>NZ_BMIA01000027.1 GCF_014641595.1 Dyadobacter endophyticus | reverse complement strand
GAAGAACAAGTAGTTGAGAACTAAGAAGGAGAAGCAAATGGCTTCCTCAATGATCTCTTCCCCAGCTGTTACCACTGTCAACCGTGCCGGTGCCGGCATGGTTGCTCCATTCACTGGCCTCAAGTCCATGGCTGGCTTCCCCACCAGGAAGACCAACAATGACATTACCTCCATTGCTAGCAACGGTGGAAGAGTGCAATGCATGCAGGTGTGGCCACCAGTTGGCAAGAAGAAGTTTGAGACTCTTTCCTACCTGCCAGACCTTGATGATGCACAATTGGCAAAGGAAGTAGAATACCTTCTTAGGAAGGGATGGATTCCTTGCTTGGAATTCGAGTTGGAGCACGGTTTCGTGTACCGTGAGCACAACAGGTCACCAGGATACTACGATGGACGCTACTGGACCATGTGGAAGCTGCCTATGTTTGGTTGCACTGATGCTTCTCAGGTGTTGAAGGAGCTTCAAGAGGCTAAGACTGCATACCCCAACGGCTTCATCCGTATCATCGGATT
>NZ_BMIA01000026.1 GCF_014641595.1 Dyadobacter endophyticus | reverse complement strand
GTTTGTTGTTGTAACTCGTTCTTCTTCTTTTGTTGTTCTGTGTTTGTGTTTGTTTTTTCTCTCACCTGAAAATGTCTTGCTGCGGTGGTAACTGTGGTTGCGGAAGCTCCTGCAAGTGCGGCAACGGCTGCGGAGGCTGCAAGATGTACCCAGACTTGAGCTACACTGAGTCAACCACCACCGAGACCTTGGTCATGGGAGTGGCACCTGTTAAGGCTCAATTCGAGGGTGCTGAAATGGGTGTGCCCGCTGAGAACGATGGCTGCAAATGTGGACCAAACTGCTCCTGCAACCCCTGCACTTGCAAGTGAGGTGTTGGGAGAGCAAGCTTCAAGCAGAGATAGCCCTTAATTAGGAATAATGATAAACTATTAATGTGTAGCTAAAAACTTATGTATTATGTCTGTGATGGTTTTCGTGCACTCTGGTGTTTTGTGTTAAACAAACATCCTTAGAATAAAGTGGTCATGTCTTGCCTTTCAGCAAGTTCAAGTGTTTTGGACTTGTGATGGGTGTGTTAAGCTCATG
>NZ_BMIA01000025.1 GCF_014641595.1 Dyadobacter endophyticus | reverse complement strand
AATATGAACAATCTGTTACCACTCAGTGCCTGTTCCACAGAGAGTCCACCAAGGTTGATCTCTAAGTGTTCTTTGGTTATTGTACTAGTTTGATCACCATACACTGTGGGATCTAGCTTGCTCTTTGGAGGGAACACTTGAAGGCACTCAATTAGGCATGGATTAACACCAGCAAGCATCTCTCTTCCAAATTCTTCATCAGTCATCCATGCAGACTTACTAACTTTGATGACATGAGGTGGTGGAAACTTGAGGACTTGTTCACCATCAGTGCGGAAGATTTCCTTGAGCACTGGTAGGGGGCTAATTTTACTGAGTGCATCTGTAGGGAGATGAATTCCACCTTCAAAGAGTCCACGCACGTCGTCAAACCTATCAAACTCGGCATTTAAACCAAATGCAGATTGAAATGTAGGTAAAACGGTTTGAGCTATGGATTTTATTCCATATGTAAGGAAATCTGATGACTTCAAGTGACCAAAGTTCTCATCTCTTGGGATGTAGGTGCTGCTGGATGGTGACTCACTCTTAGAGTCTTTT
>NZ_BMIA01000024.1 GCF_014641595.1 Dyadobacter endophyticus | reverse complement strand
AAAACATCGATTTGCAAAGTTTATTGCGCCAAAGCACTTGTGTTGTAGACAAGAAGTGCACCACCAGCAAGAAGACCAAGTAGAGTCACAGCCCAGATAGCCAAGCCAGTCGTACCGCCAGCGTAGACATCACCGGTTGGAGACCAGTCCTTGGTGTCGTAGATAGGACTGTAACCATCGACATTAGCACCGTATTTGTCTACAAACTGGTAAACACCCTTTCNGACCAGTCCTTGGTGTCGTAGATAGGACTGTAACCATCGACATTAGCACCGTATTTGTCTACAAACTGGTAAACGCCCTTTCCCTTTCCTTTCCTGCCAGATGCATCAACTCCTTCCCTCAAAGCCATGCCACCATTAATTCCATAAGGCTTGTCAGTCTTGATCTTCTTGCCACCACTGGCCACAACTCTGAATGAAGAGGAGTTCCTTGAGAGGGAGGGAAGGCCTCTAACTGAGGACTTCTCAACAGTGAAAGGGGCAGGTTTGAGGGCCACAGATGCCATCACTGAAGAGGCCATTTCTGCTTAGACTAGTTCTTCTTGCTTTTGCTAATGCTTCTCTT
>NZ_BMIA01000023.1 GCF_014641595.1 Dyadobacter endophyticus | reverse complement strand
GTGGTTTTGATGTGCATGGCTGTGATGAGTGCACCAATGATGGTGCAAGCCGTGTCATGCAATGATGTTTCTGTGAACCTAGCACCGTGCCTATCTTACCTGATGCAGGGTGGAGATGTTCCAGAATCGTGCTGTAGCGGAGTGAGGAACATTCTGGGTTCTGCCAGCACCACCTTTGACAAACAAACCGTGTGCAAATGTCTTCAGCAAGCTGCTAATAACTATGGCATCAACGACGAATACGCTCAGGCACTCCCCGCCCGCTGCAATGTCAGCGTCCCTTACAAGATCAGCCGATCCACCAACTGCGACTCCATCAAGTTCTAAAGGAGCGGGTAGCTTTGCCAATTTCTTCCGCGGGATAATGAGGCAACGTATGCTGTAACACTTGTTATCGTTATCATTAAAATAAAAGAAAGCGAGTGTGACTCGGGTTCCACTCATGTGAGCCTGTTATTGTATTAGTTTCTGTTTCAGATACTCTCTAGTCTTTGTTGTTTCGGTGTGATTAAATGTATCTTAGTTGATTGTTGCTCGCAACAATTAATCACGTATTTGATATAATAATTCCAAGCTACTTTGATT
>NZ_BMIA01000022.1 GCF_014641595.1 Dyadobacter endophyticus | reverse complement strand
GTTGATCGAGATAACTAGAAACAGTGTGATGAAAATGAAGGTCCTTGTTTTCTTCGTTGCTACAATTTTGGTAGCATGGCAATGCCATGCGTACGATATGTTCCCTCTCCGAATGAACACTGGCTATGGTGCCCGTACTCCGGAGGTGAGATGCGCAAGTTGGAGGCTTGCTGTGGAAGCACACAACATCTTTGGCTTTGAGACCATTCCTGAAGAGTGCGTTGAAGCAACAAAGGAATACATCCATGGCGAACAATATAGATCAGACTCCAAAACAGTTAACCAACAAGCTTACTTTTATGCCAGAGACCTCGAAGTCCATCCCAAGGACACATTTGTGTTCAGTATAGATGGCACCGTACTCTCTAATATTCCATACTACCAAAAACATGGATATGGGGTGGAGAAATTTAACTCGACCTTGTATGATGAATGGGTTAACAAGGGCAATGCACCGGCACTGCCCGAGACTCTTAAGAATTACAACAAGCTGGTGTCTCTTGGCTTCAAGATTATATTCTTGTCAGGAAGAACACTGGACAAAGAGGCCGTAACAGAAGCAAACTTAAAGAAGGCTGGCTACCACACATGGGAAAAATTAATTCTCAAGGATCCACAAGATCCTT
>NZ_BMIA01000021.1 GCF_014641595.1 Dyadobacter endophyticus | reverse complement strand
AAGATCCCATCCACATACAAATTCTCCAGGCTTTCCTCCAATGTAGCCATCCACCCTCTCTTATCTAGACATCCTTGGCAATGAGGTCGCCGTTGATGAGTTCTCTGTAGGCAGCAACGGGCCAGCTGAAACCCCTGAAGAGCAAGCGAGAAGCCAGAGGAACATCGATGATGATCTCCTTCATGGTGGGTTTCTTCTCGTCCCTGATCGCAATCAGGTAGCTCCGACCCACCCAGCCGATCCATCCCGAGATGTACAGGAATAGTATTCCGGGTGTGATGAACTCACCCCAGTGCCTCTGGTCTCCGCTCACGATCAGGTGCGGCAACCCATCGNCTCGTCCCTGATCGCAATCAGGTAGCTCCGACCCACCCAGCCGATCCATCCCGAGATGTACAGGAATAGTATTCCGGGTGTGATGAACTCACCCCAGTGCCTCTGGTCTCCGCTCACGATCAGGTGCGGCAACCCATCGCCGCCGCACAGCAACCCCTGCTTCGCGTAGTTGTCGAACCTCCTCTTCGTCTTCTCCACGCTCGCCTTAATGGCCAGTGCGGGGGCGCTGCCCGCCTCGTAGAGCTTCAGCGACGACTCCAGCTTCTTTATCGACTGCTTCTCACGCTTCGCGAACTGCTTCGACTCCTTGCATGGGGTGAGCCCCGAGATGTCGGCGCCGGCGGGGAGAGGGGCGGAGAGGAGGATGGAGGAGAGGGCCAGCGCGGCGGAGAACGCCTTCAGGTCGGAGGACACGTTGTTGTTGTTGTTGTTGTTGGTGGTGCTGCAGACGATGGTGGTTGTGGCGGCGGACCTTAGCTTTGGG
>NZ_BMIA01000019.1 GCF_014641595.1 Dyadobacter endophyticus | reverse complement strand
TCGTCCGCAAGACCGGTGGCGCCGGCAAAGGTCGCACTAACATGCGCCGCACCGTCAAGAGTGCTCCTCAGAGCATTTGGTATGGCCCTGACCGTCCCAAGTACTTGGGTCCATTCTCGGAGCAGATTCCATCATACCTGACCGGAGAATTCCCTGGTGACTACGGATGGGACACTGCTGGATTATCAGCTGACCCGGAAACCTTCGCCAGGAACCGGGAGCTGGAGGTGATTCACAGCAGATGGGCAATGCTTGGTGCCCTTGGCTGCACCTTCCCAGAGATCCTTGAGAAGAATGGTGTCAAATTCGGCGAGGCCGTGTGGTTCAAGGCCGGTGCACAGATCTTCTCAGAGGGAGGCCTTGACTACTTGGGCAACCCAAACCTGATCCATGCTCAGAGCATCCTTGCTATCTGGGCTGTTCAGGTTGTGCTCATGGGGTTTGTTGAAGGTTACAGAGTTGGTGGAGGACCACTTGGTGAAGGACTTGACCCAATCTACCCTGGTGGTGCTTTTGACCNCCTGATCCATGCTCAGAGCATCCTTGCTATCTGGGCTGTTCAGGTTGTGCTCATGGGGTTTGTTGAAGGTTACAGAGTTGGTGGAGGACCACTTGGTGAAGGACTTGACCCTATCTACCCTGGTGGTGCATTTGACCCTCTTGGTCTGGCTGATGACCCTGATGCATTCGCTGAGTTGAAGGTGAAGGAACTCAAGAACGGTCGCTTGGCTATGTTCTCCATGTTTGGTTTCTTTGTTCAGGCCATTGTCACCGGCAAGGGCCCTATTCAGAACCTTTACGACCACGTTGCTGATCCTGTTGCCAACAATGCTTGGGCTTATGCCACTAACTTTGTCCCTGGACAATGAGGATGCCTAC
>NZ_BMIA01000018.1 GCF_014641595.1 Dyadobacter endophyticus | reverse complement strand
AGTATATTCTTCGGGACTACGCTGAGGGAACTGAAAAAGACATGAATGGCCAGCAACTGCCCGATCGGGATGTACACGTCATTTTTGTAAAAGTAGGCTACGGCGTAGGAGAACAGCGCAAATGCAATGGCGAGAATGCTGCTCATGATCGCACTCAGTTTGAAAAGATCGGAATGGTCTTTTTGAGAAAGCGTCTGGCTTTGCACGATGGCGGAGCCTAAACCGATATCACTCAGGATGTTAAAAAATGTAATGAAAACTACTACCACGCCTACTATCCCATATTCTCTCGGGCTGAGGAGGCGTGCAAGCATGGCATTAATGACCAAACCGATGACAATCCCCGAATATTTGGCAATTGCGGTAACCGCTACCCCCGAAAAAAGATCTTTTTTCAAGCCCATTGGTTACTTTCTGTTATGTTGGTTACGGACTGTCTCTTGAACACGCATTTTGAATGCGTCGTAGGAAAATGTGTCGAGATAGCGCCGGTAGCCATTTTCTCCCACCTTTTTTAATTTGTCGCGGTCCATTTTGAGCGCTATAATGGCATCGGCCATGCACTGTGGCCGGTTTTCGCATATAATAATGTCGTCGGTTAAAAGCAGCGTGTCCATCGCTTTGGTTTTCATGCTCAGAACAGGGATTCCGAGCGCGAATGCGTCCGCTACTTTATTGAGGAACACGGTTTTGGCTTTTTCGCTATCGCCGAAACTACCCAGGGCAACGTCGCAATGCGAAACGAGGAAAGGTTCCAGCTGTCCGTTGTGGAATGACTTGGAATTATCGATTTTTACAAAATTCTCTATGCCCAGTTCCCTTACTTTATTCCTGAATGGAATGGCCTTTTCATCGTCGTTCCCGAAAAGGATAAACTCGAAATCCGTCGTCGTTTTCGAAAGCAAATGCGCAGTTTCCAACACCTTATCTAATCCGTGCAGTGGAATGTAAGTGCCCCACCAGCATATGGTCAGCTTGTTTGTGGTCCCGTTCGCAAAAGGATTT
>NZ_BMIA01000017.1 GCF_014641595.1 Dyadobacter endophyticus | reverse complement strand
GATGACTTGGGCTGTGAAGTTAGCAGCCTCCTTTGCAGGGTCATCCTTTGAGTTTGAGGCAACATAACCACGCTTCAAATCCTTAACAGCAACATTCTTAACATTGAATCCCACATTGTCACCAGGATGTGCCTCTGTAAGAGATTCATGGTGCATCTCCACAGACTTGACTTCAGTTGTCAGTCCAGTTGGTGCAAAAGTCACCACCATTCCAGGCTTCAAGACACCGGTCTCAACACGTCCCACTGGCACAGTTCCAATACCTCCAATCTTGTACACATCCTGAAGGGGAAGCCTGAGGGGCTTGTCAGAGGGCCTCTTGGNACATCCTGAAGGGGAAGCCTGAGGGGCTTGTCAGAGGGCCTCTTGGGCTCACTAATCTGGTCAAGTGCATCAAGCAGAGTTGGACCCTTGTACCAGTCAAGGTTTGTGGACCTCTCAATCATGTTGTCTCCCTCAAAACCAGAGATAGGAACAAAAGGAATCTTGTCAGGGTTGTATCCTACTTTCTTCAAGTAGGAAGAGACTTCCTTCACAATTTCATCATACCTGGCCTTGGAATACTTGGGTGTAGTAGCATCCATTTTGTTACAGCAGCAAATCATCTGTTTCACACCAAGGGTGAATGAAAGCAGAGCATGTTCACGAGTCTGTCCATCCTTGGAAATACCAGCTTCAAAACCACCAGTGGTCGAATCAATGATAAGAACAGCACAGTCAGCTTGGGATGTCCCAGTAATCATATTCTTAATGAAATCCCTATGTCCAGGCGCATCAATAACTGTGCAATAATACTTTGTTGTTTCAAACTTCCACAAAGCAATATCAATGGTGATTCCTCTTTCACGCTCAGCCTTAAGTTTGTCCAGCACCCAGGCATACTTGAAAGACCTCTTGTTCATCTCAGCAGCTTCCTTCTCAAACCTCTCAATAACACGCTTGTCAATGCCTCCAAGCTTGTAAATCAGGTGACCAGTGGTAGTGGATTTCCCAGAGTCGACATGGCCAATGACCACAATACTGATGTGAACCTTTTCCTTACCCATCTTCCTTAAATCTAGAAGAAGCTGCGCTAAAACCCTAGCCGCAAGAGAAG
>NZ_BMIA01000015.1 GCF_014641595.1 Dyadobacter endophyticus | reverse complement strand
GTATCCGGCCTATCAAGTGCATATTTTTTAGCAGCGGCCGCCTGATTACTTTTGGCAAAAACATAACGCATTATGGATCAGTCAGAAGAAATGTTCAAATTAGTGAGACAATGGCGTAAAAGTGGCCTGAGCCAAAGTGAATTCTGCAAGTTGCACGGCATGACAGTAGCTAAATTTGGCTATTGGGTCGGAAAGGAAAAGTTGGTTGAAAAAGCGACGGGTTTTGTTCGTATATCCGCCCAGCGTTCGGCCATGGACAATGCTTATGAAGTCATTTATCCAAATGGCGTGCAGGTAAATTATCAGGGCGGTGATCTGACGGTGCTCTCTGAGTTGATCCGGCTTTACTAATGTTTAGTCTGGGTTCATCCCACCAATATTATCTGTACCGAGGCGATTGCGATATGCGTAAAGGTTTTGATGGACTCTGTGGCCTGGTGGATTCCGAGTTAGGTAGAGTGGCCACCAGTGGCGAAGTTTTTATCTTTCTTAACCGAAGACGGACCCATCTTAAAATGCTGCATTGGGAGCCGGGAGGCTTTGTACTTTATTATAAAAGACTGGAAAGTGGCACCTTTCCCTCCCCTAAAAAACAGGCAACCGGAAGTATTTCTTGGAGCGAACTGGTGCTGATGATCGAAGGAATCCAGGTACTGAAAAGCAGTCGTAGAAAGCGTTTTATTTTACAGCAATAAGTGCTTTTGCTAGCTTTAAAGGCTGTTTTTCCGTACTTTTAAGTATGCAAAATGCCCCGCTGGAAACGCTGGATAAAGACCAATTGCTCGCTCTTTTAAAAGAACGGGATCAGCAGATATCGGGTTTAACCCAGCAGAACGCATACCTGGAATCTCAGGTAGAGATGTACAAACGGATGCAGTTCGGTCAAAAGCGTGAACGCTTTGAAGGAGATCCGGCCCAGATTGCGCTTCCCTTTGAAGCTCCTAGCGAACAGGCTGCTGAACAAGAAGAAATTCTGCATGAAAAAATCAGCTACATCCGTAAAAGGCCAAACCATAAGGGCCGTGCAGCACTGCCTTCTCATTTACCCGTCGAAGAGATCGAGATTTATCCTGCCGGTGATCTTTCTGAAATGGTATGTATCGGCAAGGAAGTTACTGAAGAGCTGGATTACGAACCCGCACGCTTTTTGATCAAAAGATATATACGCTATAAATATGCACCCAAAAATGGTGAAGGGGTCAGAATCGGTCAACTTCCCGAGCGGGTCATCGACAAAGGAATACCATCTGCGGGACTGCTGGCTAGCATTTTAACCGATAAATACCAAGACCACCTTCCACTTTACCGGCAGAAGCAGCGTTTTGCCAGGGAAAATATCCAGATCGCATCTTCAACACTTGAAGGATGGACCAAAGAAGCGCTGATCAAGCTGGAACCGCTTTATGAGCAACTGGTCTTTGATATGAAATCGAAGGGCTATTGGCAGGTGGATGAAAGTCCGATTAAAGTACTGGAAACTGACAAGAAAGGCGCTTGCCATCAGGGATACTATTGGGTCTACCACAGCCCTTTGGATGATGTCGTTCTCTTTGATTACCAACCGACAAGAGGCTCAGCAGGAGCGAAGACGATGTTGGAAAGCTTTAAGGGCTATCTACAGACGGACGGCTACGCAGTTTATGAAAAGCATGGGAAGCGGAAAGATGTTATCCATCTTGCTTGCTGGGCGCATGCGCGTCGGGAATTTGAACGGGCCCTGGACAACGACAAAACCAGGGCGCAAAAAGCACTATCGATGATCCAGCAACTGTACGCTGTGGAGCGGAAAGCCCGCCAACTGATGCTGGATGCTGTTGAAATCAAAGAGCTGCGGCTAACAGAATCCCTTCCAGTTATCAACGAGCTGGGCAAATGGATCTTCGAACAAATTAAAAGTACGCTCCCAAAAAGCCAGATCGGAAAGGCGATGCAGTACAGTTACGGCCGTTGGGATGCACTCAGTGCCTACTTATACGACGGAAATCTGTTGATCGATAATAATCAAATTGAAAATTCTATACGCCCGTTGGCCCTGGGCCGGAAAAACTATTTATTCGCTGGCTCACACGAAGCAGCACAGCGGGCTGCTATGATCTACTCCTTCTTTGCTATCTGCAAAAAACACAACGTCAATCCCTACAATTGGCTAAAAAACACTCTACTAAACATCTCCACAATCAATCATAAAAACATCACTGACCTGTATCCGCAACACTTTAACAAGGTTCACCAATTAACAAATACGTAGTTGATAGGCCGGATAC
>NZ_BMIA01000014.1 GCF_014641595.1 Dyadobacter endophyticus | reverse complement strand
TCGACCAGTGAAGAAATCAACAGCGACCGATTCGAGATCGAACGCAGTCCCAATGGCAAACAGTGGAATAAAATAGGATCGGTGCCTTCGCACAGGGAAAGCACAACCGTGCAGAACTATTCATTCCGTGATAAGGAACCTCTGCCAGGCCAGAACCTGTACCGATTGAAGATGGTAGATCAGGATAACACGTTCGCGTATAGCGTCATCCGTCGGATCAACACGGAGGGCAGAGGAATTGCCCTTTACCCCAACCCGGCAGCGGATTTTGTCAAACTCGACGGCGTTGAACCAGCCTCGGTCAAAAATGTCGAAATCCTTAGTCACAACGGGATCTCTGTTTATCAATCCGCCGCTGTTTCTACCGAGGGTATCGATGTCAAAAAGCTGGCACCAGGTGCTTATCTTTTGAAAATCACCGACCTGAACGGGG
Source organism: Dyadobacter endophyticus (assembly GCF_014641595.1). Lineage (GTDB taxonomy): Bacteria > Bacteroidota > Bacteroidia > Cytophagales > Spirosomataceae > Dyadobacter > Dyadobacter endophyticus. The sequence continues at coordinate 2,474 of NZ_BMIA01000014.1, read as the reverse complement.
CACTAAACACACAAAAGCTGGTTATTACAAGATAAGTTTTAGTTGATAATCAATGCCTTTTCTAGTATTACAAAACCGACAGCCCGGCAGGAATCCTGCCGGGCTGTTTTGTTTTAAGTTATCACCAACTCCGCAGGGGCCAACGTTGTTCCGGTTCGAATTACCGCGTGAGATTGGTTTCACAAACCATAGGTTTATTTCAATAATTGCATTCAGTCATTTTTACATTTTCGATTTTAAAATAAAAATTCAATTAGAATAGATATTTACATTGCTTGGCTAAAATGCAACCAATATCTAATAATTGTGTATTTCAAAACAATTAATTCAAATAGATACCAAAACTCGCTTTGGACATACCAAACATTGTCTGGTTTCATTTCGATTTTAGCACCAATATTTGTAAAAACAAGCCATCATTGGCCCGGTTTAAGATATCAAAATAATCAAAATGCTATTTTTTTACACCAGCTATTCAGCACGCAAATAATTGTTCACGACCAACATCTTACAGTTTAATTAAAAATAAAATAGTTTTTCAAACCAAATCTAAATTCGATGAACACATCTAGACTTTTCTCGAAACTCTTTCTGGGAGTATTGCTGACCAGCTCTTCTGCAATTTACGCACAAGTAAAAGTTGGAGATAATCCAGGCACAATTAATTCCAGTTCTGCCCTGGAAGTTGAGAGTGCTACAAAGGGTCTTTTGCCTCCGCGCGTAAGTATTCCTGATCTGACTCAGGCGGCACCTGTTACCAGTCCCACCGAAGGTTTGCTTGTATACAATACCAACACGACATCCGGAAAAGGCTTTGTCTATTGGGACGGCAGCATGTGGCGCCGCTTCCAGCAAACTGCGGGATCATTTAATCTGTCAATCTATGCAGCGGGTAGCCTTTACCTGGGCGATGTAACCGGAACTTCCGATGGTAACCACCAGGTTTTACCTGGATCAAAAGGAGTTTCAGGTGTGGCATGGGGCGGAGGATGGAATACAACTACTGGATCCGCATCGTGGAAAGTGACTTTCACGACCCCGGTACCAGCCGGTAAAACCTACTTTGTCATACTGACCCCGAGATCCAGCTCGAATCAGGCACAACCCGGAAACCAGGCAGATTTGGACAACGATATCACGCCTCCGATTATCGTAGGTAAAAACCCCACTGACTTCACCATATTTTGTCAGGAATATGCCGGGACATCACAGCAACTTCTCATGGACTTTGTAGTTCTGGTCGAAAACTAAGACACTTCGTTTGATCCTGGAAAACTCAACATGCAGTGAGGCCAAATTCTAAAAAGCGTATTAAATGAACGAAGTATGAAAAAACTATATGTCCTACTTTTAATGGTGTGTGCCTGGACAGGCGCTTACAGCCAGGGAAGCGGTGTGCATAGTACCAGCCAGGTCCATCCTGGCGGCCACTATGGAGTGTATGGATCGTTGTTATTCAACAGCGGATACCTGGTTACACCCCGGAGCTCACCAACTAATAACGTGTACTTTACCGATGGGTCGGCATACTCGGGAGCATCCGATGGCTCCCATATTGACGGGTATGCCGAGAAAGCCGGCAATACCGCCTTTACATTTCCCATAGGTAACGGCGCGAAACTCCGTACTGCCGGTATATCAGCCCCGGCAGCGGCGGCCAATTTTAAGGCAGCTTATTGGTTTGAGAATCCGAATGCGGCTACATTGCCGGCAGGCGCACCGTTTCCGGTAAGCAATCTGGGGACGGGAGTTAGTGCAGTAAGCAGTCTTGAGTATTGGGATGTGGATGGAGCATTGTCGGTAAATCTCACACTTACCTGGGACGCAGCCAGCAACCTATCCGTTTTGACCTCGGGAACGATTGCCAATTTGGTAGTAGTAGGCTACAACACAACCACAGCTAAATGGGAAAGCCTGGGTAATGCAGGAGGAACAACCGGTGCGCTGGCTACGACTGGTACGATAACCGCAAACGGCGTTACACCTGATAATTATGCAGCATTCACATTTGGGACTAGCGCGGCAGCAACCACCCCTGATCTGCGTCCTTTTACCATCATGCCCAATGTGACCTTTTCGACAACAGAGACCGTCAGGCCTTTCACGGTAAGGCTTCGTAACATGCGCACGGGAACTGTTGCCAGCGATCTGATCACTGTTCGTGTCTACAAGCCAACGCCTAGCTCGGTGATCGCTCTGACGGGCGCGTCGGCTGCCGAATGGACCATTACCAACTCGGGGACCTATTATACGCTGACAACTAACACAGATATCCCTGCATCACCGTTGGGCAACAGCATTACAGCTACTGTCTCGATTGCCTCTGCGACGCCTAGCGGAACTTATCCTCTGCGCGTGTTCATTCCTGACCTGTCAGGGGGAGAAGTAGTGGCCGACAATGTCAACAATAACCTGATCATACAGGTTTTCAAAAACATGTAGACGGACGCGAGTTCATACCAAAATTTTGCAAT
>NZ_BMIA01000013.1 GCF_014641595.1 Dyadobacter endophyticus | reverse complement strand
CATTACTGGAAAAAGATCCGGTAACGAGTTCATTGACATATTGAGAAGTAGAAGAGAAGAAAATAGAGTCGCGCAAGCGAATTAAGGGCGCATGGGGGATACCTAGGCTCTCAGAGGCGATGAAGGACGTGATAAGCTGCGAAAAGCTATGGGGAGCAGCACATATGCATTGATCCATAGATATCCGAATGGGGCAACCCAGTCAGGTGAAGCCTGATTACCCTACGGGGGGCAAACGCGGGGAACTGAAACATCTAAGTACCCGCAGGAGAAGAAAATAACAATGATTCCGTAAGTAGTGGCGAGCGAACACGGAAGAGCCCAAACCACTTTGGTTACGGCCAGAGTGGGGTTGTAGGACTCACCAAGTGGGTAAATAGCGAACTGGAATGGCATGGGAAGGCCAATCATAGAGGGTGAGAATCCCGTACAGGCAGTGAATTTATCTGAGTGAGTATCCTGAGTAGGTGGGGACCGGTGAAATCCCCTCTGAATCCGGCGGCACCATCCGCCAAGGCTAAATACTCCTGAGAGACCGATAGTGAACGAGTACCGTGAGGGAAAGGTGAAAAGTACCGCGAGCAGCGGGGTGAAATAGAACTTGAAACCATGCGCTTACAAGCGGTCGGAGCCTTCGGGTGACGGCGTGCCTTTTGCATAATGAGCCTACGAGTTACGGTTACTGGCAAGGTTAATGTATAAAGTACAGGAGCCGAAGCGAAAGCGAGTCTGAATAGGGCGATTAGTCAGTGGCTGTAGACGCGAAACTTTGTGATCTACCCTTGGTCAGGTTGAAGCGCTGGTAACACATCGTGGAGGACCGAACCGGTAAACGTTGAAAAGTTTTCGGATGAACTGAGGGTAGGGGTGAAAGGCCAATCAAACTGAGAAATAGCTCGTACTCCCCGAAATGTTTTTAGGAACAGCGTTGTGGTTGAGTCATGTTCAGGTAGAGCTACTGATAGGACTAGGGGGAGTCAAATCCTACCAAATTCTGACAAACTCCGAATGGGGCATGATATACACGGCAGTGAGGGCTGGGGTGCTAAGGTCCCAGTCCGAGAGGGGAACAACCCAGAGCATCAGCTAAGGTCCCAAAATATATGCTAAGTTGAACTAAGGGGGTCCGACTGCAGAGACAGCCAGGATGTTAGCTTGGAAGCAGCTATACATTTAAAGAGTGCGTAACAGCTCACTGGTCGAGCGGGGCGGGCATCGATAATAAACGGGCATCAAGCATATTACCGAAGCTATGCGATTGTATTTATACATATCGGTAGGGGAGCATTCTCACAGGGGTGAAGGTATTGCGTAAGCAGTGCTGGACTGGTGAGAAAAGCAAATGTAGGCATAAGTAACGATAATGCGGATGAGAAATCCGCACACCGAAAGACTAAGGATTCCTCCGCTATGCTAATCAACGGAGGGTTAGGCGGGGCCTAAGGTATAGCCGACAGGCGACTACCGATGGACAGCAGGTTAATATTCCTGCCCCTGCATGCAGTGTGAAAGAGTGACGGAGCGACGTGGATGGTACGTACTGACGGAATAGTGCGTTGAGCCGAGCCTACGGGCAAAGCGAATCATCGAAGACGCTTCCAAGAAAAGCTTTTGAAACATCAGCTGTATGCAGCCCGTACCGTAAACCGACACAGGTAGTCGAGAAGAATATTCTAAGGTGCTCGAGTGAATCACGGCTAAGGAACTCGGCAAATTAACCCTGTAACTTCGGGAGAAGGGGAGCCTCCTCTGCAAAGAGAGGCCGCAGAGAAATGGCCCAGGCGACTGTTTAGCAAAAACACAGGGCTCTGCCAAAACGAAAGTTGACGTATAGGGCCTGACACCTGCCCGGTGCTGGAAGGTTAAGAGGGGATGTCATCGCAAGAGAAGCATTGAATCGAAGCCCCAGTAAACGGCGGCCGTAACTATAACGGTCCTAAGGTAGCGAAATTCCTTGTCGGGTAAGTTCCGACCTGCACGAATGGTGTAACGATCTGGGCACTGTCTCGGCCGTGAGCTCGGTGAAATTGTAGTAGCGGTGAAGATGCCGCTTACCCGCCACGGGACGGAAAGACCCCGTGCACCTTTACTATAGCTTTGCATTGTTTTCGGGTCAGGGATGTGTAGGATAGGTGGGAGGCTGTGAGTGGGCGTCGCCAGGCGTTCAGGAGCCAACGTTGAAATACCACCCTTCGCTGGCCTGGGATCTAACTGCTCAATGAGCAGGACCGTGCATGGTGGGTAGTTTGACTGGGGTGGTCGCCTCCAAAAGTGTAACGGAGGCTTCCAAAGGTCTGCTCAACACGCTTGGTAACCGTGTGTGGAGTGCAATAGTACAAGCAGGCTTGACTGCGAGATCGACGGATCGAGCAGGTGGGAAACCAGGGTATAGTGATCCGGTGGTTCTGTATGGAAGGGCCATCGCTCAAAGGATAAAAGGTACGCCGGGGATAACAGGCTGATCTCCCCCAAGAGCTCACATCGACGGGGAGGTTTGGCACCTCGATGTCGGCTCGTCACATCCTGGGGCTGGAGAAGGTCCCAAGGGTTCGGCTGTTCGCCGATTAAAGTGGCACGCGAGCTGGGTTCAGAACGTCGTGAGACAGTTCGGTCCCTATCTGTGGTGGGCGTAGGAAGATTGACGGGGGCTGCCTTTAGTACGAGAGGACCGAGGTGGACCCACCGCTGGTGAGCCGGTTGTTACGCCAGTAGCATGGCCGGGTAGCTATGTGGGGAATAGATAAGCGCTGAAAGCATCTAAGTGCGAAACTAGCCCGAAGATGAATCTTCCACATAAGGGTCGTTGTAGACTACGACGTTGATAGGCTGCAGGTATACATGTAGAAATACACTTAGCTGAGCAGTACTAATTACCCAACAGCTTGCACATTTAACCTCTATTCTCATCTCTTCTACTTCCAATATGACATGAAAA
>NZ_BMIA01000012.1 GCF_014641595.1 Dyadobacter endophyticus | reverse complement strand
GTTTTTCCAGCAGAGGAGTAAAATATCCCGCGGGCTGCCGGCTGGTTTCCATAGCCGGGAAAGGTTCCCGGGTCATAGTTTCCGTACCCGGCGTTGATGTCGATTTGCTGCGCGTGGCTTTCTGCCGAGACAAGCAGGGAAAGTCCAAGAAGCGCTAATCCAAGGTAGTAGTTTGTTTTTTTCATGATTTTAAGTTTAAAAGCTGGTCATGGCTTCAGTTAATTTTTGAATACCTGAATGATTAGATTGTTGTTGCCATTGTCAGCCACTACTTCTCCGCCCGATAGGTCGGGGATGAAAGCCCTAAATGGATAGCCTCCGGGAACAGCCGCCGCGGGGATGGTCAGGTTGGCCGTAATGCTATTCCCCAATGGCGAGGCGGCGATATCGCTGTTGGTGGTCAGCGTGTAGTAAGTACCCGAGTTGGTGATGGTCCATTCGGTGGCCGAAGCGCCAGTGAGGGCAATGGTGGAAGTAGGTGTGGGCTTATAGACGCGTATGGTAATTAGATCAGAGGCAATGGTTCCTGCGCGCATGTTTCTGACGCGTATGGTAAATGGCCTGACCGTTTCGGTATTCGAGAAAGTCACATTGCCCATGATGATAAACGGCCGCAGGTCGGGCGTGGTGGCAAGCTCCTGCGTAGAGCCGATGGCGATCTGTGTGATGGCCGCCCCAGCCGGTACGACGCCGGTTAGTGTACTGTTCTCTACTACGCCGGTGGCATTGGCCGACCCGCTCAAATCGAGCCATTGGGAACCGTCCCAGCCGACCAGCCTGAGGTTTGCGGCTGTGGATTCAAAACCAGCGACATTAGGGATCGACACGGTCACATCCAGATCGTTTGTAGCAGGTGTGATGGCCGCCCAGTCCCAACTACCAAAGGTGTATACGCGTTTGATGGAAGCGGAGGGTGTGTTGGAAGCCTCTCCGAGGTCTGCGGCGTAGGCCACGCTGATATGCGCGGTATTTGTGGGTGCGGAGATCCGCAATGTTCTCAGATCGGAATTGTTTCCCACCGGGAATATAAAAGTGGAATTACCGATTTTGGAAACATATCCGTCCACGTGCTGAGCGTCGGTGAGCCCGCCTGTGTAAGTCGCCCCTGCCTGAAACCTGATCGCGCCATTGGCCGTGTTGGCGCGCACGGTAGTGGTTATCCCGTTTTCGAACGACGCAATGGTAAACACGTTGGCGCCTGCTGTATTGGTGATATTAAATGCGCTGGCCGATCCGTTCTTCAAGGCCAGTGTGGAAAAATTAGGAGCAACACTGCCGCTGATTCCCTGCACACCTGCTACTCCCGCCGGTCCATTGAAATTGTCAGTGCTTCCGCCGGTGCCATTGGCATTATAGCTGTTATTAACCCGCAACGAGTTGGCATCTGTCTCATAGTGGTTGAAAACAGCGCCCGATGAAGCCGTATAAGCGGCGGGCGCGGTGGCTGTAACGGCGGTGTATGTACCACGGTTGGCAACTGACCCATAATTATTGAAAGTAGCCCCGTCGATGACAAGCTGCGCATGGGCTAGCTGGTTTCCCAACAGCAATGCCATCCCTGTCATGAGGCTGATGTATTCTTTTTTCATCGTGAAAGCTGTTTAAATGAAGACTGTATCTTGCAACTCTCCGACTAGTTCAAGTAGGTTACATCCAGGTTGGAAGAAATGGTACCACAAATTTGGTAGGCACTGGCGGGAGCACCGTTGTTATACCATCTGGTTGCCCTTACATCGAACGTGTGGTTTCCTGCGGACAGGGTGCGAACACCGGACAAAGTCAATTCGAAGTGACCGCTCACTTCGGTCTGGATGATAATGAAGATGCCGCTTGCCACTCCGTCGATATATATTTCAAAACGGTTAAACGGGCTGTAACCCGTCCATGCAGACACGTCGTCAACACCAAGTACGTAGTTGATAAATGCGGCCTTTTGACTGGGGAAATTGATGACATTGGTCGTATTAGAAACCGTTGTATAGGAACCTTCCGTCACTCCGAAAAAGGCGCTTGGCTGCGCACCATTTCCAATGGGCACTGCATATGAAGCCGTTTGAGTGGCGGTACTCGCGCCCGCTCCCGCAGGGGCCTGCCAGCTGGCGATACCCGCCGCGTCCGAGGTCAATACTTTTCCGGCACCCTGAGTACCATCCTGAATGGCTACATTGCCCACCACGTGCAATTTGGCCGCAGGAGTGGTAGTGCCTATCCCTACATTTTGCGCCATGGCCGCAGAGGCAGTAAGGCCCATCATCACTCCAAGCAAGTAGATTTTCTTTTTCATTCGGATTTTAAGTTTTTGATTAAAGAAATAATTAATGACGATGCACTCGGACAGGGAAGAGTCAGCGTATCACAATTTGTAAACGAACTCTTGCCTGGTGAATACTTGTATACAATTCACCACAAATGTCGTTTGCCTAATTGGATTGTTTTGAGACGCTTTTTTGTATTTTTGAGGTGACTTTTGGGGTGCAGGGGAGAATGAAAATGGTAGTTGCTTGCCGAAAAATGCGCGCTCACTGAGCCCTAAAGGACAGCGGCTTTCTGTGCAAGTTCGATCCTGTCCGCTACGTTCATTTTAAGGCAGATCCGCTTCTTATACGTGCTGACAGTATTGCATTTCAGTTTGAGGGTGTAGGCGATTTCTTTGGTGCTTTTGCCTTGGGCTACTTCCCGCATCACCATCAATTCTCTGGGCGAGAGCTTTTCGACAGATTCGATGTCTTCCAGGCGGTGTGAAGATTTATTTTTGATCAGGGAAGTTTGCAATTCCAGGTTCAGATATTTTCCTCCTGCTGCGATTCGCTCGATTGCTTTTTGCAGCTCGGGAATCTTAGCATTTTTCATAATGAACCCGTCCGCGCCAGCTCTCAGAACCGGAAGTGCGTACAACCTTTCCGCTAATCCCGAATAAAGCAGGATGGAAACATCGTTCCGAACAGCTTTAATGGTTTCTACAATATCCGCAACGACCCGGTTGCCAATTTTCAATTCGCTGATAACTACCTGAATGTCCGCATTGCTTTCAAGGATAGAAAGGGCCGTTTCGACACAACTGGCTTCATAAAGGCAGTAATGCTCGGAAACTGTTTCAAGCATCACGCGCATGCCGGCGCGCAACATCGTCTGATCATCGATAATTAATATGTTCAACATTGTGAAGGGGGTTTATGTTGAAAAAAATCTTTACTACCGCTCTTGCGGGTGCTAAAGAGAAAATGGCAAGCGTTGCGCCATATTCTTCGGATCGGGGAGATTGAAAGTCTTTAACCAGTCTGATAACGGTGGGGACGAGTCTGTCAGGCAATGGATTATTTGCCAAGAAACAGCTCGGCGGTAATTTGCCGAGCTGTAAAAAAACACTACGATAAATTAGGCATTGATTAATTCTGCTACCTAACGATAACCAACTTTTGTGTGTTTAGTGCTCCATTCCGGTCAGTGATTTTAAGCACATAGTTTCCTGCTATCAGCTTTCTCACGTCGATCCCGTCCGGTGAAACAGCGGCAGATTGATATACAGTGGCTCCGTTCAGATTGACGATTTCCACTTTTTGAATCGAGCCTGCATCGTCTAGTTTGACGTAATCAGTAGCTGGATTGGGGTAAAGAAAAACGCCTTTGCCTTCGATAGAGATAGTGCGGATGACACTATACGCGAAAGTGTTGTCCTGATCCACCATCTTCAAGCGGTAAAGATTTCTTCCTGTCAGAGGGTTCTCGTCGGTGAAGGAGTACTTTCTGATTGTTGTGCTTTCCTTACCGGACTCTACCGATCCTATTTTATTCCACTGTTTGCCATTGGGACTGCGTTCGATCTCGAATCGGTCGCTGTTGATTTCTTCACTGGTCGA
>NZ_BMIA01000011.1 GCF_014641595.1 Dyadobacter endophyticus | reverse complement strand
TGCTGCCCCTTCGCCTTGCATGTATTAAGCCTGCCGCTAGCGTTCATCCTGAGCCAGGATCAAACTCTCCATTGTAAATTTTGATTTGCTACCTAAGTAGCTTGATTCTATTCAAACGAGTTTTTCTTACTCTTTTGGTCTATCTCATCATGTCAAAGAACAGTGCCAACCGCGCTTCTTTTTCTTCGTGTCAGTCGCTTCGTTTGCGATTGGGATTGCAAAGGTAGAAAACATTTTTTCAAGTCCAACACCCAGGCAAGAAAAAAGTCAAATATTTTGAAAGTTCTTCAACGATTCAAATTATTCAAAAGCATTGTGCAATTACTCCCCGGAAAGGAAGGGATATTTATAGTCTTTTGGCGAAACAAGCGTCTCCTTGATCGCACGCGGTGATACCCAGCGAAGCAGGTTTAATACCGATCCCGCCTTATCATTTGTGCCCGATGCGCGAGCCCCGCCAAATGGCTGCTGCCCTACCACAGCGCCGGTCGGCTTATCGTTTATATAAAAGTTGCCGGCCGCATTCACCAAATGCCTGGTCGCATACTCAATCGCATATCTGTCTTTCGAAAACACAGCACCCGTCAATGCATAAGGAGAAGTGGCGTCGATGACGGGAATAATCTGCTCGAATTCATTTTCATCATACACAAATATAGTAAGCACCGGCCCGAAGATTTCCTCACACAACGTGACATAATCCGGTTTGAAGGCCTGGATAACGGTCGGCTCGACGAAATACCCTTTACTCTTGTCAAAATTGCCTCCTGCGACGATTTCCGTGTCGGCGCTGGACTTTGCCCCATCTATATAAGAAACGATCTTGTCGAACGATTTTTCATCGATTACAGCATTAACGAAATTAGAGAAATCCTCCACACCCCCCATTTTGATCTCCGCAAGATCGGCCAGCATGAATCCTTTCACCGCTTCCCACAAATTGGAAGGAATGTAAGCCCTGGAAGCCGCCGAGCATTTCTGTCCCTGGTATTCGAATGCACCGCGCACAAGACCCGTCGCAACTGCTTTCGCATCCGCCGACCGGTGCGCGAGAACAAAGTCCTTGCCGCCCGTTTCACCGACGATTCTTGGAAATGTCTTATAAGCAGCTATATTCTCGCCGATGGTTTTCCAAATAGTCTGAAATACTTTGGTACTACCAGTGAAATGCACGCCTGAGAAATCGGGATGCTTGAAGATCACATCCCCGGCAACCGGGCCATCTACCAAAACCATATTAATAACGCCATCCGGCAGCCCCGCTTCTTTGAACACCTTCATGATCACATTGGCCGCGTATACCTGCGTAAATGCCGGTTTCCAGATCACCACATTACCCATTAACGCAGGTGCGGCAGGCAGGTTTCCGGCGATGGCCGTAAAGTTGAATGGAGTAATGGCGAAGATGAAACCTTCGAGTGGACGGTACTCCATACGGTTCCAGACACCCTCCGAAGAGATTGGTTGCTCCTCGTAAATATCCCGCATGAAGTTCACATTAAGCCGCAGGAAATCAATGATTTCACAGGCCGAATCAATTTCTGCCTGGTAGGCATTTTTGGACTGACCCAGCATGGTCGCGGCATTCATTTCGGCGCGGTATGGACCGGCGATCAGTTCGGCGGCTTTGAGGAATATCGCCGCGCGTTGCTCCCAGGTAAGCGTCGCCCAGTTTTTTCTGGCTTCTAACGCTGCATCTATCGCTTTGCCAACGTCTTCCTTCGTCCCTTCATGAAAATAGCCCAGAACGTGCTGATGGTCATGCGGCGGCGCCACTTTCTGCTTATTCTGAGAATAAACTTCTTCGCTACCTATGTATTGTGGTATCTCAATGGTTTTGGAGCGTGCTTCGGCAAGCGCTTTTTTGATCTCTGCGCGCTCGGGGCTGCCTGGCGCGTAACTTTTTACCGGTTCGTTTTTAAGTGCCGGTACATCGAAAATTCCTATCGACATATTACCTGGTTTGTTTTATTGATCTACAATCTATTATTAATGAACAAAATTATCCCGCGGCACGATCCGCGCAAGAGTTTTACAGCAAAGTGCAATGCCACAATTTATCCCGAAAATCCATTTAAAAGTTTTCAAAATAACTGACCTGGTGGGATTTTAGTTAAATTTGCGCTCCCATTTTCCGGATCAATTTATATCAAAATGATATTCTACAGTACCAAAACTGCCGACTTGAAAGCATCGCTGGAAGAAGCTATTTTCAACAGCCTTCCTCCCGATAACGGTCTCTACATGCCCGAATCCATCCCGACTATTTCCGGAGAATTTCTGGCCAATATTGAAAATAAATCCTTCAAAGAGATTGCGATCGAGGTCACCGCCACGCTTTTGGGCAGTGAAATTACAAGAAGCGAAATTGAATCCATCATCGATCGCGCATATGATTTCGAGGCGCCGGTAGTGAAAATTACCCCGAACGACTACGTGCTCGAACTGTTCCATGGCCCATCCATGGCTTTTAAGGACTTTGGAGCGCGGTTTATGGCTGCAATCATGTCCTATTTTTTGCAGCGTTCAAATAAGGAAATCCGCATTCTGGTAGCGACGTCCGGGGATACCGGTGGTGCCGTTGCACAAGGATTTTATAAGGTGCCAGGCATTTCGGTAACAATCCTGTATCCAAGCGGAAAAGTGAGCGATATTCAGGAAAAACAGTTGACGACCCTGGGACACAACGTAACGGCTCTGGAAGTAGACGGAACGTTTGACGATTGCCAGCGACTGGTGAAGGAAGCATTCCTCGATCCTGAACTTTCTGAGAAATACAATCTCGCTTCTGCCAACTCGATTAATATTGCCCGGCTGATTCCACAGTCGTTCTATTACTTCGCGGCCTACGCACAGCTGAAAAAACTTGGGAAGCCGTTGGTGATCTCGGTTCCAAGCGGAAATTTTGGAAACCTGAGCGCAGGTCTCCTCGCCTATCGCATGGGTTTGCCCGTCGAACATTTCATCGCGGCTACAAATGTAAATAATGCGGTACCGCGCTATCTAGAGTCGGGAGCTTACGAACCGGTTGCTTCCATTGAAACAATTTCCAATGCAATGGATGTAGGCAGCCCGAGCAACTTCGTACGGTTGATCCGCTTTTTCAACGACGACTGGAAATCTGTGACTGAAAAAATTTCAGGTGCCTATTACAATGATGAGCAAACGCAAAAAGCGATGCGCGAAGTTTTTGGTAATGCCAACTACGTGATGTGCCCGCACACCGCTGTTGCTTATCGCGGTCTTCAGGAGTACCGGAAAAAAACGAAGGGTGATTTCACCGGTGTCTTCCTTTCCACGGCCCATCCGGCAAAATTTATCGACTTGGTGGAAGAAACGCTAGGAAAAAACATCGAAGTGCCCGAAAGACTGAAATCATTGCTCGATATTGAAAAAGTGTCGATCAAAATGAAACCTGAATTTTCAGAATTCAAATCGCTATTAATGAATGAGTTAAAATAGATATTTGGCAATTTAATCTCCCTGAGATTTGAATATTTGACAGAATCTGGATAGAAGTACGTGAATATTAAAACGTAAAAGGCCTCGAGTCGACAAACTTCGGGGCCTTTTCTATGCAGTAGCAAAAAATTCTCTAGTTGATCACATCGCCTCTCAAAATCCGGAAGCGCTTCCGTGACTCGGCGACGAAAATGCTGCCCGGATATTTTTCCATCAGCTCCTGGTACAATTTCATCGACTGGTCCTTGTCATTGAGCTTCTCCTGGTAGAGCTTGGCCATCGCGAATAGCGCGTCATCGCCGTAAAGGTCATGTCCAAATTTCGAATACAACAATTTCAGATCGGCCATTGCCTGCTGGTTGCTGTCGAGCTTGATATAAGTCCTGGCGGTAAGCCAGAGGATCTCATCGGCCAGGCTGTGGTTTTCGTATTTCTTATAAAGTTGTTTCAAAGTATCAATCGCTTCGAACTTCTTGTTTTGGAACAACTGCAACTCCACGGCGGAATAAGCCTTCATAGCAGCTTCAGTACTATCGAGGCCGGTGTTGTCCATGATTAAAAGTGAAAGCTCATTGGCATCATTAGCAATCTCGCGGGTAGTCGCCTTTTTCAGGATATCCAAAACGGCTTTGGCCAGTTCAAACTCTCCTTTGAAATAATGCAGCTTAGCATTCCGGAGCTTCGCTTCATAACCCAGCACATCGTCCTTCTGCGATTTCTCAACCTGTGAGTATACCAACGTCGCTTCCCAGGGTTCTCCTTGCAGCAGGTAAATATCACCGAGGTCGAGCTTACATTTATCTACAAAATTCTTCTCGGCCTTGCCTGCTTCGATAGCGGTTTGCAATATTTCGATCGCCTTTTTGAAATCATCCATATAAAAGGCATTCAAAATCGCCATGTTACGCAATGCTTCGATCGTGCGGACATTCACGCCCAGCTCGTCGACAAGCTGCTGGTATTGCCCCAGCAGCTTTTGCACCTCACTTCTCTTAACGGGATAAGTGTTTTTGACCTGCTCCTCCCGTGCAAAAATAGCCATTCTCCGAGCCACCGGATAGAGCTGCCCTTTCGGGTATTCTTTCACCAAATGATCGAAGATCGTTCCCGCATTGTTATAGTCCAGGTTCTGCAAGGCAAGCATTCCGAGGTTGTAAAGTCGCGATCCGTTGTGCTTGAACCGGCGGTCAAGTGCGCGTTCCTGGACAAATGCTTTGTAAAAATCTTTACGCTGCACCTGATACCAGATCAGTAATTCATTATAAAATCCTTCACTGGGAAATTTCTGGATCTTATCATACAACACTTTTTCCAGCAATACCTGCTCCTTCTCGTCCTTCGTAAAGTCCTGAAGCATGTTCTGAACGACCTCGATATTCTGGTAGCGCATTCCATAGGAAAGCAGTTCGTCGATCATCTTCTCGGGCTGATTCAGGTCGCGGTAAACACTTGCGAGTTCCAATTGGAAGATGTCGTACCGCTTCGCGCTCTCCCTCGCTTCGAGCAGGATATTCTTCGCCCATTCTGACTGGTTCTGCGCCCGGAATTCGTCCGCCAGATCGCGTTTAAGCTCCGTTCGTGTGCCCGAAGCGGTGATGACTTGCTCATACTTTTTGGACGCCTCTGTGGCCTTCCCCTGGTTCTCAAGCATAATGCCCCAGTTGAGATAATACCAGGCCGCATTGTTCGCATCTCCTTTGATCTGCTTCTTGAAAAACTGCTCACCGTCTCCCCATGCCTTGCTCTTCACAATGCAGCTTGTGTAGTTCTTAAGCGAAATCTTCTCGAATGAATTTTTCAGGAAAGAAGAATAGTAACTGAGCGCCTTGAGACAATCCCCATTCTTGAAGTATTCCTCGGCCAGGTCCCGCTCCCCCTGCCCGAACGCCGCGGCCGCCCCGGAAAGCAGAAATCCTATCATCAAACAGCTCGTAACCTTTTTCATAATAGATAAAAAAACTTCTTCCTTTAGTTATTATCCTTCATTGGGGCTGTGGATTTGTGAATAAACTCCTTATCCACTGTAGATTAACACACTTATCCACAAAATGTGAATAACTTATGTGAGTTATCCACTGTAGCGATTTTTGAAATCAACATTTAAGTACTTGAAATACAAGTTAGGAAATAATCTGTTCACATTGGAATGTGGGTAAACGGCTTTAGTTGGCTACTTTTGTTTTCCACAGTTTCTAAAGTGTATCAACGTACTGTTAACTTCGTTTTGGTTGTCGGTTATCCACTGCAGGAAGAAATCTGGTTTTTTATCCACACATATTAGGGGTTATCCACAAGGTTGTTCACATTTTGACCCCTCTTACCAACAAAATTTCGGCGTTATACACATAGTTATCCACAGACTGTAGACAAAAATGTCGTTATTTTTCTTCAGGAATGGCAATGTTGATATCGTTCAACTCGAAATTGGCCTTCAAAAGGATCTTATCCGGTAGGTAGTAGACCGGTTCGGGCTGAAGATCTTTGTCCATCTGCCCGGTGTCCCACCTTCTGTTCCGGTTTTTGTCAATGGTGATGCGTAAAAAGTATTTTCCCTGAGGAATATTCTTGAAAGTATAGGGCGAAACGTAGTGTGTCTCGATCACTTTATACTGCTCGTCGACGAGGTCCAGGATGAAATGCACAGAGGTGTCGGCATTGGTAACGCGGCCACGAATTACACCGTAATCTTCTTCATTTAAAACCGGGTGTCTAAGCAGGGTTTTGGGCAATGTATCCCCTTCCACACTAATGATCGCGCCCTTCGGTATATCGAATTTTACAGTGTCTTTTGCGAACGATTTAGCATCGATTGTGAGGATGTTGTGGTTTTTATTCCATTGGTATTTGAATGCATTAAGCGGCTCGTGCGTGAGGCTGTCGGAAATTATGGCGATTTTTTGGTCGTCGATAGTCTTGATCGGTTTATTCAGAATGAGCTTGTAAGTGAAGCTACTCGTAACGGCTTTATTGGCTTCCGGAAGGGTTGTAAGCGATATCGGATCGAGCTGGCGCGTTTTCCCGCGCTGTGCCTGAAATGCAATTTTCTGTTCGAATTCACTGGTTATTCCCAAAGAATCCAAGGTCTTGAGCTTTACTAAAGTAGTGTCGGGGTGCGGCTCAACATTGAAAAATTTGAGGTTTGTTCCGTTAGGTTCTAGCAGGTAGGGAAGCGAATCTTTGTTCACGAAAGTCACTTGCACGTTCTCGATAGGCTTGCTGAAGACGACTGCATAGTTGTTTACTTTGGGCAGCGTGCGTTGGATTTTTAACTGTGTGTTGTCGGAGAGATACATATTAAGCTGATACGCCGCGGAATCGGTGCCTGCGGTGATCGTTTTATTCAGAAAGCCCATCCGCTCATCTTTGGCATTATAAAGCATGTTGCGGTTTTTGTCGTCGATGGCAATGAGTTTATACTGTCTGGTCTGAATGTTTTCGATCGAAAATATGCCGCTGCTGTCGGTTCGGGAGAAATAGTAAGGCTTCTGTTTGGCAATGTTGAGTGTGTCGCTCACATTATAGAGTCCCACCAAAGCATCGAAAATCGGTTTGTTCGTCCGGATATCCTTCAGTGTCCCATACACACGCCCGGAGTCGAGGGAATTGCCTGTGCTGAATACAATTTTTAAATTTTTCGCGGGATTTTTTTCGGCAAAATCCTTGATAGCATCTCCGAAATTGAGCGTGTAGGTAGTGCTGTCCTTGAATTGATTTTTGAAAGAAAGGGATACTGACATGCCGTTCTGCTTATACGAGTATGGGTTATCTGCCTCGGGCGTGATCACGAGTTTCTGGTTGATATTGTCGACCACCACATATTCGTCGAAGAATAGCTCAAGTTTTTTTCCTTTAAAATTGAGGGTTTTGTTCAAGGGATTGCTTTCCACCAGATTTGGCGGAATGGAGTCTCTTTTGCCGCCGGTTGGGGGAACCTGCTGTGCGCAGCGCTCGAAGAAAAACACTATGAGGATAGCAAATACAATGGTTCTAAGCATTTTCAGATTTAATTTAAAAGGCCCCCAATACAGTGGGTATTGAGGGCCGTTTGACGTGTTGAGACTTTTCAGTTTTTCGAGATAATGTAGATCAGACTGGAAGTGTTTAATTCCTTGTTTGTTCCGGTGCGTCCTTTCAGATTAGATTGAAGGCCCGTGATGACGCTTTCAAATAGGTTTGTTTTGCCGTTTTTATATTTGGTACTGAGCATACTCACATAAAAGGAGTCGAACCACATAGGAAGGATCTTTTTGACCGTCAAACCATGCCTTTGAAGCAGGTTTTTCATGGTTGCGCGTGTGAAATGATACAAATGCCTCGGGACGTCGTAGGCAGCCCAAAAACGGCCGTATTTAGCCGCGTCGTGAGATTGCGGATTGGGTACTGCAATAATGATCCGACCATTTGGTTTCAGATGATTTTGAAGCCAGTCGATCGTTTCGTTCAGTTTATGTACATGTTCCAATACATGCCACATCGTGATGATGTCATATTGCTGCAAGCCTAAGGTTTCTTCCGTAATGGTCTCGAATATGGTTGCCCCTACCCTTTTGGATGCAACTTCACGAGCACCGGGGTCCGGTTCTGTCCCGAAAGTTAGCCAGCCATCGTGCTTTACTGCGGATAAAAAATTGCCGGTTCCGCAGCCAATGTCAAGCAAAGTTCCCTTGGGTTGAACGAGACTATTGATCAGGTTTACCTTTTGTTCAATGGTATGGTTTCGCACGGAGGTGTACGCCTTACTCATCA
The DNA here is from genome assembly GCF_014641595.1 of Dyadobacter endophyticus. Lineage (GTDB taxonomy): Bacteria > Bacteroidota > Bacteroidia > Cytophagales > Spirosomataceae > Dyadobacter > Dyadobacter endophyticus. Next base: position 15,485 of record NZ_BMIA01000011.1, on the reverse strand, counting down.
GGTCTTTGGCTTCGTCGTGGTGAGAAATGTAATCCTGAGACTCGTAATAAGCGCCGATCTGCTCCTCTGACGGGCGCGGATTGGTGAACAGTAAGTAGCAGGAATTGCATTGCTGGATTGTAAATTCTTTGTGCGAAACGGTATAGTCCTCCACATTCAGGTAATTGCTGAAACTGGATTGTTGGCATACCGGGCATTTTTCGAGCGTTTCTAAAGACATTAGCGGCCTATGTAAAGCATTAAAACTGATATATCCGAAGGGCTGACACCGCTGATGCGCGAAGCCTGACCGATCGTTGAAGGGCGTGTTCTTTTCAGTTTCTCACGGCCTTCGAAGGACAAGGAAGTGACCACGTCGTAATTGAAGTTGTCAATAATGGCGAGGTTTTCCAGCTTATTCATTTTCTCTACAAGCAGCATTTCTTTTTCGATATAGCTGTCGTATTTCAGGTTGATTTCGGCTTGCTGCACGGAATCCGTCGCGTAGTCAGCGAGCAGTTCGGTTACGGTAGGGCTTGCTTCGAGCAATTGGTTTATCGAAATCTGCGGTCTTCTAAGAAGCTGTGCAATGGCAATTTTCTCGCGGATCGGAGCGGTACCGATGGCTTCCAATGGTCCGTTGATTTCGTCCGGTGTGAGTTTGGTTGCGCTCAGCTTGCCGATAATTTCTTCGGTTTCGCGCTTCTTTTTACGAACTGCCTCCACCCTTTCGCCGCTAGCCAAACCGATTTCGTATCCTTTTTCAGTAAGTCTTAAATCGGCATTATCCTGGCGCAATAATGTGCGGTACTCGGCGCGGGATGTAAACATGCGGTACGGCTCTTCGGTGCCTTTGTTAATAAGGTCGTCGATCAGCACGCCTATGTATGCTTCGGATCTTTTGAGAACAAACGGCTCGAGATCGTTCACATTACGGTGCGCATTAATGCCTGCCATCAATCCCTGGCACGCAGCTTCTTCATAGCCGGTGGTACCGTTGATCTGCCCTGCGAAAAACAGGTTCTTCACAAGGTGTGTTTCGAGTGTCGATTTCAGCTGGGTTGGTGGGAAGTAGTCGTACTCGATGGCATAACCGGGGCGAAACATTTTGGCGTTTTCAAAGCCGGGGATTTTCCGAAGTGCGGCATATTGTACGTCTTCTGGAAGCGAGGTGGAGAAGCCATTGACATATACTTCCACAGTATCCCATCCTTCCGGCTCCACGAAAATCTGGTGGCGGTCTTTATCAGCAAAGCGGTTGATCTTATCCTCTACCGACGGGCAATATCGTGGACCAAGTCCCTTGATGCGTCCCGAGAACATGGGCGATTTTTCGAAGCCGGTTTTCAGCACGTCGTGTACCTCCTGGTTGGTGTAGGTAATCCAGCAGCTCCGTTGTTTGGCGAGTGGTTTGGTATCGGTGTAGGAGAACTTAGCGGGATTTTCATCGCCGGGTTGCTCTTCCATTTTGGAATAGTCGAGCGAGCGCCCATCCACACGTGGGGGCGTACCGGTTTTCATCCGTCCGGCTTCGAACCCGAGCGTTACCAATTGTTCCGTCAATCCGGTGGCAGATTTTTCTCCGGTGCGGCCGCCGCCGAAGTTCTTTTCGCCGATATGGATAAGCCCATTCAGGAAGGTACCGTTGGTAAGGACGACGGCCTTCGACCGGATTTCTATTCCCAGGCTGGTCACAACTCCGCAGGCTTTTCCGTCTTCGACTATAATGCTCTTGGCGGTGTCCTGCCAGAAATCGACATTAGGATTATTCTCGAGAATTGACCTCCATTCCTCGGCGAACCGCACGCGGTCGCTCTGGCAGCGGGGGCTCCACATCGCAGGACCTTTGGATAGGTTGAGCATCCTGAACTGGATCATCGTTTTGTCGGAGACGATCCCAGACTGTCCGCCGAGGGCGTCGATCTCCCGGACGATCTGTCCTTTCGCGACGCCGCCCATCGCGGGGTTGCACGACATCTGTGCGATGGTATGCATATTCATTGTGATCAGTAGTACCGACGAACCCATCGTCGCTGCTGCAGCGGCGGCTTCGCATCCTGCATGGCCTGCGCCTACCACGATCACATCATATTCCTGAAACATATTTGCTACTTGTTAAACCACTTTAATTAAAGTGTTCCACGTGGAAATTTAACTAGAAGAGCCTAAGATACTCATCTTCTTTAGCCCTCATGGCCGTTTTAAGCGCTTCACTCGAGTCTTCGTAACCCACGAGGTGGAGAAGTCCATGAATGAGCACACGGCGCATTTCTGAGTCAAAATCGGTGTGGAACGTTTCTGCATTATCCCGTACCCTGTCTACACTAATGTAAATATCACCTTCCAATTCCTTGTCTTCCTCACTATTGTCAAACGTAATGATGTCAGTGAAATAGTCGTGGTCGAGATACTGTTTGTTGATTTCGAGCAGGTATTCGTCTGAACAGAATATGTAATTCAATTGCGAGACTTCATAACCTTCTGAAAATGAGGCGTTTTTGATCCATTTCTTCGTTTTGATCGGATTAACTACCTTAAAATCAATGTCTTCGGAGAAGAAACTAACCATGTCTGAATGATCGCGCGCCAGTGTCCGCACAAGCGTAGCCAGAGCACGTGATATTTAAATATTTGATCGTAAATAATTTACAAACTTACGAAGTATACGGATAAGAACATGAAAAGCAGGGTATAGCGTCTGTAAGCCTCTGTTAAAAAGAGTTAACGCTATCCCCTACCCTAGCCCAACAAAACGGGCGTGCGATCAGTTCTTGGCCTGGTATTTACGGAAGTAGGTGTCTACCTCCCGTTTGTAGAATGGTGAGAATGTAGGCGGTATGGTGCGGAGTAGTTCGGTTTGCTTCTCCTTTTCGCGAATGTATTTTTCAAATGCGGCAGGTGGCTGTTTGGGCAGTTGCTTAGCCGCCTGGGCCTTGCGTTGCTCGTCTTCGTCCTGCTCTTTCATCGCTTTTTCCGATTCGAGCAGGCGGGTGGTGATTTCCTGGTTGCGTTTAATGAGTTCCGGTGTCACGCGTTTGTTTACAAGATCCGTTTCCGACTCATCCATCTTCTCGGAAATCTCCTGCAATTCCTTGCCCATTTGCTTGCCTTGCTCGGTGCCTTTCTGCTGCTCCATCAGCTCCTGGATCATCTTGCGGATCGCGGCTTGCTGTGCGGCCATTCTCGCGAGTTGTTCCGACTGGTTGCCCTGTCCTTCCTTACCCTGCCCGAGTTTTTTCATCTGGCCGTTCAACTGTTCCTGCATTTCGCCTGCGCTGGGTTGCTGGCCTTTCTGTTTGCCTTTCTTGCCTTTGCCGGCGCCGGGCATCGCCATCGCCATCTGCTGCTGCATCTGGTTAAAAACGTCGCTCAGCATTAAGGCCAGGTTGTTCATGGAGGTCATGGCAAACTGTTGCTTCGAGGTAGCCACATTAATCTGCCGGTCTTTAATACTCTTCACGCTCTCGTTCATGTACGACTTCATATCATTGAGCTCGCGGGTAACGAACGACTGGATCTGTACCACGCGACTGGCCAATGCGTACAAGCTATCCTCGACAACCTTCGCGTCGTCTTTCAGTTTCAGCTGCTGCTGGCCGAGTTTCACGAAACGCGGGTCTTGCAGGCTTACGCCCCGGAAGTCCTTCATTAATGTTTCCTGGTCGAAGGAAAGCGTAATCAGGTTTTCGAGAATGTCGCGCAGCGCATCCATGTTTTCCTGAATTTGCTCCATCTCCGCCGACTCCATTTGTTCCTGCATCGACTGAGACATTTTCTTCATCGATTTTGCCGCGTTTTTTTGCGACTGAGACGCTTTCTGGTTCTGTTGCTTGTCTAGCTGCTGCTTGCTCTGTTCCATTTGCTCAGAAGCGTTTTTTTGCTCCTCTTTCTGCATATCGAGCTCCTGTTCCAGCTCCTTGCCCATTTCCTCGATTTCCTTGCTGTTCTCCTGCGCTTTTTTGAAATCTTCCTGAATCTTTTCCTGCTCTTTTTTCAGATCGTCGTTCTTCCCTTTCTTATCGTCGCTGTTTTTGTTCTTATCGTTTTGCTCCGACTTATCAGCCAGTTCCTCCTCCTTATCGGCCAAATCATTCAGTTTTTCCGCGAGGTTCTCCATTTTTTGCTCCATCTGCATCTGCTTGAAGAGCTTCATGGTCCGTTCCAGTTCTTTTTCCAGGTTGTTTTCCTTGTTACGGAGCTTTTCGAGCATGGTCGACATCCGTTCGCTTTGTTTCTGTTCCAAAAGCTTTTTAAGCTCCTTGTATAGTTTTTCGGTATCCTCGTCCATGAGGTCGTTCATGAGCTTCTGCAACTGTTCGATCTTGGCTTGTAATTCGGGGCTCTGCTGGTTGAACTGCCGTGCCTTTTCATTCGCATCCTGATGCTTTTCTTTCAGTGCCTCCAATTCCTTCATCAGCTCTTCGCGCTTGCGCAGAACCTCCTCGATTTGTTTCTGCTCTTTAAAATCGAGCTCTTTATTGCTTTTAAGCCGATTATCGAGGTTTTCGATATCCTTTTGCAAGCTCTGGGCCTTTTTCATGGCCGATTGCATCTGGTTCTCGGTCTCCTGCTCCGATTTGCGGACTTCCGCTTCCAGCTGATCTTTGGACGGAACCGTGAACTGGATCGAGCGCGAACGGGCGCTTTTCGCGCCATTTACGCCGTCATTATCCCAAACCTGGGCATAGTACTCGATCTTGTCCCCCGGCGCCAGTTTCAGGCTATCCACATACCACTGGAAGAAAAAGCTTTGCGTATTGACAGTCTTGTTAAATGGAATAGGAATGCTCCTTGGCTGTGCAGGCTTCTCCTCATTCGCTCTTTTAACGGAATAGAACATTCTCAGCTGCGAAAACCCGTAATCATCGCTGATCGATCCGCCCATTACCAGGTAGTTATATAGTGTCGTATCCTGGAAATTTTCGAGGTTCATGACCGGATATTTGTCCGGAATTACATTGATAAAATAGCCGATCTTGTCCGAATTGGTTGTTTCATCATTTTTCAGATTAACCTGATATTGAGCCGATTTTCGCACCGTTCTGCGGATCTCGAAATGATCGCTATCGCGCTCTTTCGCAGTATACAATGCCGAATCGTTCTCGAATCTGATGGCCAGCGCATTGGTAGAAGAAGTATTGAAATTCCACTCGATGGTGGTGCCTTCCGGTACCGACAGATTCCCTACGTTGTTCAGTCCCTCGGAAGGTTTGTTCAGATACGCAGGATAATGCAGGTTTACATCAAATGAGAGCAGCGAAGGCTTTTCATTCACTACAATGCGATATTCTTCCGAAGAATAGCCGGCGGCGTCGAATGAGAATGCAACATCGCGTTGCAGGTTTTTGAAGGTGTAAGAAAAATTCTTGGCGCTCTCCTGGGTCAGTTTGAAGCGGGTTCCATTCTGCACGAGGTATACAGCGGATGGAATAGCTTCTCCTTTTAAGGTGAGGTTCAATGTAAAATCCTCGTTTCTAAATGCTTTCAGGCTCTTGTTTTGTAATTCAAAAGAGAATGGAGCGTAGGTGTAATTCTTCTGGAAATGGATAATGCGGTCGGAACTGGAAGAGAAGAATGACGGATTGAAAAGCAGAATTACGGCAATGGCTGCCAGCGGATAAACGGCGTATTTCAGCCGTTTTTTATTTTCGTTAAAACGGATGGCATCAGAAAAGCGGACGATCAGCAACTGCCCCGATTTTTGCCGGATACTGGCATCGATCAGGTCCGACTGGGTGCCCGTCAGGTTTCCCAGTTGAAGCGTATTCACCAGTTTATCACCTATTTCCGGGAAATACTGCCCGATCTGCAATGCCGCTTCTTCGTCGGACAGTGGTTTTTTCAAACCATACAAATGAATGATCGGTTGCACTACCCACTGCACAAAGGAAAATGCCAGCACCGCCAGGAAGCCAAAGAACAGCATCCCGCGCACCAAAGAGCTGAACCGCCCGAAATATTCGATCGTATTGAAAAACAAAAAGACAGTCAACAGCAATGCGATAGAGAAGATTGCACCCTTGAGTAACTGGTTCTGATAATATTTCTGACGGTATTCCTGAATGCGGAGCAACAGGCCTTCCATTGAGGTAGTGAAAGGAGCCATATGGTTTAGGTATAAACTGTGAAGTTTTTATAACGCATGCCGCACGCAAAAATTACCGAATGCCTATACGCGCCGGAAAACGGTTTTAAAAACAAAGAAATATAGCAAATTTCCAGCACATTTACCCCGGAAAGTATTGAAAAACCAGGGTATCGTAACACCTAGGGCCACCATTCAGCTCTCGTCAGAGCGTAATCAGTAAACCGGCGGATGCGTAATTAATCCAGTTGAAATTATAAATCTTGTCATTATCTGCTCCACCTTCGAGCAAGCGGTAGCCAAGCTTGATCGCGATCGTATTGTTGAAGTTGTAGGCAATGCCGCCGAAGACGTCCTCGGCGCGTCCCTGCTTGGCCGCCAATGCATCACCTTCAAGGATGACCGCCCAATGGTAGGCCGGTTTCCAGGAAGCATAGAAATTAATGAGCGGTACGAAGCCGAGGTTGTCATAATGCGTATCGGCATACTCGCTCTTGAACCGGATGTCGGCATCACGTACTTTGGCAGTAAGCCCCGCCCCTACCCTCCACTTTCCATTCGCGAAAAAATCGTAGCGATAGGTAAGCCGGTATGAGTTGAACCGGTAATCGACATTGAGCGGCTGACCGGGGAGAAAGAGTGAATTATTGAAATTCGTGTTCTGTGAAACAGCCCCGCGATAGTGGATCGTCAGCGGCGCGAACAATGCGGAGATATTGTGGCGGTTCCCAATCCGGTAACTCGCACGAATGCGATAGAACGCACTCCGGTCCAGTTTCAATTGCTCTGGAAGATTTACGCGCGTGCCGCTTCCGCTGGGAATTTGTACTTTATTGTAGGTGGTACCTAAAATGAGCCCGCCCTCGAGGTCAAAATTGAACTGGGCCAATACGGGCGTATATACGCTGCATATGAGGAGGATGAGGGAGCAAATGGCGGTTTTCATAGGCAACATGGGATATAAAAAAACAAACAACCCGGGGTCGGATTGTTTGTACAAAATTAATGCCTGAAGAAAAATAAAATCGGCCGCTGCGCGGCGAATTATGCGGGAATTGGCTCGGAGGAGCGTTTTACCTCTCGCACAAATGCCTTGATATCATTTTCGAGGTCGGTACTCTGCTGCAACACTCGGATGAACGCGCTTCCGATGATCGCACCGGCGGCGTGGCTCGAAGCTTTCACGAACGTGTCGTGATCTTTGATACCAAAACCGATCAGTCGTGGATTGCGGAGGTTCAATGCGTCGAGCTTTTCGAAGTACGCCTCCATGTCGCCGCTCACGCCGGATTTCGAGCCGGTGACGCTTGCAGAAGAAACGGTGTAGATAAACCCTTCGCTCACCTCGTCGATCTGCCTGATGCGCGCCTCTGAAGTCTGCGGTGTTACCAGGAAGATATTCAGCAATCCATGCGCGTCGAATACGGATTTATATTCATCCAAATAAACATCCATCGGCATATCGGGCAGAATGAGTCCGTCCACGCCCACTTCGGCGCATTTGGCACAGAATTCCTCGATGCCAAACTGCAATACCGGGTTGATATAACCCATGAGCAGTACCGGCACGGAAACTGTTTCGCGCATGTTTTTTAACTGATCGAATAAAATACGAACGGACATGCCGTTTTCAAGTGCGCGGTCATTGCTTTGCTGGATCGTTTCGCCGTCGGCGACAGGGTCGGAATAAGGCATTCCAATCTCCACGAGGTCGGCGCCGCCATCCTGCAATGCTTTCAGCACACGGGTAGTATCGTTCAGTTCCGGGAAACCGGCTGTGAAATACACGTTCAGCAGGCCTTGGCGGTCGGCATTTTTATTAAAATTCTGAAAAAGACTTACAATGCGGTTCATTCTTGTGTCCAGTAGTCAACAACCAATACTTTGTCCAGATGAGGTTCCAGGACTTTTACAAATGCTTTGTGCTCCGCGTGAGGCAGGTACACTTCACGACCGGCTTCGCTGTCGAAGCTCACGAAAAACACATGTGTGAAGCCTTGTGCCAATCCTTCGGGGCTGTTGTTGGTACCCCATTCAAATCCTTTTACCTCTTTGATTTTGGAGGGGAGCTTGCGGAAAGCATCTTCCACTTCCTTCACTTGCGCTGGCGTTGCAGAATCCTTGAATTTGAAAAGAACAACGTGGCGCAGCATTTTTTTAGGTGGATTTGAAGGTGAAACAAATGATATGGTGCTGAAAAGGACCATGGAAGCAAGCAAAAAGAGTTTAAATCTCTGCATATTTGGTATGGATTTAAGGTGATCCGGACTAGGCTGAGCAATTGAGGCATTCGCCTTCGTCGCTAAATTTCAGGCGGTCGAACTCGCCTAGTTTTTCTTTCATTTCGAGGATTTCGTCTTCCATATCGCAACGTTCGAAGAGCGATAGTTCACCTGAGTTTACCTTTGCTTCCAGTTCCTGGATCTTCAACCGCAGGTCAAAAACCTCTGGCAATGTCAATGTAGCCATGTGATGTTGTATTGAGGTGAGAATTAATCGATGTATTTCATATAAGTGCCCATATCCTTGTCGCCGCGACCCGAGAGGTTCAGTACCACCGTTTCGTTCTCGGAAGCGCCCAGACGGCCCAAAACGGCCAATGCGTGCGACGATTCCAATGCTGGGATAATGCCTTCAAGGCGCGTCAGTTCGAATGCAGCCTGTACAGCCTCGTCGTCGGTAGCCGACAGGAACGTTCCGCGGCCGCTGGCAGCAAGCCAAGCGTGCTGAGGGCCGATGCCCGGGTAATCCAACCCCGCGGAGATGGAAAATGGTTCCACTACCTGGCCATCTTCGGTTTGCATCAGGATCGTGCGGCTACCGTGGAGTACACCAGGCTTGCCCAGCGCGACTGTTGCTGCCGAATGGCCGGAAGTGAGCCCCAATCCCGCGGCTTCCACAGCTACGAGCTTGACGTTTTCTTCGTCGAGGAAGTGGTAAAATGCCCCTGCCGCATTGCTGCCGCCACCTACGCAAGCGACAACGTAATCAGGCGTTTCCTTACCAATATGTTCTTTCAATTGCCAGCGGATTTCTTCGGAAATAACCGACTGGAACCGCGCTACCATGTCGGGATAAGGGTGCGGGCCTACCACGGACCCGATAATGTAATGCGTATCGACCGGGTTGTTGATCCAGTGGCGCATGGCTTCATTAGTGGCATCTTTCAGCGTTCGCGACCCGCATGTAGCCGGCCGTACTTCAGCGCCCAGCATCTTCATACGCGCCACATTGGGTGCCTGGCGCTCGATATCGAGCTCGCCCATGTACACGACGCACTCGAGGTCCATCAAGGCGCACACGGTGGCCGTAGCTACACCATGCTGGCCTGCGCCGGTTTCAGCCACAATGCGTTTTTTGCCCAGGCGTTGCGCCATCAGGATCTGCCCGATGGTGTTGTTCACCTTATGCGCGCCGGTGTGGCAGAGGTCTTCCCTTTTGAGGAAAATATTGGTTTTATATTTTTCAGAGAGCCGGTTGGCACGGTAAAGTGGCGTCGGACGGCCTACATAATGGCGAAGTAAATCATTGAACTCCTTTTGAAAAGAAGGGTCTGCGATTACTTGCAGGTAGTTTTCACGCAGCTCTTCTACATTCGGGTACAGCATTTCAGGAATGAATGCGCCCCCGAAGGTGCCATAATACCCGCGGTCATTTACCTGATACGACTTCTTTTCTGCAATTGATTCCATAAAAACTAAGCTTCCGCTTCTTCTTGTTCTTTTACGCGAACTAAACTAAATAACTCTTCCAGCTTGGCGATGTCCTTCACGCCCGGCTCGGTTTCGAACTTGCTGTTGACGTCGATGCCGTAAATGGGAAGGGTTTGGGATAATGCGATGATCTCCTCGATGTTGTCGAGCCCGATGCCGCCGCTGAGAAGGAAAGGCTTCTCGTTATCGTACTTGCCTAGTAATTTCCAGTCGAATGCCGCGCCGTTGCCACCAGGGTTTTCGCCTTTCGTGTCGAACAAAAACAGGTCACAAAACGACTTGTAGTTGTTGAGCATGGCGAAATTGAATTTCTCATCGATCGAAAACGCTTTGATCACACTCACGCCTTTCTGACGAATGCTCCGGCAGATGTCCGGCATTTCGTTGCCGTGCAGCTGCGCATATTGCAGGTCGTATTTTTTGACCATATTCAGGATATGGCCTGGGTTTGCATTCACAAATACACCTACTTTCTTGATGTTTTGGGGGATGCTGCGGATATATTCTTCATCCAGTTCTTCACCAACAAAGCGCGGCGACTTGTCATAAAAAATAAATCCTATAAAGTTAGGCTGTAAGGCCACAACCTGCTCAATGTTGCCTTGCTGGCGCAATCCGCAAACTTTAATTTTCATAGAACCAGAGGATTTAAATTGCTATGTTGAGTTAGATTTTGCTGCAAACCGGCAAGTGCGGCCCCGGGGTTTGCAGTTTTCATGAACGTTTCTCCTATCAAAAAGCCTTTGTAGCCGTGTTGATACAGCCTCACAATGGTTTCAGCGTCTTTCAACCCGCTTTCCGAAATCTTAACAAATTGCTCCGGGATCAGCTCGCTGAGTTCGATCGACGTTTCAATAGATGTTTCAAATGTCTTCAAATTGCGGTTATTGACCCCGACGATATCAATATGCTGGCCTACACTCACAGCCAGTTCTTCCGCATTATGGACTTCCAGCAGCACTTCCAGCCCCAGATCATGCGCCCTGCGGCTCAAATGAGCGATTTCCGAAGATGTTAGACAAGCTGCGATGAGCAGGATCACATCCGCTCCGATGGTTTTGGCTTCGAAAAGCTGGTATTCGTCGACAATGAAATCCTTTCTGAGCATCGGGATCTGCGGATTGGCCTCCCTTGCTTTCAGGAAATCGGCAAATGAGCCGCCGAAAAAGTCAATATCGGTGAGTACCGAAAGTCCAGCCGCACCTGCATTCACATAGTCCTTCGTCACGATTTCAGGAAGCACGTCGGCATTGATAATACCTTTCGAAGGTGATTTCCGCTTGAATTCCGAGATAATGCGGGGTGTGGTAGATGATCTTAAAGCCCCGGCCAGTGAAGAAGTTTCCCGCGTAAACAATGGCTCCTTTTCCAGGTCGGAAACGGACCGCTGTTTTTTCGACTCGCTGATTTCTTCCCGCTTACGGGCGATAATTTTTTCTAAAATATTCATCTAAAAATGCTGTAACTGCAATTATAAAAAAGGGATAAATGCTTCTCCGCTAACTATTCTTCAATCAATTTTTTGAAAGCAGCCAACGCTTTCTTGCTTTCGAGCGACTCCCGGGCTGTTTGCACAGCATCAGGGAGCGACAATGCAGGATTGGCACAGTAAAGCGCCATGGCTGCATTGGCCAGCACCGCCTGCTTCTGCGATGGCGTTGCGGTGTCGTTCAAAACATTCATAAAAATCCGGGCCGAATCTTCGACTGTCACGCCGCCAGACAAATCATCGGCGCGCAATGTTTGAAGCCCTAAATGAGAAGGGGTAAGAACTTGCTCGGAATGAGCGGTGATAATTTTAAAAGCACCTGTCAATGACACTTCGTCGTAGCCGTCTAATGCGTGAAGAACAAGAAATTGCTTATCCGTTTGTTGGTAAAGATAAGCAAAAAGACGCGCTAATTCAAGACTAAATACGCCCACAAGCTGTTTTTTCGGCGATACCGGGTTCACCATGGGACCCAACATATTGAAGAACGTTTTCACACCCAATTCCTTCCTTACCGGCGCCACGTTCTTCATAGCAGGGTGAAAAAGAGGGGCATGTAAAAAACATACGCCTGCCTGATCGATCTTCCGTTCGAGGTAATCCTTATCATTCGTAAACTTAGCTCCCAGGTATTCCAGCACAGTCGACGACCCGCACATGGACGAAACCCCGTGATTACCGTGCTTTGCTACTCGCTGGCCGGCCCCTGCCACTACAAAACACGATAGCGTCGAGATATTGAATGTATCCTTGCCATCACCGCCGGTTCCGCAAACGTCGATGGGGTCGTAGGCCGACAAGTCAACGGAAAGGCAGAGTTCGAGCAAACCGTCGCGGAAGCCTTCCAGCTCTTCCACAGTAATGCTGCGCATTGCATAAGTAGTTAGAAATGAGGCGATTTCGGAATTGGAATACTTGCCGGTTCCAATACCTATTAAAACGTCTTTGGCTTGCGATTTGTCGAGGACTTTGTAATCAAAAAGATGGCTAAGAATGTGTTTCATGACAGGTTTTAATGCTAATATCGTCTGGTAAGGTGGTGTTATTTGAATGCGGAGGTCAGATTTGCAACCAGTTTTGCAGCATTTCCTTGCCATGCTCCGTCAATACCGATTCCGGGTGGAATTGGAGTCCTTTCACGTCGTATTTTTTGTGTGAAAGCCCCATTACCCGACCCTTTTCGTCGACGGCCGTGATAGTAAGATCGTCTGTAAATGTTTCGGGAATAACGGTCCACGAATGGTACCTTCCGACTTTGATCTCGGAGGGGAGGCCTTTGAAAATGCGGTCGCTGGCGTCGGTGACAATGGCTGTATCAGCAATGCCATGCAGTACGTCGGTCATGTTTTCCAGTGTAGCACCGTAAACCTCCCCTATTCCCTGATGTCCGAGGCAAATGCCCAGGATGCTTTTGCTGGCCCCATACTCACGGATCACGTCGTGCATAATGCCCGCTTCTGAGGGAATGCCCGGTCCCGGTGACAAAAGGATCTTGTCGTAATTTCCCACGTCTTCCAACGAGATTTTATCGTTCCGGTAAATGTCTACCTTGTCGTGCAGCTCGCGGAGGATGTACACGAGGTTGTAGGTAAAAGAATCGTAATTGTCGAGAACTAATATTTTCATTTGATTTCGAATCGTTTTAAACGGCAATTTTATAATCCAGGACCAACTCGTCCCCTGCTTTCCCACGAATGCCCCAGTTGTGCGGTGGTGTCTCCGTGAGCGTAATTTCCACGTCGTTGGGCGCGATACCGAGCTCTTCTTCGAATTTTTGGAAGATCAGCTGATATAAATGCTTCTTCGCTTCGATCGAGCGGCCTGCGAACAGCGCTATTTCGATGATCGTGTAGCGCTTGCTTCTGCCTTCGGGATAAAAGAAATCTCCTTCATCGAGGTAAAAGAACCGGTGTGCCCGCTTGTTTTGCGGATATTGAAAGGCTTCTACAATGCAGCTGTGCAATGTGTCGGACAATTGCTCCCGGATCGCGTATAGCGAAGATTTGAGGCCATATATCTTAATCTGCGACATGGTATCTTGCTTTTAGAGTCCTTCCGCGACCTGAATAGCCTGGCGCAAGGCGGCCAGCTTGCTATTAATCTCCTGCAACTCGCTTTCGACGTTGGATTTCGCTACCACGCCCATTCCGGCGCGGAAGAAAAGCGTGTTATCCTTGCTGAGGAACGTCCGGATTGCGATAGCGTGATTGAAATCGCCATTGAAATCCATAAAACCGATAGCGCCGCCATAAATGCTGCGATTGCTGTTCTCCATCTGGTTAATCAGCTTCATCGCATTATGTTTGGGCGCGCCCGATAATGTGCCCGCGGGAAAGGTGTCGGCCACCAATTGAAGTGGATTGACGCCTTCATTCATTTTACCAACTACTTTCGAAACAAGGTGGATCACGTGTGAATAATATTGCACTTCCTTGTAATTCGTGACTTTTACGGCGTCGCAGCTGCGGCTAAGGTCATTGCGTGCCAGATCGACCAACATCACGTGCTCAGCAGTCTCTTTTGGGTCATTAAGAAGGGCCTGGGCAGCTTCTGCATCTGCCTGGTCGTCGCCGGTCCGGCGGAACGTACCCGCTATCGGGTGGATTTCTGCCTGGCCGTTTTTGATGAATATCTGTTTTTCGGGGGAAGATCCGAAGATCTTGTAATTGCCGTAATCGAAATAGAAGAGGTAAGGCGAAGGGTTGATGGAGCGCAATGCGCGGTAGACGTTGAATTCGTCGCCCTGAAATTTGCGGCTGAAACGACGTGAAGGAACGATCTGGAACACATCCCCGCGAAGGCAGTGATCGATGCCTTTCTGGATCACTTTTCGCATTTCGTCATCGGTAACATTCGAAGTTTCGTCGGCCGTAATGCTGAAACCATATTGCGGAAAGTTCCGGTTCTTGATCAGCACCTCGATTTGGTCGATACCACCTTCCTCTGTTGTCTCGCCATATTGGTGTTCAAAAATATAGAGTTCGTTTTTGAAGTGGTTAATGGCAATGACATATCTGTAAACCTGGTAAAATATCTGGTCAATTTCGGTCTCCGTGCTGGCCGGCTGTATTTCGATGTCCTCGAAATAGGTAACGGCGTCGTAAGTCATGTGACCAAAAAGACCGTTGGTGATGAATGGGAATTTACTTTTTTCCGAAACAAAGCTCTGTGCGAATCCATACAATGCCTGGACAGCATCCTTGCGGTTAGCCAGGTCGAAGTTCACTTCTGAACCGTCCGGAAATTTCTGTGTAACCGTGCTGTTGTTTAGTTTAAACGACGCGATCGGGTCGCAGCAGATATAGGTGAAAGAGTTTTCGTTGCCGTGGTAATCGGAGCTTTCCAGGAGGATTGTATTGACGAACCGGTCTCTTAGCTTCAAATAGATTGATACCGGTGTCAGGGTGTCTGCAAGGAGCTTTTTGTGGCGTGTGGTAATTGGGTAAGTTTTGTTCAGGGTTTCCATTTGCAAATTATAATGTAAGTGTATAAAAAAAACGGCTCGCTGTCAGATGAACAGCGAGCCGTTTGGATGTATATATTCGTTCTATACCATGCAATAGCCTACTAGTCCATCTCGGAAAGATGAGTACGCCACCACCAAATAGTATTGAATAATTTCATAGTTGATTGTTGCCTTGCGACAGTTATGGATGCAAATATAGAAAAAAGAATAATTGCTGCAGTATGCTGCAAAATTTTTCTGCAAGAATTTGCAATGAAGCTATGCGGAAAGAGGCGTTTGGAGCCGGAAATATTTGAAAAGGGGGCTGAAAAGATTCTGCCATAGTGACAGCTTGGGTCTATAAACGCAAAAAGCCACCCATTACTGAGTGGCTTTTTGCGTGTTAATAATTGTGGCGGCTACCTACTTTACCAGGTTTGATCCAAGTATCATCGGCGGTTCGGGGCTTAACTTCTCTGTTCGGGATGGGAAGAGGTGAACACCCGGCCAATAGCCACCAACAAGGTCTTTGTTGGTTAATTGTGGTATGGGATGGGAACAGGTGAAGCGAATCGTCGCGCCGTCCCGGCCAATAGCCACCAACAAGCTCTTTCGAGGGAGGAAAGGGAGGAAGGCAGTAGGCAGGAAGGGTTATCCCTTTCGTCCTTTGTCCTTTTTTCCATTTTCCTTCTTTTCATGTCATATTGGAAGTAGAAGAGATGAGAATAGAGGTTAAATGTGCAAGCTGTTGGGTAATTAGTACTGCTCAGCTAA
>NZ_BMIA01000010.1 GCF_014641595.1 Dyadobacter endophyticus | reverse complement strand
CCCGCATTTTTCACGTCCTCCCGGTATACATTTGCCACAGCCGTACCGTAAACGGTCGTACCCTCGTAAATCTCCACAGTAAGATTACTACCAGGCGCATTTTTATCCCAAACCCAACCAAAGATCTGGTTGCAATCAGGGGTATTTAAAGTTCCCTGGAACTGATTTGGAGAACATGTCAACGTCTTGGGTGATCCCCCCAGAATATAACTGGCCCCTCTTACCCGTATACTTAACTGATGGGGCAAATTATCTTTTAACGCAACCGGCATCGGTATACTAAACCCGTAATTACCGGTCCCAAACCCGGCATTTTTTACAACTTCGCGGTAGATGTTCGCAACAGCTGTGCCGTAAACTATCGTCCCTTCATAAAGTTCGACCGTCAGGGCGGTGTTCGGAGCATATTTGTCCCAGACCCAGCCGGTGATCTGGCCGTTACAATCGGCCGTATCGAAGTTTCCAAAATATTGAGGGGGAGAACACGTCAGCGTTTTTCCGGCACCTGGTAGTGTATAATCTATTCCCTTTACCCTTACACTCAATTGATGGGCCTTTCCATCTCTTAAAGACATAGGAATTACGATCTTAAAACCGTAATTGCCGGTCCCGATGCCGGCAGTTTTCAAATCGTCACGGTATAGATTGGAAACGGTCGTGGCGTGCACAACGTTATTTTCCACGAGCTCCACCGTAAAGGCCTTGTCGGGGCTATTTTTATCCCAAACCCAACCCTGAATATCATTACAATCTGCTTTTTCAAAACTCCCTGCGAATGCACACGCCAAAGTCTTCGGCGATCCGTTCAGAATATAGTTACTGCTTCGAACACGAACGCTTAGCTGATGTGTCAGGCCGTCGCTCAGCAAGGACGATGGTAACCCAATGGTAAATCCGTAGTTACCCGTGCCAACGCCGGAATTTTTTAAATCAGCCCGATAAATATTGGCAGTTGCTGTCGCGTAAACTTGGTTCCCTTCTACCAATTCTACTGCAAGTGTCGAATTAGGATAGTTTGAATCCCATACCCACCCGGTAATTTCCGTGCAACCGGCCACTTCAAAAGTTCCACTGTAATTGGCTGGCAACGATGCTGTCTTCAGCGCTGCCAATGTGTAAGCCTCATAGGTATCCGGAACCAAGGTCTGCGTCGTTGTAATAGAACCCGACGTAAGGCTGCTCGCAGCACCGAAAAGAGAAACCTGATCGACGTTTGAGGTTATTTTCTCCCATCGAGATGTCGAGGCATTCCACCCGACGATGCTGAGTGTGGGAAGGGCGCCCTCTGTCAGCACATTCACCTCACTGGCCGCATTCCATGTTAGCGTTATTTTTGTTGCCTTGTTGCCCCTTATATCCCACAATTCTTTTGCACCCACCGTTTTGACTCCATCATCTTTGTTGGTAGTCGCGAAAGGCGCGCCCGACGGCAGCGAAGCGGTGTTGGGATCGCCCTGGAAATACGCTCCCGTAGTTCCGTCAACCTCAGCCGCGAAAGGCCGGTAAACTCCATTATGCCCTACTGGAAATGTAAATAGGGATGAACCATACTTTTTCACATATCCATCGACATGCTTAGCATCGCTTATCCCTGTGACCTTCGAAGTTTCAGAAAAACTAACTACGCCGCCCGGCGAGTTTCGTTCTGTTTTGACTACTCCAACCTGCTGACCTAAGCAAACGACTGAAAAAGCCAGAAGAGCCAATCCATTAATGAAGGATTTATAGAAAATGCTCATGATCCGATTACTTTACGATGTTGACAGTATAGTCTCCTAAAAACTTCAGCTCTCCGCCAACCTCCACTTTTACATCCCGTGCTGTGACATTCTGCCCAACGTCGACTACATGCCCCGAATTGATTCTGACGAAATCCCGTATGGCAGGTACCCGACCGTTGGACCATATCTCTGGATTGGCCCACGCGCCGGACGCAATAGATTGTACGGTATCTGAAAAAAGCGAGGTAGTCTTAAAATTTCTGAATAAGATCTGATCCGTTTTCGAACCGGCTGTGCCGAACCAGTCGTTGAGCACATCGGAGTAGACGCGCCGAAAATCGATTTGCATCTTTATATCTCGGCTGGTAACACCTGGCGCGGGGGTCGGAGGAAGCAGGCCGTTGACCAGGTCAGGGTTCGTTCCGACCAACTGTCTTTTAATACCAGTTCCAAATACGAACATGGGTGCCCCGACTCCATGATCTGTTCCTTTGGATGCATTGGAATTGGCCCTTCGTCCAAAATCGGAAAATGTCATCCCTAGCACTTTGTCCTCTGTGCCTTGTAGTTTAAGGTCATTTTGAAATGAGTATATGGCATCAGACAGCTTTTTTAACAACTGTGCGTGTATACCTTCCGTGCTAGTTGTGCCTACCTGTCCGGAATGGGTATCGAATCCCCCCAGTTCTACATAATAGATCTTTGATTTTAAACCACCATGAATTAGCCTGGCGACAATTTTCAGTTGATCGGCAAGCTCGTTCTTCTGGGACGCATCGGGGTATACCGCCAGGTTTCTGCCGGCGTCGGCAGCCGCCTTGATCTCAGAAGCATATCCCACTGCGAGCACTTGCTTTTGGCGGATGTAGGAGACAAGCTCCCCGGCATCACAACATGGCAATGGCCCCTCAGTTTCTGTACTTGCTTCCCCGATAAGCTGATAAAAAGTATTTGGGTCCTGGATAGTTACCCCGAGCGACTGATCGGGACCGAGTAATGCCGGGGTTGTTATCTGGCCGATTTGTAAAGCCAAGGGATCCTCCATCTGCTCGTTCGGGTAGCCATCGGGATAACCCGGATACCGGTCGCCAAGATAACGCCCAGCCCAACCGGAAGTGGAGTATTGAGAAGCGTCGACGCCGGTCATCCAGATGTCGGTAGAACGGAAATGCGACTGATCCGGATTAGGATAAGAAACCGAGTTGATGATAGCCAGCTTACCTTCATCGTAGAGCGAACGCATGCCGGTCATCACCGGATGAAAGCCTGTCCCTGCGTTGCCGGCCAGCCTTAGTACGCTACTCTCCGGGATCGCTATATTGCTCCGCAACTGGCTGTAAGTTGAATAATATTCAAGCGGTATCACAGTATTCAAACCATCGTTCCCGCCACCCAGGTAAATGATAACCAATACCCGATCATTGTTCAGCGCCGCAGTTTGCCGCAGGGACCTTACCAATGCTGAGCCTTTCGCCATCGACTTGACACCGAAGCCATCGAGTACCAATGGAACCATCAGGGATGACGCAGCTGATATAAAATCTCTTCTCTTCATTTCCTTACCGAGTTAAAATATTTGGTATTCTGCCATTCTCAGCATGTATTTCAGCAAGGCACGGCAACGCCACAATATGTTGTTTTGCTTGGAAGCGTCTGATGGAGTGGTACGATAAGCATCCCATTCCCTGATCCAAGTTGTTCGCGGACTACTTTTCATCATCATGATCGAGTCGATCAGGAAGTCTTTTTGCTGTTGGCTCAATTCAATGGCAAAGAGATTTTTTGAAAACTCAGCCAGTACTTGCTCGCAGGTAATGGCGGGTGTTCCGGCCACGTCCGAAAAGTTCGGCTGGATACTCCGCAATCTGGCCAGGATATCGACCCCAAGAATATATCCTGGTTTGATCTCCAAAATAGGGTTGACCAACACATCGATCCGGGAGCTGCGTAAACCTATTGTGGTTTCATTAATCCAGTTTTTGGAATATCCGGTCTGATAATAAGGGAGAGAGCCAAACACCGAGGGTTGATTCAGCAGATTCAATTGCAGCAAGTTCATGCTGTTGCTCAAATAGCTGGTCATTTTTTGAAATGGCCCATACTCAGTGGTAATATCAGGAACAGGCTGATTGAACAAGCGGATCGCTCCGATCATAAATTCGGCGGGAGACTTGACTATAGCACCGATATTTCTGTTATCGAAAAATATGTTGCTTGTTA
Organism: Dyadobacter endophyticus; assembly: GCF_014641595.1. Classification (GTDB taxonomy): domain Bacteria; phylum Bacteroidota; class Bacteroidia; order Cytophagales; family Spirosomataceae; genus Dyadobacter; species Dyadobacter endophyticus. Next base: position 63,936 of record NZ_BMIA01000010.1, on the reverse strand, counting down.
AAAGCTTTTTAAGGACGGGAGCAATAGCGAAGTTATTACCTGGACTGGCAAAAAACGCGGCCAGCGGAACAATTACCTGATCTTCAATCTCCTGGGTCACATTTGGATTGACATACCAGCGGTACAACTTCCTGCAAATGTATTTTGGCGATTCCGGGTGGCCGATGAGCATCGTGATCAGATCCACCAGCTCAGCGTCGCCTGCACCCGTACCCGTACGTCCGGTTATGGTTGTATTGTTATACTTTTCCGAAAAGACTTTGTTGCTGGTGTCGTGCCGGTCGGAATTAAAAACCGAGTCAAAAGTCGTTGAACCTTCCACGTATCGGTTTGTTGCCTGCCAACCTGTCAATACCCTTGCGGCAGTCTTTACATCCTGTTCGGTATAGTTGTAGTTTCCGGCAAAGTCTCTTTGACCAACCGTAAAAAGCTCCTGAAGTTCCCGGGCATAGTTCTCGTTTGGGAGGGCCTTCGTGTTTTCGTTGCCATTTTGAAAAATAAGCATCCCGGGGTCCTTGCTGATTCCTATGGCCAAATCTTTGAAATTCCCGAGGGCATTCGTTCTGAGCAGCCGCAAATACCTGTCGAGGTACCGATAATCCTCCACGGGGGTATATGTCACCACAAAATGATTTTGCCAAAATGCCGTAAGCTTCTCTAAAACAGATGGCTTACCGTTTTGTTCTGCCATCAACCCAATCCACCAATATTTCACATAGTTGAAATAAGTAAAACTCCGGCTCCCGCTAAAAGGCTTGTCGAGAAACGGCTGACCGGCATCAGATCTGGTTGTGTCCATTTCCACCGGCGGAGGCGGAGTAGCGCGATACGAAGAATTGTTAATCAAAATGTCGACGGCCTGACTCGCAGTTTTACCAGTAAAATCGGCTACTTCCTGGTTTGTCGGCCCGAATGTTGCCCTTCGTAACAGATGCGCAGCAGCAGCAGCCGTCAGGGGCGTTGTATATGTATCCAGATATGCCATGATGGCGGCGTAATGGTTGCAAAACGTTAGAAAATTGAAGGAAAATCTCCGACTTGCTTGGGTACCGGTGCGGAGGCGGTTCTGACGGGCACAAGCCACTTGTCCTTTACGGTCGATACGCCAGAAGGATATGCTTGCCTAAATCGTCTGTTTATTATAGGAGCCTGATGGATTAATTGACTCCGGATGGACGCCGATGCGCCCGGGTGTGGAGCGTAAGATTTGAATTCCTACTATCCCGCGATTGGGTTTGGATAGTCTTTACATACATCATTCTTATCAGTGGAACATCACTTCCTAACTCATCACAAAATTAACGAATTAGAAATTACTTATCAAAGTATTTCTACAAATTAATCGACAATATTTTTGATACAGGACTGGAATATAGCTAATTCAGCCGAAGTATTTCGCGCATCCTAAAAAACTCCGCTTCATAGGGAGCAAATATAGTCACATATTCTTTTGTAGAAGGATGTACGAATTCCAGTGACACCGCATGCAACATCATTTGCATCATATTCAATTTCTCCTTAAAAAAACGGTTCTGCTTGTTGCACCCATGCGGCCGGTCGCCAATGATCGGGTGCATAATGTGCGCCATGTGCTTGCGGAGCTGATGCATACGGCCGGTGACCGGATTTAGCTTGACCAGCGAGTAGCGTGATGTAGGATGCTTACCGACAGCGAAGGACATTTCCGTTCTTTGGAGCGTTTCAAAAAAGGTCACGGCATCCTGAACCACGCCGTCGTCGCGTTTGAGGGGATAATCTATTTCACCGCTATCAGGCGCATAGCCCCTAACAACAGCATGATAGGTCTTTTTGACTTCACCGTCCATGAATTTGCGCTGCATTTCACTGTTCGTAGCTTCGTCGAGTGCGAAAAGCAACACGCCTGAGGTCTTACGATCCAGGCGGTGTACAGGGTAGACCTTCTGCCCAAGCTGGTCGCGCAGGAGTTGCACGGCGAAAACATCGGCGTCGCTGGCGATTGGTGAGCGGTGCACCAGCAGGCCATTGGGTTTATTGATCGCCACAAGATGCTCGCAGCGAAACAGGATCTGTAAAGGGTTCATTAAAATGTCTGAAAGCGGGGAAATTTAGCCCACCAAAATCGATTGATGTGTCGAAAATCAACAGCCGGACACATTCACACTAGTGATTTCCCGAGTCCGGGCTCTTTTTCGAATGTCGGATCCGGAACCTGATTATCCCCCACAAGACCAGGTACAATATTCCCAGCAACATGCCGATCTCCATTGCGAAGACCCAGGCGGTGCGATCGAGAAGGCTTTCGAAGAGGTTATTGATAATGGCCCTTGGCTCATGAATGATGTCCCAGCTATTCATTCTCCGCACCCGTCCCAGATATACCCCGAACCCTGCCAGCGGAAGACTGATCAGCAGCAGGGTGTTGGCTGGCTTCTTGTCGTACACCCGTCGCCACGAGCGGTGGATCCAGTAAAGCGAAACCAGACCGTTGAACAGACTTACTTCCGCATAGGAAAAAAGCATGATGGTGTCGTGCCAGGTGAGGTCGCGTTGGTAGTCCACGGTGAGGTGGGCAAGATCGGTGATCATGTAAGGCGCATTGGGGAGAAATGCCAGCCAGGCAATACTCAAAATGCCCAGAATCACCGGAATATCCCCGAAACGCTTCGTAAGATTGTCCGCGAAGAAAGCGATAATGAGGGGTATCCAGCTCAGAAAGAGGTTCCAGTCGAGGGAAAAATCGACGGGGGAGTTGAAAAGAATGCGGACAAGGTGAAAAAACACCGCGAGCAGGCTCAGAAGCAAAAGCAGCAGTAGCGAAAACAAGCCTTCCATCGTGATGATGGGAGGATCGGATACGCTGAATTTATAATTCCTTATCCAATCTATCAGACGGTCCAAGTGTACGTAATTTAAGTTCTTCCATGACGATTAAGCAAGACAAATAATGCTCACGTCTGACCAACGCTGATCAAGAGGCCTGTGCCTCAGTAGGGTTTACGGTTTTGGGCTGATCCTTTTTAGGTCTTCGCCGCTTGTTCCTGCGCTTCGGCATGTCGGTTGCCGTCACAACGGCGCCCGTCGCCACAGCGCCCACTTCCACGCTGGTGGAGTCCTGGGGTTTTGCCTCGCGGTGTGGCTTTCTCGCAGACGTAGCCCCCGGTCCATCTTTCTTTCTATTCTTCCTGTTGCTACTGTTACGCCCTCCCGAACGAAAACGTGGCGGCTCAAATACAGGAGCCTCTCCCAGTCCCAGTTCCGAGGTAACGGATTTTTTCTCCAATTCCTTCTCAAAAAGCCTTTCGATCTTCAATACATATTTCTGATCGTGCTCATTGATCAATGTCATGGCCGTACCTTTCGATTCAGCTCGTGCCGTACGCCCTATACGGTGCACGTAATCTTCGGGATCGCGGGGAACATCGTAGTTCACCACATGGCTGAGATTATCAATATCTATGCCGCGGGATAATACGTCGGTCGCGACCAGGATTGGAAACTGCCGGTTTTTGAAATCACGTAGTACGATTTCACGCTCACCCTGCTCTGAATCAGATGAGATACCATGCGCACCCAGGCCCAGTTTTCGCAGCGCCCGCACGATCGGCTCCACGTTCGATTTACGGGAGGTGAACAACACCATGCTGATATTTTCAACGCCTTTCAGCAAATGCATCAGCAAAGGTAGCTTTTGCTCGTCCCTGGCAAGGTAAAATTGTTGGTCAATCCGGTCAGCCGGACGTGATACCGCCAGTCTTATCTCCTCTGGGTCTTTCAAAATACGTTTGGCCAGATCGCCGATCTTTGGCGGCATCGTGGCTGAGAACATCAGCGTCTGTCTCTCAGTAGGCAGATAGCTCATGATCTTTAGTATATCACTCAGGAAACCCATGTCGAGCATACGGTCGGCCTCATCAAGAACCAAATGCCGCAGATCTCTAAAATGAACGTAACCCAACTGCAAATGCGCGATAAGCCTGCCCGGCGTAGCGATAATAATGTCGGCACCCTGAGTCAATGCTTTTTTCTGTTGGTCCCATTCCGGGCCTTTATTGCCACCATACACGGCGATGCTCGTCGCACCTACAAAATAGCCCAGGCCCTGAATTTGCTGGTCGATCTGAACGGCAAGCTCGCGGGTTGGCACCAAAATCAGTGCACCGGTATGTTCATTGGCCTCGTGGGCGACCTTGTCGAGAATAGGAATCAGGTAAGCGGCGGTTTTGCCGGTCCCGGTCTGTGCGCAAGCGAGCAGGTCTTTGCCGCTGATAATATGTGGTATAGCCTGCTCCTGGATAGGCGTTGCCTGTTGGTAGTTCATAGAGTCCACGGCGTTCAAAACGTCTTCGTGGAGTTCAAATTCGTTGAAATTCAAAATTCAGCTTTTAAAAATCCGTAAATCCATTGATTTACAGATGTGTTATAGATATAGCTGACTTTGATTTTCCCAGTCAGCAAACCGCTCGATTTGAACAAATATAACCAATAAGTGCTAAAATGACAAGAAGGTGCGAAACCATCGTGTAAAAGATTCACTACACGGCAGTCTCGCACCTTCTCCAACTAAGGCGTTTTTTCAGACGTCGACGGTCGCCAGATCATTCGCTTCTTCGGGCGTATAAAGTCTCGAACGGGTAAGAAAACGCAGCCCCAGCGGTATTTCCAGCGAAAAGCTCGAGCCCCTTCCGGGCACAACATCGATCATCAGCTGGGTATGCTGCCAGTATTCGAACTGGTCGCGACTCATGAAAAACTCACAGCCCCTTATTTGCCCCAACAACACATCGCTCTCCGACACGCGGAACTCACCTTTGGGGAAACACATAGGCTGTGAGCCATCACAACAACCGCCACTCTGATGAAACATCAGCTCTCCGTGGAACTCCCGAAGCTGGTCGACGACCTTTTCGGCTTCGGGAGTAATCAATACGCGCTCTGTCATGACATACTCAGAAAAATCCCAACTTGTTCTTGTCATACGAAATCAGCATGTTCTTGGTTTGACGGTAGTAGCCCAGCATCATTTTGTGGTTCTCCCGACCAAAACCCGATTTCTTATAACCACCGAACGGAGCGTGGGCTGGATAGGCGTGGTAGTTATTGACCCACACCCTACCCGCCTGGATCGCCCGCGGTACCTGGTAGAGCTCGTGTGCGTCGCGTGTCCATACACCTGCGCCGAGACCATAAAGTGTGTCATTGGCAATGGCAATGGCTTCTTCGGTCGTTTTAAATGTTGTCACGCATACCACCGGACCAAATATCTCCTCCTGGAACACCCGCATTTTGTTATGACCTTTGAAAATGGTAGGTTGAATGTAATAGCCCCCCGAAATACCGTTCTCAAAAGCCTGCGCAGCCCCGCCAGTGAGCACCTCTGCGCCTTCTTCTTTGCCTATTTTAAGGTAGGACAGTATTTTTTCGTACTGGTCATTCGAAGCCTGCGCGCCCATCATCGTACTACCATCAAGCGGATGGCCCATTTTGATAGCTTTTGTACGCTGTATCACCCTTTCAATGAACTTGTCATAGATACTTTCATGCACCAGCATCCGCGAGGGACAGGTACAAACTTCGCCCTGGTTCAACGCGAACAGCACCGCGCCTTCGATGGCCTTGTCCAGAAACGCGTCGTCCTCATCCATTACCGACGGGAAGAAAATATTGGGCGACTTACCCCCAAGCTCCATCGTTACCGGCACCAGGTTGTCGGAGGCGTACTGCATAATAAGCCGCCCGGTAGTGGTTTCCCCTGTAAATGCAACCTTGGCCACACGCGGCGACGATGCGAGCGGCTTTCCAGCCTCCACGCCGAAGCCGGTCACAATGTTGAGCACGCCCGCAGGCAAAATATCTCCTATAAGCTCCATTAATACCATAATAGAAGTCGGTGTCTGTTCGGCGGGTTTCACCACCACACAATTTCCCGCAGCCAGTGCGGGCGCGATTTTCCAGGTTGCCATCAGCAAGGGAAAATTCCAGGGGATGATCTGCGCGACCACGCCCAGCGGTTCATGCAGGTTAATGCAAACAGTATTTTCGTCATGCTCAGAAACACTGCCTTCCTCCGCACGGATGACGCCTGCAAAATAGCGAAAGTGGTCGACGCAAAGCGGCAAATCGGCTGCGCGGGTCTCGCGGATCGCCTTGCCGTTATCGATGGTTTCTACAATAGCCAGATATTCAAGATTATCTTCAATCACCTGCGCGATTTTCAGGAGCAGGTTGCTGCGATTGGTCGCGGAGGTTTTGCTCCAAGCCGGAAATGCGGCATGAGCCGCGTCAAGGGCGGCTTCCACGTCTTCCTTCGTGGAACGGGCGGCCCGGGTGAACACCTGTCCGTCGATCGGCGAGACGTTCTCGAAATACTCCCCTTTGGCGGGTGCCACAAATTTGCCGTTGATATAATTATCGTATTTTTCCTTGAAATCGGGCCGCCTGGCCAGATTGCCACTATTGTACGTCTTACTTTCGGCTGTCTGATTTTCGGTGATCGTGTCCATGATTAAAGGTTAATTTTAGAAATAATTGACATTACAAACCTAGTCTGGTGAATCGTTAATCATTGGCACGATCGTGTCAAGTGTTAGGATAATTATCTCATTTTTTCAAAAAACAATTATATTTAATGATTAAAAGAAAGGAAGGATCGAGAAAAGGAACGATCTTCATTTGCGATCAGAAGCAGTTCACCTATTGCAGGGATCCTGAAAAAGGTTGTTGAGATTTTAAATAAAAGGACAATGGCGGCAGGTTTGAGATTGGATCAGGTGGCGGTTTCGGGAGAGAAATCGTTGAAGACATTGGTAGAAAACCGCAGGGCATTTACGCTGGAAAACTGTGAGCTGAACCTGTTCGAAACTTTACAGACTTCGGCATTGGTGCCACTTACATTCCCTGATTTTGTGGTGACTAGCATGCTGCGCGGTAAAAAAATCATGCATTTGTTTGATCAGCCGGGCTTTGAATATTTACCAGGCGAAACCGTGCTTGTACCAGCGAATGTGACGATGAAAATCGACTTTCCCGAAGCTGCTCGCGAGAATCCCACCCAATGCATTGCCCTGGCAATCGACCAAATGAAAATCCAGCAGATCGTCGACCGCCTAAGCGAAACTTACCCGCGCGAAGGTCGGCAGCAATTCTGGTCGTTACAGCACAGCCAGTACCATTTCCTCAACAATATCGAGCTCGCCCAGACGCTCAACAAGCTCATAAAAATCTGCTCGGGCAGCGCATTAGGTAAAGACATCCTCGCCGATCTCACATTACAGGAGCTCATCGTGCACATCATACAAACCCAGCACCTGGCGGCCACCGACGAAGCCTCCTACCTGCATGAGGACAACCCATTGGCATTTGTGGTGAGCTATATCAAGGCTAATATCAACGAAAAGATCCAGGTAGAAGACCTGAGCGAAAAAGCATGTATGAGCCGGGCATCATTCTACCGCGCATTCAAACGCGAGTTCAGCATCAGTCCCCTGGACTTTATATTAAGAGAAAAGATCAAAAAGGCTAAGCAGCTTTTGTCACACACAAAGGACAGCATTTCCGACATCTGCTATGAGCTTGGCTTCACCGATTTGAATTACTTCGGAAGGCAATTCCGAAAGTCGGAAGGCATTTCGCCAAGCCAATACCGGCATGTCTCGAATCGCGAGGAATGATGTTAGGTCAGATGGGGCAGGAATAGTCATTGACCACTCCTGACAAACCGTTACACAATTCGACCCGCCTTTAACCTGTCCGTCATCATAATAGACCGGTCAATTCGCACCTGCACCGATTTGGCGCCGGCGATATAGTGAATAATAGCCCGTTGATTTACGGGTTTCGCATTTTGGAACAACCTGTTTGCTTCTTCGTCCTGGGCCAGCAGTTCCTGCAATTCCTCCGGCATATCCCGGCCGTACTCGCTGTCGTCCTTGCGGACGGTTGCATGTAGCTTTTGGCCTAATGCCAATTTGCCCTGTTGACGAAGTTGTGTAGCTACATTGATATAGAAGCCTCCCCCACCTTTCGGCCGGATCGCGCATTGAAAATGCACATGTCCGTTGATCACACAACGTACACGCGCGGGCTTGCGGCCCTCCACGAACTGGGCGGCCACCTCCTCGGGGACCAAAATATAAAATTCGCCTCCCTTTTTGGGGAGGCGTTCCAGTATCGATTCAAAATGAACTTCTTCTTCCATCGGAAGTAATGCGGTTACTCAGTTAATGGTCTTACCTGAATGTCTTTATAATACACCACGCTCTTGGGATCGTGCGCCTGCAATGCAAATGTACCTTGTTTCAGGAACCTATTCTTCATCTCACCCACACGCTTGTCAACGCCCGTTTCTTCATAATCTACCACCACTTTGTCGTTGATCTTAATGGTAATGTGTTTGCCTTCGACTTTGACGTACTCGGTATACCATTCGTTGTCTTTCACGTACGTATCTTTCACGTCTATTACATTATAAAGGCTGCCGGTACGCTTATAGTCGGTATGCGACTGGTTTACCTGCACTTCGTAGCCTAGCGCGGGCCAGCCGTCTTCCTGGTACGTGGTGTGGATGAAAATACCTGAATTGGAACCCGGCGTGGTTTTGACCTGTGCCTTAAACTCGAAATTTTTGAACATATGGTTCTTGACCGGCCCTTCATAGAAAAGATGCGCCCGTGGCCCGGCCACTTTGATGGTGCCGTCCTCGATGGAAAAGGAGCTCGCATTCGCACCGATTTTCCAACCTGTAAAGTCCTTTCCATTGAATAGGCTAATCCAGCCGTCCTGTGCGTGTGCAGAAATTCCAAGGGCAATGCTCAGCAAAACAGCGCTGCAAAAACCATGCATTAATCTTTTCATAAAATTCCGGTTTGGTAGTTCAAAAAGGTTGGTTTGTGAAAATCAGTCAATGTGTAACTAAACCGCAAAGTCCCTAAAACTACTGATTCTTCACACAAAGTTTACCCACCGGACGGCAACCTTCGAGCCTGTTTTGTGGTTGTATGGTGTCGGGAGGCCAGCCGCCGTTCCGCAACCACCGAAATTTCGATGAAGAACCCCTATTTATCCCTTCTTGCCACCGCCTGGCGCTACGCCCGCCAGCAACGCGGTCGTTATCTGCTCGTTTACGGAATGTTCGTGATGGCCAACCTGGTGCTGGCGGCGCATCCGCTGCTTTATGGATGGTTCATTCAATCCATCCAACAAGACGCTGAGGGTACTTTGCGAAATGTGTGGGTATATGGAGGCGCATACCTGGGCCTGATCCTGCTGGAATGGGCATTTCACGGACCCGCGCGTATAATGGAGCGCAAACTGGCATTCGACCTAAGCCGCAATTTCCTAGACGAACTTTATCATCAGTCTTTGCATTTGCCCATTCGCTGGCATCAGGACCACCACAGCGGCGCGACAATCAACCGCATCCGCAAAGCCTATGAGGCATTGAAGGATTTTTTCCAGAACGGCTTCATGTTCCTGCATGCATTCGCCAAATTCGTCTTCTCATTTGTCGCTATCATCTGGTTCTCGCCGCTGTATGGGGCCATCGGCGTACTGATCGGCATTATCAATGTCTATGTGATTTTCAGGTTCGATAAACCATTCATCAAAGCGCTCGACGAATCGAACGAGAAAGAGCATATTGTTTCCTCAACATTGTTTGATAGCCTGTCCAATATCATCACCGTGATCACGCTACGGCTTGAAAAACGGATGAAAATCAGCCTATTGAATAAAGTCGGCGATGTTTTTCCTCCTTTCAGGCGGTCGGTGGTGATTAATGAATGGAAATGGTTTGTGGCCAGCGTCTTCATTGCGATCATTTATGTAGTGGTCACAGTCGGTTATGTGCACCAGCATTATGTGCCAGGCGAGGTATTTCTGGTCGGCGGACTGGTGACATTGCTGAGCTACGTCAACCAGTTCACCAGCGTGTTCCAGGACATCGCCTGGCAATACACCGAAATTATCCGTTATAACACCGAAGTCCAGACCGCGAGAGCCATAGGTGAAGCTTATCATGAGCATCACCGGGTGGATGAGGCCGGCGATCTTCCCGACAACTGGCAGGAAATCCATATCAGTAATCTGAACTTCTCGCACGGCGAGGTTTACGACTCCGAAAAGCAAGCACACAGTCTGCACGGGCTCGATATCCGCATCCGTCGGGGTCAACGTATCGCATTCATCGGCGAAAGCGGCAGCGGGAAAAGCACCCTGCTGGCATTGTTGAGGGGTCTATACCAACCGGAAAATGGTTCAAAAGTGTCCGTCGACGGTCAGGATGCCGCTATCGAAATGCTCGCCGACCAGGTGACACTCTTCCCGCAGGATCCGGAGATCTTTGAAAATACTATTGCTTACAACATAACTCTCGGCCTGCCATTCGAAGAGCGCGATATTATGCAGGTCTGCGAAACGGCTCACTTCGCCGAAGTGGTCGACAAGCTACCCAAAGGCCTCGAATCAAGCATTCAGGAAAAGGGTGTTAACCTTTCGGGCGGGCAAAAACAGCGGCTCGCGCTCGCTCGCGGCATCCTCGCAGCACGCACCAGTGATATTATTCTGCTCGACGAGCCTACCAGCAGCATTGATCCAAAAACAGAGGCGCAAATTTACGATAAGATGTTTGGGGAGTTTTCGGACAAAGCGGTGATATCTACCCTACACCGGCTGCATCTGCTTGTGAAGTTCGACTACGTGTATCTGCTACAAAACGGGCATTTAATAGATGAGGGAACATTTGCACATTTACGCCAAAACAGCCCTGCCTTCAAAGAACTGTGGCAACATCAGGAGACGCTGGTGCACCGCCATGCAGAATAACTTCCTGCTTACCGGCACATTTTTTTAATGAATGTTAACAGAAGTTTAAATAAATAAAAATAGTGCAAATAACACGAAACATTATCCCATCTCCGGACCACGTACCGTCAATGTACCTCTGCCAAGACCGACCACATAACAAACGGAAACCTGCTTATATCTGGCAAATCGCAGTTTGTGGTAGCTTTGAGACTGTCGGTAACAAAGTAAGTGCGCCATTGAATAGTACAATTCGTTACCGTTCAGTTAAATCTTGAATTTTAAACCCGGAATTTTTCGGTAAATGGACTATTTTGACTTATTTTGATCCAAAGTCTTTTAAACTTACTACTCCGGCTTAGCACTTTTGATAATTTCATTTTTCTAATTTTGTAAATCATCGAAGTCTGCTGTCGGAATTTCATATGCTCAACTGGTTATTTAATAAAAAGTCTAACAAGGAAGTAACGCTAGATCACATCGGTATCGACATACATTCCCACATGATCCCGGGAGTCGACGACGGAGTTGAGACGGTGGCGGACTCGGTAGCGATGGCTTCCAAAATGCAGGCCCTCGGCTACCGGCATATCATCACAACCCCCCACGTGATGTGGGATTGCTACCGCAACACCCCTGAAATAATCCTTGGAAAACTTGAAGAAGTGCGGCAAGCCAGCAAGGATGCTGGTTTGACCATCCAAATTGGAGCGGCCGCAGAATATTTCCTGGACGAACATTTCAACCATTTGCTGAACACCGGACAACAAATGCTGACCCTGCCAGGAAACCGGCTCTTAGTAGAGCTTCCCTATTCCACACCGCTGATGAACACTTCGGAAACGCTGTTCTCCATCATCGAAAAGGGCTATCAGCCGGTACTCGCGCACCCTGAACGCTACACATACTTCTATTCGGACCCATCCATTTACAAAAAACTGGCGGACGGCGGCTGTGAGCTGCAAGTAAATATTTTGTCGTTATCAGGGTACTACGGAGAAAACATCAGCAAAATGGCCGAATGGCTTTTAAAAAATAACCTGATCACATTTTTAGGCACTGACGCACATAAAATCCAGCATTTGGAGATGATTCAGCGCAGCAACAGGAACAACTGGGTCTCCCGGTATCCGTTTCAAAATGAAAAACTTATAAATTTTTGATGACGATAATTGAATTTATTTTATATTTGTAGCGAATTTTCAATAGGCTTGTACTTGAACTTTATCAAGAAGCGATGAACAATAACCTAATCGAATACCAGTACCAGTGCCCCGGGAATACGCATCTGCGACAATATGGACAACTAATTGCGTAATTTCAAATAATCAGTTAAATATCTCACCGACAATATTTTACACGAAACAATACTTACTCAACGTTTAACTAATGGAATTTAGCCCCAAAAAATTGACAAGAGTTGCTGGCGCCCTGGCTTTTGCTTACTTCGTGATAATTACAGGAATGACTTCCTGCGTATCCCCTAAATCGATTGTATATTTCCAAGGAGATTCGACACGTTATTACTCGCAGGACATTAAACAAACTTACGTTCCTAAAATTCAGCCCAGCGACATCCTTTCCATCATCGTGGGGAGCTTGAATCCGGAAGCGAATGAGGTCTTCAATACGCCGAACCAATTCACAACGGCGAGTACTAACTATTCCAACGTCGGAGGAGCACGTGTGCAACCACTGGGTTACCTGGTAGATACCGACGGCCAAATCGAAATTCCGTTAATCGGAAAGCTGAAAGTCGGTGGCTTACGGACAACTGATGCTGCCGATACGATCAGGATAAGACTACAAAATTTCCTGAAAGAACCTTCTGTAATTGTGCGGAACCTGAACTTCAAAGTCTCAGTACTGGGTGAGGTAAAACAGCCTGCTATATATGTCATTCCTGATGAAAAAATTACGCTGCCGGAGGTGTTGAGTTTGGCTGGCGATCTTACGATCTACGGAAACAGAAGCAACGTCATGATCGTACGGGAAGAGAATGGCAAGCGGGAGTACGCGAGACTCGACTTAACCTCACGGGAGGTATTTAACTCACCCTATTATTACCTGCACAAAAATGACCTGGTTTATGTCGAGCCGGTTAAAGCTAAAATGCTTGATACCGATAGCCGGATCAGAACCGTCCCCCTTATTGTAACCATAGTTGGAGGCCTCAGCACGCTGGGTATCCTGATATTAAATTTAACCAAGTAGCCCCAAATCATAGTTTCTTATACTCAACGTTATGAAAGACAGCACTTCCAATATGCATTCTCAAGATATTTTTGAGGAGGAAGACCAAGATTTTAGCCTTAGCGAGTATATACGCCGCTATGTAAGATATTGGTATCTATTTCCAATTTTTATAGCTCTTGCCTTAACTGCCGCCTTCTTCTATTTACAGGTTACACAACCCATTTACAGCACCAAGACCAGCATTCTGATCAAGGATGAAAACAAAGGTCTGAGCGGGGCACAAGGCGACATCCTCTCCGAGCTTAGCAGCCAGTTTGGCGGGAATAAGCTGGTTGAGAATGAGCTTGAAATTATCAAGTCTCAAACACTCATGGAGCAGGCAATTAAAGAATTGGACCTGGATGTCTCCTACACGACCAAGGATGGGTTGAGGACAGTAAATCTTTATAAAACCAGCCCGGTAATTGTCAAAGCGGAAGTTATTAATCCTTTTGGCTACCGTGAGCCTATGATTATCCATGTTGTTGACAGTACTCACTTTCGCTTTAATGACGAAGACAGAGCATTTACTTTCAACCAGCGTTTCAACAACGCATGGGGTGCATTTATTGTAACCAAGGGAACCGACTCCGAATTTGATGAGGTTAAAGTTCACTTTACAGAAGTAAAAAACCTTGCAGAAGACATGCTTAACCGGCTTTCGGTAGAGCAGCCCAACGCCAAAAGCACTGTTCTCGAACTAACCTACGAGGATTCGGATGTGCAACGGTCAAAGGATGTTTTGAATAAGTTGCTCGACGTCTATGTCCAGTCTTCGCTTAGTGATAAAAACAGCGAGGCAAGCAATACCCTGAAATTTATCGAAAACCGTTTAGGCCTTATTACAGGCGAATTGGGTGACGTAGAGAAGGATGTTGAATCATACAAGACTAACCAGGGCATTACCGACATCAGTGCGGAATCTCAGTTATTTCTTGAGAATATTAAGGAAAACGATTCCAAGCTTAATGAAGTTAATACCAAGATCAGCATATTGGAGAGTGTCGACAACTACATTCAAAATGCTGGCGAGGGTGCAGTCGCTCCTGCTACCTATATGATTGATGATCCCGTATTGGTGTCGCTGCTTACGAAGTTCAACGAACTCGAATTGCAGCGCGAGCGCTATGCCCGGACCACTTCCCCCAACAACCCTTTGCTGCAAACTATCAATACGCAGCTTGCGGGAACACGCCAGTCGATCCGTGAAAACGTGCAAAATTTGAAGCGCGGGATGGCTGTGACTAAAAGGAACCTTGAAGGTATTAACACCCGATTTTCTGCCGGACTGAGGAGTATTCCGAAGAAGGAAAGGGAATTTGTCGGAATTAAACGCCAGCAATCCATTAAGGAAGAACTTTATCTGTATTTGCTGCAAAAGCGCGAGGAAACTGCGCTGGCATATGCATCTACTGTAACTGACAGCAGGCTGATCGACGCTCCGATTTCGACGTTTCACCCCATTAAACCAAAACGCGGCCTGATCTGGCTGGGAGCCGGAGCAGTCGGAGTTATTGTTCCGTTCCTGCTGATAAATCTGTTATTCTTACTTAAAAATACTGTTCAGCGCCGCGAAGAGATTGAGAAAGTCACTCATTCTTCGATCCTCGGTGAAATTGGCCAGATGAAGGCCCTGCCTGATGGCAAACCGGGAGAAGAAGCTGTCATCAAGATGACAAGCCGGAGCGCAGTTGCCGAACAATTCCGGGCTTTGAGAACGAACTTGCAATACCTCGGGGACGGAAGTTGCCGGGTGATCATGTTTACCTCATCAATCGGTGGAGAAGGGAAGAGTTTTGTCAGTATCAACCTCGCTGCCAGTCTTGCGTATTCGGATAAACGTGTATTGCTGATTGGGCTTGACTTGCGCAAACCTACTTTGCATGAACGCTTGATGGTTCCCAATAAATTTGGCGCATCCAACTGTCTGATAGGGCAAGGGCATTATGAGGACTTCATCCAGCCTACCGGTGTACACCCCAAATTCGACGTGCTAACCAGTGGGCCGATCCCTCCCAACCCGTCGGAGCTTCTTAGCAATGGTAAACTACCTGTGCTTCTGACAGAGCTTAAAGAGAAGTATGATTACATCCTCATTGACTCACCTCCTTACGGACTTGTGACTGATGCGGCGTTAATTGGTGAACATGTCGATGCTACGCTTTATATCGTTCGTTTCAACTATACCGTTGTCGATCATTTGAGACGCATTGGGGAGCTACGTCGCGCTCGCAGATTCGCCAACCTATCTGTGGTATTCAATGGCGTTAATTACGGTGCAGGATACGGTTACGGATACGGGTATGGGGGCTACGGCTACGGATACTACGACGAAGAAACCGAGAGCAAAGTCCAAACTATCGGCACACGGATTAAAAAGCTCGTTAGCAAAAGCTGATAGCATTTCACATACGTTCCTACTATTCCAAAGAGCCCGCCTGATCGAAGTTTAAGAGCAATTAAAGCAATAATTGTAATTATCCAAGAAATCAAAAATATAGTAGGAACGTACTGTTAATAGAATTATTTTTAGTACATAGTTCTTTGATAGCTCAAATACACTGAGCGAACTGGATTTTATCAATCCAACCTGTGTATAACCAACTCAACGTTAAATATGAAAAACGAATCATCTAGCCTCGCAAAATCGCCGGGACTTTCTCCCGCATGTTTCCCCTTCCAAGGACAGAAATGTCATGCCCGCCCATCGCAGCGGGAAACCGGGAGTCGTCATCAAAAACTTTCTGCTTAACCGCCCTCGAAATTATGAAAATAGCAGTAGTGGGTACAGGCTATGTCGGCCTGGTAACAGGTACTTGTTTCGCAGAAACGGGTAACCAAGTGATATGTGTTGATATCGACGCAGCGAAAGTCGCACGACTTAAACAGGGGGAACTCCCAATCTACGAGCCAGGTCTTGATGTTCTGTTTCATCGGAATATCGAAGAAGACCGGTTAAAATTCACAACCAGCCTGGTGGAAGGTATAAAGGACGCCGAAGTTATTTTTTTGGCCCTGCCTACCCCTCCCGGTGAAAACGGCTCGGCCGATCTCAAATATATTCTGGGCGTTGCAAAAGATCTGGGACCGCTTCTTGAAAATTACGCTGTAATCGTAGATAAAAGCACAGTTCCGGTTGGGACAGCAGAAAAAGTACGTGCCGCAATCGCAGCCAATGCGAAAGTGGATTTTGACGTCGTCTCTAACCCCGAATTCCTTAGGGAAGGTGTCGCTGTGGAAGACTTCATGAAACCTGATCGCGTTGTCATCGGTACCAGTTCCGAAACTGCGAAAAAAGTGATGGAGAAGCTGTATGCACCGCTTGTACGTCAGGGTAATCCGGTGATTTTCATGGACGAAAGGTCCGCGGAAATGACCAAATATGCCGCCAATTCGTTCCTGGCCTTGAAAATCACTTTCATGAACGAAATAGCCAACCTGTGTGAAAAAGTTGGCGCTGATGTCGATGATATCCGGCGTGGGATCGGAACAGACAGCAGAATCGGGAAACGTTTCCTGTTTGCAGGAATAGGCTACGGAGGAAGTTGCTTTCCAAAAGACGTTCAGGCACTGGCCAAAACTTCGCAGGAATATGATTATGATTTTCGTATGCTGAACTCGGTGATGGCAGTTAATGACGATCAGAAAAAAAAATTGCTCCCGATCGTCAGGAAACACTTTGACGGAAATCTGAAAGGTAAGAAAATCGCGGTTTGGGGACTTGCTTTCAAACCACATACCGACGATATCCGGGAAGCCCCTGCCCTCGAAAACATTGTAGCATTGCTGGAAGAAGGGGCTACCGTGCTCGCATACGACCCGGAGGCAATGGAGAACACGAAGAGACTGATATCAAACGTAACTTATACGCACTCAGCATATGACGCCCTGGATAAGGCTGATGCGTTAATGATCTTCACCGAGTGGCCTCAGTTCAGAACACCCGACTTTGCTAAGATGGCCGAGTTGATGAATGACAAGGTTATTTTTGATGGAAGAAACCTATACGAGCTTAAGCAGATCCGCGAACACGGATTCCTCTATTACAGCATCGGCCGCGAGACTCAAAATCTGCGGGAATTAATAAATATTTATTAATCAAGAATCAGACATAGGTTAACGATCCTGTAAAATGTCAAACCTCATACACGTCATTCTGTCGGGAGGAGTTGGAAGCCGCTTGTGGCCCGTTTCCCGCAAATCAATGCCAAAACAGTACATTCCGATGTTCGGAAATAAGTCGTTATTCCAATTGACTTTAGAACGAAACAAGGATCTGATTGGCGAAACCCTTATCGTAGGCAATAAGGACAACTACTTGTTGTCGCGCGCCGATCTTTCCAGGGCCGGCATCGCCAAATATAACGAGATCATTGAAGCGGCTCCCCGTAACACAGCAGCAGCCATTGCGTTTGCCGCACTGGCCGTCAAGTCGGAAGATCTGCTGCTGATAACGCCTTCAGATCACATTATCACTAATGCGGAGGCATATTCCAAAGCTATTAAATCTGCGGCCTCATTGGCCAGCGAAGGGAATCTGGTTACATTTGGCATAACGCCGACTAAACCTGAAACCGGCTATGGGTACATCGAGTTTTCTGAAAATGAGGTGCTCTCGTTCCGGGAAAAACCGGATGTCGAGACCGCCTGGGCATTTTTGGAGTCTCAGAATTTTCTATGGAACAGCGGCATGTTTTGCTTTCAGGCGGGAACCTACCTGGAAGAACTCGCTAAATTTGAACCTGAAATCCATCAGACATCAGTCGAAGCATTCTCAAAAATGGCTGCTGGCTTTGTGCCCGAGCATGAAACCATGCTGATCCCTTCTAAAAGTATAGATTATGCCGTGATGGAGAGGTCTGAAAAGATCAAGGTAATCAAAGCGGATTTTGGATGGTCGGACCTTGGCTCGTTTGAGTCTGTCTGGGAACATTGGGAGGTTCAAGGAGAAAATCATCGGTTCATTGACAACAATTGTGTAGTGGGATCGACGAAACACGTTGAGTTTCTCGGTGTCAATAACCTTGTTCTCGTTGAGACGGCCGATGCTATTCTGATCCTGGACAAGAACAGTTCGCAGGATGTTAAGAAAATTTACGAAAGGCTTGAAAGGGAAAGGCCAGAGTTGGTAATGTAACACCTATTAAAATCCATAAGGTAATCTCTAAAGATGGAAAAGGAAGCAAAAATATATATTGCCGGACATCGCGGAATGGTTGGTTCAGCGATTCACAGAGCGCTAATCAACCGCGGATTTACAAACATTATCACACGTTCGTCATCAGAACTGGATCTAAGAAATCAACAAGCCGTCGCTGATTTCTTCGCGGAAGAGCAGCCGGACTACGTTTTCCTTGCCGCTGCTAAGGTAGGAGGCATCGTTGCAAACAATACCTACCGGGCGGACTTCATTTACGAAAACCTGATGATTGAAGCCAATGTGATACATCAGGCACATGTCAACGACGTAAAAAAGCTGATGTTCCTGGGATCATCCTGCATTTACCCCAAGTTAGCTCCCCAACCACTGAAAGAGGAATACCTGCTAACCGGACTGCTTGAAGAGACGAATGAACCCTACGCAATCGCCAAAATAGCGGGAATCAAACTATGCGAGTCGTATCGTGACCAGTACGGTCGCAACTTTATCAGCGCAATGCCAACGAACTTGTATGGATATGGCGACAATTACGATTTGAAAGGGTCTCACGTGCTGCCGGCCCTGATCAGGAAATTCCACGAAGCAAAAGAACAGAATAAGCCCTATGTAGAGGCCTGGGGAACCGGATCTCCAAAACGTGAATTCCTGTTCGCCGATGACCTCGCCGATGCATGTGTTTACCTTATGCTGAATTACGATGGACGTGAATTGGTTAACATTGGCACCGGGGAAGACCTGTCGATTAAGGATCTGACTGAACTGGTTGCACAAACTGTCGACTTCCAGGGTGAAATCCGGTGGGACACGACAAAACCCGACGGGACACCACGAAAATTAATGGATGTCTCAAAACTTCGCGCAGAAGGTTGGAAGCATACTGTGGAGCTACCGGAAGGTGTGGCACTTGCTTATCAGGACTTCCTTGCAAATCAAGAACTTTACGCTGTATAATCTCAAAACGCCGGATTTGCCGGAAAAATAAATATCCTACTCAACATGTCAAAAGTTGCATTAATCACAGGGGTTACAGGCCAAGACGGAGCGTACCTCGCCGAATTACTCCTCGAGAAGGGTTACACTGTTCACGGTGTAAAACGCCGGAGCTCTTTGTTTAACACTGATCGTATCGATCATTTGTACGAAGACCCTCACGTGGCAAATCCAAAGTTCATCCTACATTATGGTGACCTTACGGATTCAATGAACCTTACCCGTATCATTCAGGAGGTTCAACCGGACGAAATATATAACCTGGCTGCCATGAGCCACGTTCAGGTGAGCTTTGAAATGCCTGAATATACTGCCAACGCAGACGGCATTGGTACATTACGTATCCTCGAAGCCGTAAGACTTCTTGGTTTGACTAAGAAAACGAAAATTTACCAGGCATCGACTTCTGAGCTATATGGCCTCGTTCAGGCTGTCCCACAGTCGGAAACTACTCCATTCTACCCTCGTTCTCCTTACGCGGTTGCCAAACTTTATGCATATTGGATTACTGTAAACTACCGTGAAGCTTACGGCATGTTTGCCTCGAACGGTATCCTGTTCAACCATGAATCGCCTTTGCGCGGAGAAACGTTTGTTACCCGGAAAATCACCAGGGCAGCTGCCAAAATCGTGTTAGGTCTGCAAGATTGCCTGTACATGGGTAACATCGACGCTCAACGTGACTGGGGACATGCAAAAGACTATGTAGAAGCCATGTACCTGATTCTGCAGCAGGAGACATCGGAAGATTTCGTAATTGCCACGGGCGTAACAACCAGGGTTCGCGAATTTATCCGCCTGACATTTGCATTCCTGGGTATTGAAGTTACTTTCTCGGGAACAGAGGAAAACGAAGTGGGTGTGATTGCTTCAATTGACACTTACCGCCTCGCGGAACTTGGTGTCAAAGATACCAGCCACCTCAAAACAGGCGCGGTGATCCTGAAAATCGATCCAAGATACTATCGTCCGACAGAAGTTGAGTTGCTCATCGGAGATCCGACTAAATCTCAGGAAAAACTGGGATGGAAGCCAAAATACACTTTGCAGACTTTGATCGAGGACATGGCAGGTGCAGACTTGAAGCTATTCCAAAAAGATCAGCTTTTGCTGAAAGAGGGATTCGGCGTCTTGAACTATTTCGAATAAGCGCTTAAAGACTGTTTCGGAGGCGAACATACAGGTTCGCCTCCGGCAACTTTAGTGCCATAATTTGCCGGGCGAGCATCTTTCTTTGGAGGCACTCGCTCATTACACGTTGTTAAGGTGTATCACTATACTCATCACTGCCACGCTATCGGCCACCTTTGCCAGTCTTTTCGTTGCTGTTTTAAGCATCATGCAAAATAGCAGGTTCTCAGGCGGGCCAATTACCAGATTGTTACCTCAGATTCTCAAATTTTTGGCAAGGTAAGCATCAACGGAGAATGTTAGAAACACTTAAAGCTAAGATCACAACATTAACGCGCAGGGACGATCCAAGGTCCCAGGCGGCGATTTATAACATTCTGATGTCGCTTGGGGTTAAAGGCGGGGGTATTGTCGTAAACCTCCTCCTTGTCTCGAGTACAATAAGTTATATTAATACAATTCAGTACGGAATCTGGCTCACAATCAGCTCTATCGTAGGCTGGATGACTTTTTTTGATATCGGTTTAGGGAACGGGCTGAGAAACAAGCTGGCCATCGCCATGGCAGAAGAAAACCGGGAAGATGCACGCATACTTGTCAGCACCACCTATGCTTCGCTGGCAGCCATCGGCCTGATGCTCTTTCTCTTCTTTTTCACGGTTAATCCTTTGATAGACTGGGAGAAGTTCCTGAACATCCCCAAAAATGCCGTCGGGGATATTACCTACATAATGATGATAGTTTCGACGTCGTTTTGTGTTCAGTTTATTGTGCAGGTTCTCAACACCGTGTTGACTGCGATTCATAAACCCGCCATTGCGGCGCTCATTGCATTCATCGGACAGCTTGGCATTTTAGTTGCAATCAGCATTCTGAAACATTTTGTGGAAGGTGACTTGCAAACCCTCGTTTGGGCATTGACTTTTATTCCGATTCTTGTATTGATTATTTCCAGTATTTACCTGTACAGCTCTTCATTAAGGTTTTTAACCCCTTCCATCAAGAAGATAAGGATAAAGTACGTGAAGAGTATCATGAACACGGGCGGCACCTTTTTCATTATACAGATAGGCGCTATGCTGTTATTTCAAACGAATAATATTATTATCACCAAAATACTGGGCCCAACATCGGTAACCGAGTTTAATGTCATGTTTAAGCTGTTCTCGGTAATCACAATGGTTTTTACGATCGTCATTACCCCTTACTGGAGCGCATTTACGGATGCTTATGTGAAAAATGACTTTTCCTGGATGAAAAATACGCTCAGGCTGATTCGCACAACCTGGCTGGGGCTTTCCATAGGGAGTATCGTTTTACTTATGGTATCAAAGACGGCTCTTCATATCTGGATAGGTGATAAAGCTCCGTTTAGCTGGCCCCTCGCCTGTTCGATGGCCATATACACGGTCGTTTTTATGTGGCAGACGATGCATGTTTATATTCTGAATGGTTTAAATAAGGTTCGCCTTCAACTGATATTGGTTATCGTCGGCGCACTTACAAATATCCCTTTCGGAATTTACCTGGGAAAAATTTACGGCTTGCCGGGCATTATTTGCTCAAACACGATAGTCTTCCTGGTTATCGGGCTAACATGCTCATTTCAGGTAGAGAAAATACTTAACGGAACTGCAAATGGCCTCTGGTCTAAATAATATAGCTGATGGGCATTAGAAGCTTCATTGCCGCGATTAAAACGAAACTTAAGTTTCCGCAATCGCAAATAGCTTACTCTTCCTTGGTGTCTTCGGACACCGACCTCCTGGGTGCGGGTATCAAAGTACTCCCCAATAGTGTGCTCGTAGGATGTAAAGTAAACAGGCATACATATGTGGGAAAAAATTCCTATTTCAGCAATGCTACGATCGGAAGTTTTACCAGTATCGGCCCAGACGTGATCTGCGGGATGGGCGGGCATCCCCTCTCATTTGTTTCTACTTATCCTGGTTTTTATAAAAAAGCGATTGCAGGCTCCACATTTTTCGGGACCGAATTTAGTTTTGAAGAAAAGAAAGAATCCACGATCGGAAACGACGTCTGGATCGGCGCGCGTGCGATTATCATCGGCGGAGTAAACATCGGGGACGGCGCGGTCGTCGCTTCGGGGGCGGTGGTAACGAAGGATGTGCCTGACTACGCGATTGTGGCGGGCGTACCCGCGAAAATCGTAAAATACCGCTTTGATCCTGAGGAGATTGCTGGTCTGCAAAGGCTAAAATGGTGGTCTTATGACGATGCGCAATTAAGAGACCTTGCCCCGTACATGGACGATCCAAAACGATTACTAAATCATTTAAAAAAGTAAGTCTGCCCCGATGATCCCTATTAAAACCACTTATTACAGGATATTCAATTTCCTTAAGTTTAAGTACCACAAAGCAGATGTACAGTGGAACATGCGCATTCGTGGGCAGGTTGACATCAAAAAGGGAGTCAATTCTACTCTGCAGATAGGTGACGGTTTTTGGTTGATGAGCGGAGCGATGTATAATTCCATCGGAAGGAACATACAAAGTTCACTTCGGGTTGATTCGGGGGCATCACTCGTCATTGGACACAATTGCGGTTTCAGTTGCGTATCCATCTGGGCAAAAAAGGGAATAACAATTGGTGATAATGTAAAGATCGGTGCCGATACCATCATTCTCGACTCGGACATGCATTCGCTCGACTATGAATTGAGACGCTCGCCGAAAACGGACGGGCCTAATGCAAAAGCGTCGGAAATTGTCATCGGAGACGACGTATTTATCGGAACACGCTGCATTATCAACAAGGGAGTACGAATTGGCAATAAATCGATAATAGCTTCCGGCAGCGTCGTTACCAAAGATGTGCCCGAAAATGAAATATGGGGTGGAAATCCGGCAAAGTTCCTGAAAACGATAAGCAACCTGGGATGACTGATAAGATTCAAACGATAATTTATGAAAGTGACCACACCGGCCACCGGCTTGACTATGTGAGTCACCTCATTCGGTTTGTCAGAAATGAGCCGTCGTCTTCACGGAATACTTATCTTTTTTTACTGCATTCGGAGTTAATTAGGAAGCTGTCGGACAGCGGCCAGTATTTGCAGGATTTGAATATCGAGGCGATCGGTAACCTTTATCAGGGGAACAGATGGCAAAATTTCCTTCTTTTAAAGGACCTTCGCGAGCGTTTGCGCACACATAGCAGTTGCACTTCGGTTGCACTCTTAAACTTCGACCGGTTTCAATATTCCCTGCCGATTTATCCGTTGAATGCGGATGTACGAACCATTTGGTTCAGGCCGGTGATGCATTTGCCATCCGTTACTTTCAAAGATAAATTAAAGGCCGTTGGCAAGACCCTATTGCTGAACGTCATTGCCAGCAGGTTAAATAAATCTTCAAAAATATTTATCCTGAACGATTCGACCGGTGCCAAATCGTTGAATCAGAAATATCTCCTTTCGCCGAACAAAGTATTTAACTTTCTACCTGATCCTGTCGACACGGATTTCTTTTTACATGCTAATCCAATTGATGTAAGAAAGGACCTGAAACTGGATACCGGCAAGCCTATATTTCTTATGATCGGTTCGATTGACGAAAAGAAGAACGTCCCTACTTCTCTCGAAGCGCTTGCTCAGTCCGCGGAACTCACAGCCGGCGCCCACGTATTGATTGTCGGGAAAGTAAATCAAGCTTATCGCGAGTATCTCTATAACTTTATTGCTGCATTTAAAGAAAGAAACCCGCATATAGAAATCACTACGGACGACCGGTATATTTCCCAGGAAGAGTTTCACAGATACGTACTGGCATCAACCGCGATATTAATGATTTACCGCGATTTCTATTCCAGCAGCGGAATTTTTGGCTTTGCCTGCATGTATAAAAAGCCGGTAATCACTTCCAATATCGGCCTGGTTGGGCAATTGGTGAAAGACTTTAAAATCGGGCATGCGGCCGATCCGCTGGCAGCCGCAAACATTACGGAAAAAATAGACTTACTGTGCCGTAACCAATTCACGGTGAACGGGGACTTCGATGGCTATATCCGGATTAACAAGCCGGAGAAATTCAGTGCACTTCTACTTAATAGGAGTTTAACGGCGCAAACCGCCTCTAACAACAATGAATAAGACTAGTTTCATAGCAAGAATCTTCATCTTTTTGTCGACACTGGCGTTTTTCGCGCTTCGTCCGATGTTTCTTGGATATAAATTTACCGGTTACGCCCTGGTATTGCTTGCATTTTGCGCGCTGATGACCTTCGTATCGACGTCGAGACTTAAAGACAAATACGATAAACTGAACGCCGGAAAAACAGCCAAACTTGTACTGCTGACATACGTGCCGGTTTTCATACTGGAAATGTTGTCGCTGCAAGCGGAAGTAGCCCTGGGGAACATGGTGATTTTGGGCTGTACCGTTATTTGCTGTTTGATCCTGTTCTCTCTAAAAAATGCTTCTTCCCTTTTCCTGGGCAATTTGAAGTATTTATTTCTACTCATAATCGCCTCTACCATAATCACTTCCATATTTTACTTTTCTTCCGATCAGCTCAAAATGGAAACCTGGAAATACCTGGAAGTTGAAGTAAGGAGCCGGAAGGATGTTGGTAATGTAGTGAACGTATATTTTCCTTTTACTCCCCTTTACACCTTCTTCACCCTGGAATCTTTTAAGCTGCCGAGGTTTAACCTGTTCTTTATGGAAGCAGGGATGGTTCCGGGATTCTTCGCTTCGATGAGTTTTCTGTTCTTTCAAAGGAAGACCTTCTCGAATATAACCTGCATCATATTATTCACGGCGGGGTCACTGCTTACGTTCTCAACTTCATTTGTCCCGTCTTTTGCATTACCGTTTTTTGTTTACCTGCTGCTCAACGGCAGATTAAGCCTGACAAAAATCATCGTCAGCATATCTATTATGGCGGCAGGATATTATGCCTTTTTGAAGATCCCGTTCTTCGGGTTCGAGGATAAGATGTTGACGCACGGAACATCGTTTGAGGATCGGATGACTTGGTACTCACTCTCATTTGAGAACTTGCTGAGGTATGTCAGGATAATCTCGGGTGCGGTATTGATTTACAGATTGGGGCTGCTGAAAGAAAACAGGATCCTGTTTTACTCATTTATGTCCTCGATTTTCTTTATCGGCGTCGTCAACTTCGTATTGTATTCACCCTTGTTTGTCCTGTTCTGTTTTCTGGACCTAAAAATTGAAAAGAAGAAAAACAAGAAGTTGAAAACATTGAGGGATGATGATTATTCCAGGCAAGCTGGGCTAAGACAGTGGCAGCCCGCATAATACCATTGCAGTTATTCAACGTATCCTAAGAATCCAACAATGAAAAAAGCGCTGATAGTCTATCACTACTTGGCCTTATATCGCCTGCCAATATTTCGAGAGTTGATGCAGTCCAGCAATGTCGAATACACCCTTATATCGGGCAACACGGCAGAAAAAGAAATCAAACTAATCAGTGAAAGTTACAGGAATCAACCGTTGAACGAAGGTGGGCTTCGTTGGAAACTCCTAAAAAATATATGGCTGTTAAACAAGAAGTTCTTATGGCAGAGCGGCCTGGTCAGCGAAATACTTAAAGGTGACTACGACTCCTTCATATTTTTGGGATCGCCCTACTTTCTCAGCACCTGGGTTGGAGTAATACTCGCAAAAATAAAGGGGAAGAAAGTTTACTACTGGATGCATGGCGTTTACAAGGATAATCCGGGCCTGGTCGACTACATTAAATTATTCGGGTTCTATAAAATTGCGGACGGCTTCTTTTTGTATGGAAACAGATCTGCAAGTATCTTGAAAAAATATAAGGTAAGAGAAGATAAAGACATACACGTAATCTACAATTCATTAGCCTACGAGGAGAACCTTCTTTTGCGACAAAATTTGGAGCACTCCGATATACTCGATTTCAGGCATAAAGAGTTCAAGGATGCCAATACACCCATTGTTGTTTTTATTGGAAGGCTTAATGATGTAAAAAGGCTTGACTTGCTTATTCAGGCACAAGATATTTTAAAAAAGAAGCACGGTAAACCGTTCTTTAACAGCATCATAATCGGAGATGGCCAGGAGGCAAGCAATCTTAAACAGCTTGCTGAAACCCTCGGTCTGTCTGACAATATAGTCTTCAAGGGTGCAATCTATGATGAGGCCACTAATGCAGAGCTCCTGATGCATTCCGATTTATGTGTTACTCCCGGCGAAATAGGTTTAACGGCTGTGCATTCCCTGGCCTATGGCACGCCCACCTTCTCGCATGACAATTTAAATATTCAAATGCCCGAAGTAGAATCCATCAGACCAGGTTTCAACGGTGATTTGTTCAAACATAATGATGTCGCCAGTCTGGCAGAAAGTATAGAAAAATGGCTTATGCTACATCCTGTAAAAACAACAGCTATCATGTCCGATTGTTACCAGGTTATAGATCAATACTACAACCCGAAGTTTCAGGCAAAAATCTTTAATGAGGTCCTTAGCAAAATATAGTTATGATACACAAAATCATTGACCAACTGAAACAAAGTGATTCGCTGGCGATGCTTTACAGATCCTACAAGCGGTATCTTGTCAGATACGTCTATGGCCTCAAAAACGTCCACCCGACCTTTAATATAGGAGGCAAATCCCTCATAAGCAAGGATTTACAAGCCGACGCATTCTCTTTCGTGGGGCACGGCTGCAATATATATCCGGGTGTTAGCCTCGGGAGATACACGATGTTGGCCCATGAAGTCCAAATTTTGGGCGCCGACCATAATTACGATCTTCCCGGCACTCCAACTACGTTCTCGGGCCGGCCGGTCCTTAAAAAAACAAATGTCGGAAGGGATGTGTGGATCGGTTCGCGGGCTACCGTGTTTGCCGGGGTTACCATCGGGGACGGGTCGATCATCGCTGCCGGTTCGGTCGTTACGAAGGATGTGCCGCCCTATGTAATTGTTGGCGGTGTGCCCGCAAAACTGATAAAACGGCGGTTTTCATCGGAGCTGGAAGAACAGCTACATACGCAAATGTTGGACGGACCATTATTGAAAAACAGGAGAAACAAACCTGTTAAAGTCTAAATACATGCAAAAGCTAAGCTTATTTCAAATTCCTGAAAACTTCCGGGGTCGTCCGGGATGGTACGTCCAATTATGGTGGATTGTGGAAGCAATTCTGTTTCGCCCAACCCCTCAGTTTATGTACGGTTGGCGCAGGTTTTTGCTTCGCTCCTTTGGTGCAAAGATCGGTAAAGGAGTGATCCTGCGCCCTTCCATGCATACCCAGTTTCCTTGGAAAGTAACGATTGGCGATCACAGCTGGATCGGAGACGATGTGGTATTGTACAGCCTGGGGCCGATTCAAATCGGGAATAATGTAGTGATTTCGCAGAAGAGCTATCTATGCACAGGTTCTCACGATTATGCAAAGAATGATTTTCCGATATTCTATGAGCCCATTATCGTCGAAAACGAATGCTGGTTGGCCACCGACGTATTTGTTGGCCCAGGCGTAACGATAGGCGCAGGTACCGTTGTTGGTGCGCGCTCCTCGGTCTTTAAGTCATTGCCTGCCAATAAAGTGTGCATGGGCTCACCAGTCAGGATACTGAAGGACAGAATTTAGGTTTTCGGCAGATCTTTCCAGGTAAAGAAGATTTGCCCGTTGCGAGAAGCCAGAACACAAATATTTGCCTGACTATTATGGGGCGTTCCTGACGACTCCTTTATCAACGTTATTTAATTTGACTTATGCGCATTCTGATTTATGGCATTAACTACGCGCCAGAATTAACCGGTATAGGAAAATATACCGGGGAGATGGCTGCGTGGCTGGCAAGGCAAAATCACGAAGTCGAGGTGATTACTGCCCTACCCTACTATCCGGAGTGGCAAATCCACGAAAAATACAAAGGGAAGTGGTGGATGACCGAAGTTGTTGAAGGTGTAAAAATACATCGCTGCCCCCTGTATGTTCCCGCGAAAGTGAATTCTATCAAAAGGATCGTACATGAATTCTCCTTCCTGGGTTCGATTTTTCCACTATTCCTCCGGAGCCTGTTTTCAAAGAAATTTGACTTGATAATATCGGTATCCCCACCATTTCACCTTGGGATACTGCCCATGTTGTACGCCAAATTAAGAGGTACAAAATTCATTTCCCATATCCAGGATCTTCAAGTTGATGCGGCGCGCGACCTGAAAATGATCAAGAACAAGTTTGCCCTGGACATGATGTTCAAACTGGAGAAGAACCTCTTTGAAAACAGTTCTGCGGTCTCGACCATCAGTACCGGTATGAAATCGAAAATAGTGGCTAAAGGTATTCCATCCTCCAAAATCATACTCTTTCCAAACTGGGTTGATCAGGACATGGTTCGTCCGTTGCCGCGTGAGCAATCCCTTATTGCCGAATTCGGATTGAGCGAAGATTCGAAAGTGATCCTTTACTCCGGGAACCTGGGCGAGAAGCAGGGTCTTGAGGTGATCATCGAGGTGGCCAAGGCATTGCAATCCCGTAAGGACGTAGTATTCGTGATTGTTGGATCCGGCGGCGGAAAGGCAAACCTGATGAAACTTGCGAACGATGCAAATCTGAACAACATACGGTTTTTCCCTTTGCAGCCCTACAACAAACTTTCGGCATTGCTTGCCACGGCTGACGTCCATCTTGTACTGCAGAAAAAGTCGGCGTCCGACCTGGTGATGCCCAGCAAGCTCACCGCTATCCTCGCCTCCGGCGGATGTCCAATTGTGTCGGCTGTACCCGGTACTACACTCTACGACGTCATTTCTGATCATGACCTGGGCATACTAATAGAGCCCGAATCCCCAGATGCATTGCTCCAAGGCATTCAAAGGGCCCTTGCATCAGACCTGAGCCATTACCGGAACAACGCCAGAAAATACTCCGAACTTTACCTGAGCAAGGAAAACATACTCAGGCAATGGGAGGCTACCCTATTCGATATCGTTCAAACGAAAAAAGAATTTGTCAGTAATCTAACCCACTAAAAATGAAGACACAGATTTTTGCCGTAGTTTTCCTGGTTTTGAGAATTGGTAGTGCGGTAGGACAAACATTACAAGACTCTGTCGATCAGAAGCCTTTCAAAGCTAATGTCGGACTGGCAGCCATTGGGACGAGCAATGGTCAGGTTCCCTTTTGGATGCGGGCTAACCGCTATGGCAGCATTCCGCTCGACGGCGCTTCCGCAGCCATTATAGTCGATCTCCGGAAGGACTACGACCATTCCAGAAAAAAACTGGTCGACTGGGGAGCAGGCTTCGACGGAAGGCTTAACCTTGGCCGAACTGCCCAGTTCATTCCGATTGAGGCATATGTAAAGGGAAGGCTGGGTATTTTTCAATTGAAGGCGGGGCGTTCGCGCGATATCTCGGGATTGGTAGATTCCACCTTGTCGGTCGGTTCCTTCGCGGTCTCCGGAAACGCATTGGGTGTCCCTAAGATCGAGCTTAGCGTGCCGGAATTCTGGTCGATCCCTTTCACCGGTAATATATTTGCCCTCAAAGGCTTCTTCTCTTTCGGCTCCATGGGAAAGGTTCCGATTCAATACGGTGCAAATAACGGTGCCGACGTCAAGAGCTTTCTTCATAGCAAATCAATCCATTTCCGGTTTGGAAAACCAAACTGGACGGTAAAACTCTATACAGGAATTAACCACCAGGTCATCTGGGGAAGTGACAAGTATATCTTCGGAGATCAATACAACCTCTCCGGCTTTGGTACACTCTGGCATGTTATATCAGGCAAGAAGTACGTTCAGCATGGTTTACAACAAGACATATCCAAGGTTGGCAACCACCTGGGCGCGGTCGATCTTGGGCTTCAACTAGATTTCCCGGATATCAGCATCTTAGCCTACCGACAGCAATTTTACGAGAAAGGAGCGCTATACTATCTCGCGAATATCAAAGACGGTCTGGCAGGAGTTTCGATCAAAAACATGAAGCGTTCCGACCGCACATTCCAATGGGATAAATTTCTTTTGGAATGGTTTTACAGTAAGCATCAGGCAGGCGAAGCTGATACAAAGAAGACACCTTCCGGCGCTGAATACTACTACAATCACGCCATTTATAAGGATGGTTATTCCTACCGGGGCTTAGGGCTCGGCACTCCGCTCATTACTGCTGCATCCGTGATGCGCTCGAACCTACCCAATGATCCCAGCAATTTTTTCAGTAACACTCGTGTCATTGCCTTTAATCTCGGAGCGCAGGGATCGGTGTCTAGCTTTAATTTCCTTTTAAAGCTTACTTATTCCAAAAATTACGGGGAATATCGTACCAGTGACATACCCTATTGGTTTAACGGCAGAAGATACCAAAGGGTCCCGAAATTTGGCATCTTTCCCGAGGTCAACCAATTCTCCGGATACCTGGAAATTAACAAGGCGTTGAAACGCGGTTTCCGTGTCAACCTCGGTTTGGCGCTGGATCATGGGGATCTCCTCTATAATTCAATGGGTGCGGAATTTAAGGTTATAAAGAGCTGGTAAACAGCCTTGTGAAGTGCCAATCGGCAGAAGATAAGTCTAAACAAGTGCTATGGAAAAATCCAGGACTCTGCTGTTCATATTAGTAACCTTGCCAAATTTACTTGTCGCGCAAAACCTGTACGACAAGTCCTTTGTGAATCAGTTGGCGATCAATCCTGCCTACGCGAGCGTAGCAAACCGCGATGTAAATGACTGGACTGCCAATATCGTGTCATTTCAAACGGATATCGGATCAAATACCGGCGCGATGTCTTTTTGGGACCTGGCGCGTCTGAATGGCCCCTACATCAGAGATCGCATACTGACAACCTCGCGGATTTCAACCGGGCAGGGCAATGTAACATTATTTGGCCCCGGCATCTCGGCACGGGTTAGTCCGCGGTTTTCTGTGTCGGCAACCACAGCCATACGGCTTTTTTCAAATTATCGGGGCTTAGACGGCCGTCTCATAAGTGAAATCGGCGAATATGTTAAAGTCCAGCAAGAATATCCTTACAATATGGCAAATCGTGAAATGCGTATGGATTTAGCGGCATTTTCAGAGTTTGCACCAGGCCTCTCATACGATTTGATCCAACAACAAGATTATACTGTTTCCCTCGGGGGGGCTCTCAAACTTTTAATGAGCAACTCGCATACATCTATCGCGCTGTCAGGTTTTAATGGTACCGTAAATCGTTACAACTCCTATCTTACGGCCTTGAACGACGCTACTGGGGCGGTTACAACGCAAACTTCGGGACGTCTTTTTGATGACTTCGGAGCAGGCGCTTTGCTTAGCGCGCAAAAACTCTCACTGGGCGGTAATCTTGGTTTTGTGTTCAAACACTTGGGAAAAGACATTGAATCCCATGATTTTATTTTCGCAGTCTCGCTGATCGATATCGGGTCGGTTAGATATAAATCAGATTCCGCTTATACGAAGTCATACGACATCAACATCGGCGAAGGTGAAGGCCTGTTTTTTAACAATAACTTCAAGAATTCCAATTTCAGCAAGACAACGCTTGTATTTGACAAATACCCCGGGCTTTTCCAGAAGACATCATCTGGTAAACAGACCTACAAGGTAAAACTACCCACTTCGCTAGTGGTTCAATTATATGCCAGGTATAACAAACAACTCGGTGTAAGGTTAAATGGCAGAATAGGTCTGAGCAAACAAAACCAGGATGATCTTTACAGTCCATCCGGATTAATGCTGGAACCGGTTTACGATCGAAAAAAAATCCAGATATCCCTCCCGATTTCCTACTACCGCTATATGGGCTTCGGAATGGGTGTAGCGTTTAAAACCGGTAACCTCACTTTCGGCAGCCAGACTTTGCTTTCCAGCATGATAACAAAATCAGGTCACCTTGACTTGTCACTGGCGATAGAATTGAAAAAACGTTAGAGCTGACCGGACCAACCTCCGAAATTTCAATTTACTCAACGTAAAGTGCCAAACTATAAGAAATTGAATTATTTTGCCCCAAATTCGCCAATTGCGTTGCAATATTCAAGGATTTCCCGTACACTTGTAATTGTGATTCACTGGAGAGAAATCTGCGATATCGCTCAAATACTCAACTCAACGTTAACATTTTATGAAAAACCACTATCCAGGACTCCTGCCCAAGGTACATTTGTGGTTGGACGTCGCTCTTCTCAACCTCTCCTTCGTTGTTGCCTACCTATTGCGCTTCGACAACGTGGTCGGTATCCTCGAGAATGAGTACATTAATCTGCTCTTGGTAGCCAACCTTGTTTGGATTTTTACGATCCATGTCTTCAAGACCTACCTGTTCACGCGGCTTTCCTATCACTTCAATACTCAGCTTACCGCGTTTCTGAAAGCGGTAACCGTACACTGCGCGGTCATGACTGCTTTTTTGTACCTGAGCAAACAAGGTGAAGAGTATTCGCGGTACCAGTTCCTGATGACCTACGGTTTTTTCATCGTCACATCCACCCTAAGCAGGGCGGCTGCGGTAATTTCCTTGAAAATGTACCGTCAGGCGGGTTATAACTATAATCGTTATGCAATCGTAGGCAGGGGCGAATTGGCCCAGCTGATCCGCGAATTCTATAATGATCGCAAGGAACTTGGCTACCGGTACTACGGAATGTTGCAGGCCGGTGAAAATTCCAATGGCATCGACGAGATAGAAACGTTGGTTAAAGGTAAGCAACTCGACTACTTGTATTGCTGCTTGTCAGAAATGACTGACGAGCAAGTACGGGAAGTAATTAAGATGGGTGAACGGCAACGTACGCAGATTCGTCTGGTTCCGGATTTCCGCGGCTTTGTAACCAATATGGCCACAATCGAGTACCACGATATCTATCCGATTATTCAGGTAAATACAAAACCGTTTTCAAGCCTGAACGAACAGACCGTCAAACGCGCATTCGATTTGATATTCTCCATCGTTGTGATGATTCTGGGCGCTCCCGTATTCTTCCTGGTGTGGGCAGCGATCAAAATTACCTCACCTGGACCTGTGTTCTTCAAACAGCAGCGTTCAGGCCGCTGGGGCGAATTGTTCTACATCTACAAGTTCCGCAGCATGCGTGTGGATGCAGACAAAATGGGTTTGCAGCATTCCAAAGGAGATGACGATCCCCGCATTACGCCGATTGGCCGTATTCTCCGCAAATCACGCCTTGATGAGCTTCCGCAATTTATCAATGTGCTAAAAGGCGAAATGTCGGTAGTAGGGCCGCGCCCCTTGTACAAATACGACGTTGATATGCTGATGGAGGCCGCTCCGCATGATTTCCAGCGCCTGCTCACCGTTAAACCGGGCATTACCTCGATCGGCCAGATTAATGTGGGTTATGCCGATACCGTGGCGAAAAACGTGGAGCGTCTGAAATACGATCTTCAATACCTTAAATCATACAGCGTTTTTGATGACGTTCAGTTGATTTTCAGAACCGTGCAAGTAATGGTCCTTGGACGCGGTCAGTAGATTTCTTCTTACAGTATCCACAACCGAAAGAACTCAAAAGGCGCCAATGGCGCCTTTTGAGTTACATACCCAACCTCTTCGGCCCGCCGATTGGTATGCCGCCGATGTTGGCACCGAAATAGGTAAGACCACATTCCGCAAAATAATAATCTCCAAATAACACTTCCTTCCCTGAGGCATTGTTTAACTTTGTCACCCAAGCATTATAAAAATACTCAATGAAAATAGTTGTATTAGGTGCCTCAGGGCAGTTAGGAAGCTGCCTTAAAAAGATCTCAGCAGAACGTAATCTCACCGACATTTCATTTCCTTCCGAAGAACACGCCAATATCCTCGACAAAGACCTTCTAGACAAGCTGTTTACAGCCGAAGAACCACAATACGTAATCAACTGCGCCGCCTACACAGCGGTAGATAAAGCCGAGGACGACGTGGATACCTGCCGGAAAGTGAACCGCGACGGAGCTGCGTATATAGCCGAAGTTTGCAAGAAACACCAGGCAACACTTATTCACATTTCCACTGATTTTGTGTTCAAAGGGGATGTTCCTAAAGTCCTGTCAGAAACGGATGCGGCCGAACCGGAAAATATATACGGGCTGACCAAGCTTGAAGGTGAAGCTGCAATCGCAGAAATCCTGCCTGAACACTTCACCATCCGCACAAGCTGGCTATACTCCGAGTTTGGAAATAATTTTGTTAAAACAATGCTGCGCCTCGGCCGCGAACGCGACCAACTGGGCGTGATCGTCGATCAGGCCGGTTCACCCACGTATGCGATCGATCTCGCCAACGTAATCCTTGACATCGTTAAGTCAGAAAATAAGGCGTACGGGATTTACCACTACAGCAACGAAGGAGTGACTTCCTGGTACGACTTCGCCAAAGCTGTTTTTGATATCAGCAGCACTCAGGTCGCTCTTAATCCTGTCAAAACATCCGAATATGTAACCAAAGCAGTGCGCCCAGCCTATTCTGTGATGGATAAGACTAAAATCAAAAGCACTTTTTCTATCCAAATCCCCTACTGGCGTGACAGCCTTCGGATATGTCTGGAAAGAATTGCAGCTGGTGTTTAAGCTTAAAAGGCGAAGTTCTTGCGGATAGCCAGCATCAGGCCAAACGCATTGTCAAAGAGCTTACCCTGATCAACAGAGACCGCTGCCCGAACATTTGACCCGCCCAACAGGCTTATCTGTTTTTCAAGCGCAATAATGCCGGAAAACTGGTAAGTCTTGGCTGGCAATGGTTGATCGTACGTGCCCTGATTACTGGAAAGTGATAGTTTGGTCAACCAAGTCGCCGAGTTCAACTTTCCTTGCATTCCCGAGTGGATCACCCAAACTCTGTTGTTGTTCGTAAAGAAGTCCGCGTACCTGGGCCAGTTATTTTCAATCTGTGGGGTAATGAAGGGTGTCCCCAGACCTCGATCGTGATAGGACCATCCGTCCCGGACCTGGCTGTTATTAAAGTAATCGTCTTTGCCGCGGATACTGTTTCCGTCGGCCGCTTCGCTTCCACCCTGGCTTTTTGTATAGAGCAGCTCGATTGTCAGCTTGTCAAGACTAAAATTTTTGCCTTCATTATCTTTCATACTGAAAGTCACACCATTGAGCCCGTCCTTAATATTATTGAGATAAAAAAGAGAGCCATCCTCGATAAGGTTTTGTCTGTATATCATAATGTTGACTAATTTCAGATCAAACTCCAATCCGAAATCTAGACTGGCCACGTGGTTACCGATCCGGTTGGATTCGTCAAACGAAGAAATCCCATCTACTTTTCCTTTTGGTTTAAAGCCCGTTACGACATACCAGTATTTATCGATTCCGTTAGGCATCTGCCCATTTTCCGTAAAATAAGGCGACTTTCCGCCCCACTGTACCGCATGATTAAATCCGCCGTGCAGCTTTACCTTTCCGTTTGGTTTTCCCAAGCGAACATAAAGGCTCTTATTATGAAATTTCAGCTCGCTGGTCACCGGCCTCTTGCCGTCTAAAAACCCGTCCGAATAAAAACCTTTGAAGTATAGAAAATTCCTGATCAAAGGAACGTAGTTTTCAAAGCCAAGCTGAATCCTTGGCACCGGTAATGCATTGCCCGACCACATGTAGGCACCTGTACCAAGCTCGTGATCGTTGAACCCGACATACTGTTTATGGCGGCCGACTGTAAGTTGAAGCTCTTTGAAAGCGATTCCGGCGTAGGCCTGAGGAAGTAAAAACTTGCTGTGTTTGTTGGCATTCCCAACCACTTCCAGCCCGTATACATAGGTCCAATGTTTCTTGGAAGCTGAGTCATTGGAAAACGGCTGCCTGCCAACTACACCTGCTCTGAGACTTCCGATCTGGCCGGTTGTAGGAACTGTGCCCCATTGGTTGGCATGAAACCAAAAAGGCGTACGTGAGGCGGTTGAACCGTAACCCACCACTTCAACCCAGGCCTGAGTGTGCCCAGCGACCGAGCTGGTATCCTGCGCGGAACCTTGACATACAGAACCGGTTGTCAGCAACCAGCATGAAACGATTAAGAATTTAGATAGTGGGGAGGGAAAGGCACACGAGCCCTTACTGATGAAAGTCATTATGAAGTAATTAACGTTGGGTGGATTTACGGCCCCAAAATTAACAATTAAATCCTAACTTTTCTACATTTCACCATAAAATATCGCTTGCGCAGATTGGTCAAAACGGGCGAGTGCTATAGATGGTCCTGGATACCCCCACCGTTAACGCTTCGTTAACATTTTTACATGCTAAAAGTAAATCAAAACCGTTCTACTTTTGCTTGTGGTACAATACCCGGCCCATTTCAGTACTAAACCTTTCGACCTGAACAATGATCATAAAAGAAAATAGCTCGCAGGACCGCGACGGGCTGCCCCCATTTGTCAATAGCTGGAAACAGCTGTACATTCTGCTGATCGGCATGCTCGCATTACAAGTCGTCCTCTTCTATTTATTTATGACCCGTTTTCAATGAGCACACTCGACTGGATTGTTCTTTCTTTTACCCTGCTTTTTGTAGTACTGTATGGCATCTATCGTAGCCGTGAAAAGCATACGATAGATTCGTTTCTGCTTGCAGGCCAGTCTATGCCCTGGTACCACGTGACCCTGTCGCTGATGGCCACCCAGGCCAGCGCGATCACCTTTCTCTCCGCGCCCGGACAAGCCTACACCGACGGTATGCGCTTTGTGCAGTTCTATTTCGGCCTGCCGCTGGCGATGGTGGTACTTTGCGTGACATTTGTACCCAAATTTGGCAAGCTTAAAATTTTCACAGCCTACGAATTCCTCGAAGGCCGCTTCGACCTGCGCACGCGCGCGCTCACAGCATTTTTGTTTCTTTTGCAACGCGGCTTATCGACAGGCCTTTCCATTTATGCCCCTTCGCTGATCCTTTCGGCCATTCTGGGCTGGGATATCACCTGGACCAACATTATCTCCGGTGGTGTGGTGATACTTTACACAACGCTGGGAGGCTCTCGGGCTGTTTCGCACACACATTTGCAGCAAATGGGCATTATCACGGTAGGGATGGTGGTAGCCGGTGTGATGGTGGTAAAGTTCCTGCCCCAGCAGGTGTCATTCACCGATGCTTTGCATGTGGCTGGCAAGATGGGCAAAGTCAATCTGATCGACTTTACCTTCGATTTGAACAACAGATATAATGTATGGTCGGGGCTGATCGGCGGATTTTTCCTGCAACTCTCCTATTTCGGCACGGACCAGTCCCAAGTCGGCCGGTTTCTGACGGGAAGCTCCCAAGGGCAAAGCAAACTCGGGCTGGCCATGAACGGGCTACTTAAAATCCCGATGCAGTTTCTGATTCTTTTGGTGGGAGTGCTCGTGTTTGCATTCTACCAGTTTACAGCCCCTCCCCTGTTTTTCAATAAGACTGCCGTTGATCATGTGCAATCCGGCCCGTATGCGGCCGAATACTTAGCGCTCGAAAAGAAGCATCAGCAGATCCAGACCGTAAAACGCCCTTATGTAATGGCGCTTACCGAAGCCATCCGCAAAGACGACCAGCAGGCGATCGCCTCCTCGCGAAGCACCCTTGCTGAGCTGGAAAATAAGGTAAAGGATGTCCGCAAAGAGGCTACCACCCTGCTATCGAAGGCCAATGGCGGTGATACCAACGATGTCAACTACATCTTTCTTCGTTTTGTGATCGATTACCTGCCAGTGGGCATGGTGGGCCTGCTTATCGCAGTGATCCTGCTGGCCTCGATGGGGTCTGTGGCGGCCGCATATAACTCGCTGGCATCCTGCACGATCATCGACATTTACAAGCGAATAATCCGCAAGGACGAAAATGGCTACAACTATGTAGCGGCATCCCGTTGGGCGACTGTTTTTTGGGGCGTGTTCTGCATTGCAGTAGCGCAGTATGCTTCGCGGCTGGGAAGCATGATCGAAGCGGTGAATATTCTCGGGTCGCTGTTTTACGGAACCATCCTGGGCATATTCCTGGTGGCATTCTATTTCAAAAGTATCGGAAGCAGGGCTGTTTTCTGGGCAAGTATTATCGCCGAGGCATTCGTCATTGTCAGCTATGTGATCGAGCTGACCGCATTTTTGTGGCTCAACCTGATCGGCTGCGCGCTAGTGATCATCTTTGCCTGGCTGATCCAGAAGACCTGGCCGCAACACGAGCCAGCTGCCGAGTAAGCGTTAATGCGTAATTTCTACACATCCAAATAGCCACCAAACTGCTGGTTTGAGCACAATTCGCTTTAAAAGTTAAACATTTTAAAGAAAGTATGGTGCGTTGCCAATTTTTTTCAAATAAACAGGAAACTATTCCAGCTGTTTAATCCTTAATAAGTACAATCCGGCAACGGGGCAGCTTATACGCAGACCATGTATGTCACCGATTGTTTACAAATTATTTCAAAACCCACAGGCCATGTCAATCCCGCTCAATCTTTTCTTTTCGGGGGTCCAAATCCAGTCTCTTCCAACGGACAGCTGACTCCTTTCACATTTTAAATTACAAAACCTGCTGATCATCAGGCCAAAAACACTTTATCTCTATCCAAATTCTAATTCACACGTACATGAAGTATTGGTCTAAGCCACAAAAAACGACGCGTTTGGCGCTTAGCTCGGCATTCCTCTTATTGAATTTGCTCAGTACTGCCCTGGCTCAGGGCATACAGGAAACTAACCGGGAAGCGCCGGTTTTGGAGCAGGCAACTTTACAGGATGTGGTCGCCTACGCCATCAAAAACCAGCCAGCGATCCAGCAATCGCTGATCGACGAGCAGATCACGGCCAACCAGGTCCGGGCCAAATTGGCCGACTGGTACCCGCAGATCGGCTTCAACTACAATTTGCAGCACAACTTTATTGTTCAGACCAGCATTATCGCGGGTAACCCGGTGAAGTTAGGTGTAAACAACCTTTCTGCGGCGCAGTTTACACTTTCGCAGCAGATCTTCAACCGGGATGTACTGTTGGCCAAACGAACGCGCGGCGATGTGCTTTTTGCGGCCAGCCAGAACACGGTCAACAACAAAACGGATCTGGCTGTCAATGTCTCGAAGGCATTCTACGATGTGCTGGCCACTACCCAGCAGATTAAGGTGGCCAGTGAAGACATTCTACGGCTCGAACGCAGCCTGAAAGATGCCGAAAACCAGTACAAGTCCGGTATTACCGACAAAATTGATTACAAAAGGGCCACTATTTCGCTCAACAACACCCGCGCCAATAAGAAGAGCAACGAAGAAGTGTTGAAGGCCAAACTGGAATACCTGAAAACGCTGATGGGCTATCCGCTCACCAAAGCGCTGCAAATCAGTTATGATACTTTGCAAATGGAGCGCGAGATCGCCCTTGACACCCTGCAAAACGTCGATCTGAACGGCCGGATCGAGTACCAGATCCTGGCGACTCAGAAAAAACTGGCGGAAGCGAATTTAACGTATAATAAATGGAGCTATTTGCCCAACCTCGCCGTGAACGGGGCTTACAACCTCAACTTTCAGAACAACCATTTTTCGGACCTTTATAACAAGAACTATCCCAACTCGTTCGGTGTGCTCACGCTTTCGCTCCCCATTTACCAGGGCGGAAAAAGGAAGGCCAATACCAAACAGGCCGAATGGCAGCTCAAACGCCTGGACTGGGATTTGAAAGGCCTTCAAAACAATGTTAACTCGGAATACGCGGCGGCATTGGCCAACTACAAAGGCAACCTGACCAACCTGCTCGCCCAGAAAGAGAATGTTGAGCTTGCCCGTGAGGTGTATGATGTGATCCAGCTGCAATACAAATCGGGTATCAAGACTTATCTGGAAGTGGTTACTTCTGAAACCGACCTTCGTTTGGCGCGCATCAATTATTACAATGCATTGTACCTGGTACTGGCCAGCAAGATCGACGTTCAGAAAGCGCTCGGACAGATCAATATTCAATAAACGGATCCAGCCGACCACGCTCAGGCAATTCGGCATGACCACACTTAACTTCTGCTTCAATCGAAAATATTTTGATGATATGTTTTTAAATACAATAAAATATTCCTCCGCTGCCCTGCTTGCATTGACGATCTTCTCATGCGGCAAAAAAGATCAGCAACAGGCCCCCACCGCGCCCCCGGCCGTTCAGGTAACTTTGACAGAGGTTACAACCTCGGAAGCATCCTACTACGATGAATACCCTGCGACCGTAGTTCCGTTAAACGAGGTCGAGCTTCGCCCGCAGGTTAGTGGCTTTATAACCGGCATTCATTTCAGTGATGGTGCGCGCGTACGCAAAGGTCAATTGCTTTATACGATCGACGCGCAGCTTTACGATGCAAACTACGACCAGGCTGTTGCCAGTCTGAATGTACAGGAAGCCAATCTTGCCCGCGCGCAGAAAGACGCTGACCGGTACCATGAGCTCGAAAAGAATGACGCGGTAGCAAAACAGCTCGTTGACAACGCCGACGCTGCCCTCGAAGTAGCTAAAAGGCAGGTAGACGCGGCCAAAGCATCCATTAAGGCATCCCAAACCAGCGTGCGTTATACCAAAGTGACCGCTCCTTTTGACGGTATCATTGGCATTTCATCCGTCAAAGTAGGTGCCCCTGTCTCAGCGGGTCAGACCATTTTGAATACGGTCTCAACCGACAATCAGCTTGCAGTTGATTTCAATGTCGATCAGAAGGAGATATACCGTTTCACTTCGCTGATGAAGTCTCAAAAAGCGAGCGATTCGACCTTCTCGATCAAATTCGGAAATGAGGTTTACCCCGCGCATGGAAAGATCGCATTGCTCGACCGCGCCGTCGACCCGCAAACAGGAAGCATCAAGGCTCGTCTGGTATTTCCTAACAAAGAAAACCAGCTCCGCGCAGGTATGAGCGGGTCTGTGATGGTACTCAACAATGCTGGCTCAAAATCCGTGGTGATCCCTTATAAAGCCGTAACCGAGCAGTTAGGCGAATATTTTGTGTACGTGGCAGGAGACAGCAGCAAGGTCACCCAGCGCAAAGTGGTGATCGGCACGGCCATCGGCCCCAACGTTATTATTAAAGACGGGCTTAAAAAAGGCGAGAAAATCGCGGTGGAAGGTGTGCAGAACCTTCGCGAAGGAGCAGTCGTTCAGGAAGGCGCACCTGTTCAGGGCGCCCCTCAGAAAAAATAAGCAGCCGGTCCGTTTTACTATTTCATAAACCAGTACGAAATGATTGCAGATGTTTTTATAAAAAGGCCGGTCACCGCGATAGTATCCTCGGTGGTGCTGGTCCTGGTGGGGCTCATTGCCCTTACCACCCTGCCGGTGGCCCAGTATCCCGACGTTACTCCTCCTACCGTAACTGTGAGCGGCAACTTTACGGGAGCCGACGCCCAAACCGTCGAGCAGACCACGACAACCCCCATTGAAACGCAGATCAACGGTGTACCCGGCATGACATATATGTCGAGTAACAGTACCAGCAGCGGGCAAAGCAGTATCAACGTCACATTCGACGTCGGTACGGATGTTAACATTGCTGCGCTCGATGTACAAAACCGCGTGAGTGTGGCCGAGCCCACCCTTCCTGACGCGGTTAAGCGCCTTGGTCTGACAGTGCGCAAGCGCCAGCCGAGCATCATGATCGCATTGGCTCTTTATTCGCCCAACGGATCCCATGATGCGCAGTTTATCGGTAACTATGCCAACATTTACCTCAAAGACGCCCTTCAACGCGTGAAAGGTGTGGGTGATATCGTCTCGCGTGCCGATGACTTCGGTATGCGTATCTGGCTGAACCCCGAGAAGCTGGCCAACCTTAAAATGACCCCGTCGGACATTTCGGCGGCATTGGCAGAGCAGAACTTGCAGGTCGCTGCCGGTACGGTCGGCGGCACGCCACAGCCGAATGCGCAGGCATTTGAATACAGCGTCTTGACCAACAGCCGCCTAAATACCAAGGAGCAGTTTGAAAATATCATCGTCCGCTCATCACCTGACGAGGGTAGCGTGGTCTACCTGCGCGATGTGGCGCGTGTCGAGCTGGGTAAATTCGATTATGGCGTCAATGCTTTCGTGAGTGGCAAGCCTGCGGCCTTCGTGCTGATCTACCAGGCGCCAGGCGCAAACGCGCTTGACACTTACGAAGGTGTGATGAAGGCACTGACGGAAATGAAGAAAACCTTCCCAAAAGACATCGATTATGTGATCCCGGTTGAAACAGCGTCGGTCGTGAAAGTCTCAATCGAGGAAGTACTTCACACATTTGGCGAGGCAATGATCCTTGTTGTCCTTGTTGTGTTTTTGTTTTTGCAAAACTGGCGTGCGACCCTGATCCCGATCCTTGCAATCCCTGTTTCTCTGATCGGTACATTCATATTCTTTATTCCATTCGGATTTACGATCAACACGCTAACCCTGTTTGCATTCGTACTGGCGATTGGTATTGTGGTCGATGACGCGATTGTGGTCGTAGAAGCGGTGCAGCATTATATCGATGAGAAGAAAATGTCGCCGCGCGCTGCAACCGAGCAGGCTATGAAGGATATTTCAGGCCCGGTAATTGCGATCGCCTTGATCCTGGCAGCCGTATTCGTGCCGGTTGGTTTTGTGCCGGGTATCGTAGGGCGCCTCTATCAGCAGTTTGCCATCACCATCGCGGTATCTGTACTGCTTTCCGCATTTGTCGCACTTTCGCTCACGCCGGCGCTTTGCTCGATAATGCTGCGGCCGTCCAAAGGTGCGGACGATAAAAAGAACTTGCTTGAACGGTTCTTCGATAGTTTCAACCGCTGGTTTGATAAGGTTTCACGCTCTTACACCAGAGGCGTTTCCAAATGGATCAAAGCCACCCCGCTCGTGCTGGTGATGATGGTCTGCCTGTTTGTTGGACTGTTTTTCCTTTTCAAAAACAAACCGTCGGGCTTTATCCCGGTGGAAGATGAGGGGCGTCTTTTTGTAACCTACGAAATGCAGGAAGCCACCTCCACCACCCGAAACGTTGCGATGATCAAAGATATCATGCAGCGCGTGTCCTCTATTCCGGAAGTGAAAGTGGTGGGTGGACTCGCCGGGTTGAACGTGATCAGCTTTTCAAACAAATCCAACGTGGGTACTATGTTTGTAAGCTTGCACCCGTGGGCCGATCGGAAAGGTGCCGAGCACCATGTGCAGGCCGTGATCAAAGAGATCCAGAAACGTACCGCCGACATTAAGGAAGCCCGCGTGCTGGCAATTGCGCCTCCTGCGATCCCGGGCCTTGGGGCGACCTCCGGTTTTACCTTTCAGTTGCAGCAATCAACCAGCACCGACAATATACAGCAGTTCGAAGGAGTGGCCCGTGAGTTTTTGGGAAGGGTAAATAAACGCCCCGAAATAGCAGTAGCCTATACCTTCTTCAACGCAAGGACGCCAAGCTACCAGATCGATGTCGACCGGGAAAAAACCAAGAAGCTCGGCGTGCAGGTCAATGATGTATTTAACTCGCTGTCGACGCTTTTGGGTAGCAGTTATGTCAACGACTTCAACCTTTACGGCCGCAACTTCCGCGTAATGGTGCAAGCCGACAGCAGTTTCCGCTCATCGCTGGATAAGATCCAGAAGTTCTATGTACGCAATAAGGCCGGCAACATGGTCCCGCTCAGCGCACTGGTTACTTCAAGAGTGGTAGAAAACCCTGCATTGATTTCCCACTACAACATTTACCGTTCAGTGGAGATCAACGGTACGCCCAAACCCGGTTTTAGTAGTGGTCAGGCCATCACAGCCCTGCGCGAGGAAGCCGCCAAACTACCCGCGGGCTACGCCTACGAGTTCTCAGGTATGAGTAGTGAAGAGATAAAAGCAGGTGACAGTACCACCACTATTTTTGCGATCTCTATCGTATTTGTGTTCCTGTTCCTGGCAGCGCTTTACGAAAGCTGGTCGATCCCATTCTCGGTACTTTTCGCAGTACCCATCGGTGCATTCGGATCGATCCTTACGCTGACCTTCCTGCCGAATTTGTCAAATAATATTTACGCGCAGATCGGTTTGATTACATTGATCGGTCTTGCGGCCAAGAATGCGATCCTGATCGTTGAATTTGCCAAGGAGCGGGTCGATAATGGTATGGAGCTCGTCAAAGCGACATTGGAAGCGGTGCAGCTTCGTTTAAGGCCGATTATCATGACCTCGCTGGCATTCATCCTGGGGGTTCTTCCGCTGGCATTTGCAAGCGGTGCAGCAGCCGAGTCCCGCAAAACCATCGGCTGGACCGTATTTGGCGGTATGCTAGCGGCTACCTCGCTGGCGATCTTTGTGGTGCCTGTATTGTTTGTGGCCATCGAGAAGCTGGCAACAGGCAAAAAAGGCCAACAGCCGGCAAAACCGGGTAACATCGCCGACGCTCCCTCGCATTAACGGGATATCGTATTTATTTAAAAAGCGGGTCATAGGTATTACTATGGCCCGCTTTTTTCTATTTTGGCACAGAACTTATTATGATCATTTATGTACGTCAAAGAGGTCTTCTCGGTCTGGCGCCTACTCAAAGGTATTTGGGTGGGCGTCGTTGCAGTAACCGCCTACGCAACGCTGGTATTTTATCTTTTTAGCTATCAGAACTGGCACTTTCTCT
The DNA here is from genome assembly GCF_014641595.1 of Dyadobacter endophyticus. GTDB lineage: Bacteria > Bacteroidota > Bacteroidia > Cytophagales > Spirosomataceae > Dyadobacter > Dyadobacter endophyticus. The sequence goes on along the minus strand of NZ_BMIA01000010.1, from coordinate 19,101 downwards.
CCTTCCCTATCTCGATCACCACTATTCTCGGTACGGCGCTCTCGCTGCTGCTCGGCTTCCGGACTAATTCAGCCTATGACCGCTGGTGGGAAGCGCGCAAATCCTGGGGTGAGATCGTCAACGACAGCCGCACGCTAGTCCGCCAGGCAAAGGCATTCATCGAAGCACCCGAGAAGCAGAAAGACGAGCTGGTTTCCAGCATTGCCCATTTGCAAATCGCCTGGTGTTATGCCCTGACCAATTCGCTACGCCGCACGCAGGTGCTCGTGTATGCCGACCTGCACCTGACCACCGAAGAGCACGAGTATGTAAGCGCGCAGGACAATATCCCCAACGCTATCCTGAATCTGATCCAGTTCAAAATGGCCGCATTGCACGATTCGGGTCAAATCAAGACACTGCTCTATCAGAATATCGACAACACCTTACAAAGGTTGTGCGATGCGATGGGCAAATGCGAGCGCATCAAGAATACCGTTTTCCCTACCCAATATGCTTTTTTTGTGCACCTGGTGATATTTATATTCACGCTGGTTCTTCCGATGGGTCTGGTCGAAAGCATCGGGCGGATCGCCATCCCGATCACATTTACGATTTCCTTCCTGTTCTTTTACGTGGAATGGATCGCTTATATCATGCAAAACCCGTTTGAAAACGGTCCTAACGATATTCCGATGACTTCCATGTCGCGAAGTATCGAAATCAACCTGCTGCAACTGATAGGCGCCGATAAGATTCCAGAAAAGATCCTGCCGAAAAATGGAGTGGTCATGTAAACAAAGAAGGGGTAAGCTTTGTGGCCTACCCCTTCTTTCTGATGGTCAAAATATTATTTAGGTTTAACCTTGGTGTAATATAGTTCAAGCTCCACCCCTTTGTCGGCATTCAGCTGATCTCCCACCACCAGGCGGTCGACGCTCTTGGCAAATTCGCTGCCGGCATCGCGAAACGTGCCGCTCGAACCGAACGGACTGCTGCGGATGATAAAGCCTCCGACATCATTGGTTTCTGAAACCATTATCTCGGTGGCGAATGAGCTGATATCGAAGCGGTAATACTGCTCGTTTTTAATCAGGTCATTAAAATAGGGACTAGACACGCCACCTCCGCTACCCAGCAAAGTCACTGCCAAAGGAGCTCCGTTGCCGTCTGTATAAAACTGATTATTTTTATCGAGCCGGTAGAGATACAGCACCGGCGGCACCCTGAGCGTATTAGTAACAGAGGCCCTCAAAGGCTTCACGCGCAGATAAGCCTTATTAATGGCTGCGTACTGGACGTATTTGAGATTGTGCAGATAAGGCAGATCGACCCGGATCATGATACCCGTTCCGGCCTGCATGAACGCCTGATTCCCCGATTGCGAAGATGGCAGCGAAAGCCGCTTGTTGGCCGGCAATTTCGCAAGCTGCGTTCCAGCTGGATCAGCTACCGTCTGATTGTAGTTTGCGGTAACTTTAAATAGGGTCGAATCTTTCTTGATCTCGCTTACCGAAGGCGTGTGGTAGTGAAGCTGTACAGAAGTACTATCTACACTCGGCCCCCATTCGAAGCCGACAATCGGGCCATTGTCCGTTGCAGCAGGCACGACGACCAGTCCCTTCACCAGATTGATCCAGTCGACACTCGAGGCAAGCTGGTTGTTTTTGGCCATTGAAAAAATCTGCTTTCCGAGCGCGTCTGAAAGTCTGATTTTCAGTTGCCCGGTGGTTCTGGGTCTTGGCACAACGGTGATTTTCCCAATCGGTGCAGGGTCGTAAGGAGTAGAATTATGATTCCAGTAAGCACCTCCCTGAGGAATATCCACAATGTCCTTAAGCAGCTTGTGGACCGTCAGGTTCATCGGCTTAGTCGTATCGCCATAGCTGTAAGTATTATCGTAATTCAGCGACAATATCAGCGAATCATATTCTGCTTCCTGGGCAAGGGATAGACCTCCATTCAGCGTCGGCTGAAAGAAGCTCATCGTCTTTACCCTTCCAAAATAGGGGTCTTTGTAGGTGCCGAGCAGCATTCGAGATATCGATCCGGTCATCAGCGAGTCCGTTCCGATCGTTGAAAGCTTGATGGTGACAGTATCCGAATTTAGCACGGCAAAATCGTCAGGATTAGGTTGTGACAGGGATTCTATCTGATCCCCCCACTCACAGGCGGTGAGCGAGAACGCAAATCCAATGATGATCAGAAGCTTGTAGACTATTGACGACTTCCCGAAGGAATAAGACTGAAATTTCATTTATAGCAAGAACGGTAAAAGGTGCAAAAATATCAGTTGCATTCTTAAATACAACATGATTCAACGATTTAGAACAAATAAGAAAGTAAAATCCTGTTTGCAACAAAAAACGGGATGCGTACGTAAGAGTTAAACAAAGGCTTTTCAACCGTTACGTGGCAATCATCGGATTAGTGGCAAGCCGGGTAAGAAACGTAAAGAGTAAAGAGACTATTTCAAACCATTTCTGGTTGGAATGCATCCTCAGACTTACATGCACCCGCAGCCGAGCAACATTGTAACCCGATACGCGTTGAAAGTAACTGGGAGATTAAAGTTTTGGACAAAAAATTTCCGATTATTTTACTTAGCAGTATCAAGATGTTATGTTTGCAAAAAATTTAAGTTACGGGTGAGCCTGTCGTAGCGTTTAAAGACCGGCGGCCAGCCAAAACAAACAATCATTATCATTACTCATTTGTAACAATTCGTCAAACAATAATTTCATGTTTAATACCTTAAAAAAGACTTCGTTAGCCCTTCTAGTCGCTTCTACCGCGTTGGTACAGATGAGCTGTAACAAGGATGATGATGCGGAAAAACTCGGAAACTGGTTCAGAAAAGATCTGCCAAACTTCGGAGGATCGATACGGACCAATGCGGTGAGTTTTGTGATTGGTAGCGTAGGTTACATTGGTACTGGCTATACAAATGAAACAATTGCCCGGGTAAAAGACTTTTGGGCTTACAATGCCGAAAGACAAACCTGGTCACAAATAACCCCTTTCCCCGGAACCGGCCGCAATAATGCCACAGCTTTCGTCTTGAAAGGCAAAGCTTATGTGGGTGGCGGTTATGACGGCGTACTGACTGTCGATAACGGCTACAAAAAAGATTTCTTCGAATACGATCCTGCTACTAACAAATGGGATGCTATCGCCGACTTCGGAGGCGGGACCCGTCAATTTGCAACCTCTTTCGTAGTAAACGACAGAGCTTATGTAGGCCTTGGCTTTAATGCCAGCAACTTCTTCCAGGATTTTTATGAATATAATCCTACGACCGACAAATGGACCGAAATGGCCACATTCAAAGGTGGTAAAAGAACCGGAGCGATTTCATTCACCATCGGCACTAAGGCTTACGTAGGATTTGGTGAAAGCAACTCCGGAACGTTTTACAAAGATATTTATAGCTTCGACCCTGCAGGCAACGGCGGCGCAGGTAACTGGACCCGCATCGAGTTCGCCGACGGATTCGACCAAGATGCATTCCCGGCGCGCTCTTACGGCTCGGCATTCGTGATCGACGGAAAAGCTTACATCGTGGGTGGAAAAGCAAGTTCCGCCGTTTGGGAGTACGATCCGGGCGCGAACAGCTGGGTGGAAAGAGCTCCTTTCCCAACTCAGAGAGGGTTTGCCGGCGCATTCGCGATCGGTAAAATCGGTTACCTGGGAACAGGTAGCTCAAGCGGCTCAGGCGGAACTGACGACTTCTGGGGCTTCGATCCTACGCAGGCTATCAACACCGACGACGATCTGTGATCCGCAGAAACAGCAAAACCCTGATCATAGGTATACTGGCCTTGGCCGCTCTGATCTACTTCCTGTTCTTCAACGAGCGGGGTGTAAATCAGGAGGGCCAAGGCCTTTCTAGTTTCAAGGTTGAAACAATCAGGGGCGCCCATGGCTGGGGCTACCACATCCGTCAGGACACTACCCTGGTCATCGAGCAGAAGGTTATTCCCGGAGTGCCTGGCATAAATGGGTTTGCAACAGAGCAGGAGGCGGCAAAAACCGGTGCGCTGGTTAAGCAAAAGCTCGAGCACGGCATCTTTCCCCCGACCATTACCACACACGAGCTTGATAGCCTCGGCATTAAATACCAGTAAACAGGCTCTCAGGAGCCTGTTTTTATTTGAAGGAGTAAGTACCCATAATCGGGTAGTGATCCGAATATTTTACTTTCGAATATGTGGTGAAGTCATGCAGTAAGAGCCGCTTGTCGTCGTAAAACTGATGATCGATCCTGATAAAATACGGCAGGTGGTTAAAAGTAAAGCCAAACCCCTGCCCTTTCTCTTCAAAGCTGTTTCTGAGTGATTTCCGCAGCTTCCCATAGATATAACTGTAAGGGACTTCGTTAAAATCGCCGCATACCAGCACCGGATGGGGCGATGTATCGACCCATTCCTGTAAAAGGGTGTATTCTTCTGTCCTTTGCTGGAAGCCGTTTTTCATTTTCCTCAGGGTAATGCGTCCCTCGGATTCAATTCCCTCCATTTCTTTTTGCCGCACCAGTTTGCTAAGGCCCAGCGTCATCGAATATAAATGCAGGCCGATAACCCGCACTGTATCACGCCCGATTTTTATGTCTGCCTGGATCATCCCGTTCTGCGCTGCAAAAATCGTGTCGCGCGAGGCCACAATGGGATATTTAGAAAAAATTGCCAGCCCCCAGTACGACTTGCCGGATTTCCGGCGGTGAAAGTAAATGGAATGCCGGTAGCCTTTCTTGCGCAGATGGTTTCTTGTATCAAAAACCGTTTCGTCTTCATCGTAATACTCAGGCATGCAAAGCACATCGGCTCCGCTATCCCCTATCCACGCCTTCATACCTGCAATCTCTTTCAGTCCATCGCCCTTCCAATATTCCAAAAGCCGCTGAAATACGTGGACGTTATAGCTCATAACAGTGAATTTCTGTCTATCGCCAGCATCGGTAGCCGCATCCTTGGAACCATTGAACGCATAGGTCCTGGAAAGAAACAGACCCGCAGCGGCAAACATAACTAGCGGCAGAATGGCCTTTTTTCTTTCCACTACAAACCATACCGGCACTGAGATCAAATGAATGAGCACCACCAACGGGAAGGACATCATCATAAACCCTGCCATCCAGCCCCCCGACGGCACCCACAGTATCAGCGTGTAAATCAGCAGGGTATAACAAACAAAGCATTGATACAAAAACCACAGTAACTTCTTGATCCCCTTCATTGATTCAGAATAGCATTTTTACAAAAATAGGCAACGGATATGGATTTGGAAGACATCTGCGAATGTTTGTAGAAATGATAAAAAAATTTTATATTTGCATCCTATTCTATTTTGATCGATTGATTGAGGGGGTCTAAAATCCCCTTTTTTATTTGTATAGCTTATACATGACCGTAAAGGAACATTTAGAAGTTTTGCTGGCCCCGCTTCTGGAAGATGGTGACTGTTTTCTGATTGACATCGTTTTCAAACCTTCCAAGGCAAGTCAGAAAGTAACCATCCTTGTCGACAGCGACGAGGGCATTACCATTCAGCAATGCACCTCAATCAGCCGCAGGCTCGCCAAGCAGCTTGAAGAGCTGGAAGTTTTCACAGACGCTTACACCCTTGAAGTTTCTTCCCCTGGCCTGGATCAGCCGTTGCTGCTGCCCCGTCAATACAGGAAAAATGTGGGCCGGAATCTCAAGATCACCTTGAAAAGCGGTGAAGTCCTGCAAGGAACCCTGACGGAGGCCAGTGACGAAAGCATTACCATTCAGCTGCCCGCCCCCAAGAAAAAGCCGAAAACACCGGTAGACGAGGCGTCGCTGGTACGGACGATCAGCCTGGATCAGGTATCCAAGGCGATGATCGAAATCTCATTTAAATAGACTCACAAGCCCGGATTCGCGTTTTCCGGTTGTGATCAATTATATAATATGTATAACTTAGTATCAGCAAATATTCTTTAACATAGCAATGGATAGCGGAATATTAATTGAATCATTCGCGGAGTTCGCAAGCTCTAAGAACATCGATCGTCCAACGATGATCAGTGTTTTAGAAGAGGTATTTCGTACAATGATTCGCAAGAAATATGGCACCGACGATAATTTTGATGTAATTATCAACCCTGAAAGCGGTGACCTCGAAATGTGGCGCACACGTGAAATCGTCGACGACAACTCGGAGGATATCTGGGAATATAACAAAATACCACTGGCCGAAGCACGAAAAATCCAGAATGACTTTGAGGTAGGCGAAGAAGTTGCCGAGGAAGTAAAACTGGTTGAATTCGGTCGCCGCCTGGTGCAAACCGCCCGCCAGACCCTGATCCAGAAGATCAAGGATATGGAAAAAGAGATCATGTATGAGAAATACAAGGATCAGGTAGGTGAAATGATCACCGGGGAAGTCTACCAGACTTTAAGACATGAGGTGATCATCGTCGATTCGGAAGGCAACGAACTTTCGCTGCCTCGGACCGAGCAGATCTCCAAAGACCGTTTCCGCAAGGGCGAATCCGTTAAATCGGTGATCCATAAAGTGGAGATGAACAATGGCTCACCCAAGATTACGCTTTCGAGAACATCGCCGGTGTTTCTGGAAAGACTCTTCGAAGTGGAGATTCCCGAAATTTATGATGGAATCATTTCGGTCCGTAAAGTTGTTCGTGAACCAGGGGAACGTGCCAAAGTTGCCGTTGAATCATACGACGACAGGATCGACCCGGTGGGTGCATGCGTAGGTATGAAAGGCTCACGTATCCATTCCATTGTCCGTGAACTGGGTAACGAGAACATCGACGTTATCAACTACACTGACAACCTTGAATTGTTGATCAGCCGCGCACTGAGCCCTGCGAAAGTAAGCTCGATGCAAATCGATCGCGAGGCCAAGCGGGTATCGGTTTTCCTTAAACCAGACCAGGTATCACTGGCTATCGGTAAAGGCGGACAGAATATCAAGCTGGCTGGTAAACTGGTGGGAATGGAAATTGATGTGTTCCGCGATATCGAAGAACAAAACGATGAAGATGTCGACCTGACCGAATTCTCCGATGAGATCGACGAATGGATCATCGATGAACTGCACAAAATCGGTCTTGATACAGCGAAAAGCGTATTGGCTCTTAGCAAGGAGGAGCTGGTAAGAAGGACCGACCTTGAAGAAGCGACTGTCGAGGAAGTGCTCGATATCCTGCGGAAAGAATTTGAATAATATTAACTCGTGGAGCTGCGCAAAGCAGCCCCACAATCAGTGCAAAACCTTATTCTACTAAATTGCTAATATGGCAGAAGATAAAATGATGCGCCTTAGCCAAGTGGCACGGATCCTCAACGTGGGTATTACTACGATCGTGGATCATCTGTCTGCCAAGGGGTATAAGGTGGAAAGTAATCCAAATACCAAAATTAATGCCGATCAAATCGAGTTTCTTGCGAAGGACTTCAAATCGAATGAGCTGAGATCATCCCTGACGCAAAAGCCGGTTGCTCCTGTTGTGGAAGCGCCGGTTGAGGTTAAGGAAGAGAAGGTGAAAAGCGACGTTGAAGGAATTCTTTATTTCCGAAATACACCGAAAGCCGACGAAAAACCTGTTGTAGAAGAAAACCCTTCGACCAGTGAGCCTCAACCTGCTTTTGAAAATAAACTACCTGGTATTAAAGTAGTTGGTAAGATCGACCTGGAAGCAAAACGTCCGGTAGTTCAACAGCCTGCGCCTGAGGAGCAACCTAAAACGGAAGCTCCAAAAGAGGTTGTGGCTGAAACGCCGAAAGAGGCACCAGCGCCAGTAGAGAAAGAAGAAATCAAACCGGTAGCAATTCAGCCTGAACCTGTTAAAGAAACTCCGGTGGAAGCTCCTGTGAAAGAAACTCCTCCCGCACCGGCGGCTCCGGTAGCCGAGGCGCCAGTCAAAGAAGAGCCTCGTCCGGTTGAACCAGCGGAAAGCAAACCCGCACCGGTTGAAGCAAAAGAAACTGCGCCAGTTGCAGAAAAAGCCGCTCCTGCCCCGGCAGAACCCAGCAGCACGACCGAAGAGCAGCCATCGGGCGAATCCGAGCTGATCGAGGCCCGCGGGGAACAACTCAGAGGACTAAGAGTAGTCGGAAAGATCGAACTACCTTCCAATAAAAAGAAAGATCCGGTGGCATCCAGCGACACTTCCGCTGACAAAAAACGCCGAAGAAAAAGAAAAAGAATTCGTGACGGAGCAGCGGCTCCCGGGGAAAACCGGCCAGCCGACGCAGGTGCAACGCCAAATGCTGGTGCAACTCCAAATACCACCACAGGAACTGACACAAACCGCGCCCGTCCAAATACGCCTGGAAATACCACCCAGGGTGGCAACACGCAAGCAGGCGGACCAGCCCGTCCAGCGCAACCAGGCCAGGGCAACCGGGCAGGCAACAACAGCAACAATAACCGTCGAGGTGGACGGCGTGAAGAGGTTTCCGATAAGGAAGTTTCTGACAACATCAAGGCAACAATGGCCCGTATGGGTGGTGGTAACACCAAAGGTATGGCCAGAGGAAAAGGCAACCGCCGCCGCGACCGTGGAGATCAGAACGATCCAAACGGCTTCGGAGACGAGGAAACAAAAGTATTGCGCGTAACCGAGTTCGTATCTGCCAATGACCTGGCGTCCCTGATGGACGTGACAGTTCAGGAGGTAATCTCGGTTTGCATGAGCATGGGTATGTTCGTTTCGATCAACCAGCGCCTGGATGCAGAAGCGATTACCTTCATTGCCGATGAATTTGGGTTTGAAGTAGCCTTTATTTCTGCGGAAGAAGAGGTGCAGAACGATGTGCAGGAAGAAGTTGATGACGAGGCAAGCCTGAAAGAAAGAGCGCCCATCGTTACAATCATGGGTCATGTTGACCACGGTAAAACATCGCTTCTTGACTACATCCGTCAGGAAAACGTAGCCAGTGGTGAAGCTGGGGGTATTACCCAGCACATTGGTGCATATAGCGTAAAAACCAAAACCGGTAAGCAGGTAACATTCCTTGATACACCGGGTCACGAAGCATTTACTGCGATGCGTGCCCGTGGAGCGAAGGTAACCGACGTGGTAATCATCGTGATCGCAGCGGACGACAGCGTCATGCCGCAGACACGCGAGGCGATCAACCACGCACAGGTTGCCGGTGTACCGATCGTATTTGCATTCAGTAAAGTAGATAAGGCCGGTGCGAACACCGAAAAGATCCGTGAAGAGCTGGCTAATATGAATCTTCTCGTGGAAGAATGGGGTGGTAAATACCAAACCCAGGAAATCTCTTCCAAATCGGGTCTGGGTATCGACGAGCTGCTCGAAAAAGTATTGCTCGAAGCCGAGCTGCTCGAATTGAAAGCAAATCCGGACCGTCGTGCATTAGGAACGGTTGTAGAAGCCTCCCTTGATAAAGGACGTGGCTATGTGACAACCATCCTGGTTCAGACCGGTACATTGAAAGTCGGTGATGTGGTACTGGCCGGCGCGCATTTCGGTAAAGTAAAAGCGATGACCGACTACCTTGGCAAGAAGCTCAAAACAGCGGGCCCTTCCACACCTGTACAGCTGCTGGGCCTTAATGGCGCGCCACAGGCGGGTGATCGTTTCAACGTATTCGAAAACGAGCGTGATGCACGTGATATCGCTACCAAGCGTGAGCAGATCCAGCGCGAACAATCGATCCGGACACGCAAGCACATTACCCTTGAAGAGATCGGTCGTCGTAAAGCGATTGGTACCTTCCGCGAGCTGAACCTGATCGTAAAAGGTGACGTGGATGGTTCGGTAGAAGCGCTCTCGGATTCATTGCTGCAACTTTCGACTTCGGAAGTTCAGGTAAATATCATTCACAAGGCGGTAGGTCAGATTTCTGAATCCGATGTCAACCTTGCGATTGCTTCCGATGCGATCATCGTTGGATTCCAGGTTCGTCCTTCTTCGAATGCGAAGAAAATGGCCGAACAGGATCAGATCGAAATCCGCCATTACTCGGTAATTTACCAGGCGATCGAAGAGATCAAAGATGCGATGACTGGTATGTTGGCACCGACCATCGAAGAGATCATTACCGGAAACATCGAAATCCGCGAAGTCTTCAAGATCAGCCGCATTGGTACCATTGCAGGTTGCTATGTGACGGATGGTTATGTGAAACGCAACAATAAGATCCGCGTTGTCCGCGACGGTATCGTACTTTATACAGGTGAAATCGATTCGCTGAAACGTTACAAAGACGATGTTCAGGAAGTAAGAAACGGTTACGAATGTGGTTTGAGTGTTAAAAACTACAACGACATTGAAATCGGCGACATCATCGAAAGTTTCGAGCTGCGCGAAGTGAAACGGACGCTTTAATAAGCTATAAATACAATGAAAGCCTGCCCCATCCAATGAGGCAGGCTTTTTTATGTTCTAATCAGAGCTACCTTAATTTTGGTCCAGGCGAAGTCTGGCTTTCACCTCTGTCAAAAGCTGGCAGCAAGCCGCATAAAGCTCTTTGTTGCCCATATTGATCTGCCAAAGGTAACCATCCACCTCACGTGCATACACGCGGGCAAAACCCGGGTCGTGCTCGGCAAGCGAGAGCATATTATCGATAATATCGGCATACTTAACCGTCTGAGCGACCGGCCGGGAGCTCACAATCCGCGCACCTTCCAGCTCTTTGCGCTGCGCCCTGTTCAGGGAAGGGTATTTCTCGCTGGTGTACTTGTCTGTAAGGTCGTCTACCCCCGCAAGGATGACAACATCCTCTTCAACACTATAACCAAGGCTCATCAGTTTGTAGGAAAGATCAGCCAGCGAACACTCGGTATCCTCAATCAAATCGTGACAGAGCGCGATTTCTGTTTCATAACCATTCCTTGCATACCTGTCCACGCGGTCGGCAACACTGAGTAAATGGGTGTAGTAAGGCGCACCGGTATATTTACGTTTCTGCTCCCCATGCATTTGCTTCACATAATCAAACAGCGCCCATTGACGCTCGGTCAATTCCAACATAATTTTAACGCAATCCAGATTTTTAGACTAATACTTCGCTTTATCTTTTTAAAGTAATAATAAAACCCTGCTTATTGAAATTATTATGCAAAAGTCAGAGGCCTATTTTTGAACCGCCGACCAGGCTCTGGCCTCTGACTGACGAGCAAAAACAAGAAAGGCTTGCATATCAGCGATATACAAGCCTTCAATTGTAGGACGTAGCGGGTTCGAACCGCTGACCTCCGCCCTGTCAAGGCGGCGCTCTGAACCAGCTGAGCTAACATCCTGCTTTCTGTGCGATGATTCGACCGCGATATTATGTCAATTTTTGTTACGATCCAATTCGAAGTGGTAAACTTTCCGGGAAGGAATCCGGTAGAGCAGCACCAGTCCGAGCACGAAAATGATGAGTAATGCAAGGATACTATTGCGCATGCTGCCGGTAAGCTGCTCAACAGTGCCATAAATAAAGGTACCAATCACGATCGCAAGCTTTTCGGTCACATCATAAAAGCTGAAATACGAGGCGGTATCTGTGACATTCTCAGGAATAAGTTTGGAATAAGTCGACCTGGAAAGAGACTGGATACCGCCCATCACCATACCTACCGTGCAGGCGATCACATAAAACTCCATGGCCTCGGTGGTATAGTAAGCGCCCGTACAGATGCCGATCCAGATAGTTACGCCTATCATCAATGCATAGATATTGCCGATTTTGCCCGAGAGCCAGGCGAAAGTATACGAGCCGGCAATCCCGACGAGCTGAATTAACAGCACGGTGATGATCAGGCTCTGCGAGGGCAGTTTCAGCTCTGTGGCGCCAAATATCGTCGCCACATACATGACCGTGCGCAGGCCCATCGTATAGATGAAAAATGCACTCAGAAACTTTGCCAGGTAAGGCTGCTCACGCAGGCGTCCATACACCTTTCTTAACTCCTTAAAGCCGTGAAATATCCAGTTGCCACTCTTTTGCCGATCGGCGTTGCCCGATGGCAGGTAGTAAAACGGAATTTGGGCAAACAGTACCCACCACAATCCCACCGTAAAAAACGATATCCGCGCAGGAAGCGATTTTTGGGTAATGCCATAAAACTGCGGCGCCAAAATCATGCTTAAATTAAAAAGAAGCAACACTACACTGCCCAGATAGCCCAGTGAAAAACCACGCGCGCTGTATTTGTCAAAGCGGTCTTCTGTGGCAATTTCCGGCAAATAGGAATCGTAGAAGACAATGCTTCCGCTCCAACCGATCAAGCTCAGACCAAAAAGGAACACTCCGGAAATCAGCGTTTCCTTCGTAAAAAAATACAGCAGCATACAGCTCACAGCCCCGGTATAGCAGAAAAACTGCATGAACCGCTTCTTCTTACCGGTAAAATCGGCGATCGCAGTGCAAATGGGAATCAGCAGCGCGGTGATCAGGAACGAGACGGAAACCGTGTAGGAAAAAAGAACAGAGCTTTTGATCTGCATCCCGAAAAAATTAACCTCCGGCGTACCGGAAGCACTTAATGCAGTCGCGCTGAAATAGACGGGGAAGATGCTGGAAACGATCACTAACGCGTGCACCGAGTTGGCCCAGTCGTACATGCACCACGCGTTGATGATGGAGGGGATGTTCTTTTTCATTCAAAAAAATTTGTACAAAATAAGAAAAGCGGCAGATTTTATCCGCCGCTTTTCCCCATAAATTGTATATCACACCACCAGCTACTTGATCACAGGCTGAAATACCATGATCGCCTCCTGCTCTACGCCACCAACGGGCATTTTACTTTTCAGTTTCATTCTGCTGTTGGTCAGTTCTTCCAGTCCGAATTCCCCCGAGAAGCCAATGATCTTGATATCCAGTGCCTTTTCTTCGTTGATCAAAGACCAGGTCCCACCATTGATTACCTGGCTTGAAATTTGATCCAACGCCTTCACTGTTGCATTTTGCTGAAATTGAATATCCATTTTCAGAATGTATTTTGTGTCAGTACCCAGTTGGTTGTCCGGAATGGTTTTTCCCGACAAATCCGTCACAGATGACATCCGCCAGGGATAATTAACCAGTATTTTATTCTTGGCCGTCGGCTCAGGCGTTTCATTCTTATCTTTGTCCTTGCAGCTAATCACCAAAAGCGATAAAAACAGGACTGGAACAAAAAGAAGTAGTCGTTTCATGTTGATTGTATTTTACGTTTCAAGGCAATTTCTATCGCGCTGTGGCCGGGTAGTTTCTCTCTTACGGGTCGGGAATTTCGTCTGGTGGATTACACCTGCCACGCTACGCGCCCCGGAAAAATGAAATTGGCGGCATTGCAAAAGTAACGAATTAGTCTGGTCAATTCTTATGACTCACTATACAAACATCTATTTAAAGGCTTTTTTCAGCACATTTCTGAGTATACTGCTCACCGCATTAACCGCTCGCAGCCAAAATTGCCAGCCCGGTTATGTGCTAAACCCGGTCACTACCAACAATAGTATCGAATGGAGCAAATTCCCGGAATTCTCGCTTCCATTCAAGATCATTTATAGCGGTCCGCGCTTCGGCGACACCCAGTCCCAGCCATTAAAACATGGGTTCAATCACCTTGCCGCATTCAGCGGGTCTGAACCCGGTTCATTGCAACCGAGCCAGCTCGCCGCACTTTGGTACGGCGTGGCAACATCGAGCGGCAACCAGCCGTGGGCCGACAATGCCCTCAGGAGCCCGTGGGGTAACGATACCGCCGCCTACCGGAGCTATTGGGATGCTTATGCGAGCACGGTTACCAATCTGGACATCGTCTGCCTGGACATCGAGCGCATGCAGCGTGAGGACCGCGACATTCTTGCATTGAAATCCAACACACAGATCCCGCAAAATTACCGGAACCTTTCCGATGCCGATTTCTTGGCAACCTACAAAAGAGATATACGCTGGTGGTACACCGAGGCGGCCAACCGCCTTCGCCTGAAAGGGGTAAAAGCCGCATTGACCAGTTACAGCGATGTGCCCATCCGCAATACCTGGCTCAATATCACCACCAACAGCTGGCAGGACTGGACCACCAACCTCGCACGCACACACTATCTTGTGCAGGACAATGCGGGCAAAATCGGGGGTAGCTTCTACAATGCCATGGATTTTCTCTCGCCCTCGCCATACTACTATTACGGCTACGACCATCCCATCGGCAAAGATTACCTCTCCTACCTGCTGTTCAGCATCGAAGTGAACGCGGCTTGGAGCGACAAACCGATCATTCCGTTCGTGTGGCTGCGCGTGCACGACAGCTACGACAAAAACATACCGCTGATCACCGATTTTATGGCCGAGGCCACGGCGATCTTCCCATTCTTTGCCGGCGCAAAAGGTCTATGGCTTTGGGAAAACCCATTTTTGTCGGCCGACAGGCAGGAAAACTACGGACCCTATGAACATTTCATCTACGGTCTCTACCGATTATCGCAGTTCAAGGATATGCTGGAAGGAAATTACCAACTGGTGATCCCCATGTCCGCCCGGGACAATATGGAGCAGCAAAACCCGGTTTGGAGAGGCATCGTAAAAGGAGGTAACATTCTGATCGCCGCCCAGAACCCCTATGCGGCCGATAATGCAACCACTTCCATCACGGTTTCCTATCAGAACTGGGCACGTAACATCACACTCAAAGGAAAGGAAGTTTTCCTCTGCAAGTTCGATCTGAACGACTCGGTCAATGGCGTGGAATCCTCGCTCGATAGGGTAAATGTATTTCCAAACCCGGCAGCGCAGGAGCTCAATTTTTCGCTGGCGGGTGTGAATGGGGTAACTCTGGTAGATTTTGCATTGACCAACAGTAAAGGACAGATATTCCTGCAACAAAAACTGAAAGCATTCGCCGGTGAAACCAAGACAACGGTTCCGCTTCCGAAACTATCGGCTGGCATGTATTTTGCCCGCTTTACCACCGATAAAAGAACTGTCATTAAAAAGGTAGTGATCCAGCAATAGCCGCTGCCTGCATTGTTATGAACCGACTCAGTCAACAAACCAGTCCGTATTTGCTTCAACACGCCCATAATCCCGTGGATTGGTATCCCTGGGGCGAGGAAGCATTATCCAAAGCCAAAAACGAAAACAAGCCTATTCTGGTCAGTATCGGCTACTCGGCCTGCCACTGGTGCCACGTAATGGAGCGCGAATGCTTCGAAAAAGAGCAGATCGCCCAGGTCATGAATCAGTATTTCGTCTGCATCAAGGTCGATCGCGAGGAGCGCCCCGATGTCGATGCCGTATACATGGACGCTGTGCAAGCAATGGGCGTACGCGGGGGCTGGCCGCTGAATGTGTTCCTGCTGCCTGACAGCAAACCTTTTTACGGGGTTACCTACCTGCCGGCCCAAAACTGGGTGCAGCTTTTGAAAAGCATTAACCAGGCATTTACCAACCATTACGACGAGCTGGCAAGCTCTGCGGAAGGTTTTGTAGAAAACATGGTCGCCTCCGAAAGCCAGAAATACGGGTTGGTCAATGCGACCGTCCAGTTCAACCGCTCTGATGCGGATTTGATGTTCGAGCAGATCCAGCGGCATTTCGATACGGTGAAAGGCGGCATGGACCGCGCGCCTAAATTCATGATGCCTTCCATTTACAAGTTTTTGATGCGCTATTTCGATATCAGCCAGAATCCGGAAGCATTGGCGCAGGTTGAACTTTCACTGAACCGCATTGCGCTCGGCGGCATTTACGATCACGTCAGCGGCGGTTGGGCCCGGTATTCGGTGGACGAGGACTGGTTTATCCCGCATTTCGAGAAAATGCTCTATGACAACGGGCAGTTGCTGAGCATTTACGCCGAGGCTTATTCCTTAACTCAAAATCCACTTTACGCAGACCGTATCCAGCAGACCGTTCAATGGCTGGCCGGCGAGATGCGCAGCCCGGACGGTGGATTTTTCTCCGCTCTGGACGCCGATAGCGAGGGTATCGAAGGTAAATTCTACATCTGGACTGAGCAGGAGCTCAAAGCTGCATTGGGGGAGGATTTTAATTGGTTTTCAAAACTCTATAAAATTTCCAGGCAGGGAAACTGGGAGCACGGCTATAACCACCTGCATTTGACAGAGCCCGTTGAATATGCCGCCAAAACAGCCGGCATTCACACCGAGAATTTTTCGGCGCTATATGAAAGCGCATTAAACAAACTTGCAGAAAGCCGTCGCTCCAAGATTCGGCCGGGACTGGATGACAAGATCCTGGCTTCCTGGAATGGTCTGCTGATCAAAGGCTTAACGGATTCCTACCGCGCATTGGGCCACGAGGCTATCCGCGATCTGGCCGTTGCAACAGCTCATTTCATTGCCGGAAAAATGACGACGGGTAACAAGTTGAACCACAGTTATAAAAATGGTCTAGCCACCGTGACGGGTTTTCTGGAAGATTATGCCGCGGTGATAGACGGTTACCTGGGGCTTTATCAGGTCACATTTGAAGAAAATTGGCTGCAAAAAGCCCAGGAGCTGGCCGATTACACGATAAGCAATTTCTTTGACCAGTCCGAAGGTTTCTTCCACTTTACCGATTCCTACGGGGAAACGCTCATTGCCCGCAAAAAGGAGCTTTTCGATAATGTAATCCCGGCCTCTAATTCCATGATGGCCCATAATCTTTACGTATTGGGCAAGATCCTCGACCGCGAGGATTACCTGGAAATAGCAGACAATATGCTTTCCAAGATGACCAAGTTGCTGCTTGCAGATGTGCAATGGGTCACCAACTGGGCCGCATTATACTGCCAGCGGGCTGTCCCTACCGCCGAAATTGCAATTGTAGGAGCCGACGCGGACGCGGTGCGCAAGGACTTCGACCGCTTTTTCATCCCCAACAAGATTGTCATAGGAACGAGCACTTCCTCCACCCTACCGCTCCTGCTGAACCGGACTGAGATCAATGCTAAAACAGCGATTTATGTCTGCTTCGACAAAACCTGTCAATTGCCGGTAACCAAGGTAGAAGAAGCACTCGATCAGCTGGCAGGCACTTAAAGCAGCGGAAAGTAACGGTCACGGATCACCTTCATGTGATGCAATGGATGCCCCAGGATCACAAAACCAAGTGCTAGCGCCGATATCTCCGTCTGGTTTGCATTACCCATGCGCGTCAGCATGGTTTTGTCCATGTTTCTAAACAAGGTTATCGTGCTCTGGCGAAGCTCGGAGAACTCCTGCAACAAATCGCTGATCGTGCGGCCGCCCGCAACAGTATTCGCAGCCAGGATAGCCTCATCATAACCCGGAAGCTGCGTCTTGTCGTTTCTCGAAAAGCGTAGCGCCCGGTAGGACATGATCCGCTCGTTATCGATCACGTGCTGCAAAATGTCTTTGACCGTCCACTTCCCTTCTGCATAAACCCGCTCGCCAAGCGCGTCTAGCTTTTCAGTTTCAGCAAATACATATTCAGGGGTGTATTTTGCGAATCCGTCAAATAGGTCGATATCTTCTACAAGGTTAATGTATCTGTCAAAAAACGGGGGCATTGGAACGATCTCTGATCTTTTCATGGTGTTATAAATAGTTTAATGTATTCTGCGGTAAGGATAATCGACTCTTCGCTGGCGGGAGCCCACTTGCCCTTCAATGTGCGCATACAGCGAGTCATTCGATCTGAAATCGTAGACAATCCGTTTGGGGAAATCGTGGTTGAGGTTTTCAAATACGAACCGGCCGCCTTCAATGGTTTTTAGTTTAAATAAAACCTCCTTCTCCTGATTCTGCCCGGCGGCCACCGGCGCGTACACAATCTGGGTGCCGCTTATGTAGAGGCTGACCTTTTCAAGCGGCGTAGTGTCGGCACCGGCAAGCGTATAGCTCATGCCGGCAAACTCCTTTTCGCTCCTGCGGGCCCAGGTTTCATAAATGTCGCCCCTGGCTCGTTTGTTTAGCCAGCTGCCCACGATCGGGCGCAGCTTTTCAAAATCGCTTTGTGTAAATGTGCTTTCCTGAGAAAAACCGCACAGCACAAGCAAGAGCACCCACTGTTTGCCCTTAACAACTTCAAGCAAAGACGGATAGGTTCGCATATATTCACAAGGGAATGATCGTAGTGTCAAGATAGCAAATTTTGGTCGTAACCTGCCTTTGCAGCCATCAACAATACCTTGCCTTCCATACGTTTAATCGACAATAAATTGGCGGCTAACAATTGAGTTGTTCCCTGGTTTACCGACGCCTGAAATATGAGTAGCAAGCCGGCCGGCGAAGGAGATCCAGCCTTTGGCAAATTACGTCAAATTGCCGTTGATGCAATTGTAATTACTGCTATTCGACTGGTTTATTAACTTCCTTTCGCTATTTTTGGGCATTCTATCAATATAACCTCCGCCCGACAAATATTACAAATCATTAAAACTGAACCACAACGGTCTTTTAGTTTTTATTGATCCAGGACTCCTATTAGCATTGAAAAAATTTTAATGCATGGTTCGCGCCGTTTCCCGACAGACTTTCTGCCGGAAAAGCCGCCGACTATGAATTTTATTACGCCAGACCCACCTGCCCCGTGCAGCGGCTGATGGCTAACCCCGAAAATATGAAGGTTAACGTAGTGATCTACGGAGTTGTGGCTGGCAGTTACAGAACACAAAACCTGATCAGATCCCTTTTTGACATTTCAGAGGTAAATCTGTTTTACCTCAACCCCGGATTACTCTGGGACCGCCCTTCCTTGTGGAACAAAATCCAGCGAATGATCATCGAGCTGACGGTCGTTTGGAAGGCCGACATCGTCATCATCCCCGCGACCCGCCATCAATACCCCTATAAATACAAGCTGGCGAAGTTCTTCAAAAAGCAGGTGATCACGGATTTTTACATCTCCTTTTACGACACCTATGTGACCGACCGCAAAACGATCGCCCAAGAAAGTCCCGAGGCAGCAGCACATTTCAAGCTCGATCAAAACGCCATTATCTCGTCCGACCGCACTATTTTCCTCAATGAGTCCGAAGCGGAATATTATACGCGCTTGCTGGATGTAAAACTGTCGGATATCCAATACAGCATTGTGCCGCTTTGTGTGGACAGTCGCCGAAAAGCGGTAAATCCTTTTGCGAACGGGACCACAAACAAGCTGACCATATGCTGGTGGGGCACTTACATTCCACTGCACGGATTAGATAAGG
>NZ_BMIA01000009.1:12888-70282 GCF_014641595.1 Dyadobacter endophyticus | reverse complement strand
ACTGATCCATAATGCGTTATGTTTTTGCCAAAAGTAATCAGGCGGCCGCTGCTAAAAAATATGCACTTGATAGGCCGGATACGCCAATACTGATCATTATTTCAGTACCCTGACGCTATCGGCAATTGGTCTGAACCAAAGATTTGCTGATATTTTGCCTCTATCTCTAATACCTCCGATTCGGTAAACTCCTTTAATTCGTGATCTTTCACCCATTTTGATATATGACCTTTACCTTCGTTCAGGAAATGCACGAGGCGGGAAACCATATTGTCGGCCAATGGTACGAAATCGTCAAGAAATGCTTTCATTCTGTCATATTTCTGCAAATAATTGATCTGTTCTGGTATGGTTACTTCTATTGTCTCGAGTACGCAGGAGTAAAGAAACTCCGCTTGCTGAGTAGCATCAAAATATCTGTACAGGTCACCCGTCTCATTATTGATCTGGACATTATTATCAGGCGCAGGTTTCCATTCGATCAAAGGCAGACGCGGAAGGGAAAAAGATTCCAATACGCGTCTGTAATTGAGAATTTGGTTCAGGATTATCGCCGAAACAGGAATTACTTGCCCTTTTGGAATAAAGCCTTTTCGGTGTAGCAAATACTGGATTAAATATCGGTGAAGCCGCCCATTGCCATCAGCAAACGGATGTATAAAGACAAATCCAAATGCGACTATCGCGGCGGCTAAAACAGTATCGAACTGGTTATCCGTTTCCAGGGACTCCGCAGTTTTTATTAGACCATCCATCAAGCCTTCAAGGTCTTCCCATCGCGCTGAAATATGGTCAGGTATTGGCATGCCGCTTAAATAGTCATGTTCCCCTATGAACCCCTGCTGACGACGATAACCAGCTACTGGCGTTTTCCCACCCCCGAGAACAATCTGCGCTAACCTTACTAATTCTTCTTGGGTTATCTTCGATGGCCCAGATTTTCCAATCGTGAGCCCCCACAAGATTGCTTGCCTGTGCAATGGCCGTTCTCCTTCAATGGCATACGAGGCATTTGCCTCTTTTAGTTGAAGGTGGGATGCGGCCCTGGCGATAACGATTGGATTTACGCCATTAATTATTTTCTTCAACTTTTCTGAAAGCCTTGAATCAATGTATTTGTCCAATATTTCAGTCCTACGGATGAGAGGGCAAAACTCAGGCACTCCAGGGAGGTTGTTTGTAATCCTATGCCTGGATGACTTTGTAGGCGATTTGCTGGCATATTGTAGCCTTTCATCAATTAGCTTAACATAGTTTCCCTGTGCCAGGTCCGGTATTTCTAAACGTTCGTTGAAAAGCCATTCATAAAGCAGCCAAATTCGTCGAACGTATTTCCCGTTTGGCGTCCGTTTTACAAGGTTAGTAACCTCTGACTTTCCAGCTGCAAGGAACACTTGCTTGATCAGGTACAAGTCAACGCCCTCGTATTTCAATGCGAAAATTAGGTGACCGATTAGCGTTTGATCAGGCTGGTGTCGAGGGCTGAAAATCAGCCACCCGTCGCGGTTCGCTATCTTGTGTTTAGCACTGATCATTGCCAAAGATTCAGGTCTTGGAGCTTTCAGATTGAAAGCCTTCATCAAGGCGGAATAGCCTGCCAAAAAACCTGGTTCGGGAAGCGATGTGCCGTGAAAAATGCTTATTAATCCTGAAAAATAGTTACGATCGGCCATATTTTGAGAAAAGCGATTATCGCTTGTCTCAAAATACAAAATTAACTGGGCATTAGCTATACGCTAAACTTGCATCCTGACGAGCCTGACCGAGTTCATTTTTGATGAATTCGGTGAATTTTGTGATCGAGTTCAGGATGTCCGCATCGAGGTCTGGCGAAAGTGAAAAGCGAACGCTCCGCGTTGGATCATCCAGGTCGTAGCAGCCAAAATGAAAGATTTTATTTGACCCAGCTATGTCTAACCGGTAGTACGTCAGATTCGCGCCAGCAAGGAGAAACAGATCTTTTCGAAATGGAGATGGTAGCATGTCCGATGGAGCAAATCGACGGAAGAATGCTTTTGTAATGAGATTGATTCGGCTCTCGTCGATTTCAGGAGGAAGCATAAGGCTTAAAAATGCTTTAATTTCCTTCGAATCGATATTGGGATGAACCTGGAAACGCATAATGGATCAATTTTGTCGTGTGATATTAAAGATAACATCCATTGATTTACCTCGGTACCATAATGATTTGTTTACGATTGTGAACAGAGGTAAGCGACTGTAAATGGCCTTTATACGAAAAAAGGTGCAAAAGTAAAATAAAATAACATTAAAAAAATAACAGTTATTCGAGAAAATACAATCGTTCTTTTTAACCAGTAAAAAAACAGTTGCACCCCATGCAAAGTTTGGAGCTATCTTTTACCTTTACATCATGCACCTAAACGCAATGAGGAGCTTCAAGCCACCAGGTGGTCCAAAGCTCCCCATCGATCGGATCGGTGTTGCAACAGCGTTTGCTGGTTTCATCTATGTTTCTCTACAAGCCCTTGGAAAGTTGGTAGAGATCATACAGCTGCTGTTTTGAAATCCGAATTAGCCCCTTGACCCTATGGGTCGGGGGGTTTTTCTTTTGAAATATCGCTAAGGGGTCTCAGCAATATTCCAACGATGTCTTAAAGATATTTTGTTTACAAACAAATTATACCTTTTTTCTGTAAGAATTTTTGCAAATGGGCCTTTTCAAGCCATTTGGGCACTTTTCGGTTTGGGATTTTTGCCTCAAAAACTTGAGACAAGTAAATCAGGTTCATCTACTGGCCATCCTTACATTCCTAGACAGGATCTGCACATGATCACACCTGGGAAGCTTAGTGTTAGTCCTACACGCCAGGGCGTAACTCTATCTTCTAACCTTCCGTGTCAAAGTTGAGTGCCTCCTGATAGGCCTTGGCTATGTACTCAATCAATTGCGGGATCTCTGAGATCGGAATGCTTGGGTTTGGATTGCTTCGTTTCCCTCGGAGGACATGAGCGATGCAGATTTCAGGGGTTTCTGACCAAAGGCCGTTCTTGTGAAGTTCAACTTGAAATTGTGTGTCGCCCTTGCTTTGAATTTTAAGTGGTTCCATTATTTGCCAATATTTAAAAAGAAATCTTAGGAATGACTACTGCTAGATCACTAGATATGGCCATTACGTATGTTCATATCTCCTAATGATTGTGGTTGACTCGAATGAAAATATTCAAGGTTGTTGTGTTGGCTTTTTATCGTCTACTCGGAAAACTTGGTATCCAAACCCAATACCTATCCATGGGCGATTGCGATATATCCACTTTCTGCCGACAGCACCTTGCATGAAATCCCAACCAATAATTGCACTAATTTGAAATTTATCGATTTCTAAGATCGGCCCCCCCGACAGTGTGAAGCAGGACTGATTGCTTTCTTCATCCTTTAAATAACTGACCAGCTCGCTAGGCTTGGTGTCAGTTGCTTCCGTCATATATTGAGTAGTTTCAGGCGTGGCTTTAATAGTTGTAAAGCTAATCCCTCCCATGAAGCTATATACAAAAGTTTTTTTCCTGTTCGGTTTTACCGACCATCCCGCAAGTGCACCCAAGTTAAAATCATTGCCAAATTCGCTGTATTTCATAATGCCGTTCCTAGGTTCTTTTGATCCAGGACGGATTTTCACTAACGTGGACGATGTGATCACATGGAAATTGCCTCTTTTCTCTAAGCGCTCACAATATGCCTGGTATTCTGCAACTGTGATCCTAAAATACCTCTGATTGTTGTTGTTGTCGAAAACAACGAGCAAGTTTCGAAGGCCCGGGTCCTTGATGTATCTGTTGATAGTAATTATGTAATCCGTAGTTGCCGCTGGGAGGTTGGGGTGTACACCAAATACTTTAAACTGTTCATTTGGTAGCATCATCTCCTTGTTTCCGGCCGCAAGTGCTACGCCGAATTGATCGACCTCTGGAAGGGAAATTGCCATATTGAACACATGGTATCCATCGGTAATATTCTTGGTTTGGCCGAAGGAAACAGTGCAAACTAAGAACAGAATCAGTATAGTGGAAATTTTTTTCATTGGATAGAAGAGTTTTTTATACAAGCTAAAACTCTTGCGACCAAAATCAAGAAAGAATGCAATTAATATTTCATAAATATTATTTTTCGGTATCTGTATAAATGTTACTACTGGATACATGTTTATTTGGTTGACATCATTATTTAACGGTTTTAATAATTACTTCTTTTTAGGTAGCATTGAATGTTAACATTCTCTATCAAATAAAAAAAAGTAATCATGAAGCTACATTTGCGAAAATCTGTCCTGCTTGCTTTTGCATGCCTTTTGCCTTTCTCTATTTTCTCTCAAGATGTTAAATGTGGAGAGATAATTGCAGGTATTTATAACTATGAAGACATGAAGACTAATGTGTCTTACCGACGTCATTTTTTGGACTATTTGTATCGAGCAAATTTTAAAAGCAGCGAAGACGTCGTTAGCGCTGGTATCAGTTTGCAGGCCATTATACCGACAGAAGTTCCTGGGGTAGATATCCCGTTCATCGGCTCTGGGAACTTTGATAAAAAGAAGTATGACGAGTGGCGTAGTTCATACCAGAAGAAAGTTACCGACGATATTTCACTTGATGAATCAATGTCTCGGGCGAGACAGTGGGTTGAAATAGAGGTTGTTAAGGCTTGGTCTAAGTGTGTTTTTGACGTTAACAAGGCTAAGGAAAAGGGTGTGGTTGCAGAAATTATCCCAATAGATACAGAAACGGTTGAGTTCAAAGCAACTTTTGTTCCAGTTAGTGGAATTGATCACACGACAATAAATGGGAAGTTGGAGGTCACCAATGGAACAATCTTGACCAAGGTAACGGATAATGCGTTTAAGAATTCAGGTATCTTAGGAACGGGAGACAGGTCTGTTTTGATAAAGTTGGTTCCGGGTAGAACTCTTATTGTACGCTTGTATACCAAAAATCATACTGTTACCAAGAAATATCCTGCGATTTTGCCGGGAAGCATTCAAAGTTTTGATTCAGATAAAACCGACGTTTTTCCAGGGGAGCTAGTTTCATTATCTTGGCAGGCGTTAAATGTCAAGGATTTGAAATTAGACGGGACTCAAGTCAATTCTTCTGGTTCTCAAAAAGTGCCAGTATCCTCAAAGCATACATTTAATCTTGTTGGAATTGATGCTTTTGGTAAAAAAAATCAAAAAAGCTTGACGGTAAATGTTAAACCTGCGCCTGTCCATATTACAAGCTGTGTAGTAAATGTAGCAGTTCCAGCATGGGTCGGAACAAGCGGTGATGGAAAAGAGGGCCCCACATTACTTGGATTTACGTTTACTTCCGAAGACCAAAAAACCGTACTTTTTGAAGGTAGACGCGGTGGTCAGCATGATCCATGCCCTCTGGTAGGTGGGCAAGCATTAGATATTCCGTTGACAATGATGCAAAGTGATCTTTTACTTTATACAAAAGATAAATTACCTAGATTTCATTCTAGTTTTACAAAAATGCCTCATGGGCATGATCAATGCATTTTTGAGATTACAGGAAAATTTAATCTTTCAGATGGTACAGACATCAAATTCGTCATTGGCCAGATGAGAATGATGCAGAATACTACTGAACGTGATAATAGGGTTATTAACGTTGCTTGGCAATAGTCAAAAAATACACCCTGCCAGTATCACTAGCAGGGTGTTGGAATTACTCTTCATCGTACATGAAAAGCGTACTTCATGTTTCATTCAAGCCGATCAAAGTTGATCTTGGGCTGCAACGGGTTTGGTCAGCTTCCCTAATTTATACAGTTTGTCCCAATAGGCTTCGGCTAGTTTGATTGCGCCGGAACTATGTCTGGACCAGAAGGTTCCTGACATTTGTTCATGCTCACCATTGACTGTATATGCAATCTCGTCTATTGAATCCAATTCAACTTCCCAGGGACTAGCATATCCCCAATATTCGAAAATGCCACCATCTTGGAGTAATACTGTGAAAGGTCGTTCTCCACGATATAGATGCTCCCGGTATTGGTCAATTTCACAGGAAATTTGTTCTGCCATCATTTCGACTGGATCTTCTGCACCAGCGATATAATTGGCAAAAAGGATAGCGAGCTCCCGACTTGAAAATGCGGCATGTTCGACAACCTTGGAGGTCTTGTTTTGCGCCTCTCGGAGCGTTCTTAGTTCGTCAATGGTCATTGACCGCTTGACAATGCCATGTTTAACCAGGTCTGCATCGATTTCGTTAAGCTCTTCAATCACTTTGGCAAGTGAGGCATCGTCGGTTGGTAAGAGTTCTGCGGCAGGGGTCAATACGACCCAAGCGGTGGATGAACCGGATGGTTGATTTTCATTTCCTATACCCGTCAGGACATCCTCAAATTCAAGTTCTGATTGCATGTTCTTAGTTGGCTAATGGTTTATAGTCTGCTTCGATGACTCTTATTTCCAGCTCTCCCAGCTTTGCCAACCGGCGACTTAGAAGCACGTCAATCGGCAGCTTGAAATATTGAGCAATCGCTACGGCATCGGTTAAAGAAATGGTCATAGTTTGGCCAGTTTCGATAGCCTTCAATTTTACCCGTGAAATTCCTAACGTTCCAGAAAGCGCTTCTTGCGTCAGTTTCCGCCTTTGTCGCAGAAATCGAAGATTTTCCCGGAAACACGCTTGCCTATCCATTTTCTTTTTGATACACTTAACATCAGTGCTTTGGTATTTTGAATACCAAATTTAGTAAAACATCTTCAAAAACAAACTATTAAATAAAAAATGTTGATCAACCTGCATTCTTATTATAGTCTGCGATTCGGGACGATCTCGATAGACCGATTGACTACGCTTCTCACCCAGGAAGGGTACGAAATTGCTTGCTTGACCGATATCAATAACAGCTCCGGTGTATTCCCGTTTGTTCGCAGTTGCCGAGAAAAAGGAATTACGCCGGTGGTAGGGATGGAGTATAGAACCGGGGATAAGCTATTGTATATTGGAATCGCTAGGAATGAAAAGGGCTTTGGGGAACTTAACCAGTTGATGACCAATTCTAATTTATCGAAAACGGTGCTTCCGGATTATCCTCCCACTTTTTCGAATGCCTACCTTGTTTTCCCTTATGGTACCCGAACTGTCAGACAACTCCGTGAAAATGAATGGATCGGTATCCGGCCCTCGGATATACCTCGGATTGTAATGGAACCGCGGTCAAATTATGACCGCTATGTGATTCTGTGGCCAGTGAGTTTTCAGAATGATCAGGACTACGCTTTGCATGAGCGCCTGCGCGCGATAGATCACAACCTATTGCTTTCGCAAATTGGGCCCGGCATGCTGGCGGGAAAGCAAGAAACCATTCCATCCAGGAAGCAGCTGATTGATACATTTGTCATGTTTCCTGAAATTATTCAGGCCACCTGGAAGCTGTTATGTAGTTGCTCTTTTGATTTTGATTTCTCAGTGGTCCGGAATAAAAAGTTCTTTACTGGCAATGCCTATGATGACAAGATATTGCTTGAAAGGTACACGCTTGCGGGTCTGGATCGTAGGTATGGAAAAAAGGACAAAGAAGCAACCGCAAGAGTCCAGAAGGAGCTTCGCATCATCGACGATTTGAATTTCAGCTCCTATTTTCTGATTACCCACGATATAGTCCGGTTCGCCGCCAGCAGGGATTTTCATTACGTCGGCCGGGGATCTGGGGCCAATTCCATTGTTGCTTATTGCTTGGGGATTACTGATGTGTGCCCCATTGATCTGGACTTATATTTTGAACGGTTTCTGAACCCGAAACGCAAAACTCCACCTGATTTCGATATCGACTTTTCATGGCGCGATCGCGACGAAGTGTTTCAGTACATATTTACTCGGTACCAGACCAAACACACGGCGCTAATGGGTGCGATGAGCACGTTTAAAGACCGAAGCATTATTCGCGAACTATGCAAAACGTATGGACTTCCCAAAGAAGAGATAGACCAGATCATCCGTGACCCAGGAAATGTACACAATTCGAAGGAGGCAGTTAAAATGATCATCGACTTGTTCGACCTGGTTGAAGATTTTCCAAACCAGCGGACTATACATGCATGTGGGGTACTGATTTCCGAAGAGCCGATTACCAACTACACCGCGCTGGATTTACCACCGAAAGGCTTCCCGACCGCGCAGTTCGATATGTACGTGGCCGAAGATATCAAATTTGAAAAATTCGATATACTCTCACAGCGCGGGTTGGGCCACATAAAGGATTGTGTGCAGATTGTGAAGGACAACCGTGGAGAAATCGCTGATGTGTCTAACCCGCGCAAATTATTTCACGATTCCAAAATCCAGCAACAGCTCCGGGAGGCGAACACGTTAGGCTGTTTCTACATCGAGTCGCCGGCGATGCGACAACTTCTTACAAAGCTCCACTGCGACAACTACCGGACGCTGGTAGCTGCCAGCTCGGTGATCAGGCCGGGGGTAGCCAGCTCAGGGATGATGAAAGCGTTCATTGAGCGTCACCGTGACCCGGCTTCAACGGTATACCTGCATCCAATAATGGAAGAGCAGCTTAGGGAAACCTACGGGGTAATGGTCTATCAGGAAGATGTGATCAAGATCGGCCATTATTTCGGAGGCCTGGATCTGGCTGATGCCGACGTGCTCAGGCGCATGATGTCGGGAAAGAGCCGCAGCGCGAAACATCTGGCTGAAATCAAAGACAAGTTTTTCGATCATTGTATGCGGGTCGGGCATCCGGAGGAAATTGCAAAGGAAGTTTGGCGGCAGATGGAGAGCTTTGCTGGCTACAGCTTTTCAAAGGCACACTCTGCCAGTTTTGCAGTCGAAAGTTTCCAATCTTTGTTTTTGAAAACCTACTACCCTATTGAATTTATGGTTGCCTGCGTGAATAACTATGGAGGTTTTTACGACCGGCGTACTTACCTGATCGAGGCGCGTAAGGCAGGAGCAACTGTACATGTCCCATGCGTTAACAAGAGCTATTTGCAAACCAAACTTTACGGCACCGATATCTACCTGGGCTTTGATTACATGAAAGACCTGGAACAGCACACCGTCCAGGTTTTGCTCATTGAGCGGGAAAATGGTGGCCAATACACGAGTCTGGAAAACTTCATAACTAGAACAGGCATTTCCATCGATCAGACCACAATCCTGATCCGCGCAGGTGCTTTCGGTTTTACAGGTAAGGATAAGAAGACGATGATGTGGGAAGCGCATTGGGTAGGACGGAATCAAGATGGCCCCATGCCTGCGCAGCTCTTCCGGACTGAAATCAAAATGCCCAAGCTACCTGCGTTTGAATATGAACTGGTTGAACACCTGTATGATGAGATCGAGCTGCTATCGCTGCCGGTTTCTGGAATCATGTTCGACCTTTTAAAAAGTGATTTTCGGGGTGAGGTGCTCGCTACCGATCTTCATAAGCACCTCGGACAGGTAGTGCGGATGGTTGGGGAGTATGTGAATTACAAGCCAGTCCGCACCAAGCATGGTCAGATTATGATGTTTTTCACCTTCCTGGATGTTGCGCGCAACTTCTTTGATACTGTTCACTTTCCCGACTCGCTGAAAAACTGGAAGTTTCAGGGCACCGGTGTATACCTTGTAGAAGGAAGGGTTTCCGAAGAATTCGGCTGTTACAGTTTAACAGTCAGTCGTTTTGCAAAAATGCCTATAAAATCAAACCCCAAAAACGTATCCGTCCATGACAAAGCGTTATTCAATTTACGTCCACGCACTGCACAGCAGGTTGCAGATAATCAGAAATAAGCTCGATATCGAGCTGAAAATGGATCCGTCACAAGTCGTTTTACGAAACCAGAAGCACTTCGAAAAGATAGGAACCGAGGTTGCCGAACACCATAACTACCGGTGTAACAGAAGTGACTTTTACGACGCGGCTGAGATAATGCTGTTGACAATCAGTGGCATC
The DNA here is from genome assembly GCF_014641595.1 of Dyadobacter endophyticus. Lineage (GTDB taxonomy): Bacteria > Bacteroidota > Bacteroidia > Cytophagales > Spirosomataceae > Dyadobacter > Dyadobacter endophyticus. The sequence goes on along the minus strand of NZ_BMIA01000009.1, from coordinate 60,357 downwards.
GAAATCGATTTGCTGAAAATGCCGATGTGGAACAAACAGCAGGCGATCAGAGATTGGGATGATGGTTAATGTAGGTTAAAAAAGTAAAGCAGGTCAATGGACCTGCTTTACAATCGGGATCGATGTTCGCTGACTGCAACTACACGACGGTTCTGAAACCTTGGCCGCAGCCACCAGCTTCTTTGTAAGCTCATGCTCAGTTTTGCATCCACACTTTATTGCATCAGGGATGTCGCAAGCATAGTAGCCATCACAAATGGTATCCCACAGGTGCTGATCCTTAAAATGGACGTTTCCTAACAGCTCGATGATATCGGTTTCGTAAATGCAATCGGTTTCGTCACATCTCACCCAGGTCCGAGGTTTTCGTTCTTTAAACCAGTTTTCGTCGAAAGGGTAGCCAGTAACTTCCAGGAGATTAGCTCCGCTCTCAGACCCCGTAAGGTTAAGATAGGCCATACAAGAGATTGCGCCACCCGATGGTGGGTAATCTTGCAGGATAATACAAACATGTGGTACCCTGGCGGTACCTGTGTAAGCTCGAACAACGTCGCCGGAGCGGAAATCGTGAGCTGTAATTGGGGTGGGTTGTTGATTTTTCATAAATATTAAAATTAAATTTTACGCTAGTAGTCACATATTCAGTGGGTTTGCAACTTTTTGGGCAAAAAAGTTTTTTTCTATATTACATATACCGCATGACTGGGTTAATTAAAAAGTGGTTTGCTTAGTGCTGGCGGTTTTGTACTTTCATTGCAGATCACCAATTGAATACAATGTGTTACCACGTTTCACAGGAGAAAACCGTCGAGCAGTTGAAAGTAGCATTTCGCAGACCAGTCGATAATATCGAACTGTTCAAACAGGCTTTTCACGTGAATGCCTTCGACAATCCGTTTCAACCCGTTATTTCCAATCGGAATCCACGCGTAATCGATATGTACCGGTGGCGACTGGTACCATCGGGGGTTACCTCTGAAAAAACATTCGGGGCCAATACGCGTAACGCCAGGTCAGAAACTATTTTCACTGCAAATTCCTACAAACCGTATTGGGAGAACCGGTGTTTGATTATCTGCACAGGGTTCTTTGAACCCCACTTCATCTCGCAAGATCGGCCCACGCATAGCTACTATATCAAACCAAAGCAGCGGGAATTCTTAACACTTGGCGGAATCTTTGCGCCGTGGCAGGGTATTAACACCTATTCAGTAATCACCACTGCCGCATCACCACTGCTTTCAGAGGTACATAATGAGGGTAAGCGAATGCCTTTGGTTCTCGAAGGTGAGGCGGCCCGTCTATGGGTTTCTCCGGCCGGGTCGATGTCGCAGGAAAAAATGGGGCAGCTCATGCAACCATACTTACACGACGACAACTGGATCACCTACCGAACGATAGATGGGATTACGAATTCTCGGGCTGCTACTAATGTACCTGAGGTGCTTTTACCCTACGAGCCCAAGGCTGCTGGATATGGTGACCTACCATTATTTGGTCAGAATAGGGACGATAAAAGCGATTGACCAGTAGCAAAGGGAGGCCCGTCGAGTACGAAAATGGAGTAGTACAGGTGCTTTCATGGCAGGTGGTAAAGATTTCTTACGGCTATCAACTATCAGAATTACCTCCTAAACGGGCTGGTGAATAGGTTGTAATGGGTTGATAATTATGCGGTTACTGTTTATACGAAAATCTTAATACTAAACTTTTTATATAAAATTTTTAATAAAGATTTTTGGTATCTACTATGTATAGTGTGTACATTTGCATGTGTACATATTCAATGTGTACATGTTCGATGTATACATGCATGAACATATACACATCGAACATACACATTGAAAGCAATAGGTTAGGAAATAGAAGCCTATCCCAATAGCAATGAGAACACCTACCCAAGGAAGCACAACTTTAATGAGCTTGATAAGTTCGCGTGATTCCGCGAGAGTGGTAGTTTGAATTTTGACATGGCCTAGCCAGTGCCCAACAGTAATTGTTGCGGTTGTCATTTTAAAAAGAATTTATTGTATAAATAATTTATAAACCAGTCGGAGGCATAGCTACCGATTGGTTTTTTGTTGCCAACCGAGCCTGATTTCTGCAAAAATAATAGAAATGCGATAAATTGCTTGCCCATTATGCAATTTATTGGCTATGATGGCAAAAGTTTACATCAACCTAGCTTGTGCCGTGTCGGGAGAGTCGTATATTGCCACCGTTACATTGACATTGGTGTTTGCGGTCGCTTACCCAAGTATTATTTCAGCGAAGGCGCTCAAATTCCAATACCGGATAGAAGAATTCCTCGCTTCGCAGCGAGCAAATCCCAACGATCCGATCGTCACCCACTTCAACTTTGATCAGATGCCCTTCCAGGTCGCGTCCCTTTCCCACTTCGCATATCTGAAAGCAGCGCATAACAAAATGTCCAAGTACATCAGCTCCTTCGTTGGGGATCGATGCGAATAGGTTGGGGCCGCCGAACTCGATATAGTCGTCGCCGACCTTGATTTCCAGGCTTGCACTCAGGGCAATGCCTTCAACCAGGTGAAGATCAAAATCGATGATCTCCCCGATTGCGGTAATAGTATCTGCCAATTATGAGGAACGTTGAAATTTGCCGAAATCTAAGTAAAATTGAGATCACTTATTAAACAAACGTTAACCATGCCGGAGGTACCAGAGCTCAATGTCGTCGGACTCACTTTACAGAAGCACTTTAAAGGCCAGAAGGTCAAACGCATCGAAATCCTTTGGAAAAAGCGGGTGAAGGCAAGTGAGGAAGAATTTAACAGTGCGCTGAGAGGGGCAGCCCTGAGGTCCGTTGATCGGAATGGTAAAGAGTTGCACCTTCATTTTGATAATGATCAAATATTAGGTATCCATATGATGCTTACAGGGAAAATGATCTTACTTCCGACAGATCAGAATCTTAAAAACCCCATTTTTGAGCTGATGTTTGACAACGGCGCTGGTATTATCGTTCTGGACGGTATGGGGCAAGCTAAGCCCATTTTGAATCCGGAAATTCCACCGGTGCCTGATATTATGGCAGACGACTTTACAGAGGATTATTTGGGCAAAGTTCTTTCCAAAGCTGGGGGAAAAATCAAAGAGGTCCTTCAAAAACAAGACAAAATCAGGGGTATAGGCAGTGCATATGCAGATGAAATTCTTTGGTCAGCCAAGATATCCCCGTATTCCATCGCCAAAAACATCCCTTCCTCAAAGGTCGCTGAGCTATACAGTGCAATCCGGACGGTTACTGTCGAGGCTACCGAGGATCTGATGAAAAGAAAATGCGATGGTGTCTTCGAAATGGAAAACAAAGACCATCGGTATGTCCATAATCCAGCCAAAACCCACTCGCCAGAAGGGGAAGAAATCATCGTCGGCAAGTTAGGTTCCGGAAGAACGTTTTATGTTGAAAGCCAGGTATTGTATTAACCGAGCGTATGATTGGGATTCCAGAACTTATTATTTTGAGACAGAATCTTGCCCGACGGTTCGCAGGGCAGAAAATTAATGATTTGCATATACATTGGGAACATGGGCTTAATGAGCCTGCTGCAACAATCTTCGCTGCGACTATCAATTCTTCATTACTTGAAGTGCGTCGGGTTGGGAGGTTGCTTCACCTGGTTTTGGATAATGGCCTGATTTTGGGAATTCGAGTTTTTGAAAAAGCGAGATTTTACTTATTGAGTACGCAGGGGCGAGAGAACTCTCCCATGTTTGAGATTGTGTTCTCGTCTGGGGATGGTTTTGGGGTACGAGACGCCTTAGGGCAAAGTCAACTCCTGCTAAACCCGAGGCTTGCGACTGAATGGGATGTATTGCACCCATCGCTTACTTTCTCCTACTTGAAGAAAGTAGCTTATTTGCGAAAAAATGAGCCAGTTAAGGGAATTTTAATGAAGGACCCAAAGCTATGTGGGCTAGGAAGTGCTTATATAGATGAAGTATTATGGGAGATTGGTGTAGCCCCGCAATCGCGGGTAGGCAAAATTCCTGAAGGTAAACTTCGTGACCTGCTCCCAGCTATAAAAAATGTACTTAATCGGGCTACTGAAAGCCTTTCAACTTTGACAGGTTCAGCAGAGCTGATCACTGACCGCCGTGATTTTTTGATCATCCATAACACTGGGAGAATGTATGATCCCAAGGGGTTTCCAATTATGAGAGCAGTTATCCACAATAGAAGAACCTATTGGTCTGAGAGTCAGAGTGTCTTCCTATGAGATTTAGGCACTTTCCTTGGGATTTCAACGTTTTTTGGGTAAGTTGTAATGATTTTGAGTTAGAGCGAAAAGGAAGTTTTATGGGGACTAAGCAAGAACGGAAAAGTAAAATAGTAAAGAGCAATCCGGTAAAGGAGGTAAAAACAACCGTTGGTGAATACGTTACCGTACACACTTTTCCGGACAATGTTAAGCCGCGGGTACCAGAAATCTGGACTTCGAATCAAGGAAACCTTCTGCCGATGGAGTCTTCGACAATTATTTTAGGTGTTGGAAAAGTTCCTGCCGCTGATGGGCCTGGTATACATATTACTCATACAGTTTCCGGCGGATCACACATCAAATCGGCGGGAATGATGCATTATATCCCGGATCTTCTTTTGTCAGAGGATAGCGACCTTCAAAAACAAATTGAATATTTGTGGAATGAAAAAGGAGCGAGTCAAATTTTTAGAAGCATAGAGGATTTCCATAAATGGTTGCAACTACCTAATATTGATTTGAACGGCTCACTCCCAATGGCATATTTAAAGTCTGACATCGAGGTTGTTACCCAGCTTCTGGGTAGGCTTATTCATGGTGTGACGGCATAATTCATTCGAATGAAGATTTATCGTATCGCAAGTACCTCACACATTAGAGAATTATCGGGCTATGGAGCCGCAGCATATGGAGGAAGGTGGAATGATGTAGGCCGGGCCGTGGTTTATACAGGAAGTAGTATCGCATTAAGTGCTTGGGAAGTTCGTGTTCACTTACACAACAACATTTTACCACGTGATGATCTCTACTCTGTTGTCTTTTTAACAATCCCTGATTTTGGTATCATCGATGTTGAACAATTGAAAAGTGACTGGAAGGTAAATCAGTCCTACACGCGTATGTTAGGTGGACAATGGCTTGATGAAGGCAAGTATCTCTGTATGAGAGTGCCGTCTGCTATCGTTCATTTTGAGTATAATTATCTGATTAACCCTGAGCATCCTATGATCAAGGATGTTGTTATAGACGCGGTTCACCCATTTATTTTTGATCCCCGAACATTCGTTTATTAGCGCTTAAATATCTAAGAAATCTGGAAGTTTCTGACTATCATGATCATACCTTAAACTGCTCAGATAGATAATGCCTTTTATCAATCTGTGGATCTTCCAATCCTGAAAACCATCATGGCGAGGATGGGTAAAGGCAAGAGCCCGTACTCTTTTTGCCAGATCAACTTCAAACTCGCAGTTTTCCAGTATTTCTTCAAAGAGCCTTGCTTTCAGGAAATCAACGTCCAGTTTAATCAATCCGTTGTTCTTAATACCCTCGTTCCTTTCCGAAATTACGAACGACATTTCGAGATTATCCCCGGTCTTTGAAGACATTGTGAGAGGTGTCCAGAGCCTCATGCTGTGGTAAAAGTGGGTCCAAGAGGTAAATTCTTCCGGAAGGCGATTTTTGTATTCAGGGGTATCCATAGGTGCAATTTCATTCCAAGGTAAGGAGTAGGATGAATTTTTGAAACTTGGTAGTACCCAGCACGATAATAGTGGAATGGATCAGTTGTAGAAGGCACGCGAGAAAAATTGGGGTAAGGATCATAATAACCCACCACGGTTGAACATGCTTGCCCTACCCCGGAACTTAGACGCAAAATATAAACTAGACGAACTATTGACCAAATCACTTTTAAAGTTTAGCGTGTTTTTTCAAGAAATCCTTAATTACTGACTCATATTGTTCAAATGGGGCAACTGCCGACGGGACTAGGGGCAACCCGATATTGGCCGCCTTGTAAAGAAAGCCGCCGTATGCATGTGCTTGGGACAGATCGATACAGTCTTTTAAAATACCCTGTGCACGCTTGGAGGCACCGCGGGTCAACAGCATACGGTCCGGGAAGTTGAATCTGGTTGTTTGTTTTGAAATTATTACTGGTTGGTCATCGTCAAGCATGGCTACTGCAAGGCGGAGCTCTGTTGTTAGAGTGAGCAGACCTGCTTTGTATTCACTGATCTTTGTCAGGTACTTCATTGCGGCGGTGGCCGAGTTTTTATTACTCAAATAAGACTCCAATAGGTGTTTATTAATATTTAGCTCAGAGCCTGAGGTATATAGTACGACAAAGTCCATGATTTTACCCGATTAGAAATTGGTTACTCCAATCTTTCAATTTTTGGTCCGGAGTCGGTTCCATCAATGGCACCGAAAGACTATATTCTAATGCCTGCTGGCACATCATTGCGTATGCATGTGCTTCACTTAAATGGAAGCATTTGCGAAGCACCTCAAATTTTTTATCGGTATCAGCGGTTTCGAAAAAGTTGGATTGGATAAACTCCATGATAGTCAGGTAGTAACCAGTCACGCCAGGTAGTGGCATTTCATTTTCCATGCCGATATATTGAATTCTTGTCGATATGACCAGCAACGATTTTTCAAATTTCTCTATGCGGGAAAGCACACTAATTCCGGACATTCGCCCAAATTCCTTTCTTTTAAGCCTGTCCAACACGTACTGATCGATTTCAGTATCTACCAATGACGCATCTACGACCTTGAAAATGTGATCCATACAAAATGAGCCCGATTTGTAATGACAGTTTAATTTTCAAAGGAACAAAAAAATCAGGGGATCACTATGAGTGCCGGTTTGTCGTCGAGGGTAAATTTCCATTAACCTATTGAAGGTCAATTTCGAGGTTTGCCACGAATATGTCATGCTCAGCGCTGGTCACTATCCTGTGTTTTCCTGGGTATAGCAATTGCAGCCGCTTGCGCAAGTTGATTAGGCCAATGCCAGCATGAGAATTAGATATAGGCTCATAGGAATTTTTGCAGTTGAAATTAAGAGAATGTCCGTCGGATTTAAGGGAGATATGCAAGAAAGTTGGCCCTTCCGCATTTTCAACCCCATGCTTAAATGCGTTCTCAATGAATACAATTAGGAGTAATGGAGGGATTAATAGATTACGATCTCCAATCTTGGCTTCGAATTGCAGATCCAGACTCTTTCTTAGTCTGATCTTCTGTAATTGAAGGTAGTCGTTCAGGTATTTGACTTCATCCTTCACACACACCAATGGTTCGCTCGCCTTATATACAACATAACGCATAAGTTCCGAAAGTTGCAAAATGCTATCAGGTGTCTGATCAGACCGTGTCAAGCTCAATGCATAGAGATTATTGAGTGTATTGAAAAAAAAATGCGGGTTCAACTGCTGTTTCAAAAGGTCAAGCTCTGCAACGGACTTCTCATGTTTCAAAGCTGTAATCAGGCTGTTTTGCCTTGCCCAATTTATTGCAAGCAGTATCGGGAGGCTCATTGCTAGTACCAGCGCCGCACCGAATGCATTCTCGGCCACAAATGGATTAGCGGAAAATACTCCTCCCAAAATTTTGCTGAATGGCAAACCGGCGAGCAGCTGCCCCCAAAGCGGATAAAATACACCAATGACCGATGCTGAACTTAAAATATAATGAAAAAGCCCCTGTTCTTTCAGGACGACAGGAACGAGCCAACGGCTGTTGATATAAAAAAAGAAATACCCTGCCAGGTACATTACCAGCAGTTGCAACGAGTAGCTAATGAAAGTAGGAATTCTTGCAGCGATTTTCGGCAGATGTATTTCAAAACCAATGAGCAGTTGCTTTTTAGAATGGTACAATGGGTTATCCAGACTCGATACCGCCATTGCTCCTAACAGCAATGCGATTCCAACAATACTCGCCAGTACCGCCTTTTCGAGGTTTAGCTTGCGTACCCATTTCAACTGGTAAATACGGCTGTTAAATTTACTTTCCACGACCAGTGTGCCTTCCAACGCTGCTATACCTAACCCACTTGTAAACACCACTGGCCAAAAAAGTTGCTCTGGTTCCAGTAGCACTCCTGAGATTATCAGTAGTACTGGTAGATATCCTAAAAAGCATCCCAACCAGAGACACCGGCTCTTTCCTGTGAAACGCCCTATGCCCCTCCCCTCTCGCACCCAATTGAAGATAAGGACAGGAGACCATACCAATAGTGAGGTGACAAGTGCCTGAAAATATCCGGTCCAGTAGTCGTTCCGGCCAACCTCGAACGAGATTGAAATCCAACAGAATAACCCCAAATACAGCCAGGTGTCTTTCCGACGGGCCAATACTCCAACCAGTTTATCTACGGCTACCATTTTGTAAATAAAGCGGATGGCACTGACGGCATCAAAAAATAATGATGACCGTCACGATTTTGGTGATATTGGTATGATTAACTGTAACTTTAGTAAAAGGTGCCGGATAAAAGCAGGAAACGGGTCTGCCCTCATTCTTCTCGGCCGCGGCCTGACTGGATAATTTTGCCATCAACCAGATCCTGTATTCGCGTCGATGCCAACTTGTTGACAACAAAATCAGCTTTGCTAATAAAAGGTACTTGAATACCAGATATTTCAACAACCTCCCGGTTTGCAAATGCTGAGTTAAAATCAAGCTGGCCCAGATTCAGGTGTATATCCACCTCCATTGGCTTTGTGCCCAATCTTACACTGACTTCTTGCGGAATATCATGCATCATGGCCTCCAAGAGACGTTCACGATTAAGGCCAATAAGCGCCGAGGATAATAAGGACATATTCAATCGCGCTGGGTTAACCCAAATGTCAAGATCATTGCTGTAACGTGGCAAACCGAAATATGCCATAGCGTACCCTCCTACCGTCAGGTATTCAACTTTACAATTATTGAGAGAATGAAATAAACTCTTGAACAAAGGATAGAATATCTCCTTGCCTTCGATCACCTGGCTTTTTAACTCTTGAAGACTGTCAGGTAGACTGTGAACCGTAAGATACGTTACAGCCGCCAATCGCTCACCGGGAGATTTACTCAACCAAAAATGGATGTCTTCTGCCGTCTGATCAGTTTCGTGCATCTTGACCGACCTCCCAACCAATTCAATTTTTCTTCTCATTTTGATTTAGTAAAAATGCCTATTCTGCAATGTACCAATTTTCGACCCTGTGGTCGAACACAAAAAGTACTGCAATGAATTAGCCGCCTATGTCATATTGCAAAAGTAGCCTAGAAATTATATACGCAAGAGAGGGCGGGTTGAACTTTTATAGAGTGAGTAGAGAAAAGGCGCTCAAACCAATGAAGCATTATAGAAAAAGCAACACCTCACTTAATTAAATAGTTAGTAACTTATTGATAATGAGTGGTCATTGTAAAGGTATGTTGGTAAACGCCAACATATTTTTATCTTTGCTGACAAATAGTGTGCTACTCATTTCAAGTAGTTTGAAAAGCCCCTCTCGTTAGATACTTATAATAAATAGAATTCGACAAATTGAAATCTTATCATCTATAATTTATAAATTAGTTCTACAATGAGGCTTGCTACAAGAAGCGACAAGGATTTAGTTTTGAATATCTTAACTGATTCGTTCTTAGAAAACAAAAGTGTTAATTACTTAATCCCCAATGACCATAGGCACAAAGAGCGCGTACGCGCTCTAATGGATTATTCTTTTGAAACCTGTTATGCTTTTGGTAAGGTTTTAATTTCTGACGACTCCGATGCAGTTGCATTAATTTGTTTCCCTGAAAACAAGAAAACAACCCTTAAAAGCTTAATTTGGGAAGTGAATCTTGTTATAAATGGAATCGGTATTGGAAATGTGTCAAAGGCGATGGCTAGAGAAAAGAAAATTTCACAAAACTATCCGCAAACACCAATTTATTATTTGTGGTTTATTGCAGTAAATCCAAAATTACAAGGAAAAGGTATTGGTACAAAGTTCCTGCAAGAAATTCGTAAGGATGCAGCCGGTATGAACCGCCCGATTTATTTGGAGACATCTACAATTAGAAATTTGCCCTTCTACAAGAACGCTGGATTAACAGAGTATAGCACTTTGGATTTTGGTTACACACTGTATTTAATTAGAGGATAGGTTGATGTTGATTGGTAATACTGACATGCACTTAATTACATTACTGTTTATCATTTTTGAATCAGTAATGTTCGTTTTTCAAGGGATACTTTTTCTTTCAAGGCCGACGGATAAACCAAGATTATTCTATTTAATATTACTAATATTATTAATATTGAAGAACACTGCGAGTGGTTTATTTCCTGATCCTAAGATTACAATGATACCCCTTCTGACGCAGTATATTCTGACCTATGGAGCTGGGTTCGTTATGGCATCCTACTTTCCATTCTATTTCTATAAAGCTTATAACATTGAAAAAATAAAATGGCATGCTACGAGAGGGATTTTTTTATTCCTTCACTTTCCGTTTTTCTTGTTGTTCGGTGTGGCATTTTATTTTACAAAGAGCGTTGACGTTGCAATAAATGTTGGTCTGGCTATTCCATCACTTTATGGACTTGTGTTAGGATACTTAATTTTAGATGGTATTCGGTACCGTTTGAAAGATCAGATTGAAAGGAAGGAATATTTCGAATTGATTGCTGTATACCTAGCTGTGATACCTTACGCGTCATTAGCCTTTTGTGCATATTTTAGAATATCACAAGTTAAGGAAGTGTTATTAACCAATTCGGGCTTTGCTATTATTACGATCCTGTTTCTTAGGAAACATATTATTCAATCCAGAGAGGAATATGAGGTTTTGAGGAATATTAGCAATATGGGTGTTGAACCTTCCGGCGAATTGTCTCAGGATATCATCGAAATTGGTAACTCGATGGAGGAAATAAAGCTTACCATACGAGAAAAAGAAGTCGCTATCTTGATTCTGAAAGGGCATAGGAATCAGGAAATCGCAGATTTACTCGAAATCAGTATCGGCACTGTTAGGACTCATATCGAAAAAATTTATAAAAAGGCCCAGGTAAGCGGTCGAAAGGAGTTTTCGAAGAAGTTTGGCTACAAATTGGATAATACAAGCAAATAATAGTACATATCCAAAAAGCGCATACATTGTCTACGTAGTTACGTAGGCTACGTATGCGTTTTTTTTTATGGTGAATACGTAAAAATTCCTTGAAATACGTATTGACAAAACGAATATCTTACCGGTTGTTTGCATCATTCTTAACGACAACTTATAAAAATGTCATGGACACAAATTGGCACTCGCGCTACAACGAAATGAAGCGCCGTCACGGCTTGACCAATGATGATGTTGCAAAAATCACCAAACTCACAGAATCAAACGTAAGGTCTCAGATCACCCGCCCTGACAATGGTGTAAACGGTCAGCGTAGATTTCCACCTTGGTTAAAACTTGCGATCGTTCTGGACGAAAGATGGTATAAGAAAATCTAGTACCCTGACTATTTGCAACTTTGGTTTCCCTTGTTAAATACTTAGCAGCAGCCACGCTACAATCAATGCGGACTTAATATTTCTTAGGCGCTTTTTGTAATCTGTGTTGTTCTCAACATGGTTCAATAATTAGGCCGTAATCCGTTTGCTGAGTCCTTCAGATAATTCAACTTTCATCTAAATCCTCATTCCGGTTTTACTGGAATGCAGTTACCGCTTTGCCTATTTTAAACTCAGATTTTTCTAATTGTAGAAAGCTATGGTATCAGTAACTAGCAAAAAACTAACACACAACTGGCCTTTGCCAGTTAAGAAATCCAATTTTGAGTTGAAGGTTTTATACTTTAAAAGCCTCTATCCTTCGGCTAGGTTGGTGGAGAATTTCGGCCATACGTTTTTAATTGATGAATCAAAGTATGTTTTTATTGCATTTAAGGGGAGAAGAGCTACTAATCCAGTTGTTACCATGTCATTTCAAAGCGTCGAGTGTTTGAATGACTATTATCATTCATATGTCCGCAGGATTCTTAGGGAGGTAGAAACGAAGAGACTACGACGAATTAGGGCAGAAAAGAAGAACGAAAAGGAAATTCAGCCTGGAAAAATATTTTACACTGCTTGTGGGTGTGATCAAATCAAGATTGAATTCTTTCAAATAGTCGCCGTGAAAGGTCGGTCTGTCACTATTCAAAAGATAGAACAGTTAAGAACCTATAACTCGGTAGATCATGGATTGACCAGAGGTATTAAAGATTCATTCATCGAGGCGCCCGTTCATCTGCGTATAGGAACACACGGCATCCGTATCGATGCTGTTCAATATCTAAATTATTGGGATAAGAAAGCAGTATACTGGTGTTCATACGCCTAAAATGCCTGGGCTATGTCTCCTACTCTACTAGAATTTAGACAGTCCAGGCGCAGCTCGCGCCTGGATCAGTCGGCTGCGCTATCCTTTTGCATTGCGTGGTGTAGACTATTGTACTGTCAACCAGGTGAGCCAACCCTCAGATTGGTGCGAGATTTGTAGACATTTGGTTATTCCAGGATCTTTGTAGGCGAGCGCTGCGTGGCTTAAAATGTAGACACCTTATTAAGCCTGGACTGCCCTAGCGATCCAATAGCGTATTAAAACAAACTCTTAAAACCATAACAAGTACATAAATATATATTTATGTAGTTATGTAATTATATAAATATATAACTATATAAATACATATTTATGTATAACAGAGTCCTATATAAATATATATTTATATAGGACTATCCCCTGCCCTACTCGATTCCATTTTTGTACGTCTTTGACCCACATTCGGCAAATTGATCCCAAACCGGATCGCTAAGTTGTGTTTATACGTTATAGTTACCATATGGCTCATTTGGTAGGCTAGTCAGTAGCTTTTTTGGCAATGTAGAGCATATCTGTGAGGAAAATTCCGGTGATTTCGCCTTGTTTCTCAACGGCACTTATTATTTCAGAGTTCTTTTCCACAAAGTCAAGTGGCCTCATTTCAGAATGATAGTCAAAGTGACGCTCTGTATTTCTCAGAGACCGAAGGAGTTGATCCTTATTTTTCATGTTTGATGTTGATTCTTGTTCCGTGTTCCTTAATGAGTGACCTTAGCGATTCGTTGCGCTCGCTTTCTGTCAGGAACTTCCACTCAGCGACGAAAATTGGGGCCTCCAGTTTTGATTTATGTTCCGAGCGAAAGAACTCTATTAAGTAGTAGCCTTGACTACCACCTACTTTTATTACATCCACATTGTCCAGATTGATGATTAGAGGGTGATCATCACACCATTCCTACGCCGCCATTCGATTGTTGTTATCAGTAACATAGAAATGATACCAATATTGAAAATTCTAATAGGAACTTGTCGAGTTGAAATTTTGAGATTGATATCAAGGCACATTTCCGGCTTATGTCGCTGTGCGCACATTTTATTTGTCTTCTAGAAGTTGCTTTCGCGAAGGTTATATAAATATATAAATATAGAAATATATAAATATGTAAATTTTTTACCTTAAAATGATGCTGCGATGGTCATTTTTGCTATCTTTGTATATAATTATATAAATATATACACTCGATATGATTATTATTTCAGTAGCACATCAAAAGGGTGGTGTAGGTAAGACAACACTCGCGCTTAACCTGGCTTACTGCCTAAGTAAGGATTTGAAGGTAGCAATCACTGATACGGATTTACAGGGTTCAATCTCAGACATCAGCCCATTCCTTAAAGACATTGATCTTATACCCTTATCGAAGATTCAGAATGGCACGCGTCTAAGTTATGATATTGTTATTATAGACACGCCGCCTTATCTGACCGACAAGCTACAAGAGATATTTCTTATGAGCGATTTCGTGCTCATCCCAACAAAGGCCGGTTACTTGGATGCCCTAGCCGTGAGAGGGACGATTGCTCTGTTTGATCAGGCGAAGAAAAAAAAGCCGTCATTAAAGGCCGGTGTTGTGTTAAATATGCTCACCCGCACAAACCTAAATGACGAAGTGAAAGAAATTTTGGACCAGTATACTTTACCGATCCTGAAAACGACCATTAACCAGAGAGTTAGCTACGCTCGGTCTCCCATGACTGCTGGTGTATTTAACAGTGATGATGATAAGGCCAAAACCGAAATGGTCGATTTGTCGATGGAGATTTTTAGTCTACTTCCTTAACTTATAAGCAATGAACAAAGAATATGATGAAAACCGGTCTAGATTGGCCGGGATGATAAAGAACAAGCCAAGCACAGCGCCGATTCAACAGGTGAAACCAATCGTTCCGAAGGAGGAAAAGGATGTTAGCCATCTCAATTTCTGGATACCTACTGAACTATTTAATGAGTTAAAAATGCACGCTATACGTACTGGCAGCAGCATCAAACAAGTAGGTATCGACGCACTTGAAGCATATTTAAAGAAGAATACATAATTATATAAATATATATTTATATAATTATGTATTGCGGATAGTTGAGTTTGACACGTCACTAGGGTCAAAACCGACCCTAGTGGCAATAAAAGTTAATCCAAACCTATGGATACGTTATCGGGATCACATGTAAAGTCGGCTTGACAGATTTTGCAAAACAGTTCGAGGCCGGATTTTCCCCATACCTTGCAGCCGCATGGACACATATACTTTATTTTCTTCCCGGATTTACTTTTTCCCGTTGGCTCACTTGTCTCTTCCTGTTCAGTATCTTCTTCTGTTGAATCATCAAAGCCATGAATGACTTTCTTGGCATTCAGGTAGGGGAGTTGCAGCGCCTCGAGATTGGCCGTTGATATTCTTCGAAAGGCAATCAAAAACTTTCCTCCTTCAATCTGATAATGATCCATGCTTTGTCCGGTTTCCGCTCCCCCAGGCTTGCCAGTAGAAGATGGCTGCAAACCAATCTCTTTCATCTTTTGGGCAAATTCCTTATTGTGATAGCTATATCGGGACGGCTTACCATATTCATACTGCCACTGATGCACCATTTCGTGTACAAGTGTACTATGCCAATATTCTGACCCCATCGACAGGGTATCCGGGTTTATCGAAATCTCGTGTTTTTTGTCTCCCTTCTTTACCGATTGCCAGTTTTCGAAAATAAAGAAACCCGCAGCGTTACGGTGCCGGGAAAGATTCACGATACACGGTTGCAATTGGTTGCCGAATAATTCAGCATTGTAATAGTCAAAAAGTTCTTCCAGTGTTTTGAATTGCAATTGTGTGATTCCATTCATGACTACTTATTTGTAATGTACCTTACAAATATACCTTTTTAGGAAAACTATTCAACATATAAAACCTGTTTTTTAGTCTGCTTTTTTTTTATTTTTTGATTGAAATGTTCAATTGTAGTATAGGCAAAAATTCCTTCCGGAATTACATCCAGCAGCTCACGCCGGCGAAATAATGTAGACACTTTTTTCTTGCTAGGATCTTGGCCATGCGCCTGGCTGCATCCAAATTGTAGACACCAATTTCGCTAAGTGATTTTTGGAATGTATTCGGCGACAAGTCGTGATGAATTGGGGTAGGGGTAGATGCCGGATTTAGGTTTTGATGTGCTCAAAAGCGATTTATCGCCGTCTGCATGGCCGGGAGGCAAAGGTGTTGGGATACGAAAAAATACCGAAGGCAAAAAGAATAATTGTAATGTACCTTTCAATTATATATTTATATAAAAAGCCTCATTTTGAGGCTTCCGGGCTACCTGTAAAGTCGCCAGTTCTTATACACCTTAAAAGCGCCAGATAAGCCGATCACCGCAGCAATGCAGTATATCGCTTGAATTGCAAGGTCTTCCATGTTTATCGAGTTTTACGGTTACAGATTATTTATAGAGCTTAAATTGCCAGCGTTGTGCGGAAATAACCGGCAGGGTTGTCAATTTTTTCGCGTCTTATCTTCATATCGAAGAGGCACCTGTTTGCTTTTTTTCGTAGTTCTGTGCTGTCTAAGACACGTTTAATAAGGTTTTGATCTAGAATACCTATATCCATCATTCTCGTTTTAAGCTGGATAGCTTCCTGATCGCCTTCTTCTATTTCAAATGGGATGATAGTTTGAAACTGTGAGACCGACTTAATTAAAAAGTGGAGCTTGGTTATAGTTTTCCCAGCTTTTTCGGTACTATAAGTAACACGAAGGTCAGAGGAAGCATTGATTTGCCTCATGGCCGGTTCAATTACATTATCCTTGAACTGCCCCCACTGTTTGTACTGCTCAGGTTGTTTGCCTTCCGGGTCCTTCAAGTGGAGACGATACCTTAAATCTTCGACATCGATACTCATAAATCCAATATCTTTCCAGCGTGAGAATTGAACGTACAGCCACTTTGCATACTTCGAACTCATTGAGAGCACGCAATAGAGCTGAAAACTGGTGAAGTTGTTTTTAAGGTCAACCAGGTAGGGGAGTAGTTCTCCCGCTATGGATATTTCAATTGTGCCTTGTCCTTTAAGATACTTGGCGCTCGACATTAAAGCAACCTGCAAAAGACCGTCATTTTCCTCGATCTCAAACACTTTTCCAATCAATCCTTCCGTAGCATCGCGAAGCTGTACATAGTTCCAGTTGCGACCTGTTAGTTGGAATATTTCGGCAACATTGATGCGGTACTTAGTCCCGATCTGATCGCCGTTTTTCAGTTTGGATAGAACCATGAAATATAAATCAAGTTGCGCGGCAGATAGCTCGTGCCTGGCTGCGGTGATCGCATTGTGTTGCCTGACCTGCAAGCTCGTTGATTTCTCCTTTGCTTTTTCCATCATAAGAGGCAATTTAAGAAAAAACAGCATTTAAAAAACACCTGTTTTTATTTTACTGTTTTTTGGCATATAAAACCTGTTTTTTAGACGTATAAAACCTGTTTTTTGGCATATAAAACCTGTTTTTAGACGTATAAAACCTGTTTTTTGGCATATAAAACCTGTTTTAAAAACGGATTAAAATATTGATAATCAAATAGTTACGTCAACTACAATATCCTTCAATATTTTCAATTTTCACAATCATTGTGATGTACCCAACGCGCATATTAATCTTTTAGGGCAAAAAAATAATTCAAAAAAACAAGTCAAAAATAGAAAAGAGGGATGGAAATTTTTTGTTTGATAAAACCGGGGCGCGGCGCAAAAAACAGGTTTTATATGTTGATTTTTCATAAAATAGTATTTTTCAATCAAAAAATAAAAAAAATCTAATATAAAATGGGTGCTTTTTAATGAATGTGCTTGGTTACCTTTCGACCCGTTGGCCCATAAAGGTAATGAAATTTTTTATGCCAATATGTCAGACATTTTTAGATACATATTAGTTTTTAACCTTGTTTGAGGCATACAGGTTAAATATTGAACTCCTATTTGATGGTACCTTTTTGAACATATAACTTTGTTTTATTCTTTGGATAGTACCGGTACCCAAGGTCTTCGGTAGTGTTGATATCGTGGAGTTCCTGGACGCAGGACAACAGAGCCGTCCCATACTAGACGGTAGGTCCAATCTTTTTCATGATTTCAGGTTATTGAGATGAAGATGTACAGTTGCAGGAATTACTCCCGCAACTGCTTTAAGGTTTGATAAGAATACCGTCCCTGGTAACGATATAGCTGTCTTTCTTGATGACGTACCCATCTTCTGTGACCTGCACATGCGCTTTAAGTACTTGCAAGTTTTGCACCAGTTCCCGGTTTTCGTACCAGGAGGAAATGGTTGAGCTGACAACGATCAGTGCAAGCGCGCAGCACACTCCAATGATTCCTTTTGAACCGAAATTTCCCCAGAAAGCCGTTTTGGGATCTTCGTAAGTGACTGATTTGAACTTTTTAGCCTGCAACTGTTTAATCTCGTCCAGGGACTGACTGATTGCAGCCTTTTGATCTTTCAGCAGAGCGATAGATTCCTCATTCTTCTTGTCAATGATCAAGCAAATGGCTAAAACGCTTTCATCAATTTCCGATTCGGGGATACCATACTTTTGCGCGATGGCAAACCTGATTTCTTTCACATCGAATTTCATAGTAGTACCTCACTAACAGCGTCTGTTACCTTCCTTAACGATCTTTTTCCAGCCAGTGTCAATTTTTCCTCTGTCGTGGTGCCAGACATCAGTGAGATAATTTCGTTAGCTGAGTTACCAACAGGCATTTTGCCGACCTTTACAAAATCTATCCCAAGCTCGGACAATAATGCGTCTCCGTGCTCTTGACTTTCGAGCGATCCAAAGGTTCCTTCGTTTTTGACCGCTATTACGTTAATGTTATCACCAGTAAGTTTTGTGAGTTCTTTGTAAAAATTTACCGAAGCGTGAAAAGCATCTTCACCAGCCAAGACCACGAAAATTTTAAGATCAATTCCAAGTTCTTCCAACATTTCCTTCAATTCTTCCGCAGGTACATCATTCGCAAAAAAACTTCTAAGCTCATCGCTTTCAGGCGCCCCAAGATCAACAAACCATTCGTCAGTTTTTGCCTTAGAAATTTTCTCAAAAATGTTTATAAAACCTTCTCGATCTAATTTCAGATTACCGTCGATTATTGACAATTCTAATACTCGCTTCTCCCCAACTATGCTTTTCAGTCTATCGGAGGTCCGAGTAGATTTATCCAAATCAATAAATGCAGCTTGGCTATCTTTCTTGTTTCTTGCTATAAACCAAGTAATGAAGCTCTTGCCAACACCACCTTTTGACTGCGCAATAAATACAACTTGCTTTTTCATATTGTTTTTAGTATGTTTATTGAAAAAAAAGGACTAATATTCTTTTGGGTAGGTGGGGGCTTTTGCCTTCACCTATTTTTTATAAGTCGTCGAAGCCATCAAACCCTAAATTTTTTTTCTTTAATTGATCTGCCCCTCGTTGCAACCTTAGATTAAGGTCTTCTAAATTTTCGTCAGATTTATCGTCTAGTAAAGATTTGTTTTCTTCATTTTTATACAGTGGACGTTTCATTGGCGTTTGCTTACCTAAATTTAGATTTTTCTTTTTTTGTTCTAACTTCTCGAGTCTTTTTTGATGGTACCAGATTAAATTTTTCAGCGCGTTAATACTAATAACTAAGCCTTCTTCGGATAGCCACTTTGCGATACTTTCATATGACATATTCATAGAAAGTTTTTCCTCTATGGTGTCATATATTAAGTACGCCCATTTTTTTTTGTTGGCCGTTCGCATCTGTATGACTTGATCGATAATTTCTTTTTCCTGAGCTGTTGTTACCATGCTGTTTATGTTTAATTCAAAGTAAAAGTTTTGAAAAATGAAAAGCAAATATTTATCCTGACTTTATCCTGACTTTTTTCTGACTTTTTCCTGACGTTCTGAGAATCAATAAATTATCCTGACTTTTATCTGACTATTTTCTGACATTATACTGACTTTTATCTGACTTACAACTTAGCAGACTCTAAGAGACCTTTTTTTATCTATTGATTGCGTTTTTCCTGTCAGAAATGTTAAATTTGTTCATGGCGATTGGAAGCAAGGGGGGTTTTTGAGTGCCTCAAAAACTGGTGCAAGCACCACCTTGCCACTCCGTGGTCGTTATCCAGGGCAAACCTATCTAGGTGATCTATGAGTATAGAAAGACAAAAAGCTGGTAGGCCAAAGAAGTCAGCGGAGCATAAAAAGTCTGAGCGGATAGTTTTTTGGACGACTCCCGCGAAAGCAAAGGAAATCGAAGAAAGGGCAGGGAAGTTTAGTTTGACGGTTTCGGAATATTGCAGCAAGATTATTCTTGAAGTAGAGATTGTAGCGCCGTTTACAGAAGAAGAGTTAGATTTAAAGCGCAGTTTGATAGGTATGGCGAACAATCTGAACCAGATCGCATATAGAGCGAATGCAGGTGGAATTGAAAGTGTAGCGCAATCGGCCACCGAATTACTAGGAGAGATCAAGAGAGAACTGAAAAAATTCAAAGAATGATCGCTAGGAATTTAAAATCTGGTAAATTTTCTGACGGGCTTATTAACTACGCGTTTGAAGGAAGGGAGTTAGACCATAAAGATAAAGGAGCAGAGGTGATACGCTACTCGGATGATTTGTTGGTACCTTTTTCACCCCATGATAAGGAAGGGATACTTGAATTAAAGCAACAGTTTAATGACCGAACGTCTAAATATCTGCTTGAAAATCCTGACAACAAGAATAATCTAATCGGCCATCAAATTTTGAGCTTTACGAAGGAAGATGCTGAGAAGCTTAAAGAGGATGGTATGAATAAAGTTTTGGACGACTACATACAGTTGGCAGGTTTGGAAAAGACAAAGTTTGTCGCCATTAAGCATAAGGATACTAATAATCCGCATTATCATATAATTTACCATAAGGTACAGAATAATTTCAAGAAGGAGAACGATTGGAAGTTAAACAATAAGACTGTTGAACGTGGGGTTGCACTGGCATTAAAAAACAGGTTAACACTGGTTAAAAATCAAAAGGAAGTTGCTTTAACGAAAGGAGTGTTGGAAATCAGATCGAAGGATGAAGACATTAAGAAGTTACGGAATGATTCTGAAATTCTAAAATCTGCGAAGAACTTTCACCACTTCAACAAATTACTGGAATCTAGTAAGATTACTCCGGAATTTTTGAAGGATGATCGCGTAAAAATTGACAGAAAGATATACAGGCCCGAAGATTTACACGCGGTATTTTATCTTAATAGAAACGAGAAGGCGGGGGAAAAGGGAGTGAGCCAGGGCAAAGTAGGTAAAGGGCGGGAGGCCAGTGACGATAAGACTGCTGGCTTGGACTTTAAGAGGGAATCAAAGAATATTGTAAATGTTCTGATCGGTTCCGATGATAAACATGCAACACCAGTGGGAGATAAGAGCCAGGCATTCAACATTGTTACGGTCAACTCCGGCGACAAGGAGTTGACTGATAAGTACGGAATAAAACGGAAACGGAGAGGGAAGAGCTATTTACTGAAAAACAAAGGAGCAAAACAGCAATCACAATCTAAAAATCTTGAACTATGACACTTGCAACCTACGCCATGTTTTGTGCATCGCTATTATATGTGCTGTATTTCATTGTCCAAAACATTAACGTGAAGAAGGCTAAGAAAGCTGATCCCAAACCGAAAGTGAAGCCTTTGAAACTATTTACCGGGAGCAATGGGATACCGGAAAAACTTCTGAAGGAAAAATTTAACTGGAAATGAGGGAGTTAGCATTGTTCTTGGCACTGGCTTTTAACCCCAATGAGGAACTTGCTATCAAGCGTGAGTTTCGGGAGCTTTATCGGCGTGATCAGATCGCAGCGTTGCATATACCTTGTATTCTTCCGACTACAAAAATCTCCCGGTTGTCAATCTCGTCATTGTATGGTTACCGAACACATCCCAAGTGGGGTGGACTCCGACACCATGACGGGATCGACATTTCTGTGAAGAATGCAGACGTGGTCGCAACAGGTTCCGGCTTAGTCAAAAGGGCAGAATTTTCGCAGGGATACGGTAATTTTGTGGAAATTGATCACGGTAATGGTTATTCTACGCTTTATGGTCATTTGTCTATTATATTTGTCGAAGTAGGGCAGAAAGTTGACTTGTTATCGCTGATTGGAAAGTCTGGGGCTACGGGTGTAGTTACCGGCGAACACATTCATTATGAGGTCAAGCGCAACAATCAAAACCTGAACCCCCTGTATTTTATTCTCTTATTTTATGACAATATATCTAGTTCACATTAGGAAATATGCGATAAAGAAAAACGACAGTAACAGACGTTTCTACCCCGTTAATTCGCCTGATGCGAATACTGAAATACTCGTCGAAGTTTCCGAAAAATTTCCTGAGGCTTACCAGTACTGGACTTTAAGGGCTGACGACTTTACAAATAAATCGAAGATTCTGGTTTTTAAGAACATACGTGCTATGTTCAAGTACTTTGAGGAAAATAACGTCGATGTAGGAACGTCGGTCGCAAGCTTCTACAAAGTGAAAGGGGAGGTTCCTAGTGAAACCGCCCCTGATGGTGTCTTAATATACAGTTATAAAAACATCAATATCCACGCTTTGAGGATCAACTAACGCCATAAGTTTCTATACAGTAGTCTTTTATCACTTTGATGTCGTTTCTAATCTTTTTCGCGTGATCGTTCACAAGTTTCTCCATCTCTTGCTCAGTGATGTTATACTTTAACGGCAGCTCTTTGGTAACCGGTTCAATTGCAGGCACCACCATTTGACCTGAAAATAATTTCAGGTCAATGGGTGATTCGTACCGGTCAGCTATCTTTCCTACAAACTGACCTTGCGTAAGACTGCTGATCTTGGCGGCTGGAAGCAGCTCTTTGGCCTGTGTATTGAAACTTACTGATGTGTCCTTATTGAAGCTGGCCGAGTAATTTTCCTGTTCTGTCTTCCCGAACATCTTGCTGACTTTCTCCGCGGTCGAGCCATTCACTAGCCCCACCATCACAGTACCGGCAGTATTTACAATAACGTTAGCCGAGTTTTGGCCGTAGTTTTTCGTCAATTGCTCCATATCCTGTATCCCCATCCAGACACAACCTTTGTGTTTTCGGATTGTAGCTATGTACTGGTCCAATCCCATCACAAAAATGGTAGGCAGCTCGTCGAGGAAAAATGCGAATTTACGATCTCTGTAACGGTAGGAACGTTTCATGATCACGGAATTGTAGACCGAGATTGCGGCACCGTACACTGCATCTTTTAGAGTGTAGTTCCCCATTGTGATTACGCGCGGGCTGTCAGGATTATTAATTTCCAGCTCCATGTCGTTTTCCGTCATTACCCACGTAACATTTGGCGACGAGAGGGGAGCCAGGGACGATTGTGTAGACGCGATTTGACCGGCAATTTGCGAACCCGCCTGATTTTTCAAACCCTGGACAAACATATTGCTATATGCATCCAATTCCGGTTCACAGGAAATAGCATTGATGACCTCGTTAATGTCAACGGTCAGTAGTTGAATTGCATGAGGAAGCGTACAGACTTTTGATAAAACCTCATGATCCGGGTTATTCCGTTCTATGATCCGCAGGAACCACAAATAGCAAGTTAACAGGTTGACGGCTGACACCGCCCAGAAATCTCCTTCTTTATTGATCCACGATTTATTCAGATTGAAGAGTAAGGTTTTTACCATCGTATTACAATCGTCGATGGTTGACATGTAACGTTCCTGAAATGGGTTGCATCGGTTTGAGCGCCTCAAATCTTCAAATGTAAGGCAGTTAAATTCCGGTATCACCGGCTCATTGTCCTCTGTTTTTCCCCAGGTGTATTTATTGGATTTCAACGCGGCCATCATGGCGTTGAATGTAACCAGACTTAAATCGGGGTAAGCATAGTCATAGACATTCAGCGAAAACCCTTTTTCTATTTGCTGATAGATTGCAGGATTAAATAGGGTGTAGGTTTTACCGGAACCTTGGCTACCCATGATAAGAACCGAGCGGTCCG
Source organism: Dyadobacter endophyticus (assembly GCF_014641595.1). Lineage (GTDB taxonomy): Bacteria > Bacteroidota > Bacteroidia > Cytophagales > Spirosomataceae > Dyadobacter > Dyadobacter endophyticus. The sequence goes on along the minus strand of NZ_BMIA01000009.1, from coordinate 36,899 downwards.
GCGCAATCACCGGTACCACTCCTAATCTCCAACTGTTCTTATATTGATACTGGTGATAATAGGTTACGCTCAATTCATTTTCTATCAATTTTTCATTTTGTGGAAACTGTTCATTGTAATTATTGAATATGTCTTTCACCGGGACGTAAACCATGCTGTTGAAAATCACCCCTCCATTGATCATTGCAATGCACATCACAAGTAGCAGAATCACTAACGTATATAGATAGTAGTTCTTCTCTGGAATATCCAGGATCAGGATCGCTACATAAGCAAGACCGCCGAGTATCAGGTAAAAGTCACCTTTTTTCCGGGTGGCCTTGATATTCGGCTTGGCTGGCGTTTGCATTGCCAAGAAGATCAGGCTGATGAATACCAGTGAAGCCAAAAATTTTTTTTCGAAAAAAAGGGTGTTTTTTAGAAATAGGTAGTATAATTTTTCACCTATATAAGGTAGGTTGATGGCCCCTCTTGATATACCTATCACAGCCACTAATAGTACTGATAATAAGATAGTTATAGATAAATTTAAGTAGTGCATTGTAACACTATACTCCTTTTCCTTTATGCTTTCCATCGTCATTTGATTAAAAAAATTTTTGTTCCAAATATAAATAGTTTTTTATATTTGCTACGTCACATTAAACAATTAAAAACTATTATGAAAAGGTTACGATTACTGGTAGGAATGTTTGCCTCGCTGGCAATGGTTGTTTCATCGGCTTTATTCAATGCCGTGCATGCACAAACCGGTGGCATCGCCAAAGGGGCTGCGGCACTGGATGCCTTAACAGGTGATTTGGAACAATATCTCGACCCGGTTACGACTGTCGTTTATGTCGCTGCCGCCATTGTTGGGGTTATTGGTGCATTTCGGGTATACACCAACTGGCAGCAAGGCAAGGACAATGTCATGTCCGGTGCAATGGGTTGGTTTGGAGCTATGCTCTTCCTGCTTGTTGCCAATACGGTTGTGCGAGCGATGTTTATCGGCGGCTAAAAACTATTCCTTTATTCGGGTGGCAGTATCGAAGTAGTTCCGAGCTGCCACCCCCAAAATTTTCATTGGTATGCAAACTATATTAGCCGTTGACTTGACAGGGAGCTCTGAATCTGATGGATGGATCAAGAATTTGCTCATTGAGCCACTGGCAAGTAATATGAATGTATTTGTGAACCTGACCTATGCCATTCTTGCATTACTCGCGATTCTGACCGCTTACAGAATATATATCAACTGGCAGGCTGGTACGAGCGAAAACACCGTATCCGAAATTTCCAGGTGGATGCTCGGAATGGTGCTATGTGTATTCCTCATAGCCGGTCTGAAGGCATGGATGGCTGCGAACCCGGTAGGGACAGGGGGCGTAGAATTTAACTTTGAATAGTTATGATGAACCTATACTATACGATCCAGGAAATAGGTTTTCTGGGCGTGGCTATCGGCGGAGTTGCATCGGGGTTCAGAATATATCAGAAGTGGGGTAGGGGAGAAGCGGTTATACCACTGATTTTTACATGGCTTGGTGGCTTGATCCTGGCCGTAATCCTCAATCATATGATATACGGCCTAGTTTTGGCCGGGAATGCAGGTGATTACAACCCGATCAGTACCGCGCGAATGTTTGCGAAGGAAACACACAGCGCAGCAATTACGATCGGTCTTATAGTGGCAATCGTTGCCGTAATTCACATCTATCACAGATATACCACCGGTGACGATGTTACGGAGCTTGTTTATCGATGGGTTGCCTCACTCTTTTTCCTGTTCACTTTCGGGTTAATAATTGAAACAGTTTTAAGCTAATCGTCTACTATGATAAAGGAAGTAGTAAAAGGTGCTGACGATGAAATCGAATTCATTGGTTTCAAAGGCCGGTACTTCAACCGCCTAATTGCTATGGTCTTGATACTAGTAGCTATAACATTCATTGTTTACGGATTCGGGCTAAATTCTATCCTTTTCTTTTTTATTATGTTTGGCATTGGAACGGGTGGTTTCTTCTATATCAAACATGAAATGGAAATGAATAAAAAATTTGGGCACATCCATAAGTCTCACAAAGCACCAAAGGCAATTATTCAGAATCAACAATTCTTTAAAATGATTAAAAAATGAGAACTAAGATCGAAGATATATTTCCGCTGTTGCAGGTGTCAGACGATGGCTTAGTTATTAGCAAGAATGCTGATATAAGTTATTTTTTTGCAATAGATTACCCTGAAATTTTTATTACCAGTCAAGGTAGTTATTCATCGGTTGTCGACGCAATCATGAGTGCGTCTAAATCACTTGGTGAGGGCTTTCTTATTCATAAGCAAGATTTCTTTATTGAGGACAGATATAAGCCTGACTTTTCTTACAATGATAATGGTGACACCATCATCCGCGAGAATGAACGACACTTTAAAGATCGTCCTTTTACTAACCACAAAGGTTTTATCTATATTACACTGCCATCATCAGACCCAGGTGACCGCAATTCTGCCGCAAGTTCTTTATTTAAGAAAAGCTTGGTTCCGCGAAGCCTCAATAACCCGAAAGCGCTAACCAGCTTTCAGGAAAAAGTAGCGTCATTCGTTGCAGCCGTTAACCAAACAAAGTCACTTCGTTTAACTAGACTCAACAGGGACCAAATTGTAGGAACCCGCGATACACCCGGACTTCTTAATTACTATTTTACCCTAGCTTTCGATGATACCAATATCTATGACATCAACCGGGAAAATTCGAACTTCAAGATTGGAAATAAGAATACATACACATTCGTAATAAATGATCTCGAACAATTTCCTTCCGAGCTAACCCCAGTTGTTGCTTTTAGGGATTTCAGCAGTACAACCGAAATGCCGATCTCATTTGGTTCATCATTTGGCATCAATTTACCATTCAACCATGTATACAACCAGGTATTCTATATTACCAAACAAGCCGAACTTATTGTTGAGAAAACCAAGCAAACGAAGCGTCATTTGAGCTTTTCACAATGGAGTAGGGATAATACTTTTTCCTTTGAGCAGAAGACCCGTTTCATGGATACAATGAAATATGGTGAGATAGCTGTAAAGGCTCACTTCAACGTTCAAATATTCCATGAAGACCTTGATGTCTTAGCAGAATACAAGGAAATCGCATCGGGAGCCATTTCTAACGCTCAATTCACGGCAAAAATTGCTACAACGTTTGCCGAGCAAATCTATTGGTCGTCTATTCCGGGTAACGCTCAGGAACTAGGGCACGACAACTTTGTGACCTGCTTCCTATCGAATGCGATTTCTATGTATAGCCTAGAAACCAATTACCGCAACTCTCCATATCAGACAAACGGTCTTTTGCTAACCGACAGATTCGGTACCCCCCGCATTGTTGATCTGTTCTTTAAGCCTCGCGAAGAGGGATTGATCACAAATAGGAATTTTACAATCATTGGGCCTTCCGGCTCTGGTAAATCTTTTGCTAACAATAACTTAATTTACTACCTGCGGCATTCCGGCGCTCATATTAGCATCATCGACATTGGCCACTCTTACAAACGCCTGGGGGAGATTTTGGGTGCGAAGTATATAGAACACACTGACAGCAACCCGATTTCTCTTAATCCGTTCTATACCGAAGTTAACACAAGTGGTCTTGATAAATTAAACGCTTCAAAGCTAAGAGAAGAGTTTAAGCAAACGATTGTTCAAATTCTTTTCTTGCTCTATAAGAAGGAATCCGAGGAAGTGACCAAAGCCGAAGAAGTTACCCTTTACAACATGGTCACCGGCTACTATGATTATCTGGCAAAAAATAACGCCAAATTTAACAAGAAGTCGCCTGAATATATCAGACCATGCTTTAACACATTCTATGATTATACCAAGAATGTGTTTCCTGAAATTTTTGAAAAGCAGGGAGGTAGAGAAAATAAAGAGTTCGATTTAAAGAAATTCAATTATGTTCTTTTGCCATTTTATGAAGGTGGTCAATATGATTACCTGTTGAACGGTAAAGAAGAAATCGATCTATCCCGCCATCCTTTTGTAATTTACGAGCTAGACAATATAAAGGATCACCCGATTTTGTTGCCGATCATTACCTTAATGATTACCAACACCTTTATTACTAAGCTTTTTGAAGTTCGCGGTATTTTGAAGGTGCTTTTTATTGAAGAAGCATGGAAAGCAATTTCATCTGATTTTTTCGCAACCTTCCTTCTTTGGGCATTTAAAACAGCTCGTAAGCACTTCGGAGCAATCGGGGTGATTACTCAGGAAATTGAAGATTTGCTTAAATCTGAAATTATCAAGGAAACCATCATACAAAACACAGATATCAAAATTATTATGGATATCAATAAATATGAGGAAGACCCTGAGACAATATTCAATCTTTTCAAAATACCAAACTCGAATATTCCACAAATATTTTCAATCAACAAAGAGCTGCCAACTTCACACAACAGAGGAAGCTACAAAGAATTAGCTATTATCCTTGGTAAGCATTGCAAAGTTTATGGAACAGAGGTTAGCAAACACGCTTACAGTCTGTTTACAACGGAGCCAACCGAAGTAGACGAAATTCGCCGACTTTCGGCTGAAAAGGAAATAAGCCTTTATGAGGCATCTATAATGTGGGCTGATCAAACTTTATAACAAACAATAAAAATCAAATTATCATGAAAAAGATTCTTACAATCCTCGTGATTCTTTTTATGGGTGGTTCCTCACTGAACGTACATGCCCAAATGGTTACAAATGACCCAATACACACGGCGATTACCACGCTGATTAAGATGTTTCAAGACCCATCTTTTAAATCAATCGTCTCGAATATCGAAAAATTGAAAAAGGTAACGTCCGCTGTAAGGCAATTTCACCGAGGCTCCGAAATCATTACTTCGGTCTCAAACATTACAGCAAAACTTAATACCTATTCGGCTGCCATTGCCAAAGACGGGCATATTTATCCGGTAGAATATAAATTGATGTCAAAAGACGTGGGCATGTTTACACAGGAAGCAACGAAGCTGATTAAAGACATGAAGTCAGCTACAACCGCTTCCGGTGGTGTGCTACAAATGACTGACGCAGAGCGCGCAAAATGGCTTGACGATACCTACATGAAGGTAAGCGCATTTGAAGGTAAAATTACACGTTACTTCGAGGGAATAAAGGGTGCATCTATCAGAAGATCAGCTTCAAAAGCGGATGTAACAGCAACATCTAATCTCTACAAATTTGCTGCGGTCGTTCCTAAGGGTTACTTCGGCGGTGGTGTTGGAGCAATTGTAGGGACGAAAGGTTACGATGATAAATACAACGACTCGCTGAATATTCCTTTGGATTATTTGTATGAGACACAAGCCTACAAGGATTTCCAAAAGAAAATGCGCGAATGTGAATTTAGAAATCAGATGTTTTACAAGCGTCAGGAATATGAAGCAACAAAAATGCAGGCGCACGCCCTGGCTAAACTTTGGGAACAGGGTTATGTAATGCAGGCCAAAAATGGATTTTTCCAGAGCAAATCCAGTGCGCAGCAAAATTTCAACAGCCAAATGAACGCGATAGTCGGGGATAGCGCCAGCTTCACGTCCGCTAATTCAGTGTCTGTATCCGGTAATATCAACTTGGAGAATATGCTTGAAAACGAAATCCTCGCGATTTATGATCCGTCAGGAAAGCGGATTTCGCCCGAGATATTTCAAATGCAGGTGGAATTTCTCGCTAAGGAGCTATATCTGGAATATGGTATTGACCAGCAGCTCGAGAAAGAATACAAAATTCAGGAATGTAAGGAGCTGGCACAGTCATTCGACGCGATCATGAAGGCCGCAGAAGCCGAGTATTTGAAAAACAACCCACAATAGTACTTTAACATGGAAGATATAGGACAAGGGGTAATCGGCCTGATCAATCAGATTTATAATGAAATGATCCCAATGACCGAACAGATTTCGGCCATGATCGTGGGCAAAGTCAATATCATTGCTGCAATTGGCGCAACCCTATACTGCTTTGGCAACCTGATCAAACAGGTCTACTACAATGAGGAAATTAACTTCCTCCCTTACATGAGGCCGTTCCTTGTCCTGATGCTGATCCCTCTTTCACCAACCGTTACTGAGGGGATTGACAAGGTTTCAACAGAGATCAGGCAAGCGGTGAACGGGTCTAACGCTAAGATTGCGGAACGCATTGAAAAGAACTCTGAAAAAATGCAGGAAGCCATCGACAAAAAATGGGATAAAATCGGCAACGATGAAGCATTATATGAGCAAACGTTTGGTAATACACGTGCGGAAGATGATAGCGGGATGTTTCCCCTGGGGGACGATATCAAGCTGATGATGGGAAGATCAACGGATCAAATCAAAATTGCCCTGGTCCTGCTGATTCAAAATCTGTTGATTACGCTTATGTATGTTGCCGAAGCCGCATTACTACTCATGAGCTTGTGTTACCGACTGGTTTTGAAAATGGGGTTTCCGATTGCTATAACCCTCACCATTTTCCCCGGCTTCACAAACAATATGATCCATTGGTTCGGGAAATATGTCAATTTCTCGTTGCTGCCAGCGGTGGCCGCAATGTACTCGACGATTTCTTTCGGGTTGCTTGACCTATACCTTAGCTCTGACCCGGCTGACGTAGTTTCAGGTTCAGATACCCAAAACCCGGAATTTTTGGGCTTCGCTTACATAGGCATTCTCTGCATTTCATTGGTAGGCTACCTATTCGTGCCCAGCATGACTGCAATGCTTGTAAATATCGGGGGCGTGGGTACTATAATGGCTGGCTCTACCAGAGCGGTTAATCAAGCCGCCGGCACCGCTTCCCGAGGAATGACTAATGCAGCCGATAGAATTGGCCGTGTCGCATCAAGCGCAACATCAGGAGCAGCGCGAGGCGCGGCCCAGGGCGCAGCAGTGGGAAGCGCAGTTCTTTCCACTGAAAGCACAGCAGGTAGGGCAGTAGCAGCCACAATAGGAGCTATGGGAGGTGCAGCGGTTGGGGCAGTAAAGGGAATTAGCAAAGCTGGTAAGGGAGGTAGCGATAGTAAATCAACCAAGGTATAACCATGAAATACTACAATAACAATCTGGTCTACGCATACAGAATTTGGATTATGGCCTGTACCGTGCTCGTCGCCATCGCTTCAATGATCACGCTGTATGTCGTTGTCACAAACTATAAGTCCTATGAAAAGACGATAGCTAGAACCTACGTCTACGGTTCCAACGGGGCTTCAATTGAAGTAAACTTAAAACCAAAAAAATAACATGGAAAAGCTTTTCGAGATAGACAAGAAGTTCAAGCACCAGAGATTATTGACGATAATTACAATTATCAGTTTGGTAATAATCTCGATCACTTCGATTGTCTTTTCAAATCAGGTCACCAATGACTTTACAAAACGTATTTATGTCGTAAACAAGGACAAGCAATTTGAGGCAATGGTATCTACTGTCAATGAAAACAGATCGGCTGAGATACGTTATCAACTTGAACGTTTCCATGAACTTTTTTTTACAATATCACCCGATCCAAAGGCGGTTGATTTGAACATGGAAAAAGCCTTCTACCTAGGTGATGAAAGTGTTAAAAGACTTTATGACGACTTGATTGAGAGGAACTTTTTCCGAAACATGATCCAGGGCAATGTTAACCAGACAGTCAAGATCGATACTATTCTCGTAAATACATCGACCTATCCGTATACGGCTGAAACACAATTCCGTATATATCAAACCCGCGCGACTGGAAAGGGCACGAAAAAGGGAACTTCAACTTGCAAACTTGAAGATGTGGTTAGAACTACAAACAGCCCTAACGGACTGATAATACGCGATTTTAAGTTTTCGTCTGTTGATGCCAAAAACTCACTAGAAGATGCGAATTAAAAAGCTTTGGCCTCGCCTGATTAATAATCACCTTTTAATTGAGCACCGGATTGCTAAACGACTTGATAAGGCAAGTAATAAGCCTTACGTCGTTCTCGGAATTATTGTTGCCTTAATCATATACAACATTATTATTCATTACATCTATGAGCGATTTAAATAGCCAAAATAACAATCAGCAGGATATTGATCTAGATTCTAAAAAGAAGAAGCAAGGTCAAATGTTGCTAATCATGCTTTGTGCCATTGTACTGTTAGTTGGTGGTATCGTCTACTTTAACAATAGCCTTGGAAAGAAGAAGAGCGCAGATGAAAATAGCGATCTGGAAAACATCATGCCGCTTGAAGCCAAGAACAAAGCAAAAGAGGAAAAGAGCAAGTATGGACGGGATTATAAACGGAAGTTAGCCGACGAGAGTTACGAAACCGGTGCCGCTGATCTCACCGGTGAGCCTGATCAGTATAAGCGCAGATCCAACGAAGGACTTACAGAAAAGGATTATGAGGAAGTCCGTCAAGCCGGTAATACTGGTGCCCCAATCACAGCACCGAGGCACACTCCGAAGATGAAGACCAAAGAGCAAATGAACAGAGAGAACCAGCGGAAAATCGCCGCAGCTCGCAGACAAATCGCCTACGACGCTAATCCTGAAACTCCCTTGTTTAAAAAATCACAGGAGGAAATCAGGGAGGAAAAACTTGCGGAGCTGGAACGTCAAAACAATGCAGAAATGACAAAAGCTGTGCTTGCTGGCTTAGAAAAAGCCTCAAATGCTCAAAATGCACCTTCCGGCGTGATCCCGACAGCGGTTAGTATTAATGATCCGATGGCAGGCAAGCCGCAAAAAAAGGGCTATCCTGGGCAACCGAAAGGAGCGGCCAACAGTTTGCAACCGGCCATTAATGAAAATACGATTGCCAAGGCTACAAGTACCGGATTTTATAGTGAATCCCGCTCATTGGAAGCCGAAACAATGAACCAGTACAGCTATATACCCGCGGTGATACATGGTAACGGTGATGGCATCAAAGTTCAAAACGGATCCAGCGTAAAGCTTCGCCTACTCGCAGCAACGTATATTAACATGGGTAACATCAAAACTCTGCTGCCAAGAAACTCCCTTTTAGTAGGCACAGTTCGTATCTCCAAAGACCGTGTTAACATCGTCATTGGCTCCGTGCGGATCAATAACAACGTTATCCCCGTTAAAATGATCGCCTTTGACATCGATGGGGTTCAAGGGTTGTATATACCGAACCTGATGGACAAAAATCTACTAGGCCGCGAATTGGCCGAAGCGGGTTCTAGGCCGTTACAAGGTTCCGTCTGGACACAGGGCTCCATGCGAAACCAGATCGGAACTCAGGTCGCGACGGATGTTGCCCGAACTCTGACACAAGGTGCTTCACAATTTGCCAGGAGAAAAATGCAAATCGTACGCGTGACCATCAAACCGAACTACAAAGTCCTTTTAACGGCCGGTGAACTGGAAAACACCGACGACACCGAATCAATTTCAAATTATTAACAGACTACTAATCATGAAAAAGTACGCCTTTTTTCTTGCCTTCCTTATCCCGGTTTCCCTGTTTGCTCAACTGCAACCCGCAAACCCGGATAACGTAAGAGACGCTGAAAAGCGCAATAACTACATTCTTCCTATCGCTAGAATGTCTATAAAAGGGAGCCATCCGGTGGGGATCAACTCAACCAAAACGGTACACATCATCTTCCCGTCGCAGATTAAAGAAGTTGACGCGGGTATCCCTGAAATCATTACCGAAATCACGCCCTCTTTCAACAACGTGTTAAAAGTGAAAGCCATCACAGACGAAGGTTTTAAAGAGTCAAACCTTACTGTTTTAACGTCTGGCGGTGACCTCTATTCGTTCATCGTCAATTATCAGGAAACTCCTGAAATTCTGAATATTAACGTAGAAAAAAACTACGAATCTGACAAGATCGTTTCACGCACGTTCAATGCTTCCACTTTCCATAAATCGGATTTTTTAATACCGGAGGTCAACCTCTCGGAAAAAGAGATTCAAGACAAGTTCAGCTATATCCTGAACTCAAAAAAGACCATCAAAAATATCGGTGTGCGAAACCACAATGTTTCCGCTTTCCTGGACAACATCTATATGGATAATTCACTGGTATACATGGCCGTAACCCTTCACAACTATTCCGGTGTTACTTATCCGGTCGATTTCGTGAAAATCTACCTGCGCGACGTGGAAGGGGCTAAACGCCAAGTCATACAAGAGGAAGAACTAAGCATTGTTTTGCTGGACAACATCGATATTTTAGAGCACAGCACTTCCAAAAGTTTTGTGATCGCCATCCCGCGAATCACCATTTCAAGTGATAAACAACTTGATTTTGAGGTATATGAGGCGAAAGGTGGGCGGCATTTGCGCTTTCCCATCAACTCGAAAATCGTTTCAAAAGCTAAATCATTCAAAAAATGAGATACATACTAATCGCCTCGCTGATCCTGCTGTGCTCGGCCTTCACCAACGCACAGGTACATATCAAAAACCAACATTACGTTCAGGTTAATGCTGGTGGGTATGATAAACTGATTCATCCTGATTTTGATAACTTCTTTTTGCAAGTAGAATACGGCAAATACAGCAAGAGGCTTAATACCAGAGGATTTGCTTTCCTGTATGCCAAGAAGTTAAGCGGTAATCTAATCCCTGTTGAAAAGTACCAAGCCTCGTTCAAGCAGGAATTGAACATATTTTCAAGCGCAGACCTGCGAAGCACCTTCAAAGTACTCGGCACTATCGACTTTGGGTATGAATCCATCAATCGGGATAAAGAATACTCCGGTCCTAATTATGTAAGCTCCAAATCAGCTTTCATTTTAGGGTTAGGAACTGGTGCGGAGTATGAATTTTCCCCTATTGTCATTGGGACCAGGGTGACCTATAATTTTCTATCCAATTATCAAAAATTCACGACCTATCCTTACATAGGATTAAAATTTCATCTAAAATGAAATATCTACTCTACACTTTAATTGCAATATTTTTGTTTTCCTGCAACAAAGATATTGCCGTGGACATCGACCCGCAGGATATAGCTGAACCAGACTATAACCTACTGTCCGAGGCTCCTGGTTTCTTTAAATATGATAAGGAATCGAATAAATATAGTACCAATCCTACGATCTATCTTAGGCCGTTTGAAAATGTTACCAATCTGGATAACGTTACATTGAAATTCGATTCTAATAATTTTGCCCAGTATATTATAAAGGGTGATACTCTTTACAATAATGATAAAATCAATATCAGATATGCTGATTTCAAGAACTATTTACTTATATTTAAATATCAGTCAGAGAAAAAAGGACAACATGAAATTAGCATCGAAACAACAATCAGGTCTGTAACCAAAGAAACCAAATTAAGCATCACCACAACTGAATAAAAAATGTTCTCAACCAAGTTAAAAATTTTATCAATTAAAGACCCGGAGGATATAAAATCGGGTGGCAAGTCCTTACAAGTTCGATGGATTTTTGGGCTCGTTAACGATAAAAATGTGGCTTTTAAGCTATGGAACGATCTGGCAAATGATCCTAAACTTATTTTAGAAAATGAAATTGAGGTTGAATTTAAGATCGAAAGTCGGGAAAATAACGGTCGGTTCTTTACAGATTTAACAATCATTAAAATCATTTGAAAATGAAGCCATTATTTGTCTTTTTCGCCCTACTGTTTGTTTCGTGCTCAAAGGATACGCCCGAGCCAGATAATATTTCCGCTGACGCCAAGGCCGAAAGAGCTGCTTCGTCTCTTGATAGTTTTGTCGGAGAGTGGATTTATACGGTTGATAACCAGCCATATAAAAAAATTATTGTCACTAAGCAGAGCGGAGCCTACACGTTCAAACACTATGTGATGTTAGCAGGTGCTTACGAACTGGATAAGGACGTATACGAGGCTCAGGACTTGCTTCCAATCAACTTCGTTCCTTGGGACAAGTCTCCGACATTCCAGCCGCTTGTTAGCATCAAGTCGTCTTTTACCTCCGGGTCGGCGGCAATTACGTACCGCGTTATTTCTGGTAAAATATATCTCGAACTCGGCATTTCCAAGTATTTAAAGGAAGGGATATGAAAGGGGCAAAGAATGACTTTTCCATGACTTTTTTTATAAAGGATAGCGATATTAGGTCAAAACCTGTTGATAAACAGGTTTTGTATTTAAAATACGTCCATGATACTGAAAAGGCCATTCGGTGGCTTAGGGCGAACAAAATTTATTGGGACTACGCCAATATATACAATCGGCGTACACGCGAATTTAAGCAGCGAATTTATAATAATTTAAGCATCTAGTTTCAGTATTTGACACCTGATTTATGAAGCTATTCGACGTTATTTTATTGGTTGTTTTTCTCTCTATCCTGGCATATGTATTTTGGATTTCATATAGAAACTGGAAGATTGAAACAGATACATTTCTGAAAAAGATTGATTGCTATAAGGATGAGTTATTGCAGAACCGGCACAGAGTAATTAATAATGCTCGTCTTAATGGGTTTCCGGTTGGGAACGTAATTTTCATTATGAATATTGACGGAATAAATGTATTCTATCATTTTAATTCTTATCAATTTTTGCCAGATTTTTTACCTAATGAAGAACTAATGGCGGACGTTAGAGAGGCTACTCAGACTTTTCTTGAATTCAAGGAAGCGCCTAAATCTTTTTCGGAAGCAATTGAGTTGGTAAGCGAGTATTACAACCATTTTCCTGATAGTGAAGCACATTTATATAAGGATGATTTTTTTAATAAAGTACCATACCTTTTACCATTTTAACAGTTTCCTATGGAAAATAATAGCAATAAATTCGACGCGCCTCAGATGATCGGCAAAGATCAAAAAACTTATGGCTTAGAAAGGCAAGAGCAAAGTAAGATTTCTTATGTTGAGCTTCAAAAAGATGATAACGATAAGTTTAAGAGAACGGAGAACAAATTTGAAACCACTCCGGCTGAACTGACCAAGGGGGTTAAAGAAGGGGCTGTTAAGATCATTATGCCATCTAAGTCTTTCATGCAGGAGAGTTCTCGTAGGCAGTTTGAGGAAAACTTTAAGGCTCCGTCGATTATTGGAAAGGAGGACAAGACGTTTGGTTTCGACAAGCAAGACCGTAATAAGTTATCCTACATAGAGTTAAGTAAGGAATCGGGCGCATGGAAGCGTACTGATAACAAATTTGAAACCGAGATTTCAGATCTCGTAAAAAGCATCAAAGATGGCTCTGTTAAAGTCGTCAAGCCGCATAAAGATTACATCTCCGAGAAAAATAAGCTGTCCGAAGAGAGTAAAGTTGTGGACGAGAGGAAGGATCTCGAGAAGAAGGAGAAAATCGAAATCAAGCCGATTGTGGTTGAGCCCTTAAACGCCAGGGAAAAAAAGGAGGTTAAAGAGGCTTTTCAGGAAGGGAAGTTGGAAAACAATAAGCACGCGACGAATCTTTTCAAAAAATTCGACAAGCAGTTGGAGTCCGTACCAGATAAAATTCAAGGCAATAATCTGACAAATCAGGATAAATTGAAGCTGTTGGTTGGGGATTATAGCGACCACCAGAATACAAAATTCACAGTTCAAAAAGATAAAACAGTGAGCATGGAAGGTAAAGAAAATGGACTGCTAACCAGCGCAAATAGTCAGTTTTCAGAGCGCCAGATCGAGAAGCAAGCGGCCAAAGAACAGACGAAGGTACAGGCACCGGCATTAGCGGTATAAACGTTGAGTATAGTAATCTTGAAAGTGGCCTGATCGTTTTCAGGTCATTTTTTTTATTTTTTGATGTAGGGAAACCCCGCAGGGGCGGGCTATCCGCTATATCTTTTTTCTCCGCAAAAAGGATGCCGCTTCTATCCCTGTTTCGGCTTGCCCGCAGTCAACGGTACCTGCTCCCTGCAACACAAACCTAAATGTAAAAATAAGTCGCTCACAGTATCTGTCAAGGTCGAGCGCAGCGCGTTTCAAAAAAATCTTCCTTCTTCCTGCGTCAGAAGAGTATTTTTTTGAAAACCTTGACAGATTCTTACCGCTTCCTTATAAAGACATTAAGATTTGGGTTTTGGGGGAAAGAATTATTCCCCTTTTTCTCTGATGATTAAACCGCGTCAGTGGGAGTACGCTTGTAGACAATCCAGCGATTGGCTAGGTCATAAGTTCCGGAGATCCCGCGGTAAAATGTAGACATTATTTGCGTCCAGGATCAAAGCCGGCACGAGCTGCACACGATCAAATGTAGACAAACCTAACGCGCATTTTCGGCTTATGTCGCTACGCGCACATTTTAAAATTTGTCTTCTATGGGTTGCTTTCGCGTTCGAAAAAAGTTAAAAAAATACCCGAAAAGAGTTGTAATATATTTAAAAAACGGGTATCTTTATGTAACAAAATCAATCGGTGCTCATACGTTAATGAGCTCAAATCATGAAAGCTAAGAATTTTGTCCCCACTACTACAAACGATGTCTTTCAGGTTGTAACTGACAGAATTATTAAAATGCTCGAAGATGGGGTGAATCCGTGGCGAAAAACATGGCTTGTCGAGCCAAATTCTGATTTTGCTGGTCCTAAAAACTACGTAAGTAAGAAACCCTATCGGGGAATTAACTTTTTCATGCTTAGTTGTACAGGCTTTTCATCCCCTTACTTTTTGACTATGAAGCAAGTTAACGAGAAGGGAGGACAGGTAATAAAGGGAGAAAAGGCGACACCTGTAGTTTTTGCCAAGACATATACTTTCCGGGAAACTAAAGAGGTAGACGGAGAATCTAAGGAGGTTGATAAAAAGGGCTTTTGCTATAAGCTCTATTATGTTTTTAACATCGAGCAAACCACATTAGAAGTCCCTGCGGTAGCTATACCGGCTGGCGTAGAGCACAAAAGTGAAAAAATTGAAGCTTGCGAATCCATTCTTAGGGGATACCAGTCCGCACCAACATTTAAACATGGCGGTAGCAAAGCATATTATCGTAAGGATTGCGATTTAGTGCAAATGCCCGCAATGAGCAGCTTTAATTGTTCAGAGGCATATTATAGCATTCTGTTTCATGAAATAATTCATTCAACCGGCCATCCAAAGCGATTGAACAGGGAAGGGGTTGCAGAATTTGACCGTTTTGGCTCCAAAAGATATTCCCAGGAGGAATTGATCGCAGAAATGGGCGCGGCATACCTTAATTCCGTTTCTGGGATCAGTTCGCCGGAGCTAGATAGTAATTCTGCGAGTTACATCAAAGGATGGCTCAAACCCCTCAAAAACGATAAAAAGTTCGTTTTTAAAGCTGCTTCTGCCGCTCAAAAGGCAACAGCTCACATCTTAGGTGAGCAGTCGAATGACGAGTAATTGACCACATCGAACTTCACAGCAGGCTAATTCCCCACCAGCCGGGAAATTTCGGTTTCCCGCTGGTGTCTTTACCAATCGGTGCCCATACGTTAATGGGCAATTATAATGACCAAATTTGAAACCTTCATTGCGTCGGTTCAGACGCTCTACCCATCCGCGAGAAAGGTAGTAAACCACGGATACACCTTTTTTATCGATGAAAAAGCCCTGCTCTTTATAGCCTTCCGTGGACGATCTACCAAGGCCGTTGTCAAACGCTACTTCGATACCCTGGACGAGCTCAATAAATGCTATCACTCACTGGTAAACAGGGCAATGGAAACAAACAAGATCAATAGTGAAAGGCAGAAGCGCCAGCAGCAGCGAAATGCGCGAGACATTCAGCCCGGAGCTATATTTTACGCTTCATGGGGGCATGATCAAACCAACATCGAGTTTTACCAGATTATAGCGGTTAAAGGCATAAAGGTTATTATTAGGGAGCTTTACCAAGATAAGCAGCACAATGCTATCGACCACGGCTACACGTCAGCCATTAAAGACAGTTTCAAAGGCGAGGAAATTGTATTACGTATAGGGAAATACGGTTTGAAAGTTGATCAGAGAAACCCGCTTTCCAAATGGGACGGTAAGCCGGTTTACTGGTCCTCATACGCGTAATTCGGGGCGGCTTTGCCGCCCATCCTGTCATTATTATTGTAGACAGTCCCGGTTCAGCTCGCGCCTGGATCAGCCACCGGTGGCCGCCTCGTGCTTTGCATAATGTAGACAATCCAAGGTTAAACCAAGTCAGAATTTCCAGAAATTTCGCACCAAAAATGTAGACATTTCTTTTGTCCAGGATCTTCGGCAGCTCAAAGCGATCGCTCGATTTTGTAGACACCTTTCGCGCGTTTGCGGCTTATGTCGCTACGCGCACATTTTATTTGTCTTCTACGGGCCGCTTTGCGGTTTATATAATTATATAAATATATTCCCGATTTGTGTTGTATTGTGTTTAAATATTGGGTATATTCGTATAGAAAAATCAATTGGTGCTCATACGTTAATGGGCTGGAAACATGAAGGTTAACAAATTCATCAATCAGGAAAGCATTTTCAAATATGTGGAGACTGGCAAACAAGTGTTGTTTGTTTCTTTCATTCTACTGACAGTTTGGGGATTAATACTGGCCTTTTATAGTTAATTCCTGAAAGTATTTGCTATGTGTTTAATTTTCGGGTACATTTATATGGGCAACTAACGCTAATCAGGAGAAATCAAATGCCTACGTTATTTATTATTTTCGGTCTGCGGTTCCACTTTTATTCAAACGAACATCTACCGATCCATGTTCACGTTAGAAATTCGGACGGGGAAGCAAGTTTTGAAGTCGATCCGGTAAAACTGACCAGTAATAAGGGAATCAAAAAAAAGGATATTAGCCTAGCAGAAGCTATAATTGAAGAAAACAAGGAAATCATAATTGCCAAATGGCACGAATATCATGGACATTGAGGTAAAAAGAGTTTGGTTTCAGAACGATGAAATATTCATTGAAACGGTCGAAGGCGAGAGGCGCAGCCATCCCTTAAAATGGTTTCCCAGGCTCGACAAAGCCACCAAGGGACAGCGGCATAATTTCGAATTGTCGCCTTTCGGCGTCCACTGGCCGGAACTGGACGAAGATTTGAGTTTTGAAGGGTTCTTTACCTACTCGAAAGAGCCGATTTCAAGCTAAATACAGCTCAAAATAGTGGGGGGATATTTCTAAAAATCTTTGGAATATCCCCTTTTTTTGTTGTTTTGTATTTAAAAAATGGGTAGTTTTATGCTGCAACAATCGGTGCTCATACGTTAATGGGCTGGCTATATGGAATTTGTAAAATTCATTAACGGCCCCCCTTTTTGGAGGGGTTTTATTATAATATCTATGAACAACGAAGCATTAGAGCAGGAAATAGCGACAAAGATTAAACGCCTAAGAAAACAGGCCGACATTAGCCAGGAAGAAATGGCTGAAATCATCGGCTATAATCCAAAAGTAGTTTCTGCCATCGAAGAAGGGCAGAGGTCATTAGGTCTAAAAACGCTGATAAAATGGGCTGATGCTGTTAATAAAAAATTAATCGTTGATTTTAATAGCCGCTTGACTATCAAGAGCTTTTTGGACGAGATCGAGCAAATTAATGATCTGATGTATCCAATATTTGAAAGAACCAAAGTTGCAAAGCTGATTGGTGTAAAGTGGGATACGCTAGTTCGAAGGATGGGGAGTAAATCTATTTCGCCGAATGACATGGCCGTTATTGTCGATTTTTATGCCGAGCAGATTGGTAGAGAGAAAGCGGATAGGATGAAATATATTCTTACCGAAAAGTACGAGCTGATCGAGCGTTTGACCACGGAACGCCTGAAAGGTATGGGTATACCCTTCACCGAATTAAGCAAGTACAGTAACATTAACTACAATATCATCATGAACGTGGTGAACGGGCGGGAACTGTGGGGAGTAGCCAATCTCAAAAAGATTAGTGATTATTTGGAGCATTTAAGCACGCTTAAATTTTTAGACAATGAAAGAAATATTGCTTAGGAACCTGAATGCTGAAAACAAAGCAGATATACGGGAAATTCTCGAAGACTATTTAAGCAGAGATTACGTGCGCACAACTAACGGCTCTACTGCCGTCGAGCAATTGATACGGGAATTTCACCGTAATGAAATCAGGACAAAAACCGAAATTGACAAGCTCAATGAGCAGTTAAGAGAAATGCGAGGCCGGATTAGAAATTTAACCGACGAAAATCAGGCTTATGAATCCAAGCATAAGGCATTTGTCAGTTCCTTTAATAATTTGATAGGTCACTCATCGCCTGCGAAAAATAGTGTATTTGTGAACTCGCTTACTGATCTACTGAATCATAGATCATGATAATGATGTAAGTTCTCATCCTGTTTTCTCTCTGGCTGCCAACACTGAATGTACTGCCGAGTTTTTGTAGACATTTTTTCTTGCCAGGCCTGGCTCGAGCGCTTCCGGATTATTTCAAATTGTAGACAAAATAGTCAAATACAATACCCGAAAAAGGTTGTATTGTATTTAAATAATGGGTACATTTGTGTATTGAATCACAAATACAGCATATCATGGAATCGCAAAATGAAGTCTCATTTGTAGTAACTAAGATTGAAGAGCCAAGAAAGTTCGGTTCCGTGTTTGAAATCGGCGGTGAGTACATCGGTATAAAAGACGGAAGGTCAATTTTCTGGACTGATCCGGGAAGCGGCCAGCAATGGATTTTTTATAATAATGATACCTGCCAAGTTATTTAACTTAATACACATACAACAGATGAAAAAGCCAATCTTCGTAATTCTAACCCTTTTCCTGTTTAGTAAGGCATATGCTCAAAAATGCCTTAGCAATGAAGACATTTATGCGATGTGCCGCGATTCGGTTAGTAGTTCGGTGATCATTACAAAAATGAAATACTCGGAATGCTGTTTCAATCTGGCAAGTAGTGACCTGATCGAGATTTCGAAAAATAAGGTCCCCGACGAAGTGATTAATGAGATGATTGCACAGATGGGATCACATAAACGAACCAGTTCACGAGGAAGAAGCCCACGAGTGCCCAAGTCATTTTCTAACCGCCGCGACTAATGAAGAACGATCAGGACTCCAAACGGTTGAAAAACGACAGTAAAAGCCAAACAAAACGGGTATATCAAGTTTCAATATATGCCCTTGGGCTGGTGCTCCTAACGCTAATTTTCAGCGTTTTGGGTATTTTACCCAATCGGGTCTTAACTGGCAAGATTCTTCAATTAGCGGTCGCCTTAAACCTGCTATATCTGTCAATCGTCATTTATCAGGCTGGCAATAAAGGATTATATGGTCGCGCGTTAATGCCGGTAGTCTACCTGATTGCTGGCTGGCTGGCGGTCGCTGTTGCTGTTAAACTGATGGTCGCCGGATCAATCTCTTTGTAGACAATCTTGACAGCAACCAGGTCAAAAGTTTTGGATATCCTACGCTGAAATGTAGACACAGCCCGCCCAGCTCAGGCGCGGATCAGCCGCTATCGACATGATATCGACCTGTCGAATGTAGACATTCATACAACAAACTAAAACCTTCATTTATGAAAAAGATTCTTCTTACTCCCTTTCTGTTTCTGCTTACTACTATCGCGTTTGCTCAGACGTGTTTGGTTAATGCTGACATTGTTTATATGTATACGAATGCTGTTTCAGAGCGCATCATTCTGACGAAAATAGAGAAATCGGTTTGCTGTTTCAGGTTGGAACCTGAGGATATTGTCGAGCTGACGAACCAAGGAGTTCCCGAAAAAATCGTGAACAGAATGATCTACGTGATGCAAAGGAGAAATGTACAGCCAGTGTATAATGCACCTGTTGCTGTTATGCGTCCACGGATACAGGTACGGTACAGAGCGCCCCGTGTTCGCATCTTAGGAAATTTTTAAATCAAAGGTGTGTCAAATCACGCATGATGCGTTTGCAGACCTGCATCAAGATTTTGCTATATTGTTGACAAACCAAGAGAAGGTAACACTATGGAAGTTTTAGAAGAAATTTATTTCCAAGACAAAGACAGGATGCAAAAAATTGATTCTGTTGCGGGAACGTTATCCAATGGCTGGAAATTGACTGTTCACTGGGAAGCACAGCTTGTAAATTATGTGTATGTCCCAAAAGGAGAGACCGAGGAAGAATATTTGGACTGGTGGGAGAGTGAGAAGCCCAAGCACATTAAGCACTTTGTTGATTTTGTCGATTCTTTTGGTCTGGCAGCGTTAGTAGCAACAGTTAGTGCAAAAGCATATTGGCCTGTGGGAACAGATCAGGACACGGTATTCAAAACGGAGAAACCAATCTTATTCTCAGATGATGATGTCACTCTTAACAGTTGCTGTGTGGTCATTTCCTTGGATATAAACCATACTGGTAGGTTGATCGAAGTATTTATAACAGTCTAGTAAAATAATGTTCTTATGACAGTTACTTTTGAGTGTAATAATAATGATCATATCGATCTAAATTACCTAAATATTGGCGGTCTGATAAATCGGGAAATCGAGGGAAACAGAAATGATTTACAATTCTCGAAGCGTATTGCAATATTGGAAGATTATTTGAATGGCCGAGAAGATAGGGAGGGTTTACTCAAAAACGCTTTTGAACAGAGTACATTACTGCATTACAGTTTTGTTCAGAATTTGCACAAAGGGGATATGATTTCCCCTAGATGTTTTTACCCTCGAAATCACGTTGGCGAAGCAATATTGTCATTCTTCGAACCAGAAGACCCTTATTGCTTCTTTGTCTTTCAGAAGTGGTTTCAGAAGTGGTATCATTCGATTACGCACGTGGAACTGTTTCTAGTAATGGTACACAAAACAGACGGTTGGGAAAATGAATTTGAGCAGCTAATGACACATGGTGTAGATTTTAGATTTGAACACTAAGAAACCTGAGAGGCTATGACTTATAAAATATTTCTAAATCATCGTTACTTCAAAGGACTTAATTTGTCCATAGAAGCTGACCTCCCTATCATTCCACGCATTGGAGAATATATCGACCCTTACGTATTTCTAACTGCGGAAGAAGCTAAGATCGTCGGCGAGTATATTGAACTTGGCAGTTATATGGATTTTACATATGTGCGAGGAGTTAGACATTCGATTGAGGGTAGCCAGATGATCTTTTTGGAACTTGACAACACTACCTTCAAGGAAAGAAGCCACAACTTGAGCGTAATATGAAGAACTTAGTAAATAACACGATTATGTTGCATTTTTTTGCTTGGACTCTCACAGCAATTTTAGCGTTTGCAGTGCGTGGTTTTTAGGGCTTCTAAAATTTTAACGTCAGGACTACGCGCGTTACGGCTTATGTCGCTTTGCGCACATCTTAAAAATTGTCTTCTACGGGTTGCTTTCGCCAATAAACAATATTAAAATAATACCCAAAAAAAGTTTCTTAGTATTTTAAAAACGGGTATATTTATAGAACAAAATCAATCGGTGCCCATACGTTAATGAGCAGAAGTCATGAAAGCTACAATAAAGCTGATCAGCAGTGTTTGGACGTTGGAATTTGAAATGGTTTCAGAAGGTGAAATCAAGATTCTTCGCTATTCGCGCGATGATCCAGAGGGGTACGAGAAGGAAGATCAGTTTCCAAGGTTGATGATAGACGAAGATGCTCAACGAACTGTGTGGGGCGTCTATCTTATGCCATTTGATCCATTCAAATGCTGGGCTAATATTTCTGAATCCGTTTATTTTAAAGTCGTAAATCCTGCCCACATATTCAGTTACGGTTCGTAATTTTATTCCTGCCATCCTGTGCTCCGGTCTAGGGTGCAAACATTTATTTTTTTATTTTTTGGCCAATCTTTTTTAGGCGGTTACATCCCTTGAAGTTTATTATGAGTAAAAGTAAAAACATCACAGATGAAATTTTGAAAGCATCACATCGCGTAGAGCTTTTTGTAAGAAGGGTGGAAAAGACTATTCAAAAGGCTGTTACATACGAACCTGATAAGAATATTAAGAATGATATAGAATTGATTGCAGAATTTGTTGAAAGTCAAAGAAAAGTTATTTATGAAACAAGGACGGCTTTACAGGGTTTTTCAGACGGCAATGTAGAAAATTACCTTGATAGAGAAATAAGCGCAACGCCACTTTCTACTAGGACATTCCTTTGCCTGAGAAGCGCGGATATTAGGACGGTTCGGCAACTACTTGCATATAAGGACAAGCACGGAGTCGATAGCTTGCTGAGATTCCGTAATTTTGGTACGAAGTCTTTTGATGAAGTGGTTAATTTTATTAACGCGATTGAAACTATATGAATGGCGATTCGTTTTCTAATGATTAATCATATGAAATGAAAAAGCAAGGACTAGAAGAAACCCGTCGGTGGGAAGATTTGACCGAGTCGGAGCAGTTGGTAGTCACGACCGTACACACTGCCGGGATTGAAGGGAATATCCCGAGGCTCAAAGAAATTTTAGACACTGTAAGGCCGCTTATCGTGATCGGGAAAGACTGGAAGTATTGCCGGATTCACGAAGAGAGCGCGCCGGTTGTGAAACTCTTGATCCGGGAGTACCTGCAAAGATGATACATATATGAATAGACAATATGTCATTCAAGCTTTCGAGCTGAAACTGAAAGGTCGCTTTGATGTGCTGCATAAATATTATGGTGAAGCACGTTTTGAAATCCCCGCGCAGATCATGGTTATACGGGTTAAAGATAAACTTGGCATTGACATCAACGAAGACGCGATCTATAATCTAAAAAGAAGGCGGAAAAAGTCGGCCGAGTTGGTCCATGCTAGGGGGATTGCGAAGGTGCGGTCTCCAAGACCGCGTTTCTTCGGAGGGTAGCAAAGTGTAGCCCCAACAATGAAAATCCAACGACCTGCCTACCAAAAACCGGTGACTGAAAAAGGATTATTCGGGGAGGCTAAAAAATTGGTCGAATAATCTATTTTATGTTAAAGACGAAAACATGACGCAAGAGTGGAATCAAAATATCTATACAACTTAAAAAAGTACGAGGATGACAGGATTGAAATGGGCTGATTTGTTTTTTGTGGTCGGTGGGGTAACCGGCTTGGTACTGATGCTGACCTTTTACAGGGTCTGGTCCAGCAGGCAGCCGTTCACCAAGGCCAGGGTCACCCTCTTTAGAGTGCTTGGCGGTTTTACGGCATTCTTCCTGGTGATGGCCGGTTACCTTCAAAGCACACACGCCAACACGGGAACCGGAGCTGCGCCGGCGACGCATGAGGCTGATCCGAAGGGCAAGTACCTGGGGCTATGGAAAGCACCCCGAGGAAAAGCCAGTATCGAAATCTATGAAGAGCACGGCGGGCTTTTTGCCAAGTTCTGGCAGGGCGATATCATGCCCTTGAAGTTTCAGCAGGAAGGCCAGTATTACGAAGGCGCAACCGCATTGGGCGCAATGCCTTTGATCATTCGAAACGATACCTTGCAATATAGCCAGTCCAAATATATCAAGATGCAGGACTAACGGATCACGACTATGAACGGCATTTCAAGATCACTTGTCCGAATACTGGTCATCGCCACCGGCGGGAAGGAGCTGACGCCAGGCGAGGAAGATACAGCAGCATGGTTACTCGTCATTGCGCTGTTTCCGTTTGTGCTCCGCGTGGGCATTGTCCTGATGATCGGTTCGGGCGTCACACACCGGTCCCTGTTCACCGATGACGTATTCTTTTATAGTAGGACAGTCGTAGGCAGCGGCTTGCTAGGCTTCGCTCTTGCTTTGGCCGCACGCCAGGCGAACAGGTTCGTAGTCCGCATGTGCCTGATCTTGGCGACGATCCTTTTGATCGGCCCATTATTGGAGTTACTGGCGACGGCATTGGATATGCCAACCACACAATCAATTTGAATTACTGTAATCAACATCAATGAAAGACCAAGATAACCTAAGACGGCAGTTACAAGTGGCACGGGACAGATATGCCCATGTAGACAGCCACGGCGCAGCTCTCGGCTGGATCAGTCGCCGCTTGCAATCGCCGGCTTTTCGAAGTGTAGACAGGCCATCACTGAATCTGGTTTAAACATCTGGAAATTGATCACATGAATGTAGACATCTCTTTTGTTCAGTATCTTCCGCATCTGGCCGCGATCGCTCAAATTTGTAGACAGCTTTAATTCACTAATAA
>NZ_BMIA01000009.1:10638-12861 GCF_014641595.1 Dyadobacter endophyticus | reverse complement strand
AAATTTTTTTCGCTCGAAGACAATATCGAACCGGTTTCGAAGGCGGCGGGGAAAGCCAAACCTAAGCCATCCGGCTATATTTCAGAGATAGGAACGCTAGTTTTCCCTAAGGCTACCCTTGAAGAGATCGGGGTAGAGCCAGCAACTGCTCTTTTCAAAGTCGGGACTGCGGAAGGAAAGCGAAAAATAAAGTCATTGTATCTGATCCCGACCGACGATCAAGACGGGGCATTTGCCTTTGCAAAAGTGGGTCGCGGTTCAGGAATACCACTCTCCGTTATTTTGAAGAAAGGGGGGATAAACTACGAAGCGGCTAAACATATTTTTACTATCACCATTTTCAACTACTCGGAGGGGAGCGTTGGCTATGAATTGGCGATAGGGGAGGAAGCGCCCAAAGAACCGTACACCGGCAAGCCGCGCGGTAGAAAACCAAAGGCGAGTGAATCGGAATCAGCGGTCTAGCCAGATTGCTAAAGTAAAAATGTAAGAGGGGGAGGTAGTGTATGTACTTGCCCCTTTTGCATTTTCATGCGCTGGATATGCTGTTCGTTTTTTTGGTGGTTTTTCTGTACTCTTCAGGCCCATTGAGATTTCGTGACTTTCTGTGACTTTCAAGATTGGTTTGCCTAATTATTTCGGAATTCCTTTGCATACATTTCAAGGGAGTCCATTTCAAAGGCGATAACCTGTAACCAGGCAGGCAGTATCTGTTTCCAGTTCATTCGGACAAGTTTCGTCGTTTTTATATCATCAACCTGAACAAGACAAAAGCCCATTCTCCTTTTCACTTCTGTGTCCACAAATTTTACGTAGTATAGAATAAATTCTACTTTAAGTAGTGATATGTCTATCGAAGTATTTAATCACACTTACAACTTCTGCGAGTAACTCATTTTACATTTGTACAAGTCAGCCCGCCAATTCTCCGACCGAGTATTAGGCCGCTTTCAGAATTGCTGTAAGCTTTTCTGGCAAGTGGCATGTCGCCTTAACTACAAGGCTTAGACTCGTATTGCCCGAAACGTTCTATTATTCAGTTTGCTAAACATAAAAACAAGTATTTCACATGAAAACAACTACACTATTTTCGGCGCTTGCACTTATCATGGCGCTCACAGCATCGTCTGTTACCTTCGCACAAGTTAAGATTGGAACTAACCCGACAACCATCGAGCCCAACTCCAATCTAGAAGTTGAAGCATCTACTCCCGGACGTAAGATGAAGGTGGATAAAACAACTGGCCAGGTAAGCATTGCAGATGGCACTCAAGGCGCAGGCAAAGTCTTCACTTCTGACGCAGTAGGAAACGGAAGCTGGCAGGCTGCAGGGCCAAGCGTCTATGTTGAAGCAAGCAATACAGGTGCCCAGACGATAGTGGGCGGCTCTGGATTTAACAAGATAATCATGCCAACCGAAGTTGCAGATATCGGAAATAACTACAATCCTGCAACCTCAGAATTTACAGTACCTGCTACTGGCTATTATATGATCATGGGTCGGACAACAAAGTCAACTACTGACAATGTATCTGGACATAATATGAGTTTTGTTTTGAGGGTAAATGGTGCTTTGGCTACACAGCACATTTTAGACGCGTTGCCTGGTGGAGAAGCAGGTGTAGCTGGTTTTGTCCATTTTCAAGGAACAACGTTTGGACTTTTCAATGCAGGTGACGTGCTGGAACTCTCCCTACGAAGCCTTGATCCATCCCCAACTGCCGATTTCATTATGAACTATTTGAAAATAGTTAAATTATTTTGAGCAGTCAGACAACCATAGCATTAAACAGGCCTAATTATGAAACAAAACAATATAGGTTCGCCTGGAAAAGGATGGAAAAGCACAGCTGTCTCCATTATCTTGCTTTTGCTTGGGCATGTGACGCACGCGCAAGAAGGCAGCCAAGGCAACACGACGATCTTCGGTGGTTCCCAGATGACCTTTTTCAACAGCCACAACTTTGTGACCGGCGGTGGTGGCGCCCAACCGGGTGTAATCCTGACCGAACGCATGGCAGGTAATTTCGGCGTACTCAATTTTGCAGGGGATAACCTCACATCCACAGGAGCCTCAGACGCAGGTTACGTGGATGGGTATGTGCGTAAGTACGGGGCAGGCACATTTGTTTTCCCCGTCGGAGACAATGGTTCTGTCGGCCAGTTTGCGGCTTCGGCCGACGGCGTTATGGGTGCCTATTTTCACGCAGACGCCAATACGGC
>NZ_BMIA01000009.1:10238-10622 GCF_014641595.1 Dyadobacter endophyticus | reverse complement strand
TTTTACAGGGTCCAATTATGCCGCACTCCCCTCTGGAGGCCCATTTGCTACCAGCAGCATGGGTACCAATGTCGACGTGGTGAGCACGGTAGAGTACTGGGACATAGACGGAGCGAATGCATCGCCCCTCACATTGACATGGGACGCAGGAAGTGCCATCGGTACACTGACAACTAGCCAGCTCAACAAGTTGACGATCGTCGGATGGAACGGAACACAATGGGTAGCCATTCCATCCAAAGTCGATACCACATCTGTATTGGGGGGCGGCAGTGACCTCACAGCCGGTTCAATCACAACGATCTCACCGTTAGCCCCTGACACCTATACCGCATATACGTTTGCGTCCCTTACCGTTCCACTGCCGGTTACCCTAACCAGGTT
>NZ_BMIA01000009.1:0-10150 GCF_014641595.1 Dyadobacter endophyticus | reverse complement strand
GCAATGGAGCCGGATCGCTTCGGTTTCTTCCCAGGGAGACAGCAAAGTGCTCGTCAATTACTCCTATGTGGATGCCAATCCCCTGACAGGCCAGAATTTTTACAGGCTCAAAATGGTCGACCTGGACGGAACATTCGCGTATAGTGCTATCCGTTTGGTAGAAATAGAGGTCGGCAGCGGCTTGGTGCCTTACCCGAACCCGGTGGTAGACAAGATTTTGATCCGTGACCATCAATTAGTCAAACAAGCAGATTTACATAACGCTAGCGGTGTGAAAGTCCTTGCGAATCAACAACCATCTTCTGCGGGGATTGATGTAACAAGGCTTCCACAAGGCATTTACGTCATCACCTTGACCCTGTTTGACGGCACTATCAGCACACACAAAGTAGCCGTTACAAAGTAGTAACGAATGCAAGACAACCCGGGCAGCGAGCAAAGTTGCCCGGGTTTGTTCTAAAGAGGAGCTCCATTTCTAACTAGAATAACTCGAATACTCCACTATGACGATCCTGATCGTTACCGACAACCCCTTATTTTCAATTGGGTTACGATCGGTCATTGAAAATGAATATCCAGATGCGAAAATTCTGGAAACCGACACTGTCCAAAATTGCCAAGGCCTATGCTCCCCAGACGAGGCTCAAATGATGATCCTCGATGTTGGCGTCATCGATGGGAAGGACACGACCTTATTAAAGCGGTTTAAAAAGCTGAATAAGCAAGCTTCTGTTTTAGTAAACCTGGGAAACGAATTTGAATACATTTATCCCTTCATAAAGGCCGGGGCAAACGGCTTGTTCTCAAAAAAATCTAGTCCGTATGAGATTAGTAAGGCATTAAAGACCGCGTTTACAAAATCGCGCTTTGTCAGCGACGATATTCAGCAGCTATTACTAGCAGATATTAGCTCCAATCGGACAAACCGCACCCTAACGAAAAGGGAGAGGCTTTTGGCAGGTTTACTGATAGCAAACAGACCCCACGATGAAATAGCCTCAATAGCTGGCATCAACCCCAAAACGGTCAGTTCTTATAAACGCAGAATTTTCGAGAAGCTACGCATCAATGATATCACCCAACTTACTTACGTGCTCCGTAAACTGGAAACGGTAAAAGAGTCAAAGGCACATTCAATTGATTCCGAATGTTGATCTTACACCGTACCTATTTTGTTTCCATATTTTGGGTTAATACGGGCCTGCCAGAATTTTGATATGTTTATTGAAACGTTGCCCTAATTTTTTTCTTGAAAAAAATAATGTATTAGTTGGTAATTTGTTACTAAATATTGAGTTGTTTATCTGACATAGCAAATATTACATTTCTTTTAGCTTTAATGTGATAGGATCGACTCTGTATTTGTCAAAAGCAATTATTTCTCCGTTGGAGTCAAAAACCACTCCATCTTTTTGCCTATATCTTAAGCCTGCTTCAATTAATAAGTGAACGGCATCGAAATACTCACGTTCAGAAATGCGAAATAGACGGCAGATCCTGGTATGCATTCTAGGTCTCCATGGTTGTTCGGGGAGGTGCTCATTTATTTCCAAAGCTAGCTCCATTGAGATAGCTCCACGCTTCCCGTTGTTTATTTTCGTTTCCGGGATGATAGAAAGATATTCCAAATTTGACATTCGACTGATATCCTTTATCTTCAGAACCGACTCGGCATTCTTAAAAATTTCGCTGTAATATCCAAGTTTCGGGCGCTTATTTTCGGTGACTGGCAGCGTTTCCGTAACTATAGTCCAGACTTCATCAAGAGTTACTTCATTTAATGCAGATGGTTGTAGACCTAATAGGTCGGTAATTGAGTAGTTGAAGGTTCCAAAGATTTTCGACACCGTAACAAACGCAAGAATATATCTTCTGGATTTTAAAAATTTTTCAGTGGTTGTCTTCTTAGGCCGTTTTGTCTCCAGGTAACTGTCTATGACCTTTAAGACGTGAGCGATAATACCCCAGACCTTAAGGTCAACGTTTGGCGAAAAAATGTAGTTATATGTCGTCTCATCGCGCATGAATTTTGATTTAAGTGATATAGCTTGGTGTGGCCGTCTAAGCACTAAGGCCATGTAACCAGCGGCTAAATACATAGGCGCAACAATTTTGTCAGCGGTGATCCCTTGATTTTTGTAGTAGTTTGTGCGACGTTCATAGTAATATTCATACTGTTTTAGAATATCTTCAATATCTCGCTGAATTTTGTCAGTGGCGTGCAAGGCAGACGTTTCAACAGTTGTTTGGTTATTTGTCGCGCGTATGATGGAATCCCTTACACTGCTATCGTTTGACACTATAACCTTAACTAAAACAGATCTGTTGCACTTGTCCGCGCCGCCCGACGAGAAATATTGAAATATTGATTCCGATGTCTGAAGACCATTAACAATTTGAATATCCTGAATTTGGGCAATTTCGCCTATTGTACTCGCTCCAGTTGCTAATATTGTTACTCCGTTATTCAACCACCAGAATTCGACTTCATCATCACTCTCTAAGGATTCACGAATGTCCTCGTTTACACTATTTAATCCCATGTAGTCTCGCACATTCGAATCAAAAAGATACCTTCGAAGTTTTCCATCATCGTTGATAAAATTGAAATAGTCTTTCAATTTTACCAGGAGAATTAGATTTTCTCCACTTGAAATATCTTTGGTATATGGTAACTCTAATGAAAAGTTTTTGATTTTCCTGCTCGCTTCAATCAGTTCTGTTGCCCCAAGAAAATCAAACGAGGCTTTACACTTTCCAAAAGCTTCTTCGGCGATTTGCCTAATCTGATTCGATCGTGATATGATTGACTCACCGAGCTCCGCAACGTTGCCCCTGGACGCATAAAAAAAAGAAGTCGAGAAACTTGTCAACCTTGGAGAGACTTTTCGGTATGCGGACTTTAATTTTTCTCTTTGTTCCAAAACAAGATCTGAGTAATCACCTTGAAGTTCTCCTGAATTTACACTGAAGTCAAAGAGTTCTGTCAGTGAAGCTGCTAAATTATCTAGTGGTGCTTGCTTGAACGTATCATGATGTTTGCAAGTGGCGATAAAGACGTCAACCGTGCAGCCTGCCTTTGGCCATGGAAACGTAAGTAAATCGACTAATAAATGTCCATTTATAAAAACGTAAAATGCGTCTATACCTCCATCGTTTCGACCATCAACTATTCCGAGTGAGAGTTCCTCATTCGACAGGTCATAATCTTTCAATATTTGTTCAATCACGAAAAATTCGAAAGCTTCGTCACGCCTATTCGATGGGATTGACTGCTCAACTCTCTCATCGATAATCCCGTCGATTAGTATTTTGTCATTTTTTGCCATTGCTTGTATTTATGTTTCCTCCGGATTGGACAATTGTGTTGGCTTACAAGACTTTATAGGCAGACTTTGCTTTCCAGTAGCTTGTACCCATGAGGACTGATGCACCGGTGTTCCACCACCGGGCAATTGCCATTCTATGAAAGTAACGTATGGCAGCTTCTTACCCGCCCTGTTTTAACGCGCTGATGGAATCCTAGTTGGTGTATAGCTGGTAGGATTTGTCACCAACTGTAAGCCCCAATCTGTCCGTGCTCAACATTTTTGATAGACTCATTCATAAAAACGCTATGGGAATCTCACTACGTGTAAATTCTAGGGTTTGGTAGCAAATGGAATAGCTTCCAGTCGGTAAGGCTATGTGTGAATTTACAAGGTGCCCCTCAGTAGGCTTCCCTTTAAATGACACGCTGCAATAACGGAAGGATAGTCAGCCGTAGACCTAACCATACCTCGATTTTGTCAGCCTTATAAACGATAACTTTTCATGTCGACCTAAGTGGAGTAAGGGCACTGCCGCCAAAGGGGCTTTAAAAGGGAATTAATAGGGATGGATGAATAGTTTATAGATTCTATTTAACATAAGATAACTTATACAACAACTGAAAAATGTAAATATTCAATGCTGAATTCCACTAATGTACCACCAGAATTGAATTATTTTGCTTTAATCGTAATACGATAAATATCGTATTGATGCCTTTTGGCGGTTTGAATTTCTTCTTTTGTTTTGTTGAAAATCTGCTTATAAAAAGTTTTTGTGCAAATTATTGTAAAAATAGTTTTATATCATAACTTTGAGTAACCGCCGGATTCTATTTTTGGAATCACCCAGCTCAAAGCGCCCCCAATAAGAATTTATCGCGTTGGCGAAACACCATTACGGTGTTTCGACCTCAATATGAAAGCAAAGTACCAAATGCTTTCATAGCAAACATGTTGCGTCTTATCGACACCTCTATGCGCAAAAAGCGTTCCGAACCAGAAAGTACTAATATTCAATTATCATGAAAGCGATTGTAACGTGTGTTATAGCTGTGCTCCTGTTTGGTTGTAGCAAAGATGAAGTAGACCCCCGTCAGCAAATCTTGGGTAAATGGGAACCGTTCTATTTAGGTAATGGCGAATACCAACCACCCGTTGAGAAACCGGGTGCATACTGGCATTTTCTCCCTGATAGTGTACTGCTTGAATATGAGTATGCTACACAAAAAACTTTCAAAAAAAAATACTGGATTGATACGCTGTTAAATGTAGCAGCAACTTACGATGACGGATATCAACTCAGGTTTTATTATACCCCTAAATTTTATGGGGATACAATGGAGCTTCACATGGAAAATGCTTCGCCAATATTCTCAATATCGAAATGGAAACGAATCAACTAAACTAATGTAAAATATGAAAACACAAGTACTCTTCGCAATGACTTCAGTTTTCCCATTTTTTGCAAGTGCGCAAAACTCGGAGACTCCGACGGTTCTCAAAGACAGGAAGGGCATTATCCAGGCAATGGAGTTTACAGATTCGGATAAAAGCACCACTTTCTCTGAACAGGATTTTATGAAGGAGTATCTTAAAACAACTGCCGATGACGGTTTCGTAAAAGCAAAAGATAAACAGCGTAGCCAGGAATTTATTGACGATCACTTTGATCAGTTTTACAAAGGTGTTAAAGTAGACGGTGCAGGGTATAACTTCCACTATAAAGCCGGGAAGATGTTTTATGCTCATGGCCATTTTGTAAAATTGGAAGGCCTTGATGTTCGTCCGAAAATTACGGATAAGATAGCGAAGGACTCATTTGCGAATTTCAAACAAATACCTAGCTCTGATGTTTCAGATTTTACCTCAGAATTGCTGATTAAGGAAATTGCATCTTTGGACAGTACTGCCCTTTTGGTTTATAAGATTTACCTACGCAGTAATCATCCGGCAAATGATGCGATCGGTTTTGTTGACGCGCAAACGGGTAACATTTTGGCGACTGAGCCAATATTTTCACATGGCTCAGCAAGTAGCACAAATGAGGAAATGATGACCCGGAGCACTCCAAAAAAAGTGCCAACGATGCGTACATATGCATTACCGCCTGCAACAGGCACTTTCTCTACAAGGTATAGCGGAACTCAAACCGCAAGCGCCTTCGACGATGTCTCTGTAACCCCGCGATATCGCTTATTTGACAACACAAGAGGCGCTACTATTCACACTCGCAATTTGCAAGGCAGCACAAATATTACAACCAGTATCGAGTTAAGGGATAACAATAACACATGGACTGCGGCAGAGCATACTCCTGGGGAAAACGACATGGCACTGGATGTGCACTGGGCCTTGCAGCGTATATATGACAGGATGAATACCGCACATGCTATTAATAGTTTTAACAATCCAGTCTCCGGCGCAGGACAACCTATTAATGCCCATATCAGATATGGAACGGCTCAGCCTGATCGAGATAATGCTCTTTGGAACAACGTGGATCATTATTTAGCCTTCGGTGACGGAGATGTGGTTTTTAGTCCTGTGGCTAGTGTAGATGTGGTCGCTCATGAATATGGACATGGTATTACTAATTTTCAGATAGGATGGGGCAATACGGGCGACCAAGGGTCATTTAATGAAGGTCTTAGTGATGTTTGGGGAGCTATTATGCAGCACAGAATCACCGGCGGCAACATTTGGCAAATTGCTGAACAACTTACCGTTTTCAATACTTGTTTGAGAGACTTACAAAATACAAATTCAGCAGGCGTCAACCGTACAATGGCTGACACATACAACGGAGCACAGTATAATGGAAGTTCTGATAAGTACGAACGGAGTGGTGTTTTGTCCCATTGGGCTTATCTATTGGCTAGCGGTGGGTCGGGAACCAATGATGTAGGAGGTTTTTATAACGTATACGGTGTAGGGATGGATCTGTTAGAGAATTTAATAGTCAGGGCAGTCTTTGGAAATTTCCTTGACAATACTACAACTTATGCGCAAGTCAGAACCGGGATGGTAAATGCTGCCAGGGCGTTATGTGGTAATCAAAACGGTGTTTTGGTTCAGCAAGTTGAAAATGCATGGAAGGCCGTTAATGTGGGAACGGCAACACAGTCTAGTATCTCCGGAGTTGACCACCTTTGCCCTAGCTCAACTTATTCTGTTGCGAACCTTCCGCAAGGTTCTACCGTGGCGTGGTCAAGTAGTAATACTAGCGCAGTAACGATAAATAGCAGCGGTGTTGCAACAAGAGTGGGCAGCTTCCACGGAAGCGTTACACTTACGGCTACCGTGTCCGGTGGTTGTGGAACACTCGTATTGACAAAAACAATCAGCGTAGGTAAGCCTATCGCGACCAATATATCTATTAGCGCACCAAACAACTGCGCGGGTACCAGTCAGCTTGTAGTTGCTACTATGACTGGCAACCCAACAAGTTCGGTTTGGTCGATCACCAGCGGAAATGCTTCGAATGCCTCTTTAAGCGATTTTGGAAACGGTAGTGCCTCCTTTTATACAAATGTGCCAGATTGTTACGGATTGACGCTGAACATGTCCAATTCTTGCGGTTCTGCCAGTGCTGGCACAACTATATGCATCGATAATTGCTCGGCCCGATACACAGTATTTCCAAATCCAGCAAAAGATCAATTATTTGTACAGTTCGAACACTACGAAACTACCGCTTCCATGCCGGATCAAATTTCCTTATTTAGCGAAAAAACACAAGAGGCTGTTTATAGTATAAAATATGACGGGATTCATTCGAAAGTTGGCTCAGACGGAGTTTTCAAAATTGATGTAAGCTCACTGCCGCGTGGTACTTATTATTTGCATGTGACTTATAGTAAAAATGGTGAAACAACGACAGATAGAACAAGAGTTCTTTTACAATAAATAAAAACGCTCAATTCTAGTTATGTTGATAGCCGGGCTACTCGCCCGGTTATTTTTTTGCTACACCTAGTCAGTCTGGTTTTGAGAATGGATGCCGACTGGCCAGCTCGATTTCATTTTCAATGAATTCTGGATTGATCGATTGCAGCGTGAATTTTGTCAAATCCAATAGATAATGAGAATAATTGGACGATTCAGCGTGGTTTTACAAAAGGCAACGAGAAAATATATAAAAGATGATGAGAATAATTTGGTTGAGATATTGGAGATAATGTGTTGATGATTACCGTTTTAGCTTATTTGTCGAACAACGTGGACACCCAGGTTCTCACCAACTTCTGTAAATTCTCATCTTCTTTTGAATTTGACAGGGGCGTGAGTTGGTAATCAGACAGTTGTATACCCACTTAATGCGCAACGATGATTAACGTGATTCATGGTACCTGATGTAAATTTACCGAAGTAACTTAAAACAAGTGAGGTGGAATTTTTAATTTGCAGCGCATGAGACAATACAGAATAGTAAGAAACCCGTCATAGTTAGTACTACCGCTGAAAGTAAACATCCTTTGTTCATTTCTCTTTGAACTTCGGCAATAGTCTGTCGTTTTTGACTTTGATATACTGGATTTTTCTTAACCACAGGAGCGCGTTCAGGTTCGATTCTCACCAAGCCATGTGATTTCAAATATTGATGGGCAGTTTTGAACGCTATTGTGTCTTTACTTGCACCTTGATAATATTCACCACCACCGAGACTTACGTTCCCAAAATCCCTTAGATCAGCACCATTATATCTATTTATTGATTTTGAGAGGCGATCGTTGTCCTGATTTTCAGAGGCAAAATCAAGATAGTGTTGCTTATGGGGACTCTCGTTAAGATTATCGACCCCACCTTTCACCAACCACCGGTGAATTGAAAATATAAAGAAAGCGACACGCGATTGATGATCAAGTGAGTTAAAAATAAGGTTGTAGAGCGCGCTTTCTCCTATATATTGGGAAAAATATAGCCCTTCCTCATTTGCGAATTGGACTAAGCCTGGCTTTGGCACCGTGTCATTTTCTAGTTTAAAGTCTATCAGTACTGAAACATCTTGCTTTGTAGCATTAGGCGGGATCGCAATGCCCAGATCAACAGCATAGTTCATTTGGGCTTCGGTAGGATCATCAATGATTTCAGTTGCTTCAAAGGGATCTGTATATCCTTGTTCTCGCAATGTTTGGCAACAGGCATCAGCGTTGACACCAACTTGTATAATGGTGCGGATACGCTTTGTTGGTAGATAATATGCCTTTATAGAATATTTCTTATTGGGGCCTTTCATTCGCATCAACATTACTGGTTGTCAAAGCAAAAAAGATCATTTCGAAGTCGTGGAATGATCCATAGTATTCTGAATTTGTTTTCGATACCGTTTAACACTGGACATACTAATACCGGTCAGGCTAGCCGTTTCGGAGGCGGACATGCCTCGCTCCAAAGCTTTTTTTACTTTGGCGAACTTCTCAGTATCAATGCCGGCAGGCCTTCCAATATGTTTACCGTTGGCTTTGGCCAACAATTGCCCAGCCCTGGTCTTTTCCAGGATACTTTCCCTGTCATATTCTGCCAGCGCTGCAAAAATTTGTAATACCAGTTTTCCTGCCGGGGTACTGCTGTCAACGCCCAGGTCTAGGGCTTTAAAGTGTATTCCTTGCCGGGCGAAATCCCCCAGCAGGTTAATCAGGTGGTCGCGGCTTCTTCCCAATCTGAAGAACCGTGCAACCATTACAGTATCTCCCTCGCGGAGCTGAGCCAACAGCTGGTCTAAAGCTGGCCGGCTCGTGGTAACACCGGTGATCTTGTCCTGGTATATCTGGTGACAACCGGCCTGTTGAAGAGCTTCTAGTTGCGTATCCAGGTTCTGGTCGAGCGTCGACACCCGGGCATAGCCAAAAATTTTATTCATAAAGGGTTAAAAAGTCAGTATCACAAAGATAAAAGATCATTTATTTTAGGACCTACTTTTTGACCCTTGTTTTTGGTAACTGGGAGCTGGTGAATTAGTGATATGCCCATGGGTTCAGAAAGGTATAGCTTTTTGAGCCTTCCATGAAGTCCGAGATAAGCTGTATCATCTTGTAGAATGGATTGAACCGACGCTTGTGCCCTTCATCCGGAAAATGGATAATACTCAAAATAAAATCGATCACATACTGTTGATATAGCTTTCTCATGGAGCCAGAAAGCTGTAAAAGTAATTTTAAGAATTGCCTCACTTAGAAAAGTTCAAAAACTAGGATGATTGCCAAGACGACTATAAAAAACACTACTACCATCATTATTCCGTTTGGCTGCTTTCCTGTCCTACTTTCAGCTTGATGGATTGGCAAATCATTGTAAAATAGGTCGATACCTCTTTTAGAAAAAGCTGATGGATCGTTTGAACGTAAGATCGAATTAGCTAATTCGCGTCTACCCTCTTCATAAGCAGCGACAAAATCCCGGTGCCAAGCCTCACTTAATAAGTAAGACGGTGTAGTCCTCGAGATATCATTTTGTGCCTGTTCGACTTCGATTTTTGGGGTCCACGAATGCCCACATGAAAGGCAAGAAATAATGATATTTGAACTTCCATGGACGCCAGCAATTGCGCCCACAGGCCCAACCGCAACGGTACCTGCGATAGCTTTACCTAAGCTGAATCCCTTTTTATTTGCAGTGATTTGTGTAGATCCACATTTTGGACATTTGATTTCTTTTGCCATGAGCGAGGAGTATTTACATTCGTAATTAATTTGCCTGATCTAGCCAACCTAGCCGAAAGGTATCACAGTAAGGATCTACCAAGGTATGTAGCCAATACGTATCCGGCCTATCAACTACGTATTTGTTAATTGGTGAACCTTGTTAAAGTGTTGCGGATACAGGTCAGTGATGTTTTTATG
>NZ_BMIA01000008.1 GCF_014641595.1 Dyadobacter endophyticus | reverse complement strand
GCCTTGCATGTATTAAGCCTGCCGCTAGCGTTCATCCTGAGCCAGGATCAAACTCTCCATTGTAAATTTTGTTGCAGTCTGGTTTCCGAAGAAACCGACCAATGTTTCTAACGAACCTATCTTCTTGCTCTCTTCATCATGTCAAAGAACTTTGCTCTGAATCTTCTCAGAACTAGTGGTACCGATCGTTTTCGTTACCGTTATTCCCGATTGGGAGTGCAAAAGTGCAGGGTTTATTTTTAACATGCAAGTGCTAGTCGCAAATATTTTGTAATCTTTTTCCCAAAATCTCACTAACCGATTGATAAACAAATTGCTACAACTCGAAAAAAATTGAAGTTTTTCCCCCTCCCTTTCTCACCCTATTTCAAGTGGCGGAAAGCTGATTCCAACACGTCCAATTTTTCCATTTATTAATACAACACAACCAGCAATGTATTACCACATCCCATTATGGAAAGTGGAAACGCTGGTGCCGCCAAGATTGAAAATACCAACGCCCGAAAATGAAAGAGGTGCCCGACCTATGATCAGACACCTCTTCGCTATTGTGATTTTAACCTTAATTACGATCCACAAGCCTCGCATCCTTCCGGATCGTCGAGGGAGCATTGCATGTCGGAGCGATTATCACGCGGCGCTGCAGGCTTGGCGTGCTCCTCCGCGTATTGCGCGTAGTTCAGTTCTTTCTCGGCCACCACGGCAATTGCAGGTTCGAGTTGCGGCTCGGCCTGTTTGCTGACGGTGAATTGAACCGGATCCGACGCCGCACGGGTACGCAGGTAATACATACCGGTTTTGAGACCCTTTTTCCATGCATAGAAGTGCATCGAAGTCAGCTTGCCGAAATTCGCCTCTTCCATGAAGATATTCAGCGACTGCGACTGGCAAATGAATGCACCTCTGTCTGCCGACATATCGAGTAGGCTGCGCTGCTTGATCTCCCATGCTGTTTTATAGAGCTCCTTGATGTTCTCCGGGATGTTCGGGATGGCTTGTACCGATCCGCTGGCGCGAACGAGGTTGTTCTTCATCTCCTCGCTCCACAAGCCTAGCCGCACAAGGTCTTTCAAGAGATACTTGTTCACAACCACGAATTCTCCCGACAATACCCTTCTTACATATATATTGGAAGTGAATGGCTCGAAGCATTCGTTGTTGCCGAGTATCTGGCTGGTTGACGCCGTTGGCATTGGCGCGAGCAGCAATGAATTCCGTACACCGTTTTGTACTACATCTTTTCTCAGCTTCTCCCAGTTCCAGCGCTTGCTCTCGGGTTTCACATTCCACATGTCGAACTGGAACACCCCTTGCGAGATTGGGCTGCCGGCCCAGGTTTCGTAAGGGCCGTGCTGCATGGCGAGCTCCATCGAAGCTTCCATAGATCCGTAATAGATCGTTTCGAAAATATCTTTGTTCAGCTGGCGTGCCTCATCGGAGTCGAATGGCATGCGCATCATACAGAATGCATCCGCCAGACCTTGCACCCCTATGCCGATCGGGCGGTGGCGCTTGTTACTCTTCTCGGCTTCCGGAACAGGATAGAAGTTTAGGTCGATAATCTTGTTCAGGTTGCGCGTTACCACTTTCGTGATCTCGTACAATTTCTGATGATCGAAGCGCAGGAACCCATCCGCCCCCTGCTCCACAAACTTCGGCAATGCGATGGAGGCAAGGTTACAAACCGCTACTTCGTCGGGAGCAGTATATTCGATGATCTCCGTGCAAAGGTTCGAAGACTTGATGGTACCCAGGTTTTGTTGATTGGATTTGCTGTTCGCATGATCCTTATACAACATATAGGGCGTACCTGTCTCAATCTGCGACTCCATGATGGCGAACCAGAGGTCTTGTGCCTTGATAGTCTTGCGCGCTTTGCCTTCACGCTCGTATTGTTCGTACAGTTTTTCGAATTCGTCGCTGTGCGTATCCGCCAGTCCCGGACATTCGTGCGGGCAGAACAACGACCAGGTGTCATTCGCTTCCACACGCTTCATGAACAAATCCGGAATCCACAATGCATAGAAAAGGTCGCGCGCACGCTGCTCTTCTTTCCCGTGGTTCTTTTTCAGATCCAGGAAATCGAAGATATCCGAATGCCATGGTTCTATATATATGGCAAAAGAACCTTTGCGCTTGCCGCCGCCCTGATCCACGTAACGCGCCGTGTCGTTGAACACGCGGAGCATCGGTACGATACCGTTCGATTGCCCGTTTGTTCCTTTAATATATGTACCCGTCGCACGCACGTCGTGAATGCTCAAACCGATACCGCCGGCCGACTGCGAAATCAACGCGCAGTTTTTAAGGGTATCATAAATACCATTGATACTGTCCTCCTTCATCGTCAGCAGGAAGCATGACGACATTTGCGGCTTCGGTGTACCTGCATTGAACAAGGTAGGCGTGGCATGGGTAAACCATTTTTCCGAAAGCAAATGATATGTCTCGATTGCGGCCTGAACATCCTCCTGGTGGATACCAATCGCTACACGCATGAGCATATGCTGCGGGCGCTCGACAATTTTCCCTTCAACTTTCAGTAAATACGACTTTTCAAGGGTTTTATAGCCGAAATAATCGTAGGAATAGTCGCGGTCATATATAATAGTAGAGTCGAGCAGCGACGCATGCTGCCGGATCACCTCGTAAACCTCCTTGGAGATCAACGATGCATTTTCACCGGTTTTGGCATCTATATATGTATAAAGACGCTTCATTGTAGCCGAAAACGACTTCAATGTGTTCTTATGGAGGTTTGAGATAGCGACGCGGGCAGCCAGGATTGCATAATCCGGATGCTTGGTGGTCATGGAAGCTGCGGTTTCGGCAGCAAGGTTATCCAGCTCGGCGGTTGTAACGCCATCGTAAATACCGGAAACAACCTTCTTGGCTACTTCCACGGGCTGAACATAAGCAGCGTCCAGGCCGTAGCTCAGTTTCTCTATGCGGGCAGTCACCTTGTCGAATTTCACGGATTCGCGGCGGCCGTCACGCTTTATGACATACATAGACATAGAATGTGGTGTTTGATAGAACGTTAGTGATGTATATTCTTGGAATTGGACTCGGAGGTGCAACTAAAAATCTCTTGAAATAACATTAAATTAATCACAAACGCAATCAGTATTTCGCTACAAAAACCGGGTTTATCGTCATAATACAAGTTATCAAATTGTTAAGAAACTAATAACTAGTTATTTACAGAAATTTAAATCTGAGAAAATTTTTTCATCAAAATGAGATTCAAAAATTTGCAAACATTTTTTCATTTTTTTTTAACTCCTTTTTTCGGAACTCCACTTTTCACATTGAAAATCAATATATTAGAAGTTATCAACTATTTAGAATAAATCTAATCTTGTAAACTTTACAAAAACTAACGCCTATCAATCCTGCATAAAATTTTAACTAACAGACGCTAAACAATATAATTATGAACACAATTATCGAACAAGCCGAACGTCGGACGTTCCTCAAAACCACCTCCGGAATGGTGGCTGGCCTTGCGCTGGGCGGATCGATTACCGAAGCCATGGCCAAAGCGGCCGGAAGCCCGGCTTACAACATTCCACTAGGCGTGTATGCGGCATACGACAAGGCCGAGTTTCTGAGAAAATCGGGATGTTCATATATAGAGGAGTCTGTCGCGGGCTTTCTGATTCCGGAAGGTGGCGATGCCGGCTACGAGAAGAACCTCCAACAACTGAAAAGCGAGCACTTTCCTATTAAGTCATACGTGATCCTGCTCCCGGCGAGCCTTAAGACGCTGGGTCCCGAAGCGAACCACGAGGCGATCCTCCAAAGAACGGAGACCGTATTGAAACGCGCCAAGGAATGCGGCTCACAATTTGTCGTATTCGGAAGTGGTGCTTCCAGAATCATCCCCGAGGGTTTCGACCGCGCGAAGGCGAAGGCGCAGCACATTGAATTAACCCAGAAAATGGCCCCGCTCGCCGAAAAATACGGGGTTACCATCGCCGTGGAGCCTTTGAACCGCGGAGAAACCAACTTCATCAACAGCCTGGCCGAAGGCGTTGAAATTGTGGATGCAGTTAAAAGCCCGCGCGTGAAGCTGCTTTGCGATATATACCATATGTTGAAGGAGGACGAACCTGCTTCCGAAATCGTTAAATATGGTAAGCATATTGTGCATTGCCATATTGCGGAGAAGGAAAAACGCACGCCACCGGGCGTGAAAGGCGACGATTTCAGGGCCTACCTGGGGGCATTGAAGAAAATCGGCTACAAAGGCGGGCTTTCGATCGAATGCTTCGTGTATACCGATTTCGAGAAGGAAGCTAAACGCGGCGTCGAAGTGCTCAAACAACAACTCAGTGAAGTTTAGTACATTAATTTCCGCCGTATTGCATTAATATTAAAAAAGATAGCGTTTCAATACTTGATTTACAAGTCAGGATTTTTTACTTTTGCAATCCTTTTGAAAACCGTATAGAAACAAATAATACCATATACCAATGAAAAAAGATATTCATCCCAATTACAGAGAAGTAGTTTTCTGGGATCTATCAAGCGACTTTAAATTCATTACTCGCTCTACCATAGAGACTTCTGAAAACGTTACCATGGAAGATGGCAAAAGCTACCCTGTGTACAAAGTCGAGGTTTCTTCGCAATCACACCCTTTCTACACTGGTAAGAACGTACTGGTTGATACAGCTGGTCGCGTTGACAAGTTCAGAAAGCGTTACGGAAAATAAGCGACGCATTGACTTTTTCCTGCGTGGTCGAACACAGCAGGACGACGAAAAAATACGGTGGCAGTCTCCCGAC
This sequence comes from Dyadobacter endophyticus, assembly GCF_014641595.1. Classification (GTDB taxonomy): domain Bacteria; phylum Bacteroidota; class Bacteroidia; order Cytophagales; family Spirosomataceae; genus Dyadobacter; species Dyadobacter endophyticus. Next base: position 114,305 of record NZ_BMIA01000008.1, on the reverse strand, counting down.
AAATATGTCCGGGAGACTGCTTCTTTTTTTGCCGTAACCAATAAAATGCCCGAACTTTGGCAGGCACATACGATTTAATTTATGCCCAGTACCATTCTGTTCGACGATCCCAAAATAAGAATCCAGCTTTTACCTTTTACCTATACAAGACCAGTCGCCGGCATCCGGTGCGGCATTCACACACTGGCCGAGAAATGGGCCGACAGATGCCACACCACGGTTTCGTTCCAAACGGAAACTTACCTTGCCGCCAAATTTCCAGAGCACACTTCGGGTGATAACCTGTATATCAACGGCGCGTTATGCCCGGATGAACATCTGACCGGCATTGTTAAAGGCTTACCGCACGGCAATGCACTCGTGTCCGATAAGGGCGAGATACTGGCCGTACGCACGTATGACGCCTGGAAAGCGTCGGAAGGCACCAAAAGCCTGTCGGTTGTGCAATATGCCGAGCCATTTACCATGGTCCGCAATGTGTGGGATATTTTTGGCCAGAATGGTGCGCAGATTAAAGCCGATTACGAACGCATTGTTTCCGTTAGAAAATCGGTAGGTATTAATGATCCGTTTACGCATTGCTATAAACAAGAGCATATTTTCGTGGAAGAAGGCGCGGTGATCAAAGCATCCATACTAAATGCGGAGAACGGCCCTATTTACATTGGTAAGAATGCATTGATCCAGGAAGGTTCGATGATCCAGGGGCCATTTGCCATCGGCGAAAATGGTGTTTTAGCGCAGGGAACGAAGATACGGCCGAATACGACCGTTGGACCTTCATCCAAAGTGGGCGGCGAAGTGAGTAATTGTGTGGTGTTTGGATATAGCAATAAAGGGCATGACGGCTACCTGGGTAATTCGGTTTTGGGAGAATGGTGCAACCTTGGGGCCAATACCAATAACTCGAATTTAAAAAACGATCACACGAACGTCAAGCTGCATAGCTATGCTACCAATACATTGGCTGATACCGGCCTGATCTTCTGCGGGCTGATGATGGGCGATTATTCCAAAGCAGGAATTTCGACCATGTTCAACACCGGGACGGTTGTTGGCGTAAGTGTGAACGTATTCGGCGCGGGATTCCAGGCCAAACACATCCCCTCTTTCTCCTGGGGCGGAGCGACCGAGGGCTATTGCGAATATCGTTTTGACAAAGCATTTGCCGTAGCGAGCGACACGGTGAGCCGCCGGGGAGTTCCATTCGGGAAGATAGAAGAAGACATTATGAGTGCGGTTTTGCAAGAGACCCAATCCCAGCGCAGCTAACAGGCTTTTACCCATTTATTAATTGATTTAAAATCGTGCTTTTCAGAGATATTCCGGGACTTGAAAATATCAAAGCGACATTGCGGCGCTCGGTCCGGAACAGCCATCTGGCCCACGCCCAGCTATTCGATTACCCCACCGGCGGCGCTGGCCTGGCCATGGCGCTGGCATTCTCTACCTATATTAATTGCGAAAACAGGAACGAAGAAGACGCCTGCGGCACCTGCGCGTCATGCGCGAAGATGAGCAAGCTCATTCACCCGGATTTTCATTTCATATTTCCCATTGCCACCTCCAAAAAAGTTGATGGTAAAACCAGTGAGGCATTCCTGCCGCTCTGGCGTTCATTTTTGCTGGAAAACCCCTACCGCGTCCTGCCCGACTGGCTCGACCACATCGGCGCAGACAACAAGCAGGGAAATATTTCGGTAGAAGAAGCACGCGGGATTTTGAGAAAATTGTCGGTGAAGGCCTACGAAGGCGAGTACAAAATCCTGCTAATCTGGAAGCCCGACATTATGAATGCGGCTTCTTCGAATGCCATTTTGAAGATTCTCGAAGAACCGCCTGAAAAAACATTGTTCCTTTTGATAAGTGACCAATCGGACAAATTGCTGACTACCATCATTTCGCGGACACAGCGTATTACCATTCCGGCATTCACGGATTCGGAAATCAAAACCTACCTGAAACAAAACGATGCGACCGATGCGATGGCCAACCAGGTAGCATTCCTGTCCGACGGAAACATGGCCGAGGCGCTGAAACTCGTTCAGGAAGAGCAGGATGACCGTTCGGCATGGTTTGCGGACTGGATGCGATCTTCTTATAAATTCGATGTGGCGCATTTGGTCAAACTCTCCGACAATTACGACGTCATGAGTAAGGAAAAGCAAAAAGGCCTGCTTGAATATGCATTGCGGCTGTTCAGGGATATGCTCGTGTGGAGCCACGGCGCTGGCGAGCTTTTGCGCGTTCCGCAGGAAGAGCTTACATTCGTGCAGAATTTTTCCAAAACCGTCAATTTTGAGTCGCTGGAAAGGATGATCGGGGAAGTGAATACGGCCTATTACCACATTGAGCGCAACGTGCGGGCCAAAATGGTGTTTCTGGACCTGTCGCTGACGGTCGCCCAGTTTTTTCAACGCAGATGAAACGTCCATTGGAAATTATCGGCGCGACCGATATGGCGGACTTACCGGAATTGGGCTGGCATAATGTACCTGTGCGAGTGGATTCCGGTGCGGCAACCTCTGCCATTCATTGTTCGCGCGTGAAACTTGTAGAAAAAGAAGGGAGCAAAGAGCTCCATATATACCTCGACGCCAAGCGGGGGGCACCTCAACATTTCTTTATAGTAACCGATTTCAAAGAAACCGTGATCCGGAATTCCTTCGGGAAGGAAGAAAAACGGTTCGTGATCAAGACACCGATCAGGCTCTTCGGCCGGAAAATACGTACCGAATTTTCGCTGGCCAACCGGCAGAAAATGAGCTACCCCATACTACTCGGGCGAAAACTGCTCAAAAACAGGTTCATCGTGGATGTTTCCAAAAAGAACCTGTCGGCGGCAAGGCATTCGCTGGCACCAACTCGTTCCCAAAAACTACCTCAAACCTCAGCTTAGGGTGCATAACCCTCGGCCACGGCCCCAACCTCCACATTTTCTAAAAACATTTTTATGAAAATCGCCGTATTATCCACCAATCCGGACCTGTATTCAACCAGGCGTCTGGTGGAGGCAATCAAACAAAAGGGACACGAAGCGGTTGTGATCGACCACGTCAAATGCTTTGTCATGATCGAAGGCGGCAAGCCGACCGTAATTTACAAAGGCAAGCCCCTCAGCGGTATCGACGCCGTCATTCCACGGATCGGCACTTCGGTAAATGCATTCGGCTGCGCGGTAGTGCGTCAGCTCGAATTGATGAAAATATTTACCACCGTAAAATCGCAAGCCATCCTACGCTCGCGCGACAAGCTGCGTAGCATGCAAGTACTCGCGAAGGCCGGTATCGACATTCCGAAGACGGTTTTTGCCAAAAATCCTGCGCAAGTCAACGAGCTCATTCATATGGTAGGCGGCCCCCCGGTGATCATCAAACTGCTGGAAGGCACACAGGGCGTAGGCGTGGTGCTCGCTGAAACGATCAAAGCTGCCAAATCGACCATCGAGGCATTCTACGGCCTGAGGGCCAACTTCCTGATCCAGGAATACGTGGCAGAGTCCAAAGGGGCCGATATCCGCGCATTTGTGATCGGCAATAAGGTGATCGCCGCTATGAAGCGCCAGGGCGCCGAGGGTGATTTCCGTTCCAACCTTCACAGGGGCGGCTCCGGCTGCATGATCGAACTCTCGCCCGAAGAAGAGCACACGGCTATTGCAGCGGCTAAGGCATTGGGCGTAAAAATCGCCGGGGTGGATATGCTGCAATCCGAGCGGGGGCCACTAGTAATGGAGGTGAATTCTTCGCCGGGACTTCGAGGCATCGAGGAGGTAAGCGGGATCGACATTGCGTCGCTGATCGTGTCTTATATTGAAGACAAGATTGTTACAGACGAGAGCGATACGGTCGGGGTTTAAAAATCAATCGGTAAGGTAATTTCCGGGAGCAGCCTTTCGAGATTGGCCAGCGATTTCCGGAATTCGGCTTCCATTTTATCCTTTTTGAAGAATCTGAACGAAAGTTGTTTTAAAGGATCTTTTTTGAGATAATATTCCAGACTGAGGCGCGTGCGGTTCTCGCTCAGCTTATCGAGCACAAAATAGAGCGCACTCGTGAACTTCTCATCGGATTCACTGAAAATGACCCGGGATTCGGGATCGTACGAAAATCCGCTGGCGTACATGACCGTTTCGCAGTCCTCACGGACGCACCGGTGGCGCGATCCCACACCCGGAATAAAATGATCCAGCTCTTCGATCGATTTCACACCATCCTGCCAGTGAGAACGCAGTTCCAGGTGACCGGAGGTAAAGAAAACTTTTTTGATATTCGCATCATATTCTCTTGAAACCGACACCATTTTGACCTTCTCCTTCGGTTCCAGCAATGGTGGTCTGTACGGTGGAATGCTGTCCTTCAAATAGCCTATCTGGGTGTATTGAAAAGGTATTTGCTCATTTTCGGTCGTTTTTGAGCCGGGCTGCCATTTCATACCGTCAGTAAAGTATTCGGGGTTTTGCCCGTTCAGCAGATTTTGGGTTACCAGCCAGTACTCATGCTGTTCGATATCATTTTTTAGCAGCTGGTGCGCCACGATAATATCCTTTCCAATCAGCTTTTTGAAATCCTTGACCTGATAAGTGGTAAACTCGCCATAATGTGCTACCACTTTCAATGTGAGGTTGATCGCCGAAATGCAGGACTTGCATTGGCAAAACCGGCGGTTGTCGAAGGCGATCAGGTATTTATGAAAATCACAGAACATCTTCTCGACTTGCCGGTACAGTGTTTCAAGCTCCGGTGCTTCCCCAAATTTGAAGAAAAGGATCGCATCGCCCTCGATCTCAGAGATTTCCAGGCCGATCTGGTTCGCATTCACAAGTGTTTCTAACAATTCCTGGATAATCTGCCGGCCATGCAGGATCTCGATTTCATGCATAAACTGCGTGAAGCCGCTGATATCGGGGATGAAGATGAGGCCTTTGGTTTCCATAGTGCTGATTTTGATTGTGTTAATTTACGGGTATTTTCTCTCTCAATCCACTAAAACCTGAGCCTAAAAAGGAGAATACGGGAACTGTAAGATTTCACGCGGCAGTTTCCCACTTATGGCATAACTTCGCCTTTGAGTTGATATCGTTTAGGATCATTTTATTACCATGCATATAAAAATAGGAACCCGCGGGAGTAAACTCGCACTTTGGCAGGCATATTATGTCGAGGAGCTGTTGCAACGGGGCGGTATTGAGACAGAGATCGTTATAATTGAAACAAAGGGCGACAAGATCCTTGACCGGTCGCTTTCCAAAATCGGTAGCAAAGGAGTTTTTACGGAAGAACTGGAAGATCAGCTTCGCAGCGGCGGGATCGATATCGCCGTCCACAGCGCCAAAGACTTGCAATCGCAACTGGATGACGCATTTGAAATCGTCGCATTCACCGAGCGCGAGCAGGCGAATGATGTGCTCGTCAGCCACGATACCACATTATCGCTGAAAAGCGGCGAGTCGTTTACAGTAGGAACATCGTCGACGCGCCGGGTAGCGGTTCTGAAACATTATTACCCGCATATCAAAACAGTGGATATGCGCGGAAACTTGCAAACCCGCCTCCGCAAGTTGGAGGAAGGCCAATGCGACGCCCTCCTGCTCGCTTACGCGGGCGTGCACCGCATGGAGTACGACGACAAGATAGCCGAGCATCTGCTTCTCGACGAGTTTACACCCGCAGTTGGCCAGGGCAGCGTTGCCATCGAATGCGCTGTTTTATTAGACGCTGAAAAGAAAAGCAAGCTCCGCGAACTACTCAACCACGAGCCAACCGAAACCTGCCTGCTTGCCGAAAGGGCATTCCTGAAACGCCTCCAGGGCGGTTGTAGTATCCCGGTTTTCGGTATGGCGACATTGCACGACGAGGAAATCCGGATGACCGGCGGGATCATCAGCCTAGACGGCAAGGAACTCATCCGCAAAGCCGAGAGCGGCGGGCATGCATTTCCACAGGAGCTGGGCACAGCACTGGCAGAAGAATTGCTCGCAGCCGGTGCCGACCGCATTCTGGCAAGCATTAAGCAGCAAAACGGCTCGCTATAAAACTTTGTTAAACGAAAGAAGCCCGGCTGATATCAACCGGGCTTCTCTCGTTTATGATACAATACTAGACTAGTCTTTCTTCGTCGAATCGGCCGGTGTGGCTGGTTTCGTCGGCAATGCGGTGGAATCTTGTTTCACCGGTGCAGTCGGCAATGCCGGGCGAGCGGTACTGTCGGGGCGAACTGCACTGCTGTCAGGACGTACCCGTGTTGAATCCGGCCTGAATTGTGTAGAATCACGTTTCATAGTCGAATCCGGGCGTGTTCCTGGCTGTCCGGGGAAGTTGCCCTGCCGAACCGGGCGGCCTGTGCTGTCGGCAGCGGGCCGTGCGCCCTGCGGGCGAGCCATTCCGGGAGCGCCTGCTCCCTGACCGCCACGTCCGCCTGCTGCTGGAATAACTGCCGGCGTTGGAGCACCACCTTGTGCGCCACCAGCACCTCCGCCAGCATCCATACCACCTCCGCCATCGCTTTTCTGGTCGTCGTTATTCACGGATTTTTTGCGGCGCGTTTTCTGCTCCACGAAAGTCATTTTACCAAAACGGTAAGAGAAGTTCACGCGGAAACCGCGGTTAAACAGGTAATTGGTGTTGTTCTGGGTAAATGTTTTCGATTCCAGGCTCGTCTCCATTTTGAACGACGGCGCCAGGAAGTTCTCCATGGCAAAACCGATGCTTCCGCGCTTGTTCTTGAAATCTTTGCGGATACCGAAATCGTACATTCTGAAACCGGCTTGCGTTCCCTGGAGCTGCACATCCCGCCCACGCATGAACCCACCCGCCTGCAAGCCCCAGCCGTTTTTGATGGTAAGGCTTGTCCGCATACGACCGCTCAACACGAAGCCGCTGTTGGAGTTCTGCAATGCTGGATCAGGGCTGTTGTTCGACAGATCGGCATAATAGAAGTCGAAACCGCCGCCCAGCTGCCATCTTTTGAAGAATGTCACGTTTCCGAAAATGTTGGCACCGTAGTTCTTTTTCGAGCCGATGTTGCCGTAAGTCGTCGTGATCACGCCCTGGTCGCTGGTAGTACGGATGCTTTCGATGGAGCTATTGGTGAACCGCGCAAATGTCGAAACGTTGATGTACATCGAGTTTTTGAAGAAGCTCGTACCCAATTCTACCTGATCGGTAAGCTCCGGCTTCAGATTTGGGTTACCCACTGTTACGTTCTGCGGGTTGGCAGCATTCAGGTTGGGGTTCAGGAACTGAATACCCGGGCGTTGCAAACGGCGGTTATAGGCCAGTTTAATGGTCTGCCCTTTCCCGAAAACCTGCGAGAGGTTAATACTGGGCACGAGGTTGCCGTAAGCCGGTAGTTTCAAATCACCCGCCTCGCCCTGTTGCGCGTCGATACTCGTGTATTCGTAACGCGTACCCGCCTTGACGGTAAACTTGCTTTTAGTAGTGTAAGTATAGGATAAATATCCGGCAGCGACATTCTGGTCATAGTTCAGATTACTGGCTGGTTGTGCTTGCCCAACCTCGCTGTAATAATCATAGTTACTCACAACCTGACGGAAAATTCCTTTACCACCGAGCTCTAACATCTGGTTGTCTTTGATAGGCGTCTGGTAATCGACCTGAACGGTACTTTCCTGGTTATGGCTGCTATTGTTATTACCCTGTGCCCCAAGCAGTTCCTTCAATTGCGTGTTATTCAATGAGTATACATCCGCATCGTAGTCGTTGGTCCGGTTGTTACGGCTGTACTGTGTTGAAATGCTCAACTCCTGGCCTGCTTTGCCCAATGTTTTCATGTAATCCACATTCACGTCCCAGGTACCGGAAAGATCCTTGCTGTTCACGTCGCGGAAGCTGGTTTTTGTCGTATCGTTTACCGTATTGTAAGTGTAAAGTTCCTGATCGACTTTCGCATTCCGCATTCCATAGCGTACACCGGCCGACAAAGATGTTTTAGCGTCGATCTCCCAGTCCCATCCGAAATTGTATGAACCGAAAGCCATTTTATTTTTAGAATCACTTGTCTGAAGAACCGAGAACGGGCTCAGTTTTCCAACCTGCTTATTCTCCGATTTACCCGGCATATTATAATTGAACCGGCCAAAACCACCGAGGCTGAAACCCATTTTGCCAACACGGTAATTGCCGCGCAAGCCAAGGTTCGAACCACGGTTACCAATACCCGTATCAAGGTTGAGCGTACCGCCCTGGATCGTGCTTTTCTTGGTGATAATATTGATAATCCCCGCAGACCCTTCGGCATCGTAGCGCGCAGAAGGCGAAGTAATCACTTCCACCGACTTGATCATATCCGCCGGAATCTGCTTCAATGCATCGGCCACACTCGTCGCGATAATGGTCGAAGGCTTGTTGTTAATCAACACGCGCACGTTGGAGCTACCGCGAAGCGAAACGTTACCATCGAGATCGACGGTCAGCATAGGCACCTTTTTCATCACGTCCGAAGCATCACCGCCTTTGCTGGTAATGTCTTTTTCTGCATTATAAACCAGCCTGTCGACTTTTTCTTCAATCATCTGCGCCATTCCCACCACTTCGACTTCATTGAGCTGAACCACATCCGGCACCAGCGTTACCGAACCCAGGTTCAGCTCCGTCTTCCGATCGATTTTTACATTATTGATCGTCTTCGTTTTATAGCCGATAAAGGAAATCAGGATCTTGAAGTTACCTGACGCCACTTTCGTGAGCGTAAATGCGCCCTTTTCATCGGTAGTGGTACCGTCGATAGGATTGTTGGTTTTGATATCCACCAAAGATAGCGCTGCAAATTCCACCGGTTTTTGGGAAGTCGAATCCACGAGTATGCCCGTGATCTTTCCACTACCTTTAGGAGTGTCCTCTGCCGTTCCCGGAATGACCGTCTGCCGCTGCCTGTCGCCGCCTCCACGGAAATCTCCTCCGCCGCCGCCCCGGCCTCCACCGCCTCCGCCGCCGCCCGGAAATTGGGCAAATGCTGCTGATGTTAGCCCTGAGAACACAGCCAGGAATGTTAGATGTAAAACAAGTTTCATGGTTGGGGTTTTAAAAGTGTACTTTTCGAATTTCAAAATAACAACCTATATCTCTGGGATAAAAAAGGAATAGATAGATAGGACGGATATGCCGATCAAAGGGCACTTTCAAACGATACAACCCTGGAAATGACGGGCGGTTCAGCAGCCGGGCCGCAAATCCACACCGGTTTCCAAACAAGGCTTATATATGCTACAAAAACCGCTCCCGATACCTGGTCCGTTAATAGATTGCCATGCACCGCCGGTCGGTATTCAGGGTACATTGATCGATTGGAATAGGTGGTTTCGTAAATTCCACGTAAGATTGCAGTGATGTGTTGCGTTCAAAGCACATTGAAACTAACTAATTGCTAAATGGATACGCGCGCCGCCCGGAAATACCCCCCGTTATTCCTCCATTTACTTGGATGGAGTTTTCTGGCCCTGTTCTTGATGTGGCAACCTCTCAGCTGGCAGATCGAATTCCCCGTCAGTTTCTGGATCAAACAAGCGGTATTGTTTACACTGCTGGTCGCAATATTTTATCTCAACTATTATTACTGGTTCCCCAATTTTCTGGCGAAAAACCGGTATTTAAGATTTATCCTTTTCAATATCGTGTCGGTTGTCATGCTGGCGGTTGTGATCGAACAAGTGAAGGTGGCCGTCAACCATGGCGAGCAAATGGACCGTGCATTCAAACTGGCGCGGGAAACGAACGGCGACAAAAAACGCCACGACAAGCTCGACTATTTCTCCCTGATGACCGCCCTGATGATCATCGGGCTCAGTACCAGCGTTGCCGCCGTGCGCACGGCGCAGCTCGACAAGCAGTACCGTCAGAACCTGGAAAAGGAGAAGATCAACTCCGAGCTCTCGTTCCTGAAAGCGCAGATCAACCCGCATTTCTTTTTCAATACACTAAACAACATTTATGCACTCACTGTGATCGACGTGGAAGCTGCGCGCGAGGCATTGCATAAGCTCTCGCGCATGATGCGCTACGTGTTGTACGAAACCCAGCACGGTACCGTATTATTGAGCCAGGAGATCGCATTTGCACAGGATTATATTCAGCTAATGCAGCTGCGCCTTACCGACAAGGTAACTGTGCACCTCGATCCGCCTAACCCGCTCCATGACGTTTCAATCGCACCAATGCTATTCCTACCCTTTATTGAAAACGCATTCAAACACGGAGTAAGCGCCGTCCAGCCGAGCCGGATCGACATTCAGATCCGCCAGGAAGGCCACAAGATTTTTGTAGAAGTGAAAAACACGCTGTTTACGGACAAAAGGGCCATTTTGGATGAAAGCAATGGCATTGGCCTCGCCAATACCCAGCGCCGCCTCGATTTACTTTACCCTGGAAAATACCAGTTGGAGGTAACCGAAAACAAAGAGGAAAAAGAGTTTGAAGTACACCTCGAACTGGAAACGACATGAGCGTGACGTTAGAATGCATCGCCGTCGACGACGAACCGCTGGCACTTGGACTGGTATGCGCATTTATCGAGAAAACGCCGTTTCTGAGCCTGGCAGGCAGGTATTCAAGCGCCGTGGAAGCATTGCAGATGATCAACAGCAAGCCTATCGACGTCATTTTCCTGGATATTCAAATGCCGGACCTTACCGGTATCGAATTGGCAAGAGTGCTTGAAAAAGCCGGGCACAAAGCGCCGAGGATCATTTTTACAACCGCATTTAACCAATACGCACTCGATGGTTTTCGCGTAGACGCCATTGACTATCTCCTAAAACCCTTTAATTATGAAGAGTTCCTCCGTGCTGCATCCAAGGCGCAGACCTACGTAGAGCTGGTTCGAAAAGCCTCGTCGGCCGGCTCATCGGAGCCGAAAGACGAGTACTTATTCCTGAAAGTGGAATACCAGCTGGTACGGATAGCCTACGACGACATTTTGTACACGGAGGGACTCAAAGATTATGTCAAAGTCCACCTTAAATCGGATCCGAAGCCCATTCTCTCGCTCACGAGCTTGAAAGCACTGGAAGAAAAATTGCCCGCCTCGAAATTCATGCGCGTGCACCGGTCGTTCATCGTCAATCTCGACAAAATCAGCGCCGTTACCCGGAATACCATCCAGATCGGCGCGACTTCCATTCCCGTCAGCGAACAATATAAGGAGGCATTCAACCAGTTTTTGAGTAAGTGGATGTAACCGAAGGTGTTTTTTACTTACTTTGGTGATTGGTAATTGACTCATCAACCCGACGTAGCCGTGAAAAGACTTCTTCTCCTGTTATCCGCCTCGCTGATATTTTTCCTCGCCTGTCACAAAGAACAAAAAGACGCTACGGAACCACAGCCGGAGGAGATTAAAGTTACGCCACTGACCGACCCGGCTTTCATACAATATATCGAAGTAGCCGGTGCGGAAAAGATCACATTCGACTCCACGCTGGATGCTTATCAGATCACCCTTGAATCCGGTCACAAGGCCGATGAAATTGGTATTCAGTTCAAATTGTATCCCGGTACCTACCTCAACTGGAGCAATACGAGTTCAAACACATTGGTTGATTTCACATTCAAGAACAAACCACCGTTGCGCCTGGAAATCACCACGGCATTCGGGCAAACCAAAACCTACGAATTTTACGTAAAACATCCTGGTCAGTTAAAGGCCGCCCTCGAAACGAATGATGACTTTCAGCTTACGAGCGCCAGCGGGTTCGGGCTATCGTGCGACCTCATCACCGGTATCGGCACCGTTCCAGAGAGCCCAGGTGCCGAAGCCAAGCTGACAGCCGTACTTACCGATGCCAGTACAGGAAAGCAAATCGTAGGAAATACATGGCTCAATTCGATTTATTTTGAAAATGTCAGCCAATTCGAAAAATCCACTCAGTTGAGCGTCGTACTCCGCTATGGCGACAAAACTTTCGAGTTGACCAAAAACCGGAAGTTATTGCCGTTGCGCTCGCTCGTGTACTTGTTCGGAGATTATCCGCTTTTTTCAGCTGCGCCGCTCAACAAGAAAATCCCGATTTCAGGAGCCCGCTTCTCACCGAAAGCCATTTACAAAGTGACAGTTCAAAGCGATTTTCTGTTAAACTCGGTCACCATCCCCGCTACTTTCAGTGATTCCGCATCACTCAGCTGCACGCTGCCGTCGGGCATCCCCGATGGTTCTTATAATATCAGCATTTTCGAAAATGATACTTTGGTAAAATCGCTGGTGCGCGTCATTGCCCGAAATGAGAAGGAAAATGCAGTCGGTCAGATATGGACCTCGCAAAATGAATATTTTATCAACAGCCTGCCCTACTATAATGCAAGAAGGATAACTGCCGAAAGAGGCCAGGTTATTTATGTAAACCCCTTCCCGGGAGTACTCGGCAGGATGTATTCTCCATTCGACCCAAACCTGACCCTGCCCGATTTACAGCTGAAAAACGCGGGAAACTCCATTACATTAAAAGCAGTAACGAAAGCTGACCCATCCTTCGCTGATGGCACTTTTCGCATTTATTACGGACAATATACGCTGCCTACCGACCTTGCACCCGGCTCATACGAAGCCCGGCTTTCGTATCCCGATAAGTCGGTATCGATGCCCTATTGGAACAAAATTGAAGTGCGCTGAATGCATAACGCCCGGCATTATGACAAGTACCGGGCGTTATTATGATGTGCTAAAAAGTCTATTTCAATTCCTGCTTCAAAAAGTAGCCCGTGAAGCTATCCTTTACCTTCGCTACCTTCTCGGGCGTGCCTTCGGCGATAATACGGCCGCCTTTCGCACCACCTTCCGGGCCCACGTCGATGATATGGTCGGCCACCTTGATCACGTCGAGGTTATGCTCGATGATGAGGACCGTATTTCCTTTTTCAACCAGTTTATTCAAAACATTGAGCAAATGGCGGATATCCTGAAAATGCAGCCCGGTGGTAGGTTCGTCAAGTATATACAGGGTTTTGCCGGTATCTCTTTTCGATAGCTCTTCCGATAATTTCACACGCTGCGCTTCACCGCCCGATAATGTGGTCGCATGCTGGCCAAGCGTAATGTAACCCAAACCAACATCGTTTAATGTCTGCACTTTGCGAAGCAGTCTCGGTTGGTTTTCAAAGAATTCCAATGCGGATTCTACGGTCATATCGAGCACGTCGGCGACGGATTTCCCTTTGAAACGCACTTCCAGCGTCTCGCGGTTGAAGCGTTTGCCTTTACAGGTTTCGCAATTGATGTGCACATCGGGCAGAAAATCCATTTCGATCTTCTTCATACCCGCGCCTTCGCAGTCCTCGCAACGGCCGCCTTTCACATTAAACGAGAAACGCCCCGGCTTGTAACCTCGGATTTTTGCCTCCGGAAGCTCCGCGAAAAGCGTCCGAATGTCCGTAAACAGGTTGGTATAGGTGGCCGGGTTGGAGCGCGGTGTGCGGCCAATCGGCGACTGGTCTACTTCAATCACCTTATCGATATGTTCGAGCCCTTCGATAGATTTATAGGGAAGAGGTTCCCTCCTCGACTTGTAAAAATGGTGATTCAATAGCGGAAACAACGTTTCGTGGATCAGCGATGACTTGCCGCTGCCGCTGACGCCCGTCACACAGATCATCGTTCCCAGTGGAATTGAAACCGAAACATTTTTGAGGTTATGACCTGTACAGCCTTTTAAAGCAATGAAGTCTCCTTTGCCTTTCCTGCGTTTTTTGGGTACTTCAATCGCTTCCCGACCGGCCAGGTAATCGGCCGTCAGCGAGCCATTTTGCAGGAACTTCTCCGGCGTTCCGGCTCCTACTACGCTTCCGCCATGGCGGCCAGCGCCGGGACCGATATCGAGAATGTAATCCGAGGCGAGCATCATGTCCTTGTCGTGTTCCACCACTAGGACCGTGTTGCCCAGGTCGCGCAGGCTTTTAAGCGAATTAATAAGCCGCACATTATCCCGCTGGTGCAGGCCGATGCTTGGCTCATCCATAATATAAAGGACCCCTGTGAGCTGGGTACCGATCTGCGTCGCGAGGCGAATGCGTTGTGCCTCACCGCCCGACAATGTCCGCAATGCACGGTTCAATGTCAGGTAGTCGAGCCCCACATCGAGCATAAACCCGACACGCTTGCGGATCTCCTTCAACACTTCATGTCCAATCACACGCTGCTTTTCTTCGAGGCGGTCTTCAAGGCCTACGAGCCATTCCGCCAATTCGCGGATATCGCTGTCAGCCAGGTCGGCGATGTCTTTTTTATCTATTTTAAAATGCAATGACTCCTTCCGCAAACGCTTGCCTTTGCATTCGGGGCAGGTTTGGGTTACCATAAAATCTTTCAGCCAATCCTGAATCTTTTCATTCCCCGATTCCTGCTGTCGTTTCAAAAAGTTGATGATTCCGTCGAATTTGGTTTCCCATTCAGTACCCGGGTATTTCTTCGAGGGTACGGGAACCGCTTCTTCACTGCCGTATAGCACCAATTTTAAGGCTTCCTCGGGAAATTTTTCCAGAGGGGTCGCGAGCGTGATCTTGTATTTTTTAAGGAGTACTTCCAATTGCTTGAATATCCACGCCTCGCGGTACTCGCCCATTGGCGCAATGCCTCCACGACTGATGCTCAGCGATTTGTCGGGAATGATGGAGTCCTCCGTAATCTCTTCGATAATGCCCAGGCCCTGGCAGGTAGGGCACCAGCCATAGGGTGAGTTGAATGAGAAAGCATTCGGCGCCGGATCGTCGTAGCTGATCCCCGACTCGGGGTCCATCAGGTTTTGGGAAAAATAATGCGTGTTGGCTTTGGCATCGAGCACCATTAATGCGCCTTTACCCTGCTTGATGGCCGTCGCTACCGACTGGCTCATCCGATACCTTGATTGCGCGTCCTCTTCTTCCTTCTTCGGGATCACACGGTCGATCACGATCTCAATGTCGTGGACCTTGTAGCGATCGAGCTGCATTTTGGGCGTAATGTCCTGCACTTCGCCGTCGACACGGACTTTGGTGTAACCCAACCGGGCAATCTGCACGAAAAGCTCCCGGTAATGCCCCTTCCGACCTTTAACTGCTGGTGCCAGCAGCACGATTTTCTGCCCGAGGAACTGGGTCATAAGCTGGTTGACGATCTGATCCTGCGATTGCTTGATCATCCGCCGGCCCGTCACGTACGAATATGCCTCACCCGCACGCGCGTATAGCAGGCGCAAGAAGTCATAGATTTCCGTCACCGTTCCGACAGTCGACCGCGGGTTTCTTGAAGTCGTTTTCTGCTCGATACTGATCACCGGCGACAGCCCGCTGATCTTGTCCACATCCGGCCGCTCCATTTCACCGATAAAGCCACGTGCATAGGAGGAGAAACTCTCCATGTACCTGCGCTGGCCTTCCGCGTAAATGGTGTCGAATGCAAGGGACGATTTTCCGCTGCCACTGATGCCCGTCACCACCACAAGTTTGTTGCGTGGAATCGCTACGTCGATGTTTTTGAGGTTGTGTTCCCGGGCGCCTTGTACTTCAATGAGATCCTGCTCTGTTACTTCGAGGCCATTTAAATATTCCAAAATCCTGATGGTAGTTTGTGAGTTAGTCTGTAAATGAAGCTGTAATTCTGATAACCACAAAAATACACTTTGAGTTGCAAATTTTCTCGCACGCTACCGCTCCTGTATGTAATTCAGAGATTGGTTTTTTCCAAGATCAGTAGCAATAATGCAAACGATTGCATAATAAGATTTTTCAAAGAAAAAATATTTTGTAACCGGTAATATATTTATATTAAATATGAAAATATTCCTAAAAACGATCCTCACATGTGTCCCATATTTCTATATTTGACAGTATATTGACATTTAGTAATACATTTTTAACATCATCCCCAACTCAATTTATGAACAAACATTTACTAGTCCCGCTTTTCCGGGGTGTCATGATTATGCTGTTCGCAATAGCAGCTCATCTGTCCTACGCCCAGGATCATCAGGTCAAGGGTAAAGTATCCTCCTCTGCTGATGGAACCGGTATTCCCGGTGTGAACGTGCAACTGAAAGGAACGGCTGTCGGTACTGTAACCGACGCTGAAGGCAATTACGCCGTCGATGTGAAAGGCAGCGGTGCTGTCCTTGTCTTTTCTTCGATCGGTTTGATTAAAAAAGAAGTAGCTGTCGGAAACCAGACGAGCATTAACGTGTCGATGGAAGACGATATCAAGAACCTGAGCGAAGTGGTTGTAACCGGTTACGCGGCACAGCGTAAGAAGGACATTACGGGCGCTGTAACGGTTATCAATCCCAAGGAACTGACATCCGTTCCAAGCGCGAGCGTAACACAAATGCTGCAAGGCCGGGCTTCCGGGGTTACCGTCGGAAATGACAACTCTCCCGGAGGTGGAACGATGGTCCGTATCCGTGGTTTTGGTTCGATCAACAACAACAGCCCGCTTTACGTGATCGACGGCGTGCCTACACAAGGTACATTGAACCAGATCAACCCGAACGACATCGAATCCATGCAGGTATTGAAAGATGCGTCTGCGGCGTCTATCTACGGTGCGCGGGCAGCGAACGGGGTGGTGATCATTACTACCAAAAAAGGGAAGACCGGCGCACCCAACATCACTTTCGATTTTTACACCGGCTCACAGCGCCCGGGCAAGATGCTCGACCTGCTGAACACCAAAGAACTGGGCCAGTACCTGTACGAAGCTGACCTCGGTGCGGGCAAAAACCCGTCGGTGACATCGCCTTCCGCACAATACAAATTCGATGAAAACGGCAACCAGACCATCGCCGACTACATTTATCCGAACGTATACGGCGAACTTCCCAGCAATTATACCTACACCAACGACATCGCTGACCCTAACCTTGGTAAAACCGCATTCAACATTACGAAAGCGAACAAACAGGGAACCGACTGGCAGAATGAGATCTTCGATCCCGCATCGATTTCAAATTACCAGATCGGCGCTTCGGGTGGTTCGGAAGTAGCTAAATATGCACTGTCGGCCAATTACTTTCAGCAGAATGGTATTTTGAGATATACGAAATACAAAAGGTACTCGATCCGTGCCAATACCGAATTCAAAAAAGGCCCGGTAACTGTGGGTGAGAACTTTACTTTCTCTTACGACCAGAGACAGGGGATTACCAACAACGATGAAAGTAACCCGATCATGTTCGCGATCCGCGTGCACCCGATCATCCCGGTGTTCGATATCACAGGCGGCCCGAAAGCATTGGGCGGAACGAATACTTCCGATTATAACGGATTTGCAGGAAGCCGCGGTAGCAACCTCGGTAACGCACCCAACCCGCTGGCGCGTTTATACCGCGAGAAAGACAACCTCACGAAAGGGACGCACGCATTCGGTAACGTGTTCGCACAGATCGACATCCTTCCAGGCCTGTACGCCCGTACCAGCCTTGGTGTTGAATACAACCAGTTCAACCGCTCGGAATACTTCCACCGTGATATCGAAGCTGCGGAGGCGAGAAATGCCAATAGCTTGAACGTGATCAACAACGTCGACCGTTCGTTCACCTGGTTCAACACATTGAACTATGCCAAATCATTCGGCGTACACAGCTTCAACGTGCTGGCGGGTATGGAAGCTGTGAAAACTTACGCGGCTGAATTCCGTGCAAGCCGGAGTTCATTTGCATTCGACGACCTCGACTACCGCTACCTCGATGCGGGTTCGGCAGCTGGTTTGAGCAATGCCGGTCCGGGTGCAACGGAAAGTGCGCTGTTCTCTCAGTTCGGAAAAGTGAACTATTCATTTAAAGAACTCCTCCTTGCCGACGTAACCATACGCCGTGACGGATCGTCGCGCTTCTCGGCCGCCAATCGTTACGGTGTCTTCCCTGCATTCTCGCTGGGTTTACGGATGACCGAGCTGGGTTTCATGAAGCCCGCTAAGTTCGTCGACGATTTGAAAGTCCGCTTTGGCTGGGGTAAAACCGGTAACCAACTCATCCCTAACGTTTATAACGCTTATACGCTTTATGCAGCCGACCCGCAAAACAACGCCTATGACATCAACGGCACGGGTACCTCTATCGTAGGCGGCTTTGACCTAGTTCAGTTCGGGAACTCCAATGGTAAGTGGGAAACCAATACCTCTACCAACATTGGTATCGACGCGACCTTGTTCAACAGCAAACTGGAAGTGGTGCTCGACCTTTACAACCGCGTTACTTCCGACATGCTGACGCAAATCGCCATTCCAAGAACCGCCGGTTCAGGTACGATCCCTTACACCAACATCGGTGAAGTACGCAACCGTGGTGTGGACCTTGGATTGACTTTCCGTGATAAGAAAGGTGACTTCAACTACATGGTGGGTGTAAACTTCGGCCACTACAAAAACGAAGTGCTGAAACTGAACAATGACCCGAATGCGACTATTTTCGGTTTTACAACGCGTCTGCCGGCTATGTCCGCTACGAAGGCCGGTTTGCCGATCGCGAGCTACTATGGTTATTTTGTGGATGGCGTAATCAAAGACCAGGCAGAAGCTGATGCCGCTCCGAAATTCGGATCCTATACAAGAGAAGGTACTTTTAAATTCCGCGATGTGAATGGCGACGGTGTTATTACCGCGGCCGACCGTACCATTATCGGCAGCCCCCACCCCGATTTCAACTATGGTATCAATGTGAGTGTCGGCTACAAATGGTTCGATTTGACATTGTTCGGACAAGGCGTGCATGGCAATCAGATCTTCAATTATGTGAAGTACTGGACAGATTTCAACGTATTCCAGGGTAACCGCTCGAAAACCATGCTTTACGATTCCTGGAAAAAACCGGGGGACAATGCAAAACTGCCGCGCCTGAACTCAGGTGATGCTACCAGCCAGCAGGTCTCGTCCTACTTCCTGGAAGATGGTTCATACTTCCGTTTGAAAAACATCCAGTTGACATTCAATTTACCTTCATCGTGGCTGAAAAGTTTGAAACTGGGATCGGCTCAGGTCTACGTTCAAGGACAAAACCTGTTTACATTCACCAAATACACAGGACTTGACCCGGATATTAACCTGAGAAGATCGGGCGAAAACAACCAGGATACCCATATGGGTGTTGACGAAGGCTCCTACCCTGTGGCCAAGTCGTTCCTCGGTGGCTTGCGTTTCAATTTCTAATTCTCCATTGATCTTCATTAGACAGAACCATACAATGAAAAAGACATTATTAATATGCATGTTGGTCGGCCTGAGCTTCTCCTGCTCCGACGATTTCTTTGATCTGAAACCCCAGGGGCGTGCGTCGAAGGAGCAGCTCAGCAACAAAAACGGTGTAAATGCGCTGCTCATCGGCGCTTATTCACTGCTCGATGGTGTGGGCGCTGGTAACACAGGTCGCCAATCGACGATTTCGAACTATGTTTTTGGTGGTATCAGCAGTGACGACGCCGTGAAAGGCACCGATGCCGGCGACCAGCCGGAGCAATCGTTCATCGAACAATACAACTGGCTTTCCGACAATACCTATTTCCTCGGTAAATGGTGGCATTCCTACGATGGTGTTGCCCGCGCCAACGAGACGATCCAGATTGCAGGAAGTCCAGACGTGAAAGACATGACCGATGCGGAAAAGACCCAGGTAGTTGCAGAAGCACGTTTCCTCCGCGGCCATTATCACTTTGAGGCCAAGAAAATGTGGAACAACGTACCTTTTATCGACGAAAAGATTTACAATGCCGGTGATCCTAATTCGACAAAAGTCCCTAATACCGAAGATATCTGGGCTAAAATCGAAGCCGATTTCCAGTTTGCAGCTGATAATCTCCCTGCAACACAGGCTCAGAAAGGCCGTGCTACCAAATGGGCTGCCAAGGCATATCTGGCCAAGGCACTTCTTTTCCAGAAAAAATGGGCCAAAGCCAAAGAATTGCTGGACGATATTGTTAAAAACTCCGGCAAAAAGCTGGTAGCGAACTACCACGACAATTACCGTACAGCCGGCAACAACAACAGCGAATCGATTATGGAAGTACAATTTTCTGTAAACGATGGAACGAACGGTAATAACGGTAACGCAGGTGACAACCTGAACTGGCCCTATTCGGCAACCGCTCCGGGACGCGGATGCTGCGGTTTCTACCAGCCGTCACACAACCTGGTGAATGCATTCAAAACCGAAAACGGGCTTCCTATGATCGGAACTGCCGCTGACGGCACATTGGATACTTACAATAAAGTGGATTTGCCAAACGACGAAGGAATCGTTGCTTCGGCGACATTTACGTTGGACAAGACCGTTCCTGTTGATCCCCGCCTCGACTGGACCGTCGGCCGCCGGGGTGTAAACTTCCTGGACTGGGGCCCTATGCCAGGTTCGACCTGGATTCGTGACCAGGCGTACGCGGGTCCATTTACAGGTAAAAAATGGATGTATTATCTGGCGGAAGAAAACAGCACCACCCACTCGACCAGCAAGCGGAATGTTAACAACAACTACCGCCTCATTAAGTTTTCGCACGTGTTGCTATGGTTGGCTGAATGTGAAGTAGAACTGGGTAACCTGGCAGTAGCTCAGGATCTGGTAAACCAGCTCCGCATCCGGGCAAAAACCGGTTCGGTACAGGACGAATCCGTTACTTATAAAGTGGAACCATATCCGGCAGGGGCTTTCGCTGCAAAAGGTGCCGATTATGCGAGAAATGCGGTACGGATGGAACAACGTCTCGAATTTGCGATGGAAGGCCACCGTTTCTTCGACCTTGTACGCTGGGGCATTGCCGAAAAAGTACTGAACAAATACGCGGCGGAAGAAGCTGTACCGGGCAAAGAGCCATCGGGACGTACGTTCAATAAGCGGGGCTACATGGCAGGTAAAACTTTCACGCAGAAAAACCTGTACTTCCCTCTGCCACAGGACGAAATCCTGAACAGCCAGGTAGACGGAAAGCCTACTTTGACTCAAAATCCCGGATATTAATACCGGTGTAACTCACTAATGCACCCACAAAAGAGCCGGCCTTCGCGCCGGTTTTTTTGTGCATTGCGAAACAATGAAATACTTTTGAGAAAACATTCAACTCCTGCGACGATGAAAATCACAAATGAAAGCGAATACGAAAAAGCTTCGGAACGGGCCGAGGAACTATTCGATGCAAAAAAAGGCACTCCAGAGGAAAAGGAACTTCAAGAACTCCTGAAAGCGATCAAGGACTACGAAGACGATTTCGTGCGAATGCTTCGTGAAAACAACTAATCCGTCAGTTCTACGGATAGGCCTTCAGTCTTTTCCGAGCGCGTCATAAACCGCTCGACGAGCGTGGAGCGGACTTCTACTTCCAATGTGCACTGCATTTCAAATACCTGCTCACGCACCGGCAGCTCCATTTCTTTCACAATCCGCATGACCTCGTTCATTTGCGGGTACTGGAATGACAGCCTGTATACACTGAAGTAATGCCGGGTGACGATCGCTGCAACATCCAATGCCGCCTCGGTAGCGGTTTTGTAAGCGTTGATCAACCCTGGCACCCCGAGCAATGTCCCGCCGAAATACCGGACAACCACAACGAGCACATTCGTAACATTCCTCGAATATAATGTATTGAGAATCGGACGCCCCGCTGTCCCCGATGGCTCACCGTCATCACTCATGCGGTAACTCATTCTGTCTGCTCCCAGGCGGTAGGCATAACAATGGTGGACCGCTTTGGGATGCAGCTCGTACAGATCGGCCAGGCGTGATTTGGCTTGCGCGTCATTCTCGACAGGGTAAGCATATGCCAGAAATTTGCTTCCCTTATCCTTGAAAAAGCCTTCCGCCGGTTCGGCAATGCTTTGGTAAGTATCGTCAAATAACACGGGCGCGACGCTTTTTAAACTGATAAATAACTACCGTATAAGAAAGTGCCGCCATTGCAAATGCCGCCATACAGAAAAATACGAGCGGGAGGTTCTCGCGCTGGTTTTCAAACAACTCCGCAGAAAGAAATGCGCCGAGGCCAATGCCTGCTTCCAGAGAAATGAACATTGTCGCGATCGCGCGACCACGATTATGATCGCCGCTCAGATCGACCGTCCAGGCAGAAAGTACCGGCGAGAGAATACCCATCGATACGCCAAAGAATGCAGCGCCTGTGAGGAACATCGCCACCGACCCGGCAAAGCCTGTCAGTACCATCGCTATAATGAGTACAATACATCCAACGATCGTAACAGGCATCCTACCGTGGCGGTCGGATATTTTCCCGGCGAAGAGGCGCACCATGATGGACGAGATCGTAAACATCATGAAATACAACCCCCGGTTCTGCAAACCCAGGTAACCGCTGAAATCCGGCGTGACGGTAGCGACGGCGCCGAATCCAAAATAGCAAAGGAATGTAATCAGTGCCGGGCTGAATACATCCGGCTCGAAAATATCCCGCCGGGTGATTTGAAATGATTTTAAAGTGAGCTTTTGTTTTTCCTGCAAAGTCTCCTTCATATTCAAAAGAATCGCGATAGAAAGAAATGCAAGGAGCGATGATGTGTAAAAAAGTGCATTCAGAGAAAATTCCTGGCTGATCATGCTCCCTATCGCTGGTCCGAACGCGGAGCCTACGCTCATGCACATCCCATGTATGCCCATTGCTTCCCCGCGCCTGCTCGCGGGTACAATGTCGGCAACATAGGCCGCCGTGCCTGTTGGCTTGAAACCTGTCGAAAATCCGTGGACGAGCCTCAAAAGCAGAAAAGGCATCACCGTGGTGAAAATCGGATACAAAAACCCGCACACAAAGCACACCAGCGACCCGAAAGCCATTACGGGAACCCGCCCGATGCGGTCGGTAAGCCGGCCGCTGAATGGCCTCGAAAGCCCCGCCGTCAACGTAAAAAGACCGATGATAGCACCTTTGTACTCTGCCCCGCCCATACTCGAAAGATACGCCGGGAGTTCGGGGATCAGCATATTGAAGCTGGAAGAGAAGAGAAACGAGCTAAGGCCCAGCAACCAGAACTGCGTCGTCAATATTCCGGGAGAAGCGGTGTTTTGCATCGCACAAATTTACGACACTTTCCAGAATGAGCGGAAAATTACTTCGACTTATCAGCGAGTTCCTTTAAATAGGGCGCAAGTACTCTCTTCGCCTCTTCGACTTTGCGCATGATGAACGGGTCGTTTACCCGTCTTTTCAAGTTTGGATCTACGATAACTTTCGATAGATCAAAGATGTCCTTTTTGTTGGCTCCTGGCTTCATATGTGTTCTCAATATGGCTTATCAAAAAAGCTTCGCAGTGCATACTACTCTGAAACGGCTCTGGTTTGCCCTTCACTATACCCTTAATATCAAAAACCTCAGACCAATGCTCGGCTTCCCGGCTTAGGATCGCACGGTACAGTCGGGTCCTTGAAGGTGAGCTTCCTGCGAAATACACTTGCTGGTTGGGATACGCACCCAAAAATACAATGACTATCTGAACTACGGTT
Source organism: Dyadobacter endophyticus (assembly GCF_014641595.1). Lineage (GTDB taxonomy): Bacteria > Bacteroidota > Bacteroidia > Cytophagales > Spirosomataceae > Dyadobacter > Dyadobacter endophyticus. Next base: position 90,903 of record NZ_BMIA01000008.1, on the reverse strand, counting down.
GCCATAACTTTTCGCATATCGCCGTTGTTGCTAGTCACCACGTCATTAAAATCGTGGCCTTCGTGCAAATCCCCAAAACCCAAATTGTAAATATCTGCTCCAATCTTTTCAAACTGCACTGCTTTCGGAATAGTCCGTTCCTCCGAGCGGCTTTCGAAATAATAAAACAAGTAATCCTCCGACGCCCGGAACTGGTAAAATTTCTCTTTCACAGTGTGTGTATTAAAAGAATACAAGTTAGCTTTAACCGTCGAGCGCTCCAAGTCAATGCAACACCGATGAACGAACGGTTAAGCGTATGGCTTTTTTTCCCAACTTTAACGCATGGTACGCATATTCTATAAGGAAGGCCGAGTCATTAAACGCGAAAACGACATCCGCGAGCTCGGGAAGATCCCGAACCTCGTGTGGGTGGATTTGCAGTCTCCCAGCGCGGAAGAGGAAGAATGGGTGGAAAACAAGTGCAATATCAGTTTTCAAACACCCCAGGAAATCGTTGAGATCGAAAGTAGTTCGCGGTTTTTCGAACAGAACGAGACGATCAACGCCAATTCCAACTTCCTGAAAATAGATCGTGAGGGCTACGAAACTTACCCGGTTTCGTTCATCCTCAATCAAAACGTCCTTTTTACGTACCGTCGGGGCGATTCGAAAACCTTTGCCGACACGGTTAAGAAGATGAAAGTTGGTCCGGACGGCATCCAGGGCGGCGTCGATTTTATGCTGCTGTTGCTCGAAACACGCATAGAAGCCGATGCGGATGCGCTGGAAGGCATTTCCAAGGACATTTCTGCCATCAGTAAGGACCTTACGCACGAGCAGAAAACACGGCAGGAAGTCCTGATCCGCATCAGCGGTTTGCAGGAGATCACGATGATGCTCCGTGAAACGAGTATCGACAAGCAGCGCGTACTCTCCGGCATCCTTCGAAGCCAGTATTTCCCCGAGGACCGGAAGGAACACCTTCGCATTATTCTCAAAGACATCAATTCCCTCCTCGAATACACAACCTTCAATTTCGAGCGGCTCGAATACCTGCAGAACACCTTCATGGGTCTGATCAATCTCGAACAGAGCCAGGTAATCAAAATCTTCACCGTGGTGACGATCATCTTCATGCCGCCGACGTTGATAGCCGGTATTTTCGGCATGAACTACCAGCACATACCCTCTACCGGTGAACCGTGGGGATTCTGGCTTTCGCTTCTGCTGATGGTCTCTTCTTCTCTCGTAGTCCTTTGGTTTTTCAGAAGAAAAAAATGGATTTAGAAGAGAATTTACCACCCGTTTTTATTTTTTACGATGATTATACGTCGCGGGTACAATTTTAATGTAATCTTTATTGTTCCAAGTGAATGCAATAAATATTACGCCGTAGTGTTAGTATAGAAGTTATATTTCCGCCACTTGGTTTTGCACCTGGTGCTATCGACCCTCTTCCAACCATTTCCCTAACAACAGAGTCATAAGTCCAGGCGGCGTAGCTCAAAAAACGCTGGCTTGATATTTGTACAAAAAATATCCGCATGGATATGGAAATGAGCTATATAATTTCACCAAAGGAGAAGATCATGAACGCCATCCTGTTACGAGGAAGTATTAAAGAATCGGGTATTAACAAAACGCTCAACTAACTGGATAACCGATTATATATGAAAAGTATATCAGTAGTAATTCCCAATTATAACGGAAAACACCTGTTCGAAAAATATTTTGAGCATAATTATAAAGTCCTTCAAAAACTTGAAACAAGTGTTCAGATTATCGTAATCGACGATGCATCCACCGATGAATCTGTTGCATATTTACAAGAACATTACAACGATAAAATCACGCTGATTCGCAAAGATACTAACTCAGGATTTTCGGATACTTGCAATATAGGCATTCAGAATGCCACCAATGACCTGATTTTTCTCCTGAATACCGATGTAACCCTTGAACCAGGTTACATGGAAAAACTCTACAAATATTTCGAGTTGAAAGACACTTTTGGTGTTATGGGTAGGGTTATAGGCATGAACGATGATTTGATTCGCGAAGCAGCAAGAGAGCCTAAAATTTCGGGGAGGAAAATAAAATCGTCGGATTTCTTCCATTTGCAAAACATCAACACATTTACTCCAACATTTTATTTGTCGGGAGCAATTGCATTAATGGATACACAGAAACTGAAAGCCATTAATGGCTTCAATGAAATGTTTAATCCCTATTATGGCGAAGATCAGGAGCTTTCGATCCGGGCTTGGAGATTGGGCTGGAAATGCTATTATGAACACGATGCTGTTTGCCGGCATGAAGTTTCAGCCAGTACCAAAAACCATAATCATAAAAAAGCAATCAAAAGAATCCATTTCAGGAACCGCTATTATGTTCATTACCTGCATTTACAAGGAATGGATTTAAAATTGTGGCACTTACAGATTCTCCTTTGTGATGTATTACTCGGTCTTCTCACACTGCAATTTTTCAAAGTGGAAGCTTATTGGGATTTCTTCAAGAATCGGGAAAACCTGCAAGCGAAGAAAGTGGCTTTTAACAGGGAAATGAAGAAGCACCACTCAGAAATCGGCATTATCGATGTGATTAATAACTTCCGGATGATGCTAAAATATCAGCAGGTTATTAAACTGAATTAGCAAGACTTCGATATAACTCAAGGTATTCCGAAGCAGCCCTGTCCCAGGAAAAGAATCTGGCCCTGTCCTGGATTCTTTCCCTGGGCTTTGTTTTATTATAATGTTCGAGGCTCGTATTCAACACATTGCGCATGTGCTCCGGCTCGAAGTTATCAAAATAATACGCACAGTCCCCTCCGATTTCCGGCAACGAGGTGCAGCGTGACAGGATCACCGGCTTGCCGTAATACATCGCCTCGATCACCGGTAACCCAAAACCCTCTGCAATCGACGGAAAGACGAAAGCCGCACAGTTACTGAGATACCATTTCTTGTCGTTCTCGGAGATGGGCCCAGTAAAAACCAGCCTGTCGAGCACATCGAACTTCTGCGCTTCCCTGATAATTGTCTTTTTATATTCCTGGCTGCTTTCGATACCCGCTATAACCAATTTAAAATTGCTACCTGCCAGCAATGCAGGCAGCACGTGGAAGTTCTTCTTTCCCACAATCGTACCTATGGTAAATAGAAATGGCTGTTCCACCGGGTTTTCAGGCTTAAATATGATGCCCGAATCCTCGATATTGCAACCATTATAAATCACGGACGTCGGCTTGTCTCCTAATTCAAGGTACTTTCTTAAATCTTCCAGAACATAAAATGAAATGGCCACAATATGATCGGCCCTGTCGATTTTGAGCTGCAATCGGTTCAGGTACTTTTTTATGCGTTTTTCGGACCGGTTTCCATCATAAAGAAAATTCAGGTCATGGACCGTTAAGACCACCGATACTTTCTTGCCGAACGGAAAATATCTCGACCCCTGGTAAGTACAATGCCAGATGTCGACAGATTTGGTATCCGGAAAAAACAATTTGTGAATAAAGTGCTGGGAAACGTAATTAGCATTTTCTCCGAATGCATGTTCTGCGGAAGTTGGCAAATAAAAAGCGATCTTCTCTTTGTCGTCGCCCACTTTTTTCAAAATGGAATTCCCCAATTGAAGGCAGTAATGATAAAGCCCGGTATGAGGGTGCCTCATCCTTTCGCAATCAATCAGAATTCTTTTCAACATAAATTGATCATTCATTTTTTGCAAGCATCCAGGGCATAACAAAAACCGTTAATGGATGTGTAAGTCACCTCATACCCCAACTCACGAAGATACCGGGTAAATGTTTTTATATTAAATTGGCTATCAATATCATGCACTTCTATCAGCATTCTTTCAATCCGGCGGATCATATCCGGAGAGGTATTCAGAATAATGTCGTACTCGCTTCCTTCACAATCCATTTTCAACAGATCGATCTTCACCTTCGGCATACCGGCTATAATATCCGAAAGCGAAATCGCACGTGTCCACAGCTCTTTTGTATTACCAATATCAAACCCCTTCAACGATGAAGCAACGACCTGATTATCTTCGGTATCCTGTGTGTAGAGACGCAACGTTTCGCAGGGTGTCCCGGTCACGGCAACGGGATTGATAATCACGCTCTTATCAAACTCGCGATTGAAGGAGGCAACCGAACGCATTCGTTCGATATTACTGCTTAGAGGCTCATACGCATAAATTTGGGCATTCTTTGTCTTAGATAAAAGCAATATATCAAAAAAACCGGCGTTGGCGCCGATATCGATAACCAGCGGATCATCCGGCAGTACGCGCCTCAGGGCCTCGATGTTGTACACGTCGGCCATAAAAATTTCTTTGAATACTTGATAGAGGCTAGGCGGGACTTCGAACCTGAGTTTGTTGGGTTTAGTGACAAAGTGTAGCGTCCTGCCACGGTCGCGGAACTTATCGAAAACATATTCCGAGGGGTTGCGGAGATGACGAAACAAATTGACGTACCTCCTCAGGCCTGTGACGGGCATAGGTCGTTATTTTAATATTTGCGGGGTAGAAATCCAAAGCACTACCCACCTGCATTATACCCACAGGCTCATTCACATGACTTTAATAATTATCGGGCGGGGCGTTTCGGGTTTTCTAACGGCCTCATGTCGGTAACTTTGTTTGAATTTTAGCCCAAAGCATGTAGCTTTGTTTTCTTCCGGCCCGGCTGTCAGAGCCAACGGCAAGTAATAACGTTATATCATTCTGATCGCAGTAAAATACTCTAATCAACTATGTCACAAGAACTTACCAGACAGGAACCCCTGTTGACCGAAGATCCCTTGCGGTTTGTTTTGTTCCCCATCAAACATTCCGACATATGGGAAATGTACAAACGTCATGAGGCTTCGTTCTGGACCGCCGAGGAAATCGATTTGTCGCAGGATATGAAGGACTGGGAGAATCTGAACGATGGTGAAAGGCATTTCATTTCCCACGTACTGGCATTTTTTGCGGCATCCGACGGGATCGTCAACGAAAACCTGGCTGTCAATTTTCTTAGCGAAGTGCAATATGCGGAAGCCAAATGCTTCTACGGTTTCCAGATCGCGATGGAGAACATCCACTCCGAAACCTATTCCCTGCTGATCGATACTTATATTAAAGATCCCGTTGAAAAGGACAGACTGCTGCGGGCAATCGAGACCATTCCCTGCGTGCAGAAAAAAGCCGATTGGGCATTGAAGTGGATAAATAGCCCTGTTTTTGCGGAGCGCATTATCGCTTTCGCGGCCGTAGAGGGAATTTTCTTCTCGGGATCATTTTGTTCGATATTCTGGCTTAAAAAACGCGGCCTGATGCCGGGACTTTCGTTCTCCAACGAGCTGATTTCCCGGGACGAAGGCTTGCACTGCGAATTCGCATGTTTGCTCTATACCAAGCATATCGTCAATCAGTTGCCCCAAGAACGCGTGATCGAAATCATGCTGGACGCCGTGGCAATCGAAAAAGAGTTCGTGAGCGAGGCACTTCCCGTGTCGCTGATCGGCATGAATGCAGAATTAATGAAGCAATACATTGAATACATCGCCGATTTCTGGCTCGAAAGACTCGGCTGCCCAAAACAGTTCGGCTCGGCCAACCCGTTCGACTTCATGGAGCTGATCTCGCTTCCGGGCAAGACCAACTTCTTTGAAAAACGCGTGGGAGAATATCAGAAAGCGGGTGTAATGAGCGGTGTGAAAGACAAAGAGTCGGCACACAGAATCTCGTTCGACTCTGATTTCTAATAAATTAAAGAAAGAACTTCGCTCGGAGTGTTACTGTCACCCTGAGCGGCGTCGAAGGGCATTTGCGTGATGCAATTACCCTTCGACTCCGCTCAGGGACATCGTTCCCGCCTATTACTACAACCTTTATAACTCCCCCAACTCCTTCCACACCAGTTCGCTTTCATACCCCTTCCCGAGCGCGAACCTCGCCAGTTTTTGTTTCAGTTTGAAAGGGTCGGTCTCTGTTTTCGACAACAGATCCCGCTTCTTGGAAAGCAACTCGCGCAACCCGGCTACATAATCCTCGTTGCCGATCTCTCCCATTCCTTTTTCAATGCTATACGTGCTGAGCCCCCGGCGGTTGAGTTCCTGCCTGATTTTCATACGGCCCCAGTTTTTGACCCTGAACTTGCCGCCGGCATATGTTTTTGCAAACCGTTCCTCGCTGAGGTAATTCATGGAAATAAGCTCGGCAATGATCTCGTCGGCCTCGTCGCCCCACACATTCCATTTTTTCAAGCGCTGCTTCACCTCGTCCTGCGTCCGTTCCTGATAGGCGCAATAGGAAGCCGCTTTTTGCAGAATAAGCCGGTCCATGAATGCTATTTTTATTAAATATTCTTAACACCGTGCAAGATTAAGGAAATATCACGGACTAATACCTATTTTTGAAAGTACAAGAAACCCCTGTTTCCATTTTATTTAAACCCCTAAAACCATGACTTTCCAGAGACGGTCTTTTCTTAAACTCCTGCCTGCATTATCCGGAATCACCTACCTGTCGGAACCCGTAAAAGCGCAACCTGCCGCTAATATCTCGCTGCGGTTCATCGTCGCCTCCGACGGACATTACGGACAGGCCAACACCGAGTTTAAGACTTTCCATTCGGACCTGGTAAGCTGGGTAAACCGCGAAAAGCTGCAAAAAGGCGTGGATTTTCTCTTTCTGAACGGCGACCTCATCCACGACGACCCAACATTGTTATACGATTTCAAGAACACCATCTCGAACCTCAGCGTGCCCTATTACGTGAGTCGCGGCAACCACGACAAAGTGGGACTGGATGTGTGGCAAAGCACCTGGGGATACCCTACCAACCATAGTTTTGCCAAGGGGGAATATGCTTTCGTGGTAGGTGATACTTCGAATGAAAAAGGGGAGTACGTGTGCCCGGACGCGACCTGGCTACGCAGCGAAATCGCTAAGTACAAAGACAAAAAGGGCATTTTCGTGTTCCTGCATATTACTCCGGCCAAATGGACGGTTAACGGTATCGAATGCAATGAAGTGATCGAACTCTTCGAAAATACGCCAAATCTGAAAGCGATTTTTAACGGACATGACCACGACCAGGACAGCACGAAGATCTACGGCAAAAAGCCTTATTTCTTCGACGGCCATTTCGGCGGCAACTGGGGAACCGCATACAAGGGCTACCGCATCGTTGAAATCTACAACGACCACACCTGGCAGTCATACCAATACAACCCGACCGCCGCGCCGGTTTTGAATACGTTTTCCGGGAAGAGCTAATTGAGATTTAATATTCAACGGCTTCCTCGTTTAATAGGCGTATCAGATTTAAGTATTCCTTTTCCATAAAAATATCAGTGCATTCCAAACCTCCTGGTACAGAATTTTAACCACCTGATCCATTCAGTTAACAAAAACTCTCGATGGATCTACTCAGTGGGCAGCCTCATTGGTTTTACAAAAACGGGGCGATGCATGCTTACCCTGCTTTGTCAGAAAACCTGACAGCGGAAATAGTCATCATGGGCGGCGGCATTACCGGTGCGTTACTGGCGTGGCATCTTACACAAGCCGGTTTCCCCGTGGTGGTGCTGGAAAAACGGCATATCGGAATGGGAAGCACGTCCGGTTCCACGGCATTGCTTCAATACGAGATCGACACCATGCTCACAGATCTTATCGGTATGGTCGGAGAAAAACATGCCGTGCGCAGCTACCTTTTGTGTGTGGAGGCTATTCATAAAGCCCGCGAAATTGTGGACTCATTGCAGGTCAAAACCGGCTTTTCGCTTGTAAAGAGTGTGTATTACGCGTCCCAAAAAGAGGAACTGCCGCTGTTGGAAAAAGAGTACGAGGCACGGAGAAAGATCGGTATCGATGTTGAGTGGTGGGACCAGGCCACATTGCGTTCCCATTTTCCCGGCATTCGCAAAAGCGGCGCCATCCTCTCGCACGAAGCCGCGCAGGTAGATGCGTACGCGCTCACGCATGCGCTATTGCAGGAGTGCATTCAGAAGGGTGCGCGCGTGTATGATACAGTGGAAATCACCGACATCCGACATGAGCGGGTCGGTGTCACCCTGGTGTTGGACAACGGCAACATCGTCAAAACAAAGAAATTGATTGTTGCCGCAGGTTATGAGTCACAGAAGCTGGTATCGCACAACTTCGTGCGCCTGCATTCTTCCTATGCGATCGTCAGCAAGCCTATGCCCGAAAAGGAAGAACTGTGGTACGGGAATGCGTTGCTGTGGGAAAGCGCCCGTCCTTATCTGTACTTGCGCACAACCGCGGATCACCGGGTGTTGATCGGCGGTAAGGACGAAATGTTCCAAAGCGCCATTAGAAGGGACAAACTGCTAAATAGAAAGTCCAAAGAACTGGAAAAAAATGCCCGCAGCATGTTTCCCGATCTGCCCTTTGCTACCGATTACAGCTGGTGCGGCACTTTTGCGGAAACCGAGGACGGTCTTCCATTTATCGGAGGTGTCAGGGAGCACCCGAATACCTATTTCGCATTGGGATTTGGCGGGAACGGCATCCTGTTCAGCGTCATCGCTGCCGGGATCATCACGGATCTTATTGCAGGAAAGAAAAATAAGGATGCCGCTATTTTCAGCTTCGACCGGCTTGGTAAGGCATAATCGCCTGCCAAGCCGGTCGAAACATCATATTACCTTGATCAAATGGTTCTTCTTACCTTTTGAAATTAACAAGAACTTGTTTTGCAGCAATGCGAAATCGCTCAAAGGCTGTTCGGCTGAACTAACTTTCGATTTATTCACACTCACCGCATTCTGCTGGATCGCGCGGCGTGCCTCGCCTTTGGAAGCATACACTTCCGAGCGGGTCACAGTGGAAACCAGGTCGGTAATATTAGCACATTCGTCCCATTCCCGACGGCTGATCTCAGTTTGCGGCACACCATCGAACACTGCCTCGAACTCATTTTCCGCAATGCTTTGAAGCGTTTCCAATGTCGCTTTGCCATATAAAACTTCCGATGCCTTCAACACGAGGTCATAGGCCTTTTGCGAGTGAATACGGATCGTCAGCTCCGATGCCAATGCTTTTTGCATAATACGCAAATGCGGCTCGGCAGCGTGGCTCGTTTCCAATGTTTCAATTTCCTCCCGGCCTTTCAGCGAGAACACGCGCAGGTAACGCGGCATATCGTCGTCGCTCTGGTTGAGCCAGAATTGGTAGAACTGATAAGGCGACGTCCGTTCCGGATCGAGCCAAATGTTTCCCCCCTCGCTTTTCCCGAACTTGGAGCCGTCGGCTTTGGTAACGAGCGGCGTGGTCAATGCGTAGGCCTTGAAATAGCCCTCTTCATCGCCTTCCTTGCGGCGGATGATCTCCGTACCGGTCGTAATGTTACCCCATTGATCCGAACCGCCCATTTGCAGCCGGACATTTTTGTTTTTATATAAATGATAAAAATCGTAACCCTGCAAGAGCTGGTAGGAAAATTCGGTAAACGAGATACCGGTTTCCAGGCGCTTCTTCACAGAATCCTTAGACATCATATAATTGACACTCAAATACTTACCAGCATCGCGCAGAAACTGCAAAAAGCCGATATCCTTGAACCAGTCGTAGTTATTGACCATTTCAGCGGAATTTTCGCCGGAATCGAAATCCAGGAACGATTCCAGCTGCTTGCGGATACCTTCCTGATTGATCCGCAATGTATCTTCATCGAGGAACGACCGTTCGGCCGCCTTAAAAGATGGGTCGCCAATCATCCCTGTAGCACCTCCCACCAATGCGATCGGCTTGTGACCTGCGCGTTGGAAATGCACCAAAAGCATAATGGTAGCCAGGTTACCAATGTGCAGCGAAGGAGCCGTTGGGTCGAAACCGATATATCCGCAAGTCATCTCCTTTTGAAGTTGCTCATGCGTCCCCGGCATCATGTCGTGCAGCATGCCCCGCCAGCGTAGTTCCTCTATAAAATCAATCGCCATTCTAAAAACTGTTGCTTATTTCAAAATCGACCGCAAAGGTAAAGGTTATCGGTTTCAAAACTTCTTAAAGACGCGATGGTTTTGCCCGCACGGAAGATTATTAATTCAAAAACAGGTAATTTTGCAAGATTAAAAAGGATAATATGTACCCTGTCATCAGCAAAATCATGTTGTTACGCTCTTTCGGAATATTCATGGGTTTGATACTCGTTCTCAGTGCAATGCCCGCCACTGCCCAGAGCACTTATTGCAACCCGATGGACATCGATTATAAATACAATTTCGAACAGCTCAACGAAAATATCAGCTACCGCTCCGGCGCCGACCCGGTAATTATCAATCACAAAGGCGAATACTTCCTTTTCGTAACCATTTCAGGTGGCTACTGGCATTCCAAAGACATGATCAACTGGAAATACCTGACCGCCAACCGCTGGCCTTTCGAGGACATGTGCGCGCCGGCAGCCGTTTCCGTCAGGGATACATTATTTTTGTTCCAATCCACCTTCGAATCGCGTCCGATATTGTATTCGGTTGCACCTGAAAAAGGCATTTGGGAATTCTACAACCGCTGGACGCCGCGGCTGCCGAAGGACATTGGCCCGTGGGACCCGGCATTGTTCCACGACTCCGATACCGACAAATGGTATATGTATTGGGGCTCTTCGAACGTCTATCCCATTTTCGGCTCGGAGCTGGATTATTCCAAACGGCTTGCATTCAAGGGGCAATATCAGTCCATGTTTTGGCTAAATCAGTACGAGCATGGCTGGGAACGCTTTGGGCCAAACCACTCGGACCCTTTCAAACCATTCACCGAAGGCGCCTGGATGACTAAGCACAAAGGCAAATACTACCTGCAATACGGCGCACCCGGCACAGAATATAATGTATACGCCAATGGCACATATGTGAGCGACCAACCGCTGGGGCCATTTACCTATGCACCTTACAACCCGGTTTCCTACAAGCCGGGCGGCTTCGCGACCGGCGCCGGGCATGGCAATACGTTTCAGGACAATTTTGGCAACTACTGGAATACCGGAACCTCGTGGATCGGCCTGAACTGGGCCATGGAGCGCCGCATTGTGCGATATGCGGCCGGTTTCGACAAAGACGGCCAGATGTTCGCCAATACCCGCTTCGGCGATTTTCCGCACAAAATGCCCACCAAAACCTGGACAGGCAAGGGCGACGAGCTTTTCACCGGCTGGATGCTATTGTCCTACAAAAAGCCCGCAACCGCCTCTTCCACGCTTGATACCATGGCGGCGCAAAAAATTACCGACGAAAACCCGCGGACATTCTGGGCGGCCAAGCAAAACAAGCCCGGTGAAACATTGACGATCGATTTGCAAACCGAGCAGGAAGTGAAGGCTATCCAGGTCAACTACACCGACTACAAATCCGACATTTTCGACAACAAGCCTGAAAAAGTCTATACGCAATTTAAGATCTGGACATCGAAAAACGGCAAAAAGTGGGACCTCGCGAGCGACCTTACAAAGGAACCCAAGCGCGACCGCCCCTGCGCCTACATCGAACTTGCGACACCCGTCCGTGCGCGTTACGTGCGTTATGAGCATGTATACGTAGCCTCGCCAACCCTCGCAATCAGCGAATTGCGCATCTTTGGGAATGGCTTCGGCAAAGCCCCCCAAACGCCGGCGACCTTCACAGCCATCCGCCAGAAAGATACTCGAAATGCGGATTTGAAATGGGAAAAAGTACCGGGTGCTGTCGGCTACAATGTGCTATGGGGCATCGCTCCCGACAAGCTTTACCAAACCTATCAGTTTTGGAACGACGAGCCGGATACGTTCGAGCTACGCGCCCTGAATGTCGGCGTGCCTTATTACTTTGCTATTGAGGCTTTTAACGAGAATGGGGTGTCGGCAGCAAGTAAGGTGGTTGCTGTTCAATAAGGCGGATTTCGCAAATGATAAGATCATGCATTATCATTGAGCCAAAGGAGCGACGAGTCGCCGTAGCTCAAAAAGCGATAATCCTTCGCTAATGCCTCTGAATATATCTTATTCCAGTCATTTCCGACAAACGCAGCAACAAGGAGAATGAGTGTGGAGCCCGGTTGATGGTAATTAGTAATTATTCCGCGGCATAAGCGGAAACGATAGCCCGGAAAAATGAAGATTTCCGTTTCTCCTACGATCTCTTCCAAACCAACGCTATTCATATAATCGGCAATGGCTTGAAGAGACTGCTTAGCCGAGGGCAATTCTTCCTGCTTCCAGGGATAAGGATAAAGTTTTTCTATATTGAAGTCTGTCGTCTCCTTTTTGAAGAGCTTCACTCCGTACCAATACAAGCTTTCGAGCGATCGCAGAGAAGTAGTCCCTACGGGTACAACGCGTTCAACTGATTGAAGCAAATCCTCAATAAGCGCCTTCGTGAACACGACCTGTTCGGAATGCATCCGGTGTTCGGTCACTTTCTCCGCCTTAATAGGCTGAAAAGTACCGGCTCCTACATGCAAAGTGAGAAACGATTTACGAATATTCTTCTTTTCCAGTTCATCAAAAACGCGCGAAGTGAAGTGCAATCCGGCTGTCGGGGCCGCCACTGCTCCGTCATGGTGTGCATACACAGTCTGGTATGTCTCCTTATCGGGCTCTTCCGTATCACGGTTGAGGTAAGGCGGCAACGGGATCTCACCCAACGCTTTCACGAGATCCAGAAAGCTAACGTCAGTGTCCCAGCGCAATCGTATAAGATTTTGCTCGTAATCGTGATAGGAGACCTTCAGTTGTACGTCCGCCCCACTTACCTGTATGACGGCTGACAATGTATCGCCTACTTTCCACCGCTTTTTGTTTCCGATCATACATTCCCACACACACGAATGCTGCACCAGCATAGCATCGTTGATCACCCGGGTAGGCAGTTCGGGATGCAGGAGCAAGAGCTCTATCACCGCGCCGGTTTCTTTTTTGAAATGGGCGCGGGCCGGGATAACCTTGGTATCGTTAAAAACGAGGAGTGTGTTTTCGGGTAACTGCGAAGTAATGTCGGTAAACCGCAAATGGTTAATTTCACCGTTCCTGTATACCATGAGCTTCGACTGATCACGAATTTCCATAGGATACTTCGCAATCCGGTCGTCGGGCAGGTCATAGGTATAGCTTTCCAGATCGATCGCCTCTGCCTCTCTCCGCCATAATGCGTCGTGGTTCTCCTCAGCCGTTAGTCTACCTTCCATACCACGCCATGTTACAGTTTATCCTCGTGTACAGGCGGCCACAGCAGGCGCAACGGAAGCAGGAAAACAAACAAAACGAGGGCAACACTGGCGTAATAAAGCCATGAGAAGTCGAAAACGTCCAGTTTGTAGCTGGTACTATTGATAGTCGCCAATGCCAGCAGGCTGAAACCTATAATGGTATTGATCACGGCCACGAGGCAAAAAAGCCAGTTGGTAAGGTGCTCATTAAGTTCAGTTCGGTGCTGCGCCCATTCCTTGCGTTTCAAAATAGGGAGGTTCATCGGATCGATGTTCGGGATGTGGCGGGCAATACCTGTGATGATCACATTGTTCACCAGAAACAGGCCCATTACGATATAAAAAATATGCTCCTTATCCACATAATGCTCGGCCAAACCGCTATCCGCGAAGTCGACCGCGACCATTTCCGGGAAAAGCGAATACGTCCATACCAGCGCCCCGATAACGAATAATAACGATGCCCAACGCCAGATCTTTATTGCAAATGTTGTAACTTTCATGAATTGGTAACCTAAATAGAGGTCTTTTCGCCATAGTAAATCGGGTGCAAAATTAGGTCGGGAAGCTTCTAAAACCTAATTGAAAAAAGCAAAGGCCTAATTCCCACATGAAAATCTACACCAAAACCGGTGATAAAGGCACAACCTCACTCATCGGGGGTACGCGCCTGAGTAAAGCCCACGTGCGTATCGACGCGTACGGGACCGTCGATGAACTGAACGGCTACATCGGAATGCTCCGCGACCAACCGGTGAATGAGAGTCGTAAAGACCTGCTCAAAGAAATCCAGGACCGCCTGTTCACGATCGGCTCGCACCTCGCTTCGGAGCCAGACCAGAAAAAGAAGATATTACCCGATCTTTACGACGACGACATTACGCTGCTCGAAAAGGAAATGGACCTGATCGACGCTAATGTGCCTCCATTAAGAGCATTCATATTGCCGGGCGGGCATCAGGCTGTTTCATTCGGGCACATCGCGCGGACGGTCTGCCGCCGGGCCGAGCGCGCGGTGATCCATTTACAGCAGGGAGAAGAAGTCGAACCTGCCGTAATCCGCTATCTGAACCGCCTTTCCGATTACCTTTTTATGCTCTGCCGGGCGATGACGCACGAGCTGGGAATTGAAGAGGTTACCTGGCAACCTAGGGTCTCGCGGGAAAAATAATTGTTATACTAAATATCAATTATTTATAGATTAAATTCTTTAAATTGCGGGACTTAGAGAATCCGCCGGGATCTCCAAATCCTGCCTTTTTTCAAAGTATTAGCTTCGGAAAGCGTTTGAAAAATTAAAATTTTTGGCATCATGACAGCCGACACAGTACAAATAGAAGTTCAGCAAACCACCAAATCCCGTTTGCAGGAGGTTGACTTCAACAACCTCGTTTTTGGACGGAACATCTCCGACCATATGTATATCGCCGAATACAAAAACGGACAATGGCAAGACCTGCGCATCGTCCCTTACGGCGACCTCTCGTTGAGCCCCGCGACCGCCGCGCTCCATTACGGTCAGGCTATTTTCGAGGGAATGAAAGCCTACAAAAACGACGCAGGTGAAGTGTTGCTTTTCCGTGCTATCGATAACTGGAAAAGGCTCAACAAGTCCGCCGAGCGCCTTTGTATGCCGCAAATCCCGGAAGAGGTCTTCATGAACGGTCTTACGGAATTGCTTCGCCTCGATGCAGGCTGGGTGCCGTCTCAGCCTGGCTGCTCGCTTTACATTCGTCCATATATGTTTGCCACCGACCCTTACATTGGTGTCAAACCGTCGGAATCATACTATTTCATCATTTTTACCAGCCCGGTAGGTACCTATTACGCAAAACCTCCGCGTGTGAAAGTGGAAACGCATTTCATCCGTGCTGCGGAAGGTGGCGTAGGTGCTACCAAATGCGCAGGTAACTACGCAGGTTCGCTCTACCCGGCGAAACTCGCCCAGCAGGAAGGTTACGATCAGTTGATCTGGACCGACGCCCGCAATCATGAGTACATCGAAGAATCGGGTACAATGAACATCATGTTCATGCTGGACGGCAAACTGCTTACCCCTCACGTTTCCGAAACCACGCTTGACGGTATCACACGTAAAAGCATCGTGGCCATCGCAGAGCATTGGGGAATTCCGGTAGAAGAGCGCCGTATCACCGTGAAAGAGATCATCGACGCATTGAAAGCCGGTAAGCTCGAAGCCGCATTCGGAGCCGGAACTGCCGTGGTAATCTCTCCGTTCGCGACGATCGCGTACGAAGGTGTGGATTACGCACTACCCGAAATCAAAGAAGATTCATTCGTGAATAAAGTAAAAAATTACCTGACCGACCTCCGCACCGGCAAAGAAGAAGATATCTTCGGCTGGATGTTGAAGGTTTAGTGATTGAATGACTGAATGAGTCATAAGTTATGAATTCCGGAAGAGTTCAAAGTCAAGGGTTATCTGAGACTTTGAACTCTTTTTTATTTGGTCATTCAAAATTCAATCATTCGGTCATTAACTAGTTCCTACACAAATGTTCGCGTTCCGGAATAGTTGTCCCGAAACTCCTTTGGTGTGCAGCCGTTCCTGCTCTTAAAAATCCGGTTGAAATACGAAAGGTTATTAAAACCGCACTTGTAAGCGATCTCCGAAATCGTGTTTGAGGTATTGATCAACGACCTAGATGCATGGCCGAGGCGGATCTCGTTCAGACTTTCCACAAAGGTCTTGCCCGTGCGCTTTTTAATAAACCTGCTGAACGACACCTCCGACATTCCGGCCAGCTTCGCTACTCCTGCCAGATTCACGTCCTTATCATAATTGTCACGCATAAATGCGAACACTTTTTCGATGCGGCGACTATTGAAATTGATGTCTTCGTCCGTAAATGTGCTGCTGGAAAGCGTTCGCATATCACGCGAAACCGACAAGTCGTGCAGGATAGACATCAGTTCCAGCATTGAATCGAAGCCGCTCTTTTGCGCCAGAGAGGTGAGCCTGGGCTTGATCCGCTCAATCGTATCCCTGGAAAACGCGATTCCCTTAGCCGATTTTTCCAGCAGCGAACGAACAAAAAACAGCTGGTTCCGTTTCAGAAATTTGTCGTCGAACAAGTCTCGGTGAAACTGCACGGTCACTTCCTTAATCTCCGGCATTCCCTCCTGCCATCGGTAGGAATTCGTAAGCCAGCCATGTGGCAGATTGTTCCCCACCAGCACCAGTTCCACGTCTTCGATCACTTCGGTATGATCGCCTACGACCCGCTTCACGCCTTTCCCCGACAGGATCAGGTTCAGCTCGAACTCCTCGTGGTTGTGTAGCGGGAAATCGAAAACGGTCTTTTTTCGGTCAAAAACAGTAAAACAATCGTACTGGGTTAATGGGGTAATTTCTCTGTAAATTTCATTCATAGGCTAAATTGTATTTTTAGATTAAATTGAAAACGACCCGGTCGGTATCGGCTCACTATGTTATATTGAGGTAACAATTTAAATATTAATTACTAATAAAACCATTTGTAACTCTTCCTATAATTCTATAAACAGTTAGTATTGGTCTAATCATGGATAAAAAAGTACTATACCCCGCGGCGGTTTTGTCGATAAGTTTGTGCCAGGCGCGGATCGATCTGCCGGCTCACCGATGAAAATCAGGGCGATCGACCTCCTCGTCATATTACTCTACCTGATTACAGTAATGGTGATCGGCATTTACCTGAAACGGCAGGCGTCAAAAAGCAAAAACGACTACCTGCTCGGAGGGAAATCCATGCCGTTCTGGATGCTTGGTATTTCCAATGCATCGGGTATGTTCGATCTTTCCGGCACAGCCTGGATGGTCGCTATTATGGTAGTGTACGGCGTAAAAAGCATTTGGCTGCCGTGGTTGTGGCCGGTATTTAACCAGATATTCATGATGGTATACCTCTCGATGTGGCTAAGGCGCTCCAATGCGGCTACCGGCGCAGAATGGATGCTGTTCCGTTTCGGCGACCGGCACGGAGCAGGGCTCTCTCATAAAATCATCATTATTTTTGCATTGCTTTCCTGCATGAGCTTTATGGCTTACGGTTTTATCGGGCTCGGCAAATTCATTGAAATATTCATACCGTGGGAAATAGTCAAAGCATTCCTTCCATTTGATTTACCGCACGCGTACACCGCCCATTTCTACGGGATCCTTTTCACGGTTTTCACTGCCTGCTATGCCCTGCTGGGTGGTATGAAAAGCATTGTGTGGGCCGATATGCTGCATTACCTGATCATGGTCGTCGTTTGCGTTTCGGTGGCCGCTATGGCATATACGGCACTGCCAGGCGTGGCCAGTTTACCGATTCCCCACGGCTGGACTGACCTGTTTTTCGGAAAGGAACTCGGCCTCGACTGGTCCGACCGCCTCCCAGCCGCCGCCAGAAAGCTGCAAAACGACAGCTTTGCCCCCTTTGGCTACTTCTTCGCGCTCATGGCCGCGAAAGGTATTCTGGCGAGTCTCGCCGGCCCGGCGCCTAATTACGATATGCAAAAAATCCTCTCGACCCGCTCGGCGCGGGAAGCGGCGCTGATGAGCATGATCGTGAACATTGTATTACTACCCACGCGGTACCTTTTTATCACCGGCGTTGCCGTGTTAGCGCTGCTTTATTTCCGGCAACCAGGCATTTCGGCCGCCATCGGTACTGATTTCGAGAAAGTACTTCCCGCCGTGCTCAACACCTACATTCCCTCGGGTTTATTGGGATTGGTGCTGATCGGCCTGATGGGTGCGTTCATGGGTACGTTTGCCGGTACTTTCAACGCAGCGCAGGCCTATTTCGTAAATGACATCTACCTCCGCTCCTTCAATCCCGATGCGAGCAACCG
The DNA here is from genome assembly GCF_014641595.1 of Dyadobacter endophyticus. Taxonomy (GTDB): domain Bacteria; phylum Bacteroidota; class Bacteroidia; order Cytophagales; family Spirosomataceae; genus Dyadobacter; species Dyadobacter endophyticus. The sequence continues at coordinate 72,867 of NZ_BMIA01000008.1, read as the reverse complement.
GCAAATCAGCCGCGTAAGCTATCTTTCCGGCATTGTGATCGTCTGCGTCAGCATTCTGCTCGGTCTGCTTGCGAAGGATGTCAACAGCATTCTTCAATGGATCGTATCCGCTTTGTATGGAGGATATATCGCTTCCAATATGCTCAAATGGTACTGGTGGCGGTTCAATAGTGCCGGATTTTTTTGGGGAATGGCGGCAGGTATCCTCTGTGCGCTGACTTGTCCGCATCTTTTTGCAGACACATTGCCCTTGTACTACTTCCCGCTTATACTGATCATCTCGGCGATCGGGGCAGTTGCAGGATCGCTGGCAACGAAACCTACCGACATGGAAGTCCTCAAAACATTTTACCGCACGGTAAACCCGTGGGGCTTCTGGGGGCCAGTCAGGGAGGCAGTCTGCAAAAGCGATCCATTTTTTTTACCAAACAGGCATTTTGCAAGAGACCTTTTCAATGTAGCCGCCGGCATCGTCGCGCAAACCGCCCTCACAGCAGTACCTGTTTTTGGTATCCTTAAAATGCCTGCTGAAACTTTCGTCGCCACAGCTGTTTTTCTGATATGCTCAGCGATTCTCTGGAAGACGTGGTACAAGCGTCTTCCTCACCTGTGAGTTTTAGAACAATCCCTGACAAAAATCAACCATGACTATCTTCGAAGAGCGTCTTCAACGCATCAAAAGCGAAAAGCAGCGGCTGACCGAAACACCTAACGAAATGTTAGGTTCAGGCGACGGATTCTGCGACCGCTACAAATTTCCCGTGCTCACGGCAGCACACGTCCCGGTTTTTTGGGAATACGACCTCGACCCGGGCAGTAATCCCTATTTCATGAAGCGGTTCGGGATCAATTCGGTTTTCAATGCAGGCGCCATTAAGCTCAATAGCAAGTACCTGCTTGTGGTACGGGTCGAAGGTTACGACAGGAAATCGTTTTTTGCCGTGGCCGAAAGTCCTACCGGCACCGGTGGTTTCGAATTTTGGAAATATCCGCTCGATATGCCCGAAACCTCGGAGCCGGATGTGAATATCTACGATATGCGGCTCACGGCGCATGAGGATGGCTGGATTTACGGACTGTTTTGTACCGAGCGCAAAGATCCCGCCGCAGTTCCGGGCAACGAATCGCAGGCGATCGCCCAATGCGGGATCGCACGCACGCGGGACCTGCGCAGCTGGCAAAGGCTCCCGGACCTGAAAACATCCTCAGTCCAGCAACGGAATGTGGTTTTGCACCCCGAGTTCGTCCACGGTCAATACGCGTTCTATACCCGCCCTCAGGATTCGTTCATCGAGGCGGGGCGGGGCGGTGGTATAGGTTTCGGATTAGCCCAAAGCATCGAAAATGCGCAAGTAACCCACGAAACGATCATCGACCCTAAGAAATACCACACAACCTACGAATCCAAAAACGGCCAGGGCCCCGCACCCATCAAAACCCGGCTTGGCTGGCTTCACTTAGCGCATGGCGTCCGGCAAACCGCGGCAGGCCTGCGCTACGTGCTGTACCTGTTCCTGACCGACCTTGCAGATCCGGCGAAGGTCCTTTACAAGCCCGCCGGCTATTTTCTCGCGCCAGAGGGCATCGAACGCATCGGCGACGTCTCCAATGTCGTATTCTCAAACGGGTGGATTGCCGACGACGACGGCTCAGTATTCATCTATTACGGCTCTTCCGACACGCGACTGCATGTGGCCACCACGTCGGTAGAGCGGCTACTCGACTACGTCATCCACACACCACCCGACGGCCTCACTTCTGCCGCCTCCCGGAATACCCTTACCGCGATTATCGGCCGCAATCTTCCCTTCCTCTCCCCCAGCGATGTGGAAAGCGGTACTCCCTCTGACATTTTAAGATAGCGTCTATTACAAACGTATACACACCACCGAACATGTGTTTTGATAATTTTTGATGTGATTCAGGCCAATCTGTATTGTTAAAGCCAGGGAAAAACCGGCATCCAAATCTATAAATATCTCTATCCAATATAGGAATACTTATGAATTCAATATTAAAAAGGTGTTAAAAATGTGTTATTTTCAGTTAAAAAAGCACTATATACATATGGAGTCAACTGCGGTATATTTGACCTGATTTTCAGCCCTAATTCCTTAATCCAAGAAAACGGCTTAACCTATCGATGTACAAACTGTATGAAAAAAAATTTACTAGTTAAGATGCTGATACTGCTCACTGTGCTCTCCCTTAGGGGGTATGCGCAGGAAATGACAGTATCCGGGAAAGTAAGCGACGCTGCCGGCGGTGAGATAGCCGGTGTCAATGTAGTTGTAAAAGGTACCACAAGAGGTACCTCCACCAACAATAAAGGCGAATATAGTATCACTGTCGAGAAGGGGAAAACATTGGCTTTCAGCTATATCGGTTACGTTACCAGAGAAGTGACAGCCAATGCGACCATCCTGAACCTTTCACTGACCGCCGAAGCAACGGCATTGAACGAAGTGGTAGTAACCGCATTGGGTATCAGTCGCGAAAAGAGATCTCTTGCCTATTCCATTACGGAAGTAGCAGGAACCAACATGACGGCGGCTCGGGAGGCCAACCTCGGTAACGCCCTGGCCGGACGTGTAGCGGGGGTTAACGTCAGTAAAATCGCCTCCGGGCCTGCGGGTTCCTCCCGTGTGATCATCCGCGGTAACAAATCCCTCCAAGGCAACAACCAGCCGTTGTATGTAATCGACGGTATTCCAATGGATAACAACAACTTCGGCCAGGCTGGTCTGTGGGGAGGTTCTGACGAAGGCGACGGATTGTCGAGCATTAATCCGGACGACATTGAGTCAATCACCGTTTTGAAAGGAGCGAATGCAGCGGCACTTTACGGTTCGCGCGCTGCAAATGGGGTTATTAACGTAACCACCAAGCGTGGAACCAAGAGAAAGGGTATCGGCGTCGAATTTGGTTCTAACTACGTTTTTGAAAAACTGAACGACCTGTCTGATCTTCAGCAATCGTATGGAGCAGGCGGCTATGTAAATGGCGTTGCGACTAAACCTGCCAACCAAAATCAGGCTTACGAATGGGGTGACGATTCCTGGGGGCCCAAGTTCGACAACAGCCAGGTTGTAGGTTTTGACGGGAAAATGCACCCCTATTCTCATGCCGGCAATAACTTTTCGAGGTATTTAAAAACAGGTTATGCGTTTACAAATAGCCTTGCATTCTCGGGAGGTAACGAAACCCAAAACTTTCGCGCTTCGGTCACGAATATGAAAAGCACATCCATTATCCCAAATTCCGGGTTCGATCGACTTAATTTATCGTTGTCTGCCCAATCCAAATTTGGAAAAAGATTGACACTGGATGCTAAAATATTGTACTCAGAGGAGAAAGCTAAAAACCGCCCTAATGTATCAGATTCCCCCGGAAATGCAATCCAAAGCGTCTGGCGGACTCCTGGCGACTACAATGTGCTCTCTTACTATGGTGATCCCAGCAAGCCTGGTGCTATCGCACCTGGCACCGACGCAGCGAGTCTTAGCATCTGGGGAGGCACCGAACCTAAAAAGGTTGGAGAGGAGTTTCAACAGGCGAATAACAACTGGGGGCAAAATCCATACTGGGTGGCTTATCAGTTTATCAAATCCGACCAGAAGAATCGGATTATCACCTCAGGCCAATTGAAATACCAGCTCACCGACTGGCTCTTTATCCAAGGGCGCGTCGGTTTGGATAAATATTCCAGACGGGCGGAAAGCCTTACGCCCGAAGGTACCGGCTACCAGCGCGGAGGAGCGAGAAGCCTGGGAAACTGGAACGTTTCAGAACTTAATGCGGAGTACACCATCGGCGTAACCAAAGACTTTGGAAAAATTGGCCTCACCGCTTTTGGAGGAGGTAACAGGATGAGGAAAAAATATGAATATGTAAACGTTTATGGTAATGGATTCAACGTTCAATTCTTTCCTGCGCTGAATAACGTTAAAGACAAATCCTTCAATTATGAGCCAAAAGAAAGCGGTATCAACTCCCTTTTGGGCTCAGCTGAATTATCGTACGACGGTTTCCTTTTCATCACAGCAACTGCAAGAAATGACTGGTTCTCAGTCCTTAACCCGGAAACAAACAGCATTTTGTATCCATCTATTGGTGGTAGTTTTGTTTTCTCAGATGCCTTCAAGGCCCTTCCTTCATGGCTTTCTTACGGTAAATTAAGAGCGTCCTGGGCGCAGGTGGGGAATGTCACAATTGATGCCTATCAGAATAACCTGACTTATTCCCTAAATGGCAACCCGCATTTGCAGCATCCCATGGCCTCATTTTCACAGGCAATGGGCAATGGAGGAAATATCCCTAACCCAGCGCTTAAACCGCTGACAGTTACAGAGACCGAAGTCGGAATCGATTTCAGGGTATTTAACAATAAACTGGGCGTCGACTTCACCTATTATGATCAGCAAACCACGGACGATATCCTGAATGCGACGATCTCAAGAGCTTCCGGATTTGGCAGCACCTCGGTAAACCTGGGTAAGTTACAGAACCGCGGTATTGAGCTTTTGTTAACAGCTACTCCCCTTAAGGCTAAAAACCTGACCTGGGACATTACCGTGAACCTGGCCAAAAATAACAGCAAGGTAAAATCGCTCATCGAGGGCACAACCGAGTTGGTGATGGATGAACCGCGGACCAGAAATGCTTTCATCAAAAATATCGTCGGCCAGCCTTTCGGTATGATCACGGGACGCGTGCAGAAACTATCTCCTGATGGTCAGCCTGTATTTGACAAGGATGGTCGTCCGGTCAGCGCTCCGGGTTATCAGGTCATTGGAAACGGCATTGCAAAAATGACCGGCGGCGTAACCAATGCATTTAATTACAAAGGCTTCGATCTCTCCTTCCTCGTCGATTTCAAAGTAGGTGGTGACATTCTTTCGGGCACCAACATGAGGCTCGACCAGTGGGGAGCAAGCAAGCAATCTCTGCAGGGTCGTGAAGGCGAAGCTTTACTTACCGTAACTGGTGTAACGCAGGAAGGCTCCGAATACAAACCTTTCACCAAAACTTTGACTCCACTGGAAGCATTTAACTACTGGGGTGCCGTGGGTGGCGAGGGGGATAACGCTAATACTTCGATGTATGTTTATGACGCGTCCTTTATCAAATTAAGGCAGCTTACAATTGGCTATTCATTCCCTAAAAAATTGCTTGAAAAAACCCCGCTGCAAAATCTGACACTGTCGTTTGTCGGCCGGAACCTGGCTATTCTGTTCAAAAATACGCCAAACATTGATCCTGAGTCTAACTACGCTAATGGTAACTCGCAGGGTTTTGACTACTTCGGCTTCCCTTCTACGCGTAGTTATGGTTTCAATTTGAGAGCAACATTCTAATTCCGTACAAAATGAGAGATTTGAAAAAATATATAAAATACGGCCTTGCTGTAATGTTGGTGACGGGGTGCGATACAAAGCAACTACACGACCTTAACATTAACCCGCAAGCACTGAACACGGTAGATTTGAATTTCATTTTCACTTCTGCCGAGTTGGGGATCGCATCCAACGGAAGCACAGGCGACAACAGGTATATCGACTGGCGGACCAATATTGGTATGTGTGCTTATGCAATACAGCAGCTTGCTAATTCTGGCGGTGGTATTGCACCCGGTGATAAGTATACGGTTAATGCCGAAACCAACGCAGCGCCGTTCGAATTCACCTATAATGACCAACTGAAAAACATCGCCGAGATTCTCAAACAATCGGGTCCGGGTGGTTTTGCCGAAGGAAAGTATCTGAACATGCGCCAGGCCGCGCGAATTTTACGTGCGTTCAGTTTCGCCAGGTTGACGGATTTTTATGGCAACATTCCCTATTCAGAAGCAAACAAGGGAATTGAAGGGATATTTTTCCCAAAATATGATAGCCAGGACGCAGTTTACGCGGATTTGCTGAAAGAGCTTGATGAAGCTACTGCTGCCCTGAGCTCCTCCAATGCCGACGAAGGCTTTGCTAACGCCGATTTTATTTACAAAGGTGACATTGCAAAATGGAAAAAATGGGGATTCTCGTTGATGTTACGTCTTGCGATGCGTATCTCCAATGTAGACGCGGCAAAAGCAGCAACTTATGTTACCAAAGCAGCGGCAGGCGGCGTGTTCACCAGCAACGCTGACAATGTCTGGATTGCCATGGCCGACGGTCCAAGCGAATGGGTAAACCAGAATGGTATTTCCAGAGCATTTGACCCCGGAGATGGAGGACAGCCGCCATACCTGAGCGCCACGCTGGTCAATTGGTTAAAAGGAGCTAATCAGGCTGTCGCAACAGATGATGATCCGCGTTTGATGATCATCAGCGGCGGAATTGGCGACGTTTCCATTATTACAGACCCGGTAAAACAAAAAGGCATGCCCAATGGCTATGACCAGGCAATGCTCGACAAACTGGAAGGTCGCGCCGTAGACGTCCCCAAAACCTATTCCCGCATCAATCCCAAAATGTTGCAAGACTCGGATCCATACATGATCATGAACTACGGCGAAGTCGAGTTTCTACTGGCAGAAGCTATTGAACGCAAAATCGGAACCGGTATCTCCGGAACGGCGAAATCGCATTACGACGCAGGTGTGAAAGCATCCATGCAAATGTACACACCGTACGATGCGTCTCTCACAGTGTCCGACGCGGCGGTAACCGCTTATCTCAACACCTACCCCTATGGCACCGCCAAACCGGCGCTGGAAATGATCGGGGAGCAAATGTGGGTGAACAAATTCTTCAACTGGTGGGAAGCTTGGAACGACTGGCGCAGAACCGGCTTTCCCAAGCTGACACCCACCAATTACCCAGGCAACGTAACCCAAGGAACCATTCCCGTAAGACTCCGCTATCCGACCAACGAAGTAGCAGGTAACCCGAACTACCAGACAGGCGCTACTTTGCCCGACGAATTCACCACAAAGGTATGGTGGGACAAATAGTATAAATTAGTAGATTTAATTCAAAAGGTGCCCTGAATATTTTGGGGCATCTTTTTGTTTTTTATCCTAATTTTGAAATTCACCTGATTCATTAATTACTATTGGTTATGATACAATCGTTTGCGGCCGATGCCGATAAAAATGAGGTTTTCGAAAAAGTACAGCAGTTTATAGATGAGCAAGGCTTCACGGTTGTAGCCAAAGACCATTCACGCCCATGGGGCGGTTTCTTTGTACTCGACGAAAGTCAGGCACCCAAGTTCATCTCCACATTCTTCCCGCATTTGTCGCTCGCTGATTTCGCGGGTTATGAAAAATTAAGCCCCAAAGTTCTTGTGGTGGCCCCGAACAAACGCCTTTCATGGCAATACCACCACCGTCGCGCCGAAATATGGAAAGTGATCGGCGGAAACGCGGGCATCGTGATCAGCGACACCGACGAAGAAACCGAATTGCAGCAACTGTCGATCGGTACGGTCGTGAACCTCAAAAAAGGCGAGCGCCATCGCCTGGTGGGTGTCAACGAATGGGGTTTCGTAGCCGAAATCTGGCAACATACAGATCCTTCCAATCCATCCGACGAAGACGATATCGTTCGGGTTCAGGACGACTTCGGAAGATAATCCGGTCGTATTCGACAACTGGCAAGTCTTGGAGGCTTGCCAGGTTTTTAATTCCTCATCCTAACCTAGCCAGTCATGAAATTCGGAAAAGTTGAAAATCCCGATGACATAGATTTCAGTTTGCCGCCCGATGCTCCTGCCAACAAAGCGCTGCTGAATGCGGCGAAAGCCGGAAAACCGGGAATCTACATCGGATGTGCCAAATGGAATAAAACCGACCTCAAAGGTTTTTATCCCAAGGGTACTAAAGATGAATTGGCGTATTATGCGACGCAATTCAACAGCATTGAGCTGAATGCCACCTTTTACAATAATTTCCCTGTTGAAACGATCGAAACCTGGTATACTAAAACGCCGGCGGGTTTCAAATTTTTCCCGAAACTGCACCAGGGTATCAGCCATTGGAAAAGGTTGAAAGATGCCAAGGAGCCGACCGACATTTACCTCGACGGGATCGCTCATTTGCAGGACAAACTCGGAATGCTTTTCCTGCAAATGCCCGACAATTTCGGCCCCAAAAACTGGGAAATATTGAAGGCATACCTGGAAGAATGGCCTTCCGGCTTCCCGCTTGCGCTGGAATTGCGGCATACGGGATGGTACGACGGGTCATTTGACAGCGAAGAGCTTTATAGTCTGCTGGAAAAGAAAAACATCTCGCATATCGTGACCGATTCGGCCGGACGCCGTGACCTGCTGCACATGCGACTCACAACGCCCACCGCATTCATCCGCTACAACGGTGCTAATGTCGATTCGGATTACACCCGCCTCGACGACTGGTTTGAAAGGCTGAAACGCTGGACGGAAGAGGGCATTCAGAATATCTATTTCTTTGTTCATCAGAACCATGAGGAAGCATCGCCTTTGCTATCCTCGTATTTGATCCAGAAACTAAACAAAGAATTGGGAATAGAACTACAAGTCCCCTACGACCCGAGAGTGGCAAGCGGCCAGGTTACCCTATTCAAATAGCAAAAGGCGGGTCGCAAAACCCGCCTTTTGCATTCAATTCAATTCAAACTTTACACCTTGTTCGGGGAAGATCAGCCGAAGCCCGAGGGTATTACCGGCATTTAATTCCTTGCGTATTATTTCTTCATTATTTCCGGTGGGTTTAATGTGCGTAACGACCACGTTCAGGCCTCGTAAACGCTCTTTTCCGGTCAATCCGGCCAACACTTCAAATTCCTGGATGAACCATTTCGGCGTGAGGTGCCCGTACAAATGGCGGTCGGGCTGCGCGTTGGGATACGAGACTTCCAGGAAAACCCCTGTCAATTGGCCCGATTTCACCAGCGGCGCCACAGCGGCCCAAACCCTGCGCATATGATCGGTTTTCTCTACCTCATCCGGCCCTGTATCACCGAAATACAGCGCATAGGATTCTCCACTCTTCACGAGAAAAGCAGTACTGGAATAAGGTTTCGAATGACTTAGCGGGAAGGCTCTCACGGACATTCGTGTCTCCGCAAGCGGCGTTTCTTCCCCCTCCGACAATTGTTGGTAACGATATTTGTTCAATGCGGGCGCATTACCGTCGTTCGCCAGGTTAGGCCAGCTTTGCCAGTTGAAATAATGCGCTTTCATCACACCAATGCAATGCTCCATAGCATAAACCTGCTTCACCGTATCGTCCACCGAATTGATGACCATGCCGGAAATATGATCGAGATGCGGGTGTGAAATGAGGTAGCCTTTGATATATTTTTTTAAAACCGTTTCCCCATTCACGTTGAATGTCTTCTTTTCGATAGCCTTTTCAATGCCGTTACTCACCGTACCCGCATCCAGGCACACATACGCATCCGAGCCGGCAGGCGCGAGCAGGTATGCGGAAAGGTTTCCATCCATTGTTCCCCCTTTAACACCCAGAGGCACGACTTTGAAGCCCTTTTGCGCAAATGCGGCCAACGACAGGACCAGTAACAGGAGAGTAGCAACTATATTTTGCATATTCTTTTAAGTATTAACAAACAGCCCTGAAAGCGCCGCGATGCAAAACTACAAGTCGTTTCGAAAGATCGTCAAATAAAACTCGGATAACGCAAATGCCTATCTTCGCAATCCAGACATTCAAATTGCGTAAACTAATGCCCGAAATCATCCGCACCACCAGCGACAACCCCGATTTCCAGAATCTTACCAGCGAGCTTGACACCGAACTCTGCCGCATTTATAACACTAAAAAGGAAGATTACGAGGACTACAACCGCATAACCGGTCTGTCAACCGTCGTGCTTGCCTACGAAAATGGCATCGCCATCGCCTGCGGATGCTTCAAACAGTTCGACACGCAGCGCATCGAGTTGAAACGAATGTTTGTTACACCCGACTTCCGTGGCATAGGTCTTGCCTCGATGGTGGTTGAGGAATTAGAAAAATGGGCCGGGGAGCTTGGTTATCCAACGGCGATTCTCGAAACCGGCATCGGCCAGCCGGAGGCCATCGCATTGTACCGGAAGCTGGGATACAACGATATTCCGCATTTCGGAGAATTTCCGGATGAAGCGCGGAGTGTTTGTTTGGGGAAAACTCTATCTTAACCGTTTTCAACGCGAACTGACACATAGTGGAAACCTCTACCCCTCCCTTCTACCAAAAACTCTCCCTAACCCTCCTCGCGATCGGCATTATCATGATCGCGATTTACCTGGGGCAGGACATTATCGTGCCGCTTGCATTGGCGGGGTTACTTGCCGTTTTGCTCCGCCCATTGGAACAGCGACTGATTCAAATCGGTATTCCAAAAACACTCGCGATTACGCTGGCCCTGTTTTGCGCGGTTTTGGTGGTGTCGGCGGTAACAGTATTGATATCCATGCAAGTTGCCGACTTCTCCGACGAATGGCCGAAGCTCAAAAAGAATATCGACCTTTTTTACCGTGATGCGCGCCGGTGGATTCGCCGGGAATACAGTGTGAGCTACCGCCAGCAAGCCGAATATCTCAAAAATGCGCAGAGTAAAACATTGGAAACGTTTCAGGGACCAGATACGCTGGGTGCGGTAACAGGTCCGCTTGGCACATTGATCCTCATTCCTATTTATACTTTTCTGCTGCTCTATTACCGGGCAATGCTGATCCATTTTTCGGTGGTGCTTTTCGCAGAACGGCAAAAGCAACTCGTGCTGGAAATCCTTGGAGAAATCAAATCGATCATCCAGAGCTACATGGTGGGATTACTGCTCGAAACGACAGTGGTTGCCGTCCTCAACTCGGCCGGGTTATTAATACTGAATGTTCAATATGCAATCCTGTTGGGCGTAATGGCAGCCATTCTCAACCTGGTACCCTACATCGGCGGGTTGGTTGCGACAGCGCTTGCGGTAATGGTAACGTTTATCAGCCATCCCGAAATTGACGTGCTGCTGGGCGTTGTGGGTGTATTTATCGCCGTGCAGGTGATCGATAACAATTTCCTGGTGCCGTTCATTGTCGGCTCGAAGGTGCGCATCAATGCATTGGTGTCGATCGTAGGCGTGCTCGTGGGCGGCGCGCTCGCAGGCTTGTCGGGAATGTTCCTTTCGATTCCGGCGATTGCCATGATGAAAGTGATTTTCGACCGGGTAGAGGGGTTGGAACCGTGGGGGATTTTACTGGGGGACCAAACGCCCGAGCAGGCGAATAACAACCTGTTCCGTTTTGTAAAACTTAAAAAGCCGGCGGCAGGCACCGACCCGGAAGAAGAAAACCAGTCGTGAGGGTATCACGACCGGTTATGATTGGTGTCAGTTTACAAATTGCTTGGTATCCACCACCGCTTTGAGGTCATGCAGCAGGCTGAACAGCCCGAAGAACGTGCGGTTGATGTAAATAAAGTGCTTGGAACCCCGGTTCATATTCATTTTACGCAGCTCCTTGTCGTTGGCATATTTCTCGCCTAATGCCGCCAGTTTAAGGAAAAATTCTTCGTCCGAAAAATCGAACGTTTCGGCGTTGAAAGGCTGTGTGAGTAATGCCAGTATTTCCCGGAAAAGATTCGAGAAATAAACGGTTTCGGCTTTGGTATCCCTGTCCGTCAGAATTTCGAGTTCGACCAGTTTTGCATGAAAAATGGCTGGATTGTTCAGATTCTCCGGCTCGGCGAGCTCGAAATAGGGATTGTAGAACTCCTCGGGTATTTCTTTGATACACCCAAAATCGATGGCGATCAGATTGTCTCTTTCATCGATCAGGAAGTTACCCGGATGCGGGTCGGCGTGGACTTTGCGGAGCTGGTGCACCTGGAACATATAAAAATCCCACAATGCCTGGCCGATCTTGTTGGCCGTTTCCTGGTCAGGATTCGTTTTGCAAAACTCCGACCAATGCTTTCCATCCATCCAGTCCATCGTAATCACCCGCTCGGATGAAAACTCGGGGTAGTATTTCGGAAAACGCAGGTTCGGGATATGATCGCAAGCCTCGGCGATTTCAGCGCTTTGGGCTATTTCGAGAATGTAATTGGTCTCCTCGGTCAGCTTGGTTTCTACTTCCTTGAAATACTTGTCCGAATCCTTCGCCTGAATGTTGAACATTTTCATCGCGATGGGTTTCACCAGCGCCAGGTCCGACGAAATGCTTTCCGCCACGCCGGGATACTGGATTTTCACCGCCAGCTCTTTGCCATTATGCGTAGCCTTGTGCACCTGGCCAATGCTCGCGGCATTGATCGCATTGGGATTGAACGAGTCAAACAGTTCCAACGGCGATTTTCCGAAATATTTCCGAAAAGTCTTCACTACCAGCGGCGCAGAAAGCGGCGGCACCGAAAACTGCGAAAGCGAAAACTTCTCTACGTAGGCCTGCGGCAGGAAATTCTTCTCCATACTCAGCATCTGAGCGAGCTTCAAAGCGCTGCCTTTCAAACTTTTGAGGCTATCATAAATATCCTCGGCATTGTTGTTGTTGAGATTATCCCGCGCCGTTTCCGGACTGGTGATCTTCTCGCCGTAATACTTCAGATAATTCCCCCCGATTTTGACCCCTGTGGAAATAAGCCGGGTGGCACGCCGTATTTTGGAAGTAGGTATGCTGTCAATTGTCTCCATTCCTACTTCAATTTTTCTTTAATGAGAAACTTCCCAAAATCGATCACGCTCTCCAACGGCGTAGTATCGATCAGGTCGAATGTAGCACGGATCGATTTTTCGATGAACAGGTCCGTCTTTTCAAAACCTACGGATTCATCGTCGAGCCAGAATTTCAAGGTAAGCAAAAGTTGAATCCACGCACCTTCTTCCAGCGCGTCCTGCTGCGCTTTGCGGATACGTTCGCTTTTGGCTTTCAGGTAACCATCGCTGATCTCGTGGATGTATTCTTTGAAACTGTTGCGGAACTCTTTCAGCTTCAAAATACCGTTTAGCTTGTTCTTTTCCTCCTTCAATGCAAAAACCACATAGCTGCGGTTGGCGGTCAGGATTTCGACAAGTGTAAAATAGTAGGCTAAAAGTTTGTCTCGGAAACCCACGCCGTCGATCTCGCCGCTCTGGCTGATCAGGTTCGCGGCCAGGTTATGAAAACTGACAAAAACGCGTTTTTCAAGCGAATCGATGGAAGTAAAGAACTTGTAAAAGTCCTTTTCCGCGAAACCGTGCTCTTTGGAAAACAGGTACACCGATTCCGGCTTCTTGTGGTTTTCCAGGCAGTAATGCATGTATAACTCGGTAATCTTGTCGGCGGTGAGGTCCACGCTTGCTGGTGGTAGCGCCTTCGTTTTGGTAGCCATCAGAAGTATTTGTTTACTTATGGAAGATGAGTCACATAAGGGTAAACGCTTTGAGCGGCTATTTAATTCGCAAACACATTCAAATTCAGAAACCCATTGCGGAACTTCCCTTTCGGGTCCATTTGCGCCGCCAGCTCCCGGAACTCCGGCAGTTTTTCATATCTTTTTGCCAATAAACCAGGCGAAACCGTAAACAATTTGCCCCAATGCGGCCTTGGATTAAATGGCGCCAATTCCCTTTCGATCACCGGCAACAGCTTACTTACCGCCGGCCAATCCTGTTTCCAGGTAAAGTGTATCGCCACCGAATCCTGCTTGTAACAAGGGCTCAGCCACAGATTATCCGCTGCGATGGTCCTCACCTCTGATGTAAACAAATGCGGGCTGATTCGGCTGCCCATTTTAGAAATGGCCAGGATGGCATCCACCGCATTCCTGCGTGGCACGAAGTATTCCGTCTGCAATTCCTTGCCGCTGCTCGGTGTGAAACCCATTTTGAAATGCGGCATTCGCTCATACCACGGCCCCGGTACGCCCATTTGCTCGGTACAGTTCTCAGCAGAGAGTTCGGGGATCGGATGCAGGTTTTTCGTAGCCAGTTTTGCCCCAAAGAATTCCTTCGTTCCCGAAGGCTGGCCCTGCCCTGCTTTAAACTTAACCCACACCTCTGTAATGTCGTCAGTAGCCCAGTTTGTAAATAAACTCACACTGTCTCCGCTCGACTCAATTTCATCAAAATGCGCCTTCAATTGGCTCAATGGCAGATTTTCATATACATACTGGCCCATCATAAATGTAGGCTGGACATCGAGCGTCACCTTCGTCACAACCCCCAACGCACCCAGATGCACCACCGCCGCATTAAACTTTTCCCCATCTTTTTCCCTGTTCAATTTCACCAACTCACCATCCGCCGTCACAATTTCCATCGCCGACACCGCAGTAGCCAGGTTCCCATTCTTCTCCCCCGACCCGTGCGTGGCCGTAGCACAGGCACCAGCCACCGAAATATGCGGCAGCGAAGCCAGGTTATGCAATGCAAAACCTTTCTGGTGCAGATAGGGAGCCAGCTGGCCATATTTCAGCCCGCCATTGACGGTCACTGTTTTATTTTTGGTATCCAAATCCATTTGCTCCTCCGCACCCACGACCGTAATGAACTGGTCTTTCGTATCTGCAATGTCGTTGAAACAATGCCGGGTGCCAAGCACTTTCAGCCTGGGATACTTCTTAACGATCGTCTGTACTTGCTGTATATTTTTGCCCAAATCGAGCTTTTCGGTGCTGTATTCGAGGTTTCCTGCCCAGTTACGGAGCTTATCGCCATTGGCCCAGCCGCTCAGCGGGGAAAGTAAGGGAGCCGTCATTAATGCGGATGAAAGTTTGATGAAAGTACGTTTGTTCATGCGGTTGCCAGGTTGAAATGCACGAATAGGAATTTATCCCAAATTAATTGAATAAATCAGCATTCCAACCGCTTCCCGCGCATTAGCCGGTCTTTTCCAGGACTGCTTTCAAAATGGAAGTAGCCTCACGCAGCTCTTTCTCGTCGAGGCTGCCGAAGCCAAGCCGCATGGCACTGAGGCGGCCTGTCTGGAACAGCAACGTTTGCGGCAAATGCAGGTTCTCGCGCAGGCACTCCTTGCTTACACGCATGAGATTAATGTCACGCCGCCATTCGGTCCAGATCGCCAGGCCGCCCGGCGGGGCCTTGAATGTCAGATAAGGGCTGAAATCATTTCCCAGGAGCTCGGTAAACAAATCCCGGCGCTGATGGTAAACCTTTTGCGCTTTCTTGATATGGCGTTGGATTTCCCCTTCATCGAGCAGTTCGGCTAGTGCCTGCTCCATCATTAAGTCGCCCTGCCTGTCGATGATCCGTCGCATTTTTCCCAGTTCCCGGATCAAATTCCTCGGCGCAACCACATACCCCGACCGTAACCCTGGCGCCAATGCCTTACAAAATGAGCCCACGTAAACGACCATCCCGGCCCCGTCGGCACTTGCCAGCGGAAGCACCGGACTGCTGTTGTAGTGGAAATCGTAGTCGTGATCGTCTTCCAGGATAATAAACCCATACTTCACCGACAAATTCAGCAACTCCACCCGTCGCTCGGCACTCAGCGTGACCGTCGTTGGATAATGGTGATGCGGGGTGATGTACAGCATACGGATCGGTGTGTGCTCGCAAAGCTGCCGCACGGCTTCCACAGAAATACCCTGGTCATCGACGGGTACCGAAAGGATATTCGCCCCGGCCTGCTGGAAGATCATATTAGCAACGTAATAACTCAGGTCGCCCACCACCACATTATCGCCTTTTTTCAGCAGCAGCGTAGATGCCAGGTAAATGCCCATCTGTATGCCTCGCGTTGTGATGATGTTCTCCGCGCCGATGTGCAGGCCGCGGGTGTTGTTGAGATAAGTCGCCAGGCGTTCGCGGAACCAGATATTTCCTTCCACGTGCGAGTAGGTAAGGTATTTCCGGTTGTTACTTCTTCTCAAAACGCTGGAATAGGCCTTCGCGAGCTTGTCCATGGGCGCGAGTCGGACGTCCGGGAGGCCGTCGGTGAATTCCAGATCCACACGCGAAAGTGACACTGGCCGGTCGAGCAGCATACTTTCCTCGAATGCGAAGCCGGTTTGTTGGGGATATTGTTTCAGATCGGTCACGCTCGCCGACAAGGCACTGCCCTGGATGAGCGGGCTCTTCCGGGTCACGAACGTCCCTCGGTTCGGCAGCATTTCGATCCACCCTTGCGCGTCGAGTTCGTTATAGGCGGCCACGACGGTTTTGCGGTGCACATCGAGCATTTCCGCAAGCGCCCGCGTACCAGGTAGTTGCACACCCGTAACGAGTACGCCGCGTTGAATGGCGTTGATCATCTGGTGCGCGATTTGCAGATAAACAGGTGTCGCGGACGCACGGTCCAGCAGGATCACATTTTTAAAAGGTATTTCAACCGGACTACTCATAAGATTCAAACCGGAGCATGTAAACGGGCCGGCAAGATAGTAGTTTTGGGTGAGAAAATGGTGGCCTGCGGCCGTCGGCCGTTGGTGGTCAAAAAAACACAAATCGTTACCAATCCCCTATGAAGCAACATTACGTAATCACCCTTCTATTATCATTCATCACAAACCTGTCCCTGGCGCAGGAAATATCGCTTGACCCGGTTACCGTTACATCTTCACTCGTAGAAAAGCGTGCGTCGCAAACGGGCCGGAACATTGCGGTGATCAAAGGCGAATATTTTCAGCAACTGCCCGTGCACAGCATCGATGACCTGCTCCGCTACGTGCCCGGCGTGGAAATACAGGCACGCGGACCGCAGGGGTCGCAAAGCGACATCATTTTGCGCGGCGGTACCTTCCAGCAAGTGCTCGTGATCCTCGACGGTATTCGCCTCAACGATCCCAACACCGGACATTTCAACAGCTACATTCCCATTTCGCCTGCCGAGATCGAGCGGATCGAAGTTTTGAAAGGCGCTTCCTCCGCATTATACGGTTCCGATGCAGTGGGCGGGGTTATTCACGTAATTTCCAAAACTTTCGCGGCGCGTCTGGCCGGCTCCGAAGAAGGTAACAGCGTACAGAAAACGCAGGTCAACGGGGGGATAAGTGCCGGTGAATATGGTTTGTTCAACGCCAATGTGGGTGCCTTTGTCCAGCGCGACAAGCTGGCGGTTTCCGGCGGATTTCTTTCAAATAATGCTTCCGGCGTGCAGCAACGGGGCATTAAGGGCTATTTCCACAACAATACTGCCTCATTATCGCTGAGTTATGCCATTTCTCCCAGCTGGAACCTCGCCGTTCGCAGCGCTTACGATCACCGCGATTTCGCCGCCCAAAACTTTTATACGGTCCTCAAATCAGACACCGCCAGCGAGAAAGTCAAAATATCGTGGAACCAGGTAAGGTTGAGCTACCAGAAGAACAAAACAGCGTTTTCAATCGACGGGGGGTATAAATCCGTGCAGGACACCTATCTTTTCAACCCGCATTCCATCGCGAACAGCAGCAAATCGAAACTATGGCAGGGGCTTGCTACTTTGCAGCAGAGGCTTGCTTCCAGCACGAACCTGATCGCGGGCGTCAATTTCCAGCAGCGCAACATTAAGTCCAACGACCGCGGCGACCATACCCTGAATCAGCTAGCACCATTCGTTTCGGTTGTGCAGAATTTTGGGGAGCATTTTACCGTGACGCCTTCCGTACGCATCGATTGGCGGGAAAGCATTGGTACCGAGGTATCACCACAAATCAATTTGTCCTACAAAAAATCAGGCTGGCAACTGCGCGCGAGTGCGGGTAAGACCATCCGCGACGCCGATTTCACGGAACGTTTTAATAACTACGCAAAAAAATTGGTCACCGGCGGCAGCGTCGGTAACCCCGACCTGAAAGCAGAACGCTCGTTCAGCTACGAAGCCGGTGCCGACTGGTTCCTTACCAGCAGCCCTGCCACACAGCTCAAAATTTCAGGTACATTTTTCCAGCGCCGTCAGAAAGACCTGATCGATTACGTGACGACACCCTATGCGCAAATGCCGCGCAAGGACAACCTCTCGCCTACCGGCACATTCGGTCTTGCATTAAACATCGCCGAGGTGAATACCACCGGTTTCGAACTCGATATGCAGTCGGCAAACGCCATTTCCGACAACCAGAAACTGATTTTCAATGCAGGCCTTACCTGGCTCGACAGCGACAACAAGAGCCAGATTCAGTCATTTTACCTGTCGTCTCACGCCAAGTTCCTAGCCAATTTCTCGGCCATTTACCAGATAGGAGGTTTTTCGCTGAGTTTGAATGGATTGTACAAAAAACGGGCAGAGCGTGAAGCATTGGCCATCGAAGCCGCTATTTCAAAAAACTACTTTATTCTCAACGCAAGGGCTGAATATGCTTTCCTGAAACGACGACTGGCCCTGTTTGTACAAGCGGACAACGCTTTCGACAAGCACTACAGCGACGTTTTGGGCTCGGTGATGCCTGGCCGCTGGCTGATGGGCGGCGTGCGCTTTAATTTTGTGAAGTAGTGCGCGGCATTGTTTTTGCAGGAGTTCGTATATTCGACGTGAAAGCACCCATCTATGTTTTCGAGTATACGCAACTCCTGCTTTTTATTGGCATTACTTTCATTTTCCGGCCCACAGGCTGTCAGCGCGACCGATAACGCTTCGGTCGATGTTTCCGTAAAGAAATTGAATGTTTACTTCATCAGTGGCCTTGGGGCCGACGAGCGTGTTTTTACCAAACTGAAACTCGACCCGAGGTTAAATGTGAAGTATATCAAATGGGTCAGACCATTGAAGAAAGAGTCGTTGCAGCATTATGCAGCGCGGTTGAGCAAGCAGATCGACACGTCCCAACCTTTTCAGCTCGTGGGTCTATCTTTCGGCGGGGTTGTTGCTTCAGAGATTGCCGATGTCGTTTGTCCGCAGCAGGTCACACTTATTTCGAGTATGTCGACTGGCGTTCCGCTTTCGAAGTTTTATCAGATGATGATCCGGTTTTTACTGATGTCACCATTGTCGGCACCGCTACTCAAATCAGCCAACCGGTTAACTTACAGCTATTTTGGAGCAGATACCCCTGAGCTGAAAAAGCTGCTCAAACAGATCCTGCACGACACCGACAGCAAATTTTTAAAATGGGCATTGACCCGCATGAGTGGCTGGAACCGAAAAGAGCGTGTCGAAAACCTGTTCCACATTCACGGTACAGCCGATAAGCTGATCCCGATCCTCATTGTAAAACCGGATATCATCATCGAAGGGGGTGGACATTTAATGGTTTATGCCCAGGCCGATCAGATTTCAAAAATCCTCAACCACCGGCTTACGGCCATTGATTCAGCAGAATAATCTTGCCGATATGGTCGCTGGTTTCCATTAATGTATGTGCTTCTGCCGCTGCTGCGAGCGGAAATGTCTGCGCGATCACCGGTTTAAACAAGCCCTTTTCCAAAACCGGCCACACGTATTTTTGAATATCGGAAGTTAATGCCGCTTTGAAAGCGTGGTCGCGGTTTCGCAGTGTACTGCCGGTCACTGTGAGCCGCTTACGCATAATCAAGCCAAAATCTGCCTCGTCAGCGCCTTTGACCTTACTGCCTTTCATGGTATTGATAAAAACCAACCGGCCTTCCTCGCGTAGCAAGCGCAAGTTTTTGGGAATATAATCACCGCCGACCATATCGAGGATCACGTCCGCGCCCTGCTCCCTCAATGCTTCCTCGAAGTCTGAAGTTTTATAATTAATACTAATATCGGCGCCCAATGCCTCGCAAGCCGCGCATTTTTCATCCGAGCCTGCCGTCGTAAACACCTTTGCTCCGAATGCCTTGGCCAACTGAATGGCGGTAATGCCTATGCCGCTACTGCCGCCATGCACCAGAAACCGCTCTCCCGCCTGCAACCGCCCTCTCTGAAATACATTATGCCAGACCGTGAACACCGTTTCGGGCAATGAAGCGGCCTGTATATTATCAAAGCCCTCGGGTATAGGCAGGCAATGCGCCGCCTGTGCGAGCGTGTATTCCGCGTAACCTCCGCCCGCGAGCAATGCACATACGCGCTCGCCAGGCTTCCATCCGGTCACATCGGCGCCTGTCTGCGCTATTACCCCGGCAACTTCCAGCCCCGGAACGTCCTGCGGCGCTCCCGGCGGTGGCGGATAGTTCCCTTTTCTTTGAAAAACATCAGGCCGGTTTACACCCGCCGCATATACTTTAATCAGCACTTCCGAAGCGGCGGGTGCAGGTGTTTCACTTTCGTGAATTTCCAGCACTTCCGGCCCTCCCGGCTTCGTGATCACAATGGCTTTCATGAATAAATCTCTTTACCAAAAGGTGTAAAAGACAAGCTCATCAGTTTGAAATGCTGTTTCGCGAAAGGCAGACCGATAATGGTGATCGCCAGCAGTATCCCGAAAATCAAATGCGTAAGCGCGATCCAGATCCCGCCCAGGAAAATCCAGATGATATTGAAAACGGTCGATAAACAACCGATATTCCCAGGGACTTCCCGCACATGCTGACCGAATGGAAAGAGCGTCATAATACCGATCTTGAAACATTGAATGCCGAAAGGAATGCCGACGATCGTCAGGCAAAGCGCCAGGCCGGCGAGCATATATTCGATAAAAACAACAAATCCGCCGAAAATTAGCCAGATAATGTTTCCAATGAGGTTCATGACGCGATCAGTTAATGTGAATGTGGGCTAAAACTAATCCCGCAGGCAACTAGTATGCAGGATTTTCGATGGACGGCTCTACCAGGAAATCGTCGGACGAAATCGATGACTTCCAGTTTTCTATTTTCAGCAGCCTGAAAAATTCGGCCTCCTCTATTTCCCTAACCCCGCCAGGCGGCAGATCACCCAGCTCCAAATCCTCGATACTGGCGCGAATAAGACGCCTGCAACGATGATTAGCCTCCCGCACCATCTTCCTGACCTGGTGAAATTTCCCTTCCGTGAGCGTGATGTTCAACCAGGTATTCGGCACATCGGGCTGGGCTTCGTTTTGATGTGTACTTAAAATCGGGGGGCGGTCGATAATCTCGACTTGGCAGGGTGCTGTGGTGTAATAAACACCACCCTTCACGCGAATGGGAATGCCCGTCCGTAGCAATTCTACTGTTTCAGTCGAAACGATATGGCCCACATTCACCCAATAGGTGCGCTTATGCGGCACTTCGCCCTGGAAAAGCAGATTAGTGACTTTTTTATTGGTAGTAAGGATCAGCAACCCCTCGGAGTGGCTATCCAGCCGCCCCACGGCATGAGTCCCCTCAGGAAATTCAAAATCCAGCGCACCCAGCAACCGGACATCATCGGTGCTGACGAACTGCGAAACCATATTGTGGGGTTTGTTGATAATAAAGTAGCGGCGCGGTGTTGGAGTCATCGATGATTTTAAAATTCCCACTCCAAATTTTCCGGATCCTGACGACTATTCCAAATCGTCAGAATATGTATTTCCGATTCCGTTTCCTCATAAATGACAAAATAGTCGCGGACGATCTTAATGCGAACGTGTTCAACATCGGTTCTCTTACCGATTTAGGGATGCATGGCAACCAACTCAATAGCCTCTTTGAAAAGCTTGTTAAGCTTCCGGCTGTATGTTTTGGATTGGTTTCGGTTAATCCAGTATTCTAATATATGTTTTCGATCAGTGTGTGCTCTGGCGGACCAGATTACTTGTTTAGCCATTCTTCGATTTCTTTGTCGGCCTGGTTATTGGTAAGGTATGCCCCATTCTTGATTTGCTCCCGCGCTTCGTCGATGGCCACTTTTTGCGCATTATTCAGTTTGAGAGGCTCTTCCAAATCGGATTCTGTCGCCAACAACCGGTAGGCCTCGGCCAGAATATCCTCATTATCGATCTCCCTGATCCTATCAATCAACCGCTCTTTCAATCCTGTCGCAGACATCTTTTTCCTATTTGTTTACCCTAATATACGAGTTTTCCCATGCACTTACTCACTTCTTATGCCCCGCCTCATAATGCGCCTGCAATAAATCCTCCCCAAAATCACTGGTCAAATCCCTTACAACGGAGTGAATATGATTCCCGCCGTTTTGCGTGTTGTCAAATTCGATCAGGAACGTCGGGCCGTGGATGCGGTAGTAGTGGCCATGCCCGGTACCGATCTCGGGTTGCTGGTCGCCGAGCCAGGCGAAATGGATTTTGTCGATACCGTTCTTTTCGAGCTCGGCCCATTGCTGGTTTTTGAGCGTGACGTGGTACCGTTGCAGGTAGGCCATAATCAGTTTTTTGAATGCCGTTTTTTGAGCCGCATTCAATTCGCCCATCGCAACGCCTTCCATTTTGGCCAGCGAGGCTTTTCTTGCATTGGATGTAAATATCTCGTTAGGCGCTTTCGCTCCGAGATTTGCTTTTTCGAGCTGAGAGGCATCGAGGCTGTGGAGTAAATCGAATGCAAGGTCCTGCTCGGCTTTGAGTATCCGCTTGCCTTTCTGCGGAACGTCGGCCATTACCTGGCCTGGGTTGCTGCCGAAAAAGCTGGGTGTGTAGGTGACCTGGTTGTCAACCGACGAAAAGTGCAGCGACAAATGGTGCCCTTCCACCCGCCAGCCCCAGGGTTCGTCGCCCGGTGTGCCAAAAACGAGGAATGCATAATTTTCAGGATCGCGGTAGGTGTCGTTGGCGGGTCGGGATTCCACGACGCGCAGTACGTTTTCGAGATCAATGATTTGCTCGGCTTTGCTGTAACCCTCCTGGCTAAGCACTACGCGCACCATCTCCATCGCAGCTTTGCGCTGGGCAGCACTCATAGTCTTAAAAGTAATGCCCTTGCGGGCTCTCGGCGTAAAATTCCAATCGAAACGGGCCAGATCGGCATAGGGAAGAGCGGTTTCCTGTCGCTGTTCGGGGGTAAGGGTTTTCAGAAATGTAGTTACCGCTTCGCGCATTTCACGGGTTAGCGCTTCGTTTTTCTGGGCCGACGCCGGCGAGCCGGTCAAAGCGGTTGAAATAACCCCAAAAAACAAACACCATGCTAGCTTTTTCATATTGTTTCGGTTTGAAATAAATCCTTATCTATGACCCTATTAAAAGCGTGCAGGCTGCCGGTTTCTACCTGAAACCCGCAATAGCTACCTTTCCCTGCACATTTTCGCCGAAAGCCATTAGTTTTGCCGTTTATTCGAAATCAATATGATGAAGTGGGAACAATTGCTGTCGGCCAAACGCTGGGGCAGCGAAGACAAGTACAATTCAGATCCGACCGAGGCCCGCTCGGAATTCCAGCGCGATTACGACAGGCTGATCTTTTCTTCTCCCTTCCGCAGGTTGCAGAACAAAACACAGGTTTTCCCACTTCCCGGGAGTATTTTTGTCCATAACAGACTCACGCACAGTCTCGAAGTAGCAAGTGTAGGCAAGTCACTGGGGCGGATGTTTTATAATAATCTGAAAACCCGGAACCATCAGATTGACGACGAGCTGCCGCTGATCAGTGAGATCGGCAATATCATTTCGGCCGCCTGCCTGGCGCACGATCTCGGCAACCCGGCATTCGGGCACTCAGGCGAAGCTGCTATTTCGCATTACTTTACGGACGGCGATGGTTTGAAATACCAAAAAGAGGTCAGCGAAGCACAATGGGCCGATCTGACGCACTTTGAAGGCAATGCCAATGCGATCCGCATCCTCACGCATCCGTATGCGGGCAAGGGTTATGGCAGTTTTGCATTGACCTACTCCACGCTTGCCGCCATTGCCAAATATCCCTGCGAATCTCTCGCAGGACATCAGAAGGCGAATATTTATACTAAAAAATACGGTTTCTTCCAGTCTGAGCAGGCTGGCTTTCGAAAGATCGCCGCCGAGCTTGGCTTATCGCAGGTTTCGGAATCGCCGATGGTATACAAAAGGCATCCGCTCGTGTACCTGGTGGAAGCTGCGGACGACATCTGCTACAATATTATCGACCTTGAAGATGCTCACCGGCTCAAAATCCTGTCTTATCAGGAAGTGGAAGCGCTGTTGCTTGCACTTTGCAACGATCCGCGGATGCCGGGCCGCCTGGCGGAAATCGAGGATGATGACGCAAAAATCGGCCTGCTTCGCGCCAAATCGATCAGTACACTGATCGGCGCTTGCTCGGAACTGTTTATCAATGAGCAGGAAACGATCCTGAACGGCGATTTCAACGCAGGCCTGATCGACCGCATTCCCGAGCCCCACCGGTCGGCGATGAAGGAGATCGCCCGCATTTCTGTTCATAAGATCTACAACTACTCGTCGGTGGTGCAGATCGAAGTGGCAGGTTATAAAGTAATGGGTGGATTGCTGGAAGAATTCGTACCTGCCTACCTTAATAATAATTCACATTATACCCGTAAGCTGGTGGAACTTATCCCCCGGCAATTCATCACAACCAAAACAGACCCTTATTCCAGAATACAGACCGTCCTCGATTTTGTATCGGGCATGACGGACCTTTACGCCGTAGAACTATTCCGTAAAATCAAGGGCATTTCGTTCCCATCTATTTCGTAGTATAAACCGATTTACATTTGCATTGCAGCGTCAAGCGTAAAATTAATTCGTTCTCAAAAGTTTTATGTAAATTGTTGATCGAATTATTAGTCGCAACCACCTGTATCTATGCAGATTGAACAGTTTGTCTATTCAAATAGGCCGTCTGAAATCCCGTTCTCCTTTTCTCCGCAATTGCTGTTTATCTTCGGCGACCGCGAACTGCTTGAAACGACGGATATTCCGCGCCAGTTGGCATTGCAATATCCCGATGCCGTATTTTCCGGATGCTCAACTGCCGGGGAGATCGCCAACGAGTCGGTAAAGGATCACTCCGTCATTGTGACGGGTGTCGCTTTCGATCAAGTTTCGATCAAAAGTTCTAAAATCAGTCTGGAAGACATTGCATTCGACAGCTTTGAGGCTGGCAAGCAGCTCGTCTCGAAACTTCCGATAAAGGGTCTGAAACATGTCTTCGTCATATCCGACGGGCTGAAAGTAAACGGTACCGATCTTGTGAAAGGCATGACGGAAGGATTGACGGACGGAGTTACGATCACCGGCGGCCTCGCGGGTGACGGCTCCCATTTCGCCCGTACGATAATTATTGAGCCCGATGGAAAAGTCACAACGGAAAGTGTGGCGGCTATTGGCTTTTATGGTGAGAAACTTTCGATCGGCTTCGGCTCGCGCGGCGGCTGGGATAGTTTCGGGCTCGACAGGCGGGTAACCCGTTCTAAGGACAATATTCTTTACGAAATCGACGGGCAGCCTGCGCTCGATCTTTATAAATCTTTTCTTGGCGAAAAAGCAAAAGACCTGCCTGCCTCAGGCCTACTTTTCCCGCTGAGCATGCGCGACAATGAGGACCGCGTCCCTGTGGTGCGCACCATTCTGGGTATCAATGAGGAAGAAAAGAGCCTTACGTTCGCTGGCGACATTCCCGAAGGCTCGTTCGTCAGATTAATGAAGGCCAATAACGACCGGCTCATCAATGGCGCCGAGGAAGCGGCCCAGGAAGCGGCGCGCAGCCTTGATAATAATGCCGAATTTGCGATTCTGGTAAGTTGCGTCGGACGCAAGCTCGTATTGAAGCAAATGGTGGAAGAAGAGGTAGAATCCGTCTCCGAAGTGCTGAACGGACCGGTCATGACCGGCTTCTACTCCTACGGTGAGCTAGCCCCGTTCAACCGCGATTCGTTGTGCGAGCTGCATAACCAAACCATGACTATTACCACTTTCAGTGAATAACCCATGCAAACGCTCGAACTGACCGAAACCACTTATCACCGGCTCTTAAAACGGCAGATCAGGAAGTCGTTACCCCCTGAACTCGCCGATCATCCCGACATACACGACTTCTTACTAGCTGTAAATCAAGCATATACTGAGTATCAAGACGATCTAACGCGGATGGAGCTGATATTGGAACAAAGCTCCGGAGAGCTTTTTAAGGCCAACCGCGAGCTCAGCCGCATTGCACAGGAAAAGACGGAAGAAGCCGCGCTCACAAATAAAAGGCTCGAAGAGGTGGTAGACAGCATTTCGGAAGTATTGGTGCAGCTCGATCGCGACGGCAACTTCACTTACCTCAACCATGCCTGGGAAAGCATCACGGGCTATCCGGTAAGCGCCAGCCTTGGTCAGCGTTTTGCAGGCTTTCTCCCCACTTCCGAATCGAGGGAAAAGCTGGTTGAATTATTAAAAAACGAATCCACAGGAAAAGAAGAAACCCTGAGGATATTCACCGCCGACGGATTGGAGAAATGGCTGGGAATTTCATTGAGCCCCTATTTTGCCAACGGCGAGCACATCGGCTTCACGGGAACGCTTTCGGACGTGACCGCGCGCGTAACGGCCGAAATGAAACTGACCTCCTACACCCGCGACCTGGAACGGATCAATGCGGAACTTGATCAGTTCGCTTACGTCGTAAGCCATGATTTGAAGGCGCCGCTGCGCGCGATCAATAATCTTTCGGAATGGATCGAGGAGGATATCAGCCACATGCTGGAAGGTGAGACTAAGGACCAGTTCAGACTGCTGCGCGGGCGTGTACACCGGATGGAGAACCTGATCAACGGCATTTTGTCCTATTCCCGCGCCGGCCGGATCAAAACCGTGAAAGAGAAATTCCTGATCAGAAGCCTGGTAGACGAATTGTGTGAATCATTCAGTACCAAAAAACCGCTTTCATTCCGGATCGAAGGCGATGCGGGTATGGAGATCGAAGCGGAAAGAATTGCGTTAACCCAAATCCTGCAAAACCTGATTTCAAACGGTATTAAATATAACGATAAGGCGGAGATCAATATAACAATTGGCTGGAAAGACCTTGGCAGCCAGTTCGAATTTTACGTGGCCGATAACGGCCCCGGCATCAGCCCCGAGTTCCACGAGCGGATATTTGTCATTTTCCAGACATTGCAGGCACGCGATGAAATAGAAAGTACCGGCGTTGGGCTGGCTATCGTCAAGAAAATCCTCGACGAGAAACATAGCAGTGTCCGGATCGAAACGGTCATGGGCGAAGAGACTACATTCCTTTTTACCTGGCCAAAAAACGAAGCAAAAGACATCGAGCATGTCAGATAACCCATTTTAACTACTCAAATTAACAAAATGTCCTCTTTTTCTAACCCTGTTCCGATGACCATACTCCTCGTAGAAGACGATGAAGTTGATGTGATGAATGTCAAGCGGGCATTCAAGAAAAACAATATTTCCAACCAGCTCGTTGTCGCATCCAACGGAATTGAAGCACTGTCGTTACTCCGGTCGGAAAGTCAGGATTATCCCAAGCCGAAAATAGTATTACTGGATCTGAACATGCCGAAAATGGGCGGCATCGAATTCCTGAAAGAGATCCGGCAAGACCCGTCGCTAAGCTCGCTGTCGGTTTTCGTGATGACTACTTCCAACGAAGACAGCGACAAAATTGACGCGTTCAACCTGAACGTTGCCGGCTACATCCTCAAACCATTGTCGATGGACCGTTTTATTGCGGCAGTATCCACACTGAACAGCTACTGGACGCTTTGCGAATACCCCCAGTAGCAACATTTACCACTATAAACCTCCGCTATGCTCCCTTTATCCATCCTGCTTGTTGAAGACGACGATATCGACGCTATGAAACTGAGCCGTGCGATCAGCAAGGCCCAGGTGGAAATAGGGGAAATCAGAATATGTAAATATGCCGAAGAGGCGCTCCGAATGCTCGAAAAATGGACGCCCGGCTGCATTTTTCTGGATTACCAGCTGCCCGGAACAAACGGGCTGGAGTTGCTGAAAACCATCAAAGAGCGGGCACCTCACCTGCCTGTGATTGTGCTCACCTCACATGGCGACGAACGCATTGCCGTAGAGATGATGAAGGCCGGCGCACTGGATTATTTTCCTAAGTCTGAGGTTACTTCCGAAAAACTGACGAAGGTGTTCCATACCATGAGCCAAATGCTCGAAATGGAAAAAGGCCGGGAGGTAGCTGAGCACGAACTGGCTGAAAAAGAAGAATTTATCAATAAAATAGCGCTCCTGTCCCCTAATATCATCTACGTAATCGACATCGAGAACTGGGTCAATATTTTCCATAACAAACAGATATGGAAAATATTGGGCTATTCGGAATGTGAGGTGGAAACCAGTACGCGAAAAGGCCTTGCCCGGATTGTCAACGAGCAGGACCAGCACACATTTCGTGCACATTATAATCACATGCGCTATCGTGTGAAAGATACGGAAGTGGTCGAAAAGGAGTTCAGGCTGAAACATAAGGACGGCTCCGAAATCTGGATCATCACCCGCGAAGTGCCATTTAAACGAAATGCGAGGGGGCGCGTACAGGAAGTACTGGGAACGGCCATTGACATTACCGCACGAAAAATAGCCGAACGGGAGCTGATTCAGGCCAAAAAAGACGCCGAAGAAGCCACGCGCATCAAATCGGACTTCCTCTCGACGATGAGCCACGAGATCCGCACGCCGATGAATGCGATCATTGGCTTTACGGACCTGCTGCTTTCGAGCGGTTTTACCGGGCAGGAAGAGCAGTATTTGAAAACCATCAAGTATTCGGCTGATAATCTGCTCGTTATCCTGAACGATATTCTCGACTTTTCGAAGATCGAAGCAGGTAAGTTCGGGTTGGAAAACTTTGAATTCGACCTGCGTGAGAAGTTGGGTTACCTGATGAAAACTTTTGACATCCGCGCCAGGGAAAAATCCATCGATTTTACCTTCGATTGCGGCAGCGAAGTTCCACAGATCGTCATGGGCGATCCTTACCGGCTGAACCAGATCATGGTCAACCTGATCGGCAATGCAATTAAATTCACCGAAGAAAGCGGTTTTGTGAAAGTCACTGTGCATCTCGATAAAGATTACGGCGGTAACATCGACCTCAAAATAGCCGTTTCGGACTCCGGAATAGGCATTTCGGAAGACAAACTCAGCGTTATTTTCGACAGTTTTTCACAAGCGCACAACAACAATGCCGTACGTAATTTTGGCGGCACCGGGCTTGGTTTGAGCATTACCCGGAAAATCACCGAGCTCATGAACGGATCTATTTCCGCTCAAAGCACGCTAGGGAAGGGCAGCACATTCACGGTTGTCCTCAACTTCGGCAAAGGAAGCACCTCTTATGAAGAAGAGAAAACCGATGCGCGCTCTACGTTGTCCCTAAAAGGTTACCGCATTCTGGCCGCCGAAGACATCCTCGCCAACCAGATCCTGCTCAAACATTTGCTTAACAAATGGGAAGCCGAGTTTACGATCTGTAACAATGGAAAAGAAGTGCTGCATGCACTCGAAACCAGCGATTTCGACTTGATTTTAATGGATATTCAAATGCCGGTAATGGATGGTGTGACCGCCATGAAAAAGATCCAGAGTTCCTACCCGAGGCACCGGAATGTACCTGTTATAGCGTTTACGGCCGATACCTTCGCCGAAAAAACGCCTGAAATAGCCGCCTGCCATTTCAGCGGCTTCGTCACCAAACCCTTCAAAGCCGAAGAATTGATCCGTGTTATCAGCCAGTATTTGAAGGTGAATACGGGTGCGAAGCACGTGGCGCTCAGCTGAGTTTTTCGCAATCGTGTTTGCCTGGCAGCAACGGAGCCATTCCATTAGTTTAAGGCCTCGTTGGGAGCCTCCTTCATGCAAACCTAACACACAGAAAAAACCTTTGTTTCAGTGGTAATATAAATCTTCCGGTCGTCGGCCAGCCCCATTTGGTAGCCGCCTGTGAACACGCCGAAGCTGGGAAGAATGGCCTGGTGCTTGTCGATAACGAAACAGGGAAGCCTTACGCTCTGCCTGCCTTTTCCATAGGAGGTAAAAACCGGGTGCACATGGCCTGCAAAGATGAATTTAGCGGGATCAAACTCGACTCTTGGGTGGTGGGTAAAAATAAACACATCTTCCTCATAATCTTCCATATACACTTGCAGGTCGCATTCAAGCAACAGGCTCAAAGGTAGAATATCGTGGTTGCCCATGACGATAATCATTTCGATGTAATGATGCTCAGCGCGCCATTCTCGGAACGTTTCCCATTCGGAATTGTATTGGGCGTGGAAAAGGTCGCCCAGAAAAATGATGCGGGTTGCGCCGGTTTCTTGCACCAGCTCATTGAGTCGCTGGAAGTTGTTGGCCGCAGCGTTGTTCGGGATGGCGATGCCCTCTTTTCTGAAATGCGTCACCTTTCCCAAATGCAGGTCCCCGATCAGTAATGTTTGCGTTTCTTCCCAAAAAACCGCCCGTTGCGTCAATAATATAAAGTGGTTGCCTTTGATCTCAATCTGCATTACCGTACTGTTTGATCATTTTCTGGATCCTGTCGTCCAGTTTTTCCGAAGTTAATTGTTCCCTAAGCCTGTCCACCATGATCGGGAATGAAAATGGCGTCGGTCTGTCGGTGTTTTGTATGACTATTTTCTGATGTTCGATCCGGGCGAGCGCTTCGCGCATGCGTACTTCTTCGAGCTGATAAGTCAGGACTTCCTGATATGCCTGTTTGATGAGCAGGTTATTATCTTCATACTTACTCATCACAGTGAAAAGCAGCGAGCTGGACGCCTGCAACTGTCTTGTTTTGACATATTTGCCCGGGTACCCCTGAAACATCAATCCTGCGATCGCCGCAATCTCCCGGAACTTGCGCTTGGCCATTTCCGTCGCATTTACGCTCTGGTAAATATCGTCCACAAGATGCTTCGTCGAGAAAAGGTCCGTTTCGCCCAGAATCTCGGCCAGATCGATATACTGTTCACTTAACAACTCAAATCCGTAATCGTTCATCGCTACCGAAAACGTGATCGGCCGCAGCTGGCTGATGCGATAAGCGAGCAAAATCGACATTCCCTCATGCACAAGCCGTCCTTCGAACGGAAATATAAAAATATGGTATCCCTCGCGGGTTTCGCATTGTTCGATCAGCAGCTCGTTGGTTTTGGGAATGACCGATCGCTTCTCCTGCAATTCGAGCAGTGGCTGCATTTTGGCTAATTCCACTTCTTTGTGCGGATTTTCGATCGCATCGGCAAGACGTTCGCGGATGAAAGCGGAGAGCTGGGAAGATAGCGGCATCCGCCCTCCCGCCCAACGGACAAGATAGCCTTTTTTGCCTTCGGCCTTTTTTACTGTTACGGTCATTTCATGGATTCGTACAAATTCCACGCTCATGCCGGCAAAGAAGAAAACATCGCCGGCTTTCATCCAGGTAACGAACGACTCCTCAACCGCACCCAGATATTTACCGCTCTGCAACTTCACTTTCAGCGAAACCTCCGAAACGATGGTGCCCATGCTCAGCAAATGCCTGTGCGCAATACGGCGGCTCGTCACTACATAACGTCCATTCACCCGCTCTACTTTCTTGTATTCATCATAAACCGTAAGCGACGAGCTTCCCGTAGTAATATATCCCAAAAGCCACTCCCATTCCTCCCGGTTGAGATATTGATAACCATATGCATTGCGGACTTCCTCAAAAAGCTCCGCCTCATCAAATCCTTCACCCACTGCCAATGTGATCATCCATTGAGCCAAAACATCAAATGCGTGAGCAACCGGTGGGCGGTCCTCGATCATATTCTTGATCACGCCTTCCCGCAACGAAACCGCTTCGATCAGCTCCAATGCATTGGTAGGACAAAAATAAATCTTGCTTTCGACACCCGGCTGATGACCGCTCCGCCCCGCGCGCTGCACGAACCGCGCAATGCTTTTCGGACTTCCTACCTGAATAACCGTGTCTACGGGCCGGAAATCGACGCCTAAGTCGAGACTGGCGGTACATATTACCAGCTTCAAGCGCTCATCGTGTAATGCATCTTCCACCCAATCCCGGATCTCGCGGTCGAGCGAGGCGTGGTGCAGCGCCATAATGCCGGCAAACTCGGGATATTTCTCGATGATCGTGCGGTACCATATCTCTGTCCCCGACCTTGTATTGGTAAAAAGCAGCGTGGTACGGCTCTTGTTCACCACTTCCACCACCTTATCCACCAGCCTTATTCCCATATACCCCGACCAGGGCAACGTCTCCACCCTTTCGGGAATGATACTTTCCACGAGGATCTTCTTTTCGGTATTGGCCCGAACTGTCACAGCGTTTTCCTGTGGGAACTGCATGCCGAGGAGTACCTGCCGGGCTTCATCGAGATTGCCGATCGTTGCGGAGATGCCCCAAGTCTGAAGACTTGGATTGATGGTGCGGAGGCGGGCAAGTGCAAGTTCGGTTTGGGTACCACGTTTGCTGCCCATCAGCTCGTGCCACTCGTCGACCACAACCGTATGGAGGTTTTTGAAGAATTCCGATGCGTTCTTTTGTGTGAAAAGCATATGCAGGCTCTCCGGCGTGATAATGAGCGCGTCGGGCATTTGCCGTTTCTGCTCGTTGCGCTCGCGCGTGCCTGTATCGCCCGTGCGTATCCCCACACGCCAGGTGAGGTTCATTTCGAGCGCCGCCATTTCCATATTCCGGAAAAGGTCTTTCGACAGCGCCCGAAGCGGCGTGATCCAAAGTACTTGCAAGCCCTTTTTAGTTTTCAGCGTTTTTTTAGGAAGGGAATTGATATGCCTGATCAGAATCGGTAACCACAGCGAATAGGTCTTTCCGCTTCCCGTAGGCGCGTTTACCAAACCGCTTTTCCCCGCCAGGTAAGCCGCAGCAGCCTCCTTTTGAAAGGCCGCCCACTTCCACTTTTTATCTTTAAACCATTGCTCAACAATGCTATGTCCGCGGGATTTGGTCAAGGGAAGAGTTTTTGATTTGAATTAACTAAAACTGCTTTGTAAAAGCAATCCAACTTCTGTGCCACAGTTTTAGAATAACAACTTATACAGCCATTACCTCTTGCACGATATTAACGAGTGAAGTGGCCACTATGCCGTCGCCCATGGGAAATGTATCTTTCCCTGAATAGATCACAAACTTTTTATCTGGCTGAATATCCTCGCAGGCAATATGAAACCCTTTGGATAAGTGTGGCGCCGAGTTTCTTTTGATTTCTATCGCCCATTTTTTGCCGTCGGCAAATTCGAGGACCAGATCGACTTCTGCCCCACCCACGCTCCGATAGAAATAAGGTTGCATACGGGCGGGCGCCACACTCATGATATTTTCTATCACAAAACCTTCCCAGCTTCCCCCAACCACGGGATGCGCCAGCAGGTTATTATAGGTTTCTATACCCATTAAAGCATGTGTAATTCCACTGTCTCTCACGTAAATCTTTGGACTTCGCACCAATCTTTTGCCGGCATTTGAAGCCCATGGCTGCAATCGCCTCACAAGGAGCAAATCGACCATCAAATCCAGGTACCGGCTGATTGTCACGCCTGAAACGTCCAGATTTCTCGCCAGGTGCGCTGCATTAAGCACACCACCCTGGTTATGAGCGAGCATTGTCCAGAATCGCTCCAAGGTTGCTGCCGGAATCCGCGGACCGAGTTGTGGAATGTCACGTTCAAGATATGTTCGGATAAAATCCTGCCGCCATTCAAGGCTGTCGCGATCGGAAGCGGCTAGTAAACTTTCCGGAAAGCCTCCGCGAAGCCACAATGTGCTGACCTGTTGAAAATCCTCCGACGCATATTCTATGACATCAACAGGGAAAAGTTCCAGATAGGAAATACGGCCCGCGAGTGACTCACTCGACTGTTGAAGTAAATCAATGGAAGCAGAGCCAAGGAAAAGAAACAAACCTGACCTGTTTCCTTTCCGTCTCTCCTGGTCAATTATTCCCCGTAATTCAGTAAAAAGTTCCGGTATCCGTTGGACTTCGTCGAGAACGATCAAGCGTCCTTTATTTGCATCATAAAATGATCTGATGTCCCTTACTTTTTCAAGATCCAGGCGGCTTTCCAAGTCCAGGTATAGTGCAGGCATGGACTCAACAACGTCGAGCGCGATTGTAGTTTTTCCTATCTGACGGGGTCCCATCAGAGCTATCGAAGCGCTTTTTGACAGGGCCTCCTTAATTTTATTTTCAAGTCTACGCCTAATCATGTATGCAAATCTAACATTAAATATTAGATTTGCATATTTAATATAGAAAAAGTACTAGTAAATATTATTTTAAATACATGAATTTAAAATCTCCCGCAAACTCGCCAAACTATCCGCTTCCTCCGCCTTCTTATCCTTCCGCCACCTCAAAATCCGTGGAAGCCGCACGGCAATGCCCGACTTGTACCGCGTCGATTCACTGCCACGAAAGAACTCAGTAGGCGAAAACTTCGATTCCGTCTGGGGTAGCAATGATCATCCTTGCATCTTGGAGATGTATTGTGATCTGTTCCCAGTTGTTATGAAAAAAAGCGTGAAGGTCTTTAAGCAGCAAATTTCCTAATTTCAAGTGGATAACCTTTGCCGGTCGTTTGTCAAGCAGGCAACGATGGTAGAAATCCGAATCTTTCGTTACGATAACGAGTTCGTGTTCACATGCATATTGCCAAATGTCCCGATCAGGCCACTTTGCATTAATGTCGATCACAAACTCAAAATCAGGGGAATGAAAAAAGCTAAAATATTTAGGTAGATTAACGTCGATCAAATAGCGGCAGGCCGGCATCAGGCAGCAGTGAGGGAAAAATGCTCACCATCAACTGTTTTCGCAGCAAATTCGATACACGCTTTAATATCAGCTTCTTCCAGAAACGGATATGCACTAAGTATACTTTCAACACTTTCTCCTGCCGCCAGATACTCCAATATAGTTTTTACCGTAATGCGAAAACCTCTTATGATAGGTTTTCCATTGCAAATCGCCTCATCTATCGTAATGCGTTCGAGACTAGTGTTCATATCCTTAGTTTTAGCCCATTACAAAAATAACAATAAATAGAAGAGCAGAAAGTGGATATAATCAAATAACCGCGGGATAAGTAACTTATGATCAGCCGGTCATTTATAATTTCCCAAAATCTCCCGCAAACTCGCCAAACTATCCGCTTCCTCCGCCTTCTTGTCCTTCCGCCACCTCAAAATCCGCGGAAACCGAACGGCAATCCCCGACTTGTGCCGGGTCGATTCATTGATCCCTTCAAATCCGATTTCAAAAACCAGCTCGGGCTTCACGGTACGAACGGGACCAAATTTCTCCAAAACATTGCGTTTGATAAAATAATCTACCTGGCCGATTTCCGCATCGGTGAGGCCGGAATAGGCCTTGGCGAAAGGAACGAGCTTGCCGTCGTCGCCCCAGACGGCGAAGGTGTAGTCAGTGAAAAGTTCGGCGCGACGGCCGGAGCCTTTCTGAGCGTAAATGAGTACGGCATCGACACTCAGCGGGTCGGTTTTCCATTTCCACCAGTCGCCTTTTTTGCGTCCGACCTGATAAGTACCGGCTTTCCGCTTAATCATGAATCCTTCGGCAATATTCTCACGCGATTGCGGATGAAGGTGGCGCAGAGTTTGCCAATCCTGGAAGTCTATCAATGGCGAAAGGTTGAAATAGCCTTGCGCGGGTACATTCGCATGCAAGGCTTCCAACTGCGCTCGACGTTGCTCCTGCGTGAGCCCACGGATATCGACACCGTTCGCTTCGAGCATATCGTAGGCCAAAAATGCTACGGGTGCTTCTTCCAGCACTTTTTTAGACAAGTTTTTCCGGCCAATACGGGTTTGCAACACGTTGAACGGCATCGGCCGGCCATTGGCATAGGTCACGATTTCGCCGTCGAGCACGGTACCATCAGGTAAAACGTCGCTCAGGAAATGCAATTCGGGAAATTTTTCGGTGGATAATTCCTCCCCTCTTGTCCAGATGAAGAGCTCCTTATTCCTGTAAATGATCTGCGAACGAATGCCGTCCCACTTCCATTCGGCGAACCAATCACTCGCTTCTCCCAGATCCGCGACATCGCCCTCGATAGGATAGGCGAGAAAAAAGGGGTACGGACGCGACGCATTGTCGTTTTCTCCCTTATCGAGAATAAGTTGCTCGAAAGTCGTTCCTAGCGGGTCCCATTGCCCCATTACCCGATGGGCGATCACATTCGTATCGGTTTCCGTGGCCTCGGCCAATGCGCGCACTACCAAAGTCTGGGAAACACCGATCCGGAAACTGCCCATAAGCAGTTTATTGAATACGAATATCTCGTGCTGGGAAAGCTGCATCCAGGCCTGAATGATATGGTCGCGCTTCTGTTCATCGGTCATGCCAGGCAGCATTCCGAGGTAGTGAAACCACTCGGAGAGCGACTTATCGGAGCCACCAATGCTTGTGCGGGGCAAAAGCAATGAAATGGTTTCTCCTAAATCCCCCACGCTATGATAGCTCTCCTGAAAAAGCCACATCGGAATGCCGGCTTCTTCTGCCGCCCATTCCTTCACCTGCGTGCGATTGACTTTAAATGACGGCCTCCGTCCCGTGAACAATGTCAATGCCCACAGTTTATCCTCATCGGATGCGGTGAGGAAATAGTTTTTCAGCAAATCTACCTTCGCATTCGTTTTGTTCGTGCGATCGAGGTTCATAAAGAGGTCTGCAAACTGTTTCATAACTAAAAACCGTCTTTGTCCGCATTCACCTCTCCGCCGAGTTCCTGTTTATGCTCCTGGTAAGCATCCTGGCCAGCTGCTGCATCCTGCACGGTTTCCTCTTCTTCGTTCTCATCCTCATTGCCGTACATTGTATTTACCTCCGCGGCTTCAATGCCGTTTTCATTGAGCCAACGCGAATAAATGCTGGTATAACCATGCGTAACGTATACTTTTTCAGCACCGGTTTCTTTCACCGCCCGGTTCAGGTCAGGCCAGTCGACGTGGTCGCTCAATACAAAACCCTGATCGACCGCCCGGCGGTTCTTGGCACCTCGCAAAGCCATCCAGCCCGAGCAATATCCGACCGAATAGGGTGCAAACTTTCTGATCCACGTAGTCCCATCCGCAGACGGCGGTGCCAGCACCAGGGCGCCTTTAAATAGTTTACGGTCGGTTTCCCTGGTCACCAGCGTAAGTTCCGGCAGGCCAAAACCTGCCTCACGCAACCGTTCATTCACGGTATAAATGGCCCCGTGGGCATAAATTACAGCGTCCTGCAACTGAATGTTTTTCAAAATCCGCTGCATTTTCCCCAGCGAATAGCCCATTAATACACTGGCCTTATCATCGGCCCGGTTCTGCGCCCACCAGTCGTCGATTTCCGACATCACCTGCTGCTGCGGCTGCCATTTATAGATGGGTAGTCCAAATGTAGACTCGGTGATGAACACATTACATTTCACCGGCTCAAAAGGCGTTGCGAAATGGTCGTCTTCCAGCTTGTAATCGCCGCTGGCCACCCACACCTCGCCCTGGTACTCGACCCTCACCTGCGCCGAACCAATAATATGGCCTGCCGGGTGCAATGAAAACTTCACGCCATTGATCATGAATTTCTCGCCGTACCGCACCGTTTGCAGGTTAATATCCCGCCCGAGCCGCAGCCGCAAAATGGGTTCGCTGTCCTTGTGGGCGAGGTAATGCCGGCTGCCCCACCGTGCGTGATCACTGTGCGCGTGTGTGATGATAGCCCGCCCAACCGGTATCCACGGATCGATATGGACATCGGCGACAGCGCAGTAGATACTTTTTCCGGTAAATTGTAAGAGTGGCTGCTTCGGCATACTCGGGAATTTATCAAAAGTATGCCAAATGCCCCGCGAACCAGGCTGTAAATGTCAGTTGTACGCTCACTTTTTACCCTCGCCACAAAACCTTCCGAAATTTATTCGCAACTTGAATGTTACTTTATTTGAATGTGTTCGTATAAAGGTTAAATATAAACCAACACAGCACTATGGAAGAACTACACAGTCTTTCCTCCACACCTGCGCAGGAAGCCGAACGCTACCTCGACAACGCGCGTAGGATCCTGACCGAAAAAGCCGGCAAGAAGGACGGACTCTATGCCGATGTCAAGTATGTTAAAATGGCGGCAGGTACGGCCTATTCGGCTGCATTGCTTATTCTGGATGAATATCTCCGGCAAAAGGAAGGAATTCATTTTACCAAGCCAAAGAGTATTGAGGATTATATGACACGGTTGAGAAAGTATGACAAAAAACTTCTAAGAATACTTGCCAGTGTCTATGATGAATTGCATCTCGCTGGTTACTATCACGGCACCCGGTCGGTGGATACAATGCAGAAAGGAATGAATGGTGTCAAGCAAATGCTGAACTATATTTGAGCCAAATTTGACTCAATCACTCATTACCAGCAATGTCCAAACTCCCCTATCTGCTCATCCTGCTGACCTTGCTCATCCACGGCTGTACACCATCCGGAAACGAGCAGAAAGAGCAGTCGGCCGCTGCCGATACCGTCACCCAATTTGTTAAAACCGAAATACATCATGCACGGGGATTTGGAATAAGGTATTTCAAAGATTTTAAGCTGGTGAGCATTATCAATCCTTTTGGCGGACAGGGCGATACTTTACAATATATTCTTCAAAGAAAAGGAGCCGTTACGCCCGCTGATTATTCGCACGCGCAGCGCATCGAGATACCAGTAAAAAGTCTGGCGGCGATGTCGTCGATGCACATCGGCCTGCTGGGGTTTCTGGATGCCGAGAATGTACTCACCGGCCTTGGCAGCTTGCAATACGTGTATTCGCCGAAGGTTATCGAATTGATCAAGGCTGGAAAAATAGCGGAAGTAGGTCGCGACCAAGGCCTGAATGACGAGAAGGTGATCGAAATGCGGCCCGACCTCGTAATGACAGTCGGTAACCCCGGCGGAAAAATGGATCATTACCGCACGCTGAGGGAAGCCGGTATACCTGTCATGATCAATTCGGAATGGGTGGAGCAAACGCCCCTTGCCCGTGCCGAATGGGTGAAACTCATGGCTGCATTGCTCGATAAGGAAGGGCTTGTCAACAAAAAATTTGCACAAGTGGAAACAGAATATGAACGCCTCTCGACGCTTGCCCGGAAAGCGACAAAAAAGCCCACGGTACTTTCCGGAATGAATACCAAGGACGCATGGTTCATGCCTGCCGGGAATAGTTACATGGCCCGGTTCTTCGACGACGCCGGCGCCGACTATCATTGGCACGATTCCCCCGCGACGGGCAGCCTTCCCCTCAGCTTTGAAGCTGTATATCCTTTCGCCCTGCAAGCGGAATACTGGCTCAATGTCGGTTTCGACAGCCGCGACACGCGAAGAAGCATCATAGCACAGGATCCCCGCTACGCCGACTTCAAGGCAACTCAAACAGGCAGGGTGTACAGCTACAACCGCCTCATAAGCGACCAGGGCTCTAACGACTTCTTCGAATCGGGTAGTGTGAATCCGCACACAGTACTGGCCGACATGATCCGTATCTTCCATCCCGACCTGCTCCCGGACCATCAATTGGTTTACTACAAACAGCTTCCGCAATGATGCAGCCTATTCAAAACAGAAGCTGGGCATTGCTTTTTCTGGGGATTCTGGCAGTCACCCTGTTCTGCCTGGATATTATGCTGGGCTCGGTGGCGATTCCATTCAAAGAGGTATTCCGGATCGTCACAACAGGCGAATCAGAAAACCGCGCCTGGCTTTTTATCATTGAAAAAATACGTTTACCTAAATCCATTACCGCTATCCTTGCCGGCTGCGGACTCTCCGTGAGCGGGTTACAAATGCAAACACTTTTCCGCAACCCGCTGGCCGGACCTTCGGAGCTCGGCATTACCGCAGGTGCGGGCCTGGGCGTAGCGGCAGTAATGCTAGCAGGCGGCGGCAGCGCGAGTATGTATGCGATAAGCCAATTGGGGATTACAGGAAGCTGGCTTATCATCGGGATGGCTTCGCTGGGGTCGGCCGGGGTTTTAGGGCTCATTCTCCTCATTGCCGGGCGTATCCGCGACAATGTGATCCTGCTCATCGTGGGCGTCATGATCGGCACCATTACGCTATCGATCATCAGCATCTGGCAATATTTCAGTCAGCCCGAGCAGTTACAGGAATACATTATGTGGACGTTCGGGTCGCTGGGCGGTGTTACGGGCTACCATTTATATGTACTATCGGGTGTTGTCGTGGCTGGTCTGCTGCTTGCATTCGCTTCTTCCAAATCGCTCAATGCGTTATTATTGGGTGAAAATTATGCGAGAAGTATGGGGCTCACCGTCGGGCGGACGCGCCTGCTGATCATGCTCAGCACAAGCTTGCTTACCGGCAGCGTAACTGCCTTCTGCGGGCCTATCGGCTTCGTAGGCATTGCTATACCGCACATCACCCGCTCCCTGCTGGGAACATCCAACCACCGGATGCTCATTCCGGCGGCTTGTCTCACCGGCACTGTATTGCTCCTGCTCTGCGACGTCATCGCGCAGCTTCCCGGCACGCAAACCGTAATCCCGATCAACGTCGTGACATCCCTCCTTGGTGCTCCGGTGGTAATATGGATTATTATCAGGCGCAATAACCTCCGTTCCTCATTTTCATGAACAATCATAAGGCCATCGTAGAAACCCGCTCACTAGCGATCGGTTACCGGTCGTCCGGCGCGGCACGAACCGTTGCGACGGGACTGAACATACAGCTCCGGGCTGGCAATATGGTATGTCTGCTGGGGTCGAACGGTGCGGGCAAATCTACTTTAATGCGTACGCTGAGCGGCCTGCAACCGGCATTGTCAGGCGAAATAATGATCGATGACCGCCAGCTGGGCACTTTGAAACCCGCCGAGCTCGCCCAAAAACTCAGTCTCGTGTTGACCGACCGGATCGAGGCGGGTAACCTCACAGCCCGCGAAGTCGTCGCATTGGGACGCACACCTTACACCGGCTGGCTGGGATCGCTCACGAAGAAAGATCATTTCAAAATAGCCCAAAGTATTGAACAAACCGGCATCAGCCTGCTGCTTGACCGCCATATGCATCAACTGAGCGACGGCGAAAGGCAAAAGGTAATGCTCGCCCGCGCGCTTGCGCAGGACACGCCGGTGATCCTGCTCGATGAACCGACAGCTCATCTTGACCTCCCGAACCGCGTTGAAATGATGCGCCTCTTGCACACGCTTGCACGTGC
The DNA here is from genome assembly GCF_014641595.1 of Dyadobacter endophyticus. Classification (GTDB taxonomy): domain Bacteria; phylum Bacteroidota; class Bacteroidia; order Cytophagales; family Spirosomataceae; genus Dyadobacter; species Dyadobacter endophyticus. The sequence continues at coordinate 32,042 of NZ_BMIA01000008.1, read as the reverse complement.
CACGCGCAAGGCGATCCTGCTCAGTACGCACGAGCTGGACCTTGCATTGCAAACCGCCGACGAGCTCTGGCTAATGCACCCCGATGGCACCCTTCTGGCAGGATTACCCGAAGATCTCGTACTGAGCGGCGCATTTGAAGCCACATTTGCCCGCAATAGCTTTTCTTTCGACCGCGCTACCGGCACGTTCATCATTCATCAGCCGCTGGACAATGCCCAGATTTACCTCGAAGGCCCGGAAGGTCCGCTTTTCTGGGCAAAACGGGCGTTGCAAAGGGAAGGGCTCGGGATCAGCAGGTACCGGGATGCGCCTTGCCTCATCCGGGTCGCAGACGCTAAAAATGGTTTTGAGGCCGAAATAATCTTCCAAAACCAGACTTTCAAAGTTTCTTCGGTTCAGGCGCTTATTGTGCAAATGCACCTTCTTTTCCCCTCCCACGGCCGATCCGCAGCGAGCTAATGCGGTTCTTTACGACGAAATAGTTAGTTTGCGGTTCGTATTTGCCGAACAGGACTTTTCTTACGTATGATCCTTTTGATCCCAACGGCGATGGTGCTGGCCACAGCCAATTGTTATGTGGTATTTTACAGAGAGGCGGACCAGTCTTTTCGCCGTTCGCTGATTTCCGCCGCCATTCTCGTTTTCTTATTCATTGCCATCAGCACCGAGGTTTTAGGATTGTTCAACCTGATCAACCGCTTCGCCGTTACGGCGGGTTGGATGGTATTCAATGCTGCCCTGTGCGCAACCTGGTTGAAACTAAAAAGCGCTCGCGATATGACCTTCGGGTCGCTAGCACAGCCCTGGCTCGATAGCACGCGTAACTTTTACAGGGAGCTTGGTCCGTGGACGGTCATCATGCTGGCGGTGCTCTCCTTGATTACAGGGATAGTCGCTGTCATGGCTATCCCAAACAACCAGGATTCCCTCAGCTACCACCTTAGCCGGCTGGGTTATTGGATACAGCAGGGAAATGTGGCGCATTACGCGTCGCACATCGAGCGTTCGATCTCGTTCAGCCCGTTTTCGGAATACGTTCACCTGCACACGTTCCTGCTTTCGGGCTCGGAGCGCTATTTTCAGCTTTTGCAATGGAGTTGTCTGGCCGGGATACTGGCATTGATTTCGATGATTATCCGGCTTTTTTCAAAATCACTTGCCGCACTTCGGATAGGCTTGTGCTTTGCCGCCACGCTGCCGATCGTCGTTCTGGAATCGATGACGACACAGAATGACCTTGTAGTAGCCTTTTTTATCCTTGCCACAGCATTTTTTGCTTTTGACTATACCCAAAATAACCGCCTCACAAGCCTTTACCTCATTCCGCTATGCTGCGCGGTGGGTATGATGACCAAGGGGACATTTCTCTTCTACGCGCTCCCGTTCGGCGGATACCTGCTGATTTCCACGGTGCAAAAGCCGGCATTTCGGCGACCGTCGCTCCGAAAACACACGGCCGGATTCGTAGCCGCTTCGCTGATCCTTACGCTTGCGCTAAATGTGCCCTACTGGTACCGTACGTACGAAATCTTCGGGTCGCCCGTCGGGACGATCAGTGCGGGCAATAAAAATACCTTTACCGGGCCGGCGGATTATGTTTCGTCCGTCAGCAAGCACGTTTTTCTACATCTCGGCTTCGTGTCGCCCGGCAACCGGTACAACGATTTTCTCCTCGGCCAGCTCAAAAATCTTCACGGAGCGATGGGAGTTCCCCTCGATATACCGCGCCTAGGAATGCCATTTAAAATGAACAAGCTGAATTTCAATGAGGATTTTGCTCATAATTTTTTCGGCATCTGGCTCGTCTTTCTGAGCATTCCGCTCCTGCTTTTTGCACGCTTGCCCAGAGCCGCCAAATGGTATGGCTGGCTTACTTTTCTAAGCATTCTGATATTCTGCTTTTTTATCAGTTATCAGACCTACGGCTCCCGGCTACATATTCCGTTCTTCCTCCTGGCCGCACCCATTGTGGGCCTTACCTTCGGTACCATTGTGCCCGCATGGACAGCCAGATTGCTCCCTTTTTTACTCTGGGCGGCGGCGCTGCCATTTGCATTGCTCAGCTCGGCCCATCCGCTGCTTTCCACAAAATGGTTTTTTGAAGAAATATTTCCCCCAATCAATTCCGGATTGCATCTGAACGTTCGGATAGATGGCGCCAACCTGAACCTCAAACAGGAAAGCGTCCTGCACGCTAACCCGGGTCGGTTATTCTGGGGGGATCACTGGCCTGCCTCCGAAGCACTTTTACAACGCGTGAACGCACTCAATCCGCAAAAAATCGGTTTCATTTTTACGGAAGCCAGTTTCGACTACGCCTACCAGTTTTTTTTGCAAAAACCCGGACGGGAATTTGCCCATGTGCTCGTCGGCAACGCGTCGAAGGTATTGGAAGGTCCTGCATTTCAGCCGGATGTGATCATCGCCGAGAAAAGCGAAGGGCCGGGATTTAGTTACCATGGAAAAACCTATGGGCTTACGGTGGAAAGTGATGGTAAGTGGCTGTATGTTCCGTCCAAATGATCCTATTCAACAGTTTATGATGCTATTAAAAAACAAGAAGAACCTGCTGCTGCTCGTCCTGGCGCTTATTATAGGCTATATCGTCTACGATTCCACATCGCAGCCCACCGTAGCCGATCTGAAAGGCGGCTTCCGGGAAGTGGCACTGTATCGGAATGAAAATAATACAGGGCCGATCGTACGGATATATGCCGTGAGTGTGCAGGACACGCTTTCGAAGGATATGCTCAAATACGGCGATCTGATGCCGTATACCAAATATGGCACCACAACGGTCTACTTTTTCAATGCCGCAAAGCCCGTCCCAAGCAGCCTGGTTGCCAATGAGCCGCATTTCGATCCGAGATTCTCTCCTAATTGTCTCGCAATCTATCGAAAGGACGCAAATGGCCAGGTTTCGCTGGATCTTACCCCAAAAAGCTTTTAAACAAATACCCAAAAAATGACTGCACTAGAAACCGTACAGCAATATTATGCAGCCTTCAACGCCAGAAACTGGAAAGGCATGCTCGCGCTGCTACACCCCGAAGTAAGACACGAGGCCAACCAGGGCGACGTGCGCATAGGATTGGAAAAGTTTACCGCATTTCTTCAAAAAATGGATGAAGCCTACGAAGAAACGCTCACCGACATGGTGTTTTTCTCTGAACCGCAGGATAAACGCGTTGCCGTAGAATTCGTCGTGAACGGCATTTATAAGCAGGCGGAAGAAGGCCTTCCCGAAGCGCACGGGCAATCCTATGTGCTGCCTGCCGGAGCATTCCTCGAAGTGACCGACGGCAAAATCAGCCGGGTAACGACCTATTATAACCTGCCGCTCTGGATCGAGCTCGTATCGCGACCATGACTGCCCAACTGACCTTTGTACAAAAAACCGGGGAGAGGATTGCGGACGTTTTTGACGACCTGGCCCGCCTCCGCATTGCCGTTTTCAGGGACTATCCCTATTTGTATGAAGGTAGTGTGGAATATGAAAAGGGCTATTTGCAGACTTACCTGCAATCGGGGCATTCTTTCCTTTTTGCCGTTTACGACGGCAATACGATGATTGGCGCTACGACGTGCATTCCGCTGAAAGACGAAACGGCCGAAATCCGCAAGCCTTTTGAAGACGCGGAGTTCGATGCAGGCGCCATCTGCTATTTTGGCGAAAGCATTCTTTTGCCGGCTTACCGGGGGTTAGGGCTCGGTCATCGCTTTTTCGACGAGCGCGAGGCGCATGCACGAAGCCTGGGCGGCGTCAAAACCTGCTGTTTCTGCTCCGTGGACAGGGGCGAAAATCATCCGCTTAAACCCGCCGGCTATCGCTCAAACGATGCATTCTGGCTAAAACGCGGATATCGGCAAGAGCCCGCATTGCAAAGCATCATGGAATGGCCCGATCTCGGGGAGTCCGTTTCGACGCCCAAAACCATGATCTTCTGGACGAAACCGCTCAACAAATGAATATTATGCAGCAGGTAACCGTTGCTTCGGCGCAATATCCTATTACCGAACATACGGACTTCATATCATGGCAAAACCACATCGAAAAATGGGTGGCAGATGCCGCCATCCGCGGTGCGGAGCTGCTCCTTTTCCCGGAATACGGGGCGATGGAGCTTGTCAGCATTTTCAGTCATGAGATCCGAAACGACATTCGCCGACAAATACACGCGCTGAACGACCTGAAAGCCGACTTTTGTGCCACATTCGAAGCGCTTGCACGCAAATACAAGGTCATCATCGTCGCCCCCAGCATTCCCGTCGTCGAAGAAGGGAAAAAGCTGAACCGGGCTTTTGTCTTTGGCAAGAATGGCCTGGCCGGGTACCAGGACAAGTTTTTTATGACACGCTTTGAAAACGAGCATTGGGGCATCGAAAGTGCACCCAAACAGCTAACGGTATTTGAAGCGCCATGGGGCAAATTCGGCATCCAGATCTGCTACGACGTCGAGTTCCCGCTGGGTGCGCAAAAACTCTGCGAAGCCGGTGCGAAATTGATCCTCGCTCCAAGTTGTACCGAAACTATCCGCGGCGCTACCCGCGTACACATAGGAGCACGTGCCCGCGCACTCGAAAATCAGGCTTACACGATTGTTTCCCAAACGATCGGAGAAGCGGTCTGGTCGCCCGCCGTAGACATTAACTACGGTTTCGCGGCATTCTACACCACGCCCGACAAGGATATGCCCGAAGAAGGCATTGTCGCCACCGAAACGGCGCAGGTGGCAGGCTGGCTGATCCAGAAAATCGATTTCCCGCTTATCGACGAAGTCCGTCGTGACGGGCATGTGTTTAACTTTAAAGATCAGGCACGGGTGAAAATGGAACTGGCGGAGGGGCAGGTTTCCATCATTTACAAAACCCTGTAAATACAAAATAGCGGCACCCAAATTGGACGCCGCTATCCTTTTCCACTTCTACATCTATCTTGCCGTTATACCCGATGGCTGAACCAATATCTTATCAAGCCTTGATTCGATCATTGTCAGTTGGTCATGGATATCCTTACTATCTGCCTTAAAAGCCGCATTTTCAGCTTCCAGCTTCGCGTTCTGGTGTGCCAGTTGCTTCACCGACTCGATCAGGTGAGGGATCAGGCCTGTGTAGTTAAGCGATTTAAAACCCTTATCATCCGTTTTTACGAGTTCAGGAAAAAGCACTTCCACTTCCTGGGCTATCAGCCCGGTTTGCAGGCTTTGATCTTTGTCTTGATCCTTCCAGTAATAATGATAGCCTTTGAGGCCGGCTAACTTTCGGAGGCTGGCCGAAAGTGAGGAGAAGTCGCGTTTTAGACGGCGGTCGGAGAATTGTGTCAGTGTACCTCCCAATGCTCCATTACCCGCATTGTCAACATAGAATCGCCACGCGCCGTTGATAAAAAATCCGATTTGGGCGTCTGTTTTCATGCCCATGAAGCCATCGGCAACATTTTGGGAATTATTGAAATAGATCCCGGACGTCGCTCCATTATGCTTGATGCGCATGCGGCCACCAACGTCAAGCGGAAATTCCGGGGTTACCACATTCCCTCCCACACCTAAATTTCCGTTTCTCAGCATCGTCAAACCACTTTTTCTATCATTGTTTGCCGTTCCGTTTCCTATTTGAAATACGATATCTGTTGGTTTCATACTTGCCGGATCCGCCACATCTGGGGAGTCGTTAAACATTCCGGCGGCAAACTGCCCTCTAAATCTGCTCAACACACCTATTCCAAATGCGGTACTGGAAGGCCCTGAGGCATTAACATCCAACCCTATAGCAACGGAGTTACTACCAGAAGCCACTGCGTTTTGGCCAAATGCAGTTGATAAAAGGCCTGATGCGGATGATACCAGCCCCATTGCAAAACCAAAATCGCCAGTTGCTTCAGTATTACCACCAAATGCAACTGATTTTGTCCCAATTTTAGGTTCCTCCCATTTCCCCCCAAGTGACTCCCCTGCCCTGAATGCTCCTTTGAGAGGATACCAGATCAATCTATTTCCGTCTCCAATTATAGGAAGAAAATATTTTTTAGCATCGGGATCGTTTAACACATCCGGATCATTCGGATCAATATCCGGCCCGAATCCATCTTTTTGCACCACCGGAAACCCGTCGTTCCATTTCGTTGCTTCCGCTGCCTGAATGGCATACGGCACACTTAGCATTTGCGTCGTTCCCAGGTCGCTATACGTCGTTCCGCCCAGCGGGTCCATTTCGAGTTGAAGAAAGTATGGGAACGTTTTCCACGATATATCCGCAAACTTGCCGCTCACAACAGTTCCACCGCCAATTTGAATGTTGAAAATACCAATGGTGTTTGTCTGGCTTGTGTGCGTTTCCTGATAGACTGTAGTTCCCCCTGCCGTTTCGGAATGTACCGTTGTGCGAACGCTTATCGTCGCATTCGCCGCTACTTGGCCATCTGCCTTTCTTGCAACACCCTGGAAGCTGAACTGCTGCGGAGCCTGCGCCAGAATGAACAATCCTCGCAGGACCAGCATCGTACAAATTAAAAATACCTTCATCGTCTGTTTTTTTAGAGCCAGGAATCAGAGGGGCCGTACTTTCGAACCCGGACAAAAAAGAGATCGAGCGAGGCCGGATCGCGAAAAAAGTGACCAAGCGGCACAATCGGATATACCATCGGCAAAAGTAGGATTTTGCCAAGAGATCACGCGCCAACTAAATTGTATTTTTACAATAGTCCACCATGAACCAAAAGAGCCAGCTCCGAATTGCGTCAAAATGTTTAGAAAAAGTCTGATTAAGAATAACTCATCGATAAAAATAGTTTTAATACCACTGTAAGTTATTATAAATCAGATAGATAAAAATACATGTACACGATGATCAATAGTATTTCTATCACCCAGAACAACAAAATCCATAGCATTCAGTACTATTTTTACGCCAACGTATAGCTATATTCAGTTTAGCAGAAAATACTTTACCGTTAACTATATAATTTAATTATTTCAAGATATTGGAATTATATTGATCTAAGATTATTTAGTCACTAAACGTCCTCTATCATGAAAACTTTTTACTTGTGGATATGGATTGCCCTTGCGGCAATTTCTATCCATTCCAAATCTTACGCTCAGTGTGAGCTGGTTGACCCCGCAATTGAACTTAACAGTGTTTCCCCCAATGGTTCAGATTGTATCGTAAATGTCAACCTCTCGTTTACGATCAATAAAAACAACGGTAACAAGTTTACCTATGTGCATTTATGGAAGCCCGCCGATTATCCAGACATTGATTACAAAAAGGCACCCAAACTGGCCGACCTTGGCAACGTACTTGCAACCCTGGCTATCGACACCGATGGTGCGATATCATTACTATCGAGTTACAGTGCCGACGCAAATGTGATTCCTCTATTTACTGGGTTGACCATTCTGGAAGAAGATCTGGGAGGTGGATTATCCCGCATAACGATCGACAACATTCAATTTCCGGTTCCAGGCGCATGTGAAACGCTTCCAATCCTGAAAGGTGACGTCTGGTCAAGCCAGGCATCGAGTGCGAACCCTCCGGTGCACTGCTATAATGAGGACTTCGATCTGCGAATCAACGACCCTGTGATTACCGGCAAGATCAATTGCAACGAACCCGACGGCCCACGCACATACGATCTCGATATCATCTCTACCAGCCCGACCGCATTTGAAGTATCATACACCTTATATCTGGACGACGGCGTTTTAACAAACGGAGAAACAACTTTCGGCGCGGGAGATCTTCCTATTTATTCAAGCGGACCGATCAACCTGTCGGCTTCGCAGCCAATCCAGAGCAAGGACGAACCTTATACGTATGCTTTCCTCGAAGATAAACGTACGATATGGGTGGTATTGACCGGACCAAGCCTGCCGAATGCGATCGTGGCCGAACTCCAAAACGGTTGTACCATCACATTACCCGTAACACTTGCACGCTTCAACGGATCCCTGCTCGACAACGCGGTGAGCCTTTCTTGGACGACGACCGAAGAAGCAGGCAGCAGCCATTTCGACATCGAAAGAAGCGCTGACGCGAAAGAGTTTATCCAACTTGGACGCGTTCAGGCAAAGGGGAATTCGGCAGCCACCCAGCAATACCGGTTTACGGACACGAAACCTATTGCCGGCAACAACTACTATCGCCTTCGAATGGTCGATACGGATGGTAAATTTGAATATTCGAGGATGATCGCCATCGATAATGGTGCCAATAGCGTTGCATTCGAACTCATGGGTAATCCGGCGTCGGGAAGAGAAATCAAATTCTTGCTCAAAAACGAAAATGCTTCGAATGTGAGTCTTTTCGACTTGTCAGGGAAGGCGATACGCTTTTCACTCAGCCAAACAGGCAATGAATTTGTTCTGAAACCCAGGAACGGTATTTCATCGGGTCTTTACATTCTCTCCCTGCAACGCAGCAACGCCAGTGCGCTGACCAGAAAAGTACTCGTGCCCTAACTCTTCACGCTTTCAATTAGACCCCCCGTCGAAGCACTTTCGGCGGGGGTTTTGTCGTATTCGCGGCTATCTGCGGATCATATCGCTACTACTGCGCTTCGCATTCTAAAACACCAATATGCGGCTTTTCAGCATGTTACTTTTAAAAGAACAAGTTTCAATATTTATTTTTCCGAAAATATAATAATCTCAATATCAATATATTACATAATTGTAGAGATATTTTTATTTTGAAATTGAAATCATATGCCTTAAACTTGTTGTAGATTTTATTTTACATGAGAGAAACTTGAAGTAAAATAACATCTACATATTGCTAGTAGAATTTCTTTTTTAACGGAACTCTGTCTGGACAGTAACTCACTCAACGTTAAAAGACATGATAGGAAATTTTTATCAATGGCATTCGCCACGAGGTAGTATGCGCCCCGGACAAGGGCCGCGCCTGTCCGGTCAAAATGAGAATTCGACCTTACCTTTTAATTCTGTTTCAAGGACTCCCGTTCCGGGAACGTCCTACCATCTTCCTCTTACTGATAATTGCGAAAATTCCTTTGGGAATGCGGGAAAGACAAATGCATCCCTGATTATGCCTTACAACCAAATAGGTTGTCGAATGGCATGACAGGAAACATATAGGAACTCCGTTCGCTAACGCGGCTTGCCTTCAAAAGGCTAAGTCCGGGAGAATATTGCACCCATTGAACCAATTTAATAATCCGCCAAATAGTCTTTTTCTCTAAATCAAACTCGTATGAAAACACGTACACTCAGATTACTTACCCTTTTGACGTTCCTTACATTCTTCCTGTATGATTGTAAGGACAAGGAAGCGGATTCACTCGCACCTGCCAACACGGAGCTTTCCAGCCAACTGGACAAGCTGGAACTGGCAACTACCACACTGCAAGAAACACCGGACGTCAAACTCGTGCCCGGAAAAGTGGAGTCTTCGGTTAAAACGCAGGAACTGAACAGCTCGTTGAGCACAGTTACTGCCGGAAATATCCCGGCAAGCGTTTCGAAGGCGGCAGAGGAGGTATCTACCTCACTTACTCCTGCGGAAATCAAGGCATTGAACGAAGTTACTCCATCACAGGCCACCAAAACCGTGCTCAATTCGGACCAGGTACGTGCTATCCTGAGCAAAGCCGCGGCAGATGTAAAACTTCAAGGCTACCTCTCGCTATTCACAGCTGCCAAGGTGGACGGGCTTCTTGATGGTGGACGCACTGGCGGAGTTACAGACGGAACATCTTCGAATAGCGCCGCTGTCGAAAAAGACAATACCGACGACTGTATCGCCCGCGCCAACGAGAAATTTGAAAAAACCAAGGAGCGCCTGGACGACAGCAAAGCGAAAGAGCTCGACAAAATCAACGATGCTTATAACAAGGACCTGGAACGCATCCAGCGCAACCTCGAAAAATGCACAGGCGAAAACAGCCCGGCGCATTTTGAAGCACTTCGTCAGGTTGGGATCAAAATCGCCAATGACGCACTTGCCGCATTGGAAAAAGCGAAACCTTTCCTGAAGCCTGGCCAGTATGAATACCTGAAAGCGCTGATCAACGTTCAGCTGCTCGATTACCTGGCCAAGGTTAACCAGCTCGAAGCCGCCAAAATCGGTACTTGTACAGAAATCGCTGCGATAGCGAAAGCGCGTGCAGAAGAGACTAAAAATTCAAACACCGCCCGCGTAGAAGCTAATTATAACGAAGCTCTTGCCAAAGCGGTGGAATTGAGAGACAAAATGATCGAAAACTGCCACAACCAGGGCAGCGGCAAATAACAATCCGGCGGATAATTCTATTTGTTAGGCGCCCCGTAAGACCATGTCGGTTTTACGGGGCGATTTTTGTTATAAAACACCCAATCCCAGATTATGTCAACTTTGCTTTGAAAAAATCGATCGTGCGTTTCCATGCCAGCTCCGCGGCAGCCTTATCGTACCGGGGTGTGGTGTCGTTGTGAAAGCCATGGTTCGCATCCGGGTAAATGAATGCCGTATATTCCTTGTGGTTTTCCTTTAATGCTTTCTCATACGCAGGCCAGCCTTCGTTCACACGTGTATCCAGGGCCGCATAATGCAGCAATAGCGGCGCCTTGATCTTCGGGACGTCCTCTGCTGCGGGCTGCCCGCCGTAAAACGGCACCGACGCCGCGAGGTCGGGAATGCGAACGGCCATCATATTGGCAATGGCGCCGCCAAAACAGAAACCTACCACACCGATCTTTCCGTTGCAATCCTTGTGGTTTTTCAAATATTCATAAGCTGCAATGAAATCCTCCTGCATTTCATTGCGGTCGCGCTTGCTTTGAAGTTCCCGGCCCGCATCGTCATTGCCCGGGTACCCTCCTAGCGGTGAAAGCGCATCGGGGGCTATGGAAATGAAGCCCGCTAATGCCGCCCGACGGGCTACGTCTTCAATATGCGGGTTAAGTCCCCTGTTTTCATGAACTACCACAATCCCTCCCAGCTTGCCTTTCGCATCCGCAGGCTTCGATAACAACGCCTTGATCGTCTTCCCGCCTTTCGGAGAATCATAATTGACATAATCCGACTGCAAACGCGGGTCCCCTGCCTGAACCTGAATCTGGCCCTGGTAATCGGGCATCAGGAAACTCATGAGCGAAGCCACCGTCACGCCGCCCACCGCGTAGGCCGACAAATTCTGCATAAAATTGCGACGATCGATACGGTCGTGCGCATAATCGTCGTAAAGGTCGAATACTTCCTGTTTGATATCCTCTTTTTTTAGCTGGTCCATTGGCTGGGTAAAAGGTTTGAGGTTAGATTGATTTTGATAAAGTTCTCAATTAAAACTGAAATAGCATTCGGTTTAAAATCAACATTATCAAATATTTACTTGTATTTTGTGTCCGATGTTTACAATTTTATTACCTATTAGAGCCGTTCAAATATTATTCCTCAATACCAATAACTGAAAGCTATGAAACACCTTCTACTGGCAATTTTACTACTGTCACCTGTTATAAGTTTCGGACAAGGATCACTGGAATCGGACCGGCTGGCATTGATAGCACTTTACAACTCCACCAAGGGCCCTGAATGGCTTCAGAAAGCCGGCTGGAACCCCAACGGTAATCCGGGCGACAGCCCCTGCGGCTGGTACGGCGTAACCTGCGAAGGTGGGCGCGTGACAGGGCTGGACCTTTCAGGAAGTGCGATCGACGGAAGTCTGCCTCCTGAGATCGGAAACCTGGATCAGTTGAAAACGTTCATCGTCGACTGGACTATGATTATCGACTGGGAAACGCCTGAAATTCCGCGTTACCTACCTATTCCGACCGAAATCGGCAACCTTACTAACCTGGAACACCTGGATCTCAGCGGTAGGAACAGCGAGGAGCCATTCATGGGTGGGCTCCCTTTACCCGGACCACTGCCAGCCAGCCTCGGCAACCTCACCAAGCTAACCTACCTTGACCTGAGTTGCAGCCTGGTGGATTTGCAATATCGCGGTAATATGAATGGCGCTATTCCCGCCACACTTGGAAATCTGGTCAATCTGAAACATCTCGACCTGAGCAACCAGGTTTTGTCGGGTGCTATTCCTCCTGAACTGGGAAATCTCACACAGCTCGAATACCTGAACCTCACCGGCGCCAATCAATTTACCGGCGGCATTCCAGCAACCTTCAATAACCTGGTCAATTTAAAAACGCTTGGATTGCGTTACTCTAATTACTGTGGCTTCGCGTGCTACGGAACACTCTCAGGCCCCATCCCTGACCTATCGGGAATTCCTGCTTCCGCAAGCGTTGAAATCGCATTCAACTCTTTCAATTTTGAAGGCCTGGATCTTAATATCAGTCGGATAGATTTTTATGATAATCAGGCTAAAATTGACATCAATTATAACATTGGCCTCAAATTACTCACTGCCGAAGCAGGCGGAATTATTGCCAATAATACCTATAAATGGTACCGAAACAACGTGCTCATCGCCACGATAGTCGGTAACAAAAACTACAACGTAACGGAAGACGGTACCTATTATGCCACAGTTACCAACAGCGCCGTGCCCGGCCTTACCCTCACTACCGAAAACGAAGTCGTGACCACGCTCCCGGTAACCCTGGTATCGTTTTCAGTCAGCAACGAAGGCGATCAAAATAACCTCGCATGGAAAACCAGTTTTGAAAGCAACAGCCAAGGTTTTGACATAGAACGTAGCTGGAATGGTAACAACTTCGAAAAAGTAGGATTCGTAGCCGGCCATGGCGACAGCAATAGGGGAAGCGATTATAGTTTTATTGATAGAAGTCCGCTATTCAACAGCTATTACCGACTCAAACAACTGGATTTCGACGGCAGATTTGCGTATTCGAGGGTGATTTCCGTTAAGAGCCCCGACGCTGAAATTGTTGCTTATCCGAATCCGGCCGGAGATCATTTTTATCTTAAAAACCTAAAAGAGAAAAGTGAGATTATTGTCCGAAATCCGGAAGGAAAAATCATCGGTAAAAGGGTTGCCGAGCCTGGCAAGCCTGTCGACACCACCAATCTTACGCCCGGCCTGTACACCATCACCTCGCCCGGGGTGGTCCAAAAGATTGTAATCCGGAAATAGGGTTGTTTCGTGTTTTATATGAATGGGCAATTGATGGCGCGGGGTTCGCAGGTCAAGAGTAATAGTTTTTCGGTTACATCCGAAACTGATGCTATTTATTTAATTATACTTGCATTTTTGAGAACCTCTAACAATTATCTTTTTATATGCTAAGATTATACGCCAAGCTGACAGTCCTCGCCGTTGGCCTTTTCTCATTCTCTTGTAGCCTTCAGGATCACGTAATTCCAGCGACGCCGGATGTGTATGTGACCGGTTATTCGCACACAAATGCCGACAAAATAGCCCGATATTGGAAAAATGGAGAGGCCGTAGATTTGCTGTCGAATATCAATGGTGCGGCCGCCACTTCCATTGCCGCGTCGGGAGGGGATGTATATGTTGTTGGATGGGATGCAGACAACAGTTCCTCATCGCGGGCCAAGTATTGGAAAAACGGGGTTCTCCAAACCCTTTCCGGCCCGTACACGGCGACAGTGCTGAGCAAGGTGTTACTATCCGGCAGCGATGTATATGTAGCGGGTTCGGGGGCCAACCAAAGCGGCTACTATGCCATGTACTGGAAGAACGGGGCACCGGTGGTCCTGAACGACTCCCGCGACGGCTGGGCCAGGGATATGGCCATCGACAATGGCGATATATATGTTACCGGAAATGCTTCTGGCGGGCCGGGTGAATTGGCCGTTGCCAAATACTGGAAGAATGGGGCCAGTGTTCAGCTAACCAGCGGGCCTGAACAGCAGTATCCAAACGGGATTGCTGTGTCGGGTAGTGATGTGCACGTTGTAGGCACGCAAAATGGCGATGGTACGCATGGGACAATCGCGAAATACTGGAAAAACGGCGTAGAAACGATATTAAGCCCTTCATCTTACCACTCCAATGCAAACGACATTGCAGTAGCCGGCAGTGACGTTTATATAGTCGGCAACGTAGCTGGCAAAGACAATTATTACACGGCGAAGATTTGGAAAAATGGTATTGCCTCAACCCTCCCCGGGGGCGTCGAAGCTTCCGGTATTACCATTGTGGGCAGTGACATTTATGTTTCCGGAACGGGCTTGAACGGATTGACAAACGTTGCAAAATATTGGAAAAACGGCGTCCCGGTGGATCTCACTAATGGGATGCTGAATAACATTACTACTTCCATTTTCGTAGTAAACCCCTGAACGGGGCCACATGATTGACAAAAAAGCTGCGTAGTGATCTGCGCAGCTTTTTTGTTGCTTATTGGAATAAAGCCAACGGCAGGCCAACCCGCCACCGGTAACTAAGAAATTGTAATTAACAGGAAATATTTAGGACAATATTTTTTTAATCTCACAAATTATCGAGAACTAGGTATCACAATTCGCTGGTTACCAGTCACTCCCCTCCATTGATAGTGAAAATACGGTTGCTTAACATGTTAGACTATGCAAAGCGATATTTACACCCGTCAATTATTTCTTCTTCAGAATAAGGACCTGTTTCGGCAATTACTGGAAAAATTTTCCGGTGTCGTGAACCTGGGCATCGGCGTAAAGGAGATCAATGGATTGTTGACCGACCAGATCTGCTACCGGATATATGTTTCCAAAAAACTTCCGCCCCATGAAATTCCCGCCGACCAGCTGATACCCGCCGAAATGAATGGGTTTACAACCGACATTTTGGATTGGGAAGAATATGAGGAGATGGTATTGGATGCTTCAAAAGCGCGGCCGCTTCTGGGTGGCGTCCAGATCAAGAATGACCATTACCGGTTTGGCAGCACGCGGGGAGTAGGTACGCTGGGCTGTCTCGCGGTGATGAACGACGGCTCCAACAAGCTTGTCGGCCTGACCAACGAGCATGTCGTGCGACTGAACCCGGCTGACAATATTATCGGAAAAGACATTGGCCAGCCCCACAAGATCAAAAAATGCTGTGGCTGCACTTACAATGTGATCGGCAAAGTGCTGGGCGCTGTAAAAAATTTCGAAGTGGATTGCGCGATCATCGACCTGGATAGCGACATCGCCAGCGAAATTATCCGCAATGACAAAAGAGGCGAGATCAAGGAAATCGGGAAATTAACCGGCTCCGCACCCGCCGTCGCGACGGATATAGTGACAAAAAGGGGGGCTGCTACCGGGCTAACCCAGGGAACGATTGTCGACGTAGCGTTCGATCTGACCAATCAGATACTCATCAGGCCATTGCCTGCGCACGCCAAATTTGCGGATTTCGGCGATTCCGGATCTGTAATTGTAAACGCAGCCAAAAAGGTAGTCGGCCTTTTATGGGCAGCCAACCGAACGCAAAAGGCCCAGGGCGTTGCCAATCACATCGGACCTGTCCTTTCGGCATTAAACATCCGGATCTTCGTCGCCCCACCGGTCACGACTATTTCCGTCGATCCGGCCGATACCAAAACGCACCAGATTCCGAGTACGATCCTACCGGCCGAGCTCTCTGTCCAGCATTTCGTTACCGCCAAAGGCACCGGCGACATCCTGTTGAAAGCCACATTTGCCGAGCCCGTCGACAATGCCAAAATTACCTGGACCTCGTCGGATCCCGGCGCGCCCGTCACTCCGGTTTCAGCTGCCGACAACTCCCTCGTAAAAATTAGCCGGAATGTACCGGCAGGCTTGAAAACCACGATAACCGTTTTTGTGGAAGGAGAGTTTGCCAAACGATTTGACGTCTGGATTGTCTGGGCCGCCGGAAGTATCATTAATACGCTCAACCCCATTGGTCAGAATAGTAGCGACAGCACGCTTTTTTCCATCACGGGAGGTTTCAATTTCGAATTCAAAATCCAGCCGGCTTCGATTATTCCCGATAATCCGATCCTGGATGATGTACCCAATTTTAAAGGAAACAAAACCATCGACCCGCCCGATGTGCCTACCGGCGACACCGATGTATATCAGCAGGGAATCAGCCTCGCCGGTGGCGCCGACAAAAAATGGGATGTATCCAGAAGGTTGATCCACAAAATTATCAACCCCTCCAATGTTCCTTTACCCGAGGACCCTTCCGATCCGGGAGGCCTTATTTTCAATACCAGTTACGGTACTTTCCCTAGTGATCCGGTTGTCGGCAATGATGACAAAGGTGTGTTGGAAGATGAAATGAATGATCCTTATGATGATTTCAAGAGGATTACATCACGCGATAATCCACAGTTCTTTCTCCGAAATGCTGATGGTACAATAGGGGATACCGTGGAGCATCGTGTCAATTTTCAGGAATTCGCAAGATTACAGATCGGAGATTCCTGGTATGTGATATCCGACTATCTGCTATGGCGGTTTCATCTGAAATTTAAAAAGCTATCGGCAGCCCAGTGGGGTGACGATAACAGCATTCTGGCTCTTAATCACGACGATTTTTAAACTAAAAACTGATGCCCGCACAATTTGACCTTTCAAAGTTCAAAAAACTGGGCTCCCTCGCCGAGGCCGCTCAGGTCCTGGACGAATTGCAGGAATCGGGATCCTACGAGAACCTGCGCCAGGCGATGACCCATCCTCTCACGGAGATTAAGAACGAGGCAGTGAAGCGGATTAAGCAAGCTGGTGATAAGCACGCGCTGCCAGAACTTATCAAAGCATTGCAGCATGCGAATGTCCCGGCTATGGGTAGTGAACATGCTACTGCTCAAACTGTCTATAAAGAAAATTTGATCAAAGCAGTTAATGCATTGTCGGGACAAAATTTCAATGTAGCGGACGCGAACAACTTGAAAGAATTGAGTGAGGTGGTCAGTCGCATGACGAGGTGGACGGATGAAAATCTCTAACTGGTATGGTGAAGCTGGAACTGTTCGAAAGAGAGCTGAACAATACGATCGGCGGACGAAAAATCATGGCTGAACTCGCTGGGAACATGGATGAGGTACTGCACCTGATCAACCGGAACCGTGAAGTGATGGTGGTATGGCAGCGGAACAAAGGCCCACAGTTTTTTGCGGATATCCTGGCCAGCGGCTTCGAGCCAAAGGCTGTGGTGGTGAAACAGATCGGGGATGTGAGCCTGGCAGCATTGATCAGACGCATGGCGGCGGCCTTACAGGAAAACGGCAGCGCCGGACTTAAAAAGCTGATCGACAATTATTTCCTTACCATTATCAATGAGGTGCAGACCTCCGACAATCTTTATCAAGTATTCCTAAAATTGCGCGAAAATGGATAAGACCAGACAAGAGCGATTGGACGAACAAAACCGCCTGCTCGCCAGACAAGAGGAAATTGCGGCGATTCTGCAGACGTACCCGAATGTGGCCGGAACTGCGGTAGGCGTAAAGGAGGTCGGCGGAAAAATAACGGATGAAATAGTAATCCGGGTTTATGTTCAGGACAAAAAGCCGCTTGAAAGCCTGCGTCCCGACGAGATCATTCCTGCTGAAATAGATGGGATCAAAATAGACGTCAACCAAATGCCGGCTGAACTTTCGGGCTGTGTAGATGACCATGAATACAGGCCGATGATTGGTGGAAGCCGGATCATAAGTGCAAAATCCAACGGTAGTGGAACAGTAGGTTGCTTTGCCATCGACAATGTCGATTCGTCGGTTGTTTTGCTCACAAATTACCATGTTTTAATGGATAATGGTGAGCAACCCGGCCACGCCGTTGCACAACCCGACTTCTGCTGCGACGCCTGTTGCTGCCGGTGCGGCGAAGTGGCGACGCTGGTAAGGGGTGCGGATTTCGCCAATCCAAATGAATTTCTCGATTGCGCTATTGCCAAGCTTTCCAATGGCCAGGAAAACAACTACGTGAATGAAGTTTTGGAGATTGGGCCACTATATGGGATCACACCGACGCTCGTGGCAGGTGATCACGTATTTAAAAGAGGCAAAGCAACTCACCATACCGAAGGCATTGTGAACGCAGTCAGGATCGCTGCCCTTACACCCGTAAGATTTGAGTCGGGTATCAAAAATTTTCGCAATCACATGATTATCACTCCGGCAAATCCCGCCAAACCTTTTTCGCACAAAGGAGATAGCGGCTCGGTCATTGTGGATACACAAAACAGGGTTGTAGCTTTATTATTCGGTGACGACAGCAAAGAGGATCCGTATCGGGCCGCCACAGTTACGCTGGCTAATCACATTACCGACGTCGTCGCCAAACTAAACATTACCATCCCGGAAGTCGGCACTCCAAACGCTATGCCATTGAAATCCGAAGGAAACGCAATCCCGATCGCCGAAGCTCCGCTGGCCCGTTTGCAAAAACTGATCGAAAGCGAAGCAAATGGTCCTCTGCTGATCGGCCTTTTTCACCGACATAACAAGGAAATCATGTCGCTCATCCATACTAACAGGGATGTGAAAGTGGCCTGGAATCGCTTCAAAGGGCCTGTCTTCACGGCAAATCTGGTCGAAAAAAGCAGAAATCCTGAGTATGTCCTGCCGCAGGAAATCGAAGGTTACACGGCAATGCAGCTCCTGCTCAAAATGTCGACCGTACTCGAAAAACATGGCAGCACCACATTAGCCAGGGACATTGAAACGCATAGTACCGACGTCATGCAGCTTTTTCAGAAGCTCAGTGAAGAACAATTGGCGGTAACCAATTAGCCTGAACAACCGCATCTTAGGCGTAAAATATGGGAACAATCGAACAAATACTGGTCGGCCTGGCCAGGATCATGCAGCCCCTCTTCACCCGGATCGAAGAGGGGGAAACTGAGCTTCTGCTTTCCGAACTGGGTCTCGAACTGCCGGCATCCGTCAGGAACAATACCGCATTTCAGTCTGTATTAAATGCTTTCAGCCAACATATCAGGTCGGTCTTTTCCCTCGTCGGCGAGCTTCGGCAAGCGGCAGATGCGGACCAGACTCAAACCATCATTCAAAAATCCGCCGAACTCGCCGTGAAGATCAAAGCGCTGATCGATGACTTCGGCATCATGGCAAACAGCATACGAAATGATCTGGGTGCAACGTCTCTGGGTATCACGCAGGCGGAACTGGATACTTTCCTGGCCGACCTTCCCAAGCGTTTGTTCGACTATCTCTTTGTCACCAACATTGAAAACCGCCTGCCTTCGATGGCGGATATACTGGAACTTTTCGGGGTTATAGAAAGGACTGAAACTACCGGCGGCAGCAATCCCGCTTTGCCGGCATTCACCAGGAGCGTCGTCCATCTCGGTGAGTTGACCGACACTGTTTCCAATCCTGCCGGGCAACTGTCGGAGCTTTATGACTGGGGGAAACCGTCTTTTACAGGGACAAAACTATTTCCGGTCCTTTCAAAAGTGCTGCTGCACTCCGGCTTGCCCGTGATATACGATCAGGCAGGGGCACCTTCGGAGATCAATCTGCTTTTCGTGAAGGCAGGGGTTGATCACTCGCAAGCGATACCCGGGCTCTTTATCGAGCCTGCGGCGGGACTTCGATTCACGCCGGATATCGACATCAGTCAGCCGGGATGGAGATTCAGGATATCTATTTTGCCCGAACTGGGTGGCGGGGCAAGAATTTCACTATTTCCAAACGGAAACCTCGACATTACGGCACCCTCCTTTCCCGGCGGCTCCATGAGCGCGGAATTCAATGCCGGATTTCCTGACAAGCCGTTTGATATTCTGAATTTTTCGGCATTAAGCAAAATCGAAGCCCAATCCTTCGGCGCAAAAGTAACGGCAGACATTGACGCTGCTGGCCATGGAAAAATGATGCTGGAAGGCGCACTTGAAAAGGGCCATTTACTGATTGATCTCACACAGGCAGACGGTTTTATTTCAAAAATACTCCCCGCGCTGAAAATCGATTCCGGTTTCGATTTGCGCTTCGGGTATTCGTCGGCATCCGGTTTTTTTATCGAAGGCAGTAGCACCCTTGAAATAAAACTGCCGACGCACATTTCCCTGGGCCCAATCGAGATTACCGGGCTGACGGTAAGTGCCGGACTGGGTAAAAACCCACTTCCACTCACTGCCGGGGCAGATTTCAAGGCGGCATTAGGCCCCCTCGAGGTGGTGGTAGAGGACATCGGATTTACAGTATTTGCCAGATTACTTGATGACAACTCAGGCAATCTCGGCCGGATTGATCTCAGGCCGGGCTTCAAACCGCCGAAGGGTTTGGGACTCGTTATCAATGCCGGGGCGGTCACCGGTGGCGGATATTTGTATTTTGATTTTGACAGACAAGAGTACGCCGGCGCACTGGAACTAACCATCGCCGGGTTTATTTCTGCCAAAGCGATCGGACTCGTTTCAACCAGGATGCCCGACGGAAGCAAAGGTTTTTCCATGCTCATCATCATTACCGCCGAGTTCAATCCTCCATTTCAGCTCGGCTATGGGTTTACATTGATGGCAGTGGGAGGTCTTTTGGGACTGAACAGGACAGTACTGCTGAATCCCTTGCGTGAGGGCGTCCGTACCGGGGCGGTCAACAGCATCATGTTCCCGCAGAACGTGATCGCCAATGCGCCACGCATTATTTCGGACCTTAAAACCATTTTTCCGCCCTACGAAGGCCGTTTTCTGATCGGTCCGATGGGCAAGCTCGGCTGGGGCACTCCCACCCTGATCAGCCTCTCGCTTGGCGTGATCATCGAAATTCCAGGAAACATTGCGATACTGGGCGTGCTGAAAATAGCGCTGCCCGAAGAGCGCGTTCCATTGGTGCAGATCCAGGTCGCATTTGTCGGCACCATCGACTTTGATAAAAAAATGATCACTTTCGACGCGAGCCTGTACCAATCCTTTTTGCTGGGTATGCCGCTGGAAGGTGACATGGCTGTGCGGCTGAAATATGGCGATAATCCTGATTTTATTCTGACCGTCGGCGGCTTTCACCCGTCTTACACGCCTCCGCCGCTGGCTTTGCCCACATTAAGAAGGCTTTCGCTCAACATTCTGAACAAGGACAATGCGAAAATACGGGTGGAATGCTACCAGGCCGTCACTTCCAATACCGTACAGTTTGGTGCGAAGGCTGAGCTTTATTTCGGTTTCAGTTCTATTGCGGTCAGCGGGCACATTGCATTCGATGCGCTGTTCCAGTTTTCGCCTTTCTATTTCATCATAGACGTATCCGCCTCGGTTTCGCTGAAAATTTTCAGTATGGGCGTGTTCAGTATCAGGTTGAAATTTTCGCTGGAAGGGCCAACACCCTGGCGCGCAAAAGGCTCGGGAAGCATTTCTTTCTTTTTCTTCGATGTATCAGCCGATTTCGACATTACCTGGGGCGAGTCGCGAAACACTTCCCTACCCGACATCCAGATCCTTCCGCGTTTTGTCGAGGAGATCAAAAAACCGGAGCAGTGGACGGCGGTTCTCGCGGCAAACCGGAGCCTCCTGGTCTCGCTGCGTCAATTCGAGGCTATCGACGGGCCGTTGCCGCTGGTACTGCATCCAGCCGGTGCTTTGGAAATCAGGCAAAAACTGCTGCCGCTTACGGTCAATATCGACAAGATCGGCAATCAGAAAACCAGCGATATCCGCAACGTTTCCATTTCCGGCGCTTCCAGCAACGGAACTGCATTGAGGGTCGATCATGTCGACGAGTTTTTTGCCAGCGCCCAGTACCAGAACATGAGCGATGCTGATAAGCTGTCCAAACCTTCTTTTGTCAAAATGCCGGGAGGTGTGCGCATTTCGCTCGACGGCAGCCATGTCAAAAATGGCAAAATGGTCAGAAAAGTGGTCGAATATGAAGTTACCATCATTGATAAAGAGCCTAAAAGAGCACCGAAAGGGAAGTTCAAACGCTTTTCCGGCACCCTCTTTACGCATTTTCTCAAAGGCAACAGCGTGTCCAGATCAGCATTGTCGAAAGGCCGGTTTGTTCAAATGCAGCCAAAATCTCAGAAACTTAATGTAGTAGAGGAAGGATTTGCGCTGGCCTTCCAGGATAATAATAAAGTCTTTGACCTGCAATCGGTTTTTGCCAATGAAATGCTGGCCCAAACTTATCTGAACGAGCAGATCAGCAAGAATCCACGTCTCAGGAACGACATACACGTAATCTCAACTTTTGAATTACAGGAATCATGAGCGACCCCATAGCAACCTATTCCTTCCTGCCCTGGCTGCGGCAGGGTTTAGCCAACCACATTCAGTCGGGCAACGAAAACATTGCCGGCAAGCTCAGGGCTAATATTCCGGTGCGCCTTTCGATAGCGGCTACCCAAACCGATGGAAATGCAGCGACGGTGGATCCTATTGACAAAAATATTGAGATTTATGGCCCCGGCGATATTGTAGGCATTGATTCCAGGGCGATCGTGAAAACCGAGCCGCGCAATTGGATCACAAATTTCGAACCCAATTACCTGCCCTACATTGATTTTTACGATGAAGATTTCCCCTGGCGCTATACACCTGCTGCACCAGATCTTGCCAAAAACCGCCTGATTCCCTGGCTTACGCTGGTCGTGTTAAAAGAAGACGAATTTGAAGATGGCGCAGGCGCGAAAGGGAAACCGCTACCATTTTTTAAAATGAAGGATGGAAAGAAACCAACGGACATTTTCCCGCCGGTGACGCAGCTCTGGGCCTGGGCCCATGTGCATGCAAACGAAGACCTTTCCGATGGTGCCGCTCCGAATACCGCAGATCCCGTAAATGTAAATGCAGGCATTACAAGCCTGATCGAAAACAACCCGGACAATGCTTGTTCCCGGATTATTTCGCCAAGAAAACTGGAAACCAATACGTCGTACCATGCTTTTTTGATCCCTACATTTGAAAGCGGCAGGCTTACAGGACTCGATTTCACTCCTCCCGATACGCTAACCGCCACAAAATGCGCATGGGAAAACCCGGCAAACATTGAATTTCCCTACTACCATCGCTGGTATTTCAGGACCGGGGATGTGGGTGATTTCGAATATCTCGTAAACCTGCTGAAACCGAAACCGGCCGATAAGAGCGTCGGCGTCCGGGATATTGACATCATCCACCCGGGCTCCAATTTACTTAAACCAGAGGTTATCAGCGATTTACAAGGCAAGTTGAATGGCATCCTGAAACTCGGTGGCGCGCTCCGGGTACCTTTTGACTCACTGAAAGAGGAAGACCAACAGGAAGTAAAAAAATACGATGATTGGGACGAAAACCCTTATCCCCACGCTTTTACAACAGCCCTGGCGCAGCGCATAAACCTGGCCGACGACTATGTCGACCCAACAAAAACCGTTTCGCAGGCAAACGAAAATGCGCAAGTTCCTCTGCACGAAGGCCAGGCCGATCCCGATCCGGTGATCACACTTCCACTCTATGGCCGCTGGCACGCCATGCAGCAACGGCTTTTGACAGATCAGGCAGGCGGCGATTTGCCTCATAACAAAAACTGGGTACACGAGCTGAATCTGGACCCCCGGTTTCGCGTGGCTGCCGGGCTGGGAACAAAAGTGGTTCAGAAAGGACAGGAAGAATACATGCAGGCGGCCTGGGAGCAGGTAGGGCAGGTGATTGAAGCCAACAACAGGATTAGGATGGCGCAGCTCGCGCAGCAGGTTTCTGTCAGGCTGTACCAGAAACATATTACGCCGCTCATTGCCGACAAGGCTTTCACATTCACGGCGCCGGTACAGCGCAGGCTGCTTTTCCAAAACCTTACCGTACATAAACAGGTGAAATACAGCCTGGTACCAAGCGCGCTGCTTTCCGGCACATTCAGAAGGATCGTCAGGCCAAGAGGTACGGTCATGAAAAAGTTTGCATTGGATAATACGCCGAATATAGGCAACATGGCAACGTTGGTCAACGCCGGAAAGCTGGTAGTGGTACCGCCGAAAGGCGATCCATCGGGAGCTATCAATCTGTCGGATGTGACCAAACTGAATCCCGGACGCGTGCCGGGGCTTAATGCAGCAACGCTGAATTTTATCAAACAATCGGGGATACTGACCAAAGCGGCGCAAAATACCAAAGCCGTCGCACGGTTTACAAAAAGTGCCCGGTTTGTGATTTCCGAGCCTCGCAGAACCCGCCTTACGCTCCTGGGAAACGAGCGCGACAGCAAGGAAGCGACTGTATTTAAAGCGGCATTGAAAGATGCATTTGAGTTTGTACAGATCAGCGACCAGGCGCCGGAAAAAACGATTCTGAAATTTGCGGAGATGGTAACGCAGGTCAAAAAGCTGCTTGATCCGGCTGTAACGATCCCGAAACGCACTTTTGATACTGTCAAAATTCCGTCCAGGATCAGGGACAGGATGGTGGAAACCTTTGCACCAGTGATGGTATATCCCGAGATCGACCTGCCGATGTATAAACCGCTGGCCGATATGTCTGCCGAGCTTTTCCTGCCGAACATTAACCTCATCGAGCAAAACAGCATTACCCTGCTCGAAAATAACCAAAAGTTTATCGAGGCATATATGGTGGGTATCGACCACGAAATGTCGCGTGAACTGCTCTGGCGGGAATACCCGACCGATCAGCGGGGAACCTATTTCCGTCAATTTTGGGACGTAACAAGCTTTTTGCCTCCACAACCTGTGCCCGAAAACATCAAGGAACAGCTCTACGACATTCCACCGATCCACAAATGGTCGAAAATTGACACTTCCAAACTAAACCCCACCGACCCCGGCTCACCTCAGAAGAATGAACTGGGAACACACAATCAGCGCGCATTGACCAGCGGCAAAACACAACTGGTACTGGTAATCAGGGGCGAGCTGCTTAAAAAATATCCGACGGCGGTTATCTATGCCCATAAAGCTGATTGGGGCAAAAAAAATAACGTGCCCGATGTGAACGAGGAAAGGGTACTGACCGAACTAACGGAGGCTCAAAAGCTTAATCCGCCCGAAACTCTCATCAAAACCCCGCTCTTTGAAGCGAAAGTGGAGCCGGACATTTATTTCTTTGGTTTCGATCTCGACGATGAAGAAGCAAGAGGGACATTAAACCCCACTTCGACCGGTAACAATTCCGGATGGTTTTTTGTGATCAAAGAAAGGCCTGGAGAACCCAGATTTGGCCTTGATATTGAAAAAACAAAAACTGAAAACGGTGATGTTCGCCTGATCAACTGGAATAACTTCTCCTGGGAACATACTGGTACTGAGGCGGCAAGATGCATTGAGCTTAATTCGGCCGCTTCATTTACCACGGCCAATTTCAATGTTCCCGATCCCAATGTAGACCAGGAAAATGTGAAACATCCTGACGATATCCAGGCCGGCTGGACACCCGATAGCGACGCCGCCGAACTGGCGTACATTCTTTACCAGGTACCGGTTTTAGTAGGCGTGCACGCATCCCGAATGTTACCTAAATGATTTTGAACCATGAGCGACTTATTCAATCCGGTTACTAAAATCGCCGAACTGAGCGATGCGTTCCCGATCCTCTTATTTCCGCTGAGGCTCGAAACCCGCTTCAAAACGGCCGGAACCGCCCGGGAACTGTGGTTAAGGGTCTTTCCGGACGATTGCAATATTAACCACAAAGAGGAGCAGCTGTCCGAGTCGGAGCTTCGTAATGCAAAATCATTCTGGACTGAGATATGGAAGGCTGATGGTGATGAAACGCTCGAAAAAGGCGCGTGGAAAAGTCTGGTCAACAGCCACGGCGCCGGACGGGCCGGCTGGATCGTCTCGCATTACAAACCACTCAACCCGCAACCTGCCGACCTTCAATTTCCCGACGATGCCACCGTAACCACCTCGCCTACATCCTGGACCAAAGCCCCGAAGGCGATTGCATTGCCTGACCGGTTTGTAGCGATCGGCTATAATGGTTCGGCCAAACAAATTTTTCTGTTTGACCAGAATGTGTCGGAGAATCTCTCCGTCGGCCCGGATCCGTCGCTGCCGGCCGACAAGCAAATCAAAAAGGATGCGAACGGTGACCTGATCGTCAATGAGGACTTGCAGTGGATGGTTGATTTTGAGAAGGCTGTTGCGGCCGGAATGGGTGTTAAAATTCCCATGAACACGGCCGGTGCGGCGATTGGTTTTGACAAACTCTTCGTGGTAGGTGTACGCTACTCGACCGATCAGGATAAAAGCCAGGCATTGCTCGAAAAATTGTTATCCGATCATTTTGAGAGCAAAGGGGGTTTTGAGCTGCTCAGGCAGGGCACGCCGACAAACAATACGGATGACGAGGATTCCGGGGCCTCGTCTGTTGAAGATCCCGATGAAAGCTTCGCGCGCATATTCAAAAAATCCACGGAGTTCGATGAGTCGGACGATTTCGCGACGAAATCGGATGGGCAAAAATTAGCGGACCTGCTGGGTATCGACCCCGGCATTTTGAAAAAAGTACCCCATGCAAACGGCAGCGACCAGTTGGAAGCCAATGCCATGAACACCGCCCTCTTCCCGGCCACATTGGGTTATTTTATGGAAGAAATGATGACACCACTTTTTACCGACGACCTGATTAACCGGACTAAAACATTCTTTGCCGACTATGTGTCGGGGCGTGGACCAGCGCCTGCTATTCGGATCGGGAAACAGCCTTACGGGATACTTCCTGTTACGGCGTATTCCAGGCTAAAATTCCCCGCACCACAAACCGGCCCTGTCCTGGCGCCCAGAAAAAACCTCCAGACGATCTTTCTCAACAAGCTGCATCGCCTCCTGATGCAGATGGATTCAAGCTGGTCAAGCCTGGTTCCGGAAGTATCGAGGATCAGCAAGAATAATGCGGACCCGCAGCAAACATTGCTGAATGTGCTAGGCCTGCACCCTAATTCGGTAGAATTTCACCAGCGATATGCTCAAAGCGCCAAACAGCTTTATAATCAACTTATCCTGCAAAAAGATGTAGCATTCGCCGGTACTATTGATCACGCGCTGGACGAAATCAGAAAAGACATTGCATCGGCTGTGGACAGAGATAATCTGTTCAACATCAGCAGCCTGCCTATTTCTAAAAAATACTTCCTGGGTGGAGCAAATTTGCTTAGCGGACCATTGGTGGATGACCTGCCGATATCGGAGTCGGTGCCGGTCAGACCATATACTGCCGATGGGAATAAAAACTACCTGGAATGGCTGGCGACCTCCAATGCCGAAACCATCAGGACGCAGGATTTTGGTGGGCGTGCAGCGCCCAATGCGATTCTCTATCTGCTTTTGCGGCATGCGCTGATGCTCGCCCAGGCGGATGCGGCGGCGAGGCTGAACATTACCAAAGACCCAACCAAAAAATTAAGTGACTTTTTTGATCCCGACTTCATTGGCGTACAGCGGGAAGGCGGCAGAAGCAAGTTCGAATCATTATACGCAGCCGACCGCAACATCACGGGAAACGATACCCAGAAATTGGTTGAATATATTTATAAACCCGAGATCCTGGATAAATCCGCCGAAACGAAAAGGCTGAAAGATACCATCGAGGCCATCCAAATACTTGTCAATACGCCCACCGCGCGCCTCGAAAGATTGCTCGTCGAGCATCTGGATTGCTGCAATTACCGCATTGACGCCTGGCTGACGGGTCTAACAAATTACAAGCTGAGTGAACAACGAAAGATCGGGCAGCCAGAGAGGAAAAATTCAAAAGGCATTTTTATGGGCGCCTATGGCTGGCTAACCGACGTACGGCCAAATAGGAAAGTACTGGCGGACATTCAGTTGTCGCCTGAACTGGACAGGGTACTCAACCGGGAAGCGGGTAAGCCCCTGCAAACGTACGCCGATAACCTCGGATACATTCATGCACCGTCACTAAACCAGGCCGCGACCGCCGCGGTGCTCAGGAGCGCCTACGAGTCCAACAAGCATTCGGGCGATGGAAATCCATTTGCGGTCAACCTTACTTCCAACCGGGTCAGGGTCGCCAATCAATTTCTGGACGGGATACGAAACGGGCAAAGCCTGGCAGCGCTGCTCGGTTACCAGTTTGAACGCGGGCTGCACGACCGAGCCGGCGAGATCGAACTCGATTCGTACATATATCCTTTGAGAAAAGTATTTCCGCTGGTGGCCGATAACCTGAAAGATACATTGAGCGACCCAGCCGAGAGCATTACGACGGTGCAGGCGAATCATGTGGTGGACGGACTGAAACTGGTTGCCCAGATACAAAAATCAGGTACCAGCACATTTCCTTTCGGTCTGCCTCCTTTTGCCGGGTTGAACGAAAGCAGCCCGCAAGCAATCGCGATTAATGCGGAAGCAGCCAGGATATTGGATATCAACGACGCCATTTCCGATTTGGTAGTGGCTGAGCAAGCCTATCAGATGGTTCAGGGGAATTTTGAAAGGGCCGCGGGTGTGGCCGACGCATTCAGCAAGGGAAGCTATCCGCCTGAAATCAACGTTGTGCAGACACCCCGAAGCGGCGTTACGCTTACACAAAAAGTGGCGGTGCAGTTTGACACCGATGCCGACCCGTCAGCTTCGCCTTCGTCTATCGCCATGACGCCCCGGGCAAAGGCAGAGCCCGGTATTAATCAATGGCTGGCCGACATTTTGCCGCCGCCCGAAAAGGTTCTTTGCCAGGTGGATTATATTAAGCCGGGATCAGCATTGACGTCTGTAGAAGTTTCTCAAACCGACCTGGGTGTGCAACCTATCGACCTACTGTATCTCCTGAACCTCGACTCCGAGCAATTCATGACTGAACTGGACGATCGCATCTCGCATTTTGTGCGGTATCAGATTTCAGAACACCCTAAAACAGAGGTGAAGATCAATTATACCAGACCCATTGATCCCGCCGACAAATCGAAAGTTTCGTTTTTCGAACTCGCAGCACTCATTAGAAGCCTGCGACAGATACTGATCGGCAGCAAGCCATTGGATCAGAATACCTTCACCTTGCCGGGGTCGGGTCAGCAGCTCGCTCCGATTGTGGATGATGTTCAATTCAAAAATCGCGTCTCGGCACTCAGGAATGAACTTGAAATGCTCAAAACTCAGATTGATAGTTTGCTGGCAGCACATTCCGGCACGAGCATTGATGATTTGATTGAAAAAACTTCGACCCTGTTCCTGAAACTGGCACTTTATGAAAACAGTCAGACCGGCATCGGCTTCATGCAGCAGGCGAACTCCGATAACGATGATACGGAAGCTGAAAACAGGAGGCTTGTTTCGCTCCAAGAAGACATCGAAACAGCCCTGAAAAACATTCAAAAATCGGTAACAGACAAACTGGTAACATGCGCAGATCTGATACAAAAAGCGAATGCAGCCACCGTTAATTCCGACAAAATTTCCCTGCTGCAAAGCGCATTTAAAAAGCTATTGGGAGAAGATGCATTGGTATTGATGCATTTCAGGCTCGCCGAACAAGAGGGCAATGCATTTGAAAGTTCGTTTACAAACAGCAACCAGCTGCTGGCTTTTACCAGGACCCATGAAAAGAGGTCTTTCCCGGTCGACGACTGGCTGGCCGGCGTTTCGAGAGTCAGGGAAAAAGTATGGCATTGGGAGAACGTGGCATTGCTTTCCGCAGCTTTTAAACCGGAAAACGCCGTTGAGCTAACTCCCCTGCAATTCCCATTCAGGGAAAACGACCGGTGGGCGGCCATGAAGTTCAAAAACGAAAAGGACGAAGCCGATACGTTTGCAATCAACAGCGATACATTATTATATACCGCTCATTTTGCCCAGCCATTTGATAAAACCAAAACCCAATGCGGCATTGTGATTGACGAATGGACGGAGGTGATCCCATCAAAGGAACAAAACACCGGCATAGCCTTTCACTACGACCAGCCGAACAGCGAACCACCGCAGACCATGCTGCTGGTAACTCCGCCGGATTTTACCGGCAGCTGGGAATGGGACAACCTGCTCACCGCACTGGAAGAAACCCTGGAAATGGCCAAAAAACGAGCAGTAGAACCTGCTATGTTGGAAAAAACAAGGTATGCTCAATTTCTGCCGACTACCATGATGGCCGTCACATTACATTGGATCACGGTCGCGACTAATTTGGCAATCAACAACAATGTTTACCAACGCATTGAAAACAATTAGGTCATGGAAGATAAATTCAACCCCAGGGATATCAGTAAAGCACTGGCGGAGCGGCTGCATCCCACGGTCATGATGTGGAACCGGCTGGAAGGACGTCCCCGCACTCATGATTTTGACAGGGCCATGAAAGCGGAGGTACGGGATGCATTGTGGATGCTCACAAGGCAATGGCAAATGGGAGAATTCACCAGCGACGACGCGGGCTCCCCAGTTTTCGCCAAAGTACATATTTCCAACTCCCAGCTCGACCTGTATAAGGCGGCGAACCGGAAGGAAGAGCCGTATGAAGATAATGTTCCACTAGAAGTTAAGGCCGAGCAAAAGAAGATACTCTTTTCGAGGGAAGGAAAAGAATTGAGTATTGATATCAGGCTGCAAATGGGCAGATATTGGCTGAAACTTTTGAAATCCAGAAGTCTTGATTTGGCCGCAGCTTACATTAGGCAGTATACTTTCGTCTTGCCGGATCCCGCCCGCAATACCGACCATATCCACGCGCACCGGGAGGTGTGGCAGCAATATGCGGCAATCAGTGGCCGCAGCATGGACGGCTACAAATTTTTACAATATATTGAAATCATTGGCAACCAGGCCTCCGACGATATTACTTCCGATGCCGGGCAGATAGGCGTGCTCGCCGAACTTGCGGAGAATTTCAGATTGTGGTTTAAAAAACTTTACTACCAGCCGGAGGAGGACGAAAATAATGCCTGGCTCCCCGATCGGCTCGAATACCAGTTTGAAAGTTCGGCGCTCTCGGCGGCAGATATCAAAACCCTGACCGCGAAAGAATATTACGATGGCCATCTGGATTGGTATGCATTCGATATCGATCAAAAAGAAGGCCTCGCAACCGAAAAACCGAAAGATACGGTCACTGAAACATTCATTCCGGCACATGTGCAGTTTGACGGGATGCCTGACACCCGCTGGTGGAAATTCGAAGACGGAAAAACCAATCTGGGTGCAGTAAGACCTTCAACAACAGACCTTTCCAAGTTACTTTTAATGGAATTTGGCCTGATTTATGCCAATGACTGGTTTATTTTTCCGCAAACGCTTCCGGTTGGCGTGCTCACGAATATTGAAGGACTGACGGTCCGCAACAACTTTGGAGAAACGATCTGGGTGAAGGCGGCCGAACAGGAAAGTGTTGCCGCTGAGCCGTGGAGCATGTTTAAGCTAAGTTCGCAGACACAAAATAATACGCTGTTTCTAGCACCTGCAGCCATGAAAGTGCAGGAAGGGGAGCCTTTGGAAAAAATCATGCTGATCCGCGATGAAATGTCCAACATGGTGTGGGGTATTGAAACGGCCGTACCGCTGCCGATCGGAGTTGCCGACAAAGGCGGTGAGGCGGCGCTGAGAGTAAGGCAATACCACGAAAACATCGTAAAGGCGAGCACATCCGCCGCGCAAGTGCCCTTTACCGCAAGGATCAGCTACCAGGCGATGACCGACGTGCCCGAAAACTGGATACCGTTTATTCCTGTGCATGTCAAAAACGATAACCGCCAGACCCAGCTGCAAAGGGCGTCGATGTTACGAATCATTGAAGGAGATCCTCACGAACCGGTGAAGGTTAAACCGCGCACAAGTATTTTGCGGGAAGGGTTGGACCACCTCGGTACTGACCTTACTACACCGGCACCTCTGGCTTTTTTCATTCACGAAGAAGAAGTTCCACGTGCAGGTGTGAGTGTATCTCAATCCTTCCAACGTACGCGTTGGGTCAATGGCGAGGTTTTTGTATGGCAGGGGATGAAGAAGAACACCGGTAAAGGCGAAGGCAGCAGCAACCTGGCCTTCGACCAAATCAGGGCTGTTGAGAAATCCTGATCCGTCTGCTTCCCTATGAGAGGAGCCTCTTCCAACTGCATTTAACTTTTGTAAGAAAAGGTGAGTAGATTGGTATAAACACACAAAAGCCCATCCCCAAAAGGATGGGCTTTTGTGTGTATTAATAATTGTGGCGGCTACCTACTTTACCAGGTTTGATCCGGGACGCGTAGTCCAAGTATCATCGGCGGTTCGGGCCGGGATGGCCTGCCATTGGGAAGAGTTGAACACCGAGTCTATAAACGCA
>NZ_BMIA01000007.1 GCF_014641595.1 Dyadobacter endophyticus | reverse complement strand
CAAACCTGGTAAAGTAGGTAGCCGCCACAATTATTAATACACACAAAAGCCACTCAGTAATGGGTGGCTTTTTGCGTTTATAGCTATATAAACCTTCGTTA
Source organism: Dyadobacter endophyticus (assembly GCF_014641595.1). Lineage (GTDB taxonomy): Bacteria > Bacteroidota > Bacteroidia > Cytophagales > Spirosomataceae > Dyadobacter > Dyadobacter endophyticus. Next base: position 226,011 of record NZ_BMIA01000007.1, on the reverse strand, counting down.
CCAAGTTAGTAAGATGCGTAAGAGTATTTCGCGGCTTACAGATCCTACCAAGACTCTCAATATTCTTCAGAGAAGCGGACCTGCACTATCCCGCAGCTTATTTTTACTTCTGAGCGACTTTCTACGCCATTCCGAAGGAAAAGGTCGTCCAAACGTAAAAGAAGTACGTAAACGAAAGAAATGTCGGTTCAATCCATGCATAAAAAAAGCCGATCTAATGACCGGCTTGAATTGGATACTTATCTTTTTAATGGATTGCTAAGACTGTTTTAGACTGTCGCGTGACGAATTCAAGGGAAGCAGAAACAATACCTGTAGTATCGATCCCGCATTCCTTGTAAAGCTCAGAAGGTTCGCCGTGTTCAACGATCGAATCCGGAATTCCGAGGCGTTTAACCTGATTGGTATATCCGTTGTCGATCATAAATTCCAACACAGCACTCCCAAATCCGCCTTGTAAGCAGCCATCTTCCAATGTCATGACTCTCTCATAGGACAAGAAGATTTCGTGCAGCATGGCCTCATCCAAAGGCTTTGCAAAGCGCATATCGAAAAGGCCGGCATCAATACCATGTTTTTCCAGCTCTTCACAAGCCTGCAAGGCGAAATTACCCAGCGGGCCAAAAGACAGGATTGCAAGACCGGTACCGTCTTTAATTTTCCTTCCCTTACCAATCTGAATTTCTTCAAAAGGTGTCTTCCAATCCGGCATGACGCCATTACCCCTCGGATAACGGATCGTGAATGCATTTTTGCCTGACTGAAAAGATTCCAGCTGCGCGGTGAACATCATATTCCGGAGTTCCTGCTCGTTCATAGGCGATGCGACAACCATATTTGGAATACAACGCATGAAGGCGATGTCATATACGCCATGGTGCGTCGGCCCATCGGCTCCCACCAACCCTGCCCTGTCGAGACAGAAAATAACCGGTAATTCCTGGATACATACGTCATGCACAACCTGATCATAGGCGCGCTGCATGAATGTGGAATAGATATTACAGAAGACGATATCGCCACGCGTTGCCATTCCCGCCGAAAAGGTAACGGCATGCTGCTCGGCAATGCCGACGTCAAATGCCCTTTCAGGAATAGTCTCCATCATGATGTTCAAAGAGGAGCCGGATGGCATCGCAGGTGTGATACCGACTATTTTTGGGTTTTCTTTGGCCAGTTCCACTATGGTATGACCGAATACATCCTGATATTTTGGCGCCTGAGGCGTGTTGTAGACTTTTTTCTTGATCTCCCCCGTGATCTTGTCGAAAACACCGGGAGCGTGCCATTTCGTCTGGTCCTTTTCAGCCGGTCCGTAACCTTTTCCTTTCACGGTGAGGCAATGAAGCAGCTTGGGGCCAGGAATGTTTTTAAGATCCTTCAGTACTTCTGTCAGATGGCTGATATCGTTTCCATCAATAGGACCGAAGTAGCGTAATCCAAGCGATTCGAACAGGTTGCTCTGACGAAGGATTGCAGTTTTCATCGCCGTTTCGACTTTGGAAACAATTTCCTGTGCACTCTTGCCGAAGTTGCTCATTTTACCGAGCAGATTCCAGACTTCGTCTTTAAACTTGTTGTAAGTCTGCGAAGTGGTAATGTCGGTCAGATATTCTTTCAGCGCACCGACGTTCGGGTCGATGGCCATGCAGTTGTCATTGAGGATAATCAGCAAATTGGAATCCGTAGCGCCTGCGTGGTTCATGCCTTCGAAGGCTAGTCCGGCTGTCATAGCCCCGTCGCCAATGATAGCGATATGCTGGCGTTCGAAGTTTTTTTCCAATGCAGATGCTACCGCCATACCTAGCGCCGACGAAATGGATGTAGACGAGTGTCCTACGCCAAATGCATCGTAAATGCTTTCTTTTCTTTTTGGAAAACCGGAAAGCCCGCCGTAAACGCGGTTGGAATGAAATTCATCGCGCCGACCAGTAAGTATCTTATGGCCGTAAGCCTGGTGTCCCACATCCCATACGAGCTGGTCGTCGGGCGTATTGAATACGTAGTGCAGTGCGACGCTTAATTCGACCACACCAAGGCTAGCGCCGAAGTGTCCGCCGTAAACCGACACGTTATCGATGATAAATTGCCTTAACTCGTTGCAAACCTGCGGAAGCTGAGAACTGTCCAGTTTTCGGAGATCTTCGGGAGAATTAATTGTTGCTAATAATTTTCCTGGCGTTATAAGCATACCGTAGGGCTATTGAAACAAATTTACTAGCTGTCCGCTTTATTAAATAGTCACAAAATTAAGCAAATACGCATTAAGTCTGACTATTATTTTTGCTGGCTCGCCTTGAACAACTTTTGCTTTTCTTCCCTCGTCAGGCTTTCATAGCCCGATTTCGAGATCTTATCCAGGATCGAATCGATTTCCATTTGATCCGGCATTTCGATGGTGCCGGATGATGATGACGAATATACACTGGTGCTGCGGTATACCTGCCGTTCCCGGTAAGTTACCTGCATCGATGGCCGTTTCCGGAAAATGCGCGACCATACAGCCAGCAGTCCGTAGATCGGTTTACCCAGATCTGTCCCGTTTTGCAGCAGTTTGATGAATATATAACCTGTGAAAGCACCGCCTAAATGTGCCAGGTTTCCCCCGGCATTAGGTCCCACAGTCTGTGCGAGCGACAGAATGATGTAGAACAACGCGATGAATTTGATACGTACAGGACCCAAAAAAATCAGGTTGAATGTATAGTTGGGCAGCAATGTGGAAGCTCCTACTGCCACTGCAAATGCCGCGGCCGATGCGCCAAGCATCCTGGAACCTTCGATATGCGCCTGAAAATAAGGGAGCAGATTATATAAAACGATGTAAATCAGGCCACCGGCGATTCCGCCAAGCATATATAACGCTATAACCCTTTTGGCACCAAGATACTCATCCACCAGCTTCCCAAACCAATAGAGAAAGAGCATATTGAAGAGAATGTGAAATATATCGTCGTGTGTGAAGAAGTACGTGATGAGCGTCCAGGGCTTGTAGATGAATTCTCCCGTAGCGGCCGGAAGCTGTAACATATTGATCACCAATGCGTATACGTTCGAAGACTGAGAGAGGGTAAGCACAATCTTCATGAGCAGCAGGATCAGGAAAACTGCTGTATTTACCAGGATAATCTTTACCAGTGCATTCTCGGATTTCGCGAATTCCCGTTTAACGTCGTCAACAATATTGCTCATCTTCAATAGAAATTTGATTTTTGCGTACCCCAGTAGCGCAACAATATATATGCAAATAGCATTCCTCCAATGTGCGCGAAGTGGGCAACATTATCAGATTGAGCATTTTGTATTCCTGAATACAATTCAAAAAGCCCATAAAAAGCAACGAAATACTTTGCTTTTATAGGGAATGGTACAAACAGGAGAAAAAGCTCCGTATTTGGAAACAATAGACCAAACGCCATCAGGATCCCGAAAATTGCTCCCGAGGCCCCAACCATCGGTATGCTGATCGACCAGGCATAAAAACCTTGTACCAGCTTAATACTCTGTTGAATATACACGGAATTGGTTGGATTTCCTTCGAAAGAATTCAAAAAGTCGAGGTTCGGTTCATAGAGGGCTTCGGCGTGCTTGCTCAGGAAGTCGGCGAGGCCATCGGGCGTTGGGCTTTGCGTAAATAACTCAACGGCATTAGCGACTTGCCAGTTCTCGTAAAGGCCTATGCCTGAAAACAATAGCCCTGCACCTATACCGGTTACAAAATAAAAGATCAGAAACCGCTTCGGCCCCCAGATCCTTTCCAGTAACGGCCCGAACATGATCAAACCGAACATGTTGCTGAACAGGTGGCCAATGCCGCCATGCAGAAACATGTAGGTGACAAACTGGAAAATGTGGAACTCCGGCGACATTACCGGCATGAGTGCAAACTCGCCTTTCAGGCTAAAAACAGAAGAATCTATAAAGTAGAATAGGATATTCAGAATTAATAAATTCCTTACCGTAGGGGTTATGGCTAACATATTTAATTCAAATTCAAAGATTTATCTTCAATAAACTTCACAAATCCGGTTTTTGTTTCTCAACCCCGGAATATGTTGGCCAGCTTATCCATCGTCAGCAGAACGATAATCGGTTCACCACCGGGCGTCCGGTTAGGGTCGGACGACGAGAACAGCTGGTTGAGCAATGTGTGTATTTCAACGTACGAAAGCTTGACCGCATAACGTACCGAAAATCGTTTTGCCAGCGATCTCGACAGACTCTCCGGCTTATTCAGTTTAAGATCGGAATAACTCTGTTTAAGTTGCTCGATCAGCTCTTCGAACAAATCCTGCTCACTTTCTTCCGGTAAGTCGGCCGGAATGCCGCGGATGATCAGCTCATTTGCCCCAAATTCATCGAACTCAAAGCCCAGGCTGCGGATTTCCTTTTTTGTTTCATGCACAAGCTGCATATCCGAGTGTGTCAGTCGGATAGTTTTCGGAAAAAGCAGCTGCTGGCATGCGCCATTGCGGTTGATAAGCATTTTACGATACCGTTCGTAGAGAATGCGTTCGTAGGCCGATTTCTGGTCGATGAGCATAATCCCGTCTTTCACCTGCGACAATATGTAGCGGTTATGGAGCTGGAATAGCAACGCATCCGCCTCCGGCGCGGCAATTACCTCCGACGCCATCCGGTTCACCTTGCTGGCCACAGTCTTAGCCTGCTCCTGGTATACGGGTCGCGAAGCGGCTGTTGTACCCATCTCGAATGCAGCCAACTCCCGGTGCCGGTCGTCGGTATTTTGCAGTCCTTCGAACAGCTTGCTCCAATTGGTCAGGTTCGATTTGGATGCACTGCTCTCGCTCTTGCGCGGCTGTGCGGCCCAATCGGGCATAACCGTACGCGGTATGAGATTGTTATTAGGTTCTGAAGGTGAGGGATTGAGGAAATTAATATTTTCCTCAAAATCGATGGATTGCGAGAGATTATAAACACCTACTGCCTTTTTCACCGCTGCCATGATGATCGCGTACACCGACCGCTCATCGTCGAATTTGATCTCCGTTTTAGTGGGGTGAATATTGATATCGATATGTGAGGGGTCGATGTCAATAAACAAAACATAAAACGGGTGACTACCTTCGGGTATGGTGCCGTCGAAAGCGCTGATCACCGCATGGTGCATGTAATTATGCTTGATGAAGCGGTCGTTCACGAAAAAGAATTGCTCACCGCGCGTTTTACGGGCAAATTCGGGCTTGCCAATGTACCCCCGGACGTTGATATAGGAAGTGTCTTCCTGGCAATAGGCGAGCTGCTCGCGGTAGCTTTTGCCGTAAATATCGATAATCCTTTTCACCAGCTTCACCGATTGAAGGTTGAAAACCTCCGTATCGTTATGATGAAGCGTGAATGCAACCTCCGGGTTGGCTAATGCTACGCGCTGAAATTCGTCGAGTACGTGACGCATTTCAACCGAATTGGATTTTAGAAAATTCCGGCGGGCAGGTACGTTGAAAAACAGGTTCCGTATCGAAAAGTTGGTGCCTTTCGGACAAGCTATTGCCTCCTGCGCTTTGATTTCCGAGCCGTCGATGCGGATCAGTGTGCCCAGTTCGTCGGACTCCTGCCGCGTACGCATTTCCACCTGCGCCACCGCTGCGATCGATGCCAGCGCCTCGCCGCGAAAGCCCATTGTCCTGATCCTGAATAAATCCTCCGACTGCCTGATCTTCGAAGTAGCATGCCTTTCGAAACTCATGCGGGCATCGGTTTCCGACATTCCGGTGCCATTGTCGATCACCTGGATCAGCGTCCGGCCGGCCTCGCGGAGTATCACTTGCACCTGGGTTGCCTTCGCATCAATCGCATTTTCCATCAGCTCCTTTACCACCGAAGCGGGTCGCTGAACGACCTCTCCCGCGGCGATCTGGTTGGCTATGGAATCGGGTAATAGTTGAATGATGTCGGATGAAGGCATGTCGGAAGTGGCAGTTAACTTTACTATAACAAATAAACAAAAATTTTTTTTACTGCCCGGCGAATATCGGTGGGTAACAAATCGGATCTAATTGCTTTTTCAAGAATCCCAATTGAAATAATTACATTAATAATTCAAATTTTACAGAAAGTGTGAGCGTTAGTGCTGTAAAAAGTTGTTGACTATTAATTAATTGTATAACTTGGGATACTAACCTATGTTGTTTAAGCACCTGATCCTGTTATGAAAACGCCAATTATCAAGAGATTTAACTTTACCATGGCATTGCAATGGCTTATCTTTTTACCGGTCATTCTGCCTCTTTGTATCATTTTTGGCGCCATACAAGGCGTAATGAATATGGTTGAAAAAATGGCACACAGGATGTGGGTTGACATGGAATTGTAACACCAGAACCGCGCATTTAATCAGCATATCAGGTAGATATAAATAAAAAGAGCCCGGATTTTTCCGGGCTCTTTTTATTTATGGTTATTACTTAGAACTTCCAGCGTACGAAAGCTTCCATTGCTTCGTATTCGGCGAGGCCGAGTGAATCGTACAATTGCGCGGTTCCGCGGTTGCGCTCTTCGGCACGTTGCCAGAACTCGCGTGAATCTTCTCCCTGGAATACCACACCGTCTTTCTGCGACTGGTGCTTGAATATTCCCTGGCGTTTTTTCAGCACCTGGTCAGGGCTCATCGGAACGGCCATTTCAATTTCATAAATATCCCATTCAGCCCATGCGCCGCGGTAGAGCCACACCCAGCAGTCTTTCATAAAATTCTTATGTTTCGAACGCTGCAATGCGGCTTCGATAGCGTCCCAGCACACTTTGTGCGTTCCGTGCGGATCGGCGAAGTCGCCGGCTGCGTAGATCTGGTGTGGCTTAACTTCCTCTATCAGGTTTTCGATGATTTTGATATCCTCTTCACCGATCGGCTTTTTCTGAACAGTACCGGTTTCGTAAAAAGGCATATCGAGGAAATGCGCCTGGCTGGTTGGGATACCTACAAAACGGCAGGTTGCCTTTGCCTCACCACGACGAACCAGACCTTTCACTTTACGAACCTCGGGCGTATCGATCTCGCTGTTTTTGGTATGTCTCAAAAAGTCTTTGGCGTCCTGGAACAATTTGCTCGCATTCGGGCTGTCGATTCCGAAGCCGTTGTTGAAATCCACTACAAAATCGATGAAGCGCAACGCTTCGTCATCGGCTACGGCGATGTTGCCGGAAGTCTGGTAAGCAACGTGTACTTCGTGTCCCTGGTCGACGAGGCGCTGGAACGTGCCGCCCATCGAGATAATGTCGTCATCCGGGTGCGGGCTGAAAATCAGTACGCGTTTTTTAGCAGGCTGAGCGCGCTCCGGACGGTGCGTATCGTCTGCATTGGGTTTCCCGCCCGGCCATCCGGTAATGGTATGCTGTAATTGGTTGAATACATTGATATTGATTTCGTAACCAGCACCGTATTGTGCCAGCAAATCGCTCATACCATTGTCGTTGTAATCCTTGTCGGTCAGTTTCAGGATCGGTTTTTTCAAGGTTTGCGACAAATGGGTCACCGCTTTCTTGATCATTTTATTGTCCCAGATCACCGAATCAACAGCCCAAGGCGTTTTGATGCGGGTCAGCTCGGAAGCCGCGCTTTCGTCCACCACAAAAGAAACGTCGGCGTGCGCTTGCAGGTAAGAAGCAGGGTTAAGCTCGGTCACAGGGCCTTCCACGGCACTTTTGATCACCGAAGCTTTTCTTTCACCCCAGGCCAGCAGAACGACGCGGCGTGCATTCAAAATTGGCGCAACACCGAGCGTGATCGCTTTGCGAGGTACATTATGCAAGCCACCGAATTCCATGCTTGCTGCGGCGCGCGTTGAGTGGTCGAGCGTGATGAGGCGTGTATGCGAGTTGATCAACGAACCCGGTTCGTTGAAACCGATGTGTCCATTGCCCCCGATACCGAGCAACTGGAAATCCAGTCCTCCTACCGCATTGATTTTATTCTCATAAGATGTGCAGTAATCACGCAGCATGGCAGCTGGTACTGTTCCATCCGGAAGGAAATAGTTTTCTTTCGGAATGTCGACGTGATTGAATAGCTGTTCCTTCATGAACCGGTGGTAGCTGTAAATGGAATCCGGTTCCATCTGATAGTACTCGTCCAGGTTAAAAGAAATCACATTCTTGAAGCTCAAACCTTCTTCACGGTGCATACGCACGAGGATCGCGTAAACCGTCTTTGGCGAAGAACCGGTAGCAAGTCCCAGAACGCAAGGCTTTCCTTCCTTTTGTTTCTGACGGATCAGGTCCGAAATCTCTTTCGCAACCGCATAGGACGCCTCTTTGGAATCGGCAAAAATCTGCGTCGGGATTTTTTCATAGGTAATGGGTTGCCCTATGGTGCCGGAAGTGCCTTTTCCATTGTTGGAAGCTTGCATCAGGATTGTTTGTGGACTTACCGTTTGTTGGCTCATAACTAAATGTTAAATTATGTAAGAGGTTCGTGAATAGACTGGAATATATACTGCAAGTTACTCATGTGTTCGATCACGCACGAACGATTTGACCACAAAAGTACAACGGAAAACAAATATTCTTAAAATAATTTAAGAAATAAGTTACACTTAAAATTACGCCTGTCGCCGTACTGCGGACTATTTCACCGGAATCAGCTTATCGGCCGGTTCGCACTTTAAATATAAAGTAAGTGTTAGTATTTTATTCCAAAATAATTGCTTGTATTTTTGCGGCTTATTCCAAGAGTATCACACCATTTTTTCTGACAAATCCCATGTCTACACTCACCAGCGTTGAACGCGACACCGCCATTTTTGATCTGATCAACAGAGAAAAACATCGCCAGGAGTCTGGTATCGAACTGATCGCATCTGAAAACTTCACGTCACGCCAGGTGATGGAGGCGTCAGGCAGTGTGTTGACCAACAAATACGCAGAAGGTCTGCCAGGCAAGCGTTACTATGGCGGCTGCGAGGTCGTTGACGAAATTGAGCAGATCGCGATCGACCGTTTGAAAGAACTTTTCGGTGCTACCTGGGCTAACGTACAGCCACATTCGGGAGCACAAGCCAATACAGCAGTTTTCCTTGCTTGTTTGAACCCCGGCGACAAGATCATGGGTTTCAACCTCGCACACGGAGGTCACCTTACACACGGTTCGCCCGTGAACATTTCGGGTAAATATTTCCAACCTGTATTTTATGGTGTTGAGGCAGAAACTGGTCTGATCGACTGGGATAAAGTAGAGGAAACTGCATTGAAAGAGCGTCCGAAGCTTTTGATCTGCGGCGCATCCGCGTATAGCCGTGACTGGGATTACGAACGCCTGCGCGCAGTGGCCGACAAAATCGGTGCATTGCTGATGGCCGATATTTCCCACCCCGCCGGTTTGATCGCAAAAGGTCTTCTGAAAGATCCGTTCGATCACTGCCACATTGTTACTACTACAACGCACAAAACACTTCGCGGCCCACGCGGCGGTGTGATCATGATGCGCAACGATTTCGAAAACCCGTACGGTATTAAAACCCCGAAAGGGCAGCTGCGTACCATGTCTTCATTGCTCGACTCAGGCGTATTCCCGGGTACACAAGGCGGACCTTTGGAGCACATTATCGCTGCCAAAGCCGTTGCATTCGGCGAAGCATTGAGCGAAGGATATTACAACTACGCTACCCAGGTTGCGAAAAATGCCCAGGCAATGGCTAAGGCATTCGTGGACAAAGGTTACCGCATTATCTCGGGCGGTACCGACAACCACCTGATGCTGATCGACCTGCGCACTAAAAATGGTGTAGAATCGGGTCTGACTGGTAAACTGGCGGAGAATACATTGATCAAAGCAGACATTACCATCAACAAAAACATGGTGCCTTTCGACGACAAATCGCCGATGGTAACCTCGGGTATGCGTGTAGGTACTGCCGCGATGACAACCCGTGGATTGGTAGAGGCTGATATGGAGCGTATCGTTGACCTGGTGGATACCGTTCTGATCAACAACGACAACGACGCGAAAATCGCAGCTGTGAAAACAGAAGTAAACGAATGGATGGCACAATATCCATTGTACTAATATATTATAGTAATGCATAATGCTGCGCGGTGACTCTGGTTGCCGCGCAGTTTTTGTTTGCGGGGATTTCGTTAATGCACTGACGCACAAATCAAACAGTTTGAAATGCATTTGTCACCGTAAGCCTTTCGTTAACTAATGGTTGGCGGGAAATATATAACACAAAGAATTGTGACCTAACTTGTTTTGACTTAATAAGTTTTTCATAACTTTGCACTCCAAAATCGAATTAATTGATATGAGCAAGAAAAATCCGGGCGAACCCGGGATTGAAATCATCGAATCTCCGGAGGCATTAGCGGGTCAGATCAATAAAGCTGAGGTTTTTTTTCTTAAAAACCGTAAGGTTGTTCTTGGAATCGGTGTGGCGGTTGTGGTTGCTATTGCTGGTTTCGCGGGTTACCGTTTTTATATAGATGGTCAGGAAGGTACTGCCCAGAATGCACTTGCCAGTGTCGTTTACGATTTTGAAGCCGATTCATTGCAAAAAGCATTGAATGGTGCCGGTGGTAACGAAGGCCTTTTGTCTATCGCCGACAATTACAAAGGAACCGATGCAAGCAACCTCGCGAGCTTCTACGCAGGTGTTGCTTTGCTGAAACAAGGCAAATACGATGAAGCGATTAGCCGTCTGCAATCATTCAGCTCTTCCGATCTGTTGATCCACGCACGTGCCCAGTCATTGATCGGTGACGCTTATTTGGAAAAAAATCAGGCTGCCGAAGCCATCTCATATTATCAGAAAGCTGCCGATTATGAGAAAAACGAATATTTTACACCCGTTTATCTGATGAAATTGGCGCTCGCGCAGGAGAAGGCTAACCAGCCGGCTGACGCGGTTGCTACGTATAAACGTGTTGTTGACGAATTCCCACTTTCCTCGGAAGTGGTGAATGCCAAGAAATATATGGGATTATTAGAGGGACAGGTCGGCAAATAATGGTTAACCATTCTGTTTCTGAAAAAGGATAAAGCCGACGACGGTTTTATCCTTTTTTTATTCATTTAATCCGGAATTTAAATAATACCTGTTTTTAAATAAACCGATTGAAAATCAATGTCAAGCGCCGATAAAAACCTAAGCGTATTCACAACGGAAGGACTTCCGGATATCAGCAGTAAAAAATTCGCGATCGTCGTAGCCGAATGGAACAGCGAAGTGACCGAAAAGCTCTTTGAAGGAGCTTATCAAACCCTGGTCACCTATGGGGCGCTTCCGGCGAATATCGTCAGAGGTAATGTACCGGGAAGCTTCGAGCTGACCGTGGGCTCGCAATGGTTCGCCCAGCGCGCCGATATTGACGCGGTAATCGCATTGGGCGTGGTAATCCAGGGCGAAACCAAGCATAACGATTACATCAACCACGCAGTAGCACAAGGCATCACGAGTGTTAGCCTGAAATACGACAAACCGGTAATTTTCGGCGTACTCACTCCCAACAACATGGAACAGGCGCTGGAACGATCAGGTGGCGTACACGGCAACAAAGGCGACGAAGCCGCGATGACGGCGATCAAGATGATCGGGCTCAAAGAAATAATTTGAATGACTGAATGAGTGAATAGGGCGGGCTCCCGTCCGGCAGCGAAAGTCGCAGTTTGATTTTCATTATCAGTTATATTCACTCATTCACTCATTCACACACTAAACCATTCGGTCATTCAATCATTCAATCATTCATAATTAACTATGCAAGTCTGGAAATTTGGCGGTACTTCGGTAGGGAAGCCTGAGCGTATGCACTCAATCCGCGAACTCCTCAACAATGATCCTAATCGTAAAATTGTGGTATTGTCGGCTTTGTCGGGTTCTACCAATGCGCTGATCGCTATCGGAGAAGCAGCCAAATCGTATGACGATGCCAAGGCTGCGGCCCTGATTGAAGAGTTGAAAAACCATTATGATCTGTTTATCAAGGAATTGTACTCAACACCCGAGGGGCTTGCGGCTGGTCAGCAGATCGTAGATTCGGAATTTGGGTTTATCAAATCCGTGGTAAGCGTGAAGCCATTCACCATTAAGCAGGAGAAAGAGCTCGTTGCGGAAGGTGAAATATTAAGTACCAAAATGTTCCAGGCGTATTTGGAAGAAAAAGGCGAGAGCTCGGTATTGCTGCCCGCATTGGATTTCATGCGCATCGATGCCGATGGCGAGCCGGAACTGGCTGCTATCGAGGAAAAACTGGTAACCATTCTGAACCAGTATACCGACAAGCAGACGATCGTAACCCAGGGCTTCATTTGCCGCAACCCGCGCGAGGAAGTGGATAACCTGAAAAGAGGTGGCTCCGACTATACTGCGTCACTGATCGGCGGTGCGATCCGTGCGGACGAAATCCAGATCTGGACAGACATCGACGGAATGCACAACAACGACCCGCGCATTGTGAAACGTACCTTCCCGATTCGCGAGCTGACGTTCGAAGAGGCGGCTGAATTGGCATATTTCGGGGCGAAAATTTTGCACCCCAGCACCATCACCCCGGCCAAATTGCGCGGTGTACCGGTTCGTTTGAAAAACACCATGCAACCGGAAGCTCCCGGAACGCTCATCGCGACCCAGAGTTCCGACCGCGACATCAAGGCCATTGCCGCGAAAGACAATATCACGGCGATCTACATTCACTCGACCCGTATGCTGAATGCTTACGGCTTCCTTCGCAGGGTGTTTGAGATTTTCGAGAAATATAAAACGCCCGTGGACATGATCACGACGTCCGAAGTATCGGTGTCGGTAACGATCGATAACTCCGAAAACCTGGAACAGATCAGCGCAGAATTGCGTGAATTCGCTGATTTGGAGGAGCATGACCGCGATCAGAACATTATCTGTATCGTTGGTAATTTCAGCGCCGACAAAGAAGGGATCGCCTTGAAAGTACTGGATGCGATGAAAAACATTCCGATACGAATGATTTCGTACGGTGCTTCCGAGCACAACCTTTCGTTGCTGATCCATTCGAAATATAAATCGGAGGCATTGAACGTACTCAACGAGCGTCTTTTCTTTTATGAGGATGCGATGAAAGACATTTTCACTGCTCCCTGATAACAAAGCATTATGTTACAAACGAATTTTATCCGCGAAAACCGTGAACTGACTATCGCGGGATTGACCAAAAAGCATTTCAAAGATGCGGAGCAAGCGGTAGACCGAATTATCGAGCTGGATGGGAAACGTCGGCAGATCCAGCAGGATCTGGACGATGTGCTGGCCGCGTCCAACAACAAAGCCAAGGAAATCGGCGCATTGATGAAGGCGGGCCAGAAAGCCGAGGCGGAAGCTGCCAAGGCCGATACTGCTGCATTGAAAGAGCGTTCCAAAGCATTGGAAGAAGAGCATAAGGCATTCGAAGAGACGTTGCTGCAAGAGCTGGTGAAGTTGCCAAATCTCCCGCACGAGAGCGTTCCCGAAGGCCGCACCGCCGACGACAATGTGACCGTCCTCGAAGCCGGCACCAAACCCCAATTGCACGAAGGCGCGTTGCCGCATTGGGACCTGATTAAAAAGCTGGGTGGTAGCCAGGCCCCGATCATCGATTTTGAACTCGGTAACAAGATCACCGGCGCGGGCTTCCCGGTCTACAAAGGCAAAGCAGCTCGTTTGCAGCGCGCTATGATCGCATTTTTCCTCAACGAGGCAGGCAATGCAGGGTATACCGAAGTGCAGCCTCCGATTGTAGTGAATGCGGATTCAGGTTTTGCGACAGGACAATTGCCCGATAAGGAAGGCCAGATGTACCACGACGCGCAGGATGATCTTTACCTCATTCCGACCGCCGAAGTGCCTGTTACCAACCTCTATCGCGACGTAATCGTTGCCGAAAGTGAATTGCCCGTGAAGAATGCCGCATTCACGCCGTGCTTTCGCAGGGAGGCGGGCAGCTGGGGCGCACACGTACGCGGGCTGAACCGTTTACACCAGTTCGACAAAGTTGAAATCGTGCAGATCAACAAGCCGGAGGATTCCTACAAGGCGCTCGATGAAATGGTAGCGCATGTAAAAAGCCTTTTGGAAAAACTGGAATTGCCTTACCGGATTCTGCGCCTGTGTGGCGGTGATATGGGTTTCACATCCGCATTGACTTACGATTTCGAAGTATGGTCGGCCGGGCAGCAGCGCTGGCTGGAATGCAGTTCTGTTTCAAACTTTGAGACTTATCAGGCCAACCGTTTGAAACTACGCTACAAAAACGCTGATAAGAAAACGCAGCTGCTCCACACGCTGAATGGCTCTGCATTGGCATTACCGCGTATCGTAGCTGCATTGCTGGAAAACAACCAACAACCCGACGGAACCGTGAAAGTACCGGCCGTATTGGTGCCATACTGCGGTTTCGATGTGATCGAATAATGCATTTGAATATTCATTAGCGAAAGGCTCTCATTACGATGAGGGCCTTTCTGCGTTTTGAAGCAACGCGGTCACACCGGTTTGGTCCATAATAAGCCTTCCTACTTTTTCGAATGCAGCGCCTGCTTCTATTTTAAATGTGTTCTGGAATTGATTGTCGGTAATGTGGGTACGGAAACAGTGGAAGCTGAGGCTTGGCCGGCCGGTGTAATGCGTGATCAGCTCGTGGAGGTGGGTGGAAACGAGGTAATACGAGCCGTCGAAATTGGCAAAACCATCGAGCACGGTTTTGGAACAATGCAAAGCATCCTCCTGATTGGTACCGCGAAATAATTCATCCACGATCACAAAGCAATTTTCTCCGTTGCTCAATGCCTCTGAAATTTGTTTGATACGCATCATTTCATTGTAAAAATGGCTGAACCCCTGGTCGAGGTCGTCTGACAGGTGGATGGAGGTGAAGAGCCGGTTGATAAATGGTAAATGCAGGGATTTTGCGGGCACTGGCCAGCCCAAATGCGCAAGGTATACCAAGATACCGCAGGTTTTGAGAAACGTCGTCTTACCGCTCGTATTGGCGCCGGTGAGAATGCAAACCGGACGATTGCCAGCCAATGCGAGATCGTTCGCGACCGGGTTTGTGATGAGCGGATGCCAGGCGCCTTCGATGCGGAAGTTTTGGGATTGTGTAGTAAAATCCGGAAATGACAATTGATAGCGTCTGGCTGTTTTGACGATCGCCAGGCAGGCATCGAGCTTGTAAAGTGTATCCAGCATTTGCCGGAATTTGTCCCTGCCGCTGATACGAAAATGGTAATCGAGGTAGAATATCGAGCTGTTTGACAATTCGCCCTCGCTCTTTTCCAAAAATACGGACAACACAGAGGAGAAGATAAACTTCCTGAGCTCAGTGAACTCTGCCGCCAATTCTTCTGGAATAGCGGTATTCGACAGGTTGTTTAATGTCGATTGAACCGCCCGGGCCAGCCGCAGCGTTGCCAGAACGCCACTTTGTACACGATAATATTCAGCTTTGTTGCGTCTCGAATACCACCAGGTATCAAACCAATGCTTGACAACGTCTTGTGACATCGAATGCGCCACACTTAATGCATAGTAGCTCTCCGCCGACGCCGCGTAGGCCTTTGCGATATTGACCTGCCATGCAGTTGGCCGGGCCGAAATGGTTTTTAGTAATTTCTGGAAGCCAATAATCCCGGCAAGCGTCCCCTTGGGCCTGGTAATGATGTGTTTGAGGTAATCGGCACCGCCCAGTGTTTCGGTATGGTTGTAGAATGCGAAAATGCTGGCTGTCCGGCTGTTTTCCGGCAGGAGTTGTAGTTCGTGTAGGGTATGCCGGTCGACGGGCAGCATTCGGGCTGTTTTGAGTATGCCCAAATGTAAATACCGATGCCGATAGCGGTCCGTTAAATAAAGTTAAACTTCGTGCTTTTTGGGAAATGCAAGCCAGATGAAATAGCCGGTTAGCAGCACAATGGCCGTCTGCATCGAGTAGTCGATCAGCAGGTCGGTCGACGCGGCGGTGTCCGAAGGCGTCATGTAGCAAGGCATCCCGAGCCGCCACCAGTACGACGGATGCACGACGCAAAGCAGATTGAATACGAAAAGTATCGTAACCTGTGTTTTGTTCTTCCAGTCAATCACATAGAATACCAGCGGGAGCAGGAAAAGGAAGATATAGTTGCTGTAAGCGCTCTGTTGTACGATCATCATCGTAGCGTAAAGTACGATCCAGACTTTCGAGAGCATTACCCGGAAATCGGCATTTCGGAGGCGCCAGGCAGCCAGGCACGACAGACCTACCGACGCCACGAGGCCTATCCAGTTCCAGAACTTTTCCCCGACACCGATCGAGTTGTAAAACCATGGATTCAGTACCGACTGGAGATTCGGAGCGCGCAATGTTTTGGCCTCATCCAAGGGCTGCATGAATTCCAGTCCGACGAGCGGGTACAATATGCCCAGCGATACGACGCCGATAATCGCAATAGGGATGACAAAGCGGATTTTCTGTTTTTCCAATAAAAACAATGGCACCATGATCAGCAGGAAAATGGCTTTCGTCATCAACAAACCGATGGCGAGAACGATCGCGTACCACTCCACGCGCAATGTGCGCTCACGCAACAGATATGCGAGGATCACGAACAACCACATCCACACATCCTCCTGCGCGCCTATGATGCATAGCACGAGCGAGCCGGGCAATAGCAGGTAAATGAGCGCCCGGAAGAGGAATGTACCCCGTGTTTGGAATGGCCTGAAAAAGTGATAGGAAGCGAGCAATGCAATGCCGTCCATGGCAGCCATTGTAAGCACAATCATTTTCGGGCTGTACCAGAGTTTTAGCCAAATGCCGAGGAAGTAGGCGTAAAGCGGCGAGTAGGGCGACCAGAAATCGCGGTACACGACTTGCCCCAGCGACGCTTTGCTGCCCTCGTCCCAGAAGCCGTTCACGTCCGAGGTCGGCTCCATATTGGCAACCAGATACACAGCAATAAATGGTACTAACCGCAAGATTACCCAGGCGACGGCCAGCACCGCATTCGCGGATTTCTTTTCGAGCCAGTCGGTTAATGATTCTCTTTTGAAGAGCAATGCGGCGGTAACCAACAATGCGGCAATGCTGATGATGGTTTTGGCAAGGACTATATTCATGCCGTTGCCAGGTTTTGAGCGGGAACAACCTTACGGTATGTTTCACGAAGAACCCACAGGAAACAGAGCACATTCAAGATTTGCAGCACGTACTCGAAAAGGTAGGAAGCATTGGCAAACATGCCCAATGATGTGTACGCGGGTTGTTTGATATACACCCACACAAACGGCTGCACCACCGTGAGCCAGTTCAATGCGAGCAGTACTACCACGTGAGCGGTCTTACGGATATCAATGATTTCGAACAAAACGGCCATCAGGTAGGCGATCACGTATGCACCCATGGCACTGGCCTGGAAGAGCATCATGCACACGAAGCAGGCGATAAAAATGCCCGGTAGTACCTCGCTGATATGCCGGTGCCTTGCTTTGAATGCCATGTAAACAGGAATGAAAACGGTAAACAGCAACCCGAACCAGTTGATCAGCGTCGATTTCTTTTCATCTACATGGAAAACCAGCTCCACAAACGGCCGCAGAACCGAGAATAGGTTCGGCGTCATCAGCTGCTCGGTATGCCGGATCGGCATCAGGAACAGGTCTCCGATCTGCCAGTAAAGGAAACCCACGGCAGGTAAGCCGATCGCCGCCATAACCAGCAACATTTTGACAGGCTTTTTGACCATTACAAGCAACGCAGGTAGCAAAAAGATGAAGGTTACCTTGATCGTGAGCAAGGTCATTGCATACAACACGCCAATGCCCACCTCGTAGTTACTCCGGTTTTTAATGGTATACCGCCAGATGAGCAGCGCCGCACCCCAAAACCACACTTCTTCCTGCCCATCCACGAGTATGTACATGAATGCGGCGGGAAGCATATAGTAAATTGTCGCCAATTGAAGCGCTTTCGGGCTTTTGCTTTTGTAAGTATCGTAAGTGAGCCAGAGAATAGCGGCTTCCATCAGCACCATAAACAGGACGATCGCACGTGCATTGTGCCAGATCCACACCGGGATGCTGATAATGTAGGCGTAAAGCGGCGCGTGGTACGACCAGAAATCGCGGTACACGAAACCGCCGGCCTTCGCCCCTTCGGCTTTGTAAAAAAAGAAAGGAATATCACCCCGGGGCTCTTCGTTGATAATGAGGAATATGCCGATCCAGGGAATGAGCCGGAAGAGCACAAAGCCTAATGTAAAAATCAGTTTATCGTTTTCCTGCTGCCATTTTGAGAAGAGATCCGAACGGCTGATGGTCCAGATAATTCCGATAGTCAATGCAAGGTTGATGAGCAGCTTAATGTAAAAAACGGTAAGAACGGGCATGTGTAATCTGTCGTGATCCGGCCGCAAACTTAAGACAAGTTTTCTTCAAAACGACCAGCAAAACCCAAAGTTTTAATCGGTTAGGAGATTGTATGCTTGCATACTTTTTTAGTAAATCCTATTTTTGAAAATCTTCATCCTCAAAAACCAATGTCTGCTATGTCAGCTTCCCAACTACTTGCCGGAATGGATTTCAATCTTAGCGAAGAGCACCTGGCCGTGCAGGCGGCCGTGCGTGATTTTGCACAAACTGAGCTGCTTCCGGGCGTAATAGAACGCGATAATGCCCAACATTTCGACCCTGCATTGCTTCGCAAAATGAGCGAATTGGGCCTTTTGGGCATCATGGTGGCGCCCGAGTACGGCGGTGGGGGTATGGACACGCTTGCGTATGCGATAGCCGTGGAGGAAATATCGAAGGTAGATGCATCGGCAGGCGTTATTGTGTCGGTGAACAATTCGCTGGTATGCTGGGGGCTGGAAGAGTATGGTACAGACCAGCAAAAGCAGCAATACCTGACGCCCCTGGCATCGGGCGAGGTGATCGGCGCATTCTGCCTGTCGGAGCCGGAAGCAGGTTCCGACGCCACTTCCCAGCATACGACCGCAATACCGAACGGCGACCATTATTTATTGAACGGTACGAAAAACTGGATCACCAACGGCAATACCTCGTCGGTATGCATCGTAATCGCTCAGACACACCCCGAACTGAAACACAAGGGCATTAATGCATTCATTGTCGATAAAGGCTGGACCGGCTTTTCAGTTGGGAAAAAGGAGGATAAAATGGGTATAAGGGCCTCTGATACACACACTTTGATGTTTTCGGATGTGAAGGTGCCTGCGGAGAACCGGATCGGGGCGGATGGCTTCGGTTTCAGGTTTGCGATGAACGTGCTTAATGGCGGTCGCATTGGCATTGCGGCGCAGGCATTGGGAATAGCCGCCGGTGCATTTGAACTTTCCTTGAAATATTCCAAGGAGCGGAAGACGTTCGGCAAACCCATTGCGGAGCATCAGGCGATCCAGTTCAAATTGTCGGAAATGGCGGTGAAAATTGAGGCCGCTCGGTTACTTGTTTATAAGGCAGCCCGAATGAAAGATGAGGGAAAGGACTATATCCAGGCCGCGGCTATGGCAAAATTGTATGCATCCGAAGTTGCAATGTGGGTGACAACAGAAGCGGTCCAGGTGCACGGGGGCTACGGTTATGTGAAAGAATACCACGTCGAGCGCCACATGCGGGATGCCAAAATCACACAGATTTATGAAGGTACCTCCGAAATCCAAAAATTGGTGATCGCCCGGGAGCTTCTTAAATAATTAGTAATTCCCCCAAAAGTCGATTTTATTCTGAATCTTGGATTAAAATAATATCAAAATATCACTTTTTTTCAAATTTTTGTGAAACTATACTTGTATTAGTTTTGTACAATTTATTAGATTTGTACAAAATTTGAATAATCGGTCAAAACGGCCCTTAAATATATCAAGTATGGAAGACTATAATAAGATTATTGAGTCGTTGGGAGTGAAATTTGTGAAGGCCCGTCATATCAGGATTTTACAGCCCATCACAATTAAAAACTTCTATGACGTACAGAACTCCCTGACCATTCTGTACGATGGTGAAGTTTCTTTCGGTTCAGAAGAGTCGCAGAGGGTTGAGGAAGGGGATATGCTCTTTATTCCGGGAGGCAAGCACGCTACCGTAACTTACGGAAACGGTGCCTCAGCCAAGACCGTGTCGAACGAGGAGTTCATGACCAACCGCGACAATTATATCGAAGCAGGCCATGATCCGGCGTTGATCGGAAAGTTGCCCAACTCGTTCGGTCTGATATCTTTCGAAGCGAAAGTGTTTGATACCGTGAACTTCTTCACATCTCTGGACGTGCCTCCGTTCCTGATCAAACGCGACGATCAGATTGCGGCGACGATCAACCAGATTCTGACGGAAGATATGCTCGATACACCAGGAAAAGGCCGTATCATCAAGATCAAAACCGAAGAGGTGGTGATCGAGATCATCCGCTACATCCTGAAAAACAAATTGTTCGTCGAGCAGCTGGTTACCAACAGTACTTATTTCAAAGATCCTCGTCTGATCGACATTTTCGCTTACATTAAAGACAACTTGGGCGGCGACTTGTCGAACAAGGTGCTGGCGAACGTAGCGAACGTTTCAGAGGATTATGTAGGTCAATATTTCAAAATGCTGACCGGTATTAACCCGCAAGACTATATCGAATACCAGCGCATGGAAAAGGCTGTGGATCTGCTCCGCACGTCGAAGAAAAGCATCCGCGCGATCGGTTCCGATGTGGGTTACAAAGACACCGCTTATTTCTGCCGCCGCTTCAAGATGATGTTCGGTATCCCGGCCGGAAAAATGCGCCGTCGCGAATCGCTGATGAATGTTTAGAATGTAATGTTAGACTATAATTGAAAAAGAGAACTGGTTCCGGTTCTCTTTTTTTATGCGCCGATGTTACTGCGCGGGTGTGAATTGGGCCGTCGTAACCTTCCATTTGCCACCCGAGCGCACGCATATAGTTGTATACGCAACGTTGCCATTGAAGCCATTGTTCTGAATCCTTGCGCTTACATTCCAGAATCCCTGCACAACCGCCACGTCCCCGTAGACGCGCGTGCGCGTGCCTGTGAGCATGCCGGAGTCGATAACAATGTAACCTTGCCCGACTGCCTGCTGCAACGCGCGTCCGTCAATATTTTGGCCATTGAAACTGGTGACTGTAAAATCATTTGAAATGAGGTTGCCTACGGTCGTCGCGTCTTCGTCGAGCAACGCCTTGAAAAACAAATTGGAGCAATCTGTGCCGTCGGTGGGCAGGGGCGTATTGTCCTGAGCAACGGCAGGCAGGACGGCGAGCACCAGGAGTATGGTCAGGAGTTGTTTCATATTCTCGTGTTGTGTGGCTAGATTCGCCTCTGTTTTTGAATGAACGAATGAGTACAATGAAAGTATCTATAAAAATCCTTCTTACCGCGCTGATCGGCATTATTGCTGCCTGTTCGAACGCTCCCGATAAATTGGGCAATCTAGACCTTAAAAAGTGGCGTGGCGACCGTGGAGGCTGCAACGATGTCCGTAAAGGCCTGGAAGGCGATTTTAAGGGCGCCGAAAAAGAATTGAAAGGGAAGTTTGCCGATACGATCGGGGAGCTATTGGGCAGGCCGGATATCCATCAGCTCGGCGAGCGCAATACCAAGTTCTACGTCTATTACCTCGAAAAAGGCCCGCAATGCGAGAACATGCAAGCCAAGTCGAATGCGCGGAAGGTGCTCCTGAAATTCAATGCAGTGGGCTTGCTCTCGGAGATTACTTACCAGGACAGGCCGCTTTGATCAGAGCCGGGTTGGTTATCACAAATAAAACTTCTTGATTTTAATAAGTTGCTCCACCGGCTCCGGCACCATATACCGGATCGATTGGCCCTTTTTAATACACGCGCGCAGGAATGTGGCGGAAATATCCAACAGTGGGGCCTCCACGAATTTTACATTCGGATGGTTACCGAATACGTGTGCTTTGGAGTTGGGCCGTGGGTAAACGTACAGCCCTGTATATTCAAGAATCTTCTCGTAGTTCTTCCAGTTCGGGAATTGCGCCAGGTTATCTTCTCCCATGATCAGCTTGAACTGATGCTGCGGAAATTTCTCCTGCAAGCGCACGAGCGTATCGATCGTGTAGCTCGGCTTGGGCATGTGGAACTCTATGTCGTTGGCCCTGAGCGACGTATTATCCGAAATAGCACGCTGCACCAGGTCGAAACGGTCGAATTCGTGCAGGAGGCTGTTGTTTTTCTTGAATGGATTTTGCGGGCTCACGATAAACCAGACCTGTTCGAGGTCGGTGGTGGTGGCCATGGTGTTGGCAATGATCAGATGACCGACGTGAATAGGATTGAACGATCCGAAAAACAGGCCGATCTTCATGGGCAATAAATTTTAGGATTGAACGAATGCCTGAACGAGTTCTTCCGCTTTGGCAAGCGCTTCGTCCAGTTCGTCGTTGACAAGTACCACGTCGAACTCGTGCTCGAAACTCTGTTCGTAACGCACCTTTGCCAGGCGGGTGGCAAGCGTTTCGGGCGTTTCGGTACCGCGGCGCGACAGGCGGCGTTTGATTTCTTCGTCGGAGGTAACCTTTACGAATACAGCGAGTGCAGCGTCGCCATATGCTTCTTTCAGTTTCAAACCTCCTTTCACGTCCACATCGAAGAGGACATGTTTGCCTTCATCCCAAAGGCGTTGTATTTCAGTTTTGAGCGTGCCGTAGTAATTACCGGCGTAAACTTCCTCCCATTCCGCAAACTGCTGATCCGCGATTTTCTGACGAAAATCCTGTAAGGTCAGGAAGTAGTAATCCTTGCCGTCCACCTCGTGCTCGCGACGTGTGCGCGTGCAGGCCGAGACTGAAAATGCCAGTTGCTGTGTGTATTTATTTAAAAGATGCCTTACAATGGTGGTCTTTCCGGATCCGGAAGGGGCAGAAAATATGATAAGCTTACCTTTCACTCGAACAGATTAACTGTTAATTTTTGAAATAATCGTATTGAGAATGCTCTCCGGGCAAGGCTTCTTGACAATCTTGTTGTTGAGGGAATCCTTGATGCACTTTTCCAGTCGGTATGATTCGATACAAGGGATGCATTTGTCCATGTTTTCGCGGAAGTGGTCCTTCTCTGCTTCGCTCGCCTCGTCATCCAGGATCGCCTGAATGATTTTCATACACTCAGCATGATGCTCGCAGGTATGCTTCATTTGTTTTTGCGCAACTTCTGTTACAGAAGGCGTCGTGGAAGATGCATTCATTAGTTAAAATGAAAAAAGAATAATGGAATATATGTACAGTTGTACCCTATAACCGAAGAGGTTGCAAAAAAAGTTTCACAACCTATGAATCATATCCCATTGAGCTCGCGTAGCTTCTGAGTTTTTCTTTCAGGAGGTTCCGCGCGCGGTGCAATCTGGATCTCACCGTTCCGATGGGAATGTCCAGGATTTTGGCCATCTCCTCGTAGGTGAAACCTTCGATATCGCAGAGAATGATGACCGTTCTGAAGTCGACAGGCAGGGCGTTGAGTGCGTTTGCAACTTCATCGCCGATCAGTTCCTGTACAGCGTCAGCACGGAGATCTACGGTATAAGTGGTATCGGATGCTTCCTCGGAATTATAGGTCGTTTCAACTTCCTGATAATCAACTTTGGAAGGTTCTTTACTTTTTTTACGGTAGTCGTTGATGAAGCTGTTTTTGAGGATCCTGAAAAGCCAGGCTTTTGCGTTGGTACCCTGCTCGAAAGAAGATATAAAACGGAACGCCTTCAGATATGTGTCTTGAACCAGGTCGTTTGCATCGTCTTCGTCCATAGTGAGGCGGAAGGCGAAGTTGTACATGGAGTCAATGTGTGGCATGAACTCGCGGTTAAATACTTCATAACGAAGATCATCCGTGTATTCATTAGTCGTGAGCGTTTCTGACATGGCAACTAACATAGGAATGCTGAATTTACAAAGATTAATAACAGCTCCAATTCGTACAAATTAAAATTTGATAAATGGCTGATTGGAGCCCCTTAACTGCCCTAATTTCACGATAAAATTAAAAAGAGATGGGTTTAACCTGTTTCCCCAGCGGTGTCGCCTCCTACCGTTAATTCAATGTCAATACATCAAATTCCGAGCCAAAAAGGCGGCTCCGCCAAAATGTCATGCTAGCGTTTGGAGAAGAGTTCCAGCAAGATGATGAGAATAGTCGTAAATAATGTGCTGGCACCGATGCGGATCAGCGTGTAAAGGATCATTCCAAAGTTGTTCATCTCCATCAGGAACAGCATCGAATGGTGGATTAAAATCAGCGGGAAAATGTACGAGACAAATGCCCCGAGCCCCTGCGCACGTATGCCCACCTCCGCGCGCTCGGCCCCGCGCGACTTCATCTGGTAATGGATCAGGAAAGGCCTGAGGTAGGCGATCAGCACCGTGGCAGCCGCATGCATGCCGAATGTATTCGAGAAAACATCCACCACAAAGCCTATTGCGAAGGCTACCAGCAACGTATACATCCGGTCCATGTCTGCGGGCAGCAGTAGAATGGCCGCAATGTAAATGAAACAGAACGCGTAGTTGAACAGCACGATATTCCGCATAAAGAAGATCTGCAAAAACAGGTAAAGCAGGATCATCAGGGAATATTGTATCGCCTCGCGTAAGCTCATTTTTTCAGTTCTATTGTTCTTGATTTAAGGTTTTCCTGTTCTACAAGTTGGTGATTTTGTACCACATACACGTATGACAGGTTCCGGAAGTCGGTTGCGAGCCGCAGGGTAATATTATAAAAAGTCTGGTTGGGGTTTACCGCTACGTGTTCCACTTTTCCGACCATGATGTTGGGCGGGAAGACCGAGTTCTGGTCGGAGGTAACCGCCGAATCGCCCTTATAGACTTTCGTATATTTCGACACGTCGATCATATCGATCAGGTTAGGATCTTTCCCGTCCCATTTGGCATACCCGATTTCCTTGCTGCGCACGAGTTTGGACGATACCATGAAGTTCGAATGCAGGATCGACGTGATTACCGAATAATGCTCCGAACAGAACCGCACCTTACCGACCACACCCGTCGCCGAAATGACGCCCATACCCGGCTTGATACCATGTGCGGTACCCTTGTCGATCGTGATGACATTGTTCGCCTTGTTGGTTTCATTGTCTACGACCTTGGCAACAGTGTAGGTAAACCTTGCCGCGAATGCCGAATCGGGCACGTAGCCTGCGGGCAACTGACCTGAATTCGTTTGGCTCAGCTTTGCTACCAGCGCGTGCAAATGCGCATTCTCGCTCGCGAGGTCGGCATTAATCTCGTCGAGCTTGGTATAATCGCGTACCGAGTTCGAAAACGCGAGCGTTTTGGCCACGTAGTAATTCGAAGTATTGAAATAGGTAGCTCCCCAGTAGGTGTTGTTGCGCACGATCAGCCATACACTGAGCACTTCCAGCAACACAAAAACCAAAAAGAAACGATTCCGGACAACGAAATCAACGAGTTGGAGCATGGGTTAAAATGTTCACGCGCAGTTCATCGGCCGGCGCACAATGCGCAAAAATAGAAATTTTTTCGGACGCTGAGCGCCGCGTGCTGCGCGGGTTGACGAACTGTGAGCGCTCCGATCCTACGAAATCAGTACAGGCTTGTATAGTTCGAGGTTTTTGAGGACTTCCCCGGTGCCTTTTACAACGGCCTTCAACGGATCGTCGGCGATGTGAACGGGCAGCTTGGTTTTCTGGGCGATACGTCTGTCGAGGCCGTGGATCAACGCCCCGCCGCCTGTGAGGTAAATACCGTTTTTGAAAATATCCGCAGAAAGCTCGGGAGGAGAGATTTCGAGGGCTTTCATCACACCCTCTTCAATTTTGGAGATCGATTTATCGAGAGAATACGCAATTTCGCTGTAAGTGACGCGGATTTCCTTTGGAATACCTGTCATAAGGTCACGGCCGCGGATCTGGTAATCGTCCAATGGTACTTCGAGCTCCGGCGATGCCGAACCGATCGCCATTTTGATCAGTTCCGCAGAACGCTCACCGATCAGCAGGTTATGTTCACGGCGCATGTAATCGACGATATCACGCGTGAAAACGTCGCCCGCAATGCGTACCGACTGCTCGCACACGATACCCGACAATGCGATTACCGCGATTTCGGTAGTACCGCCACCGATATCGACGATCATCACCCCGTTGGGCTGTGTAATATCGATACCGATACCGATTGCAGCAGCAATGGGTTCGTGCACCATATATACTTCCTTCGCGCCTGCATGCTCGCAGGAATCTTTTACTGCACGTTTTTCAACCTCGGTGATTCCCGAAGGAATACAAACTACCATGCGGTGGGAAGGAGTGAAGAAACGGCTACCGGTGTCGATCATTTTGATCATCCCCCGTATCATCATTTCAGCGGCCGTAAAGTCGGCAATCACCCCGTCTTTCAAGGGACGGATGGTTTTTATATTCTCGTTGGTTTTTTCATGCATTTGCATTGCTGTGTGCCCGATCGCCAGCACTTTGCCCGTGGTTTTATCCATGGCAATGATCGACGGCTCATCAACAACAACTGTATCTTTATGGATGATCAAAGTATTTGCAGTACCCAAATCGATCGCTATATCGCTCGTCAAAAAATCAAACAATCCCATATATATTTTTAAAAACTTTTGCCCACTTTGATTTCAGGATGGCAAAATTACAGATTATTAACCACAAACAAAGGCATTTAAAAAATTTCGGTATGCGGTATCCGAAGGGTGTAAAACTAGTTGCCAAGGCATTCCCAAACGGCCTCCCCGGGGGGTTCTAATGGCTCCCCAACGGCTTTCCGGGAAGCGCTAAATCATGGAATTTGTAAATCCTGCGTACATTTGTTTTCACTATGGGAATCAGATCAATTTTGAGCAGGCCACTGGCCCGTTACATTATCAGGCAGCAACAGGAATGGATCGCGCGAAGTGTTGAGGTTCAGGAAAAGTGGAGAGCGGAACTCGTAAAGAAAGCGGTCGGAACGCAGTTTGGCAAAGACCATTTCTTCAAAGACATTCATAGCTACGCCGACTTCAAGCAGGCCGTTCCGGTGAACGATTATGAAGACCTGAAACCTTATGTCGAGAAAATAAAATCAGGGGAAAGTGATATTTTATGGCCGGGTAAGCCGCTGTATTTTGCAAAGACTTCCGGAACGACCTCGGGCACCAAATACATCCCAATTTCGAAGGACTCGATCTCCAACCACATCGATTCGGCGCGTAATGCCATTTTGACGTATGTTAATGAGACGCAAAAGGCTGATTTTCTGGACAATAAACTGATTTTCTTATCAGGCAGCCCGATACTGACAGACACCGGCGGGGTACTGACAGGCCGCCTGTCAGGGATCTCCAACCACCACGTACCGTCGTACCTGCGCTCGAACCAGCTCCCGAGCTACGAAACCAACTGCATTGAGGATTGGGAAACCAAGCTTGACAAGATCATCGACGAAACGCTCGGCCAGCGGATGTCGCTCATTTCAGGTATTCCGCCTTGGGTGCAAATGTATTTCGACCGCATTATCGAGCGCACCGGTAAGAAGATCAAGGACGTTTTTCCCGATTTCTCCCTTTTTATATATGGTGGTGTAAATTTCGAGCCTTACCGTGCCAAATTGTTCGAATCCATTGGCAAACGCATCGACTCAATTGAACTCTATCCTGCTTCGGAAGGGTTTCTGGCCTACCAGGATAAGCAAAATGAAGAGGGATTACTTCTTTTGCTCGATACCGGTATTTTCTTCGAATTCATTCCGGTTGAAAACTACTTTGATGAAAACCCGCGCCGGTTATCGATCGGTGAGGTGGAAGTTGGCAAGAATTATGCAGTGATTGTTAATAATAATGCGGGGTTGTGGGGCTATTCACTCGGCGATACCGTCAAGTTTGTCTCGACTGATCCTTATAAAGTATTGGTAACCGGGCGAATCAAGCATTTTATCTCGGCATTCGGTGAGCACGTAATTGGTGAAGAAATTGAGAAGGCCTTGAAATACGCATTGGAAAGGCATCCCGAAACCGAAGTAGTGGAACTAACTGTCGCGCCGATGGTAAATTCCAAGGATGGTGGCCTTCCTTATCACGAATGGCTGGTAGAATTTGCCACCCGGCCGCACGATATGGAACAATTTGCGAACGACCTCGACCGCCGGTTGATAGAACTCAACATTTACTATAAGGACCTGATTACCGGCAGTATCCTCCGCCGACTGGAACTTGTACCATTGCGTAAGAACTCCTTCATCGATTACATGAGGGCCAATGGCAAGCTCGGTGGCCAGAACAAGGTTCCGCGCCTTTCCAACGACCGCAAAATCGCCGACGAACTGACGCGGCTGAACCATAATTGACCCGAACCTAAACCGCGAGCAAGCAATGAAAAAAAGAGTAGCTATTTTAGGTTCGACCGGCTCTATCGGCACCCAGGCCCTCGAAGTGATCGCGGCCAACCCGGAAATATTCTCGGTTTCAGTTCTTACAGCCGGAAGCAATGCGGACCTGCTCATCGAGCAAGCCGTAAAATTCAAGCCGGAAGAGGTCGTCATTTGTAACGAACAGCATTATGAAAGGGTAAAAGCCGCCCTTTATCCATTCAGTATCAAAGTTTACAGCAGCGCATCCGCATTGGTTTCGGTAGTCGAATCGGATCATGTGGATGTGGTGCTTACCGCGATGGTCGGGTATGCAGGCCTTCTGCCGACCATTCATGCGATCAAAGCCGGGAAAGACATCGCATTAGCTAACAAGGAAACGCTCGTAGTGGCCGGGGAGCTGATCACGGCTTTGGCAAAACGGCATAATGTCAGCATATACCCCGTCGATTCGGAGCATTCGGCAATTTTCCAATGCCTTGCGGGAGAAGCGGAGAATGCGATCGAGAAAATCATACTAACCGCATCAGGCGGCCCGTTTCGTGGCAAGGACCGGGAATTTCTTGCGCATGTAACGAAAGCACAGGCGCTCAAACACCCGAATTGGAGCATGGGGGCGAAGATCACGATCGACTCCGCGACGTTGATGAACAAAGGCCTCGAAGTGATCGAAGCCAAATGGCTATTTGATTTGAATGCTTCACAAATAGATGTGATCGTTCATCCGCAGAGCATCGTGCATTCGCTGGTGCAGTTCGAAGACGGGAGTATCAAAGCGCAAATGGGCCTGCCGGACATGAAATTGCCCATTCAGTATGCGTTGTATTACCCGCAGCGTTTGAAATCGGACTTTCCGCGTTTCAATTTCATGGATTACCCGTCACTTACTTTCGAAAAGCCCGACCTGGAAACTTTCCGTAATCTGGCCATCGCCTATGAAGCGCTGGAAAAGGGCGGAAATGCGGCTTGTATCGTCAATGCAGCCAATGAAATTGCCGTTGACGCATTCCTGCACGATAAGATTGGTTTTCTGGATATTTCGGACGTTATTGTCGAAAGCCTTGCCAAAACCGCGTTCATCGGGAATCCTTCCATCGAGGATTACGTTCAGACGAACGAGGCGACAAGGCGTTTTGCTTCTGAAATGATACAGGTAAAAGTGTAAATGAAAACCACCTTTCTAAAATACTTGTCCGTTGCGCTTGCCAGTACATTGAAATTCTTCGGAGGGCCGATTGCGGGGGTTGTGCTTAAACTTACCTGGATAGAAACCGCGCTTTGCTCGGCGGTAGGGATGATGTTCTCGGTGTTCGTGCTCACATACGTGGGCGGGGCAATCCGGAACCTGATTCAGAAATACCGGAAGTCTCCACCCAAAAAATTCACGAAAACCAACCGCATCGCCGTCAACATCTGGCGTAAATTCGGGATCGTAGGCATTGCATTTCTTACGCCGCCATTGTTCACGCCGCTGTTCGGACCTATTCTGGCAGTCGCCTTCCGCGTGCCGAAGGCTTCGATATTTATGTGGATGTCCGCGAGTGCGCTCGTGTGGGGGCTCGCGATCTCCTACATTGCCCACAAAATGACGTTTATCCAGGAATGGATCAAGTAGGCCGCCGGCCAGGTGCGACCGGCCAGGTGCATTACCTGCTGACTTCCTTCTTCGGCGCGACGGTTTTCTTCATGAAGTCGCCTTGTGAGAAGTACTTTTCGATGAGGCAGTACATCAATATAAAGAAGTACCGACTTCCCATTTCCTTGATTTTCAACTTCGATTCGCCGTATTTCCGGTTGGTCCAGCTATTGGGCACCACGGCGTAGTTGTAGCCGCGTACCATGGCTTTTAATGGAAGTTCAATAGTTAGATTGAAGTGAGGTGCGAGAAATGGCTTGATACCTTCGATCGTTTCACGCTTGTAGAGCTTGAATGCATTGGTGGTATCGTTGTATTTAATGCCCATAACCATGCGTACGATGGCGTTCGCCACGCGGTTGATGACCTTTTTCAATGCAGGGTAATCGATCACCTTCCCGCCTTTTTCCCAGCGCGAGCCGAAAACGCAGTCGTAGTCGCCTTCCAGCATTTTGTAATAAAACTTCACGAGGTCTTCGGGATCATCAGACATATCGGCCATGAAAACGGCCACGCAATCCCCCTTGAAGCGCTCCAAACCATAACGTACGGCATAACCAAAGCCGTTCGGGCCAGGATTGGTGTAATAAACCAGCGTAGGGATTTGAAGCGAAAGCTCGTCCAGCACGCGCAATGTCCCGTCCTTCGAATTGTCGTTGGTGACGCAGATTTCGTGGGGGATATTGTACTTATTTAATGTATTGTGTAAAGATACGAGCGTGTGTGTGATCGATTCTTCTTCGTTATATGCTGGTATTACAACGCTTAGCTTCATAAATGTGATAGGTGTTAAACAGTACAAATTAAAGATTATTAATTCGAACTGCCAATTTTTTCAAGGCCGGCAAGGAGCTCGTCGTAGCGATGTACGGTCCTGGTAACGGTCGCATCATAGCGTCCATCGAGCCATTTGCCCACATTACGGAACATCTCCTTTCTGTTTTGTAAAAATCTGAAATTCGTGTGAGCGTGTACATTGCTCAGCCCCGCGCTATGCTTGCGGTAAACACCCATCACATCGCTGAGATAACCGATTTTGCCTTTGGCCGCCAGCTGGAACATGATCGCCCAGTCGCCCGCGGCCGCTTTGGCGTGCCATTCGGCGAAATCTTCGGTGAGGAAATGGTTACGGTAAACCCAACTTGCGGTGGCCATAAACCATTTGTCTTCGAGCAAATCTTCTATCGTGGAAACCGCTTTCTGATCGGGTGCATTGAAGAAATGGGAGGGAGACCCATCTTCGTAAATGACTTCCATATTGTGATGGCAAACCGCGAAATCGGGGTTTTGGTCCAGAAAATCGACCTGTTTTTGCAGTTTGAATGGATCGGTCCAGTAGTCGTCGCCTTCGCACATGGCTACATACTCGCCCTTGCAGGCTTTCAGAAGTTGCAGCACATTGTTTCTCCCGGCGAATTCGCGCGGCTCTTTCGGGCCCTGGTTTTCAGAATGCAAAAAAGCCCGGATCGTTCCCCGCGTGGATACGCCAGGCTTCTTTGCGGAATATTCACGAATAATGTCCGGCGTCGCATCCGTTGACGCATCATCCCCGATTACTATTTCAAAGTTGAAGCTGGTCTGCTGCATTAACGCGCCATCCAGCATCTGACCGATGTATTGCTCGTGGTTGTACGTCGGGACGCAAACGGAAAGTTTCATTCGGAATTTCAGCTAAAAACCTCTTTCAGCTGCTCTACCGTCGGGAAATTCGGTGTGACGAGCTCTGTTTCGGGTTTGTAAATGTATGCCATCGGGTAGCCGCGCTCGATGAAGGTTGGTTCGTCGAGGTTGTTGTAACGCAGCTGCACCGACCAGCGGATGTTGTTCGTAATGTTGTTGCCCGACTGGTGGATCAGAAACGCCGAGAAGATGAGGATGTCACCGACTTTGAATTCCGTCTGAACAAAATCTTCATCCTTTAATTCAACAGTAATGCCTCCCTGATAGCCCGAAGTAGTCGAAGCCTGCAAGCCGATCTTGTGACTGCCCGGGATTACCTGCAATGCGCCGATATCCGCTCCCGCATCGACCATCGGGAACCAGATTACCGCGCTGTCGAGCGAGCCCTGGCCCGTGCGCCAGTCCTGGTGCGCGTCGAGTTTCCAGTGCTTGCTGCCGCCTTTCGACAAAAAGCGGCTGTTGAACTGCATAGCAGCGCGTGCGCCGATGATCGGGGCCGAAAGGCCTACTTCTTTTAAAAGATTTTCGATCACCGGATCCACACCGAGGCGGTGAAGCGGGAATGAATGCTGAACGGTTTTCCCGGTGCTTACAAATCCATCGAAATCCTTTTCGAAGAACTCGAACATCGCGTTTTCGAAGGTATCGCGGTCGTCGATATCGACGGTTTTGCCCGTTACGCGCTTGATCTGCGTCGCAAAAATCTTGCGGGCGTCGGTATATATAGCATTAATGATGTCCTTGTCGAGCTGGTTTCTCAAAAGGACATAACCATCGCGGTTGAACTGCTCCTGAAGTGTACTCATTGTGCGATCACGTTTGTGACATTTAATGGTGATTTCTCCAAAATTATCTCGCCATTGTTGCTGAGACTATGACCCGTCTCAGTTTAATTCAGAATATTAATCTTCCCAAACTGCATAACCAAAACCCGCCGCACCGAATCCATTACCATTATAAAGCAGGTAACGCTTTCCATTGTGCTGGTAGAAATTGGCGTAATCGATCATTTCGTAGTCGAAATCTTCCGGATTGTCGGACTTCGCGATGCCTACCAAATGGTCTTTGCGCTCCCAGTTCGTACCGTCGGCCGATTCTGCGTAGCCCAGGCGGTAGCTCTGGTTGCGGTCGGTGCGGTAGTCGCGGGAGTGGCGGTAGGAATAATACATTTTGTAAATACCATCTTCCTTAAAAACGCTCGGGCGGCCTACTGCGTGCAGGAAATCGTCGAAATCCAATGTCGGAATGTCGCTGATTTCCCATCGGATACCGTCTTTCGAAGTCGCCGATTGCGCACGGTAATACGGCTCGGGGTAATCGTGGATCATCTCGCATTTGTGGCCCGAAATGTACCACATGCGCCAGGTACCGTCATCGTCGATCAATACCGAAGGCTGCGCGGCCCAGAGCGGGTTTTCGATGCTGCGGTCCATAATGGGGCCGCGGAACATCTTTTTGAACGTCAAACCGCCGTCGTGGCTCACTGAAAGGCCCATGGAAAGCCGGTAGGAGTTCCAGGTGCGGTTCCAGCCGGTGTAATAGAGCCAGATGTCGCCGTTGGGACGGTTCACAAACCAGGCTGGCATAGCACCGGTTTCGTCGTATTCACCCGGGCCGCCCAGTTCGAGCACGGGCTTGTCGTGTATGTAGAGGATCTTTTGGGGATCGTCGTAATCTACATCGATAAATGTAGGCCGCGATTGCGTGCTGTTATCTCTCGTCGAGAAATAGATCCTCAGAAAGTCCTTGTGTTTATAGGCAAATGGCACCTGCGCATGACTCTGACTGTGCGCCAGACTGCCGTCAGGTTTGTAAATAACTCCTTTTTTAACCCACATTGGAACGTTGAATTTTGGTATTGAAAATGGCGTAATGCTTAGTCGACTGCTTTTTCAGCACGCAGGCGCCAGTTATCAACGAAATCTTTGCCCGGGATCGGCAGATCGATATCCACTTCCGGAGCCTTCGCCGTTACGCGGTATTCCATTACATAAAATGCATTTCCGAACACATAATGCAGCTTGAAGTTCTCGATATTGGCCGGAACATCTTCCAATGGCACCTCGGCACGGAACAGCGGGTTCGCTTTCAGCAAAGTAGCGTAAGTAGGGGTGTTCCGCAGCCATGGGGCCACGCTTTCATCACCTACCACCACTTTTCCACCCGGTTTCACCACCCGGGTCAGCTCGTCGAATGCGCGCTTGCGCTCCGAGAAGGTATTAATGCCGCCGAAATGGAACACGGCGTCGAAAGTATCGTCCGGGAAAGGCAGGTAAGAGCCGTTGCCGAGGAAGTAATGCACGTTCAGATCGTCGGTAACGAGTTTCTCCTGCGCAAGTTTCAGCATGTTAGGCGAAAGGTCCGACAATACGGCCGTTCCGCCGGGTCTTACTTTATCGAGAATCAATGCAGAGTCCTTACCGGTTCCGGCACCTACTTCAAGGGCTTTCATTCCGGGTTTCAGCTCCATCAGATCAATAAAAAAGCGGCGGGTAGCAGCTTCGTCGGAATGGTTCAGGGTTTCAAAAACCCAGGAAACGCCTTTGTCATAGCGAAGGAAAGCCTGGTCGTACAAGTATTGTTCGCGGGCATCTTCGGGCAGCAATTCTTTGGGATATAGCATGTTAACAATACCGGTGTCACCCACTTCATAGACAGTACCGTCTTCGCTCTTGAGTGATTTGCCGTCTTCGGCTATTGTTAAAGGGGTTCCTGTGCGTGGACAAACCAATGATTCTAAAAACTCCTGTTGATTCATTTTTGCGTGTCTGATTGATTCATATCTGGTCAAAATTACCTTTTTTCTTTGGAACACCAGCCAATGCGCGGCGGCTTCTTAGCAAATGGGCAATGTGTTTCTCTTTGCAAGGCAACGTTCTAACGCCATTTTTTTATTGTTACCTTTGAATGTTTTGTAAAGACAACCCGTAGTACTTCAATATCATGTCCCATCTTCAGGAAAAAATCAAAGCGCTTGCCAAAGATCAGTCGGAAGACATTATTGCCCATCGCCATCATCTGCATAGTAACCCCGAGTTATCATTCGAAGAGTTCAAAACGGCTAAATACGTTGCATCCGAACTTACAGCGATTGGCCTGCAACCGGAAGAAGGCATTGCTGGAACCGGCGTCGTGGCGATCATCGAAGGGCGTAACCCAGGCAAGAAAATCGTAGGCCTGCGTGCCGATATGGACGCATTGCCGATCCTCGAAGCGAACGATGTTCCTTATAAATCGACTGTTCCGGGCGTGATGCACGCATGCGGGCATGATGTGCACACGTCGTCGCTACTGGGCACGGCGCGTATCCTGCACGCATTGCGCGAGGAGTTTGAAGGGACCATCAAGCTGGTATTCCAGCCTGCCGAGGAAAAAGCGCCGGGCGGAGCTTCATTGATGATCAAGGAAGGCGTTCTGGAAAACCCGCGCCCTGCGAGCATGGTAGGCCAGCACGTGGCACCGAATATTCCGGTAGGTAAAATCGGTTTCCGCGAAGGAATGTATATGGCTAGTACCGACGAATTATATCTGACTGTCAAAGGTAAAGGAGGCCATGCGGCGGCACCCCATCAGCTGGTCGATCCGGTGTTGATGGCATCCCATATTATCGTGGCATTGCAGCAGATCATCAGCCGCAACCGCAACCCGGCGAACCCTTCTGTACTCTCATTCGGCCGGTTCATTGCGGATGGTGTTACGAATGTGATTCCAAACGAAGTGACCATTCAGGGAACCTGGCGTTGCATGGATGAGGAATGGCGTGAGGATGGCCTTCGGAGAATGAAGAAAATGG
Source organism: Dyadobacter endophyticus (assembly GCF_014641595.1). Classification (GTDB taxonomy): domain Bacteria; phylum Bacteroidota; class Bacteroidia; order Cytophagales; family Spirosomataceae; genus Dyadobacter; species Dyadobacter endophyticus. The sequence continues at coordinate 190,595 of NZ_BMIA01000007.1, read as the reverse complement.
CCGAAAACATTGCCGAAGCAATGGGCGGAAGCTGTGAATTTGAGATCGTGAAAGGGTATCCATTCCTGAAAAACCACCCCGAACTCACGCGCCGCACGAGAACGGCCGCCGTGGGCTATATGGGAGCCGAAAACGTGATCGACCTCGACCTTTGGATGGCCGGCGAAGATTTCGCATTCTACTCACAAGTCGTGGATTCGTGCTTCTACCGCCTCGGAACGCGCAATGAGGCACGCGGAATTATTTCCGGCGTGCACACACCTACATTCGATATCGACGAAAGCGCCCTCGAAATTTCGACCGGCCTTATGAGTTGGCTGGCAATTTCTGAGCTGAATGCTTAGGAATATACCTTTTGAAGTAACTGTTGAGTTTCAAAGTGATCACACCAAAGATGGCTTCCTTGAAAATGCCTTTTGACATTTTTGAGGCGCCTTTGGTGCGGTCGGTGAAGATGATGGGCACCTCGGTAATGCTGAAACCGTATTTCCACGAATTGAATTTCATCTCGATCTGGAATGCGTAGCCGATGAAACGGATATTGTCGAGATTGATCGTATTCAGCACTTTGGCAGTGTAGCAAATGAAGCCGGCCGTAGGGTCCATGATCGGCATCCCGGTGATCGTCCTTACATAATAACCTGCGAAATAGGACATCAGCACGCGGTTAATAGGCCAGTTGACCACGTTTACACCCGTAATATACCGCGAACCTACCGCAACGTCGTGCCCTTCAATCGCACACGCATTATACAGGCGGACCAGGTCCTCGGGCGGATGCGAGAAGTCGGCATCCATTTCAAAAATGTAGTTGTATCCTTTTTCAAGCGCCCATTTGAAGCCGTGAATGTAAGCCGTACCCAGGCCCAGTTTCCCCATTCTTTCTACCAGGTAAAGGCTTGAAAACTCCTTCATTAACTCCTTGACAACCCCTGCGGTACCGTCCGGCGACCCGTCGTCTATGATCAACAGATCAAACGGATGGTTCAGGCTAAAAACCCTCCGGATGATGGCTTCAACATTTTCAAGTTCGTTGTAGGTTGGGATAACTACAATGCAATCGTTCACAGAAATTGTCCAGTTTAGAAGTTAAATGCGTAGTATAGAGCGCAATACAAAAAAAATCAGAGCTTAATATTATTACTTTTCTCCCGATCCTCAATTTTCTTGTTCACTTTTTCGTAAATGGTCGTCATTCGCTCGGGATGGCTCATATAATAAGAGTAGCTTTCCCGGTATGCCGTTGTATCTACCTGATGTTTTTTCCAGATATCACTTTTCAAACGGTTGAAAATCATGAGCGACGAATCGAGCGATTTCAGCTGCAAGCGGTTCACACGTGATTCGGCCAGGTGGATGTCGGTCAGGATTGTGGCCATTTTTTCCTCGGATAATGTTCCTTTGGGTGGTTTTTCTTCCTCCGAGCAGGCTGCAAACAGCAGCATAAATAACGCCAGAAGGCTTATACCGGTCGTGAATTTCATCGCAGGGCGTAGCTTACTATCAAAATACCTATCTTTGTTTTAGGTACACCAGACGACAAAGGTGGTAATTTTTTTGCAAAACTTATGTTCGAGCAGTTTCTGGGAAAGTTAAGGAAGTATGAAATCCGGATGCGGAAAGCGGTGACCAGCGAGCGTCACGGCAATTTCCATTCGGTCTTCAAAGGGTCCGGCCTGGAATTCGACGACCTGCGCTTGTACCAGTATGGCGACGACGTGCGGGCCATCGACTGGAACACTTCTGCGAAAGGTCACGGTACATTTGTCAAGATTTTCAAAGAGGATAAGGAGCAGACGGCGTTCTTCATGCTCGACGTGAGCGCGTCGCAGCAGGTAGGGGAAATCAAAAAGCTCAAAATCGATATTGCGAAGGAAATATGCGGGGTGCTGACGCTTTCCGCGATCCAGGAGGCGAGCCGGGTGGGTTTGCTCTGTTTCTCCGACCGGAATGAGCGCTACATCCGCCCGTCCGACGGCATGAAACACGGTTACGGGCTCATTTCGGAGCTTTACAAGCTCGTCCCGGAATCGACCAAAACCAATATTGCCGAGGCTATTCTGGTCGCGTTGAATGTGCTGCGCCGCCGTTGCCTGATATTCCTGATCTCCGATTTTATCGACAACAACTACCAGCATAACCTCAAAGCGCTCGCCCGCAAGCACGATCTGATCGTGATCCATTTGTACGATTCGAGGGAGGTAAACCTGCCCGGGCTGGGCATTATCCCGCTTTACGACGCGGAGAAGAAGACTACCGTGTGGGTCAACACGTCGTCGAAGCAGTACCGCAAGGAAATGGCTAACCGCTTTGGCAAACGAAGCGCCGAACTCCAACGGCTGTGCCACCAGAATCGCGCCGACTATATTTCCATCAATACCCAGGAGGATTATGTGCCGGCGCTTATCCATTTGTTTAAGGTGAGGCGTTATACCAAAAGTACGGCACCATCCAATGGCTAGGGTTTTTCAGGTAATCTTTTCGGTAATCATCTGTTTTTTGACCTGTTTTTCAGGCATTGCAAGGGATGCGCGCAAAGAGCGCGTGAAGCCCAAAGGCATTTTCCTGAATGATAGCGTGGAAGTCGGAAAGCCGGTCTACTTCTCCCTGAGCTTGCGCCACAGTGCCGACTCCGAGATTTTCTTTCCCGACAGCACATTCGACTTCTCGCCTTTTGAACTGGTATCCCAAAGAACCTTCGTTTCCAGCACCGACAACCGCGGGACGCTCGACAGCGCTGTTTACCACCTCATTTCTTTCGACGTATCCAAAGTGCAAAAGCTGAGGTTGCCTGTTTTTGTATTTCAAAAGAAAGATTGCACAGCCGTATTCACGGCCCCCGACTCGGTTTTTCTCATCAAAAGCAACAATATCGACCTCCGCAAAAAACCGATATTAAAGGAAGAAACCCAGCTGGTAGCATTGAGCCGTGAGTTCAACTTCTCCATGCTGATCGGCTCGGTCGCGTTGATTATCGGCGTAGTGGGAAGCATTTATTGGGTTTTTGGTCGTGATATTTATAAACAATGGCAATTGCTCAAATTGCAGCGCCGACACCTGGAATATGTGCGGTCGTTCAACCGGCTCATGCGCAGCGCGCGCGAGAAGAATAACATCAAGGATGCCGAAAAGGCGATTATTATTTGGAAAAATTACCTTGAAAGGTTGGAGAAAAAGCCATTCGCTACTTACACCACACGTGAAATCATCGACAATATGCCCGATGACGCATTGGCCGACGCATTGAAAAATATGGACAGTATCGTGTACGGGCAAGGCCGGTCGGCGAATATGGAGACCTACCTGGAAGTGCTCAAAACCGGTGCTACGCGATTGTACAGGGCCAAAAGAAAGTTTGTACTCGACAGTCCCGTCGTTTAACCCGATCATTAAATGGAAAACTGGTTTTCACTGGAATGGTTTGGTTACAGCACGCTGCGGTCGTACGAATGGGTATACCCGTATTTCCTCTATTTGCTTCCGTTAGTACCCTTTCTTTTCTGGCTTCGAAATGCATTGCACCGCAAACATAAGCAGCGGCTGACGATCACCTACACCTCGGTAACGGGTTTGCGCAGTTGGCTCACATTGCTGCGATTTGTGCAGCCTATTTGCGTAGGGCTCGCGATTTCCCTCATTCTGGTGGCACTGGCGCGGCCGCAAGTGGTTTCCGAGCGGAAAGACCAGTACTCGGAGGGGATCGATATTATGCTTTTGCTCGATATTTCCGATTCTATGATTGAGAAGGACCTGAGCCCCAACCGCCTCGAAGCGGCGAAACGAATGGCCCGGCAATTTATCAAAGGCAGGTTGCAGGACCGCATCGGGCTGATCGTCTTTGCCGGCGAGGCAGTGTCTCTTTGCCCGCTTACGACCGATTACGAGTTATTATACGGTTTCCTCGACGAGGTAAATCCGAGCCTCATTCCCACGCCCGGAACGGCTATCGGTAGCGCCCTGGCAGTAGCTGTGAACAGAATGCGCGACACGCCCGGCGAAAGCAAGGTCGCGATCCTGATCAGCGACGGGGATAATACCTCCGGTAACCTGGGGCCGACGACCTCCGCACAGCTCGCCAATGCGTTTGGGGTGAAGGTTTATACCATTTCAGTTGGCAGGCCTAAAAAAATGTCGAAAGCAGACACTACGACCAACGCGGGCGCATTAATGGATGAAGGAGAGCTGCAAAATATTGCTGGAATCGGGAATGGGAAGTATTTTCGTGCTACCGATAATACGGCGCTGGAAACGGTTTTCAAACAAATCGACCAGCTCGAAAAAGTGAAATCGCGCGATGTACTGTCGCGTGATGTGAAAGATTACTACCGCGTTTACCTCTATTGGGCGGTGGCATTGCTGCTTGCGGCGATCGGGACGAAGAGTACATTTATGGCTAATATTCTGGAAGATTGATGCTGAAAGCTTATTATAATATCGACGCTGTCGAGGCGGGGTTGGACGAAGTCGGGAGAGGCTGCCTGGCCGGGCCGGTAGTGGCCGCGGCGGTGATCCTGCCGCGTGACTACAAGCATTCATTCCTCAATGATTCCAAGCAGCTCACTAAAGCGCAGCGTTTGGAACTGGAAAAAGAGATCATCCGCGAATCGATTTGCTGGGCGGTAGCGGAGGTGGATAATTTTGAAATTGATAAAATCAATATCCTGAAAGCGAGTTTTCTTGCCATGCACCGGGCGGTGGACAAGCTGAGGACCCGGCCGGAACATTTGCTCGTCGATGGTAATCGCTTCACGCCTTACCCGATGATCCCGCATACGTGCATTATCAAGGGCGACGCCCATTATCTCTCCATAGCGGCCGCATCGGTTTTAGCAAAAAATTACCGGGACGAGCTGATGACCAACCTTTCCCGGCAGTTCCCGCATTATGGCTGGGAGCAGAATGTAGGTTACCCCACGGTCCATCACCGGAAGGCCATAGGCTTACACGGGCCCTGTTCCTACCACCGGATGACATTCAAGCTCTTGAAAACGGAAGAAGAGAATCAGTCGGTAGAGGAAACCGAAGATTTAGGCTTTTTATAAAGGGGAACTGTGCTGCAAGGCTCGCCGAACATCAGGCTTTGGACCACGGGTTTTAGCAATTTACTCACGGCTACATAAGCCGAAACCGGCACATTCACCTTGCTGCAACCTTTCACTACCACGCGTTTTCCTGCAAATTCAGTTGCATTCAGCTTCGCAATGGCGTCGGCAAAGAGTTTATCTTCCAAAGCATTCAAATCACCAAATACAAAGGCATTCGCGTAAGGTTCGAGCTGGACTGCGAGGAGCATGTATGCCCAGGTTGGCACAATGGCGTCTTCTGAACAGATAATGGCTACATTCTTGCCCTGGTATTGCGACCAGTCGTGGTTTTTGAGAAAGTCGCGGAAGTCCTTCTCGCGGAGGATCATTCCCTGCCAGAGGTTATCCTTAATATCGTAAACGATGCGTTCGCCCGGGTGATAAAGTTCTTCCAAATCCAGTGAGATAATGCCGCTGGTAGCAACCCGGTTTACAATTTCGTCAGTTTCCATTCTAAAAATCCTGTTACAAAAAGGCTAACAACAAAATGCCGGCGATTGTTTGGCAAACCCTGTAAAATCCACTGGTTATTGTACCAGCGTGCTGGCTTTTCGCGGTGCGGGCGACATGAAGTCTTTCAGATAATAGGGTTCAAATGACGCCACATCCTGGAATTGAGCGTTTTGAAATGCGATAGTGCCCAGCTGGCCGATCGTACGGGCCGACGGTTTGATATCTATCGCGGGGAAAATGGCATTCGAATGTTTTTCCAGAATAGGCTTGCATTTGGCGGCGCCGTCGCCAAAGAACACAACTTGACGATCCGCCAGCAGGTCTTCAAATGAATTTTCATTCATAATCACCGCCTGCGTTTCCTGGACAAATGCATTGTTATCGTCGAGAACCGCGGCATAAACCTCCATTCTCCGCGCGTCGATCATCGGGCACAACAAATGTTCCGGAAAGAATGGCGCGAGCTGCAATGCCATTGCCTGCAAGGTGTTGATGGCGATCAGTGGCTTGTCCAATGCATAGCACAAACCTTTCGCGGTCGACACACCTACGCGCAGGCCCGTATACGAGCCGGGACCTTTGGCAACGACGATCGCGTCGACGTCTGCAAGCTTGAAACCCGCATGTGCAACGCTGTCACGCATGAGCGTTGTGAGCATGGCAGACGAGGATTTGTCGGTAAAAAGATCGTAAGCCGCCAGTAAGCCTGTCTCGTTGTGCACGGCCACTGAGCATCCGCGGATCGAGGTATCGATACTAAGTAGTAGCATATAAAACAAAAAGCCCGCCGCGAGCGACGGGCCGGTTGGTACTATTTCTTTTTCAGGATCTGTGCGTAACGGACGGGTTCTTTAAAGAGCGCCAGCGCGGCTTTTACTTCGGGATCTTCGCTGAATGAAGCTTCCCGCATGCCTTTTTCCAGATAATAATGCTTGATGATTTCTTCTTCGAGGATCTTCCTGATCTCCGGTTTTAAGATCTGCAAATCGTTGTCTTTGCTGTGTGAGAGCTTGGATTTCAATGCTTTGAGTTGATCTTCGATTACTTCCAGCGATTTTTCCTTTTTAGCTGAGGCTTCCAGGTCATTCAGGTCTCGCTCCACCTGCGTGGTGTAGTCATATTCCTTGTCGCCGAGCCATTTGGTGAATGCAGCATAGTCGGCATCCGACAGATGGAATTCCTTCGCAGGCTTGATCGTCGGGTGTTCGAAATGGTATTTCACAGCGTAGTCGAAGAATAGCCGGTTACGGCCCAGGGACACAGCCAGTGGCGAGAAGGTTTCTTTTTCCGTAATAACGTCGGGCAAAATACCGCCGCCGTCGAATACTGCGCGGCCGTTTTTGGTCTTAAATTCGGTCATGAGCGAATCAGGGATCTTGCCCACGCTGCCGTCGTCATTGCGGTGGCTGTAATCGATCGCCTGGATACACCGCCCGCTTGGAATGTAGTATTTCGCGGTGGTGATTTTCATTTTGGTATTAAATGAGAGGTCACGGGTGGTTTGCACCAACCCCTTTCCGTAAGTTCTCTGACCGATCAGCACGCCACGGTCGTAATCCTGGATCACGCCGGAAACGATTTCGGCAGCGGATGCGCTACGATTATTGGTAAGTACCACCACCGGTATTTCTGTATCGAGCGCCGGATTGTAGGCCGTGTAAGTTTTGTTCCATTCACTCACTTTTCCTTTGGTCGAAACAATTTCTTCTCCCTTGGGAATGAATATGTTGGAAATTTCGATGGCCATATTCAGTAAGCCGCCCGGGTTATCCCGGAGATCGAGCACGACCGATTTCATGCCTTTGCCTTTCAGTTCCTGAAATGCATTGCGCACTTCCCTCGAAGCAGTTGCGGTGAAGTCTTTCAGATCAATGTAGCCGACTTCTTCGTTCAGCATGCCGTAGTAAGGCACGTTTGTGACTTTTACAATATCACGATTCAGGCTGATCTCCAGTGGTTTGGTAATGCCATAGCGTTTCACGGTAAGGGTGACGTTCGTCTGGGTCTGGCCTTTGAGCAATTTACCGGTGTCGAAATCCTCACGGGTCGAAAGGTCGATGCCGTTGATTTTAGTGATCTCGTCGCCGAGTTGCAGCCCTGCCTTTTGTGCAGGAGTGTCTTCATACACCATCATGACGGTATGCTTGCCATCCGCGGAATTGACCATCGCGCCTATCCCGTTGTATTTGCCGGTGGTCATCGTCATGTAATCCTCGATATCGTCCTCGGCGTAGTAAACCGTGTACGGGTCGAGTGAGCGGAGCATATTGTCGATACTCGTCTTGATCAGCTGGTTGGGATTGATTTCATCAACATAATACGCGTTCAATTCCTTGAAAAGCGTCGCATAGATGTCGAGATTCCGCGCGATTTCGAAGAGGCGGTCGTCCTGGCGGAATGATACGAATGCAAGCCCACCCACAACCGGTGCGGCCAGCAAAATGGAACGAAGATACTTTTTCATCTATGTTCAGGAATTGGATTGTTCTTTGAGAAAGGCAGGCGGTAGTCTTTCAAGCTTTTTGAGCGACTGCTTCATGGCCGTTTCAATAACGTCGTATGAGGTTATTTCTTTTGCAAGATACAAAAAAGCAATGTAGGAAGGACGCGTTTCGGCGGGTAATGAAACGAGCGTGGATTTGTGCAGCCGGTAAGTTTCACGGCAGCGTCGGCGGATCAGATTGCGGTCGACCGCTTTCTTGAAATTCCTTTTTGAAATAGAAAAAAGGACTTGCGGAAGGAGAGGGGGGGCTTCGGGAGCGTAGATGTAAAGCACCCTGAATGGGTAAAGATAAAACGTTTGAACCTCAGGACTGCCCTTCTTGAAAAGCCTTCCTATAATGTTAAGGTTGCATAACCGCTCGCTCTTACCAAATGTTTGTTTCAAGTTCTTGTAGAAAAAAATGTCTGATAAGTTTGTAAATCACAAACTTATCAGACTATGAAAGACTTTGTGTCTCCGACTAGCGTCCTCTACTCAAACCTTCAAGCGTCGCTTATTGCTTGTGACGTTTTTCGTCAGAAACAGTCAATTTCCAGCGACCTTTTTTCCGACGGCCAGCTACTACTTTACGTCCGTTTGCGGTGGACATTCTTTCACGAAATCCGTGCTTGTTTCTCCTCTTGCGATTCGATGGTTGAAAGGTACGTTTCATCTCAGTATCAAATTATTGCGATATAAATCTCTGTCTACCCGTAATTTTGGCTTGCAAAGGTAGATAAAAAAATTAATCAAGTCAAAATTTCTGTATTTTTTTCAGAAGTAGTCCGCAAAACAGGCTATTTATAGAAAAACTTCTTCTTGAAAAACCACTCCGCGCAGCCGTTATTGACCTCCACAGACGCCCACGCCGGGTCGGTTTCGTCGTTTACGATGAGGATGGTGTAGGGCACGTTTTTGAGCTTCGGAACGTAAACCTGTTGTTCTTTCGTGTTCAGTACCAATGCCGTACGTTCGTGCATTTCCTGGTTGAACCGGGCTGCACGGCCGGTAAGCAAGTCGGACCACGCCGATCGGTAATTGAAATTGCCCGCGAAAAGGAAGAGGAAATACAGGCCTGCCACCCAGGCAACGGCCGGGCCTTGTGCTGTCGGCTGCATGTAGCCTTTTTTCAGCACCCAGAACGTCAGCACAAACACATTATAGGTCCAGCCGATAAGTGTCCAGAACGTGATCACGCATTGTCCTCGCAGGTTAGGCGGCTCGGCGATGGACCAGTATGAGGGAAAATAGCTGAGGTACATACAGCCCACGAAGATCAGTATCGAAAGCGCCGGATGTACGCCGAAGAATTTGAAATCGTCCTCGCCCTTGCTTTTGAAAAGCTGGCAGCCGATCGGGATCAGTACCAATGCCAGTACACACAGGGCTGGCGCCATTTTGGAGAAATTATGGATTTCCCAGACAAGACTGTTTTTAATCGAAAATAAGAGATTGTATTTCAGAGGCGTCGGATAAAGCCCCGACTCGGCCCGTGCACCATTGCCGGGAGCCGTTACCGACAGTACGCCGAACGACAAGGCAACCAGGCTTAGGAGCATGTATTTTATCTGCAATTTGCGGGCTATCACACTGCTGAAAAAGAACCACCCGCCCGAAAGTACCACCAGCCATACGAGCGTGTATTCGTTCATGCCCACCAGCAGAATAGTGCCGAGGGCGAGCATAACGACGTTCTGTATGGAAAGCTTGGCATAGTTTCTGAATAAATAGGCCAGCAAATAGAGCGTACCAATGTCGGCGACGGTGTAATAGTAGCCGGTGTACCAGTAAAAATAGCCCGAAACGACGGGCAGCTCGGCGATCAGCACAAATACCAGCAGGAATGCGAGCAGGACGGTCTGCCATTTGGGTAGTTTACCGGCGGTAATTGCACCAGCAAATTTCAGGGATGCGTGTACATATAAGAGTATGAGTACAATGGGCGCCAGCTTGTAGCCGGTGTAGGAGTCATACGCGAGTGGCTGCGTGGCGGAAATGAGCGTTCCGATGTACCTACCCGACCATGTTTTCCAGTAATGTGCCTGGTAGCCCCAGTACCCCAGCTCTTTAACGGCCAACGTGTGGCAGTAGTCGTCGGTAGTGGGGAATGCGAAAAAAGAGACTGCTATAAATGGAAACAGGATGACAAAAAATGCCAGTATGAGCAGTTTTAACTTGTTGTCGGGATTTTTAAGCCAGGAGAAGTAATGTGTCATATGTTGTTACCCTTGTGAAAGAAGTATCCAAACATAAGACATTTATTTTAAACGGGCGTCCAGAAATGCCCATCTGTGAGGATGCGGTTAGGAAAAACGGTGGAGTCGGTAAGGAACTGCCGGAGCCTAGGCCGACATCAGATTGTAAGCGGAATAGTTTTTGGTAAAAGATTCGCGCACGTCCTCAATCTGGTGTGTCAGGAGCCACGTCCTGAAACGGATAGCGTCTTCGGCCTCATGATGAACGATGCGTCCTCCCGACAGTAAAAGAGTAAATGTTTTATGTGTTTGCAGAAAACGGCGGATTTGCGCTGCACTATATTCGAAGCCGGAGAAATAAGGGTTTGTCATAATCATATTTGCATGGCATCATTATGAAATCTACGGCAAGATACAAATTTGTAGGTGTTGTTGTAAAAAATTGTAGAATAAATTTAATGTTTACTCTTAATTTTTTCAAATATAGTCCAAAATCTGTAAAACAATATGTCACCGATAGCAAATATATGTTTCGTGCGGATTTTTATCAATTCTTGCGAATAGATTGATACTGACAGTAATACCGCGTTGGGCGAGGTGCGAAAAGTGTTACTCCCCACCAGATTCCGGCGTATCGAACACGAGGTGAAACTCGCAGCCATTGTGGTTGTCCACGTAAACCGAGAGGCCTATAAGACGGGCTACCTCTTTGACGATCACGAGGCCAAAGCCTTTCGGCGATGCATTGCCATACGATTCAGAATGTGCGGCAGCCGGATTGTTGAACCATTCACGGATTTCCGGATCGATCCCCTTGCCGGAATCGGCTATGATGAGGTGTACCGAAAGATCCGTTGTACTCGAAAAAATGCGGATCTGGCCGTTGCGGGCATATTTGCTGGCATTATCGATGAGATTATGCACCACGACCGACAGTAACTCCGGATTGGAGCGAATCGTGAGGTCTGCCGGCACTTCATTCAGCACCTCATTTCCGTAGAGCTGAAACACTTTTTCAAACAATATCAATTTCTGGGTGATCAGTTCTGAAAGGTCTACCTGCGCCATTTCCACTTTGTTATGGTACAGCGTCGTTCGCACATAACTGAGCAGGTTGTCGAGGAAATTGGTCATTTGAACCAGACTTTGTTCCAGCGCATTGCTTACCTCGTTCAGCATCTTGTGCTGGCGCATTTCGTTGAGCTTGGGGATCTGTCGGGATGCCTGGGTAACGTATTTCAGTGGTGCACGCACATCATGCGTAATGGACGCGATCAGGTGCGCCTGGATGTTGAGTTGCCGGCTGAGCTCGTTCTGGGACTCTTTCAGCGCAGAGGTGCGCTCGCTAACTGCGCGTTCGAGGTCTTCGTTTTGCCGTTTAATCGTATCGGTGCGCCATTTGGAAAAAGCATTCGTGCCCAGCAGCAGCAGGATCAGGAGCAATGTTTTGAACCACCACGTCTCATACCACTTCGGGGCAATGATCAGTATAAGGCGCTTTGTGGTGTAATTGTTGGCCCCGAAGCCATTCAGTTTCCTTAATGAAAGAACATATTGGCCCGTGCTGAGCCCATTGAAAACAATCTCTCCCGCCTGGCTTACAGGGAGCCACGAGCCTTTTTGCTGGCTGTTGGATAACTGGTAATCGATCTGGACATTATCGGTGTTTCCAAAATACGGGGTTGATGCCGAAAGTTTTAAAAACTCAAAATTTTCGTCGAGCCTCAGCGTGTCCGAATAAGCGAGCCGTTTTCCGTTATATTCTATTCTGTCGATCAGCAGGGTTTTGTTGGGGAGCTCTGGCCGGACGGCCGAAGGGGCAAAGTACACCAGTCCATTAATGGACGGCAACGAAAAAAGCTCGTTGGGAAGGATCAGTGAACAAGGAGCGCATCCGCCATTGAATTCATTGGTGAGAAACCCGTTTTTGTAGTCATAGTAATGATAGTAGAAGTTCTTTATCGAATGTGCCGCATACGCACGCAGATCGCTGCTGCTGATTTGATATAAACCCTTATTGGTAGAGACCCAGAAAAAGCCGTCTTTATCTTCGGTAATACAGTGGGCTGAGGCCAGGCGCTTGTATCTGTCAAGGGGAAAAATTGTAATGCGATTGTTTTTGATCAGAAAAAGGCCCTTGTCCCAGATTGTGCCCCAAATTTCCGTCGCGTCGCCTGTCCTTCTTACCATGATCGAGCGAATGTGGCTGCCGGAAAAGTTTTTTATTTTTTCGACACGGTAGCCTGGAACAGCTAGTCGGAACAAGCCGTCGTTTGCTCCGATCCAGAAGATCTTTTCGCGGGAACCGGATCTTTTTTCCTGATAAATGAAGGAGATGGGGGACGTGAGTCCGGCGATCCGGATAGTCGTCCATTTGAACGCGTGGATATCGAACTTCCGTAGCACTCCCCGGCGAAAACCTGCCCAGAAGTTTCCATCCAGGTCGGCGTAGGAAATAGTGGCCTCTTTGCCGAGATACCATTGCCCCAACTTCGTCCCTTCCTGATCAAACAGGTAGCGCATTCCATTGACATTGACCCACAGGTAGTCGTTTGTCATCAGAAGCGGACTTAAACCGTTCAATTTTTGAATAGACGGAAGCGTTACTGCGGCTTTTGAGAATATGTCGTACGTGCCGAAAGTAGTAAAGAGGTAGCGGTTTTTGTAGAGGCTCTGTTCGTGGATGGAAAAACCCTCACTGCCTTTGAAAGCAGCGAATTGCTTTCTCGTAAACACGAACAGCCCTTTGGTATGGCTCCCCAGGAGCAGTAATCCCGTGTTGCTGTCGTAAAAGGAACTGATAATGTTATGTTCGCCGGTGTTAAAACCCTCGATTAGCAACCGGGTGGTGAAATGGGCCTTCCCGGATAGGGCGATATCGTAGATTTTACCTCCCAGGGCAATCAGGGGAGTTTGGGCAAAGGTGTTCCACAGGATCTCCATCCCTGGATAATGCATCGTGCTACCACCGTCTTCGGCGATATCTCCCGTAATGGCAACCGGGTGTGCGCCTGCCTGGTCGATGTGCGAAATGCTACCCTGCAACCGGTTAAATAGATACAACTTCCGACCCACAGTGAAATAATCGACGACCTTTTGAGCGGAGTTTCGAACACGATATACTTGTTTTCCATGGTCGAAGTAAGCCACCCCGCTCGTATCGCAACGGAAATAGCTGTTTGCGGCCACTGTCAAAAGGGCATTCTTCCAGGGGTCGTTATAGATATGCCGGTTGGATAGTTCAAATGCCATGATCGTCCCTTTCTCCGGGGCATTGAACATGTTCATAGCACCGAATTTCTTTTGGTAAGGGACCGTTTCGTTTATTTCACCATTCGCAATCCGGTGCGCTGTGTTCGAATCGTCAAGAAAGTAGAGTTTAAAATCCTTAGGCCCGCGAAAGCTTTGGAAGAGATGGTTGGAGGCGAGTTTCGAGTTAGAATTAGTAAAAGTATGAAAATGTCGTCCATCAAACCGTACCAGCCCGTCTTCGGTAGCGAACCAGAAGAATCCCGCCTCGTCGCGCGCAATGGATTTGATGCTATTCTGAGGTAATCCGGATTCGGCGGTATAATGAGTAAGCCAGTAATTGTCCGATTTAAAATTAATTTCCTGTGCCTTTACGGGGAGGAGTAGCCAGCTTACAAAAAGGACAAGGCACAACAACCCGTGCGCAGCGAGGGCGCCGTTGGGAGATTTCAGGCGGAAAATGCGGCTCATCAATTCATTATTGTGCAGGGATAGCTGCAAAATAATCCAAATAATCCGCGCTTATGCACTTTGTTTCAAGAAAGTTGTCATTCTTGCCGAAAAGGGAATAAATGCAAAAAAGCCACCTTCTTTCGAAAGTGGCTTTGGCCTGTGTAGCGGGAGCTGGACTCGAACCAGCGACCTTTGGGTTATGAGCCCAACGAGCTACCAACTGCTCCATCCCGCGGTGTCGTTGAATTGGAGTGCAAACATACAACAATTGTTTTACAGAAAACAACTATTTTTGTGAAAACTTTTCAAAAAAGTTTGCTGCCAACATTCTGACATCAAAATTATGAGTTCATATTCAGGCGCTTCCGCTTTCGGGTGGCGCATTCACCAGGTAATGCTGATCAGGCTGCTCTGCATCATGATTTTGTTCAGCATTTGCCGGGTCCTCTTTTATTTGTTCAACCAGTCATTTTTTCCGGGCGTAAATCTGGCGCTGGCGCCGCGATTATTCCTCGGCGGTTTGCGTTTCGACCTCGTGGCGGTGCTGTATGTCAATATCCTCTACATTTTCCTAACGCTCATCCCTGTCACATTCAAGTATCGGCCGATAGTGCAGAAATTTCTGGACTATCTTTTCATCATTACCAACAGCATTGCGCTGCTGGCGAACTGTGCCGACTTCATTTATTATCGATTCACGATCAAAAGAAGTACCTGGTCGGTTTTGCAGGAATTTTCGCATGAAAACAATATGCACAAGCTATTTGGCGGCTTTTTGGTGCATTATTGGTACGTGGCGCTGGTGTGGATGTTGTTGGTGGCGCTGGTCGTGTACATCACACGCCGCTGGCGTGTCGAACCCAAACCGCTGCGGCCTGCCTGGCAGATATTCCTGATACACAGTGTATTGATGACCGTTGCGGTATTTCTGTTCATCGGCGGCGTGAAAGGCGGTTTCAGGCACAGCACCCGGCCTATCACGCTGAGCAATGCGGGCGAATATGTAGAAAGGCCCAAGGAAATGTTCATCGTGCTGAATACACCTTTCTGCATTTTCAAAACACTGAGGAGGTCTGACTACCAGCGTGCGGAGTATTTCAAATCCGAGCAGGAGATGAATGTCGTTTATTCGCCCATTCACACACCAGAGCCAAATGCGCCGGCATTTCGTCCCAAAAACGTTGTGATCCTGATCTGGGAGAGTTTTGGGAAGGAAATGGTGGGAACCTACAATCGGGATCTGGAGAACGGTACCTATAAAGGTTACACGCCCTTCATCGACTCGCTGATGCAGCATAGCAGGGTGCATTGGTACTCGTTCGCCAATGGAGCGAAATCGATCGAGGCCATACCGTCGGTACTGACGAGCATTCCCGGTATTTTGGAGCCGTTCATCCTGACGCGCTACACGGACAACAAACTGCCGAGCCTGCCCGAAATGCTGCAAGCCAAGGGTTACCACACCTCGTTTTTCCACGGTGCGCCAAATGGCTCAATGGGTTTTAAGGCATTCACCAATCTGATCGGCATCAAAGATTATTATGGTAAAACCGAATATAATAATGATGCGGATTATGACGGTATCTGGGGGATTTGGGATGAGGAATTCATGCAGTTCTGGGCCAAAAAGTTAAATTCTTTCCAGGAGCCATTTTTAAGTACATTATTTACGGTATCGTCGCACGACCCGTTCCAGATTCCGGCACGCTACAAAGGCAAATTCCCGAAAGGTCCGCTGCCGATCTACGAAACAATGGGTTATACCGACAATGCGTTGCGCAGGTTCTTCGATTCGGTTAAGGACAAACCTTGGTTCAAGAACACATTATTTGTGATCACTGCCGATCACTCGGCCACATTCGCGCATTATCCGCAATATCAGACGTCTGTCGGGAATTTTTCAGTCCCTATTCTTTTCTACGCGCCGGGCGACGGTTCGCCGCGCGACAACATTATGACCGGTACCGATAGTACGCGAATTGTGCAGCAGATCGACATTATGCCGTCCGTACTGGGTTATCTGCATTATGATAAACCCTATTTCGGTTTTGGAAAAAACATCTTCGGGAACCCGCCGATCAACTTTGCTGTCAACTATGATGGGGCTTATCAATGGTTCAACGGGCCATACGTATTGCAATTTGATGGCCGGAAAACCGTAGGTTTGTATAAATATCAGGAAGACAAGCTTTTGAAAAATAACCTTGCAGGCAGTATTCCGGAAGTCCAAGGGCCTATGGAATTGCAGGTTAAGGCATTTATCCAGCAATATTCGAACAGAATGCTGGACGACCGGCTGACGGTAACACCTTAGGTGCCATGTTTTTGGGAAGCATAAAAAAGTGAAGAAGTAGTTTTTATGGAAGAGAAAGTCGAAAATAACAATACAGAGTTACGTAACCACCGGGCTGGTTTTGTGAGTATTGTCGGGAAGCCCAATGTCGGGAAATCCACGCTCATGAATGTGCTCGTAGGGGAAAGAATGTCGATCATCACCTCGAAGGCGCAGACGACCCGTCACCGCATTATCGGGATTTTGAATGGAAAGCACGAGGATATCCCGTTCCAACTGGTATATTCCGATACGCCGGGGGTCATCAAGCCTTCGTACAAGCTGCACGACTCGATGATGACCTTCGTGAAAGGCTCGTTGGAAGATGCCGATGTGGTGCTTTTTGTCGTAGAAATAGGGGAGAAAGCGGCCGAGCATGAGGTGCTGCCGCTGCTGAAACGGACGGAAGCGCCGGTCGTTTTGGTTTTGAATAAAATCGACCTTTCGAATGAAGAAGAGGTGAAGCAGAAAATGCAGGAGTGGGACGATGAGATCCATCCCGCAGCCATTATACCGATTTCTGCATTAGAAAAAGCGAACATCGGTACTTTGTTTGATGCGGTCGTGACACGTTTGCCCTTCCACCCGCCCTATTTCGATGAAGATGAACTAACCGACAAGCCGGAGCGTTTCTTTGCTTCGGAAATCATCCGCGAAAAAATCTTCTTGAATTACCGCCAGGAAATTCCATACAGCTCCGAAGTAGTAATCACTGAATTTAAGGATAAGGACGACATCATTGTGATCCGCGCAGAAATTCTGGTCGAACGCAAAAGCCAGAAAGGGATCATTATTGGTGAAAAGGGAGAAATGTTGAAGAAAGTCGGCACGCAGGCCCGCCAGGACCTTGAAGATTTCTTTGGCAAAAAAGTATTTCTCGAACAGCACGTGAAAGTAGAGCCGGATTGGAGAAGCAAGGAAAACAAGCTTCGCCAGCTCGGTTATCAGGAATAAATTTTTAAGTAAAACGCATGAAGAGCAGGCACCAGGCCTGCTCGGATCATATTAATAGAAGAAAAATGGCAAATATAATTTCGATTGTTGGTCGTCCGAATGTGGGCAAATCCACTTTGTTCAACCGCCTCACCGAAAGCCGGAAGGCGATTATGGACAACCAGAGCGGCGTAACCCGCGACAGGCATTACGGTTACGGCGAATGGACCGACCAATATTTCACAGTGATTGATACAGGGGGTTATGTAGTAGGCTCCGAAGATATTTTTGAAGGCGCTATCCGCGACCAGGTTGAACTCGCGATCGAAGAATCCACGGTGGTCCTTTTTATGGTCGACACCATGACCGGCCTCACCGATCTCGACAAAGATTTCGCAAATGTGCTCCGTCGTTTCAACAAGCCGGTTTACCTCGTAGCAAATAAGGCCGAAACAACTGAACGCTATCAGTCGGCGGGTGAATTTTATGAATTGGGTTTGGGTGATGAGATTTTCGCGATTTCTGCACAAACCGGTTTCGGTACGGGTGAGCTGCTGGATAAGGTAATCCAGCATTTTGAAACCGCAGGCATCGAAAACCCCGAAGAAGGCATCCCCCGCATTGCGATCATGGGACGCCCGAATGTGGGTAAATCATCGTTCCTGAACGTACTCACCGGCACCGATCGCAGCATCGTTACGGACATAGCAGGTACCACCCGCGACGCGATTCACACGCATTACAATGCATTCGGGATGAATTTCATCCTGACCGATACGGCGGGAATCCGCAGGAAATCGCGTGTGAAGGAAGATATTGAGTTTTATTCGACACTTCGCTCGGTTAAAGCAATGGAAGAGTCCGACGTTTGTATCGTGTTGCTGGATGCTACGCTGGGACTTGAAGGCCAGGATATGAACATCATCGGCCAGGCCGACAAGGCGAAAAAGGGCATTGTGATCATGGTCAACAAATGGGACCTGGTCGAAAAAGACTCTAAAACGGCCGATCAATACAAAAAAGCATTGCTGGAAAAGCTCGCGCCGATGAACTACATGCCAATCATTTTCGCGTCGGTAGTTGAAAAACAGCGCATTCACCAGGTAATGGAGAAAGCGATGGAAGTTTATCAGAACAAAACGAAGAAGATTACTACGTCGAAACTGAACGAGGTAATGCAGGCGGAGATCGAGAAATACCCGCCACCGGCACACCGGGGCAAGTATATCAATATCAAATATATGATCCAGCTGCCGACGCCTTCGCCGACATTCGTGTTTTTCAGCAGTCACCCAAAGCACGTGAAGGAGCCGTATTTGCGCTACCTGGAAAACCGTTTGCGCGAAAACTTCGATTTTTCGGGTGTACCGATCACGATATTCTTCCGCGAGAAATAGGAGAAAAATGTTATCAGCAAAAAAGCGCCGGCGGGATGTTCCCTGTCGGCGCTTTGCAATTTATCCGTAACCAACTACTATTCAGCCGGAAAATTCGACGGTTCGTCTTTTTTAGAAAATCTCGAGCAACCTTTTGTATTACTTTTACATCTGTTATCCGGCCAGCCACGGTGCTTTGAAGAAGGTTGAAAAAAAATTCAAAAAAAATGTTAAAAACAAGGTACTATGTATTGCAAGATACCTAATGAAACATATATATTTGTAAGGTCAATTAGTTACACATAATTCCATCCGGTTCTGCCCGGGATTCTTAACGATTGAATACAGCCATGAAAACACTCAGAATCTTAATATTGCTCACCATCATCAGCCTGCAAGCCAGTGCAACGGGCTATGTGCACAACATGTTCGTGGCACACAGAAAATTGCAGTCAGGCAAGGAATGTGTAAGTGAAAGGACGGTTGCCAGAAAGATTAAGCCTGCTTTGAAAGCGAAAGCTCCTGTGCACGTGAAGCACGCAGGTGTGATCAAAAACACGAGCGCCGGTATGCCGGCATCTGAAATTATGACATTGAATGCCCGCATCCTGGAAGAAGGTCCGGCGGCATTTTTTGAAAGCGAATCAGAAGAAAGTGAAGGCGAATCGATGGTGACCAAGCTGGTGAGTGCAGTTCGGTGCGTGATTTACACCTTCATTCCCAAGCTCGGGCATTCGTAAACAATATTAGCATTACTGAAAAGAGCTGCAAGGTCAACCCTTGCAGCTCTTTTGTTTATCAACCCACCGTATTCGTTAAAGTTCCGATGGGCTCGATGGTAATGTGAACTACGTCGCCGGATTTCAATGTGAAATCAGAAGAGGGTACAATACCCGTCCCGGTCATCAGATAAGCGCCTTGCGGGAACGCCATTTCGCGGTAAAGGAAGTGCAGCAGCTCTTCTGGTTTGCGTTTCATTTGCGCCAGGGTAACCTGCCCATTGAAAACTTCCTCACCTCCGCGAACGATGGACAGGTCGATCACCGTGTCGACACCGAGCTGGTCTTTAAATACATAAAGACAAGGCCCCAACGCTGCGCTGCCGGTGTAGGATTTCGCCTGCGGCAAATACAAGGGGTTTTCACCTTCTATACTTCTGGAACTCATGTCGTTACCGATGGTATAGCCCACCAAAGCGCCTTCGGAAGTAGCAAATAGGGTCAGTTCCGGCTCGGGAACGTCCCAGGTCGAATCTTTACGGATGCGTACCGTGCCGTGGTGGCCTATTACACGCCATGCTGTCGATTTAAAGAATAGTTCCGGACGTTCGGCTTCATATACGCGGTCGTAGAAGCTGCCGCCGCCTGCTTTTTCGGATTCCTCCATTCGTGCCGTACGGCTCTTGAAATAGGTCACACCCGAAGCCCATACTTCCTGGGTGCCAATGGGTGCCAGTGCATCGGGCATTGGGAAATCGTCGCTGAATGTCAGGGCGATAAGGCTTTGCGTCTGTCCTTCCAACCATTCGTACAGGTTATTCCTGTTGACCACAACGTCCCAGTCCGTTTCGTGGAGGCGGTAGAAAATGTCCTCGTTTTCAAGGAGAATGCCATTTTCGGTCTTATATAACTTCATGAAATGCAGATTTTGGTTTTGCCTGAATAAGTCCCCCGCGGGGCGTCTTTACTGTTAAATACGGACAGGAAAGTGTTTCAGGCCACTGGATTTGCGGGAATGTGGAGGTACCCGTTGCGCCATAGTCACTGGGTTAAGGGACATACTCACAATATCAAATCTTTTCCCTCAAAAAGTCCGCCGTGTAGTTTCCTTCGAGCTTTACCATTTCCTCGGGAGTACCGGTGAATGTGAGCTGCCCGCCATTTTCGCCGCCTTCGGGGCCGAGGTCGATGATCCAGTCGGCGCTTTTGATGACCTCCATATTGTGTTCGATGATGATCACGCTGTCGCCTTGCTCTACCAGTGCATTGATGGCTTTGAGGAGCTTTTTAATGTCGTGGAAATGCAAACCGGTGGTCGGTTCGTCGAAAATGAAGAGTGTTTTGCCTTTATTGGAAGAGCCCTTCCCCAGGAACGAGGCGAGTTTAACACGCTGTGCCTCACCGCCGGACAATGTGTTTGAAGATTGCCCAAGCCCTACATATCCAAGCCCTACCTCTTGCAATGGAAGCAATTTATCGGCAAGCTTGGGTTCGCCCTGCCTGAAAAATTCGATAGCCTCGTCGACGGTCATGTCGAGGATTTCGGCAACATCTTTGTCCTGATATTTTACTTCCTGGATTTCCTGCTTGAAACGCTTGCCGTTACAGCCCTCGCAAGTCAGGTAAATGTCGGCCATAAACTGCATTTCGATCTTCACCTGGCCCTCGCCCTGGCATATTTCGCAACGGCCACCGTCGACGTTGAAGGAGAAATGCGAGGGTTTATAGCCCCTTGCTTTCGAAAGCGGCTGTTCCGACATCATCTGCCGGATATAATCATAAGCCTTAATATAAGTAACCGGGTTCGAGCGCGACGATTTCCCGATCGGGTTTTGGTCGATCATTTCAACGGCCTCGATGCGATCTACGCTGCCCGTAAGCTCGTCGAAACGTCCTACATCTTCACTAAACTCGCCTTTAAGGCGCATTAATGCAGGGTACAGGATCTTCCGGATCAGTGTAGATTTTCCTGAACCACTCACGCCGGTGACGACGGTTAGGTTATTCAAAGGGATTTTTACATCGAGTTCCTTTAAATTATTCTCCCGTGCACCCTTGATTTCCAGGAAGTGCAAAGACTTCCTTCTGACAGTGGGAACAGTAATAGAATCATTCCCCAGCAAGAAATCCAACGTATGCGACTGCGCGTTAATCTCCTGACTGCTCTTACCTCCCAGACTACCATCGACTTTCAGCGCCTCGATATCGCGCTGGTTTCCCTGGAAAACCAGGTGCCCGCCGCCAGTTCCGGCTTCGGGGCCAATGTCGATGATCTGATCCGCCGCGTGCATTACTTCTTCCTCGTGTTCGACTACAATTACGGTATTGCCCAGGTCACGAAGCGATTCGAGCACGCCCACCAGCCTTTGCGTATCGCGCGGGTGTAAGCCGATACTCGGTTCGTCGAGAATGTACATTGAGCCTACCAATGCGCTTCCCAATGAAGTTGCCAGCTTGATGCGCTGGAATTCACCGCCGGATAATGTGCTGGTCAACCGGTTTAAGGTTAGATAACCAAGTCCGACGCGGTTCATATAATCCAGGCGCGATTCGATTTCCGTCAGGACGCGACGTGCAATCTGACGGTCGTGGTCGCCGAGCCCGAGCTCTTTGAAAAAGCCTGAAACATCCTGAATAGGCATTAACACCAAATCGGTAATGGATTTGCCGCCTATTTTGACATAGGAAGCGTCCTTCCGCAAGCGTGAGCCACGGCAGTCCGGGCAGGTCGTGCGGCCGCGGAAGCGCGAGAGCATTACACGGTATTGGATTTTGTGTGTTTGAGATTCGAGTTCCGAGATGAAATCGTTAATACCGTCGAAATATTGGTTACCGGTCCAGAGCAGCTCTTTCTGCGCAGGTGTAAGGTCTTTATAAGGCCTGTGGATCGGGAAATCGAATTTCACGCCGTTGCGGACGAGCGGAACCAGCCATTCGCCCATTTTCTCGGTACGCCAGGGTGCTATGGCACCGTCGTACACCGAGAGATTTTTGTCTGGAATGACCAGGTCAGGGTCTATTCCCAATATTTTTCCAAACCCTTCACACCTTTTGCAGGCACCGAAAGGATTGTTAAAGCTGAAAAGGTTGACTGTCGGTTCCTCGAACGTAATGCCGTCGAGTTCGAACTTGTCGGAGAAAACCCTTTTTTCTCCTCCTACAATATTCACTGTACAGGTCCCTTCTCCTTCAAAAAAGGCGGTTTGTACGGAGTCGGAAAGGCGGTACTGTGTGTCCTCGTCGTTATGTTTGATCGCGGCGCGGTCGATGAGGATAAAAACCTGGTTGCCGGCCTGCGGAAAATGGTCGGGTTTTTCGAGAATATCTTCGATTGAAACGACTTCCTCGTTCAGCACAATACGGTTGTAGCCTTTGGAAAGCAGGATCGTGAGTTCTTCAATTTGCGAGCGGCCGTCGCGGATGAGTAGCGGCGCGAGAATCATCACACGCGTGCCCTCGTCGTGCGCGAGCATGTAGTTCACCACGTCGGTCACCGAGTCTTTCCGCACGATTCCCCCGGAAACCGGCGAATAGGTGTGTCCTATGCGTGCGAAAAGCAGTTTGAGATAATCGTAAATCTCCGTGGAAGTACCCACCGTAGATCGCGGATTACGGGTATTGACCTTCTGCTCGATGGCAATAGCCGGCGAAATGCCTTTAATGTATTCCACTTCCGGCTTTTCCATCCGTCCGAGAAACTGCCGCGCGTAGCTGCTAAGACTTTCCACGTACATGCGCTGGCCTTCCGCAAACAGCGTATCGAAGGCCAATGACGATTTTCCTGAGCCGGAAAGACCCGTAATAACGACCAGCTTGTTGCGCGGGATCGCCACATCGATGTTTTTCAGATTGTTGACACGGGCACCTTTGATCAGAATGTATTGTCTCGGATCCAGTTCATCGAACTGATCGGCCTCGATCCGGGGCACTGCTAATTGCATCATAGCGGGGTTATCGATGGATTATGATATTAGTTTGAATGATGATGTGATACTATTATAACCAAAAGGCGCGGCATTTAGTTTTCTTTAAAAACCTGGCCCGCTTTCATAAATTTCATGCCGCTTTTGGCGGCTTCTTCAAATATAGGATCGGCGAAGTGACCGAAGTTGGGGACGTCGGACATGCAGTCGGTGAGCGCAACGACTTTCGCAGCCAATGCAGGGGCATATTTGACGATCTGCCGGATGCTCGTCGCGACACAATGCGAACGTGCTTCGCCGGCCACGAGTACCTGATCATATTCGCTTAGCTCAGCCAGAAAACGTTCATCCAGCTCTGTTTCGGGTGCATTAGCCACCGGTACCTGGGCTTTGAAAACCCCGAAATGCTCGGTCAGCGGGTTAATACCTTTCGAAACCGTCCGGTAGTCGCGGCGGGTGCGGTGCGCCCAGGCGAGCACGGCGCGCATGAGCGTATCGTCGATTGCCGCCCCTTTGGAGCCGGCAAGGCAATGCTCCGGCCAGATAAAATGCTGGAATTCGCCTTCTTCTTCAAGGGTTTGCAGATATTTCAAAACATATTCGCGATGGTAGCGCGGGATCCATTTGCCCGCTTCCACCGATTGGGTTGAAATCAGCGTAAACGGTGCGACCGTATTGCCGTTCCGATCTTCCCAGAAAAGCGGGTGCGCAATGTCCAGCACCTTGTGGGTATCGAGCGTCAGGAATATTGAATCGATTTTGTCGCCTTCCAACGCAATGAGGCTGGCAATGCGCTCAACGTCTTTCTCGGCCCCGGGAACGTATAATGTCCCGTTAGGATCACAGAAATCGTATTGGGCGTCGATAATCAGCAATGCGGTCTTTTTCATAGATCAATGGTGTGTTAAAATTCCAGTTCGTGCGGCAGTTCCATTTGTCGGGCGTACATTTTGGAACAGAGGCTGAAAACGAGTTGAAGCATTCGGTTCGTGTCTTTGATATAGTCGATCCGGTAGTCATCGTCGAGTTTACTAAGGCCGTTAAGGATCACCTGGGCCTTTTTGGCAATGTACAATGCACAGGTATCGGCGCGGGACGAGTAGGTTCTCAGAATGTTGGAGTAGCCTTCCAGGAATGTATTCAAGAGAAAAATATTCAACTCAATGCCCCCGACCTTATCCTTCGTAACCTTCACATGATAGGCAATATCCGCACTGAGGCTGCGCATATCCGTCAGTACCCAACCCGGCGTATTCTGGTTGAACTTCGATGTCCGCACGATCCGCCCCATGAGCTCTTCGCGGCGTTCGGGAATGGTGGAACTGTCTTCGATCAGTTCGAAATGCAGGCGGTCGCTCAGGGTCTTGTCTTTGGTGATCAGCCTCAGGAGCAATTTATCCTTTTCTTTCGCCGGCATCTGGATAATCGCCTTTTTAAGCTGTTCTGGTAATGCCATTCAAGTGGTTTTAATAACTTTTGATTTAATTCCCGGCTCAACCACGTAACTTTATGGCCTATTAAAAAGGCCGGGAAGCTTTTACAAAAATATAAAATACAGATACACATTATGATTTCAGTAGCTATGTGTACTTACAACGGGGCAAAGTACTTGCCCGAACAGTTGAAGAGCATTGCTGATCAGACGGTTTCGGTGGATGAATTGGTTGTTTGCGACGACAGATCTAAGGACGACACGATTGAAATCATAAAATCTTTTGCTACTACCAGCAAGTTCGCCGTTCGCATTTATGTGAACGAGCAGAATCTCGGTTCGACCAGGAATTTCGAGAAGTGCCTGTCGCTATGTGAAGGGGACGTGATTTTCCTGTGTGACCAGGACGACCGCTGGCGAAACGATAAGGTGCAAAAGCAGCTTGCATTCCTGAATGCGCGCCCGGACCTCGACGCGGTGTTCAGCGATGCGGAAATGATCAATGACGATTCGGAGCCAACCGGCAGGACTATTTGGGAAGAAATCGAGTTTGACAGAGCACGGCAGCAGATCTGGGAAAGCGGCAAACCTCATGAGATCCTTTTTAACGGGTTTGTGGTGACAGGCGCCACGCTCGCGATCCGCAAATCATGCCTCGCCCGGCTCATGCCTTTCCCTACGCACGTGCAGGATTTGATCCATGATGCCTGGATAGCCATGGTGTTGAGCCTGGAAAACAAGATAGAATTCATACCCGAATCCCTTATTTCGTACCGCATCCATTCCAGCCAGCAGGTGGGATTTGGCAACAAGGTCGAGAAAGTGCAGCTCGCCCACCGTTTCAAACGCGACCGGAAATTAAAGCTCGTCCCGTTGAAAGAAAAGGCCAATAAGCTGCATGAGCTTTATCTGCTTCTTCGCGCGCTTCCGTTCGTCCCGCGCGAGAAACTGCTTAAATTGTATCTTTCCCAAAAGCATTTTTACACCCGGGCGGGACTGCCCGAAAGCCGTTTCAAACGACTTACACCGGTGCTGAGCCAATTGCTGCGCGGTTATTACAAGTTTAGCAGTAAAGACTGGTGGCTGCCGGCGGTAGGAGATTTATTCGAATAGGAACTGGATTAACATTAAAATGGCTGAAAAAAAGTCGCGGGTGGCGGTGGTGATACCTGTGTATCAGGCAAATATGACGGATGCCGAGCAAATGTCGTTGCGGCAATGTATGGCTGTGCTGGGCAACTACCCGGTGATCGTCGTGAAACCTGCCGGCCTCGACCTTTCCGCATTGCAGCAACAATACCCGGCGCTCAGGGTCCAGTCGTTTGCTAACAGTTACTTCGCGGGCGTCGATGCCTATAACCGGCTGATGGTGTCCATTGATTTTTACAAGGCCTTCGACGCTTACCAATACATCCTCATTTACCAGCTTGATGCATTTGTTTTCCGCGACGAGCTCGAAGAATGGTGTGCCAAAGGTTATGACTATGTGGGCGCGCCGTCACTTCACATGCCCGAGTTCGATACGATTTCTGCCGAGGCGGCGCAGGATTTTGCCGACGCGTTGTCGTCCCATCGTGTGGTGCTTAATGGAGGCCTGTCCTTGCGAAAAATAGCTGCGTTTTTACGCTATTTAAAGATATACAACCTATTCTACCCCTCCTGGAAAGGCAATGAAGACATGCTTTTCTGCCAGGAAGCGACGCGGCTCAAACCGATGAAAATCTTTATGAGATTACCGGAATGGCGCGAGGCATTGCGTTTCTCGTTCGAGAAAAGCCCGGCCGCGAGTTATGAGCTTACAAACCATCAGTTGCCGTTCGCCTGCCACGCCTGGGAGCGCTACGATCCGGCTTTCTGGATTCCGTTTATTCCTGTAAACCAGTGATTTTCTGCGTTTAACAATTTTTAACAAACTATCATCGATTTTCGGACGTTCTTGCTGATATTTAATTCAAACCCCAATATCGCTATGAATTTCAAGTTGCTTTCGGCCAGTTTTGGAGCCATTTTACTGTCAATCCATACCAGCTTCGGGCAAATTACTGAGAATCCCAGGGTAGAGGAGTCGTCGGTTCCCTATGTGAAAATCAAGAAGGTAGAACTGACGGATGCCAACACGGTTGTCTATCTGCAATTCATCGACAAGCAAGCCCAGCAGCCGCAATTGCGATCACAACCACGGACGTCACCATTTCCCGACTCGCGCATTCCAAAATTGCAGCAGCAAGGCCAAAGTCAGATCTGGCTCGATCCTGAAACGAGGCTGTACAAGCCTGGTGAAATCGATAAAAAATTCAAATTTATCAGGGCAGAAAATATCACTACCACTACTAAAACAAGCGTCGCAAATGGCGATACGGTGGATTTTGTGGCCTATTTCGAAAGACTTACGCCGGGAATCGAGGAGTTCGATTTTTACGAAGGCAGAAGTTCGGGCGGTTACCAGTCGTGGAATTTTTACGGAATCCATGTCAAAAACCCGTTGAAAAAACAGCCTGAGAAATCATCGAAGCCGATAGCCAAAGCAACGACACCGCCGGCGAAAAAACCAGCCGTAAAAGCACCCCAAAAGAAGGTTCCGGTACCCGCTCCGAAAAAAGAGAGTGAAACGGCTGTTTTAAGAGGTACGGTTTACAATGCGAAAACGAAGGAGCCGATCGCCGCCCAGCTTTCCTACATCGAAAGCGGGGATACGCTGCAAATCCGGTCGTCATCCGGAAAATACCGGGTGGGCGTCGATGCGGGTGAGCAATATAAATTCCGTGTAATGGCCCGCGGCTACTACGGGTCGTCGTTCAGCCTCGCGCCGGGCGACTCTTCGGGCAAGTCTTTTGATCAGGACGTATATCTTACGCCGCTCATCGTCGGAGAAACGATTTTGCTCCCTAATATTTATTTTGAAACTTCCCAATACACGTTGCTTCCTGAATCCTTTGAAGAGCTGAACCGGCTGGTAGACGTCATGCGCGACAGTCCGACAGTCAAGATCCGGGTCGAAGGCCATACCGATAATGTAGGTGACTTTGACAAAAACCTTGAACTCTCCCGTCAGCGCGCGGAGGCGGTAAAAAACTACCTCGTAGAAAAGGGCATTAATGGAAGCCGTATCGAAGCGAAAGGTTACGGCGGCACAAGGCCAATCACCAAAGGAACCGAAGAAGAGCGGAAAAAGAACCGCCGGGTGGAATTTGTGATTACGGAAATGTGATCTAATTGTCATCCTGAGCGAGCACTATTGTCACACTCAGGATGACAATCCGACTATCTCGCCTTGATAATATTGGTAAACTCCCGTGATTTCAACGAAGCACCGCCTACCAGGCCGCCGTCGATATCCGGGGCTGCGAACAGTTCGGGAGCGCTGGCTGCTGTAACGCTTCCGCCGTAGAGGATGGAAATTTCGTCGGCTACATCCGCACCGTATTTCGACGCGATGTGCGCGCGCAATGCCGCATGCATGTCCTGCGCTTGCTCAGCCGAGGCGGTAAGGCCCGTTCCAATGGCCCAAATAGGCTCATAGGCGATCACAACCGACTTCAATTGTTCTTCCGAAAGGTGGAAAAGGCTTTCGGTCAGCTGGTTTTTCACAAAACCGATATAATCGTCATTCTGGCGCTGTTCGAGTGACTCGCCGCAGCAGAAGATTGGAGAAACGCCGTTGGCCAATGCGGTATTTACTTTTTCTGCAAGCAGTGCATTGGTTTCATTGAAATACTGGCGGCGTTCGCTGTGGCCGATCAGCACATATTGTACACCGATCGATTGCAGCATTTGTGCGGAAATCTCACCGGTGAATGCTCCCGAAACTTTGTCGGAGCAGTTTTGAGCGGCCAACGCGAAGTTGGGCTCGTTCTCGATATATTTTTGAATCGTAGTAAGGTAAATCGCAGGAGGGCAAAGGATGATTTTCGCGTCATTCCGGACCTCGTCTTTGGCCATATTAACGAGCTCCGAAGTAAGCGCAACCGCTTCATCCAGAACCTTGTTCATCTTCCAGTTACCGGCAACAATTTTTTTTCGCATGAGAAAATTTTTATTATGGAAATAAGTCATTTTACGCAACAAAAGTACCATATTTTCATCATTTACGTGATTATATATATGTGATCAAAAAAATGTCGGAAAGTTTGCACATATCGAGATTTTTTTGTGTTTTATTAATGCAAATTGAGCTATTTTTACTTGAATTAACCGATTGGACTGATTTCGACACTTAACGTACACCGAAGGATATAAATCAACTTACTAAGTCATTTATAATCAGAGTGTTTAAAATGATATTGCGGACAGAATTTGACACATAGTACTTAAAGAAAGGAGGCCACGATGAAAACGTCTAAGTGGTTCATAGCAGCGATCATACTTTTTACCCACACCCTAACATTCGGCCATTCCAGCGACGTTCCCCCTGTATCAGAGGAAAAGTATGGTTATTTTTTAGACAAAAACTACAAAACAGCACGCATCCCGTTCGAGCTGCATTCCAATCTTATATTGCTTTACGCGAAGATCAACGACAATGATTCACTGCGTTTTATCCTCGACACCGGCGTTAGCTCCATCATCATCACCGATCCGAACGTCCTCAAAGCCGACAAGCTGCGTATGACCCGCAAGGTGAACCTCACAGGTGCGGGCGAGGGGGCATCCATTTCGGCGCATGTCGCGATCGATAATAAGTTTTCGATGGGCAGGCTTAAAGCCAATCATCAGAATATCGTGATCCTCGAACAGGATTTCCTGCGGCTTTCTGAATACGTGGGCGTGCCTGTGCATGGGATTTTCGGGTATGAAATCTTCAACAACTTCGTCGTAACGATCGATTTTGCCAAAAAAGAAATACTGCTGATGCGCCCTGACAGGTACAAGTACAAAACCAGCAAAGGCGACAAACACCCGCTCATCATCGAGGATACCAAGCCATTTACCGACGCGGTGACGCTTTTCGCCGATGGCCGCGAGCATCCGATCCGGGTGCTGATCGACACCGGTGCAGGCCACGCCTTGCTTCTCAACAATACGCGCAAAGAAACCTTCCGCTTACCGGAAAAGGTGATCCGCGCGCAGTTGGGCCGGGGTTTGAACGGGGTTATTAATGGCAACCTGGGCCGTGTCGATAAAATGCGGTTGGGCCGTTTCGAGCTGAATAATGTGGTAGCCTCGTTTCCCGACAGTATCGCATTCGGTTCGAAAATCCGGGCCGGAGCCGAGCGGCAGGGTAATATCGGTTGCGAACTGCTCCGCCGTTTCAAAGTGACATTCAACTACGGCGAGCACTATATGGTGCTGAAACCGATCAGAAGTCGCCTGCGCGAGAAATTCGAGCATGATATGAGCGGGATGGAAATCCGTGCGGAAGGAAGGGACCTGCGTAGTTACATCGTCAACCACGTCGTAACCGATTCTCCGGCCGCACGCGCCGGGTTGATGGAAGGTGATCAGCTCCTGTTTATCGATGATCACTCCGCTTCGGAGCTCAATGTGAGCGAAATATACAAGCTTTTGCAGCGGGGCGATGGCAAAAATGTGGACCTGCTAGTGAAACGGAAAGGCGATATTTTCTTTACCCAGGTCACACTGCGCAGAATGATTTAGTACTTTTGGCCAAACTAAAACCCGGCCATTTGGATCGCTTCATCATTACCGAAGACGGCTCGCATTCGCTGTTCAGTGCGCAGTTCAAGCAGCAATACCATTCATTGCAAGGTGCCCTGATGGAATCGGAGCACATATATATCAATCTCGGTTTAAAGCCGGTCCTGGAGAATGCTTCGGGACCGGTTTACGTTTTTGAAATGGGCTTCGGTACCGGGCTGAATGCCTTCCTCGCCTGGAAGCTGGCCGATAGCCTCCAAAAACAGGTTTTCTACACATCTGTGGAGGCCTATCCTGTGTCGTTGCTGGAAGCGTCGCAACTGAATTACGAGGAAGCTTCCGGCGCCACCGGTTTTATGCAGCTGCACCACGCGCCTTGGGGCGCAGAAACGGCCATTTCTCCTTTTTTTAGCCTCCGAAAGGAGCAAACCACCGTGCAGGACTTCACCTCGGAGCGATTTTTTGACGTTATTTTCTACGACGCTTTCGACCCGCGGGCCCAACCCGAGCTTTGGGAGAAAGAAATTTTTGCCAAAATAGCGGCCCAAACGTCGCAGGGAGGCGTATTAGTAACATATTCTTCGAAAGGAATCGTTAAAAGGGCGCTACGAGCAGGGGGCTTTATCGTAGAGCGGCATAAGGGCCCGGGCCGGAAGACACACGTTCTCAAAGCCATCAGACTTTAAAAGATTTAATAGAATCAGATATTAGCATGAATTATCAAAGCATTATTAGCCAGGAACTTAAAGAAGCACAAACTGTTCTGGACAGTTTCCTGAGCGATCCCGAACAGATTGAAAAGATCGAAAAAGCAGCGGGTCTGATGGCCGAGGCGATCATCCACAACGGTAAAATCCTTTCCTGTGGGAATGGCGGGTCGCATTGCGACGCGATGCATTTCGCGGAAGAACTAACCGGCCGCTACCGCGATAACCGCCGCGCACTGCCTGCCATCGCGATCTCCGACGTGAGCCATCTGAGCTGCGTCAGCAACGATTTCGGGTACGAATATGTGTTTTCAAGATATATTGAAGCATTGGGTCAGCCAGGCGACGTGCTTCTTGGGCTGAGCACGAGCGGAAACTCCGCAAATATCATTCGCGCTGCCGAAGCTGCCAGGGCAAAAGGCATGAAGATCGTCATCATGTCGGGAAAGGACGGGGGCAAGCTCGCGGGCGTGGCCGACGTTGAAATCCGCGTGCCGCATTTCGGTTACGCCGACCGCATTCAGGAAATTCATATCAAGGTGATCCACATTTTCATGCTCCTGATCGAAAAAATGGTGCTGCGGGAGTAAGAGTTATGGCCGGAAGTTTGTTTATTGAGCAATAGTCATCATGATTTAAGCACACAATTATGAACGTCCGTCCATCCGCTATCATTCTCGAAAACGACAAGATCCTCACGCTGCGCTATTGCTATGGCGAAAAGGAGGTATTTGCATTGCCAGGAGGTAATCCCGACCCCGGCGAATCGCTTTCGGACGCATTGGCGCGAGAGCTGATGGAGGAACTGGGCGTGGAAGTTGAGGTCGGGAAAATGGTGTCTTGCGGCGAAGTGATCTGGCATGAAGTGCGGAAAGAGACGCTGCACATGGTATTTAATGCAAATATAACAAAGGGCACCCCGGTGCTCGATCCGGCGCATACTACGGCACTGGAAATCGTATGGCTGCCGGTTTCATCGCTTTCTTCAAGGCATTTATATCCCAATGTAGGCCCGCAGATCGCTGCATTCTGCAATGACGCGCTGCATTCGGGGCATATTGGTGTCATCGATCAGCCTTATGTGCGCTCATAAACTACATAGTTCGGGTCAATACTTCTCCGTTCGTTTCTATAAGACAGAAACATACCGTACTTTTGCGTTTTTAATAGGCAGCAGGGTAAATGGAAAACGAAAAGAAGGAGAAATTATCAAACTTCTTGCTGAGACGGGCGGAGCGGGATGTACTATCAAGAGGGCGTTCCATTTATAGCAGTGGCGGCTTAAAAGTTTCCAAACTCGATTATAATGGCCCCGGTAATGCTGAGTTCAAGGTCAAAAGCGACTATTCGATCCAGTACTACCAGATTTTCATCCGCGATTTTCTCACACCGCAAATAACCACCGAATGTTCCTGTCCGGATAAAGCCGGGCTGTGTAAACACCGTGTGGCCAGTATTTTGTACATTCTCGACAAAATGCCGACGATCAAGCAGGTTGTGCATGAAATGGCCAACACGACGATCGAATTGCAGGAAATCCGAGAAATGCAGTTGCGCGGCATGGTGCTCGACGAAACCTGGCAGAACCGCGGGAACGTGGGCCCGGTGGAGATCGTATCGGCGAAGGAAGGCGAGGCGGAATGCCAGGTGACGGATAAGGATCAGGAGTATATGACTACATTCCGGCGCGTAAAAGGCACCCGCCAGATTCAGACTTCGTGTACCTGCAACCAGAAACTCTGGGTGCCGCTCTGCGAGCACAAGCTGGCCGCGTTGCTCAAACTCCGCGAAGAACTGGGCGAGAAAGCATTCGAGGTAATGCGCGACCTCACTGTCGAAAAAAGCAATCTGCTGGCCGAATATGGCTATTCGCTTGAAGATCAATACAAAGATAAATTCGAGTTCCGGCTCGACGAAGACGGCGGGCTGCATTTGACCAAGCTTGATCCGGCCATCCAGAAAGTAGGTGCCTACCAGGACTGGCAATCGTTACGCGAACGCATATTGCCCGCACAGGAGTCGTCTTTTGCCGTGACTTTGACGGAAAACGGGCAGGACGACGAGGACCGGGTTTCTATTTTTGTGTTTTGGCCGAAGGGAAAAAACCATTTGCTGGACATTGGTTTCGGGGTTTTTTCCGTCAAATTCAGTGCCAAATCCGAGAAGGTTACCAATATCCGCAATATAGCGGGTGGGTCGAGCCACTATTATTCAGCAGATGAAATCCCCGTTCTGACAGAGTCCGACGCGCGACTTGTACGTATGGCGAAGCATTGGGAAGAGGGGCTTCAAAAATTCATTCGTAAACAAGGCTGGGCATACAACGCGTACCTGCATTTCGACGATGTGGAAGCTGATCAGCGTTACGAAGCCCGCAATTACGTCGGCAAACAGCTTACCCGTGTTTTCAATGACCTCGATGGCGACCGGCTATTCCTGGCCGACGGCGATTATGTGACCAGTAATCACCAGCTAACGCAGCTCGAACTGCACCGCGAGCCGGTGAAACTGTTTTTTGTGCTCACAGAAGACAAGGAGTTCATTACCCTCAATCCCTACGTAGAAATCAAGCCAGGCACGCCGCTGGAATTGCAGAAAGTGGTGTCGCTCGACAGCTTCTGGCTGGGGCTTTACAATGAGAAGACATTATTCCGCTGGGCGGGTATCAGCGAGGCCGAAATGGTGGCTTACCTGAGCCAGAACGGATTTAAAATAAGGGTTAGGAAGGATTTTGGTGACGATTTCCTGAGAGACTGGATTATTCCGGTGTCAGAAAAATTCGATGTAATTTTCCAGACAAGGCACCAGATACAAACATCCCCGCTGGTTTTCCAAAAACCGAAATTTTACCTGAAAGAGGACGAGGCAAACTTACTGATCGTTCCTTCGTATGTGTATCTGGAAGAAAACGGCACAACCGAGCAACGAAAGGGGGAAGAACTCGAACTGCTGCACGACCAGCGCCGTACGAGGACCAGTTTTGATAATAACCAGATTACCATGCTTGAACGCGACGTTCAGGCGGAGAATGAGGTGTGGGATTGGGCAAAAGCATTGCACCCCGGTTTTGAACACCAAACCGGGCAACCGTTTTTCTACGTGCCGTTTGAGCAGGTAATGAAAAACGGCTGGCTCTTCAATTTTGTGGATGCCGCCAAGAAGAAGCATTACGACATTTTCGGGTTTAAAGACCTGAAAAAAATGCGCTTCAACCCCAACCGCGGGACGGTGAAAGTGCACACGTCGTCGGGTATCGACTGGTTCGATATGCGGATCGAGATCACTTTCGGCGACCAGACAGTGACATTGGCTGACGCGAAAAAGGCGTTACTCAAAAAGCAGAATTATATTCAGTTGCAGGACGGTTCGCTGGGTGTGCTTCCCGATGAATGGATAGCGAAACTGGAACCGTTGATGCAGTTTGGCCGCGTGAACGACGATCAGCTCCATTTATCCAAAATCCATTTCTCGCTGATCGACGAGCTGGTTTCGGAGATCGATAACGAGGACGTGTTCCGCGAACTTTGGGAGAAGAAACAAAAACTGCTCAATTTTAAACAAATCCCGTCGGTACCACTTCCGCAGAATATCCAGGCGACGCTCCGGCAGTATCAGGAAGAGGGTTACAAATGGCTTCACTTCCTCGACGAGTTTCAATGGGGCGGATGTCTGGCGGATGATATGGGTTTAGGTAAAACCCTGCAAATGCTGACATTCCTGCAAAACCAGAAGAACCTGGAACCGAACTATACGAACCTTGTCGTAGTTCCCACAACCCTGATTTTCAACTGGCAGGCAGAGGCGGCGAAATTTACACCGGACCTTAAATTATACGTTCATCGCGGGATGTCGAGAAGGAAAGACATCGATTTTTTCCGCGAGTACGACATTATCCTCACGACTTACGGCACCATGCGGAGCGATGTCGAGCTACTGAGGCAGTTCGACTTCAACTACATTATCCTCGACGAAGCTCAGGCGATCAAAAACCCTGATTCGCTTACCTCCAAGGCTTCGCGCTTACTGCGTGCGCGCAACCGCCTGACCATGACGGGTACGCCTGTCGAGAACAATACATTTGATTTGTACTCGCAATTTGAATTCCTGAACCCCGGAATGCTCGGCCATGCCGACTTTTTCCGAACGGAGTATGCGACGCCGATCGATAAATACCAGGACAAGGAAAAGGCGGCCGAGTTGCGAAAGCTCGTGTATCCATTTATGCTCAAACGTACGAAAGAAGAAGTCGCGACCGATTTACCGGACAAAACCGAAACGATCCTGTTCTGCGAGATGGGTAATAAGCAACGGAAAGTGTACGACACATTCCGCGAGCGCTACCGCCAGGAGATTGCCGAGAAACTGGCTACCGAAGGGCTTAACAAAAGCAGCTTCCTCATTCTCGAAGCATTGCTGAAACTTCGCCAGATATGCGACTCGCCTTCTATTCTGTCGGGTGATGAGGATTTTGGCAGCGAATCGGCGAAGCTGGAAGAAATTACGCGGGAAATCGAGGAAAATGCTTCGAACCACAAGATATTGATATTCAGCCAGTTTTTGGGAATGTTGGATCTAATCCGCAAGCATTTGGAAAAGGTGAATATCCCTTACGAATACCTCGACGGCCAGACTGTCGATCGCGCAGGACGTGTGAACCGTTTCCAAAGCGATGATACTTGCCGCGTGTTCCTGATGAGCCTCAAAGCAGGCGGGGTAGGGCTTAACCTCACCGAAGCGGACTACGTTTACCTCGTCGATCCGTGGTGGAACCCTGCCGTGGAACGCCAGGCGATCGACCGTACGCACCGTATCGGACAAACGCGCAAGGTGTTTGCCTATAAAATGATCTGCAAGGATACGATTGAAGAGAAGATTCTGTTGTTGCAGCAGCGCAAGCAGGATTTGGCAGAAGATTTGGTCGGCGGGGAATCCGGCTTTATCAAGAAGCTGAGCCAGGAAGATATTATGGGGCTGTTCAGCTGAAATCGAATATCAGCTCAATTACTGAATCGAAATATGGGTTCAGTAATTGAGCATTTTGCTGCCCGCAGCAATATTCAATAACCTTTGGTTGGCAATCCGGGCTGTCGGTTCCGATTTCAAGGAATCAGCGAATTCAAAGCGCTGCACATCGCTCAACAATTCACCCTCATACCGCGATTCCGAAATCGCAATCTTCGTATCCGGCGATGGATAATTGTACATTTTTTCTACACTTTTATACTGGGCCGTTCCATACCGGGCTTCTTTTTGCACTACGCACAGAACCAGTAAAACTGAGGCAACTAGAAGAGTAATTCCATTTTTCATGTCAAGAGATGTCTATTGTTTAGGGTTCCAAATCAGACAACACCTCCACAGAGAGCAAATTTCGCGCCAAAAGGTTGGAAGAAATTAAAAATGGTCACAAAAAAAACCCGTTTCCATTCAGGAAACAGGCTTTTTTTAAACTTTCCAATATATTACTGGACTATGGCTGTAAATTCGATCTCAACCAGGTAGTCGGCCGATACCAGTTTGCTAATCTCGTAAATACCTGTGGTGGGCTTAATTTCGCCAAAATACGCACCATGTGCGCGCGCAATGTCCTCAAAAAGGGAAATATCTGTTGTAAAAATCCGCGTGCGAACAACGTCGGCAAGGCTGGCACCGGCATCCTGCAATACCTTTTCAATGCGCTCGATGATATTATTCGTTTGCGCATAGGCGTCATCGGCCTTCACTTTTTCCCCGTCCACAATGGCGACCGTTCCGGCAACTTCAATGATATTCCCGATCCGAACCGCCCGGCAATAGCCCATTTTGTCTTCCCACGGAGAGCCTGAGAGTATATTTTGTCTTGACATATTGATGGTTAAGTATTTAAAAAAGTAAATATAAGCACGCGGAATTAGTTTTGCCGCTCGCCTTCCCAAATCGCCAGCGCCAGCCGGATCTGCCCGTAGTCAAACCGTTCGTTCAGTAATTCGAACAGGGGCTTCAGCGGATCATTTTTACCGACCTGGATTTCTTCTGCGGCGTCGATGATGGTTTTGTAGGCCGTGGGCTCGATGAGCGATTTCAAGTCAATGCCGTGGCCGTCTTCTTTGAGTTTTACCAAATGCGAGATGATAGTCACCGGATTGAGATTCCGCTTCTCGGCGATCGCCTTCACGGAATAGCCTTCCTTGTAGAAATCGAAGGTTTCCACGAAAGTCATTCCCTTCATGACGCGTGTGCCGGGCGCATTGTTTTCCCGTGCGAAATCGAGGATTTCATTGATGAATGCCTCCCCGTAACGACGAAACTTTTCGGCCCCGACGCCGGAAACGGCTTTCATTTGAGCTTCGGAAATAGGTTTTTTCTGGGCCATCTCCGAAAGTGAAGCGTCGCTGAAAACGACGTATGGTGGCACGCCCAGCGTATCCGCCAATTTTTTGCGAAGTTGGCGAAGGCGTTCGAAAAGTGCATCGCGGATGATCTCCTGTTTCGGTTTTTCTTTTGGTACCAGCTCTTCTTCTTTTGCTTTGCGCTCGCTGAGCGGGATGAATTTCACTAGTTCGATCTGCTTTTCACCCTTTAACACCTGCCAGCTTACCGCATTCAGCTTGAACGAATGTGCCTCGTCGTAAGCGATATCCATTACGCCGGAGTTCAGCATCTGGCTCAGGTATTCCGACCATTCGTCGCTGCGCAGCTCGTGGCCCACGCCAAATGTGGGCAGCCGTTCGTAGCCATGTTGAATGATATTCCGGTTGCGGCTGCCGCGTAAAATATCGACAAGCATACCCATCGCCACTTTTTGCTCGGTGCGGGCGATGCCCGATAACGCTTTCTGGGCGATGATGGTCGCATCGAAGCGGGTGCGCGGGTTGCGGCACACGTCGCAGTTGCCGCAGTCGTGGTCGACCGGCTCGTTGAAATAATTCAAAAGAATGCGGCGACGGCAAATATCGGCTTCCGCGTATTGTTTCATGCGGTTCAGTTTGGCGTGCAACAGTTCCTTCTGTTCCGCCGACTGGTCCGAATTGTTGATCATATCCTGCCGCGTGATAATGTCAAGATAACTATAAAACAACACCGTATCCGCATTAGCACCATCGCGCCCCGCCCTGCCGATTTCCTGATAAAAACTCTCGACGTTAGAAGGTAAGTTATAATGGATCACCCAGCGGACATTGGATTTATCAATCCCCATTCCAAATGCAATGGTCGCGACAATTACCTGAATATCATCCCGCAGGAAATTTTCCTGCACCTGCGAGCGCTTGTCGCCCGTCATGCCCGCGTGGTAGTATGCGACCCGGAGCCCGGCCTTTTGCAAACTGGCGGCCACGGTTTCGGTGCCTTTGCGGCTGAGGCAGTAAATAATCCCCGGCTGGTCTTCATGTTTGTTGATAAAGCGTTGAATTTGCTCAATACGCTTTCTTCCCGGCAGCACATTCAGGCTCAGATTGGGTCTGTCGAAGCTGGAAATGAAGGTTTCGGCGTGCTCGATATTGAGTTGTTTCAATATATCCCGGCGTGTGACGCGGTCGGCCGTTGCGGTGAGCGCGACGATCGGGACGTCGGGGAAGCGTTGTTTCAACAGGTTCAGCTGGCGGTATTCCGGCCGGAAATCGTGGCCCCAGGAAGAAATACAGTGCGATTCGTCGATCGCGAAAAGCTGCACATTCCATTCGCGTAGCAAATCAAATGTATTTCCTGCGAAAAGCCTTTCCGGCGCGATATAGAGCAGTTTCAGTTCGCCCAGCTTGATTTTCCACATGATCTGGTCCTGTTCGGTGCCCGAGATGGTGGAGTTGAGGAAGGCGGCCGTAATACCGTTTCCGCGCAATGCTTCCACCTGGTCTTTCATCAGGGCGATCAGCGGCGAGACTACCACCGTGAGCCCGTCACGCAGCACGGCAGGGATCTGAAAACAGACGGATTTACCACCGCCGGTGGGCATAAGCACCATACAATCGCGGTTGGCCATGATGGTGTCGATGATTTCGGATTGCTGCGGGCGAAAGGAGTCGTATCCGAAATATTTTTTTAACGCTTCAAGTTTGTTGTTGGGCATGTTGTACTGATTAATGGTATTTACTCAAAAAGAATTTCCTTTCGCGGTGCAAAAATAGGCTTTCAAAACTGATACATCACCTGCAACTTTGCGTCGCTTCGTTTGTTTCCTTCGATTTCGTTGAGTCCCGAACTAATCTTTTCAATATCCGAATACCGCGTTTGCGACCACCGGAGCCATATTTTGAGCTGTTTTGACACGGCATAACGCAGCATGAGAAAATGTCTGGTGCCAGTATTGTAATAGGCCGGTATCGAGAATGCATACAGCACATCTTTCTCGTATACATACTGCCGGCTATCATAATCGTCGGTTTTAAAAAATGCCGCCCGGGCGCTGACTTCGAGTTTAGAGAGGTGCCAGCTCACGTCCTGGACGATTGTGAAGCCGTTGGAACCTTTTGAATGCGCGTTTTTTAACCCGCCATATTGTAGCCGCGTCCGGAACGCGCATTTGAGCGGAATTTCATAGTCGATGTTGAATACGGCAGTTCGTTTAACAGAATGGATCAACGCTGGATCATTGTCCTCTGCCGCCGGGTCATTGATCTGCTTATGTTTTTCATGAAACAGCCAATAAGCATTTAGCCGTTTTGAGGGTTTCCATAGCAAATGCACGAAGTAGTCAAAGCCGCGGGAGGGCTTATCGACCTGAAATTTCAGCCACGGAAACCGGAAATAGTCGAAATAGGCGCTCCACTGCCACTTCCGCGAAGGTGACCAGCGGATACCTGCATACGCGCCGCGTTCATTGATAGGCCGGGTGGCTTCGCTGATGGGATTGCCATAGAATGTATGAAAGTTGCGCGCGTAATGCCGGGCCATGGCGGAAAAGTCGAGCTTCCTGCCGGCGCTTGCAATGAGGCCGGCGATCGCGCCGGTACCACCGCTTCCTGAAATGGCCGCTTCGCTGAAAAAATGGATATTCTGCCAGCGATAATCGCCATGCAGGCCTACAATCAGGTTTTGTCTGCCTGAAAATTCATATCGGTTGTAAGGCAGATCGCGCTTTCGAATAAATGAATCATAGCCGGTATGAAGCATTGTTATCCCGAACTGACCCTTTTGTGCAGCCAGCTTATGTATTAAATGCAGGCCGATATTCTGTTCCCGAAGGACATTATGTTTCTCAATTTCGGAAGGTGTGCGGTGGTAACCGGTAATGGGCAGCGAGGTAGTAATGCTGGAACGAATGCTGTCGGGGCCCTGCGTCGCATCCCGTTTTGTTCTTGAAAATAAAAGGGTGATGTCGGTACGCCGGGCAAAGCTCCAACTGGCTGCGATGCCACGGAAGAAGTTGGCTTCCGTAGCGGATGTGTAAGGTTTTAAACCGGTTGTGCTGTGGTAAACAGATCGAATCACTTCCGAACCTTTGCCAAGCGAAAATCCGGCGCCCATAACCATGCCCTGCCCGGCCTGCATTTGAAAATCCCCGATTATCAAATTTTTGAGCTTTCCCCTGTCACTGATCTGCACATGAAAGGAAGTATAATCAATCCCAAAAATCTGTCGTCCTGCATTCCAGTGCCATATTTCTTCGCCCGAATCTTTTTCTAATGTTATTCCAAAACTATACGCACCGTTCCTGGCATTGCGGTAGCGGAGGTAGCCATTGAAGGGTGGCCCCTGGTACCGGGTAATGGAGTTAGCGTTCGAATCCAATGGTGCAAAACCCTTCTGCTGTTCCAGCAGTTTTCCCGACCGCAACATCAGGAAATGCTGACCGGGATTTTTTAATGCATCGTGAATGGAAACCGCTTTGGCACTGATCGTTACAAAAGGCAATAACCTGCGAATGGTGTAGATGTCGAACTCAGGAATGGCTTGCAGTTCATAAAGTGACAATAATGCACCGGCCTTTGCGCGGTATTCGAAAAATGAACGGAGCTGCTTCTCGCTTAAAATGAAGAGGGCCGCCAGATCGTCGGGATTGACAGCGTTGAGGTCGAGCGGACTGGCATAGAGCTGTAAAAGCGTCTCGTAAAGTTCTTCGCTGTCGTCTGGTGGGATAGGGAAGAGCTCTGCGATGAAGCGATTGATGTCGATTTCGCTTCGGGGCGGTTCCTGGGCAGCCGCAAGTATTGCCATGCCCATGGAAAGCAATGCGGTTATGCACAGGGAATAGCCAAAAGGAAACCCTTGAAGATCAAAAGCGTATGTGGTTTTCATCGATCTCAGCATACGCTTTTGATATGAATGAAAAGGTTAGAAGGCTTTCAGACTTAAATCCAGACTTCGCGCCTGGTGCGTGAGCGCGCCGGAGGAAATTCCATCCACACCGGTTTCGGCCACTGCGCGCAATGTTTTTTCGGTAATGTTGCCGGATGCCTCCGTCTCGTACCGTCCGCCGATCCGCTTCACAGCCTCACGCAGATCGTCGAGATTGAAATTATCCAGCATGATAATATCGACCTGCCCCACGCGAAGCACCTCATCCACCTCGGCAAGGTTCCGCGTTTCGATCTCGATTTTCAGCTTCCGGCCCGTTTCTTTCAGGTATTTCCGGGCGCCGGTAATCGCCGCCTCGATACCGCCAGCATAATCCACGTGGTTGTCCTTCAACATAATCATGTCGTAAAGGCCCATCCGGTGGTTTACCGCACCTCCTATTTTCACAGCCATCTTTTCAAAAAGCCTAAAATTCGGGGTCGTTTTCCGGGTATCGAGCAATTTTACGGGCAAATCCTTGATCAGATCCGACATTTGCCGTGCATAGGTGGCTATACCGCTCATGCGCTGCATAATGTTGAGCACCAACCGCTCGGCTTTCAGGATCAGACGTGCGTTTCCTTCTACCGTAAAAACAATGTCTCCTGTTGATACGACGGAACCGTCAAAAAGTAACACATTAATTTTCGGAAGGGGGTAATTGTAATATTTAGCGGTCTCATCGAAGATGATCTGCGCCACTTCCACCCCAGCAAGAACACCATCCTGCTTCACCAGCAGCTTTGCACGCTTGGTGGCATTTTCGGGAACGCTGGCCAGGGATGAATGGTCTCCGTCACCGATATCTTCCAGCAATGCGAGCCTGAGAAGATTCCGGAGTTCGTGTGGATCAGTTTCCATTTTGTTTGAAATTTAAA
The DNA here is from genome assembly GCF_014641595.1 of Dyadobacter endophyticus. GTDB lineage: Bacteria > Bacteroidota > Bacteroidia > Cytophagales > Spirosomataceae > Dyadobacter > Dyadobacter endophyticus. The sequence goes on along the minus strand of NZ_BMIA01000007.1, from coordinate 148,533 downwards.
TCAGTAGGTTTGCTGCCGGTACGCCATATTGTAGCGGATGGCAATCGAAAAAACGTTGGAGTTGGTAGCCACATTCACATCCTGTGACTTCACCTTTCGCATAAGATACCGGCCGTCGAGGAACAGGTTGTGGGCCAAAGAGTAAGACAGTCGTAAATCCGTAAATAATGTGGTTGCTTTAATACCCTGTCCGATTTTCTGATTAACATCACCGAGATCACCTGGACGACCATCATTCCGCGTTTCGTAGCTTTTCGAAATATCTCCACCATAATTATAAGACCCCGTGCTCGGATCTTTACCCTGCATGGCCGACATGACGGTGCCGTAAATAGACAGTCTCGGCGTGACTTTATAGCGTATTATCCCTAAATATTCCCGGAAATTAGCCCCCAGCGGATGCGCGAGCGCCTGCCCGTAATGCATGTAATTGCGCCCGCCGTCCTTGTGCGAGTACGTGTAGGGGCGCACGACGTTGTATTCCGCCTGCAAATCAAGGTTAGGTATCCCAAATGCATCCACATATTTGCCGCCGAGCTGGAAGCTGTATTTGTTGGTCCACGACCCGCTGCCGTTGAAAAGGAATCGGGTTAGAAATTCGTCCAGGACAAACTGGCTGTAAATGGAAGCGGTTTTGCCGACGAGCCAGCGGAAATCAAAACCCAGCAATGCATTGTCCTGGCTGCCGATGTAGGATTCTACGTAACGATAGAAAATGATGGGGTTCAGGTAGTTGAGGTCGTACCCGCCGCCAACGGAATCGCGGTTGAAAACTTCGGCTTCAAATACGCCGAAATTGATTTTGTCGGTAAGGTTGACACTCAAATGGTGGATAGCGGCAAATTTCTTTTTCCTCAAAAACTCCGAGAAAGCATCCTTTCCGCCGTCTATCATGCTGGTCCAGAGGTTCGTATAATGGAACCGTCCCAGCTGGGTGTCGAGGCGTAAAAACAGGTATGGGCTACTGTTATCGGAAAGGACCAGCGAGCGGTAACCGCTGCCGAATGTATTGTAATCGTGCCCGAACTTGACATTAATGGCTTTCAGCGGGCGAAAAGTAATGTAGCCACGCGCTGAAAGAAAATCGTTGCCGTGGTTGCGCGTTGCTTTGGCCAAGCCTTCGCCGGGGAAGCTGTATTTAGGAGCAAATGCATTTACATAGCGCGGAAAACGGCCCTGGTTATCAGACACAAATGTGTAAAATCCGAGCTTATCATTGATCATGCCCCTGATTTCCACTCCGCGGCCTGTGAACCAAAGCGTCTGGTGCGCCGTGGTGTCGTAGCTGTTGTCTTTTCCAATAAAATTGGTGGTGGTAAAATTGAAATGCAGGTCGAAATCTTTGTTGTGAATGCTGTACAGATCGGCAGGGTGGTGGAAGAACTTCCGTTTCTGCCCCGGAGGAGGTGATTTGAACCAACCAAGCCGTGCCAGCTTGTTGTATTTGGCCGAATCGGTGGAGATCATTCCCTTCGTCCATTCCCAGCTGTCTTCGCGTATGTAATCGATCGTTTCCCAATCGCGGTCGGTAAGGTCGACGGTGCCTTCTTTTAATATGGAATCGGTGAGCGCCACCACCGCTTTCCGTTCGAACGGCTTGGCATTGTAGTGAAAACCTTCGGAAAATTTGCCTCTTTTAATTTCCAGACGATCGATGAGATGATAATAGTCGTCGTTTAGCGGAATGAATGAACTTTGCGCGTGTACGTATGCTGAGGATACCAGTGTTAAAAACAGTAATTTAAAATGCCGGATAATTCCTTGATACATAGGCAACAAAAATCTACTACGATCGCAATATGAGCTCTTGCACGTAATTTTTAGAAATGGTGTTCCAAATTACGTCAATGAATTTGTATTATCTTGCATGGAGTAGTCTAAAAAACTGTCGCTCCCATGTTTTTACTTTCCCAAAAACCTTCCATAGCAGATCATTACCTGGCCGAATTACGTGATGTAAATTGTCAGAAAGACCGGATGCGGTTTCGCCGGAACATGGAGCGGATGGGCGAGTTGCTGGCTTATGAAATGTCCAAAACGCTCACTTTCAAAACCGGGAAAGTAGAAACACCGCTCGGTACGGCATCGTGCCGGTCGATGTTGCAGCCGATCGTGCTCGCTACCATTCTGCGGGCCGGTTTACCGTTTCACCAGGGCTTTCTGAATATTTTCGATCATGCCGACAATGCATTCATCGGAGCCTATCGCGGGCATCACATCAATGCAGAGGAGGAGTTTACGGTTGAAATGGATTACATCACGAGTCCCGATCTGACGGGTAAAATCCTCGTGATGATCGACCCGATGCTGGCAACCGGCCGGTCGATGGAAAAAGTTTACCACGCATTGCTGCGGTTCGGTATCCCGTCGCAGACACATATTGCATCGGTTATAGCAAGTCCTGAGGGGGTGCAGTACCTGCAAAGCCGCATTCCGCAATGCCGCCTCTGGCTGGGTGCCGTGGATCAGAAGCTGAACGAACAATATTATATAGTACCAGGCCTCGGCGATGCCGGCGACCTGGCTTATGGTGAAAAGTAGCGTCACCGCGACTCAGTTCAGCAATTCATCAAACATAATGGAGACATAGTACGTGCTGCCCACATTCGGGCTGGCGTACGACTGGAAGTACGACTTTCCGAACAGGTTGGTACCACCCACTTTAATGATCGATTTGATCGCCGGAACTTTCCAGCTGATCTGCGCATCGAGATTCTTGATCGCCGGCACGCGCGTGTTGGAGAATACCGGCACATCGGTAGTAGTAGGCACTACAAAGCTGGATTCCCACAAAAATGCCTGCTGATAACGATACACTACATTGAATCCCCAGGTGTTGGAGCTAGTAATGCGTCGTCCAAAATTTACATTATACCGGTATTTCGGCGTATTGAACTGCGAATATTGCACTTCCGGCGATGGCGTAAAGTCTTTCAATTCGTTGTTTGCCACATTCCCGCCCACGTTGAAGCCTTTCGGCAATGCATAGTTCAGACCGATCGCGAAGCCGCGTGTAGTAATGGTTTCCGTTGTATTCACCGTCCGCGCAAATCCCTGGTAGCTCCCTACCCCGATTCCCGATTCGATGGGTAGGCCGGGCGCGGCCGCAGCAGTAGGCACGACGATCACCGTCCCACCAATCAGGTTTTTGTATTTACTGATATAATAATAGGCGTCGATAAATAGTCTTTTGGCGATAATACCCTTGTAACCGATCTCGTAGGAAGCAATGCGCTCCGGTTTCAGTTTCACTGGCTGGTATTTGGGAAGTTTACCTAATGCGTAAGCCTTCGCCAGGTCGGGAACGAGGCCCGGTACTTGTGCCGCCAGAATACCAGGAAGCTGGGCCGACAGCACGCCCGGAAGCGTTTGGTTCACACCCGCAGTAATGGCTGCCTGGATCGCCGCCGGGTCGTTTGGAATAGTTCCTGCCGCAACACCCTGGTTTACCTGTGCAGTTACCGCTGTGGTTACCTGTTGCGTAATAGCAGTCGTCGCCTGTTGGGTAACTACCACTGTTGCGTATTGCTGTGCGCTCTGGATTATCGAAGGGTCGTTTTTCACAACCGCCGCCACGTTTGCTTCTGAAAGGTTCTGGCGGAGAATGCCATTTGACAGATTGTACCGAGAATCAAACTCGGGCAGGCCGCCTACCAGTGTTCCCGAAGGCGTTCTGAGGTCGATATACTGATTCTGAGTGGTTGGAATGCGGAAGCCGGTCTGGTAAGAGAGGCGGATATTATGCTCTCCGAAAGTGGTGACCGCCGACACCCTCGGTGTAAATTGCCCGTCGAAGTTCTCATTTTTGTCGTATCGTATCGAGCCCGTCAGTTTCAAATGGTCGGATAGCAGGTTTTTACCAGCCTGAACAAATGCGCCCCATTCATTGATGGGAATGGTCCCGTCGCGGCCTTCTTTGGTATCAGCAAATAATGTCCCGGCGGAGCGGAGGGTGTAGAGCCGGTAATTGGCCCCTGCGATTAGTTCGAGGAAGCGGATCTGGTTTTTAAAATTATAAAATCCTTCAACGTGGTACATATTGGTTTTGTCGGCAAAACCGCCCCCGCCGTTCACGATGGGCATATTGCGATACTTATCCAGCAATTGGTTGAATGTAGCGCTGCCTGGCTGCGGCATACCCTGGTCGGCAAACTGGCGCGCGAGCACGTGCGCATCTGCCTCTGCTGCACCTGAATTCCGTGCCTGCACGAATGCACCCACATATTGCCCAAACCATGTATTGTTCGGTTTGATCTCACTCAGCATGGAAACCGCGGCAAGGCCGGAGAGGTACGACTTCCCGGAACGTTCCTGGGTAGTATAGGCCCTGACGGTGAAATTATCGCCCCGTAGTTCAAGTTTTGCCTGGGTGAGGTTGAAATCACGGAGCGAATAGCGGCCGGTTCCGGTGTAAACCGTTGTTCCGTAACCGTAGTTCACTTGGGCAATGGCTTCCACCTTCTCGTTCAGGCGGTAATGCAATGCGGCATTTGCCTTGAAACTTTTACTGTTGTAGTCCACCAGGTCCTTTTCGCGGAAACCCGTGCGGCTGACAAACGAGTTGGGCACCAGGCCTACCGCCTGCTGGGGAATCTGACCCGCCGCGGCAAGCGCTTTGGCTACCGCGTTGATATTGGTCTGGATTTCATCACCATACACATTCGTTCCATCGTAATCCAGATCGGTGCCTTTTCCCCGATTAGGGTCCGCATTGCCGCCTACGTTGAGGTTTGTATAATTGGTAGCTTCCCAGTCTTTCGCCTGGATGTAGGACAGGTTTACCTTGAATGCGAATTTGTTGTTGAATGCCTTGGCATAGCGGATTGTTCCCTCGGCAAAAGGCGTAGTTGCCTTCGTCCGGTTTTTTTCGTGCATGATACCGCCTTTCAGGTTCGCGCTCAGGCCCTGATAAAGAAACGGGCTCTTGCTGTTCATCAAAATCAGCCCGTTCACGGCATTAGGTCCGTACAATGCCGATGCTGCGCCGGGCAATACCTCCACGCTTTCGACGTCGAGTTCGGACATGCCGATAATATTGTCGAGCGGGAAATTGAGCCCGGGTGCCTGGTTATCCATGCCATCGATCATCTGAACGGTACGAGGGTTCCCGGTCGCGCCGAAGCCGCGCATATTCACCGATTTGAACAAAACGCCCTGCGTCGTCATGTCGATGCCTTTCAGATTCGAAAGCGCATCATAGAAGTTTGTGGAAGGCGTGTCGCGAATGCCGCGGATATCGAGTTTTTCGACCGCTACCGGCGATTTCATCACGCTTTCCTCTACACGAGAGGCAGAAACCACGATTTCCCTTCCCTGGACGGGCTGTTCCACCAGCTTGATATCGAGGCTCGATACACTTGCTGTAACCGCAATTTCCTGAGTTTGAAAGCCTACGGAACTGACGACGATCGAAAATGGGGGATTGGATGCTGTGGTCAGGGAAAAACCACCTTTTGTATCGGTGATCGTACCGGCAACTTTGCCCTGTATACGAATGCTGACGCCGGCCAGCGGTTCCTGTGTGACTGATTCTGTAACCTTGCCGGTTAAACTAATCTGCGCGAAAGAATGTTGCCAAAACAACAAAGAGAGGAGCAAAAGCGGCAGATTCCTGACGGTAGTAGAAGTTTTGTTCATGGTTCTTAATGGGCTGATGTCTTTAACAAGTTACTAAGAAATCAATTTCTTTTTAATTATATCCAATTTTTTCTTTGGGTATTTATAAAATATTCATGTTCCGCATTCCGTCGATTTCTCCCCATCACGATTAGCCAATTTACAATATCGGTGAACGATTGCGTTAAATGCCATGAACTAATTTTCCCGACTTTTCGGAGACGTGGTTGAGCATACTGACGCATTATCATTAGTTTTGAAGGATTATTTAGCGTTACAACAAACATAGCCACAGATGCAGGATACTTATGTGATAATCATGGCAGGCGGTGTAGGAACCCGTTTTTGGCCGTTTAGCCGGACGGATTTCCCCAAGCAGTTCCATGATGTGCTCGGCACAGGCAGGACGCTGCTGCAACAAACTGTCGACAGATTTGACGGCGTGTGCCCTATTGAAAATATTTATATTGTAACCAGTCAGGAATACAAGGAGCTTATCAAACAGCAGATCCCCGAGCTGACCGACGATCAGATCCTGCTGGAACCCCACCGCCGGAATACCGCCCCCTGCATTGCTTATGCATGCTACAAAATCGCGGCCCGGAACCCCAATGCGAATGTCGTAGTGGCACCGGCAGATCATATTATTCTCAAAGAGGAAGTTTTCAAGGATACAATCAAAGTAGCACTGGGTGCTACGCGTAATGAAGATATCCTGATAACGCTCGGTATTCAGCCGACCCGCCCCGACACCGGTTATGGGTATATCCAATATATTCCGGATAAGCTGACGGTCAAAAAAGTAAAGTCATTTACCGAAAAGCCGCATTTGGAGCTTGCATTGCAGTTCCTCGACAGTGGTGATTTTGTCTGGAATGCCGGAATTTTTGTCTGGAACATCAATGCCTTCAAAAAGGCGCTGACCCGGTTCCAGCCTGATATCGCGGAGATTTTCCAGGGCGGCAACGACCATTACTACCTCAATTCGGAGGATTCGTTTGTTCAGCGCGCTTACCAGCATTGCGGCAGTATTTCCATCGACAATGGTATTATGGAAAAAGCCGAGAATGTGCACGTAGTACTAGCCAGTTTCGGCTGGTCGGATCTTGGTACCTGGAAATCGATGTATGAAGTATCGGAAAAGGATGCCAACCTGAATGTAGCGGACGGCAATCTGATCCTGCACAATACCACCAACTCGATCATCAAAACGCCGAAAGACAAACTGGTGGTCATCAACGGTCTCGACGGCTTCATCGTCGCCGAATTCGACGGCGTGCTGCTGATCTGCAAAAAGGACGACGAACAAAAAGTGAAGGAATTTGTAGCCCAAGCCAAGGAGCTCGATCCGAAATATGTGTAATTCGGTTGAGTATTAATGCATACCGTTTGAAAAGCCAGGTCGTTCAGGCCTGGCTTTTGTTGTTTTAATTCGATAAATTTGATTAGTGTTGAATCAAAACAATGCGCGCTATGTCTGACCAGGAAATGAAAACCGAAGCAATCCGCCTGATAAACGAGATCAATGCAGACCGTATGGAAGATTTGCTGTCGTGTGTTCAGAGAGCAGCAAGACTATGACAATAGTGCCTATTCCAATTCTCCGGAAGTAACCGAACAACTCAACCGATCTCTACGCGAAGCCAAAACGGGCCCTCTTTTCTCTAATGAAGAGGTCTTTAAAGAAATAAGGCGTGGCTTACGAGATAGAATGGACAGCTCCCGCAAGGGAAAACTTCTCTGAAATAGCAGGTTATCTTTACGATACTTGGGGTGAAGCGAGTGCAGAAAAATTTACGACCAAGTTACAAGCCAGTTTGAGAATTCTCGAAGAGTTTCCTTTTGCTGGAAAACGACACGATCACATCACCGCGGTCCACGAGCTTGTAATCAGCAGGCATCACCCCTCCGCCTTCAACACCTTCTCAATCTCAAAAAAACGCACATCAGCCTTTACATGCTCTAAAATCCTTTGCGAGCGTTCGGGCCGGGCATCGGTAATGAAAACCTGTGCCAGGAAGCCGGTATCGATCAACTCGATGAGCTTGTGAATACGGCGGTCGTCGAGTTTGTCGAAAATATCGTCGAGGAGCAGGATCGGCGTTTTGCCTTTTTCTTCTTTTAACAGCTCAAATTGCGCGAGTTTCAGGGCAATCAGGAAGGACTTTTGCTGACCCTGGGAGCCGAATTTTTTTAAAGTAACCCCATCAATTTCGAATACATATTCATCCTTATGTACGCCTTTACCTGTCCGTTGCGCGTGCAGATCTCGGCTGCGGTTGCGGCGGAATTCGGCGGGGAAATCGGGGCTGGATACTTCGCTTTCGTAAATCACATCCACTTTTTCGTGACCGCTGCTGAGAAATTCATAGAATTTATAGAATAGCGGGACGAATTTTTCCATGAACGTCACGCGGTGCCGGTGAATGCGTTGCGAGAGCACAATCAGCGGCTCGTTATAGGTTTCGAGCAGGTCTTCGTCGAGGTAATTCCGCTCGGCAAATAACTTCAACAGGCCGTTGCGCTGCGTGAGTATTTTGTTGTATTGGAGAAAATCATTCAGGTAACCAGGTACTGCCTGGCCCAGCACGCCGTCGAAAAACCGGCGGCGTTCTTCACTGCCTTCGCGAATGAGATCGGTATCGTCGGGTGCTATTAATACCACAGGAAACAGGCCGATATGGTCGCTCAGGCGCTCATAATGCTTTTTATCGGCCATGAAAACCTTTCGCTGGCCCCGTTGCAGGCTGCATGTGATCTGGATATGTTTGCCCTGCTCATTGAAGACGCCGTCGAGCAGGAAGAAGTCGTTGATATGCCGGATGCCCAACGCATCCTGATTGTGAAATGCGCTTTTGGTAAGGGTCAGAAAATAGATTGCGTCGAGCAGGTTGGTCTTGCCGCTGCCGTTCTCGCCCACGATACAGTTCACATGTTGTCCAAAAGTGAAGGCCTTCTCCTCATAGCTTTTAAAGTATGTAAGGTGGAGCTTTTCTAGCCACATGAACTTCTTTGTTATTTAGTTTATGCTTATTTTCGCACATCATTGCGTGAGTACGGCAAAACAGACTCTGTTCATACCATAACTTTAAGACAAAGTTCTGTCTTTATAAACGAGAACCAAATACATGGCCACCGTTACTGAGAAAAAGAAAGCATCAGCCCCCAAAAAGTTACAGCATCCGAAGGAGCAATACATGTTCTGGTTCGAGAATATGCTTTTACAACGCCGTTTTGAAGAAAAATCGGGCCAGTTGTACGGTCAGCAGAAAATCCGTGGTTTTTGTCACCTGTACATCGGTCAGGAAGCATGTTCTTCCGGCGCGGTGAGTGCCCTGAAAAAGGGTGACAAGTACATCACCGCTTATCGCGACCACGGTATTCCCCTCGCATTGGGCACCAGTCCGAATGCGATCATGGCTGAGCTTTACGGCAAGAAGACCGGTACTACCAAAGGTAAGGGCGGTTCCATGCACATTTTTGATAAAGAAGTTGGTTTCGTTGGAGGTCATGGTATCGTGGGCGGTCAGATTCCCCTCGGTGCGGGCCTTGCATTCGCTGAGAAATACAACAAAACCGATAACCTGTGTATCTGCTACTTCGGCGACGGTGCGATCCGTCAGGGCTCGTTCCACGAAACGCTGAACATGGCGATGAGCTGGAAACTCCCTGTGATCTTCGTTGTTGAAAACAATGGTTACGCGATGGGTACTTCCGTGGCGCGTTCTTCTAACGTTACAGAGCTTTACACCCTCGGAGAGGCTTACGACATTCCTTCGGAACCTGTGGACGGTATGAGCGTGGAGGCGATCCACGAAGCGGTTTCACGTGCAGCGGACCGTGCCCGTAAAGGTGAAGGACCTACTTTCCTGGAATTCCGTACCTACCGTTACCGCGGGCACTCCATGTCCGATCCTCAGAAATACCGTTCGAAAGAAGAGGTAGAAGAATACAAACACCGCGACCCGATCGAACAGATCCGTGCGGTGATCCTCGAAAACAAAATTGCTACCGAGGAGGATCTTGAAAATATCGATAAAAAGGTAAAAGAAATCGTTGCTGAATCCGTGCAATTCGCCGAGGAATCGGAGTGGCCGGATCCGAAAGAGGCCTACACCGATGTGTACGTCGAGAGCGATTACCCTTTTGTAATGGATTAATTTGATCCAGAGCGCATGAATAAAAACCCGTCGGATCACTTCGACGGGTTTTTTAAGTAATTTCAACTTTTAGTAAACAGGGAGTGATCCTGTTTTTCAGTTTCCACGTAGATTGAATTCTAGTAATAATTTAAAGTATGTCCCTGGATCAGGATTTTGATAACGAAGAAGAGGAAGGTGAAGGCAAGGAGATGTCGTTCCTCTCGCATCTCGAAGAGTTAAGATGGCACGTGATCCGCGCCGGTGCTTCGATTCTCGTATTTGCGATTCTTGCATTTGTTTATATCAAAGAACTCTATCACTATGTCATCATAGCTCCATCCCGAGCCGATTTCTGGACTTACAAAATGCTTTGTAAGCTTTCGGTTATTGTTGGGTATGAGGATTTGTGTATCAAGGCATTGAATTTCAAATTGCAGGCCATCGGAATGGGCGACCAGTTCACGATGAGTATGACCTCCTCGGTAATCGCCGGGTTGGTTTTTGCATTTCCCTATGCGTTCTGGGAAGTTTGGAGGTTTATCAAGCCGGGGCTGAAACCTTCTGAGAGAAGGTCTGCACGCGGAGCCGTATTCTATGTCACATTCCTGTTTTTTTCCGGGGTACTTTTCGGTTATTTCGTGGTAACGCCGCTCGCGATTAACTTTCTGGCCAACTTTACGCTGGATCCTTCTATTATCAATGAGTTTAGTATTTCTTCATACATATCGCTGGTGGCGACGTTGACGTTGGCTTGCGGCGTAGCGTTCCAGTTACCGATCGTTGTATTTGTGCTATCGAAAATCGGGGTGCTCACGCCGGCATTCATGCGTGAATACCGCAAGCATTCGATGATTGTAATTCTGATCGTGGCTGCGATAATCACTCCATCGCCGGATATTTACAGCCAGATACTCGTTGCGATTCCGCTTTTCATGCTTTATGAGCTCAGTATTATGGTTTCGGCGAAAGTGGAGCGTGAGAAATTGCGCGAGGAAAAACGCCTTGCGAAACTAGGCGGAACAACTACCGAAGATTGATTTAGGTAAGATATTAAGCGATAAACTGCTTACAGACCTCGGCCAACCGGTCGAGGTCTTCTTTTTGGTGCAGGCTGCTCACCGCAATGCGCGTCACCGGCGCGTCGGCAGGAGAAGGGTAGGGGAAACACGAAGCCATCACACCGTTTCGGAGCAAATAATCAAAAAGTGCCGCATTGGTCGAACAGAACACAGGGTAACCGGCAACGGATTCGAAAAGCGTGCTACCCGCTATTCTTTGGTTGAAATAGCGAATATTTTCCATCAGCAACACGTGTGCCGCGGCATATTTGTCCTCTTCCAAAAGCCTCTTCAATGCATAAACATAGGCGGGTGCAGGCGGGGAAGCGCCGGCGAACCAGGGCGATTGCCGAACCTTTTCAATAACGCTTTTGGGTCCTGAAATAGCTCCGGCAGGAATGCCCATCGCTTTGTTAAGAGAAGAAACAAAAACAGTTTGAGGCAGCAGTTTTTTGCCAATATTGGAATAAATACCTTTTCCTTTTACGCCAAGCACGCCAAGTGAATGCGACTCGTCGAGGATCAGCCAGGCGGGTTTCTCTAATGCGTCGAAAATAGTAAAATCGAATGCTTTCACCATCGGCGAACCTACCGCATCGGAGCAAATGATATGCGCAGTGCCGGGTGAGGCCCCGTTGATCTTTTGAACGGTTCGGATAGCCCATTCCTGCCATTCCAAACCTGTCCGCTGAAATGCGGTGCCCCACAAAGCCGGATGGACGCCCGGAGCGTAATGGAAGATGATATTGTCGGGATTCGAATGGCTTTGAACTACATTTTCAATTTCCTTCATCAGCAACTGCCCGGCCCACATGCCGGAGGAGACGATCAGCGCAGCGTCGGATTGCAGAAAATCAGCCAGTTGCCGTTCCGATTCGTCATAAATATCGAGCCGGAGACTGTTATTCCTTGAACTCCCATAGTGATTTCCGAAAGTTTCCGTAGCTGAATGTACATAGTTACGAAGGTCTTCGTTGTGTCCCATTCCGAGATAATCCGTACCGCTGAACCACAAAAATTTCCGTCCGTCGGTAGTCTCGACGGTCCTGCCGGGAAGCTTACGGGTGTGATGGACGTTCACGGCCGTGATTACTGGATTTCAGGTTTCAATGCAGCGCCGGTGCCGTTCCCCTTGGCATAGATTACTTTGCCAAAATCGAAAGTAACCCCGGTGGCTGGGTCGTTGCGGATCAGCAAGGAACCGTCCATATCGACATAATCCAGTAGCGGAAGCAAATGCGCGATGGCGGATATACCCACGCTGGTTTCCGTCATGCAGCCCACCATGGTTTTCATGCCCAGAGACCGCGCTGTTGCGATCATGCGCAAAGCTGCGGTAGGTCCGCCGCATTTGGTCAGTTTCACGTTAATGCCATGAAACAGGCCGTGGCATTTATCGACATCCTCTTCAATAATGCAGCTTTCATCGGCGATTACAGGCAATGTACTGGCGGCAAATACCTTTTTCATCCCTTCGATATCGTCGGCGGGCAATGGTTGTTCAATGAACTCCACACCCAGCGCAGCCAGTTGTGGGGCGAGCTCGATCGTTTTATCGGCTGTCCAGCCGCAATTGGCGTCGACGCGGAAAAGTGCGTCAGTATTTTTCCTTAATTCCTGTACAATGCGAAGGTCTTCGTTGGTGCCCAGTTTGATCTTGTAAATCGGCCACGGAAGTTCTTTCATTTTGGCCACCATTTTCTCCACCGTGTCGATCCCGATCGTGAAGTTAGTCATAGGAATATGCTCGGGCGACAATCCCCAGCTTTCGTACAGTTTCTGGCCTTTCTTTTTGGCAAAATAATCCTGTGCGGCCTCGTCCAACGCACATTGCGCGAAAGAATTGTCTCTGAGAAGCGGGTGTACCATGCTCCAGAGTTCTTCCGCAGAGGCATATTTCCCCTTTTCGACAATATCCCTGACCATATCCAGCGTCCCGATCATATTTCCGATCGTGATGCCGTAATACGGATTAGAAGTTGCCTCGCCGAAGCCGGAATACAGACCGTCGCTGAGCTGGACGATCAGCGTTTGCTGCACATCGCGCGAGTCGTGCGCGATGGTGAAGGTATGTTTGAGTTGAAGGTCGAAAGTGTGGTACGTAAGGCGCATACGGTGTCGGAAGTGAGGATTTCGGGGCCTAGTTTCGCATGTCGAGCCCCCACGATAGTTTACTTCTCAATGTATTCAAAAAACTGTCATCTTTCATCTTGATAAGACGGGCTATAAAGCCTGCTTTGCGCACCAGAAGCTGTGTGTTTTCGTCGACAATTCGTGAACGCGCGTCGAGCGAGACGAGGAAGTTGCTGCTGCGGCTTTTCACTTCGAGGCGGATCACGGCCGTATCTTCCACTACCAGCGGGCGAACATTCAGGTTATGCGGACTGATCGGCGTGACGATAAAGTTCTGCGAATGCGGCACCAGTACAGGCCCCCCGCAGCTTAACGAATAGCCTGTCGAGCCTGTCGGCGTCGATACGATAAGTCCGTCGGCCCAGTAGGAGTTCAGAAACTCGTCATTCAAATAGGTATGCACCGTGATCATCGACGAAGTATCGGTTTTGGTGATCGTGAAATCATTCAAACCGAAGTTCAGTCCGTCGAAAAGATCGACATTGGATTCTACTTCCACGAGCGTGCGCTCATCAATGCGGAACTGGCTGTTTTCGAGCGCGGCGATCATGTCGGTGATGCGTTCGGGGGAGACGGTGGCCAGGAACCCTAAACGGCCGACATTGATACCGATAGCCGGCGTCTGCCGGCTGCCGACGTGCGAAATCGTCTCCAGCAATGTGCCGTCGCCACCCATACTCACGATCAGACGTGCGTCGAAAAGTTCTTCGGGTTTTTCGTAAACCAGCTCGGAATAATGGGAAATGCCGGCCTGATCCAGAAATGTCCTGAAAGACTTTGAAAGCTGGACTTCAACTTTTCTGCGCGCCAGTTCATCGAACATATTTTCAATGAACGGCCTTGCGGACTCATTAAAGTTGCGTCCGTGAATGGCGATTTTCATGAAGGAAAAATAAAACTTGTGGTTTCAGCCGAAAGATACAGGACAAATGTGCCGATTCAAAAGCCGCAAGCACATTTGAGGAAGCGGGCGTCCGGGTACCGAGCGCCGACCGCTAGGTCGCCAGGTAACGCAAGAGCATATCGAGCCGCTCCTGGTCGAGGCTTTCGATGGGGTCGTTGGCATGTGCCTCTTCGATCTCGTACCCGAAGCGTTCGAGCGTCGCGATGATGGGGGTTATGTGCGTCCGGTTCAGTTTAAGCGTGAGCCGCGCCTCATTAGTAGGGTTATAAACTTCTCCGGACGAATAGTAGCTGCTCAGGATCTTGACACCGTTAGACTCAATCAAACGGCTGATTTCCGATAGCGAGTAGCTTCTTTCCGCGATTTTAAGGACAATAACCGCGCCTTTTTCCTGCACGCCCAGCTCGTTGACGAAATGCTCGACCAGGTCGGTAACCAGAATGCTCCCGGCAAAAGCCCGGTCATCGTGGAGCACCGGGATAATCAACAACCCGAACTGGTTGACGAGCCGGAGCAGCTCGTAAGGATGCTGTTCCTCGGTCGCGAAAATGTCCTTATGCTGGATGATTACTTTGGAAAGCTGCTCGGAAATGTCGGTAATATCGAAAAGGATATCTTCCGAAACGATCCCCTGGTAGACGCCCGAGTCGGCGACGACCAGTTGTTTTACACCAAACTCGTCCATCCAATCCAAAGCCGTGCCCACCGAGTCGGTCGGTTTCAGCAGGGGGATCATAGGATTTATCAGATTGGCTGCGAGCATGGGTCAGAACGTCATTTTTCGAAGCTATAAAAAAACAATATATAGATCAACTATCGTAACAAAAGAAATTTCCCTGATTGCCGGGTTTCTAGGCAGTTGGAACCGGGACATCTTTTTCCAGGAAACTTTCGAGGATCACATTGAACTCGTGCGGGTGCTCCATCATCGGTGCGTGGCAGCACTTATCGATAAAGTACAATTCGGAGTTAGCTATGAGACGGTTGAACTCATAACCGACATGCGGCGGTGTGATGGTGTCGTTAAGACCCCACACGAGTAGCGTCGGAACGGTGATCTGGTGCAAATCTTTTGCAAGGTTATGCCGCTGAGCCGATTTCGCGATACCTACAATGCTCATGCATTTAGGAATGCTTGAAGTGGTTTCAAATACCTCGTCAATCAGTTCTTTCGTAGCCACTTCCGGGTCATAGAATGTATAGGCCACACGCTCCTTGATATAATCGTAACTTCCGCGTTTCGGGAATGAGCCGCCCATCGAGTTTTCGAACAGGCCAGAACTGCCGGTAAGTACGAGGCGCTGCACGTTCTCCTGGTTTTTCAGCGTGTAAAGCAAGCCGATATGGCCGCCCAGTGAATTGCCGATCGCCGTAACATTGGTAAGGTTTTTAAACGAAACAAAGTCTTCAAGAAAGGCGAGCAATGCTTCCAGACCGGCTTCCCGCGGGGGAAGCTCATAGATGGGAAGCAATGGAATGATAACTCTGTAACGGTTCGAAAAATGATCAATAATGCCGTCCCAGTTACTTAATGCACCGAAAAGGCCATGCAAAAGCAGTAATGTCTCGCCCTTTCCCTCGTCGATAAACTTAAACCTGCCCTCTGCACGTACTGTATATTTCATTCTTTTGTGGATTTAAGACCATTTATAACTTATCAAAGAAACTAGTGCATGATTGGGCTACTCTACAAAACTAGTTATTTTTTTGATTGTTCAATGAGGCAAAGTAACAAACGCGTTTCTAATTTCTTGTAAATATTATATTAATATTAAAAGAATTAGTCGAATAACACAGAATGGTGCAATTCTGTTCACATGGCTCAACCACGGTGGGGGCTGTCATACGGCAGGTATATTTTGCCGGATCCTGCCTTACCCCTTTTGCCTGCCTTTCGTTGATCGGACCTGCTCTTCCGGCCATTAATCATACCGGATCCGGTCGTTTTCAGTGTAACCGAAATTTAGGTAGAAAATGTTTGTAAAGGAATTAGAAAAAAATTAAATGACTAACCTATCCGGCCTGTTGGCTGCCATTTGCCTTGTTCCGGTGTTGTCGGCTCCGCTGCTCGCACAAACGGAGATGCCGCTTTACCCGGGCCGTGTTCCCAATGCCAAAGAGGCGGAAAATCAGGAAACAAACGAGAATAACGTCGTGCGGAATGTTTCGAAGCCGACATTGACAGCTTTCCTTCCGCCAGCTGGCACGGGAAATGGTACCGCTGTGATCGTTTGTCCAGGCGGCGGTTACGGCGTGCTGGTCATA
This sequence comes from Dyadobacter endophyticus, assembly GCF_014641595.1. Taxonomy (GTDB): domain Bacteria; phylum Bacteroidota; class Bacteroidia; order Cytophagales; family Spirosomataceae; genus Dyadobacter; species Dyadobacter endophyticus. The sequence goes on along the minus strand of NZ_BMIA01000007.1, from coordinate 132,415 downwards.
GATCGTGAAGGTTACCGGGTAGCGAAGGAGCTCAACAAGGCCGGGATAGCAGCATTCGTGTTGAAATACCGGTTGCCTAATGACCGTGTCATGCAAGATAAGGCGGTGGGGCCATTGCAGGATGCGCAGCAAGCCATTAAAACAGTGCGCGAGAAGGCGAAGGAATGGCGAATTGATCCTGCCAAAATCGGCATCATGGGCTTTTCGGCGGGTGGGCACCTCGCGTCTACGGCGGGTACACATTATGACAGCACATTTATCGATAACCCTCAAAAAACAAGTCTTCGGCCCGATTTCATGGTGCTTGTGTACCCGGTAATCAGTTTTGACGGCAAAATAGGGCACAAAGGCTCGTCGGCCAACCTGCTGGGTGCTTCACCCTCCGCGGAACGGGTCAGGTATTTCTCCAACGATTCACAGGTGACGACCTCCACGCCGCCTGCCTATCTCACGCATGCAGGCGACGACACAGTTGTGCCGGTATCGAACAGTATTCGCTTTTATGAAGCACTGAATGCAAAAGGCGTCGCTGCCGACATGCATATTTATTCCCAAGGCCAGCATGGCTACCCCAAAACTCCATCGTTCGACGAGTGGTTTGGCCGGTGCCTGCATTGGATGCGTACGAACAGCTTCCTGACGACCCAGTGACATCGGCTGTCAGCGCTTAGACAGAAAATGGCCGCCCGTACGCATAGCGTCCAGCCTCTCGAAAGGCGAATTGGCACTGATGTATTCCGGGATCAACGATTTCAGGACGGCGACCATTTGCCCGGAATCGCCGGAGTCGAGCGCTTTCTGCAATGAGGACATCGCATAGCGCATGCATTGCTCTGCCGAGGCAGGGAAACGGCAAGATTTAAGTAGCCCGGAGGAGGTTGGTTGCATACCGTCACCATAGAGTTCTTCGATTAATTTTTCGCCTGGCCTGAGGCCCGTAAATTGGATCCGGATGGCTGTTCCAGCCTCCAAACCTGCAAGCCGGATCATTTTGCGTGCGATCTCGACTATCCTTACCGGCTTTCCCATATCGAATGACAAAATCTCGCCGCCATCACTTGCGGCAGCGGCTACTAGTACGAGCTGGCACGCTTCGTTGGCCGTCATCATATACCGCTCGGTTTTCGGATGTGTTACCGTAATAGGCCCACCTTCCCGGATCTGCCGTGCAAAACGGATCAGGAACGAGCCGTTCGAGCCCAGGACGTTACCGAACCGGGTGATGATAAATCGGGTTTGGCTGGGATATTCGCTGCTCAGGTATTGCAGGTAAAGCTCGGCGAAGCGTTTTGTGGCACCCATTACGCTGGCGGGCCTGATGGCCTTGTCTGTCGAAATAAAAATGAACTTCCCGACCCGGTAGGAGACGGCCAAGTCGGCGAGGATCTCGGTGCCGAGTATATTGGTTTTGATCGCCTCGTAGGGATGCCGTTCCATGAATGGCACATGCTTGTAGGCTGCGGCATGGAAGACAATGTGAATATTTGTCCGGGAAAACAGATCCGCCATCCGTAATGGGTCGGTAATGCTCCCGATGTGGCTGTAAATGTCGGTTTGCGGAAATTGCTGTTTCAGTTGAAGGTCCAGCTCGTAAAGTGCCGTTTCCGACTGATCGACTAATACGATGCTCGCGGGGGTGCAAGCGCAAACCTGGGCGGCCAGCTCGCCGCCGACCGTACCCGCGGCGCCCGTGATGAGGATATTCCGCCCGTGGATTTCCTGAATGCTGTTTTGCAGGTCAAGTATAATTGGTTCGCGTCCCAGGAGATCTTCCGGCCTGAATGTGAAATGGGGATAAGTGTGTCGTGGTGTTTGCATCTGGATATCGTTTTTGAATAACTGATATCCTTGATACGCTGCTTTGGGAGTTTGGTAACAAAAAAAGAGCCGTAAAATGTACAGCTCTTTTTGTAAGGTATTATTTACAAACTTTTTAGATCAACTTTTCGAAAATACCGGGGGCAAGACCGAACAGAATAGTCAGGAATGTTGCGAGTACTAGAATGATCTGATAAAATGGCGCAACCCGGATCCTTACTGTGTCACCTTCCTTGAAATAGGAAGAGATAATGACCCGGAAATAGTAGTAAATACCAATTGTCGACATCAAAACAGCGATCACCGTAATCCAGATAATACCGCGTTCTGCTGCGCTGGTAAAGATGAAGAACTTACCCCAGAACCCGGCAGTCAGCGGGATTCCGGCGAGGGAAAGCATTGATACCGCCAGAACGAAAGCCAGCAAAGGATTTTGTTTGGCCAAACCATTGAATGCTTCGTAGCGCTCGTTGGGCTGTCCTTCGATGCTTTTTTCTTTGGAAACGAGCATCAGCACACCAAATGCCGAGATAGTTGATAAAGAGTAGGCGAGTGAGTAAAATATAATGGCGTTTTGAGTAGGCTTGCTCAGGGCCGTCAGCGCGATCAGCAGGTAACCGGCGTGAGAGATACCCGAGTAGGCAAGCATTCTTTTAAAGCTGTTTTGGCTGGTGGCACCGATGTTACCCACGAGCAAGGTAAGTACTGCTATCGCCGCAATGACGATCCACCAGAAGCCGTAAATGGCAAAGGTATGGTTCAGTAAGCGAAACAACGCGGCGAATCCTGCGGTTTTCACGACGGTCGACATGAAAGTAGTGAAAATGGTAGGTGCGCCTTCGTAAACATCTGGCGTCCAGAAGTGGAACGGCGCGGCCGATACTTTGAAAAGCATACCGATCAGCAGCAGCAGCAAACCTGCGTAAAAGATGTAGGACTGCGAAGCCGCAGGCATATTCGACGCGAAGCCCTGGATATCTACCAGATTGAACGAGCCTGTTGCGCCGTAAAGCAATGTCATACCGAATAGCATGAAACCCGTCGCAAATGCACCCATGAGCAGGTATTTCAATGCGGCTTCATTGGAACGCAGGTTACGTTTGTTGCTTCCTGTGAGCACGTACATGGCCACGGAAAGGATTTCGACACCGATAAAGAGCATAATCAGGTGATCGAAGCCGATCATCATGATCGCCCCAACGAGCGAGAAAAGCATCAACCCATAATATTCGGCCGGTTCGGAATCCGCATTATCCTGAAAACCACCTGAGATGGCGACGATCATAAAAGCAGAAAGCAATACGATGCCGTTGAACGCGAGCGTCAGATTATCCACCCGGAGCATGTCGTCGAAGTACAGGAACGGCCCTTTTCCCCAATCGATGAAGTTGCTTCCCAGTGCGAGCGCAAGAAAAAGCAGGGTAGATGGCAGGAGGATGTTTTTGGATTTCGAAAAGCCCAGAAAAAGCGTTAACACTCCAAAAACCGACAACAATATAATGGGATACATATTCTTAACTTAGTTATTGACCAGTTGCAACAGTTGGTTTACAGCGGGCTCTGTTATTTTCAGGAATGTGCTTGGGTAAATACCGATCCAGAATACCATGATCACCAGCGGCAGCAGAACGGCGCGTTCGCTGGCGGTAAGGTCCTGGAAGCCTTCCACCCATTTCGATTTCGGTCCGAACATGGATTTCTGGAAAAGACGGAGCATGTAAACCGAACCGAGAATGATCGTCAGACCGGCCACAGCGCCCAGCCAGCCTTTGTATTGGAATACACTTGAAAGCAACAGGAATTCCCCTACAAAACCGTTGGTAAGCGGCAATGCAACGCTACCGAGCAACAATATCATAAAGTACACGCTCAAATGCGGTGTGCTTTGTGTAATGCCTCCGAGCTGATCGAGGTAGCGGGTTTTAGTTCTGGAATAAATAATGTCGACGATGAAAAACAGCCCGATGACGTTGATACCGTGCGCCAGCATCTGGATCAATGCGCCCTGCAAGCCATTCAGCGAAGAAGAAAATACACCGGCTGCCATCAATCCTACGTGTGCGAAAGACGAATAGGCGATAAGCGTTTTCATATCGCTTTGCTGGATTGCGATAATGGAACCGTAAATGATACCGATTACTGAAAGGATCATCGCCAGGAAGCCCCATTGCTCCATGCCCAGGGGCACGATCGGTAGCAGCAGGCGGATCAGACCATAAACCCCCATTTTCAGCATAATACCCGACAAAAGCATTGTTGCTGCGGTAGGCGACTCGGTGTAGGTATCCGGCTGCCAGGTATGGAACGGGAAAAGCGGCATTTTGATCGCAAAAGCGATGAAGAATGCCCAGAACACGTAACCTTGTGCTGTGGAGCTGAGTTGCAGTTGGTAAAATGCAGCTATTTCAGAAGTATGTGTGCCCGGCGTCTGGTAATAAAGGTAAACCAGTGCGACGAACATAAACAAGCTTCCGAAAATGGTGTAAATGAAGAACTTGAATGTAACCTTAATCCGGTTCTCACCGCCCCAGATCGCCGCAAGGAAGTAAACGGGGATCAATGCGGCTTCGAAGAACAGGTAGAACAGGAAAGCGTCGGTAGCTGTAAAAACACCGATCAGCGCCGCTTCCATAAACAGGATCAGCGAATAGAATGCCGCCGGGTTTTTGTACTCGTTTTTAAATGCCGAAAGGATGATCAGCGGGGTAAGAAAAGTAGTGAGTAAAACCAGCAAAAGGCTGATACCGTCGATGCCCGCAGCGAAAGAAATGCCACCGGAAGCAACCCAGGCGTATTTGAAGCCGAATTGCGAACCTGCGGCGGGGTCGAATTGCAGCCAGGTAAAAATAGCGACGCCCAATGAAGCCAGGCCACCTACCAGCGCAAGCTGCTTAGCCATGCGTTCGCCGGCCAGGAGGGTGATAACGCCTGCCGCTATCGGCAAAAGTATTAAAAGAAGAGTAAGCATATTTTCAAGTCGACGGTCCGAAACTAATAGGAAACGGATTTATGGATGATCGGATCAGAGTAACAGCTTCCAGAATAATATGACCACAATGCCGATCACCATCGCGAAAACGTATTCGCCGGTGGAGCCGGTTTGTGTTTTTCTCAACAGTTTGGCGCCCAACGACACGAGCCTTACAAACGCGTCGATAATCAGGTCAATAGCGAATTCGATTCCGGCATACAGGAAGTTGGAAAGCACTTTGATAGGCCGTACAAACACTGCATCGTAGAGTTCATCCACATAGTATTTGTTATAAATCGCACGCTGCAAGCCCGATTTCTCTTCCGAATCCGGAGCCGGTACCGCGCCTTTTTGCACATACATCACATAAGCCGCAATCGCGGAGATCAGTGCCGCTGCCACTGAAATGGCCATCAGCATATATTCTTGTGAATGCGAAAGGGAAGTATGCCCGAATGCCGCCGGATTGGCTGTTTTTGCCAGGTCATAAAGCGGGCTCATGAACTCGGCCAGATGGTGCGAACCGTGCAGTGCTTCGGGAACGCCGATGAAACCGCCCACAGCAGAAAGTATGGCGAGGATGATCAGCGGCACGGTCATCGAAGCAGGCGATTCATGCAGATGATGCTCCTGCTCGTGCGTACCGCGGAAGGTCCCGAAGAATGTCAGGAACAACAGGCGGAACATATAGAAGGAGGTCATTACCGAACCGAGCACACCGATTACCCACAGGAGTTTGTTATGCTCAAAAACGTGTGCAAGGATTTCATCTTTGGAGAAGAAACCTGCAAACGGCGGGATACCTGAAATCGCGATAGTGGCGATCAGGAAGGTAAGGAATGTAACAGGCAATTTCTTTCTCAAACCACCCATTGAGCGAATATCCTGCTCGTCGGACATGGCGTGGATTACGCTACCTGCACCGAGGAAGAGCAATGCTTTGAAGAATGCGTGGGTGATTACGTGGAACATCGAGGCCGAATAAGCCATTGCGCCAAGACCCATGAACATATAACCCAGCTGACTCACGGTAGAGTAGGCGAGTACTTTCTTGATATCGTTTTGCAGAAGACCGATCGAAGCGGCGAACAACGCGGTAGCGCCACCGATAATACCGACGATTTCGAGCGTCGAAGGGGCCAGTGAATAGAGCACGTTGGAGCGGATCACCATGTAAATGCCCGCAGTAACCATCGTTGCGGCGTGGATCAGGGCTGACACGGGTGTCGGACCGGCCATCGCGTCGGGTAACCAGGTGTACAGGGGAATCTGCGCCGATTTACCCATTGCTCCCACAAAAAGGAACAGCGTAATGGTAATCATCACCGGATCGCCCACCTGGAAACCAGCTGCGGCTTTGCTGAAAACCTCGGAATACTCAACCGAACCGAATGTGGCGATGATCGTGAAGATACCCAGCAGGAAGCCGAGGTCACCCACGCGGTTCATAATGAAAGCCTTGCGGGCCGCATTGTTGTAGTTGGTGTTCTTATTCCAAAAACCGATGAGTAGGTAAGAGCAAAGTCCTACACCTTCCCAGCCGATGAACATGATCACGTAGTTGGAACCCAGCACCAGCAGGAGCATGAAAAACAAAAATAGGTTCAGGTAAGCGAAAAACTTACCAAAACCCGAATCGTGGTGCATGTAGCCGATCGAATAAATGTGGATCAGCGAGCCTACGCCGGTAATGATCATCAGCATGAGCAGCGAAAGCTGGTCGATCTGGAATGAGAATGGGACGTTGAGGTCGCCGACGGTGATCCAGTCAAAAAGCGGAACGATAAACGGCTGGCTGCCGGACGCTACGAATGCATTGAACGTCATGACAGACAAGACGAAACTGGCTACAACGGCCAGCGTTCCGATAATACCGACTGCGCCTTTGGGAATATTGCGAAATCCTATTCCGTTGATCAGAAAGCCGACGAGCGGCAGCAGCGGAATCAGGATGAGTAATGATGCAGACATGTCTATTTTTTAATCTTTAATCTCTTGATTGTGTACCGGTTATGTGCCGATAATTACCATTTCAGCTTGTTGAGGAACCCGATGTCCGTATTTCTGGTGTTGCGGTAAATCATTACGATAATGGCGAGCCCCACGGCCACTTCGGCGGCGGCGACAGCCATAATGAAGAACACGAAAACCTGAGCGGAAGGATCAGACCGGTAGGAAGAGAATGCGATCAGCAGCAGGTTTGCGGCGTTGAGCATCAATTCGATCGACATAAAAATGATGATGGCGTTCCTGCGCGTAAGTACGCCGATGATACCGATCACAAATAACAGGGTAGCGAGAATCAGGTAGCTTTGAAGTGGGATATGTTGAATAACCGCTGGTATGTTAACCTCTGGCATGGTAGGGTTTGGGATCATAGCAGGTTTACCTAATGGGATATCCGGTTAAAATAGTCAAAAATAGATTTCAGGCAAAAATAGACATAATTACTACTTACTCAAACCTGAGCTGCGATTATGTCAACGTTGGGTTAATCCCCTTAATTTAATCTCCGTCAATTTCCGTTTGGTGTCGAGCGGGAACTCGCCTTTCATCATCCAGTCGAAAAACGACGGTTCGTTTTTCAGGATGTCGGTCACCCGCTTGCCATTGTGCTTGCCAAAGTTGAAAACTTCTTCGCCTTTGTCGTTGAACACCATCCTGCCGGCGAAGTCGACGATCCTGGAAGCGGTAAGTTCGTGCAGCGCAGCCACATCGTTTTTGACCGGCTCGGTTTCCTTACCATGCGAATCGGTGATGATAACACCCTGATACTTTTCGATTTGTCCTTGTAAAACTTCGAATGTCGCGATGGTATCTGCCTCGGCGCTGTGGGCGTTATTGAGGGTTTTACCACAATAAAATTTGTAAGCCGCCGATAGGTTGCGAGGCTCCATCATGTGGTAAATGCGCTGCACATCCACCATCCGCCGGTTCTTAATATCGAAGTCGACCCCGACACGCAGGAACTCTTCCACGAGCATGGGAATATCGAAACGGTTGCTGTTGAAACCCGCCAGATCACAACCATCGAGGAATGAAGAAAGGTTTTTGGCAACGCTTTTGAAGGTCGGCGCGTCCTTGATATCCTCGTCGTAAATGCCATGTATGAGGCTGCTTTCCAGCGGAATAGGCATTTCAGGATTGATCCTGCGGGTGCGCATCTCAGTCTCGCCATTCACCAATGCTTTAACAACGGAAATCTCTACAATGCGGTCGCGGACAATATTTACTCCTGTTGTCTCAAGATCAAAAAAAGCAAGGGGCTTTTTGAGATGGAGGGTATGCATGGGTTACTCTGGTTGATTTGGCAGCGCGAAGTTAAGGTGAACCGCTTGATGGCACAAGGAATGGGCTTGTTTATAAAGATTATAAAAAAGGTCAGGCGTGGTCAGGTGTAGTCATTTGCGGTAAAGAGTAGTCAAGAGAGGAGAATTTTCGTCCACAACTCCTGATCAGAACTGACAATGATAACTACACCTGACAATACCTGATCACATATGATATCAATCAATCCAATCGTACGACTTCGTTACCGCCTTTTTCCAGCCTTTGTAATAAGCATTCCGCTTTTCTTCCGGCATATCGGGGTTCCAGGTGTGGGCTATGGCCCAGTTTTTCTTCAAATCTTCGGTGCTTTTCCAGTAGCCTACGGCCAGTCCGGCGGCGTACGCTGCGCCTAGTGCAGTCGTTTCGGCCACGGCCGGGGAAACTACCTGCGTGTTGAGAATGTCGGATTGGAACTGCATCAGCAACTGGTTGTGGATCATGCCGCCATCGACACGCAGACTGGCGAGTTGGATACCGGAATCCTGCTCCATGGCTTTTACGACATCAGCCGTCTGGTAAGCAGTGGCTTCAAGTACCGCACGTGCAATATGCCCCTTGTTCACGTAACGCGTAAGGCCTGCGACCACGCCGCGGGCGTCGTTGCGCCAGTAAGGCGCGTACAGGCCCGAGAATGCAGGTACGAAATAGGCGCCGCCGTTATCCTCGACGGTTTGGGCAAGCGGTTCTATATCACCGCTATTCTGGATCAGTCCGAGGTTATCGCGGAGCCATTGCACGAGTGCGCCAGTAACTGCCACGCTGCCTTCCAGCGCATATTGCACCGGTTGGTCGCCGAATTTGTAGGAAATGGTTGTTAACAGGCCGTTTTCGGAAGTTTTCAACTCGGTACCCGTGTTCATGACGAGGAAGCAGCCGGTACCATAGGTATTCTTGGCCATTCCGGGTTCGAAGCAGGTTTGACCTACCAATGCGGCATGTTGGTCGCCCAGGTCGCCGGCAACGGGTACGCCGGGAAGCACCTCATGGGTGGCATAGCCGTAAATTTCACTGCTGCTTTTAATCGCAGGCAGCATGATTTCGGGGATATTGTAAGCGTTCAGCATCGATTGGTCCCATTGCAGCGTGCGCAGGTTCATCAGCTGCGTGCGGCTGGCATTGGTAACGTCCGTCACGTGAATGCCGCCCTGCGTGCCGCCAGTAAGGTGCCAGATCAGGAATGTGTCCATGTTCCCAAAAATTGCCTCGCCTTTTTCAGCGTCTTCACGAATACCTTCTACGTTTTCCAGCAGCCATTTCAGTTTTAAACCACTGAAATAAGTAGAAACGGGCAGCCCGGTAATGTCGCGGAACTGGTTGAGGCCGCCTTCCTTTTCATATTTCGCTACCAGGTCGGTGGTCCGGGTATCTTGCCAAACCAAGGCATTATAATAAGGCTTCCCGGTGCGCTTATTCCATACGACCGTCGTTTCGCGCTGGTTGGTAATGCCCACCGCCGCGATATCCTGCGTGTGTGCCGATATGTTGATCCGCGCCAGGGCAATTACTTCCAGGGTATTTTTCCAGATTTCGGTGGGGTTATGCTCCACCCAGCCCGGGTGTGGGTAAATCTGTTCGTGTTCTTTCTGTCCTACCGAAACGATATTCCCCTGATGGTTGAAAAGTATGCAGCGTGTGCTGGTAGTTCCCTGGTCAATGGCGGCAATGTATTTGGACATAATGGTATTATGATTGATTTTATTTGTAGTAAAGCAAGTAAATAGGGAAAATTAACCGATCAGGACAAATGCACGGGCAATTTTATTGAACGGAGCACGGTAAAACCGTCTGGCGGCGTTGGCTGTATTATATTGCAGCCTAATCGGGCTACAAACATCCTCCCATGAAAAACAGCAAGGTCAGAAAAGGGTTATTGGCATTGATTTGCCTCATACTCGTATTTTTTGCGCTCGACCTGGCCTTTCCCTTCAACCCCGATATTCGTTATGCGACGCAGATCACCGACCCGAAAGGCCGCGTAGTCCATGCTTTTTTGAGTAGGGAGGATAAATGGCGGCTCTATTCGAATGTGGACGAAATCACACCACTACTTCGGAAAACACTCATTTATAAAGAAGACCAGTATTTTTACTACCACCCCGGCGTGAACCCGTTCGCCGTCGTTCGGGCGGCCGTCAGAAATGCATTTTCGGGAAGAAGAACTTCCGGCGCGTCCACCATCACGATGCAAGTGGTGCGGCTGATGGACCCGCGCCCCCGAACTTACGCCAACAAGGTGGTGGAAATGTGGCATGCATTTCAATTGGAAATGCATTATTCCAAAGACGAGATCCTCCAATTTTACATTAATCTCGTACCGTATGGCGGCAATATAGAAGGTATTAAAGCGGCCTCGCTGCTCTATTTCGGCAAAGCGCCGCAGCTGCTAAGCCTCGCCGAGATCACCGCATTGACGATCGTGCCCAACCGCCCGTCGGGCCTGCGCCCGGGTACGCGCAACGACGCATTGCGTGAAGCCCGGAATGCCTGGCTGAAACGTTTCGCGGAAGACGGCCTTTTCGACGAAAATGTGATCCGTGATGCATTGGAAGAGCCTTTGAATATTCGTCGCCTCCAAACGCCACGCCTTGCCCCGCACCTTTCTATCCGTCTCAAACAGCAATTTCCTGATGAACCGGTAATCCGAACGAACCTCAATCTGCAAGCGCAAAGCCAGATCGAAGAGCAGGTGAGAAACTACATCAACCGCCGGCAATTGATGAATATCCATAATGCAGCGGTGCTGGTCGTGAACAATGAAACCATGGAAGTGGAGGCCTACGTAGGTTCGGCGGACTTCAATAATCCGTTCGATGGTGGTCAGGTCGATGGCGTGAGGGCCGTGCGGTCGCCCGGGAGTACCTTGAAACCGTTGTTATATGCAACCGCATTCGATGCAGGCATTATCACGCCCAAGTCGGTCTTGAATGATGTTCCGGGGAATTTCAATGGGTATGAACCTGAAAACTTCGATAAGCATTTCAATGGGGCGGTTACTACTGAATTTGCATTGGCTAATTCGCTGAACATACCCGCCGTGAAAGTTTTGAAAGACATCGGCACGCCCGCATTGATCGCCAAACTTCGGAAAGCAGGTTTCAAAACCGTCGATAAGCAGGCCAAAGATTTGGGCCTTTCGATGATATTGGGCGGCTGCGGGGTTACTTTGGAAGAATTGACGCGGCTTTTTGCGGCATTTGCCAATGAGGGTAAATTGCGCAACCTGCGACTGAGCGACGGGGATGTTTTGGATAAAAAAGGAACCCCGGTTCTGTCGGAAGATGCTACATTCCTCACTACCAGCATCCTGACCCAGATCACCCGTCCTGATTTACCTACTAATTTTGACAATACCTACCATTTACCACGCATTGCCTGGAAAACCGGGACATCATATGGAAAACGGGACGCATGGAGCATTGGGTATAACCGCCGGTACACTGTAGGGGTTTGGGTTGGAAACTTTTCGGGAGAAGGGGTCGCCGAGCTCAGCGGCGCCAATACTGCCACGCCTTTGCTGTTTTCAATCTTCAATGCATTGGATTACAACTCGCCGAAGGGCTGGTACAAATCGCCGGCCAATATTTCGCTTCGCAATGTTTGCCCCGTGAGCGGCGACATTCCGTCGGACTTCTGCGATCACCAGGTTCCTGATCAATACATCGTGGGCGTTTCTGCTTACCGGAAATGCCAGCATATGCGCTGGGTTTTTACGGACGTGGCGGGAAAAATGTCCTACTGCACCTATTGTCTTCCTGAAAAGGGCCTTGAAAAAAAAGCCTATCCTAACCTCGCGCCGGAACTGATCGCATTTTATGAATTGCAAAAATTGCCTTATCAAAAGATTCCGCCCCATAATCCGAAATGCGAAAGGGTTTTCCACGAAGGAGCGCCGCTGATCGTCAGCCCGAACGACGGAAGTGAATATTATATTCGCAAGGATGAGCCGCAGCAAATCCAGCTCGCCTGCCAGGCGGCCAATGATGTGCAGGAAGTTTATTGGTATGTCAATGATAAATTATACCAAAAATCACCGCCGCAGGAAAGCGTCTTCCTGAGTCCGCCGCTAGGGCGCGTTAAGATTTCCTGCAGCGACGATAAGGGGCGCAATGCCGACATTTGGGTCGTCGTCAAACGGATGTAGCTGTCAGGTGTGGTTTTGACAACACCTGACTTTTTCTGACCATCATTACAGCGGCTGATCTTTCGCTTCCTGGTACAGCACCTGAACGAGCGTCTGGCCGACTGCCTTCAATGTCTTCGGATCGATGTGTTCCATCGTATCGTGTGCGGTATGCCATTGGTCGAAGAACGTTTTGCTCATGTTATTCTGGTGCGTGTGGATGATGTCGATCATCGGAATGCGGGCTACTTTGTTGACGGGCACGTGGTCGTCGGTGATCGCACCGCCGGTTTCGTCAATGAAATAGTTGCTGTAACCGAGGCGACTGGCGGTCGCCCATACCTGCCTTACCGTATCATTGGCCAATTGAACGGAATAACCCTCTTTGAAAAAAGTAGCGTCTTTCGCACCCACCATGTCGAGCAGGACGCCGAAATAGGCTGTATAGTTAGGATTATGCTTGTTGGCCGCCCAATGCTTCGAGCCGAGGCAGAAGCCGCTGTATTCCAATCCGGTATCTTCGGAGCCCGACGAACCCCAGTCTTCCGCGTCGAAAAAGATGATATCGACGCCTATATCCGGCTTGGTAGCCTCTTTGGAAAGCACCCGTGCGATTTCAAGTAATACGCCCACGCCGCTGGCGCCGTCGTTGGCTGCTAGTACCGGTTTGTTTTTCACCAAAGAATCCTGGTCCGAAAACGGTCGTGAATCCCAATGCGACGTCAGCAGGATGCGCTTGCTTGCCTGGGGGTTAAAGCTTCCGATAATGTTCCGCGCATTCAGCTTGGTACCGTCGTAGGTAGTGGCGGTAAATGGCTGCTCGACGACCTGCCAACCATATTTTTTCAAAGTGGCAACAAGGTAATCACCACAAGCCCTGTGCTGGGCAGTGTTGGGCACGCGTGGGCCGAAATCGACCTGCTTTTGTACAAACTGGTAAGCGCTGTCGGCATTGAAATCCGCACTTTTGACGAGCGCAGGCGGTGCCTGTTCGGCGGTTTGCTCGGAACTCGTGTTGCTTTTACATCCGTAAATGCCAATGATGATTGCAAATAGGATAGCTAACTTGTTGTTAATGAATTTATTGAAAAGAAATGACATCTCCTGATAAGATATTGTTACGTTTTGTAAAACCTGTATTTACCTCTACGACGTACTTTGCATCGCCCATAGAAGGAACGCTTTCTTCGGAAAAAGGGCCTGGCAATTGACACAACCTTTTTGTCTGAACCCACACAGGTACCACCACCAACTATCAGCAGTGCCCCAATAAAATATGCGAGTAGCGGCCGTCCTTTTTTAGCTACTCCTCGTACGCCCAGTCGATCCTTGTCTTGGTGTCGCGGATCACCAGCCCCTGATTTTTGAAGTAAGAACGGATTTCGTCCACTTTTTCGTAGTTCTGCGAGAGTTTAAATTCCCGGTACAGTTTCAGCATGCCGTCCAGTATTGCATGGCCTTCGGCGAGCTCCTCTACCAACCCGAGCACGTCCTCGAAGAATACTACGAACTGTTCTTTCAGCGAAGTAAATACCGCCTCGCCCAGTGCAGCTGATTTCAACTGGCCGGTATTCAGCATGTTGATGTATTTCAGCATGTTGAAAAGATTGGCAAATGCGACGGCCGTGTTCAGGTCGTCATTCATAGCGTTGTAAAAGCCTTCAATCGACTTTTCGATGTCGGACTTTTTTGCTTCGTCGGCATTCACGGCGTCCTCGTGCGCGTAGGTGAGCATTTTGGCAATGCGAAGGCCGTTGGCCAATTTTTTATAGCCCTTTTGCGCGGCTTTCAATGCATCGTTCGAGAAGTCAAGCGTGCTGCGGTACTGGCTCTGGAGCATGAAGAAACGCACGGTCATCGGGCTGTAAGCCTGGTCGAGCAATTCGTGCTTTCCTGAAAACAGTTCTGCAGGAAGAAACGAGTTGCCTAGCGACTTGGACATTTTCTGGCCATTGACGGTCAGCATATTCGTATGCATCCAATACCGGACAGGCTCTTCGCCGGTCAGCGATTTACCTTGTGCGATCTCGCATTCGTGGTGTGGGAATTTGAGGTCCATGCCACCACCGTGGATATCGAATTGCTTGCCTAAATATTTGGCACTCATGCAGGTACATTCCAAATGCCAGCCGGGAAAGCCCTTGCCCCAGGGCGATTCCCATTGCATGATGTGCTCCGGGTTAGCCTTTTTCCACAACGCAAAATCCAGCGGGTTACGCTTTTCGGCCTGGCCGTCGAGGTCGCGGGTCTCGTTCAGCAAATCTTCGATAATGCGTCCTGAAAGCTTACCGTATTCGTTGCCGCCTGCCTGGTACTTATTAATATCGAAATAAACCGAACCATTGGATTCATAGGCCACACCCTTATCGATCAGCGTCTGCACCGCCTCGATCTGCTCGATCAAGTGGCCGGTGGCGGTAGGCTCGATGCTAGGCGAAAGTAGGTTGAATATCGCGGTAACATCATGAAAATCATTGGTATACCGCTGCACGATCTCCATAGGTTCGAGCTTTTGCAGCTTCGCCATTTTCCCGATCTTGTCCTCGCCTGCGTCGCCATCACCCACGAGGTGACCCACGTCGGTAATGTTGCGGACGTAACGCACTTTGTATCCTATGTGCGTCAGGTAACGGAACAGGATATCAAATGACAGGAAAGTCCGGATGTTGCCCAAATGCACATTGTTATAGACCGTCGGCCCGCACACATACATGCCTACATACGGGGGAGCAATGGGAACAAATACATCCTTTTTACGGGTAAGCGTATTGAATATTTTAAGTGGTTGGAAAGTTTGTGCGGTCATTTATATGTTGTACTTTCTTGATTACTAGTTTTTCTTTTCGAGACGCGTTTCGACCCAATCGATGATTTTTTCGGCTTTCTTCAGACCTAATGATGCGGTATCGGCGCTTCGGATTCCCTGATAACCCATATCAATATGGAGGATTTCGTAGGCCCCAGTAAAGTTTGACAAAAGTGTTTTATCAACTCGGCCTAGCTCTTGCTGATACCATTCTACACTCTTTGGCGTCTTTTTGTTTTTCTCTTCTAAAAGTTCGTTCAATGCCAACAACACTCCAGTGTACGCTGTGTGTCCCGCGATTTTGACATACTTCCGGTCCTGATAAAGTCCATCCTGCTTCCTTGCATTGTTGCTGAGAAAATCCTTTGCATTGTCAATGTGTCGTCTTGCTTCTGAGATTGCTTCCATGATAGTATGTGATTAGAGTGGTGTATTATTTTGATTCAGACAAAAATAGCAAATAACCCAAGATTGATTTGTAGTCTAAGCGAGAATGAGCTGGCGGGGAGAGGCTATTCGGCCGTTTTGTTTATCTTCGCAGCGTTTTTGCATTTAAAATCCAGTTTGAAACTAACTTAAAATCAATACAGTAATCACTTATGAGCTTACTTACCGTAGGATCTGTTGCATTCGATGCGCTCGAAACCCCGTTTGGAAAAACAGACAAAATTATCGGCGGTGCTGCCACTTACATCACACTAGCGGCCTCTTACTTTACCAAACAGAATAACCTCGTCGCAGTTGTGGGAGGTGATTTTCCAAAGGAAATGATAGACCTGCTCGAAGATCACGGCGTGGACACCAAAGGTTTGGAGATTGTGCAGGATGGCAAGACGTTCTTCTGGTCGGGTAAGTACCATGAGGATATGAACACCCGCGACACGCTGATTACCGAGCTGAATGTCATGGAGCATTTCGATCCGATCATTCCGGATTCCTACCAGGGTACCGAGTTCCTAATGCTGGGCAACACCGTCCCGGCAACTCAGAAACTGGTGATCGAGCGTCTGGCGAAACGCCCGAAGCTGATCATGCTCGATACCATGAACCTGTGGATGAATATCGCTCTGGATGACTTGAAAGCCGTTTTGAAACTGGTTGACTTGCTTACTATTAATGATGAGGAAGCACGCCAGCTTTCGGGTGAATACTCTTTACGCAAAGCTGCGAAGAAGATCATGGCGATGGGCCCCAAAACGCTGATCATCAAAAAAGGCGAGCACGGCGCGTTGTTGTTCCAGGCGGACCGTATATTCTTCGCACCTGCATTGCCGTTGGAAGAAGTGTTCGACCCGACCGGCGCAGGAGATACATTTGCGGGCGGGCTTATCGGTTACCTTGCTGCTACCGATGATATTTCTTTTGATAATATGAAGCGTGCGATCATTTACGGCTCGGCGATGGCATCTTTCTGCGTGGAGAAATTCGGTACCGAGCGTTTGGTGAACCTTTCACAAGAGGAAATCAATGCGCGCGTTCAGGAATTTGTGAATTTGTCGAGCTTCGAGATACAATAAAAGTTTAAAATTCAGAGTAAATGAGTCTGTGAGTTGGAATTATATTTCTGCTTATAGACTCTTTTTTTATCCGGCCTATGGGCCCGATTGATGGAAAAAACTGTAACCCCGCTGATAACCTGAAATTCCCGATGAAACTGTTTGTTCAAAAAATCTTCCTTCTGGTGGCTTGCGCCGCACCCGTTTTACCTGCATTCGCACAACAGCATGCACGCCCTGCATTACCGCACTCCAAACACAAAACCATCGTGATCGCCCACCGGGGCAACCATGTGAATGCGCCGGAGAATACGCTGGCATCCACACGCGAAGCCATTGACTGTGGTGCGGATTATGTGGAAGTAGATTTGAGAACAACCAAAGACGGCCACCTCATAGCCCTGCACGACGCAAAAGTTGACCGGACTACCAATGGAGCGGGGAAAGTAGCAGATATGACCTGGCAGGAAGTGGAAGAATTACAGGTTTTCAACCGCAACAAAAAGACGCACCGCATTCCCGAGTTCAAGGAAATTTTAGCGCTTTGCAAAGGCAAAATCAACATTTATCTCGACTTCAAGGACGCCGACATATCCGAAACCTGGAAGCAAATCAAAGCCACTGGGATGGAGCATCAGGTAGTGGTTTATTTAAATAAGGAGGAGCAATACAAAAAGTGGAAAGAAGTAGCGCCCGACATGCCGCTGATGACCAGCCTTCCCAAAGAAGTTACAAACAAAGAACAGCTGGCTGCATTTCTGGGTCAAATGCATATTCAGGTTGTGGACAACATTACCAACCCTGAACTGCTCAAAGCCGCGCATGAACTTGGCCTATCGGTCTGGCTCGACGTTCAAAGCCCTACCGAAGGACCGGCTTCGTGGAGCGAGGCATTGCATAAAGGGGTGCAGGGTTTGCAGACAGACAAGCCGGGGGAACTGGTGTCGTATATAAAGGGAAATGTTCAATAGCATTCGAGGGAATAGATCAAAGATCAGGTTGAAATGCTATCTCCCGACCAGATTAACTACTAGTGGGATGTCGGTGTAATGGTATGATAGATGGGGCAATCCGGGTCATGCGCTCCGGGCAGATACCCGGTACTCATTAAAAATTCGTTCACAATCTCACCGCCGGTAAACTTAAAAGTCTTCTTAAACAGCTTAACCCACTGCTCTTTGGTCAAAGGATGATGTGCGTCGATCCAGCTTTTGAACGACCCGTATTCTTTTTTCAATTCAAGAATCTTCTGCGCATTCACGATCGCGGCGTTCACTTTCAACCGGTTCCGGACAATGCCCGGATCGGCGAGGAGCCGATCGCGATCGGATTCATCGTAAGCAGCCACTTTTTCGATGGAAAAATTATCGTAAGCCGCGCGGAAACTGTCCTGCTTCCGGAGCATTAGCGTCCAGCTAAGCCCGGCCTGGTTGATTTCCAGCAAAAGCCGCCCGAATAGCTCGTCGTCATCGTCGATCGGGAAGCCGTACTGGTTGTCGTGGTAATGTTTGTGGAGCAGGTAATCAGCCTGCTCCGAGGGGTTGTTGATGATGTAAGTGCAATATGACATCGCGTTGATTTTTAGGATCTTGTCCTTTAAAATAGCTTATTTCAAAATACCGATCTGTACTTCGGTAATATTCCGGTCCGGATTTTCAAAATCCATATTCAAATAAATCTCCCGGCTCTGTCCCGACATGACCAGCTTTTGGGACATGATCTCGCTGAAGAGCGAACCGTAAGTATTAATCAGCCCATCCCAATTTCCGTAAAGCTGCTCGGTAATGCATTCAAATGCTTCGAGCTGCTTCAATTGGTAAGGTGAATCAATAGTGTGTGAAGGTGGCGTGACAGGTAATGCAATGGTGAGTGTGAAAACCGTATCGGGGCGTCCGTCCGCACCCTGGTAAACCCAGTAAACCGGGCCGGTAATTTCGAGGTCGTTGCGAACCGCATCCTGATACAGTTTCCGGGCTTCTACACGTACATACTGAAAAATTTCCTGGAACGAAGTCCGCGTTTCGAAATACAAAACGTGGATAGGTTGAATGGTTTTAGTTTGCATGGCTAACAGATGTTTCCACAAAATTCAAACCTTCGAATGACAACCCTATGTCAGCAGCATTCAGTTTTTTTCACTGTGCCGCCTGGCTTTTATTCTTCGCGCCTGCTGTTGCAGCCAGGGGTAGCTGATATACACGACTTTCGTTGCACCTATGCCTATACCCGCACCCATGAGCACGTCCGCCAGCCAGTGGTGGTTGCCGAGGACCCGCATTGTCCCTACGGCCGTGGCCGTTCCGTAGCCGCCTATGCTGTATAATACGCTTCGTTGGCCGTATTCCTCATGCAGAATCGTGGCGTTGGTAAATGCGGTCGTGGCGTGTCCGGATGGAAATGAATGGTTATCCTCCCCGTTAGGCCGCTCGTAACGCACAATGCGTTTCAGGCTTTGCGTAACGCCTTGCGCGATGATGTTCGACAGCAAAGCCAGGATTACCTGATCGCCCAGCTTATGTTTCCCTTTTACGCCCGCCGATGCAAGCCCGAGGCTTACCACGCCCGGCGCATACGGTAGGTAGTCGTCCAGGTGCGTATGATAATTGGGATATTTAGAAACCACATGCTCCTGCAAATTCCGACTGATTTTGCCCTGCACGATAAGGCCGGCGAGTCCAAGGGAAACAGGGGGAATAATGTCCCCGGCTGTCACTTTCCAAAGTTTGGTAGAATCCTCCTGCGCAAATGCGGACCGCGGAAGGATTTGCAGACAAAGAAAAAGGCATATCAAATATGCCTTTGTAAATTTTGGGATCATAAGATTGCTTCTCTCACACGTACGAGTCTTTCCAATAACCCTTCCAGCTGATCGAGCGGGAGCATGTTAGCGCCGTCGGATTTGGCTTCGGCGGGGTTGAAATGGGTCTCGATAAAAAGACCATCGGCGCCCACGGCAATGGCTGCCTTGGCTATCGTTTCGATCAGTTTGGGCTTGCCGCCGGTTACGCCGGAGGTTTGGTTGGGCTGTTGCAATGAATGCGTGCAGTCCATCACTACGGGTACGCCGAATGCGGCCATTTCGGGCAGGTTACGGTAATCTACAACCAGATCGCCATAGCCGAAACTGTTGCCTCGATCCGTGAGAATCACTGGGGCGTCCGGATTTACTTCATTGATTTTTTCGGCAGCAAATTTCATCGAAGCACCCGAAAGGAATTGCCCTTTCTTCACATTCACAGCCTTACCTGTGCGCGCTGCGGCTGCGAGGAGTTCTGTCTGGCGGCAGAGGAATGCGGGTATTTGCAGAACATCGACATACTCAGCGGCAAATGCGGCTTCGTGTGATTCATGTATATCGGTTACAGTAGGAATGCCAAAAGTCTGACTTACTTCTTGCAAGATTTTCAGCGCTTTTTCATCACCAATCCCGGTAAACGAATCGATCTTGGTGCGGTTGGCTTTGCGATAAGAACCTTTGAATATATAGGGAATGCGAAGGCGGTCGGTAACCGTCACGATATGCTCGGCGATTCGCAGGGCCATATCCCGTCCTTCGATCGCACAGGGGCCGGCCATGAGGAAAAAGGAGGTCGAATCGGTGTTTTTCAGCTTCGGTATCGAGATCATACTGGTGTTGGTATAGATATTGATAAATGTTTCGCGAATGTACGGCTATCCGTAATGTTCTGTTTGCAATCAATCGATTTCTTGAAACAGATGCCTTATAATTGGCTGATTTCCTGCTTTTTTTTATTTTAAACAGGGATTGTGCAATAATATGGCCTGTTTAAAAAATTTTTGAAAAAGTGAACTGAAATATCTTTCTTTGTGGCGATTTTAACCAAAAAGTGATTATAAAATGTCAGCAATTGCAGAAAGAGTTAAGCAAATTATCGTCGAAAAACTCGGCGTAGAAGAGTCGGAGGTTACACCGGAAGCAAACTTCCAGAACGACTTGGGAGCGGACTCTCTAGACACCGTTGAGTTGATTATGGAATTCGAAAAAGAATTCAATCTTTCTATCCCTGACGATCAGGCAGAGAACATCGGTACAGTTGGTCAGGCTGTTGCATATCTGGAAGAAAACGTGAAGTAATCCGGTTTTTACCAGTACAATCTTCTATTTCTGTCCCAATTTTATGAGTTTTAAGCGAGTTGTAATTACAGGAATGGGCGCGTTGACGCCCGTTGGCAATGATGTTCCTACCTTTTGGTCAAATCTGGTTGCAGGCGTAAGCGGTGCAGCCCCCATCACGCGGTTCGATGCTGAAAAGTTTCGTACCCGTTTTGCGTGTGAAGTGAAAGGCCTGGACGTTACGAATTACATCCCAAGGCAAGAAGCCCGTAAAATGGACCCCTTTACACAATACGCCGTCATCGCGGCTGATGAAGCGATGAAGGACGCCGGCTTTGACGCAGATACGCTTGATCTCGACAAAGCCGGTGTAATTTGGGGCTCCGGTATCGGTGGCCTCAAAACTTTCGAGGAAGAAGTGATGAACTTCTCCGAGAACGGCAGGACACCCCGCTTCAATCCTTTCTTTATCCCGAAAATGATCGTCGACAGCGCCTCCGGCGTATTGTCGATCCGGTACGGTTTCCGGGGACCCAATTTTATCACCGTTTCGGCCTGTGCTTCGGCGACCAACGCATTGATCGATGCATTCAACTACATCAAACTCGGTTTGATGAACGTGTGTATCTCCGGCGGTTCGGAAGCGGCAGTTACGATTGCCGGTGTGGGCGGTTTCAATGCATTAAAGGCATTGTCCGAAAGAAACGATTCGCCTGAAACTGCCTCGCGTCCTTATGACAGGGACCGTGATGGTTTTGTGCTCGGAGAAGGTGGCGCAGCGCTTATTTTGGAAGAACTCGAACATGCGAAAGCACGCGGGGCCAACATTTACGCCGAAATGATCGGTGCCGGTATGTCTTCCGACGCCTATCACATCACAGCCCCGCATCCGGAAGGACTAGGAGCCTTTATTGTAATGAAAAATGCGATCGAAAACGCGGGTATCAAGCCTGAGGAAATCGATTACATCAATACCCACGGCACATCAACCCCGATCGGTGATCCGCAGGAGATCAAAGCCATAGAAAAATTCTTCGGCGAGCATGCATATGATCTGAATATCAGCTCTACGAAATCGATGACAGGGCATTTATTGGGAGGAGCAGGAGCCATCGAAGCTGCCGCCTGTATCATGGCGATCAAAGACCAGGTCGTGCCGCCTACCATTAACCACTTTACCGACGACCCGGAAATCAATCCGCGGTTGAAGCTGACATTCAATAAAGCTGAAAAACGTCGCGTAAATATCGCTTTGAGTAACACATTCGGTTTCGGAGGTCATAATGCATCAGTCGTTTTCAAAAAGTACGAAGACTGATTAAATCTCTACCATTGGCAAAGCGAATTCTTATACCGATTCTTTCCCTTTTCAGGACCGGAAGTGCTGAGGATAAAAAATTTAAGGAGTCGATCGCGCATGTCATTGGCGACAAGCCTTCCAATCTTGGCGTTTATCAGCTGGCTTTCAGGCACACCTCCGCTTCCCGCGAAACCGCAATCAAAGGTTTCAGGGAGTCGAACGAGCGTTTGGAATACCTGGGCGATGCGGTGCTGGGCATGGTGGTAGCAGAATTTCTTTTTACCAAATATCCCTACAAAGACGAAGGTTTCCTTACCGAAATTCGCTCACGGATCGTGAACCGCGAGTCGTTGAACCAGATTTCGCGTAAGCTGGGGCTCGACCGGTTGATCGAATACGATGGCAACCGCCGCGGGATGTCGCCCCGCTCATCCATGTATGGGGACGCGCTCGAAGCATTCGTAGGCGCTATTTATCTCGATAAGGGTTTCCGTTTTACGCGTACCTTTATTATCAGCAAGCTCATCACGCATTACGATCTGGACAACATTATCCAGAACAATGTAAACTTCAAAAGCCTCATTATCGAATGGGCGCAGCGCGAAGGCAAGGAAATCCGTTTTGAAATACTTGAAGAACGGGGCACCCGCCACCACCGCGAATTCATCTCCCAGATCCTCGTCAACGACGAGCCTTTTGCAACAGGTAATGGCTTTACCAAGAAGAAAGCCGAGCAGTCTGCCTCTGAGCAGGCCTGTGCCATCCTTGAATTGAAATAACCCTGCTTCCTGGTGAATATCCGCTCATTGGTTTTCCAATGGGCTAATGGCGTTTTTGTCATTTTTGTAAACATGAATCGGCCATTTTGTCTGTACTTTCTAATGTGTTTTTAGTAAAATCGGTCATTTTGGCGCTATTTTTTCAATTTTTCAAGCCCGGAACAGAAGTTGTTAAATAGAGGGCATAACCGTGAGGTTAAAAGAAAACAGAAAAACTAAAAACATAAAACCTTATAGCAATGAGCACATTAGTCAAACATTTCGCAGGTCCATCTTATTTGAACGGATTTTTTGGTAAGGATCTTTTTAACGAATACAACACGCCTGCATTTGCGGGCACCGTACCAGCTGTGAACGTGGTTGAAAACGAAGAAGGTTTCCGCATCGAAGTAGCGGCTCCGGGCCTTCAAAAATCAGACTTCAAACTGAACCTTGAAAAGAATCAACTGACCATTTCAGCTGAGAAAGAGCAGAAGGAAGAGAGCAAAAACGAGAAGTACACCAGGAAAGAATTTAAGTATTCATCTTTCCAAAGGACCTTCACTTTGCCTAATACCGTCGACGGCGACAGGATCGAGGCTAACTATGCCGATGGCATTCTAAGCATCGCTTTGCCGAAACGTGAGGAAGCGAAAGAAAAACCGGCCCGCCAGATCGAGATCGCTTAATCTGCCGGACTTACATAATGGGCGTTATTCGAAAGGATAACGCCTTTTTTTGTGAGACCAATGGATAATCGCCTGGCAGGATATTTTAGTAAATTCCCAAATCGAATATCTTTGTTAAAAGATGTTAAACGAATCTACGACGGGAATAATTTGTTAATCGATTTACGTTATTTGTCCATAAAAATATAACCCCAACATATGTCTATGAAAACAAATTGGAAAGGTTTGGTGTTGGTTGGGTTGATTTCAAGTGCGTCAACCATAGCTGGCCTCAAATTCCTGGCTCCTGATCATGATAAAGATGTGATTTTTAAAGAAGCGGCGTCTGAAAATATAGCACGTTTCACATCTGCAGGGGCGCCAGCGGGTGCTCCGGGCGACTTCGTTTATGCCGCCGAGGCTACCACACCAACAGTGGTCCATATTAAATCGACTATTACACGCCAACAATCCCGTGGGCAACAGCAGATCCCCGACATTTTCCGGGATTTCTTCGGTGACGATTTTGGTGGTGGCCAACGCGGCCCTCAGCAATCGGAAGCAACCGGTTCGGGTGTGATCATCTCTGGCGACGGGTACATCGTTACCAACAACCACGTGGTGGAAGGTGCGCAGGAGCTGGAAGTGACGCTGCATAACAAAAGCAAATTTCGCGCGAAAGTGATCGGTACAGACCCTTCCACGGATATTGCCGTGATTAAAATTGAAGGCAAAGATCTGCCAGCCGTAACGCTGGGTAACTCCGACGCGGTGAAAGTAGGGGAGTGGGTAGTGGCTGTTGGTAACCCTTTCAACCTCGAATCTACGGTAACAGCCGGTATCGTGAGTGCAAAAGGCCGGGGATTGGGTATTATCGGCCAATCACGCCGTAACCAAATGCAACCTACTGCGGCCACTGCCGGTGACTCACCGCTGGAATCATTCATTCAGACCGATGCCGTGGTGAACCCTGGCAACAGTGGTGGTGCATTGGTAAACCTGAAAGGCGAGCTGATCGGTATTAATACCGCCATTGCGAGCCCCACGGGTAGCTTCGCAGGCTACGCATTTGCGGTGCCTTCGAGCATTGTGAAAAAGGTATCGAGCGATCTGATCAAATTCGGTAATGTACAACGCGGGTATTTGGGAATCTCTCTTGACGACCTCGACAGCAGAAAAGCCGAAGAATATGGTGTGAAAGTAAATGACGGAGTTTACGTTCGTGATTTCACCGAAAATAGCGCAGCCAAAGCGGGCGGTGTTGCCAAAGGCGACGTGATTGTTAAAGTGGACGGTATGAACATCCACTCGATCCCAGAATTGCAGCAATCGATCGGGTTGCACAAGCCTGGCGATAAAGTGAATGTGACCGTGAACCGCGACGGCAAGGAAAAAGACCTGAGCATTACGTTGCGTAATCGCACAGGTGGTTCCGAAATCATCAAAAGAGACGAATCGGCTGCTGTAATGAGCTCGCTAGGTGCGCAGTTCGGTAACCTGAGCGATCAGGAAAAACAAAGACTATCGCGCTACAAAATCGATGGCGGTGTGAAAGTACTGTCTATCGACGGCGGCAAGTTCGCCCGTTCACAGGTGGAAGAAGGTTTCATTATCACCAAAGTTAACGGCAAAGCTGTCAAAACTGTGAAGGAATTTGAAGCTGCGATCGCAGGCAAAGAAGAATCGATGGTGCAGTTTGAGGGACTTTACCCTGACGCTCCTTACGATGTCTACTCATTCGGATTCAGATTGTAATAATTGAATGTATAAAGAAAGGGCTGCGATGATAATCATCGCAGCCCTTCTTGTTTTATAACCGTTGCTGTTAAAGCAAGAATTTCAGCTTAATCACCTCTTTCTCGGTCAGGAAACGCCACTTGCCACGTGGCAGGTCTTTTTTGTTCAGACCAGCGAAAACGGTACGGTCCAGTTTCTGAACTTCGTAGCCCAAATGCTCGAACATCCGGCGAACGATGCGGTTGCGGCCGCTGTGGATTTCAAGACCTACGACCTGAGCGTCCGGAGTAACCAAACCCACTTCGTCGGGACGGATAAACCCGTCTTCGAGTTCTACGCCGGCTTGCAGCTGCTCGAAATCCTCAGTAGTAATCGGCTTGTCGATTTCTGCCTGATAAATCTTCTTAATACCACTGGAAGGGTGCGTCAGCTTTTCAGCTAATTCGCCATCGTTAGTAAGCAACAACAGACCGGTCGTATTGCGGTCGAGGCGGCCTACCGGGTACACGCGCTCCGAGCATGCGCCCGCGATCAGGTCGAGCACGGTTTTGCGCTCTTCGGGATCGTCGGTGGTGGTTATATAATCCTTTGGCTTGTTGATCAGGATATACACCATTTTCTCAGGGTTCAATGCTTTCTTGCCGTATTTCACGACGTCGGTAGGACGCACTTTGTAACCCATTTCGGCAACGATCTTGCCATTAACCGAAATCTGGCCGGAAGAAATCAGGTCGTCGGCTTCGCGGCGGGAGCAAATACCCGCATTGGCGATGTACCGGTTGAGACGGATCTCATCGCCCTCTTCCTTGTCTTTATGCCTCGGTGATGCTTTCTTCTTTTGATCGTAGCTTTCCAGATTATAACGCGGTGCGGTTTCGTACCGGCCTACGCGTCTCTCCAACCCGCTGCGGTCCGGCTGCTGTTCGTCGTCCTGGAAACGGGAGCGGTAGGGTTTGTCCTCCCTATCGTCTTTTTTTTTAAATGAACCTTCATTCCGGTTGAATGAACGGCCGGGCCTATCGTCGCCCGAACGCTCCGCACGTGGCTTAAATTCACCTCCTTCTCTTTCGGAGCGCGGCTTAAACTCACGATCACCATTGTCTCTTTCGAGGCGCGGCTTGTCGAAGCCCGGCTTATCGAAGCCCGGCTTAAATTCACGCTCATTATTACCTCTTTCAGGCCTTGGTTTGAATTCACGGCTGCCGCTGTCTCTGTCGGATCTCGGTTTGAATTCACGGCTGCCGCTATCTCTGTCGGATCTCGGCTTATCGAAGCCCGGCTTGAATTCGCGGTCACCGTTGCCTCTTTCCGGGCGTGATTTGAAGTCGCGTGAATCTCTGTCCGGACGTGGCCTGAACTCGCGTTCGTCGTTATCCCTGTCGAAACGGGGTTTCAACTCACGATTGCGGTCTCCGCCACCGAATCCGGCTCTTTCAGGACGATCAGCAAATGGTTTTCTGTCACCAGGGCGGTCGCCGGAGCGGAAGTCTTTTTTGAAACTGCGGTCGGCAGAATCGCCTTCACGACGGAACGGGCGCTGGCTGTCGCCGCGGTCTGATCCGTATTTCTTGAAATCGGGCTTGTCGAAGCGAGGCTTGTCAAATCGTGGCTTACCGAATCCAGGCTTATCGAAGCCCGGCTTACCGAAGCCTGAGCGATCGTCGCGTGGCTTCTCATGATCGAAGCTCGGACGTGCTTTCTGGCCTCTGTTTTCGGATGGAGCTGAAAATTTCAGACTGGATTTTTTTACGCTGGGCTTGCTGAACCGGCTTTCGGTCTCAGGCTTAGTGCGTTTGAAGTAGCCGCCTCCACCTTTGGAGCCTCCGGCTGATGGGCGGGAACTGTTGCCGCCTTTTGAATTGCTTCTGTTTCTCATTAGGAATGCAGTATCACTACTGGATTTATTTCCTCTTACAAATTTACCTTGTAACCGATTAGTGCTTTAATTCGCACAAAATGGTATGAATTGCCACTAAAACTGGTTAGCCAACGTATCTGATGGTCGGAGTACTAGTGTTTAAAAAATTAGCCTGCAAAGATACATGAATTTTTCCGGGTAAAAATTTTCGAACGTGTTTATGTCAGAAATGATATGCAAACGTTTATAAGTACTATCGGAGAAAATGCCGCAAAAACAGCGATTTTTACCTAACTAAACCTTCATTAACAATTGTATTATGTCAGCTGACGCACAGGCGCAACCTTTGTGGAAACCGGGAAGGACCCTGTTGGAGCAGTCCAATCTGAAAAAGTATATGGACTGGCTTTTTGTCAAAAAGGGCCTCTATTTCCGTTCCTATCACGATCTCTGGGAGTGGTCGGTGACCGACTTGGAAGATTTCTGGGAAAGTCTTTGGAATTACTTCAATATCAAATCGCACGATCTGTACCTGGAAGTGCTGCAAAAGCCATTGAATGGCCTGATCGGGACGCGCTGGTTTACGCGCTCGAAGCTGAATTATGCCGAACATATTTTCAGGAATAAAACAAAAGACCGTCCGGCGATCCTCTTCCAGTCGGAAAAATCGGAACTCGTTGAAATATCCTGGGAAACGCTCGAAACGCAGGTGGCAGCCGTATCCACCTGGCTGAAACAACGCGGTGTGAAGCCGGGAGACCGCGTTGCGGCGGTACTGCCCAATATTCCGCAGGCGGTAGTCGCGTTTCTGGCGACGAATGCGGTAGGCGCAGTGTGGTCGTCGTGCTCGCCCGACTTTGGAAAACCGGCCATTACCGAGCGCTTCTTACAGATCGAGCCGAAGGTTTTGTTTACTGTGGACGGCTACGCTTATAACGGCAAAAGCTATGACATTACCGCCTTCGCCGGCGAGCTCTCCGCGGCATTGCCCAGCGTGAAAGACACGGTGCTGATCGATAATATATTTTCAGAAACGCGTCCAGACCGCTTCACCGCCTGGGATGACATTCTGCATTTTGAAAACTTCGGTATAGATTTCGAACCGGTACCGTTCGATCACCCGATCTGGATTCTTTACTCTTCCGGTACGACTGCCAAACCCAAAGCCATTACTCATAGCGTCGGCGGCTGCCTGATCGAGCATATGAAAGCACTAATGCTGCATCAGAATGTAAAGCCGGGAGACCGGTATTTCTGGTATTCCACCACCGGCTGGATGATGTGGAACTACGCCATGAGCTCTTTGCTTTGCGGAGCCACATTGGTGATGTACGACGGTGCCCCGGCCTATCCGTCGTCGCAAGTGCTCTGGACACTGGCCGAAAAGGCGCGCATCACACATTTCGGCAGCGGGGCAGCATTCTTTATTGCTTCCATGAAAAGCGGCGTCAGCATTACTTCTGAGCGGCTGAGCCACCTCGAAACGATTGGTTCTACGGGCTCGCCGCTGCCACCGGAAGCATTTGAATGGATTTACAAACAAGTCAAAAAGGACGTTTGGCTGATCTCCCTGAGCGGGGGCACGGACGTGTGCAGCGCGTTTGTAGGGGGGTGCCCGCTCCTGCCTGTGTACGCAGGAGAGATCCAGTGCAGGATGCTGGGGGCGAGAATAGAAGCTTTTGACGAGGACGGGAAACCGGTGTTGAATGAGTTGGGTGAAATGGTTATTACGCAGCCCATGCCGTCGATGCCAATCTATTTCTGGAATGACGAACACGATGAAAAATACATTTCCAGCTATTTCGAAATGTACCCGCACGTGTGGCGACATGGCGACTGGATCAAGATTACGGACCGGAAATCGGTGATTATTTACGGCCGCTCCGATGCCACTTTGAACCGCGGTGGCGTCCGCATCGGGACCGCGGAAATTTACCGGGCAGTCGAAAGCATTCCGGATGTGAAGGACAGCCTGGCCGTTTACCTCGAAAAATCGAACGGTGAGGGTACGATCTCTCTTTTTGTCGTCCTGGCAAAAGACAAGGAATTGACCGACGAGTTGAAAAAGCAGATCAGGGACACACTGCGGACCCAATACAGCCCACGCCACGTGCCGGATACCATTGAGCAGGTGGGCGATATCCCTTATACGATCAATGGCAAAAAGATGGAGGCGCCTATGAAACGGATACTCATGGGGCAGGATCCGGCGAAGTGCATTAATATCGATACGATGCGCAATCCCGAATCACTTAAAGCATTTATCTAGAAATACGTGCTGTTGGTATGTTAACGCCCTGCATTCATTTGCATTAGGCAACCAAAATTGTTTAATTCACGTTGGGGAAATATCCAATTCCCGCGACGCCAGCCCATACTCCTAATTTTTACAGGTATGAATTCACATAGCCCCCAACCCCCCATCCAGAACTCGAAATCCGTAGTTCGTTTGCCTATCATCATTGCCATCACGCTGGCGGCAGGAGTGCTGCTCGGGAGTACATTTTTCAGCGGGGGCAAGAAGCTTTCGGACGTTGCAAAGGGCTATGGCAAGTTCAGGGAAGTACTGATGCTGGTGGAAAATAACTACGTGGATTCAGTAAATACCGACGAGCTGGTCGATTTCTCGATCTCCAAAATGCTCGAAAAACTCGACCCGCACACGGCCTATTTCAATGCCGAGGAAGCTACGGCGGCACGGTCGCAGCTGGAATCCGGTTTCGACGGCATTGGCGTTGAATTTAATATTTATAACGATACGGTTTATGTGGTAACGCCATTGAGCGGCGGGCCTTCCGAGGCCGCCGGTATTCAGAGTGGCGACCGCATTATTTCTGTTAATAAAGAAAACTTGTCGGGCCCCGGAGTTACCAATGCGCAGGTTTACAAGCTATTGCGTGGTAAGAGAGGAACGAAAGTCGATCTGGCGATCGAACGGGTCGGGTTGAAGGACAAAATGAATTTTGCCGTGGTCCGCGACCGTATTCCGACCTATTCGGTGGATGCATCCTACATGGTGGACCAGGAAATTGGCTACATTAAAGTAAGCCGCTTCTCGGAAACCACATTCGACGAATTCAAATCCGCATTGAAAACATTGAAGGCCAGTGGATTGAAAAACCTCATCCTTGACCTTCGCGGCAATCCCGGCGGCTACATGGAGCGCGCCACGAGTATGGCCGACGAATTTATCGCCGGTGATAAGTTGCTGGTTTATACGGAAGGTAAAGACAGCCGGTTCGATCGTAAAACCCGCTCGCATGTAGACGGTCTTTTTGAACAAGGGCCACTGATCGTGCTCGTTGACGAAGGCAGTGCATCAGCCTCCGAAATTCTCGCCGGCGCCTTACAGGATCACGATCGTGCATTGGTTGTCGGACGCAGGTCATATGGGAAAGGCCTGGTACAAATGCCGATCAAACTGTCTGACGGCTCCGAGCTGCGCCTGACCATTTCGCGCTACTATACGCCAAGTGGCCGCAGCATTCAGAAGCCCTATGAAATGGGTAAGGGTGAAGATTACAGCCAAGACCTGACGCACCGTTACGAAAGCGGGGAGCTTTTCAATGCCGACAGCATCAAATTTGATAAAACCAAGATTTATAAAACCGACGGCGGCCGCGTCGTGTACGGTGGAGGCGGTATTACCCCGGATATTTTTGTTGCAAAAGATACTTTGATGAACAGCAAATACCTGTTTGAGTTGTATTCCAAAAACATTATTCGTGAATATGCGCTGCGCTATGCCAACGAAAACCAGAAAAAACTTGAAAAGCAGCCGTTCAAGGAATTCCTGAAATCCTTCCAGGTGTCGGATGTAATGCTGGCCGAGTTGGTGAAAGACGCTTCGAAGGCGGGTATCAAGCCGAATGAAAAAGAACTGAACCTTTCCAAATCGCTCATTACCTCGCAAACCAAGGCGATTATCGGTCGCTATGTGTGGGGAAGAAAGCAAAAGAGCGGTCTGAACAACGAGGTATTTCAGGTTCTAAACCCGGGCGATAATGTTTATCAACAGGCGGTACAACTTTTCAATCAGGCGGCGCAGCTGGAAAAAGGGGAGTTCAGCAGCCTGAATATTCCTAAAAACAAAAAGTAAATTCACTCCACACCATTCACTCAATGTCCCGTATTGCATTTATTACCGGAGCTACATCCGGTATCGGTAAGGCCACGGCAGAAGCATTTGCCGGCGCTGGAATAGACCTTATTTTGTGCGGCCGCCGCCAGGAGCGTCTCGACGAAGTTGCCCTTGAACTGGCTTCAAAAGTAAAGGTGACCACACTCTTGTTTGACGTTCGTGACAAGGGTGGAGTGCTGGCAGCAGTAGGTTCGTTGCCCGACGAGTGGAAAAACATCGACATCCTGGTCAACAATGCAGGCAATGCCCACGGCCTCGGCACGCTCGACGAAGGCGATACCGACGACTGGGACGCGATGATCGATGGCAATGTAAAAGGGCTTCTCTACGTTTCGAAAGCCATTATTCCACTGCTCCTCGAACGCGGCAAAGGGCATATTGTAAACATCAGCTCCATTGCCGGGAAGCAAACCTACGCGAATGGTGCGGTCTACTGCGCTTCAAAGGCCGCCGTGGAGGTCATCAGCGAGGGAATGCGCCTTGAACTCACACAGCACGGCATCAAGACAACTAATGTGGCGCCGGGCGCCGTCGAGACTGAATTTTCGCTTGTCCGCTTTAAAGGTGATGAAGATAGGGCCGAAAAGGTGTACCAGGGTTTCGATCCGTTGCAACCCGGTGACATCGCCGATGCGATCCTGTACGCCGTCAATGCGCCTGACCGCGTTACGATTGCGGATATTACCATCCTGGCCGGAGCCCAGTCGGCAGCCACCGTGATCCATCGTAAATAGAATTTTATTTGGTTTTTGGCCATAGTTTGGCCGGGAATCGATACCTTTATCATTCTTTTTTAGCCCCGACTTATTGTTTATACAAGTCGGGGACATTTTGAATGCCTATGAAAAGTTTCGACCAGAATTCTTCCGCCGAATCTACGGCCGCCGTGGATACAACAGCAGCTTCCGCTTCCCAGACAGTATTTCCAATTCTTCTGGCGCTAAGTTTCTCTCACTTGCTGAACGACACAATGCAATCCCTCATTCCGTCGATTTATCCGATGGTGAAGGAGTCGTTTCATTTGAGTTTTTCGCAGATCGGGCTCATTACATTTACATTCCAGGTGAGTGCGTCTGTATTTCAGCCGCTTGTAGGCTCATATACGGACAAAAGGCCTCAGCCTTATGCATTGGCAGTCGGCATGTGTTTTACTTTGCTGGGGCTCGTATCGCTTTCAATGGCAAACAGCTTTCAGATTGTATTGCTTTCCGTAGGTCTTATCGGGATTGGATCGGCGGTATTCCACCCCGAAGCTTCGCGCGTGGCGCGCATGGCATCCGGGGGCAAGCACGGGATGGCGCAATCGCTTTTTCAGGTGGGGGGTAATGCGGGCAGCTCGCTTGGGCCATTGCTGGCGGCGCTGATATTGCTGCCTTATGGCCGCTTCCAGGTGATCTGGTTTTCGCTGGTGGCGTTGCTGGCTATTGTTATCCTTTCGTGGGTAGGCGGCTGGTACAAGCAAAATCTGACCACGGTTGTCAAAAAAGCGACCGGCGCAGTAAAGCAGGAAACCACTTTGTCGAAATCCAAAGTGGTAGTTTCGATAGGTATTCTGCTCCTGCTGATCTTCTCGAAATACATTTATATGGCCAGCATTTCGAGCTACTTCACCTTTTACCTGATCGACAAATTCGGCGTGTCCATTCAGAGCTCGCAGATTTACTTGTTTGCTTTTCTGTTTGCGGTAGCGGCAGGGACATTCATTGGCGGGCCGGTAGGCGACCGGATCGGTCGTAAGTATGTGATCTGGATATCTATTCTTGGCGCGGCGCCATTTGCGTTGCTGTTGCCTTACGTCGACCTGTTCTGGACGGGTGTATTAAGCTGCATTATCGGTCTGATCTTATCTTCCGCATTCTCGGCAATCCTTGTGTACGCGCAGGAATTGATTCCCGGCAAAGTAGGAATGATCGCTGGCTTGTTCTTCGGTTTTGCATTCGGCATCGCCGGCATCGGTTCGGCCATTCTTGGTACGGTAGCTGATAAGACCAGTATTGAATATGTTTTCTGGATCTGCTCGTTTTTGCCGCTGATTGGTTTGTTGACCGGGTTCTTGCCGAATTTGGAGAAGAAACATTAATCACTAATCCTCAAAATTAACGCAGGATCAGGACATAAATCCAAATAATAGTCCCGATCCGCAGCATGGCAGACGCCGGGGAAGTCGCCCTTGTAATCTCCCATGTTCCGAATAATCTGGAAATGTATATGCGGCGGCCAGTCGCCATTTTCAGGGTAGGGGCCGATGGCGGCGAGGTGTTCGCCGGCTTTAATCGTTTTGCCTTCGAACAAACCTTCCAGTGAGTTTAGCGATAAATGCCCGTATAGCGTGAAAAACGGGATTCCGTCCAGTTCGTGTGCAAGGATAATGGTAGGGCCATAATCTCCATAATGGTTGTTGAAAGCAAAGCTATGCACCGTCGCATCCAGTGGTGCGTAAAGCGGCGTGCCGGCATCCGTCCAGATATCGACGCCCAGGTGAATGCTGCGGGGCTTTTCGCTGTCGGCTGTGAAGTGTTTCCGATGCCGGTAAATGACCCGGTTTTCGCCGTAGCCGCCGATGCCATTATAAGCATTGCCCGCTAAAAGCTCCTGAAAAACATAATCGGAGAAATCACGCGTTTCCGACAGGTCACGCGTCAGCAAATCTGCATTGCCAGCCGTAAAATCCAGCTTGCGATACGGTTTGCCGTTCTGTACAATAGCAGAGAATGCGGGGTGTTGGCGAAGCAATTCGGTGAGTTCAGCCATTTTTCAAAGGTTAGAAAACAAATCAGGCAAGCCGTTATGACCTGCCTGATTCATTATGCATTATTTAGGATCGAGCGCCTGCTTGATTCTCTGGGACACATCCTGCAAATGGTACCGCGTATTCTTGTCGGTGCTTTTCGCGATGGCCGCATTTACAGTCGTTTTCAATTGCTCCAAATGCGCACGGGCAATAGACGGTAAGTCGGTTTTTTCAAGTTCTACCGAGCGGGTCGAGAAGCCGTAGGTAATGCCTACCGGAATGGACTGGACATTAGCCCGGCCCGGTTTCAGTAAGGAAACCAGCTTTTCGGCATACACTTTTTGAAGATTCCTGCGGTAAAGGTCAATCGGCTTGCCGGTTTTGGCTTCCGACCATATTCCCGCTTCCAGATCGGTAAAAAGATCGTCGAGCGTGTAATTTTTGGCAGAAATACCTGTTTCCATCAGTCGTACCGCGCGGTCGCCGGCGAAAAGGGCTGTTAATGCATATTCCTGCAATGCTTTCACTGCCTCCATACCGGTTTCAGGCTTCGTTTTGTTCAGGATATTCTGGTCCAGAAGCCAGGTTGGCGTCTTGAAAAGCTGCGCATTCAAAAAGTCGATCGCTTCTTTTTGCGTGGCTTTGGGAACGGTCGTGAAAGTCGGGCCTTCCATATCGTAGGTAGTCGGTGTGTCGTAAATACCGCCTACATTTTTGATCACGTGGCCCAGGTAGCGGCGGTATTGCGTTACCACATTGCCATAAATTTCATCCAGTTCTTTATAGCTTTCGCCGTCTTCCTTGCTCCATTCGATCAGGTTCGGGATAATGCGTTTCAGGTTTTTGATACCATATTCCGAAGCTTTCATGGCATTATCACTCAAATCTTCGGTCTGGTAGCGTGGGTCGTACGGGCTGATTTCCGTTCCAAAATGCAGGCGGTTGTCCTGGTAAGCCGCTTTGGTCAGGCTATTCAGCGCCAGCTTTTCGGATTGGGCATCTTTGGCGTCCGGGAAGTTGCTGTAACCCCATTGAATGGCCCATTTGTCGTAGTCGCCGATGCGTGGGAAGAGGTTGGTAATACCGTCTTCCGGCTGTGCCACGTAATTGAAACGCGCATAATCCATAATGGAGGAGGTATGGCCGTGTTCTTCAACCCAAGCCTTGTCGCGTAGCTTTTCAACCGGCGTTGCCGAGCTGGCGCCCATGTTGTGGCGCAAGCCAAGCGTATGCCCAATCTCGTGCGACGATACAAAACGAACGAGCTGGCCCATTAATTCATCATCAAATTTCTTGGTACGGGCTTTGGGGTCTACGGCCGCGGCCTGGATAATATACCAGTTGCGTAGCAGGCGCATTACGTTATGGTACCAGCCAATGTGGCTTTCGAGGATCTCGCCACTGCGCGGGTCGTGCACATTAGGCCCGTAAGCATTCTGTATATCGGCCGCGAAATAGCGGATTACCGAGTAGCGGGCATCTTCGAGGCTCATTGTGGTGTCGCTTTCAGGCCAATACTCGCCACGAATGGCGTTTTTCCAGCCCGCTTTTTCAAATGCAACCTGCCAGTCGTCGACACCGGCTTTGAGGTATTTGCGCCATTTCTCGGGTGTCGCCGGGTCAATGTAATAAACGATCGGTTTTTTAGGCTCGATCAGTTCGCCGTTTTTTTGTTTGCGGGCGTCTTCGGCATTTTTTGGTTCGAGGCGCCATCTTACGGCAAAAACCTCCGTGTCGGAACGGTGCGATTCCTCGCTGAAAGTGGCATATTGATTGGCAAAATAACCAACCCGACTATCGAAAATGCGTTTTTTCATCGGCGACTTCGGCAGCAGGATCAGCGAGGAGTTCATTTCAAATGTTACAACCCCGGCATCCAGGCCGGAAGGGAGGTACTGACCGACCGAAGGGACCGGTGTGGGTGTCAGCACCTGGGGCGTCACATTGAACGTCTTGATCGTCCGGATTTCGGTATTAATCGGGTAAGTACAGATTTTGGAAATAAAGGAGGCTTCTTTTTTGAACGCTGCAAGTTTCAGCAATTGTTTGCTGACGGAACTTAACGAGAATACCTGGTTATCGGAGTTGAAAAACTCGGTAACATCGATCACCGAGGATTTCTCCGGGTCTTTTTTCACGGCTTTAATATCAAAAACACCGATAATAGGGTCGGAATTGGAGTTTTTGACGGCCTGGAAAATAGGTTTGGTGCTGTCGGGGCTGGTCACAACGATCGTCACAGAGCGCAGCAGAAGGTTATTATCCATTCCCCTTTCCCAACGGATCATCTGGCGGTTCACTTCCTCACCGCCGAAGATTCCTCCGCCTGCCGCGGTTTTGGAATATCGGGTAACAGCCATAATATCGCGGTTCAGAAGTGAATCGGCGATTTCGAAATACCATTTGTCTTCCACCTTATGAACGGAAATCATGCCTTTCTGGCTGATTGCATTGGTACTGTCGATCAGATCTTTGAATGCCTTCGGGCCTTTCTTTTTGTCGTCTTTCAGCTTGTCTTTTACCGCGGATGCCACCGCGTCGACGGCCTTGTCGATCTTGACATCTTCTTGTTTGTCTTTCTTTTTCTTTCGTTGCGCGTGGGCGTCGTGCATATACACGAATGCCAGCGTCGCGAGGAGAAGGTAACGCATTAATCTCATAGAGTTGGTTTTGGGATAAAGTATAAAGGTGTAATAAATGAGTTGTTGGGTGGTCAGCGTGCCATCAATTCGGCCAGGACGCCTTCTTTGAGGGCATACTTCGAAACCTGGATTTGCCCGATGCCATGCGTTTTGAGCACGTAGTCGATCAGGCAGACGGCCACGACGATCATATCCACACGCAGCTCGATCATACCGGGGATCGCCATGCGTTCGTCATGGTTGCCAGATAGGATGAGGGCATAGGCGCGGTAAAATTCTTCCAGGGGGATATTGAAATCGGTTTCCGATGCCGGTGGCCAGTCGCCCGTGCGGTGGTGAAAGTCGATATCGACAAGGGTATCGAACGTTCCAGACGAGCCTACCAGCTTTTCGGGGGCATATTGGTGGACCGCATTCGCGAGGGGAATGAGGTTTTCGTCAAAATGATTGTACAGGCTCCGGCGGTCGGCTTGGGAAAGCGGGTCGTTCCGCATGAATTTTTCCATGAGTCGCTGCCCGCCGATTTCGAAGCTCTGTTTCCAGAATATCTGCGAGCGGTTGCCAATGATAAATTCGACGCTGCCACCTCCGATGTCCATGATCAGTGAAGGCCCCTCACCAATGTCGGCACCGTGGCGCACACCGTGGTAAATATATTCTGCCTCGCGGTTACCGTCGATGATCGTGACTTCAATATTTGTTTTTTCAAAAATTTCCGAACAGAATGCTTGCCGGTTTTCTGCATTGCGGACCGCGCTGGTGCCGAACGCGAAAGTCTTTTCGGGCATTACTTCAAAGGAGTCGAGTTTCTCGCGGAAATAGGAGAGAACGGCCAGCGCACGATCCTGCGCTTCGGGGGTGATAATGCGCTTGTTGATACCTCCCAGGCCGATCCTGGCAGGCCTGCTTTCGTGGAAAACGGTCTTGAAATGAGCACCGTTGGGCTCCGCGATCAGCAGGTGAAAAGTGTTGGTACCTAAATCAATTATTCCCAGTCTCGAACTCATATCGGGCTGTTTAATCTGTTAATGACTTTCATTTCAATGCAATGGATACAAAAATAAACGAATTTTAACGAGTTATTTCTTGATTTTCTGTCGGATATAGTTTTTCTTTGCAGTCCGATTTCAGAAACCAATTCAAAGAACATTAGAAATTATAAGCATGCTTATTATTAACATCAAAGACAACGAATCGATTGACCGCGCTCTTAAGCGTTACAAGAAGAAATTTGAAAGAACTGGTACAATGCGCCAGCTTCGTGCGCGTACAGCTTTTGAAAAGCCATCTGTAAAGCGTCGTTTCGAAGTTTTGCGTGCAGTTTACAAAGAGAAAACATACGGTCATTTAGAAGACTAGTTCCTGGTGGAATGGTTCTCTGAAAGACTTCTATAGGATTATTGTATCCACATCATACGAAAAGGAGCTATCTTGAATAAGATGGCTCCTTTTCGTATGTTCGGAGTATGATAACGCCATTTTTGGAATTCCTCCAATTCGAAAAGCGCTCGAGTGCGCATACGATCAAATCGTATCAGACTGATCTCGAACAGTTTCAGAAATACCTTCTTTTCCAATACGATTGCGCCGAGCCCGAAACAGCCAAAGCGCCGATGCTCCGGTCGTGGGTAGTGAGTATGATGGAAGAAGGACTCAACCCATCGTCGATTAACCGGAAAATTGCGACGCTCCGGACGTTCTTTGGTTATTTAAGGAAGAAAAAGCACATTGACAGTGATCCGACGAAAATCCTGTCGGCTTTGAAAACCCGCAAAAAACTGCCCGCATTTGTAGAAGAGAAATCCATGGAAATGCTTTTTGAAGAAGGCACATTTTCGGACGATTTCGAAGGGCTGCGCGACAGGGTAATTATGGAACTGCTGTATGGCAGCGGTATCCGGCTTTCGGAGCTCGTGGAGTTGGAATTAAAAGACCTTAACTTGCCCGCCCGCACGATCCGTGTTTTCGGGAAACGGTCGAAAGAGCGGATCGTGCCTGTTTCCACCTCTTTGGCACAATTGCTTCAAAAATATTCAGAACAGCGTGCGCCGGAGGAAAATACTGACATTCTGCTGTTGACTGATTCAAATAAAGCTATTTACCCGGTTTTTGTACAGCGGAAAGTGAAGCAATACCTTTCCGCCGTTACGACGCTGTCGCAAAAGAGCCCGCACGTGCTCCGGCACACCTATGCCACGCATTTGCTCAACCGCGGCGCCGATCTGAATGCGATCAAGGAATTACTGGGACACGCCAACCTGGCCGCTACGCAAATTTACACCCATAACTCCATCGAAAAGCTTAAAAAAACGCATCAACAGGCGCACCCCAAAGCCTGAAACCCATTTTTTAAGGTTATATTTGCCTTCAGTGCAAATTTCAAAATATAATTTCGTCACTCCATTATGAATAATAGTTTCCAGGACGCAGTTGTAACGAAGTATAATATTTTTAATAGCCTGTTTCTGAGTTTACCGTATCGCGGTATCTTCCAAACTGGCTCTCTGCTTCCGATACTGACCCAGCAAAGCGAGGTAGGCTTTCAGGAAGGCAAATCTCCCAAAGAAATCATCGAGCATTTTTTTTCAGAGCTCCTGGAAACAGCTACTCCCAAGGAACGCGCGGACTTGCTTTTTGCATTCATCCAATATATCGAACGCC
Organism: Dyadobacter endophyticus; assembly: GCF_014641595.1. Taxonomy (GTDB): domain Bacteria; phylum Bacteroidota; class Bacteroidia; order Cytophagales; family Spirosomataceae; genus Dyadobacter; species Dyadobacter endophyticus. The sequence continues at coordinate 93,303 of NZ_BMIA01000007.1, read as the reverse complement.
AGGTGGTGCTTTTCGACTCGGTGGAAGATGCTGCTTTTGACGAAACGCACGACCTGACCGGCAAAGGCTCGGTGACCTACCTGACCGAACGGCTGGAAAATGACGAACTGAAAAAGAAATTGCTCGCAAAGCTGGAAGATTTCAGCGTGCGCATCGTGCTGACTGCCCACCCGACCCAGTTTTATTCCGGCAAAGTGTTGGGCATTATCAACGATCTGGAAGATGCAATCAAGGCAAACGACTTTACAGAGGTAAACCAGTTGCTGTTGCAGCTCGGGAAAACGGCTTTCATTAACCATGAAAAACCCACACCCTTCGATGAGGCGGTGAGCCTGTGCTGGTTCCTCGAAAATGTATATTATGATGCCATTCCGTCCATTCTTGAAAAACTCATTAATGGCTTGGGAATGAGCGTTCACGACTGGCCTTACCCGAATGTGTTCCGTCTGGGCTTCTGGCCGGGCGGGGACCGCGACGGGAACCCGTTTGTGAACCCCGAAATCACACTCAAAGTCGCCGACCGCCTGCGCGAGACGCTGTTGCGTGGCTACTACCGGGATATCCGCCAATTAAAACGCCGCCTGACGTTTAAAGGAGTTGACGAAGCGGTTTCGCTGGCGGAGAAAAAGATGAACAGCACCATTTTCGGGCCGTTTGAAGAAGGATACGAAAATGCGCAGGAGCTGATCGACGAGTTGCTCAAAGCGCGCGAAGTGCTGGTGAACAAGCATCAGGGATTGTTCGTGGAGTTGCTCGATAACTTTATTTTAAAACTCAATCTATTCGGTTTTTTCTTCGCAAGCCTCGACGTCCGTCAGGATAGCCGCAAGCATGGCAAGGCCTGGGAGGATATTCTGAAAAGACTGGAAAGGAAGATTCCGCTGCTGAAATACAGCGATTACGAGAGTTGGGATGAGGCGAAGAAGATCGACCTGCTGCTTTCCCTGAATATACCGCTTCGGGATGAAGACTATGAGGATGAGCTTACTAAGGACATCCTTGGTTCGATCCGGGCGATCAAGACGATCCAGGAGAAGAATGGTGAAAAAGGCGCGCACCGGTATGTAATCAGCAACAATACTTCCGCACTGAATGTAATGCAGGTGGTAGCGTTGGCCAAAAACCTGATTGCAGACGAACAGGGCAAGCTGGCGCTCGACGTGGTACCGCTTTTTGAAACGGTAGATGACCTGGCCAATGCACCGGACATTATGCGCTCGCTATATGAAAACGATTACTACCGCAACCACCTGAGCAACCGCGAGAATCACCAGACGATCATGGTGGGCTTTTCGGATGGAACCAAAGACGGCGGCTATCTGCGAGCCAACTGGTCGATCTACCGCGCGAAGGAAGAGCTGACCAAGGTTTCGCGTGAATTTGGCATTAAAGTCACATTCTTCGACGGCCGCGGGGGACCTCCGGCACGTGGGGGCGGCAACAACCACAACTTTTATTCATCACTGGGCAAGGATATCGAGGATAAGGAAATCCAGCTTACGGTTCAGGGACAGACCATCAGTTCCAATTATGGCACCGTTACGACGGCCATGTATAACCTGGAAAGGCTGTTCACCGCCGGCCTTGAAAACCACCTTTTCAAAGGTCACCGCGAAGATGAACTGACGGATGCAGACAAAGATCTGATCGAGGAAATGGCTGAAATTGCCTACAATTCCTATCTGGACTTGAAAAACCACCCGATGTTTGTCAAGTACCTCGACAAAAAGACGCCATTGCGTTTTTACGGACAAACCAACATCGGTAGCCGTCCGACCAAACGCGGCAACGACGACGAAGGCCTGAAATTCGAAGATTTGCGGGCAATCCCGTTCGTAGGTTCATGGGCGCAGATGAAACAGAATGTCCCCGGATTTTACGGTTTCGGTACCGCGATCAAGGAACTGGCGAAGGAGAACAAAGTCGATGATATCAAAAAGCTTTATCAGAAATCGCTTTTCTTTCGGACGTTGATCGAAAACTCAATGCAGTCGCTCTCCAAAGCATTCTTCCCGGCCACCAAGTACCTTCGCGACGATGAGGATTACCGTGAGTTCTGGGATAAAATGTATAACGAATTCTTGCTAACACGCGAGCTTTTGCTTGATGTATCGGGCCAGAAGGAGCTGCTCGATAGCAACAACGTCACCAAAGTTTCCATTAAAACCCGCGAGCGCATCGTATTGCCGTTGATCACCATCCAGCAATATGCATTGCAAATGCTCGCAGGCGATCCGAAGGAACTGCCGGTTGATGTGGAGACCTATAATCAGCTCATTATTAGGGCGATGTTCGGGATTATCAATGCGGCACGGAACTCGGCTTAGCAGTAAATTTTTGTAAGAAGGTGCCGGCAGGAGAGATCTTGCCGGCATTTTTCATGAAATGCCCTTGGAGGTTAAAATCTCGGGGTGATATCTTTTCATTAGCAGAAAGTATGCCCCTGCGCCGGCGAGTACTGACAATGTAAGCTCCGGCAATGGGGCGAGACGGCCGTTTAGGAAGTACCGCACCATTAAGATCAGAGCGAGCATTGCGACGCTGGGAATGCTGTTTTTTAGAATGATCCGGATGAGCGCAAAGTGTCCTACCGAAATGATTTTCTTCACAAAATGATTGTAGACAAGAAAGCTCACCAGACTCGTAGCGACAATACTTGCGGCGACCCCATCGATTCCATATCCCGCAACCAATGCAAACAGGATACCCGAGGCGGCGATCATTCGGGTGAGTAAGATGATTTTCAGATATGATTTGGTTTGGCCGATCGCCTGATAGATGGCTCCCGGGAAAACACAAATCTCAAATAGCGATGCAAAACCCAGAATTCTCAATATAGGAATTGCTTGTATCCATTTATCACCCAATAAAATGGGAACCGCAAGATCGCATACCACTGAAAAACCGACAATCATGGGAAAACCAATCAATGTCGCGAGCGATACCGTTTTCAGATAAAAGCTGCCCATCGCCGTTCTGTCCCTCTGGATTTTGGAAAACGCGGCAAAAATAACCTGGGAAATCCTGCCCTTGATATTCGAGACAGGCCAGACGTAGAGGCTGTAAGCCAGACTATATATTCCCAATGCGTTGATTCCCATCCATTTCCCAATGAGGATGTCGTCAATTTTCCTACCGAAGACCAACAAAAACTGTGATAGCGATTGAGGAACCCCAAAATGCAGGAGTTCCTTTATTTCGGAGAGCGCCGGACGAAACCTAAACTTCGGCCATGCATAAGCGCATAATGTAAGCGTTCGGACGCTTTGCACGAGGAGGAGTCTTGCCCCCAACGCTATCCAGCCATGTCCGTTGTATGCCAGCCATACAGCCACTACTCCGGAAACGACAATACTCAGGATATTGGTGAATGCAATCTTATCGAAGGCCAGGCGCCTTTGTAATTCAGAGAGCGGGAATGCCTCGATCGCCTGAAAAGGGATGGACCACATCAGCAGCAGGAACACGTCCTGTAATTGGGGCTTGTTATAAAACGCAGCGAGAAATGACGATGAAAAGCCAATAGCGAGCATCATTAATATCGCAAGCAGGGATGTCACGACGAGTACCGCCGAATAGAAGCGGTCGGTAACGACGGCACGCTGGGTGAGCGCAGAAGTGCTCCCCAGTGTGCCAAAGGTCTCAATCAGGCCCGTAAATGCCATCGCCGCGGCCAGCAACCCGAAATCGCCGGGTCCGAGCATACGGCTTAGCAGTAAATTAAAGCCAATGCTGCTTAATTGTCCGCCAGAGGAAATAATCAGATTCCACCTGATGCCCGAAAAGACGGACCGTTCAAACGAATCGGGGTTGATGTTTTCCAATGGAGCGCCTGTTTCGGATGTGGATCAGGAGAATGTATAGGGGATTTCGGGAGAGTTAACGGGTATTCGCCAGTGATCCGGATCGTCGTATTGATATGCCCGATCGACGATATTCAATAATGCGGCATGTTCGTTCGTAAAGTTTTGCACGCCATGCCATATTCGTGGAGGAACGATGATGAGCATAGGCCTGAACGCCCCGCAACGGAATTCGTTGATTTGCCCGTAAGTAGGGGATTCCGGGCGGGCGTCGTACAAAACGACTTTAATCAGACCTGTATTTACAAAAATGCGATCGGTAGTAACTTCGTGCGCATGCCACGCCGAGATACCGCCGGGAAGCAACGAAACCTGGAAAATCTGATCTACCGTTAGGTTGTCGAGCTCCCAGTCCTGCCGGTAGATTTCCGTCAGGAAGCCATTGTTTTTGATCACATTTTTAACCTCTTTCACTTTGACGCCGTCAATCAGGTCCAGGTTAGAGGGGTTCCATTGCGCGGTAATACTTTTAGCGTCTTTGATCGCGCTGTCGATACTCCATTTTTCGGCTTGTAACATTGTTCGGGGAAGGTTAGTTTGAGTTAGTTGAGTCCTCTTTTTTGGCGATAGCTTGCCACCAGACCGCCTTTTCGATAGTTTCTTTTCATGTAGAATTCTATGGTATTCAAGCCCAATTTGATGAAGGCAGTTTTGATCTTTTTCGTAAAAAATCGCCAGTAATACGTTTTTTCATCATAATAGCTTTCTTCGAAGCAATTATATAAGTATTTGACCGCCAATTGCTCTCTAAAATGCGGATTGTCGCGTAATTGCTCAAAGCACCGCTGGCTGTCCTGGGACATGCGGTCCTTATAAGAGTTCTTTCGCGAACTGGAAGGCAGGGCAATTACCGTAAAATGCCTGGTTGGCTCAATCCTCTTGCCGGCCTCGAAAGCACGTTTGAGCCAATCATGCGATGGCACGAGGTGCAGCTCCCTGGCCGGTCGCCAAAAACCGACGTCCTGGATCAGGCTTCGCTTGAAAAGCCAATTGCTCGCAGGCACAAAGATGCGTGACGGATGGTAACCGTACTTTTTTGAAACTACGCCACTCAGGTAAAAATAACTTTTCTCTTCTCCGTGATCTATGAACCCGGCCGCCAGGGCCAGGTCTGCGCCTGACGATTGCAAGAAATTGAGAGAATAAGCAAGATGATCAGGAAACCATAGGTCATCATGGTTCAGAAAGGCGATAAAATCACCCTTTGCTTGTTTCAGGCCTACATTGTTGGGGCCCGACTGCTCACCGAAGTTCTCTTTCAGGTTGATAAAGGTTATTCTGGAATCCTGAAAACCATTTACCACCGATTCCGTATCATCCGTACAGCAGTCCCCGACAACGATCAACTCCCATTCCTGAAAAGTTTGGTTCAATACAGACCGGATCGTGAAACCAAGGATATTGCTCCGATTGTAGGTTGCTGTAACGATCGAGATAACAGGGCTGCTCATGAAGGGGAAAGTAAGTACATATCTCATCTTACTCATAGCCTTTAGTCTCCGTAAGGCATCCTTTGGCGGAAATATAAAATCACCAAACTTTTCCTCACAATTATTAGTAGACGAATTGTTGCGTAGGCTTATATTTGATAATACTCAATCATTCCAAACCTGTTTTACTTCCACATCATGACACATCAGTCGGATCATCGTGCCTACTTTTTTAAGATAGATACGACTATCAAAAAGATTCGCAATGCATTGCAAAAGCAGCTGACTGAGGCGGGTTTTGACCTTACGGTCGACCAATGGGTGCTTATTGACCATATTTTCAGAAAGCAGGGCATCAGCCAGAACGAGCTGGCGGAAATGACCTTCAAAGACCCTCCGACCGTGACGAGGATTATCGATTTGCTGGAAAAGAAAGGCCTGGTTGAGCGCGGGCCAGCTGCGGGCGACCGCAGGAAATTCAATCTGTTTCTCACCAAAAGCGGGGAGGCGATCTACAACCAGGCGTTCCCGATCGTGGCCGACATCCGCCGCAAAGGGTGGGGAAGTCTCAGCGACGCCGATTACCAGCATTTCGTGCGGATCATGGATTCTATTTACCAAAATTTTACCTGATTTGACGGAATTTTACCTCTCCATTAAGTGGAAGAATGACAGCTTTTTACGTCGTTCTTCCACTTTTTTTGTGTAGAAGTGCGACCTTGATGGGGCATTTGCGGGAGCTTCCCATTAAACCTTTCACCACGTTTTTGTATCTAAACCTTAGAACGGTTCCGCAACCAGCAGGTTTGAAAGGGCTGTTCGGTTAAATCAGTTTCATTTTATCCATCATTAAGGCCATGAAAAAGTTTTTTTTGCTCGGCGCTCTCATCACTTCATCACTTGTTACCCCCGCATTTTCCCAAATCAAATCTGAGCTGCAATATCAGGTACCGAATATAGAAGTGGCGGGTTTCGCAGAAATGGAGGTTGTTCCCGATGAAATTTATTTCAACATCTCGCTCCGCGAGTATTTCCAGGACGAGAAGAACCAGAAGGACAAAGTCAATATCTCTACCCTCGAAAAGCAGCTGATCAAGGCGGTGGCCGATGCCGGCTTGCCAAAAGAGGCATTGTCGATCAGTGGGGTGGGCGGTTACCAGAACTATGTGGACAAAAAGAAAAAGCCTGCAACTTTCCTGGAAGCGAAACAGTATGAATTGAAAGTTTCGAGCGCCGAAAAACTGGACGGCATTTTGTCGAAGGTGGAAAGCCGTGGTGTGCAGTATGCCAATGTAGCGCGCGTCGACCATTCGAAGCGTGAAGAATTCAAAAAGCAGGTGAAGATCGATGCGTTGAAAGCTGCCAAGGTGAAGGCAGAGTACCTGGTAGCCGCTTTGGATCAGAAGTTGGGCAAAGTGCTCGAAATCAAAGAGCTGGAGGAAAACCTTTATTTTCCTCAGCCGGTATTCGCCAAAGCCAATGTGCGTGCATTTGCAGCAGAGGCTGCGGATACCGTTCAGGACAGCGATGTACAGTATCAGAAAATCAAGATCAGTTACCGGATGCAGGCTGCATTTGAGATCAAATAGGCCGTTTCACGCATAAACTTCCCTCTCAGGTGCCCGGTAAATAGTTTGCCGGGCACAATTTTTTCTGTGTAATGCATCCGGATTTGTCAGTCCGTTCTTTTGTTGGAACTATTAGTTTCCTTAAATTGAATATTCAATCTCAAACTAAGTAACTGGAAATCATGAGCATTAACGCAAAACACCTGGCCACATTTATTTTGGGAGCCGCCGCGGGAGTGGCAGCACACAAATACCTTCAGACCGAGGAGGGAGAGAAGCTTCTGGAAGACCTTAAAACAAAGGCTAACAACCTGAAAGCCGAAGCCGAAGGGGCCATCGATAAAGCTCCTGAGTATTTCGAGGAACTAAAAACCAAAGGGGCGGAAACTCTGAAGGGCAACTTTCCGGATGCGGAGACCTTTTTTAAGGATTTGTTTGAAAAATTCAAGGGCACAAAGGACGCTGCGTCCACGGAAACGGATATTACGCCAACGCCCGACCCTATTTCCTGATAACAGATCACATGGGGTGCCGGAGAATGCTTGTACGAAGTGCTCTCCGGCATTTTTATTGCCCTAGTAAACCGTTGATCTGGGCATACTGGATGAGCATGATGGTCTTGGCGTCGTTGATTTCGCCGCTGGCGACCATTTGAATCGCTTTTGTGAAGGGGATTTCAATTACCTCAATGTTCTCCTGCTCCGTGGCGCAGCCCCCGCCGTTACTGACTTTCATATCGTCGGAATAGGCTGCTACAAAAAAGTAAAGGATTTCAGTCACCGAGCCGGGCGACATGTATGCTTCGAATATTTTCTTCACCGAGCTTACTTTGTAACCGGTTTCCTCCTCCGTTTCACGTTTAATGCATGCTTCGGGATTGTCTTTGTCGAGAAGGCCTGCGCAGGCTTCGATCATCATGCCGGTGTCATTCCCGTTGGTATAAGTAGGCAGGCGAAACTGCCTTGTCAGCACAACGGTCTGTTTTTCCTTATTATAAAGCAAAATCACCGCGCCATTCCCGCGGTCGTACGCTTCACGCGCCTGGCGCTCCCAGGAGCCGTCGGCGCGTTGGTAGTCGAATGTGTATTTGCGAAGCGTGTACCAGTTATTCGAAAGGACTTCTTCCGATGCCATGTTGACGCGAGGATTTGTCATTGATTAAATTTGATTATTTGTGATTAATAATGATCAAAATTAATCAAAACTTTTCTGCGAGCAAAAAAGAATGAGCCAATGGCGAATATTTAGTGATCCGGATTACTTTGCGGTTGTTATCTCAACCTACGTTCCATGAAACCTGCATCTTACTGGATTGAAAAGTATAACCTTCTGCCTCACCCGGAAGGCGGCTATTATGCCGAAACCTACCGCGCATCCGAAAGTATTCCGCACCACGCATTACCCACGCGTTTCGGGGGCGACAGGGCATTTTCCACCGGCATTTACTTTTTACTAGAATCGCACAACTTCTCCGCATTCCACCGCATTCAGGCTGATGAAATGTGGCATTTCTATGCCGGGGAAGCGTTGGAAGTGTTTGTAATAGATGAAAAAACAGGCGAGCTGAACACAATCAGGCTAGGTAGCAATCCCGACAATGGAGAAACATTCCAGGCCGTGGTACCGGCCGGTGCGTGGTTCGGCTCACGCCCCGCGAGCGGGAGCGCGTACGCGCTCGTGGGCTGCACCGTGGCGCCCGGTTTCGATTTTGCCGACTTCGAAATGGCCGGGCGGGAGGCATTATCCCAGGCTTATCCCCAACACGCCGGGCTGATCGCCGAACTTACCCGTTGCTGACAACCCGGCGCGCGTTAATATCCTGCGCTCGTATCGTCCCCGCGTGGGTCGGAGCCGCCTTCGAGGGAGCCGTCGGGGAGCACCAGGATGCAATCCATCCGGCCGATAGAGTTGCGTTGCTGTTCGAGGATATAGCCCTTGTCCTGCAACTTCTTAATGGCCTCGGCCGAGAATGCATTGGCCTCGAAAGTAGTTTTGTCGGGCAGCCACTGGTGGTGGAATTTCAATGCGTTCACGGCCTGCTGCATGGTCATACCGTGTTCCAGGACGTTTAGAATGGTTTGATAAACCGATGTAATGATGGTAGAACCGCCCGGCGTACCCACTACCATCAGCAGTTTTCCGTCTTTTTCGATGATGGTCGGCGTCATGGAAGAGAGCATTCGCTTGCCCGGTGCGATCGCATTGGCTTTATTGCCGATCAGCCCGTACATATTTGGTGCGCCTGCTTTAATACTGAAATCGTCCATTTCATTGTTCATAAAAAAGCCCCCGCCTTTCACTACGACGCGGCTGCCGTAGCCACCGTTCAAGGTAGTTGTGACCGATACTGCATTGCCTTCTTTGTCTACTACCGAAAAGTGTGTGGTTTCCAGGCTCTCGTAGCCCGGCAGCGTGCCGCCGTGAATATTTTTGCTGTCTGTCGCTTTGTCCCAAGAGAAATCGCTCCAACGTTTTTGCAGGTAAGCTTGGCTGATGAGATCGTTCACTGGCACTTTCACGAAATCGGGATCGCCCAGGAACTTGGCGCGGTCGGCGTACACGCGGCGCTCGGCCTCGATCATCACCTGAATAGTCGAATCGCTGTGCCAGCCCCATTTGCGCAGCGGGTGCTGCTCGGTGAGGCGCATAAGTTGCAGCAATGCTACGCCCCCGCTGGATGGCGGTGCCATCGTGATCACCTTATAGCCTTTATATCCTTCGGTAATGGTTTCGCGCCACTGTGCATGGTAATCGGCGAGGTCATGTTTGCTGATAATGCCTTCTCCGTTCCTGTTAATATCCTTTACGAGCTTTTTGGCCACTCTGCCGGCATAGAAGCCCTCCCGACCTTTCTTCTGAACACGCTTCAATACTTTGGACAGGTCCTTCTGCACGAGGAGATCGCCCGCCGCCCAATCCTTGCCCGTCGGGTTCAAGAAATACAACGAGCCTGGATTTATGGCCAATAAATCCTTTTTGATTGAGTTGAGGCTGCGTGCCTCCCGTTCCGTCAGTATCACCCCATTTGCAGCAATGTCGATGGCTGGCTGCAATACCTGCTTCCAGCTTAGTTTACCATACCTGGCATGCGCCTGGGCCATACCATCCACAGACCCCGGCACGCCCGACGCCAGACGGCCCAGTGTACTCGAATTGGGAACAATATTGCCGTCTTTGTCAAGATACATATCGGCGTGGCCCTTTCCGGGTGCTTTTTCGCGGAAATCGATGCTGTAACTTTTGCCATCTTTATCTCGTAAAACCAAAAATCCGCCGCCGCCGATATTGCCTGCCGAAGGATGAACCACAGCCAGCGCAAATTGCACGGCCACCGCGGCGTCCACTGCATTTCCGCCTGCCTTGAGAATATCCACCCCCACTTTCGAAGCCTCGGGATGGGCCGAAGCGACCATCCCGTTTTGTGCGACGACGCCTTTGCGGTCACTGAAAAAAGGTTTCTGATTAGGATCGTCGGAAAGGAACTGATAGAAGCCGGTAGATTCCTGTACTGGTTTCTGAGCGTAGGAAACGCCGGATAGCGTGCCGGCCAGCAGCATGAGCGCGAAGCGTAATTTCATATAGGAGTGTCAGGTTAATGTTGTAATTTATTAAATCGAACCCTTTTTCTTACCTTTTATACCAATTTATTTCGATGCATTGGGGCGATGCGTTAACTTTTGAATTCAAATTGTCCGTAACGTCATGATGAAGTTTTTACGACAGGTCTGGGAGAGTTTCCGCTTCGCCTGGGGAGCGCTCAAAACCAATGTTACCCGCACTATCCTATCGCTTCTCGGCGTCACGGTGGGCATATTCGCGATCGTTGCCGTGTTTACCATTGTCGATTCGCTGGAAAAAAGCATCCGCGACAGCCTGAGCTTCATCGGCGATAAAGTGATTTATGTACAAAAATGGCCGTGGGGCTTCGGTGGCGAGTATCAATGGTGGAAATACTTTCAATGGCCGGAACCGACGTACTCCGAATATAAATACCTCTACGAAAACCTGGAAAGTGCCAGTGCCGTGGCTGTCATGGATTTCAGGGGTAGCACGACGCTCAAAAATGGCTCCAATAGCATCAACGCCCAGATTCAGGGCGTGTCGTTTGAATACAACCTTATTTCCGACATTCCCGTCCAGAACGGCCGTTACTTCATTCCGCTTGAAACCAACAACGCCCGAAATGTGGCGATTGTCGGTGCGGATATCGCAGAATCGCTATTTCCCGGTCAGGATCCTGTCGGAAAGCCATTCAAGCTGGCGGGCCACAAGTTCACAATTATCGGCGTGAGGGAGAAAAAGGGAGAGAGCCTTGTTGACTTTGGCGGTAGCCCTGATAAAATTTGCCTGATCCCGTTCTCCTCATTCTCCAAACTGTTTCAATCCGGCCGGCGAAGCGCAGACATTGTAGTGAAGGGCTTTCCCGATGATGTGGGTATGAAGGAAGTGGAAGCGGAAATCGTGGGGCTAATGCGGACCAAGCGGGGTATCAAACCTCGCGATGGCAATAATTTCTCATTAAACCGGCCCGAAGCGGCAGCCGTCGCGATTTCCGGATTGTTCGCGGTATTGACGATCGCGGGCTGGGTAATCGGGAGCTTTTCCATTCTGGTAGGTGGTTTTGGAATTGCCAATATCATGTTCGTATCGGTCAAGGAAAGAACAAACCTGATCGGTATTCAGAAATCGCTGGGCGCCAAGAACTATTCGATATTGTTCCAGTTTCTCTTCGAAGCAGTGATGCTGAGCCTTGTAGGAGGGCTTGTGGGGATATTCCTGGTGTACCTGCTTTCGTTCCTGAAACTCGGGTCGCTCGAAATCCTGCTGCTGCCGCGCAATGTGATACTTGGGTTAGGCGTGTCGAGCATCATAGGTGTGCTTTCGGGGATCGTTCCCGCAATGCTCGCCGCACGCATGGATCCGGTGATCGCCATCCGAGCAAAATAATCACTAGGAAAAATCAAACCGTTTTGCGAAGTTCGCTTCTATCACCATCACTGATCGAATATTATGCGTAAGTGGGTCATTTTCGCCGTATTTCTGGCAATCGTATTTGGGATTTTATATTATATCACCTTTGGATATTACAGTGAAGGAAAGCGCGGCGGATATGTGACAAGGCTGAGTAACCGTGGTTATTTGTTCAAAACATACGAAGGCGAGCTGAGAATGGGCGGCCTGTTCGAAGGTGACGGCACGATGAACTCATCGCAATGGGTGTTCTCGGTAAGCGGCAAGAACAAGGATGCTATTTCAAAACTGGAAGAGGCGATCAAAAATGGTCACCGGGTCTCATTGACTTACGAAGAGAAGTTTTTCAAACTGCCATGGAATGGTGACACCAAGTTTTTTGTCACCGACGTGGAAGTACTCGGCCCGAGCCGTCCTGTGACGCCACCACCTTCTACGGTGCCTGCCCCAACGGAAATCGATACGACCAAGGCATTATAGCCAAAGCCGGAGCTAGCCTCCGGCTTTTTTTGCTTTATAGCTTTTGCTGCTGAGCCAGGTAATCACCTTGTCGCGATGGTCGCCCTGAATCTGGATCTCACCGTCTTTCACGGTGCCGCCGGTGCCGCACAGGTTTTTCAACTGCTTGCCTAATGCCTCCAAATCGGCATTTGTTCCGATAAACCCTTTGACAACCGTAATCACCTTTCCGCCGCCTTTGCGGTCGAGCCAAATGCGGAGATCCTGTTGCGGTGGGGCCAGGGTTTCAACCTCGTCTTCCTGGTCGTTGTATTCAAAGTCGGGGTTGGTGGAGTACACGACGCCCGAGCGGTTTTTCTTCGACATATTTTCAAAAGTTAGGGGAATTCAAATGATCACATTCAGGCTTCCCGGCTTTATTTTCACTTCAATCCGTGTGGTATCCAGTTGCAGCGGCTCACCGTCGTAGTGGATCATCGGAGGGGTGTCGGTTTCAACCAGAGCTTCCGTAGCACGCTGGTAGTTGATATAGGTTGATTGTCTCAACTGTTTGGTAAACAAGCCGTAAGCCAGCGCTGTGCCGTACCATTGCGGGAACGGGCTGATCGTACACACGTCCAGCAAGCCATCCTGCAAGCTGGCCTGCGGTGCTACCCACGCATTATTCCCGAATTGGCCTGCATTGGCAAATGAGAGCGAAAATGCCTGCGTTTCGACGCCGTTAAGCCGGAACAGCTGCGGTTTATAGGACCAATATGCTTTGAACGACACATTGACATAAGTAGCAAGCCCCCGTGCCTTTTGCTGGCTGAACAAATGCCCCACATAAGCATCAAAGCCCATTCCGGCAGTACAGAAGAACGGTATGCCGTTTAATTCGGCGCTGTCAATCGTCGAGGGCTTTCCTTCGAACAGCCGTTTCAATGCCGCGTCCAGGGTAAGGGGCAAGCCCAGGTGCCTCGCGAGGCCGTTTCCCGAGCCTAGCGGCAGAATGCCGATCGGGATATCGGTTCCAACAAGCGCCTTGGCAATCTCATTGACAGTACCGTCGCCACCGACGGCCACGATAGCCTTCCACTTTTCCGCGTGCATATGCTCGCGCACGAGCTGTGTCGCGTGGGCGGGTTCCTCGGTGAAGAGGATCTGGGCAGAACCGGCATTCTTTTTCGCGACGGAATGGATCCGTTCCCGTACAGCCGCGCTGTTCTTGCCGATCGAGGTGCCCGAATTGGGATTCAGTATAAATAAATAGGGATGGGTCACTGGTCAGGCAAAAAATAGGAACAGAATGAGGAGAAAAACAATGATGAACAGGTAATACAGACCATCTACGAAAGGGTATCGCTGACGGTCGATTTTCTTGAAAATGCTGTTAAACTTGCTCATACCTGTTGGATCAATGATATTTCGGCAATGCGCCTTTCCGGGGCGATGATCTTTCCGTTATATTTAGAATCGTCAATTGCACTACAAAAATCCGTAAAAAATATGAGAAACTGGCTTTTTACCCTCATTCTGATCGGCGTCGCATTCACGGCAAATGCCCAATCGGCGCGCGACAAGGACGAGATCCTCGGCATTCTGAAACGTCAGGAAGCAGATTGGAACAAAGGGGATATCAAATCGTTCATGAACGGCTACTGGGAATCCGATTCGCTGATGTTTGTCGGAAAGACGGGTATTACCTACGGCTACAAGCCTACCTATGAGGGTTATCTCAAACGTTACCCCGACCGTGCGACGATGGGTACTTTGAAATTTACCTTTCTCAATTTTTCATTCCCGGGCCCGGGTGTCGCGTTCGTGGTAGGGAAATTTCATTTGACCCGACCTGAAAAAGGCGATATGGAAGGGCATTACACGCTTTTGTTCAAAAAAATTAAGGGCAAATGGCTGATCGTTTGCGATCATACGAGCGGGTAACAAAAAAGCCGGACTGAGAAGCCCGGCTCTTTTGTTTATTATTTGAAAGCTTATACTTTTTTGAATTTCAAAACAACATCAATGGCCGCTGAACCAGGAATAACGGCGGCATCGTCAACGGCAACTTGCAAATCGGAGCCGTTCAGCGTGTATTTAAAAGATTTGGAATTGTTCGAAGCGTCTTTCAATATCAGATTACCATCCTTAACTTCCCATTTAGCGCCATTAATTGGGATAACTGCATTAATGAGAGAGACAGCATTATCACAATCGGCAGTGGCAATGGTATTGTCAGCGTTAAACGTCAACTTTAAGCTGTAAATGCACTGGACGAGTGCGGCAGGGTCAACGGGGAGCGTAGATCCGGGAGCAGCCGCAACGGCAGTAAGTTGCCATGTCGCCACGATCGGATCGTTGTTTGCTGGCGGTGTCGGTTCATCTTTGTCGTCCTTACAAGCAAAAGCCACAGAAAGGATCATGAGCATGGCGAGCAAGGAGGTCTTGCTGAGGGCGTAGGTTTTTTTCATAGTTGAGAACGTAAAAAAGTTAAGATCAATAGAGTTGATTCGCGTTAGTGTTAACGCGCAAACTTAGTGAAAAATGCTCTTACAGGGAATTTTTATGACTTAGCGGAATTAAGAAGAAAAGCGTTGATCAAATCCGCCGCCGCCTCGCCGGGCACTTTTTCCCCGCTTCGGACGGCCTCATCCATGGCGGCGATGTGCTTTTTCACCCATTCATTTTCATAAAACCGGTCTTCCAGCAACTGCCGGATCTGCTCGCGAAGCCAGTCTACCCGTTGAAACTGCCTGTTTTGCTGTAAGAAGCCATGTTCGGAAGTTTGAGCATAGTAATCCGAAATCAGCTTCCAAATCGCTTTCATTCCAATGCCTTCCAATGCCGAACACGCCACAACCTGAATGGGCACCTTCGAGGGCGGCTCCGGGAAAAGATGCAAAGCCTGACGGTATTCGGAGACGGCTTTCGCGACTGCCAGCTCATTGCCACTATCAGCCTTGTTAACAGCCACGGCATCCACCATTTCCATAATGCCCTTTTTGATGCCCTGTAACTCGTCGCCCGCACCGGCAAGCATGAGCAAGAGGAAGAAGTCGGTCATGCCTTTTACCAGCGTTTCGGATTGGCCAACGCCCACCGTTTCAACCAATATCATGTCGTAACCTGCTGCTTCACACAACAATATCGCCTCACGTGTGTGCCGTGCGACGCCCCCGAGCGAAAGATTCGTAGGCGAAGGGCGGATGTACGCGTTCGGGTCACGTGCGAGTTTTTCCATTCGTGTTTTGTCGCCCAATATGCTCCCCCCCGACTGTTTGCTGCTCGGATCGACCGCCAGCACAGCTACGCGCTTGCCCAGCGAAGTAAGATAAACGCCGAATGACTCGATAAATGTGCTTTTCCCCACGCCCGGTACGCCGGTAATGCCAATGCGAATCGACTTACCGGTATGTGGCAAGATATTTTGGAGGATCTGGCCTGCCAATGCGCGATCGTCGGGAAGGCTGCTTTCCATGACCGTAATGGCCCGGCTGAGCGTTGCCCGGTCGCCCGCGAGGACGCCTTTGGTATATGTTTCGACAGGCAATCGCTGGCGCATTGGACGTGAATTTTACATTGGTAGACAAACAGGCACTGTCTGTCGCTAAAATGAAACTTTTTGACTTAAAACAGGTGAAAAGGTGTATATTGCTCGTTTACAACCCAATATTTCCAATTTTTTAACCATTATAATGAAAATTTCAGTATTTCGTCTGGGCCTCATTGCAATGAGCAGTCTGGGCTTCTTCAACAACACTATCGCACAGGAAGCGGAGAAGGTGAAATATGATGCGCATGTGCTCTTCCACCCGCTCTTCAACTTCCAGCCCGGCAACGAGTACCGGACCGGAAGTGGCGCCCCCGGGCCCAAATACTGGCAAAACCGTGCCGATTACAAGATCAATGTAGCGCTCGAAGAGGAGAAAGGGACTGTGAGCGGGGAAGTGGAGCTTACCTATAAAAACAATAGTCCTGAAAACCTCGAATTTATCTGGCTCCAACTCGATCAGAATGCATTTGGTAGCCATTCGAGAGGCGCACAAACCACGCCGGTTACCGGTGGCCGTTTCGGTAATATGGGTTTTGACGGCGGAGATTCCATCAAAGCAGTAACTGTGCAGCAAGGTAAGGGCGCATTTGTGGATGCGGAATACAAGATTACCGATACCCGGATGCAGATCCGCCTCAAAACACCGGTGAAAGCGAATGGTGATGTGATTAAAATCAAGCTGGCCTATTCGTTCAAAGTTCCTGAGTACGGCTCCGACCGCATGGGTACGCTTGAAACGAAAAATGGTATCGTGTACGAAATGGCGCAATGGTACCCCCGCGTAGCCGTTTTTGACGATATCGAAGGATGGAATTTGCTTCCCTACCTTGGTGCAGGTGAGTTTTACCTCGAATATGGTGATTTTGAATACAATGTAACTGTTCCCTGGGATCATATCGTAGTAGGTTCGGGCGAATTGCTTAACCCGAACGAAGTACTTACCGCTGAGCAGCGTAAAAGACTGGCCGAAGCTGCCAAAAGCGACCAGACCGTCGTAATCCGCAGTGCAGAAGAAGTTACGAACCCAAATACGAGACCAAAACAATCGGGCACATTGACCTGGCGCTTCCGTTGCGTGCAGGCGCGCGACATTGCCTGGGCTACTTCCAAAGCGTTTGTATGGGATGCGGCGCGTATGAACCTGCCGAAAGGTAAAACTGCGTTGGCGCAGTCGGTGTATCCGGCCGAGGACGGCGGGCTCGATGGCTGGGGCCGTTCGACCGAGTACGTAAAGGGATGCATCGAGTTCTATTCCAATTATGTGCATGAATATACCTACCCCGTGGCGACGAATGTGGCCGGTATTGTGGGTGGTATGGAATATCCCGGAATCGTTTTTTGCAGCAGCAAGAGCCGTAAAGAGGATCTTTGGGGCGTAACCGATCATGAGTTCGGCCACAACTGGTTCCCGATGATCGTAGGTAACAATGAGCGTAAATATGCGTGGATGGACGAAGGGTTCAATACGTTTATCAACTTCCTTTCGGGCGATAACTTTAATAATGGGGAATATAAAACGACCCAGATGAACGATATGCACCGTTTGGCACCGATGATCTTCCGCCCGAAAGCGGATCCGATTATGACGATTCCTGACGTGGTTCAGGCCGTGAACCTGGGCTGGGAAGCGTATTATAAACCTGCATTAGGCCTGAAAATGCTTCGCGAGCAAATTCTCGGCAAAGAGCGTTTCGACTATGCATTCAAAATTTATGTACAGCGCTGGGCATTCAAGCATCCCACGCCTTACGATTTCTTCCGAACCATCGAGGATGCAGCTGGCGAAGACCTGGGCTGGTTCTGGAAAGGCTGGTTTTTCGAGAATTATAAACTCGACCAGTCAGTGAAGGAGGTGGCCTATGTAGAACAAAACCCGCAGAAGGGCTCTTATATCACTATCGAGAACCTGGACCAGCTGGCAATGCCCGTAAAAGTGGATATCGAAGAAGTAAGTGGGAAAAAAACGCGCGTTGAACTGCCGGTAGAAATCTGGCAGCGGGGCGGTGCATGGACGTTCAAAGCGGCTACTCAGGGGCCTATCCGGTCGGTAATGATCGATCCTGAGCATAGCCTCCCGGATATCAATCCTGAAAACAATGTCTGGAAACCGGCATCATACAATGCCGAGCCGGACGTGAACTAAGCATTGAGCGACATAGGTTGCATCAAATATGACTAAGCTGACAACGAAGTTTTTGATGCAACCTATGTTTATGACTTATTGTCGGGCAATCAAATGGTAAGCAGCATAGCCCCGTACGAATAGCCGCCGCCAAATACCGTGATCACGATATTTTCACCTTTTTTGAATTTCTCTTTATTCTCCGAAAGCGCGATCGCGCATCCGGCACAGCCCGTGTTACCGAGGTATTGAATGTTCGATATCAGTTTTTCGGCAGGGATACCCAATGTATTGATCACATTGAGGCTGATCCTATGATTGGCCTGGTGAGGGATAAGGTAATCGAGGTCGTTAATCGTCAGGCCGCATTCTTGCAAAACCTGCTGACTTACTTTGGGCATGTACACGCATGCATTCTGGAACACATCACGTCCGAAAGGCATCACCACTCCACGATCGTTCGGTCGAAGCACCACTGCATCCACTGCTTTTCCGCTGGTAGCAGCGCCACCGGTAATCAACTTTTTGATTTGCATATCGTTCTCCGTCTGCCGCTCTTTTGAAATGAGCAATGCAGAAGCGCCATCGCCCCACAAATGCCCTGAAACCGTATCCATTTCGTTGTAGTAGGCCGTGTTATGATCGGAAACTACCACCAGCGCTTTGGAGGCCTTGCCCATGGCA
Organism: Dyadobacter endophyticus; assembly: GCF_014641595.1. Lineage (GTDB taxonomy): Bacteria > Bacteroidota > Bacteroidia > Cytophagales > Spirosomataceae > Dyadobacter > Dyadobacter endophyticus. Next base: position 74,674 of record NZ_BMIA01000007.1, on the reverse strand, counting down.
AAATAACCTTCGACGATCTCGATGGCATTGAGCAGCGACGAGCAGGCGGAAGAAATGCTCACGACGGGAATGTCGGGAATTTGAAGCTGATGCTGTACCGCGTGTGCGAGCGTGACGATGGTATCGTAAGGCGTATAAGTTGCCCCCACGATCAGATCTATCTCGTTTTTACTGTAAGGGATTTTTTCAAGTAAGGATTCCACAGCCCTGATGGCCATGGTCGAGGTATTTTCGTCTGCTGATGCTTTACGTCTTTCTGAGATTCCCGTTCTTTCCGTGATCCACTCGTTAGATAGGTTGTTGAGATTTGTAAAATATTCATTACCAATAACTTCGCTTGGCAGATAATGACTAACCGTATTAATATACATGATTGAGAAGTTGACTTCGCAAGCTACAATTCTTTTCGATTCCGAAAGTTAAATATTTCGTAGAAATCGTAGCACTCCATATTTGAACAATTCAATAATAAATTTATAAAATCATAATGCGTGTTTCTGTAAATCAGATTGTCAGGAAAGCAAAATGTCGTTATAAAATGACAACAGTTTTGCTTCTTCCGAGGCCCAGTTATAGCAGGTCTCCGAGGCTTTTCTCCCGTTGTTACCCATTTGCGAGCGTAATGCATTCTCGGAAATGCAGCATTGCAGCGCGTTATGCAGCGCTTCCGGATCATACGGTGAGATACAATAACCACTTCCCGAGTCCTCCACGATTCGCTTGTAAAGAGGGAAATCCGAAGTAATAACAGGCAATTTTAGTGCCATGTACTCAAACATTTTCGTTGGAAACGAATCCGGATAATCGGCCACAGGTTTAAGCAATGCGATACCGGCGATTGCCTGGCTGGCATATTTTAGCGCCACTTGCTGGTCGGTATAACCGTGGAATGTGATATTATTCATTACCTGCCCGTAGTCTGCTATGGCTCCCAGCTCCTCCTTGTCTACCCTCATGGGGCCGAAAAGGTGCAGATGGCAGTCAGGATAGCTCTTCTTCAATAGGGCCAGCGCATTGATCATCGTATCCAGGCAGCGTTCCATAGACACCACACCCAGGTAGAATAGCTCGGGCCCGGGCGTGCGTGCATCCTCGTGTGCGAGCGTGTCCATGACAGGTAGCGATACGTAATTGTGGATAATGGCGAATGGCTTTGTCAGATTGCGGTATTCTTCCAGGTAGGCGTCGTCCGTAAAAATTAAATGGAACCTCCGGCGTGCCAGCCGGTCGAAAAACCGGAATAGCCATTTGAAAACCAGACCGTTATTATACCGCTTGATCGCAAATTTCTTAAACAGGTTCTCCTGTACTTCATATACCACTTTCGCTCCGGCCCATTGGAAAAGTAATGCCAGTGGAATCAGCTCCGGTACAAAAATGTGGACGATATCCGGCCTCAGCGGCAGGCATTTTAACAATGCAATGGGATGCGCCAGTAAAATCCTGGGGAGCAACCGCCCGAATTTTGGCAGGCGGATCAAATGCAGATTTTTTCGCAAACCTCCGCGAACCCCGGGCAACGCACAAAACACCTCATAATAGCTTTGGAGCGAAGGCGCAATCTTGTACATAATGCGCGGGTCTGCCGACGGGTGCACCGTACTGAGCAGCAGCACGCGTTTCATGCGCGGGTTACGATCGCTACGCCCGACGAAGTCCCGATACGTTCCGCACCGGCTTCGATCATGGCAATGGCCTGTTCATAAGTCTTGATACCACCCGATGCCTTGATTTTTACTTCCGCAGGCAGAATCGAACGCATTTTACGAACCGTTTCGGCATCCGCGCCGCCGGGACCAAAGCCCGTAGACGTTTTCACAAAATCCACTTTGGCTTCCGCGCAGATTTCGCAGGCCGTGTACAGATCGAACGAATCGAGGTAAGCGGTTTCGATAATGACTTTCAGCAATGCATTCTGCTCATGCGCTAGGTCCGCGAGTTGTATGAGTTCTTCGCGGACGCTCAGATAAGCCATGGATTTGAATTGTGAAAGATTCATTACCACATCGAGCTCGGTAGCACCATTTTGCAATGCCTCCCGTGCTTCGAAAAGCTTGGTAGCAGTGGTAGAATAGCCCATTGGAAAGCCGATCACCGTTGCCGTTTCGATTTTAATCGGACAAAATTCCAGCATTTCCATTACATACGGCACATATACAGGCGCTACGCAAACGGCCTTGAACTGATGGATCCAGGCCTCTTCACAGATTTTGCGGATGTCGGTTTCGCTGGCCGTCGCGCTGAGCAGCGTATGGTCGATGTAGGAAGAAAGATTGTCCATATTAAAAACGGAAAACCCCGCCGGAAAGGCAGGGTTCCACATTATATCAGTCGCTGTTAAGCTTTACTTTTTTCTTTTTTGGGAGCCTTTTTCGCAGGAGCTTCTTCTACCGCAGGGGTTTCTGCAACCGGCTCGGCAGCAACTTCCGTCTCACCTTCTGTTGCAACAAATGCTTCGGGCGTGTATTTCGAAAGCAGGTTGTACCAGGTAATGACTTTCTTGATGTCCGACACATACACCTTCGTGCGGTCGAAATCCGGAAGTACCTCAGCAAGAAACTCGATGAGTTCTTTATCTGATGAAGTTTTGACAGACAATGTAACCTCTTCGCCGTGGATCTCACGGATTTTCAGGAACACATCCGACAGGGCAACAGATTCTTCTGCACCGTCTGTAAAGATCGAAACGTCTTTCAGTACCGATACGCGAGCAGTCGGGCCGATCAGCGTTTTTTCACGTTTCTCGTCCAGGCTTTCCACGATCACGCCCGCACGGCTTGGTTTCAGAATGCGGAACAACCCTGGCTTGCCGGATACATTGGCTACTTCTTTCAACAAATCCATTCCTGTTGACTCTACTTTTTCACTCATCCTTTCTTACTATGTTTATATCTTGATGTTAATGTTGGATGCGGCAATCAATTTTTGCGCAAAATAACGGAAAGATTGCCGGGGAAACAACCGATATGCTACTTTGTCTTCACAAACGACTGATTATAAGTTTCTATTGTCGCCAGAATAGGCTCGCGGCCTTCATTTTTCTCTGCCGAGGTTACATACATTTCCGGCACTTCTTCCCACATTTCACCCATTTTTAGCTTGTAAGCCGCCACCTGGCTGGCTACCTGGCCCGGTTTGAGCTTATCAGCTTTGGTAAATATGATCTCGAACGGAATGCCCGCCTCGCCTAATGCAGCCATAAATTCCAGATCGACGGCCATCGCGCTGTGCCTGACGTCCACCAGCACGAAGGTGCAAATCAGGTTTTCGCGGTAATGCAGGTAATCATGGATCATCTTCTCCCACTTGTCGCGCTCGACTTTGCTCACTTTGGCATAACCATAACCGGGCAAATCGACCAGATACCACGTGTCGTCGATGATAAAATGGTTGATCATCTGCGTTTTTCCCGGCTGCTGCGATGTTTTGGCCAACGCTTTTTTGCCTGTCAGCATGTTGATAAGCGAGGATTTACCCACATTGGAGCGTCCGATAAATGCATATTCGGGAAGGATGGGCTCCGGGCACTTTTCGTAGTCGGAGTTACTCATCACATACTTGGCTTCCTGAACTTTCATGGTTTTCTGGCGTTAATAAAGTTGCGAAGTTACCCTTTTTTGAGATTCTTATCCGCAAAAGGTGCGAGATAGCCTTGCAGCCCACAATTGTGTAAAATAAAACAAAGGCGTATTTTCGTTGTGGAATACTGAAATCAAAAATCATATTTAAAAAATGAAAAATCTTAAAAATCTCGGGTTCGCGATCGTGGCGCTGATGCTGACCATGTCCGTGGCAATGGCCGGGGAAGGAGATAAAAAGGCGGCCGAAAAGGGCATCCAGTTCACCGAAGGATCATGGTCTTCCCTACTTAAAAAAGCTAAAAAAGAGAACAAACTGATCTTTCTGGACGCTTACACGACCTGGTGCGGGCCTTGCAAGCAGTTGCAAAAAAACGTTTTCACACGTGAGGACGTGGCCGGGGTTTTCAACGGAAATTTTATCAATGTAAAAATCGATATGGAAGCCGGTGAAGGACCCGCGCTCGCGAGGAAGTATCCGATCGAAGGTTACCCGACCCTGTTTTTTATCAATGGCAAAGGCAAGGTGGTGAAGCAGCTTCTGGGCTATCAGCAACCTCAGGACTTGATCAAAGCGGCCAAATCCGTACAAAAGGGCCCTGCTATTTAAATTATTAGTATAAAAAAGAAACCCCGCAGAATGCCTCTGCGGGGTTTTTATATTTTGTGAAAATCTTATTCGTAGTAGTTGGGAACGCGGTGGCCGCTGCTTTCGAGCAAACGGTCCTTGCGGAACAGTTGGACGTCGGCCGTAACCATGTCGTTCACCAGCGCTTTCAGATCGTATTTCGGTTTCCAGCCCAATTTTTCCATTGATTTCGTAGGATCGCCGATGAGCAATTCCACTTCGGTTGGACGGAAATAGCGCGGATCGACAGCCACTACTTCTTTGCCGATTTCTATCTTGAAATCAGGATTGTTGCATTTAGCCACTTTCGCGATTTCGTCGACGCCTTCACCGCTGAACTCGACTTCGATGCCAACTTCCGCAAATGCCATGCGCACGAACTCGCGGATACGCGTGGTGACGCCTGTTGCGATCACGAAATCTTCGGCTGTGTCTTGTTGTAGGATAAGCCACATCGCTTCCACGAAGTCTTTGGCATGGCCCCAGTCGCGTTGCGCGTCGAGGTTACCCAGGTACACTTTGTCCTGCAAGCCCAATGCGATACGTGCAACCGCGCGGGTGATCTTGCGCGTCACGAAAGTTTCGCCACGCAATGGCGACTCGTGGTTGAAAAGGATACCATTCACCGCGAACATATTATATGCCTCGCGATAGTTGACGGTGATCCAGTAACCGTACAGCTTCGCAACTGCGTAAGGCGAGCGCGGATAGAACGGCGTGCGCTCCGACTGCGGCACTTCCTGCACCAAACCATACAGTTCGGAAGTGGAAGCCTGGTAGATTTTGGTTTTTTTGGTCAATCCCAGCAAACGTACTGCTTCCAGGATACGGAGCGTACCGATACCGTCGACATTGGCAGTGTATTCCGGTTCCTCGAAACTTACCTGCACGTGAGACATTGCTCCGAGGTTATATATTTCATCCGGCTGAACTTCCTGGATGATGCGGATAATGTTCGTAGAATCGCTCAGATCGCCGTAGTGAAGGTGAAAGCGCACGTTTTTCTCGTGCGGGTCCTCGTAAATATGGTCGATCCGCTGGGTATTGAACAACGAACTGCGGCGTTTGATACCATGCACTTCATATCCCTTGCTCAAAAGGAGCTCGGCCAAATAGGCACCATCCTGGCCGGTGATCCCTGTAATTAGCGCTTTCTTCATTCTGTTGGTAGTATGTATATGTGGATAAAGTTATCCGGTTAAAAAGTAATTACATTAATTGTGGTCCGAAGCCGGGCTAACCATCAGGCTTCGTTTGATGTCCACCCTGTCGGCAAGGATTACCGCGGACGCATATTGTTCGCGGATCAGGTCGAGGTATTGCTCTGCGTCGCTCCGGTACATGAAATCGCCCACTTTCACTCGGTAGGTCGGCTGGGTGTACGAAACGTAAGGGTTCAAATCCGGGAAAGCCTGGTAAACATAGGACTTCGCACCATCTGCTTCCTGCCTCACATTTCCTACGTAAATCTGGATCCTGAAACCATTGATGTAGCGGATGGACTTGTTTTGCTTCGACAGCGTATCCAGCACGGATTCCAGTTTTTTGTTGACATACAACGGCTTATCTACATCGGCTTTCGGAACGTTGCTGTTCTTAGCGGGTGTCGCCGGTTCTGCACGGGTCACGACGGCGGGTTCTGTGTATTCATAGCGTGGCCGGACCGCCGAAAGATCTTCCTTGTACTCGGAACCGGAGCTCACTACCGACTTTTTGGCACAACCCGAAATCAAAATGATACCAAGATGCAGAGCCCATAAAAATTTCTTTTTTAGCGTCATATCCTGAACCATTGTAACTGAGCCCACAAACTTAATCAAAATTGGATGAATCACCATACCACTTAATTTTGAATGTAATACCTAACTTTACCCGGTTTATTCCCGATTTCAATGCTAATACAATCCAACGTTTCACTTCGTCATCTCAATACATTCGGGCTCGATGCCGATGCCAGGTATTTCGTAAATGTGCAGTCCGTCGACGAGTTAATAGCCGTTTTGCGTGATCCTGAATGGAAGGAAACGCCGAAATTCATTCTCGGCGGAGGCAGTAATATTTTACTCACAAAGGACATCGAAGCACTCGTGATCCATCCCGCTATGAAAGGTATTTCGATAGTTGAAGAAAATGAGGCAACGGTCGTGCTCGAAGTGGGTGCGGGCGAGGTTTGGCACGATTTCGTGATGCATTGTGTCGGTAAAGGCTATGGCGGTGTGGAAAACCTTTCGCTCATTCCCGGAACGGTGGGCGCGGCACCGATGCAGAATATTGGGGCGTATGGTGTGGAGATTAAAAGTGTGATCGAGTCGGTAGAGGCTGTCGATATTGAAAATGGCAAAAAACGCATTTTCAATAATTCAGAATGTGAATTTGGGTATCGCGAGAGTGTGTTCAAAAAAGCATTGAAGCACAAATATGTGATCACGGGCGCCACTTTTAAGCTTAGCAAGAAACCTATTTTGAATGCTGCTTATGGAGATGTCCAGAAGACATTGCAGGAAATGGGCGCTGAAAATCCGACGATCCGCGACGTTAGTGAGGCTATCATGCAAATCCGCCGCAGCAAGCTGCCCGACCCTGCTGAAATTGGGAATGCGGGAAGTTTTTTCAAAAACCCTGAAATACCGGTTGCTCAGTTTACACGTTTGCGGGAAACCTTTCCGGAAGTACCCGGTTATCCGGTGGATGCCGAAACGGTGAAAGTGCCGGCCGGCTGGCTGATCGAAAGGGCGGGCTGGAAGGGTTACCGCGAGGGCGAGATTGGCGTCCATGCGCGCCAGGCGCTGGTGCTCGTCAATTATGGTGGCGGTACGGGGGCGCAGATCAAAGCATTATCAGAAAAAATTCAGGAATCCGTGGCCGGGAAGTTCGGGATCCGGCTCAACGCAGAAGTCAATTTTATTTAGAACCATGCACCGCAAAAAGTTATACACCTCATTTGCCCTGCTCGCAATATTTGTCATTGTTTTTTTTCTGAAAGAGCGGTTTACCGTGGACCCGTACCAGGACGAACACCATTACCTGCCCACGGCAGTGCTGTTCAGTACCGAACCGGTTCCCTCGCTGCATTTACTCCAAACCTACAACGAGCTGAATACGCCCATCCCTTTCATTCTAGGCGGCTGGGTGCTGCGGGTTTTCGGAAAGGATATTCAAAATCTCCGCCTGCTGACGGCTTTCACGAGTTTTGCATTGCTAATGCTCTTTGTTTGGTTCAGCCCCGAACGCACGAAGCGTTTCTGGCTCTGCCTGGGCGGTTTATTGATTTTTCCGAACTATTACCTCATCAGCGTTTACTATTACACCGATATTTTCGCGATGGTATTCACGCTCGGCGGTGTGATCGCCTATTTGCGTAAATGGCATTGGGTGGGCTTCCTGTCGCTGGCGGCAGCTGTTTGTTGCCGGCAATACATGCTGGCATTTCCTGCGGCTATTCTGGCGTACGAGGTGTTCAAAAATGTAAAATGGAGTACTAATCCTGTGATTTTGGTGAAAAGCGTGTTCTCCGATCCGGGTTGGGTCTGGTACGCGCTGGCGGTTCTGGCCATTGTCCCCTGGGTGGTAATCTGGCACGGACCTGCGCCCGCCTCGGTCATGGCCAACCAGCATTATGATTCGGATAAACTGGTAAACTATAATTTCGGCTATTTAATGTACGCCTCTGCGGTGGTGGCGGTGTATTATATTATTCCTGAAACATTGGTGACGCGCCGTTTTTCACACTTTTTAGAATATCCGCGCAAGCATCCGATCATGTTCGCCGGTTTTCTGGCGGTAATTGCCGTGATTGTCGCCTTTTTTCCTGCCAAACAGGCTTATAATCCCTATTTCACATGGCCATACCTGGGTTATGTGGATGAATTGTTGATGAAGACAGGTATCAGCGGATTACTGAAACAACTGATTTTCGGGTTGCTGATGCTCGTTACGCTCGTCCGTTTCATATCTCCGCGGTTCACCCTTGCGACGTGGGTTTTTCTGCTGAATATCCTGCTGCTGGGTAAGGCACAGCTATCGTGGGATAAATATTCCCTGCCGATGATCATGGTATTATGGTTCCTGGCTATGTATGACGAATATTGGCTGCCCGCCGCGTCACGTACCGAAAACAAACCGGAGACATTAAATGTAAAATATTAAAGATATATTTATAACCGGGCATCGATGTGCCATTCGCCTACTGTCATTGATTCCGGGGCGAAGTATTCCCAGTAGCCATCAGAAACAGCGTCTTAATGAAATGAACTTTACACACTCAAAACTTTTCCTGCTTTCCTTTCTTTTCTGTTGTACAACAGGTAGTGCCATTGCACAGCGTTTTTTTTCCGTGGTTTTCGATAAGCTGCCGCGCGATATGCAATTGTATGCGCGTGCCGACGATAATCTGGCCGAGGTACCTATTTCCGGTGTCATCGAGCTGGCGGGGTGGGACCATATGTCGGTGGTTACGTTCAGGAACAATGTACGGGTCGGATACCAGAAGTCGGCGATCAACTACGGGGGAAAGACGACCGGTACATTCTCGATGAAGCCCAAGATCAAGGCGGAAATGGCGGATTACTCCGTGGAAGTATATGCCTGTCATGCAACAGATTCCGCACTGATCGTGCGGCGCAACGAGCTTGTGGGGGGAGATTTTTATGTGATCAGTGGACAGTCTAATGCGGCCGCTACTGTTTTTGGCGCGTGGTCAAGCAAATATGCGCGTACCATTGCCCGCACGCCCGATCAGACCCCGGCTATTTTACCTGGCGACACCCTTTGGACTGTCGCCGCGTGGTCGTGGACCTACGTAGGCGCCTGGGGCCTTGAAATGCAGAAGGAGATTTTGGAGCGCGATAGCATTCCTACCTGTGTGATCAATGGATCGTTACCCGGGGCAAAACTGACCGAATTTCTGAATAGCCGCCGCTCCAACGACTCTTCGAGCATTAGCTCACTTTACGGCAGTTTGCGTAAAAGGGTGAACGTTGCCAGCCCTTCCCGTATCAGGGCGTTCATCTGGATGCACGGTGAACAGGAGGTGTTCGAAAACATCCCTAACTATGCCACCGAGTACGACCAGTTGCAGAAATTTTGGGTACGTGACTATCCTCAGGTCGAACAATTTGTAGTTGTACAATCGAATCTGATTATTCTCAGAAACGACAATCCGAACCCGGTAGGAGGCTCAGTGCGTGATTTTCTGAGGAGAACTAAATACATCTATCCCAAAACAGATCATTTTGCAGCTATCGGAACACCCGATTATGACGGCGTGCATTATCACAGGTCGGGTTACGAAGAATTTGGCCGCCGGATGTACCGCTTCTTTGCGCCCCGCGTTTACGGGTCGAAGGATTCGGACAATGTCAGGAGCCCGGATATCAAAAAAGCATTTTATACCAATGCGGAGAAAAAGGAGATTACACTGGTCTTTGAAGAAGGCCAGGAGCTGAAATGGCCCGCCGATTCAACCATCAAAGGGCAGGATGGAAAGCCGCTGGTGTTGAGCCTGAAAAACTTCTTTTTCCTCGACGGCGACGAAAAGAAAGCTGCTTTCTCGGCCGGAAAGGCGGCAGGCAACCAAGTTACGTTGACGCTCAAAGAGCCGTCCAATGCAACAAAGTTGAGCTACTTACCCACGTTTTATCCAGATAACCTCCCATTGCAATGGCCATTTGAACAAAATATTGGCATTTACGCGGGGCCTTATCTGTTGAACAAGCGTGGGCTGGGCGCATTTTCTTTTGATAAAGTAGGGATCGGCGTGCTGCTGCCCAGTGTAAAACTCTCGGCCAACCGTACCTATAATTCGGTGATACTGACCTGGCCTGCGGTAGAAACCGCCACCAGCTACGTGCTGCAACGCGAAAAATCAGAATCTGCTCCTTACGAGGTAGTAAAACAACTCGACGGGCAGTCGCTATCCTTTGAAGACCGCGATATCCAACTGAATGCGACCTATACTTACCGGATTCAGGCATTCAACGACATTTCACAGTCGGGCTACGCAACCGTAACCGTTGACCTCAGCCCAATTCTCGGCAACGAAATCGGTGCCAGGAACATGCTCTGGCAACTGTTCCCGAACCCCACCGATCGCGTGTTGCGGGTCGAGTTCAAGAATGCGGCTACGGGTACCATGGCCGTCTTGAATGCGAAAGGGCAGATCCTGCACCGAAAAGCCCTGAAAGCCTCCAAAGGTGAAGAAATCAATGTCGCCAACTGGCCAACCGGCACATACCTGCTGAATTTTGAAAACCAGGATGGCGTGCGGACTGCCCAGCAGTTTATCAAACGTTAGGTATGTCGGGGACCTCCGGCGAGCTGCGGCACTATGTAGAGGGTTTTTACTTACGGACGATCAGCTGCCCAGTCCGTAGCGTACAATGCAGTACAGCGCGCGAAAACCATCTTTCCAGTTGATTTTCTTGCCTTCTTCGTAAGTGCGGCCGTAGTAGGAGACGCCGACTTCGTAAATGCGGATTTTTGGTACTTTGGAGATTTTGGCTGTCACCTCGGGCTCGAAGCCGAAGCGGTTTTCTACCAGTTTGAGGTTTTTGAGAATGTCGGCGCGGAAGAGCTTGTAGCATGTTTCCATATCCGTCAGGTTGAGGTTGGTAAACATGTTGCTCAGGAACGTCAGGAACTTGTTTCCTATCGTGTGCCAGAAAAAAAGGATGCGGTGCGGTCTTCCACCCATGAAGCGGGAGCCATACACCACATCCGCATATCCTTCGATAACCGGTTTTAGCAATATATTGAATTCCTGGGGGTCGTATTCAAGATCGGCATCCTGAACGATAATGTAGTCGCCCGTTGCACGGCGTATACCCGTATGCAATGCGGCCCCTTTCCCCTGGTTATATTCATGCCGGAAGTAAGCCACTTCCAGCTCGGGATTCTCTTCTATAAATCTTTTGGCAACCGCCTCCGTATTGTCGGCAGAACAGTCATTCACGATTACGATCTCCTTCTGAAAATTGCCTATCAGGTCAACGGATTTGAGTTTATCCAGCACATTTCGGATTGTCTTTTCTTCATTGTAAGCAGGAACGATAACCGATAATTTCATCAGGGAAAAATAAGAGTGTGACTGTTTAAGAGTGAATCTTTATTGTTTCGGGGTTATTTGTTATTCAAAACACAATGAAGCTGCTCCCAGCAGTCCGGCGTCGTTAGCGAGCGTTGCGCGTTTGATAGTAACGGTTTTCAGGTAGTAGGGCGTCAGCCAGTACTTGAAACGATCGTTAATAGCCGGCAAAATAAACTCAAATGAGGCAGAAATACCACCGCCGATCAAAATTGTTGTGATATCCAGGATACGGATCATCGACACGAGGCCTTCACCGAGCAGGTAACCCATTTCGTGGAAAACGTCTTTGGCAAGTTCGTCGCCTGCGGATGCAGCCGCTACCAGGCCAGTCGTTGAAATAGTGCCGTCGGCAGGAAGTTGGGTAGTGCCGGTGTAAGCCGCGCGCATGGCATTGGCCATATCCAGCAGTTCTTTTTTACCGATGTTGCGTTCGAGGACCTTTCCGTTTTTGGAGGGAACGTGGCCTGGCTCCATGGCATTACCGCCACCGCCTTTGAATACCTTTTTATCGATAATCGCCGCGCCGCCGATGCCTGTGCCCAGGGTTACGAAAATATAGTCTTCCGGAAGTTTGTCTTCGCCAAAATAGTATTCGCCCAAAGCCGCCGCATTCGCGTCGTTTTCCAGATAAAAATCATGCTGCGGGAACCTTGCTTTCAAATCCGGAACAATGGTGATCCCGTCGATTTCGGGGATTGCCGTGATTTCGATCAGCGTGGTCCTATCGCGGGAAATGAGTCCCGGGACACCAATCCCTACTTTTTTGACTTCGGGATATTCAACGAGTTGGAGTGCAATTGCATCACCTAGTCTGTCTATAAAATGCCCGGAGCTGCGCCAGCTGGCAGTATCGTGACTGTAAAAATTCGAGATCCTTCCATCCGTAGCGTCAACGATCCCCATTTTTACGTTAGTACCGCCCACGTCTATACCGAGGTATTGTTCCATGAAATGAAAATATGGGTTTAATAAATAATTTTAAAAATGTGGCAATTTAGTAAAATTGCTCTATTGTTCACTCATTAATCCAAATCTCCCAGCTGCGGGCGGATCAAAATTTCTTCGACAACTGCCCTGGAAGACAATGCATAGACAGACCAGATTGATTCGGCGACGTCCCTGGAATCCATGAAACGCTCTTCCGGAAGATCGGTGCCTTTCCAGCTATCGGTGTACGTCGCGCCCGGGAGAATGGCCGTTACACGCACATTATACGGCTTCATTTCTTCACGCAAAACCTTGGTCATCCCGTACAATGCGAACTTCGAAATGCAGTACGAGCCGCCATTCGGGTAGGCGATAATGCTGGCTGTGGAGCAAATGGTAAAGATATGGCCCTTTTTGAGCTCCATCATGCCGGGAAGCAACCCGCGTGTGAGATGATAGGCGCTGTACAGGTTGGTCTCCATGGTTTTTTCCAGCGTGCCCTCCGTTTCGTTATGAACCTGCCCGGGGATAAATACGCCGGTATTGTTGATAAGTACCTGCGGCGGCGTAGTATGTTGGTGAATAAATGCAATGAATGCATTCACGTCGGCCCGCACCGAGAGATCAGCCGTTAAATAAGTCAGTTTTGATTGGGGAAAACTTTCGCTGAATGTTTGTTGCAGTTCGAGCAGGTCGCTCTCGTTTCTTGCGCAGGTAATTACATCAAAGCCTTGTGCCAAAAATTTTTCTATCGCTGCCCTTCCGATCCCTTTTGTTCCACCGGTTACAACCGCTAATGGATTCATTTTTCTGATTGCTTCTTTTTTTGCCTAATTTTCCCGAAAATATTGAATACAATTAAGATATCATGTCTGTAATCGGTAAATACTTCATTTTTTTAGGGACGCTGTTCGGGAAGGGCGAAAAATTATCGGTTTACTGGCGGAGGTTGATGGAGGAATGCGTGGGCATCGGCGTGAGTTCGATATTCATCGTCGCGATCGTCTCCACGTTCATCGGCGCCGTGTCTTGTATTCAAACTGCCTATAACCTGGTCAGCCCCATTATCCCTATTTCCACCGTAGCGCTCATCGTCCGCGACATGGAGATCCTGGAACTTGCGCCTACCATTACCTGTATCGTACTCGCCGGTAAAGTGGGTTCCAATATCGCCAGTGAGCTCGGTACCATGCGCATTACCGAACAGATCGACGCATTGGAAGTAATGGGGATCAATTCATCGTCCTATCTGGTACTTCCAAAGGTCCTGGCGGCGATGTTGACATTCCCGATGCTCGTTATTTTCTCAGCATTTCTCGGCATTATGGGCGGTTATCTGGCGGGGACGCTAACCGGTGTGATTACCGAACGCGATTATTTATACGGTATCCGTGACTCGTTCGTGCCTTACAACATATTTTTTATGTGTGTAAAACCATTCGTTTTCGGCTTTCTCATCGCGTCAATTTCTTCTTTCAAGGGATTTTTTACTTCGGGCGGCGCGTTGGAGGTAGGTAGGGCAAGCACGCAGGCCGTGACCAACAGCTGTATTTCAATTCTCATCGCGGATTACCTGCTCGCACAGCTGCTTTTGTAAGCGCTCTCAACCGGACACAAAATGATTGAAATCAATAATATCTCCAAGGCATTCAACGGTAAGGCAGTTTTAAAAGGCATTTCGGCCCAGTTCCAGAAAGGGGAGACAAACCTGATCATCGGAGGGAGTGGTACCGGTAAAAGCGTATTGCTGAAATGCATGATTGGGCTCGTGAAACCCGACCAGGGCAATGTGCTCTACAACGGTCGAAACTTTTACAATTGCGATAAGGAAACCCAACAATCGATCCGGCGCGAAATGGGCGTGCTGTTTCAGGGTGGGGCATTGTTTGATTCCAAAACAGTAGAGGAAAATGTGCGCTTCCCGCTCGATATGCTTACGGCACAATCGGCGGAGGAAAAACGGGAGCGTGTGGCATTCTGCCTGCAAAGGGTAGGGCTGGAAGCGGCCGCAAAACGGATGCCGTCGGAGATCAGCGGCGGCATGAAAAAGCGTGTCGGGATCGCCCGTGCCATTGTGATGAACCCTGCCTACCTTTTCTGCGACGAACCCAACTCAGGCCTCGATCCGCTGACATCGGTGAAGATCGATGAGCTGATCAAGGAGATCACCGAAGAATATCAGATCACCACCATCATTATTACCCACGACATGAACTCGGTGATGGAAATCGGGCAGAATATCATGTTCCTCTATCAGGGAGATAAACTTTGGGAAGGGATCAATTCGGAGATCACAAAAACCACCGTTCCCGAACTGAAGGAATTCCTTTTTTCCAATAAGTTATTGCGGGAAATGCAGGAATAGCGTCCCGTAAGCATTACGACGTTCTGCGCCGTAGCGCCGGAATGTTCTTTCTTTCCAGCAGGAAAACAATTACCCCAAAGATCGCGAGCACCCCCATGTGCACAGGTACGGAAATCCATAGATCCGGGATTTTGACGAGCGAAGAAGCGTAGATGAGCAATGCACCGCCGCCCATGTAGCCTATTGCGGAAGCAATATCGTACGGCACCGGGTAATACTTTTGCCCAAAATAATAGCAGAGCGAAAGCATCATGAAGCCCGAAAGCGCGAATGCGATTGCAAAGCCCATATACCCGATCTGCGGCACAAGTACAAAGCTGGTAACAATGGTAATCCCTGCTCCCGAGAGCGTGAGCCACGTGCCATATTGTGTTTTATCGGTCAACTTGAACCACGTTGCCAGATTGTAGTATACGCCCAGGAACAAATAGCCCGCCAATAACCAGGGTACCACGGCCAGTCCCTCGTGGTAGATCTTCTTTTTCAGGAACAATTCCGCGAACAAGTCGAGGTTCAGGCAAATGCCTACCCACATGAGCACGCACACGATGATGAAATACTTCGTAACCTTCGCAAAAACAGGCGGTGCATTCTTGTCCTCGCCTTTCGAAAAGAAAAATGGCTCAGCAGCATATTTGAAGGCCTGGATCGCCAGGTTCATGAAGATAGAGAGCTTGTAGCACTGCACGTAAATACCGATGGCGGTTTCGTTGCTGCGGCCGGGGTAGAAGCCCTCGGGCAGCAGGAACTGGATAAATGCCCGGTCGAAAAGCATATTCAGGACACCGCCGATATTCATCACCATGACCGGGAAGGCGTAAACCCACACAGGTTTGAAAAGATCGGTACTGAATACGAAGCGGAAATCGGCGAACTCCTTCCGCAGCATCCAGAAGAATGCAAGGTTGGCGATGAGGTTTGCGAGAACGATGTAATCGGGCGCGTGGAGTGGGTCGTAAAAGAGATTGACGGCCGGTTGCAGGAATGCAAGGTATTTCCCTGCGTAAATGTCGCGGCAAACCAGCAGGAAGAACAGGTTCAGGAAAATGTTGATGAGGATGTTGATAACCCTGATGATTACGAACTTTTTGCCTTTGCCTTCCAGCCGCAGCCTTGCAAACGGGATCGAAACAATGCCGTCGGTAGCCATGATGATAGCGAACATCCTTACGATGGACGTCGATTCGGGGTATTTGATCACCTCCGCGATCGGCCCTGCGAACAGGAACATGAAGGTGGAACCGACAAGGCTGACCACGATAACCGCGCTCAATATAAGGTCGTAATATTGCTTCCGGTTCTTCTCCTCGCGTGCAAAACGGAAGAATGCCGTTTCCATCCCGAAAGTGTAGAGTACGAGTGCCAGGCCGGCGTAGGCGAAGAGCTGCCCTTGTGCGGCGATTTGCTGAGGCTCAAAAAGCTTGGTATGCAGTGCGACCAGCAGGTAGTTCAAAAAGCGGCCCAGCATGGTGCTGATGCCGTAAGTGGCGGTTTCACTGGCCAGTTTTTTCAGTACGCTCATTCAATGCGGGATTTTCCACCGCAAATATAGGTGAGTAACTGCCAATAAAAGGAAAGGCCCTTCCCGTTTCGTGGGAAGGGCCTTCTGTTTTTTATCGTCAACCCCGGACATCGGAGATGATACTGTCGACCACGCGCTCGATCCGCTTCCATCCTTCATCGGTTTGAAGGTCTACGTCAAGCATTTTTTCACGATAATCAGAGGAGATGGTCAAAAAATAAATGCCTGCTGAAATGAATGCGATCAACGCGCTGGTGTCATTGTAATAGGGCAGGTCGCCTATTTTGCTCAGGATACGCGTCGCAATCTGGTTGCGGGCATCTGAAAGCATCGACTTTCCGGTTCCGATTTCCCAGCGGAGCAGGTCGCGCGTAGCCTTACGCTGGCGCAGATCGTTCGTGAAAGTGTGCATGAGGGACGTGAGAGCTTTGTTCCGATCTTCCGGTGTCAGTTCCGGGATGCTGTCAATGTAATCGGTGCTGAGGGTTGACGTGTATTCTCCCGACCTGACATATTGTTCCATGAGGCCGTCTACGCTTTCAAAGTATCTGTAAATCAGTACTTTGTTGACTCCTGCGGTGCGGGCGATCAGATTGACGCCCACCTTTTCGGTGCCATGTTGTTCAATTACTTCGCCAACCGCCTTGAGTATTTTACTCTTCGTGCGCTCGCGATCACGCTTTTTAACTTTTTCTACTTTCATATGGGTGCTGTTTAGGTTAAAACATAGTAAATGTAACATTTCATATCCAAATTTTATAGCAGAAAAGTTACATTAAGTAACCAAATTTTTAAAATAGTTTCCTTAATGTCACCGTAAAGTCGCAAAAGGATGGAAATGCTATTAAAAGGTCTTTTCACTTCCGAAATTTGGAAGAATTCTAAGGATAGGAGGGGGATTGGATGGAAATAAAAAAGAGCTCATTGAAAAATGAGCTCTTCGATTACTGTTGGCCGACAAGGACTCGAACCCTGAATAAGACAACCAAAATGTCCTGTGTTACCATTACACCATCGGCCAAAACCGTAAACAGTGGTGCAAAAGTAATGTTAGTCGGGTAACGTGTCAAGTATTTCAGTAAAAAAAATTAAATACTTTTTAGCTCAACATTGCTAGCGATCTTTTTTACAAGGCCTTGCAAAACTTTGCCTGGTCCCGATTCAATAAAAATTTCCGCGCCGTCGGCCACCATTTGCTCGACAGACTGCGTCCATCTTACCGGGGCAGTGAGCTGGGAGATCAGATTTTCCTTGATAACGGCTACTTCTGTGGCTGGCTTTGCATTCACATTCTGATAAACCGGACAAATCGGCTGCTCGAATTTTGCCGCATGGATAGCCGCTGCGAGCTCTTCCCGGGCAGGCTCCATCAATGGCGAGTGGAATGCGCCTCCAACGGGCAGCACTAATGCACGTTTGGCCCCGGCAGCCTTCAACAACTCATTGGCGCGTTCAACGCCTTCGATCGTCCCCGAGATCACCACCTGTCCCGGGCAGTTGTAGTTCGCCGGTACAACAATCTCGTCGGTAATGCCGGCGCAGATCTCTTCGATCACATTGTCGGCAAGGCCGAGGATCGCAGCCATCGTAGAAGGGCGGATCTCGCAAGCTTTCTGCATGGCTGCGGCACGTTTTGCCACGAGAGACAGGCCGTCTTCGAAGGAAAGTGCGCCGGCTGCAACCAATGCCGAGAATTCACCGAGCGAATGGCCCGCTACCATATTGGGAGAGAAGTCCGGGGATATCTTCGCCAGGATCACCGAGTGGATAAATATCGCAGGTTGAGTAACATTGGTTTGTTTCAGCTCCTCGTCGGTGCCTTCGAACATGATCTTTGTAATTTCGAAACCGAGGATTTCATTGGCTTTTTCAAATAATGCCTTGGCGGAATCGGAGCTCTGGTAAAGGTCCAGACCCATTCCTTTGAACTGCGAGCCCTGACCAGGGAAAACATATGCCGTTTTCATATGGATGATTTATGGTTATTCATGCTGAAACAAAAAGCCCGGTACAAAAACCGGGCTACAAAGGAAATACTTGAATGTGAAAGAAAAAAGGCAACGCCGGTCGCCTTTTTTCAAACCCGAATGGATATTATCTGAGAAGCTGCACCCAGCCTTTCATGGAAACAGGTGTGCTTTGTTTTTTGGACGATTCGAAGTAGATCGTTACTTCATAATAATATTGTCCCGCCGCCAGTTCTTTTCCGCCGTTGGTTTTACCGTCCCAGTTGATATTCACATCTTTCGTAGAAAATACTTGGGCACCCCAACGGTTGAAAACCTTGAATTCCAGCGATTGCACGAACGCAGGGCATTCATAGGGTTGGAATGTGTCGTTTTTGTTGTCGCCGTTTGGTGTAAATACGTTTGGCAAAACATACATCGGGCAGTTATCGCGGCAAACGGTGTTGCTAGGCGCGCTCTCGCTGCCAAAGCGGTTGACGGCCGTGACGTAATAGCAGCCTGCAAATGAAGCGAGCCCCTGGTGGTCAAATGTGGTTTGCAGCGGCGAAGGAGGAGTGGTCACGGTGGCGATCAGGGTCGGGGAGTCACCTTCATATCTTGCATAATATACCCTGTAAGCAGTCACGAGCGGGTCACATTCGCGGCCATCCAGTTCTTTCGGGTACTCCCATGACAGATGGTTGGTAAAACCGGCCGAGGTACAAAACGCTTCCGGATGCGCCCTTAGAGAGTCGCAATTGAGCGGATCGAGGCTAAGCACCGGCGGGCAAGGTTTGGTGGTATCCGACGATGAAATACAGAGTATCTGCGAGAAATTGTATAAAACAGATGGTTTAATCTGGCTGTTGTTGTACGAACCGACCGTTTCAACTTTATAGCAATAGGTCGAATCCTTCACGATGGTCACATTAACCGTTCCATCCGCCGCATATTTATCGGTACCGTCATCGACAAAAGTGAATGTCTGTGGCCCTTGCACGGATACTTCCGCGATGCGGTTGAATGTACCTGGCTTTCTTTTGTCCTCACGGTACACCCGGTGCACGCGGTTACTATTATCCCAGGGTACGAGGGCGGTCCATTTAAGACCTACCTGGTTGGGCTGCGCAGCGGCTTGTTCGAGCCTTACCGAGCTTGCGGTTTCAGTTTCGTCGAATTTGGTGAGCTGGCCACCTTGGGTAGTGTAGTATTCGAGCTTGTAATTGTATGCATTCGCCTCGGTATTCAGGTTTCTGTCCACAAAAAGGGTATCAGGAGCTCCTGGTGTGAGGTTGGTGTTAATGGTTGCGATCTGTGTGAATGCGGTGCCATTCTGTCCGGAAGCCCTGAACAGGCGATATTGAGCCGGTAATCCTGCCGCAGCTGCTGGTTTAATCCATTTAACAGTGATAACACCCTTGGTAGTGCTGGTAGAATCGACGGTTACATTGGTGATCACCGGCATAACCAACGGAAGGTTCAGGCAAGCCTCCGCCGAAGCAAGACTTTCGCCGCCACCGATCAGATAGCCAGGGTCGCCAGGTTTTGCGCCGGGCCTTGGGAACATCACCACAATGCGGTAGGAGTATGAAACACCCGGGCGGAGGCCTTCGCCACCATTGTTATCGAGGAATGTAGTCTGGTTTACATCCACCCTTCCGATTTCCTGGTAACCCGAACCGGCAGGAATACCTGGGCTGCAGACATCTTCGGGAAGGTCGGTACATTTCTCCGCACGGTAAATAGCGATTTTAGCACCTGCTGTCTGGCATTTGTAAGCATCCCAGTTGAGGCGGTAAGCAGTTCCGGTTGGGTCATTCACGGCAGTTGTCTTCAAGCCCGTCGGTTTCGGCCCGTATACTTTAATATTCACGGTGGTCATATCGACAAGCTTTCGGAAAAGCGCCGGGTTGGGGACCGCCGGACCAGGGGCATCTTCCACCTTGAAAAGAACATCGTAAGGTTCCAGGCGAATATGCGCGCAGGAAGTCTGCCACGTGAAAAGACCGGTAATAGTACTCTGAGCGCCCTGCTGCGCGACGGTAAATTTGGCAATGGCGGGTGGAATGAGCGAAGCTTCGTAAACACCGCCCGACGAGGTAAGTGTCAGCTTGTCTCCATTCTTGTCGGTAGCCGTAATCGGCTGGTTGATCAGCGTTCCGGCCTCGACGCAAATATCTGGTATCGGCTGAATCACCGGCCGGTCGTTGCGCGCATCCTCGACGATGATTTGCATATCGCGGACGATCTGGCCTATGATCGCGCCGTCGCGCCACTCCTCAACGACAAATGCAACGTTATAATAGCCCTTGGTAACGGGAGCGTCCCAGATCAAGTCGCCGGTGACCTTGTTCATACTGAAAGTGGCGGGTGATGCGCCGGCCTCCGTGCTTCCGGGAGGCGTTACCATATTCGGATCTTTGTATTGCAAATTGATCCCCGAGCCATTTACACCGCTTCTTTGTGGCACAAACATCCGGTAGGCAAGACTATCGCCGTCCGCATCGAATGCACCGGGGTTATGAATGTACCGCTGCCCTACTGCTGCCACGTCGATCGGCGCATTGAGCAGCACCGGCGTCTGGTTTTGTCCGAAGCTGGAACTGATTTCCAGGATGGTGCTGACGTAAAAGTTCAGGTTTTGTGTCGGCGGGGGGCCGATGTTCAATACGTTGTTGTTACGGTTGTCCTCTTCGAAGGAAATGCGGTATTGACCCGCGCTGCGAAATGTATAGGTGATCGTATAAGTATTGCGGGTAGTGTTATTTCCAATGTTTGGTATGGGTTGTAAGCGGGGTGCTTCAATCACATCCAGGTTGGAGCTGGGGCCTGAAATGACCGGTCCAATTGTGAAAAACACGCTGTTCTGGGCATTGGCGGCACCTTCGCCATTTTGCATATCAAAATAGGCGGTTAGCGTAATCTCGTAGGTATGGCGATCGGAACCCACAGGACTGATCCTTTTTGCAGTGATCTCGCCCGCGCGTATGTGTGTGGCCATGGCCTGGAATCCGTTACAGAGTAAGGCCAGGAAGAAAAAGTATAGTGGGATTCGTAAAGCAGAGCGCATAAATCTGTGTCGAGCTAATAATGATAGGGAGGTAACGGCAGGCACCATATCTCCTGTCAGGTACGTTAAATCAACGAAAATTCAAGTAAAAATGTGTGCTTTGGGAATGAATATAATATGTCGGTTTGTAAACTTACAAAACAACTTTATAAATCATATATGAATTATAACAAAGTCCCAAAGCAGCACAAATAGCGCCCTGATGTGATTTTGCATTGCTATCTCAGCAATTGTACCCAACCTTTCATGCTCGTCTCTACACCTTCTTTTTTAAATGACTCAAAATTGATAGTTACTTCATAATAGTATTGCCCTGCCGCCAGCTCTTTGCCGCCGTTGGTTTTGCCATCCCAGTTAATGTTGACATCCCTGGTCGAGAAGACCTCGGCGCCCCAACGATTGAAGATCCTGAATTCCAGTGATTGCACAAATGCCGGACATTCAAGTGGCTGGAATGTATCATTTTTGTTGTCGCCATTGGGGGTAAATACGTTCGGCAGCACGTACATCGGGCAGTTGTCCCGGCAGGTGGTGTTGCTGGGCGCGCTTTCGCTTCCGAAGCGGTTCACGGCCGTAACATAATAACAACCCGCGAAAGATGTCAGGCCTTCATGGTCGAAAGCGGTTTTCAGCGGCGACGGCGGTGTGGTTACTGTGGCGATCAAAGTCGGGGCATCGCCTTCATATCTTGCATAATACACCCTGTAAGCGTTTATCAGCGGGTCGCAATCGCGGCCATCGGCTTGTTTGGGGTATATCCAGCTCAGGTGATTGGTAAACCCGGTGGTAGTACAAAAAGCTCCGGGATGTTGTCTGAGCGAATCGCAATTCAGCGGGTCGAGGGTAAGTACCGGTGGGCACGGCCTGATGGTATCCGACGACGACACGCAAAGAATTTGCGAGAAGTTGTAGAGTACCGACGGCTTGATCTGGCTGTTGTTGTATGAACCCACCGTTTCTACTTTATAACAATAGGTAGAGTCTTTCACAATGGTCACATTGACTGTGCCGTCGGCCGCATATTTATCCGTGCCATCATCCAGATAGCTGAATATCTGCGTTGCTCCGACAGCCACTTCGGCAATGCGGTTAAATGTTCCCGGTTTTGTTTTATCCTCGCGGTAAACCCGGTGAATGCGGTTGCTATTGTCCCAAGGCACGAGGGCTGTCCATTTCAATCCGATCTGATCGGGCTGCGCAGCGGCCTGTTCGAGCCTGACCGAACTGGCAGTTTCCGACTCGTCGAACCTGGTAAGCTGGCCGTTTTGGGTGGTATAATATTCGAGCTTATAGTTGTAGGCGTTGGCTTCGGTATTCAGGGTTCTGTCTACAAAAATGGTGTCGGCAGCCCCAGGTGTGAGGTTGGTATTAATGGTTGCGATTTGCGTGAATGCAGTGCCGCTTTGTCCTGTGGCTCTGAACAGCCGGTATTGAGCCGGCAACCCCGTCGCTGCCGCAGGCCTCATCCACTTAACAGTGATAACTCCTTTGGTCGTGCTGGTAGAGTCAACCGTAACATTAGTGATGACCGGCCTTATGACCGGTAAATTAAGACAAAACTCCGCCGACGCGACGCTCTCGCCGCCGCCAAACAGATAGCCCGGTTCGCCGGGGCTCGCGCCGGGCCTTGGGAACAATACCACAATGCGGTAAGAATAAGAAACCCCCGGGCGTAGGCCTTCGCCTCCATTGTTATCCAGGAAGGTAGTCTGGTTCACATCCACCCGCCCGATTTCTTCATAGTCCGAGCCAGCCGGGATCCCTGTGATACAAACATCCTCGGGGATATCGGTGCAGTGGTCGGCCCGGTAAATGACGATTTTGGCGCCTGTTACCTGACATTTGTAGGCGTCCCAGTTGAGGCGGTAAGCCGGCCCGGAAGGGTCGGTCACGGGAGTGCCTCTCAAACCGGTGGGTTTTGGCCCGTAAACCCGGATATTCAAGGTCGTCATATCAACCAGCTTGCGGAAAAGGGACGGGTTCGGGTATCCGGGAGGCGCGGCGTCCTCCACTTTGAAAAGTACATTATAAGGCTCCAATCGGATATGGTCGCAGGATGTCTGCCAGGTGAATGTCCCGGTGACGCTGCTCTGTGCGCCCTGATTGGCCACGGCGAAACTGGCTATTGCTGGTTTAATAAGCGTGGCATCATACAGCCCGCTGACGGACGTCAGGTTGAGTTTGTCCCCGTTTTTATCCGTAGCATTTACTTTCTGATTGATCAACGTCCCGGCTTCGACACAAATATCCTGCAATGGAGGTATTACCGGCCGGTCGTTGCGGGCATCATCGACGATGATCTGCATATCGCGGACGATCTGTCCGATAAGTGCTCCATCGCGCCATTCTTCCACGATGAATGCGATATTATAATAACCCTTCGTGACCGGGGCGTCCCAGATAATGTCGCCGGTAATGCGGTTGATGCCGAATGTCGCCGGCGAAGCGCCCGTCTCCGTCTGGCCGGGCGGGGTGGTCAGGTTAGGGGCTTCGTATCCGAGGTTAACGCCCGCTCCGTTGGTGCCGCCCTGCTGCGGGACGTACATGCGATAGGCAATGCTATCGCCATCGGCATCGAATGCCGCGGGATTATGAATGTAACGCTGGCCCACAGCCGCGATATCAATAGGCGCGTTGCGCAGGACCGGTGTACGGTTCAAACCGAAGGCGGCATTAATTTCTATTGTGGTGCTTACGTAGAAATTAAGTTCCCGGGTAGGTTTGGGGCTGAGGTTCAGTATGTTGTCGTTTCGGGCGTCCACCTCCATTGAAATCCTGTAGGCTCCGACGGTGAGGAATGTGTAAGTGGCGGTGTAAATGTTTTGTGAAGTGTTGTTACCGATGTTGTTCCTGGCACGCCGGGGCGCTTCAAGGAGAACCGGTGTGCCGGTGCCCGTTGCATTGCCTATTTTGAAAATGACTGAATTTTGGCCGTCAGCGGCTTGTTTTCCATCCAGTTCGTCGAAGTAGCCAGTCAGCGTAATCTCATAAGTAGGCGTTGTGAGCGATAGCCTTCTGGCCGTGATTTCCCCGGCCCGGAAGTGTGTCGCAAAAACCTGGCCAAGCGATAATGTCAGCATCAGAATAAGAAGCAGAATCCTGGGAGATAGAGATCTGGGCATGGGGCGGTTCGTTAGTCGTCCGGGTTGTAACAACTCAACGAAACACTTGTTTGAAAATGTGTGCTAATCGGTTACAAAATAACCTGAAAGACGGCGCTGAGCCATTCGCGCTGAGCGTCTTGCTTTTGTAAAGACTAATCAGTCTAAATAATTCTTAATAATGATTATAAATAAACAGGGGGTAGGCAAAAATGAAAGGGATTTTTTGCCTCGCACACGTTTGTGATATACCTTTGAAAGGTTCTAAATATACCTCTTTTTTTTGCACTAAAACCATTCGTTTTTTATTATGTCGTGGTTTTCACAAACGTTAACGAGCTCTATCGGTAAGAAACTTCTGATGGCTCTTACCGGACTTTTCCTGATTAGCTTTCTGGTCATTCATGCCACTATCAATGCCATGATATTTTACAATGATGGCGGAGAGACTTTTTCCCACTGGGGGCACTTCATGGGTACCAACCCGATTATACGTACGCTTGAAATAGGCCTCGTTGCGGGCTTTATCATCCATATTGCTGATGGTTTGCTCCTTTGGAAAAACAACCGTGACGCCCGTCCGGTTAAATATGCCGTCAATAATGCAGCGGCGAACAGTACCTGGTACTCGCGCAGCATGGGCTTGCTCGGAACGTTGCTTTTGATCTTCCTCGTGATTCACACTTCGCATTTCTGGATCCCTAACCGGTCCAACCAGTTTGTGACCGGCGAAGAGCTGAACCTTTACCAAATGATGCTCGACATTTTCCAGAATCCGGTGGTCGTGCTGATTTATGTGCTGGGTTGCATTTCCCTTTTCTGGCATTTGCTGCACGGTTTCAAAAGCGCATTCCAGTCGCTGGGACTGAACCACGTGAAATACAACGGCGCGATCTCATTCGTAGGAACGGCTTTTTCGATCATCGTCCCGCTCCTTTTCGCGCTCATGCCGATCTCGATTTATCTGGGCTGGGTGAAATAATCCGGCAAAGTTTCATTCTCAATTTCTGATTAAATACTATTGATATATGGCAACGTCATCTCGTCTGGATGCCAAAATACCACAGGGTTCGATTGAAAGTAAATGGAGCAAATACCGCTCGTCGGTTCCGCTTGTCAACCCGGCGAACAAACGTAATCTTGAAATCATCGTAGTAGGTACCGGACTAGCCGGTGCTTCTGCCGCTGCTACGCTCGCGGAGCTCGGTTATAAAGTGAAAGCGTTCTGTTTTCAGGATTCCCCACGCCGTGCGCACTCTATTGCCGCACAGGGAGGGATCAATGCAGCAAAAAATTACCAGAATGACGGGGACTCGGTTTACCGTCTTTTTTATGATACCATCAAAGGAGGTGACTACCGTGCGCGTGAAGCGAACGTTCACCGCCTTGCCGAAGTTTCGGGTAACATTATCGACCAATGCGTAGCGGCGGGTGTGCCTTTCGCGCGTGAGTACGGCGGTTTGCTGTCCAACCGTTCATTCGGTGGAACGCAGGTGCAGCGTACATTCTACGCGGCAGGCCAGACCGGCCAGCAACTCTTGCTGGGAGCCTATTCCGGTTTGCAGCGCCAGGTGGGTATGGGTACTATCAAAATGTACAACCGCCACGAAATGCTCGACGTTGTGAATATCGATGGCAAATGCCGCGGTATCATCGCACGTAACCTGATCACGGGAGAGCTGGAAAGGCACGGCGGCCATGCGGTGTTGCTTTGTACCGGCGGTTATGGAAACGTTTTTTACCTCTCGACCAATGCGATGGGTAGTAACGTAACCGCAGCCTGGAAAGCCCACAAACGCGGCGCATTCTTCGGTAACCCTTGTTTTACCCAAATTCACCCGACTTGTATCCCTGTTTCGGGCGAGCACCAGTCGAAACTGACCCTGATGTCGGAGTCGCTTCGTAACGACGGACGTATCTGGGTTCCTAAGAAAAAAGACGACAACCGTCCCGGTAATGCAATCCCCGAAGACGAGCGCGATTACTACCTCGAGCGCCGCTACCCTGCATTCGGTAACCTGGTTCCGCGTGACATCGCGTCGCGTGCTGCCAAGGAGCGTTGCGATGCCGGTTATGGTGTAGGAACTTCCAAACTGGCCGTTTACCTCGACTTCGCTGCGGCGGTTGAGCGTTACGGACGTGGCGAAGCCAATAAGAACAATATCCACAATGCATCAGATGCCGACATTGTCACGTGGGGTAAGGCTGTTGTGAAAGAAAAATATGGTAACCTCTTTGATATGTATAAGCAAATCACCGGCGAAGACCCGTATGAAGTGCCTATGCGTATCTATCCTGCGGTACACTATACCATGGGCGGGCTTTGGGTTGACTATAACCTGATGACGACCGTCCCTGGCTTGTACTCGCTGGGAGAGGCCAACTTCTCCGACCACGGTGCGAACCGCCTCGGTGCCTCAGCACTGATGCAGGGCCTTGCCGACGGTTATTTCGTGATCCCTTACACGATCGGTGCCTATCTGGCGAGCGAAATCCGTACCGGAAAGATCTCTACCGACCACGAAGCATTCGTGAAAGCCGAAGCAGAAGTGAGAGAGCGTATCGAAACGCTACTGCGCATCCAGGGAAAAACCTCTCCTGAACTTTTCCACCGCCGTTTGGGCAAAATCATGTGGGATAAATGCGGCATGGCACGTAATGCCCAGGGCTTGAAAGAAGCGATCGAAGAGATTCGTCAGCTTAGAAGAGATTTCTGGTCAGACGTGAAAGTAATGGGTACCGCCAACTACTTCAACCCTGAACTCGATAAGGCCAACCGCGTTGCGGACTTCATCGAACTCGGCGAGCTGATGTGTCTAGATGCATTGGACCGCAACGAATCATGCGGCGGACACTTCCGGGAAGAATACCAGACCGAAGAAGGTGAGGCAATGCGCGACGACGAAAACTACATGTATGTTTCGGCCTGGGAGCACAAAGGACCCGAAAACTGGGAGCTTCACAAGGAAGAGCTGGTGTATGAAAACATCAAGATCGCTCAGCGTAGCTATAAATAAAACCTCCGGTGGCACGGATTTATGCCACGCTTAAAAGTTGAATCAGATATAAAGAATATAGGTATGGAAGGAAATATGAGTTTGTCTCTCAAAGTATGGAGACAAAGCAATAAAGATGCAGCAGGAGGCTTTGAAAACTACAAGTTGGATCACGTCTCTCCTGATATGTCATTTCTTGAAATGTTCGATGTATTGAATGAACAACTCATCGAGGAGGGAAAGGAACCTGTATCGTTCGACCACGACTGCCGCGAAGGTATCTGTGGCGCGTGCTCGATGTATATTAATGGCCGTCCGCACGGGCCCCTGCGTGGTGTAACTACCTGCCAGCTGCACATGCGTTCGTTCAAGGACGGTGATACGATTGTGGTAGAACCATGGAGAGCGCAGGCATTCCCGGTGATTAAAGACCTCGTAGTAGACCGTGACGCATTCGACCGCGTGATCTCGGCTGGTGGTTTCGTTTCTGTTAATACCGGTAATGCGCAAGACGCAAACGCATTGCCGATCGCAAAAGAAGCTGCGGACGACGCATTTGCGGCGGCGGCATGTATCGGTTGCGGTGCTTGTGTTGCAGCTTGTAAAAATGCCTCTGCAATGCTTTTCGTATCTGCCAAAATCTCTCAACTGGCATTGTTGCCGCAAGGACAGGCAGAACGCAGTATCCGCGCCGAGAAAATGGTTGCCCAAATGGACGCAGAAGGCTTCGGAGCTTGTACCAACACTGGTGCGTGCTCGGCAGAATGCCCTAAGGAAATCAGCCTCGAAAACATCGCCCGCATGAACCGCGAGTACATCGGCGCGAAGTTCTCTTCTTCGGCGGTTTAGAATATATCAAATGCATGACGCAGGGCAGTCGGGAAACCGGCTGCCCTGTTTTTGTTTTGAGGGGAAACCTTGAATCTGTTAGTGTTTCAAAATGTTTATATTGCATTAGGTAAGGGAACAACAACATGGATACGATAGAATTGAGATATAAGCCTCTGCGTCTTGACGACGATGAATTCTACGAGTTTTGCAGGGAGAATGATCAACTCAAAATAGAGAGGGATAGCCAAGGAACGATTTATATTATGTCTAATACCGGCGGAACTACGGGAATGTTGAATGCAATCATCACCTATTGGTTGATGCATTGGCACCTTGCCGTTAACCTCGGGCATGTTTTCGATTCTTCCACTGCGTTTCGTCTTCCAAATACGTCGGTAAGGTCTCCCGATGCAGCGTGGATTTCTGCTGAGAAATGGGGACGTCTGACAAAGGCAGAACAAACGAAATTCCCTCCCGTTTGCCCTGATTTTGTGATTGAACTACTCTCGACGAACGATGATCTGAAAACCATCCAGAAGAAAATGCAAGACGAGTGGATAGGTAATGGCTGCAAGCTGGCCTGGCTCATTGATCCGTTTGAAGAAATGGTGTTTGTTTATCGGACTAATGCGCCTGTTGAGATTTTCAATAGTTTTGACCTGCAATTATCAGGCGAAAACGTGCTGCCAGGGTTCCAATTTGATTTGAGTAAATTAAAAATATAAAATAGGTAATATACCAAAACAGCGAAGCAGACGGCCACTTGACCATCTGCTTCGCTGTTTATTTTGATCGGGGAAAGACTACTTTTTGGTAGTATCAGCCGGAGCTGCTGCTTTGCCTGAGCTTTTATATTCTTTGTTCAGTCCGTCGAGGATCTTCTGGGTTACGTCCAGGGATGGGTTTGCGAACAGGATACCGCCGCCCAGGGAGTAGCCCAATACATATTCGTAGCCGTTTTCCTTATTGTATTTGTCGATGTAGGAACGGATGTTTTTGTACAGCTCTTCGTTCTTTTTAGCTTCTTCCTGGCCCAGTGCCTGCGCCGACTGGTCGCGGTAAGCCACCAGGTCCTGCTGCTTTTTCATGAGCTGAGCCTCTGTGGAGCGTGCTTGCTCGGGCGTCATGGTTTGTGCTTTCTGCTGAAAAAAGGCTACTTCATTTTGCAAAGAGCGTCCTTTGGTCGTCAGCTCGTTTTCAAGCTGGAAATTTTTGTTTTCAAGCTCTTTTCTGGTATCCTTAAAGAAATCGTAGTTTTTCAGAAGCGAATCAACCTGAACGTAAACAGTGCGGCGGCCTGCCACTACTGCACCATCTGCGGCTGCACCTGAGTCTGACGATTTGCTTGAAAAATGAAGGAAGAATAACACCGCCACAGCAAGCGAAAGGACGACGTTCCAGATCAATGAAGTATTGTTGTTCACGTTTTTAAGGTTTGGTTGTTTTGAACGAGCCGCAAAGATAATGATTTGTGTTTAAGTACAATGAATAAGTGCCTCCGGGGAGCCAGGTCGGAGCTTTTACGAGGCGTGTGTCGAAAGAGGTGCCGGGTGTTTGCGGAAAATTTGGCGTGCCCAATGGCCCGCAAGGCCTGAAAAGCCACCTACAAGGCCGCCAATAAGGCTTGTCACCAGCAATAAAAGAATACCGCTGGGCAGCATGAATATCTTGGCAACGCGGTCCGACATGGCGCCGTCGGAGATGAAATGCTGGTAGTACCCATAAAGCAGCCAGGGCACGGCAATGCCGCCAAAACCCGTCCAGAAGGCGCCTGACGAGGTAGCCGGGCGCCAGAACAGGACGACGAACGGAACGATGGCGATTACCCACCACGGGGCGAATATTTGCAAGATCGCCGACAGTATGGCTATGATAAAGAAGTTCATGAGTTCCGGGTTAACGTTTTTGCAATACAAGACTGGAAGCCAGATGCGGTACTTTCTGATCCGGCGAGGTAAGGTAGATCAGCTCATTAAGCTCTCCTTTCTCCCATTTTTTCAATAAGTTGAGATAATAGGGACTACCCGGATTGCCCGACTGGCCTCCCGGATAGATGCCATAGGCGCGCGGCGTAGGGCCAAGTTCAACCACCATTCGCCACGAAGGCCCCTTTCGCTTCGTCATCGCATTGACAATGCTGCTGCCTCCGCCCGTTATAAGCGGTGGCGCATTGAAGGGCTTGATGCTCCTGCTCAGATGCCTGATCTCCGCTGCTTTCACCTTCGACCACTGCCATTCGGGACTCATGGCACCCTTGTGGGCAGTAAGCGTGTCGAGCGAGGCGTTGAAACTTTGATAAACAAGGTCGGGTAATGTCTCTTTTTCAGGCGTGTTGACATTATCGAACCATTTTTCATTCGGCTGCTTCAAGATCAGGTATAGCGTCCGGTCGCGAGAGGGATATTCCATCGGGCTTTCAGGAGACGAGAAATCATCGTTCCAAATGGCCTGGCCTAACAGCGGAAACCATGTCTCGAAAATGGAGGCTGCGACCGATTCAGGCGCGTTCTGATAATTCCAGTTAGAAAGCAAGATATGGGCAGCCTTCTGTTTGGGCGTCAGTGACCGGGTTTCGAGAATGTTTAGCAGCTTAGGTAGTAATGTGCGCGCAAGGACGCTGAAATTGTCATTTTGCAGCATTCGCAGACTGTCGGCATTGGCATTCGTCATCGCTTGCAGACGTTCGTTGATGCGTATGGCCCGCTCGGACGGCGCGAAACTCCAGTTGATATAATAAGGATAGGTGGTATCGGCAGACGACTGGTTGGCGCTGCTCACAAAGCCTCTCGGCGGATTTTTTACAAACGGGTTCTGTTCCGCGGGAATCCAGCCATTCCAGTCGTCGGCGCGTGATGATCCGTCCAGCACGAATTTGCCTTGCTCTTTATATTTCAAAGGGATCTTTCCATTGACGGTAATGGCGATGTTCTTCTCATTATCGGCAAATACGAAGTTTTGCGCGGGCCCTACATAATGCGTCAGCGCTTTGCGGTAATCGTCATAGGTTTTCGCTTTGTTCAACTCATAAAAGGTGATAAAGCTGTTGCCCGGCTCATGTCCGATCCATTTGATCGCCAGGTTAGGCAAATCGCTGAATGTGCCATCCGAATCGGTTACCGGCCCGTGGTGGGTGTAGATGATCTGCTCACGGTAGGGTCTCAGCTGACCTTTGACATGGATAATTTCCTCGCGCTTGTGCGTTGGTTTCCATTGATTATCATGCCAGTAGAAATTCCGGTATTCATTTTTGAATTTGATTTTATACAAATCGAAAACATCGGCATCCACATTGGTAACACCCCATGCCACGCGCTCGTTGAAACCGATGATTACACTTGGAATGCCGGGCAGCGACACACCGTACACATTGACGTCGGGTGAATGCAGCTGCACCTGGTACCAGATCGACGGCAGCGAAAGTTCGAGGTGCGGGTCGTTGGCGAGGATAGGGTAGCCGGTAATGGATTTCTCCGCGCTGACGGCCCAGTTGTTACTGCCGATGCCTTCTTCCTTGGGAGCTTTTTCGGGCAATGCGGTCAAAGGTTTTGAGGACAATAAAGAGCTGTCGCCCGGTATCATTGGCGGAATGGCCTTCGGAACCGGTAGTTTAGGGAAATCCCATGCTGTGCCGGAGGGGATAATCGGGCTTTCCTGCAACATCGGGTAGTCGGGGAAGAGCTGCGCGATGGTTTGCTGGCCATATTTTTTCAATGCATTGGTCATAGCGAGCTCGTTGGAGCGCCCCGCAAGCGTGAGCGTCATCTGTTCGAGCATGTACATGGTGTTGATCGGCTTCCAGGCTTCCGGTTTATAGCCGAGAAGCTTGAATTCTATGGGATAGTCTTTTGGGGCAAGTTGCCGGATAAATGCATTGACGCCGGCTGTGTAGCCCAGTAGTGCTTCGCGGGAGCGCGGGTCGGTCATGGCTACTTTCAGATTAGCTTCTGCACCGTAACCCATTCCCAACCGGCGGCTCTGCTGATCCAGAGCAAGCGTGGCCGGGCCCAGGATTTCGGAAAGCCGACCCGCTGCGGCTCGGGTTTGCAGGTCCATTTGCCACAGCCGGTCTTTGGCCGTAACGTAGCCCTGTGCGTAAAAAAGGTCGAAGTCGTTTTTGGCAAAAATATGCGGTACGCCCGAATCGTCGTAGCGGATCACCACTTCGTCGCGGAGGCTGTCGAGTTGCAGGGTTACGCGTGTTTTCGGGTCGATAACCTTTTCACTGTTTTGCCATAACCCGCAAAAGGGGCTCAGAAATGGCCCGAGCGCGGGTGCCGGCGCCCATGGCTTGTCGAGCACATAAACGAGCCCGGCCGTGATAGCGATAAACAGAATTGCCTTTGCGAACTTCATAGAGAGGATATTGACGTGCTTTTAGAAGAAAGGGCATTATTCGGAGACTGCTTGTACCATCGCTTCGATCAGTCCAAGGTCTGAATACATGACTGATTTTTCATCAGGAATTTCTCCGGCCATCGAAATCCCCTCGGGGAAAAACTTTTGGCGTGCCGGCCGGAATTTTTTAGCTGTCAAATGTAATGCGTGTACTCCCGCCGCTTTCAATTCCGCGGCATTGTTATGGTTAACCCCGCCGCCTGCCATGATCTCTATTTTTCCATCGGCCTCTTTGGAGAGCTTACCTAGCAGTTCCGTCGCCTGAATGGCCGATGGTTTCTGACCGGACGTGAGGATACGCTCGGCGCCAGTGGCGATAATATCTTTGAGTGCTTTCACCGGGTCGGGCGTGAGGTCGAATGCACGATGGAAAGTGACTTTCAAAGGTGCGGCATATTCGACGAGTGCTTTCGTGCGTGCGACGTCTACATTGCCGTCGGGGGTAAGAATGCCCAGCACGACGCCATTAGCGCCTAAGTTTTTAGCGAGATCTATATCTTTCCGCATGATTTCTTCTTCAAAAAAATCATACACAAAATCCCCGCCCCTGGGCCGGATCATCACATATAGCTGGATATCGATGTTTTTTCTTACGATTTCGATGAGTCCGGCGCTGGGTGTGGTACCACCTTCCCCGAGCCCGCCGCAAAGTTCAATCCTGCCCGCCCCGCCGGCCTGCGCATTGATACACGATTCCAGCGAATAAGCGCAAATTTCAATAGTCATAATATGGTATTTGTAATGGTGAGGGAAATTAAGGGTTTTTCGGGAAAGAAAAGCGGACGATTGAAAGTCCGGGCATGGATATTGCATCTCATAGCATTAACAAAATGTGCTGGCATCGGCGATGTCGGCTTCTCCCGCAAAGAAGTTCTGAAATCACGGGTGAATATTCAATTGTTTGATAATCAGTCGGTTGTTCTGTGTTAAAAAATTAAACATGTAACCCGGTAATTATTTTTCTTTTTTTTTGCTTTAAGCTTTTAAAAGATATCAAATTTTTTACTTTTGCAGAAAAGTAAAGTAACCATTAATAGGCGAAAATATTATGTACTGGACTCTCGAACTCGCATCGTACCTTGAAGATGCTCCCTGGCCAGCTACCAAAGACGAGCTAATTGACTTTGCAATCAGAACAGGCGCTCCGTTAGAAGTAGTTGAAAACCTTCAGGAGCTTGAAGATGATGGTCAGCCTTATGAAAGCATTGAAGAGATTTGGCCCGACTATCCCACGAAAGACGATTTCTTTTTCAACGAAGACGAATACTAAATGAAAACGGCACTCTATCGGTGCCGTTTTTTTATGATATATGGTCCGCTTTTTTACGTAACTCAATCTTCCATATTTTTTAAATCTGACAAAAGGAATGTAAATTGTTAGCGTTAACTAATGAGGAGGACGAGGTAAGTTACCGAAAGTGATTTAGTCATAACTCATAATTTATCCATTCCAACCCGATGGAGCTTCGATTGTTGAAAGAGCTGGTTAAGAAAGGTGAGGGGGAACATCTGGAATTCAAACTGAAATCCAATCACCCCGAAAAGATCGTCCGCGAAGTGGTTGCTTTCGCAAATTCAGGGGGCGGCAAGCTGATGGTCGGAGTGGGTGACGACAAGACTATTAAAGGTCTTAAAGATGCCGATGAGGATGAATACACCCTCACGCGCGCCATCGACAAGTACATTTTCCCCAAAATCAGTTTCAAAAAAGAGCGTGTGGCTATCACGCCCGACCGCGATGTGCTCGTGCTGACGATCCCGCGAAGCATCGACAAGCCGCATTATGTGGTAGACGACACCGGCGCGCGCCAGGCGTACATCCGCGTGGACGACAAGTCCATCCAGGCAAGCCGCGAAATGAAGGAAATCATGCGCCGGGGCCGTGGCGAGCGGGATATCAGTTTTCAATATGGAGATAAGGAGGAAAAACTGATGAAGCTGCTCGACGAGAAGGAATCGGTGACCGTGGACTTGTTCGCGACATTTGCGGGTATCCCCCGTAAAATTGCTTCGAATACACTGGTTGTAATGGTGCTGGCCCGGATACTGGACGTGCATCCGCAAGAAATGATCGACAAGTTCACTATGTCGATGGCCTACCAGTCGAGCTAACCGCAGTTATATCGCCAGAAAGGTTTTTCCCAGCCACATTCCCAGAAAAGTGGCTGCGAAGCATGCAATTATGCTGATGATGATATTGAGGGAAGCCTCGATCCAGCGATCGTTGAGAAAAAGCTGAATGGTTTCATTACTAAAACTCGAAAAGGTGCTGAAACCGCCGCAGAAACCAACGACTACAAAAAGCCTTGAAGTCGCCACCAAGTCGGCAGACCTGAATGTGGCCCACCCGCCAAAGGTGCCCAGGATCAGGCAGGCTAAAATATTGGCCGTCAATGTTCCGAACGGGAAAACTGACGGCCATTGGGAGAGTGCTCTTCCGATTCCGTAACGTGCCAGACTGCCCATTCCGCCTCCTACAAAAACGATAATCAGGTTATTCATTGTGGCAGGCAGCGTCAGGTGATTTTAGAACGGCAGGTCGTCCGACTCGTCTTCGGTGAAGGTTGTTACCGGTGGAACAGGGCTGCTACCTGCATTGTAAGGTGCGCCGCCACCGTTTGCTCCTGCTTTTTCTACTTTCCAGGCGCGCACCTCTGTGTACCAGCGTGAGTTATACTCGCGGCTTTCCACGTCGATGGAAGCGGTTACCGAGTCGTTCACTTGCAGGTTCGACTGGTCGATCTTGTCGCCCCACAGCGAAATGCACACTTTTTTAGGATATTGCGAGGGTATTTCAAGAATAAATTCCTGTTTGCGCCACATCCCGTTTTTTCCCTGGCCTGTAACTTCCGGCAGCAAAGCAATGACAGTTCCTGATACTTCCATTGATCAAATATGTTTTAGTGTCTCTTTCAAAAATGGTTCCAAAAGTAAGGGTTTTGGTTGTCGATTGCAATGCTGAATGCTAATCGATGCCGATTGCCTGGTCGAGGTCGGCGAGAATATCTTCTACATCCTCAATGCCTACGCTGAGCCGTATCAAAGTGTCCTTCAAACCAATTTTAAGGCGTTCTTCGCGCGGCATTCCCCCATGCGACATGCTTGCGGGATGCGTACAAAGCGATTCCACGCCGCCTAACGACTCCCCCAATGCAAACACCTGCAGGTTTTCCATGGTACGAACGGCTTTTTCATAGCTGTCGTCTTTCAATTCGAAAGACACGACGCCGCCGAACCCACGCATTTGTTTTCCGGCTAATTCGTGGCCGGGATGGTCGGGCAGGCCGGGGTAATACACTTTCCCGACTTTCGGGTGAGCGGCCAGCCACACGGCCACTTGCCCGGCATTTTCGCAGTGGCGCTGCATTCTTATATGGAGTGTCTTAATTCCTCTCAACACCAAAAAACAATCCTGCGGACCCGGTACTGCGCCGGAAGCATTCTGGATGAATTTTAACTGAGCCGCAAGTTCGTCGTCGCTGGTGATGAGTGCGCCCATTACCGTGTCGGAATGGCCGCCCAGGTATTTGGTTACCGAATGCATGACAATGTCCGCGCCAAGGTCTAGCGGGTTTTGCAGGTAGGGCGACGCAAATGTATTGTCGACGCAGGTCAGGATATTATGTTCTTTGCAAACACGGGTGATGCATTCAATATCGATGATTTTCAGCAAAGGATTTGTGGGCGTTTCCAGCCATACCATGCGTGTTTTCTCTGACAGCAACCGGCCTATCTCACCGACTTCATCGATATCCACAAATTTAAAAACCAGGCCCAGCGGCTCAAAAATGCGTTTCATGAGCCGGTAGGTACCGCCGTAAATGTCGCTGGGGGCGATGATCTCGTCGCCCGGTTTGAATAATTTGAGTACAGCGTCGGTAGCGGCAAGGCCGGAGGCGTAACAAATGCCGTGTTTGCCGTTTTCGAGGGCTGCCAATGCGTTCTGCAATGCCGTACGCGTGGGGTTGCTGCCGCGGGCGTATTCATAGCCTTTGTGCTTGCCGGGGCTTTCCTGGACGTAGGTGGAAGTCTGGTAAATCGGCGTCATGATAGCGCCTGTACTCGGGTCTGGCTCGACGCCTGCATGTATGGCTTTGGTTGCGAATTTCATTTTTTAGTGGTGCCTTGGTGGCCGCAAAATATTAATGTAGAAAAGCAAGTTCACAAAAACCTTTTGTCAAAGCAACTGGTTATTCAATTAGAAATAAAGCCGATTAGCCTTGGAAACGTCTACACCAAAAAGATTCTCACTTCCGGTCGTCGTAAGCATATTGATGACGATCGTGCCATTGGTGACGACCTCTATTCTAACTGCGTGGGCTATTAATCATGAAAAAATTCTCCGGGAGCTACCGATTGAATGGTGGCTCGGTGTGACGTTCATACTCACGCTGGCTTCCTCCACCGCATTGACGCCCCCAACATTCCTGGCGCTGGTGTATGGTTACTTTCTTGGCTGGTCCTCGCTCCCGATGCTTTTTGTATTGAACATCGGTGCCATATCCATTATATATGTTTCCGCGCATTTCCTGCACGCGGCGTCTGTGCGAAACTACCTGATCCAGGTGTATCCGCAGGTGGGTTCATTGCTGCGCCGGTTTTACAAAAATGAGCTGAGACTGATATTTTTTGCAAAACTATCGCCCGTATTACCGTTCGCTATTACGAATCTGTTTTTCGCCATGGCCGGCGCACGCTTTAAACAAGTGCTCACCGGCGGGACGTTAGGCATGATCCCAAGGACGTTACTGGCCGTCTGGGCAGGCAAGGAAGCGCAGGATATCCGCTATTTGCTCGAACATCCGAATGAAGGGTTAGCTACTAAGATCGTGTTAATTGCATTGATCATTATTTCGACCGTGGGCATTGGTTATTTCTTCAAAGACAAGAGTATGGTAGAATCATAGGCACGTTGTTTACAAATTAATAATGTGCTTTGATAATATCGTACAATAATAGGGTACAAAACGCTACAAAACCATCGGCTTCATCCTGTTTCTTTGTGGTAAAGTTATAAATACCCGAAAAGTAGAATGAAATCCTTACCTTTCATTGATCTCAGTATTGTGATTGCATACCTGGCAGGGATGGTTGCCGTAGGTGTTTACTTTTCACGTAAAAATACCAGCGCCGATCAGTTTACCAAAGCCTCGGGGCGCATTCCCGGCTGGGCGATCGGTATTTCCATTTATGCGACGTTTTTGAGCAGTAACACTTTTCTCGGGGTGCCGGGGAAGGCGTTTGGAAGCAACTGGAGTTCCTTTGTATTTAGCTTGTCGATGCCGTTTGCAGCCTGGGTGGCGACCAAGTTTTTCATACCTTTTTACAGAAGTACTGGCGAAGTTTCGGCCTATACGCACCTCGAACACCGGTTCGGGCCCTGGGCGCGTACCTACGCGGTGATTTGCTTCCTGCTCACGCAGCTTGCCCGTATGGGATCGATTTTCTTCGGAATCGCATTGAGCCTTCAGGCACTAACGGGTTACCCGATGTCGACGATTATGGTTGTCGTGGGGATCTGTATTGTTTTGTACACCGTGATGGGTGGTATGGAGGCGGTGATCTGGACGGAGGTCGTGCAAGGGGTGATCAAAACCATTGGTGCGCTGGTGATACTCTACCTGGTTGTGGCAGGGGTATCGGGCGGTATGCCGAGCATTATCGAAATTGGTAAAACAAACGATAAATTTAGTCTGGGGACGCTGGCGCCGGATTTTACGCAGGCATCGTTCTGGGTCATTTTGTTCTACGGGTTTTTTATGAACCTGAACAATTTCGGCATGGACCAGAACTACGTACAGCGGTACCATACCACGTCGTCGGCGAAAGAGGCGGCAGGCTCGGTGTGGCTTTGCGTATACCTTTACGTGCCGGTATCAATGATATTCTTCTTGCTGGGAACCTGCCTTTTTGCCTACTATCAGGGCAATCCGGAGCTGCTGCAAACTATTAAAATGCAGGTAGCTGCCGAAAAGCTGCCGGGAGGTACCACGGACGCTATCACAAACCTTGCTGCGACGCTCACGCCAGCCGACTATGGCGACAAAGTAATGCCGCATTTCATGGTTAACAAAGTGCCGGTAGGATTGCTCGGTTTGATCATTGCGGCGATTATGTCGGCTGCGATGAGTACGATCAGCTCGGGGATGAACGCCTCGGCGACGGTATTCTCTGTGGATATTTATCAAAAATATATCAAATCTGATCTGTCACCGAAGCAATCGCTCCGCCTGCTCTACATCGCAACTACCGCATTTGGTTTGCTGGGCATGGTAACCGGCATCGCGATGATCGGTGTAAAAAGTGTGCTGGACGTATGGTGGATGCTTTCCGGGATTTTTGCGGGTGGAATGCTGGGATTGTTCCTGCTTGGTATGATCTCGAAAAGCACAAAGAACACAGAGGCGCTTACGGCAACCATTATCGGGATCGTGGTCATCATCTGGATGACGTTTTCGACACAGCTTCCCGATACCTATTCACATTGGCGAAACCCGCTCCACCAGAATATGATCATGGTGGTAGGAACACTGACGATCTTTTTGGCCGGTGTGCTGCTTACCAGGCTGAGGCGTAAGGAACCGGTTGAAAAAGATGTGCTTTTGCACAGCAAGTAACCATAAGCCCGGCCAGGAGCCGGATTTTAGAGGAATTTTTCTCATACGCATATTAAATCAAACACGATGTCATCTGTAACGTCTTCCTCCGTGTCGTTGCCGCAAGGCTTCATTCCCGTCATGCTTACGCCTTTCCTTGAAACGGGGGAAGTCGACTATGATGGATTAAAGGCATTGACGGACCTGTACCTCGAAGCGGGCGCCGCCGGGCTATTTGCCAACTGCCTTTCAAGCGAAATGTATGAGTTGTCGGCGGAGGAGCGGCTGAAAGTAACGCAAACGGTCGTCGAACATACGGCGGGACGCGTGCCGGTGGTAGCGACAGGAACGTTCGGGGGGCCTATCCCGGAGCAAGCGCAGTTCGTAAAACGTATACATGACACCGGTGTGCAAGCGGTGATCGTAATTACCGGATTGCTGGCAGATGAGGACGAATCGGACAAAGTATTTATCGAACGGGCCAAAGAACTGATCAGTTTGACGGACGACATTCCACTCGGTTTTTATGAATGCCCCGTTCCATATAAAAGATTGATCAGCAGTGAAGTCCTGGCAGAATTGCTGCCCTCGAACCGCATTATTTATCATAAAGACACCTGCTTGGATATCGAAGAAGTTATCCGTAGAATTAAAGTAGCTGATGGCTACCGTTTCGGGCTGTATGATGCCTATATGGTGAATGCGGTTGCATCGCTTAATGCAGGTGCGGCTGGGTTATCATGCATTCAGGGAAACATCTATCCCGAGCTGATCGTCTGGATTTGTGAAAATTACGACAATGCAGCACGGCAGGAGGATGTAAAAGCGCTACAAAGTTTCTTTGAGGACTCGATGGACATCGTGCATTCGGCATATCCGATTGTTGCAAAGTATTGTCTGCAAAAGAGAGGTTTCCCTATTTCAACTTACACCCGTCGCGATGTAGGCGAGCTGACGGGCGACTTGCAGGAGCGCGCGGATCAGTTGCTCGACGAGGTAGACCGGATACAGGCGGAACTTGGGATTACCAGTGTTTTTAAAAAGACTCTCGAAGCACCATTGAAATAACCCAATCGGATCAAACCCTAATTTTTGAGCTATGACTTTTCCTAACCAGCAAATTTTGGATCGGGTAACCCAGGGTGACGAAGCTGCATTTACACAACTCCGTTCGTATTTCCATGTCCCTGCATTTAAATTTTGTTCCGTTCTTTTGAAGGACGAAACAGAAGCGGAGAATGTCATCAATTGTGTTTTTAACAAGATATGGAACGAACGGCTGGCCTTGCGGAGCGAGGGTAACTTTCAGTCTTATCTGTTTAGCAGCCTGAAAGATCAGATTTTCGGAGAGATGAAAAAATACAACGATCCGGCGGCACGCAAGCAGTATCTTGACCGTATTCAGTCGTTTCGCGCCAGTTAGTCTATGCAACCGGCGGTGAGTAATATTAGTATTACGCTATTTAATAGTATTTTTTTAGCATCTTGTAGACCGTA
The DNA here is from genome assembly GCF_014641595.1 of Dyadobacter endophyticus. GTDB lineage: Bacteria > Bacteroidota > Bacteroidia > Cytophagales > Spirosomataceae > Dyadobacter > Dyadobacter endophyticus. The sequence continues at coordinate 34,138 of NZ_BMIA01000007.1, read as the reverse complement.
CAGGATGGATTATTAAAAAAAATTCTTTTAAATTGAGCAATGGCAGCCAACCTAAACTCTGCCGGCATTGATTTAAAATGAAACCGCATTTCCATAAGGTCCCTATTGCGTCAAGGACTTCGTTCAGTATCCGTCATGACAAAGACTCAGGCTTTGGCACGGTTTGGCATTATCATCCCGAGCTCGAACTGCATTATTTGGTCAAAGGAAAGGGGGTCAGGTTCATAGGGGACAATATCGGTAACTTTTCCGACGGCGAGCTGATCCTGCTCGGTGAAAACCTGCCGCACACCTGGCGGGCAGAGGAGGGGGCCAGTAGTACGGCGGTGGAAGTGATTATCATCCACTTTTTGCCTAATTGCCTCGGCAGTGAGCTGTTGCTGCTGCCCGAGGCTTATCAGATCCCGAAATTATACGAACGTGCGAAGAGAGGCCTGCTGATTCGTGGCGAAGCAAGGGAGAAGGTAATTCGCCTGATGCACTCCGCCGTGGATGCGGAAAATCTCGACCGGCTGATCGCATTGCTTTCGATCCTTAAAATTCTGGCGGAAGCCAGTGAATATGAGACAATCGCATCGGCGCATGCATTCTATAAATCCAACGACGCGGAAACGCTGCGCTTGAACAAAATTTACGCCTACACGCTCTCGAACTACCGCAACGATATTTCATTGCAGGATGTGGCATCGATCGCCAACCTGGGTATTACTTCTTTTTGCAGGTATTTTAAATTGATGACCAAAAAGACCTATAACGATTTTCTGGTGGAGATCCGGATCAGTCAGGCCTGCCGGTTCCTGATCGAGGATAAAATGGCAACGGAAGTAATTTGTTTCGAGTGCGGTTTCAATAATGTATCCAATTTTTACCGGCATTTCAAGAAAGTTACTGACATGACGCCTTTGGAATACAAACGGAAATACCTTTATAAAGCCGCACCCGAAATGGTCTGATCATTTGTCGTGATTTTTCATCCATTCATCCATCGAGAACCTTCCGGAGCCTATAATGGAGAACGTTACTACCAGCATAAGCGTGATCATCGAAAGCCATAGCTCGGAATTGAGATAGGAAAAACCCATCCGGATATTGACAAAGAACACGGCAGTCAGCAGGATCGGTATCTGAATGACGGATGCAACTCTGGTCAGGCATCCCATTGCGATGAGGAACCCGCCAAAAATGTGCGCAAAAGCTACATAGTGAACGGCTGTGACGGTGTACAAATGGAAATCGAGGCCGGTAACCAGATGAGACAACTTGGCGGTATCGCTGATGAAGCTAATACCCTTAGCAAACAAAAATACTCCCAAAGCGATACGAACGATGTCCATCCACGCCGGATGGTGCGTATCACCCCAATGCTCGATTCGATCCATCATATTCATAACTTCTCAAATTTTGGTTTCAAGAAAGTTACAGTATTGCATGGACTATATCAAGAGAAAATGGCTTTTTTCAAAGCCTTTTCGGGGCAGAAATCAATGTTTTTCGATCAGGGAAGTATGTTTGGTATCCCTCATTTTGACGTATACTATAAGCGAAGCGAAAATGCAGATCGTCACATACCAATAGTACCACGTTTCATGTCCCAGGTTTTTGGCCCACAACGCCAGGTATTCGGCCGTGCCGCCAAACACCGCCACTGCAATGGAGTAGGGTAATCCTACGCCCAGCGCACGCACCTCCACGGGAAATAATTCGGCCTTCACGACCGCATTGATGGACGTATAGCCGCTGACGATGATTAAGGCGGCCATCAGAAGCCCGAACGCCGACCACATTTCGGTGGTATGGCTCAAGGTGGTGAGTAGGGGATAAGTGAAAATGGTTCCTAAAACCCCGAATGCGATGAGCAACGGCCGACGACCTATGCGATCGCTGAGCGCCCCGAAAACCGGCTGCAAAGCTGCAAAAATGAATAGTGAGCAAAAAGTCAGTATGGTCGACTGGTATTTCGTGAGCCCGACGGTATTCACCAGGAATTTCTGCATATAAGTGGTGTAGGTGTAAAATGCAAGCGTGCCGCCGGAAGTGAGGCCTATTACCACTAAAATGGCCTTGGGGTGCTTCATAAGCTCTTTCAGCGAGCCTTCTTTTTTTACTTTCAGGTCTTTGGATTGAAAAGCTTCCGTTTCGTTCAGGTGAGCGCGGAGGTATAGTGCCACCAACGACAGCAATGCCCCGATTATAAACGGAATGCGCCAGCCCCAGTCGTGCATTTGCTGGTCGGTGAGGAAAATATTTTGCAAAATCAGTTGCAAACCCAATGCGATCAGCTGCCCGCCGATGAGTGTTACATATTGGAAACTTGAAAAAAAGCCGCGCCTTTCTTCGGTAGCTACTTCGCTAAGATATGTGGCGGAAGTGCCGTATTCGCCGCCGACGCTGAGGCCTTGGAGCAACCGGGCTATTAAAAGCAGCAGCGGTGCCGCAATTCCAATACTGTTATAGCCGGGCAGGAATGCGATCAGCAGTGAGCCCAGCGACATCAGCAACACCGATACCGTCATGGCCACTTTGCGTCCGCGGTTATCCGCCAGTTTTCCAAATACAAAACCGCCGATCGGCCGCATCAGGAAACCCACTGCAAAAATTCCCGCTGTATTGATCAGCTGGACAGTCGGGTTCGAATCGGGGAAGAATGTGCCGGCGAAATAGAGAGAAAAGGCGGAGTATGCATACCAATCGTACCATTCGACGAGGTTACCTGCCGATCCGCCGATAATGGCTTTGAGGCGCCAGCTGGTGTCGTCTTTTTGTAAAGTTTGCTCCATAAATCGGGATAGGTTTTCCCAATTTACTTAAATAAAGTGCAAATCCACGCAGCCGCGTGCTCCACCAGGCGTGTATGGCCGCTTTTTAGTTCAATGTATTGCTTTTCAGGAAGTAGCTCCGCCAGCTTTCGAACGGCTTTGGGTTTGAGCAGGCTGTCATAAATTCCTGCGAAAAGGTAAATCGTCACCTGATTGGCACTCGCTGTTTTGATCAATGCCGGAATATCAAATCTCAGATTCCGGAATGCCACCCAGGAGCGGTAAATGGTTTGCCGTTTTTCGGGGGTATTTAAAACCTGTTGCGTAAATCTAACAAGGCTTTTGCTGGCTAGTTTCAGGGTTTGTGCTACTTGTACACCGGGGAAAAACACGCCGGGATGCCGCATCAGCCAGCCGTAAATCCACCGTGCGGGCGGAACGCGCGTCGCGAGCGTGTACATGGGATGTTCGGAAACGCCGTCAGGCGCGATCAGGAATGCATTATCGATATTTTCCGGAAATGCTTCCAGCGTTGCCAATGCAAAGCGGCCGCCGATGCTGAAACCGGTAATGTCGAAGCGGGTAATGTTGTTTTCTTGAAGGAAATGCTGAATGCTTTGTTTCCATTCGGTTTTTGAAATGACTTCGAATGGTGCATCGCTATGCTGACCGTGGAAGGGGAGATCGAATGCGTAGATGGTATAATGTATGCCGAGAGAGGCGAGGATTGGAGCGAAGCATGAGGAACCATCTTGCCCAATTCCGTGGAATGCGAGGAGAATGCGCTGGCCTGAGCCGAGTTGAGCGTATGGAATTTGGGACGTCAAATTTACCAGCGGATTACAATATCGTATGACGAGAAGTTAGAATCCCGCGTGAGCACTTCATAATTCTCTTCGATACTTTGAGCGATAATAAGCCGGTCGAACGGATCTCGATGAAAAAAATCGAGCTTACTTAGCCGCAAGGTGTGGGAAAGTTTAATAGGTAAAATAGTGATGTTACTCTGCGATAAATCGAAAAGAAAATCTTCAAGTGACTTGGCGAGTTTAAGTTTTTCCAAACTTACCTTAATCGCGATCTCCCATATCGATGCGATGCTTACGTATTTCCGGCTTCCCGTTTCTTCAATAATGTTTCTGGCTTCTTTTGATAGCGTCGGATTGCCTTCCAAAAACCATAATAAGGTGTGTGTATCAAGCATGTATTGCATTACATATATTCTTTAAAGTCTTCTAGCGGTTCATCGAAATCATCAGAGATGATGAATGTCCCCTTCATCATCCCGAAACGTAGCGGCTTTTTGGGAGAATCGTTTTCTGCATATTTTTGAAGAAGGAAATCAATATAACTATCCAATTCTTCTTTCAGGTTTTCCGGTAATTCAGAAACCTTCTTTAATAGTTCGGTATCGCTCATAATCATTGCTTTATATGAGTAAGTTACAACAAAACAAAAAGACCTCCAAACGCCCTGCTCATTGAAACAGCCGTTTGAGAGGTCTTTTAGAGTAACCTTAGGCTTCCATCAAATAAGCCTTGATGAACGCATTAATATCCCCATTCAGTACCGCTTCGGTATTCGAAGTCTGGTAATCGGTTCGGTGGTCTTTTACGCGGCGGTCGTCGAGGACGTAGCTGCGGATTTGAGAGCCCCATTCGATCTTGCGCTTGGAAGCTTCCACTTCGGCGCGGGCCGAGTTGCGCTTTTCGAGCTCGATCTGGTACAAACGCGATTTCAGCAAGCGGATCGCCACCTCTTTGTTCATCAGCTGTGAGCGCTCCTGCTGGCAGGCGATGATAATGCCCGACGGCTTGTGATGCAAACGTACCGCGGTTTCCACCTTGTTTACGTTCTGCCCACCGGCGCCGCCCGAGCGGTAAGTGTCCCAGGTGATGTCGGCGAGGTTGACGTCGATCTCGATGTTGTCGTCCGCAAGCGGGTACACATACACCGACGTAAACGAAGTATGCCGGCGTGCATTCGAGTCGAACGGCGAAATGCGGACGAGGCGGTGTACGCCATTCTCCGATTTCAGGTTACCGTAGGCATATTCGCCGTCAATTTCGAGCGTTACGGATTTTACTCCGGCCACATCGCCATCCTGCAAATCCACCTGGCGGACTTTATAACCATTCTTTTCCGCCCACATGATGTACATCCGCATGAGCATCGAAGCCCAGTCCTGCGACTCGGTTCCACCTGCTCCCGCATTGATTTCGATCACGGCAGGTAATTCGTCGCCTTCTTCTCCCATCATTTTTCTGAACTCGATTTCGTCCAGTTTGTCAGAGAGCTTTTTGCCTTCTTCGTCGACCTCTTCTTCGGTGGCCTCGTCGGCCTCATAAAATTCCCAGATCGTGTCCAGATCGTCGCGCAGGCGGGCAAGTTCTTCGTATCCGTTGGTCCAGAATTTCAGACCGCGGATTTCTCTCATCACCTTTTCCGCACGCGTCGAATCGTTCCAGAATTCGGGTTGAACAGTCTGCTGTTCAAGTTGTGCTAGCTGTTGTTTTCGGTTAGCGTAGTCAAAGATACCTCCCCAAAGCCTCTACACGGGCTTTCAAGTCTTTCAATTGCTCTGCAGTCATTGAATTTTTTGAATTTAAGTTTGAAAAATACTTTACTGTTAGTCAGGTAATTATGTCCCTGTTGTCTTGATAGTTACGGTATTGTCACCCTGAGCGGAGTCGAAGGGCGTGAACGATGTCGCATTTACCCTTCGACTTCGCTCAGGGGGACAGCGTACCTAAACCGTTTCATTTGTAAATCAGAACTTACATTCACAAAGGTAGAACAATTAACCATAACGGTCTGTTTCACTTAAATAGGCCGAAGTTCAGATGTAGGCATTCTGGCAAATCGTCTTAACTTTGCGTCAAAATTTTGTCAACCCATTTCGTACAATAAAAATACCGGAAAATGGCTCAAACATATGATGTGATTGTAATTGGTAGCGGCCCTGGGGGTTATCCCGCGGCCATTCGTGCTTCCCAATTAGGACTTAAAGTTGCTATTGTTGAAAAAGAAAGTTTAGGAGGGATTTGCCTTAACTGGGGCTGTATCCCAACCAAAGCGCTCCTGAAAAGTGCTCAGGTATTTGAGTACATCAAGCATGCAAAAGACTATGGTATCAATGCAACTGAATACGCCGCTGATTTCGGTGCGGTGATCAAACGCAGCCGAGGCGTGGCCGATACCATGAGCAAAGGGGTGTCGTTCCTGATGAAAAAGAACAAGATCGACGTCATCATGGGTGCTGGGAAAGTAAAAGGCCAGAAAACGGTTGAAGTAACTGATAAGGATGGCAAAAAGACCGATTACAGCGCTTCAAAAGGGGTAATCATCGCGACCGGCGCGCGCGCGCGCGAGTTGCCGAACATCAAGCTCGACGGACAGAAAATCATCGAATACCGCAAGGCGATGAGTCTTGAAAAACAGCCGGCATCCATGTTGGTAATCGGTTCGGGCGCGATCGGAATGGAGTTTGCTTATGTCTATAACTCAATGGGAACCAAGGTTATCGTGGTGGAATTCCTCCCTAATCTGGTTCCGGTTGAAGACGAAGAGATTTCAAAAGAGATCGCGAAGCAATACAAAAAGATCGGTATCGAAACTTTGGTCAACTCTTCGGTTGAGAAAGTGGATACCAGTGGCAAAGGCTGCAAAGTGACTGTTAAGACGCCGGAAGGTGAGAAAACGTTCGAAGTTGATGTAGTGCTTTCGGCAGCAGGTATCGTTTCAAACATCGAAAATATCGGTCTGGAAGAAACAGGTATCAAAACCGATAAAGGCAAAATCGTCGTAAACGAGTGGTACGAAACCAGTGTTCCCGGCTTCTACGCGATCGGCGACTGTACCCCTGGCCAGGCATTGGCACACGTGGCAACTGCCGAAGGAATCATTTGCGCAGAGAAAATCGCAGGTCACAAAACCGAAGCATTGGATTACGGCAACATTCCTGGATGTACTTACTGCCAGCCTGAAATCGCATCGGTAGGTCTTACCGAGAAAAAGGCGAAAGAGGCGGGTTACGATATCAAAGTTGGTAAATTCCCATTCAAAGCCTCTGGTAAGGCGGTGGGAGCGGGCGTTACCGACGGTTTCGTAAAAGTAATTTTCGACGCGAAATACGGCGAATTCCTCGGAGCCCATATGATCGGCGCGAACGTAACCGAAATGATCGCTGAGGTGGTAGTAGCCCGCAAGCTGGAAACTACTTCCCACGAAATCATGCGCGCGATCCATCCGCACCCAACCATGTCGGAAGCACTGAAAGGCGCAACTGAGGCGGCATACGGTGAGGCGATCGATTTGTAAGCAGGACCGCCGATCGCTGACGACTGACCGCCGAGTGGCAGCCGTCTGCGTTCGAAATATGATCATGGCAATGCCCGGGAGGTTTTCCCGGGCATTGTTGGTTTTGGGGAGTTAAAGGAATTGAATTAAATTTATTGAAAACACCTGCTCAACTTCCATGTCTGCCGGCGTATTCACCAAGCAATATTCTGAAAACCTCGAAGCGCTTATTCACTTGAATGGCGTGGCGGAAAAGCTCTATCGTTCGAATCCAAGAAACAAAAACAAGCATTCGATGGACATTAGCAGTGAGGTCGTTTTGCAGCTCTTGAAAAGTTTAAACCAACATCAGGTTCAATATCTCTTGGTGGGAGGTATGGCTGGGGTGGTTCATGGGTATATAAGAACGACACTGGATATGGACCTCTGGATAGGTAATACCCGTGAGAATACCGAAGCATTTGTACAAGCATTGCTGGCAAACGATTTCGACGGCATACCATTCCGCGTGATTCATTTGCGAGATCTCATTAAGGAGAAAAAAGCATCGGCAAAAAAGAAGGATCTTGCCGATGTAGAAGAATTACAGCGTATTTGGGAAGAACAATGGTCACTTCACCTTCTGCCTTCTCTGCATCGCCTCCCGCCAGGTCGTCAGCACAATCCCTTCCTTCTCAATATACTTCCGCAATTCCGGGTCGATCATGGCTAGGAAATCGCCTTCGCGGGTGGGCCACGAGTCGGAGATGTGGGGAAAAACTTCGGTGTGGATGGTACAATGCATGATCACCATTGTGAGCCCGGGTTTCAGTTTGCCGATCGCTTCAATGTACTTGGCAGTTTTGTATTTCTGTAATGCTTTTTCGGATTTGTCGCCGTTTTCGGGGCCTTTCCAGCCGTAGCTGCTGTTTTCGAGGTCGTCGAGTACGGGTAATCCGGCTGCCCAGAGTTGCTTTCCAACGTTTTGGGTCATTTCGAAGCGTTCCGCAATCATTTTTTCCTCTCCCTTAATGGCCGTATTATGGCCGCCAGGGAACATTACCGGAATCTTTTCCTGCATTCCCACTTTTAAATATCGTTCTAAAAACTCCGGCGTCGCGAAAAGCGTGCCCATGTGAGAGTCGAGGTGTGTGGGCTCGAAACCCATTGTGCGTGCGCGTTCCAATTGCGCGCGGATTTCGGTTTCCACTTCGTCGGGCGATGCGTTTTTGACAACGTCTGCCACGCTCCGCCATAATGCGCCTTCGGAATCGGTGAGGCCTTTGACATTGGTTTTACCCGCCAGCGGGCCCCAGCGGTAGTCCTTCCATTCGGAGGTCATCGTCAAATGCAGGCCGGCGTCGATATCTTTATTCTCTTTCCAGTAATGCACAAACCCCGGTACCCAGCCGCAGGGCATCATTACGCTCAGCGAGTTCGCAACGCCTTCGCGAATAGCTTTGATGGCACCTTGATTGGATTCATAGGACATTCCCACATCGTCGACGTGGATGATGAGCACCTTTTTGCCTTTGGGATAACCCAGTTTTTCGGCGTAGGTAGGTTCGGTTTGGGCGACTGATTGCAGGCAGGGTAGAATGGCTAGCAGGAACAGTAGTTTTTTCATAAACAAAATCGTTATTGGATGAAGCTGGAAGTCTGCGAATTATACACTGCAATTGTGAATTCGGGCTATGTGGGTTGCTAGGGATTCGATTTATAAAACAGTACACCACTTCCATAGAAATCATCATCATTACTGGATGAAAGTATCCTGAATACCATTTTATAGTTTGCTTGTGAAAGAATGAGAGAATCCTGTGGTAGTTCTACACTCTCGTTACCATAGACGGCCTGCAATGCTCTGACTTTTTCAACGACATTCCAGGTTACTACCTGTTTATTTCCACGGAAAATAGCCAGGACCTTGCCCGAATCCTGCTTTACGACTTCGATTTTGCCATCGCTAATCGTATCATTGTCGATGCCATCTATGAAAATCATACGGTCAAATCCGGAAATGGTAGCACCGGAGATGTCACGGGAAGTCTGGGATGAAAAGCTCATATACCGTGCCTCGTTATCGGTTTTCATGGCAATTGCGTAGCGGTCCAGCGTATTTTCCATTATTGAATAGTGCTGGCCGTCGCGTTTCTCTCCTTGTTTTACGCCCGCAAAATAAGGTTCAAGGCCAGGTAATTCTCTGTCCCTGAAAAACCGGATAATGGACATGAGTTGTTGACGATCCTCTACGGTGACTGTTTTCTTTTGAGCCAAATGCCTACTGGCGTCCAGCATTTGGTTTTTCGAAAGTATGTGCTCAAACTGTTTTAGCTGGCTGTCCCTGGAAACCAGAAAGATATTCCAGGGGCCTATCGGAAGCAGCAGGCACAAAACAGACAGGGAAATAGGAATCCATCGGATATCATCACGTTTTCCTGACAAAGAATAAAAAGTAATTGCGGATAGCCATAATGCCAGCACCGCGACAATGTAGCGGTTTTCGGTAACCCCGTAGTCGTCGATGCGTCGGAATATGCCCGTAAAAAGCAACACGATCAGGGGAAGTAGGGCCAGATAATACCTCCGCCCAAATATTTTCAGCCAGCGCTCCTCCGTATTTTGGCGCAGTGGATAAAGGAGCAGCAATGCAAAAATTCCAGCAACTGAAAATGCGAGAACGAGGTAAGCGACGCGTCCTTGGGGAAGCTGCCATTGAGTGACAATTTTCCCGACGTAAGCATATAAAATGACCAGATATACAACCTCGAGGGGCAGGAGCACATATTGGGTAAATACTTTTAATCCATGCGGATAATCGGAATGGACCTCATCGGGTTTCGGGATTTTACTCAGGAAAAAGATCGTGTGAAAAAAGCAGGATACGATTAGAAATAAGTCTATTTCGATAAAGAACCGGGATTCTATTCCAAATAAGTATTTGACCGTTTCCACCGCAATGAGAAGACCGACATAAAGGGTCGCGGAGTACAATGTGGCATTCAGGAATTGGATGAATAGCGTTTTGTTGAATTGCCAGAACCCGTCTTTGTCGTTGGTGCCGATAAATGGTGCATAGGAAACCAGCAAATGGGCGCCGGCTAAAAAAATGAAGAACCGGTAAGCTCCACTCTGGTTCAACGTCTTATCCATTAACCAATAGTAAACGGCAAGCACGAGTACCGTCGATGCAATCAACGCGGGCTGAACGTAAGGTTTCCAGTTGTGCCGTTCACCTGAAAGGCGAATTGCCAGAATGAGGGGAAGTGCGAGTGTAGCTATAAAGGACAGTTGTGTCAGCTGGTTTCGCACGGCGCTTTCTTCATGAGGCATTTCGACGAGCATGATGAAGATGATAGTCTTTATCAAGGCGATTAGTGCGACTTCTTTGTAGCGAAGCGTCGTTTCAATCAAGCTGTCGCCCAATGTTTTGAGAGAAGGGAATTTGATCATGGCCAAATAGACTATTTGAATAGTGCATAAATCAACAAATATTTTCCCAAAATTCTGATAGTCCCGATTGCACAATAGCGCTTGGTTTTTCGCGTTATTTGCCAACATTTTAACGCATCCCCTAACTTTCCTGAATGGCTAACTCGCGCAACCTGTTAACCTGTCTGCTCCTGTGCCTGATCGTTCCTGCACATGCCCAGCACTTTTCTCTAAGTCGCTTATTTTACCCGAATCTGACGCTCAAAGCGGATTATAATGTCCCGGCGAGTCTCGACGGGACGCGGGAGTATGGCGTTTCAAGGACAGGTTTTTTCGGGATCATACCTTTGCAGAGCGAGGTGCAGCTCGGTTACAGCCTGCGTAAAAAGTTTGATCTGAGAGCTGTACACACAGTCGCCATCGCCCAGTACACACAAATACAGCCCACTTTCGATGGTAAGAATGATCCAGCCAACGGCTATAAAACGTTATCCCTCGGGGTGATTCGTTTGCAGGCGAGCATTAAGGACAGGCTTTGGGTGTATGGCGGCGGCTTGGGGATGACGGAGAGTAATGAGACGTTTTTCAGCCCGCAGCCGTTTTTCTGGGGCGGTGCGGCAAGAATGCACATTTTGGGGCTTCGTACCCAGTTCATGTATGGTTCGGTGCTGGCTTATAACCAGAAGCTGCGTTTTATCCCGGTATTTGGGGTAAATAAGGGGTTGGGGAAACACTGGCGCGTGTCCGCATTGCTGCCGTTTATGGTAAATGCGAATTACAAGGCTACCAAATGGTTCAATGTCGATTTCCTGGCGGGGCTGAGCGGTTACAGCGGCGGGTTCCAGGTGCAGACACCGGAGGAAAAAGCATTGCGGCGCGAGAATTACCGCCAGATCAAAACCGGCGTTGCTGCCAATGTACATCTGTTTTCGGTGCTGAATGTGTCGGTGGAAGCTGGTGTGACTACTTTCCGGCAATTGCGCACATTCAACAGCGCCCGTGAAAACCTTACCTCGTACACACCCGCAACCACGCCTTACATAGGTGCGAGCGTGCGCTACATCACGAGCCGGTCGCGGCTGTCGTCCCGATTTACACGAAGAATGGGTCTCGGAGAAGGTGGCATCAATTGGTAGCTACACGAGCTTTTGGGCTTCCGATTTCAACAATGCCTTATCGATAGGAACCACTCCGACCATTTCACACACCAGTCCGCCGCCAAGATTAGAAATAGCTGCCACGCTTTTCGGCGGAAGGCCTAATGCCACGCAGCACGCGGCAATGCTGATTACCGTATCGCCTGCACCGGAAACGTCGGCGATCTGACGAATGTGTGCCGGAAGCTTGTGGGTTTCATTATTAAAATCAATAAAAACGCCTCTTTCCGACAAAGTGATCAATGCGCCTTTTGCTTGGAGCGAATCTTTCAAATGCTGAACCGTTGTTTTCAGTTCTTCGAGGTTATCCACATTGAAATCCAATTTTAAACCTTCGCGGAGCTCTTTCAGGTTAGGTTTGAAAAGTGTGACGTGGTTATAGGCCAGAAAATTGCGCTTTTTTGGGTCAACAACGGTCGGGACGTTGTTCGCGTTGGCAAATGCGGTGATCTCAGCGATAGATTCGGGCGTGAGTACGCCTTTGTCGTAATCTTCAAATATGATGACTTGGCAGGATGGGATCAGCTCCTTGGCTTTCGCAATCAGTTTTTCAGTTTCTGATTTGGAAACCGGTTTGTCGGTCTCGGTATCGATGCGGACAACCTGTTGCGATCCGGCGATAATGCGTTCCTTAATAGTAGTAATGCGGTCGTCGCTGCGGATCAGGCCTTCGCAGTTCAATCCTTTTTCTTTCAGACTGTTTTCGAGGAGGTCGCCGGGGCTGTCGGTGCCGATTACCGAGCAGATAATGGCCTCTGCACCCAATGATTGTACATTCAGCAGCACATTGCCCGCGCCGCCCAGCCGGTATTCCCTTTTTTGAACATTGACCACCGGTACGGGTGCTTCCGGAGATATTCTTTCAACTTTTCCCCAAACATAGGAATCGAGCATCACATCGCCGATTACCAGTACTCGAAGGGTATCAAATGCTTCAAAAACCTGATCGATTGTCATGTAGTTATGTGCTAAAATTGCCAGATCTGCTATTAAAAATCAGACTTTGGCAACAAAATGCAGGCTGGTAACCTGAAATCTTTTATTGAGATAGAGCCGGTGCGCGTCGGTTCGGGCCGCATTTACGCCCGAATCGAGGTGGATTTCATTGAATCCTTCTTTTTGCGCGTAATCCGCGATCCAGTCGAGCAGCTTTCCTGCATAACCTTTGCCACGTTGCGTCGGCAAAGTCGAAAGATCGTCGATGTAGATGTATTTTCCACGAAAAAGATTGTAACCGGTTTCAAAAACGGCTACTGCGGCGGCATCGGGGTTGCCATCTTCGATGAAAATGATTTGCCGGTTATCGGCGAGGGTTTGCCTGACGGCTTCCGTATAAATGTCGTCGGTCAACAATGGCCGCAGCGCCTGGATGGCGCCGCGGCATTTGAGAATATCGGCATCGTTTTGGACGGTTTCGATCGTCATACCCCTTTGTTATGTCCTACGATGGTCAGATTATTCAGGCTGTGGCCCATTTTATCACGCTTGGTGAGCAGGTATTTTTCGTTGTACGGGTTAGCCGGGATTTCGATGGCTACCGAATCCACAATTTCAAGGCCATAACCGATCAGTCCGGCGCGTTTCTTGGGATTATTGGTAATGAGCTTGATTTTAGTCAGTTCGAGGTCACGCAAGATTTGTGCGCCCACGCCATAATCGCGATCGTCCATCGGGAAGCCGAGTTCAAGATTGGCTTCCACGGTATCGCGGCCCATTTCCTGCAATTTATATGCCCTTAATTTATTCAAAAGACCGATTCCGCGACCTTCCTGGTTCATATAAACGATCACACCTTTACCGGCCTGGTCTACCATTTCCATGGCAGCGTGCAGCTGAGGGCCGCAGTCGCAACGGCAGGAACCGAAGATATCGCCTGTAACGCATGACGAGTGTACGCGTACGAGAACCGGCTCGTCTTTTTCCCAGGTCCCTTTCACCAATGCAAGGTGCAGGTCGCCGGTGTTGATCTGCCGGTAGGCGATCAGGTCGAAATGGCCCCATTTAGTAGGCATATCCACCCCGATCTCCCGCTTGATCAGCGATTCTTCGCGGAGACGGTATTCGATGAGGTCTTTGATGCTGACAAGTTTCAGATTGAAGCGGTTGGCGATCTCACGCAGCTGAGGCAGGCGTGCCATCGAACCATCTTCGTTTAGAATCTCAACCAAAACACCGGCAGGCGACAGTCCCGCCAGACGCGGAAAATCGATCGCAGCCTCGGTATGGCCGGTGCGGCGAAGCACTCCGCCTCTTTTGGCTTTCAACGGGAAAATATGCCCGGGGCGGCCCAGATCTGTGGGCTTTGTATCTTTGCTTACAAGTGCCTGGATGGTCTTGGAGCGGTCGCTGGCCGAGATACCAGTGGTACAGCCATGCCCGAGCAGGTCGACAGAAACCGTGAATGCGGTTTCGTGCAGGGCGGTGTTGTTGCCCACCATCATTTCCAGTTCGAGTTCGGCGCAACGCTCTTCGGTAATCGGCACGCAGATGAGCCCGCGGCCTTCCCTCGCCATAAAATTGACTATTTCCGGCGTTACCAGCTCGGCAGCGCAGATAAAATCACCTTCGTTTTCACGGTCTTCGTCATCTACAACGATGATAAGCTCCCCTCTTTTGATTGCTTCGATGGCGTCTTCGATAGAGTCCAGCGCAATCGGGTTAGTATTGTTACTCATTAATCGGGTTAATGAAAAAATAGTTTTAAACTAAAACTCGTTTTTACTCTGCAAAGGTACGTTGATAATGTCGAAAGTTCTATTTTTGGACATCCGTCACAAATTGAACAAAGGATTTGCATGATCCGTTTCAATGGGGCAACCCGCATCAGCGCACCCGGCGGAACCTACTTTACTCACTATGAAACATAAGCTACTGACCCTATTTCTTTTCAGCATCTTTTCGCTTGTTATTCAAGAAGTTTCAGGTCAGGGCGCTGGTGCAAGGACAGGGGCTACTCAGAGCTTTTGTGGAACTACGGGAGCATTTACCGTAACACCGGAAGTCGGTTGCGCACCGATGACGGTCAATGTAAAAAACCTGGTACCGAAACCTGAGAGCCTTACATACGCTTTCCGTTTCGATCGCAGCCAGAATTCCCCTCCTAATATCAGCGAAACAACGCAGGATTCCACCTTCACCTATCAGGAACCTGGCACCTACACGATCCTGCAATACGGGAGTGTCAAGGATGTGGCCGGGTTCAGCTTGTGCAAAGATGTGACCGTAAAAGAAACCCGCGGGCCCCAGGCTGAGCTTGTAACGTGTCCCAACGGCAAGGTGAGGGTTACGCTCGGGGACGATCCTATTACCAAAGCATATGATGTGGTGACGATCAACTGGGGTGACGGGAGGACGCAGAATGTCAATCTAAAAACAAATTCCACTGCTTTTTTCGAGCATACCTACGCGTCGGGCAACAGTGTGCCGGCCATTACATTGAAAGGTTCTTATACCAACAGTGTGTGTACCACGGAATCCAATTCGACCACCTTGGCGGCGGACGCGCCGCAATCGCTGGCCGGTATCCGCATCAGAAGCGTTGAAATGCCTGCAAGCAATGGCGATGCGAAGCTTATATATGATGGAATGGAAGGTATTGAGACCAAAGTTTACATTGCCAGGGGAAACGAAGAATTCATTTATACCAATCAAAGCGGGCAGACTGGCGGCGCTCAATCTGCAACCGTGCCTCAGCTGGATCCGAAAGTAGTTTACCGGTTTCAGCTCTGGTCGACCGACATTTGCGGGAATGTAATAAAAAGCCCGATCGTGAGCAGCATTGCGATCAAACAGGGAAGCCTGTCGCTCGATGAAATCATTTCACTCGAATGGGAGAGCGAACCCAATACCAATGGCCTGGTAGAGTATCAGTTGAAACGCAACGGAGCTGTAATTTTCAACACTTCGGACAAGCTTTCGTATGAAGATACGGATGTCAAATGCGGTAATACTTACCAATATGAGATCGTTGCGATTGTAGAGAACGACGTCCGCTCCTATTCGGCGCCTATCAGTCTGGAACCCAAAACCTCGTCGCCGGGCGATATTGCCAGTGCGCTGGTTACTGTTAAGGACGACAATACCATCGCTACCAGAGTGGAGCTCTCGGGTGAGGGGCTCACGAGCACTTATAATCTGATCGTGGAGCGCGCATTACTGGGTAGCTCGAATTTCGAGCTGGTTTCGCCTGCGGGTAACCAGAGCTTGCAATGGGACGATACGAATGTAAGTGCTTCGCAGAACTCGTATTGCTACCGTTTCCAGTATGAGAACGCGTGTAAAATGAAATCGCCGTCGTTCAGCACGCCGGTTTGTTCTATTTTGCTGACTGCCAATACGCCCGACATTGTCTGGACTTCGGATCCGCCGTTCACAGGCAACATCGAAACGTATAGTTTACAACAAGTGGACCAGGGTGGGAACGTGATCGATGCAATGCCGAAAGGCCTTTCAACCAGCCATACGCTCGACCTCGCATCCCAATCCGAGTTTGGATACCGTATTGAGGCTAAATCCGGGAACTTCACGAGTTTATCCAACCTGTTGAATTTCAGAAGTGAAGCGATTCTTCTCGTTCCCGATGCATTTACACCGAATGGCGACGCTTACAATGAGCGCTTCGAGGTGAAGGGATATTTTATCAAGGATTTCAAAATGTCGGTTTTCAGCCGCTGGGGGGAGGTGATTTACCATACCGACGACATCGCCGAAGGCTGGGATGGGAACGTGAAGACCGGCAAAGCGCCGGGCGGTTATTACCTCTATAAGATTGAAGCGACCAACGCTACTGGCCAGACTATGGTCAAAAATGGGAGCTTTCTGCTAATAAGATAGGATTTTTCTAAGACAATTTCTCACGGGATAATACTTTTTTAATATGCCCGTTTAATAGGTACGCTCAATTGCCACCCCTAAATAGCTTATTTTTGCTATTGCATTTTCTGAATTCGTTAAGATTCCCGGAAACTTATTGTTTTATCTATCGTCTTTGAAAAAAGCTTAGGGTTAAATATGCCACACTTATGAGAATAACACTACCTCTTCTTTGTCTCGGAATATTATTTTCGTACTTCCCGTCATTTGTTTCCGCCCAGGACCTTTGCGCAAAAGCAGATGGTGCATTTTCTATTTCCCCTTCAGAAGGTTGTGCGCCACTTATTGTGAAGATAACCAATCAATTAAGTAATTCTATAGACGTATCATACAATTTTGATTACAGGGGCCAGGCAAACCCCGGTTATAGCGGCGATCTACCTTCGTATCAATACAATGTTCCCGGAACTTTTACCATCCTCCAAAAGGCCTTCCTTTCCGGCGGTACCATTGCCTATAAATGTAATAAGGCCACGGTATTCGAAACCCGGGTGATCGGAGCCCAATATTCGTCATGTGGAGGCGGTAAGATCGTTATGACGCTGATCGACAATGCGATTTTGAAAGCATACGATCAAGTAGAGATTAAATGGGGTGATAGAGAAACGACGACCTGGACAAAAGGGGGTTCTCTGACTTTTGAACATAATTATGCAAGCGTGGCGACACCCCCTACCGTATCGATCACAGGGTTGTATGCAGGAGGCAAGGCTTGTGATAAAGGCAGGGTTAATAGCCTTCCTATTACATTTGAGCGCCCTCAGCTTAACGAAATTCAAACGAGTGCCGTGGAAATGCGCAGTGACGGTACCGTCCGGCTTACTTACAAGGGCGTAGCCGGTATTCCTACCAACATTCAATATAGTACAGATGGTACTTCTTTCACTACTTCCGGAACGCGTTCCTCCGGGGGAACACAGCCCTACGACATCAAAGGACTTAACAAAGATCAGGTATACAAGGTAAGGTTATCATCCGAAGACCTTTGCGCGGGCAGCACCGAAACGCTGCCAATTACTACAATGACGCTCTCCGGAAATACAGCCGACGGTGCGAATAGTTTGAAATGGAATCAGTACGGGGATGCGTCTCAGTTCGAGGGGTACGACCTGCTTCGAGACGGTACAATTATCAAGAGTTTCACCGCAATAGGAGAAACCAGTTACACCGATGAAGATGTAGAATGCGGCACGTTTGTAGAATACCAGGTGGTGGCGAAATTGAAGGATGCTACGTCCACGTCTGCTCCTGTGGGTATCAAAGTTGAAACAGGGAGCGCGAAGCCTATCGGTGGCGGCTCGGTGTCAGTCTTGGACAAGAATAGTGTGGCTATCAAGGCCAAAGTGCCTGGCGCGGGCCCTAATACATCGTTTGAACTGTCGATTGAGCGGGCAGAAGCGGGCAGTACATTATTTAAGAAAATCATAACGCTTTACAACCAGAGCGATTACATCGATAATAATGCCAAAACCAGCGAGTTGTCTTATTGTTATCGAATGAGCTACGAAAACTCCTGCGGACAGAAAGTGCCTGTTTCGGAACCCATTTGTACCATACTTTTAAATAAAAACCTAACAACTCTGAATTGGACAAGCGCTAGCCCGATCATGGGCGGTTTTGAAGAATACAACGTCGTTCAAACAGGTTCGGCTGGGGCTTCCCAAGATATCCCGGTGCAAAAAAATACGAGCTACACCGTAAAGCTGAATAGTCAAAGTGACCTGGAATATAATTTCCTGATAAAAGCCGTTTCGCAAGACGGCGATTTCGAAAGTTTGTCGAACATCATCAATTACCGCCGGAGTGCGGGCGTGTTCGTTCCGGATGCATTTACCCCGAATGGCGACGGCTTTAATGATATCCTGGAAGCAAAATCAGAGCAATTACAGTCATTTAACATATCCGTCATGAACCGCTGGGGGGTAGTCGTTTTCCACTCCGACGACATTGCCAAGGGCTGGGACGGAACCGTCGAAGGGACCAGTGCGCCCGTCGGGTATTACTACTACAAGATGACTTTCGTCGACGACATCAATCAAACTGTTGAAAAAAGCGGTACTTTTATGCTTTTACGGTAAGGAACTATTTCCGTAAAAAGGAGTTTTTTGAAGTTATTAAACTTAATAAGTACAGCTATGTTTGGAAATATGGCGGACATGATGGGCCTCATGGGCAAAATGAAGGACCTTCAGTCGCGTATGAAAGAAGCACAAGACCAGCTTGTCCACATCACTGAGACCGCGGAATCGGGCGGTGGAATGGTGAAGGCTACCGTCGACGGAAAGAGAAAGCTGCTGAGCCTGGATATTGACAGGGATCTCATCAACGCCGATGATAAAGAAATGCTGCAAGATCTCATCGTTGCTGCCGTCAATAAGGCCAATGAAAATATCGAATCCAAAATCCAACAACATCTGCAAAAGGTAACGGATGGGGTGCTTCCCAATATTCCAGGGCTGGATTTGGGCGGTTTTATGAAATAACCGAACACCGATGACTCCCTCTGTTGCGATTGTAATCCTGAATTATAACGGTCAGCATTATCTCGAAAAATTCCTTCCAAAAGTCATCGAGTTTTCCGGAAACCATGCGATCTGGATTGCCGATAACGCTTCGACAGATCAGTCTCTCGACTGGCTGAATACGCATTATCCCACCCTGAATACGCTTGTAATCAGTGAAAACAAGGGTTATGCGGGAGGCTATAACGATGCCTTGCGACGCATTCAGGCGGACTATTACATTTTACTTAATTCGGATATTGAAGTAACCGAAAACTGGATCACTCCCGTGATCGAATTCATGGAATCGGACCCGCTTATCGCGGCCTGTCAGCCCAAAATACGCGCGTACGACCTACCCACGCACTTCGAATACGCGGGCGCGGCTGGCGGATACATGGATTACCTGGGTTATCCTTTCTGCCGCGGACGTATTTTCGATACCCGGGAAGAAGATCTGGGCCAGTATGACGATGAAAAGGATGTGTTTTGGGCCACGGGCGCCTGCCTGTTCCTACGGTCTTCCGCATTCCATGCAGCATCAGGTTTCGACGAGTCGTTTTTTGCACATATGGAGGAGATCGACCTTTGCTGGCGGCTGCTCAATATGCGCTTCCGTATTACCTATTGCGGAAAATCGACGGTCTACCATGTTGGCGGCGGAACCCTGCACAAATCCAACCCGAGAAAGACATTTCTGAACTACCGCAATAACCTGATCATGCTCTACAAAAACCTGCCGAAAGGCCGGCGGTGGAAAACGGTGCTGATCAGGCTCGTGCTCGACGGTATTTCCAGCGTGCGGTTTATGGCCACAGGCGCATGGCCCGACGTATTGGCCATCGTCAGGGCGCATTTTGCCTTTTACGGCATGATCCCGGAACTAACACGGAAGACGCAACGGACCCGGTACAGGGCACCGCTTTATTACAGAAGTGTCGTTTGGGAATATTTTGTGCTTGGAAAACACAAATTCGGCAAGCTTACAGGTATTGACCCGATTAAAGCTCCCAGATTGTAGGGCTGTTATGCCGGCGCCAATGCTGGTGCAGATCCATCCAGAACGCAAGCACAAGATACAGGATAATGGGCGAGCCGAATGTCATGAAAGTGGCATAAATGAAGTATTTCCGGATGCTGCTAGCCGGGAAATTGAGCTTTTCTCCCAGTTCCGCACAAACTCCAAATATTTGGTTTTCAACGAAATACCTAAACTTGTTCATACCTGTTTTTTGATAATTGCCTCATAATTAGCGATTTTCACTGGAATATGCAATTTTGATGCATGAAATTTGCTTTAAATGAGCCAAAATGGCAAAATACCGCTTGCTCGTTAAATTTTCAAATTCTTTAATCAAATAAATTGTTTTACAAACAATTTTTGTTTCTTTGTGATTGAAGATTTTGTAAGTAGTTCATTATAATCAAGATGTCTTCGGAAGAATTTCCAAAATTTCTTTTGCTAATGCGTTGAGCCTCCCTCAATTATTTGGTAGAGCCATTTCGACTTTTAACTGAAACGCCTACATATCTCCGGTATTTTCACCTTATTTCAATTTTTTTATTTCAACTATTATGCCAACAGGTACTGTAAAATTTTTCAATGAAGCTAAGGGATACGGCTTCATCGTGGAAGACGACACAAAAAAGGACATTTTTGTCCATGTGACAGGATTGGGAGGACTTACTATCCGTGAAAATGACCAAGTGGAATACGAAGTCGTTGAAGGAAAAAAAGGACTTAACGCTGTGCAGGTAAAAAAGTTATAATTGTATTTTTTCTGCAAGAGAAAATAAAAATGCCGCTCACTAGCGGCATTTTTATTTTATAAGCTATTCCACCCAGGACTTCACGTCGTCTAGCAATGGCATTTTTTCGTCTATTTTGAGCTTCTTGCGCATTCCCCCCAAATCATTGAAGATCTTGTTCGCATTTGCACTTTTCAGTTGCTCGATCGTTAGGATATTCATCTTCTGCAACGCCGGTACCCACACCGCCGGTACGCCAGCGCTTACGTAATCCGACTCTTTCGCGATCTCCGCTTTCTTTTCGGGGCGCATTTGCGGGAAGAAAATCACTTCCTGAATGCTCGCATTGTTGGTCAGAAGCATGGTGAGGCGGTCGATACCGATACCGATACCCGCGGTGGGCGGCATACCGTATTCCAACGAGCGGATAAAGTCGTCGTCCATCTCCATCGCTTCGTCGTCACCCTTTTCTTTCAGGCGCAGCTGATCTTCAAAGCGCTCTTTCTGCTCGATCGGGTCGTTTAACTCAGAGTAAGCATTTGCGATTTCTCTGCCATTCACAAAGAGCTCAAAACGCTCTACCATCCCTTTTTTCGTGCGGTGTTTCTTCGTCAGCGGTGACATTTCAACCGGGTGGTCAATAATGAACGTAGGCTGAATGATGTTCGATTCTACTTTTTCCCCGAATATCTCGTCGATCAGCTTGCCTTTGCCCATGCTCTCGTTCACTTCCATTCCCCAGGCGCGGCATTGCTCACGGATCGCTACTTCGTCCAGCGTTTCTACGTCCAGGCCGGTATATTGCTTGATCGCGTCGGTAATGCTTAATCTCGGATAAGGTCCCGCGAAATCCAGCTCAACCTCGCCGAATTTCGCTTTGGTAGTGCCGTTAACGGCCACCGCCACTTTTTCGAGCACTTCCTCGGTCATATTCATCATCCAGAGGTAATCCTTGTAAGCCACATAAAGCTCCACGGTTGTAAATTCGGGATTGTGGGTACGGTCCATTCCTTCGTTGCGGAACAGCTTCCCGAATTCATAAACCCCTTCGAAACCGCCCACAATGAGGCGTTTCAAATGCA
The DNA here is from genome assembly GCF_014641595.1 of Dyadobacter endophyticus. GTDB lineage: Bacteria > Bacteroidota > Bacteroidia > Cytophagales > Spirosomataceae > Dyadobacter > Dyadobacter endophyticus. Next base: position 12,311 of record NZ_BMIA01000007.1, on the reverse strand, counting down.
GCTCGGTCGCGATGCGCAGGTACAGACCCAGGTCGAGCGCATTATGATGTGTCGTGAACGGACGTGCAGCTGCGCCGCCGTGAATGGATTGCAGTACCGGCGTTTCAACCTCCAGCCAGCTATTCGCATCGAAATAGGAGCGCATAGTGGTGATGATCCGTGCCCGTTTGATGAATATATCGCGAACTTCCGGGTTCACGATCAGGTCCACGTACCGCTGGCGGTAACGCAGCTCCGGATCGGTGAAGCCGTCGTGCACATTCCCGTCTTCGTCGCGTTTCACAACCGGCAGCGGGCGAAGCGATTTGTTCAGTATTTTGAACTCCTGCACGTGCACGGAGATTTCACCGGTTTGCGTCGTGAAAACAAAACCCGTTACGGCAATAATATCGCCGATATCGAGCAGTTTTTTGAAAACGGTATTATACAAAGTCTTGTCTTCGCCGGGACAAAGATCGTCGCGGCGGAAGTACAGCTGCATACGTCCCGTGGCATCCTGGAACTCGGCAAATGCAGCGCTTCCCATAATACGGAAGCCCATCAGCCGACCGGCCATTGTCACGTGTTTATAGTCGATCTTATTGTTTTCGTAGTTTTTAAGAATGTCGGCCGCGTAGGCATTTACGACAAATTCTTCCGCAGGATAAGGCTCAATGCCCATTCGCATGAGTTCCTCGCGTTTTTGACGGCGCAGTATTTCCTGTTCGCTCAGTAGCATCTTACAGCAATGGATTGGTAAATGGAACTAGGTATTCCAAAAGAGTGCGCAAAACTACTACATTTTGCGTTGAATAGCGAGTATGGCGGCCGGTAAGATGCTGTAACTGCCGGTGGGACATTATTTCTGGCACGCTATTATTGTCTTCCTTATATTGTAAATCGGAGCGAATTCTTCCTCTTTCATCAATAGCGCTAAAACCTCTTCGTTTCATGTTTCAAAAGGTCTTAAAAATCATCGGTATCGTCGCTCTGGTCGGTGCGTTGCTGTTCGGAGCTGTGGAACTTTGGGTTTATAAAAACAGGGAAAAGCTATTCAGGAGGGCGCAGGAACTGATTAATGAAAATCTTAACGGAAACCTCGAAATAGGGGATTTTAAGTTTCGACCGTTTTATGGCGGATTGGGATTGAATTTTACGTTGTACGACGTAAAGCTGACCGACTCGCTCTACAACGTTCACCATAAACCGTTTCTTCAAGCGGAGAAAATTCACGTCGCACTCGACCTCAAACGTATTTTTTCAGGAGACATACAAGTAAAAAACCTGGTGCTCGAAGACGGCGGCCTAAAAATGTTCGTTCAGCGGGATGGTTATTCGAATGCTTCGATTTTCAAATCCGACGATCAGAAGAAAGATAAGTCAGAAAAAAAGGACCCCGATAAAATCATAGAAAAATTGGGGAATGTACGCTTTCTGAATTTTGCGTTGGCCTATTCCGATTCTGTCAAAGAGAAGTATTACGGTGCGCTCTTTCATGACGCCACTAACATTATCGAACGAACAGATTCGAGTACGAACGCTACTTTGACAGGGGCAGTGCTATTCAATGGATTGACGTTTAAGGTCGATAAAGGTACTTTTCTGAAAAACCAGGAAACTTCACTGGCCTTGGTTTTGGGTTATGACGATGATGAAAAGCAGCTGAAAATCTATCCTTCGACGCTCGAAAGCGCTACACACGATCGGATTGGAATTAACGGCGTTTTCGACTTTTCGGATACCATTAAAATATTCCATCTCAACTTCGATGCAAAAGGTATTGCGGTTAAGAATGCATTACCATTGCTGAACGACCGGCTGCAAAAACAGATCGATTCGATCGGCGTTCAGACAAATGTGGATACGCAGGTCAAAATAGCCGGAATACTAGGCCGACCGGGACTTAAACCACAGGTAGATGTGCATTTTGAAACAGATACATTCCGGTACAATCTTCCGGTGGGTGTGCTACGCAAAATGAGGGCCTCCGGCACGTTCACCAACCGCGCCGATACGACAAAACTGGCCGATGTCTTCAATTCGAGGCTGATAGCACCCAAGATCACGGGCTTTTTCGAAACAATACCATTCGCATTCAAGCTGGTTGTCAATAACTTCCGCAACCCAAGGGCGGATATCGATGGCCGTATCGAAGCGGATTCCACCAATATGGGTGCACTACTCGATCCCGCTCGTTACCGTTTCAAACACGGCTCGGCCAAGATCGACTTCCATTTCAGCGGTAATTTGAGGAAGTTCTACAATGCCAAAAACGACAACTTTGACGGTAAGGTCACGGGAAAGGTTATGCTCAAAAATATTGCAATGGATTACCTGCCACAAAAAGTAAGGGTCAGCAAAGTCAACGGAGATCTCACTTTCAACGAAAAGGTGATGGTGCTGCCCAATCTCCGGTTTCACGACGGCCAGAATATGCTCTATGTGCGTGGAACGCTGCTCGACCTGATACCTTATCTCTTCGGCTCGCCCAAACCGTTGCGCGCCAATGTCGACATTAACATTCCGGAATGGCAACTGAACTGGCTCGAAACGCTGCTCGCGGCAAGGGGTACCACCAGGTCGAAACCCAAAAACTCGCTGAAACTTTCGGATTTGCTCGACAATGCGATCGACAAATTGGAGATCGTCGCGAAACTGGATGCCAAAAAAGTAACGTATCGGCATTTTACGGGTCGGGATGTGAAAGGTCAGTTTACGATCAGCAACAATGCGGTAAGCATCGAATATTTTCAGTTGAAAGCTTTTGGCAAAGGTCAGGTGCGAATTTCGGGAGAGATGGACAATGCCGGTAAAATGCCACGCATGGCTGTCCGCGGAAAGATAGCGAACGCGGATGTTCATTCCGTTTTTTACTCCTTCGACGATTTTGGACAAAAAACACTTACACACGAGAACCTGAAAGGTATCCTGAACACCGATTTCAGCTTTGAATCAACCCTGAATAATAGTGTGAAGCTGGTGCCTTCGAGTATGAAAGGCTTGCTGAGGATCGACCTGACGAATGCGTACATTATTAACTTCGAGCCTTTCATGAAGATGAAGAAGCTCATTTTCAAAAAGCGGAACTTCGAGCGTGTCAAATTCGCCCCCATCCGGAATGATTTCAGGCTTAGCGGGCAGGAGGTGGAAATAGCGCCGATGGAAGTTGAATCAAATGTGCTCACACTCTACATCGACGGTATTTACAGCTTTGGGAACAAAACCGATATCAACATTCAAATTCCCCTCAGCAACCTCAAAAAACGTGATTCGACCTACGTTTTAGATCCCAATAATCCCGAAAAGAAAGATGGCTCCAAAATATTCCTCCGGGCCATCGATGAAAACGGAGAGGTCAATATCAAACTTGCCTTCCGCAGAAAGAAGAAGGACAAGTCGAAAGACGAGGAATCTGAGGTCAAAAAGCTGGAAGGCGTAGAGCGGTAACGGTTACTCCCGCTCGTTACTGAACATGTAGCCCACTCCTTTCAAAGTCTTGATGTAGCTGTCACCAAGCTTCTCCCGCAATTTGCGGATGTGAACGTCGACGGTTCTCTCGAGTACGTAAATGTCTGCACCCCAGATCTTTTGCAGCAGTTCGTCGCGGCTGAAAACCTTATTAGGTGTTTGCGCGAGGAAAAACAGCAATTCAAATTCCTTTTTAGGCAGAACAGTCGACTTCTCCCCGCCCTGGGTTACCGTATAGTTCTTCCTGTTGATCGACAGGTCAAGGATTTCAATAGTATCGCCCGACTCGGCTTTTTGGGCTTCACGGCGGAACAGTGCATTAATGCGGCTCATCAATGCACGCGGCTTGATGGGCTTCGTGATATAATCGTCGGCACCTACTTCGAACGCCGCTACTTCCGAATATTCTTCCGAACGGGCAGTGAGAAAGAGGATGTAGGTATTCCTGATATCGGGGTTCTGGCGGAGGATCCTTCCGGTTTCGATACCATCGAGCTGCGGCATCATAATGTCGAGGAGGATCAGGTCGGGTACAAATGCCTTGGCAATGTCGATGGCCTTCCTTCCGTTGGAAGCCGTTAATACCGAATAGCCTTCCTTGGTTAAATTATATTCGAGAAGTTCAACTATGTCGGAATCGTCGTCAACTACCAGTACTTTCGGGGCCGAGTTTGCAGATTTGGCAGTGCTCATTGTTTTGTTGATTAAAACGCGATTCGAAATTAGTGGATGTGATGTTCACATTACATGAGGAAATCTATTGTTAACACAAACATAACATCATCGAAAAGTAGTTCGATAGAAGCCGCCCTGTTCGTTGGTTATCAGCATATCGGTATTGTTCAAAAATTCAATAGCCTCGGTTTGTTTCCTTGAAAAGCGAAAACATCCCTTTGGCTTGCTGAAATCGATGTTGTCACCGGCTGTTTCAAATAGCAACACCTTCCCATAAGTCAGCAGCGCGAATGTTTTACCGTCCGGGCCGATAGCCGCTGAGGTGACCTGGGCGTCGATGCGAATGCTATCCGAGGCGGCGATGGTGTGGTCGCCCTGTTCGGCGGGCAGACGATACAGTTTCACCCATTTGTTCTTGCCCCAGTTTTTCGAAAAAAGATACAAACTTCCCCGGTGATAAAAAAAGGCCTCGCAGTCGGGCGCTGCGGCCTGGTAGTGGAAAGTAATATGCTCGGAGCTGTTACTTTCCGGATTGAAGCGGTAAATATCGAAAGTGCTGCGTTGAGAGGTGTTATTACCAAAGTCTCCGATGTAAATGTTGCCTTCCCCGTCCTGAGCGAGATCCTCCCAATCGGTGTTTTTCGCATTGGGAACGGCTTTTGTATCCAGTAATTTACCGTCAAGGTCGAAAAGGTAGAGTTCGGGTTTGCCGCCGCTGTCATTATGCGTCCAGAATGTACCGGGCTGTGGCCCTTTGGCCAATCCCGAACTTTCCGACGCTACCGCGGGAAGCTTTCCTATTTTGCTATTTTTGTAATGCGCATTAACTTTCTTGAAATGATTCGTTCTGTGATCCGGCTGGCAGGTACAGAACACCGTTTTGACCGCTAACCACAGATATATCAACTTGTTCATGAATTCAACGTTGCGTCCTCTTCCAAACAAAGATAGAGAAACCCCCGTGTACCTGAAGCTCGCCAGTTCGCTGGTAGCGCTCATTGCGACGGTATACATCCTCTACATACTTAGGGAAACGATTATCCCGCTTGCATTTTCGATATTGCTGGCCATCCTGCTGCACCCGGTCTGCGCATGGCTCGAAGTACGCAGGGTTCCGCGGATAGGAGCTATTCTGTTAAGCATTCTCGCACTGTTTACGGTAATTGTGGTCCTTGTTTACGTCGTTTCCGTCCAAATCGGCAGTTTTGCGGAAGAGCTTCCACGCATAACCGAAAAAGCCGAGGCAATACTCGACCAGACGCTCACGATGGGGGAACGTTACCTGAATATCAGCCGGACCCAGCAGGTGAGCGAAGCTAAAAAGTACCTGATCAATGCGTTGAGCGAAGGCCGTGCTGTGCTGCTCAACACGCTAGTGACGACAACCGGTGCGATTTCAACCTTTGTGCTGATCCCGCTGTACATATTCTTTTTTCTCCTCTACCGCGATTTTTTCAGGATGTTTGTGCACAAGGCAGTCCGTAGCGTGCCAAATGAGGAATTGAATCTGCTGCTGAAAAAAATCTATGAAGTAATCCAGAGCTATCTCTCGGGCCTGTTCCTCGTGATCCTGATCGTGGGCGTACTGAACAGCGTTGGTTTGCTGATCCTGGGCGTTCCGCATGCGATATTTTTCGGGTTCCTGGCCGGCTTCCTGATATTGATACCTTACATCGGAATCCTCATCGGTTCGATATTACCGGCGTTACTGGCCATAGTAACCATGGATTCGCCCTGGTATGCGGTGGGAGTAATAGGGGTTATGAGTTTCGTGCAGTTCCTCGAAGGAAATCTCATTACACCACACATTGTAGGCTCTAAGGTGAGTGTGAACCCGCTGGCTGCTATTATTGCGTTGTTTCTCGGAGGCCAGCTCTGGGGGCTTTCCGGTTTGATCCTCGCGCTACCTGTTACGGCAATTCTTAAAGTGATCATGGACACGATCCCGAGCCTCGAACCTTACGGGTTCCTTTTGGGAGAGCCCGTGCATGAGGTAGCGGAAGAAAAAGCCGACATGGCCAGAGAGCAGACCGTTGTAAAGGAATTCAAGAAAAAGCCCTATCGCCGAAACCGCAACAGGCCGAGGAAGAAGCCGGAGGGTGAAGTTCCTCCCGCGCCGCCGGCTGTATAAGCCGTTTCGTTATTTTTTTACCGGGATTTTTTCTACGCTAATGCCTGCGCTGATGATAAATGGAAGCGGGTTCTGGCGCATGGATTGTGAAATTGTAAATGTGTAGGTTCCCGAACGCGGAAACCGGTAGTTTTTCAGGAAAGGGATTTTATGGTCGAACAAATCGCCCAGGCCGTGGCCGTAAGGCTTGCCAGTGACTTCATTTGAAATGAAAACCTCTTCCAATGTATTGGAAATGACCTTTCCGTCGGGCCCGGTGAAGTTACGGGTAATATAAAGGTTATGGTAAGGATACTGCAGTGCGTTCCTCAGCAAATAGTACAGGTTATAAGTCTGGGTCGTATCGGTGATCTCAACCTTGAACGAAGGCCTGTTTTTAATATACCAGAGCCCGTCATCAATGTCCTCATGGGCCTTGTAGACGACGTTTTCATCACAACCTGATAAAAGGGACACAAAAAAGACGACGACAGCCAGCCGGAAGAACTTCATGAAAGACTCTGATATGTTGAATTGCAAAAGTACCTGTTTCTCGCTCTCTATAAACTGGTTTGTTCCGTAAAATAACGGTTCAGCCACGAATTGGACGCGGAGATCTTCCAGCCGTTCATCCATTGTGCCTTCGTGCCAACCTGGTTATCGAAGACCGTGGTCGTTGGCTGGATCGTTTCCTGAATGATCGCCTGCTTGATTTTCGGTACCGGGATAGTCTGCACGTGGCCATGGTCATCGAGATAAGCGAGCGAGCGATCGAAGAAATCGATGTTCATCCGTTGCCCGATTTCCTGCAACCAATGCACTGATTTGTCGATCGAGCAACCACTTGGCAGCTCGTCGCGTTCGTCGACGGCGATCACGACGAAGCGGTGTTCGAATATTTTCCCGGATGCGGTGAGTGGTTTGCCGTGCGCTTCCCAGGTGTCGAGAGAAGCTTTCAGCGTTTCGGTGATAATTCCCGTTTCCTGGGGTGTCAGCTCCCTATCGGCCTGATAAACCCAGACCCGGGATTGAAAATCGATATCACTAAAAGGGATGTACATGATTAAAAAGGGTTAAATGCCGGTCAAACGGTTTACTGTATTGCTATTTTAAAACAACCGTGCTAACGGCATAGTTCTCGTAACTTCCGGCTACAAATCTTTTGCCTGTGCGATAAGTTCGGCAAGGTCGTATACTTTCACCGACTGTTCTTTTTCCTTGTTCTTGACACCGTCGGTCATCATTACCATACAAAACGGGCAAGCCACGGCAATCGTATCGGCGCCGGTCTGCAATGCATCCTCGATTCGCTCGATATTCACATCTTTTTTTCCTGGTTCAGGCTCCTTGAACATTTGCCCACCGCCTGCGCCGCAGCAAAGCCCCTTCGTACGAGAGCGTTTCATTTCGACCAGATCCGCATCCAGCGCTTCCAGTATATGCCGCGGTGCTTCGTACACATCGTTCGCGCGGCCGAGGTAGCACGAATCGTGGAAAGTTATTTTTTTCCCTTTAAATGATTCGCCACTCTCCAAGCGCACGCGACCCGCATCGATCAGTTGCTGAAGGTATTCCGAATGGTGCAGGACCTCGTAATTTCCGCCCAGTGCCGGGTATTCATTTTTAAGTGTATTGAAACAATGCGGGCACGCCGTGACGATCTTCTTTACATTGTACATATCCAAAACCTGGATATTCGACATCGCCAGCATTTGGAACGTAAACTCGTTTCCCGCCCGTCGCGCCGGATCGCCGGTGCAGCTTTCTTCGGTACCAAGCACCGCGAATTTCACCCCGGCGCTATTAAGTATTTTCACAAAAGCGACCGTCACCTTTTTGTAGCGATCGTCGAACGAGCCGGCGCAGCCTACCCAGAACAAAACTTCGGGCGTCTCGTTATTTGCCGCCATTTCGGCCATTGTAGGCACCCGGTATGCGATCTCACTCATATTTATAATGCTTTATGACGCTGTTGAATTGCTTTCCGGGCCGCTATCCGTCACTGCGGAAGCCCAGTTGAAACGATCGCTCGGTGAAAACTTCCACGGCGCCTGGTTGGTATCCAGGTTCTGGAACATCATATTCCACGAACCCGGCGCTTGCGCCTCATCCATGACCTTGTGCCTGCGTAATTGCAGGATAATGTCGAGCGGATTGATGAGCACCGGACATTCCTGCACGCATGCATTGCACGTGGTACACGCGAGTATTTCCTCTTCCAGGATATAGTCACCGAGCAGACTTTTGTTATCATTCACAAATTCGCCCTTGTTAGCCAACATATTGCGGCCGACTTCTTCGAGGCGATCGCGCGTGTCCATCATGATCTTCCGAGGCGAAAGCTTTTTGCCCGTCAAATTCGCCGGACATGCCGCTGTGCAGCGACCGCATTCTGTACACGAATAGGCGTCCATCAGATTTTTCCAACTCAAATCTGCCACATCCTTTGCACCGAACCGCTCGGGGACCGAGGCATCACCCGCCTGTGTTTCCAGCCCCAGCATGATTTTCACCTCTTGGGTAATCTCGGGCATATTCTTCATTTCTCCTTTGAGTTCCAAGCGGGAGAAATAGGTATTGGGGAATGCTAATGCAATATGCAAATGCTTCGAATAGGTGAGATACACAGAAAAAACGAATATCCCCAGGATATGAATCCACCACGCGACGCGTTCATAGGCGATCAATGCGCCCTCGCTCCATCCCGCAAAAAGCGGTTTCAGCCACTGGCTGATCAGGAAGTCGCCTGCGAGTGGATAATGCGCGGATCCAAGGTCCTGCAATGCGCTATCGGCGGCGTTCATGCTGAGGATTGCGATCATTAGTACGATCTCAAAGACGAGGATTAACTTACCGTCGAGCTGCGGCCAGCCGTTCATTTCACGATGACGCGCCGGTTGGAAACGCTCAACTTTCAGAATGCTGCGGCGGATAAGGAAAATCGAGCAGGAAATGAGCACACCCAATGCCAGCAACTCGAAAAAGCCGATCAGAAGACGATAAAAGAAACCCAGCGGGCCGGCAAACACCCTGTGCGTGCCTAAAACACCGTCCAGAATGATTTCCAGTATTTCGATATTGATCAATATAAACCCGGCATATACTGCGAAATGCAGGAAACCGATCAGCAGGCGATCGAACATCTTTTTCTGCCCGAATGCGACGCGCATCATAATCGACAGTCGTCGGGCGGACTGGTCGGTCCGGTCCTCATCCTTCCCGAGCCGGATCGTCTTTCCGATAATGCCGACGCGCCGGTAGATCAGCCAAGCCACCGCTGCGAGGGCGGCTATAAAGATGATTTGCTGTATGATCGCCATAGCGAAATGGGGCTAGTTTGGTATGCTTGCATACTAACAAGGTATGATAAAAATGTATTTCGGCGCAAATGGATTTGGTATTAAATAAAATGTCTTTTTTGTAAGTTAAAGAAAGTCAACTGGATAGCGCTCAGATGAAACATTTTTATAAACATTTTAAAAAATATTTTGCTTGAACGCTTGTAAACCCAAGAGAGACATCTATTTTTGCAGTCCCAAAAGGTACCAACTGAATCGGTGATGTAGCTCAGTCGGTAGAGCAATAGACTGAAAATCTATGTGTCGGCGGTTCGATTCCGTCCATCACCACTCAAAATGCACTACGCCTTGACAGTCAAACTGTCAAGGCGTTTTTGTTTTCCCGGCTGTATCCGAAATGTTGAATGGGTTCAACGTTTCGGATACAGCCGGGATTTCGAAACGGCTGAGCCGATGTTAGAAAGCGAAGATAGCTTTGCGGTCGCCTGGCTTGGTGAGGCCATAAACCAACTGGGCGAACTGGTCGGCGTAGCTTTTAATGGTAAAATTTTCGCGGGCTACTTTTGACGCTCTTGAGGAGATTTTTTTATACAGGTCGTCGTCTGTCATTAGTCGTGTTAACTGCGTAGTGAGGGCATTTTTCTCGTCATGATATAATAATCCGGTAATCTCGTGGTCAATAATTTCGGCCGTGCCCGCTGATTTGTAAGCCACTACCGGTACCCCGTGCATCATACTTTCTACGGTTACCCTTCCAAATGCCTCGTGCGGAGAGCACATCAATGTGATATCGATCGATTTGAAGATAGCACTCACATCTTTACAGAATCCGGTAAAATTGACGTACTCGTTCAAACCATGTTCCGAAATGTAGGTTTTCAGGGTTTCGAAATAAGCCTGTGAGCTAACGCTGCCGACGATATTCAATACGACAAACTTTCCGCGTTTCACAAGTTCGTGGATCGCCTTGATGGCCGCAAGCTGATTTTTGGCAGGATCAATAACCCCGACAATACCCAGAACGGTAGGTTTCACAGGGCTCGGCCTGACTATCGCTTTGCTCTTATCGCCTACAAGCCCATTGTAAATGATAACAGAGTTAGTGTTGATGTCTTTGGAAAGTACCCGGCGCTTTTGAATACTTTTAGAAATGCAGATAATAGCGCTGGCCTGTTCGGCCCAAAAACGGAATGCCCTTTCCCCCAGCAGGTATGTGAGTTTGTAGTCGTCATAAACAAATTCGCGGATGTGCCAGATGTGCTTTCTTCGGGAGAAGAAGGATGTTACCGCGCCGATGAAAATGACGGATGAGTTGGTGTAAATCAAATCAACGCCGTGCTTTCTTGCGATGAACGCCGTGTAAAGGCCGATAGCAATGTTGTACACCGTGCGTTTGATGCTGTTGAACCATTGAAACCGCTTTTTTTGCATGTAAACGTCATTGGTGAATGGGACAATGCTGTACCGGATGTTTTGCCGTCGCAATTCCCGTGAAAACGCGCTTTCCTCTTTACAGATCACCCACCAGTCGATTTTGTCGCGCAGGGCGATCAAAAGGGTTAGCAGGGACCGGTTTGCACCGTACAATTCACCATAATGCGTAAAAGTTAAAATTCGGGGTTTTTTAGTGATCATAATTCAGGGGAACGTTAAGTAACCCTCTGCGGCACAAACTTTCTTACGAATGTTGACACAAGGGCGTGTTGGAATAGAATGAAAAACACAAGGCAAATCATGATGTTGAGGAGGATTGATGGGATGAGGGGGAGATCGAAATGCATTAATCTGATAAACTGGTTTTTGGCGACCAGTGTAACGATCATGGCTAGCGCCATGGGTGCTTTGGAGAGAATTGCTTTGAAAAAAATGCGCGGGGACTGTTTTAATGCGTGCACAATAAGGGTGTAGAATCCCTGGAAGAAATTAAATGAAAACGCACTCACCAGCAGCCAGGCCGTTGCCTGCATGGATTGATAATAAAAAACCCCTACCAGAATAGCGGAAATGGTGAACACGGCCGACAATGCCCCCGAAAGAAAAAGCAGGTCGGTCCTTCCCGAGGCCTGGAAAACAGAACCGCTGCTGGAAAGCACCATTTGTATCCATACGGACAGGCTCATTATTTTCAGTATTGGTACAACGGCAGCCCATTTGCTTCCGAGCATGATCTGGACGATTTCTTCGGAGGAAAAAAATACAAAAACAGATATCGGCACGCCCAGAACAGCGAGGATGTTGACCACATTTACATATTCTTTGTAAATAAAGGCTTTGTCGTGCTGGTATTTGGCCAGAATGGGGTGCAGCACGGGGGTTATCACGAAGGTCAGGTTGGAGATCGGGTACATCATCAGCTGGTACGCCTGGTTGTACACGCCAAGCTGAGCATTGCCCATGAATTTGCCGATCAGGATGTTGTCGAGGTTTCTTGAGAAGTAATTGATGAAATTGAATCCAAACTGGAACGACGAGTATTTCGCAACCCGCCGTGCCGGCGCCAGCGATAAACCTTTTTTAAATTTTAGGCCGGAGATCAGGAAATAGATGGTAAAGGTGACCGAGCTCACAAATATCGATCTCCACACGATGGCAAAGTAGCTGTAATGCTGCGAGGCCAGTAACACCGCCAAAAGCCCGGCCGTGAGGGCTGTGCAAACATCGATAATAGCTATTTTCTTGAACAGCTGCGACTTGATCAGTATATTCTTCGGGACTACGCTGAGGGAACTGAAAAAGACATGAATGGCCAGCAACTGCCCGATCGGGATGTACACGTCATT
>NZ_BMIA01000006.1 GCF_014641595.1 Dyadobacter endophyticus | reverse complement strand
CCTTATCTAATCCGTGCAGTGGAATGTAAGTGCCCCACCAGCATATGGTCAGCTTGTTTGTGGTCCCGTTCGCAAAAGGATTTGCCGCTTTTCGGCGACTGTCCACACAAAGCGGCACAATGCTGTATTGGATATCCGACAGTTTTACATCCAGCAAGCGCGTATAATATTCCGCTTCGGATTCATTGAGGAAAATCGTGCGGTCGGACGAGATAATGGCGTTTTGATCGAGCTTGAAATGTGCTGCTGCTTCGGGACTTTCTTGGGCGATCGTTTTACGGTCGGTCACATAGGTGTCGTAAAAGGAAATGTAAAAATCCGTGATCACCTGCTTTTTGAAGAACTTCGCCAGCTTGTATTTATAGGGGTATTGGTGACGGGTCGCGGGGATGATGATGATGTCGGCCTTCCAAACGACCGTCAGCTCGATGATCATTCGCTGGATTTTGTTCCACAAGGAAGGGCGGTCCCAGAGTAATCCGGGGTTGAGGTAAAACAGATTTACCTCTGAAATGTCAAAAAGGGATCTGATCAGGTTTTGTGTTCTGTAACTGCCAGCCACAACTCCGTAGATCACTACGTTAACCTTCATATTTTCGGGGTTAGCCATCAGCCGCTGCACGGGGCAGCCGGGTCTGGCGTAATAAAATTCATAGTCGGCGGCTTTTCCGGCAGAAAGTCTGTCGGGAAACGGCGCGAACCATGCATTAAAATTTTTTCAATGCTAAAAAGGGGGCCTTAAATCGATAAAAACTAAAAGACCGTTGTGATTCAGTTTTAATGATTTGTAATTGGCCGGTTACAGTTGCTGGAACTGCCGAGGGAGCGCCCACCAACATGATGTCGGTTTTGTTGGGCAGAGGTGATACTGATAGAATGCCCAAAAATAGCGGAAGGAAGTTAATAAACAAGTCGAATAGCAGTAATTACAATTGCATCAACGGCAATTTGACGTAATTTGCCAAAGGCTGGATCTCCTTCGCCGGCCGGCTTGCTACTCATATTTCAGGCGTCGGTAAACCAGGGAACCAATGCATTATTCCAGGGAACAACTCATTGTGCTCTTCACGTATCTGCCGGTGCTGGCGGCAGCGGCAATGGCTTTTTGGCGGTGCCGTAAGGCCGAGCGTCCCGTGCAGCTACTCTGCGGCCTCATTTTCTTTGCGCTGTGTATAGAAAGTATATCACGAGTCTTCTGGTTTTTAAAAGTATCTAACCTGTTTCTTTGGCCGATCTACATTACGGTCGAGTTCGCGTTACTGACCTGGATGTACAGCCTGGTGCTGGATCGGAAGTGGCTGACGACTTTGCGCGGCTGGATGCTGGCGGCGTTTACGGGGATCGTTCTTGTGCGCGAACTGGGGCAGCATGGGCAGTCGGTGTGGATCGATAATGCGGGCCGGTCGATCGAAAGTGTGGTAGTGATCTTGCTCGCATTGTCGTATTTCTTTAAAGTTTTTCAGGAATTGAAAGTGCAAAATCTGCTGGTTGAGCCTTTTTTCTGGGTGTCGGCAGGGTTGCTGCTTTTCTTTTCGGGTAACTTCTTGATTTTCATATTTATGAACTTCATTTTGCTGTATTCCAAAAATCTGAATGATCAGATTTGGGTGATCCACGCGCTGATGAACTATATGCTGTACATTACTTATTCAATCGCATTATGGGTAGGCCGGGGGAAATAGAGTTTGCGCAACTGCTGTTCGGCGGAATTGGCACTATGGTGATGATGGCACTCACGATCGTCATTTTTGTGCTGCTTTACCAGCGAAAGCTGCATTTTCAGCAGAGCCGAATGCATCAGATGGAGATGGTTCATCAGAAGAAAATTCTGGAATCAATTGTGGCCTCGCAGGAGAATGAGCGAGAGCGTATCGCGCGCGACCTGCACGACGAAATAGGTGCGTCGTTGTCGGCGGTCCGTTTGTTTGTGAATCAGATCCAATACGAGAAGTCGCCGGACGAAATGAAGGGTCTGGCCGCCCGTTCAGGGCAGATTATCGGGGATGTGGTGAAGGATGTGCGGCAAATCGCGCATAACCTGTCGCCGGTAATTCTCGAGAACTTCGGTTTTGCAGGCGCGGTGAAAATTTTGCTACGTAGGATGGAAGACGCAGGAATACACATCCGGTGCGCGATCGACGATCCGTCCGAAGTGCTTTCGTCCCACCAGCAATTGGTTCTGTACCGCATTATCCAGGAGGTGATCGGTAATGTGGTCAAACATGCCGAAGCCAGTGAAATCATTTTCGATCTCCATCATAACGGTTCACAACTGAGCTTGCTCATGAGCGATAATGGCAAGGGGTTCGATATGCTTTCCGGCGAGAAAGCGTCGGGAATGGGAATGAGCACAATCCATACCCGAACCGACCTGTTGGGGGCGAAGCTCGAACTACATTCCGCTCCTGGTGAAGGCACCAGTTTTAAAATTGAAATGCCCGTTTAACACTTTCCCAAAACAAATTGGAACCAGTAAGAATAGCGATAGCGGACGACCACAAGCTTTTCCGTCAAGGATTAGGCCAGATTTTGTCCCGGAATGAAGATTATCAGGTAATTCTGGAAGCTGCTTCAGGCGAGGAACTGCTGGAAGAAATAGGAAATGCCATGCCCGACGTGGTGCTGCTGGATCTTTTTATGAAAGGAATGGATGGGAAAGAAGTGGCTGGGCTTCTTTTAAAACAGTACCCGAACTTAAAAATCATCATCCTCTCCATGAACTATTCCCCCGAGCACATATTGCAGCTCATGCGGGTAGGCGTGCACGGCTACCTGCCCAAGGACATCGATCAGGGAATTCTGAACGAGGCTATCGGGCAGGTTATGACGAAGGGATTTTACATTAATGACGACATCGCACAGGTAATGCGGCAGGGCCTGCAAGCAGGGGATATCAAGCCGACTCGCAGTAAAGTTGCCATTCCTTCACTGAATATAGGCCTTACCGACCGTGAAATGGAAGTGCTCGCATTGATTTGCAAGGGATACAACACGGCCAAAATCGCGGAAGAGTTGTTTATCAGTTACCGAACGGTGGAGGGACACCGTAAAAACCTGCTGGAAAAAACCGGTGCGGGCAACTCGGTGAGCCTCGCGATATTTGCTGTAAAACATCAACTGCTGGATTTCTAGCCTGGTTAACGGCGTTAAATCTGGGCAAATACCCGTAAGTCGGTGATACGGTCGCGGTAGGTCTCGAGGAATTCGCAAAAGCGGGCGATCTGCTCCTCCTGATAGGTAAAGTCAGCCGTTTGATCATATTCTTCGAGATATACCTCCTTAAAATCGGTGATCACATAGCGAAGGCTTCTGATCCCTTTCGCGCGCAATGCAGGCAGGTAAAAGTTCTGATGGCTTTTGGCGAAACAGCCTGCACGGTAATTTCCGGTGGTTTTGATATCCACGGCCAGCATCTTCCCAACTACATCCACATACCCGTAAATCAGGCTGTCGTTTAGCTGGTATTCGCAGTATACCTGCGTTTTCAGCATCGGGCGGGGGAGAAACGACCGTACTTTCGAGAGGATTTCCGGGTCAAATGTTTCTTCGCCAATGCCTTTGATCACCGCATCTTCGAATGATACGCCACGAAACTGAGCCTCGGTTTGTGGCATGGGCACACGGTTAATGCGGTCGAGCAGTTCCTGCGCATCGATGTAGCCGCGTTCGAACCGGTCGAAACAGCCTAACAGGGAGGGGTAAAGTTTGTATTTAACAGTGGTAGATATCATTATTTAACAATGTTAACCGGCATTCATTTTTTCCTTTGGCCAAAACGATATTGCAGTGACACAGCAATAAAACTGAACGCATCGTTTGGCGTTTCGCTGTAAGATTCACTTTCTTCCGGATTGATCAGCCGATGGCCGGAAGTGGCATCAAGCTTATCGGTCCGCACGAAGTAGAAGCGGTATTCCAACGCAATTTTCAATTTTTCTAACAAAGCATAATCCACAGAAGTGCCAAGCGGTAACAGTCCTTCTCTCGTTTTTTTGATTCCCTTTGGACCTTTGGGTGGCCCCCAGCGTAGGAAAAGCGGGTTTCTGGCGCTCTGCTGGCTGTTGGTGAAGCGCAGGAGGCGGTTGCCGTCCAGGTCAAAGGCATTGGCGCTGAACCAGATTTGTCCTACACCTGCATAAACAGCCATATGCACCGGGCCGGGCTCTCGTTGGCTGAATTGTTCCGAGAGGTCCCACTTTACCAGGCATTCCGCGCTATTGTATTCATTTACAAACCAGGAGTTGAAAAACGCCCTTTTTTCGCCGCCAATGGTCCCCGCATTGTAATCCAGCTGAACAGCGAATTGTTTGTTGAGCGACCTCCCAATGCCTATTCCGGCGATTCCGTGCATCGCCTGAGCGTTCAGCTCTCCGTAAAATTGTGTAAGGCCGCATCGGAAGCTTAGAAAATAGGGCTGTGCGGCGCGGCGGTTATAGTTTTTCTTGTCGCTGATACCATTTGGCGAACGGTAACGGACAGGCTGCGCGAAGGTTACGCCGACCAGGGCGCAAATGACAATAAGCAAAATGTAACGCATGGCTGGAAATGATCGGGACGAAATGTTTGTTCAGCCATTGATACGTACGCTTTTCATTTCGGTCACATTTTGTAGAACCAATAAGATGCCCGACCGCCGTGTGATAACCGTAAATATCTGTTAGTTTTGCTTGTAGTTGAAAAATACAATACAAAGATGAGTGTAGTACCCTATAAAGATAAGGAAGGGACCAAGCGGGAGCAGGTCGCGGAGATGTTCGATAACATTTCGCCCAAATACGACCTGTTGAACCACGTCCTGAGTGGCGGTGTAGATATCTATTGGCGCAAAAGAGCTATCAAACTGCTCAAAAAGCAACAGCCAAAGGTCATTCTTGACATTGCAACGGGTACTGGCGACTTTGCCATTGAGGCGCTTGCCTTGAAGCCCGAGAGAATCATCGGCGTCGATATTTCGGAAGGTATGCTGGCGGTTGGTCGCGAGAAAATCGCCAAACTAGGCAAACAGGACGTCATTACCCTGCAAAGCGGCGACTCGGAAAGTTTAGCTTTCGCAAACAATTATTTTGACGCGATTATCGTTTCGTTTGGAGTACGCAATTTTCAGAATTTGCTGGCCGGACTGACAGAGATGAACCGCGTGATGAAGCCGGGCGGAACGTGTGTAGTGGTGGAGTTTTCGAAGCCCAAGAGCTTTCCGTTCAAGCAGATTTACAATTTTTATTTCAAATACATACTACCAATAATAGGGAAAACGGTCTCCAAAGACAGCGCGGCATACACTTATCTGCCCGAGTCGGTGCAGGCCTTTCCGGATGGGGAAGCTTTTCTTGATATTTATAAAAAAGCAGGTTTCATAAATACCAAATGCATATCACTTACCTTCGGGATCTGTTCAATTTACGTCGGACACAAATAATTATCGGTATCCTTGCGCTGCTCATGGCGGCGCAGGAAGCCCGGTCTCAGGGCATCGGTTACCGTCGCAAGCACCTCGAATATTACGACGACAAGCCGATCCATTACGGTATTCTTTTCGCAGTCCCGTTTACGCGGTTCAACATCAAGCATAGTAACGACTTCGTGTCCAAGGATTCGGCATTTGTGATCCAGTCGCCGACGAATGCGGCATTTCGCATGGGTTTTACCGTCAACGCATATCTGAACGAGCATTTTGACCTGCGCACAACACCCGCGGTTTCACTTTATGAGCGGCATGTCAAATTCAGCTATCCGAACGGCACCGACCGGACAGAAAAGCGCGAGTCGACGTGGATAGAAGTACCGCTCTTGCTAAAATACAAATCCGTCCGCCGGGTCAACTCACGCATGTACATGATTGCAGGCGTAACGCTCGGGATCGAGACGAACGTAAAACGTAACCGGGGAGGTGGAGCTACCGCCCTCGATACCAAGTCCAGCGACTTCTCGATCGATTATGGGATAGGTTATGAGCAATTCTTTGAATTCTTCAAATTTGCTCCGGAACTGCGTTTTTCACATGGACTGACAAATATGATCGTACCTGGAACAAACTCGGTAGGTAATGGCATCAGCCGCATGCGTACCCACACTGTAACGCTCTATTTAAATTTCGAATAGTCGATATTGGTTTTCAGGAGGTTAAAAAATATTTTTAATTTTTTTTCAAGAATATTTGCAGAGTTCAATTTAGTCGCACATATTTGCACTCCCAAACGACGGGAAAACAAAAGAAAACAAAAAAGGGAGTTTAGCTCAGTTGGTTCAGAGCATCTGCCTTACAAGCAGAGGGTCGGGGGTTCGAATCCCTCAACTCCCACAGAAAGCATCGAGCAATCGATGCTTTTTTTGTTTTCCGGCCGGAGCAGTTGGTTCATAATATCTGCCCGCGCGGCGTCCGCTGACAAGCAGAGGGTCGGGGACGGTCGGCCGCTGCTGTTCGAATCCCTCAACTCCCACAGAAAGCATCGAGCAATCGGTGCTTTTTTTGTTTTCCGGCCGGAGCAGTTGGATCATAACATCTGCCCGCGCGGCGTCCGCTGACAAGCAGAGGGTCGGGGACGGTCGGCCGCTGCCGTTCGAATCCCTCAACTCCCACAGAAAGCATCGAGCAATCGGTGCTTTTTTTGTTTTCCGGCCGTTGCGGTTTGAATCCCACCTATCAACGCGAAGTAATAAATCATCCAAGCATTAGTATAAATTCCGCAAAGCGATCCCTGGAAACTCGCCTTACCTTGTTGGTGTGATTTTCAATTAATCATTTGGACTTATGAAAACATTGTTGCTGCTGGCATTGATGGGCATGTTTGCGTCATGTAATGCGAAAGACCAGCCATTAACAGATGAAAAGATTATGCAGCAAGAGGACATTATAAAACTGGTCGGACGAAACGACGTGGAGGGCGTAAAAAAGGCGCTTGACAAAGGAGCTAATGTAAATACGCAGGATGAAAAACAGCGCTCCCTGCTTCTGTTGGCGGTGATCGAGAAACGGGCGGAAATGGCAACGCTACTGACGGAACGCGGTGCGGATGTTAATTTGCAGGACAATATCCGGGATAACCCTTTCCTGTATGCAGGCGCGACCGGACAAACAGAACTGGTGAAGCTATTTCTTGCTCACGGCGCCCGCTTTGATGTCTTCAACCGGTATAATGGAACTGCGTTGATTCCTGCATGCGAGCGGGGGCACGTGGAAACCGTAAAAGTGCTGGTGGGTACCAGGGGATTTCCCATTAACCATGTCAATCGTTTGGGGTGGACAGCCTTGATGGAAGCTATTGTTTTGGGGGATGGGAGCAAAAAGTATCAGGAAATTGTGCAATTGCTGAAAGACAGCGGAGCGGACCTTGGAATACCGGATCATGACGGCCTTACGCCATTGCAACATGCCCGGAGGCGCGGCTTTGAGGAGATAGTAAGAATTTTATCGAAGTAAGTGCTGCCATTGATGTTTTTAGCGTAAGATATTTACTTGATATATAATTTTATTTTATATTTTGTTTTCTACTATAAACTAATTACAATTGCGCATCAACAAATCGTGATGCGTTATGGAAAACAGTCAGATTGTTCGTGCCCTTTCCGGTATGGTTGGGGCGCTATTGGTGATTTTTACGGCGCTGGCTTGCGGTAATAGCCGGGACATAGTGGTACATGGCGATTTACGCGGAGCGAACACTTTCCTGGAAGGGAAGACGCTATATCTGGGCAATGCCGAAACCCGCAACTTCGAAGATACTGCCGTTGTGAAGGGCGGCAAATTTGAGTTCAAAATCAAAACCGGAGGGGATTTTATCCCTTTCAGAACAGCAATTGTTTTTGAGACCGGAAATCCCGAGTTTCCGCATCAGGTAGTGGGGTATAAAAATCCTTATTCGAAAAAAATAGATGAGCCTAACTTCTATGCCGAACCAGGCATGATGAAGTTGACTCTCGATACAATCCGGATATTTACTCCTAAGAATAAGGTTGTTACTTTCAATATTGACAAAGTCAACCGGCAAACCAGCGTGTTATTCCGGCATTACACTTTCAAGGGCAGCTCGAAGAATGCTGCTGATAACCACGCTTATAACCGATCGCTCGTTCAGAAGCATCCTTATTCGCTGGAACTACTCCGTACATTAAATTTCAATAAATCAGCACTTGCGACCGACGAGGCGAAACATTTACTAGCTCTTTTTGATCCAGAACTTCATTCAAACCCCGGTTATATTGCTCTAAAAGCGTATCTGGACTACGATAACAAAACCGGCAGCGATTTCCCGAAGGAATTAGCATTAAAAACGGCTGATGACAAGTCAGTCAAAGAAGTCCTGGTGGACTCTTCCAAACATAACCTCATCGTTTTCTGGGCAAGCTGGTGCGGGCCCTGCCGGATGGAAATCCCGCAAATCAAAAAGCTTTATGAGAATGAAGGCCAGAAACTGAATGTCGTCAGCATTTCCGTCGACAAGGACCAAAATGCCTGGAAAAAGGCAATGCACAAAGAACAGATGCCCTGGAAACAGTTCCTCTTGCCTCTGGGCGACACTTACGCGATACTGGACAAGAAATATAACCTGCAAACCATCCCGATCTGGGTGCTTCTGGACGGCAGCGGCAAAGTAGTCGATCAGCATGTCGGCTACGAACCGGGAGAGAACGCGATGGATTTGAAAGTGGCTGCGCTTTTGAAATAGGGATTGCTAGTGTGTAACGTGGAGTACCCAGTCCGACATTTCTTTCAAAGCCAAGGGAGAAATTGTTTGTGTTCCTAGCCGATATTCGTCCGGCCCACCGGTTTTACATTCCCGGAACAGGTGGTTCAGGCCAGGTAATTCAACCAGTTTGACATTTTTGTTCCCACTTTTTCGGGTGGCTCTGGCTATTCCTTTGAAATGCTCTTTCGGAGGTACCTGGTAGTCTTTCTCGCCGATCAATGCCAGAATAGGACATGTCACCTTTTCGAGGGTAGTTACCGGGTCGTATTTTATCAAAAACTGAGTCCAGACGGATGAAAAATTGTTAATAACCACAGTACGCGATTGTGTAAGCGAAGCGCTATCCGAAGTGAATGCGGATAGACTGTCGAGATTTGCGTTGATATACTGCTTCAATTCCTCGCGCAAAACGACCCGATCACTGGATTGCTTTACGATCGCCAGTGCGCCTGCGAAAACTATTTGTGCTTGCTGGATCCGCGCTTCGGGGTATTTTCGGACACGTTGGAAAGCGGCCATCTGCAATAGTATTGAAGAATCGCCCGGCATTCCGGGTCCAGCGAGCAAGATGATGAATGCGACGTCCTTTGAGCGTGCCGCGATCATGGGTGCAATCATACCTCCTTCGCTGTGGCCTGCGAGCCCGATTTGGTCGTGATTGATTTCCTTTCTCGTCTTTAAATAGTTGATTGCACTCTCAGCGTCTTCGGAGAAATCTGCTGAGGTGGCCGATTGATAGTCGCCTTCTGATTGCTTAACACCCCTGTCATCAAATCTGAGAACTGCAATGCCCTTCCTTGTCAGATGGTCGGCTATGACGAGGAAAGGTTTGTGGCCCATTGCCTCAACATTCCGGTCGCTTGGGCCGCCACCACTAATGAGTACCACCGCAGGAAAGTTGCCCTCGCGCGCAGGCAAAGTGAGCGTGCCCGCTAGCTTGATCCCGGCTTTTGGATTTTCAAACGTAATGTCTTCCTGATAATACGGAAAAGGCGGCTTCGGCTCCTGAGGTCTGAGATTGACAGTTTCCTTACTGAGAACTGACCTGTCGAAAAAGAAAATAAACGCAGCTATTGCAAGTACGATCGCTGCAAATTCAAACGCAGAGGGCTTTTTCATGACCAGAACCAGATTATGTAATTGAAAAGCAGTTACATAGCGGAGTTTACTGGTTTGAAGAAGGAGGAAGGGGAGGAAAGGGAGGATGGCGAAGGGAGTACCTTCTTCCCTTTCCTCCTTCCTCCCTTTCCTCCTTTACCCTATAATAGTACCGTGCTGCCGCTTTCCGCCGAGCGCAGTCCCGCTTCCAGCACCTGAATGATTTTCAGGCCATCCGCGAAGTCGGGCTTGATTTCAGTATCATTTTCGATTGCATCCAGGAAATCTACTGCCGCGTGCACGAACGCGTGTTCGTAGCCAATAATATGCCCGGCAGGCCACCAATGGCCCGCGTAAGGGTGAATGGATTCGGTGGCGAGAATCGTGCGGAAACCGTGTTCGCCTTTCGCATCTTCGTTGGAATAGTATTGCAGCTCGTTCATGCGTTCGAGGTCGAAAACGAGGCTGCCTTTGCTGCCGTAAATTTCGAATGTAAGGCGGTTTTTGCGGCCGGTCGCGAACCTGGTTGCTTCAAATGAGCCTATGGCGCCGTTTCGAAACCTGACCATCATCAATGCGGCGTCTTCGACGGTCACTTCGCCCGTTTCGTTGCCTTTGGATGCGCCAGTGAGACTTCCGGTGGCGGTTTCGTCAGCGATGGGGCGTTCTTTGATAAAGTTCGCATTCAGGGATGAAACGGAAACAATCTCACCCACAAGGAAATGCGCGAGGTCGACGGCGTGGGAGTTGAGGTCCCACTGCGGCCCGGCCTTGGCAGTCTCCTTTTTAAGCTGCCAGGTAAGCGGGAACGACGGGTCGACTATCCAATCCTGCTGGTAAGCACAGCGCCAGTGAAAAATCCGGCCGATCTTGCCTTCTTCGATCATCTTTTTGGCTTGCGCTACGGCTGGCGTTCTGCGATAGTTATGGTTGAGATAATGCTTCACGCCATTTTCCTGGCACACTTTCAGCATTTCGGCAGCCTGCCCGCTGTCCATCGAAAGCGGTTTTTCACAAAAAATATGCTTGCCTGCCCTGGCTGCGGCCAATGCCACTTCGTAGTGCAAATTTTGGGGTAATGCGATGTCGATAATGTCGATATCAGGCCTTGTGACGAGTTGCTGCCAGTCGGTTTCGGTCTCTTCCCAGCCCCAATTTTGCGCGAATTCGGATAGCGATTCCTGGTGGCGGCCGCATGCCACTTTCAGGACGGGCACGGATGGCGTGTCAAAAAACAGCGGGGCTTTTTTCCAGGCATTACTATGCGCACGGCCCATAAACTTGTAACCTACTATGCCGATATTGATCTGCTTTTTCATTCGGGAATGGGTATGATTAAGGATTGTATGCTAAACAGGTTTGTCAAAATTATTAAATCTTGCTGATTGGATTTAATTCGTAAATTTCAACACCTGATGTTTACTCAAACTACACACTATTTCATGAAACAACTTGCCCAGAATCTCCGGACGGGAGAGACGTTGCTGTTAAATGTCCCTGTTCCGCTCGCCCGGAAGGGCTGCGTGCTCATCAAAACCCGTAAAAGCCTCATCTCCGCCGGGACCGAAAGAATGCTGATCGGGTTCAGCAAAGCCAATTTCCTTCTTAAAGCCAGGCAACATCCAGACAAGTTCCGTCTCTTAATTGACAAAGTCAGAACTGATGGCTTCTGGAAAACTACACAGTCGGTTCTCCGCAGGCTGGATCAGCTCCTGCCGTTGGGGTATTGCAATTTGGGAGAAATCGAAGCGATAGGAGAAGATGTAGAAGGTTTCACGATCGGCGACAGGGTGGTCAGCAACGGGCCGCATGCCGAGATGATCTGTGTACCGGTCAACCTGGTCGCCAAAGTTCCTCCTGATGTGCCGGACGAAGAGGCGGTGTTTGCAGTTTTGGGCGCGGTAGGTCTGCATGGGGTGCGATTGCTGGCACCCGCCCTCGGTGAGCGCGTGGCGGTGGTAGGCCTTGGGTTAATAGGTTTGATGGTCGTTGATATCCTCCGCGCGCAAGGGTGCGAGGTAATGGGTATTGAACCCGACGAAGATCGGCGACGAATCGCAAGAGAAAAGGGAGTCGTGGCCGTTAATCCGTCATGGTCTACCGGTGGATGGAATTCAAAGCAATTCGGCGAAATGGATGGGGTAATTATCACAGCTTCGTCCAAATCCGGCGATGTCATTTCAATGGCCTCGGCGATTTGCAGGAAAAAAGCGAAAATCGTGCTAGTAGGCGACGTTCCCTTGCATTTAAACCGGGCTGATTTTTACCATAAGGAACTGACATTCCAGGTTTCATGCTCCTACGGGCCCGGGCGTTATGATCATGCGTACGAGGAGCGGGGCATCGATTACCCCCAGGGATATGTTCGCTGGACCGCGAACCGCAATTTCCTCGAAGTTCTGCGGCTGATGGGGAATGGTTCTCTGAATGTCAAACCTTTAATTTCCAATATTATCCCGCTTGAAAATTATTTATGTATTTATCAAAAAAATATCCGATCGCTCGGAGTGCTGATCGATTATAACGGTGAAAGCAAGGCCGACGAAACGGCAATCCGGAACCCGGACAATGTATTCGCGGTACAAAAGGTGGTGGCAGCGATCATCGGCGCTGGAAATTTTGCTTGCATGACGTTGTTGCCCTGTCTCCGCGGGAAGTGTATCAAGTACATCGCCAGCTTAGGCGGATCAAGGGCGGCGGAACTCGCCGTCAAGTATGGCATTCCATTCGTTACTACGGATTACCGCGAAATTTTGGCCGACGACGAAGTCAATCTGGTCATTATCGCCACCCGGCATGATGAGCATGTTTCCATCGCGATAGATGCGATTCGTGCCGACAAGCATGTGTTTGTGGAAAAGCCACTTAGCATTGATGCCAGGGGCATTGAAAGCGTAAAATCGGCACTTCAAAATGCGCCGGGTCCGGTCTCACTCGCGGTGGGTTTTAACCGAAGATATGCACCGCATATAACCAGGCTTCGGCAATTGCTTGATGGCGGCCCGATGAACGTCGTAATTACTGTTAACGCAGGCAGTATTTTGGCGAATGACTGGCTACACGACAGCGCCCGGGGTGGAGGGAGGCTGGTGGGCGAGGCATGCCATTTCATCGATCTGGTCGCGTGGATTGCGCAAAGCCGCATTACGGAAGTCTGTACCAATGCGTTGACCGTCCAGGGCTGTATGAGTACCGAAAATGCCAGTGTGCTGCTGCGGCTGGCAAATGGCTCCGCCGGGGCCGTGCATTATTTTTCAAATGGTCATAGCAGCTATCCAAAGGAACGGATCGAAGTACATTCGCTGGGGCGGACAGTGGTTGTGGATGACTACAAAGTTGTATGGGGATATGGTTTTGAGGGATTTAGAGAAACAAAACGGGATGCGGGAAAGGGCCATCAGGAGCAGTTTGACAAGCTGTTCGAATGCATTGCAACCGGAAAAGAGCCGATAATGCCTCTCGAAGACGTCTGGAACTCAAGCCAGGCGACACTGGCGGCGCGGGATAGTATGTGGACGGGCGGCTGGGTGAAGGTACCATGAAAGCGCTGCGGTATTGGATGCTGCTTTGGCATATCGGCCGGCAAATGGGCTGGCAATATGTGTTGTTCAGAGCCGGATATTGGTGGCAAGGTAAAACCGGTATTCTTCAATTGCGCTTTCCCAAAAGAGCCACCAGGCATTCATTCATAAGTATGCAGGAATGGCAGAACAACAAACCCACATTTCTGTTCGACCCCGAAAAACTGACTTTGCAAAGGAATGCAGGAATCACTGATTTGAAATGGCGGGTAGGGCAAATGGAAATGGGGAGGTTTCGCTATTTCAGCAGTCAATGGTTCGAAGTACCCGACTGGCACAGCAATCCATTAACTGGCTTTGTTTATCCGAAACACCAGCATTGGTCGGACGTTGACGACTTTTCCCCGAAAGCGGGCGATATCAAATACGTGTGGGAGAAGTCGAGGTTCACGTTTTTGTATGACCTCGTTCGGTATGATTATCATTTCGGTCAGGATCAGTCGGGAAAAGTTTTCGAATTGATCACGGATTGGATCGACAAGAACCCTGTGAATTGTGGACCAAACTGGAAATGCAGCCAGGAAATAGCATTGAGGGTATTGAACTGGACTTTTGCATTGCATTACCATCGCCTGTCATCAGCATTGAATCAATTGTTGCTGGATAAGATTCTTTGCAGCATTTACGATCAAATGCGGCATGTTGCTGCCAACATCTGTTTTTCAGAAATCGCCGTCAGTAATAACCACGTCCTGACCGAGACATTAGGCCTATTTGTGACCGGTATAATGTTTCCTTGCTTCTCGGAAAGCCATGAATGGAGGAAAAAAGGCAAGGATTTATTTGAAAGGGAAATCAATCGACAAATTACGTCGGACGGCACTTACCTTCAATTTTCGATGAACTATCACCGCGTGGTTGTTCAGTTGATGACTTGGGGTATACAATTAGCGGAATTGAATGACGAATGGTTTTCTGAAACCGTGTATGAGCAAGCCGATGCTTCTCTGAGGTTCTTGAGAATCTGCATGGATGGAGTAAATGGGAGGCTTCCTCTTTACGGGCACAATGACGGGGCATTGTTTTTTCCTCTTTCTGAATGTGATTTTCGGGATTTCAGGCCTCAATTAATCGCATTGGAATCGGTTTTATATAGCTGGAAAAATTCGGACCCCGTTTTAAGCGAAGAGAAAGTATGGCTGGTACCCGAAGAGCTGTCGGATGTGGAAAGCTATCTGGAAGTTGTGGAAGATGGTGCTTTTAATTTTCAGGAGGACGGCTATTTCATTGTTAGAGATAGCGGTACTATCACATTCCTGCGCTGCGGAAGCTATTGCAGCCGCCCCTTTCAAGCTGATCATAACCACCTCGACATTTGGATAAACGGCCGCAACATTCTGCGCGATGCCGGTACCTGGCTTTACAATGCCGATGAAGAATCTACACGCTATTTCGCCGGTACGCGCGCTCACAACACCATCATGATCGAAAACTTCGATCAAATGCAGAAGCGGCACCGGTTTGTCTGGACGCATTGGATCACGAATGCAAAGGGAAAATCAGGCACTGCCGATGACGGGTTTTGGATTGAGACCGAATTCGAGGGGTTCCGTCATGTAGGCAAAGGTATTGTTCACAAGCGAAGAGTTATCAAAAAAGCGGGTCGGTTGCATTGGCTGGTGGAAGACCTGGTTCTGAATGTGCCGAAAGGAATGCGAATCCGCCAGTTATGGCATCCGGATAGAGGGTTTTTGGATGATTTTCGTATTAGTGCTGTCGATGAACAAGGTTGTGGAATCCTAATGATCGTTGAACGCGGCTGGTATTCGGAGGTTTATGGCGAAAAGGTAGAATGTATCGCTATGGTGTTTGAAAGTGGCGGGAGTTTGATAAGGACGGTTATTGAAAGTTTGAAGTGACCAAGTCCCATTTGTATAGACCAATAATGAAACAATATTACCCGCTTATGCACATGCTCCTCATTCATCAATACTTTCTCGAAGACAATGCTGGCGGAGGCTCCCGCTGGAACGAAATGGCTCGTGTTTGGGTGAGGGAAAGGCATTCGGTGACGGTGATTGCGGGGGATGTACATTATATGTCGGGGAAATCCGCGGATAATAAGGGGAAACGATTTTCAATGTCTGAGAACCAGGACGGCGTTGAGGTAATTCGATGCAAATTGTCCAGGCGTTATCATCACAGCTTTTCGGGGCGGCTTTTGGGCTATATTTCTTTCGCATGTGCCGCAATTTATGTCGGGTTACGTTTCGCGCGTTCCAAATATGACTGCATTATCGTAAGCTCGCCGTCACTCCTGGTGGGTATTCCGGGGCTGCTGCTCTCCAAATGGAAGCGTGTTCCGCTGGTGCTGGAAATACGGGATCTTTGGCCGGAATCGGCGATCGAGACGGGCGTTTTGAAGAATAAGTGGCTGATCAGTTTGGCTTACAGGTTTGAG
The DNA here is from genome assembly GCF_014641595.1 of Dyadobacter endophyticus. GTDB lineage: Bacteria > Bacteroidota > Bacteroidia > Cytophagales > Spirosomataceae > Dyadobacter > Dyadobacter endophyticus. The sequence goes on along the minus strand of NZ_BMIA01000006.1, from coordinate 230,180 downwards.
AAATACCTTTATCGCAAGTCAAAGTTGATCAATGTGCTTACTCCGGCGTTTCGGGAAAGGTTAATTCGCGACAAAAGCGTTGTGCCAGGTAAAATCATCGTGATCCCTAACGCGGCGGATTTCCGTTGGAGTGAGCGCGCGTTGCGTAACGCATGCGCGAGCGGGTTACGAAAGGAACTGGGACTGGAGGGAAAGTTTGTAATCATTTATGTCGGGGCGCATGGGCTGGCGAATGACTTGATGCAGCTCGTGGAGGCTGCTACATTGCTTCGGGGTACAGATGCCCATTTCTTGCTGATAGGCGACGGAATGCAGAAGCGGATGTTGATGGAAGAAGTCGATTCCAGGCAGCTGACCAACGTTTCATTTCTCGACCCCGTTTCAAAGGAGCAGATATTCGACTACGTTTTAATGGCCGACGTCGGCGTAGCTATTTTGAAAAAAGCGGAGATTTTCAAAACAGTTTACAGCAACAAAACTTTTGACTATTTCTCCTGTAAAAAGCCTGTATTAATGGCTATCGACGGTGTGTCGCGCGAGCTGGTAGAGCAGGCGGAGGCGGGGATGTTTACAGAGCCGGAAAATTCGGAAGAACTGGTGAAAAAAATCAGGATTTATATGAACGACCACGAACTTATGGCGAAGCATGGTAAAAATGGTTACCGGTTTGTCCACGCTCATTTCGATCGGGAGAAATTGGCAAAGGAACTTTTGGAACGCATTGAAAGTCAACTTGAAGTGACTGGAAAAAGTGCAACTTTTGATGACCGAAAAGTGAACTGAAAGTGTCGCCAGAGGGTTTTCCAATAAATTTAAATCCAATGAGAAACGTGGCACATTTATTCCCTGAATCAGTTAGAAACGGGGCTTATACTTATTCCGAATACATGCATTTAATGGAGACGGTGGTTCTTGAAAACAGGACAACCGGCCCGAAACAATCTGAATCGCTGTCCCACTACACAAGGCTGAACCTGGCCCGGATGCAACGACTGAATAAAAAGGCGGAGATCCATGATTCACTTAGGGAAGCCGTCGACCAGGTCGATATTCCGCAAACCTGGTACATCCTCACCGAAGCGTGGTGCGGGGATGCAGCCCAGAATCTTCCCACAATCGTAGCTGCCTCGTTATCAAATCCGTTGATTAAGGTCAGATTCTTGCTTCGGGACGAAAACCCGGAATTAATGGACGCATATCTGACCAATGGAGGGCGTTCGATACCCAAACTGATCGCTGTGGACGACGATTTCAATGAAATTTTCACGTGGGGACCACGTCCGGCAGGTGCCCAGGAGCTTTTGAGAGCATATAAAGCCAACCCGGTCAGGTCGTACAGCGAATTTTCAGAGGATATTCAACGCTGGTACATCGCCGACAAGACGGAGTCGCTGCAAAATGAATTGCAGGAGCTTTTGGAAGCAGTGGGTGTGGATAAGTAAGTTTTTGAACCGTTTACTCTATATTTGTCATAGGGTAACCGCAATACCAACGAACAGGGATTTTGTCAGAATACTTTAAAAACATATCCGACGGCATCAGTACGACCCTCACGGGCATGCGGCTGACGTTACGGCATCTCTTGAATGCACGTAAGAGCCGTAAGCCCGGGGATATTCGCTCATCCAATTTCTATGACCAGCAGGATGGCATTGTCACCATCCAGTACCCGCTGGAAACCATTCCCATTCCGGATAATGGCAGGTACCGTCTGCATAATGAGATGGACGATTGCATTGTTTGTGATAAATGCGCGAAGGTATGTCCGGTCGATTGTATTGATATTGAACCGATTAAAGCGGTGGAGGATGTTGGCCGTGCCTCCGACGGCTCGCCGATCCGCTTGTACGCCGCCAAGTTTGATATCGATATGGCCAAATGCTGCTATTGTGGCCTTTGTACAACGGTTTGCCCGACGGAATGCCTTACCATGACCAAGACATTCGATTATAGTGAAGTGGATGTGCGGGATATGGTTTACAATTATTCCAATCTCACTACCGAACAAGCCGACGAAAAGCGCATACTTCTGGAACAATTCCAAAAGGAGAAAGAAGCACTGAAAGCGGCGAAGACTGCTCCTGCCATCGCACCTTCGACTACGCCGGCCGGTACAGCGGCGCCTGCCCGTCCCGTTTTCAAACCAACGGTGAAACCAAAACCGGCAGAAGAGCCTGTTGCCAAAGATATTAATACCGAATCTGATGAACCGGTAACTCCGGCGCCGAAATCGGCGTTCAAACCGGTTATGAAGCCGAAAAAGGTGGATGAAAGCTCACCAGCACCGATAGAAAAGCCTGTGGCTGAACCGCCCGTCGAAGCTGTTGAAAAGCCTGCGGCAAAAGCACCCTTCCGCCCGACGATGAAGCCTAGGGTCGTTTCAGATGAAAATGTTGAAAAGCCAATCGCTGAAACCCCTATCGAACCGGCAGAAAAATCTGTTGCTGCAAAGCCAGCATTTCGCCCAACGATGAAACCTAAGGCCGCTTCGGATGAAAATGTGGAGAAACCAATCGCTGAGACTCCTGCCGAACCCGTAGAAAAACCTGTTGCTGCAAAGCCGGCTTTTCGTCCTACTATGAAGCCAAAGGCTGTTTCAGAAGAAAATGTGGAAAAGCCAGTATCTGAAACGCCAGTGGAGCCTGAGGATAAACCCGTAGCCGCGAAACCGGCGTTTCGTCCGACAATGAAACCTAAACCCAAAGAATAGGCGATCATGGAAGTAATTATATTTTATATATTTTCCGCATTAACGCTCGCGGCGGGGCTACTTATCCTTTTTTCCAAAAACCTGATCTACGGGGCATTTGCCTTGTTCCTGGCATTCCTGGGTGTTGCTGCACTGTACGTTCTCGCAGGTGCAGATTTTCTGGCGGTTTCGCAGATCATGATCTACGTGGGCGGCATTCTCGTGTTGCTGATATTCGGTATAATGCTGACGCAGCAGAGGGAGAAAAGCGACGACTCTACACGCCATAACCGCATTGAAGTACCCATAGCCAGGAAAGCTTGGGGGTTTTTCGCAGGCGCAGGATTATTCGGATTGCTGGTTAAGGTTATTATGTCCTCGGACTTTAAAATGGCGGGGGAGGAAATGAACACCAAGTCGACTATCAAAACGATCGGCGTAGAGCTGATGACGAGCCATTTGTTACCGTTTGAAATAGCCGCGATTCTTTTGCTGGTGGCACTTATCGGCGCTGCTTATCTCGCATTAAACCGAAATCCGACCGCATGACAACCATACCAGTACAATATTATCTGGTCGTCGCAGCTGCATTGTTTTGCATTGGGCTGGCTATTTCCATTACCAAGCGGCATTTTATCGGTATGCTGCTCGGGATTGAGCTAATGCTTAATGCGGTCAATATCAATTTGGTAGCATTCGGCCGGCACGATGTCGAACGTTTGAGCGGTCAGTTGTTTGCACTTTTTGTGATCGTTGTTGCGGCTGCGGAAGTGACTGTGGCCCTGGCGATCATCCTGCGTGTGTATGGTCGTTTCAAAACCGTCGACCCTGACAAGGTAAACGAATTGAAGCAATAGTTTAAAAGTCCCATCCGCTGCATGAACTGGATTTTCCTGATCTTCGCTTTTCTCATCGGCATCAGCAACGCCGTACAATCGGGCGTGAACACGCAACTTCGCGAGTCGATCAATAACCCTATTCTCGCAGCTATGACCTCATTTTTTGTGGGGTTAATGGTCCTTACCATAGCATTTGCCTGTTTCAATCAAAACCCCATCCCTTCTCTGGCCGACCTCAAACAGGTTTCTTGGACCCGGTTTATGGGTGGCGTGCTGGGGGCATTCTATGTAATCACCGTTATTTTCATTGTCCGCAATATCGGTCCGGCCAACATGATGTGCCTCGTTATCGCCGGCCAGATGGTAACCGTGATGACCATCGATCATTTTGGTTTACAGGGGTTCGCTGTTCATCATATGAACTTGCCACGTATTTTGGGTACGATATTGTTGGTGGGCGGCGTATATCTGATACTTAAAAATTAAGGCATAAAAAAACAGCAATCCGTTTGGATTGCTGTTCCGAAAGCTTCCCGAATGCCTCAGGGGATTTTGTTAAAAATAAACAGATCCATAAAGCTCCATTTATCATTTTCCTTCTTCCCCCGCTGAATCACCAGCTGAGTAGCGGAGCGTCTCTCGTAAATGATCCGCACCGACGCGTCGTCTTTTTCAAATAAAGCCTGGTTCTTTTTAGCCTCGATGAATTTGTAGCGGTCGGCCACTTCTTTTTCTTCCAGGGAGATCATGCCGGGTTTGAAATGCTTCACCATCGCCACAGGGCCATTGTCAGTCTGTTCAAATGCGAATATCTCATAAAGAGCAGGCTTGTCATCCTTGATCATGCGGATAAAGCCGACGATGTTGTTTCCCTTCGGAGCAGTCCAGGAGGCTTCGATAGGTCCGCCGTTATAAGTTCCCAACCAGCGGCCGTCGAGGAATGCAATGTCGTTCAGGGTGCCTTGCGCCTGAGCAAAAGTTGCCGTTAACACCAGGGCAAATGCCAGACATGCTTTTTTAACTAACTGGATTGTGTTGAATTGGGTCATGAGATTTAGGTTGTGAATTGAGCCGGCAAATTAATAGAAATGTTAATTCGGTCAACGTATTGACTGATTTTAGCTAAGTTCAGTCAGTGCATTGACCGAATTTAGTCTAAAAGCTAAAAAAAAATAGCCGGCTCGTTTCCAGGCCGGCTATCGTCATCCAAATTTCTATAATCAATAAGCTCTTTCCAATTTACCCTCGTAGGAGTTGGTAAAGGCCTTGTTTACTACTTTATTACCGCCTTGCGTTGGGTAGTTTCCAGTGAAGTACCAGTCCCCCAAATGGCCAGGGCAGGCTTTGTGCAGGTTTTCAACTGTCTGGAAAACAACAGAGAGCTCGGCATTCAAACCCTTCGGTCGGATAATTTCTGCTATTTTTTGAGAAATCTCTTCGTCGCTGAAAGGCTCGTAAAGTGCCTTAACGAAGTTCGTATTGTACGGGTTTTTCGTTGCCAGAGCTGTAACGCTTTGTGTGTAAGCGTCTTCCAGCTTATATTCCATATCGCGCTCTTCGAGCAACTTCAATATAGCACGGTAAGCAACAAAATCCTTCATTCTCGACATATCGATACCATAGCAATCCGGGAAGCGGATTTGCGGTGCCGAAGAGGCTACTACAATCTTCTTCGGTTTGAGGCGGTCGAGCATCGTCAGAATGCTTTTTTCAAGTGTGGTACCCCGAACGATCGAATCGTCTATGATCACCACGGTGTCGATATTCTTGCGAACGACCTCAAAAGTGGTATCGTACACACTCGAAACCATGTCGTCGCGCAGGGCATCGGCAGTGATAAAGGTGCGGGATTTTACATCCTTAGTTACCAGTTTCTCGATCCGTGGACGGAATGAAAGCACTTTTTCCAGGTCGGCTTCGAAAAGAATGCCTTCCATGATGGCTTGCTTGCGTTTTTTAGCAAGATATTCTTCCAAACCTTCGATCATCCCAAGGAACGCCGTTTCCGCGGTGTTCGGGATATAAGAGAAAATCGTGTTTTCGAGGTCGTAGTTAACTTCTTTGAGGATCTGCGGAATCAGCAATTTACCCAGCTGCTTGCGCTCGTTATAAATGTCCGGATCGGTGCCACGGGAAAAATAGATACGCTCAAAACTGCATGAGCGTTTTTCGAGGCGAGGCAGGATCGGGAACTCGTTGTATTCACCGTTTTTGTCGACGATCAGCGCAGAGCCAGGCGTAATTTCAGTGATCTGATTATAATCTACATTGAATGCAGCTTTAATGGCTTGCTTTTCAGATGCCACTACAACTACCTCATCATCAGCGTAGTAGAATGCGGGGCGGATACCTGCGGGGTCACGGATTACGAAAGAGGCGCCGTAGCCTGTCAGGCCGCACATCGCATAACCTCCATCAAAGTCGCGGCACGAGCGATAAAGCAAGCGTGGCAGGTCGATATTGTCCTCGATAACGTCGGACAATGTCGGGTTTTCATAAACTCCTTTGAAACGCTCGAACACCCGCTGATTTTCTTCATCCAGGAAATGTCCAATTTTTTCCATTACCGTTACGGTGTCGACTTTCTCTTTCGGGTGCTGGCCTAATGAAACCAGTTTGCCAAAAAGCTCATCGACATTGGTCATGTTGAAGTTACCCGCCATCACCAGATTACGACTCCGCCAGTTACTTTGGCGCAGCATCGGGTGGCAGTTTTCTACTTCATTGGTGCCATGTGTGCCGTAACGAAGATGTCCCAACCATACTTCTCCCGTAAAAGCAAGATTCTCCTGCAACCATTTTGCGTCGCTGGCATGGTCTCTGTTATTCTTAAGACCTTTCCGGAATTTCTTGTGGATTTTAGAGAAGATATCCGTAAGTGGTTGAGGCTCTACGGATCTGTATCGGCTGATATATCGTTTCCCAGGCGGGACGTCGATTTTAATATTGGCTACCCCGGCTCCATCCTGGCCCCGGTTGACCTGTTTTTCCATCATGACCGAAAGCTTATGGACAGCATACAGCGGCGTTTCGTACTTGTCGATGTAGTATTGATAAGGCTTTCTAAGACGGATAAGTGCTATGCCGCACTCATGCTTAATGGCGTCGCTCATAAGAGAGAGTAATGCTGTTAGAAATATTGGTGTTTGCTGGTATGCAAATCGTATTCCCTGAATATTAGCCTAACGAATTTCAATTCTCGTTTAGTTCGTTATTTCTCACAAAGGTACAAATCCTTTGGCTTAAAAAACTCCAAAAATGTTCAAATTTTCATATCCTTTCCCTCGGGTTAAATCTACGGGGCAAGATTGGCACAATGTTGCGAAAATTACCCTACCGCCAATTCCCTTGCCTACTGTTTCAAGAGCCAGATCACAAATTATTGCAAAATCACACTAGCTTATCAATTATAAGAAAGATAGCTATTTTTGGTCAATTGGATATTAAAATTTCATATGCTTCATAAAACCCGCGGTATCGCATTGAGCTACATCCGGTATAAAGAATCTTCCATTATCGCGAAGGTTTACACCGAAGCCTTTGGTATACAGACTTATATCGTAAATGGCGTCAGAAGCAGCAAGTCAAAAACCAACCGGATCGCGTTCTTCCAGCCGCTTACATTACTCGATTTGGTGGTTTACCATAAAAATAGGGAGGATACCATCCACCGCATTTCCGAGATCAAATGCTATGCGCCATTCTTCTCGATTCCTTTTGATGTATTAAAATCGGGCCTGGCACTTTTTATGACCGAGATGCTGAGTAAAACTTTGCGAGAGGAGGAAAAAAACGAGCCATTGTTCAATTTTATTGAGCAATCGGTGCTGTATCTCGATGAGGCCGAAGCCGGTTTCGAAAACTTTCACATTCAGTTTCTCATGCAACTCGCACATTACCTGGGCTTTGGGGTTGAGGCTGCCAATGATCTCGAAAGTGAGTTGAAAGACAGCTATTTTCCGTTCCGACCCGACGTGCAGGAGCATGCTGCCACGGCACAAATGCTGGAAAATGGCTACGGATTGTCCATTCCGCTAGACAGGACGCGGCGGATAAGTATACTCGAAAAGATGATTTTCTTTTACAAAATCCACATGGATGCGCTCGGGGAGATCAAGTCGCTGGATGTTTTGCGGGAAGTTTTGCGCTGAAAGTTGCTTCCCGTGGAAATTGGCATAATTTTGATAACGTATATGGTAACTCCATCAAACCGAATGCAATGAAACATATACTGACGATCGCCTTTGTACTCATTTCTTTTCTGACATTCGCCCAGATACCCAAAGGCGCCTGGAAATCGCAGGAGCCGACTGGCAGTGCCTCGACGCTCATTGTGGCGGATAATTACCTGGTTATTGCCTCTTACAGCATCGGTAACAAGTATTTTGAAAGAACCGAAGGCGGCCCGTTCACGATGAATGGCGACAAAATGACTTACACGCCGGAATTCAATTCGGCGGATACGGCGAAAATCGGTATCCCTATTGAGTTCACAGTGACAGTAAAAGACGACATTCTCACGTTGCGTTACGAAGAAGCGATGGTATGGATGCGCGTCGACGACGCTACGAGTAATGCGCCGATGGCAGGCGCCTGGCATATTACCGAGCGCGACAACGGGCAAGGCGGGCTCGTCCAGATACACCAGGAAGGAACACGGAAAACACTCAAACTACTTTCAAAAACCCGTTTCCAATGGTTCGCAGTGGACCCGGCCGTGAAGGGATTTTATGCGACAGGCGGCGGCACTTACACCGCGAAAGACGGCAAATACACCGAAAATATTCAGTTTTTCTCCAAAGACAACAATCGCGTAGGCTCGTCGCTTAAATTCGATTTCAAACTTGAAAATGGTCGCTGGGACCATAGCGGCAAGAGTAGCGACGGCAAGCCTGTCCACGAGATCTGGGAAAAAATTCCCTGATAATCAATCGATCACCTCGGCGTCTTTCAAAATGTAGTTGAGGTGATCGATGTCACTCGCGTTAAGCACCAATCTTCCCCTGACAGTCAGTACTTCGTCGGTACGGAAACGCTGTTTTTTCTTCCGGAATTGCAGTTCCATGATGGATTCGGGCCCTGCGCCACCGCAGAAGAAGCAGGCCGCCATCGGTTTGGCGGAAATCACGTAAATGTTATCGTTTTCATCCACGGGGATCATGTAACCCCGGATACTGATCTCTTTGCCCTGCAATGCATTCACTGACGGCCCGAAAGCAGGGTATAAGAAATGCATGCCCAGTTCCTTGTTGAGTTTTCGGGTAAACTGTACGTCGGTCAGCCGCTTCCAGCTGATTTGCAATGGTTCGGCCCGAAATGTAAAAGCGAGAAACGGAATGAGCAGGATAGGAAGTTTTTTCATTTTAGCAGACTATCAAGTTTTGCAGTAGCTCCTTGTAACTCAATAATGGCTTCCCTGGATTGCCGCTGATAGTCCAGCATCGACTCATCGGTCATCGGCGGGGCAGACTTGTGTTCATGTGTATGCGTGCCATGCGCGTGGGCGTGTGCAAATCCGGGAACTTCGATCATATTCTCTTCCCACATTTCGATGAGGGCCTTTAAGCTGTCGATCTGTGATTTTTCTGCACCGCCTTTCGCGTGCGACGATAGGCTTTCGAGTTTTGGTTCCAGTTCTTTTGAAATTTCAATGGCTTCAAGATGCAAACGGTTGGCTTCAATTAGCTCGGGGCTTTTTTCCTCTTGGGCGCAGGAGGCGGCTGTCAGGCTAATAGTTAGCAGGAAAATCGGACGGATAAGATTCATTTCGGATGGAACTTCATTAAATGCAACAACGTTGCAAAAATGAAACAAATACTTTTAACACGCAACCGTCGCGTCCATTTTCTTTCGATATGCGAAGCTTTTATTCCCTGTCTTTCAGTTTGATAATTACATTTTTACATATTGGTTGCTGCATACTTCCTTTACTATCCCTGGCATCCTTGCCGATTTTTGATACTGTCTTTCTGACCAGGCATCAGCTATTGGTCACGGTTTTGCAATGGACGATATTTACTTGGCTGAGTGGCCGCCTGGCTGCTTTTTATTTCTGGAATAGAGAGTTTCATGGCCGAATGGAGACGTTGTCCTATTTCTTGGGCTGGTTTGTTGCATTATCAGGGTTGGTTATCAACCGTTGGGAGCCATTCAAAAGCGAAGAGCAGGTGCTGGCAGAGCAGCACTTTGAGCGTTTCAAATCCCAAAGGCAGCTCCGGATCGATCTGGCGAGCCCGGATAATGTGCAGGAACTTGTGGCCGACTTGCAGGAAATAGACGGTGTTAGAAAGGGGAGTATCGACCTGGAATCAGAAGCAGTGATACTTTCCTACCACAAGGAGAAAGTCTCGCCGGAGCGTATTTTAGCGTTTTTGAAAAGCAAGGGACATTTGAAGTGACCCAAAGTGCCCGTTAAGTTATTTAGATTTATTCAAAATAATTTTCAACAAACATTTGAATGATTCTAAATAGGTAATATATTTGCCTCAGTTTTAACGGCAATGTGGATGAGCGCTTTTACAATTAATGACTACAATGCGGAGGTGGAGCAGGGGTGTTTCTGGATGAAAAGCTTCGAGGACAACACTGAATGCGTGTTTAAGAAGTGTTGCGAGAAATATAAGAAGAAGGGCAAGCATTGCAAGAAGTGCCCTAAGAAGTAGCATCGCTGTTACTCTTTTTGACTAGTAATACAGTTCATGGTGAATAATTGTAAGAGAGGGAATGCCGCCTGAGCGTTCCCTTTTCTATGCTGGAGACATTTCAGATCTTCCTTTTCAGCTCGAAATTCTGTCCCAGGTAAACACGACGTACTTGCTCGTCTTCTGCCAATTCTTCGGCGGAGCCCTGTTTCAATATCTTTCCTTCAAATAGCAAATACGCCCGGTCGGTAATTGAAAGGGTTTCGTTCACATTGTGGTCGGTGATGAGGATGCCGATATTCTTGTGTTTCAGCTTGGCCACAATGCTTTGAATATCTTCCACGGCAATAGGGTCTACACCGGCGAAGGGCTCGTCGAGCAAAATGAATTTCGGATCGACAGCCAGGGACCGTGCAATTTCCGTCCGGCGACGCTCGCCTCCCGAAAGAACCATTCCCTTGCTCTTGCGGACATGCCCAAGGTGAAATTCCTCGATCAGCTCTTCCACCTTATGCTTCTGATCGGCTTTGGAGAGATCGGTCATTTCCAACACTGCCTTAATATTCTCTTCGACGGTCAATGTCCGGAAAACAGATGCCTCCTGCGCAAGGTAGCCCAGGCCCAGGCGGGCCCGCTTGTACATGGGCAGGTTGGTAATGTCCTTGTCGTCGAGGTACACTTTTCCGCTGTTGGGCTTCACTAACCCGACGGCCATATAAAAAGAAGTAGTTTTGCCGGCACCGTTCGGCCCGAGCAGCCCTACGATCTCGCCCTGCTCGACCTGGTAGCTTACATTATTATTAACGAGACGAACCCCGTATTTCTTGACGAGGTTTTCGGTTCTTAGTATCATTGTTCGTTTAAGTTCTTCCTCAATGCAGCTTAATGTCTTTCAACGAAAGCTGTAATGTTTTCTTGTCACGGAAATTGTTCTCTTCAAGGCAATAGCAGATCGAGAACGGCCTTCCATTGACAATATCAGGATAAAAATGCCCCATTCCGAAGCCTACGGCCGTGAACACAGCCGAGTTATTTTGTTTTACATCAAACTTGATGTGTTTTTCCTTCATCAAAAACGGGCGGCCAACCAGCGTCATGTTTCGTGACTCAAAGACCGGCGTCATGTTGCCTGGCCCGAATGGCCCCATCTGGCGAAGGATGTTATAGAATTTCGGCGTAATGTTTTCCAGTTCAAGCAGCATGTCGACGTTAATCATCGGTACAAGCTGGTCGGGCTGGATGCGGCTACTAACGATTTCGTTGAACCGCATTCTGAATGCTTCCACGTTATCCAGCGGCAATGTAAGGCCGGCAGCAAAAGTATGCCCGCCATATTGTTCCAAAAGATCCGCGCATTCTTCGATCGCTTCGTACACATCAAAACCGGGCACCGAGCGTGCAGAGCCAGCGGCTTTTCCATGGGATTGCGTGAGAATAATGGTGGGGCGATGGTATTTTTCGATACAACGGCTTGCTACGATCCCGATCACGCCTTTGTGCCAGTCTTCCTTATATAATACGGTACTTTTCGCATTCGAAAACCATTCGTCGTTTTCGATCATGAAAAGCGCCTGTTCGGTAATGCTTGAATCGAAGTTGCGGCGCTCGCTGTTATGCTTGTTGATTTCTTCCGCAAACTCCATCGCCTCTTCCTCAATTTCGGAAAGCAAAAGTCTTACAGCTTCTTTTGCATGCTTAATGCGTCCGGCTGCGTTGATCCTCGGCCCGAGCCCGAAGACTACGTTGGTAATATCGAGCGCACCGCTGATCCCTGAGATTTGTATTAAGGCTTTAATACCGGTACGCGGTTTGGCATTAAGCCTTTGCAAGCCATAAAACGCTAAAATGCGGTTTTCGCCCGTGATAGGAACAATATCAGAGGCAATGCTGACAACCAGCAGGTCGAGGTAATCGTACAACGTTTCAGGGTCGAGGCCCTGTTTGATACAAAATGCCTGCAAAAGCTTGAACCCAACGCCACAGCCGGTTAGCTCTTTATAAGGATACAGGCAATCTTCCCGCTTCGGATCGAGTACTGCAGCAGCTGGCGGAAGCTCGTCGCCGGGGCGGTGGTGGTCACATATGATGAAGTCGATCCCTTTTTCAAGGGCCACAGTTACCTTGTCAACCGATTTAACGCCACAGTCGAGGGTAACTATTAATGTATAGCCATTCGCTTCGGCCCATTCCACGCCCTGCCACGAAACGCCGTAGCCTTCCTCGTAGCGATCGGGAATGTAGTAGTCCAGATTTGGGTAAATCCTTTTGAGAAAACCATAGAACAATGCGACGGAAGTAGTACCATCTACGTCGTAATCTCCGTAAACCAGTATTTTCTCGTTGGATTCGATGGCTTTGATCAGGCGCTCCGCAGCTTTTTCCATGTCAGCCATCAGGAACGGATCGTGCAAATGCTTGATGTCGGGTCGGAAAAAGTCGCGGGACTGGTCGAAATCGAGGATGCCGCGCTGAACCAAAAGCGTTGCCAGCGAGGGACTTACTTTAAGTGATTCGGCAAGGCTCTGCGCAATCTGTTCTTGTTCAGAGGTAAAGGGAGGGAAATGTATCCAGCGCTTTTCAATCATAGGGCAAAGATAATCGGTTTCCGGAATGCGTGCAGCCTAAATGTGCAATCGGCCGGGCAATCGGGAAAAGCTAAGCGAAAGGTCTTATCTTTGCAAACTATTAACATATTTTAAGCCCATGCCACGTCTTCTGGCGATCGATTACGGCGCCAAGCGCACCGGAATAGCCGTTACGGACCCGTTGAAAATCATCGCTACGGCGCTCGATACCGTGCCCACGCATCAGCTGCCCGATTTTCTCAAAAAGTATATGCTCACTGAAGAGGTAGAAGCATTCGTGGTTGGAATGCCCAAAAAGCTCGACAATACCGATAGCGAGAACGCCGCCAGGGTTACCGCTTTTGTAAAGACACTACAAAAAGCTTTTCCTGAAATCCCGGTGCATTTACACGACGAGCGTTTTACATCGTCGATGGCGTTACAATCCATGATCGCTTCGGGATCGAAAAAAAGTGACAGGCGCGATAAGGGCAATATCGACAAAGTTAGCGCCACGATCATTCTTCAGTCCTTCATGGAAAGCCGAAGGTAGAATTTGTAAGTAGTACATATTATATAGGTAGCAAAAGTTTTAATAAACATGATTTATCCAATAGTTGCATACGGTGACCCGATCCTGAGAAAACCAACCCGTTTTATCGAAAAAGATGAAGTGGATTTGAAGAAGCTTTCAGAGGATATGTTCGAAACTATGCACGGCGCGAATGGCGTGGGCCTGGCCGCGCCGCAGATCGGTCTGAATATCCGCATTTTCGTAGTAGACGGCACGCCGTTCGCCGAGAGGGATGAAGAAGACGAAGACGACGAGCCGGATCTGTCATTGGTCGATTTCAAAAAGGCATTCATCAATCCCGAGATATTGGAAGAAACCGGTGAGGAATGGGCGTTCGAAGAGGGGTGTCTGAGCATTCCGGGCATTCGCGGCGATGTGTACCGCCCCGAAACGCTCCGTATCCGCTATCGAGACCTCGATTGGAACGAGCACGAAGAAACCTATTCGGGGATGGCTGCCCGCATTATCCAGCACGAGTACGACCATTTGCTGGGCAAATTGTTCGTGGATTACCTGCCTACGCTCAAAAAACAGTTTATCAAGAAGAAACTGACCGATATTTCCAAAGGGAATGTAGACGCAGATTACCGTATGCGTTTTCCAAGCCGCAGATAGGTTTTAACCAGCAAATATTCGGTCATGCAGGAAAATAAGGAAATCCTTTCGATTGCATTGGTCCAGTCCGATTTACATTGGGAAAATGTAACGGCCAACCTGGCCTCCTTTGAAGAAAAGCTGGCGGCATTGCCGGAGCCGGTCGATGTGATCGTGCTTCCGGAAATGTTTAACACCGGTTTTACGATGAACACTACGCTCGCCGAGCCGATGAACCTGACCACCACCCGCTGGATGAAGCAAATGGCCAAACAGCATAATGCCCTGGTGGTGGGAAGTTTTGCAGTAAATGACGGAGGACGTTTTTTTAACAGGCTTCTTTGCGTAAGCCCGGATGGTACCCATGCGCATAGCGACAAGCGGCACCTTTTCCGGATGGGAGAGGAGAACAATCATTATACTGCGGGCAGTAGCCGGTTGACAATTGAATGGAGAGGCTGGAAAATTTGTCCGCTCGTTTGCTACGACCTACGATTTCCGGTATGGAGCCGCAATCTGCAAAGTGAACCTTACGACATCCTATTATATGTAGCGAACTGGCCCGCGCGTCGCGCGCATGCGTGGAGCACGCTCTTGCAGGCGAGGGCAATCGAAAATCAGTGCTATGTGATGGGTGTTAACCGTATCGGCACTGATGGGGGCGGTTTGGAATACCGTGGAGATTCTGTCGCCCTCGACTACCTGGGAGAACCTGTGGCAATGCTGACAAACCAGGAGGCAGAGAAGGTTGTCCACGTTTCGAAGGCGGAGCTCATCGCTTATCGGCAGAACTTTCCTGCATTGTCGGACGCCGACGATTTCGAAATCCATTGTTGAGGTATAGGACATTGTGTCCTATACTTACTCAATCACTTTGGGTACCATTATATAGGTACTGTTTTTCGACGGTGCATTGAAGAGCGCTTCCTCGCGTGTGAGCGTATTTGCACCTTTATCTTCCCGCCAGTTATTTTCTTCGTCGAGCACGTGCGTCAAAGGCTCCACTCCCTGCGTATCTATTTCATTGAGCTGGTCCATCCAGGTAAGAACCGAATCCATACTATGTAAGAGTGCCGCTTCTTCCCCGGGCCTGATCTCTAATCGTGCGAGGTGCGCGATCTTTTTGAGCGACTCCTGATCGATCTTCATGTATTTTAAGAATTTGTTAAGTTAATGGACATGCTATCCACCAAAAGCCAAAATTACCGGATTTTTGTCATTCCGCTAGTGGTAAGCTCCGGGAAATTGAGTGACGGGCGGTTGCAAGCGGGATGCGGGACGGATTGATTTAGTCAAATTTTGAGGTTCGGCGGAAAATCCCGGGCATCGAAATTTAAAATTGTTGTTAAGACACATAGTAGGAGAAAAATAATATTTGCTTTTCTAAGGTAATCTTGAAATATTTTGAAACACAAAACTCCTCACTAAAAAACATGTTGTTACATATGAACGCAAAGAGTGCAATTATATAGAGGTTCCGGCCAGGCTGGTATACTCCTATGGATCAGTATTAAAACTAGAATTTGTACTAAAAATAGAAGGGAGGGGATTCTTTAAATTATGCAATTCGGAGCCGTTTCTGCGAAAAATCTGAGAAAAAATCTGCCGAAACGCTTGCTTTTTTTTAAAAGGAAAACTCATACTTTTGTAGATGTCGTTTATCCGAAAAGCATTCAAAATTTTATTTTACGAAAACCAGTTTAAACCAAAAGTTTTATTTAATTCACAACCAAAATCTCAATTTAACCTTTAAAAGTAAGTCTGATGGAAAAGAAAGCTACAAGTCCGGCACCAGCTCCAAAGCCTGCTGCGGCAGCAACAAAAGGCAAAGGCGGTTTGAACCCGGCATTGGTAATCCCTCTACTTTTTGCGATTGCACTTTGCGTTTACATTTTCGTGTTGGGGGCTCCCGAACACTTTAAAGACGGCGATCACGAAAAAGGACCTATCGATGGTGATTACTACGGAATCGTTTACAAGGGAGGTCCTATCGTACCGATCTTGATGACGTGTTTCCTTATTGTATTGACCTTTACTATCGAGCGTCTGATCACTTTGAACAAGGCAAGCGGCTCAGGCAGCATTGACTCGTTCGTTCGTAAAGTGAGAAGCCTGCTTGACAAAAACCAAATCGAAGAGGCTATCAAAGAATGCGATAAGCAAAAAGGATCTGTTGGTAACGTAATCAAAGCGGGTCTTTTGAAATACAAGCAATTGACTACTGAAACTGCGCTTGACAAAGAGCAGAAACTGGCGGCTCTTCAGAAAGAGATCGAAGAAGCTACTACACTTGAACTTCCAATGCTTCAGAAAAACCTTACCATCATCGCTACACTGGCGGGTGCATCTACCCTCTTGGCGCTTCTTGGAACGGTAATCGGTATGATCAAGGCGTTCGCGGCTTTGGGTACATCAGGTTCACCTGACTCCGCTGCTCTTGCGACTGGTATCTCTGAGGCCCTTATCAATACCGCTCTTGGTATCGGTACATCGGCTATCGCGACTATTTCTTACGCTTACCTGAACAGCCGTGTTGACGATCTTACTTACAGCATCGACGAAATTGGCATGAGCCTTCAGTCGAACTTTGCTGCACATTATTAATAGTTCGCTGAACTATTTTATAGTGAAGTTTCGTTAATATAAAAAAAACTTATATATTTGTATGGGAAAGGTAAGGCCAAAGAAACATGCGCCGCATACTGATATGACGGCCATGACGGATGTTGCCTTCTTGCTCTTGACGTTCTTCATTATGACGGCGACTTTTAAGTCGAACGATGCAGAGATTACAACACCTACATCGATTTCGCAGATCAAAGTGCCAGATGATAAGATCATGGTCATTAGCATTGACAAATCAGGGAAAGTATTCTTTGGTGTTGATGCCCAGCCTACTCGCGTTGCGATGCTGGACAACATCGGACAAGCCAAAGGAATCACCTTTACTGATACTGAGAAGGCAAAGTTTGCACTGCAGTCGAGCTTTGGTTTTCCTCTGAATCAGTTGAAGCCCTGGCTGAATATGCCTAAGGAGCAAATGGGCCAGGTGAAGCAACCAGGGATCCCGGTTGACTCCACGGGTGCCAGCGAATTGGCAGACTGGGTTTATGCTGCGCGTAAGGCAGACAACCAGCTACGTATTGCATTGAAAGGGGACAACCTGTCTAAATTTCCTGCATTCAAAGACGTGCTGGCTAATTTGCAGTCGCAGAATATTAACAAGTTCAACCTGATCACAGGTAGCGAACAAGCACCGGCCGGTTACACAAACGAATAATGTTATCATTTAATATTTAGAAGAAATGGCAGCAATTGAAGAATCCGGTGGTGGGCACGGTAAAGGTGATGGTAAGGTAAGGGCCAAGAAAATGTCCACCCGTGTGGACATGACCCCAATGGTAGACCTAGGATTTTTGCTTATCACCTTTTTCATGCTTGCGACAACAATGTCGAAACCGACATCCATGTCGCTCGCTGTGCCTGACAAAACCGAAGATCAGGAAAAGCCGACGGAACCTTTGAAAGCATCCAAAGTTTTAACCCTTTTCATGGGAGCGAACGATGATGTATACTATCTGGACGGTATCGCTGCAGATGACGATAAAGCTAAGACTGATTTGAAAACAACCCGTTACGGGTTCGATCTGAGAAGTGTGATTTTCGCATCTCAAAAGCGTATCAACGCAGCAAATCCAAAGGATAAAGACGGTAATGAAGCTTTTGTCGTGGTAATCAAGCCAACAGCGGTATCTACCTACAAAAATATGGTAGATGTACTGGATGAAATGGCCATTACCAAAACCAAACGTTATGCACTTGTTGACGCGTTGACAGACGCTGAGAAGAAAGTGTTGGGCGACAAAATAATTCCAAAAAACTAGTTTTAAACCAAAATTAATCACAGCGCCATGGCAGAGATCAGCCCGAATGCAACACTGGATGATATAGTGTTTGCGGATCGTAATAAGGCGTACGGTGCATTTTCACTTCGTCAGGGTTATCGCAGAGATGTGACGAAGGCCACTTTACTTGGAGCTGCTCTTTTTGTCCTTGCTATGTTTACACCGTCGATCATCAACAGCTTGACGGCAGGTAAGGAAGAGGAAGCACCAATGGTTGAAGTGGATTTGATGAAAATCCCGCCGCCGCCAATAGACCCGGCAGAACCACCACCACCACCGCCGCCGCCAGTGGAGGCACCAAAGGTGAACACGGTGAAGTTCTTGCCTCCTGAGGTTAAGAAAGATGAAGAGGTTCCCGAAGAGGTACCACCACCAACAGTGGAAGAAATTAAAGAAGCTGTTGTTGCGGATAAAACCATCGAAGGTGACCCTAACGCGAATGAAATCATTGTTGCACCCGAAGCGGTTGCTGCACCTAGCAAAGGAGTAGTAGTAGAGGCGGCCCCTGAACCTGAAAAGGTATTTACGGTGGTTGAGCAACAACCTGAGTTCCCGGGAGGTACCGCAGAGATGTACAAGTATCTTAGTAAAAACATCAAGTATCCAAGTGCAGCATCCCGTGCTAACGTTTCCGGAAGGGTTTTCATGTCCTTCGTTGTTAACACTGACGGAAGTATCCAGGATGTAGCGGTTTTGAAAGGATTGGGTTTTGGTTGCGATGAAGAGGCGATCCGCGTAGTAAAAGCTATGCCGAAATGGAAGCCAGGAAAGCAATCAGGACGTGCAGTTCGTGTAAAATACAACCTGCCGATCAACTTCCAATTGGAGTAAGGCATGAGGGAGAAACCATTGCATGAAAAGCTCGGTGATCTGACCTCTTCGGTAATGGCTCTGGCATACGTAGGAGGAGGGGTCTTTTTGATCTTCTCCTCCTTCTCATTTAGATTGTTGCCGATCGGCAGCATCTGGCGGTATGCTTTTGCTGGCACACTTATTTTATACGGAGCCTACCGGGGTTACAGGGTGTTGAGAAGAAACCAGGACGACGAGTCATGAAAAAGAGATTGGCAGGACTGCTGCTGTTGTTAACGCTCGGTATAGCAGGATTACTCAGATGTACCTCGTCTAACAGTGATCTGGACAATCCGCGGAAAGGTACGATCACAATCGCGGCGGATGAATCTTTCAAACCGCTGGTTAATTCGCTTACAGGTGCCTACGAGGGAATTTACCCCGATGCGCATTTCAAGGTAGACTACAAACCGGAGCAGGAAGCGATCCGACAGCTGTTGAACGACAGCGCCAGGATCATTTTCGCGACGCGCCAGTTGAACGAGAAGGAACTGGAAATGATCAGGAAGCAAAAGGGCAGCCAGAAGTTCCAGCATATCGCAACGGACGGCCTCGCGCTGGTGATTGGAAAGAGCAATACGGATAGTCTCATCACGATTCCGGAACTGAAAGCGGTCATGGAAGGTAAACTTACCGACTGGTCGCAGATCAAAGGTGGGCAGGAGGGGTTGATTACATTGGTTTTTGATAATGCCAATGCAAGCAACCTGAACTTTGTGCTCAATAAATTCGGCATTAGAGATATTCAGAAACTGAGAATTATTTCGGCCGGATCAAACGAAAATGTAATCAAGGACGTCAGGGAGAACCCTACCCATCTCGGTTTTATCGGGGTGAACTGGATCAGTGACGGACATTCGCTGGCTTCGGAAGAGCTTTCGAGGGGTATCCGGGTAATGGGAGTCGCCAAAGACGCTAAACCCGATTCACTTTCTGACTACATCCAGCCTTTTCAGGCAGGGTTGGAGTTCAAGCGCTATCCACTGCACAGAGACTTATATATTATCAGCCGGGAAGGATACTCGGGCCTCGGCGGTGGGTTGATGACCTACATTGCCCGGGACGTCGGAGGACTGATCATTCAGAAAATGGGTTTACTGCCAACGGTAGTTTATCCGAGAGAACTGGAAATAAAGACAGAGTTATAGTGAATGTAAACAATTAGTAGATTTGGGGCTTGTTATTGAAAAACCAAGTTTTTTATCATTATTTTAACCGGGTAAAAAATGAACAGAAACATGAGAATGAAATTAGTAGCATTGGTATTTGGTTTATTAGCGTTTGTTAACTTACACGCACAGACGGTACAGGACGGGTTGGCATTAATTCATGGAGAACGTTATAATGAGGCAGGCGCTGCGTTCAAGAAGCTTGCCGAAGGAACCCCTTCTGCTGATAACCAATATTACCTTGGTTATTACTATATCAAAACCAATCAATTGGACGAGGCGCAGAAAGCATTCGAAAAAGGTCTGTCGCTGGATGAGAAGTCTTACCTGAACCAGGTGGGTCTTGGAACAGTAGCCCTGGCAAAAGGCGACCGTGCGAAAGCCAAAACACTTTTCGACGAAGCTGAAAAGAAGAAAAAGAAAGATGCCGAAGTTCTTTTCAGAATAGGCGAAGCTTATACACTTTTCGAGAAAAACAGCGACCCAGCCGAAGCAATCCGTTTGCTTGACCTGGCGATTGCCCGCGACAAAAACCTTGCTGACGCTTATCTGGCAAAAGGAGACGCTTTGATGTTGCGGAATGAAGGTGGTAACGCCGTGACCGCTTACGAATACGCTTTGACCGCAAAACCAAATTATGCGGCTGCTCACAATGCTATTGGTTCTGTTTACCTGCGTGGTAAGAACTATAACCTTGCCTTGGAGAACTACAAGAAAGCAATTGAATCTGACGCTAACTTCGCACCTGCTTACAAAGACCTCGCTGAGCTTTACTTCTTCGCTCAGAAATACAAGCAGGCGGCTGAAAACTTCGACTTGTATCTGCAAAAAAGCGGTAGCACTGACCCTGAAATGAAACTTCGCGGTGCACAGTTCGCATTTACTGCTGATGATTACACAAAATCACTTCAATTCCTCGAAGAAGCAAAAGGAAAGATCAATAACCCGATCATCAAGCGTATGTATGGATGGGCTTATTTCAAAACCAATAAGCCTGACGAAGCAATCCAGAGCCTTGACGAGTTTATCAAAGGATCGCCTGACAAAGTAATCGGTGATGACTACAAATACCTTGGCCGTGCACTTAATGCTAAGGCAACCGATGGCAAAGGCTACGATTCATTGGGTATGGAGTATATTAAGAAAGGTGCTGAAATGGATACCAGTAAAGCGGAGGCTGCTGCTACCTACAAAGAAGTTGCAGGCTTGTACTACGCTGCAAAGGATTATCCTAAGGCTGCTGCTGCCTATTCAAAGGGTAACGGCCTGGACACCGCGAAAGCAACTGCCAATGACTATTACTATGAAGGGCTTGCTAACTTCCAGACAGCACAGAGCTATATCGTTCCTAAAAGCGGCGATCCTAACTTTGCTGATAGCGTGAAAATAGCAACTGACAAACGTAACATGTACCTGAGAGCTGACTCGATCTTCGCTACTGTAACCCGTAAATTGCCCGATTGGCCATACGGCTACTACTGGCGTGCAAGTACGCTCTACAATGCGTACGACAGACAAGAGAATGTTGACAAAGGTATTTCACAGCCATATTATCTGAAATTGACGGAATTGGCGGAGAAAGATCCGGATCCGAGCAAATACAAGTCTTATTTGAAATTGGCTTACGGATACCTCGCATTCCACGCTCAATCGACATTGAAAGACGAGGCGAAAGCGAAAGAATATTGGGAGAAACTGCTTAAAGTAGATCCGGATAATGCTGCTGCAAAAGAGGCATTAGGATTGGCGGTAGCTCAACCAGCACAACCTGCCGCTGGCACGGCAACTAAGCCTGCTACAAAGAAGAAGTAATTCCGAAAAGGCTATAAGAGAAAAGCCGCCCGAATTCGGGCGGCTTTCTTATTTTCTAAGCTCTCGATTATCAAATGATAGGTTTTGTTGCTAATTCAACGCGGAAAGTCGTTCAAAACATATGTTCAACACTGGTAAGTGAACAGTTGCATAATGGTCGTAACACCATTGTCTAAGTCTTTTGATCTCAGCGGGCATTAACATGCGTATCGCTTTGCGGAGTTCTTTTTCAAATAATTTGCGGTCGAAGCTGACTTTTTGGAGAATAATTTTAATGTATTCAAGCATCGAGGCCATAGTATTATGTAGTTTTGTGGTTTAGGGAAAACTATTAAACAGGAGAAACCCTTAAAAACGCTTCGTTTTCAGCAATTCCAATAAAGATAACGAAAAACTGAAATGAAATTATATGCGTTATTAAATATTTTTTTGTGTTTTTCTAGTATCTCCCTGGCGCAGTCGTCGGAGAACCTTGTGACCATTGAGTATGGCTCGAAAAATCTGACATTGGATCAGCCATTTTTAATCTCGGTCGTGTTGCGGGATGTGGAGACCAGGCCGTCGGTTATCTTCCCGGAAATCAAAGACTTGGAAAAAAGGAGCAAGTCGGCCACGAGTTCCGTAAACACGGTAGATGGGCGGAAGGTGGTTATCCAAACCATCACCCAGGAATACTACGCAAAAAAGGCAGGTAACTATTTGATTCCGGAATTTACGCTGGCAGTTAATAACCTCAAACTGCGCTCGGATGAAACAATGGTCGTTTTTGCAAAGGCCGGCGACGAGAGCGGGAATGCGTTGGAGGAGAATGTAGCGGTAACGGAAGTTGAGGACAATAGCCAATCGGTGTTTTTGTCGGTGCAGACAGATAAGAAGGAAGTCTATATTCGGCAAGGCTTTGCAGTCCGGATATCGTTATATATTGCTGAGAATGCGCCGGTGGAAATGGAGTTTTATCGGTTTAACGAGCAGTTGCAAAGCATTCTGAAAGCCGTGAGGCCGGTAAACTGCTGGGAAGAAAATATCGGCGTCGAGGAGATTATCAAACGAAAGGTTACAATCCGCGGCCGTAAATATGCGGAATACAACATGTACCAGGCGAGGCTTTTCCCGATCACGACGGAGGATATCGTGTTGCCATCGGTGAAGCTCGATATGCTGGTGACGGAAAGCGGTGGAGCGGTGAATGTCGAGAAAAAGCTGGTAAGAGGCTTCTATTCGAGGCCTGTAACCGTAGTGGTGCGGCAGCTGCCTGATCATCCCTTGCGCGACCAGGTGGCCGTGGGACAATACAGTTTGAAAGAGCGATTGTCGAGTGATCTGGTGTATCCGGGAGAGAGCGTCAGATATATGTTCAAAGTGGAAGGCGTTGGCAATATAACGGCCATTCCTGCGCCGGTGATCCAGGCGAGCTCTTCCTTCGACATTTATCCACCGGAGGTTAGCCAGGTGATCAAGCGGAGCTACCAGAGCGTCGTGGGAGAAAGGACATTCAACTATTTTGTCGTTCCCAGAAAGGATGGAGAATTCCCGCTAAGCAGGTATTTTCACTGGATTTATTTCGATGTCGAGAAGCAGAATTATGATACATTGACGTCCGCAGCGACATTGGAGGTGCGGGGAGACGATTACAAATTGGCTAATTTGTCGCTATCCGGTTCTTCGGGTTTGTACGATAACCTCGAAAACCTTGACAGCAGCCGCGAGACGATCGACTATAAAAAGATTTTGAAAGATTTAACCAACATCTTGATTGTATTGTTGTTGGTAACAATGATTTGGGTATTTAGAAAGTAAGTTTAATGGGCAGTACATACGGCAAGATATTTAGAATAGCCACTTTCGGCGAATCGCACGGAGTAGGGATCGGTGTAGTGATAGAAGGCTGTCCGGCGGGCGTGCCTTTTGATTCTGATTTTATACAAAGCGAACTAACGCGCAGAAAGCCGGGGCAATCCAGAATTACGACGCAGCGTAAAGAAGCGGACGAGTTCGAGGTGCTATCCGGCGTGTTCGAAGGAAAAACGACCGGTACGCCCATTGCAATGGTGATCCGGAATGAAGACCAGCGGAGTAAGGATTACTCGCATATAGCCGCACAATTCAGGCCTTCCCACGCCGATTACACCTACCAGGTCAAATACGGCGTTCGTGACTATCGCGGAGGTGGGCGCAGCTCTGCGCGCGAAACGGCCGCACGCGTAGCCGCTGGTGCACTCGCGAAGCTGATGCTAGCCGAATTAGGGGTAAGTATTCAGGCTTATGTATCACAAGTGGGTACAATGAAACTGGAAAAAAGTTACCAGGAATTGGACCTTTCCGAAACCGAAAACAATGCAGTGCGCTGCCCGGACCCTGAAATGGCTCAGCAGATGTTTGATTATATTGATGGCGTCCGTAAGCAGGGCGATTCAATCGGCGGAGTTGTTAATTGTGTCGTAAAAGGAACGCCGGCCGGTTGGGGAGAGCCCGTTTTCGACAAGCTTCACGCTGAACTTGGTAAGGCAATGCTGAGCATTAATGCTGTTAAAGGCTTTGAATACGGAAGTGGGTTCGATGGGGTGTTATTACCAGGTTCTCAGCACAATGATGCGTTCTATACCGACGAAAGCGGCCATGTACACACGCGTACGAACCATTCCGGAGGTATTCAGGGTGGTATTTCAAATGGCGAGGACATTTACTTCCGCACTGCATTCAAGCCTGTTGCTACGATTATGCAGGATCAGGAGAGCGTCGATCAGTTCGGTAATGTTGCAATTGTACAAGGAAAAGGCCGTCATGACCCATGCGTCGTACCTCGTGCAGTGCCTATCGTAGAAGCGATGGCCGCTTTGGTTCTGGCGGATTTTTATCTAAGAAACAGATCGGCGAAGTTGTGATCAGGCCTTGTGGCGCCTGCGCCGTTGGTTGAGGCATAGTACCAGCCAGATAGTGCCTATGAATTCGATCGTGAGCCCGCTCAGAATGATGGGGTCACTGAACTGGGTCTTCGCGGAGTTTAAAAACGAACCGGTTGCCAGCACGATCATGCCGGCAAGGAGAATAAGTACAGCGTTTCTAAGGCTAAGCTTCACCGACTACATATTTCGTTCTACAATAAGTATCGTCAAGAATTCTCTTACCGAATATAGTTATTCGCTTCGAGAAATACTATTAAAACGCAAAATGGCCCTCAGCGGGCCATTTTGCGTTTTAAGTCTTAATTATATCACCTGAGTTTTGCCCGGGATTGCCACTGGATAAAGCCCGTCCGGACCTGGCAGGACTTTCGGGGACGCGTCCCACGCAAGTTTGTCGGGGAACAGGTTGATGTCTGAGTTCAACGCTTCTTCCCATTTGATCTGCTTGCCTGAATAGGTCGCCATACGGCCCATGATCGACGTCATGGTACTTTTTGCACCGTTTTCGGCATCAGCGAATTTGTATTCACCTTTCGCGATGGCAGCAAACAGTTCGTCGTGTTCCACCTGATACGGGTTCCTGTAATTCGAGTTGTCATGATGATAAATCACACCTCCTTTATAGTCTTTCAGGATTGTTTTCTTGTCATCGAAGCTGTCGATACGGCCTTTGGTACCTACGAAAGCCTCGTCAACGCGGTTCCAGGTTCCTTCGAACTGGCGGCATTGGCTTGAAATCACCGTTCCGTCGGCGTAAACCAGATCGAGCGTGTGGTGATCGTAAATCTCTCCATAAGCCTTTCCGGTACGTACCTGACGGCCACCTGAGCCCTGAATCGATACGGGGTAGCCGTTTTTCACCCAGTTAGCCACATCGATGTTGTGAACGTGCTGTTCTGAAATGTGGTCGCCGCAAAGCCAGTTGAAGTAATACCAGTTTCTCATTTGGTATTCCATTTCAGTTTGGTTGGCCTGACGTTCTTTCATCCATGGGCTACTTCCCACCCAGTAAACCTGGCCGCCTACAATATCGCCCAGCGCACCGTCGTGAATGCGTTTGATGGCCTCACGGTAGTTAGCCTGATAATGACGTTGCAGACCTACCACGACGTTCAATTTCTTCTTTTTAGCTTCTTCCGCTACTTCAAGCACTTTGCGGATACCCGGTGCATCAGTTGCAACCGGTTTTTCCATGAAAATATGCTTGTTATTCTTCACAGCCTCTTCGAAATGCGAAGGACGGAAGCCCGGAGGCGTCGCAAGGATTACTACATCCACATCTTTCAATGCGATGGCTTTTTTGAATGCATCGAACCCTACAAACTTCCGGTCTTCGGGCACGTCTACTTTCGTTTTGATGTCGACCGGCTGTCCCGCAGCGTTTTTATATTTTTTCGCCGTGAGGTTTTTGTAGGAATCATCAAGACGATCCTTGAAAGCGTCGGCCATTGCTACGATCTGCACGTTTTGCGAAGTGCTCAATGCTTGTGCAGCAGCACCCGTACCACGTCCTCCGCAGCCGATAAGAGCCACTTTGATCGTCTCACCAACCGCGCTATTATAACCATAGCCCGTGAACGGGTTCAGGATAGCACCGCCGGCGATCAGGCCTGATGCTTTCAAAAAATTACGTCTGTTCTGTTCCATTTCGAATTAAGAGTTTATATATGATCAGTAGTCTTCAATCAACTTAGGGCTGTAATACGCTTTAATTTCCTCTGGTGAAGGTGTTTTTAGCGGTCTTACGACACGGAAACCCACAAATGACGCGCTGGTCATCCACCATTCCGATTTAGGCAACTGCGGGTCAAGGATTTTCCATTCCGGCTTAGAAGCAACACGGGCGGCACTGCGAAGATCGGAAGCTTCGTCGTCCCAAGAACCACCGCGAACGGAAGTAGGATAGAGTTCAGTAACCGGCGCGAATGCTTCGCCTTTGGGTTGTTTGGCGTAATAATCTGGAATATATTGGTCTAATGTCCATTCCATAACATTGCCGTGCATATCATAAAGTCCCCATGCATTGGGCTTCTTCTGTCCTACTTTCTTGTAAGCAGCGTCGCTGTTTTTGCGGTACCATGCATATTCATCGATTTTGGATTCATCAAAAGAATAAGCTGTTTTAGAGCCTGCACGGCAAGCATATTCCCATTCGGCCTCGGTGGGAAGACGGTAGAAGATCCCGGTTTTTTCGTATAGCCATTTGCAGAAATAAATTGCCGCATACTGCGTCATGTTGATCGCCGGATAGCCCGAACGGCCCATTCCAAAAGACATATCTACATAAGGAGGGGATGGACGGGTACTTGCGTCGGTTTTCTGAACGCTTTTGTCAGGATCCGGGTGGCGTGCGCCCATTTCCTTTTCCATATTCTTGAAAGCGTACAAATCGTAAATGTCCCAGATCACTTCGGTTTTGCCCATCCAGAAGGGCTCGATTTTGACCTTATGTTGAGGACCTTCGTCGGCTCTGCGGCCTTTTTCGCCGGCCGGACTCCCCATCGTGAATTCACCACCTGGGATCGCGACCATGTCATACACCTGAGGACTACCTCCGATTTTTTGTGTATAACTTTTAAAATTACTGTCCTGCGCTGCTACTTTAAAACAAAGAAAAACGGTTAAGATTAGGTAAAGGGATGTTTTGGACATGATAATGAATGTGTTCAATGGAACCATCTAACAGAATATAAGTGGCAATATTAGCCTATTTACCCTATGAAAGCGAATTTTTTCTTTGTTGTTTGATATCTGTCCTAACTTTGCATTTACAGAATTTTACATTTACACATGAATTATCTTTCGGCGGAAAATATAGCCAAGTCATTCGGCGACCGGTGGCTTTTTAAGAATATCAGTTTTGGGATCAGCAGGGGTGATAAGGTAGCGTTGATCGGGACGAACGGGACCGGAAAAACCACATTTCTGAATATACTCACGGGCAAGATCCCGGCCGATGAGGGCGAAGTCAGTATCCGCAAAGACATCCGCGTGGGTTATCTCGACCAAAGTCCTGCATTCGACGAATCGTTACCGATACTGGAAGTGATATTCTCATCGAATAATCCGGTGGCGCAGGTAGTGAAACGGTATGAGCATGCGATCGAAAACGACGACCATGACGAGCTCGCGGAGGTGATGGAGGATATGGACAAGTTCAATGCGTGGGATTTTGAGTATAAAACAAAGGAGGTGCTCGGCCGGCTGGGCATTCACCACACGGATAATCTTTATGGAACACTCTCGGGTGGCCAGCGCAAGCGCGTAGCATTGGCCAAAGTGCTGCTCGAAGATCCTGACCTGCTTATTCTCGATGAACCTACCAACCACCTCGACCTCGATACCGTCGAATGGTTGGAAGAATACCTCAATACTTCCAATACGACATTATTGGTAGTAACCCACGACCGGTACTTCCTCGACACTGTTTGTAACCAGATGCTCGAACTGGACCATGGTTCGGCATATACTTATAAAGGAAATTACTCTTATTTCCTCGAAAAAAAGGCTGAGCGCGAAGAACTCGAAGCGGCTACGATCGATAAGGCGCGTAACCTCATGCGCAAGGAGCTGGAATGGATCAGAAAGCAGCCGAAAGCGCGCGGAACGAAGGCCAAATATCGTGTCGACGCGTTTGAGGACCTGAAAGAAAAGGCCAGCCAGAAGAAGTTCGATGTGCAAATGGAGCTCAATGTGCGGACTTCGCGATTGGGCAGCAAGATCATCGAACTGGAAAACATCAGCAAAGGCTTCGGCGAGCGGGAATTGATCAAAAATTTCGAATATACCTTCCGTCGTGGCGACCGCATTGGCGTGGTTGGGAAAAATGGAATGGGCAAATCGACGCTCCTGAACATGATTACGGGAGAATTGCAGCCTGACAAAGGAAAGATCAGCACCGGAGAAACGGTTCAGTTTGGTTATTACAAACAAACGGATCTGGTGTTCAATGAAAACCAGCGCGTGATCGACATTGTGAAGGACGTCGCCGAAGTGGTTCAACTCGGGACCGGCGAAACGGTAACGGTGGGCCATCTGTTGCAGGCATTTTTGTTCTCGCCTTCCAAGCAGTATGATTTTATATCGAAACTAAGCGGAGGAGAAAAGCGTCGTTTGCAGCTTCTTCTGATTCTGATCAAGCAGCCGAACTTCCTGATTCTCGATGAGCCGACGAACGACCTCGATATCGATAGTTTGAATGTACTCGAAGAGTTTCTGCTCAATTTCCCGGGCTGTCTGATGATCGTTTCCCACGATCGCTACTTCCTCGACCGCCTCGTGCAGCATATTTTTGTGTTCGATGGAGAAGGCAAGATCAGTGATTTCCCGGGCAATTATACTGAGTTACGGGATTACCAGGACGAGCAGGAGGCCGAAAAGAAAGCAGCCGCCAGCAATGCTCCCGCAAAACCAACTGCGCCAGTTGCAGCAGCTGTTCAGAAAGAAGTCGTAGCGGCACCGGTCGTCGCTGCAAAACGGAAGCTGAGCTATAAGGAGCAAAAGGAAATGGAACAGCTGGAAGCTGATATTGCGAAATTGGAGCAAACAAAGGCAAAACTTGTGGAGAGTCTGAATAATGGCGGTTCGCATGAGGAGCTGGCAAAATGGTCGAAGCAAATCGAAGAAATCAATGAAAGCCAGGCCGATAAAGAGTTGCGCTGGCTGGAACTGTCGGAAAATGCCTAATTTTAAAAGTCAACAAACCATAGCCCGCACGGCTAGGCTATGCCGCTAGCCGTGTGTCACTGGCCGTGTGCCATCGGTCATGCGGCGATAGCCGCGGGGCGCCCAACTATCAGATTATAGATTATGGATTCAATTGTCGAGTTTTTCCAGTACATTCTTAATTCAGAGGAAATTATCCGTACTGGCGGACTACTGGTCATAACTTTCATTGTATTCGCGGAAAACGGCCTGTTTTTCGCGTTCTTTCTGCCGGGCGACTATCTCGTATTTTTGGCCGGCGTGTTCTGCGGTACCGGCATACTCGACGTTCCGATTCTTATTTTACTGATCAGCATGCTGACAGCGGCAATATTAGGCTCGTTGGTCGGGTATGTTTTCGGGAAATATTTCGGAGGTATTTTCGAGAACCGGAAGGACTCCTTCTTTTTTAAGAAAAAACACATTGAAACCACCCGCAAGTACTTCGAAAAATACGGAAGCCGGACGCTGATTATCAGTCGGTTCCTGCCTATCGTGCGCACATTCGCGCCCATTCTCGCAGGATTGGTGAGAATGTCGTTTCCTGCTTTCCTGATAAACAATGTTGTCGGCGGGGCGATCTGGATCTTCACGTTAACCGGCGGGGGCTACCTTTTCGGCGAAAAATTCCCGTGGATCGTAGATTATGTGCAGTACATCATTCTTTTCTTCCTGGCGATCACGACTTTCACCGTTATCAAGGGGTATCTGAATGCACGGAAAGGCATGGCGGAGTAGGGGCTACTGACCCTCTTCCTCCTTAAACCAACCCGAATAAATCAGATAATTATTCGCGGTCCGGTCGATAGCTGCATTCAGCTCGGGCGAAACATCTTTCAGATATTTAGCAGGATTGCCGGCATAGATGGTTCCGGGAGGTACTTTGGTACCTTGTGTGACGATCGCGCCTGCGGCGATAATCGCACCTTCGCCTACAACGGCCCCGTCCATTACAATCGAACCCATTCCAATCAGCACGTGGTCTTCGATCGTGCAGCCGTGTACAATGGCGTTGTGCGCGATGGAGACGTAGTTGCCGATAGTGGTAGCAAAACGCTGATAGGTACAGTGGATCACAGCGCCGTCCTGGACATTGGAATGATGGCCGATACGGATGCTGTTAACATCTCCGCGGATCACCGCATTGAACCACACAGTACAATTTTCTCCCATCACCACATCGCCTACAATCGTAGCGTTTTCTGCAAACCAGCAACTCTCGTCATAGGTCGGGTGGTGTCCGCGGACTGATTTTATCAATGCCATGATCTTATTTTTATTATATTTTGGGCAATATCCGTTTTTCAGTGCGAAAAATAAATATATTTCGTTGTTGAATTAACAATCTGTCAGGTTATGCCGTCTGCCGCCAAAGTTTCAAAAGGAAGCCTGCTTATCGCAAAGCCTTTTCTGGGCGATCCCAATTTTGAAAGAGGGGTAATCCTGATGTGCGAGCATAATGAACAGGGGAGTTTCGGTTTTGTGCTGAACCAGACTACGGACCTGTTTCTCGGGGATGTGCTGGATGAGACTATTTATCAGGACATTACGCTCCATTTGGGAGGCCCCGTTGAGAAGAATACACTGCATTTCATCCATCGCCGTCCCGACCTTGTGACAGGCGGAACGGAAATCATGAAAGATCTTTACTGGGGAGGCGATTTTAATGTTGTTAAAACGCTCCTGAACCTGAACACGCTGAAACAGGAGGACGTCATGTTCTTCATCGGTTATTCGGGATGGAGTGGCGGCCAGCTCGACGATGAGATCAAGCAGGACTCGTGGATTATTTCCAATACTACTTCCGACTTTTTGTTTTCAACACCTCCCGGCAATTTCTGGCGCGAAATCCTTCGGAATATGGGTGGCGAATATCGGTCCATCGCGCATTATCCCATCGATCCTCGCCTTAATTAAACCCGTCAGTTAGGCCGGTTCAATCCATTCACCGATTCGTAATCCGATTTGATTCTTGCAACCTCGTGGGTGAGGAAATGCTGTAATTCTTCGTTAAATATCTTTTTCTCGTCGTCAGGCAGGGAGGCATACAGGTCTTTCAACTCCTGGTTGATCTCCGCTCTTTCCTGGTCGGACCCCGCATTCATTGAGCGAATGTGGAATCGTTTGAAATCATATTTGGGCATAACTGATATTGGAATATGATACAAAAATACCAAAAACCGCTTAGCAACTAAAATTAACCTCCGGCCCGGTCTTTTGTCCATTGCTGTACATTCGTCAAGAATCCGGGCGCCATACTGAACGTGAAAGGTTTTGCCTATGTTTGTCGTTGATATGACAACGATCATTCGAAAATGAATAGAACCTTCTTTTTTATCATACTTACATTCATCTTGTTTGCCATTGACTGGTATGTCTGGCAAGGCTTGAAACTGGCCATTCGCGGCCTAGCTCCTTTAACACAGCGCTGGATCGGAGGCGCATACTGGGCGCTAACCCTGGTGACACTCGGTGCTTATATTGGAATGCAATTGCTTCCGCCCGACTATTTCAAAAGTACCACACGGACCTTCGTCGTTGCGTTCATTGCCATTCCCTATCTCTCGAAATTGTTGGCCGTGGCGATTTTGCTTGTTGACGATATTCGCCGCTTTTTTCAATGGATTGTCAGCTTTTTCGCTCCTTCCGTTGCAACGCCCTCGCCGACAACCGGTGAGCCAACGATACCCCGTTCGCAATTTCTCGCGACCACAGCCGTGGTTGCTGGCGCGGGATTAATGGGCACATTCGCGTATGGAATCCTGTCCGGTGCGCACGACTACCGGATCCGTCGCGTGAAAGTGCCTTTGAAAAATCTTCCCCGACAATTTCACGGCATGAAAATCGCCCAGCTTTCGGATATCCACTCGGGCAGCTTTTTTAACAAAACAGCGGTCAAAGGTGGTGTTGAAATGTTGATGAAGGAAAAACCCGACATTGCTTTCTTCACAGGCGACCTGGTAAACGACCGGGCGAAGGAAGTGCAAGACTACATCCATATTTTCGATAAAGTGAAAGCGCCGCTCGGCGTGCACTCGGTGCTCGGTAACCACGATTACGGGGATTATTTCCAGTGGCAGGACGTTCAGGCAAAGACCAGCAATCTCGCGGATTTGAAAAAAGCGCACGAGCTGCTGGGCTGGAAACTGATGCTGGATGAAAACCGGGCCATTACCGTCGACGGCGAATCCATCGGGTTAATTGGTATCCAAAACTGGGGTGCGGGGAATTTTGCCAAATATGGTAATCTGGAAAAAGCTTACGAACGCACGGACGATTACCCTGTTAAAATATTGCTTTCACATGATCCCAGCCACTGGGAAGCGCAGGTTCTGCCGAAATATAAGGATATCGACCTCGCGCTCGCGGGGCATACACACGGGATGCAATTCGGTGTGGAAATAGGCAAAGTGAAGTGGAGCCCGGTGCAGTACCGTTACAAGCAATGGGCGGGGCTCTACGAAGAGAACGACCAGTATTTGTACGTCAATCGCGGATTTGGCTACCTGGGTTATCCCGGCCGCGTAGGTATCCTCCCCGAAATCACGATACTGGAATTGGTAAAGGCATAAAATTTTCGGAAAATTGTGAAAGGGCTGGCGCATTGCATACCGAAACCGACATGCAATGCGTTGCATTAATAACCTTTGACAATCTATCGCATGAAAAGCATGAAGAAAATTACTCCCTGGCTTTTGGTACTGGCGCTGATTTGCGGTATTTCAGGCGTAGAAACAGTTTCGGCTGCAGCGCCCGGAGCGGCCAAAGTAGAATTGTTTGGTAAAAAGAAGAAATACAAAGGTTACAAGAAACCGAGGTCCAAGAAATTCCTTGGGATATTCAAACGAAAAACCGATTGCGGCTGCCCTAACCACTAGGAACTTACCGCCGTTACATTTTGTACATATTCAAGAGTAAGCATAGCCATCAATCTCTGAGAGATTTGCTTGGATTTGCTTACTTTTGTATTTTAAAATCACCTAATAGCGGCATTCTCAGCCTAACTTGAATGAAAGTTAATCTTCGAAACCAGGACAAGTTTGAAAACCGTCACCACGGTAAAGATGAGCAGGAATTGCAGGAAATGTTGAAGACCATCGGAGCCGGATCAGTGGATGAGCTGATCGACCAAACTCTTCCTTCCGCGATTCGTCTACAAAAACCACTGAATTTGCCGAGACCCAAATCGGAACAGGAATTTCTCCAATACATTAAAAGAATTGCTTCCAAAAACGCGGTGCTGAAATCGTACATCGGCACGGGTTATTACGACACGATCACACCGAATGTCATTCTGAGGAATATCCTCGAAAACCCGGCCTGGTATACTGCTTACACGCCTTATCAGGCGGAGATCGCGCAGGGAAGGCTTGAAATGCTTCTGAACTTCCAGACGGTTGTGACGGACCTGACAGGGATGGAGATTGCCAATGCCTCGTTGCTCGATGAAGCGACGGCTGCGGCCGAGGCGATGACTATGCTGCACGCATTGCGAGGCGCTTCAAGAAAGAAAGCCAATACTTTTTTTGTTTCGGAGCTTTGTCATCCGCAAACGATCGACCTGGTTTACACCCGTGCGAAACCAATTGGAATCGACGTTGTGGTAGGCAACCACGCAACGGTTGATCTTACGGACGAAAATATTTACGCTGCGCTGGTCCAATATCCGGCTACTGATGGCGAAGTGATCGATTATACCGACTTTATCGCCTCGGCTCACGAACTGGGTATTTCCGTTGCGGTTGCAGCAGATTTGCTCGCATTGACCCTCCTGAAATCGCCGGGCGAAATGGGTGCGGATGTCGTAATCGGTTCTTCGCAACGTTTCGGTGTTCCAATGGGCTACGGCGGCCCACACGCAGCCTATTTCGCAACTAAAGACGCCTTCAAACGTCAGATTCCGGGCCGTATTATTGGTGTATCGGTCGATGGTGAAGGAAACCGGGCCTTGCGCATGGCGTTGCAAACGCGCGAGCAGCATATCCGCCGCGAAAAAGCAACTTCCAACATTTGTACTGCACAGGTATTGCTGGCCGTTATCGCCGGCGCCTATTCGGTGTATCACGGACCGGAAGGTATCAGGGGCATTGCAGCGCGCGTGCATGGCCTTACCCGCCTGTTTGTGGATACTGTGAAGAAATTCAATTATGAAGTTGTTACCGAAAATTATTTCGATACGGTAACGGTCAGGACGCCACTAACCCGCAAACTGCGCGAACAGGCATTGAAATGGGGCATTAACCTCAAATACCACGGTGACGAAAGCCTTTCGGTCTCTTTTGACGAAGCCAAAAACTTCGACGATGCCATTGCATTGCTGAATGTGTTTGCCGAAGTATCGGGCTTCCAGGGTGAAATGGTGATCGACGAGGAGCTTGAATTTTCGTTTCCCGAAAACCTGGTAAGGACTTCGGAGTACCTGACGCACCCGGTTTTCAATACCCATCACACCGAGCACGAGATGCTTCGTTATTTGAAATCATTGGAAAACAAAGACCTTTCACTGGTACATTCCATGATTTCGCTCGGTAGCTGCACTATGAAACTGAATGCGACTGCCGAAATGATCCCGCTTACCTGGCCGGAATTTGGTGGCTTGCACCCGTTTGCTCCTACCAACCAGGTTGGAGGCTACGCACAGCTGGTTAGTGAGCTCAATACCTGGCTTTGCGAAATCACCGGTTTTGCGGCCATGTCGTTCCAGCCAAACTCGGGCGCGCAAGGCGAGTATGCCGGTCTGATGGCCATTCGCGCATACCACGAAAGCCGCGGTGAGGCACATCGTAATGTTGCTTTGATCCCGTCGTCGGCACATGGTACCAACCCGGCATCCGCTGTTATGGCCGGTATGAAAGTGGTGGTGACCAAATGCGACGAGCGAGGTAATATCGATGTGGAAGACCTGCGTGCAAAAGCGGAGCAACACGCAGACGACTTGTCGTGCTTAATGGTAACCTATCCGTCGACGCACGGCGTGTACGAAGAAAGCATTATTGAGATCTGCTCGATGATCCATTCATTTGGCGGGCAGGTTTATATGGATGGTGCCAATATGAATGCACAGGTAGGTCTTACAAGCCCCGCCAGCATTGGCGCGGATGTTTGCCACCTCAATTTGCATAAAACATTCTGTATCCCTCACGGTGGCGGCGGCCCGGGCGTAGGTCCGATCGGCGTGGCCGAGCACCTGATGCCGTTCCTGCCGGGTCACGTGAATTTCAGCACACAGCCTGAGCATTTGCCTGGAGGACAAGCGGGAGCAGTTTCTGCGGCGCCTTATGGCAGCGCGAGCATCCTGACGATCTCTTATGCGTACATTGCCATGATGGGCGGCGAGGGGCTCACAAATGCTACCAAATTCGCTATCCTGAATGCCAACTACATTAAGGAACGCCTGAACGGCCATTACGAAGTGCTTTACACCGGTACAAACGGGCGCTGTGCACACGAGATGATCGTCGATTGCCGTGGCTTTAAAGCTGTCGGCGTAGAGGCTGAGGATTTGGCAAAACGTTTAATGGACTACGGTTTCCACGCGCCAACCCTTTCATTCCCCGTTGCCGGTACGTTGATGATCGAGCCAACCGAGTCGGAATCGAAAGCCGAGTTGGATCGTTTCTGCGACGCGATGATCGCCATCCGCAATGAAATCCGTGAAGTAGAGGAAGGTGTTGCGGATCGCACAGACAACGTGTTGAAGAATGCGCCGCATACTTCGCGCGTACTGTTAAGCGAAAACTGGACCCGATCTTACAGTCGCGAAAAAGCTGCGTTCCCGCTGCCTTACCTGCGCTTTAACAAGTTCTGGCCAAGTGTAAGCCGTGTGGACAGCGCGTACGGCGACCGCAACCTGATTTGCTCGTGTATCCCTGTTGAAGCCTACTCAGAGGTGGAGGAAGCCTGATCACAGTGATAGATACCAACAAAAAAGAGGCTCGAAAGAGCCTCTTTTTTGTATAACCCGGGCCTTAAAGCCTGGGTTGTCGATGCATTGGGTTGCAATGTCGATATCAATCCCCTAGAAGTGCCGCTCGCCGATCTCTCTCTTGCCAAGCAGCACAGCTCCAACCATCGCCACAAGCAACAGAATAGAAGCCAGCTCAAACGGAAGCAGGTATTCACGAAAAAGCATATGCCCCAGGCTTTCGATCATACCGATCTGTGAATCGTAGGTTTGGGGATCAAATGGAGCGATGGCGGTTTTGCGGTATGCACCAAAAAGGATCACAAAAACAGTCCCGCCGACGATCGTAGCCGCTATTTTGGTGAGATTGGTCTTGGCTTCCTCCTGGTCCTGCTTCATATTAAGGAACATGATCACAAATAGGAAAAGTACCATAATGGCCCCCGCATATACGATGATATTTACCGCGGCCAGGAATTGCGCATTCAGCAGAATATAGTGACCCGATAGCGTAAAGAACGTCAGGATCAGGTACAATACGCTGTGAATGGGGTTACGCGATACCACGACCATCACCGCGCTCAGGATGGTCAGGAATGATAGAAAATAAAAAAATGATACTGCTGAATTCATAATGTTAGTAACTGCTGACAGTCATGGTTTACCAATCAGGGAATAGCTCGGGGAACAACGCTGGTGACCTCGCCGCTGGCTCTTTTGGCATCCAGCGCACGGGCTTCTTCTTTTGTCCATGCTTCGCGGGTGTAGCGGTTGTTCATATCTTCCACGAGGAGGTCTTTGCCCCAGATCACCTGGTCGCGTTCCGTAAATACCGGAACGAACTCGTCGTGGCGAAGGTAGACGGCCTGTTTCGGGCAAGCTTCCTCACAAAGGCCACAGAAAATGCAGCGCAGCATGTTCACTTCATATACTGCCGCATATTTTTCTTCACGGTAGAGGTTTTCTTCTCCCTTCACACGTTCTGAGGCTACCATTGAAATTGCTTCGGCGGGGCATGCTACTGCGCACAAACCACAGGCTGTACAGCGCTCGCGCCCTTCGGCGTCTCGTTTCAGGATATGCCGCCCGCGGAAGACAGGTCCGAGATACCGTTTTACCTCAGGGTATTGGATCGTTACTTTCTTCGCGAAAAAGTGCTTGATAGTAATCGCCAGACCTGTTGCAATAGCAGGCAGGTAGGCGCGCTCCGCCAGCGTCATTTGTTTATTGCTTACTTGCTTTGAGCGATTTGTCAATTGCATGGCAATACGATTTTGGAATTAATTCAACCACGCGGTGATCACAGGCTTTAAGAAAAGCACAGCTGCACCAGTGATAATAATGTTAAAAATAGCAAGAGGGATCAGCTTTTTCCAGCCAAGGTTCATCAACTGGTCGTAGCGGAAACGCGGGATCGTCCAGCGCACCCACATGTAGAAGAACACGAAGAACAATGCTTTTCCAAAGAACACAGCTGTACCTATCAACGTCGCTATGTTATGGCCTGTTTCAGTTCCAAAAGACTTAACCAGCTGCTCATATACGAAATCCATTCCCGGGTAGTTGTAACCGCCGAAATACAGGACCGAAATAATCGCCGAGGAAATGAACATGTTGATATACTCCGCAAAGAGGTAGAAACCGAGTTTCATACTGCCGTATTCCGTATGGTAACCGCCTACAAGCTCCGTTTCACACTCAGGAAGGTCGAAAGGCACACGGTTACATTCCGCGAAAGAGCAGGTAATGAAAATGATGAAACCCAACGGCTGGTAGAATATATTCCAATTCATACCGTGCTGCTGTGCCACGATTTCACCCAATGAAAGCGAGCTGCTCATCATCAGGATCGCGATCAGCGAAAGACCCATTGCTACCTCGTAACTGATATTCTGCGAAGCCGCGCGGATCGCTCCGAGGAGTGAGAATTTGTTATTGGAAGCCCAGCCACCGACCATGATACCGTAAACACCCAATGCCACAACGCCGAAAACGTAAAGGATACCGATGTTCGACTCCACACCTTGCAATGCCACTTCGTGCCCTGCAACGCGGAATGTGCTGCCGAAAGGAATTACCGCGCTCGCTAGCAATGCAGTAAGCATCGCCAAGCTTGGGCCTGCGATGAAAAGCCATTTGTTGGCAAGGGCGGGGATAAAGTCTTCTTTGAAGAACATTTTCCCTGCATCGGCCAAAGGCTGCAATAATCCTCCCCAGCCAGCGCGGTTCGGGCCGCTGCGGTCCTGGATGAAACCGGCTACCTTACGTTCCGCCCATGTGGAGTACATGGCGATGACGAGGGTAAGTCCGAAAACGGCAACGATGGTCGAGGTTTTAACTAAAAATTCTACTAAATCCATTTGAAAGCAATTTTATCCGGCTGCTTTGACTGATTCTCTTAATTATTGTTGGCCGCCAGTGAACGGTGGTTAGCCTTGTCGTTATTCTCGATGCTCTGATGACGGATCGTTTCTTCATCGGTCACATACGGCCGCGAATCGTCGATGTTTTTGAACTGCGTCGCTGCCAGTTTCAATGCGAAATCCGGTTTTGCAACGAGGTCTTTGCGGTATTTGTTGGCGGAAATTACCGAGCTGCGTTTCACTTTCGTTGGTCCTTCCAATACCCAGTCGCTGGTGTTTTTCTTTTCAAAACGGCAGGTATTGCAAATGAAATCCGTCACCTCGCCCCAGGTATTCTTGCGGGCTGTCACGCGGATTACTTCATCACCGCGGTACCACAATGTCGTTTTGCCGCAGCATTTGTCGCAATCGCGGTGCGCGTCTTCCGGTTTGGTAAACCATACGCGGTTTTTGAAGCGGAATGTCTTATCGGTCAATGCGCCAACCGGGCACACGTCAATCACGTTTCCGGAGAAGTCGTTATCGATTGCTTTTTCGATGTAGGTGCTGATTTCCGAAGCATCCCCACGGTTCATTACGCCGTGAACGCGTTGGTTGGTGATCTGGTCGGCGGTGTATACGCAGCGGTAGCAAAGAATGCACCGCGTCATATGCAACTGCACGTGCGGGCCGATATCGATTTTATCAAATGTCCGCCTTTCTTCCTCGTAACGGGTTTTTACCGAACCGTGTTCAAATGCGAAATCCTGCAAATGACATTCACCAGCCTGGTCGCAAATTGGGCAATCGAGCGGGTGGTTGATCAGCAGGAACTCTACAATGCTCTTGCGGGTGTCGAGTACAGCCTGGTTCGTGGTATTTTCCACCACCATTCCATCCTGAACCTGTGTGATACAGGAAGGGACCAGCTTAGGCATAGGACGCGGATCTTTGGCAGAACCAGCGGCAACCCTTACCAGACACGCACGGCATTTACCTCCGGAAACCGGAAGCGGTTTATAGTAGCACATCGCCGGCGGAACGAGATGTCCCTGGCTCTCATCTGCCTCGGCAATCTTACGCGCCGCCTGCATAATGGTAGTCCCGGGTTCCACTTCGACCTCGATGCCATCGAATGTAATTTTCAACAATTGGGGTTTAACTTCTTCCATGCCAGTAATACATTATGCTATCTCTTTTCAGCCTCGTATATATCATACGAACCCATCGTCGAGCTATATTTCAGCGTATTCGCGAAGTTATAGCCCAGAATGTTTGCAGGAGCTTTGCCTTTTGGTGAAATCACGTAACGAATTCCTTTTTCATCAACGATTCGCCTGAACTCGTCGTAGTTGAATGTACCGTTCTGGTCTGCAAGGTAAACCAGATCAGGGAAAGGAATCAAATTATTTTTAAATAGAAACAAACTCAAAAAGGATCCCTGGAAATTCTCCGCCGGGCATATATACACATACTCCGCCGGTTTCAGGTTCTGCTGTTCTCGCAAATACGCCGCCACTTTACGATCTTCTATATAAAGTGCTTCAAAATTACGGAACATGCCTGACTTGTATTTCATAAAGACATACAATGAGCAGTGCAGGAACATAAAAATCATGAACAGGGCTGTGCCTGATTTGATAAAAGCGGATTTCAACCCGGTCAAATCGCTCGTCATTGAAAAGAACAGAACCAGCTGAATCAACACCACGATCAGGTAATCCTGGTAGTAACCTACTCCGGCACCGATTTTGAATGCCGTCGACGTCGCAAAAAGGAATAACAGCACGGATGCAATCACCAGAAAAAGGTAAAAGCCAGTCGGACGGTAATAAATCGTGTAAGCGCTTACCAGGGCATTCAGCACCATCAGGGGAGCGAATTGGAGCAACCAATGTTGCAATGTCCAATCGTAAAACCAGCCCCAGCTTGCCGAATTGGCAACGCCACCGAC
This sequence comes from Dyadobacter endophyticus, assembly GCF_014641595.1. Taxonomy (GTDB): domain Bacteria; phylum Bacteroidota; class Bacteroidia; order Cytophagales; family Spirosomataceae; genus Dyadobacter; species Dyadobacter endophyticus. The sequence continues at coordinate 189,734 of NZ_BMIA01000006.1, read as the reverse complement.
AATGTTGAGAAAGAATAGCTCAACGGTATTAATGGGAAGAATGGCGAGATACAGGCCGAAAGTCAGTATCCCGAATCCGGTGAGTTTTAAAACCATTTTGAAGTTCCGCTGTATCAGCCAGAACACGCCCGCCGAAATGGGTAGAATGGCGCCGCTTTGTTTTACAAAAAATGCTGAAACGCCAATGAAAATGGCCAAAAACCACAGCTTCTGGTCATTGTTTTCGAAAGCATAATATACCGTTACGATGAAAAGCGTCGTCAGCAGCACCAAAAGGCTGTCGGGGCGGGAGGTTGTCAGGAACCAGAACGACAAAACATGAAAAAGCACCAGCCCGGTAAGGAGGGCGGCGATCTTTTGTTTTGTGACCCGGTAAATGAAATAACCCGCTATGCTCACGGTAGTTAATGTAAAAAAGTTTGATACCAGGCGACTGGCTACATAAATTTTGTGAACCTCAATCCCTGTCCATCCCATGATCTTTACCAGGAATGTAACGATCGTAAAATATAGTGGTGTGTACTGAGTCAGCCTGAACGGCGCTTTCTCCGGGTCGGTGTAAATATCCTGGCCATCCACCAAAAGCTGGATAGCGGCGATCCCGCTTGCCTCGCTCCCCGAAATGTCGGGAGAATAGCTGAAAACGGCCTGCATTTTTATGATCAGCAATGCAATTCCACTGAGCAGGCCGAACAACACCGACAGCAACAGCGAATTGTGTTTGATCCAAACAAGGCCACTTCTAAAATTCATCAACCCAATACCATTTCACCCATATAAACCGCACCCGGTTGAGTCGCTTCCTGCGGGTGGGTGATATGCCACACAAATTCGTCGCGGAAATGGCGGATCGCGCTGGCTACGGGCCAGGCCGCGGCGTCGCCAAGCGGACAAATGGTGTTACCTTCAATTTTCTTTGAAATATCAACGAGCAGGTCGATGTCGTGCATGCTGCCGTGGCCGTGTTCGATGCGGTGGAGTACTTTTTCCATCCAGCCTGTTCCTTCGCGGCACGGGCTGCATTGTCCGCAGGATTCGTGATGGTAAAAACGCGAGAAATTCCAGGTATTGCGAACGATACAGGCTGTTTCGTCAAAAACGATAAACCCGCCTGAACCGAGCATGGTACCTGTCGCGAAACCACCGTCCGAAAGCGACTCGTAGGTCATCAGGCGATCTTCACCGGCAGCTGTTTTCGTAATAAGGTTCGCAGGAAGAATGGGTACGGACGATCCGCCGGCAACCAATGCTTTCAGGTAGTGACCTTTACGGACACCACCGCAATACTCGTCTGAATTAAGGAACTCGTCCACGCTCACTCCCAGCTCGATTTCGTAAACGCCGGGCTTTTGAATGTGACCGGATGCGGAGATCAGCTTCGTACCGGTACTCCTGCCAATACCAATGGTTGCATAAGCATCACCGCCATTGTTGATGATCCAAGGCATATTGGAGATCGACTCCACATTGTTTACCACCGTTGGGCTTTGGTAAAGCCCTTTCACCGCAGGAAATGGCGGCTTGTTTCTCGGGTTACCTCTTTTTCCTTCAAGCGATTCGAGCAATGCGGTTTCTTCACCGCAAATGTATGCGCCTCCTCCCGGCTGTACCACCAGTTCGAGGTCGTAGCCGGAGCCAAGTATATTTTTACCTAAAAAACCTTGTGCTTTCGCTTCGGCAATGGCTTTTTCGAGAATGCGAATCACGTACATGAGCTCGCCGCGCACGTAAATGAACGACTTGTTGGCGCCCAATGCAAAGCTGGAAATGATCATACCCTCGATGAGAAGGTGAGGGATGCATTTCATTAAATGGTGGTCCTTGAAAGTACCCGGCTCCGATTCATCGGCATTACACACCAGGTAACGGGGAACGCCTTCGGGTTTGGCCAGGAAGCCCCATTTCATTCCCATCGGGAAACCAGCACCACCTCTGCCGCGCACACCTGATTTTTTCGCTTCTTCCACTACCTCTTCCGGGGTCATGGTTTTGATAGCTTTTTCAACGGCAGTATAGCCTCCCTGTTTGCGATAAACATCGAAGGTTTCGATACCGGGGACATTAATATGCTCCGTTAAAATTTTTCTAGCCATTTGAGGATAATATTTTCAGCTCCTGAAAGCTTATTTACTTAAATCTTCTATGATTTGGTCGACCTTCTCGTTGGTCAAATTCATGTAGAACTGCTCGCGGATCTGGAAAACAGGTCCCCAGCCGCATGCTGCGAGGCATTCTACTTCTTTCAATGTAAACTTTCCATCTGCAGTAGTACCACCGGCTTCGATGCCGAGTTTTTGCTTCAGGTGTCCGTACACATCTTCACCGCCCATGAGGCAGCAAGGTCCTGTACGGCAATATTCGATCACGTGCTTGCCCACCGGGTCGAGGTGGTACATGGTGTAAAAGGTAGCTACCTCATAAACCTCCACAGGCTCTATTTTCAGAATACCTGCTACGTAATCCATCACTTCACTGCTCAGCCAGCCCCATTGTTCCTGGGCAACGTGCAAAACAGGCAAAAGAGCCGATTTTTGGCGGCCCTCCGGATAACGTGCGATAATTTCTTTTACTGTTTCAAGTCGTTCGGGTGTGAACGCAACCAGATTAGGTGATTCGGTCATTTCTAAATAGGTCTTTAACAAACTTTAAGCGTCCAGTTCACCTGCAATTACGTTCAGGCTACTCATCGTCAGGATTGCATCCGACAGTGATGAGCCTTTGCACATTTCAGGATATGCCTGATAGTAGATAAAGCTTGGCCTGCGGAAGTGCAGACGGTACGGAGCCCTGCCACCATCGCTGATCAGATAGAAGCCCAGCTCGCCGTTTCCTCCTTCCACAGCATGGTAAACTTCGCCGGCCGGTGCGTCGATTTCGCCCATAACAATTTTGAAATGGTAAATAAGCGCCTCCATATTGCGGTAAACCTCGTCTTTTGGAGGCAGGTAATATTCGGGAGCATCGGCGTAATACGGTCCTTCGGGAAGGTTATTGATGGCTTGCTCCACGATGCGGAGACTTTGCCACATTTCTTCGTTGCGGACCATGTAGCGGTCGTAAGTATCGCCATTCTGTCCGATGGGGACGTCGAATTCAAAATCCTCGTAAGAAGAATATGGGTTCATCACGCGCACATCGTAATCCACACCTGCAGCGCGCAGGTTAGGGCCTGTGAAACCGTATGATAATGCTCTTTCAGCCGAAATAGGACCTACATTAATGGTTCGGTCCATGAAAATCCGGTTACGGTTGAGCAGTTTTTCAAGCTCTCTGAGTACCGGCGGGAAAGATTTGATGAACTCCTTGATCTTGCGGATAGCCGTGCTCGAAAGATCACGCTCCATGCCACCCAGGCGACCCATATTGGTTGTAAGGCGTGCGCCGCATACTTCCTCGTAGATTTCGTACACTTCCTCGCGCTTCTGCATTACATACAAAAAGCCGGTGAATGCACCGGTATCCACGCCGAGAATACTGTTACAGATAATATGGTCGGTAATGCGTGCGAGCTCCATCATGAGCACGCGAATGTACTGCGCGCGCTTCGGCACTTCCACGCCCAACAGCTTCTCTACCGTCATGTGCCATCCCAGGTTGTTGATCGGGGAGGAGCAATAGTTCATGCGGTCGGTCAGCGTGGTGATCTGGTAAAATGGCCTCCTCTCGGCAATTTTCTCAAACGCCCGGTGGATATAACCGATCGTCTGCTCACCTGAAACGATCTTTTCGCCATCCATTTTGAGGATGTTCTGGAAAATACCGTGGGTAGCAGGGTGGGTCGGGCCGAGGTTGAGGGTGGTCAGTTCTTCTACGAGTTCGGGCAACTCGCTGTGAGAAGGGACATTATGCGGTAATAATTCAATATCTGCCATATTCTTACTCAATATAGATCATCGGCCGAAAAGGGCGTCAATTTTATCTTCACGGGTAGCATCCTCCATCGGGTATTCTTTGCGCATGGGGAAATAATCCATTTCCTCGATGTTCAGAATGCGTTTCAGGTTCGGGTGCCCGTCAAACAAGATACCAAAAAAATCGTAGGTTTCGCGCTCCATCCAGTTGGCACTGGCAAAGAGGCCGGTCGCTGTCGGAATGTGGATATCGGCCTCCGGAATGGCTACCTTAATGCGAATGCGGAAGTTGTGCACGAAGCTGTGCATATGGTAAACCACTACGAACTCCTGGCCTGCATTATCAGGATACTGAATGCCTGTAATATCGGTCAGGAATATCACCTGATAGTTTTTATGGTCTTTCAGGAACTCCATGACGGGGATAATCTCTTCGCGGGTAGTTGAGAGTGTCAAAAGCCCGTACGGTTCTTCAAAGTTGAAGACCTGGTCCCCGAATTTTTCCAAAAGCCCTTCGGCTACCTCCTGGTTAGTAAGCATAGGGGGTTACTGAATATTATATGATGCCAATAGTTCCTGGTATTCGTCGGTGTTCCGGCGGCGGAGCTTCTCATTCTGCGCCAGATACTGTACCTGCATCAGGCCGTCGATGATCTGCTCGGGGCGTGGCGGGCAGCCGGGTACGTATACATCCACGGGTATAATGCGGTCGATACCCTGCAAAACGCTGTAAGTATCGAAAATCCCGCCGCTCGATGCACAAGCACCAACGGCCATTACCCAGCGGGGTTCGGCCATCTGAAGGTATACCTGCTTCACAACCGGCGCCATCTTTTTGGCGATGGTTCCCATTACCATCAGCAAATCGGCCTGCCGTGGCGAGAAGCTCGGACGTTCGGAACCGAAACGCGAAATATCATAATGCGCGCCCATGGTGGCCATGAACTCAATCCCGCAGCATGAGGTAGCAAAAGGCAATGGCCAGAGCGAGTAGCTACGTGCCAGACCGATCGCTTCGTCGAATGAAGTTGCAAAAAAACCAGATCCGCTGTGTCCTTGCGGAGCCTCCACTATCTTTACTTCTTTCATAATTCTTTGAATTTCAATGTTCGAAGCCTATTCCTCCCAGTTCAGTACGCCCTTGCGGATCACGTAATAAAAACCGGACAATAAAAGGGCCATGAACAATAACATTTCTACAAACCCGAACATTCCCAGACCCTTGAAATTAACAGCCCAGGGGTACATGAAAATCACCTCGACGTCGAACAAAACGAAAAGAATAGCCACGAGAAAGTACTTCACCGAAATGGGCGTCCGTGCGTCACCAACCGACTCGATACCACATTCGAACGGATCGTCTTTCTTTTTGCTTTTGCGGCTGGGGCCAATGAGGTGAGTGACGATCATCGTGCCGCCAATGAAGCCGGCGGCGAGCAGAAATTGCACAATGATGGGCAAATAATCCGAAGGAAGATATTCGTTTTTCATTATAATGATCCGGTTACAGAGGGTGGGAATACCTTAAAAACTGTTGCCAGTGGGTTACATTCCTCCCCGTCTCTCAAAATTAGCCTTTGCAAATTTATCAATCAAATTCTTTCCTTTTTGTTTTGTCTAATTAGTATCATACTAAATAAGCCCCGTTGTGGCGGGGCTTATTTAGTACTTAATCAAGAAGGAATGTTTATCTTATTACAATTTGTTTCGTAAGGCTCTCTCCCTGGCCGGTTACACGGAGAATGTATTTACCGGTAGGCAAAAGGCCTACATCGATCTGCATCCGGCTGTTGAGCAGCCTCGGTGCGGTGGTTTTTATCAGGTTACCACGGATGTCGAAAAGTTCGATCGCAGCATCCTTGATATTGTCCCGCGACTCAATGTAAATGTAAGCCCCCTGGCTTGGGTTCGGGTAAATCACCACTTCGTTTTGTTCATTGGTTTTGAACTCTCTGGAAGCGGTATCGGAATAGCAAACCAGGTTGTTGCTGCCGATGGTGTAGGTAACTTTTGCTTTCGTAGTGTAAACCCCTGATTTCAGGATTTTCAGCAGGATCGCGGTAGTATCACCTTCCGATCCCGGGCGTCGCCAGATAAAGTTCTCGTTCAGTTCTCCACCTTCGGGAATGCTGGCCGAAATGCTGAAAGGTCCTGATGGTTCGATAGTCGGCTTTGAGATTTTGGCGCGGATGATCAACGCGGAGGCGGTGGAATTATCAGAAGTACATCCGAAAATGTTCCGGCTTTTTACAAAATAATTGCCGCTTTCCCCGATTCTTGCAGTGGCGCCGGTGGCAACAGCTGTATTGGAGCCTTCTTTGTACCAGCTGTAAATATCTCCGTCGTTCTGAACCGAAAATTGGAAAGTGGAGTCCGCACAAGCCTGTTGCTGGCCTTGTTGGAAAATGCTTGGCTGCGCCGGTTTGGCATCGTTATCCAGGATGACGATCGGTGTCAGGATCGAGTTGCCCGAGGCGTCCTTTAAAGTAGCACGGTAAGTACCGGCCTTGGTGACCTTAATAGAGTTGGAAACTTCATTGGTATTCCACTTATACGAAGCATAGCCCGCCGGGAGTGTCAATGTGACGCCATTATTGTCAGTAACGCAGGCAGCGGTAACCGATGGTACGACCACGGGATTCACTGGTGTTACAGTCGAAAAGAAGTTGGCATCGAATATTCCGGCCCAGGCATCGGCCAGGATCGTCAGCGCCCTAATGGTTCCTTCAACATCCTGTACGCCTTTGCCGACGAAGTGCGTGCCATCGCCACGGTCGGGCAGGAGAGGATCGGTTTCGGGGCCGGGGTAGGTTGGGTTGAAAGGTGTGTTGAGTACAGCGTTTTGTGCTGCAACGATTTGTGGGTTCACGCTCGACTGGATATTGGAGCCTGCCGATGTCCGCGAGGTACGGGCAATTACCCAGGTAATGCGCTTCCCGGTATCAGAACCGAGGCGGTTCATGATGAATTGGAGGTCGCGGGTGTAATTCGCCGGTGGCGTCTTGTACAATGCGTCGGTTTCGCCCTGCATCCAGAGAATGGCCCTTAAACCATATTGATTGGCATAATTGCGGGCTGCTATGCGAAGGTTCGCGTAAGGCATTTCCGGAGAATATACGAAGCCGCCGTACATGTTTTTGGTAGGAAGGCCTTTTGCACTGCTTGCCCAGTTTTCTATGGATGTTCCCTCCCAGGCCGCGTTGATGAACAGGACAGGAAGGCCCAATTTGGAAACGAGCTGGTCGCCGAGGAGACCCCAGCACCAGGCCGACAAACCGCGCGGTGCAACAACGTTGAGATCTCTGCTTATTTTCTTGAATTCCGGCGGGGTAGGATCGGTGAGCCTGTCGACCGTGTCGTTGCTGTAATTGGAAACATAAAGGACGCGGTCGTCAGTAGCCGATGGTCCAGGATATAGTCTGAGGCCCTGCGCGTTCGATTGTCCGGCGATTATGAAGACTTCACCGACACCAAAACGGGCTAAAACATCGCGACCGATTACTTTTCCGTCAGAAATACCGCGAACTTCCAGGGAGTACCAGCCGCCGATCAATGTGATCTTTCCAGAGAAAACACCTCCCTGAGGAGCGGTTTGCAAAGGTAGCCAGGGTGTTTCAACACCTTGCCCCTGAAGTACTGGCACCGCCCTAACTTCGATTTTTTCAACGGGCATGGTGAATGTACCAGTCACCTGAATTTCTCTCTGGCCTGCTTCGTCCCGTTGGTAGACAGACTGAAAAACAGGAGAGGTAATTCTAATGGGGGATTTTTCTTGGGAAAATGCTACTGGCGACAAAATACAAATCAACAGCAACACCTTTGCCACTACCGAAAGAATAAATCTACTATGCATTGGAAATTCTGATACAGGTAAAGTTTTCTGGGCTCTAACGAAGTATAAATTTACTAAAGTGCTCAATTACAAAATGGTCACAAATGTAATGGAATATTTTCGCTAAAATAGCACTATTCCGTTTTTTTGATCAATCGGGGTAGAGGTGCTGTCTTTCCACCCGAATGTGCCTGCCATTTAAAATACAAAAAGGACGAAGCTTGTAATCGATAGCGCTTCGTCCTTTCCGGATGCTCGGCAAGCCTGTTTATTTATCTTACTATTACCAGCTTCTGAGTCGCATTCAATACAGATGAGTTGACGCGGATAATGTACATCCCGCTCGACAGGCCTGTCAGGTTGAAATATTTCGGACTATCGAATTTTGGAACACGGAAAGTGCGGTGAATGACCCCTCGACTATCGATGATCTGAACATCTGCATTCACCAGATCGGCGAATGTCTCCACTGTTAGCTTTTCCGACGTGTTCGGGTTAGGGTAAGCAACGAAACCCGGGTTGCTGGGATCGAGGTAGAACAGGAACGGTTCCGAGAAGTCGGAGTAACAGGTAAGTGTCGGACTGTAAACGATCGTATTGTTGACGACGTAGTTACCTGCCTTCACGGCTTTCAATGTCGCGCTGGTTTCCGTCAGTTCCGAATTATTGTATTTCCAGACGTGGTCACCTGCATTGAGGTTATTCTCTGCGAACAACGTGTAGACCCCTGTTTTCCGGATTACCGGCGCGGTCGGAGAGGGCTTCACGTCCACAGGCAAGGATGCAGAATACGGAGAATAACATCCTTGCTGGTCCTGGATACGTGCAGAATATTCGCCCGTTGCGAATACCTCGATGCTATCACCTTCAAGACCGTTATTCCAATAAAACGCATTCCCATTAGCAGCTTTCAGTACAATGGTGTCGCCGTCGCAGAAAGTAGTAGCCTGCCGTGCCGTTACCACTGGTGCGGGCGGGAGCGCGAGGGTTTGCGTAGAAATTTGGTTACTCGGATCTGAGTAGCACTGAAACTGATTAATGGTCTGTACCGAATAGGTTCCGGCGAGCGTCACTTTCAGGGTTTGCGAGGATATGCCGTTGCTCCACAAATAACCCGCGGCACCGGTTGATGTCAGGTTAACACTCAGGTCGGCGCAAAACGTAGTGGGACCATCGGCGGTGATGACCGGAGTAGGCGGCAGCGGGTTCACAACGACAGCAACCACCGGAGAAACAGGTGAAATACAACCGTTTTCGTCCTTCGCTGAAATTGTAAAATTGCCCGACGCCCGCAGTTCGATCTCACGGTTGGTCGAGCCATTGCTCCAAAGGTATGAGTATGCCTCGCTGCTGCGCAATGTGGTATAGTCGCGTTCGCAGAAAGTGGTCGGGCGCAGGGAGGTAATGACAGGAGTTGCGGGAAGTGGGTTCACTTTTACGTTTACCTCGTCGGAGGTCGATTCGCAACCGTTGGCATCCCTTTGCTTCAATGTGAATTTTCCGGTGGTAAGCACTGCTATGGATTTGGTAGTGGCATTGGTACTCCAGATATTTCCGGATTCATAACTTGAAGTCATGGTAACATTACCGCCGTCGCAAAATGTAGTTTCTCCGCTCAGTGCAATGGTAGGCTTAGCCGGTAGTGGGTTCACTTTCACAGTGACAGCATCTGATTCTGGGGAGAAGCAACCGACTGCATCGAGCGCCCTTACCCGGTAGTCGCCCGAGCTGACCACCGTAATCGTAGCATTGTTGGCACCATTAGACCATACACTTTTCACTTTCGAATCCGACGTAAGGTTCACCTCGCCGCCCTGGCAGAAGGTAAGCACCCCGGAAGCAGTGATCTTCGGTTTGTCGGGAAGAGGTGAATTGAGGACCTGCATACTCACTTTTTGAGAAGCAGCCTCGCAGCCATAAATATTTTTGACTGTAACGAAATATTCACCGCCAGCGGTTACCGGAAGCCTGTCGCCAGTGGCACCGGTGTTCCATACAGCATTTTCGGAAGTGTTCGATACCAATGTCGCTGTGTTGCCGATACATACAGGATTACTTCCTTCGATCGTTACCGTAGGCTGATTAGGCTGAATTTGCTCATTTACACGGATTTCGGGCGAGAAAATGTAATTGCCCTTATCATCGCGTGCTTTCACGTAATAAGTCCCGTTACCTACAACAATGCTGTTGGAAGATTGTCCGTTGTTCCAGTTAAACGAGTTCAGACCGATCGGGTCCGCCGAAAGGGTGACGTTCCCATTTCCTGCGCAACTTGCTGTGACCCGAAGCGGCCTTTGGCTCTGGTAGGGCTCCGATCTTGCAAAGAAATCGTCGGTAAGCGAATTGGACCAGGCATCGCCTAGCTGCATTAAGCCATCGCCTGAAAAATGGACGCCAAAGGCGGCACCATTCTCACGGGGAATCTGAATAAGATCGGTATTGGGACCTTCGAAGACATTGGGTACGGAGCTGATCACATTTCTCTGTCCGTTTGTAACGTTCACGTCGTTAAGGCGCCCGTTGTCGTAGGAGGTAATGGAAACCATCCAGGAGATATTCCTTCCCGATTCATTCCGGCTGCTTTCGATCACGGCTTTCACGTTGTTGAAATAGGTGTCGGTGCTGACATCTTTGAAATTGTCAGCCTCTCCTTGAAGCCAGAGAACACCACGAAGGCCGGTAATTGGCGTATACCGTTGGATAACGCTCCGCAGGTTTCCATATGGCATGCCGTCGGGTTTAATCCAGATAGGGGCGTAGACAGACTGCGTGTTGCCGTTGATACTTTCGCGCCAGTTGCCGGACGACATACCCTCCCAGCCTACGTTGAAAAACAAAATCGGGACGTTAAGCCGGGACGCGAGACGGTCCCCCAAACGGCCCCAACACCAGGCGGAAGGACCGCGGGGAGAAATCTTACTCTGGGCGTCGATGTGATGGAAGGTGGGTCGTTCCGGCAATTCGAAAGGATATTCACCGTATTCGTTATTATCAATGGAATTAACACGGTCGTCCTGGGCTCCCTGGTTGTTGAACTGGAAGTTATTGTCGGGAGTATCCTTAAATCCCTGTGCGTTGGATTGTCCGGCAATGATGAACACTTCGCCGACCCCTACGTGATCTACTGTTTTGGTATCCACAAGCTGATTGCCCTTCCAGCCTCTTACTTCCAACCGGTACCAGCCACCCTGGGCTGTGATGTATCCCGAGAAGAAGCCGCCTTGAACGCTGGCGTCAACGAGGGGTGTCCAGTCTCTGTCGATACCCTGGTTAGGTGCGAGTGCCGAAATTTTGGCTTCCACACGATCGATGGGTTTCGTGTAGGTGCCTGCAATGTTAATATTTGCGTTGTTAGCCTTATCACGTTGGATTACGATGCGATCGGAAGGAAAGTCGATGCTAACTTGTCCGTGTGCGGTGAAAGAAAGAATGCTAAATACTACCCAATACAAATATGGTAGATAGTGTCTCATGGTGACTGTAAATTCTTTGAAATAACTACTTGGACACACAATTTGCATCGAAAGGTTGCCTCTTTCAAGAAATTATTATCGTACGGGGAACGCCGAAGTGATCAGTTCCCATATTTTATCTTTTAATTGTTCAATCCCTTCTTGGGTTATTGCAGAAATTTGAAGCGTTGGGATACCGTTTGGTAGATTTTGTTGTAACGTAACCCGCTCTTCATCAGAGACCATATCCATTTTTGAGATGGCGAGAAGGCGGTTTTTGTCGAGCAGCTCAGGATTGTATAAGCGGAGCTCCTGTACGAGCGTCTGGTATTCCGCTTCGATGTCTTCGCTGTTGGCCGGTACGAGGAAAAGCAGGATCGAGTTACGCTCGATATGTCTCAAAAAGCGTAAGCCGAGTCCCTTGCCTTGCGAAGCACCTTCGATAATACCCGGAATGTCGGCCATTACGAAAGATTTGTAATCGCGGTAGGGAACTACGCCCAGGTTCGGCACCAGGGTTGTGAAGGGGTAATCGGCGATTTCCGGCTTGGCGGCGGAAACTACCGAGAGTAATGTGGATTTTCCGGCATTCGGGAAGCCCACCAAACCTACATCGGCCAATACTTTCAGTTCGAGGATAAACCAGTCTTCCTTTCCGGGCTCGCCGGGTTGAGCGTATTGGGGGGTTTGGTTGGTGGCGGATTTGAAATGGTCGTTACCCATTCCGCCGCGACCGCCGCGCAACAGGATCATCTCCTGTCCGTCTTCGGTGATTTCGAACAGCTGCTCGCCTGTTTCGGCATTTTTGGCGATCGTGCCCAGCGGAACTTCCAGGATAATGTCCTTTCCGATCGCGCCTGTGCGCCGGCCACCTTCGCCGCCTTTACCGTCGAATGCCTTAACGTGTTTGGTGTATTTTAAATGCAGCAATGTCCAAAGCTGGGTATTGCCTTTCAGGATCACGTGGCCTCCACGCCCGCCGTCACCACCGTCCGGTCCGCCTTTTTCGACGTGTTTTTCACGTCTGAAGTGCATAGAACCGGCACCGCCGTTGCCGGAGCGCGCATTGATTTTTACGTAATCGATAAAGTTAGAGGAGGCCATGTGAGTATAGTGGAAAGAATAGAAATCAGGCTGCTTCGATCGCTTTCGAGATTTCCCCGAAAATGAAATCGATTTCGCCTATTCCGTTGATCGCAACAAACTTACCTTGTCCTTGGTAGTAGTCGGCAACGGGTTTTGTTTTGCTGTTATATTCCTGAATGCGTTTCGCAATCAGTTCTTCGTTCTGGTCGTCGGGACGGCCTGAAGTTTTACCGCGGTTCAGAAGGCGGGCAAGTAGCTCGTCGTCGTCAACAGACAATGCCACCATGACCGAAATGCCTTCGTTGTAGCTCGTAAGCAGATTGTCAAGTGCTTCGGCTTGCTTCACAGTTCTTGGAAAACCGTCGAAAATGAAGCCTGCCGCGCTGCGGTGCTCTTTCAACTTGTTGTCGATCATTCCGATCACCACTTCATCCGGCACCAGAATGCCCTGGTCCATCAAAGTTTTGGCTTTCAGCCCCAGTTCTGTTCCCGACTGAATTTCGGAGCGCAGCAGATCTCCTGTGGAAAGGTGGATCAAATTGTACTTTGCAATTATTTTTTCACTTTGGGTGCCTTTCCCGGCGCCCGGAGGGCCAAACAGTATAAGATTCAGCATAGTTGCTTCAAAAATTGATGTCGCGGTAGACTGGTGAATAAGGGGCAAATTTACAACTCTTACTATATGTCAGCGAAATTGTTGCATAATTTTTACAAGAAAAATCCCCCTCATCATTTCTGACAAAGGGGATTCGCTATCGTAAAAGTGGCTCTATTCAGGGTATGACCACCCTTTTCACCGCTCCATCTTCATTTTGAACCACCGTTACGAACAGCGTTCCTTTTGTATTTTTCTTAAGTTCGATTTGGCCAACGTATTCACCGGCGAACTCGTGGATCTCTTTTTTGCCCACTTCTTTCCCTTTTGTGTCGGTTACCGTCACCGTCACATTGCCTTTTTGCGGTACGCTGAAACGGAGGTTAAGGATGTCGTCAGCGGGATTATTGGTATAGGCATTTAGTGAACGGATGCTGGCAGACTTTACATTTTCGTGGTTATCCCATGCATAATCGAAACTGTTACCGAAGTTCTTTCCGAAATCCTCCATCTCGCGCATCATGATTTTGGCTTTCGGCCGGAAGTTCTTATCGAAATTCTTTTGGATCGATTTCATGTTTTCGTTGAATTTATCCGAATCCCAATCAAGATCGTATTTGAAATCGCCGTCCCAATGAAATACCATCGGCTCGCGCGGGTCGCGGTGGTCGATAGTCACTTTTTTGCGCTTTTTGGAAGCGATTACGCCGTCGTTGCCATCATCGACGGTGATAGAAATGGTTTGTTTGCGCTTTTTGTCCACATTCAAAGAATCGAGCACTTTGTCGACGAATTTTTGCCTTTCATCATCGCTCAACGCGCCTACCTGGTAGCTTTTCTCAATGTCGCGGACTTTACCGTTATCATCCTCGGATACCCTGATCCGGATGCTCGTTTTCTTGTCAGCATCGTCGGATTTAGGTTTTTTGTCGGATTGGGCCTGTGCAACGGATAGCAGTGCCGGTGCCGCTACGAGCAGCAGCGACCATGTCAGTTTTTGAATAGATACAGTTTTCATAAAGCAGTTTTTGTTTTGAGTCTGAATGAATTGCAAAACCATGGCTATGTTGCTTGGGGTGCTGTTAAATAATGTTAAAAACACCTTTGGCCGGGGGCGAAACATTAAATTTGTTCTTGGCAAAATGTCGGGCAAAGCACTGCCCGCGTTGCACATGGGAAGCAGAAATTATGACCAAAAGGAAAATACAAATCATAGTAGGGTTGATGTGCCTGGCCCTGATCGGCCTGATCGGTTTTCAATGGTACTGGATCCGGGAGGCGATCGCGATCAAAAACGACCAGTTCAATCAGAAGGTCTCCGAGTCGGTACAGCAGGTGGTGCATCGGTTGGAAAAGCAGGAAATGATGTACCTTCTCCAACGGCGCATCGAAACCGAGCAGCAGAAAAGCAGGCTCGACCGCATTGCGCAGCTGCGCGACATGCCCATGAAGCGCACCACTCCGCCGAAACCCAAAACACCCGTTCAGGAAATGGCACCGCGCGTGCAGCCCCGCATGGAGATCGCCATCGGCCCTAATGGGGAGGAAATACATTATCAGATCATCACCGAAGCCGTTCCCACCGATGTACTGAGCCCGAATTTCAGGGTGATGGTGGACCATCAGCAGCGGATTATAGAAGAGTTTTTCCAGGCGCAGCAATACGGCATGGCCGGTATCGATGAGTTTATGCGCCGGAGGCTGGACGACGAGCGCCGTTTGGGAAATGCAATGCGCGGCATGGCCGAACCGGAAATCCGTCGGAAAGGGGATATTCTTAAAAAGGATTCGGTGACCAGGAATGTAGCAAACCGGAAAGTGGCATTGCCTGAAAATTCGAAAGGGCCGAAGCAGAAATCGAAGGCGATCCTTAGCGCCGGAGAGCCGGACCGTGCCGAGTTGCTGAAAGAGGTGATGAAGGATTTTATTTACACCAAAAGGCCGATAGAGCAGCGCGTGAACCGTTTTTTGCTGGACACACTATTGAAAAGGCAGCTGATCCAGAACGGTGTCACATTACCGTATGAATTTGCAGTGAGGGGTGCGGTACCAGGCAAGTCGTCCGACAGCCTTATTTTTTCGACCGTGAGCATGCGTCCGGGCGAATGGGAGGAGCGTTCATACAAAGCATCGCTCTTCCCGAACGAGACATTCGGCACGCAGAATGCATTGTATGTATTCTTCCCCGATCAGCAGCGTTATATTCTCAGCAATATGGGCGTCATGTTCGGTGGATCAGGCATTCTGATCATCGTGATCATGGCCTGCTTTTACATGGCTGTTACCACCATTCTTCGCCAGAAGAAGCTTTCCGACATCAAGAATGACTTTATCAACAATATGACCCACGAGTTCAAAACGCCCATTTCCACCATCGCTTTGGCTGCGGAAATGGCGCACGAGAATTCGGCTTCGTTAATGGAAACTCCCAAAGGCGCGCGGCTCGATCGCTACCTGGGCATTATCCGCGAAGAGAATAAGCGGCTTGGAACGCACGTGGAGAAGGTTCTGCAAATGGCATTGCTCGACAAGGGGCATGTCAAACTCAAAATCACCGAAACGAATATACACGACCTGATCGGCGCTGCTTTGAATGGCCAGAGTGTGCAGATCGAGCAGAAGGAAGGCGAAGTCGATCTCAACTTCGACGCCGAAGAAGATGTAGTGGCGGCGGATGAAGTGCATATCTCCAATATTTTGAACAACCTGATCGACAATGCGATCAAATACTCGCCCGAAAAGCTCCATTTAACCATTAATACTAAAAATGAAAACGGGGGTATCGCCATATCCATCACCGACAAGGGCATCGGTATGAGCCGCGAGCAGCAGCAGCGTGTTTTTGATACTTTCTATCGTGTGCCTACGGGTAATGTGCACGACGTGAAAGGCTTCGGGTTGGGGTTGAGTTATGTCAAAAAGATGGTGGAGGCGCACGAAGGCACCGTTCGCTTGCAGAGCAAACCGGGTGAGGGAAGCACATTTACGATCTGGCTGCCGGTCCGCAAAGAGGAGCAAATAGTTTAGAAATATCGCCCGTAACCGCTAACTTGCCGTCTTTTTAAGATGACTAGCCGACAGTTACGGCAAATTTCTGAACACGCAATGATTTCCAAAACTTATGCCCCTCAGGAGATAGAGGATAAATGGTACTCCTACTGGATCGAGAACAAGTTCTTTCAGTCGAAACCCAATCCCGATAAAGAACCCTACACCATCTTGATCCCGCCGCCGAACGTCACAGGCGTGCTGCACATGGGGCATATGCTCAATAATACCATTCAGGATATTCTCGTGCGTAAGGCGCGCATGGAAGGCAAGGAAGCTTGCTGGGTACCCGGCACCGACCACGCTTCCATTGCTACCGAGGCCAAAGTAGTGGCCATGCTCAAAGAGCGCGGCATCAGCAAGCGCGACATTACCCGCGACGAATTCATCGAATACTGCTGGGAATGGACGCACAAATACGGCGGCATTATCCTCAAACAACTCCGCAAACTCGGCGCTTCGTGCGACTGGGACCGCACGCGCTTTACGATGGAGCCGGATTTATACGATTCGGTGATCGACGTTTTTATTGACCTCTATAATAAAGGAGATATTTACCGTGGCCACCGGATGGTGAACTGGGATCCCCAGGCACGCACGACCGTGTCCGACGAGGAAGTGATCATGAAGGAGGTGAATCAGAAGCTGGTTTACCTGCGGTATCCTCTCGTTGGGGAGGATGGAGAAGGGAGAATGGAAGAAGGGGTTGTGATTGCTACTACACGGCCGGAGACGATTATGGCCGACGTGGCGATCTGCGTGAATCCCGCGGACGAACGTTATCAGCATCTGATTGGTAAGAAAGTGCTCATTCCTCTGATCAACCGGGCTATTCCGATTATCGCGGATGATTATGTGGAAATGGAGTTCGGTACGGGCTGTTTGAAGGTGACGCCTGCGCATGATACGAATGACTATGAGCTTGGAAAACGCCATAACCTGCCGATTATCGACCTTTTGAATGAGGATGGTACCTTGAATGATAAGGCGCAGATACTCGTGGGCGAGGATCGCTTTATTGCCCGGAAGAAGATCATCAAACTGCTCGAAGAATCGGGTAACCTCGTGAAAGTCGAGGAATACCGGTCGAATGTAGGGCATTCGGAGCGGACGGACTCGGTGATCGAGCCGCGGCTTTCGGAGCAGTGGTTCTTGAAAATGGAGAAAATCAGCAAGCCGGCATTCGATAATGTGATGAACGATACCGTTCAGCTGATTCCTGCGAAATTCAAAAATACTTACCGCCACTGGATGGAGAATGTGCGCGACTGGAATATCAGCCGCCAGCTCTGGTGGGGCCACCGGATTCCGGCTTACTATCTGAACGACGGTACGATCATCGTAGCGAAGTCGAAGCGGGAGGCATTGCGCAAAGCCCAGCACGAATACCAGCTTTTTGCATTGACCGAAGAAGACCTTACCCAGGACCCCGACGTGGTGGATACCTGGTTCTCATCGTGGTTGTGGCCGATCTCGGTTTTCAATGGGATCAAAGAGCCTGATAATGCAGATGTAAACTACTATTACCCGACCAACGACCTCGTTACGGCCCCCGAAATCCTGTTTTTCTGGGTGGCACGGATGATCATCGCAGGTTATGAATACCGCGGCCAGTATCCGTTCAAGAATGTATACCTGACGGGTATCGTTCGCGATAAGCAGGGCCGCAAAATGTCGAAATCGCTGGGTAACTCACCCGATCCGATCGATCTGATCGATAAATATGGTGCCGACAGCATCCGGACCGGCATGCTTTTTAGCTCGCAGGCGGGTAACGACTTGCCTTATGACGAGAAGCTGATCGAGCAAGGAAGGAATTTTGGAAATAAAATCTGGAATGCGTTCCGTTTGGTAAAGGGCTGGACGGTCGATAGCGAGCTGCCGGTTCCCGAAGGTTCGAAACTGGCGGTAAAATGGTTCGAAAGCAAACTGAACCAGACTTTGGCTGAGGTACAGGACCATTTCTCGAAATTCCGGATTTCAGATGCATTGAATTCGGTGTATAAGCTGATCTGGGATGATTTCTGCGCGCAATATCTCGAAATGGTCAAACCGGGCTTTGAGCAGCCTATCGATCTCTCGACTTACGATTCGACGCTAGATTTCTTCGATCGCCAGATGCGTTTGCTGCATCCGTTCATGCCGTTCATTTCCGAGGAGATTTGGCAAAATATTATTGAAAGAGGCGAGAACGATTCAATTTGTATCGCTCATTTTCCGCAAGCAGCCGACTTCGATCAGGCATTGCTGAACGACTTTGATATTCTTTTTGAACTGGTTTCTTCCATTCGCAACCTGCGCAATGCAAAGGGAATCAGTCCTAAAACTGCCCTGCCGCTGGCGATAAGGACTGAGACTGGCGACCGTTACAATGCACTGACTCCGCTGATCGAAAAGCTGGCGAATGTGGAGGGTATCAGCTACGTGACCGATGAAGCGGAAGGTACTTCGTTCCGGGTGAAATCGGATGAGTTCTTCGTGAACCTCGCCGACGAGCTGGACGTAGAAGCGGAGCGCGAGAATCTTTTGCGTGAATTGGAGTATACCAAAGGCTTCCTCGATTCGGTAGCGAAGAAACTTTCTAACGAGCGGTTCGTAGCGAATGCGAAAGGCGATATCGTGGAGAAGGAGCGCCAGAAGCAGGCTGATGCCGAAGCGAAGATCGTGACATTGACCGAAGCATTGGCTAGGCTTAAATAAACGTCAGAAATACACCTCTTTTTGTAAAGCACAAGGCATGAGCGCCTTGTGCTTTTTTGTTATGCTGGAATACGGTTTAATGTCTTGCGGACATTTAAAAAGTGCAACGCGACGACTACGTAAATGGCTCACCCTTAGGATTAATCCATGAATTAGTGGAGATAAAATCATATTCATTTTTAAAAAATTTTATTAGTTCGAACTGTTTGGAAATAGGAAAAATCCGGGTGTAAATTTCCTGCCAATCTCATGTAATTCAATTGACTATGGCGACGAAATCAGTACAGGACCTGGTGGTGCCGGTGGGCGTAACCCTCGACCGGTTTATCATGCACAGCCAAAGCGCGTTCCCGTACGCGACGGGCGAGCTGTCGCAATTGCTGCGCGACATTGCGCTAGCGGGAAAGATCATCAACCGGGAGATCAACCGCGCCGGGCTGGTAGACATCGCGGGCGGCAACGGGACCGAAAATGTGCAGGGGGAAGATCAGCAGAAACTCGATATCGTCGCCAATGTCCGTTTCATCCGCGCATTGAAAAATGGGGGAGAGGTTTGCGCGATCCTTTCCGAAGAAGAGGAAGACATTATACACACCGGCAACAACCATGGCAAGTACGTGGTAGCCATGGATCCGCTGGATGGCTCCTCCAATATCGATGTGAATGTCTCCATCGGCTCGATCTTTTCAATTTATAGAAGGATAACGCCTATCAACGGCCCGGCTTCGATGGAGGATTTCTTGCAAGGCGGCCGCAAGCAGATAGCGGCCGGGTACATTCTTTACGGCTCGTCGACGATGCTGGTGTATTCTACAGGCGATGGCGTGAACGGCTTTACTTTCGATCAGTCATTAGGTGAATTTATTTTATCACATAAAAATATAGGTACCCCTGCCGATGGGAAGATATACTCGGTGAACGAGGGGCATTACCACAGTTACCCGCCGTTTGTGCAACAATATATTGCGCAATGCAAAACCAGGAATTTCAGCGCACGCTACATCGGGTCGCTCGTAGGGGATTTTCACCGTAATATGCTCAAAGGAGGCATTTACCTTTATCCATCCACCAAAAAAGATCCGAAAGGCAAGCTGAGGCTGCTTTATGAATGTTACCCGCTGGCATTCATTGCCGAGAAATCGGGCGGTAAGGCGAGTGACGGATTCGGAAGTATTCTCGACATTGTGCCGGAGTCGTTTCACCAGCGCTCGCCGCTTTACATCGGCTCCGCCGGGCTGGTCGATGACGTTGTGAAGGGCTGATAACCGGCTACCGTTTTAGTTTTCGTAACTTTGCGCAATGCAGACTACGCAAAACTCATTCGAGCAGTTCAAGCTCAACCGTCAATTGCTCAACGCGATTGAAGAAGCAGGTTATACCGAACCGACACCTATTCAGGAGCAGGCGATACCCGTGGCGTTGGCCGGCCAGGACATTTTGGGCATCGCCCAGACAGGTACGGGCAAGACCGCCGCTTATACGTTACCCTTATTAATGCGCATCAAATTTGCCCAGGGGCAACATCCCCGGGCATTGATTATGGCCCCCACGCGTGAGTTGGCGATGCAAATATCCGAAGCGATCACGCAGCTGAGCAAGTATACCGACATTCGTACCGTGGTACTCTACGGCGGGGTCGGGCCGAAAACGCAGATTGAAGCCCTCCGCAAGGGTGTCGACATTATCGTTGCGACGCCGGGGCGTTTCATGGATTTGTATTTCCAGGAAGAGATCGTCGTGAAGCACCTGAATGCGATGGTGCTCGACGAGGCTGACAAAATGATGGATATGGGTTTTATGCCCCAGATCCGCAAGCTGCTTGAAATCATCCCGCGTAAAAGGCAGAATATGCTTTTCTCTGCCACTTTTTCGGGGAAAGTTGAGAACCTTTCCCACGAGTTCCTCGAATTTCCTACCCGTATCGAGGTTACCCCGCAGGCGACCGCCGCTGAAATGGTGACGCAGTCGCTTTACGAGGTGTCCAACTTCCGTACGAAGATCAATCTGCTTTCCTATTTACTGGAAGACAAGGAGAACCTCACACGCGTGCTGGTGTTTACGCGCAGCCGCGAGGTGGCCGGGCTCGTGCATCAAAATCTTCTTAATAACAGGGTAGTACCCGAGGCTGAACTTCGCGTAATACATGCAAATAAGGGTCAGAATACCCGCATTAATGCCATGGAGGCGTTCAGGGAGGGGAATATCCGGGTAATGGTGGCAACCGACGTGGTGGCGCGCGGGATCGATATCACAGAAGTGAGCCATGTGATCAATTTCGATGTGCCGCTGATCTATGAAGATTACGTGCATAGGATCGGACGGACGGGGCGGGCCAATACGGTGGGCAATGCGATCACTTTTATGACCATCGCCGACGAATACCATATCCGTAAAATAGAAGCGATGATCCGCACCGAAATCCCGAGAGCGGAATTTCCCGAAGAAGTGAATGAGGCTGAAACGCCCTTCCAGGAGCGGCAGGACATGCTTCGCGAGATCGACAACCAGCGGCGTAAGGAAGATCCGACATTCAAAGGCGCTTTTCACGAGAAAAAACACAGCTACCCGCCGGCGAAAAAAACGTCCGGGAATACCGGTAAAGGCCGCAGGGGAGCGACCGGAAGAAGTAAACGAAGGTAATGCAATACTATTCCAATAAAACCGTTTAACTTGGACAATAGAAACCTGTTCTTCTATTAAAGTCAATTATGAAAGAGTCTGTTGTAATTTGGCTTGCCTTTTTGATACCTGTGCTGAGCTTTGCTCAAAACACGCATCTGGCAAGCGCGGGTCCAAGCACAGATACCAACGTTGCCCCCAAAAAGCCCCTTGATTTAAAGGAGAGGCGAGTTATCCCGCTCTTCGGGGAGGTGAGTAAGACATCGGAGCAGATTGATGAAGAGATCAAATTCCTGAATGAATGTGACAAATCATTTTCCAGCCGCACAGAGGCCAGCAGTTTTTTCGCGACCCGTGCCTGGGAATATTTGCAGGAAGGTTCTCTGGACACCGCCTGCTACCGCTTCAATCTCGCCCAACTGCTGAACGACAAGAACGTAGAAGCCTACTGGGGGCTTGGGGTTGTATCGTACCAGCGTGAAAACTGGGTGGATGCCAAAAGAATGCTGAGCAAGGGCGTGAGCCTGCAAGGAGACAATGTACCGTTGCTGGTGGATTTATCGACAGTTGAGCTGAAACTGTACGCGATTACCAGCCGGAAAGAGGAGTTGGACGAGGCGGCTGAATTGCTGAAACATGCAGTGTCCATTGATTCCACCTACGCGCTCGGCCAGTATAACCTGGCATTACTGCATTATAATCTCAATGAGCTCGACAAATCGTGGGATCATCTGCACAAGGGCCGTATATTGGATTTTACCCAGCTAAACCTCGATTTTGTAGAATTATTAAAAGCCAAGTTGCCCGATCCGCAAGGATTTTTTAAATAAGCTGGCATAGTCCGAAACAAAAAAAGTCTCCCACACGGGAGACTTTTTTTGTTTATACTGCTCGTAGTCATTTGTTGATGTGCTGTGATAAGCGGCCAACGGCATTGAGCAGTTATTGAAAGAAAAATCCGGTAGGAATAACCCCTACTTTGATGGAATCGACTACGGAACCGTCCGTGCGGTAGCGTACCGCATAGCCGGCCTGCGTGTAGGATGGGCTCACACCCGCGTACAGCAGCCCTTGCAATGGATCAACGGCAAGGCCGGAGAAGTAGCGGGAGATCAGCGGCGTCGCCATCGCGATCTGTGTATCCGAGATAGAAAACTTGTAAGTTGCGCCGTACTCTTTACCCATTGCATTGAACCCCGAAAGCACGAAAAATATACTTTTCAGATCGGCGCTGAACGTGAAATTGCCTGGCGTTTTGTCGCCGCCCGTAGCGATGGGCAGCGTTGCTTCGGTAACATTGGTTTCGGTGTTAATGCGGAGGACCTTACTACCTGCATTCACCCACAATTTTCCATTGGCATCGATACCCACCGGATTGGCGATGCCTGGTGTGGCAATCGGCGACGTTGCTTCGTCGGAAGTTGTGTTGATGATCGCCAGCTTGTTTCCGGCGCCCCACTGGATAGTTCCGATGTAAAGTTTACCATTATTGTAAACCAGATTTTCAGGGCCATCGGCCACATTGATCTTTTTGGTAACTTTTTTGGTCGTAATATCAATAACAGCGATGTAGCCTGTGGTGTATTTCAAATCGGCATTTGTTCCCAAGCACGACACATATGCTTTATTGCCGACGAGTACTACCTCACGCGGGTTTTCAATGTCGGGCGCGCCAATTGTTCCTTCGCTTTTGAAAGTATGGCTGTCTACGAATTCAACCTTGTCCTGGCCTGCTGCCGAGTTGTCGACGAGGATAATCCCTTTCCCATTCGCCGCCACAAAATCCTGCACACCGCCTTTCAAATTAGTGCCGTTGGCAGCAGCGAAAATATCGGGGTCGGCGGTGGTCCTTTCACGTGGAAAATAGGATATCGCACCGTTATTCTGCGTGAAATTCCCTTCATTTGACACAAAAACACCACTCACATAATCTCCCTTCGCAGCCGGATCGCTTTGGTTACACGACCATAGCAACACGGTGGAAAACGCTACTGCTAATGAACTGGCTAACTGTTTTTTCATTTTCATTGATTTATTGAGAATCATAACTAAAGGTTAAACTTAATGCAAAACTTCTTCCCGGCATCGCATTATTTCTGACATTCAAATAAAACGTGTTGGTGACATTACGGATCTGCGCCTGCAAGAGCAGCTTGAATTTGTTGAAGGAAAACGTGGTTTCGCTCATCAGGTTTAAAAGCCCGTAACCATTCAGGAACTGAATATTATCGGAAGTAGAATAGCGCTTGCTAACCGCCTGGAACTGGCTCGTATACCGGGTCGACCTGTACTTGAAAAACACATTGATATTTGCCGTATGCTCAGGTACAAAAGCAAGTTGTTTCCCGACAATGTCCTGTGAGTAATTATCGTAGGCCTTTTCCTGGCTGCTTTTATTGAATGCGTAGCCTGCGTCCAGCCCTGGCCGTATCGTGCCGGTCTGCTGCTGGTAACTCAGGTGTAGCTCAATGCCGCGGGCCAGCACTTGTTGCAGGTTCTCGACGCGGAAGCCCATCGACGGGTTCCAGTAGGTCCAGTCTTTGATGCGGTTATGGTAAAAACTTGCGGAAGTGCGCAATGAGCCGCCGAATACTTCCTTGAAGATTTGTTCGAGGCCTATCTCCTTATTCCAGCCTGTTTCCGGGCGGATGCCAGGATTTCCCAGATCTTTCCAATAGCGTTCATTCAGCGTAGGCACGCGGTAGCTGCGGCCAGCCGAGCCTTTGATTTTGAGATTATAATGTATTTTTTGAATTAAACCATATTCCAGCCCCACCGAAGGCGTGAATGGCGGATTATAGCCTGTCACAAACCCTTGCCTGAGATTCACGGACGCGGTAATCCTCGAACCCGGCTGCCAGCGCGTCAGTAGAAAAAAGTCTGTGCGGTTCTCGCTCACGGGCGATTGCGCATAGCCGGGTACACGCGAACGATAATGCGTCCATTCCCCGCCGGTTTTGATGGAAACAGCATTTACGTTGTCTCCCAGACTTAGTGTAAAGTCTTTTTCGACTCTTGACGCGAACTTGTTAGTTACCGAATGGTCGGGGTGGGCGAGGTCGCCTTTGGCATAATCGATGACGTCGCGTACCCACGCTGTGCGCACCGCGAGCGTCCGCACCTGATAGCGAACCATCGTGCGGTAGGCGGTTGTCCGGGTCATTTCACGGCCTTGCTCGTCGTCGGGTGTCAAAGTCAGGTTATTGTCGGTGAGCCAGATATGTGCTGATAACTCCCGGTCATTTTTTGCACGAAAGAACAGGTCTTGCACCATTCCTTTCTGCCAGGTTTCCGTGGGCAAAAGCAGGTAGCTTCTTCGGTAACGCCTTGGATAATCGTTGTTCATCAGTCCGTTGTAGAAGGCTGTTTTTCCGGAAACCGACCATTGATCGTTCAAACTTCCAGAATAGCGTGCATTTGCCTGAAACTGATGGTTATTGAAACTGTCGTGCTGCGATCCTGCCGAAGTCTTGAACGCATCATTATTGACGTTGCTCTCTAGCAGAATGCTTCCACCTACGGCGTCGGAACCTACAATGCTGGCCGCTGAGCCATATTGAACCGAAAGCTGGTCGAAGCCGGCAACGGGAATCGTGGAAAAATCGGTCTGTCCGAGGGTGGGAGCGTTAATATTGAGCCCGTTCCATAAAACAGCCGTGTGGTTGGCGGAAGTGCCTCTGAATGAGGCGGTACTAAGTTGCCCTGGGCCGTAATTCCTGAACGCAATAGGTGTAAATGCGGAAAGCACATCGCTGATATTCTGAAACCGTAGCTGGGCGAGGGAAGTTGAGTCTATGGTCTGTATTTTGAGGCCGCTCATGAATTTTTGAGGAACAAAACCCCTGACTACTACCGGGTCGAGGTCGATGGAGTCTTTTTGCGCATAACAGGGTAGTGCCAGTGCAAAACTTGCCCACAATATCCAGTAACTCACAAATCTCCGGTCGGTAAACACGCTAAATCGCAATGAATGGCGGCGATCTACTGTTTTTCCTCCGAAAACGGGCCGATCAAATGCTCTGGCAGGTCTCCTGGCTCGTCTTTCGCATCCGGTGCCTTCCCGTCGTAAAAACAGTGGCATGAAGAATCGGAGGCAAATTGGCAGACTTACAGTTGCGGGGACAGCTTCCGGTTCTCGCGGAATTCCCTATTAAGCCTAATTGCTGACTAGAAGCAGCTTATGGCACCAAGCGGGTGTAAAGTTAGGTATTTTCGCCGACTTTCCGTTGTGTGTGATAACCGCTATCTTTGCGCAAATTCTGATTGCTTTTGGCTTCTTCTACTGAAAAATTTTCGACCGCATCTTCCCTGAAAGGCATTTACCTCATGCTGGGGGCCGCTTTTTTCTTCTCGCTCACATCTGCGATCTCGAAATGGCTCGGGAGGGAATTCCACATAGTTCAGCTGGTTTTTTTTAGGAATATCGTCGGCGTGGTCTTTATTATCAGCAGCATTTGGAAGCGTCCGCTGAGGCAGGAGGGAGGAAAGCTGGGATTGCTGATTTTCAGGGGAGTAGTGGGGACACTTTCTCTCTACATGCTCTTTTATGCAATTCAAACGCTCGGGCTTGGCCGTGCATCCACATATCAGTACACTTACCCGATTTTTCTCGCGCTCTTTTCCTGGCTACTCATAGGCGAAACGCTGAATGGAAAGGAATGGATGGCCATATTTGTTGGTTTTACAGGTATTTTGTTCGTCTTCCGGCCCGACCTTTCATCGTCGCTGCGAGACAATGCGTTGGGTCTGGGCAATGCTTTGCTTACGGCCGTTTCCTACCTTTCAATCCGGCAGTTAGGCGTGGTGTACGACACACGTGCGATCATTCTCTCTTTCATGCTCAGCGGTATTGTAATGCCTATTTTGTCGATGCTGGTTGGCACCTATTATCCAATGGAGCATTTGGATTTTCTAATAGGTACATTTAAATGGCCGGAGACTGCCTGGCAATGGCTGGGTTTTCTGACCCTGGGGCTTACGGCGCTTTTAGGACAAAAAATGCTCACGCAGTCGTTTACCTTCGATAAAGCCGGGCGTGTCGCTGCTGTGGGGTATTCCAATATCCTTTTCTCGGTACTGATCGGCTTTTTGATGGGCGAAGCTATTCCATCCCTTTCCATGCTGACAGGCATGCTACTGATCATTGCTGGTGGCATTCTGGTGTCTTTGGCCAAAGCAAAAAATGCTTAAAGCCGCTCGTTGAATGCCAGCCGGTTCATAAACGGATCGACAACGGTGACTGATATTGCATTCCAAGGCTCCTGTTCCAGGCCGGGACGGTTGTATTTGTAGTGTTTTTCGTTCAGCTCTTGATGAAAGTCCCGCACGCCGGTGCATTCGATGAAAATCTTGGCGCCGGGTGTACTGTCGCTGTGATGCTCGGAGAGGTGAAGTGTGACGCCGCCCCGGGAAATTTGCATGTAGAGCGGAGCATCATCGGAATACCGATGTTCCCAGTCGATTTGGAAGCCAAGCCAGCCGATGTAAAACTCACGTGCTTTGGTTTCGTCAAAAATGCGTAAAATTGGGATGACTTTACTGGCTTCCATATCGATTGCGTTATTAGGCAATGAATTGTGTCTGAGATTTGTTTAAGAAAAGAAATCTAAAAAATTACCATGAAACGACTCCTGTCATCACTGATAATATTTCCGGCAATGCTGGTATTGCTCGCCGGTTTTAAAGCCGATACCGGTAAGGGGCGCGTTGTAGAGAAGCCCGCTGCCAATAAGCCAGCCATAGCGAGACCAGCCGAAGGCATCCAGTGGCTGACCATCGAAGAAGCGTTCGCCAAAATCCAGAAAGAGCCCCGTAAAATCCTGATCGACGTCTACACCGACTGGTGCGGCTGGTGCAAAGTGATGGACCGCGAAACGTTCAAGGATAAAGCCGTAACGGAGTATATCAATAAGAAATACTATGCCGTTAAACTCGATGCAGAGCAAAAAGGGACGATCAAGCTCGGGGATAAGGAATTCAAATACCTTGCCCAGGGTGGCCGAGGCATTAACGAGATCGCATTGGCATTAACCAACAACCAGCCAAGTTATCCCACGACCGTCTTCCTGGACGATAAGTTTAACATGATCCAGCCGCTACCAGGTTACCTGAAAGCAAAGGAGTTTCATCAGATTATCACCTTTTTCGGAGACGATCATCACAAAAAGCAGGATTTCGAAAGTTATAAAGCGAAGACTTACGGGACTTTGTATCCTGCGAAATAGACGCTAAACCGCTTCCCCTTCCTGCATTCTTTCTGCATTCTCAGCAATGCGCAGTTTCTCGATCAATTCGGCAATATCGCCTTCCATAACAGCCGGAAGATTGTATACCGTGTATCCAATCCGGTGATCGGTAATGCGGCTTTGGGGGTAGTTGTAGGTCCGTATTTTGTCGGAACGGTCGCCGCTACCTACCATCGATTTCCGCTGTGAACTAATCGCATCGTTGTGTTTCTTCAATTCGATCTCGTACAGGCGAGAGCGTAGTACGCTTAACGCGCGATCTTTGTTTTTGAGTTGTGAACGCTCGTCCTGGCAGCTTACGACGAGCCCGGACGGAATGTGGGTCAAACGCACCGCGGAATAAGTCGTGTTAACCGATTGTCCACCCGCACCTGACGATTGGAAAGTATCGACGCGAACGTCGTTCATATTGATCTGGACGTCCACTTCCTCCGCTTCCGGCAGAACAGCCACCGAAGCAGCAGATGTGTGAATACGTCCCTGAGATTCCGTGGCAGGTACGCGCTGTACGCGGTGCACACCCGATTCAAACTTCATTTTGCCATACACATCCTCGCCCTCCACTTTGCAGATAATTTCTTTATAACCGCCGTTGGTACCCTCCGTGTAGTCCATAATCGATGAACGCCAGCCCATTTTTTCGAAAAAACGCTGATACATTCTAAAAAGGTCGCCGGCAAAAATAGCGGCCTCGTCGCCACCGGTACCGCCGCGAACTTCGAGGATAATATTACGGCTGTCGTTAGGATCTTTTGGAATAAGCAGCTCTTTGATCGCCTGTTCCAGGTCTGCGAGCTTAGGGACCAGCTCATCGAGCTCTTCCTTCGCCATTTCCCGCAGATCTTCGTCTTTCTCAGTTGCTATAAGTTCCTTGGTGCCGGCGATGTCTTTCTGCAACTTCTGGTAAAGCGCATACTGGTCCACGATCTTGCCAAGGTCTTTGTACTCCTTGCTGATCTTGGAATAACGTGAAGAGTCGGACACTACTTCGGGTTGTATGATTTGTTGAGAAACCTCTTCAAACCGTTCTTTTATAGCTTCTAATTTATCGATCATCTTTATTGAATATCTTTGGCACCTCGCATTCGGGGCACAAAGATACGCATTTTAGCTAAATGAATGGTTTCAAGGGACTGGCTGCGTATTGTGGATAAAACCGTTTGCTGGTTTAAACTAACATCTGGAACAATGAAAAGAATAATATGTATCGTGATGCTGGCAAGTGCTTTGGTCGGTTGCGACTTCAAAAGCGGGCGTATTGAGAACACGAAAGAGCTGAGCCGGGAAATCAAAGCCTCGCAGATCAAGCGGGTTACCAACGTCCAACTTATATCATCGGCCGATGAATGGGGAAAGAAAATCGCCGAGATCGCCGAAAAGGCTTTAAAAGGCGAGCTCGAAAAGAATCCCGACGCCGGACTGGCACATTGCCGGGACCTGGGCGGTATTCCGGTGATTGCCGCATTGGAAAAGGAATATGGGGTTAAAGTCGAATTGTTCGGTACAAATGACATGAAACGTCCCGGCTTGCTCGCCAAGGAGCGGGAGATCCTGGATGCATACGCTTACAGTGCGAAAAGCAAAACCCCTGCGGGCGACAATTTGCAGCAATTGAATGACACGCTGCTCGTGTACAATGCTCCTCTTTCATCGGAAAGCATTATTTGCAAGAAATGCATGGCAACCCAGGATACGACTTTCGCTGTCTGGCGATTGCTTTTCAACAAAAAGGAAATTATCAGAAAGCTGGACGCCAAGCAATTGAAGGATTGATATTCAAAGGGATACTGTTCATTAGAACAATATCCCTTCTTTTTTACTTCCCGACAACCTGATAGATATCATACCAATCTTCGCGGCTCAGCTTAATATCCGAAGCACTTGCACCGTTGCGGATGCGCGCCTCCGAGAGCGAACCGATAATGGGTAATGTGCCCAGTTTCATGAGCCAGGCGACGGCGGTCTGCTCGATATTAGCATCGTATTTCTTACCGACTTCATCGAGTTTGGCCCTCAGGCGCACGGCTTTTTCGTCGGTACCATTCAGGATTTTTCCTCCGGCTAGCGGTGCCCAGGCTAATGGTTTACTGAAACTCTGTTTGATGAAGTCGATGCGGCCGTCCTCGATCGCCGTTGTATTCATCAAATTCAGCTCGATATGGTTCGTAACGATCGGAATACGAAGGTAGGACGCGAGCAGTTGATGCTGGAATACCGTAAAATTAGCAACGCCGATATGTTTTGCTTTGCCCGAGGTTACGATCTCTGCCAATGCCATGGCTGTTTCTTCGGGGTCGGCCAGAAGGTCGCTTTGATGCAGCAGAAAAATGTCCAGATAATCGGTCTTCAGTCTTTTGAGCGAACCGTTGATACTATTGATAATGTGCTCACGCGAATTATCGTAGTAAGTCAGGTATTTATCCGGTGACGTCCTGATGCCGCATTTGCTGAACAGCACAATGTCTTCCCGCTTGAATGACTTGTTAGCGATGATCTTGCCGAAATGTTCTTCAATGGTGTGGTCGCCGTAAACATCAGCATGGTCGAATGTATTAATGCCCAGATCGAGGCAGAGATTGACCGTTTTTTCAATTTGCGTGGTGGTAACGGCACCTTCGTCGGTCCATCTCCAGAAACCATAAATTGCTTCCGAGACCTTCGGGCCGGAATCGCTGAGGCTTACTTTTTTCATCGGTGGTAGTTTGAATTCCTGCAAAAATATCTATTTCTCCAATCGTTTATCCTTTACGATCAGATAAAAATCATTGTCCAGTTCCAGGTAGCCGTAGTCGTAAACGAAGTGGTAAATGCTTCCTTTGAGTGTCGGACGGATGTTGGTAATCAGGTTAAAATCAAAGCCTTTGGCTAATAAAATGTGCTTGGTTGTCTTGGATTTATCGTCTGGGCAAAGCTCTTCCAGAATCCGGCGGTTCTTCCGGAGCTGGTTATTTATATTCCTCATCAGGTTATGGGAATCGGAATTGAGGCGGTTGTTAAAGCTGTTGCGGCACATGTCGCAACAAAACTTTTTGTCGATCCTCCCCATCAGGGGTTTGCCGCATTCCTGGCAATTGTTCATGTGTTTTCCGTTTGGCCGGAGCACTTGACGCCCAGGCAGTGTGCATAGATTTTCCCGAGCTGCAATATAGCAAAATTCATTACCCAGGTTCAATAGCCCGCATTTTTCCGTTTGCAAACGGCTACAAATGTTTTCATATGACTATAAGCGGTTAAAAACCGACTCGATTCTTCCGGTCCCCGCACCTTTGCATTGCCGGTTCGCATTATCTAGCCCGGCATCAGTATTCATCATCTAAACATTATCAGAATGAACTCGGTAAAATTAATCGGAAATGTAGGTCGCGAAATCAACGTAAGAGAGTTTGATGGCGGCAAAATGCTCAGCTTTTCACTGGCTACGGATGAAGGGTATGTTAACAGGAATAAGGAAGAGGTTAAGAACACGGTCTGGCACACGGTCGTAGTGTGGCGGGAACTGGCGCAGCGCTGCGAGGAATTTCTGACGACCGGGAAAATGGTTTCGATTGAGGGACGGCTAACTTATCGCCAGTATGTCGACAAAGATAATCGCACGGTAAGGCGTACGGAGGTGACTGCTCATAAAGTAGAGGAAGTCCAGAAGAAGCAGGAGGCGGTGGTATGAACGCGTTAATAGTAACAGGCCTCATACCTGGTCTGACATGAGGCCTGTTTTCTTATCAAAGGCTTTTTTCGAGCGCCGCTTTCCAATTGCTGTAAGCGTCACGCGTAGCCTGCGTCACATTTGCGTCGGGTTCGATTGTGCGTAATGCGGTGAGGCCTACGAACGCCTCTTCACGGTTTTTGTAGTAACCGAGTCCGAAACCGGCCGCGCGGGCTGCACCTTGTGCACCATCGGTATTGTACAGTTCGACGGTGGCACCGGAGACATTGGCAAAAGTCTCCCTGAAAACAGGGCTGAGGAACATGTTGGCCTCACCTGCACGGATATTTTTAAGGGATACGCCCACCGTTTCCATGATTTCCATGCCATAATAGAGTGCGAAAACTATGCCCTCCTGTGACGCGCGCGTAAAGTGGCTAAGCCCGTGACGGCTGAATTGAAGTCCTTTGAATGTGCTTCCCGGATCCTTGTTTTCGAGCATGCGCTCTGCGCCATTACCAAAAGGAAGGCAGAACAGGCCATCGGACCCGACAGGTGCCTGTGCAGCCAGGCTGTTCATTTCAGGGTAAGAGACATTCCCCTGGAACAATGCATTACGCAGCCAGCCGTTCAGGCTTCCCGTCCCGTTTACGCACAGTAAAACGCCGTAACGCGATGCCGAAGAAATCGGGTTTACGTGGAGGAAGGTATTAACGCGTGATTTTGGATCGAATTTAATTTGGTCGCTGACGCCATACACAACCCCGGAAGTTCCGGCAGTTGCGGCAACCTCCCCAGGTTCGAGTACGTTAAGTGAAAAGGCATTGTTCGGCTGGTCGCCGGCGCGGTACGTGACGGGAATACCCGCCCGTAACCCAAGCTCGGCAGCGGCGGCGGCGGTTACTCTCCCTTGCTCGGCAAAAGTAGGTAGCACCTCGGGCAGGATGCTCTGACTGAACCCGAAATGGTCGAACAGGAAATCGGCCGGGCGTTGATTGACGAAATCCCAGAATATGCCTTCGGAAAGTCCGGATGGGGTCGTTACGACCTCGCCTGTCATACGGGCGGCAAGGTAATCGCCTGGAAGCATGAACTTGTGGACTTTCGCATAAACCTCAGGTTCGTTCTGTTTCACCCAACCGAGTTTGGAGGCCGTGAAATTACCCGGTGAATTGAGCAAATGAGGCAGTACATATTCCTCGCCCAAAGCGTCCATTGCCTGGTTGCCCACTTCGACAGCACGGCTGTCGCACCAGATGATAGATGGACGGAGAACATTCAGGTTTTCATCTACGACCACAAGCCCGTGCATTTGGTAAGAAATTCCGATTGCACCCACCTCGTCGGGGGAAACGTTTGCTTTTTTGATAACGGCCTGGGAAGCCAGGCACGCATTCTCCCACCACATCTGAGGCTGCTGCTCGGCGAAACCCGGCTTTGGGGCTGCAATAGTCATTTCCCTTTCAGGATAGAATGCGGAGGCGGCAACTGCCCCGGTATCTGCGTGAATCAAACAAGCTTTGACGGACGAACTGCCTAAATCGAATCCAAGGAAATACATTGCGAAATATGATTATTTTGATTTAAAGTGCTTCGATGTTTAAATATAAGTGCTAAAAAGTACAAAAATGTTCAAATATCTTTAAGAAAAGAAACATAATAAGTGTAAATTTTACACTTAAATATAAATGTATGGAAAGCATACGGGAAAGTGATGTCAGATCAGTCAGAAATGGGTATATTAATGACGCAATGAAACTAAAGGGTTGATTTTAGGGTCTCCTTTGTGTTTATCTTGCAAGAGGTCAAATATCTATGCGATATTTGAGGAAAATTTCAAGTTGCTGACATCCTTTATCGGGAATTATGAAGAAAGTTGTACAAGTCGTACTCATTGGTGGGTTGTTTTTGTTGTTTTCAGAGTTTCGCCCTGTCGATAAAAAATGGGAGAAGCCGTTTTCACGTCTCAATAGGGAAATCAGAGAGAATAGTAAGGCCTATGCCACACTCGGAGATGCAACCAGGACCATCGGGCACCGGCTTACCGGAAGTGCAAATGGCGAAAAGGCCGAGGAATATGCGTTCAAGCTTTTGAAAAGCTATGGCTTCACCGATGTTGTATATCAACCTTTTGAAGTAGAAGCCTGGATGCGGGACACCGTCACATTATCCATAGCACCCGGCAGCAGCGACAACTTTCGTGATGTTCCCGTTGTTTCGCTCGCACATTCGCCCGTGGAGTCCAACCTACACGGCGAAATTGTAGATGTCGGCAACGGATTGGAGGAAGACTTTCTGGCCCTGAAAGATAAGGTAAAGGGTAAAGTTGCGATGGCCAACATTAACCTCGTTGGCGTAACTGGCAAAAAGAATCTGCACCGGTCGGAAAAAACAGCATTGGCGATCAAATATGGCGCGAAAGGGATGATCATGGTCAACGGTGCACCCGGCAAAATTTTGCTTACCGGAACCGCGTCGGTTACCGGTGCTATCATCTCTATCCCAGCCGTTTGCATATCCAATGAAAGCGGCCATGAGATAAGAAAATGGATTAAGGACGAAGGCCCGTTAGAAGCGCATATCGACATGCACAACATTTCGAAGCCTATCAAAGCCCGTAATGTAATAGCTACGCTAAAAGGAAAGTCCGACGAGAAGGTTATTATCGGCGGTCACCTCGATTCGTGGGATCTTGCTACGGGGGCAATTGACAACGGAATCGGGTCGTTTGCCGTGATTGACATAGCCAGGGCATTCAAGGCATTGAAAGTGAAGCCTGAACGGACCATTCAGTTTGTGTTGTTCATGGGAGAAGAGCAGGGGCTTCTGGGATCCAAGCATTTTGTGAATGAGCTCAAAAAGTCAGGAACAATCGATAAGGTTTCGTATATGATGAACCTCGATATGACCAACGATCCAAATGGAGCCAATACGTTCGGACGGGATGAAATGACCGAGTTCTTTGCGACGGTCGGCCAAGCGATCCAGTCCGTGAACAGTGACTATAAGAATGAAACGACGAACAGGGCCGGCCTGCACAGCGACCATCAGCCTTTTATGCTGGAAGGGGTGCCCATCGCAGGCTTGTCGGGGCACCTCGATCCTAATGTGCTGCAATGTTATCATGCGGATTGTGATGATTTCAGCCTGGTGAATAAGGACCAATTGGAAAACACGGTGCGTATCGCATCTATGTATTTGTATGCATTATCGAATGCGGAAAACATTGCCGTAAAGAAATTGTCCGACCAGAAAACCCGTGATTATCTGATATCTCAGGGATTAAAAGAAGAATTGATTATAGGCCAGGAATGGCGCTGGGAACAGTAAGCTATTTGCCGCAATTGAAATTAGAATGCTAGTATTTCCGAATGCCAAGATCAATATAGGCCTAAATATCGTTGAAAAGCGCCCGGACGGGTTTCATAACATCGAGTCCTGTTTCTACCCAGTAGGTTGGTCGGATGCGTTGGAAATTACTTTGGCTGAAACCTTCTCGTTTCATGCCGACGGGATCGCCATCCCGGGCAATGCGGAAGATAATCTTTGCACGAAGGCTTACCAGATGCTCAGGAGGGATTTCCAGCTAACTCCCGTCAAAATACATCTACTAAAAACGGTACCCATAGGCGCCGGGCTCGGCGGTGGGTCTGCCGACGCGGCGTTTACTATAAGAGCATTGAATCAGCTTTTTGAGCTCAATATTTCGATTGCAGAGCAGGAGCATTATGCAAGACAGATCGGCAGCGACTGCGCCTTTTTTATCAGAAATAAGCCGGTGTACTGCTTCGAAAAAGGCGACCAGTTCGATAATATCGATGTTAATATCGCGGGGAAATGGATCGTGCTGGTGAACCCTGGGATACATATTTCGACCGTCGACGCATATTCCGGCGTAGTTGCGAAACGAAGCACCGAAAATTTACGTACTATACTTCGGGAGCCTATCATAGAATGGAGAGGCCGTGTCAGGAATGATTTCGAAGCAACGCTTTTCAAAAAATACCCTCTTTTGGAGGAAGTAAAGGAAAAGCTGTACAGTCTGGGAGCAGAATACGCTGCCATGAGTGGTTCAGGATCGACACTGTTCGGTATTTTCGGAGGGGAACAAAATCTGAAACAACATTTTCCCGACTTTCGTCTGTGGCAGGGTTTTCTTAAATAAATTTAACCTCCGGGTTATGTATTAAGGTGTAAATTAGTCGTTATATTCACCTTGAATTGCGCTTTTCGAAGATATCAATGATTGGGAGATGAGTCCGAAGCACACAACCAGGCAAACTGAAAATCCTTTCACCAAACGACGTGAGCCGCTTGGCTTTATGCTTTGGCTTGGGGTTGCTGGCAGCTCGTTGCTTTTCACCTCCATTTTTGTCATTTTCCTTCTGCGGGCTCATAAAGAAACCGCCCATTTGGTCGCGCTGCCGGATATGTTCTGGCTGAGTACCCTGGTCATTTTGTTCAGCAGTATCACGCTTCACGAGGCTAACCTCGCATTTACAAACGAACGCTTCCTGCATTATCGGGTATTTATGGGTGCTACGCTCATACTAGGCTTCATCTTTATCATGTTGCAGACCGGCGGATGGATGGAAATGGTCAATTCCGGCGTTTTCAGCGGCGTCAATACTTCCGAAGGATTCATCTATCTATTGACCGGCCTTCACCTCCTCCACATGATGGGAGGCGTGTTGTATTTGAGTTATTTGTTCAGAAAAGCTGTTAAGAACAGAAGTTATGTGGATTCGTTCGTGTACAGCGTCAATCCTCCAAACCGCCTTCGTATCAGGCTCTTCACGCGCTACTGGCATTTTACGGGAGCACTATGGCTGGTGGTGTTCATTTTTCTGATCGTGCTATATTGAGCAGCGCCCCGGACGCATTACTGTCCCTGAATTGCATTTTCGAATTCGTATATTTGAAATCCGAGATGCAATAACATGATCCCAGCTTCACCTCCGATCCATACCGACCTTTTTTCATTATTCATGCTGCTGGGTTGCGTACAGGGGTTGATACTCGCGTATTTTTTCCTATCGCACGCAAAGGGCAGCAACCGTTCGAATCTCTTTCTTGGGATTCTTATCCTGGCGATGTCGGTAATTATCAGCGATGTTTGGTTAGGGTATACCAATTATATGTTTCGCGTGCTGTGGCTGGTCGATTTCAGCGAACCGTTGAATCTGCTGATGGCCCCAGCCGCATTCCTCTATACCAAAACAGGCGTAACCCAGCGGGTTTCCAGGCGAGCATGGATCCATTTCATCCCCTCGATGGCCTACCTCGCATACATGTGCGTGCTCATTTACCCGCAAAGTCTGGCGTTCAAGTATAATGCGAACATTGGCTCCTTCCACCCGGAATTAGAAAGAATTGCGGCCACAACGTATGGCAGCGAGTGGATGTTTTATCCGAAATGGTATATCAACGAGCTTACGTTCGCCAGTATGGTTATCTACAGTGTCGCCGGTTTCTGGTTTCTGACCGGGGCATTCAGGGAACGCGGGATTTCGTTTTTTACGGGTGAAAAAAGCTCGCTTTCATGGTTCAGGGATATGTCCTTACAGCTGACATTCCTGATACTGGTTTTCTTTGTCGTCCGGACTTCATTCCCGCACGACTTGGGCGATCATATTATCGCCGCATTCATTTCGCTGATCATTTATATTGTCAGCTTTACGGTGTTAAGGAAATCGTTGTTCTTTCATGAGTCAAACGAGCGGACCGCCCGGAAATACGAAAAATCTTCATTGACCCGGGAGATACAATCTGCGACGCTGGGCAAGCTGGAAGCAGTAATGCTCGCTGAAAAACCATTCCTCGATCCGGGATTTTCGATGCCGGCACTTTCCAAACGACTTGGAGTGTCAACGCATCATCTGTCACAAATCCTTAATGAGGAGTTAAAGCAAAGCTTTTTCGACTTTCTGGGTGCGTATCGGATTCAGGAGGCGCAGCGGCTCCTTGCCGACGAGGGTAATGCATACATCAAGATCGAGGAGATCGGTCAGATGGTGGGGTATAACTCGAAATCCGCATTCAATACGGCATTCCGCAAAATAACCGGCTCCACTCCCTCGGAATACCGTAAAAAGCACGTCAATCAGAAGTTCTGACTTATCGGGAAGAACTTCGAACGGATCAGGACGGTCGTTTCCTGCCTTTTTTGGGCGCTAGTTTTGGACATCACTCAAAACTATTTGTCATGGAAACAAAGCAAGACCAGTTTCACTCTGCTTCTCCCAACATCCGCCGGTACGATCTCGATTGGTTGCGTGTTATTGCATTCGCTATCCTGATCTTTTTTCACGTCGGCATGTTTTTCAATCATTGGGATTGGCACATCAAGAACAATGTCATAACACACGCAGTAGAGTGGCCGATGCGGTTCAGCAGCCAATGGCGGATGTCGCTGCTATTTATGATCTCAGGGGCAGGGGTCTATTTCGCTTTGGGGAGCCGTGGGCCGGCAGCTTTTCTGAAAGAGCGGTTCATACGGATCTTCATACCGCTGGTTTTCGGGATGTTTGTAATCGTGCCGCCGCAGATCTTTTTCGAACGACTTACGCAAGGGCAAACATACGGTTATGTTGATTTTTACAAAACAGTATTTCAATTTGTCCCTTACCCACAGGGCAGTTTCAGCTGGCACCACTTATGGTATCTGGTTTACATCTTCTGCTATTCGCTGCTGGGGCTTCCGCTGTTACTTTTGCTGCGCCGTTATACCGGCTTTACGCAGCGCTTGGCCGCGTTTTTCTCTAATCCGTGGAGCTTGATCATCGTCCCGGTTCTCTGGCATGTAGGCGGGAGCATTCTGCTGGCGGAGCATTTCCCGACGACGCATAACTTGGTAAGGGATTGGAATGAGCATTTCCACGATTTTACGTTGTTCGTAACCGGTTTCTTGCTTTGTTCGCAACCGCGTTTTTGGGAAACACTTCAAAAACACCGACGCCTGACGTTGGGCATCTGGGTCACGCTGACCATTGCCCTGTACGCATTTTACTGGACTGTCGACCGGGATATGGATGCCACGCAGTGGCTGGTGTATGATGTTATTAAAACGACTAATGCATGGTGTATCCTGCTGTCGATCTTCGGGTATGGCTACACCTACCTTCAATTCAGCAATCCTTTCCTGAGGTATGCCAATGAAGCAGTGTATCCGTTCTACATTCTGCATCAAACAGTGATCATTTGCCTCGCATATCCGCTGATCAACGCCCCGGTGCATTGGTTCGTGAAATTTATTTATCTATGCGTGGCAACATTCTTGATTTGCCTGGGAACATACCATTTCCTGATCCGCAGGAGTAATTTTTTGCGGATTGTATTTGGAATGAAAGCAGTAAAACGACAGAAAACCGGAGAATCCGTGGAGCCTATTTCTTCAATATCTTGAATTCCACGCGCCGGTTCTGCTGCTGACCTTCGGGCGTATCATTCTTGGCGACAGGCTTGGTTTCACCGTAACCCTTGCTGGCAATGCGGTCGGGCTCGATACCTTTTCCGATCAGGTATTCGCGAACGGTGTCGGCCCGTTCCTGTGACAGGTTTATATTAAATTCCGCGCTACCCGTGTTATCGGTATGGCCGCCCAGCTCAATGGCGAGCGTTTTGTTTTCCTGCATTGAAATGGCAATGCGGTTCAACTCGGGGAATGATTCTTCGCGGAGCGTGGCTTTTCCAGTGGCAAAAAAGATATTATTGAGCCGTACGATCTGGCCTTCCTCTATCGGGATCAGTTTCAACGATTTGTTGGCGATTTCCTTAAAACTCTTATTACCGTGGTTGGTAGTGTCGGTAAGGTCAATATTCTCTCCTTCTGCGATGAAATTAGGGGCAACAGCGCGCCAGCTGTATTTCTGGCCATAAGGAAGCACAAGTTTGTATTCTCCGGTAGTAGGGTTGGTCGTGGCGGTTCCTACTTCCTCGCCGGTAGTCAGGTCTTCGTAAATGATCGTTGCTTCGACAGGTTTTCCGGTTTTGGAATCGATCACTTTTCCACTGATCATCACCACGGGGTCTGAAGGGGGAACAACGGCCACCGGTGCCTCCGTTGAATCCGCTGGCGAAGGTTTAGGTTGAAGGTTGAAACGGACAATGTCTCCTTTGCCCTCGGTGTCCTTAAATGATACCATATAGGCGAAGTCGCCCAATGCAGATATGGTATAGTAAGCATCGTAACCATCCGTATTGATCGCCGGGCCGAGGTTTACGGGCCTGCTCCATCTCTTCCACGATTTGTCGATCCGCTTGCTGTAATAAATGTCGTTGCTTCCCTGCCCGCCCTTCCGGTCACTGGAAAAATAAAGCGTGACGCCATCGGGTGCCAGAAAAGGGGTTGTTTCCGTAAAATCCCCGGTATTGATTTCGGCTCCCAGGTTCAGCGGTTTCGACCAGGTGCCGTCTTTTTGCTTGAAGCTGACGTACAGGTCGTCGACCTTGCTGTTTTTCTTCTCGCTGAACGACATTACCAGTACCTTCCCGTCATTGGAAAGATAGCCGCAATCGAACTGGCCTTTGCTGAGCTTGGTATAACCGGGGATATCCAGCTTGGTTGGAGCGGACCAGCCTCTGGCCGTTTTTTTACTGGTTGAAAAACCCCTAGTCTCGTAGGTTCCGTTTTTATATGCTCCTTTGATTAGCAGGGTATTACCGTCGGGTGTAATGCTGTAAAGGCTGTTGTAATCCTCTTTGTTGAGCGGCGAAGGAAGCCTTCGTGCGGGCGACCATTTGTCGCTTTTCAGTTCCGAAAACCAAATATCCTGGCTGCCTTTCGGGCCGTGCGTGTTCTGCGGATGGCTCACCCGCGAGAAATAGATCGTTTTGCCGTCGGGGGAAATGATCGGGCTGATTTCATTGTATTCGGTGTTAACCGACTTCCCGAGGTTTTCCAGTTGCGCGTAGGCGGCAATGGATGTGGCGACCGTAATGGCTAATAGGCAGAAAGCACGCATTGTTTTGACGGGATGGCTAGTGTTTATCTACATACAACGACCCATCCAGCGGCTTATTTTCCGCATTTTGAGAACGGAAGATTTCCATTTTTTCAAGGAGTGTTGCGGGGTCTCCGTCTACGACCAAAAGCTTGCGGGTATCGGGCCGTAAAAAGCCTTCTTCCACCATTTTATCCAGTTGGAGAAGCAAAAGGTCGTAAAAACCATTGACGTTCAAAACCCCTACCGGGCCATGGAATATGCGAAGCTGTGCCCAGGTCAGGATTTCGAAAAGCTCGTCGAGCGTGCCATAGCCGCCCGGTAATGCGATGACACCGTCGGTCATCGAAACCATTTTGGCTTTGCGCTCGTGCATTGTCTCCACGAAATGCAGCTCGGACAACGTTTTGTGTGCTACTTCCAGTTTGGCCAGGAAGTTCGGGATAATACCCGTAACGAATCCGGCATTGTCTATGGCGCCGTCGGCTACCCGGCCCATGAGGCCCATATTGCCTCCGCCGTAAATGAGTTTGATGTTCCGCTTTGCCAATTCCGCACCCAATTGGTAGGCGGTTTCGGCATATAGCGCTTTCTTTCCCGGATTTGAACCGCAGTATACAACTATGGATTGCATCGAATTAACGGATTTTATGATTTAGGGCGACGAATCGGCGGGTTATGCCAGAACATCCGCAGCCAGTTTTTTCAGGTCAAGATCGCCGAACGTACCGGAACTCATCAGCAGTAAATTGGCATCTTTCCAGGTCAGCGACTTTAAAAATGCTTCCAGTTCCGCAGAACTTGTAAATACTTTCAAATCATCCCGCTTGAATGCCGTCCTGATATCTTCTTCCGACAAGCTTTCGAGCCGCTTGTGTTCCACTGTCAGCGGGTTGAAATACACAATGGCGACATCGGCAGCTTTCAGTTTGCGGCGGTACTGCGACAGGAACCCTTTGTTAAGGCTGCTAAACGTATGAAGCTCTGCGCAGGCTACAAGGGTTCTTTGGGGAAACTGTTCTTTCAAAGCGTTGGTAGTAGCCTCTACTTTGGAAGGCGCGTGAGCAAAATCGCGGTACACATTCACTGTTTCATTGGCACCCAGCAGTTCCAGCCTTTTCGATGCGCCCTTGAACGTGGCGATCGCCTGATAGAATTCCTCGTCGGTCACACCCAGGCGTTCGCACACTTCACGTGCGCCGCTGATATTTTTCATATTGTGGTTGCCGAAGACGAGGATCGGAACTTCGCCTTGTTCAGCGGTGATCAATATCGTCCTGTTATCTTCGATCCGGTGCGGATGTACATTGTAAGGTGTGCTGGCGACGTCGGGACGGCCTTTTTGCCCGATCACATCAAGCATATCATCCGTCTCGTCAAAAATGATCGCACCGGCTTTGGGCAGAGAGTCGGCGAGCAGCTCAAACTGCTTCACGTACGATTCCCAGGTTGGGAATACATTGAAATGATCCCAGGCAATGCCGCTGATCAGTGCAATATGTGGTTGGTAGTGGATGAACTTGGGTGTGGGGTCGATGGGCGAGGTGAAGTACTCGTCACCTTCGATCACGATGAGAGGCGCATTTTCGGAGAGCTTCACCATATTGTCGAAACCCTCGATCTGTGCGCCGACCAGGTAGTTGAAATTTCTATTATTGTATTTCAAGACATGGAGTACCATTGAAGTAATGGTTGTTTTTCCATGACTACCGGCTATCACCACCCGTTGCTTGTTCTGGCTTTGCTCGAAAATATATTCGGGATAAGAATAGACCTTTATACCCAGCTCTTTTGCCCTGGCCAGCTCGGGGTTGTCCTGCCTGGCATGCATGCCGAGGATGACGGCTTCCAGGTCGGAAGTGATTTTTTCAGGGAACCAGCCCGTAACGGGCGGGAGCAGGTCATATTGCGCGAGCCGGCTGGACGATGGTTCATAGATCTCATCATCGGACCCCGTCACAACGAACCCTTTTAAATGTAGTTCGATGGCCAGATTGTGCATGACACTACCGCCAATCGAAATGAAATGTATTTTATGCAAGGATGAAGATTGACTCATTGACAATTCTAAAAACTGATTCCGTTCGAAAGTTAGCAAGAATTGGCCTTTGGGCAAATCCCGGTCGCATCCTATTTCCCGCCTTCTTTCACGAACTTGACATTTTCACGCGTGCCATCGTTCCACCCAAGCCCGATTACATACGAACCGGAAGCCAAACCCCGGATATCAATCTCCTGCTGTGGCTTGTCGGAACTGTAAACCGCCTGGCCGGTAATGTTGAATATCCTGACGGTCGCGATATTCTTCCAGTCGTTCGCAGAAATCTTTATTTTGTCGCTGGCCGGGTTAGGATAAATGCTCACGACAGTCGTCGTTTCGAAACGAAGGCTTATAATCCTGCTGTATGAAAATGTCTCGTCGCGGTCGATCATTTTGAGCCGGTACAGATTTTCGCCGGGCAATGGGTTTCCATCGGTGAAATTATACCTGCTTACTGCATTCAATACATCGCCTGCTGCGGCCACGGAGGTAACCCGCACCCACTTTTTGCCGTCGGGGCTCCGTTCTATGTCGAACTTTTCGCTATTCACTTCTTCGGCTGTGGACCAGGCGAGTTGCGCCTGCCTGCCCTCTTTTACAGCCGTGAAGCTGATTAGCTTCACAGGCAATGCACGGGCAACGGGGACGACTTTCGATGAAGATTTGACGCCGCACCCGCTCCGCACCGATGTGGCAGTGTAGTTATAATCGCCTGGGGTGGCAGGGGCATTGAATGTGATGGAACTGCCCGTCAGGTTATTGGCCCCCTGGCCGGTCCAAACATAGTTCGCCGAATTGCATTCCGGCCCCTGGCAATTGATGCTGAGCGTCACCGGCGTCCCCACAACGGGTTTGCCCGGGGAAGTGCTCATGTTCAGCGTAAATGAGCA
This sequence comes from Dyadobacter endophyticus, assembly GCF_014641595.1. GTDB lineage: Bacteria > Bacteroidota > Bacteroidia > Cytophagales > Spirosomataceae > Dyadobacter > Dyadobacter endophyticus. The sequence continues at coordinate 146,790 of NZ_BMIA01000006.1, read as the reverse complement.
AGGCAGGTAATTGTCTTTTTCCCAAAGGTTTTCCCAATAACCCGTGTCCGTCATCCTGATCGAAGCGGGACGAAGGTCGGTTTGCCCGAAGTTCTGGCCGCCTATCTGGTTCCACTTGTCGAAAAGGAAGTTCCCGGTGAAAACATTCGGAAAAATGTTGATAGTAGCCGCTTCCGCGCGGGCCGGAGGTTGGTAAGAGCCCGTAATATACTGCTCGCGGCACAGCGCGAGCGTGGGCGCGAGCTGCTGCATTTCTATGTCATTATAATGCATGGCAATGTGTACGTAGTCGGCGCCATGCTTGTAGGCTCTTGGAAACCACTCATAAGGAATACCCCCATTGATCCCCGAACCGCCAGCAGGCTGGGCAAGGTCTATCGGGTCGAACTCCACGCCTGCTATTTTGTTGGGGTAGGTACCTTTAATGACGTCGATTCCCATAATTTTTTTCCAAAGGTCCCATTGATTGGTGCCGTCGGTATGGTAAATACCGTCCGACAATTCCAGTGCAAGGAGAAGAGTGCTGCTGTGCAAATGCCAGTTGTTGCCCTGCACGGAGCCAAAATCGGATATGAAGTGCAATACTTTAATGGAAGGATTACGGTTTTTGACGGTTTGATAAAAGCCCTTGAAAAGTTTCAGCAAACCCCACCCAGCGAAGCGATGCAGGTCGCGGCCTATTTCAGAATTGTAATTTCCGTCGGTTGGTTGGGGGGCGGAAGCGATAGGATAGGAGTTCCGGCCCCAGGTAGCATTGAGTTTTCCCGGAAACCTTGCCGGAAGAAACTTCGTGCGCCACGCCTGTAATGCCTTTGCTTCGAACATGCCGGCATAATTGACGGAATTGACCGTTTTGTTGGGGATATAAAATTCTTCCGACCCATTGTTGCCCATCGCCACATACAAAATCCTCGAAGAATAGGCCTGGACCTGCGCCAGCGCGTCGTCCACGAAAGCTAGAAAGCGACTCTTAGCATCTTCGGAGTACACCGATGGGTAAGTATGCGCAACCGCTTCGCGCATAAGCGAGCCGGTTGATAGTTGTGCGACGTCTGGTAGCGCAAGGAAGCTGTCGTTCCAGTAACCTGGGCGGAGGTACGAGAAATGAAGCGCTACCTTCATGTTCGGGTTAATATCCAGAATGGCTTTGACCGCCTGGGCCAACTTTGCCCGCTGGTAATTGCCCGCGGTAGGTTCATAATGCTCCCACTGTACATGCAGCCTGATGGCCGTCGGACTTGCATCCTTCCCATTGTATTTAAGGTTCGCAAATTTTAGAATGTATTGCCATTGCTCGGCATTGATTCCGTTGGGCGCTGTCCGGTCAAACCCGTAACCCGTAGTGTTGAGGATCAGTTCGCGCTGGCCCAGAAGTATGGCGGGCCAGCAAACAAGGAGGGCAAGAAAAAATGCGACAATTAGTAAACGTGATTGAATGGGTAAAAGCAGCAGACCTTTGAAACGCATATAATTTATGTTCGTGGGCGATTACAGATTCTCAGATTTTGAAAAATAGTACTAATTTTTTCTACAAGAGACATAGAAATTCATGGAATGTAAAGAAAAGTCAAAAATAAATTCTACAAATGGTGACAAAAAAACGCTCACCTGGACAGGTGAGCGTTTTTAACTAATTGTATTTAATAGCAATTATGCCAACTTCTTATATTTAATCCGGGTGGGAGTTGCGTCGTTGCCTAATCTCTTGCGGCGGTTTTCTTCGTATTCGGAGAAGTTTCCTTCAAACCAGTAAACCTGCGAATCTCCTTCGAATGCCAGAATGTGCGTAGCGACGCGGTCGAGGAACCAGCGGTCGTGGGAGATGATTACCGCGCAGCCCGCAAAGTTTTCCAGACCTTCCTCCAATGCACGAAGGGTATTGATGTCGAGGTCGTTGGTAGGCTCATCGAGCAGCAACAGGTTGCCGCCTTCTTTGAGTGTCATCGCAAGGTGTACGCGGTTACGTTCACCACCGGAAAGGGTTCCTACCTTTTTCTCCTGGTCGCCGCCGCCAAAGTTAAACCGGCTCACGTATGCACGGGCGTTGGCCTGCTTGCCCGCGAGCATGATCCAGTCGTTGCCGTCGGAAACGCTTTGGTATACGGTTTTGTTCGGGTCGAGATTGTCGTGTTCCTGATCTACATAGGCGAGTTGCACGGTCTCACCAACGTCGAAATGACCTGTCAGCGGTTTCAGCTGGCCGGTAATGAGTTTGAATAAAGTAGTTTTACCGGCACCGTTCGGCCCGATAATGCCTACAATACCGTTTGGCGGCAATGCGAAGCTGAGGTTTTCATACAACAGCCTGTCACCGAAGCCCATCGAAACATTATGTGCTTCGATGACCTTGTTTCCAAGCCTTGGGCCGGAAGGAATGAAGATTTCCAATTTCTCTTCTTTCTCTCTGCCCTCCTCACTGAGCAATTTCTCGTAAGCCCCCAGCCTCGCTTTGGATTTGGCCTGGCGTGCTTTGGGTGCCAGACGTACCCATTCCAACTCGCGCTGCAATGTTTTCTGACGTTTCGATTCGGTTTTCTCCTCTTTTTTCAGGCGTTCCTGCTTTTGTTCGAGCCAGGAAGTATAGTTGCCTTTCCAGGGAATACCCTCGCCGCGGTCGAGTTCAAGGATCCAACCGGCAACGTTGTCGAGGAAATAGCGGTCGTGGGTTACAGCGATGACCGTTCCTTTATATTGTCTCAAATGCTCTTCGAGCCATAGTACCGACTCGGCGTCGAGGTGGTTGGTGGGCTCATCGAGCAGAAGAACGTCGGGCTGGCGGAGCAGGAGGCGGCACAACGCGACCCGGCGTTTCTCACCACCCGAAAGTGTCGATATCAATGTATCCGACGGCGGGCAGCGTAAAGCGTCCATCGCGATTTCGAGCCGGTTGTCGAGATTCCAGGCGTCCGAAGCGTCGAGTTTTTCCTGAACTTCCCCCTGTCTTTCCAATAATTTGTCGAAATCAGCGTCTTCCGCACCGAAGGCTTCGTTGATCTCGTCGAATTCTTTCAATAGATTTACAATTTCTTGTACACCTTCTTCTACAACTTCGCGAACGGTCTTGGTAGGATCGAGTTTCGGTTCCTGTTCGAGCATTCCGACGGAGTACCCGGGAGAGAAAACTACCTCACCCTGAATGTCTTTGTCGATGCCGGCGATCACACGAAGGAGTGTTGATTTACCGGAGCCGTTCAGACCGAGGACGCCTATTTTGGCACCATAGAAAAAGGATAAATAAATGTTTTTGATAATATGTCTGTTGGGAGGAATGATTTTGTTAACCCCCGACATTGAGAAAATAATGGTTTCGTTACTCATTTTTTGTTTAATTTGTGCGTAACAAATATCGTTATATATCCCTACACTTAGCAGATAAAAAAAATTGAAAGAATGGAAAATGCCACATTGAATGATGAATACGGCTACGTTAAGGACAGCAAAGTATTTTTAAAGGGGTATCTGGATTTCCCCGACCGGCAAATTGGAGAAGTAAAAAGGACTGAACAGGAAGCGATTGACTATTTTAAAAATCGTTTTAACATTGTCCTGAACAAAGTTGAACAGCTGGAACGCGAAATAGATGAAGCACTTAATAAGGGCTCTTACCTTACCAAGCTGATCCAGTTGCAGCGCAAGTTGAAAGGTTTTGATGCATTGGGTGATTTTGTTCCCCTGTTGAGAAGGCTGGAAGAGAAGGAAGAATATCTCAAAGGCCTTATTGAAGTCAATCAGCTCAAAAATCTGGAAATCAAACGTGCGCTGATCGAAGACGTGAAAGTTGCCGCCGCAGTGACCGACTATGCCACTGCAACGGACCAGATTCAGGAGATCAAAGCGAAATGGATCCGTACCGGGCCGGTCGACAAGGAATATCAGGAAGAAATTGAAACAACATTCCAGCAAATTCTGGATGATTTCTTCCAACGTCGTCGCGACTATTTTGACGAGCAGAACAAGCTCAACCAAGCACGGATCGAAGAATACGAGCGTTTGATCAAAATCACCAAAACGCTTAGCTACTCGAGAGATCTCGATGATGCTTATTCGAAAGCAAGGGACGTACGCAATGCATGGAACAATGTAGGAGAGGTTCCGCCAAAGCGCTTTTTCAAAGTCAACAAGGCGTACCGTCACTTCCTTAAATTATTCTATGACAAATATAATGCCGCCAAAGGCATCGAGCCGAAGGTACGTGTTGACCCGCGTATCGTAGAACAGCAAAAATTGCTGGCAGAGGCCGAAACGCTTTTGAGGTCACCCGATATCATTGAGGCATCCCAGGCGGCAAAAGCCCTGCTCAGCAAATGGAAGGAAATCAAGATCCCTTTCAAACTGGCAGACAAGGAACTAGCGGAAAAGTTCCGTATGGTGTGCGACAAGATATTCGAGTTGAGCTATCTGGCACGCGTTATCAGCCGCAAATACCCGGCTTTCGACCTGAAAAGCCCCGAAGAGCAGCTTCGTACCAAATACCGCGAGCTCGAATGGCTTACCAAGCGCGAGAAAAGCGACCTTGAATTCGCGCAGCTGGAATTTGACCGCACCGCTACCGGCGATCCCGAACAGGACAAGCAAGCCGTTGGCCGTATCAATATCCAAAAACGCAAGGTTCAGATGAAGGAGCGCATCCTCGTCGAATTTGAGAGAAAATTGAAGGCTATTACGGGATAACGCTCACAGACTGATCCTCAGCGGCTAATGTCGCATAGACGACTTATTAATAACCAAATTAGATTGCAATACCCTGGTCTCGAATTCGGCCGGGGTATTTTTGCTTTCAATAAGGTCCAGTAATAAGGATGCGGCCTGCTGGCCCATTTCGAATGACGGCTGGGTCACCGAGCTCACCGGCGGATCGAGGAGCGACGACATGGCCAGGTCGCAGAAACCTACCACCGCAACATCGTCGGGCATCCGGTAGCCCAGCTGCCGCAATGCCGAGTGAATGCCCATGGTAATGCGGTCGCTGGCGCCGAAAATGGCATCCGGACGCTCGCGCAGGGCCATGAGCTGGTAGGTGCGCTCCGTACCGCCCGCCTGCGTGATCTCGCTGTGCAATACCCATTCTTCCTGAAATTCGATCCCATGTTTTCTTAACGCGTCTTTATACCCTTCCAAACGGAAGCGTGTAATGGATACCGGTTTGGGGCCCGCTATGTGTGCAATGCGCTTGCAGCCTCTTTTGATCAAATGCTCCGTAGCGTCGAAAGCGCCCCGGTAATCATCAACCCGCACCTTATGAGAGTTCATAGCATCGCTCACACGGTCGAAAAACACGACAGGAATGCCCTGTTCTTGCAAGGAAGCGAAATGGTCGATATTCTCCGACTGGCTTGAAATCGCTACCACGAGGCCGTCGACCCGCCGCGAGGCAATGTGCCGCGTGGCCGAACGCTCCCTTTCGAGCAGTTCGTGACTTTGGTAGATCATCGTATGGTATCCGCGGCTATACGCAATATCCTCTACGCCACCGATGGCCGACGAGTAGAAGCGGTTCGCAATATCCGGTACAATTACCCCGATTGTTTGCGTTCGGTTTTTAAGCAGACTGATTGCTATCGGATTGGGATAATAGTTGAGCTCCTCCGCCAGGTCGATCACCTTTTGCTTGGTTTCTTCACTGATTTCGCTGCTGTCACGCAAAGCGCGGGACACAGTCGATTTGGAAATGCCGAGTTGCCTTGCAATCTCTTTGATGGTGATAGAAACCTTTTTCATACGGGTATATTGAAATAGTACAATCTTGCTAAAAAGTCCCGGAAATACACTAATGGTCAATGTTGCACAAAGTCACCGCCGTTCGCACAAAGTTCCGGGAAAAATTGCGGGAATGGGAACGGTTCCGGGAACGGTTGCGTAAATTTATTGCTTTTTTTCAAGATTTTTTTTTGTGTATCAGCGAACGAGTGTTTAAACTAGATAAATCATCGACGAAGACAAGGGGCTTAATACCACTACAATTCGAGGAAATTTTCTATAATTAACCTAGCTCAGCTTACATGGAAACAAACTCATTTACCAGTACATTACCATCAGCCTGTTCTCAGAAAAGTATACTGGAAACCCTGTTTGGCAGAGTGGTGACTAACGGTGATTATAATGCGTTCCGCGAGTTATTCACACGTCATTACCGTTCGCTGTGCAACTACGCCATGCGGGTGGTCGTAACGCGGGAAATCGCGGAGGAAGTGGTATCCGATGTATTTGTGAAACTTTGGAAAAATCGTGAGCAGATTGAGGTGCATACTTCATTTCAGGCTTACATTTACAGGGCTGTGCGCAACCAGGCGCTGGATTACCTGAAACTGCGTATCCATCGTCAGAATGAGCGGGATTCGCTGGAATCGGTGCAGTGGAATATGAGTCACGCGGATCATTTTTCGCCTGCGGAAGAGTTGTCGTATAACGAATTTTACGAGCATATTGAAGATTGTATCCAGGCATTGCCGCGCCAATGCCAGCTCATCTTCCGCCTTAGCCGCGAAGAAGGCCTCCGCTACCGCGATATCGCCGAACGGCTCGAGATTTCGGTGAAGACGGTGGAAACACAAATGAGCCGCGCATTGAAAGTCTTGCGCGAGCGCGTACCGGAGCATAGATTAGTAGCATAGAGCATTTAAAATAATAATGGCATTAGAACAAACTTGGCGTTGGTTCGGGCCTAACGACCCTGCTTCGTTGCAGGATATCCGTCAGGCCGGGGCGACCGGAATCGTAACCGCATTGCATCATATTCCCAACGGTGAAGTTTGGGAAGTATCAGAAATTCAGGCGCGTAAGCAGCTGATCGAGGACGCCGGCCTTACGTGGTCGGTCGTGGAAAGTGTGCCTGTGCACGAGTCGATCAAGACACGTTCAGGGGATTTTGAAAAACATATCCTTCATTATCAGCAGTCGCTCCGGAACCTGGGGCAATGCGGTATCGATACCGTCTGCTACAATTTTATGCCCATTCTCGACTGGACGCGAACCGATCTGGACGCACCCATGAAGGATGGTTCCACAGGTTTGCGGTTCGATGCAACCCAGTTCGCTGCTTTTGATCTTTACCTTCTGGAAAGACCGGAAGCGGAGGATTTGTACACCGACGAGCAGAAGCGTGCTGCGAAAATCTGGCTCGAAACCGCGTCGGAGCAGGAGAAGCAAAAGCTCGTCCGTAATATCATCGCCGGCTTGCCTGGTTCGGAAGAGAGCTTTACCGTTGAAGAGTTCAGAAAGGTTTTGAAAACCTACGAGCATATCGGCGATTTCGAGCTGCGCACGCATTTATACCAGTTCATCCAGGCCATCGGGCCGGTGGCGGAAGAGGCGGGGATACGGTTAGCGATCCATCCCGACGATCCTCCGTACCCGATCCTGGGGCTGCCACGTGTGGTAAGCACCGAAAACGATGCGGAAATGCTGCTGAAAGCATATGACAAGCAAGCGAACGGTATTTGTTTTTGCACGGGATCATACGGCGTCAGGCCGGATAATGATCTTGCCGGGATGGTTGACAGGCTGGGCAGCAGGATCCATTTTATCCACCTGCGCGCCACCAAACGTGAGCACGACGGCAGCTTTTACGAGGCCGATCACCTGGATGGCGACGTGGATATGTACGGTGTGATGCGCTCATTGGTATTGGAACAGAAAAGGCGGGAAAATGAAGGCAGAGCCGATTTGAGAATGCCTTTCCGCCCGGATCATGGTCACCGTATGCTCGATGATTTGTCGGCGACAAAGCGGACCAACCCGGGTTATACGGCTATCGGGCGTCTGCGGGGGCTTGCGGAGCTGCGCGGGCTTGAATACGGGATTGAAAGAAGTTTGTGATTGTAACAAGAAAGAGAATGGAAACGATTAGCACCGCAGTACAAAAGACCTTCATTTCCGAAGATTTCCTCCTCCGTTCGGAAACCGCGCGTATCCTTTACCATGATTATGCGAAGGAAATGCCGATTATCGATTACCACTGCCACCTGCCGCCCGATCAGATCGCGGAAGACAAGCAGTTTGAAAACCTGACGCAGGCCTGGCTTTACGGCGACCATTACAAATGGCGGGCCATGCGCGCGAATGGTATTAACGAGCGGTATTGCACCGGTGAGGCCAGTGACTGGGAGAAGTTCGAACAATGGGCCGCAACGGTACCTTACACGATGCGGAACCCCCTTTATCATTGGACGCACCTCGAACTGCTCCGCTATTTCAATATTGATATACTGCTAAACAAGCATACAGCCCGCGAGATTTACGATGAATGCTCGGCCAAGCTGCGCCAACCCGATTACTCGGTGAAAAGTTTGCTAAACCGGATGAACGTAAAGGTTATCTGCACGACGGATGATCCAACGGACTCTCTCAATTATCATAGAACGATCAGCGATAGCGATTTCGATATCCGTGTCTTGCCTACATTCCGGCCGGATAAGGCGATGCTGCTGATCGAATCGCCGGAGGATTTCAAACAGTATTTGTCCAAACTTGCGCAAGCAGCTGGTACGGGAGAGATTGCTTCCTATGACGCATTGCTGGCAGCATTGCAGAACCGCCACGATTTCTTCGCTTCGATGGGTGGCCGCTTGTCGGACCATGGCTTGGAGCATATTTATGCTGAATTCGATGAAACTGCGGCCCGCGAGGCATTCGCGGTTGCATTGAAAGGGGAGAAGCCTTCGGCAAGCCAGGCACTGGCGTTCAAGTCGGTGTTGCTCTATGAAATGGCCAAAATGGATCATTCCAAGGGCTGGACACAGCAGTTTCACCTCGGTGCTTTGCGCAACAACAACGAGCGGATGCTCCGCGAACTCGGCCCGGACACCGGCTGGGATTCCATCGGCGATTACAGCCAGGCGCAGGCGCTGTCGAAGTTCCTGAACAAGCTGGATTCGACGGATCAGCTGGCGAAAACGATTTTGTATAACCTCAATCCGGCCGATAATGAGGTGTTGGCTACGATGACAGGGAATTACAATGATGGTACCGTTGCCGGCAAAATGCAATTCGGTTCCGGCTGGTGGTTCCTCGATCAGAAAGATGGTATGGAGCGGCAAATGAATGCACTTTCGAATATGGGTTTGCTAAGCCGTTTCGTAGGAATGCTCACCGATTCCCGCAGCTTCCTTTCCTATCCGCGTCACGAATATTTCCGCCGCATTCTTTGTAACCTGATTGGACAGGATGTCGAAAATGGGGAGTTGCCTAACGACATCCAGTGGCTGGGCAAGATGGTGGAAGGTATTAGCTATAACAATGCCAACAAATATTTTGGTTTTTGAATAAAATCCGAATTTAAAATACACTGATAAATGAATAGCCCAGACATTTTTGTTGTGGGCTATTTTAATGTTAATACTTAATTTTGGTTCGTAATCATTTTTCAATGGCCCGTCAGGGAGTTCTTTCTTTGGCAAACGGGCATTAGTTTAAAATATGGCTCAGATAGTATCCTTCGGAGAAGTCCTTATGCGGCTTTCCACTCCTGGTTTTTCCCGTTTTGAACAAGCCCGTCAATTGAATGTAACTTATGCCGGTGGCGAAGCGAATGTTTCGACCGCATTGGCATATTGGGGACATAGCACGGCGCATGTTACCCGTTTCCCTGACTCGCCCATCGGACGAGCGGCGGCTCAGTATCTCCATTTTCACGGTGTCGATGTTTCGCATATCATTTACGGCGGCCCAAGAATGGCCGTCTATTTCCTCGAAACCGGTGCAGCCATGCGCGGTAGCCAGATCGTGTACGACCGCGCCAATTCATCCCTCGCAACCATCGACCCGAAAGAACTTGATTGGGACGTCATTTTGAAAGACGCGAAATGGTTTCACTGGGCGGGTATTACGCCCGCATTGTCACAGGGAGCCGCAGACGCGTTGCTCGACGGCATTAAAGCTGCCCGCAAACGCGGCATTACCGTTTCAGGCGACATTTTCTACCGTGCCAATTTGTGGCAATACGGTAAAAAACCATCTGATATTCTTCCCGAGCTGACTGCCGGAACGGACGTCGTAATTGCCAACAGCATCAATATCAAGGAGATTTTTGACATAGATGGAAACGATTTTGTCGAATCCTGCGTCAACTTACAGAAGGCTTTCCCGCAGGTGAAGACGGTGGTAGATACTAAAAGGACGTCGATCAGCGCTTCGCATAACCTGTTGAGGGCATTTTTGTGGAATGGCAAAGCGTTGCTGGAAACGGAAGACATCGAAATTAACCCGATCATCGACCGCGTTGGCGGCGGCGACGCATTCATTGCCGGTCTTATCCACGGACTTATCACTTTCGATGACCAGCAAAAGGCCCTGGAATTTGGCGTGGCTGCATCCGCATTGAAGCATACCATCGAAGGAGACGCGTTGATCTCGACGATTGCCGAAGTGGAAGCCATCCGTCAGGGAGAGACCTCAGGAAGAATCAAACGCTAGCAATCTGGCCAATAATCATGGATAAAGAAACAACACTGATACTTTTGAACGAAGTCGGCGTGCTGCCGCTGTTCTACCATGCCGATATTGAAATTGCCAAAGAGGTGATCAATGCGGCATACCGGGGAGGCGCACGTGCATTCGAATTTACCAACCGCGGTGATAATGCCTACAATGTATTTACGGAGCTTTTGGCTTATGTAAAGGAAAGCCTGCCAGGCCTTTCGCTGGGCATCGGTACCATTTATGATGCGGAAACCGCACAAAAATTCATCGACGCCGGCACTGACTTCATCGTAACACCTTGCCTCAACCCGGCAGTGGGCCAGGCCTGTGCAAAGGCAGGTATTCCCTGGATTCCCGGCATTTCTACACTGACTGAAATATACAATGCACAACAGGCGGGTGCCGAGGTTGTTAAATTGTTCCCGGGTGAAGTGGTGGGTTCGGCATTCGTGCGGGCGATCCGCGGGCCTATGCCAAAGGTTAAAATCATGGTAACCGGCGGCGTGCAGCCTACCAAAGAAAGTATCAACGAATGGTTCGGAGCCGGAGCTTATGCAGTAGGTTTAGGCTCAAACCTCTTTCCGAAGGATGTGGTAGCAGAAGGAAACTATCCCTGGATCGAGCAGAAAGTTGCGGAAAGCATTGCGCTCGTGAAGGAGTTCCGGGCTAATAGCTGATTAATATTCGAGAATGTCGCTCAGGCGGGTGGAGAAATTGATCAGGACTTCACCGCCTGACAACGTTTCTTTAAAATGCATAGCAAGCTGAGGCTTGCCCGGTTCGTAAATGTAGGTCGTCTGACTGTCCGGACACACGAGCCAGGCAAGCCTCACGCCATTACTAATCCATTTGACCATTTTTAATTTAAGTTCGGCCAGGCTATCGGTTTCAGATTGTAGTTCAATGACAAAATCGGGCGCCATGCTAGGGAACGAGCGTTTTTCAGCTTTGCTCAGTGCATTCCAGCGATCAATTTGAATCCAAGCCACATCTGGAACACGCATCGACTTATCTTCCAGAAAAAACCCTCCACTTGACTCTATCACTTTACCAGCCTTATACTTGCGATTCCAAAAGACTATTTCTGCAATCAATTCACTGTTGTTGGAGCTGCTAAGGATAAAGGTAGGTGTCATAGTGATGTGTAGTTGCCCGTGTTCATCTCTTTCCACCATCAATTCAGGGTTGGCTACGCAGAATGCGACCAACTCTTCGTCGGTAAAAGTCGGATGCGCAGGTATGTTCAATGGAAGAATCATAATGTGCTTTTGATCAAATATAAGCATTTACCAAAATTAAAGCCAATTGGCTTTCTCCCGTATAATTTTGTAACTTATAAGGCAATTAGCCGTGACAAAATTATGCTTACCGTAGCCCTCATTATTTCGCTGGTGTTATTTTCGCTCGGGTTTATCGTAACGCCGGGTAATGCAAAGTACCTGGTATCGGGGTATAATATGATGTCCGAGGCCGATCGCGCCAAGATGGACATAGTCTCCTATGTAAAGTTTTTCAATCGCTTCCACCTGTTTCTCGGTGTCAGCGTGCTGGCGGGAGTGCTGCTGCTGAATATTTTCAGTGCCAATTGGGCTACAGTCTTTATGATAATGTATCCGCTTTTGGCATACGTGTACATGATAGCCGTTGGCAACCGCTATTACACGGGCACGACCGGGCAGCGGGTAGGAACTTACATTGCAATGGCCATCATGATCGTCGTGGCTGTGGGAGCAGGCTTCCTGATGTTTGCCGGGATGAAGGACAGCGAGATATTCCTCACCACCGGCGCGTTGGAGGTCAAAGGCCTTTCCGGGATGAAAATCGCGCGCGATGATGTGACCTATTTCAGCGTGACCGACAGCCTGCCCGACATTTCGAGCAAAGCGAACGGTTTTGCGGGTGGAGAATATAAAAAAGGCTCTTTCAAAACCGACGATGGCCGGATTGTGAAGTTGTATATCAATAAAAAATCCCACCCTTACCTGCTGATCAAAACAGGGAAGGATGAGATCTATTTCAGTTCCGGCGAAATCTCGGCTGCCGAACTCTATAATCAGCTTAAAGCGTGGAAGTCCCCGTAGCCACCGGTTCGGTCATGTAGCCTTTCACGGCCTCGGCAAAACCCGGTAGTAATGTAAGGTCAGTATCCCAAAGCGACACATCACTCAGAACCTGCTGCGCCAGATCGACCGGCGAGGCGGCATTCTTCCATTTTTCATCAAAATAAGCCGCCGAATCGCAGCGGATCGAGTAAGGCTGGCCATCGCGTTCGCCGTAATAGGCGTTGTCTTTGTGAACCGTAGGCTTCATGAACCGCAGGAATGCCGCAAATCCTTTGGCAAACAATGCAGGAACCTCTTCGGACTGCCGATAGTGGTTCAAAAGCGTCGGAATGTTGCGCATTTTCATCTTGGCCGTGTATTGTACGGTAATGTCGATCAGCTGGTGCCGGATGAAAGGATTACGGAAGCGGTCGAGCACCTGCCCACCGAACTCCTGTGCCTGTGCGGGATCTACATCGTACGGTATCGCGGGTGCCAGTTCCTTCAACATTACATCGGCGATAAATTGGGCCGTTTCGGCATTCTCCATGGCTTCACGGACGGTGTCGAGCCCATGCAGGAAAGAAAGGCCTGACGCCAATGTATGGGTGCCATTCAGCAACCTTAACTTCAATTCACGGAATAGATCGATATTAGGCTCGATCACCACGCCTTTATCAGCTTGCGCAAAACGCAGTACATCGCGCACCTGTTGGCCGCCCTCGATGGCCCAGAGACGGTAAACTTCGGAAACAATCAGCAGATCGTCGCGGAAACCCTGTTTTTCAGAAAGCGTCTCCACTGTTTCCGCATCTGGTTTGCCGGGAACAATACGGTCCACGAGCGAGCTGCAAAAATGATTATGTTGTTCGAGCCAGTCCATAAACGCCTCGCCGAGGCTATGCCGGCTTGCCTGTTCGAGCACGATGGCTTTCAATTTCGGGCCATTACCGACGATCAGTTCCGTCGGTACAATCACCATCCCTGACTCCGGTGCCCCATTGAATGCTTTGAAGCGCTCGAATAAATAGGCTGTAAGTTTCCCCGGAAAGGACACGGGCGGGCTGGCAAAAATATCATCGTCGACAAGCTGGATACCAACTTCTGTCGTATTGGAAATAACAATATTAAGCTGCGAATTGTGCGCGCATTCAAGAATATCGGCCCAGTCGCCGGACGCTGCCAGTGTGCGGCTGATGCTGGTGTTGATAACGGTTTCGTCGATCTGCCGGCCGTTTTCGATACCACGAATGCTGTGGGAGAAAACATTCTGCTGCTCCGAGAACGCATCCGTTCCTCCCGTGCTGGTTGATTTAACTACCACGATCCGGCCGTTGAAAATGCCCTGTGCATTGGCCTTGTTCACGAAATAATCGGGAAGACCGCGTAGCAGCACGCCCGTGCCGAACTGGATGATTTTTTCAGGCAATGCAAGAAGTTTCCCGTGATTGGGAAGAAGTTCGGGCTGCTGGTCGAGCAGTTGGGGAGAAAGCTGCGGTAACGACATTTTTTAGTAGATAAAAGGTTTGATAGTGTGACGCCGTTTGGAAAGCACAACCCTTAAACAAAAAGAGGCACCTTTGGGCACCTCTTTGTATATTTTTCAAGTTAGACTTAAACAGACATTGCAGCAAATCCGCTTTCTTCTTTTTCCTTCTTTTCATCGGGAAAAACGAAGCTCATCGGATTATTCACTTTTTCGGGAAGAAGGGCAATGCCCAGTACTTCGTCGATCTGGTCCACATAATGGAAAGTCAGGTCTTTGATGTAGTTGGCTGGTACTTCTTCCACATCCTTGCGGTTTTTCACACATAGAATAATTTCCCGCACACCCGCGCGGCGGGCAGCCAGAATCTTTTCTTTCACGCCACCAACCGGAAGCACTTTTCCACGCAATGTGATCTCGCCGGTCATCGCGATAAACGGTTTCACCCGGCGTTGCGTAAATATCGAGGCCATGGAAGTAACCATCGTCACACCCGCACTTGGGCCGTCCTTGGGCACTGCACCCGCAGGTACGTGTACATGGAGGTCGTAATAGTTGAAAATACGGTAATCGATGCCTAATCTTTCCGCATTGGCTTTGAGATAGGACAATGCAGCAACAGCCGATTCTTTCATTACGTCGCCCAACTGGCCCGACAGCGTCAAACCACCTTTGCCGCGGCTGAGGCTTGTTTCGATGAAGAGAATTTCGCCTCCCACCGATGTCCAGGCAAGGCCGGTTACAACTCCTGCGAAGTCGTTGTCCTGATACAGATCTTTATCAAAAATCTCCGCGCCGAGGTATTTCTCTACCTGATCCGCTTTGATGGTCTTGGGGTAGTCCTGTTCCATCGCCACCGACTTCGCGATTTTGCGGATTACCGTTCCTACCTTCTGTTCGAGGTTACGAACGCCCGATTCGCGGGTGTAGCCTTCAATTACTTTGAGCAATGCCGCGTCTTCAACCTTTACGTCCGTCGCTTTCAGGCCGTGGTCCTTGCGCTGTTTTGGAACGAGGTAACGTTTGGCGATCTGCAATTTCTCTTCGATCGTATAGCCGGTCATTTCAATGATCTCCATCCGGTCGCGCAATGCGGGATGAATGGTATCGAGCGAGTTGGCAGTCGCTACGAAAAGGACCTTGGAGAGGTCATATTCTACTTCAAGGTAGTTATCGGTAAATGACGAGTTTTGTTCGGGGTCGAGAACTTCCAGCAATGCCGAAGAAGGATCGCCGCGGTAATCGGAACTTACCTTATCGATTTCGTCGAGGATGAATACCGGATTGGCAGAACCTGCTTTTTTGATATTCTGAATGATTTTGCCCGGCATAGCGCCGATGTAAGTCTTCCGGTGTCCACGGATTTCGGCTTCGTCGTGAACGCCGCCCAGCGCCATCCGGATGTATTCCCGGTTCAACGCCTTCGCAATGGACTTGCCAAGCGAGGTTTTACCCACACCCGGAGGGCCATAGAGACAAAGGATCGGTGCTTTCAGGTTACCTTTCAGTTTCAGTACCGCCAGGTATTCGATAATACGCTCTTTTACTTTTTCGAGGCCAAAATGGTCGGTGTCGAGGATTTTCTGCGCTCTTACCAGGTCGAAATTGTCTTTGGTATATTGCCCCCACGGCAAATCCACCAGCGTTTCCAGGTAATTCATCGTTACCGGATACTCGGGGGCCATCGGGTTAATGCGCTGCAATTTGGTCAGCTCTTTTTCAAAGTGGAGCTTTACCGGTTGCGCCCATTTTTTCTGGCTCGCTTTCAGGCGGATTTCGTCCAGATCGCGTTCGGGGCTGTCCATTCCCAGCTCGTCATGCAAAACTTTGATTTGCTGGCGGAGAAAATAATCCCGTTGCTGCTGATCGATATCCGAGCTGGCTTTCGTCTGGATTTCCCGCTTGAGTTCCAGCATTTCGATCTCCCGCATCATGTATTGCAGCAAAAGCGTTGCCTGCTTGTGGCCGTTGCGCTCTTCCAGCAATTTCTGCTTGTCGGCAATCTCTACGTTGATATTTGACGACAGGAAGTGGATCAAAAAGATCGGGCTCTCGATATTGTCCAGCGCGATGCGTGCTTCCTGCGGAATTTCCGGGTTCAGGCGCATGATCTTATGCGCGCCGTCACGAAGCGATTGCAACAAAGCTTTGGCTTCCTTTTTGGTAGGGCCAACAAATGAGTCCTCGATCGCCCGTACTTCGGCGGTCAGGTAAGGTTCCTCATTTACAATGGCTTTGATTTCAAAACGCTGGCGTCCCTGAACGATAATCGTGACATTGCCATCGGGCAAAGTGATCATTTTCAGAATTTGTGCAACGGTACCAATATTGTAAAGATCGTCGGCCGTAGGGTCCTCCTTGTTGGGAATGGCCTGGGTGACGGCACCGAGAATACGCTGATTGATATCGGAATTGCGGTATATCTTTTTAACAAGCCGGATGGCCTTCTGGCGCACGACCGTTACGGGGATTACCATTCCGGGAAAGAGCACTGTTTGCCTGATCGGGAGTATTGCTAATTCGTTGGGAAGTTCAAAAGGCTCGTCAGAGCCATCGGGGCCACCAAGAGGAACGATTTCAAGGCTATCCATGTCCGAGTCGGACATCAGCAGCCGGCTATATAGATCAGAAGGTTCAAATTTCATAGGCATTCTGTCAAATTGACAGATAATCTTTTCCCAATATATAAATAATGACTTTCAAAAGAAAGGCATTATAAAACAAAATAGCCGTGCCACTACACATTATGTCATGCATTTTTATGAGCGGTCGCAAACTAATTACAGCAGGTGAGAAGTCTGTCCTTTTTTAAATAAAAACGTCTTTTTTTCGGACTGGAACTTAACGTTTGTCATATTCACCTGATCGTCAAAAACTTCCATAAGCGTAACGTTCAAAAGCTTGCAGCCGTTCAAAGTGCCCTGAAAAGGAATTTCGAGGTAAACCCACGTCGCATCCGCCTCCTGTTCTTTTCCGACATATTTGATAGGGGTATTTTTTTTCTGACTATCTGTCAAAACAAATGATTTACGAATGTACTCCTCAACGAAGCGATCATTTTGATCATTGTCTTTGATCACAAAACGTTGCTTGGAATGGCTTTCAGACAATGCTTTTTCGAGATCGTCCGTAAATATTCGGATACTTACCTCAAACACCCGGGACGTCGCATTGTATTGCATCTGCGTCACCGAAACGTGATAATCGTGCTTGGGGATAAAAGATAACAGTAGTAGGGAGGCAAGGAGGAAAGGGAGGGAACGGAAGAAGGGGAGGAAAGGGAGGAAGGGGGAAAGGGAAGAAAAAGATGAGGGAGAGAATTTCCTTTTCTCCCCTTCCTCCATTCTCCCTTTCCTCCCTTTCATTAAAATACTGCTTTCCATACGTCGTTGAAAATGGCGAAGGCCATCAGGCCCAACAGGAGGACCATACCTACTTTTTGAGCGTTTTCAAGGAATTTGTCGGAAGGCTTGCGGCCTGAGATAATTTCGTACGAAAGGATTACCGCGTGACCGCCATCCAGTGCGGGGATCGGAAGTGCGTTCATGAAGGCGAGTACCATCGACAGCAAGCCGGTAAGCGACCAGAAACGGCCCCAGTCCCAAACGCCGCCGAACATACGTGCAATGCCGATCGGCCCGCTCAATGCTTTGGAAGCCGAAACTTCACCGCGGAATATTTTACCGAAACCTTTGATATTGTTATACACCACGCCGAAGGCATTTTCCGTGCCAATTGCTACGGCTTCGCCGAAAGTGTAGTTCACAGTCGTGAAATGGAGCAGGGTTTCAGGATAGAAACCTAGCGTGCCGTCTTCGGTCACTTCTACTTTCAGGGTCTTTTGTTGCGCGCCGCGCTGTACGACCATTGTCGTAGCCTTGCCTGCAAGGGTTTCCAGCTGCGCCTGTAATTCGTGGAAGAATTGAATAGGCTTGCCGTTAATCGAAACCACCTTGTCGCCGGGTTCCAGGCCAGCTGCTTCCGCAGGCATTCCGGGAATCAGTTCACCAATTTTGAATGGCTCCAACGGAAGGATAAAATTGCGTTTCTCGTCAGGGTCGGAGAGTTTTTCGATGAAGTTGTTCGGGATTTCGATCTGAATCTCCTGGCCGTTGCGGCTAACGGTGTACGAACTGTTGCTGCCGAGGAAAACTTCGGAGCTAACCAGTTCATTGTAATCCGTAAAAGGTTTCCCGTTGACGCGGATCACCTTGTCGCCGGTTTTCAGGCCCAGTTCCTGCGCAAGCTCACCTGCTACAATACCATATTTGTTTACCTCGTCGATTGACAGGAACTTCTTGCCATCATGATAAGCGATGGCGATGAAGATGATAATACCAACGATCACGTTCACGATAATCCCGCCGAGCATGACGATCAGCCTTTGCCAGGCCGGTTTGGAGCGGAATTCCCACGGTTGTGGCTCCTGGCTCATCGATTCGGTGTCCATCGACTCGTCGATCATCCCGGAAATCTTTACGAACCCGCCAAGCGGGATAGCGCCTATACCATATTCTGTTTCACCTTTCTGAAAACTGAAAATTTTAGGAGGAAAGCCTATAAAGTATTTTTCAACCCTCATTCCGAACAATTTTGCGGCGGCCATATGGCCCCACTCATGCAACCCCACCAGGATCGACAGGCCCAGGATAAGCTGCCCTGCCATGATCAATATTTCCAATGCTTTCTGTAATTCCATTCAGGTTTTGTAATCGTTACGGGTTAATTGTTAATCAAAAAAGTTCGATCTCCGCTACCGGATCAGTGTTTTAAACGTAAATGTAAACAGTAAAGTTACGCAAAACCTCCAACAACCGTGCAAATGCCCGGTATCAGTGTGCGAGCGGGGTTTTATCGGGCCCGATAGCGATGCCCATCATCCGCATCAGCTCCGAAGCGTTGAAACTACGGCAGATGCCTTCATGCAAACGGTAGTCGAAATGCAGCTGACCGTTTTCTACATCCGACCGGAAGTGGAAGTTGTGGATGTAGGTTTCGGTTGCGCCCCATTCGCCGAGTTCCAGATCGTGCGTGGATACCATACCGGATGCATTTTTGGAATGTAACTGGCGGACAAGCGCCTCCGCTCCCCGGTGACGGTCGGCGGAGTTGGTGCCTTTCAATATCTCGTCCAGAAGATAGAAAACCGGTGCCCGCTGCTGCTCATCGGCCAGCAGGAGCAACTTTCGCAACCTTTTCAGCTCTGCGTAGAAGGACGAAGTGCTTTCTTCCAACGAATCCTGCGTGCGCATACTGCTGAACACGCGCACAGGCGAGCACGCGAATGCGCCTGCGCTTACGACCGCTCCCATTTGTGCGAGCACGAGATTCAGGCCTATTGTTCTCAAAAATGTGCTTTTACCCGACATGTTCGAGCCGGTCACGAGGATCGTCTTGCCCGTGCCCTGCATTGCGAAATTGTTGCTGATCCGTTTTGCAGCTGGAATCAGCGGATGGCCAAGGGAGGTGGCACCGACCGTGGCTTCGGAGGCGTCATGAACCTGGGGCACAATGTATTCCGGATTGGCAAACGCATGACCGGCCAGGCTGTTCATCGCCTCGGTATCGGCCAGCACGTCGAGCCAGTCGGTCAGGTGCTGGTGGTGCGCGGCTTTCCAATTTTCAAGGGCATTAAGAATATGCATATCCCAGAGCGTAGGGATGCCGACGAAAATGGCGAAATAGGGGTTGTTACGGTAATCGAGCTTTTCGAAGAGGTTACCAGCCGTTGCCAGCGCTGCCGACGAGCCGGCAATCCGTTCTTTTCGCGATTGCCACCAGGCAGAATGGTAAGGTGCGGATTCCGCTTTTTGCAATAATTCGGCGTAAGCCGTCAGTGTCCGGCCCATGGAAGTCGTGCTGTTGGCGAGCACTTTTACATATTCGGCATAGCGGGCCAATATGAAAAGATGGATGGCAAGGCTCGCGAGCATGGCAATGCCCGGCACTATGCCCGTGAAATACAACACTGCAATAACAAGGGTTACCAACGGGTACCAGCGCCATAGTAATGTGTTGCGCAAAGGCGCCGGGAATGTTTCTGCGACCCATGACTGGAATTGACCCACATGTTTTGCGGCATGTTCGTGCAACAGTGCAGTCGCTTCCCATGCCTGGATCCGTTCAGGGTGCCGGCTGAAATCGGCGGAGGCTTCCTGCCGGAGGGTCACCTCAGGCGCATCGGCGGGATTTTTGAGCCAGTTGGCTAACCGGCGGCTTCCTTCGGCAGTGCGGGTGCGGTTGAGGAGCTTGAAAAGGGAATATTCTCCGAAAATGTCGAGGTCGTCGGAATAATTATGGTCCTTTTCGCGGAATTCGGCACCGGTATCGGGCCTTTTAAACCGCAAGTCGAGGCGCCCGAGCTCGTCTTCGTTGATGGCGACCAGGTTTCGCTGAAAATTGCGGTTGGTGCGGGCGTCCTGCTGTTTGCGCATCAGGATCAGGAAGGTCGGCAGGAGTATCAATATGCCTATTCCCCAGAATCCTACGCCGGTTTTATTCCAAACCACTGCCAATATCACCATTCCGGCAAATGCAGCCAGCCGCAGCAGGGCTATATTTTTGAATCTTTCATGCTCCTTTTGTTCCGCGGCTATCGCTTTTTCTTTTTGTATTTGAAAAAATGCTTGTGATGCGGAGTGATCTGGCTCAGCGTTTTTCATGAAAGGTTTTCAGCGGTTTCGAATTGAAGTTTAATGAGTTTGGCATATACGCCGTCAGGAACGGTGCTCAATGCCTGGTGCGTGCCCGACTCGGCGATCCGGCCCTCGCGCAAGACGTAGATCATATCGACCTTCCTGATCGTAGCCAGCCGGTGGGCGATGACGATGGTCGTGCGGTTTTTCATTAATTCGTCCAGCGCGACCTGCACTAGTTTTTCGGATTCGGCGTCGAGCGAGCTTGTGGCTTCGTCGAGAATAAGGATTTTGGGATCTTTTAAAATTGCCCTGGCAATGGCAATGCGTTGCCGCTGGCCACCAGAGAGCTTGATACCCCTTTCGCCTACAATCGTTTCAAAACCTTCGGGAAAAGATTCGATAAATTCCAGCGCATAGGCGCGCTTCGCCGCATCCACAATGGCCTCCCGCGAAGCCGAAGGCTCTCCATAGGCGATATTCTCATAGATCGTCCCGCCAAAAAGCATTACTTCCTGCGGCACTATCGCGATGTTTTTCCGCAATGCTGAAATTCCGTATTCCGGCAGCGGCTTACCGTCGACGAGGATTTCGCCGGACTGGTATTCATAAAATCGCATTAGGAGCTGCACGATAGTCGATTTGCCGGCGCCGCTGTAACCAACCAATGCAATTTTTTCACCCGCCCGCACGTCCAGGGACACCCCTTTCAAGACCGGCAGGTCTGCACGCGATGGGTAAGCGAAATGCACATCCTGATAAGTAATGCGACCGTCGATATGCCCGGCAACCGCATTTTGCACCTCGTCGACAGAAACCTCGGATGTTTCCCCCAGAATCTCGAAAATACGTTCCGAGGCACCGACTGTCCGGTTGATCTGCGCGTACAAATCGCCCATTCCACTGATCGACGCCCCGATGAATGTGGTGTAAAGAATAAATGTAAAAAGGTCGGACAGCCCGAACTCGCCCGCCTGCACCAACGCTGCTCCGTACCAGATCACGCCCACAATCCCCCCGAACATGGCAAATATGATAAAGGAAGCGAAACCGCCCCGGAACCGCGCGGCATACAACGTAAGATCGACGACGCGGCCGAGGATCGTCCGGTACCGGTTGATTTCCAACGGTTCGTTGGTAAATGCTTTCACCACATTGACCGACTGCAGTGTTTCTTCCACCACCACATTAGCGGCCGCGAGCTGGTCCTGCGCCTTGCGTGAGAGCCTGCGCGTGTGGCGTCCGAAGAATACCGAAGCAAATGCGAGCACCGGTACGGTCGCGAGCATGAAAAGCGTGAGTTTCCAGGAAGTATAGAACAAAATGGACATGCCGACGATGAGCGTCGCGGCCTGCCGGAAGAGTTCTGCAAGTGTAAATGACAGCAATCCGGCAAGTTGCGAAACATCGGAGGTAATGCGGCTTGTGAGCTCGCCTACGCGATGTTCTTCGAGGTACGGCACAGGTAATGTGATAATCTTGCTAAAAACATCCAGGCGGATATTGTTTACAGCCTTTTCACTGACTTTGGAAAAAAGATAGATCCTGAAAAACGAGAATATCGCCTGCCCCAGCAACACGAGGAAGAGCAGTAAGGTGATTTGATTGATCGTAAACTGCGATTTACCCTCAATTACCTCGATAATGCTTCCCACAAGCTTCGGAAATGCGAGCGACGTACCCGTCGACAACGCAAGAAACAGCATTCCGGCCGCGAACGTCATGCGGTAGGGGCGGAGATAGCGCAGCAGGTGAAGCGTAATTTTCAGGCCCTCCCACTTGATCTTTTTTACTGCAAATGGAGATTTTACATCGTTGGCCATTGTATGTGATCAGGTACAACCGGAAATGAACGGTTCCGGGTTTTGGTAAATATGGATAGTAGCCTGCAAAAGTAAGCAATAATTTAAAGCGACTCCGGGCAAGGCATTATCGTCAAGTTTACGTGCGATTGTGGCTAAAAATTCATAAATTTTCAATGAACGGACCGTGTACCTTTTTGCCGGTGAAAAAAATGTTGTAAAAAACTTGCAACCCCCAGGCAACCCTGTTTTGGATTTAAACGTATAAGTTCAAAAAAGCAAATAGCATGCCCGAGTATAACTCCGCCGTTCTTCAAGAACTACTCGACGGCTGTTTACAAAAAAACCGCCGCAGTCAGGAGCTGTTGTATAAACAGTTTTACGGCTATGCTATGAGCATTTGTTTGCGCTATACACGCAGCCGGGAAGAGGCGAAAGAGATACTCAACGATGGATTCTTGAAGGTTTTCACGAAGCTTGACAGTTTCGATGCAGGTCGGCCATTTAAAACCTGGTTGAGTAGAATCATGATTAATACAGCCCTCGATCATTACAGACAGGAAGTTCGCAGAGATGTTTTTGACGACGTGGAAGTCGCGGAACAGGTGTCCGTCGACGAAACGGTTATCAGTAAGCTTTCCCACGATGAGCTGGTCGGATTGATCCAGCGCCTGACACCGGCATACCGGCTGGTATTCAGTCTATCGGTTATTGACGGTTACACACACGAAGAAATTGCAGAACAACTGAATATTTCGGTTGGAGCGTCAAAATCCAACTTGTCGCGTGCAAGGGAAAAGTTGAGAGAAATGTTATCCAAGATTAATATTGACGACTATGATAGAGTTGCCAGATGACGAACTGGACAAGCTCTTCAGAAAGTCATCAGAAGAGCTTGATCCGACATACGAACCCGATGACTGGAATGACCTGCGGAAGCGACTCGACCAGCAGGACGGGAGAACTCCGGCTGCGTGGTGGCGGAAATGGTGGCCGCTGGGTGTACTGGCGCTGCTGATTCCCGCCGGGATTGTGCTTTACTCTTATGAAGGGGAGAATGGAGGAAAGGAGGAAGGAGGAAGGAATGTTGATTTGAAAAAAGATGAGAATGGAGGAACGGAGGAAAGAAGTTCCGGGCGTGATGTGGTTGAAGGTAAGTCAGGTAGCACGTCAGAAGTAGTCAGGGAGCCAGGTGGTGCGGCTGAGGGTGCAACAAAAGAAGATGCGATTGTGGATAATGGCACACCGGCTGTTGATAAAGAAACCGCCGCTGTTGATAATGGGAATAGACGAGTTGAAAGCGATAATGGGGTTGTTGATAAAGGGAATGCTGTTGTTGATAAGCGCAACGAATCTGTTGGCAACAGCGGTAAAGTTGCTGACAACACGAAAACGAATATTGGCGGTAAGTTGAAATCCGGTTCCAAAGCGACTGGTAAATCTTCCTCTAAATCAGAATTGAATGCTGCCGTTGTTAATGGCGGAAAACTATTGCCCCGGAGCCGATCTAAGGCAGGCGGAGTGTACTTAGAGCCTAACCGCTCAAAGGTGGAAGGAGGCGACGGGGCTCTTTCTATTACAAATAATGCGAATGCGAAGGGCGGAGAGACGTCAATGCCACAAGCAACCGGCCAGCCGATAGGCGCAAGCGAATCGGTGACGAAGGTCGATGAGCTGGGCCGCACCTTAATTTCAGCATCCGCATTGAACAGTAAAGCGCTGAAATGGAATGCATTGCAATTGCCCGGGATTTCCGAACCCGTGCAGGAGCTTGCGGAAGCACCAGCGCCCGAAAAGCCTCCGCTGCCGGCAGACGATCAGCCTTTGATGGCCATCCGGTTCGGTTACTCGCCGGATTTGAGCACAGTGGGATTGAAGAATTTTTCGAAGCCGGGGACGGCGGTGTCGCTGTTGGTAGAGTATTCAGTTTTGCCGAGGCTATTTCTGCAAAGCGGTGCTGTTTGGAGCAGGAAAGATTATTACGCTCCGGCCAGCGCTTATAAACTACCGAAAATCCCACATTATTACCCACCGGAGATGACGGGGGTGGATGGTATTTGCAACGTGCTGGAAGTGCCAATTAATATCCGGTACGACATCAAGTCGGGAGCGCGGTCACGGTGGTTTGCGAGCGGTGGATTTTCGTCCTACCACATGAATAGTGAAAAATATAAATACTATTTCGTAGATGAGAATGATCCGGACATTTGGTATCGCAGCTGGAAAGGCAAAACTGGCTGGTACTGGCTAAGCCATGCAAATGTCTCAGTCGGCTACGAATACAGAATATCTAAAAAGCTTTCCCTCCTTGCCGAACCATCGATCCGGATGCCGCTTAAACGTGTCGGTTACGGAAAAGTGAACCTCATTACCACCGGCCTCTGGCTGTCAGTGCGCTACACCCCTGTTTTCAAGTGAGCACTATGCCCACATTAGCATTGAATTAAGTCTACCAATTAATTTTTATTTACTATGAACTCAATTGAAAAAGGAAGCATGAAAAGAGGCGAATTCCTGAGAAGCCTCGGGCTCAGCACCTCAACGTTAATGGCATTCTATTGCCTCGGCACCACTATGACGGCCTGCGGTTCCAAAGACGACGATCCCAATCCGGATCCGGACCCAAATCCGGGCGGCGGGGGTGGTAGCGGAATCACGGGCACGACAACCGGCACTGCGATCAATTTTACTGTTGATATGGCCAATTCAAACAATACAAAGCTGAAAACCAACGGTGGTTTTATTATCACGGGTGATGTGCTGGTAGCAAAGACCACGGCTGGTAGCTACATTGCTTTGAGCAAAATCTGTACACACGAGGGAAATCCGGTTGCATATAGGTCGGGATCCAACGACATTTTCTGTCAAACCCACGGTTCCACATTCAGCATTGCCGGAGCCGTGACGAATGGTCCCGCTGCTACCCCGCTCAAAACGTATACAGTAACCGTTTCCGCCGATGGGAACACTTTAACAGTGAAAGCTTAATCCGAATTGATCATGAAAGTACTCCGCCTACTCGTGATGTTGATGTGTTTATCAACAGTTTTATATGCACAGGATGACTTGCTGAATGAGCTGTCGAAACAGGACAGCGCGCAGACAATTCCGGTAACCGCCACTTTTAAATCGACCCGCGTTGTGAATGGTCAGTCGGTGGAAACGATGAAAAAGAAGCACCTGGATCTGCGGATATCACACCGTTTCGGTAAGCTGAATTCCGGGGCCTACCAGTTCTTCGGGCTCGACCAGGCCACCATGCGACTGGGTTTCGAATATGGATTGACGGACGATCTGATGATCGGTGTCGGCCGCAGCACGTCACAAAAAGTGTATGATTTTTTTGGTAAATATAAATTACTGAAACAGACCTCAGGTGCGCGGAATATCCCGGTTTCGGTGACGTTGTTCGGCGGAACGGGGGTAGCTACGGTGGATAAGGAGCGGGAGTTTCAGGACAAGCTGTATTACACGGCCCAGGTGCTGATAGCGCGGAAATTCGGGGAGCGATTGTCGCTTCAACTGTCGCCAACCTATTTGTACCGGACGATGCCGGACGTAACGGGCGATGAAAAAGTACTGTTCGCGGTGGGGATCGGAGGCCGTTTCAAGCTCTCGAAACGCGTGTCGCTGAACGGTGAATACTTCTATACGGCCCGCGAAAAGAATACGTTGACAGCCCCTTACCACGATTCGATGTCGTTCGGCGTGGATATCGAAACCGGCGGGCACGTTTTCCAACTGCATTTTACCAATTCCCTCGGCATGATCGAAAAACAGTTTATCGGCGAGACGACCGGAAGCTGGGGTAAAGGGGATATTCATTACGGGTTCAACATTTCCCGTACATTCAGCTTTGACAAGAAGAACAAGAAGCAGCCAAACTGATCCATACTATGAAACTGCATTTTTTTCGCGTGGCCTGTCTGGCCATGTTCAGTACCGCTTTGCTTTCCGGGACCGCTTTCGCACAAATGTTCGCCACTTCCGGCGGCAATACGAAGTTCTCAGCATCGACACCTTTGGAGAATATCGAAGCAGAGAACAAAAAGTCGCAGGTGATCCTCAACACGGCCAACAACGAGATCGCGATCAGGATGAATATGCGGGAATTTTCCTTCCCTAATAAACTGATGCAGGAGCATTTCAACGAGAACTATATCGAATCGGAGAAATACCCGACGGCGACGTTTTCAGGCAAGGTCGATAAGGCGCCGGATTATACTAAAGACGGAGATTACGACGTGTCGGCGACCGGGAAGTTTACGGTTCATGGTGTTGCGAAGGAGCGGACGATCAAGGGGAAAATGAAGATCGACGGCGGCAAGATCACCATCAATGCCGATTTCGAAGTAGCACTGGTCGATCACAAGATCGACGTGCCGAGTGTGGTTTTTGTAAAAATCGCGCAGATCATCAAGGTG
Organism: Dyadobacter endophyticus; assembly: GCF_014641595.1. GTDB lineage: Bacteria > Bacteroidota > Bacteroidia > Cytophagales > Spirosomataceae > Dyadobacter > Dyadobacter endophyticus. The sequence continues at coordinate 119,985 of NZ_BMIA01000006.1, read as the reverse complement.
AAAGCGCAATATATATTGGCTCCTTATAAAAAATGATAAAGACCTGCGTTCCGGCAACGTTCTGAAAGTTGCCGGAACGCAGGTCTTTATTAAAACTGTGGGGTATTACAGACTTGGTAAGCCTTTCTTGAACTTGCCAAGTCTTTTTTATTACCTTCTGCGACGCCGGCGGGCAGGCTTTCTTTTACGCACTATCTTTTTCCTCACAGTTGCTTTTTTAACGGTCGTTTTACGAACCGGTGCGGCTACGGCCTCTTCTTCCTCTTCATCTCCCACGGCCTCTTCGGTCGCCGCAGCTGTTTCGGCTATCGATACCGTCTCATTCGTTTCTTTCTGATCGACGTAAGGCAAACGCACCGCCGCGATTTGCTCGATATTCGAAGTGTTTTCGATCGGTCTAAGCCTGTAAGCGTACGAATACGTTTTCGCAGGTAGCAGGTATGCGCCATGCACGCGGGGCGACCAGCTGTCGTCACCGCCGAGGCCCATTTGTGCGAGGTCAATGTTCACTACCGTCGAAGTGCCGCGGTTCAAAACTGCCGCGCGGCGTTTGGCGGCGAGCAGGTCTTTGTCCGTATAGTCATGGACGTTGAAATTGAATGCAGTATCGCTCACCACGAGCAGCCCGATGCCTTCTGCATTGGTAACTGTTGCCCATCGGATGCCTGTTTTGTTGCCGTTTTCCTGCGGGGTGATATACGGGAAATGCTGCTCAGCCACTGTTCCGGCGTAAATGCCCACCTTTCCGCTCGTTTTCCGATCGGCATAAGTTTCGTGCGGGCCGTTGCCATACCATTGCGTTTTGGTAAATGTCGCTGGCATTCTCAGCTGCATTCCTACCTTGGCGAGCGGTGGCCATTCGCCACGGGGAGTAAATGTGTTTTGCACATGAATATCACCCGATGCATAGACCATATACACCGATTGCACGTCCATCTCGCCTTTTGGTTGTTTCAATGTCTGGTTAAGCGTCACCTTGTAGATCTGCGCTGTCAACCGTTGGGTTTTCATTTCCGAAGAAACACGTTCCAGGGTATCCAGCGTAACGTTGCGCCACTGGGCTGCATAGCTTTTCGCTGCACCGCCTTCGTCGTTATCGGTCGGTACGCGCCAGAAATTCGCATAAGGGCCGTTTTCGAGCATTTCCTCCTTTTTGTTTTTGAATGAAATGATCCGGCCTTCGTTTTTGTCAAAAACCACGGTGAAATCCTGACCTGAAATCTGCACGCGGGCGGCTGTTACCTGTGCGATGCGGAGCGGTCGTTCGCTGTATAGGCTGAGATTTGGCCGTGGAGCAGCCGGTTTGATCACCGGCACCTGATGCCATGCCACCTCATGCCCTTTCGGCGCCCAGCGTGTCGCTTCTTTTAATCTTAAACTAAGGTTCAGGAAATACTCGGCATTGGGTTTTGCCGAAGCGGGGAGTTCATAAGGAATGGTAATCTGCTGTTTCTGGCGGGCCAGTGCATGCAAATTGGTAATACTTCCGCCTTTGCCAACAGCCTTGCCGTTTTCCGTCACCGACCAAGCCAGTTCGAATGCATTGAGTGATTGGAAATCGTATGCATTATGCAGCGTAATGTTCTTTTCGCCAGCTTTAAGGGAGTCTGGTATTTCAAATTTTACATATTGATAAATCTTCTTTACCTCGTTCAGCTCAGGCTGGGGCGTGCGGTCGGGGTTCACAAGGCCATCGCCGGCATTAGCGCCGTCAATGTAGTTGAAATAATCCCAGTAATCGGTGCCGTCCGGGCGTTTCAGTTTTAATCCCTGATCCACCCAGTCCCAGATGAAGCCTCCCTGCATCGTGGGGTATTTTTCTATGAGGTCCCAATATTCTTTAAGGTTACCAATGCTGTTGCCCATTCCGTGCGCATACTCGCAAACGATCAACGGGCGGGTTTTGTCTTTTTTAACCAACTCCACCATATCCTGGGTGGACGGGTACATAACTGACATAATGTCGAAACTGCTCAGCGTCGTCGGTTTATAATCCTTGCGTCCCTCGTAATGGACAGGCCGCGTAGGATCGGCGAGCTTGATGAAATCGCCCATATCCGCGAAATTCTGCCCCATTCCGGACTCGTTGCCCAGCGACCAGATGATCACCGACGGGTGATTTTTGTCTCTTTCGACCATCGCATTACCCCTGGCAAGAAATGCGGCACGCCATTGCGGGTTATCGGCCAGGATGATGTTCTTACTCCAAAGCTCATGGCTTTCGATATTCGCCTCGTCCATCACGTAAAGACCATATTGATCACACAGGTCGTACCATTCGGAGGTATTGGGGTAATGCGAAGTCCGCACGGCGTTGATGTTGTGCTGCTTCATTAAAGTTATGTCCCGGATCATCGACTCGCGGCTGATTACCCGGCCCGTTTCAGGGTCGAATTCGTGTCGGTTTACGCCTTTGATGGTCACGGCTTTTCCATTCACGAGCAGCTGCCCTCCTTTGATCTTCACATCCCTGAAACCCACGCGCTGGCTGGTCGCTTCGAGGACTTTACCGTCGGAGTTCATGAGCTGGACGGTGAGGGTGTACAAGTTCGGTGTTTCCGCGCTCCATTTGGCGGGGTTAGGGACTGGCATTTCTGCACGCACCGCGCCTTCTTTACCCATTTCCAATGTGCCGATCATCTGGCTAACGGGCGTCGCCACCACGGATTTGGAAGCATCGTACAATGTAAAAAGCACCTGATGTGCATGAATGGGCGCCTCGCCGTAGTTTCTTACATACGCATTCAGTTTCAGCGTGGCGTTTTCGTGATTGGCATCGAGGATGGTTCTGACGGAATAATCGGTAAGAACCACTTTGGGCAAAAGCAGCAGATTTACATCCCGGAAAATGCCCGAAAGCCGCCAGTAGTCCTGGTCTTCGAGGTAGCTGCCATCGGACCAGTTGATCACTTCCACCGCAAGGTTATTTACACCCGGCTTTACATCTTCTGTCACGTCGAACTCAAATGGCGTCATGCCATCCTCGTGGTAACCGATCGCTACGCCGTTCAGCCATACATAGCACGCTGATTGCACACCGCCGAAATGCAGGAACATTTGCTTGTCCTTCACATCCGGCGAAACCGTGAAAGTAGTGCGGTACATGCCCACCGCATTCGTATCGGCGGTAATGCGTGGAGGTGTCGCTTTGAACGGATGTTTGATATTGCTGAAAATAGGCCGATCATATTTGCGGCCCTCGCGTGCGCCTACGACCTGCCAATTGGACGGTACAGGGATGTTGTCCCAGTTCGCATCGGATATGTTGGGGTCGTAAAAATTCAGCTGCGCTTTCGAGGGATGCTGCGCCCATTTGAACTTCCACGTACCATTCAGCGATTGCACGAACGGGCTTTTTTTGTCCATGGCCAGTGCCGTTTTTTCTGTCGGATAAGGGAAAAAATCGGCACGGGGCTTCTCGGTATTGATGCTGATGACCTGCGGGTCCTGCCACTCAGGAATAGCCTGGGCGTGAACGGCCTGGTTCAGAATTTGTATTAAAAAAAGCAGTATCGGAAGTCCGCGGGAGGTAGAAGAAGACATATGAATGACCAGAAAGCACTCGTTTTTATTTCGGGGGCTAAAATTAGGGATAATCAAAAAGAAACGGAGGCAAAACCAGGGCGCCATGAAGTTTTATTTGAAGAATGCTTTTAATTTGCCTTCACATGTAAATTCTCTGTTATGCTGTTAGCTGTCGACCTTGGCAATACCGACACTGTTTTCGGGCTTTATGATTCAGGAGACTGGGGGCACATCTGGCGGATGCGCTCGCTGATACAGGAAAACGAGGCACATTACGAATCGAAACTGCGGCTGCATTTCCTGGAAGCAGGCTTGTGGTTCGGTGATGTGGAAACAGTGGTGCTGAGCAGCGTCGTGCCCGCATTGACACCCGTGATATCGAGAATGCTCCGTTCGCTGTTCGGCGACGGCGTAATTGTGGTCGGACCGGAGATTTATCCTGCATTATCCATCGAAATCGATCACCCGCACGAGATCGGCGCGGACCTGATTGCCAACGCCGTGGCGGTTTCAACGCGTTATAAGGAGAATTGCGTAGTCGTCGATTTTGGGACGGCATTGACTTTCACTACTGTTTCAAAAGAAAGTAAAATCCTCGGCGTAGCAATATTGCCCGGTTTGGTAACCGCGGTAAAAGCATTGTTCGCAAATACGGCGCAATTGCCGGAAGTACCGTTGCAACTCCCACAGTCGGCGATCGGTAAAAACACGGTTGAAGCCATCCAGGCGGGTATTTTGCTGGGCTATGAAGGTCTTGTGAAATCCCTGCTAGGCCGTATCCGTGCAGAACTAGGGGGAGAATGCATTGCCGTCGCGACAGGCGGCCTGTCGTCCATTATCGACACCCTGCGCGACGAATTCACGGAAATTGACAGAAAGTTAACATTAGACGGTCTCCGCATTATCGGCGAGAGCCTGAGGGCGTAGTTTTGAAATAGCCATCCTCAATCACAGGCAAATCAGCAACGGGTTTATTATACAAATACACCCAGCAATCTATGGCCACCTCCTCGGCATTCCTGACAGGTACCACCTTCCTCACATACAGACTCGCGGTCTCATCTTCCAGTACATCTTCATATTCATCCAGTTCTTGGAGTATTTCAAGGGAGTTTAACTGATAAATTTCCCCGTGCACGAGCGTAGGGGCACCGGGCTCGTAAAGTGCCCCGGGATACCACTCGACCTGGAACAATTTTCCGTTGAAATGCCCTTTTCCTATATAGTTTGAAGACAATCGCAGCTTCGTTGCATAGGGGTTGCTAAAACCCTGCATCAAAGTGCCGTAAGTAAATAAATTATATAACTTTTCCATTCTGCTGCCAGAAGATCAGAAATTCGGCTAAATGAACAACTGTATTTTTCTTATATTTACATGTAAGCTTCTTCATTATACTAATATACCGTTATGTACGAAAAGAACCTTGGTACAAAACAAAAAGCATTAAGGATCAACCTCGACCGCCGGATCTACGGATCGTTTGCGGAAATCGGGGCGGGCCAGGAAACGGCGGCTTACTTCTTCAAAGCCGGCGGCGCATCCGGAACCATCGCTAAAACAATGTCGGCCTACGACATGACGTTCAGCGACGCGATATATGGAACTGAGGAAGGCGGAAGGTATGTGGTGGAATCACGGCTGATGAAAATGCTCAACCGCGAATATAACCTCGTGGAAAAGCGGCTCTCGGAAAAACGCGGCGTCGACAGCACCTTTTTTGCTTTCGCGAATACAGTAGTAGCCCTCAACTTTCAAAAAACGAACGAATCTCACGGTTGGATCGGCCTGCAATTCCAGCTTACGCCCATGGGCCCGACAAACTACGTCGTGATCCACGTGCGTATGCGCGACGACGAGAATCTCCTGCAACAACAGGCGTTGGGCATTATCGGTGTGAACCTGATCTATGGTTGTTATTACTATCATAAATCGCCGGAGATCCTGCTGATGTCGCTCATGGACGATCTGACGGTCGACCGGATAGAAATTGATATGGTGCGTTTCAGCGGGCCCGATTTCGCCAAAGTCGACAACCGCCTGATGAGCCTGCGGCTTGTGAAAAATGGATTTACCGACGCTGCATTGTTCGGTAGCGACGGCGGGGTATTGCAGCCATCGGAAGCGTTGTACAAAAAGCACATTCTCATGATGCGTGGCCGCCTGCGCCCGATCACAAACGTGCATATCGACCTGATCAGCAACGGTCAACGGCAGTTTCTGGCCGAGGAGGATGTGGACGAATCGAAAGTGGTGTTGATATCAGAGCTGACGCTGCATAACCTCAAAGCCGGCGACCGGGATATTGATGAGAAGGATTTTCTCGACCGCGTCGATATTCTCTGCTCGCTCGGGCATATGGTAATGATTTCCAACCACCATGAATACTATCGTTTGGTGGCCTATTTATCGCGATTGACCAAACTGAAATCCGGCCTGCTGCTCGGTAGCCCGAATTTGCAGGATATTTTTGAAGAAAAACATTATCAATTCCTGCAAGGAGGCATTCTCGAATCATTTGCGACGCTGTTCAGCCGGAAGGTGAAGCTTTATATTTACCCTACATTGCAGCCCGATGGCTCGGTTTACAGCTGCGAAAACTTCCGTGTGCCGGATCATTTGAGGCCATTGTTCCAGTATCTGATCGTGAACGACAAGATTGAGGATATTAAGAACTACAATACCGAGCATATGCACATCACTACCGATTCGGTGCTCGAAATGATCAAGCGCGGAGAGCCGGGATGGGAGAAGCTGGTGCCGGAGAATGTGGCTCAGATTATCAAGGAGAAAGCGCTGTTCGGGCTTCCTAGTGAGAATAATTATGTAGACACTGTGAAGCAGATTCACCAGGCTGTTGGGAATCTGTAAGAGACGGCATTAAAAACATTCCGGTCTTAGCTTTTGGACATAAAATCTCCTTTATGTCCAAAATTCTAACGCCGCCTACCACTTTTACCGGCCGCCTCCGCTACCTGGGGCCTGGTTTTATTCTTTCCGCCGCCATTGTAGGCTCGGGCGAGCTCATCGCCACCACTGCATTGGGTGCCAAAGCCGGGTTTGTCATGTTCTGGCTGATCATCCTTAGCTGTCTTGCCAAAGTCGCATTGCAGCTGGAATTTGGCAAGAATGCCATTTACAGCGGCACCTTTATCATGCACAATTTCAACAATCTGCCTGGGCTGAGGCTCGGAAAGGCGCATTGGAGCATTTGGCTCTGGCTTTCATTGCAAGGGTTGAAACTGCTGCAAGTAGGCGGCATTGTCGGTGGCGTTGCTATTGTACTGAATATGGCCTTTCCGTTCATTCCCGTCAATTTCTGGGCGATTATCTCGGTGTTAATCACTTCATTCTGGGTTTATAAGGGCAACTACGGCCCGGTTGAGAAAGGCTCGCTCGTGATGATCATTCTCTTTACTGCCGTCATTCTGATATCCGTGATTTCGCTTCAATGGACACCCTACGCCATCAATTGGCCGCAATTTGAAAGTGGTCTGCAATTTTCGCTGCCTACCGCATTGGTTGCCACGGCATTCGGGGCATTCGGCATAACCGGCGTCGGAGGCGACGAAATCATGTATTACAATTACTGGTGCATCGAAAAAGGCTACGCCGCCTACACCGGCCCAAATGACGGCTCCAGAGAATGGTCTGATCGTGCAAAAGGCTGGTTCCGGGTGATGTACCTCGATGCGGTGCTATCCATGGTCGTCTACACCATTGTGACGGCCGCTTTCTATCTCCTCGGCGCGGCAGTGCTGCATACCGGCGGCGCGGTACCGGAAGGTTACCAGATGATCGAGACCCTCTCCCGCATTTTTACGGAAACGCTGGGCCCGTGGGCAAAGAACATATTTCTAGTTGGAGCATTCTTCGTGCTTTATTCTACATTGTTTACTGCCGCGGCCAGTTGGGCGAGGGTCTGGGGCGATGCATTCGGGCAGATCGGCTGGATGAAGTTCGGCTCCCAGCAGGAGCAAAAGCGCAGTATCGGCATTTTGTCGTGGGTACTCCCTATTGTCTGGTGCCTGTTGTTTCTGTTTTTCCAGGCGCCGGTGAGGATGGTTATCCTCGGTGGCATTGCTACTTCGGTGCTGCTGTTACTGGTTGTTTACGTTTCGCTCGTGTTCCGCTACCGCAACTTGCCGGCTGCGTTGAAGCCATCGGCTTTGTATGATATGTTCTTCTGGATAAGCGTGCTGTCGATCCTGTTTGTGAGCGGGTATGGCATTGTTCAAATTATTTAGGGAAGAATAGTACTTAATTTAAAATGAGTAGTACTTTTTGATAACGAACGAATAGGGGAGTTACTCCCGATTTTCGTCTAACTGATTGCCGGTCAGGTAAAATGTATTCATTCTGAAATCCTAAATTCTTTCATATGGACAAACCAAACGAAGTATCGAGAAGAAATTTCCTTAAAAACACCACCGGAGCAGCAGTAGCGCTTTCCATTCCGGCTATCATCCCCGCGAGCGCATTCGGCGCGAACGACCGCGTGCGTGTAGCCGTGCTGGGTGTAAACGGGCGCGGACAGAGCCATATTTCCGGTTTTAATGCGCTTGGCAACGTAGAAGTAGCGACGCTCTGCGATCCCGACAACAACATTTTGCAGAAACGGGCACAGGAATTCGAGCAGAAGACCGGCAAGAAAGTCAAAACGGAAAACGACCTCCGCAAAGTTTTTGACGACAAAACCATTGACGCTGTCAGCATCGCCACACCTAACCACTGGCATGCACTAGCGGCGATCTGGGCTTGTCAGGCCGGAAAAGACGTGTATGTCGAAAAACCCGGCTCACACAATCTCCACGAGGGCCGTAAACTCGTAGAAGCTGCCCACAAATATAAAAGAGTAGTACAGCACGGCGTCCAGCTCCGGAGCTCGGAAGCATTGAAGGAAGCCGTGAAACATCTTCGCGACGGACTGATCGGTAACGTCTACATGGCTCGTGGCCTCGTATATAAATGGCGCCCGGACATCGGCGACAAAGGCACCGAATCCATTCCCGCAGGCCTCAACTACGACCTCTGGACGGGTCCCGCGGAAATGAAGCCATTCTCGCGCAACTACGTCCATTATGACTGGCATTGGCATTGGAACTACGGCAATGGTGATATCGGCAACCAGGGCATCCACGAAACCGACATGTGTATGTGGGGCCTTGGCGTGGACACCTTCCCTGACAAGATTACTTCGTCGGGCGGTAAATTCCTCTGGAACGATGCCAAGGAAACACCGGAAGTACTGAGTTCTTCATTTGTGTACACCAAAGAAAAGAAGATCATCGAGTTCGAAGTACGTCCCTGGATGACGAACGAGGAAGGAGGCGTAGGCATCGGTAATATCTTCTATGGTTCGGAAGGATATATGGTGGTGAAAGGTTATGATTACTATGAAACCTTCCTGGGTAAGGACAAAAAAGCCGGCCCATCGCGCAAAGCGGGTGGGGACCACTATAAAAACTTCATCGATGCCGTGATCGCTAAAGATCCGAAGCTGCTCAACGGGCCTGTTGAAACGGCGCATTTGTCTTCAGGCCTTGCGCATTTAGGCAATATCGCTTACCGCACCGGCCGCGCATTGACTTTTGATAACAAGACAGAGAAGTTTGTAGGAGATGAGGAAGCTAACAAGCTGCTGACGAGGAAGTACCGGGGGCCTTATGCATTGCCGCAGGTGGTATAGCCGACAGGCGCAGTGGTTTCAAATAATTCTTACCTGAAAAGTTCTCTTTATGAGAACTTTTCTTATATTCACACACTTTAATGAAAGTACATCTCATTAGAAAAGAGAGCATCGAAGGATTTGTTCTAGACCATGCGAGAAGTAAGTCTTCATTTGACGAATGGCGTAGAAGGCTGAAAGGGGCCAACTGGATGTCTCCCGAGAGTATCCGGGAAACTTACCCGACCGTTGATTTCCTTGGTAACGGCTCTCCGCGAGTAGTGTTTGATGTCGGAGGAAATAGTTACCGGATGATTTGCAAATATGTATTTGGAATAAGCTATGTCCGTCTATATGTAAGTTGGATTGGAACTCATGCTGAGTACACACATCTGTGCAGACGTGGACTGCAATATTCAGTTAATCAATTTTAATATGGGAGACCTGAAATATAAGGTAATCAAGACCAAGGAGCAGTATTACGACTACTGTCGGGAGTTGGAAAGATTAGATGATTCGGGAGAGGCCGAAGGTAAGTACCAGGACGAGGCGGAGCTTTTGATGGTCCTGATCGAAGCCTATGACAACGAGCACAGTACTTTGGTAGACTTCGACCCGGTGGAAATGCTTCAATCCCTCATGGCTGATCACAAAATGAAGGCCAAAGATCTTGCCGAGCTGCTAAACGTCAGCAAAAGCTACGTTTCTGAAATTTTGCATTACAAAAAGGGGATGTCCAAAGAAGTGATCCGCAAGCTTGCTGAGCGTTTTGCGATGAGGCAGGAAGCATTTAACAGGCCTTATAAGCTGATATCGGATTATCCAGCGATGCCAGAGCCGGAGGAAGTAGTTACTGAGTAAGTATTAATTTAAACCACTTTACTAATGGATCACTATCAGGAAATCACACGCTATCTCGCCAATGCGAGGGAAATTTTAAGTACCAAAGCAAATAAGGAGGGGCAGGAATACAAAGACATCAAATACGTTCAAATGGCGTCAGGAACGGCTTATAATGCGACATTGATGATCGCGGATGAATATTTGAGGAAGAAAGAGGGCGCGAAATTTACAAAGCCTCAAAGCATTGATGAATACCGGATCCGCATCAGGAAGTACAACAAAACATTGCTTTCCTATTTGAACGAAGCATACGACACATTGCATTTAGCAGGCTACTACCATGGCACGCCATCAGTAAGGACTATTAAAGACGGTCTCGATGCAACACAAAAGATGTTGGCCCTGGTTGCCTAATCTACATTCAATCGTAACAAAAAAGCGGTCGGCAGAGAATCTGCCGACCGCTTTGCATATCCATTTCGACGCTTTTTAGAGCGTCGAAAAATCAAATGTTTCCAGGTATTTCGTCGTGAAATTGCCCGATTTGAAGCCGGGATCATCCATGAGTTTGATATGGAACGGAATCGTAGTCTTAATGCCTTCGATCACAAACTCCTGTAATGCGCGTTTCATACGTGTAAGTACCTCCTCGCGTGACTGGCCGCTGACGATCAGTTTCGCGATCATTGAGTCGTAGTTTGGCGGGATGGTATAGCCGCTGTAAACGTGGCTGTCGATGCGTACACCGTGGCCGCCAGGGAAATGCAGGTTGGTGATTTTACCCGGCGCAGGACGAAATCCGTTCGCGGGATCTTCTGCATTGATACGGCACTCCATTGCGTAGAGCTTTGGCGTGTAGTTCTTTCCGGAGATCGGTTCCCCTGCCGCTACCTTAATTTGCTCCTTAATCAGGTCAAAATCAGTAACTTCTTCGGTAATCGGATGCTCTACCTGGATACGGGTGTTCATCTCCATGAAGTAGAAATCGCCGTGCTTGTCGACCAGGAACTCAATGGTACCGGCACCTTCGTAACCGATCGCCTGAGCGCCTTTGATGGCCGCAGCTCCCATTTTCTCACGCAATTCGGGCGTGATAATGGGTGATGGTGTTTCTTCTACCAGTTTCTGGTGACGACGCTGAATAGAGCAGTCGCGTTCCGAAAGGTGGCACACTTTTCCGAACTGGTCGCCGATGATCTGGATTTCGATGTGGCGAGGTTCTTCGACGAATTTTTCGAGGTACAAACCGTCATTTCCGAATGCTGCGGCGGATTCCGTGCGGGCATCATTCCACGCTTTCTCGAATTCTTCGGGCTTGTTAATCACCCGCATACCGCGTCCGCCACCTCCTGCTGTCGCTTTCACGATCACAGGGTAGCCGATGCCTTCCGCAAGTTCCTTGCCCTGTTCAAAAGATTCGAGCAAGCCTTCCGAGCCCGGCACAACCGGTACGCCGGCGGCGATCATCGTCGCTTTCGCAGTTGCCTTGTCGCCCATCCCGTTGATCTGGGCAGCGGTGGCACCGATGAATTTGATCCCGTAATCGGCACATATTTGTGAAAATTCGGCATTTTCGGACAAGAATCCGTAACCCGGGTGGATCGCATCCGCGCCGGTTACTTCCGCTGCCGAAATGATATTCTGAATGCTCAGGTATGATTGCCTGCTGGGCGGAGGACCAATACAAACGGCCTCGTCGGCAAACCGTACGTGAAGGCTGTCGCGATCGGCTGTCGAGTAAACTGCGACAGTTTTGATGCCCATTTCACGACAGGTCCTGATTACACGCAGGGCAATTTCGCCCCGGTTAGCAATGAGTATCTTTTTAAACATGTAATTCAGTGAGTTTTGGTTCGCTGCGTTATGCAGGTTCTACCAGGAACAATGGCTGGTCGAATTCTACCGGAGTTGCGTTTTCAACCAGGATCTTCACGATTTTACCTGATACTTCGGATTCGATTTCGTTGAACAGTTTCATCGCCTCGATCACGCAAACTACTTTTCCGGGTTTGATCTCGTCACCGATGTTGGCGAATGCCGGTGTTTCCGGGCTCGATGCGCGGTAGAAAGTACCGATCATCGGGGATTTAATGGTGATCAGGTTCGAAGAAGCTGGTTCTTTGGAAACCGTCGGCTCAGCCGAAGCTACCGGTGCAGTTGCTGCGGGAGCCGCAGGAGCGATTGCAGGCGCAGGCGCCGCGACGGGTGCCGAAGTATAGGCTACTACCGGTGCAGTTGCAAAGCGTTTTACCTTGATTTTCAGGTCTGCCGTTTCAATATTCACCTCATCAAGTCCCGATTGGGCAATGAAGTCAATTAGTTTTTGGATTTCTCTGGTTTCCATTTAGTTAAGATTTAACCCTTTCTACGTAATCGTATGTGCGCGTATCGACTTTGATTTTCTGGCCTTCTTCAATGAACAAAGGAACCATAATGCGGGCGCCCGTTTCTACTTCGATCGCTTTTTTGGGAGAGTTAGCGGTGTCGCCTTTCAAACCAGGTTCCGAGTAGGTAACGGTCAGTTCAACAAATGGAGGCAATTCGCAAAGCAGCGCAGCGTCCGTCTCAGTATTGATCAGGATCTCAACTTCCTGGCCTTCTTTCATAAGGTCGGCGTTGGTCACCAGTTTTTCGTCGATCAATACCTGGTCGAATGTTTCGGAGTTCATGAAGTTGTAGCCAACCTCATCTTTATATAGGAACTGGAATTTGTGTCTTTCCACACGCACGGGCGTAATGCCTGCGCCTGAGGAGAACGTATTGTCCAGTACTTTGCCGCTAGTAAGGCTTTTCAGTTTGGTACGTACGAACGCGTTTCCTTTGCCGGGTTTCACGTGTTGAAATTCAATCACCTGAAAAAGATCATGGTTGAAGTGAATTACCAAACCGTTGCGCAAATCTGCAGTAGTTGCCATTTTTATGCTAATGAATTGTATGATAATGCTTTAATGAAAATCACATGCTTACGCTCCGATACCCCATTTGAGGTACATCGCGCCCCAGGTAAAGCCTCCGCCGAAAGCCGCCAGTATCAGGTTGTCGCCTTTTTTTAGTTGTGATTCATAATCCCACAGACAAAGCGGGATTGTCGCCGCAGTGGTATTTCCGTATTTGTGTATGTTCATCATCACCTTGTCCATGCCTACGCCCATGCGGTTGGCGGTGGCTTCGATGATCCGGCGGTTGGCCTGGTGAGGCACCAGCCATGCTACGTTATCGCTGTTCAGGCCGTTGCGCTCCATAATATCGGCAGCAATGTCGGCCATATTGGTTACTGCGAATTTGAAAACCTGCGCACCATCCTGATAAACGTAATGCAGCCTGTTATCTATCGTTTCATGGGTGGGCGGATAGCGGCTTCCTCCGGCTTTCTGATTCAGGTAGGGAAGGCCCGCCCCGTCAGATTTGATGATAGAATCCAGAATCCCGTTTCCTTCGGTATCCGGTTCCAGCAACACGGCGCCAGCGCCGTCGCCGAATAGGATACAGGTTTTGCGGTCGGTGTAGTCGACGATCGCGGACATTTTATCCGAACCTACGACGATGACCTTTTTATATTTTCCGGTCTCGATAAACTGCGAGCCGAGTGTCAATGCATAAATAAAACCTGAACAAGCCGCCTGGATATCGAAACTTCCGACGTTGCGGATGCCGGCCATATCGCAGATAAGGTTGGCTGTGCAGGGGAAAACAAAGTCAGGTGTGGTAGTAGCGCAGATGAGCAGATCGATTTCTTCGGGGCGTGTATTGGTTTTGGCGAGCAATCCCTTTACAGCCTCAGCACCCATATGTGAACTTCCTAAACCTTCACCTTTGAGAATACGCCTTTCTTTGATACCTGTGCGGCTAACGATCCATTCATCGTTCGTCGCAACCATTGTTTCCAATTCTGCATTAGTCAACACGTAATCAGGTACATAACCTTGTATTCCTGTTATAGAGGCTTTAATATGGGTCATGATAAATCAACTATTCAAAATCCGAATAGATTTGGTAAAAAGGGACAGTTTCAGTTTTTTCATAGTCATGTGGTTGTCTGCATCCTTCGTTAGCTCAATGCCTGGGCGATGTGCAGATACGCTTTGGATTTCACCTGCTTATAAGCCCAGCCAACCATATTTTTGATGGCCAGAGGCGTTGATACCCCGTGCGCGATCATCACATTTCCATTAACCCCGATAATGGGACTGCCTCCAATGGACTCGTAGTTCGTTTGGTCGATAAAATCGTCTTGGAAATCTCTTTTCTTCGAAATCTCATAAAGAGACTCCCCGAGCTTGAACAAAATATTGCCGGTAAAGCCGTCGGTAACGATCACGTCGGCCTTGTTGGTGAAGAGATCTTTCCCCTCGATATTTCCGATAAAATTAATGCGCTTGTTTTGTTTCAGAAGGGGATAGGTGGCCTGCGACGTGAGGGAGCCTTTTTGCTCTTCTTCCCCGATGTTCATCAGTGCAACCCGTGGCTTGTCGATTTGGAAGGTATGCTGGGCGAAAATCGAGCCGATCTCACCAAACTGCGAAAGTACCTCCGGTTTGCAGTCGGCATTGGCGCCGATATCGAGCATAACGGCATAACCGCCCCCAACCTGCGGCACCAGCCCCGCGATGGCAGGGCGAAGAATACCTTCAATGGCTTTAATGCTGAAAAGGGCGCCTACGTGCATGGCGCCTGTATTTCCTGCACTGCAGAATATGTCTACCTCTTTTTCTTTCAGAAGCTTGAAACCTACTCCAATGCTGGAATTGGGTTTTTGAGAAAGGGCTTTGGTAGGATGTTCCCCCATCTCGATCACATCTTCTGCGTGAACGACGTCAACATTAGTAGGGGTGAAATTGTGCTGGTTGAAGATGTCCCAGATCACATTTTCACGGCCAATTAAAACGATTCTCGCCTCGGATGGTAGCTCAGAAGAGGCTTGAATGACCCCTTCAACAATTGCTTGCGGAGCTAAATCTCCCCCCATAGCATCTACCGCAATTTTCATTTACACGCTGTTATTTTGACAAATAAGTTAGAAACCGAAGGTGTAAATTTAGCAGATGTGCCGCAGTAAAAAAGAATTTCGCAACAACTTTTATAGGGCTGCTGCGAAATTGAATTGCTCATCGACTGAAACTAAACCGTTTTAGTATAGTTCTCTACTACAACTTTACCTCTGTAAACCAGGTTGCCTTCGTGTACGTGTGCACGGTGCAATTGGTGGATTTCTCCGGTTGTAGCATCAGTTCCCAACTGCTTTCCGGTAAGGAAATCGTGCGCTCTGCGTGAATCGCGACGGGTGCTGGAATGTCTCCGCTTAGGATGTGCCATGATATTTTTGGTCTATTGTTATTTACTATTTATGTCCCTAGGCTGAAGCCTAGGGTTACTACTATTTTTTCAGTTTTTTGAGCGCTTCCCACCGCGGATCAACTTTTTCTTCTTCCTCCGTTTCATCCCCTTCTTCCGTTCCACCGGAAGTATACACCAGCGTTCCCTCCTCCTCGTCATCTTCCAAATCAAATTCGTCTTCCTCGCTTCGCAGGCTCGGGTGGAGCTTTTTTACAGGCAATGACAGCGCGATAAAATCGAAAATATAACGCGCTACGTTAATCCTGTTGGTGTTACGGCCGATGATCTCGATCTCTTCCGTGAGTTCCTCGTTGTGATCGCCGAACTTTAATATGATGCGTTCGTCGGAATCAATGGGTTCTTCGAACGTCTCAAGGCTGCGGTCACAAGTCAGGGTTACGCTTCCTGTTGTGTGAAAACGGAGCTGGATCATCGTCGCCGATTTGTTCAGAACGACGTGCGTTTTGAAGTGCCCGTGTTCGATCAGTTCCTGCTCCATTTCCTCAAAAAAAGCGTCGCCGGATTCCATATCATAGTCATACTGTTTGTCTTCCAAACCGTAAATGTCTATGTTGTATTTACTTAGCTCTTTCACTTTTTCTGTCAAAAGGAGTGCAAAGGTAATGTGTTTCAGTTTAATAAAAAACATTGGGCCGGAAAATTGTTGCTTTCTGGCGCCAATCCTTTGTGTTATCAGATTTTCCGGGCCGGATTGCCAAAATAGGTTGCTCCCGCAGGTACATTCTCAACTACGACCGATCCTGCGCCGATCCGCGCATTCTTGCCCACTTCAATTCCCGCAACAATCACCGCCCCGGAACCGACGAACACGCCGTCGGCCAGCTTTACGCGGTCATTAATGATTGCGCCGGCACCAATGGTCACGAAGTCGCCCACGATAGCCGACGTGTCAATGATCGCCGCCGTTTGTACCAGACAATGATGCCCGACCACCGTACGTGCCCCGATGGTAGCGCGGGCTGCGATGAGGTTGCCGTGGCCGATCGCCGCCATGCCCGAAATTACCGCGCTGTCGTGGACGGCATTTACAGGCATACTCTTGAATTCCTCGGTCAGGGTTTCCACGAGCCGTTCCCGGACCGAACGCTCGCCGATCGCAATGAATGCTTCGCATTTGGAACCTAGTATATTGAGGAAGCTCGTGTCGTCGGTATTGCCGAGCACGCTCACTTCCGCGAATTCCTTGCCGTGCAGCTCGGCGTGGTCGTCGAGCAAACCGTAAACCAGTACATTATTTCTCCTGAAAATATCGAGGGCCTGCATACCAAGGTCGCCGGCGCCAAAAATTAATACGGGGTTTTCCATAATTAGAGTTGATATTGAATAAAAAGTCTCCATCTGAATGGTTAGTTCAAATGAAGACTTAAAAAATTAGGCTTAAATATAATACTTACAGAAACGTTACCCTGAAAACAAACGGGCTGCCATAGGGCGAGAGGTTCTGCCCGCTGTATTTGTCGATCTGACTGTCGTAGCTGAAATTGTATAATGCGGTCAAATGGACGGCTTTGATAAACTTCCCGCCAATTGGCTGCGAATACGACGCCCCCGCCATGGGTGATCCCAGCCACTGTCTTTTCTGGTACGATCCTTCTACATTTAATGCTTCGTATTCCGCGATGATGTTAACAGGCGGGACCACGTTGTACATCAGGAATGCACGGCCGCCGTAGTATGCCGTGCTGATATCGTAATATTTATAGCGGAAATACATGATCGTCGCGCCTACGCCGCCTACCAGCTTTTCGGTCAGCTCGTAGCCCGCCATCGGTGACACGTTGATATTGGTAACAGTTCCCAGGCTCAGCCCGAAACTGCCTCCTAGGCGCAGTCTTTCAATAAACTTTTTGTCCTCGAAATCTGCCAGTTTCTTCTTCTCTGCCAGAACAGGCTTCTGGTCTTGTGGTTTTCTTTCAACGGGAGGTACTTCCTTTCTTTCCGCTTGGTCCTTCCGAAGTGAATCGGGGCGGTAGTATTCATCGTTCTGGGCCATAAGCGAAGGACTGATCAAAACCGCCAGGAGGAACAGGATTGGCAGGAGGATTTTACTTTTCATCTTAAAATCGTTTATTTTATAATGTTGTAACTGGTAACGTAGGACTATCTGCTTTTTGTCTACTGAAACTCCGCTTCCGGCTCCACTTAACACCACGCGTTTCGTCTATGCTCTATCACATTTCGGTACCTGACCCACAATCCCGTTTTCTTGACATCATTTACACTATCCCCGAAATCAATAGCGAACAGATCGAAATCCAGCTGCCGGCATGGCGCCCGGGCCGGTACGAGCTTCAAAACTTCGCCAAAAATATTCAATTTATCGAAGCAATATCAGCCGCCGGTCACAAACTGCCTTTGCATAAGGTAACCAAAGATCGCTGGCGGGTTGGAACTGCCGGTCAAAACGAGGTGCGGATACATTACACCTATTACGCATCCATTCAAAATGCGGGCAGCAGTTATGTAGACGAAGAATTGTGGTATCTCAACTTCGTCAATTTCTGTATGTACACTGAGGGCCGGATTACAGAAGCTTATCACGTGGAGCTTGATTTGCCCGATGGTTACCAGATCGCGTGCGGATTGCCATCGGCAGGTAAGAATGCATTATCGGCAAGGGATTTTTACCAATTGGTTGACAGCCCGATGCTGGCTTCCGCAACCCTGCAGCAATGCGAATACGCGGTTCGCGGTATCTGGTTCAAAATATGGATGCATGGTAATCTCAAACCCAACTGGCGCCGCATCGAGCGTGATTTCCGACGTTTCTCCCGTGAGCAGATTGCCATGATGGAGGAGTTCCCCGAAAAGGATTACCATTTCCTGAACCTGATTTTGCCGAACGCATTCTACCACGGCGTAGAGCACCAGAACTCCACCATGATCGTTTTGGGACCCGACGACGAGGGTGAGGGCCTCTATTCCGATCTCCTGGGTATAAGCTCGCACGAGCTTTTTCATACCTGGAATATCATCCGGATCCGCCCGGCGGAGCTTTTGCCTTATGATTTTACCAAAGAGAACTACTTCCGCACCTGCTTCGTTGCCGAAGGCTGTACCACTTATTATGGCGACCTTTTCCTGAGACGCGCCGGCGTTTTCAACGACGAGACATATGTGAAGGAGTTGCAGGTATATATGAAGCGCCATTTCGAAAGCAGTGCGCACGCGGCACAATCGCTGGCCGAATCGTCGTTCGACCTTTGGCTGGATGGCTATGAAAAAGGCATTCCGAACCGGAAAGTATCGGTTTACCACAAAGGTGCGCTGGTGGCTTTAATCCTCGATTTGTATTTGAGGAAGAAAACCAATCACGCGCAATCGCTGGATGATGTAATGCGGTTGCTATGGACGCGCTTTGGCAAGCCGTTTATCGGTTATACGCTTGAAGATTATATCGGCATTGCGGAGGAGGTGGCGGGAGAGTCGCTGGAATGGTATTGGGAAGAATGTATTTTCAGCGCCACGCCTCTCGAAGACCGCCTGAATGAGGTACTCGCATTTGTAGGATTGCAAATGTCGGTTTTCAGCAATGGCAATGTGCAATTGAATGTACTGGATGATTTTAAAGCGCAGGTGCAGCGGGAAAAATGGCTTGAAACGGTACAGGTGTTGACGATCGAGGAAGAAGAATTGGAGGGGGAGGAGGAAGAATGACCGTTGTCAGGAGAGCTCTGCCTTCAAAGCATCTTCGAGTTCGCCATACTGATAATGGAACCCCGTTTCGCGTTCAATTCTTTCATTCACCACATAACTCCCTCCCAATATTACCGCTGCCATTTCTCCGAAAACCAATTTCAATGCAAAAGAGGGCACATTAGGAAGCCATTGCGGGCGATGGAGAACTTTGCAAATAGCTTTTGTAAGACCGTCATTCGTGACGGGTGGTGCTGCAACTGCATTGTAAGCTCCCTGCCAGCTTTCATTTTCGAGCGCTTCCATATACATTCTGCACATATCATCAAGGTGTATCCAGGAAAGCCATTGCTTTCCCGAGCCGAGCGGCGCACCAAGGCCGAAGCGAGCTGGTAGTGCCATTTTCGGTATTGCACCGCCATCTTTACTGATCACAATGCCGGTCCGAAGTTTGACGGTACGGACATTCAACGCGGCAATTTCATCCGCCGCTTTTTCCCATTCGATGCTCACATGGGAGAGAAAATCACTGCCCGCAGGTGTGGTTTCGGTGTTTTTGCGGTCGCCGGTGTCCTGTCCGTAGTAGCTGATGCCTGATGCCGATGTGAATGCGGCCGGTTTAATCTGCTTTTCGGCAAGTTTTCGGGCGATGAGACGGATCGATTCGGTGCGGCTTTCGAGTATGGATTTTTTGCGCTCTTCGGTCCATCGGCCTTCGCCGACGTTGGTGCCGGCCAAATGCACGAGGAAATGGAGGTTGTCGAGCGCCCCCTCTTCGATATAACCCTTTTGAATATCCCATTCAAAAACCTGAACCGACGGAATGTTCCGCTTTTTCCGGCTTAGTAATGCAATTTCATAGCCCTTATCGAGCAACATTTGCGTCAGCCGCCTGCCAATGAGGCCTGAGCCGCCGGTGATCAGTACTTTCTTTCCCATAAATGCTGATTTGAAAAAAGCATACCATGCTAAATGTCGGCATGCGACGGTTCGCCGGGAGGCTCTTGCTCGATCGCCTGTGTTACGCGCGCGATCATTTCTTCAACCGATTCGTCGGGTCGGAAATGCATCGGTGGTTTGAATTGTACTGTCAGCCTGGTATTCCTTTTTTTGAAACGCAAACCTTTTTTATCAAAAGCCCTTCTGAAACCATTGATCACGACCGGAATCACGATGGGGCGATGGTCGTTGATCAGGTGTGCAGTGCCTTTGCGTACAGGGGCATACGGTTTAGTGGTTCCTTGCGGGA
Organism: Dyadobacter endophyticus; assembly: GCF_014641595.1. Classification (GTDB taxonomy): domain Bacteria; phylum Bacteroidota; class Bacteroidia; order Cytophagales; family Spirosomataceae; genus Dyadobacter; species Dyadobacter endophyticus. Next base: position 99,711 of record NZ_BMIA01000006.1, on the reverse strand, counting down.
AGCTTACGACCCAGCCATGCTGCAAACCCTCGCCGATGCGGTCCTGCGCGGAGGTGTCGAGCTGACGTTTTACATCCTCGCCGTTCGCCCGCCACGAGCGCTCGATGGTAATGGCGCCACCCATACTGAACACTTTGGGTAAAAAACCACCTTTCATAGTTTCTGCAGCGGCTACATAGTACATTCTGGCCCGGGGCGAGAGCAGGTAAAAAGGTGGGGACATGGTGTCTTTATAGCCCCATTTGACAGCGCAGAAAATGTGGAAAAAGGCGATGACGTCGGCGAAATAGGTCTGGTGGTTCGATAGGAAAAGCACGCCCTGGTCGGGTAGGTCCATCAGGTTTTCGGTACCGGTAATGCGGATTTTGTTGACGGCCGTGTAACGGTAATAGGTAAACCAGCCCAATATGAAAATGAGTAATCGTTTAATAGCAAGGTAGTTGCCGAACGGGTCTTTCTCGAAAAGGCCCAGAAAATCCAGTCGGGCGAGCCAGGAGGGAAGCGCGCTATATGTGATCTTTTTAAAACTCATAGTGTAGTAAATGATGTCTCATGCAAAAAGGCGAGGGTTCCTGTTTTAAAAGTTTTATGCCGCCCGGGTTACGGATGAAGACGTAATTTAGATAATATGCAGAGGCAAAGGAAAATATTTTTCATGGACTCATAGCCGCCGGCCGATTGCCGAAAGCGGATATCCAACAACCGAAGTCACTATTTGGCATGATTCTTTGCATATAAATCGAGAGAACTTTTAATTTTGACCAACTCCTTCATTCAAGTCATTTTTCGAATTTTATGAAAATGAAATACTCATTTCGCATTCTGCCGGCGTTTGTGGCGGTGGGAATGCTGGCAGGTTGTTCCAAAAATCCGGTGACGGGCAAAAAAGAGATCGTCTTTATGTCGCAAGAGAAAGAGATCGCGCTCGGAGCCGAATCGCACCCGTCTATTGTAGCGACAATGGGCATTTATGACGATAAGAACCTGCAATCCTTCATCAACGAAAAGGGAATGGCCATGGCGAAGATCTCGCACCGGCCCGATTTGCCCTACAAGTTCTTCATCGTGGACTCGCCGGTCGTGAATGCATTTGCAGTACCCGGTGGTTACGTATACTTTACAAGGGGGATTATGGCGCATTTTAATAATGAGGCCGAATTCGCCGGGGTACTCGGCCACGAGATCGGCCACATTACAGCCCGGCACTCGGCCCGGCAACAGACTTCCCAGATTTTTGGTCAGGTAGGCCTGGCAGCAGGGATGATCCTTTCTCCGCAGGTGAGGGCCATGGGCGAGCAGGCGCAGCAAGCGCTGGGCTTGCTGTTTTTAAGTTACAGCCGCGACCACGAGACCGAGTCCGACAAAATCGGAGTCGATTATTCGAGTAAAATCGGGTATGATGCCAAAGAAATGGCCGATTTTTTTGGTACACTGAAAAGAATCTCTGAAAAAGCGGGCCAGTCGATCCCGACGTTCCAGTCCACCCACCCTGATCCAGGCGACCGTATGCAGAAGGTGGGCAAACTGGCTACCGAATACCAGACAGCCCACCCGGGCAAGTACAATGTGAACCGCGACGCGTACCTGCGCAAAATCGACGGTGTTATTTATGGAAACGACCCGCAGCAGGGCTTTGTAGAAAACAACAACTTCTACCACCCATCACTGAAATTCCAGTTCCCGGTGCCGAGTGGCTGGCAATATGAAAACTCGCCAGCGCAATTTCAGATGGCCGCCAAAGACGGCAAATCGATGATGCTCTTTACACTGGCGCAGGGTAAAACGTTGGATGAGGCGGCGCAAGCGGTAGTGAAAAATTATGGCCTGAAAGTGATTGAGAACGAAAAGGCCACTATCAATGGTAACCCGGCGGTGGTGATGGTATCGCAGCAAGCGGAGCAGGGGCAAAATGGCCAGGCTGTCGCTGCGACGGCCAACACGATTCAGGTGGGTACGTGGTTGATCCAGTACGGCGGCAATATTTACGCCATCCACGGTGTGGCTACGGCCGGAAACTATGCCGCCAATGCGGGGCAGTTCCGCTCAGTAGCACAAGGCTTCAAATCGGTTTCGGACCAGAGTATCCTCAACCGCCAGCCAGAGCGCATCCGCATTAAAACTGCCCAACGCGATGCAACGTTGCGCGAGGTATTGAAAGACAACAACCAGCCCGACGGCAAGCTCGACGAACTAGCTATTATCAATGGTATGGCGTTAACGGATAGGGTGGCCAAAGGGTCGCTTTTCAAGACGCTGGGCAAGTAGGAGAAGCATAAGACTGATGACTCGAGGGCGGTATGGTGGATCATGCCGCCCTCGTACGCATACAGGTTCCCCAATGTCTGGCGCGTACTACCTGCGGCGCGGCAACTGTCTGGGTCAGCCAGCCAGGGTGTCGGCTACCAACCCTAGGCTTAAGCCTTGGGATTGGGGGGCATATCAGGAGTCACGAGGGCTTCAGCCCAAGCCACTCATCCCAACAATCCAACCATTGATCACCTTATCAAAAACTTTTTCGTTTGAAATTTGGTTGACATATCAACACAATATACCTTTGTATCATCATGAGCGCAAACATAGATAGCTGGCAGAATCTTAGAGAAGAATTGAAGAACTCCTTGCAGTTCAAACTGGGGGCTGTTACGAAAACGGTTTTCAAGAAAATGAATGCGGAGCTTGTCAATGAGGGAATACCTGTGCTGGCCGAGCAGCTGCCTATTCTGATGGTTGTATATTTCCAGGAACAGGCGCGTACGCAGCAGGATATTGCCAATATTTTACAAAAAGATAAAGCGGGTATCCAGCGTTCTGTGCAGACATTACATAAAGATGGTTTCCTGAAAATCGAAAGTGATATCGAGGATAAAAGAAAGAATATGATATCGCTTACCCCGAGCGGGAAGTTTGTTTGCGAGCGCATTCAATCTCTTGCGATCGCTTTCAACAGCCAGATTATGGAGCATTTTACGGAGCAGGAATGGACGACTTTCCTGGGATATCTGGACCGCGTCGTCAAAATAGTCGACAAGTAAAATTTTTTTGAATTAATAGTTGATATATCACCAGTAGAGGTATCAACTATCTGTCATTAGCCACAAACAATCAACAACAGGTCAAAATGAAAAGTAAATGGATAGCCGCAATCATCGCAGTCGCCGCTTCGGTGGCGCCGGGCTGGGCGCAGACGCGCCTGACCCTTAAAGATTGTATTGCCTACGGGATCAAGAATAACGGTAATGTCAAAATCGCTCAATATAAGGAGAGTACATCGGTGCAACAGGGACGTGAAGCGCTGGCTGGCTATCTGCCCCAGGTGGCTGGTACTGCGTCGCTCGACGATAACCTGAAACTGCAATCGACCGTTTTGCCCGGTGCTCTTTTTGGAGGAGAAGACCGCCGTGTGGCGTTGGGTACCAAATACCAGAGCAATGCATCGGCGCAGGTCGATCAGGTGGTTTTTGACCAGTCGCTGCTGGTGGGTATTAAGGCCAACAAGCCCAATCAGGAGAACGCCTTATTGAACTCACGCAAGACAAAGGAGACGATCATATATAATGTGGCGAATGCCTATTACCAGGTCTTTGTGACCTCGCAGCAGATCGCGCTTTTGAAAGATAACCTGGACAAAACCAGTCAGATCCTGGCCACATTGAAACTGCAACTCGACAATGGCGTGATCAAAAAAGTGGATTACGACCGCACGCAGGTGAATTTGAACAACATTAAATCGCAGCTGACCCTGGCGGAAAGCAATCTTACACTTTCTGAAAATCAGTTGAAATTCCAGATGGGAATGCGGCTGAACGAGCAGCTTGAACTGGCAGACAATCCGCTGGATCAGCCATTCAAACTTGTAGAGCCTGGTGCTTTCGATGCTTCGAACCTTACCGATTTTAAAATACAAAACCTGAATATGGAATTGCAGGGCCTGGAAAAAGCGCGGATCAAGGCGGGATATTTGCCAAAAGTGTCGGTTTATGGACGCTATGGTATGCAGGCGCTGGGTAATGAACTGGGGACATCCTGGGGTAACTGGTTCAGCTATGGTGCCATCGGGTTGAAGGTGAACATTCCGATTTTCGACAGCTTCCGTCGTGACGCGCAATATAAACAGGCCGATTTGAACCTGATGACGCAGAAAGAACAGTTGAAATTGAACGTTCAGAACTACGAATTGCAAAACAGCAACGCATTGACCCAGCTTCAAAAAGCAAAACTGAGCCTGGGCAGCGACGAAAGCAACGTAGCCCTGGCGAAAGAGGTGTACGACGTAACCACGCTGCAATTCCGCGAAGGCACTGTTCCGCTGACCGACCTGCTCAACGCCGAAACGTCTTATAACGAAGCACAAAGCAACTACGTCAATTCGATGCTGAGCTACTACCAGGCCAAATTGGGATTGGAACAGTCACAAGGCAGCCTCAACGATTTTTACACAGCATTACCATAACACTTCATCAACAACCAAAATTGATCCATTCGGTCATTCAACATTGCATTAATACCATGAAAAGAAAACTCATTATCATCGGTTCCATCGCCATTATCGGCGTTTTGATCGGCATCAGGCTGGTAGCTAACAAGGCAAAGATGGATGAAAAGAACAAAATGCCCGACAATAAGAATGTTACCATTCCGGTTACGGCCATTGCAGTGAAAGAAGGTAGCGCTGATCAGCAACTGATCCGCACAGGTAGCCTTATTCCATTTAAAGAAGCCGAAATTATGGCAACCGCGGCCGGTAAGGTATTGGCAGTCAAATACGAGCTCGGGACTCATGTGGCACAAGGCGCGACGATCGTGAAAGTGGACAGTAAGTTGAAAGAACTGTCTCTCGAAGCGACCGAGTTGAATATCAATAAACTGAAAAAGGATACCGATCGCTATTCCAAATTGCTGGCGGGTAATGCGGCTACCGAAGTACAGGTGAACGATACTAAATACAATTACGACAATGCATTGAACCAGGCTGAGCAGATCAAACAGCAGATCAGCGACGCCTCCATTCAGGCGCCTATCAGTGGCCGCATTGTGAAGAAAAACATCGAGCCCGGCGAGTTTGTGAATGTGGGTACTTCGCTGGGAACCATCCTCGACGTGTCGCGCCTGAAAGTGCAGGTGATGATTAATGAAAATGATGTTTATAAACTCAAAGAAGGCCAGCACGTGCAGGTGAGCACCAGCATTTTCCCAGGCAAAAAGATCGACGGCGTGATTTCTTACATCGCTCCGCAAGGCGACGAGTCACATAACTATCCGGTGGAAATTGTGGTGAGAAATTCCAGCGAATTGAAAGCCGGAACATTCGTGACGGTTGAATTCCAGCAGAAAAGCAGCACGCAATCGTTGCTGATCCCGCGTAGCGCACTCGTGGAGAGCGTGCGTAACCCGTATGTGTACGTAATCGAAAGCGGCGTGGCAAAACAACGTAAAATCGAAGTGGGCCGCGAAGTAGGCGACAATGTGGAAGTCCTCGGCGGCCTGAAAGCAGGCGAGACGGTGGTTACTACCGGACAGATCAACCTGAGCGAGGGCGCGGCGGTTACCGTTACAAAATAAGGTCATCAGCAAACTGAAAGAATTATGTCAATTACCGAAGTAGCCGTAAAGAGACCGCTCTTCATAACCGTAGTATTCGTAGTACTGGTACTATTCGGTTTGATCAGCTACAACCAATTGTCTTACAACTTGTTGCCTAAGTTTGAGGCCAACGTTGTAAGCGTGATGACGACCTACCGCGGCGCTTCTGCGGACGAAGTCGAAACGAACGTGACGAAGCATATTGAGGACGCAGTGTCGGCCATCGAAGGACTGGACCAGATCAACTCGACTTCGCAGGAAGGTGTGTCGTCTGTGATTATCCAGTTGAAACAAGGCATTAGCGTCGATCTGGCGCAACAGGAAGCGCAGCGGAAAGTGGAGCAGGTGATTTCGCTCCTTCCCGATGACGCCGATCGCCCGGTGATCAACAAATTCTCGACCGACGAAATCCCGGTTTTGAGAATGGGTGTGACCGCGAACCTTTCGCCGTCGGAACTATATGACTTGATCGATGATAAGCTGAAACCGCAGCTTTCGAACGTGACTGGCGTGGGCCAGGTGACTATTATCGGCGGAACCGAGCGTCAGATCCAGGTAAATATCAGCCAGGACAAATTGAAGGCATACCATTTGTCGATCAGCCAGGTTTCGGCGGCGATCAACAATGCGAACACTTCTTATCCGGCCGGTCAGGTGAAAACCCAGGAAGACCAGCTATCCATCCGTTTCGATGCGAAACTGACGACTGTTGCGAATCTTAGAAATGTAATTGTAGGTAAATCCTCGAATGGCGGGCAGATCTTTTTGCGGGACATTGCCGAGGTTTACGACGGTATAGCCGATGCTACGGCTGTGAACCACATCAATGGACGGCCGTCTGTTGCATTACAAATCCAGAAACAATCCGACGCGAATGCGGTGGACGTGAGCAAGCTGACTCGCGAGCGTCTGACAAGCCTTGAAAAACAATATGCGTCACAGGGGCTGAAATTCAACATCGCTTCCGACCAATCCATTTACACATTGGCTTCGGCGGACGCGGTAGTATTTGACCTGGGCCTCGCCGTACTGATCGTGTCCGTGGTGATGCTCCTCTTCCTGCACAGTTTCCGCAGCTCGATGTTCATCCTCGTGGCATTGCCTTCATCGATGATCCCGACGTTCATTCTGATGAGCATGCTGGGCTTCTCGCTGAACCTGATGACGCTCATGGCGCTCTCGCTTGTGGTGGGTATCCTTGTCGATGACTCGATTGTGGTTTTGGAAAACATCAACCGCCACATGGAAATGGGTAAGAGCCGCTGGCAGGCCGCATTGGACGGTCGAGCAGAGATTGGGTTCACTGCATTGGCAATTACGCTCGTGGACGTCGTGGTATTCGTGCCGCTCGCATTGACGCAGGGGCTGATCGGTAACATTCTCCGGGAATTTTCACTCGTAGTTGTGTTCTCGACATTGATGAGTTTGCTCGTATCCTTTACGCTCACGCCGTTGCTCGCCTCGCGTTTTGGTAAGATAGAAGTTTTGGATAAAAACAGTCTTTGGGGACGTCTGAACCTTGGTTTTGAGAAGTTTCTGGATAATGTGAAAGAAGAATATGGCAGAATCCTTACCTGGGTTCTGGGCCACAAACGCTACATTTTCCTGCTCTCTATTTTCCTGATCGTCGGTTCCATCGCATTGGTGCCGGGTGGATTCGTAGGAGCGGCATTCATGCAGCAAAGCGACCGTGGTGAGCTGAACGTCTCGATAGAATTGGCGCCTACCGCGTCTGTTTACCAGACCAATCAGGTGGCACAACGTGTTGAGAAGATTCTTTTGGGCAAAAAAGAGGTAACCAAAGTATTTACCAATGTCGGTTACAGCAGTACCGGTTTAGGAACAACTTCAAACAGTAACATTGCTGATTTGACTGTTCAATTGGTTGATAAAAAAGAGCGTACCGTTTCGTCTGAAGAGTTCGGACAGAATGTCCAGAAGGAAATCCTGCAAATTCCGGGCGTAAAAGTGACCGTCGCACCAACCTCGATCACCGGTAATGCCAACCAGGCACCGATCCAGGTGGCGGTGAAGGGTACCGACATGGCCGTGATCCGTAAAACCGCCGAGCAGGTGAAGGACATCGTTTCCTCCGTCCCCGGTACGTCCAACGTCGACTACTCGGTGGACGACCCGAAACCGGAAGTAGGGGTAACCCTCGATCGTGAGAAAATGGCGCAACTAGGCATCAATGCCGCCGAAGTGGGGGCCACATTGCAAACTGCGTTCCGCGGCGACGACCGTTCGAAGTTCAAACAGAATGGCAAGGAGTACGATATTATGGTCAACCTCGACCAGTTCGACCGCTCGAAGGCCGACGATATTCGTCACCTCACCTTTGTGAACAGCCAGGGCCAGACCTTCGAACTCTCACAATTTGCGACAATCCGCGAAGGAATGGGTGAAAGCGTGCTCCAACGCATCGACCGTCTGTCGTCGATCACTATCAACTCGCAGGTGGTTGGCCGTCCGTCCGGCTCCATCGGTGCCGACATTCAGGCAAAAATGGCGAAAGTGAAACTTCCGGAAGGCATCAGCATCGAATACCGCGGTGACCTGAAAAACCAGGCCGATGCATTCGGCAGCCTTGGAGTGGCACTGTTGCTGGGTATCGTGCTTATTTACCTCATCATGGTAGCACTTTACGAAAGCACCATTTACCCGTTCGTCGTGCTCTTCTCGATCCCGGTTGCATTGGTAGGCGCCCTCACTGCGCTGGCGCTCACGATGGAAAGCCTCACCATATTCTCCATCGTCGGTATGATCATGCTCCTTGGTCTGGTAGCCAAGAATGCGATCCTGATCGTCGACTTTGCCAACCAGCTGAAAGAAGAAGGATATGCATTGAAAGAAGCCCTGATCGAAGCTGGTAAGGAACGTCTGCGTCCGATTTTGATGACCACTATTGCGATGATCGCCGGTATGCTGCCTATTGCCCTTGCGTCGGGTGATGGTGCTGAGGTGAAGAATGGCATGGCTTGGGTGATCATTGGTGGCTTGACTAGCTCGTTGCTCCTGACACTGTTCCTGGTTCCTAGCGCTTATTATGTGGTGGATAGGATTAAGGAGCGGTTAGCTGGGCGGAAGAAGCGGAAGGTGAAGGAGGAGATGGTTTTGGAGGCTTGATGATGCCTAGGTTAAATCTGCCTGATGGTATGTAGATAAATGAATGCCCCGCTTTTTTTGATGGCGGGGCATTTTTTCATAATAGCGCTTCATACAATTCCGCGGTACTAACTGTTTGCCTAAAACCCATTTTATGCAGGTATTCGACCAGCTTTTTGTCGCCGGTCCAAAGCACACCGCCAGTCTGGAGAGCAAGGGCCACGTAATTAATATCGAACGAATCAACACCAGCAGTAAGGCGTTCTGCCTCTTTCCAATATTCGGCTTCTATCAGCGTCTCGTTAAATAGGTGCATGCCGGTAAGCACATCAAACAAATCACCTATGACGTCATCGACTGACTTTTTTGAACATTTTACAATTTTAGATTGGTGCTTGAAAAGCTCTACGACCGCATAATAGCAACTTATTCGTCTCGCAGGTAAATCGGGATGGGTTAGAATTTTCGCGAGTTTACCATTCGGCGTAATGAGAGCACTGAAATTGATGTTTACATCTACAATTATAATCACTTGATAAAACGGCTACGGTTCTTCGCCCACCACGCGCTATGTACCTCGCGTGCGAGTTCCGCGGCTTGCTCTTCCGTCCCGTTATTTTGGGCATTGGATTCGATGAAGCGGAAATAGCTGGTAAGTTTTTGTACTTCTTCCATATCGATGAGAGAAGCGTTGAGCCGTATGACGATGTCCTCGTTTTGTCTTTCAATAATCATATCGCGTCGTCAGTTATATTCGAATATAATCATTTTCAGGCAAATATGGTGTCGTAAATGAGCAGGGGGTAGGAAGTGATTATTAAAATGGTCAGAAATCTCGATTTGGGGACTTCTGACCATTTTTTCAAGCTACGCCTTCACACTTTCAATTCGCTGGATGAAGAATACCAGCTCTCTGAAAGTCATAAAAATGTCGCTAACACGCGGGTTGTGGCCGGCTTCCTGCTGAAATGCCATTGCATCGCTGTAAATCGACCATAGGTGATCGAGCATCTCAGGAGGGTTGCCTACATTCAAAAGTTCCTTGACTTGCCTGCCGTAAGCGAGGCATACCGAATCCTCGGGTTCGGGAATGTGTGTTGATGGTTTCATTTTCTTACATTTTTAGGTGAAAAAATGATGCCCTGCCTAAGGTGACCTAACGTATGTAACTACGTTCGGGGGGCTTTCGCCGCACCCACACCATCGCAGGGCAATGCTAGCAAGATTCTTCATAATGTTACAATTTTTAGGTAGGCGTAAGTTGGGAAAGCACTGTGAGAAATGCAAGAAGACGTTAATGCGATTATCCGCCGGTTAAATCCTCGAATGTAAATCCATCCATCGAGGGCGCTATGCTTGTACGTGCAGCAAATATCGATTCAGAGAAGAGTTTCAGGGAGCAACTTGTGCCAGACAAGTAGTTGGTAAATCGGAGTCCAGTTTTCTAAACCTTAAATTCAATTAGCTCAATCACCTCACATTCGCCAACCTTCGTATTCCCTTCATGAAAATACCCAATCGTTCCAATCTTCAAATACTCCTTATGGTAAGGGATAAAATCCTTGCTGACTATCCACATCGTAGCAGTCCCTGACGTGGGTACGAATTCTGTCCCGTCGAGAATGCGGCCATTTTCATCCTCGAACTCCGGCCAGATCATGTAGAGTGAATGCTTGAATTTGCCGTCATTCTTATAATGAAAATCGCATCTATAATGTTGCAATGCAGGATTATACCGGCCGCCTTCTTCATAGGAATAGAGCCGGTATCTGACCCGAAAATTAGGTTTGCGGGCGAAACTGGTTTCGTAAGGTAGAAATTCGGACATAAACAGAAATTAATGCAATTATGGGTATACTTACTAGTCTACCAACGCTTTAATTTTCTCCATCATCTCAACCAACGGCACCACATTCACATCTTTCGAAATAACATAACTACTCTGCCCCGGATACACAAAATACTTATGCGAAGCCTTGATGTCCTCGCAGCCAACGGTAAATCCTTTGCTAACGGCCGGCGTGAGTGACCGTTTGATCTCAATGGCAACCCTGGTCTGGTGATTGATTTCCAACACCAGGTCGATTTCAGCGCCAGCTGCCGTACGGTAGTAGTAAGGAGTAACCGACGACGGAATCATTGAAATCAGGTTTTCGATAATAAATCCTTCCCAGCTTCCGCCCAGGACGGGATGGCCCAGCAGGTCTTCCTGATTTCTGATTTTGAGTAAGGTATGGGTAATGCCGCTGTCCCGAATGTAAATTTTGGGTGTGCGGACGAGGCGTTTGCCGATGTTGGAAAACCAGGGTTGGAGTTTTCTGACCAGAAACAAGTCTTCCAGTAAATCCAAATACCGGGTGGCAGTGGGAACGCTGATTCCCAACCCGGCAGCCATTCGGCTGAGGTTTGCGATGCCGCCCTGCGAGTTTGCGAGCATGGTCCAAAAGTTGCGCAGGACCATGGCTGGAATTTTAAAGCCGAATTGCGGAATGTCGCGCTCGAGATAGGTAGTGATAAGATTTTGGCGCCATTCAAAACTCGTTGAATCATTTGACGCGAGAAAGCTTTCCGGAAAGCCACCTCGTATCCAGAGATTATCCTGTTCGGCCGTTTCGATTTCGGTTGCTTTGATACCTGGAAGTCGGGTGTAGGCTATTCGTCCTGCGAGACTTTCGGAAGACTGTTGCAGCAGATCAAGTGAAGCAGAGCCTAGAATTAGGAATTGTCCCGTACGCTTTCCGGCACGACGCCGCTTGTCGATCACACCACGAAGTACTGCGAAGATTTCAGGCGTGCGCTGAATTTCATCAAGAATGATCGTTCTGTCAGCGTATTTTTCGAAATAGAGCTCAGGCTCATTCAGCTGCGCGACATCGGAGGGGGATTCAAGGTCAAGGTAAATTGGTTCGGGCGAAATCGTCTTCGCAATCTGAAATGCGAGTGTTGTTTTGCCGATTTGCCTGGGCCCAAGAATGCCTACTGCTGGAAATTCTTCCAGCAACGTGAGTATCTCAATTTGTGCGTCTCTCGTAATCATCCTTGTAAATTTAACATCGAGCGTTAAATTTACAAGGATGAGCACGAGTTTTTAGCAACTACGACCGTTACGTCTGCAGTTTTCGTCGTCTTAAATTTTGTTTCAGCCTTATTATGACGCGCCTCGAATTTTAAAATCTGTTCAATTGTCTCAAACTCAATAATCGGAACCTTCCCAACCAGCGCAGGATTTAACCAACCACATACATTTAATATGAAAAACCACATTTTCTCAATACTGATCCTGTTTCCCGGCATGTTCGCCCAGGCCCAGCAACGGCAGGAAGCCGGTTCCCCAAACTCCTACATCCAGCTTGTGAACGGAAGCCAACAGTCGGCTTTCAAACGGGTAGAGCTGCGGTCGGATATCGACACCACCTGGTTCCGGTGGAAGGAGCGGGGGTACAGCTTCGGATTTGTACCTGGTAAAACGCCAATGTACACGACCGTGGAAGGTATTTTGAGTACGCCCTATATGATCCAGGTCCGGGGCAATGCGGAGGAGCGGAATAAGAAGCGCTGGGGGTATCATGTGTTTGAGGGGTACGCCAAAGACGATAAATCCCGCATTACCATGCTGGTCAATAAACATGTGGAGGCGGAGCGGCCGGTAGCGGAGCTGTACTATTACTCCACGGTCTACAACCACGACGAAATGGCCTATAACTGGTTCAAAATCGGCTCCGATGTCCGGCAGCATTCTTTTATGTTCGGGCGCGACAAGGCATTATTCTATGGTTCGCTTAAACTGACCAATGCATTAACGCTCGGCGCTATTGGGAAGGAAGATATTTCAACCACAAAACCAGCCGGTGACGATGAACAGAATGCGGAAAAAGATGCCAAATATGTGAACTATAAGGAGCTAAAAAGCGGTGGCGACGGGACGATCTTTTACGATAAAGACCGTGACATGGTAGTGATTAAAATTAAAGGAAAATGGATGAAAGTCGCTGTGGAAGCCCTGCCGGAAGGGGTCAGTTACGATTTTTGAGTGATTGAATGTTACTTCCACCGCTCCCCAAGCACCTTCATCCAATACCCCCCAACCACAGACCTCGCACGGAAACCAACCGACTTTCCATTGGTAGTCTCGTGCCAGTCCGATAGCGGAATGCGATCCGTTGTGCCATTGGCATACTTGTAAATAGGCTGGATAATGGACTGAAAATCCTCAAACTTTTCGGCCAATGTGGCGGTCCAGACGATCCAGTCGGATTTAGAGTAAGTTTTGCGGCTGTCGAGCGGGAGGCCGAAAGGTTGCTGTTTGGTCAGATAATAGGCTATTTCTTTCCGGGCGACGGTTTCAGGAAACACATTCAGCCCAAGTAGCTTATCCCAAACGAGGTTGTATTTCTGGCTCCATGTGCCTTTTTTATCGAAAGTCAATGCGTAATGATCGCCGTCGGCGGCCATTTGCATCCATTTTTGGGCGAAGTCTTTGGTTAATGCATTCACTTCGGTGGCTTCCTTGGAATCGCCGAGCTGCTCCGCGAGTTTAGCGTAGGAGGCGAGGCCCATGATCGCTTTGATCGACAAGTTGGTATTCCGAGCCAAATGCCCCGCGAAATCGTCGGTGCAGAGCTGGTTGGCTGGGTCGAAACCTTCTTTTTTCAGGTAATTGGCCCAAACGCTGAGGGTTTTCCAATGCTTTTTGGCGAAATCCGTATTGCCTTCGGCTTTGGTGATGGCATAGGTGAGGATGAGCATGTTGCCGGCTTCTTCCACGGGCATGTCTTCGCCGTATGTCTGGCCGTTCGCGAGGGGGTAGGTGCCTACATCGTGCGCGGCGAAAGGTTTGGTCCATTTGCCACTCTCCGAATAATAGAAAATGGGTTCCATCATGCCTTTCAGCAATGTCGGATTGTAGAGGAGAAACAATGGCGCCGATGGGTAAGTGATATCGACCGTTCCGATGGAGCCGTTGCTGAAATTTTCTTTGGAGAAGAACAATGGCGTGCCGGTCGGATCGGCTACCAGTTTGTGGGCCGAAATGGCCTGGCGGTAGGCGAGTACGCAAAGCTCGGCATACTGCTTGCCGCCGGCTTTGAATGCGTCGTCGTAAATGGTTTTATCAGTTTCTTCGCAGGTTTGGAGGATTTTGGCGAAATCGTTCTCAGCGCCTTTCAGCTCTCCGGCGATGGTTTTGTTGCCTTCGCGGTTCCACCACGGACGCAGGTTTTGACCAAAATACTGGACCGAATAACCATCGTCATAAGCCAGCAATGCGTGCAGCGATTTGCTTTCACTTCCCACTTTTCCAGCATTCAATATCAAACCTATTGATTTGGTATCCGCAGGAGCCGCGCCGGCCTGATCGACGCTAAGGGAGCCTTTTGAAGCAAATTCTTTGATAATATCTGTCGACAGGCCGATTGCCGAGCCTTTCACAGTGCCTTGTGGAGCCGCAAGATAAGCCTGGCCCCAGTCGATGCGGACATCGTCGCCTTTTTTGGCCAGGAGATTTTGAACAGAATTAGCGAGCGACAGGGTAGTCAGGCCATCCTGGTTCGCTTCCTTGCCGACCACCGATTGGCTAGCGTCGTTTGTAGCCCAAAGCCCGGATACTGCATTGAGAATGCTTACGTCGTGCTGCTTGCCATCCGTAGATTTGACTTCGTACACAACATAGTTCACCGGACGCGAAAGCAGGTTCATATCTTTCATGATCAACGGTGCTACAAACCGCACTTGAAGCTGCACAGGGCCCGCCTCGAAGTTGTAAATTGATTGCGTAGCCGTCATTTCAAAACCAGTCTGCTTCGCCAATGCAACCACATCGGCGCCTTTCGGCGCAATTTCATCGGCCAGGCCAATATCGATGTAACCCGGACCAGCGCCATTTTTTACATAGGCAGCTAATGTGTTTTTGCCTTTTTTCAATGCTTTTGCCGCCGCCGGACTGATCGGTTTGAACTCGTAATCGCCCGTAAAGCAAGGGGCGCAGTCAAATGCGGGCACGCCGTTGATAAATACCTGCACGTCGTCGTCATGGAAGATATTCAGGACGGGTTTTTCAAAATCTATATTCGTAAGATTGAATTCGCGGCGGTACCAGAGCTCCTGCGGGAATTCGGTGCCGCCTTGGAGCATGGCATCGTTCCGCTCGTGCGTACCAAATGGGGCGGGACCTTGTTTCCAGGTGCTGATATTGTAGCCGTCCTTGAACCACCATTTCGGATCGGGCTTGGTAGTTGTGAATTTAGCGGTGTAGGCTTCCTGTTTAGCCGTCGGCAGAATCGTTTTCATTTCGGCTGCGGCAGCGCCCATAAAGCGGTAAGCTTTGCCGTCGACTCGGATGAGCCCGTCCATCGGATGCGGTTTGCCGGTCCAATGTTTGGTAACAGAGCCTGCGAGCTGGTCGCCGAACGACCAAACGCTCGTGTAAGGGTCGACGGTCACCAGCGGCGTTGCCGGTGGGCGGATGGACTGCGCAAAAATTGTTGAGGTAGTAAGTAGTGTCAGCGCGGTAAGCCAGCGTTTGAACATAGTTTCAGTGGGGGTATGGATGATCGTCTAGCCAGCTCAATAGCCCAAGGCTTAAGCCTTGGGTTCTGGGTTCTGGGTTCTGGGTCAGTTCTTTGCGAATGCTGCTTTCCCGCTATCCAGGAACGACGCAAATTTGGCCGGATCCAGGTCGTAGTTTTTAGGTGCTACGAGCAGGTTTCCTTCATGATCCACAAGGCAGTAATGCGGCTGCGCATTGTTGTTGTATTTCACGATTTGCAGGTCGGCATTCTGCGCACCGATGGTTTTCTTGGCCTTGTTATCGTATTTGGAAGTATACCACTGCGCTTCGGGAAGCTCTGTCTTGTCGTCGACGTACAAAGCAACGATTACGTAATCATTGCGAAGACGTTGCAAAACGGCGGGATCTACCCATACCCGTGCTTCCATTTCGCGGCAGTTCACGCAGCCGTGGCCGGTGAAATCGATGAACACGGGTTTGTTGACTTTTTTGGCATAGGCCAATGCTTCCTGGTAGTCGAAGAAACCATCAAGTTCGTGAGGCAAGTGGAACAGGTCTGCGTACTTGCGGGTTTCACCAGAAATAGCTGATGGCGTTGCAGAGGCCGCACTTCTTTTATTTAAATCAAAATCCAATGTCGATTGCGGAGGCAGGTAACCGGCCAATGCTTTTAGCGGCGCTCCCCACATGCCCGGGAGCATGTACACGACGAATGTGAAAGTGATAATAGAAAGAAGCAGGCGCGGTACGCTCACTTTCTCAATGGGCGAATCATGAGGCGTGCGGATCTTGCCGAGCAGGTAGAAGCCCAGCAATGCGAAAATGACGATCCAGAATGCCAGGTAAATCTCACGATCCAGCAAATGCCAGTGGTAAACCTGATCCGCAATGCTGAAAAATTTCAATGCTAATGCCAATTCAAGAAAGCCGAGCACCACTTTCACAGTATTCAGCCAACCGCCCGATTTGGGAAGCGACTTCAACCACTGCGGGAACAATGCGAACGAGGTAAACGGAATGGCAAATGCAGCCGAGAATGCCGCCATACCCACAATAGGCTTCACGACCTCGCCACCCGCGGAGGCCACGAGCAAGCTGCCGACAATCGGGCCGGTGCAAGAGAATGAGACGAGTACCAATGTAAATGCCATGAAGAAAACACCCGCATAGCCGCCCTGGTCGGCCTTCTGGTCCATTTTATTAACAAAACCACTCGGCAGCACGATCTCGAAAAGACCCAGAAAGGAAAGTCCGAATGTGATGAAAATCGCGAAAAAGAGCAGATTGGGCAGCCAGTGCGTGCTGAGGAAGTTGGCAAATGCCGGGCCATTCAGCCGCGAAACGACGGTACCTATTAATGTATAGATCAGAATAATTGAAATACCATATAGGAAAGCCTTGAATTTACCCTTTTCCTGGTTGGTGAAAAAGCTCACGGTCATCGGGATGATCGGGAATACACAGGGGGTAAGCAACGCGACCAGCCCGGAGAGGAATGCGGCTAATGCGAAACCCCACAATGAGCCGTCGGCTACGGGCGTTTCGGAAGCTTCGATGGTAGTTGCTGCGGTGGTTGCGCTGTTGGTGGTCGCAGGAATGTCCGATGCCGAAATGGCTACGGCTGTATCATTGGGTGTGGCCGGGGCAGTTGGCGCGGCAACGGGTGCGGCACTCGGCCTGTCGGCCGGGGCGGTGGTACCCAGATTTGGTTGCTCGCCCGCTGAAGTCGTCGCTGAGGCAACTTTCAATCCCTTAAATTCAAAATCGTCGCCGCCGGGAATACACAGGCCGCTCACGTGGCTGCAAGTCTGGTATTCGGAAGCTCCTTTGATGACCGGGTTATCGGCCAGGATTTTTACGGTTTGTTTAAAAACACCTTTTCCTTCGAAATAGCGCACATTACCCTGCCAAACCTCTTCGAATTTCGTTTTCGGATTCTGCGGTTTCAGTTTGCCGACGACCTCGAAAGTATTGTTCTTCTCAAAGGTAAATGTGGTCAGCATCGGGCCCAGGTCCGGGTCGAAGTCGGAGGAATACATATACCAGTCCTTGTCGATGGTCGCGGTAAAAACCAGGTCAACGGTTTCTCCTTTTTTGACTTCCGGTTTGGAAAATGTATAAGTCCAATGTGCTTTGGCCTTTTGCACCTGCGCGTGTGCGAGGCCTGTTACAAAGAGACAAATGCTGAAAATGAATATAATACCGCGTTTCATGTCGATGTTTTGAGGTAATGGCTTTGCCGGTCCGCCGGGTCGCCGGTCCGCCGGGCCAGGCGATCAATCTACAATTTTGATAGAGCTTTCTTAACCAACGTAATTTGGCTAAAAAAATTCATCATTTGAAATTCCCTTTCCCCCGATTCACGTTTCTGCTACCTTTGTCGCCTCAAATTCAGAATAGTTAACAGTTATTAACATGTCCCAGCCCTTATACGTAGTCAAGATCGGCGGTAATGTGATCGATAATCCCGAAGCATCTGCCCGTTTTCTCAAAGCCTTTGCGCAGCTCGATGCACCTAAAATCCTCGTGCACGGTGGCGGAAAAGTCGCCACGCAGGTAGCCGCAAAATTGCAGATCGAAACGCAAATGGTCGACGGCCGCCGCATTACCGACCAGCCGATGCTGGATGTGGTAACGATGGTATACGGAGGGCTGGTGAACAAAAACCTGGTGGCGCAATTACAGGCGGCGGGCTGCAATGCGATCGGCCTCACCGGTGCTGACGGCGGTATCATACGTTCTGTCAAACGCCCGGTGAAAACGATCGATTACGGATTCGTCGGCGATATCGAAGCGGTAAACGGAGAGCAAATCAATGCAATCCTGTCCAGCGGCCTTACCCCGATCATCGCCCCATTGACTTATAGCGCCGAAGGCCTGCTCCTCAATACCAATGCCGACACGATGGCCTCCGCAACGGCCGTCGCGATGTCGGAAGTATTCGGAGTAAACCTGATATATTGTTTCGAGAAAAAAGGCGTGCTCTCCGACCCTGACGACGACGATGCGGTGATTGGCAGACTCGTTCCGGCTACTTATGAAGAGTACAAATCCACCGGCGCTATTAATAAAGGAATGATCCCCAAGCTCGACAATGCGTTCGCAGCCTTGCATTCGGGTGTAAAGCAGGTGACGATTTGCCACGCGGATGAGCTCGCGAATGCGGTTTCTGGTGGTGCCGGGACTGCGATTGTACTTAGTTAACGCTGTAAGATTAGGAATTCAATTCCTGAATTTCTAGGTTAACAGTGATGTGTCCGGTGTGCACATGTAATTTTATTGTCTAATTATTAAATTTTCTTAAAATTTAATTTAAAGTTATTAAATTGCATGAGTTAAACCCACTCATTACCATGCTGTTTCGAAAAGGCCTAGTTCTGGTTTTTTTGCTGTTGTGTCGTTGGTGTGCAGGCCAGGCTCCCGAGTTTTATAAGGATGTACAACCGATTATCCATACCAATTGCGTTCCGTGCCATCGTGCGGGCGAGGCAGCTCCGTTCCAACTGGTGACGTTCGAGGATGTTGCCAAACGCTCCAAATTCATCAAACAGGTCGTCAGTTCCAGGTATATGCCGCCCTGGAAGGCCGATAACCATTATAATTCCTTCGCAAACGACCGCTCGCTGAGCGAAAAAGAGATCAAAACGATTGTCGGATGGATAGACGGCGGCACGCCCAAAGGGAAGGCCAACGTCAAGGCCGAACAGGATTTGCAGGCCCGTCTCGACGCCGGCACATCTTATAAACGCAAGCCCGACCTCAAACTGAGCATGAAAGAGGCGTTTGCGCTGAAAGGCGACACCAAGGAGCGCTTCGTCATGTTCAAGATACCATTTGAGATGGCGCAGGAGGCCAATGTAGAGGCAATCGAGTTTACTTCCAACAACAAGAAGCTTATCCACCACGCCAATTTTGCGATCCATCCCGTGCCCGACGCGTCGGTAGACCTGCATAACACTGTGGATTTCGTGGACCTGAGCGGGCCGGAGGGGGACAAGTATTATGAATGGGTCAAGTATAAAAAAGAAATGACCTATTACGGCGGCTGGATCCCGGGAACGACGGTAGAGGCTTACCCGGAAGATATGGGTTGGATAATGCCCAAACGGGGCGTGGTGTTGCTGACGGTGCATTTCGGCCCCAGCTCGGTAGACGCGCAAAGCATCGACGGATTGAATATTTTCTTCAAAAAAACGCCTATCAAACGCAAGGTAAAGGTGATAAGCCTCGGCTCGGGAGGTATCGGTGAAAAGGAGATTTCACCGCCGTTGATGATCTTTGCCAACGAGGTGAGCAGTTTCAAACTGCGCATCGCAAACAACCAGCCCGATATTTCGCTCCTGTACGCATGGCCGCACATGCATTACCTCGGCAAGGAGTTCAAGGCTTATGCGACGATGGCCTCGGGCGATACGGTCGGTCTCGTGCACGTGCCTGCGTGGGATTTCCGCTGGCAGGAGATTTATAAATACAAAAAACCCGTAGTACTGCCGAAAGGTGCGGTGGTGACCGTGGAAGCGACTTACGATAATACGGCAAGTAACCCGGCAAACCCCCATAACCCCCCGCAACTGGTCATGTCGACGGGCAATATGCGGAGCGATCAGGAGATGATGACGCTCATCCTGATGTATGTCGACAGGCAGCCTGGCGACGAGGATCTTGTTTTCAAGTGGAATTGATTCTTATTGGTTCATAAACGGAATTGCATGGGTAAACTCTATTATCTGTTGTTTTTGCTGCCATTTGCTGTTTTCTCCCAGCCTGTTTTCAAGAAATTACCCCCGAAAGAAACCGGGGTGAATTTCACAAACCGGATCGAAGAGAACGATTCGCTGCACATTTTCCGGTATGAATATCTCTACAACGGAAACGGGATCGGTGTGGGCGATTTCAATGGCGACGGCAAGCCCGATCTCTTCATCTCCGGAAATACGGTTCCTAATAAGCTGTTTCTCAATCGTTCGCCGGAAGCGGGCATCGCATTCGATGATGTGACCCGGAAAGCGAAGCTCGAAGGCAATGGCAAATGGGCGACGGGCGTAAGCGTGGCCGATGTAAACGGCGATGGCTTGCCCGATATCTACGTTTGTCATTCGGGGCCTTACCGGAAATTGTCCGACAAGAACAATGAGCTGTTTATCAATCAGGGCGTGAAAGGCGGCGTACCGGTTTTCAAGGAAGTAGCCGTGGAAGCAGGTTTGAATGCGATCGGGTCGCAATCGACCCAGGCAGCTTTTTTTGACTATGACAAGGACGGAGACCTGGATATGTTCCTGCTGAACCACTCCAACCACACGGTCAATCCGTTCCTGAACACGAGGGAAATGCGGGCCACGCCGAACCCCTATTTCGGTAACCGGCTGTTCGAGAACGTAGGCGGGAAGGGCAAACTGAAATTCCAGGATGTTACGCAGAAAGCGGGCATTATCAACAATGCATTGAACTTCGGACTGAGCGTGGTCGTGGCGGATATGAACCAGGACGGCTGGCCGGACCTTTACACGACGAGCGACTATACTGAGGTGGATTGTTATTATGTCAACAACCGGAACGGCACATTCACCGAGTCGTTGCGTAAGTCGTTTACCCACGTTTCCAGGTTCTCGATGGGCGCCGATGTGGCCGATTTCAACAACGACGGCCTGCCCGACGTGCTGACGCTCGATATGCTGCCAGAGGACAACCACCGCCAGAAGTTGCTCAAAGGCGCTGATATGTACGATCAATACCATCTGTTGCTCGACAGCGGGTATTACCACCAGAATATGCGCAATATGCTGCACCTGAACCGCGGGATCGACCAGGCGGGCAATCTGCGTTTCAGCGAAATAGGCCAACTGGCGGGCGTTAGCAACACCGATTGGAGCTGGGCGGGTTTAATGGCCGACCTCGACAATGACGGCTGGAAGGATTTGCTCATTACAAACGGCTACCTGCGGGATTTTACCAATATGGATTTCCTGAAATACACCGTGGCCGACGAGCAGATGAAAGAGGCCGCGAAGGGAAACCTGAATTTCAAAACCTACGATCTGGTGCAGAAAATGCCTTCCAACAAGCTGAGGAACTATTTGTTCAGGAACACTGGTGTGCCGGGAAGCGTTGGTTTCGAGGATGTTTCGGAGAAATGGGGGATGAATGAGCTGGCGGTGTCGAATGCGGCTGCCTACGCCGATTTTGACGGTGACGGCGACCTGGATATGGTCATTTCACACATCAACGACCCGGTTTCGATTTATCAGAATCAAACCAATAAAAAAGGCCTAACACTACGCTTGATGGGCACGAATGCCAATTCGCAGGCGTTCGGCGCGAAAGTGCGCGTGTATGTGGGAGGGGTTATGCAATATGCAGAGCTTTACCCCGTGCGCGGTTACCAGTCGACCGTCACTACCGACCTGCATTTCGGGTTGGGTAATGCCGGGAAAGCCGATTCGGTGACGATCGGGTGGCCTTCGGATAAAACCAGTTTTCTGACCAATCAGGCAGCCGGGCTGGTGGTAATGAAGGAAGCCGACGGTGTTGATCCAAAGCCAAATGCGCCAGTGGTTGTCCCCTGGTTTCACCATGTTGCCGCACAGGCCGCCGGGATCGATTTTGTGCATAAGGAAAATGATTTTGTGGATTTCAAAGTGGAGGTTCTGCTTCCTTACCAGCTTTCGCGGCTGGGGCCTGCGCTGGCGAAAGCCGATGTGAACGGCGACGGCCTCGACGACGTGTTTCTGGGCGGCGCGTCGCACCAGTTTGGCGTGCTTTATATTCAAAAGCAAGACGGTACTTTCGAAGGCGCTGCCGCCCAGCCCTGGCGTCAGAATGTGGTTTGCGAGGAAGTGAATGCGTTGTTCTTCGATGCCGATCGCGATGGCGACCTGGATTTGTACGTTGTGAGCGGAGGGAATGAGTTCGACGAGAATGCCCCCGAATACCGCGATCACCTGTACCTGAATGATGGAAAAGGTGTTTTTCGCGAAGAAGTACTGGCGCTGCCGTCTATGCGCAATCCCAAGCAGTGCATTACCGCGGCGGATGTGGACGGCGATGGCGACCTGGACCTTTTCGTAGGAGGCCGCGCGGTTCCCGGTTCGTTTCCGATGCCCGCGAGAAGTTATTTATTAAGGAATGATAGTCAGGGTGCCAGCGTAAAATTCACGGACATTACGGCTGCCGTGCCTGCTTTGCTGAACCCGGGGATGGTTACCGCCGCAGTTTTTACCGATTTAAATTCTGATAAAAAGCCCGATTTGATGCTCGCAGGTGACTGGATGCCCGTCATGGCTTTTAAGAATACAGGTATCACATTTGAAAACCAGTCGGTTGAAGCATTGAAAGATTCCGACGGAATGTGGGCCGCTATGGAAGCCACCGACCTCGACGGGGACGGCGACCTTGATTTCATACTCGGTAATGCAGGTTTAAACAATCAATATAAATCAACGCCCGACCGCCCGGTGACGATCTATTACGACGATTTCGACAAAAACGGTGTGATCGACCCCATTTGTACCTATTATATCGGCGAGAAAAGTTACCCGATGTTCTCCCGCGACGAAATGCTCGACCAGATGACGGCCCTTAAAAGGAAATACACCAACTATGCCGGCTACGCCGATGCGAGGTTGGAAGATATTTTTGGCAAAGATGCCGTAGAGAAGAGTAAGAAAGTGTATTGCAAAGAGCTACGCAGCATTGTGCTGGAAAACCTGGGAAGTTTTGGATTCAAAAGGCATGCGCTTCCCGAAGCGGCACAGTTCTCCCGGACGAGCAGCATTATCGCAGAGGATTTGACTGGTGATGGTAAAACCGATCTCGTACTTGCGGGCAATTTTTCGCCTTATCGCGTGCAGCTCGGGCCTTGCGACGCTTCGGTAGGGACGGTGTTGAAACAGGTGGCGCCTTTCCGATTCGAGACACTTTCGCCCGCGGAAACCGGCCTATGGGCAGGCGGCGATGTGCGTGGTGGGGTTTTGTTAAATAAAAAGCGTATATTGTTTACCGTTAATGACGATCAGCCCGTCTTGTTGGAATGGAAAAAGTGATCCGGAATAGGGCCCTCAGATATTTCGTGTATGCATTATGCATGCTCGCGGGAACAACACATGCACAGCCGCGTACGGCGTTGCTGCACCGCGCGGAGCACAACCTTACGCGGGTAATTGTGCACGATATATTTTCGCCGCCGGTGGCGAGCCGCATTTATTTGTATGCCAATGCGGCCGCTTATGAAACACTGGTACTTGGCAACGAAGGCTATAAAAGCCTTTACGGGCAAGCTAATGGGTTTCCCAGGATAGAAGCGCCCCGCGAAAAAGATTGGCGTGCGTCGGGTGATATCAATTATAAACTGGCGGCTTTGTATGCATTTTTCAGGACCGGCGGGCAGCTGGTCTTTTCCGAGCCGATGCTCAAAGACAGCGCGGAAAGTATTCTTGCAAGCTGTGGGGAGCACGACGAAGCCGTTTACCAAAATTCGCTGCGCCTGGGTGAAATGGTGAGCGACAGCATTCTCGCATGGGCGGCGCGCGACAATTATGCCGCCACCAGAAAAAAACGTCGTTATACATATAGTAAGGAAAAAGGGAAATGGATGCCGACACCTCCCGGCTATATCGATGCCGTGGAACCTTATTGGAGCCAGATCCGCCCCGTTTCGCTCGATTCGGCGGCGCAATTTAAGCCCATTCCGCCACCTGCGTTCAGCACCGAGCCTGGCAGTGTCTTTATGAAGGAAGTGAAAGAAGTTTATGACAGGACCCGTAGCCTTGGTAAGGAAGAAATCCTGATCGCGAGTTTTTGGGACTGTAATCCTTTTTATCTCAACACACAGGGGCACCTGAACTTCGCGACGAAAAAACTTTCGCCAGGAGGCCACTGGATTTCAATCGCCGGACAGACAATGGAAAGCGCCGGAAAAAACTGGATCGAATCGTCGGCGGTGTACCTGCTCACTTCCATTGCTTTGTTCGATGGTTTCATCAGTTGCTGGGACGAAAAGTACCGTAGCCAGTTTATCAGGCCCGAAACGGTGATCAATGCACACATGGACGAAAAGTGGCGACCACTGCTCCAGACACCGCCATTTCCGGAATATACCAGCGGCCACAGCGTCATATCAGCCGCCGCAGCAGAGGTGCTGGAAGCCAGGCTAGGGGCAAATTTTGCATTCGACGACCACACTGAAACACCGTACGGCTTGCCCGTAAGGCATTTCACTTCGTTTGCGGCGGCGGCGGAAGAGGCGGGGATCAGTCGGCTCTACGGGGGGATTCATTATCGCGCGGCCATTGTGAACGGACAAAAGCAGGGCAGGGGGATCGGGTTACAGGTAATTCAGAAAATACGGCTAAAAGAAACTATTGGCAAATAGTCTATTACAATTGTATGTTAATTATTAATTTTTTTTAATAAATGTTATATTTTTATTAACAAAAATATTTATTTTTGACATTACAATGCTTGATGTGCGAATGGGAAACCGGCGTCAGCTGGTGCCGGTCTTCGGATCAGAGTAATGTAGTCAGTTAACTTAAACCACCTAAAAATTCAATTTACCAAATTTACCATGAGACAAAAGTGTACTACTTTAACACGTCTGGTAACATTGCTCCTCCTCCTCACCGGAAGTACATGGAGTATGGCCCAAGACAGAAAGACCGTCAGCGGGACGGTGGTCGACAAGGATCAGAATCCTTTGCCCGGCGTTTCCTACCTTATTAAAGGAGGCAGCGCAGGCGGCGCGACAGATGTTAACGGAAAGTTTAGCATTGCTGTGCCTTCCAGTTCGGCGGTGCTTGTATTTTCATCAATTGGATTTGTAACTAAAGAGGTGCCGGTAGGCAACGCCACCCAATTGACCGTCAACCTTGACGAAGACAACAAAACGCTTAATGAAGTAGTCATCACGGGTTTTGGTATGGCTAAGGATGCAAGAAGATTGTCGTATTCGGCTCAGACAGTCGAAGGGACTTCACTATCCCGCACCAACAACGCTAACCTTGTCAATGCTTTGCAGGGTAAGGTTGCCGGTGTGATGATCAACCAGGGAGCGAGCGGGCCGATGTCGTCTTCAAGAATCCGTATTCGTGGAAATGCCTCTTTAAGTCCGAACACACAGCCATTATTTGTAATTGATGGTGTTTTGATCCGTCCGGGAACTACCGGGGCAGATTCATGGGGTGGTCAGCAGGATTTTGGTAACATTATGAAGAACATCAACCCTGACAACATCGAATCGATGAGTGTTCTGAAAGGCTCAGCCGCCAGTTCACTTTATGGTTCAGAAGCGTTGAATGGTGTTGTACTTATTCAAACCAAAAAGGGAAGAGAAACAAAAGGACTTGGTGTTACATACAACCATTCATCCTCATTTGAAAAGGCCTATAAAATCATTGACCTGCAAAATCAGTTTGGAGCAGGGTTGGATCCAACTTTTTCAAAAGGAGCGGATGGGGTTGATCAGGTGGATGCCAATAACTGGTTCTATTCTTACGGGCCGGAGTTCAAGGGACAGCAAGTTAAGGACATCGACGGGAGAATGGTTGAATGGAAAGCGAACGACCCGATCAAATTCTTTAATACTGGTAAGTATATCAACCATAACGTCGCTGTTGACGGAGGTAATGACAGGGGTAGTTTCCGGGTATCTTATTCCAATCTGTTCAACAGTTCGGTAATGCCGTCCGGTACAGAAATGAAAAGAAACAACTTCAACGTAAGGGCTACGCAGAAGATCGGTAAAATCTTTAATCTGGATGTGTCGGCGGATTATACCAGCAATAATCTTTTGAACCCGACTAACCAGGGAAGCAGCTATAACCCTATTTTCAAGTTTGTATATTATCGCCCACGGAACCTGGATATAGACTATTGGATGCATAACTATACCGATCTGACTGTGGGTGGACGCAGGAGAGGGGCGAACGACCCTTACAGCGTTACAGATTTCATGTGGGAAATTAACGAGCGCAAAAGAACACGGAATGAAAAGATATTCCGTGGAAATATAGATCTGACGGCCCAGATCACGCCTTGGCTGACCGGCTTGCTCAGAAGCAACTTGCAGAATGAGATTTATACAGGGGAATACAAAAAACGTGGAGATGGCGCTCGTTTCTCCGGCAACGATGAGTATAGCACCTATGCCACCAACAATAACCAGTATCGTGTGCAAGGTTTGCTTTCTGCTGCTAAGACTTTCGGAGAAGATTTTGAAGTGAATTTTAGCGTTGGGGGTGAGACTAACAAAATCAACGGAGGAAGAGAATTTAAGAATGGTACCGCCGGCGGCTTGAGAATTCCGGAAGTATATTCACTTTCCAATTCTATTAATGTGGCTACTGCAAGTGCCGCGCTTGTACCTTCCAAGAGAACGGATGCTGTGTATGCTTATGGTGATGTGACTTACAAGGGTATGCTGACTCTTAATGCAAGCTATCGTCGCGACTGGACTTCTACGTTAACTTATAAAAACGGAACCGGCGACTGGTCGTACGATTATCCTTCTGTGGGACTTTCCTGGATTGCTACCGAATCGCTAAAAGGTGTTCCATCCTGGTTGACTTTTGGTAAACTTCGCGCCAGCTTCGGATATACAGGTGGTGATACTGATGCTTGGAGCACAAACCGCACGGGTATTTACAACCCAGGCGATAATTACACGCTTCCAGACGGGACTCCGCTTGCTTCTTATGGTTTCAGAGACAGGACTTTGCCTAATGCAAACCTTAAAAACCGTTTGGCGCGTGAGCTCGAACTTGGTACGGATATTCGTTTCTTCAACAACCGTTTAGGAATCGATTTTACATTCTACAATAAAATCACGACCAACGAGATCCTTACTGTTGGCGTTCCTCAGGAATCAGGATTAACGGGCCGTATCATTAATGCCGGTAAAATCAGAAACCGCGGTATTGAAATTTTATTGACCGCCACTCCGGTAAAAACTGAGAAATTCAGCTGGAATACATCTTTCAACTTCTCTCGCAACAGGAACAAAATACTTGAACTGGTGCCAGGTGTAGATAGCTATGAATTGAGCTTGGCATTCGGTAATGACGTAAGGTCTATTGCACGGGTAGGAGGAGATTATGGAACGATTACATCGGCGTATGCATATGCGCTGTACCAGGCGAAAGATGCCAGCGGAAACAATATTGCCAGCCCATCCAATGGACAAAAGGTAATTGGTGCTTCCAGCAACGCTACCGACGGCTATCCTACCTACCTGAGAAGCGGGTCGTACGGACAAGGATCGAGGGACCTGGGTACAATGCTTGAGAAGTTCCTCCTAAGCAACGTGAACAACCTGCAATACGGCAATTTCAACCTGACTCTTCAGGTCGATGCTAAAATTGGCGGACTCATGGCTTCTGGTACGCACCAGTATGGTTCTTCCAACGGAAGTTTGAAAAACAGCTTGCCAGGAAGAAATGCTGCATTGGGCGGTGTGACCTTTACGGATGCATCGGGTAAAACACGCGATGACGGTATTATTCCGGAGGGTGTTTTGGCTGACGGTTATAAAGTGAGTGTCGACGGCAAGGAACTTGACCTGGGCGGAATGCCTTACGCAGAAGCTGTTTCAAAAGGCTACTTAAAACCGATCCCTGCATATGCATATTATGAGAACCTGACGCAGTGGGGTTCAGGTATCCGGGAATATTCGGTATTTGAAAACTCCTGGGTGTCGCTTCGCGAAATTTCTGTTGGATACACCGTTCCTACGAGTCTGATCAACAAATTTAAAATTCAGTCTCTGAGAGTAGGATTGACCGGCCGTAACCTCGCTTACCTCTATATGACTGCTAAGGATGGCGTTAACCCAGAGGGATTAAAGAGCAATAATGCAGGTGAATTTGCTGAATATGGTGGTGCGCCTTTCACCAGAAACCTTGGTTTTTCTGTAAATGTCGGCTTTTGATATACAGGATTTGTCGAAAAAAATAGAACGAAATAACAATGAAAATAAATAATAAAATTCTTTGTACGACTTTACTGCTGTTAGTAGGAGTAATGTCGTCTTGCGACAAGCAGGACTTTGTTGATACGAACATCGATCCGGACGCGCTATCCTCGATTCCACCGGAGAATCAGTTTGCGAACGCCTCAAGGGCTATTCAGGGACAAGATTTCGAGGCATTTTACGATTTCTATACCCGGATAATGCCATGGATGCAGTATGCAACAGATGTGCGGGGTAACCAGGGAGCATTTACAACCAACGTTTCTAACTTCTCAAATCGCTACGGCGCATTGTACAGCGCGGGCACACAGCTTACCGACGTAGAAAAGCTGGTTGAGAAAATGGCTGAGTCGGAGCAACCCAGGTTTGTTCATATGATACGCATAGCTCGTATCCTGAAAGCTTACTATGCTTTTTATGTATCCGACATTTATGGCAGTATCCCATATAGCGAGGCATTCCAGGCTCGTTATGGCGGAACATTAAAACCTGCCTACGATACACAGCAAGCATTATTTGCTAAGCTTGACGAGGAACTCAAAGAAGCGGTGTCCGTATTGAAGCAAACTCCTGGTGCTCCTCAAATTGCGCTTGGGAATTACGATTCGTATTACAACGGTGCTGCCTTGAAATGGGTTAAGGCTGGTAACGCACTTCGACTGAAAATTGCGCTGAGGCAAATAAAAAGCGACCAGGCAAAGGCAACAGCCGTGATTAACGAGATATTGGCAATGCCCGCAGCTGATTTGATGAGCGCGAACGAAGATGGCTGGGTGTATACGGCAAGTAAATCATTCACCGAAGGCGGAAACTGGAACCCTACCAGCTTAAGGGCTACCAAACCGATGGTGGATTTTATGTGGGAGAATAAGGATCCTCGTTTGGATGCATTTGTGGCACCTAATACTTACACCCAGGCTAATATCAACCTGCTCATTGCAGATAAACAATTACCTGCTGGAACTACCGAACCTGCACGTAGATATTTGGGTAGCTACACCAGCCCGGATCAGGCGACGAGCCCTGCCATCAGAGCCAGATATTACACTACGCGTACCGTAAAGTCGGGAGAGAACTCCATCGTTGTGGATACATTGAGCTATCTGCAGCCAAGATTGTTCCGCCCTGCGGAAGCGGACGCCAATGGTAAGGGAGGTACAGGACTGGTTTATATTCCGGTATTGACCTATTCGGACTATTGCTTTATGCGTGCCGAAGTAGCTGCCCGTGGAATTGGAGCGGGAGCCAAGGATTGGTATGAAAAAGGGGTAGTAAGCTCCATTCAATGGTATGATATGATTGGTACAAAATCTCAACTTACCAATTATACCGCAGTTACCCAGGCTGAAATAGATGCATATTTGCTCAGACCGGCGGTTGCATTTGATGCTGCCAAAGCGTTGGATCAGATTGCTTCACAGGCTTACCTGCATTTCTTGAAGCAACCTTCTGAGGGATGGGCTTTGTGGAAACGTACAGGATATCCGAATGCGACAAGCGCTGTTGCGTTACCAGTTTTAACGAACAATAACGCCGTGCTGACCATTCCTCGTCGGGCACCTCTTTCTCTGCTTAACGAGAATGATCAAAATTATGCCAATCAAAAAGCGGCATATGACGGCATGGCGGCTATTCCGGGCTTCGGAAAGGATCCTCAGGATGCTACCGGTCGCGTATGGTGGGATAAGCAATAGTTTTAATATAGATTTAGTTAAAGAACACAAAAGGCAGGCCGATTGGCCTGCCTTTTTGTTTGTGGTCATTTCATTGAAACGCTGCTCCCTTACTGATTAATCACACATCCGATCGCATCAGTACGGCTTACAAGTACCATTTCCCCATTCAATACCGCTTCAATGGCATTCCTTAAATACAGCTCGGTGGCCTTCGCCCTGTTTTTACCCAAGGCATAATACCAATTGTCGATCGCACCGCGGTAGAGGATTTCCCCGTTTGCATTGACGAGCACAGCTTCGGGCATCACGGTCGCCTGGTAGCGCTTCACCTTTTGCAGCCCGGCATCCTGGTAGCCGGGCATGGCTGCCTGATATTTACTTAAAAAGCGTTTGATATCCTCCCTTTTAACGGTCGGCACAGGGAATACGGCCTCGAATGCCACTCCTTTTTTGGAATAATCCGAATGAATACTCTTGATCTCGCGCATGTACGCGTTCGAGACGGGGCATTCGGGGTCGAGGAAGAAAATGACTTTGAGATTACCCCGTCCGTCGAGGCTCGGACGGTTCACGCTGGTGGCGGCTAACAGGCCGAATCCAATGCAGCCTAACATCCAGATAATGGCGGACCGGGTTTTCATGGTATTTATTTTAAAAGTGCTTCAAAAGCGGCGGCTATCTTATCGTAGCCAAAAGCGGCAATTTCCTGCTCCATTCTCGCGCGAATCGCGTCGGTCTGCAAGTTACCGATACTTCCCTCATGGCTGTGTTTCAACGCTCGCGGCGCAACATAAGTGCCGTCGCCGATTTCGGTCCCTACTTGCTTGTAGGCATCGCGGAAAGGAACACCGGCGATCACGAGCTCGTTCACGCGCTCCACGCTGAAGAGCAAATCGTATTTCGGATCGTCGAGCAGGTTTTGTTTTACTTTCACATGTTCGAGCATGAATGCGGCGATGTCGAGGCAGTCGAGGATTTCGTCGAATGCCGGCATCAGGATTTCTTTCAGCAGCTGCATATCGCGGTGGTAGCCCGACGGCAGGTTGCTCAATACCATCGTTACTTCCATCGGTAGTGCCTTCATGCGGTTGGTTTTAGCGCGCAGGAGCTCGGCCACGTCCGGGTTCTTTTTGTGCGGCATAATGCTGCTGCCGGTCGTGAGGTCGTCGGGCAACACGATGAAGCCGAAGTTCTGGCTGTTGTAAAGGCAAACGTCCATCGCCAGCCTGGAAACGGTCGCTGCGAGTGAGGAAATAGCAGTCAATGCGGCCTGTTCCGTGCGCCCACGGCTCATTTGCGCATACACGACGTTATGATGCATTCCTTCAAAACCAAGCAATTCGGTGGTAAGCTGGCGGTTCAACGGGAACGAAGACCCGTAGCCTGCGCCGGAGCCCAGCGGATTGCGGTTTGCGAGGCGGTAGGCTGCATTGAGTTGGATAATATCATCGATCAGGCCTTCGGCATAGGCACCAAACCACAGACCGAACGACGACGGCATGGCGATTTGCAAATGTGTGTAGCCGGGGAGCAGGTCATTTTTGTGCTCCTCCGATTTGCGCGTCAGCACGTCGAAAAGCTTTTCGGCAGCCTGTACCACCTCGAAAAGCCGTGCACGGGTATATAACTTCATATCCACCAACACCTGGTCGTTGCGCGAGCGACCTGAATGGATCTTTTTGCCGGTATCGCCAAGCTTGCGGGTAAGTAACAACTCTACCTGCGAATGCACATCCTCGATGCCTTCCTCGATCACGAATTCACCTTTTTCGATTTGCTGGTGAATGGCTTTCAGCTCGGTTTTCAATGCGGCGAGGTCGTCGGATGTGAGCAAGCCGATGGTTTCGAGCATAGTGGCGTGGGCGATGTTGCCCAGCACGTCGAATTCGGCCAGATGCAGATCCATCTCGCGGTCGCGCCCTACCGTGAAGCGTTCTATTTTTTCAGAAGTGACAGTATTTTCCTTTTGCCAGAGTTTCAAGATGCAGGATTATAAAAATTGTTGAATGAAACATTACTGCAAATTTAACACCATTAGCTCATTCTTACCCTTTTTCCGTCGACTGAAGTCGACGGCCAGGGGGATTTTTTGTTGAGGATGTTTTGAAGTGTGTTACCAAATAGATGGTTTAGCGTATCAATGAGACCACCGGTGGTTTATTGTTGGATGCGTTTAAATCTTCTAGGCTATGAGTTGGACTCGTGTTTGGATCCATGTTGTCTTTTCTACGAAATATCGGATGCCTGTGCTGCGGGACGAGATTCGGATGAAAGTGTTTATGCATATTAAAGAATATGCGATGTCGAAGGGAATCGAGCTGGATGTTGTGAATGGGTATCTTGATCATGCCCATTGCCTCATATGCCTTGCCCGCGGGCAGACACTCGCGGATGTAATGAAGATCATCAAAGGAGAATCAGCGCACTGGATCAATAAGAATAGGCTGACAAGAACAAAGTTTGTCTGGCAGGACGACTACTGGGCTGTAAGTGTCAGCGAGCGGCATGTGCCTTTTGTGAGACGCTATATCCTGAAGCAGGAAGAGCACCACAAAGGAAAAACCTTTGAAACAGAGATAAATAGATTCATGCAAAAATATGGCTGGACAAATTCAAACAAGAACTAAGCCATTTTATCTCTCTATTCAATTGACTAAAGTCAACTGCAAAGGATGGCTGGAGGTCAATCATCTTGCCGTCGACTTAAGTCGACGGATCAAAAGAGAAAGAAAATTATTTGTTGATTAAAATCAATCATTCAATCATTCTTTTCACAGCCACAAACCGCTTGCTGTAATAGGCTGCGTTCAGCAGGTCGTAACGGATGCCGCCTTTCCAGGCAGAATGAATGAATTTTACATAGCCGGGGGCGACTTCGGTAATGATCCCCACATGTCCGATGCGCTTGCTTTTGGTGCTGTTGCCTTTGAAGAAAATAAGATCGCCGGGCTTGGCATCGTCTAGTTCTACGGCTTCACCGTGCTCCGCCTGAGCGGCGCTTGAATGCGGAAGTATGATGTTCCATTGGTTGAAACAATACCTGACAAATCCAGAGCAGTCGAAACCTCTTTTGGAGGAACCGCCCGAACGGTAGGGGATATGTAAATGCCTGGTGGCAAACGATACCAGCGACTCAATGGGGTTCAGGGTGTCGGCGGCGGCCCGCGAATTTGGAGCCTGTGCTAAAGAACGGTTTTCAAGCGAGCTGGCGGCAAATAACAGGGCTAGTGCAACTACTGAACGAATCAAAAAATGCATGAAATCAAAAGTGGGTTCAGGGCTTTAAAAGCTCAATATTAACCACTACTTTCATTAAAGTAAAGGTTTGAGCCCCCTTTTTGCCTACTTTTGTGGCGGAATCAGGATAGCTTACTAATCAATACGTTCAGATGAAAACTACCGACCGTTATCTCCAGCGCGGTGTATCGGCTTCAAAGGAAGATGTGCATAAGGCCATCGAAAAGATCGACAAGGGGCTTTTTCCAAAGGCTTTTTGCAAAATAGTACCGGATACGCTCGCGGGCGACCCGGACTACTGCACGATCATGCATGCCGACGGGGCCGGTACCAAAACTTCCCTGGCGTATTTGTATTGGAAAGAAACCGGCGACATTTCCGTTTGGAAGGGCATTGCACAGGATGCGATCGTGATGAATACCGACGATCTGCTATGCGTGGGCGCGACCGGCCCGATGCTCTATTCATCGACCATCGACCGCAATAAAAACCGCATTCCGGGTGAAGTGATCGCGGAGGTGATCAACGGTGCGGAGGATGTGCTGGAGATGCTTAGGAGCTACGGCGTCGAGATTTACAGTACGGGCGGCGAAACAGCGGATGTAGGCGACCTGGTGCGCACCGTGACCGTCAATAGCACGGTAATTGCCCGAATGAAACGCTCGGAAGTGGTGGACAATGCCAATATCCAGGCTGGTGACGTAATCGTGGGGCTCGCTTCCTACGGCCAGGCTACTTACGAAAGCGAATACAACGGCGGCATGGGCAGCAACGGCCTCACCTCCGCAAGACATGATATTCTGGGTAAATACCTATCAAAATACAGCGAGAGCTTCGATCCCGAGGTGAGCGAAGATCTTATTTACAGCGGCAGCAAAAAACTAACCGACGAAGTAGAAGGTGCTCCTTTGAATGTGGGTAAACTAATCCTCTCGCCTACACGTACATACGCACCCGTAGCCAAGGCGCTACTCGACGAAATGCGGACGCAGATCCATGGCATGGTACATTGCAGTGGCGGGGCCCAGACAAAAATTCTACATTTTGTTGATAACCTTCACATTATCAAAGACAACCTGCTGCCGGTACCGCCATTGTTCAGGCTCATTCAGGAAGAAAGCGGCACAAGCTGGCAGGAGATGTACAAGGTGTTCAATATGGGGCACAGGCTGGAAATTTACCTGCCGGAAGCCTATGCGGCACGGGTGATCGAAATTTCGGAATCATTCGGCATCGCAGCACAGGTGATCGGCCGGGTGGAAGCGTCTGATGAGAAAAAATTGACAATCAGCAGCGAATACGGTACATTCTATTATTGACCGATCTTTGATCGCGGCAAAATATTGGGCCTCCGGGAGTTATGCTTCCGGAGGCTTTTTGTTTGCGGATATTTTCCAGGCTTGATGCGGGCATGGGAATTGTAGTATGATTTCGTAATAAATGGTAGAAGTAGTGTCATCTATTAACCCTGTTAAATATGAAACATATCAACCACTATAAACTGCTGCGGGGGCATATCCTGGTATTTTGCTTCGCTCTTACCACCCTGCAAGTTTGTGCGCAAGTTCCCGATGTGAGCATCAACCCAACAGCCGTTATCAGCGGGCTGACCTCCGCCATGCAGCTTGTCCATGCAGGCGACAATTCTAACCGGATTTTTATTGCGGAACGCGCCGGTATTATCACGATGTATAACCCCGGTGCGTTGACAACCCCGATTCAATACCTCAATATGAATAGCGGCGGGACGATCGTTTCGCAGGCGGGAGAGGGCGGTTTGCTGAGTATCGCTTTCCATCCCGACTTTTCCACCAATGGATTTCTTTATACCTATTACACCGACACCGCCGGCGACCTGGTGGTAGCCCGGTACACATCTGCAAACCCATCCGGAAACGTCGTGCTGGCCAACACGCGGTTCGAAATCCTGAAAATCCCACACCCGGTTAATACCAACCACAATGGAGGGGAGATGCATTTTGGTTATGAAGACGGCTATTTATACCTCTCCACCGGCGACGGTGGCGCTGGCTACGATCCCAACCAAAACGGCCAGAGTACCAGTAGCCTGCTGGGCAAAATATTGCGGTTGGACGTCAATACGCCCCCAGGTTCCGGTATTCCCTATATCATACCGCCTAGCAACCCGTTCGGGAACGAGATTTTCATCCGGGGGCTGAGAAATCCGTTCCGATGGAGTTTCGACCGCCAGAATTACGGCTTGTGGATCGGCGATGTGGGGCAGGATACCTGGGAGGAGGTCAATCACACGACGGCCGGGAATGCATCGGGTACCAATTTCGGATGGCGGTGCTTCGAAGGCAATGGCTACACGCCGGGTATTGCCATAAACGAATGTCCGGATTCAGCCAGCTTTACCAAACCTGTTTACACGTATAGAACGCGCACCGCGAGGGGTTCTTCCGTGATCGGTGGTGTGGTGTACCGCGGAAACAACTGGCCGGTGATGCGAGGCTATTACATCGGGATGGATTATAGTTCGGGCGATATTCACAAAATTAATTCGGATGGCTCTTCACAACAATATCAACCTTCCACAACCATCGGTGTAAGAGACATTGGGGAAGACGAGTCGGGAGAAATCTTCGCGGTTACAGCTACCGCCGTATACCGCATTGAGGCGGAGGACCCGTTGCCGGTGACGCTGGTTGATTTTTCAGGAGCACCCAGTGCCGAAGGAGTGAAGTTGATATGGCAGACTTCTATGGAGAAGGATTTTAAATCGTTCGATATTCAGTACAGCTCCGATGCGCGCAACTTTGAAAGCATTGGCTCGGTAGAAGGCGCGAATGCGCAGGCCGGAAACCGGTATTCATTTACACACACCACATTGGAAAACGGCAATCTTTACTATCGCTTGAAAATGACGGATACCGACGAAAGTTTCAGGTACTCGGGAATGATCACGGTCAACCGCGGCGGGGAGACTCAGAGCGAACTTTTTGTGCGGCCCTCGCTGATCAGCAACAATGAATTAAGCTTGCTTGTAGAAGAGCCTTTTCAAACCGTCGAAGTGGTGAGTGCGGGCGGACAAGTGATATTGATGGAAAAGATCGGGGGCAGAAGCGGGCCGGTGAATATCCCGCTCGGAAATACGGCCTCGGGCATTTACGTCGTCCGCATGGCCGGGCACGACAGAGTGATCCAGCAAAAGGTTTTGGTATTGAGGTAGTGGCTGAGGCTGTCCAAACCTGAACGGATTTTGTCCGGTTACGGACAGCCCGGCTTTTGATTTTCTTGATTGTTTGCGTGTAGAGGCCGTTTCTGACGGCCTCTTTTAATTGGCAGGCTATTTTTGAAATGATCTGAGTTTGTTATCTCAAATGTAACCTGCCTGGGAATTATGATCGGGAACTACTTCAAAACTGCCTATCGGAGCCTGCAAAAGAACAGGCTGTACACTTTCATTAATCTGACGGGCCTGACGCTAGGCCTCGGCGTGGCTATTACGCTATTCTGGATCGTCCGGTTCGAATTCAGCTTCGATCGTTTTCATGCCAAAGCCGACCGCATTTACAGGGTCAAGTCAGCCGACAAGTTCGGGGAGCAGCAGTCGCATGTGCACCAGACGGTCATTAAAATATTGAAAACCCAGTTTCCGGGTGTAGAAACGGCCGCCAATTTCTACGGAATGAACCCGGCAGCCGTGCAGATAGGAACAGAGCTGTTCAACCAGAACAATATCTTCTTTACTGAACCCGCCATGCTCGAAATGCTGGATATCCGCTGGATCGCCGGCAATCCGAAGCAATCGCTCAGCGCGCCGGGGCAGGTGGTACTCGACGAAAAGACGGCCAGGAAGCTTTTCAAAGGCAATGCAATCGGCAAGCGCCTCCGCTACGATAACAGCATCGACTTGACCGTTACCGGCGTGATTAGTAACCTTCCTCTCAACACCGAA
Organism: Dyadobacter endophyticus; assembly: GCF_014641595.1. Lineage (GTDB taxonomy): Bacteria > Bacteroidota > Bacteroidia > Cytophagales > Spirosomataceae > Dyadobacter > Dyadobacter endophyticus. The sequence goes on along the minus strand of NZ_BMIA01000006.1, from coordinate 62,725 downwards.
TTTCCCATGGAAATGATCATTTCATGGGAAACAATGAAAAAAATGCAACCGGACCTAGCCCAGGAGGACAAGCTCGGCGGTGGCGATTCGATGCATCAAGGCTATGTATTGCTGAAACCGGGCGCTTCAACGGCACCAATCAATGCCGAACTTACCCGTATTGCCAAAAGCCAGCCGGATGAAACATCGGTTACGTCGTTTGAGTTGCAGCCCCTGCCGCAAATGCATTTTGATACCAGCAAAGATCCGTTCAACTATTCGATGCCGAAATGGATGCTCTACATGCTTACGAGCATAGGCATATTCCTCATATTTATCGCTTGCATCAATTTTGTGAACCTGGCTACCGTGCAGGCTATTCAACGTGGACGCGAGGTGGCGGTGCGCAAGGTGCTCGGCAGCGGAAGGAAGCAACTCGTGTTCCAGTTTTTCGGGGAAACCGGGCTGCTGGTTGTGCTGGCAACCTTATTCGGCGCATTGCTGGCCGGAAGGCTGGTTTCCTACTCTTCGGAGCTTTTGAATACGCACATCGACGGCTCGGCAGTCTGGAATATCGACACCTACCTTTTCCTTGGTGCGCTCGCGATTGTGGTCACGCTGTTTGCGGGGTTCTATCCCGCCCTCGTTCTCTCGGGTTTTCAGCCGGTGAGGGCATTGCAAAACCGTGTCGTACTGCCTGGCAGCAGTATTTCGTTGCGGTCGTCGCTGGTCGTAATGCAATTTGTGATCGCGCAGGTGCTGGTGATCTGTACTTTGCTCGCGATGAAGCAGATGCGGTATATTTATGAAAAAGACCTCGGTTTTGAGAAAAGCGGCATTGTAACCGTCAATATGCCCGACCGGCGTGCCGTGCTGCGCGAACGCTTCCGTCAGCAGCTGAAACAGCATCCCGAGATCCGTGAGGTCGCATTCTGTCTTACTACCCCTGCAAGCAAGCGGAATCACTGGTGGGGGATGATGAAGTATCCGGGCCTTCCGAATGGGGAGGAAACGTTCCGTCTCCAGCACATCGATACCAATTACTTCCACTTTTTCCGCATTCCACTGCTTGCGGGCCGGATGTTGTCCGCAAACGACACGATCCGCGAAAGCAAGGGCACCAGGTATACCGACGTAGTGGTCAATGAAAAGGCCGCGCGTGACCTGGGTTTCAGGAATATGGAAAAGTTGCTAGGGGAGCAGCTCGAATTCTGGGGTATGAAACTGAACGTCGTAGGCGTGGTAAAGGACTACCATTCCGAGGACCTTAAAACCAAACTGATGCCGCATGTCTATGTATACGCGGGCTGGAACTTTCAGCTGGCCAGCATCCGGATCGATAATTCCAAAAAAGCGGAAGCGATCAAGCATATCGGGGAGCACTGGAAAGCGATGTTTCCCAACAATTATTACGAGCCTAAATTTCTGGAAGATGACATTAAAAGCTTCTACGATAGCGAACGCAAGCTTTCTAATTTCCTTCAGATATTCGCCGTGCTGGGCGTGCTGATCGGCTCGTTGGGATTGTTCGGGCTTGTTTCTTTCGTTGTAACGCAGCGTACCAAGGAGATAGGGATCAGGAAGGTGCTGGGTGCTACGGTTTACGGCATTGTGGAATTGATTTCGCGCGACTTTTTGAAACTGATGCTGATTGCATTTGTCATCGCCGCGCCGATTGCCTGGTATGCGATGCAATCGTTCTTGAAAGAATATACCTATAAAATAGACATTGAGGCCTGGGTTTTCGTACTGGCTGCCGGGCTTTCGGTAGGCGTTGGTTTGCTCACGATCAGTTTCCAGAGCATTAAGGCGGCTTTGACTAACCCCGTGAAGAGCTTGCGGTCGGAATGAGTCCCGTTTGCTTCAATACAAACATTCCGGAAGCAATGCCTCCGGAATGTGATCATTATACAACCCTAAAACCCAATTTATGTATAGCAAGATTGGATGATCAAAATTAATGGAATTAATCCATATTAATGGAATAAATCCAAATTGTTTTAATGGAAACGTTGTAGAAATTCCTTGACAGAAGCAAGGAAAACCAGCGGATGTGAGTGGAACGATTATTGCAAACATGCTATGCACATGTATTGCATGTGTCCAAAAGCACCTTTACTACAACGTTCCATCATCAAAATGAAATCATTCCAACACACTGACCCCGGTCGCACTATCCGCGGCCGAATGAGCCGCAGACGCTTTTTTCGTCAATCTGGGGTGGCAGCATTATCCACAATGCTCCTCGCTTCCTGCGATAACATTCTTGACAAAATAATTCCTTCCAAAAAGGACAAACGCGACAAAACACTCGCATTCTTTGGTGACAGTCTCACCATTGGCACCGGTGGAACCAGGCCGTTCGGCGACTGGGTGGGAGATACTTTCCCCGAGCGGCCGGTGTTTAATGACGGGATCAACGGGCAAATCGCATTATCGATCGCGATACGGCAGGGAGGTGTTCCCTTAACACTGTCGGTAGCGGGTGGCAAATTCGACGGTGGAAAGCCGGTGACCGTCACGAAACTTAACAATGAGTTTCTGTCGACTCCCTTGAATGCCAACGTTTATAGCCGTACCGGTATGCTTGCGGGTGTGCAATGCACCATCACGCGCAAATTTTTGCCGGAAGTGGGCGAACGCTACACGGTGGAGCCGCTGGCGAAAAGCGATCCCGAAGCCGTCGCTGAAACGCCCGTTGCAGTCGAAATTCCCGATGGTTCCATTTTTGAGCTCGACGACGCAGTGCGCCTGAGGACGGCCACGCAAATCCTGTGGTACGGGCGGAACGACATCGCTGAGGGAAGACCGGAAACAGATATTCTTTCGGCGATCAAAGGTTCCGTGGATTACATCGCCGAACCCCGGAGATACCTGGTGTTGGGTATATTGCCGGGCGCCACCGAAAACAAAGGGACGGACCGCTATGCTAAGCTTACCGCCTTTAACGACCAATTGGCCATGCTGTACGGAAGGTCGTATGTTGCAATGACGCCCCCCACTGAGTCGGAGATGAATGACATCGGATTTACGCCGACTGCCAGCGATTTGGAGGACATTGCAAAAGGGAACTTCCCCCGTCGTATGCGTGCTGCAAACAACACGGATCAAATTCACCTCAACAACTTTGGTTATCAGATTGTAGCCAATAGGGTTATTAAAAAAATCAGGGATTTAGATTATTGATGCGATGTATGAGAGCCTCTGGGCGCTGTCGTACAAACGGGTGTGCAAAGTATTTTTCCCGGAAGGCGTCTTTTGAAACTAATCACTATTAAACTAACCCTTATGCCCAAATACGCGTTGCTGATACTTCTTCTTCTAACCGGTCCATTTGTGGCACATGGACAGAATGTAAATCTGACAGATAGTGTGGTCGTCACTTCGGAGGACACGAAAACCGGAGTGTATACCAATGAAAAAGGCGTACTGCAAGTGAATGTATCGCCCAAAAACGTCAGGAAGTATAAGGCTGCCGGCGTGGTTCGTTATGGGGACTTCGGTGCGCAGGGCGACGGCAAGGTGGATGACCTGGACGCGATCGCTGCGACCCATGCATTTGCCAACATGCACGGATTGCAGGTGAGGGCCGACGATGGAGCGACCTATTACATTGGAGGAAAAGAGCGAACGGTTATGATCCGGACGGATACCGACTTCGGAAAGGCGTCTTTTATCATTGACGATACCGAAGTACAAAATCGCGACGCTTCCGTTTTTACGGTAGGTTCGAGCCTTAAACCATTTAAACTGGAAGGGATATTTTCATTAAAAAGGAACCAGGAAAAAATCGATGCATCGCTGCCGGGCCCCTGCCTGATCACCGTCACCAATTCGAATGTGAAGCAATATATCCGGTTTGGTCTCAACCAAAATAACGGGTCTTCTCAGACGGATATTTTTGTAGTCGATAAAAGCGGCAAAGTGGATATGAATGCTCCGATCATCTGGAATTTCGATCAGATCACGGATATCTCTGCCCGTCCGATCGACGAGAAACTATTGAAAATTACCGGAGGGCGTTTCACCACCATTGCCAATAAGGCAGAGTCAAAGTATACTTATTACAGCCGGAACATCGCGATCAGGCGGTCGAATGTGCTTGTGGAAGGGCTCGAACACCGCATCACGGGCGAGGGAGACCACGGTGCGCCTTATGGAGGCTTCATTAATGTTGGCGAATGTGCCTATGTGACGGTGAAAAACTGTGTCCTAACCGGGCACAAGACCTATAACACCATTGGCGCGGCCGGTAAGCCTGTTTCGATGGGTACTTACGACCTTTTGGCCAACCGCGCGCTTAACATATCTTTTGTGAATTGCAGCCAGACGAACGATATCGACGACAATATTTACTGGGGTATTCTGGGCTCCAATTTTTGCAAGAATCTTCTTTATGACCATTGTACCCTCTCCCGGTTTGATGCCCATCAGGGTGTAGCGAACGCGACTATCCGCAACTCGACCCTCGGGCATATGGGTATCAATGCGATCGGCAGCGGGCTTTTGTTAGTGGAAAATTCCACCATTCGCGGCAGGAGCATTGTGAACCTCCGTCCCGACTACGGCAGTACCTGGCAAGGAGAACTGGTGATCCGTAATTGTGTTTTTGTGCCAGTGGGCGGCAAGCCGGTTAGCGCCTCATTGATAAGCGGGTCTTATTCAGGGCAGCATGATTTCGGCTACACCTGCTATATGCCTGAACGCATCACCATTGAAAATCTTCGAATCGACGACTCGCAGCATCCGGAAAACTACCAGGGCCCGGCGCTTTTCGCCAATTTCAATACGGAGATGAAAGACAGTTCTTACCAGGAGAAATATCCTTACGTTAAAACAAAAGAGGTTATTTTGAGGGAAATAAAGGTTGCAAGCGGGAAATCGGTGCGGGTGAGTGATAATCCGTTTATGTTCAAGGATGTGAAGGTGGATGCCAAACGCTAGTAGCCTCGCGATCTGTTCTATTGCTCGATTACGCTCTCAAACTCCCATTTGATTAGATCCATCCAAAATCCTCTGTCGTCCATCTCTGCATATTCTTCCTGTTTAAAGGTGACTATCCAAGATGATGGGTCCGAAGAAGCTTTGTCGGCCACGCGGATACTTATATTGGGATTGTCTTTCGTTGGAGGGATAGAAGCCGCTATTTTCCAAGCGTCCTCAATGGCTTGATCTCGTGTCATGCTGCTATTAGTTTGTAACTAGTCAGACGAATTGGTTCTGTATGTCAAATGTAGATATTCCCGCTTATGTTTTTTCCCATCGTGGCTTGCTGATCAAATCCGGAGACTGTTGTCGGTTTTTGACGTAAATCCGTCGAGCGACGACGACGGACAGCGAAAGTGGCAGGTTGTATATTGCAAATATTTAGATAGTGGCTGTTTTGGGGCGATATTAGCGTGGTTTTTGCCGGAAATTGTTTCGACCGGCCCAAAAAGTGCAAATAACTCATCCGCGTTCCAATGAAGGGTTACTTCAATTTATTTGATTTTACACAAAAAGTAAATTACAAAACAGAAGTTCTCGCAGGCCTGACCGTCGCCATGACGATGATGCCAGAATCACTTTCATTCGCCATTCTCGCTGGTTTTCCTCCACTCACGGGACTTTATGCCGCCTTTATGATGGGCCTTGTTACTTCCGTGTTGGGCGGAAGGCCGGGCTTGATTTCCGGCGGGGCGGGCGCAACGGTAATAGTTTTGATTGCCCTGATGAAATCGCATGGTATTGAATATGTTTTCGCGGCAATCGCTTTGGCCGGTGTGGTGCAAATTCTGGTCGGCGTTTTCAAATTTGGGAAATTCATCAGGTTGGTGCCGCAGCCTGTGATGTATGGTTTTGTGAATGGTCTGGCTGTAATCATATTCATGTCCCAACTGGAACAGTTTAAAACTGTTTCCAACGGTGAGCAGGTTTGGCTTAGCGGCACGCCGTTTATCATCATGTCGGCACTCGTGCTGCTGACTATCGCGATCATCATTTTTTTACCCAAAATAACCAAAGCGGTCCCGCCTTCGCTCGCCGCTATTGTTGTGGTTTTCGCGCTCGTGCTTGGTTTTGGCATTGATACCAAAACCGTGAAGGATATAGCCTCCGTAAGCGGAGGCTTTCCGCCATTTCACCTTCCCCGGATTCCGTTCAGTTTGGAGACTTTTCAGATCATAATCCCATACGCACTGATCATGGCAGGGGTAGGGCTTACGGAAGGATTGCTGACGCTCAATCTCGTAGACGAGCTGACTGCCACGAAAGGGAATGGCAACCGGGAATGCATTGCCCAGGGAAGTGCAAACATCCTGAACGGATTTTTCTCCGGTATGGGCGGCTGCCCTATGATTGCGCAAACGTTGGTAAACATCTCCGCCGGGGCCAGGGCAAGGCTGTCGGGAATCATCGCTTCCCTCGCGATTCTGGTGATTATATTGATTGGTGCGCCGGTAATTGAACGCGTACCCATGGCCGCTCTGACCGGCGTGATGATTATGGTTGCATTTGGTACGTTTGAATGGGCCAGTTTCAGGGTTATCAACAAAATGCCCAAGCAGGATATTTTTGTCGGCATGCTGGTGGCGATCATTACCATTTACCTGCATAACCTGGCTCTGGCGGTGCTGAGCGGCGTAATTATTTCCGCATTGGTTTTCGCCTGGGAGAGTGCCAAGCGGATCCGTGCTCATAAGTCTGTGGACGAGCATGGAATTAAACATTACCGGATTTACGGTCCGCTTTTCTTTGGGTCTATAACCGCATTCAATGAAAAATTTGACGTTCACTCCGACCCGCAGGAGGTTATTATCGATTTTTCAGAAAGCCGCGTCGCCGATATGTCGGGCATCGAGGCGCTCAACAAGATTACCGCCAGATATCAAAAAGAGGGCAAAAAGGTGCATTTGAAACACCTGAGTGCAGATTGCCGGCAGTTGCTTAGGAATGCCGATGATGTGATCGAAGTGAATATCATCGAGGATCCGGTTTATCGGGTCGTGGATTGAGGCCCCTTAGCCCCAAGGCTGTTCCAAAGCAAATCGTAACAAACTGTTCTTTCCGGTCAGGTTTAGCTTTTTGGCAATGTTCATACGGTGGTTGGAAACTGTTTTTTCGCTGATAAAAAGCGCATCGGCGATTTCCTTGCTGGACTTGTATTCGGAGATCATCTTCATGATCTGCGTTTCCGATGGGGTGAGCGACGCTTTCAGGTCATTTTTTGGTTGTCGTTGCAGCGCTGACGTCTTTTTGAGGAGGTAGGCCGATATCTCCGGGCTTAGGTAAAGGTCGCCGTCTTTGGCCTTGTAAATGGCATGCACAATGTCTGAAACGGCATTTTCTTTGAGAACATAGCCCAATACGCCTATTTCCAGCGCTTTCAGGAACGGGGCTTTTTCCTTGTGCATTGTGAGGATAATGATCGGAAGGTCGGGCTGGATGTGAAGCATTTTCTCGGCAGCCTCCAGTCCGGTCAAACGCGGCATGTCGATGTCCAGAATGACGACGTCTACATTGTGCGACTGAAAAGAAAGCAGCGCTTCCTGGCCATTTTTCGCACTGACGATCACTTTCAGATCAGGATCTATTTCGATCACTTCTTGGAGCCCTTTCAGAAATATAGGGTGGTCGTCGGCAATTAGGAGCCTGATTTCCATGGTTAGAAAGGAATTTGAATATGAATAATAGTACCTGACGGCTTGTTTTCCAGGATCTCGATCTGGCCATTGACGATGTTGAGCCGTTCCCGGATTCCGATCATCCCGAAGCCACCCTTTTCCATTGCGGCAGGTCCGATACCTACACCGTTGTCTTCTATTCTTATTGCGATCATTGCATCGTCTTTACTTATCTGAATTCGTGCGGCGGTGGCCTGTGCGTGTTTGAGAATGTTGTTGAAACACTCCTGGACGATCCTGAAAACATTCATCTCATTGGCTTTGGTAAGCAGGTTATCGAAGGTTTGGATATCCGTTTCCAGCTCAATCAGGCCTGTTTCTATGACGTCTTCCAGTAAGCTATGCAGCGATTGCGTGATGCCCAGGAGTTCCAGATGCAGCGGACGCAGGTTATAGGAAATATTGCGCACCTCCTGAATCGCTTCCGTGACCATCTCTTCCAGGTCTCTGACCTGTTTTTCGCGCAGATCCGGTTTTTCAGCATCCCTTTTGATCATTAGTACCTTGTTTTTGACCATTCCCAGGCTTTGCCCGAGGCTGTCGTGCAGCTCCGCAGCTACCCGCTTGCGCTCACTTTCCTGTGAACCGATGAGCTGCTGCGAAAAAAGCGTCGCCTGCGCCAGCGCTTCGGCCTGGGTTACTTCCTTCTCCCTTTTATAGGTGTTGAGCTTGTTGGCCAGTGCAAAGGACAGAATGATAGCTTCCAGGCCGGACCCGATCTGATAAGCGCCCTCCGTAAACCAGTTCTCCGGAAGAATAGCCATGTCTTTCATCATAAAAATAAAAATGCCAGCCAGCAGGGCGGTGAAGCCCATCAAATAATATCTGGCTGGCTTGAATCCCTGTTTTAGCACTACAAAACCGATCACATTGGAGTAGATAAGGAAGAGGCCCACCGTGATCCAGTTGAGCTTAAAGCCCAGTAATAAATAACCGGAAAGTGAAAGCGCAATGATTGAGACGCAAGACACGATGATCAGCCAGCCGAATTTTCTCAATCCCGGGCAATAGTAGCTGGTATTCAGGAACGAATTGGTGAAAAGCAATGCGAATATGAAAGCGAGGCTGCCGGTATAATTGGAATGATTGGCCTGAGGGAAATGAGGGACGATGAATTGCAGAAAATGGCCTTTGATATAGCTGATATTTAGTGCTACGCAGAAAATATAAAACACGTAGTACAGGTAAGTACGCTCCCGTATTGAGATAAACACAAACAGATTGTAAATGATCAATGCGGCAATCAACCCGAAGTAAAATCCATGTGCAATATCATTTTCCTGGCTGTTTTCATAGATGTATTGCATCGTCGAGATTTCAAGCGGTACGCGTATGATGGAGTTGCTGCGTACACGCAGATAAATCGTTGCGGTATCTTTCACGACCAGCGGGAGGGGCAGGATTGTCTGATTGGTGAGAACCGGCCGGTCATGATAAGGCAATGCGGAACCAACGTTGGTGATGTACTCATTTATTTGGTCATAACTGGGCCAGGTCCTGGTGAAGAGGTCGACTTGTTTCAGAAATGGTGCTTTCACGTGCAGAAACCACTCCGTCGGCGTGTTGCTGACCACGCGCAATTTCAGCCAGAAAGTGGAAGCGCTGGGCCCTACGTTCAGCGTTTGCTGGGTCATAGGCCGAAACAACCCCGGCTTGCTTTCTACGTCGCTTAGCTGCAATGCGTTGGTAGGGTCTTCCAGCACCAGCATATTTCGTCCGACAATGTAATTGGACTGCCTGTAACCTAGCTCGATTACAGGCGGTTCCATTGTCTGACCCAACGTGGTCATGGCAGATAGCAAACATAAAATGAATACGAATCGACCAGAAGGTAGCATTATATCAGCTCAGGTGTTTTGATATCGAGAAGGTCATCAATGTATTGTGTACAAAGCAAGTGAGGGTTGTAATCTTTGAACTCCCGGCTGAGTTTTTTTACATTGCTTTTATACGTGCCGTCGCTCAACACTTTTTCCACCCCGGCTCTGATTTGTTCCGGCGTCGGAAATTCGGTTTTGAGGTCGATCCCGAGTTTGAAATAACCGATCCTGGCGTTGATTTCGTTTTTACCTTCGTGAATCCCCGCCGCGACGAGCGGTAATTGATTTTGTATGCCCAGCATCACACCTCCGTATCCCCCATTGGTGACGTACGCATCGCAATGCGGCATGATCTCATTAAACGGTATAAAGTCCCGGATGACGATGTTCTCCTGCGGATAGCGTGCCTGTAACTCCGAAGTGCCCATTCCGCCCGTCGTGGCGATTACCAGTACGGGGGTGTTTTTGAATGCATCCAGCGTGGGAACGAGAATCTTCTCCGGGTCTTTTTCCATCGTACCCTGTGTGACCAGGATCACCTTTTCGTATTTCCCGAGTTGTTCGCCAAGGTCAGTGCGGCCTTTACCACCTTTTGTGAAGGGTAGCAATGGTCCCACGAACCGCACCTTTTTGCTCAGATCGGAGCGGCTGTATTCAAACCCCGGCGTGCCGCTTTGGAGGAGCAGGTCCGTTTTTTTACATAGGACATCAAAAATGTTGCCGCTCACCGGAACCATCCCGTGCTCGCGAAAGAGCCTGGCGAAAAGACCGGCCGCCTCCCGGAAGATGACCTTGTTCGCGAAAAAGCGAAGGAAGTCTTGTTTTCTTCGTCCCAAAAAGCTGTTGGAAGGCGTCATGGCCAAGCCGGTAGGAGGCAGGTCACGGGAAGTTTCAATGAGCGGGAACACGCCTACCGAGACCACCTTCTTGCGCAGTTTTTCCTTCACGAACGGCATGCCCGTAAATGCGATGTCGCTGATCAGCAGGTCGAATGACCAGGACTCGTCAATCTCCCGGATATCTTCATAAAACTCCGTTGACCTGAGTATAAATGCAGTCTTCAGGTCGTATTTCAGTTTGCCAACGGCTCCCCGGATCTTGTCGCGTTCGGGGAAAAGGATGTGAACATTGTGCTGGTTGAAATCCAGCGCTTTCCGGAAAGGGTAGTAGGGAATGCCTAGGCTGTCGATCTTTTCTTTGAAGATGCTTCCCGAATACCATCGCACGTCGTGGCCGAGTGATTTCAGATGCATGGCTATACCAGTCAGAGGGTTGAAGTGACCTTCATAAGGCATATTGGCAAAAAGTATTTTTTTCATGACTAACAGGGATTGGATTAATGGTTTGAATGAATATATGCTGTTGTTTACTAGTTTATTACCGGGATATTCACAGCTGGCCGACCCGTTTGACCCGGAAAACTCCTCTGATGGACGCAGTGCCTATCGAAATCGGTTGGGTAGCCGTATTGAGCCATCCGGCTGGTTGAACGACGAAGGTGCCGGTCACCCACATCGCGTCTGACTGATCGACCTGTACAGATCCACCGCTCACGTTCAGCGCTTTGCCGTAGATCTGCTGATAAATCAATTTAGGTTTGTTAAGATTGAATGCCACGTCGGTGCTTTTCGTCCAGCGAAACGTGCCGGATGATGCGCCTTTCCAGCTGACGGAAGCACTTTCGGTACCATCCTTGCCCACTACCATATACTGCCCGCCGGTACCGTTCACGCCGGCGCTGTACGTATGCCACGCACCGTTATCGATCTGTACAGAAAGGCCCTCAGGTGCCACGAAAATGTTGCTTACCAGGCGGAGGTCCCTGAACTCACGCGAGCCGATCTTCACAGTTTTGTGGAGGGTTAAGGTGACGGCAGCGGGGTTGGTGGCCGGTATTGTCCCAGGCGCTGAATAGTCGGCGACATTGTAATTGCCTTTCAGGGTACCTTCGCCGCTCAAAGTCCATTTGTCGATCAGGTTTGAGGGAATAGCCTCCGGGAGCCCAAGAACGATCTCGCCAAATTTTTCCTGCATCTCAGCAATATAGCTGCCGCTCAGGCGCACGTTTTCACCCGGATTCAGAAAAACGCTGGCAGGGTCTATCTGCATCGTCAGAAACATGGCCCAGTCACTGAAATGCGTCGTTTCTACCGAAAGGGTTCGGGCCGTGGTATCAAGACTTCTGGTCGTGGGAGATACCCAGACCCCCTTTTCATTCTGATAGGCAATACGCATCAATGCGGGTGCTGTTCCCTCGAGGTCGCTTTGGTTGTAATGGAATGTAACCATGGCCGGTTTCGCAAAATTCACGCCATGTGGCAGCAAACGGAACCCCTGGCCCGTACCCGCCGGACAATTGTTGGTAATGCCCTGAACTGAAAACGTCTGCGAAGCGCTCACCGCACCGGCAGGAATGACAACGCTGATGCGGTTGTCGGGGGAGGCGACAACGCCACCGGAAGGGCCGATTTGTACGGAGGTGATCGTTCCCTCGGGAACGCCTGCGGGCGTTACTGCCCCCGCAGACTGTCCCGAAGGTTCCTGCCCGGGACCGACGGATTCTTTTTCTGTTTCGCAGGACAGGATCAGAACGCCCAGCGATATACTCAGGATGGATTGGAAAAATGTTTTCATAGCTGATAGACTTTGTGATTTAAGATGAGTCTCTTTGTCTTTCGACATCACAAAATTACCAGCCCGACTACCCGCATAAAATGGAGCTTACCACCCATTTTCATGGGTAGTACTGCTCATATTTCAGTTGGTGGCCTATTCGCTAGGCCGCCGCATTCAACCCGTTCCGCTCATCAAAGCGACCAACGGCTAAGAGACGCAGCAGCCGGATTGTTTTTTTCAAGGTAATGCAGGCGCAGGAAGCCGGCCACCAGGGCGTTGGTGCCTAACTTTGCTTCATAATAGGGGTCTTTGGGCTCGCGCAGGAAAAGTTTACCACTCCACAGTGTCTGAATGCCGATTTCAGCGAGTTTCCTGGCTTTTTCATACATCCTTTTATCACCCAGTATTTCATATGCATCCAGCGAAAATTGCAGGTTACTCGCCAGGCTGTTGACGACAAATTTGTCGGGCCAGGTATGATCCACGACAATGTCCGCTACTTGTTTCACCATGGCCAGGTACGCTTTGTCACCCGTCACTTTGTAGAAGTAAGCCGCGACACTGCCGAAAAGCAACATGTCGGCAACGCCATAACCGGTAGCGATTACAGGGATTACTTCCGTTCCGACCGGTTTACCATCCAAATCCACCAGGGCGTAATAGCTGTTTTGGTTCGGGTCCCACGAATATTTTTCGGCTGCTTTGAACATGAGCTCGGCCTGCTGCCTGAATCCGGCGAACTCCGGATTGATGGCGGAAGCTTTCAGTAAATAGTAACACAACAAGGCCGTGGACGTCAGCGATGAATTTTTGCCGGTAGGACGCGGGTCATCGATGCAGCTGACAATCAGATTTGTCTTTGGATTGCGGTAATTCCAGTAAAGGTTTCCCGATCCTTCCGCCCATCTTTTCCATTCCGGATTGCGGTTTTTATTATAAAGAAAGCTGAAAGAATAGCAGTAAAGACCGGAATGCTTGATCCACGCCTGCCCTCCGTCCTGGTATTGTTCCAGGCCACGGTACTCGGGTTTTTCCACTTTGTTCCAGCGTGCGTGGCGGTTGAAAAGAAAGCTCTGCGTAACGGGTGAGCGGAAATGCCCGCGTACGCCGGTAATGGCTTTTCGCACGGCTGCCGAATCAATATTCCACAGGTAGGTCCAGGGCGGTGTATTCTCGATGAATTCGTGGGTGAACATGGTTCCCGGCCGTTCGAGGTCGCCTTCCATGATCGTTTCATTGAAGAAATTGTAATAAAGATGCTCGCCCCAGCCCAGCAATCCGGTATAAGGGTTCTGGCAGTATTTGATAAAATCACGCGTATAATCCTCGCCGGCAGATTTGTACTTTGGGTCGCCGGTGAGCTTACTGAGGTCGTCAAAAATGCGGATGGTCTCCACATCGTGATAGTAATTGCTTCCGCCAACGGCACGGTCCGATTCACGGGTTCCTTCGGTTGGAGGCACTTTGGATTTGGGTACGCTCATGTCACGCGAATCGATAACAGATGCCAGCATACGCGACTTTTCTGTACCGTAAACATCCTTACCGTACGTGATCAGATTATCGCAATGTGTTTTTGCATAAAAAAGATAATCCTTCTGCTGCGAAAAACTAAGTACCGGTGCTAACACCAGGCAGGTTAACAGGGCCCCGGCAAAAGATAACGCTGGGGAAGAGGAGAATCCTGAAAGTGTTTTTTTCATGTCAGAGCGTCAGTTGGAGCGTATTTTCAGATAGTCCTGATAGGCATTTTCAATGTTGACTTTCCCTGCGTCGGGTTTGCAGTAAATCAGTATGCCGTATCCCAAATGAAATTTCTGCCCTTTTTTGATTACCTCGGCACTTTTCTCACCTTTCGTCATCGCCTCACGTCCAAACGCATTGGCTGCCATTAAACCGTAGTCGCGGGTATGGAACCAGCTGGGGCGGAAATTGTTTGGGTCGGGCATAATGGCTACCCCAACATATTTACCGTCGACGGGCCCACTGTAATCGACCCAGTTTGAAGCTTTTCCCCAAGTGCCTGCGCCGTCCTTCAAGCCTTCCGCATTGGTAATATGCCCTTTGCCATATTGTACGCTGAATTTGGTATTGACACGTACACCGAGGCCCATTTCCTCCTGGTCGCCGAAAATCATGTCACCGGAGTCGGAAGTAAAAGTGCTGTTGACCAGTAGCAATGTCCCGGACGGTCGCACGAGGATCGTGTATTGTGCCAGTTCAGCCAGAACCCTGTTCTTGCCGTCGCTGCTCATGTAATAGTTACGAACGACAAACGTTCCTTTTCCAGGTCCGCCCTTAGGCTGCTCCACGAACATCTCGTGCTCCACTTTTGCTTTCAGCCGCCAGTAATCATTGCCATTGATATCGCCAAAACTCAGCCATATGCCGGGATGGAATGTTGCGTGGTCTTTGGGGTCGCCCTCCTGAGGCGGGTAATTGCGGGTTACCTGAATGCCACACGGCGACTTGACGTGTGCGAAATAGGGACGGGTAATTTTCTCATCTTCATACACATAGCTGGCGAATGGTTTGCCTCCGATAGAAATAGCCAACACGCCGGGTTTCTGCTCAAATGAAACCACAGGCGATGAGGCATTTGCTTTTTTGACCTGTTGTGAAAATCCGGGTACTGTAAGCAAAAGCGCAATGATACATCCGGTTATGAGGCTATGGAAGTAATGTAAAGCAACTGGCTTTTTTGTCATGATCAGGGTTACAGGATTTTGATAAATAATGTAGTTTAACCTTTGTAAGGAAGTTCATAACCTTTCCGATACGTCCGGCCAAGCAATGCATTGGCCTGCTTATCCAGACCGGGGCATTTGATTTCTTCTCTCAAAGGGTCGTATTGAAGCGAAGATGCGCCCAGTCTGGTCGCGATATTCGCCAGCAATGCCATGTTGGTAGCAATGGCGCCCTTCTCGATCGGAGCATTTAATTTTGCAGGATTGTTTTCGCGAACGGCGGTTATGAAATTAGGCATGATCGTCTCGACCGTTTCCGGTGATTCTATTTTGATCTGCTCTTTTCCTTTTGTGACTATAACGCCGGCGCGGCCGAATTCCATTTTACCTTCTGTGCCGTATGCTACATTGCCATTGTCGTGCCCTTCCAGGGTATAAGGCGTCCACAACCGCATTTCCCAGATGATCTGCGTGTCGTCGTATTCAAAAATGGTTGTCTGGGTATCCGGTGTCTGGTGGTCATCATCGTAAAAATACTGACCTCCGGACGCCACCACGCGCTTTGGGTACCTGTCGCCCAGGGCCCATACGGCCACGTCGATCTGGTGTACGCCGTCATTGGCGGCATCGCCATTGCCATAATCCCAAAACCACCGCCAGTTGTAATGCCAGCGGTTTTTGGTGAAAGGGACTTTCGGGGCGGCACCAAGCCACATATCGTAATTCACTCCCGGCGGCGGATCCTGCGCTGGCGCCTTGCCTATGGCCTCGCGATACTGGTGGTCAATGGCTTTAATGGTATGTACTTTTCCGATGATACCGTTGCGAAGCTGCTTTATGCCTTCGATATGTGCCCCGTTGCTCCGGCGCTGGGTTCCATGCTGCACACATTTGTTGAATGCTTTTGATGCCTTTACAAGCAGGTTTACCTCTTTAATATTATGGCTGCACGGCTTCTCCACATACACATGCTTGCCCGCCATCATCGCCCATAATGCAATGGGCGTGTGCCAGTGGTCGGGTGTGGCGACAGACACGGAGTCTATGGACTTATCCTGCAACAAATCTCTGAAATCGGCGTATTTTTTGATCTTTTCCCCGTTCGGTAAATCCTTGACTGCTTTACTGAGCTGTTCCGGATCGACGTCGCAGACCGCCACCAGGCTGCATCCTTTCATGTTACCGAACGCTTTGGTATGGTTCCGTCCCATGCCGCCCGTGCCGATCACCGCATGGCGGACCATGTCGCTGGGAGGTGTTTTGGCCCAGCCCGAAGTGATGTAAGGGGCGGTTATGATGCTCACGCCGGCAGTTTTGATGAAATCGCGCCGGGTTACTTCCGGCGCGATTGTTTTTGATTCATTGTTCTTCATCCTTTTGACTACTATTGTTTATCCCACCAAACCCTTGTTTTGAAATTGTCCGTGCCCTGACGCGCCACGGTGGCATTGTAATTGTCGGCATTCAACACCGGTTCGTCCTCGGGGTAGCGCAGTCTGCGGGGATAAGTTCCGTCGGTTTCGTTGCTCGGATAATTGATGGGCGTCAGCTTGGGGTAGCCGGAACGACGAACGTTGGCGTAGGCTTCCAGGCCATTCATGAAACAGGCGGCCCAGTACTGGGTGTTGATCTGTTCGTAGGCCTTTTCCTTGTCGGCAATGCCTACGAAAGGATTGGCCGTCAGATAGGCATTGATTTCGGCATCGGTGATCACCGCCGATGCGTCATATTTGGCCACATTCTTCATTGCCCCGGCAATGCCCTCTTTATAAAGCGCCGCGGCATCCCCGTTTATCCAGCCTCTGACCGCCGCTTCCGCCAGCATCAATTGGACTTCGCCATAGGTTAGGCACATTCTCGGCCCATCGAGTTTGGCATAAACATCGCGGTTGATACCCGAATACTGGTGTTGGTCCTTCGTATTATCCCAACTTGGATCGGCTTTGATGGTCACCAGGTTGAACCCGTTGGGCATTCCCTTCTGAACAGCGGGGTCCGTGTTTTTGGTCGATGCTTTGGAGGGATCGGAATATACGGCCACCATGTATTTGAGACGCGGATCGTTGCGGCTTTTCATGTAGTTGAAAATGGTCGCGCTGATCTTGCCCGGCGATACGCCCGACACGGACAATGTCCAGCTTTCACCGTTCACCAGCGATTGATTAGCGCCCGTTTTGTCCAGAAACCTGACGTACATGTTGTCGTCGACAGAAGTGAATACCCCGCCGGCGAATGCCTTCTTTACCCAGCTTTCCGCGGTTGCCGGTTCTATTTTTTGCAACCGCATCCCCAGACGCAGCATCATGGAATAGCCGAATTTCTTCCATTTCACAACATCCCCTCCATAAACGATGTCGGCTGTTACAGGTCCTTTGGATGCGTCGAGCTTAGCCGTTGCGTCTTCCAGTTCGCTCAGCATGCTGTAATAGATATCCTTTTGCGTATCGTATTTGGGCTTGTAGTTCTGGGTTGAATAGCCCTGATTTGCTTCGGAATAGGGTACATCCCCATATAAATCCGTCAGACGGTGGTATATGACCGTTTTCCAGATCCGTGCCATGTTGTGCAGATTGCTCAGTTCCGGTTTATCCTTCGATAATTGAATGGCATCTTCCAGCAGCTTACTTCCGCCGTTCACCGCATTGAATGTATTCTTCCACAAACTCTCGCTTCCCCCTTTGTTATATACGTATTTGTCGCCGAAGAAGTCAAACGTCCCTGCGTCGCTCAGCGTCGAAAAGTGTTGGACGAAAGTCTCTGTATAATGCAGGGATGCCCCATCGTCGCCTCTGGACGAAAAAAGTTGCGCGGAGGTAAACAGGTAGGCCGGGCTAAACAGCTCGGCGGTTGCTGCATTAGGGTCTTTGTTCAGTTTTTCAAAATCGCCGTCGCAGCCAGCCAGGAACACCATGCAGCTTGCGAGCATCAGACTTGATATATTTCTCATCTTAAACAGATTTAACACGTTGCTGATTTAGAATTTCAAATTCACATTAAAGCCGTAGCTTCTGGTGGGAGGGAGGGCCGACGATTCGATCCCCTGATCGTTACCCGCCGACAAATTCGTTTCCGGATCGATGCCAGGCGTGTGTTTCATGAGGATCGCGAGGTTTCTTCCTACCAATGAAACACTGGCGCCTTTGATAAAGCCGATCTTCTCATACACCACGCGTGGCAAATTGTAAGTCAGGGAAACGTAGCGAAGTTTGATAAAACTCGCATTGTACAGGTAATCGTCCAGCGCGTCGCGGCGTCTCACGATGATATCCCGGTTATTCACCTGTGCGGCTGTTACGAGCACTTTGTTCTCTTCGCCGGTCTCGGTGACGCCCGGCAGCACCACGCCGTTCGCTCTTCCAAGCAGCGATCGCGGCGACATTCCGCGGTGTTCCAAATTGTAGTTGGTGTTGGAGTAGATCAGGCCTCCGAATTTGCCATCGACCTGGGCCGAAAGGGTCAATGACTTATAACTGAAAGTATTGGTGATGCCCGATGTGTACCTTTGAATACCCGAACCGAACGCCTTCACAGTGGTAGGCACGATAGGCAGGCCTTTGGCATCCATCACATCGCGGCCATTCGCATCCCGCTTAATGGTGCGTCCGACGATCTGCGAGTATTCTTCACCTACGACCTGTTTGAGGAAAACCTTCGTTGCAGTTCCCAGCAGGAATTCATTCGTCGAATTGGAGATTTTCAGAATCTTGCTTTTGTTGTAGGCCACATTGAGCGAAACATCCCAGCTGAAATTTTTCGCAGTGACTGGCCTTACGGTAAACAGCATTTCAACACCCCGGTTGCGTAGTTCGCCTACCGTAACAACGGCCCCGTTATAGCCGGTAACCGATGAAAGGGTTTCAGTGGTGATATCGTTTTTCGTTGATCTGTTGTACGCAGCGACGTCGAGGGCCAACTTTCCACTGAACAGGCGCAGGTCCAGACCAGCCTCCAACTCGTTCACGCTTAATGGGCGAAGGTTTTTGTTCGGAACAATAGCCTGGTTGATGGTGCCCAGCGGTTTCCCGTCGTAGCTGTATGGCAGCACGCCATAGGTCAGGTTAAGCTGGTAGGGATCTGTTGCACCGCCGACGGATGCGTACGACACCCTGAATTTTCCAAAACTAATAGCCTTTGGCAGATCAAGTGCGTCTGAGAACACGTAGCTGACACTCGCGGACGGATAAAAATAGTTGTTTGATTCAGGACTGAGGGTTGAAAACCAGTCGTTCCGGCCGGTTACGTTCAAGAACAGATAATTTTTATATGCCAGCTCCGCGGTTCCAAACAACGAATTGATCTTGTTGTCCGTAATAGTAGTGGTCGTGTTCCGGACGGATGTATTGTTAATGACCTCCAAGCGGGGGGTGATAATGCCGGAGCCGCTGATGTTGGTGCCATTGCTGTGTTGCGACATGAGGTTCCCACCCGCATTGACCACCAGATTGAAATTCTTGTTAAGCGCTTTATTGAGCCCGATCATCCCTTCGAAATTTCTTTCGTAAAAGTTGGTCTGGATCTGATCAATCTGCCCGTTGGGACGGTAACCGGTGCCCTCGGGGACGATTTTGTTGATCTGATAGGAAAACATATCCTGTCCCGCTTTTCCCTGCACGAATAGCCAATCGGTAATGTTCCACCGTGCATTCACTGCCGCAATGAATCGGTCCTTCTGGGTGTTGTTCCTGATCTGATTGAGCGAATAATAGGGGTTGGTAGCACCGAGGTCGGTACCCAGTACTTTCTCTTTGAATGTAACGGGGTCGTAGCCGGGAGACAGCGCGCTGGTAGGCATGTTGCTGTTGACAAACAAGATGGTTCCCGCACTATTAGCGTTGTTCGTTTCGAGCACGTAGCGGTTATCGACTTTTTCGTTGATATAATCCACGTTGGCGCTGATGGCGATGTTTTTGGTCGCGTTCTGGTTGATGCTCAGGCTGATATTATCCCTCCGAATGGTTGCATTTGGAATAATGCCTTTGTTGCGCATATCCGTTACGGCAACCCTGAAATTTCCCTTGTCACCGCCACCTGTAAAAGCTACGTTGTTGGAAGACGTATGGCCATTGCCGTAGAAATCCTTCAAAACCTGATCTTTCACATACGAATAGGGCCTCTCCACCCCATCCAGCTGGACCACCATCGATCCGTCGTAGGGCGCGCCCCAGTGATTTTGCCCGTGTGCCGCCGCAACCCCGACGCCGGAAGGTTTTACGCCATTGTAACCCTGGCCATATTCCTTTTGCAGGTTCCATATAAAATAGGGCACTTCGAGGGTATTGTTGGAGTTAAATTCGATGCCGATGCCTTTGTTGCCTTTGCCCGATTTTGTAGTGATAATGATGGCCCCGTTTTTGGCACGTGATCCGTACAAGGCGGCGGCGGCGGCCCCTTTGAGGACGGTCATTTCTTCCACATCGTCCGGGTTGATACTGGATATGTTGTCACCCCAGTCCGGGTTATCGCCCTGGGTCTTCCCGAACTTGGTATTATTCATAGGCAACCCATTGATAATGAAAAGCGGAGCGTTGTCCCCGGAAAGCGAAGTATTACCGCGGATTGTGATCCGGCTTGACCCCGCCGGACCTGTTGCTGCCGCGGACACATTCACACCCGCCACTTTCCCGGCCAGCGAGTTGCCTATGTTCGTTTCCCTGGTCTTTGTAAATGCACTTCCCTCAACCTTGGTTACGGAATACCCGACAGACTTAACCTCTTTCTTGATACCCAAGGCAGTCACTACGACTTCGTCCAGCGATTTTGTATCGGTTAGAAGCTTTACTTCCAGCATGGAACTGCTGCCGACCGTCACTTCCTGGGGTTGGTATCCCACAAAGGAAAACACAAGAACAGCGTTGGCTTGCGGTACCTCGATCGTGAAATTTCCATTCGCATCACTGCTCGTACCCTGCTGGCTGCCCTTCACCAAAATGTTCACACCCGGAAGCGCATCCCCTTTTTCGTCGGTTACCCTTCCTTTCACATTTTGAAGTAACACCGGGTCTCCATTATTCCTGTTCATAGCGATTTTGTCCTTTGCGAATTCGAATGGCCCGGCCGCTCGAACAGGGATCGTAAGGCCTGCCAGGGCAGCGAGCAGGCAGCATCTCTTGCAGTAATTTTTTAAGCGTGTACCATGTTGAGGTAAAGTTTTCTGTTCCATGCAATTAACCGGGTTTAAGTTTTCCAAGAGATCCGCAGGCTGCTCGTGGTGAGCGCATATTGAGTATAATTACATGTACGCTTCGAGTTACTAATCGGGCCTCTGATTAGTACTATTTTTTTATAAAAAATTGCTAGAAACGAAGTGTCTGTATTTGTCCACTTCAATTGTTTATTCGAATGAGAATATTTCTGCTATCGAATAGCCTTTGCGGCGCAAACGGCGTACAAACAATGGCAGGGTCAAGTACTTCGCATCACGACCCATCTATTTTGATCCGGACATTAATATGAAAACACCGAACAAAGTGACGAGAAGGGACTTTCTGGGTAAGATAACACCTGCGACAGTTGGAATTATGGCTGGAAGCCGGGTGCTGCAATCTGCTTTTGCAGGTAGCGACACTTGGCATTCGAAGTTTTCCGATGCTCATGCGATAGATGAGAAAAAATTCGTCCCGGTAATGATCACCCCGTTCGGTACCGACCTCAAAATCGACTACGACAACGTTTCCAGGGTCATCGACTTTTATCTGGCAGCAGGTGCAAAAGGCTTCTTTGCCAATTGTTTGAGCAGCGAGATGTATTTTCTGAGCGATCAGGAACGTCTCGACCTCACCAGCCATGTGGTGAAATACGTGAACGGGAAAGTGCCGGTGGTGTCGACCGGATCTTTTGGCGATACGCTTGCAAGCAAGGCGCTGTTTGCAAAGAAAGTACGTGACACCGGAGTGGATGGAGTCATTCTGATATCCAGTCATTTCGCCGGGAAAGACGAAAGCGATGCCGTGCTCATGGAGCATTTCGAGCAATTTTTCGCTCTTGCAGGAGATATGAAATTAGGTACATACGAATGCCCGTCGCCCTACAAGCGGATCATTTCCCCGGAGGTATTCGAGTTCCTTGTTTCCAATAAGAACATGGTTTACCACAAGGATACGACCGAAGATATTCTAAAGATTGAGGAGAAACTGGCGGTGGCAAAGGGCACTCAGATGGAGTTGTACAATGCCCATACGGCAACGGCCCTCCAATCGCTGCAAAAAGGAGGGAAAGGAATGTCGCCTATTTCCGGAAATTTTTACCCTGAAATACATACCTGGCTCTGTAACAATGCCAGTAACCCAGCCAAAGCAGAAGACGCGAGCTGGATCCAGGCTGAAATTTCCCAAATGGAGCCACTTATTTCCGTTCCTTATCCTTTGAGCTCAAAATACTTTTTGAAAAAACGGGGGTTGCCGATTGAACTGGTTTGCAGGGCCAAAAGCAAAATTGTTACCCCTGAGCAGCAACGGGTCCTGGATGCCGCCCACGAGACATTCCTCGGATGGTGCGACCGCTTGGCCATCACGCCTGTCGCTATATTGCAAAAATCAGGGCGTTAAGATTAGGTAAACCAGTGCTCGTTTGTCACATTCTTATTTACGCTGCTTTGACAGCATGGTAATAATGGTTCTCTCCCTCGTCCTCAAATTCCTCGATGAGCGAAAGCCCCGACGCAGTTAGTAATTCTTTGTATTTCTCCGCTCCAAGCGATATCGATGCTATCTCTGTGATCGCATCTTCCCATTTCATTTTTTGAGAAGGAGCTGTAAATAGCAGCTTTCCGCCAGCGTCCAGCGCATTTGCCATTTTTTTGATCACAACTTTCTGTGTTTCTTCCGGCAAAAGGAATAATAGCCCCCAGGCAATGACAGCATCGAACTGCCTATTGAAAAATGAGGAATCTTCTGCGGCTTCACAGGCGACAGGAATATTTGGGAAGTTCTGCTTGAAGGATTGAACCATCGAAGGTGACGCATCAATCCCATAAACCGTCAAGCCTTCATTGACCAACGCTTTCGAAATCGGGTCGCCAGCACCACAACCCACGTCCAGAACTGTCGCATTTGCGGGTAGTGACCTGGCCCACTGCCGAACAGATGGCGCGCCGACGCCATTGACGCCCTTCGAGCGACAGCGGATGAATGTTGTTGCGTTGTGCTCGTATCCGTTTGATTTGTCCATGGGAAGTCAGTAAGTATTCACAAAATTGAAAATCAGGAGCTTCGAACTTGGGGAGGGAGACGGGTCTCGAACTTTGCCTTTAATCGGCTTGTAATCAATATTTAGTCTCCTGTGTTTGATGTAAACTACACGAAAGACTCACTATTTTTTATACATATAGTGCAACAGTATATTTGTTATGTATAATTCTTTTGGCGAAAATTGAGGTGTTTAGTTGGTGATTTTCGCTGTTTTTGAGTGAGTTTTTGGGTGGTTTTTGAGTGTTCAAAGTTTGGAAAATGCCTGTGGTTTTTGGCGGTGGTGACTGCGATGTTGCTAGGTGCAAGTTACAAAATTCGCACTTATCGCGCGATCATTTTTCCTACCTTTTACGGTGAATTATCGTGATTCCGTCAGCCTTGACTTTTTCTGTGAATAATCTCGCTTTCCTTTCATAGGAAAGTTCCAGCGAATGGTTGTCAATCCACCTTGCACGAATGTCAATCAGCGCCTGATAGACAGGATGTAAATTCGCTTCTCCATAGCCATCATCTGCCACGAAGATAGTGGTGCCGTCATTGATGTCTTCGTCGGATTTCGCCAGTGCAATGTGAGTGCTGAATCCGGTAGTGGCACCACAGTTCCTGGTATAGAGAATGACTTTGTGAGACCGGTCTGGTGAAAATAGGGTTTCACATGTGGTGTCTTCACAGCCGGGTGCTAACATTGCAAAAAGCCAACCAATTAGTAAAACTATGATGATTAATCCTCCAAAGACAAAGGCAGCAGTTTTCATGATTCTTGGCATCGCTTCAAATGGAGATTTTCAACTTTATTGAAAGATCATGAAAATATTGAGCACTCCAAATTTCCAAAACATTGTGATTCGGTATAAATCTCCGAATATCATTCTTGATCCGCTGGAAGTGAACCAAATCTATCTTCGCATTCAGTAAACTCCGAAACTCCACTTCGCTGATGTTCTCCCGACCCCAATCTCCGCTATCGTACGCACGTAGCGCGAAGTGTTTGAGATTCAACGGAACACCTTTTCGGATGTACCATTCCATATCATACCAGTCGCGCCCCTTTACATTATCTTTCCATTTCCTGAAAAGCAGCGCATGCATTTTCCCAGCGAATAGGTCGGAAATGCTGAAACACTTCACATAAAAAGAGAATGGTTGGAGTAGGAGCTTTTCTTCGGTATCAAATCCCGAAGGCGGCATTGTATCGACTTCCAGCTTGACCTTGATGCTGGCTGTTTGCCCAAGCCCTTGCTGTGGCACAACACCTTCCAAAACCAGTTCGCGCCAGACCGTTTCCGATTTCTGAAATGCGGAATCAATGCTGGTCTTTACTGCCTTCTGTTTTTCCTTGATCGATACATGCATTCCCAGCGCTTCGAACTCGTCGACGATAGCGGGCAAATAGGTATTGATCGAAAAATCGGGGTCTACTTCGAGTAGCGAGAAGTCGAGATCCTCTGAAAAGCGGTCGAGTCCGTAAAAGATGCGGAGTGCCGTACCGCCGTAGAATGCAGCCTTTTCAAAGAAACCTTTGCGATAGAGCCCAGCCAATGTGACTTCCTGCATGATTTCACGCAGTGCTTGAGTTGCCTCATCCTTGTTGGCAGGATTGTAACTTGCCAGCCATTCCTTGATCATAGTTCCTTGATGAGTTTAATGACCTGCATTAAGCTCTCGCGTTTTGGTGAATCGCTTAGCCAGGTCTCCATTGCTTGTACATCCAGCTGTTTTAATTGATCTTCGTCCATTCTCAGGTTTTCGATAAGGTATTCACTGGCTGCGATTTTACTTCGGAGATTTAAGCCCACTGTATTGATTATTTTGTCAAACAAAGCTTTCTCTGGGGACGCGATAAGTGCATTCTGATCTTTTCCGACCGCGACCTGCCGTATCCCGAAGCTGTAATAGGGTAGCGGCATTCGTGTAAAACTGAATGCACCAGTCGGCGTGTCAAAGCGGCGTGAGGCCTTTGTCGTTGCGGAGGAAACTTCGAAC
The DNA here is from genome assembly GCF_014641595.1 of Dyadobacter endophyticus. Lineage (GTDB taxonomy): Bacteria > Bacteroidota > Bacteroidia > Cytophagales > Spirosomataceae > Dyadobacter > Dyadobacter endophyticus. The sequence goes on along the minus strand of NZ_BMIA01000006.1, from coordinate 37,793 downwards.
ACTCGTTCGGGGATCAATCCGTAGTATGATAGCGCACTATCGAAAGACACATAGCTCGGACCAAGCATGTGGTTGGCGAGAAGAAATGGCTCTGTGCGTGTTTCTGAAAGTTTTGTGGATGGTAAGTACAGGCCTTTCTTAACAGGCTCAATAATGCCTGCGGAGATTAGCTCATGGATTTTATCGTTGGGGCGTTTGTAGTCTTTCAACAGCGAGGTGAGCAGTTGATGCGTTAATGGCTGGCTGGAAAGGTTTCTTATACTTTGGGATAAATCCATGTGTAAATTTAGCAAGATAATCGGAAAATATCCGATTATCTTGCTAAAAAAATGCATTGCCTTAGCTACTTGGTGTATTGATAAAAGTAGGGTCATCATGAGAGCCTTCGATCTGGCGTCTTATCATTCAGACGTTCCATTAATGCGGAAGAGAAGTTGGCCCTGAAGTGCTTTGGGAAGGCTTCGAGAAGATGGCAGAAAAGGTCGGGCACGTTGAGTAACCTCCTAATTAATCTGTACCCTCTACGACCACGGGCGTTTTTACCATTATTTGTTTGAATAACCATATTTTGGTAAATTTTCTGCATACATTTGGACAGGCTGTTAACTGCGTCCCGATTATGCCTTCTTCCCTTCCACCTACTTATCGACAACTTACTGACGACCAGCTTGTGATGGAACTGCAATTGGGCAGCAGGGAAGCGTTTGCTGAAATATATGAGCGTTATTGGGGGATGCTCTACCGGCTGGCTTACCAAAAATTACGCTGCAAGGAAACAGCGGAGGAGCTGGTTCAGGAGCTTTTTGTGAGCATCTGGGTCAAATCCGGACAAACAAACATCCGCGAACTGCGTCCCTATCTGCTTACCGCACTCAGGTTTTCCATTATCAATCACATTGAATCCCTACGTGTCCACGAGCGTTTCGTGGCTTACTACGAATCTTTTCTCAATCAGGAAGATAACGTTCCTGTGGACGATCTGGCTTTGCAAGACCTCACCGAAGCCATTGAACGCACCCTGGAAGCGCTGCCGGAAAAATCCAAACAGGTGTTCCGCATGAGCCGCTTTGAATACCTGACTATCCCCGAAATTGCAGAGCGGCTTAACCTCTCCGAAAAAGCGGTCGAATACCATTTGACCCGCTCCCTGAAAGTAGTCCGGGGCAGCCTGCGGAACCTGGGGGCTCTTGCCTCATTTTTCTTTATCCTGCAATAAATTGTACAATACAAATAAGTGTTGGTCTTATTGAAATCAGAAATATAAACTTTTCCTGATTTTACATTTTCATTTAGGGCTGCAAGCTATTCTTCCTGACCTACACTATGAACAACAACCTGTACCGTCCGATACTCCTATGACACCTTCCGACTTTCGCCAGCTTCTTCGCCGGTATCAATCCCGGCAAGCTTCCGCCGACGAAATCCGGCGCGTGGAAGCCTGGTACGAATCGATGGGAGGGGCACAAAACAGTATCGCGGACGAGGACGATGAAGCCGCGGGTCAACGAATGTGGGCGTACATTCAGGGCGAAACGGAACCAAAGTCTATCGTGAAGCCGATGCCGGTTTTCAGGCACAGCTGGTTCAGGGTAGCGGCTTCGGTGGTCCTGCTGCTCGGACTGTTCGGGTATGGATTCTGGCAATGGTCGGCAGGTCGCAATGAGCGGGTCGAACTGCTGAGCGTGCAGATGAACAATACCCGGCAAGCCATGCGAATCAGGTTAGACGACGGCAGCACTGTAACGCTCGAACCCGGCAGTTTCCTCCGCTACCCGAGTCATTTTTCGGGCAATAAAAGGGAAGTTTTCCTGACCGGCGAGGCATTCTTCGACATCACCCGACAGCCGCAAAGACCGTTTCTCGTGGTGACAGACCGCATCGTAACGCGGGTGTTGGGAACCAGTTTCAGGGTAAAAGCATTTGGCGGCAAGTCAAATGTATCCGTAACCGTTCGCACCGGCAAGGTTTCGGTATTCAGCCGGCCCAAAGCCAATGCATCGCCGAAAGAATTGGATAATGCCGTTGTACTGGTGCCCAACCAGCGTGCCGTTTTTTATCCTGCCGAGGCGCGACTGGTCAAAACGCTGGCTGAAAATCCGGTGTTGCTCACGCCGGAAAACGGGCAGCCCGATTTCAATTTTGTCGACACACCGCTCCCCGAGGTTTTCGCCCGACTTTCCAAGGCGTATGGTGTTGATTTTGTGTATGACGACGACGTTCTGGGAGGCTGCACGCTCACCGCCCGGCTTGGAACCGAGTCGCTCTACGAAAAGTTGGCGCTGATCAGCGAAGTGACCCACGCACGTCACGAGGTGATCGATGGCCAGGTTGTGATTGATAGCCGGGGTTGTAAGCCCGCTCATGCCCGATAATGCCTTAAATGAGAAAAGCCGGTAATGTTCCACCATCACCGGCTTTGGATTCCCTGATTTTCCATGCTGCGAAACGCCCGATGACGGGCGCAGGGATTGTTTTGTCCAGATTTTCCGTGAAACCCGTTTAAAACATCTTAAAAATATGCATCGCCAGTTAACTTTACCAGTATTGCTGTGGGTAATTATGAGAATTACTTTCTGCCAACTTCTTTTCGCCGTCCTGTTTGGTAGCATGTCCATCGCCCACGAGGGACGGGCACAGGAAATACTTAGCCGTCGGGTTACACTGACTGCCGTCGACCAGCCTGCACGCACTGTGCTCAACCGCCTCGAACAATTGACGGATACGCGGTTTATGTACAGTGCGGAAGTGATTAATGCGGACCGACCTATTTCAGTCTCCGTGCAGGATCAACGGCTCGATAATGTGCTCAATCAACTACTTGAACCACTTCGCATTACCTATCGTGTGGCAGGTCAGCAAATCATTTTGAATGCTGCCGCGGCCGAGCCGGTTGCTGCCGAAGCGGCTCCGTTGATGATTTCTGGCAAGGTAACGGCCAAAAGTGGCGAGTCGCTGCCCGGGGTGAATGTGAGTGTGCAGGGCACTACCAAAGGCGCCTCAACGGATGCTGAGGGGCAATACAAGCTGGAAGCGGAGCAGGGTCAAACGCTTTTGTTTTCCTTTATCGGGTATAAAAATCAGGATGTATTGCTGACAGGTCAGACCACTGTAAATGTCACACTGGAAGAAAGTTCGGTCGTGTTGCAGGAAGTCGCCGTGGTAGGTTCCCGGTCGACGGTGGCGCGGACGGATGTGGAACGCGCTGTGCCGGTGGATGTGTTGACTGCCAAAGAGTTGCAGTCTACCGGCCAGGTAGAGCTGAGCCAGCAGGTGCAGTTCACATCGCCCTCTTTCAATTCAGCCAAAAACGGGATCAATGGCGTGGCCAGCTATGCCGATCCTGCTTCCCTGAAGGGACTTTCGCCGGATCAAATGCTCGTGCTAGTCGACGGCAAACGCCGGCATCAGTTTGCTGCGGTGAACCTGAACGTGACCGTGGGCAAAGGTACCGTAGTTACCGATATGAATGCCGTGCCGACGCTGGCCGTGGAGCGGTTGGAAATTCTGCGTGACGGAGCTGCCGCCCAATACGGCTCGGACGCGATTGCAGGGATTGTCAATCTGAATCTCAAAAAGTCGGTGGGAACCGGCAGCGCTATGTTCCAATACGGCGTGACCAGCAAAGGCGACGGCGGCGGCTATACGGCCGGTGTGAATTATGGATTCCGTCTGGGCAAAAAAGGATATTTGAACGTAACGGGAAGCTATCAGGATGTGTCCGGCACCGACCGCTCGGACCCCTATAACCCGCAGCCGGTACCCGGCGGAACCTACACCGGTGTTTATACCAACAACAAAACGACCGATGAGTCGGCGCGGGAAGTGCGCGGGGTTTACGGCCCTTACGGCACCTTCCGCGTGACGGAATACGGCAGCAATGCCATGAAATCGGGGCAGCTGTTTTACAATGCAGGCTTACCGGTGGCCCAAAACTGGACGCTGTATTCCTTCGGCGGATTTTCCCGCAAACGTGTGCATGCACAGGGTTTTTTCCGCACGGCCATCCCCGCGGTCGGGACTACTAACCCGGCAGTATATCCGGATGGATTTACGCCGAAGTTGCCCGGCACTGTTCAGGATTACTCGGTCGTGCTGGGTATCCGACGGAAAGTAACCGAAGGCTGGAATCTGGATTTCAGTACCGGCTATGGTTACAACTACCTGGATCAGAATGTCAAAAACTCAACGAATGCTTCGATGGGAGTGAATTCTCCCAAAGACTTTTACGTGGGCCGCATTGCCTTCGGACAGAGCGTGAGCGAAATCAACCTCAACAAAACGATGTACGGCATTTTGGGGACGAAAACGCTCAGCCTTGCGATGGGAGCCCAGTATCGCATCGACCAGTTCCGGCTGACAGCGGGTGATCCGGCCAGCTACGAGATCGGCCCGTTTGCGGCATCGAACAATAAAATTCCGGGATCGCAGGGGCGCGTCGGCATCGGTGTAGACGATGAAACGAACCGCACCCGCTCAAACATCGGGATGTATGTAGACGTTGAAAGTGACCTCACCGAGCGACTCTTGCTGACAGGTGCATTACGCTACGAGAATTACAGTGATTTTGGTGGAAACCTCTCGGGCAAGCTTGCCTCGCGCTTCAAGCTGAGCGACAATTTCTCCATTCGCGGATCGATCAACCGGGGCTTCCGGGCGCCATTGTTGCAGCAGGTTGCGAATGCGGTCACTACCTCTACTGTGCAGAATGGCGTGGTCACTTCCACCAAGGAAATCCCGAACCACGATCCCCGCCTCAGCCAGATCGGTATTGAAGATCCGAAAGCCGAAACCTCCTGGAACTACAACCTCGGCTTGACAGCCAAAGCAATCCGTAACCGACTGCTGATTACCCTGGACGCTTATCAGATCGACATTCGTGACCGGATCATCATTACGGAAAACCTGCGGGTGAACAACATTGCCGCATTGAAACCGCTCTTCCCCGGCTTGCAGGAGATTACTTTTTTCACCAACCAAGTGAGTACCCGGACCCGCGGCGTGGACTTTGTAACCTCGTTCCGGCAGCCGCTTCAATGCAACAATGCCTTCACAGCCAGCGTGGCGCTTACAGTCAACAAAACCGAAATTGTGGGTACCAAAGGAACGCCCGCCCAATTGCAGGCCGGAACAACCGTTCCGATCCTCCTGATCGACACCGTGAGCCGCGCATTGATTGAGACGAGCCAGCCACGTACCAAAGTGCTGGTATCGCTCGGCTATCAAATGGGTAAGCTGTCGGTAAACCTCCGCTCCACGTATTTCGGAGCGGTAACGGCCTGGGAAAAGCCCAGCGGATTGCCGCACCGGATGCAGACCTTCGGTGGCAAGAATCTATTCGATGTGTCGGCAGTATATGCATTGAACAAGACTTTCTCCATTACACTCGGGGGTAATAACATCACCAACGTATATCCTGACCGTGTGTTTACGAATTACGCATCTTACAGCAACGGACAAGTACCTTACACCCGCAATGCAAACCAGTTTGGGTTCAATGGAACCTATTATTACGCCAATCTGATGGTTAATTTTTGATGAAACCCCGTGGCGTTTTGCCGCGGGGACATTTATTCCGATCGAACGCCAAATTGCTGCGTTCCGGTTTCACTTGTTCAAATCGCCGAGTTTTATGAAGAAGTTATTGAGTAACCTGACGTTTTGGGTGCTGACCGCCATTATCGCCGGTGCCTTGTTCGGGCATTTTGCACCCGGCACCGCAGTCCAGATGGAATTTCTGGGGAAGTGGTTTATCAACGTCATTAAGCTGTTTATCAATCCCATTATCTTTCTTACCATTACGCTGGGAATCAGTAGTATGGGTGATCTGAAAAAAGTGGGGCGCGTCGGTGGAAAAGCACTGCTGTACTTCGAGGTGGTCACCACCGTGGCGCTGCTCATCGGCATTGCGGTGGCCAACCTGATCCGGCCGGGCGATGGGGTCGCGACCGGCAACCTGAATGGCGCGGCCGTCAGCCAGTATTCCGAACGTGCCGAGTCGTTTTCATGGCTCCAATTCCTGGCCGATAATCTCACGCTGCAGGTGTTGCTGGTATCCATTGTGTTGGGCATGGTACTGAGCCGCTATACGGGGCGAGAACGGATCCTGAGCGCGCTGTCTGCTGCTTCCAAATGGATATTTAAAGCGCTGTATGTAGTAATGCGGTTTGCACCGATCGGTGCATTTGGCGGGATGGCCTATACGATCGGCAAATATGGGATTGGGACCCTTTTGCCCCTTGCCAAACTCATGACAACCGTCTACATGACGATGTTCCTGTTCGTGTTTGTCGTGCTTAATGCCATCCTGCGCTATTATCAGATCAGCCTGTGGTCTTTTTTGAAATACATTCGGCAGGAATTGCTGATCGTGCTGGGCACATCGTCGTCGGAAGCAGCGCTGCCCGCCCTAATGGAAAAGCTCGAACGCATGGGCTGTGCCAAGCCGGTGGTGGGATTGGTCGTTCCCGCAGGCTACTCGTTTAACCTGGACGGCACTACGATATACCTCTCGCTGGCGACGGTCTTCCTGGCGCAGGTGTTCGGTGTAGAACTCACCGGCTCGCAAATTCTGACCATTATGGGCATCCTCATGGTAACCTCGAAAGGGGCAGCGGGCGTCACGGGAAGCGGGTTTGTAGTGCTCGCCAGCACGTTGACGGCCGTGCGCGTGATCCCCGTCGAAGGGCTGGCACTGTTGCTGGGCGTCGACCGGTTTATGTCCGAAGCGCGCAGCATCACCAACTTTATCGGTAATGCCGTCGCCACGATTTTCCTGGCCAACAACGAGAAGGCCTTCGACCGCAAGATGATGCAACAGGCATTCGACGAAGGTACCCCTCCTCCCGCCATTCCTGATATGCCCAACCCCAAGCCGGTATTGAGCCGGTAGCCCACATTTTTCTTTTTTATACCAAAACTCCTTTGCTATATGAACATCTACCCGAACCATTCCGCCATAGATACCGATTTACTCCAATGCCTGGGCATACCGGCCACCGCCACCGTGGCGCTGAACCTGACGGAGCCTGAACTGACCCAACTGGCGCTCGACGGCGGCGAGGGCGTGCTCACCGAAGCAGGCGTGCTGATGTGCGACACCGGCAAGTTCACAGGCCGGTCGCCCAAAGACAAGTTTATCGTCCGCGATGCATTGACCGAAGATACCGTTTGGTGGGGACCTGTTAACCAGCCCATCGAACCCGAACAATTTGACCACCTTCACCGCCGCATGCTCGCTTCGCTGGAAGGCCGGTCCGTATTCGTGCGTTACGTGAAAGCCGGTGCCGACCCGCGTTATGCCATTAATATCGCCGTGATCAATGAATATGCCTGGCATAATCTCTTCTGTCACAACCTTTTCATCGAAACATCCGAAGCCGAACGCGCCGATTTCAAGCCCGACTGGACGATATTGAACCTTCCCGGCTTTCAGGCGGATCCCGCTACCGACGGCACACGGCAGGGTAATTTTACCATCATTAATTTCAGCAAGCGGGTCATCTTGATCGGCGGCACTGGCTACGCAGGCGAAATGAAGAAGGGTATTTTCTCGGTTCTCAACCTCACGCTGCCCCGGAAGGGCGTTTTATCGATGCATTGCTCGGCCAATGTGGGCAAAGCTGGCGATACGGCATTGTTTTTTGGATTATCTGGCACCGGAAAAACAACCCTTTCCACGGATCCCGAAAGGGAGCTCATCGGCGACGACGAGCACGGGTGGAGCGATCAGGTGTTTAATTTTGAAGGGGGGTGTTATGCCAAAGTGGTCAATCTCAGTGCGGAACATGAACCTGAAATCTATGGTGCGATACGGCCCGGCGCCGTGTTGGAGAACACGCGCTTTATCCCCGACTCCCGGATTGTTGACTATGCCGATCAGTCGGTTACGGAAAATACCAGGACTGCCTACCCGCTGCATTACATTGCCAATCGCGCCAACCCGTCCGTGGGTCCCGTACCGCGCAACATATTCTTCCTGACGGCGGATGCATTTGGCGTGCTGCCTCCTATCGCGAAGCTTACGGTGGAGCAGGCGATGTATTACTTTCTGTCGGGTTACACGGCCAAGCTGGCCGGGACGGAAGTTGGGGTAAAAGAGCCTGTGCCCACGTTTTCGGCCTGTTTTGGCGCGGCCTTTCTGCCGCTGCATCCTTTCGAATATGCCGGTTTGCTGGGGCAACACCTGAAAGCCTCGGACGTGCCGGTGTGGCTGGTGAATACCGGCTGGACAGGCGGTTCGTTCGGCACCGGACATCGGATGAAACTGGCGCACACCCGCGCCGTCATCCGGGGTGCGCTGTCGGGCGTACTCGATCGAGTCGAATATCAGACATTGCAACCGTTTGGCTTACAAGTTCCTATGGCCTGCCCGGGCATTCCTGAAGAATTGCTCAACCCACGCCAGACCTGGCGGAACCGGGCGGATTATGACGACACCGCCACCCGTCTGATGCGGGCATTTCAGGAAAATTACGAGACCTATCACAATGCGGCAGGTCAAGGTGTAGAAGAGCCATCGTTTGCCTAAAATGGATGTGATCGCCATCGATCCGCTCGATGGCTCCTCCAACATCGACGTCAATGTGTCCATCGGGACCATTTTCTCCATTTATCGACGCTAGTCCATGCCCGGCACGCCCGCGGTGGAAGCGGATTTTTTGCAGGGCGGCCTGAGCCAGGTAGCTGCGGGTTATGTGCTCTACGGCACCTCCACATTTATTGCCCGCTACATTGGCGCGCTGATCGCCGACGTTCACCGCAACCTGCTCAAAGGCGGAATTTATATGTACCCCGCCACGGAAGCAACGCCCCCGGCTAGGCGCCTAGCCGCGGTAAATAGCGCCTAGGCGACCCCCCATGGCTTTGCAGCCCGTCACTTTTTGCTTTGTAACTTTCGCTGCGCTGCACAAGCGCGTTACTATTGGTCTTACTTACTACTTTTTGATCGCCGAAAGCCAAGGTTTCAGTACCTTCGTAACCTGCGGCATCACGACCCATGTCAGTAATCCCACCATGCATCCAGCCACAATTAAAGTCCTTAATGCAGGATGGAGTCCCTGGATGTACGGCCCAAGCAGATAAGTCAGGAACAAGCTGGTAGGATATACACCGCAAAGCGTAGCCACGGCCATTTTCCATCTCGGTGGAGGAACAGGTGAGCGGAACCAGGCTTCCAGGCCGGTTAGCTCCCGATAGACCGGTTCTTCCGTCAACGTCGATGCATAGGCTTCCCAATCTTTGAATAGCTTCGAATTGTAAAAGGCATCCCGCTCAGCCTGATCGGCGAACGTCCTTAATATGCCAATATCCCGGCTCTCGCTGCCAGGTAAAGCAGTCATCATTGCTGCGCCGTGCACACCGCCATGCAGAAATGAATCGCCAAGAAAACGCCGAAGTGCATCTTTGAATTCTTCTTCTTTTCCGGGCAGGACTTTGCGGGTAATAGCGACGTGAATAGCCATAGGGGCGAATGCAGTTTGAAAGCGATGAACGTAAATTTATAAAATACCTGTTGCAGCCGTTTCAACTTATTGAAGAATTGGTGTTTGCTGGGTTCAGAGGTGTCACTATCCCCATAAGCGAGGCTTATCTTTTTCCTGGCAATGTCGGTTGGTTGCTTGCCAGAATCCAAATCTTTGAGGGCTTTGATGATCTCAGTTTCGGTGAATGGTTGGCTATACCACGAAAAATGCACACCAAAGCCGTGGCAAGTTTTCTACCTTCTTTTATTTAGCCTCACTCCGCGCTTTGTAGCTTTTGTAAGAATATTTTGACTGTTGTTTGGTAGTTATAATTACATGTAACCCCAAATTACCCCCTACTGGCAATTGCCAAGTATTCTACGTTTAGGCAATTTTGTTTTATCAGAATGCGCTCTCAGACAGCATTATTTTGATGTTTCTTTAAAAGAAAATGCAGAGTGCTACAGATCCATTTACCCATCCACATATTTTCGTATAAGCCAATGTATATCAGTGATTTAATGCCAGTATTTAATTTGCCTTCATTAACTGAAGTTCCCGCACTTGGGCAACTAACTGGGCAAGAACGTAAGGTACTACTAATGACCCTTAATGATTTCTCGTGTAAGGAAAGTGCTTGGTCAATCCAAAATAAAATCAGGTGGTCAGTTTCACCGTAATTTCCAATAGAGTAGTGACTATCTCATTGAAATATCGCTTTTTCTTTTCCAGGAAACTTTTCTCCCAGATTTTGCAGCCTCAAGCACCTTCAAGTAGAGTTTCCCAGCAAACAATCAACTCGATTGATCAAGCAAACTTATTTCTTCTACCGGCTGGCCGTTAGAATTGCCGTCGACCTAAGAGTCCTGCCTTTCGACTTCATGATAATTATCGCCAAACTCCATCAACGCAAAAAGTGTTTCTTCTTTGAAGCGGAGAGGGTTCAGATACTCTGTCAGTGCTTTGAGCTTTGTTTTGACATCAAGTCGATGCCAATTGCTGACTGTTGTGATGTGATACCTGACTGCGTCGAGTGCATAACTGGAATCCTCAATAGCGATGTTCGACGCAGACCATTGGGTATGTGATCTTTTGTAGTAGGGTTCAAGGCTCGTTAGCACGTTTCTGTACAAATTCCCGATGTAGGGACTTCCCGCCAAATGAGAGCACTCCGGATCGTGACATCTAAACTTCACAAATTCAAGCGCCTTGGCCAGCGCGATTAGAACGTTACACCTTTGAATCCCATTCGCTCCTTACCCTCCATGTTGTTTTAGGCATAAAACTCCACAACAGCTCAAACTCAAATATATCTGTCTTGATTGACGGATTTCTAGCTTCAACCGCTCTAAGAAATTTTACAAAATTATCGTTGGTCACCGACGGTAAGACCGTGATAGACTTTTCAATGCTGTCACCTACCTTATATTGAATTCACTAATGACGGTCATTCTGGAGGTCGGAGCTCAGACCTAGCTTTATCGCCGTAATAGAGAAAAGAGGAATTTTGATGTCCTTGTTATAAGAAAAAAATCCTCGTCGAATTTGAGATCGCGGATAAAGAAGCCATTTCCAATCCAATACAAACCAACCGCCGAAGACACAAAAAACATTATGTTTTCTGCTCCAAACGTCCCCTTCAGTACAAGGTGGATACCGAAAATTAAATTGGCCGTAATAACTATCAACGTGGAAAGGCGTTTCATGCTGATTCTAAGGCTAGCCAAGTATTGCAACTTTTATTTTCAAGTGGTCACGTAGGGATTCGAACCGCCCGGCGGCCCGGCCCAAACCTCCTGATCCGTAGCAGATGCGATGCAAACAAAAAAGCATCTGAGGATCGCTCAGATGCTTTAACTTGTGGTCACGTAGGGATTCGAACCCCAAACCTCCTGATCCGTAGTCAGGTGCTCTATCCAATTGAGCTACGCAACCGTTTCCGAATTGGACTGCAAATGTATGAGATGAATTTCGCAGTCACAAATCTCGGCAGATAAATTTAAGAAAAATTTTCTCAAAATCTGCTAAATGCCCTGAAAATCAGGCTTCCTTTTTTCTAAAAAAGCAGAAATTCCTTCCTCAACATCCCGCGTCCCAAACAGTGTTTCCTGACTTTCACGCTCCCTTTCCAACATTTGCGGCAGATTGGAATGCATGGATTGGTTGAATGCGCGCTTCATGGCACCGATGGCCAGGGTTGGGGCGTGGCGGTAGTAGGTTATAAGCCTGTCTATTTCGCTGTCGAGGGTCTCCGAGGATACCGCTTTTGTGATGAGCCCTATTTGTTCTGCTTCTGTCGCGGGAATACGCCGACCGGTAGAGGCCAGTTCGAAGCTACGGGCTATACCTATGAGCCGTGGGAGGATGAATGTTGCGCCAGCGTCAGGCATGAGGCCTATTTGTACAAAAAGGAGGCTCAGGTATGTGTCTTCGGCAGCTATTACTACGTCACAGGCAAGTGCCAGTGAGCAGCCCGCCCCTACGGCCAGGCCATTCATGCGGCATACCACGGGTTTCGGGATATCGCGAATGGCGGTGATCATTGGCTCGTAGTAATCCCTGAGGATTTCGCCGGCGCTTTTGCCGGATGCCGCGGTTTCTTTGAGGTCGGCACCGGAGCAGAATGCCTTGTCGCCGGTGGCCGTAAGGAGTACCACCCGAACGGAGTCGTCGTCTGCGGCGGTCTGCACGGCGCCGGTGATCTCGGCAATGAGTGCCGGACTTAATGCGTGATATACGTCGGGACGGTTGAGTGTAATGCGGGCAACACCATCATTATTTTCGAAAATCAGGTTTTGATACATGCTGTGAAGTGTTTTGTATCAAAAGAAGAAATAAACAGTAGCACTACTGACGAAAAGTCCACAAAATACACCGGCGGCGATTTGCGGGGGCGTGTGCGCGTTCAGTTGCAGGCGAGCGCTCATGAGCCAGCCGCCAATGAGGATCGTCAATAGCAACGGCATTAGTAAAGCACTCTCGTCGAACCGGATCATCAGGCCCGACAGCATGCCGATCGCGCCGCCAATACCGGTGGCGTGGGCGCTGATTTTCCAGAAATAGCTTACCATCGCAATCAGCGCTAGTGACAATGTGACGCTGGCCAGAATGACGGAAATCTGCGGCGCAAGCTCGCCGATCGGTTCCAGCTGCCAACCGAACAAGTAGGTAGCGAGCCCGTAAATGATCACACAGGCCAGGTAAGGAATGCGGCGCTCGGCGGCATCTTCCACGTGCAACGACGTAATCATGCCCATTTTCTTAAAATAGAACATCATCAGAGCCGGTGCAATAAAAGTGTTCAGCCAAAGCAACAGCAGGAGGCTTCCCAGCGCAGGCAGTTCGAATGCGCTCACGCCCACCAGATCGGGAGCGAGAAGGAAGAGCAATGCAAACAGGTATGTCGTGAGTATCAGCGGGTGGAAAATCACCGATAAAATGGTAGCAATTCGGTTATTCAAAACAACAGGTCTTTAATCAGGATGATGCAAGCAAAATTAAGCTGAAAACCAGACTGTACAATGATTGAGTTCCACAGAAAAGTAAGTTGCATGCGCACAATAGGTTTTCGTGGTCTAATTTGTAATTTTGCGCCTCATTCGTAAAAAACCGGGCATTTCCCGGCTGACATTTTAAAGATTGAATTGAAAAAAATGGGACCGTTGCAAATCAAAGAAATTTTACAAACTACGCCTGAAAACCAATCGGTTGTCGTAAAGGGCTGGGTGAGAACAAAAAGAGAAAGCAAAAACGCGATTTTCATCGCGCTGAATGACGGCTCGACCATACATAATATCCAGGCAGTGGCTGAACCCGGTCAGTTTTCTGCCGAATTGCTGTTAACAGTAACCACCGGATCATGCCTTAAAATAACCGGCCAGCTGATCGCATCGCAAGGTGCGGGACAGACGGTGGAAGTAAAAATTACTGACATTGAGGTTTACGGAACGGCAGATCCTGAGGAATATCCTTTGCAGCCGAAAAAGCATTCGCTGGAATTCCTGCGCGAGATCGCCCACCTGCGCCCGCGTACGAACACGTTCAGCGCGATCCTCCGCATCCGCCACGCATTGGCGTTCGCGGTGCATCAGTATTTCAATGAAAAAAGCTTTTTCTACCTGCATACACCGGTCATTACGGCTTCCGATGCCGAAGGTGCAGGCGAAATGTTCCGTGTGACTACACTCGACCTGAACAACCTGCCGCGCACGGAAGAAGGCGCGATCAATTTTAAAGAAGACTTTTTCGGTCGTGAGGCCAACCTGACCGTTTCCGGCCAGCTGGAAGGCGAACTGGGCGCAATGGCGCTTTCGAAGATCTATACTTTCGGCCCGACGTTCCGCGCTGAAAACTCCAATACCACGCGGCACCTCGCGGAGTTCTGGATGATCGAGCCGGAAATGGCGTTTTTCGAGCTGGAAGACAATATGGACCTGGCCGAAGATTTTGTCAAAAGCGTGATTTCCTATGCATTGATTAACTGTAAGGACGACTTGAATTTCCTTCAAAATCGCCTGACAGAAGAAGAAAAGAACAAACCGCAGAACGAGCGCTCACTGCCATTGCTCGAAAAACTGAGCTTTGTAGTCGACAATCCGTTCGAGCGCCTGACTTATACCGAGGCGATTGAGATCCTTTTGAAATCGAAGCCCCAAAAAGAAGGCAAATTCCAGTTCCCTGTGGGCTGGGGCATCGATTTGTCGAGCGAGCACGAGCGTTACCTGGTAGAAAAGCATTTCAAGAAACCGGTGATTCTGACCAACTATCCGCGCGAGATCAAGTCGTTTTACATGAAATTGGATGAAGATGGCAAAACGGTTCGCGCAATGGACGTGTTGTTCCCCGGCATCGGCGAAATCATCGGTGGCAGCCAGCGTGAAGAAAGTTACGAGAAACTGCTTGGCCGAGTGAAAGAAATCGGTATCGATCCCGAAAACCTTTGGTGGTACCTCGATACCCGTAAGTTCGGAACGGCGCCGCATTCGGGCTTCGGGCTAGGTTTCGAGCGCCTGGTTCAGTTCGTAACAGGCATGGGCAACATCCGCGACGTGATCCCGTTCCCGCGCTACCCTAAGAGTGCAGAATTTTAATTATTCTACAAGCTGTTACCTTTTTCATGGCTTTACGTAACAAGTAAAGCAGTTAGTGTAAGTTTTATTTAAACAGCACGCACATGAAAAGGAACAGGCAATTTCTTCGAAGCAGTATTGTGGCCATAGCCGCGATACTGCTTTTTGTTTTTGATGCTAATGGGCAGGATCCATTCCACGTCAAATGGACCATGGATTACACCCAGGCGGGCGTTTCCGATCACGCCAACTTCACGCCCGCAAGCGCTGCCCTATCCGGCGGGCCCAACACTTTTACATTACCCACCGTTTACAGCGCAGGCGGTGCCATTGTGGTCGGCTACATTATCAGACCGTGGCCGGTGGCGTTTTCAGCTTCCCGCTACATGGAGTTCTCATTTACGGCCAATTCATTTAAATACAACATTACTTCCATTGCTTTCCGCCTCCGCCGCTCGCCAAATGGCCCGAACAGTATCAAGGTCCGGACGAGTATGGATGGTTTTGCAACGGATCTGAATGCATTTGTGATCGGTAACAACAGCGTGTTCAACAGCTATAATATCCCTGTGAGCTATAACAATCTTTCCAGCAACACCTTCACGGTCAGGATATATGCCTACAATTCCGTCGACATCTACGGAACATTGTGGTTTGATGAAATATCGGTGAACGGCGATGTTCTGGCAATTATCCTTCCGGTGGATATTATTTATTTAAAGGGTCATTCGGAAAATGGGCGCATTGCATTGGAATGGGAAACGGGGTGGGAAAAGAATTCGAAGCAATTTATAATCGAGCGGAGCAGCGACATGAGGGTATTCACGGCAATCGGAACGGTTGCAGCTTCCGGGGAAACCACCGGGCGGACTTCTTATTCATTCGTTGATAATGATCCGCCGGCAGGTATCAATTATTACAGGCTGAAACTCGTCGACAAAGATTCGGGCTTTACCCATTGCAGGCCGGTCGCAATTGAACATCCCGAAAAAGCCTTTGCAGTTCAAGTCGCACCTAATCCGGCTTCTTCACAAACCATCATTATAAAGGCAGCCGACAGCCGTGACGCTGTTCTGGCAATACACACATCATGGGGCACACTTGTCCCATTCCGGCGCGAAGACGCCGCCGACGGGTACATTCATCTTATTCCATTTCGAGCGCTCGTTTCTGGCATTTATTTTGTTACATATCAAAGGAATGGTCGAAAAGAACATCTGAAAGTTCTAGTTCCATAAGGCATTCTGCGCTTAATTTGTAGTGGTAAAGTATAGAAAATGCGATCGATGCGTCGTTAGCATAGCAACGTTCTGAATATTAAAGGCCAAAAGCCTATGTTGAAAAAAGTGCAGCCGAAAGTGTGGTGGACGGCAACTGCTGTCCTGGTTATTATGTTGATTTCCTGGGGATTAGTTAGAAAAAACAACGCCGATTCCCCGGACGTGGCCGTGTCGGGCAAATCGGTTAAAAACCTTGATCCGGTCGCGGTGACAAATCCTGATGCCGCTATGGCAGAGAAAATCGCGAAGATTGAGGATATTTTCAGGCGCAAACGAAACGCTGGTTTCAACGGCAATGTGCTCATTGTCCAGAAAGGCAAAATACTTTACCAGAACTCCTTCGGTTTCGCGCACATGAAGGCGAAGGACACGCTTACGTCCGACTCCCGTTTTCAGCTGGCGTCGCTCTCGAAGCCATTTACGGCTGTCGCGGTTTTGAAATTGATCCAGGAAGGCAGGGTTGCACTCGATGATTCCGTGCAGCGCTTTTTCCCTGATTTTCCTTATCACGGCGTGAAAGTCGATATGCTCCTGAGCCACCGCAGCGGCCTTCCGAATTACATTTACTCATTCAACGACAGCGTCCAGCACGGAAGGAAATATCCCGATAACCTCGATATTCTGGATTGGTATGCCAAGGCTGTCCCTACCCCAACGCCCTACAACCGTCCCGGAAGGTCGTTCAACTATTGCAATACCAACTACTGCGTACTCGCCGCGATTGTCGAAAAGGTGACCGGCGATTCGTTTGGCAAATACCTGAACAGCCAGATTTTCACCCCGCTGGGCATGCAGAATACCTATCTGGTTACCGACACGACCATCGCCGCTACAAAAAACAGGACTGACGGGCATCAGTATGGACGCAAGCTGGAAAAGGATTACTACGATGAAGTTGTTGGTGATAAAGGACTCTTCTCGACCACGCTGGATATTTACAGGTTCTATAATGGCCTCACCAAAGGGCTGATCATCGAAAAGAACCTGCTCAACGAGGCATTCAAGCCGCGGAGCTTCGAACGCGACGGCATCCGCAATTACGGCTATGGTTTCCGGATGCACATCAAGGAAGACCACACACCACGATTTATTTACCACGGCGGCTGGTGGAAAGGTTACAATACCATGCTGTGGGTCTGCCCCGAAGACGACGCGGTGATCATTGTCCTCGGCAATACGTATAACCGCTCCACGTACGACCTCCGCGAATTGCTGGAAGTGGTGCACGGTTCGGTGAAGATCGACGATATTGAGAAAGACATCTAGCATTGTTTGAATTCGGCCGCGAATTCAGGATATTTGCCGAAATTAAAAGCATTCCCGCACTTATGCCCGACATCGCATTCCTCTTACCTGCTTATTTGCTGTTGGGCTTGCCGTTTTCGTGCTTTTTGTTGCTTTGGCTTGGTGGAAAAAGTCTAAATAAATTCGCAGGTTGGATCGGTGTGCTCACAACTGCGGCGGGGCTCGTGGTCAGTCTGCTTTATGCCGATGCGGGTGCAGTGCATACCCTGCGCTTCGAATGGCTTACGATCGGCAGCCACGTTGTCGAGCTTTCCTTCCGTTTCGATACCCTTTCGGCCATGATGCTCGCCATCGTGCATTTCGTTGCATTGCTTGTTCAGCTGTATTCGATTGCCTACATGCATGACGACCGGAATGTAAACCGCTATTTTGCATTTATACAGCTATTTCTCTTCTCGATGCTCGGCATTGTACTTTCGGGTAGTTTGCTGGTCATGTACATCTTTTGGGAGCTGGTCGGACTGTCGTCTTACCTCCTTATCGGTTTTTGGTATACTAAAAAAAGACCCGTTTGGGCAGCGCAGAAGGCATTTGTGCTCAACCGCATCGGTGACGCCGCTTTTCTGACCGGCATTTTAATGCTCTTCTACTATATCGGCTCTACGGACTTTGAAGTGCTTTCGCTCGAAGCGGGTACGATTTCCCCCGGGATTCTCACGGCCATCGGCATTTGCCTGTTTGGTGGTTGTGTAGGGAAATCGGCGCAATTCCCGCTCTCGGGCTGGTTACCGGATGCGATGGAAGGCCCTACGCCGGTTTCGGCATTGATCCACGCAGCTACGATGGTTGCAGCAGGTATTTTTTTGTTAGCTAGAATATCCTTTTTGCTCACTGTTGACGCTCGTTTGGTGATTCTTGTAATCGGGGCTATTACCATGGTTACTGGCGCTGTGAAGGCATTAAAAGGCTGGGATATTAAAAAGGTTCTCGCCTATTCGACGATGTCGCAACTCGGGCTGATGGTGATGGCCGTCGGCTTCGGAAGCTGGCAGACCGCCTTGTTCCATTTGGCGACCCATGCATTCTTTAAAGCGGGCTTATTCCTTTCGGCCGGTTCGGTAATCCACGCGGTAACTCCGGGCAATGAATTGCCCGGTTTCGAACCCGATTATGACCCGCAGGATATGCGCACGATGGGCGGCCTGCGCAAGGCGCTGCCCATTACATTCATTTGCTACCTGATTTGCGCAGCCGCATTGGCCGGGTTGCCATTCTTTTCTGGCTTCCTTTCCAAAGACGCGATCATTACCGAAGGTTTCCTTTGGGCTGCGGAATTTGGTACGTTGGGCTACTTGTTCCCTGTGCTGGTCATTGTTTCGGCCGGGTTAACGGCCTTTTATATGACACGGCAGGTGTGGCTGGTGTTTTTTGGAGAAAAACGGTTCCCTGCAATTGTGCATCCGCATGAGTCGCCCGTTGCGATGTGGCTGCCTATGGCATTGCTTTCCGCATTATCACTATTCTTTTGGTTTTCCATTAACCCTTTCAATGCCGAGGGCTGGTTCCTGCATTGGATCGGGAAAGAGCATGGCGAGCAACTGGTATGGGTGCCGTTTATCGCGACCGCCGTTACATTTCTTTCGATTTTCCTGGCTTACCGCGAAACTGGTGCCGACAATCCATTTAAGGTAAATGACCCAATACCGGTTGGCGAGCCCGTTCAGAGCCCTTGGAGCTGGCTGCGCGGTTATTCCAACGAACAATACTTCCTCATTCCATTCGAAGTAATCACGAAGTACCTCAAAGCCTTCGAGAAAAATATTGTCGACGCCCTCGTCGATCTGGTTGCGAGAGGCAGCCTGGTGTTCGGACACTTCATTGCCTGGGTCGACAGGATGTTTGTCGACGGTGCGGTACACCTGACCGTCTTCTCAATCCGCTCCGCCGGCCGCGCTGCCCGCAACATGCAGAGCGGCCGGATACAGTCGTATTACATCGTGACGGTAATGGGCGTCTTTTTATTGATATTGTGGCTCGTTGCGCTGTAATGCGGGCGGGCCGGTTAAATTAATGCTTGATGATTGATCATATACTCACCTTCTTAATTGCCATACCATTACTAGGCGCGGCGGCCATCGCTTTCTGGCCGGTCGACAGCCAGCATAATTTCCGTCTCATCGCGGCGGTAGCATTGCTGCTGGAAGTAGTGGTTACGGTGGTATCCTATTTGTCATTTAATAGTCAGGATGCTGCGCTGCAGCTTTCCGAGGCCAGGGACTGGATCACATTACCGATCGGCTCGCTGGGTGTTGTGTCCATCGATTATGCATTGGCAGTGGACGGGATCAGCTTCCCGCTCGTACTCCTTGCCGTAGTCGTATTGCTGGTAGGGGTTGTCAGTTCCTGGAATGTCAATCACAAGCCAAGGGCCTATTTTGCATTGTACCTCCTGCTAAGCGGCAGCGTGATGGGTTGTTTCCTCGCGCAGGACTTTTTCCTTTTTTACCTGTTCTTCGAATTCATGCTCCTGCCAATGTACTTTCTCATCGGTCTATGGGGCGGTCCGCGGCGTGAATATGCTGCATTGAAATTCTTTATTTACACATTTCTGGGCTCACTACTGATCCTGATCGTGATGATTGGCCTGTACCTTTCTGTGATCGACCCCGTGGAAACGGCCCGGATGGTAGGCCTCATCGGTCCCGACGACGCGGTTCATCCCGACATGATCCCGCAGATCCAACAATGGCTTTTCGACGGCAAAATAGCGCCCGAGCAACTGATCCACACATTCAGGTTCACCTACCTGGCCGACCAGGGCAACTACATTCCCGGCTCGATCCTGAGTGCGGCATCCGAATTTTTTATCGGCAACATACCGGTTCGCCTGCTCGCATTCTGGTTCCTGTTTATCGGTTTTGCGGTGAAACTGCCCGTTGCACCCTTGCACACGTGGCTGCCCGACGCACACGTAGAGGCGCCCACGCCTATATCCGTCGTGCTCGCAGGTATTCTGCTGAAAATCGGTGGTTATGGCTTCATCCGGATCGTCGACGGCTTTTTTCCGGCCGAAGCGTTGTACAGCGCCATTCCGCTCGCCATTCTGGGGATGATCTCGATCGTTTACGGTGGTTTCAATGCATTGGGGCAAAGCGATTTAAAGAAAATGATCGCCTACTCCTCGGTATCGCATATGGGTTTTGTGCTGCTGGGGATCGCCGCATTTACGCCTGAGGGTTTCAATGGAGCCATTTACCAAATGGTTAGCCACGGCATATTATCGGCAATGCTTTTCTTGCTCACCGGTGTGCTTTACGACCGCACCCACGACCGTCGCATCGATCATTACCGTGGCCTGATCACCGTCATGCCAAAATACACCGTCATCACCGGCATCGCATTCTTTGCTTCCCTGGGCCTTCCTGGCTTTTCGGGCTTTGTTGGAGAGCTATTCACCCTTATGGGCGCATTCCAGTCCGACGCCCTGCCCGTCTGGATCCCGGCCATATCGACGCTCGGCATTGTGCTTGCCGCAGGTTACTTCCTGTGGACCTACCAGCGCATGTTTTTCAGCTCGTTCTGGTACAAAAATGCAACCACACAAGTCCTCACCGACCTCACACGCCGCGAAACGCTCATGCTCGTACCGCTGGTGATTCTTACAATCCTGATCGGTATTCTGCCAGGGTTGCTGTTTGATTTATCGGGACCGACGATTCAAGCCTGGTTGGAAGGGATGAAGTGATGGGGGCAGGGCTCGCCTTAAATAAGCCGCATTCCTACTATTCAAGGATTAAAATCCAAAAATATTATGATTTCGGCCATTGAAAGGTTTACCTTCCAAACAACTGCTCGAAGCTAAACCGCCCTTTTTTCGACAGTGCTTCCAGTGTCTGCTGCTGATCGGGCGTTAGTATTTCAATAATCTCAATCCGCTTTTCTTCTGCAAGGCGTTTGCGGTCGCTTCGTTTATTGTCGCCACGGCGCTTCATTTTCCTTTCCATTCTCGCGTAACGGCGATCAATCTTTTTGAGCTGTTTTTGCTGCCGCTTGCTGAGTTGAAGCTGGTCGGCATACTTGTCCATGTTCTTTTCGAGCCGCCGGTTGTTGAGCTTGCTATTCACGGCGGGATCACCACTTTCGAAACCATCGTCGCTGCGCCGGTCGCTACCGCGGCGGTCGTCGCTCCGGCGGCTCTGTGCGAATGATGTGGAATTGGCAAGGCTGCCCAGTAGCAGGCCGAGGGCGAAGATCAGTGTCAGGATTCTTTTCATGGGGGTGATGATGGGTTAAAAATTCGATGCTTATAACGGTCTTTCTGCCGGCCATTATATACCACCCCTCTTTTTCATTATCCGTGAGACTTATAGACTTATTCAAATAAATATAGTTTTACAAGGAAGTTCGAATGGTATTTTTTGCAATCTTTACAGTAGTTGCTATTGGTTTTATTTCAAACTCCATTCAATTTTCCAAATTTTATTTCCCTACACCCTGTTTTGTCAGATGAAAGATAGTGCTCCTTCACAAAGGTTATTGTCCCTGGATACGTTGCGTGGTTTTGATATGTTCTGGATTTCCGGTGGCGAAGAGATTTTCCATGTGCTCGCCAAAGTGACCGGCTGGTCGTGGGCGATATTCCTGGCACACCAGTTTACCCACCCCGATTGGAACGGTTTCCGTGCCTATGATCTCATTTTCCCCACTTTCCTTTTCATGGCCGGTGTTTCAACGCCCTTTTCATTGGGCAGCCGCCTCGAAAAGGGGGTACCGCCCTCACAGCTGATCCGCAAGGTGATTCAACGAGGCATTATCCTGGTTATTCTGGGCATCATTTACAACAATGGCCTTTTTGAAACGGAATGGTCGCAGATGCGCTACCCGAGCGTGCTCGCGCGGATCGGGCTCGCAGGAATGTTCGCGCAGATCATTTACCTCTATTTCGGTTTCCGGGCACGATGGATCTGGTTCGGTGGGCTGCTCATCGGCTATTACCTGTTTATGATGTTCTATCCCGTCCCCGGGTGCGGAGCGGGCTTCTTAACCATCGACTGCAACCCGGCCAGCTATATCGACAAAATGCTTATCCCTGGCCGTCTGCACCTCACCATTCACGATCCCGAAGGACTCGTTTCGACGATTCCAGCCATAGCTACCGGTCTGATGGGCATTTTCGCGGGCGAGTTGCTCAGAACCAGCCACGAAATCATTTCTCAGAAGAGCAAAGTCATTTACCTGGTTTTTGCAGGAATTGTTAGTCTCTTGGTTTGCCTCGTCTGGGATCATTTTTTTCCTATCAATAAAAACCTCTGGACCAGCTCGTTCGTACTGTGCGCAGGTGGGTTTAGCACATTGCTGCTCGCATTGTTCTACTGGGTCGTGGATGTACTCAACTACCGCAAATGGGTGTTGTTCTTTGTAGTAATAGGGATGAATTCGATCGTCATTTATATGGTCGGACGGTTCATCGACTTTGGTTATACGTCCCGGGCATTGTTCGGCGGATTACTAAGCTATTTACCGCATGGAGCAGAAGCGGTGGGCGAAGTAATTGCATTTATCGCCGTACAATGGGCATTTATGTATTTACTTTACAGAAACAAATTGTTTTTAAAAGTATAAAATGTCAGGAATGGTCAAGCATTCCGTCATTCACACATTCAACATTAAAATATGATCCAAGTCGCCAACTTGACCAAGGTTTACGGAACGCAGCGTGCGGTCGACGGGATTTCATTTAATCTTAAAAAAGGTGAAATTGTGGGTTTTCTAGGTCCGAATGGGGCCGGAAAATCGACGACGATGAAAATCCTGACCGGCTATCTCAAACCAACCGAAGGCCTCGCCAAAGTTTCGGATTTCGATGTGATACAGGAACCTATGCCCGCGCGCAGGGCTATCGGCTACTTGCCCGAGCATAACCCGCTGTACCTGGACATGTACGTAACGGAACTCCTGCTCTTTTCAGGAAAACTGTACGGAATGAGTGGAGCCGCATTGAAGGCAAGGGTCGACGAGGTGATCGCGATGTGCGGGTTGGAACCGGAGCGACGAAAGAAGATCGGACAGCTTTCCAAAGGTTACCGGCAGCGCGTCGGGTTAGCGCAGTCTTTTTTGCACAATCCGGACGTGCTGATCCTCGACGAACCGACGACCGGCCTCGACCCTAACCAGATCCAGGAGATCCGCGAGGTGATCCGTACGGCCGGGAAGGACAAAACAGTGCTCTTTTCCACGCACATTATGCAGGAAGTGGAAGCATTATGCGACCGCGTGATCATCATCAACAAAGGAAAAGTAGTGAGTGACAGTTCGTTGCAGGAGCTCAGAGACACGGGCGATTCGCTGGAAGATATTTTCAGGAAGCTCACGCAGCAAGCTTGATGTTCCGACAGTAGTTATCAAGACGATATTCGGTTAAGCAAATATTAGAATTGCATTAAAACCATATTTTCCTGGATTTAAAGCGCTGAAAATTTGTTATTGTTGTAACTTTTGATGAAATCCAATGTCAGTTATTGAAGTGGTAAACCTAACATTCCCTCGTTAAGTCAGTGTTTTCAGGTATGAAAAATTGGTGGTTCAGCCGGTTTCGTGTTGTTGTGATTGTAGTAGCGCTGGTGGTGCTTACCTCTATGGCCTCTGTTGCCTGGAAAATGATGACGGTGACGGCAATAGCGGTCAAAAAGGAGCCTGCTGTTGTTGAACCCAAACACAAAACCCCCAAAAAGCGCCGCGATCCGGTGCTCGTCCTGCCCGAAAACGAATGGGTGGACAGTACCCTCAAATCCCTGAGTATCGAGCAGAAGATCGGCCAGCTTTTCATGGTAGCTACTTACTCGAACCGTGACGAATCCCATTACAAATACATCGACAAGCTGGTCAACGACTACCAGATCGGCGGCCTTATATTCTTTCAAGGCGGACCGGTAGGCCAGGCACAACTTACAAACCGCTACCAGTCGCATTCCAACATCCCGCTTTTTATCGGTATCGATGGCGAATGGGGCCTCGGTATGCGCCTCGACAGTACGATTTCCTTTCCCAAACAAATGGTACTCGGCTCGATCCAGGACGATCGGTTGATTTACCGCATGGGCGACGACATCGCCCGCCAGTGCAAACGCCTTGGCATCCAAATTAACTTCGCGCCGGTCTCGGATATCAACAGCAATGCGGACAACCCGGTGATCGGTATACGTTCGTTCGGTGAGGACAAAGAGAATGTAGCCCGGAAGTCGATCGCCTATATGAAAGGCTTGCAGCACAACCGCATTATCGCTACCGCCAAGCATTTCCCCGGCCATGGTGATACCGATGCGGATTCGCATTTCACATTGCCGGTGCTGACGCATTCTTTGGAACAACTCAGCAATACGGACCTGTACCCCTACCGTGAGATGATTGCGGACAGTCTGATGGGCGTTCTCAATGCGCATTTGTACATTCCTGCATTGGATAACACACCCAACCAGGCCAGTTCGCTCTCCGACAAGGTTGTGAATGGCTTGCTTCGTAAAGACCTGGGCTTTCGCGGACTGGTATTTACCGATGCCATGAACATGCGCGGGGTACTTAAAAACGGCAAAGCCGCCGACGTGAACCTGAAAGCACTGGTAGCTGGCAACGATGTGCTGCTTTACCCCGAAAGCATTGCCGAAACGGTAACCCGCATTAAAGACGCTATTAACCAGAAACTGATCAGCGAAAAGATCATCGACGATAAGGTCAAACGCATTTTGCAGGCTAAATACTGGGCCGGATTGAGCAAATACCAGCCTATTGACATTAATAATCTGTACGCCGACCTGAACAGCGAGAAGAGCAATGAGCTCTACCGCGAGCTGTGCGAAGCTTCGGTGACCGTCGTGAAAAACGACAATAACATCCTTCCCATCGGCTCGGTGATGGACAACAATATCGCGTCCGTAAGCATTGGCGAGGGTAGCAGTACGGCATTCCAGAAAATGCTTTCGACCTACAAACCGATGCGGAGCTATTCGTTCTACGACGGGCCGTCGTCGCAGGAGCAGATTACCGAAATGCTGGGTTACCTGGAACCTTACAATACTGTGATC
This sequence comes from Dyadobacter endophyticus, assembly GCF_014641595.1. GTDB lineage: Bacteria > Bacteroidota > Bacteroidia > Cytophagales > Spirosomataceae > Dyadobacter > Dyadobacter endophyticus. Next base: position 12,660 of record NZ_BMIA01000006.1, on the reverse strand, counting down.
GTCGATATTCACGGCATCAGCTCCAAGCCGGGCAGGAATTACGGGGTTACCACAGGCATGGCCGATTTTGTAAACCAGCTCAAACAGCAGAACAAAAAAGTGATCCTTTGCCTCTTCGGCACGCCATACAGCATTCAATATTTCCCAGTAACCGACGCGCTGATCTGCGCCAATCAGGACGGGAAAGACCAGCAGGAAATCGTTCCGCAGATCATTTTTGGCGCGCTGAGTTCGAAAGGGCGTCTGCCGGTCTCGGTATTGGCTTATAAAACAGGGACTGGTGTGAGTACAACTTCCATCAATCGCATTGCATTCGGCACACCGGAGAGCGTGGGTATGGATGGTATTTCGCTTAAAAAAATCGATGAAATCGCTACGGCGGCGGTGAATGATCACGTTTTCCCTGGCTGCGAAGTACTCGTGGCCAGACAGGGTAAGATCATTTACGAAAAACAGTTCGGCGGGCTAAGCTACCGGACCAACGACCGCGTAACGCCCGAAACGATTTACGACCTTGCTTCGGTCACGAAGGTTTCGGCCACATTGCAGGCCGTAATGCTGCTTTACGACCGGAAGCAGATCGGACTGGACGAAAAAGCATCGAAGTATCTCCCGGAACTGGCAGGTACTACCAAACAGAACTTCACCGTCCGCGACCTACTTCTGCACCGCTCGGGCCTGATTTCGTTCTACCCCTCGCTTTGGGACAGAACCAAAACCAGCGCCGGAGGGCTGCTGCCCGAATATTACAGCTCGAAACAGGATACCGCCTACTATTTGCAGGTAGCGCCCAAGCTTTTTGCCAAAGGTGCATTGCGCGATTCCGTATGGAAATGGGTTGTAGAATCGCCGATGAACAACCGCCGCGACCGGGCTGGCACTTATGGTTATTTGTACAGCGATCTCGGCTTTTTGACCCTGCAAAAAATTGTAGAAAGAATAACCGGCCAGCCGCTGGATGTTTTTGTGGCTGCCAATATTTATGAGCCGCTGGGCCTGGCCTATCTCGGCTTTAATCCGTTGCGTCGTTTTCCTGAAAAACAGATAGCACCTACCGAACAGGATTACCGTTTCCGCGGACAGCTGCTGCAAGGGACGGTGCACGATCAGATGGCCGCCATCGTCGGAGGCGTTTCCGGGCATGCGGGCCTGTTTGGCACGGCACGCGACCTGGCCGTTTTACTTCAAATGAATCTTTGGAAGGGCAATTACGCCGGAAAACGTTATTACGAACAAGCCACGGTGCCGTTCTTCTCCCGCATGTACGACGAGTCGCATCATCGCGGGCTGGGCTGGGACAAGGCGCCGGCAGATGGCAACAGTTCCTATGTATCGCCGCTGACCTCCGTCAACTCCTTCGGGCACACGGGTTTCACGGGCACGATGGTTTGGGTCGACCCCGAGGAAGACCTGGTGTTTGTATTCCTCTCCAACCGAGTCAGTCCCGATGCGGAAAACACGGCGATTACTACCCAGCGTACACGCCGCAAAATTCAGGACGTAGTGTACAGTTCTTTGATTCAACGGAAAAGCCAGCTTCCTTAAATCACCTTCAGCGTATTTGAAAAATATCTCTAACTTTACCAGTCAAAAGGTTAGCGGAAAGATATTTAGACAGATACATGAAAAGAACATTTATTAAAGAGAGTTTCCTTACCATTTTCGCCACGCTGTTCTGCCTGGCAGCTTCATTCGGACAAACGACAATTACCACGGGGGCGATCACCCCATCACCAGCTTGCGCGGGAGGGGAGGTTTCGGTGCCATTTACCACCACGGGAACCGTAGCACCGTTAACCAGTTTCATCGCACAATTGTCTGATGCAGCGGGAGCCTTCGGAGCTCCGGTGGAGATTGGAAATGCTACTGCTTCTCCTATTACTGCCACTATTCCAGGCGGAACTGCGGCGGGATCTGCTTACAAGATCCGCATCATATCCAAGTTGGTAGCGGCTACGATTGCAACGGGATCTGAAAGCGCCTTAACGGTGAATGCAGTCCCCGCAACGCCTACGGTGACTACGCCTGTTAATTATGTTCAGGGAACAAGCGCAGTAGCATTAACAGCCACACCTGCTACCGGTTTGCTGTGGTATACCGACCCTACCGGCGGAACCGGTGTTGCATCTATAACTCCTTCTACCGATACACCTGGTACTAAGAGCTATTATGTCTCTCAAAAGCCTGCGGGATGCGAAAGCGCCCGTGCTAAAATAGACGTGATTGTGACTGCTTGTACGCCGCCGGCAGCACCCACCGTTGCCAACAAATCTTATACAGTAGGCGATGCAGCCGTTCCTTTGACCGCAACAGGAACCAATTTGAAATGGTACGGAACCGATGCAACCGGTGGAACTGCTTCCGCAACTGCCCCAACCCCTTCGACAACAACTCCCGGCAATACATCCTATTATGTATCTCAAACTGTGGGTGGATGTGAAAGCGCGAGGGCGCAAATCGTCGTTACCGTCACTGCCTGTACTCCGCCGGCAGCCCCCACTGTTACCAACAAATCTTATACAGTAGGCGATGCTGCCGTTCCATTGACCGCAACAGGAACCAATTTGAAATGGTACGGAACCGATGCAACAGGTGGAACTGCTTCCGCGACTGCCCCAACCCCTTCGACAACAACTCCGGGAAGTACATCCTATTACGTTTCTCAAACTGTGGGTGGGTGTGAAAGCGCAAGAGCGCAAATTGTGGTTACCGTCACTGCCTGTACTCCGCCCGCGGCACCCACCGTTGCCAACAAATCTTATACAGTAGGCGATGCTGCCGTTCCATTGACCGCAACGGGAACCAATTTAAAATGGTACGGAACCAATGCAACCGGGGGAACGTCTTCGCCAACAGCTCCAACCCCTTCAACAGCAGCGCCGGGAAGCACATCTTATTACGTATCTCAAACAGTCGGTGGATGTGAAAGTGCGAGGGCGCAAATTGTGGTTACCGTTAATGCGTGTACACCGCCAGCAGCGCCTGGCGTGAGTAATGTCTCATATTGTCTCGGCGCCACAACGGCCACCCTCACCGCCACAGGCTCTAATCTGAAATGGTATACTCAGGCATCAGGCGGCGCAAGCACGACCACCGCGCCTAAGCCTTCGAGCGCAGTGGAAGGCGTTACGAGCTATTACGTGTCACAAACCGTAGGTGCTTGTGAGAGCGCAAGAGCCGAAATAAAAGTTACCATTAACAAGACGGACAAGCCGGGAGTCGCAAATCTAGACTACTGTCTCAATGCAACAGCAGCTCAGCTTACTGCTACCGGAACCGAACTAAAATGGTATGCTGCTGCTTCCGGTGGTACGGGATCAAGCACTGCACCGACACCGACCACTAATGCGGTCGGCACCAAAAGCTATTATGTAACACAGACTTTGAATGGCTGTGAAAGTGAAAGAGCGGAGATCCAGGTAACCGTAAAGAATCTTTCTACTGCTCCTACCGTAACTGCAACGGTAAACCTCTGTCAGAACTCGACAGCAACGCCATTAACGGCAACAGGTAGTGGGCTTAAATGGTACACGGCTCCCAGCGGTGGTAATGCGCTGGATGGTGCTCCCGTGCCGGTAACTTCTACCGTAGGCACTACCAGTTATTATGTAAGCCAGACGTCATCCGGCTTGTGTGAAGGCCCAAGAGCGAAAATCGATGTAATCATTAAAGATACTCCTGCGGCTCCAACGGTAGTGACGCCCGTCAACTATTGCATTGGAGCAAAACCTGTTGCATTGACTCCATCAGGGGGTGTTTACAAATGGTACTCCGGACCTACCGGCGGTAGTGGCTCTGCTACTGCGCCCACGCCAACGGCAACGACAGTGGGAACAACATCTTATTATGTGACCCAGTCTAACACCTACGGCAGCCTTTCATGCGAAAGTCCCCGGGCCAAACTCGACGTAGTGATCAACGCAACTCCGGGAGCTGTAAGCGCATTATCAGAAGCTTTCTGCCAGGAGCGTACGGATAAAAACTACGCATTCCCGACGCAGGCATCGGACGGCAATACTTTGAACTGGTACACAGCAGCTACCGGTGGTACTGCAAGCCCAAGTGTGCCTTCTATCAATCTAAAAAATGCAGGAGAAACGACATATTACGCAACACAAGTAACAAACAAAGGCTGCGAAAGCACTACCCGCGTGGCACAGAAAGTCCTCGTAAAGCCGCTTCCAGGCGTTCCGGGTATTCCGCAGTCACTGATTGAATACTGCCAGTTTATCGCAGCGGAGCCACTTAAAGCAACAGCGGTAACGAATGCAACTCTGGATTGGTATGGAACCAACGCAACGGGTGGCAGCGCAAGTCCAAATGCCCCCACACCATCGACAGCCGAAGGTGGCACGACTTCCTATTATGTCGGACAAACCTTGGCTGGCTGCCCAGGCGACCGCGCCAAGATCGATGTGAAAGTAAATACCACGCCGAAGCCAACCACCAAGACCTACCTCGAATACTGCCAGAATGCAACCGCACCGGTACTCGATGCAACCGGAACGATTCTGAAATGGTACCGCGCAGCAGACGACACGGAGTTCCAGGGTGTTCCGTTCACTCCTTTCACGGCGAAAGTCCAGGATTACTCGTTCTATGTAACGCAAACTGGGTCCAACGGCTGCGAAAGCCCGAAAGAAGAAATCAAAATCCATATCAAACCATTGCCTTCCGCGACCATCTCAGGCAATCCAACGATCGATCTGGGACAGACAGCGACTATTAACATCAAGTTTACAGGCGACGGTCCGTGGCATTATGTTTTATCCAGCGGCGACACCGCAACCACTAATCAGGCCGACCATCAGGTGCAGGTTAAGCCGATCACAACCACCAGCTACCTCCTCACCGAAGTTAGCAATATCTGCGGTCCGGGCACTATTGGCGGTAAAGCGGTGGTTACCGTGAAAGTACCTACCATTAACACAGGAAACGCTTCGGTTTCGGAGATTTGTGCTAGCAAACCGTTTATCGTGCCTTTCCAGCAGTCCGGTGATTTCCCTCAGGGTAATACCTTTAAATTGCAGGTATCGAAGGAAAATGTGGACGCCAAATTCTATACGATTTCGTCGACCGCCACAGCGAATTCAGTATCGGCCACATTCCCTGATACTACCAAGGGAGGAACCTATTTCTATCGCGTGATCAGCTCGGGAGCCAATCCGGACTTTACAGTGAAAGGAAGCGTAAGCCCGATCACAGTTAATGCAAGCCCGCTGCCGGTTGCGACATTGACAGGAACACAAACCATTCTCGTAGGCGAAACCGCCGACTTGAAAGCCGAAATTACCGGAAAGTCACCCTGGACATTCACGCTGAACAACGGCGTAAAGGACACGCTGATTACGGCCAATGCAACTCCTTACAACTTCAAGCTGGCCCCGAAGACGACCACCACGTACGCTATTACCAAAATAACCAATAGCTGCGGGACCGGCAGAGGCGTTGGTACTGTCAGAGTGCAGGTTGACCCAATCCTGGGTGTCGAGCCACCAGTTCCGGCAGATTGGGCGAAGGTTTACCCGACTGTGATCAACGGCAAATGCACTGTTGAAGTGACCGGCACTATTTCGCCAAAACAAGCGAGCATCGAAGTGGTAGACCTCAACGGTCGCCCGCGTTCGACCCAGGCGATTAAACAGCAAAAAACAGAAGTTGATTTTGCCAATTATCCTTCGGGACTTTACTTGCTGCGCATTCAGAATGGCAATCTGAGCACCGTTCAGCGTGTGATGAAACCCTGATAGTTAATTCTAAAAAATACCACGGGACATTTGTTGCAACGCAATGGATGTCCCGTTTTCTTTACAGGCATATGGATATACAGGCAGACATTATGGACCATTACTTTATGGAGGAAGCCCTTGCGCTTGCCCGTAAAGCATATGAAGAAGGCGAAATACCAGTTGGCGCGCTCGTCGTTGCCAAAGACAGGATCATTGGAAGGGGTTATAACCAGACAGAGCGCCTGAACGACGTCACCGCTCACGCCGAGATGATCGCCATCACCGCCGCCGCCGACCACGTCGGCTCCAAATACCTCACCGATTGCACCCTGTATGTGACGCTGGAACCTTGCGTGATGTGTGCGGGGGCGCTCTACTGGACGCAGGTCAGGCGGGTCGTCGTAGGCGCACAGGACGAGAAGCGTGGATTTTCGAAGATCAAGCAACCACTTTTACACCCGAAAACTAAACTTGTAACCGGCATTATGGCCATGGAATCCCAAGAGTTACTACTCAAATTTTTCAGGGAATTAAGAACATAAAGGTGCATTCTGCTGTTAGCCTATCTGGTATAACAATTTTTATAATCATTAAACTACACTGAAAATGGCATTTACACTGGATCCCTTACCTTACGCAAACAATGCTTTGGAGCCACACTTCGATGCATTGACCATGGAGATACATCACGACCGTCACCACCAGGCATATGTTACCAATCTGAATGCAGCAGTAGCAGGCACCGAGTTGGAAGGCAAAACCATAGAGGAACTTTTGGCTGGCATCAGCAAAGCACCGGCACCCGTACGCAACAATGGCGGCGGTCACTGGAACCATACTTTTTTCTGGAAATCACTCTCATCGACTGGCGGCGGCGAACCAACCGGCGAACTGGGCAAAGCCATCACCGCCAAATTCGGTTCATTCCAGGCATTTAAGGATGAGTTTAAAAAAGCTTCAATCGGTCGTTTCGGCTCAGGCTGGGCTTGGTTGATCGTCAAAGAAGGCGGAGAAATCGCGATCACTTCTTCTCCCAACCAGGACAACCCATTGATGGACATCGCGGAAGTAAAAGGAACTCCGGTGATCGGCCTGGACGTATGGGAGCACGCATATTACCTGAAATATCAAAACAAGCGCCCCGACTACATCGACGCATATTGGAACGTTGTAGATTGGAAAGCGGCTGACGCACTGTACACTGCGGCTAAATAATCAAGCTACGGCTTGGGGAACGGTTTGTAGTTTGTAAAAAATTTGTGAAATATCTTGCAAGCTGCAAACCTTTTCCTAATTTTGTGTCCTCGAAACAGGGCTTAGCCCATTCGATACAACTAAAACGGAGGTTGTAGCTCAGTCGGTTAGAGCGCTAGATTGTGGTTCTAGAGGTCGCGGGTTCGAGACCCGTCTCCCTCCCTTGAAGTCAATTCAAAGTCAAACAAAATGCCTGTAAATCAATGATTTGCGGGCATTTTTGTTTTTCAGATCATATCAAAAAATGCAAAAATTCCCATGTTTTCCAGCGTCATTCGTGTAGTTCGACGCTTTGCGAAAAAAGACGCTGGAGAATGCCCGTAAGTTTCTGATTGACAGACTGTTCACATGGACGGCGAGACCTGGATTGACACCACCCGCCAGAAAACGGATGCGCCTACACGCATTCCGTTGTTGCCAACTGCACTTGACATCATCGAGAAGTATAAGGAGCATCCGCAGTGCTGCAATAAGGGCGTTGTGCTGCCGGTACCGAGTAATCAGAAGATGAATGCTTATTTGAAGGAGATTGCGAATCTGTGCGCGATTTCTAAGACGCTTACTTTTCACATTGCGCGACATACGTTTGCTACAACGGTGACGCTGAGTAATAAGGTGCCGATTGAAACGGTTTCCAAAATGCTCGGGCACCGGTCTTTGAAGCAGACTATGATTTATGCCAAGATTTTAGGTGTGAAAATTAGTGAGGATATGAAGGGGTTGAGAGAGCGGTTGAAGGGTGGATAAGCTTCTTCTAAACCAAGTATGCATGGTGCACATCTCGTCTAATCTACATAGGAACGGCTTTATGAAAAATTACGCGCCTGGCAAGTATTGCTAGGCGCTATCTCAACAAATAGACAAGTAGTCCACCATTATTTTAATATCACACGACTTTTAGAAATACTCTGATACAATCCTATTTATCCATTAACATAGTAGTTATTGCTTTTTTGACAAATATTGAACTGGCAAAAGCTCCATTACCATTATTTGGCAATACAGTCGGTACCCCATTTTTCCAATACATAGGACTCTTAGTTGCATTATCAAAACCTTCACCTGCCACATATACGTCATTGTTAAACACAAAAACACTGGAAACCCGAATGGCTCCGGGAAGGCTCTGAGATATTCCATTTTTCCAAAGTTTTGCGACTCTGGTGTTGTCGTAATACTGCAGGTTCCCAACACAATACACGTCTTTACCTGAAACGGCTATATCAACTGCTTCTGAACTGTATTCTGAGCCATCTGTAAGATAATTCCCTGCCCCATTTTTCCAATACCTCGCCCTAGATCCACCTTTAAATCCTTCACTTCCAGCTATATAAACATTTTTACCGGATACAGCAACTGAGTTAGCAAAGGAAGTGTTCAGAGGATCGCCCAAATTTACAACTGTTCCATTTTTCCAATAAACGGCGGTTTCATTTTGGAAGTTAAGTGAACCTGCTACATAGACATCTTTTCCAGCTACAAAAATTCCTCGCGCACGGGAACCTCTAACATTAGCTTCATGGAGAGGTATTGCAACGCCATTTTTCCAGTAGGCCGCTTGCATTCTGAGTTGCACAGTATTAAGCCCATCTCCTGAGATATACACATTTCCGTCAGAAACTACAACATCATATAACAACTTAGCAGGTATACCACCATCGACATTTGATACAGCGCCATTATTCCAGTATTGTCCAGTAAATGGAGAAAATACGATATTGGAAGTCGCGGAAGCGTCCCCGACAACGTGTATGTCGTTTTCTGACACAAAAATTGCTCTGGCATTCGCGAAAGAATTAGTAGTAGCCAGATTGACCATCTCACCATTTTTCCAATATCGGCCATAGCTACTATAGGTATTTGATAAAGTTACATAGACATCTGCTGGTACAAGAGGATCGACATCCGATTTTGACTTCTTTCTGCAAGACAGACAAAACAGGCAAAGAAAAAAAATAGCAAAAATATATACTTTTTTCACAGGTATGATTACTCAAAGATCTATTACATCCAAAGATACGTGCATCAGCACAATTAGCAAAGTAACCATACAACTACCAGGTCGTGGCGATCCTAAACAATATGAAGGCGGCCGAGAAGCGATGGACGTTTGCCGTGAATACGGCGTCTCCAAGACAACTTGTTCAACTGGCGAAAAAAAACTAGATTTCACTCGCAGCAAGCATTGGCTGGCTTAGCCCCAGCAACGTTTGCCAAGAAACCAGAAATAAATAAAGTCTAAACGTCCACTGTCCCCACTAGGGTAAGGCTTCAATCTCCGTAAACTACAATCTCTTTTAAATGAAAAACATAGGTCTACTGTTTCTTCTATTTTGTACATTAACTTCTTGCAGAAAAAACCGTGAGCCAGATTTGGCAGGAAAATTCGTGGGTGAATATTGTGGCTCCAAAAAAGACAGCACCGGAAATATAACCGAAACGTGGAAAATAACTAAGCAAGATTTAAATCATGTAAGTATTGTTTTCTTCTTTACGAATACTTACCCGGATGGAAGTGTTATACGATCTAAGTACGATATTTACATTTCTAACGTAACCGTTTCTGACGATAATAACCTGGATTTCAACAACGTATTTGTTGCCGATCAGTTGGAGTACAGCATCATTGGCAAAGCAAAACTTGTAAATAACACTCTAGATTATGATATCACCATCAAGAGTGAATACAATACTTCAAAAATGAATAACAAGGTTTACAGACGGTAATTTTGTAAGAACCGCATTTCTCAGAAGTAATTTATTGGTGAATTCCCTTTTTCACCTTACGGATATCGTCGCATCCACTTTCGGACGAAAACAGTCCCCTCGACGAAACTCGACTTTTTTCAAACAACCTATCAACAACCATCAAAGCTTTTGATCCTAGATCAAATTTACCCAGCATAGGCAAATCTCGCTTCCATAAACTAGCTTCACAAACCGACTCAAAAGCGAAGGTTCGGATATCTGAGTTCCAATGGCGCCGCCTGCCTTGCGCGTCTGGCCAGATGTACGATTGTAATACAATCGCCGGTTGCTGCGCACCCGATCTGGCCTTTCCCTCCAAAGTCGGTCCAGGTTTATGAAGGAGTTTTTAATGTTTGAAAGTGTAGATAGGATCGTGATGAAAGAGGAAAAATCGAACAAGACAAAGCATGTAATTTTCCGGTTGACACCCAAAGAATACGCCAATCTGGAAGCCAAACGCGGCCGCACTACTTGTCGGAAATTAAGTGAATTTTTACGGCTCTTAATCTTCAACGGACCGGTCACCGTGATCGAAAGGAACGGTTCGCAAGATCAGATGATTGGTGAATTGTCAGAGCTGCGGGAAGAGCTCAACCGGCTTGGCAACAACTTCAACCAGGCGACCAAACGCCTCAATGCGGTTAACCAAATCTCAGAATTCAGAAACTGGATCGCCAGCTACGAAGCTGAAAAGACATTCCTGTTTTCAATGCTGGATAAGATCAAATCCCAAACCGATAAACTGGCTGACCGATGGTTGCAGTGATCCACACCAGCAGCCGACTTCGGTCAGTACTGCATTACAATGAAAACAAGCTGGAACAGGGACAGGCGGAATGTATTTCAGCTATCAATTATCCCAAGGATGCGGATGCTTTGAGTTTTAATCAAAAGCTGAACCGGATTCAGCGGCAGCTGGCTTTGAACAAAAGGACAAAGGTCAATACGGTTCACGTGTCCCTGAACTTTGATCCGTCGGAAAAGCTGAGCAAAGAACAGCTCGCGGAGATTTCAAAAGCCTATTTAAAAGGTATTGGATTTGAGAAACAACCCGCGCTCATATATGAGCATCGGGATGCCGGTCACCCCCATGTCCATATCGTAACGACCAACATCAAAGCAGATGGCAGCCGGATCTCACTGCACAACCTTGGCAAAAATCAATCGGAGAAGACAAGGAAAGAGATCGAGATCGATTTTGGATTGGTGAAGGCACAAGATCGAAAAGCTCAGTAGTTTACTTTGAAGCCTGTCAGCATCAAAGCAGAGTATGAAAAATCAGAAACCAAGAAGCTCATTGCCAATGTGCTCAACAAAGTTCTGAACGAATACAAGTTTACCACGATGGGAGAATTAAATGCAGTGCTTAACCAATATAATGTTGCGGCGGACATTGGCTCAGAGGGTTCGAGGATCAGAAAGAACAATGGCATCTTATACGGTGTGCTGGATAAAGATGGCAACCGGGTTGGCGTGCCCATCAAAGCAAGCGACTTTCATTTCAAGCCAACACATAGAAATCTGAAAGTGCGTTTTCTGTTCAATGAGATGAATCCAAACCGTACGAAGGATTCGTTACGAATTAGGAATATTATAGACTTTACTTTGTACGGCAAACAAAACGTGTCATTGCCCAGGCTTATTAATATTCTTCAAAAAGACGGGATCGATACGGTAATCCGAAAAAATGAAGAAGGCCTGCTGTACGGGATCACATACTGTGATCATCGTACGAGATCCGTCTTCAACGGAAGTTCATTGGGTAAGCAGTATAGCGCGAAGGGAATTGCCGAGCGATGCATCGAGGATCCTTTTTCTGTTCATGAGCAAAAAATTCAAAGGATTGGGATGGATGTTGGTCAGCCTGCAGGTGCCGGTAATGTTTATCAAGTTGGAAATGGCAGTTCGTTGGATAATGATAAGTCTCTTGATTCTTTGTTGTCACCTGTTAAGGATGGCGAGTATATGCCGCATCAGTTGAAGAAGCCAAGACGGAAGAAGCAGAAAGGGTTTTCGATGGGATTTTGAGAGTGACACGATCCAGGGTCATGTGGCTATTTAAAGGGTATAGATATTTCTAATTTCTCAACCTTCTTGAAAGAACGCCGTAAAATCGTCAGTCTAACGCAAGAGGAACTCGCCTCCAAGGCTGGTATCGACCGTCAAAGTAGTGGCCAGATGTGCGATGCATCAAGCAAACTGTCGTGAACCTTTGCCGGTTGGGCGCCACGATTAAATATATAAAATAAAATTATATATATTTAAGCTCCACAATGAGAGCCCCAAATGCGCTACCACCGAATCGCTGCAACACTCACTTTTATACTGCTATGCAGCAAGATCGCCTTAGCGCAACCTGAAAAGCTGAAAGGAATCTGGATTTCGTCACAGCTGGAAATGGTTGAAATTCTTCATACAGGCCGCGACTCGGTTAATTATATGTCAAACAGGGAGTTGAAGGAAGATTTCTTCTATCTGTTCGTCTATGGCGACACATTGAGTTTTCAGTCGATATACACGCGTTCTTCCACGAATGAGCTTGAATATAAAGACCGCTACGATTTGAAGATCATAAGCAGCAATGATTCCGTGCTGGTATTGGAGCCGGTTTCCGATTTTTCGAAGGCATTTTTTTGGGACAAACCTACGCTGACACTGAAAAAGAAGGACTATCTCACGGACCGGGCCGTATCCTTTGAGAAACTTGTGTACCATTCTTTCTATGGCGGGAATGACCCGCACGTATCCATTCAGGTGGACAGCGCACGAAACCTATATGTGAATTTTCGAAATCCGTATAGCGACAAAACGTTGCGCACTGGCGCTTACTCGACCGTGGTTGACGAGTATCCGGCCTATCAACTACGTATTTGTTAATTGGTGAACCTTGTTAAAGTGTTGCGGATACAGGTCAGTGATGTTTTTATGA
>NZ_BMIA01000005.1 GCF_014641595.1 Dyadobacter endophyticus | reverse complement strand
GTTGCAGTCTGGTCTCCAAAGAAACCGACCAATGTTTCTAACGAACCTATCTTCTTGCTCTCTTCATCATGTCAAAGAACTTTACTCTGAATCTTCTCAGAACTAGTGGTACCGATCGTTTTCGCTACCGTTATTCCCGATTGGGAGTGCAAAAGTGCAGGGTTTATTTTTAACATGCAAGTGCCGATAGCGAAAAATTGTAAATAATCTTTTTCACTTTTCATCAACCGGTTGATAACCAGAAATTACCGATTCGTAATTTTTTCACAAATTTTTGAAGTACTCGATCACATGCATCTTCAAAAGCGCTTCCTGCTTCAAAACATCGCCCGGAGGCAGGGCGCGTTCCAGCTTGTAATGCGGCCAGCCATCCTGATCAATGTATTCAAGACTATAATAGGAAGACATGCTCAGCACGCTACATATACCTATATGCATAAGGTCCTGCTTCTGCTCCTTGGTGAACCGCTTCGCCCCCTGTCCCAATTCCTGCACACCTATCAGGAACAGGACGCCATTTAAGTCGCCTGGGCGCTTGCCTAACAGTTCTTCCAGCTGCCCGAGCAGGTGTTCCCATTGTACTTCCAGCGGTTGATCTTCGATATTCATTGTACTCATTTGCTGTGTTCGCGTGCGGGCGGTGCCCTATATATATGATGAAATTCCAAATTGTTGCTATTTAACCAACAATGCACACCTTATGTTCTGATCGCGGAATAATATTTATAGGATCGCTCTGGCTTACAGCTCCAGAGATTCGGAATGCTTTTGACGGTTTTTCCTAACTTTGGCTTTTGCTATATATCATAAGTAATTGGAAAAGCATACAACTTTGAACCACAACGATTATCTCTCGACCTTGAATGAGCCCCAACGGGAGGCTGTGCTGCACGGAAATGGACCTTTGATGATCATTGCGGGTGCGGGTTCGGGAAAAACCAGGGTACTTACCTATCGGATTGCGCGGCTGATCGAGACCGGTGTTGATCCGTTCCGCATATTGTCCCTCACATTTACCAATAAGGCTTCGGGTGAAATGCGCAGCCGGATCGAAGGCGCAGTCGGTACGGAGGCGCGGAACATCTGGATGGGTACTTTCCACTCCGTTTTTGCCAAAATACTCCGCATCGAGGCCCGGTATCTAGGCTACACCAGCGATTTCTCTATATATGATACCGACGATTCGAAGTCATTATTAAGAAGTATCATTAAAGAATATAACCTCGACGACAAGGTTTACAAGGCCAATGTGGTTTTCAACCGGATCTCCGGGGCGAAGAACCGGCTTATTTCGGCGGACGATTACATTAATAATGCGGTGATCCAGGCCGACGACGATGCGGCGAAAATGAAGGAGATTGGCAGGCTGTACAAAACATATGTGACGCGCTGCTTCCAGGCCAATGCGATGGATTTCGACGATCTGCTTTTCAATACCAACGTCCTTTTCCGCGATTTTCCCGACGTGCTATATAAGTATCAGCACAAGTTCCAGCACGTGATGGTCGATGAGTTTCAGGATACGAACGTTTCCCAGTACCTCATTACCAGAAAGTTGTCGGCGGTGCACCGCAATATCGTAGTTGTAGGTGACGATGCACAGAGTATTTACGCATTCCGTGGCGCGAACATCGAGAACATTCTCAATTTTGAAAAGGACTTCCCGGATGTGCGGGTGATCAAGCTGGAACAGAACTACCGTTCGACAAGTACGATCGTCAATGCGGCCAATTCGGTGATCGCACGGAACAAGTCGCAGCTCGAAAAGACGACATTTACTTCCAATGAAGAAGGTTCGCTGATCGACGTAATCAAGGCTGGCTCGGATAATGAAGAGGGCCGGTTGATAGCGACTGCGATTTTTGAAGAAAAAATGCAGAAGTCGCTGCGGAATGAAAACTTCGCGATCCTTTATCGTACCAATGCGCAATCCCGCTCATTTGAAGAAGCGCTCCGGAAGCTTGGCATTAAGTACCGCATTGTCGGCGGTCAGTCTTTTTATCAAAGGAAAGAAATCAAGGATTTGCTGGCTTACCTGAGGTTTACAGTGAACCAGCGGGACGAAGAAGCTTTCAAACGGATCATTAATTTACCCAAAAGAGGGATTGGCGACACCACGGTGGCCAAAATTGCTGTAACCGCTTCCGAAAATAATGTGGCGATCTGGGATGTGGTGGCTAATATCAACCAATTTGGTACAGGGCGTACCATCGCCCCTATCGAAGGATTTGGAACGCTGATCAAGAGTTTCAAGATTTTGGTAGAAGAAGGAAAGGACGCCTATGAAATTTCTTCACACATTGCCAAAGCATCCGGAATCCTGCGCGAATTATATGAAGACAAGACGGTGGAAGGCCTTTCGCGCTACGAAAACGTCCAGGAATTGCTGAATGGTATCAAGGAATTTGTCGATAGCGACGAGAGTGAGGACAAAACGCTGAGCGCATTCCTTCAATCGGTTTCGCTATTGACGAATGCCGATGAACCGGACGATAACAATGATCACGACCGCGTGACGATGATGACCATTCACTCCGCTAAGGGGCTGGAATTCAGGAATGTATTTATTGTGGGGCTCGAAGAAGACCTTTTCCCGAGCCAGATGATGCTGGAAAGCCGGCAAGATTTGGAAGAAGAAAGAAGGCTTTTCTATGTGGCGATCACGCGTGCGGAAAAGAAGTTGTCATTCTCTTATGCCGAAAGCCGTTACCAATGGGGCCGCCTCAAAATGTGCGAACCGAGCCGGTTCCTGCTGGAAGTCGACCAGCGCTTTTTGAATGTGAACAGAATGGTGCAAAGCGCCCTGGAACGTGATACTACGCCTCCTGTGACGACGTTCGCGCGTAATCTGGTACAACGCAAAACCGAAGCCAGACCGGTTGCGACGGCTGCTACGAGCCATGTTCCGTCAACCGATTTCGTGCCGACAGACACATTCGACCTCGCGGAAGGCGACAAGGTGGAGCATTTGAAATTCGGTTTCGGGGTGGTGACCAAAATGGACGTCAATGGTACTGATAGGAAAGCAACCGTCAAGTTTGACCTGGTGGGTGAAAAAACACTGCTCCTCAGTTTCGCCAAGTTGCGTGTGCTGAAATAAATGCGGGACAAATTGATGAAGTTGTTAAAATTCCAAGCTTTTTTGTAATAAATCTTACCCTAAACTTCACTGATCAAAACCATACATTATGTTTATTGAAAACGATATTCAACAAATAAAGGAGAGAGGAAGCGATTTAAGCGTCGTGGAAGAGCAAGTCCGCTATTTTGAAAAGGGCTTTCCGTTTTTGCAATTGTCGAAGGCGGCCACGGTGGGCGACGGCATTATCAGGCTTACGGACGAAGAGATCGCACAGGTTGTCAGTGAGTTCGATAAAAGTGCCGCCGATGGTGAAATTGCACTTTTGAAATTTGTACCCGCTTCGGGCGCGGCTACGCGGATGTTCAAATCGCTTTTCAGCTATTTACAGGAAGATAAGAAGGATAAATCAGTAGACGAGTTCTTCGCAAAACTGAAAGATTTCGCATTTTATGAAGATCTGAATACTTCTCTGGCGGCGGATGGTCACGAAATAGAATCGGCCGACGAAAAGACGATAGCTTCTTATTTCCTGACAGCCAAAGGATTAGGTTACGGAGAGCTGCCCAAAGGACTTTTGAAATTCCACAATTATGCAGAACGCTCGCGTACGCCGTTGGAAGAGCACCTGGTAGAGGGTGCCAAATATGCGAATGCAGGCAGCAATGTGCAGATCCATTTTACAGTATCGCCGGAGCACCGCGATAAGTTTGAAAAACTGGTAGTGGAAGTGGTTCCAAGCTACCAAACGCAATATGGCGTTCGCTATATCGTCTCTTTCTCCGAGCAAAAGAGCTCGACCGACACCATTGCGGTGAATCTCGATAACACGCCTTTCCGCGAGAAGGACGATTCGTTATTGTTCCGCCCGGCCGGCCACGGCGCATTGCTCGAAAACCTCGGGCAGCTGGATGCGGATATCATTTTTATCAAAAACATCGATAATGTCGTCCCAGACCGAATTAAAGGGGACACGATCACCTACAAAAAGGCACTCGCAGGCATTGTATTGAGATATCAAAAGCGCGTTTTCGCTTACCTCGATAAACTCGCATCAAATTCCGACGCTGCATTGCTGGAAGAACTCGACGGGTTTTTCCGCAATGAGCTTTGTGTGATCCCGCCAGCCGGTTTTGAATCGTGGAGTGACGAAAAGAAGAAAGAATATTTTGTAGGAAAACTGGATCGCCCCCTGCGCGCATGCGGGATGGTGAAAAACCAGGGTGAGCCGGGCGGTGGACCTTTCTGGGCAGAGAATGCCGATGGGTCATCGTCGTTGCAAATCGTGGAATCGGCGCAGGTGGACGTCGACAATGCGGATCAGAATAGCATTTTCAAGAATTCGACCCACTTTAATCCGGTCGATCTGGTATGTGCGGTGAAGAACAAAAAAGGTGAATTATACGACCTGAAAAGATTCCGTGACCCGCTAACTGGTTTTATCACAGGTAAATCCAAAGACGGCAAGGAGCTGAAAGCGCAAGAATTACCAGGGTTATGGAATGGCTCGATGGCCGACTGGAACACGCTTTTCGTGGAAGTACCGCTGATCACCTTCAATCCTGTGAAGACGGTAAATGACCTGCTCCGCGAGCAGCACCAATAGGTTGAAATACAAACCAAATAAAAAATGATCGGAAGCAATTCCGACCATTTTTTATTTCAAATGACTTTATCAAATCAAGGTATCGGTAATACTTTGCTTTCTTTGAAAGTTGACAGGATTACCATTGTTTGCGTGCTGGCAACCTCTTCGATCTCGTTGATTTTTTCCAGCATCAGCTTCTGGTAAGTGCTGATATCTTTGGAAATAACCCGTAAAAGAAAATCTCCTGTTCCTGTAATATGGTGGCACTCAATGACTTCCGGTATTGCGTGAATTTTCTCAACAAATGATTCCGTAACAGCCTTGCGGTGCCCTACCAGCGAAATCTGAACAAAAGTGCTTACGCCCAATCCTACCTTTTCAGGTTCCAGCTGCGCGTGGTAGCTTTTAATAATGCCCGATTGTTCGAGTTTCTTTACACGTTCCAACGTTGGTGCGGGAGAAAGCCCTATTTCTTTGGATAATTGAGCGTTGGTTATTTTCGCGTTCGTTTGTAAAATCTCCAGTACTTTGCGGTCTATCTGATCTAACTTAATAATGGCCGACATGTCTCTATGACTAAGGTTTATATGACGTGCCCATTTAATGGACGCCGCAAAACTAATTAGTTTCCCGAAGATTCTTGTAATATTATACTGAAATTTTGTCTAAAAGTAGAATTATCGTGGGTAAAATATGATTTTAGTATTGAAATATTAGGCCATACTAAATGTAACCCGTTGTGGCGGTCCGGGTTACACGGCGTAAGTTTCTATTTTTTCGAGGAAATCCTGGTAAGTCCGGGTAATACCCTCTTCAAGGTCGATAGTGTGCTTCCAGCCCAATGCGTGCAGCTTGCTGACATCCATCAGTTTTCGTGGTGTACCGTCTGGTTTATCAGTATTCCATTTGATTTCGCCTTCGAACCCCACCACTTTCCGGATCATCTCAGCCAGGTGTTTGATGGTCACGTCGGAGCCAACGCCGACATTCAGGAAGCCCGCTTCGTTGTAATTTTGCATTAAGAAATAGCAAGCGGCAGCGAGGTCGTCGGCATGCAGAAACTCTCGTAACGGCGATCCCGTACCCCAGAGCTCTACAAACGGCTTTCCCTCCTCTTTTGCCTCGTGAAACTTGCGGATCATCGCCGGGAGAACGTGCGAATTATTCAGGTCATAATTATCATTCGGTCCGTACAAGTTGGTGGGCATGACCGAAATGAAATTGCTGCCATATTGCGAGCGGTAAGCTTCGCACATCTTAATACCTGCGATTTTCGCGATTGCGTAAGGTTCGTTAGTCGGTTCGAGCAGGCCGGTGAGCAGCGAATCTTCCCGCAAGGGCTGCGGGGCAAGTTTGGGATAAATACAGCTCGACCCGAGGAACATTAGTTTCTTAGCGTCGGTACGGTAGGCACTGTCGATGACATTGTTCTGGATCAACAGGTTGTCGTTCAGGAACTCGGCGCGGTAAATATTGTTTGCCATAATGCCGCCGACTTTGGCAGCGGCAAGAAAAATATACTCGGGACGTTCTGCGTCAAAAAATGCCCGAACTTCCGCCTGATTGCGAAGGTCGAGCTCAGAAGAGGTTCTGGTGACGATATTATTAAATCCTTCACTTTCCAATTTTCTGAGAATAGCAGATCCAACCATTCCCCTGTGCCCGGCAATATAAATTTTAGCGCTTTTTTCCACGGTGTTTTTTTAAATTTGTCTTGGAAATCAATATAGAAAAAACCAATTCGTTACAAAAGTAACAATCTTGCCCTGAAGAAAAATCCTACATACATGCAAAGAGTAGCACTGGCCTGTGGCTTTTTTTCGATCTGTTTATCGGTTTCCGTCTCTGCTCAGAGTGGTCAGAAAGGCGCGTCGACCCCCTCGTGGCTACCCAAAGAGCAGGTGAAAAAGGATACCGCAACGCGTTCCAACGATCTGAAATCATTCGTTTCGGGCCTGGATCCGGTGGTTGGTGCTTCGGTGCCCGGTGGCAAAGGTAAATCGACTAACCTATCCACATTATTCGGAGAAACAATCCCCGACCTTGGCCTTCGCGTAAAAGAGTACAAAAGCCAGAAGAAAGACCGGAAGGCACGGAAGGAAAAGGCACGACTTGCCAAAGTACAATATGAAGGCATTCCAATGCAGAGTATGTCGGTCAAATATGGCAGCGGCGACCGGGCAACGACGGAGAATTTCCACGTTTTGAAAGAATATAAGCCCATCGATCAGTATGCCCGTGCGACCGAAACGCGCTGGTACGATAAGAAATCGAGGAAATTAAGTTCCTCTGTCGTGAAGGACAAAGACCAGTCGTTGCCATTGCACGGCTCGTACAAAAAATATAGCGGAGAAAACCTCATCGAGGAAGGGTTCTATTATATGGGGGTGAAGGACGGCCGTTGGGTGAAGTATGACACCAAATACAACCTCATTGACAAGGCGGTTTGGAACCGCGGATTCCCGGCGGAATCGCGTGTTACCTATTATGATTCCGCGCACACCCAAGTGAAGGAAGTAATACCTGTCGCATTTGGTGAAGTGGAGGGCGAATACCTGCAATTTTATAAAGAAGGCCAGCTGGCTGTCGGTGGTAAATACGATTCGGGCAAAAAAGTAGGCCGCTGGGTTGAGTATTACCAGTTCCGTCGTCAGCGCAAGAAAGAAATCCAATACCCGAAAACGGCCTGGGACGACGAATTCGAGCCATTTATTCTACGGGAATGGGATGATAAAGGCAAGCTCCTTTACGATTATACCAAAGATCCCCGAGCCTCCGCTGAAGAGGAGGAAACTGAAAATTAGGCGGTGAATGGTTGAAAATCACGCCTCACCTGCTTAATTAGCACGCATGTTTTCATCTTTACTCCGTTTCGTCAGAGAAAAAAGCTGGCTTGCATGGGTGCTGTGCCTGGTACCCGTTCTGATCTATATTTGGGTATTCAAAGTCATCGCATTGAATGTTAATTATGTAGCGTTTGACGATATCCTTATCCTTGGCATTATCCCCGAATTTTCAAAAGCCGATCTGGCGGGCAAATGGAAGCTCCTGACGACCCTTTTTCCTGAACACCGGCTGGTATTTTCCCGCTCGGTGATTCTGCTGCTCGAAAGCACATTCGGTACGGTCAATTTAGTATGGCCGATGATTATTGCAAACATTTGTTGGGCGCTTTGCGCGGTGGTTTTCTACCGCGCCTACCGGCATTTGCGACTTTCCGTCTGGTATTTTGTGCCGGTAATGTGGTTATGGTTTAATATCCAGTCATTTGAAAATATCTTCTGGGGCGTAAGTTCTCTTTGCAACTTTGGGGTGATCCTTTTTGTGCTTTGCGCGCTGTATTTTGCGGTTTATAAACCCGGAAAACCAGCTATTTCGTTGCTTTTTGCCGTCGCGGCAACATTTACCTACGGCAATGGGCTGATGGTATTCCCGGTAATCGGGCTGTTGTTTCTGCTGGGAGGTTATCGGAAGCAGTTCTTCATTACGGTAGCGACAACGCTAGTCGTAGCGATCATCTACTTCATTGATTTTACGCCCATTACCCAAAATCTGGACATCACCAATCCGCAGCAGTTGAAAGAAGGCTTCTTCGGTTTCTTTGGTTTTATCGGCTCATGGGCGACGCTTACGGCTTATAGCACGCCGACGCCGGGGCTGTATGTGGCCGTAGCAATGGGAATGCTGATGATTGCCACGCTGCTCGTTTTATACCGGAAGCAATATATCCCGCTCTGGAATTCGATCTGGTTGAAGGGGCGCTATACCAACCAAACCGCCCTGTTTGCACTTGCAATAGGCATATTTACGGGCATCACCGCGCTCGCGCTCACGTACAAGCGCATCCCGACCGACACTTTCGAAGGCATGTTCAAAGGACGTTACCGGATGTATTCGACGCTCTGGTGTATCGCGCTGTATTTCGGGTTTCTCGCCATTGTCCAAAATGCTGCGCGTCGACGGTTGGCTCCCGGAATACTCCTTGCCACTATTACAATGAACCTTGTTCTCTTGCACGGCAACTTCGCCGAGGCCGTAAACAACAGGCGGGCGGCCATTGCGCAGGAATTCAATGCCCGTTACAATTCCGACTGGCTTGGTATCCGGATGTTTTCAATGGACCAGCAGCATTACGAAAAGGTCCGCTCCTATTACCGTTCGGACGATCCATTGGCTGAGAGCTGGGACCCGCGGGCTGATTCGGTTTCTTGCGATAGCGTTTATCCGCCGGACGCAATCGGGTTGTTGGGAGACCATATTGTGATAAGCTTTCATCAGGAATTTTTCAAACCGGAAAAGGACTATTCCGACGGCGCTTATGTGATTTTGAAATCGACGGGGCATGTATACGCATCGCAGCCGAACCAGGCGGCTGTACCATTGAAAACGACTTTAAGACGCGGAATGTATTTCAGCAAAGGGCTGAATGCGAGTTTTCATTCCGCCAATGTCGAGCCTGGGACTTATGATATTTACCTTCTGGTTCGCAAAAACGGGCGCAATACCATTTACTGCACCGGCAAAACCTGGGAAGAAAAGAAGTAATCAGTATTTGTTTCGGACGCCCGTCAGAATGCGCTCCACTTCCTTTCGGACATCGGAGGTAGGTTTGGTGAAATTGTTATTCATAAAGCTGAACGCCAGTACTTTCCCTTTTTTTGTGATCAAATAGCCGCTCAAATTGTATACGTTGCTTAAACTGCCAGTTTTCGCAAAAATAAATGGCTGCTCACTCTTGAAAAGGTTTTTCAGGGTCCCGCTTTTCCCTCCTGCCGGCAATATCTTAAACAGCCTTTCCTGCGGCACTTTTGCATAAATTTTTTGTAACAATGCGACGACCGTTCTCGGGGTGAAGAGGTTGTAGCGGCTCAGGCCCGAGCCGTCTTTCCAAATTGGCTTATCAGGTAAATCGGCCAAATGATGCTCTATGGCGTGCGCAATGGCCTTTTCGGAGCTTAATCGCAGTTTGTTGGCAGTAGCATAGAGAAGCATTAGCTGTTCCGCCAGCATATTGTCGCTCACTTGCATCATGCGTGTGTAAAGCGAGTCGGACGGAATACTGTTCACGGTCTGCAAATCAATTTCGAGGGGGATATTGATTAGCTTGATCTCCTTTTTTAGGGTATCGCTCAGCAACTGCAATGTGAGCAGGTCGGTCATGTGAACCGGAATGTCCTTCGTAACACCTTGTGAATCTGCCAGTTTGGGATAATGAAAAACATTCTGTAATTCCTCTCTTTCAATCCCGGAAACTGTGGTATCCTGCACCATCGATTTTTGCCAGAAACGCGGATTAGCCTGGTATCGCCCCGCCGGCGAACCCTTGAATCGCGCAATATTGCCATAAATAGGCATGGCGGTCACTTCCGGCTGGTAGTAATCATTGTAATCGCTCCACGCCCAACCCGGACCGAAACGTTTGTTTTCGAAATGGTAAGGCGTGAAAAATATCTGGTCTTTACGGCTTTTCAGGAAGTCGAAAACCTTGCTGTGTGGCAAATCGGGATGCAATAACGAAGGGTCGCCCGTACCGCGGATGATCAGCAATTCGCCCCATTCGAGGTATTCGAGGCCGGGGATCGAATCGCCAAGAGCGGACAGGCCTGCATAAAAGCTGAATAGTTTGGTATTTGATGCCGGTATGAAGTACTTGTCGCCCTGGTAGGATGCCAGCACTTTCTTTTCATTGATTTTCGCGATGGAAACGCCTGTATGTTGTTGGCTAAGGACCGCCGAACGGTCAATTTCGCGTTTCAGATAATGGGAAGCCGAACAGCCGGATAATGCAATGATACTAATGAAGAAAAGCAGCGTGCGCATGGAAACGGTTTATAATGAACTTTAAACAAAGATAATATTTTCACTGTATTGGCAAACCGCACTGAAAGATGTCGCCGTGAATTTTGTAATGTACAGTTTTTGAGGGCTAATGGTGACCCTGCGCTGCGCTTCGGATGACCAGGAAGTAGCCTCCGTTGAGTGCCACCAGACTATCGTGCGTCGAATCGAACTGTGGCAAGCACGTCGAATCTCCCAGGACGTAGTGCACGGAATCGATTTGTGTGGTTAGAGATAAACGGTGGTAGCGCTGTAAATTGGCATGAATATCGGCGCGCTGGAATAAATCATGACAAACCCCGATGGTGGATGCTGACGGTACCAGTGTACGTAGCTGTTTTGCATTGGCGGAGTAGATATCAGGTTGGATAGTGGTCAGTTTCTGGAAAGTTGCTCCCCAGCAAGCGAGCGTTGCAATGCTTAATCCAATGATCGTGAGCTGTTTTTTCCATGCCATTAGCAGAGCAAAGCGTTGTACCAGCAGGAAGGCAAAGAATAATGCGACAAATGGCAGCGCGGGTAGCAGATAATGGGGATATTGTTTGATACTCACCAGCATAGGAATGATGCCAGACGCTGCAACAAGCAATGTCAGCACCGTATTTTCGGAGATCATCTTTGACGGGGAGATTTTCCATTTTAAACCGAAGGATAAACCGTGCAGGGCAGCGCACGCGATAAAATGCGGATACAGGCTTCGCAGAAGTTCCGACACGAGCGTGAGGTGGGCGATCCAACCTGTTCCCGCTTTTTCGCGTTTTTGCAATAATGCTTGCATGACCTGGCCATAAAAATAATTAGTCATGAATTTGCGTGCAGGTGTGTAAGCGAGGATGCCCGCAATGCTTAATATGATGATAACCAGCATGATGATCGTAGGCCTGAATGCATTTGAAAATCTGGCTGAATGCGCTGAAATGGCGTAAATCCCCGAAAAGGCCAGCGGGTAAAGCCCTACGGGACCTTTTGTTAAAAACGCCAGTACAAGGCAAACGCCTGCTAATAGCGGCCACACAACGGTGCTTTTGCGGTCAATTTCCTTCTTTAAATAAATCAATTGAAAATAGGAGGAGGCCAGGCAAAACAACCCCATGGTACTGTCGAGGAAGTTGTTCGGAATGCTGTAATAGACAATTGCGATGCCGTACCAGCACAAAACCGGCAACCAGCCGAACGTGCGAAATTCGCTGTTGGGGCCGACCAATTTTTGCCAGATCTTAGTGATGAGGATGATGTAGCCAATCAGGACCAGCAGATTATAGCCATTCTCAACCGCCGGCGTGTCGCCGAAAACGCTGAAAAGCAATGACTGCAACCCGAATTGCAATGGCGGGTGGCCGGAAAAATAATCGCCATTATCATAAGGCAGCCAGAATGAATGTGCAAAGAACGGCCGCCAGAACGAGCCAATTCCTTGTGCCATGTTGCGGGCAATGGCTGCATAGGTGACGCCATCCATAAACATCGTGTCGTCGATCGAACGCGGCAGAAATGTGATCAGAATGAAGCTAAGGGTAAAAAGCCAGGGCAGCCACCATGGGTGATATTCCCTTTTGCCAAAACTTGAAATCATGATGCGGAGTGAAATTTGACGGTTAAATAACGAGTTTTCTACTTTCGATAACGCCCCTAATGCAATTACTTTGTGAAAATCCGATCACCACACCGAGTTCTGATGACTGATATCCGGTCTGTTCTGAAACAATATTGGGGCTACGACGCTTTCAGGCCGTTCCAGGAAGATGCCATTAAGGCGGTCCTGAATGGAATGGATACGCTGGTACTGCTTCCAACAGGCGGAGGGAAATCCATCTGTTTCCAGGTGCCCGTAATGGCTTCCGAGGGCGTTTGCATTGTGGTGACACCACTCATCGCGTTGATGAAGGACCAGGTGGAGCAACTCAAACGCAGGCAAATTCCCGCGGCGGCGATCCACTCCGGGATGAGCAAGACGGAGATCGATATTACGTTGGATAACTGCATTCATGGTAATACGAAGTTTCTCTATGTCTCGCCCGAGCGCCTCCGGACAGACATTATGATCGTGCGCGCCAAGCTGATGAACGTGTGCCTGCTCGCCATCGACGAGGCGCATTGTATCTCGGCCTGGGGTTATGATTTCCGGCCTTCCTACCTGCTTATCGCGGAATTCAGAAAGCTTTTGCCCAAAGTGCCGGTCATGGCGCTCACCGCGACAGCTACCGAGGAAGTAAGGGCGGATATTCTCGACAAGCTCGAAATGCGCAATGCGAGGGTATTCAAACAGTCTTTCGCGCGGGCGAACCTCTCCTATTCGGCATTCGCGGAAGAAAGCAAAGAGCGAAAATTATTACAGATTTTGCGTAATGTGTCGGGAACGGCTATTGTATACGTTCGTACAAGAAAGCGCACAAAAGACCTGGCCGACTGGTTGAACCGACAGGGTATTTCTGCCACGAGCTACCATGCCGGCCTGCTTTTTAAAGACCGCTCCGACCGGCAAACTGCCTGGATCCAGAACCGCGTCCGGACGGTCGTGGCGACGAATGCATTCGGAATGGGAATCGACAAGCCGGATGTGCGCGCGGTGATCCATTTCGACCTCCCGGATAATCTCGAAGCCTATTATCAGGAGGCAGGACGCGCCGGAAGGGATGAGAAGAAGGCCTATGCAGTCGCGCTTTTCAATAAAATCGACCTGGAAGAGCTCACAGACAGTATCGAGCGGAAATATCCACCCATAGAAATGCTTCGTCGGGTGTACCAGGCTTTGGCCAACTATTACAAAATAGCGGTCGGTGCGGGTGAATTATCGGGATATGATTTTGATATACAGGAATTCGCGGGAATATTCGGCTTGCCGGTCAATGAAACGCATTATGCATTAAAATTGCTTGAAGAAGAGGGTTTTGTTCAGCTGAGCGAGAATTTCAGCGATGCTTCGAAAATCCATTTTCTCGTCGACAACCGACAATTGTACGACTTCCAGATACGCTACCAGGAGCTGGATTCGTTTATCAAACTACTCCTGAGAATGTACGGCGGGGAGCTTTTTAGGGAGTATGTACGCATTTCAGAAACAGAACTTGCACAGATCCATTTTGCTACCGTTCCTGAGATTCTGAGGAAGCTGAGATTCCTGGCCGAACGCGATGTTATCGACTACGAGCCCAGAAAAGACAAACCGCAGCTTACATTCCTGACACCGCGCTATGACTCCTCTTTACTGCCACTGAATATTTTTGAAATACAAAAAAGAAAGGACCGCGACCTTGGAAAGGCCCAGGCGGTAATCCGTTACGCGTCGCATACCCGAATCTGCCGGACCTTGCTTTTGCTTGAATATTTTCATGAATTCGATGCGCAGGAATGTGGTGTATGCGACATATGTATTCAAAACAAAAAGAATGAAACGATCCCGGACGCCGGCCTGGCCCTGCAAATCACCGATTTTTTGACCCGTGAGGGTCCGATGTTGCCTGCGGACCTCAGTCGTGCATTCGAGTACCTGCCAGGCGACGAGTTTCTGAAAACATTACAAGAACTAATCCAGGAGGAATCAATCCATTACAACGAACAAGGAATGTTGACCCCGACTAACAAAACTCAACTTTGAAAACCTCATTACTTACCACAGCACTATTCGTCCTGACGGCCCTTCAATGCGTTGTCGCCCAGCAGATTCCCGGTATGCAATTCAGTAACTACGGCGGCTTGTACCGGGCCAGCTACAATCCGTCGGTGCTCGGCGGGCCGCGTCATAAGTTTCAGATTAATGTCCTCACGCTCGGCGGAAGTATCAAATACCGCTACTTCCGCTTTATCGGGGAAAATTCGTTTTTATACCCCGTCCTCGCGCCGCATTCCACGAAGGAGCTTTATGGCCGCTCGCGTACCATGGGCTCGCTGACTTACAAAGACCCCATATTTCTGACAGGCGAAATTCGCTGGCCATCGGCTTCTTTTGCCTTGGGGAAGTACCACGGCGTAGCGGTGCAGCTGCGTACGCGTGGGTTTGTGCTCGGGCGAAACATTCCCGCCGCGATCGATAATTTGTATATGAAAAGGCTGGATACCGGCAGTACGCCACCACTTGCCAATGAGGCCTGGGGCGATTTCAGCCTTGTACAGCAGAGCTTTTCGGATCTGAGCTTTTCCTACGGAGCGCAATTGCTCGATATCGAGGGGCATAAATTCCGTGTTGGCGTTACTGTAAAGCGGGTTTTCGGGGCGCGGGTAGCTTATTTAAAGGGGAATGCCGATCGTTACAGCATTAACCCGGTCAAAGCCAGCGATCCGGAAATCAGTCAGCTGGAAATCGATAACCTTACCTATGAAAGCGGTTATAGCACGCCGAATCGCAAAATGGGTCTTGGTAATTTATTCGATTCCGGTAAGTATGGTTCGGGCTGGGGTTATGACCTGGGCTTTTCTTACGAAATCGGCTCGGTTTGGAAAGGCCGCAAGGAAGTTTACAACGACAGTCCCGACTACCTGTTGCGTCTGGCGGGTTCATTGACCGACGTTGGGTCTGTCAAATACAAGACATTGGATTCGAGGGTGGTGCGCGGAACGCATCATGACGTGGTGGTAGGTCAAAAAGAGCTTGAAACGATCAGCGACCGCGGGCCGGAGGGATTTATGAGTCTATTCCCCGGTGATTCCAGCGCTGCATTTGCCCAAAAAGCGAAATTACCTCAGGCTCTCAACCTGGAAGCTGACTTGCAGGTTTTCCACGGATTTTTTCTGAATCTTTCGCATACCAGCCGTTTGAAAAGCAGTGGTACTAACTCATTAGATATGTATGTGCCTAATACTTTTATCATTACGCCGCGCTTTGAGGATGAGGATTCGGGCCTATCGTTCCCGATCTCGTTCATTCAGGGAAATAACCGGCCGTCGATCGGCCTTGCAGGGCATTTTGGTCCGGTATTCCTCGGTTTCAGCAATGTAAACGGTCTCATGAAAAGCGGTGGCGCACGTGGAAGCATGATGTACATCGGTTTCACGGCGTGGAAAGCATCTCGAAAAAAAGACAAGGATTGATATGAAAACATCGTCTGCCCTACTCCTTTTTGCAGTTTTCTTCCCATTGATGCTGCAAGGGCAGCACGATCAACACGCCAATCACGCCGTGGTGGGTGATGTGGAGCCACAGCCTTTGCTGGCGCAGGCCATGCGTTTGCAGGAAGCGCTTTCTTTTTCGGGCAATGCATTGCAGGCGGCCGACGCTGTGAAGCTGAAAGCGCTGGAACGCGGGCCACTGTCGAAGGAAACGGCTGTGCAAATTCAGTCGATTCTCGATCATTATTGCCTGAATGTGGTGCATATCAACCCGGAAGGGAGGGTAAAAGTGGATCGTGGGGCGGCAAAAGCAGTACTGGTCCAGGGTGGGTGGACGGCGTTTCTGGTTAAAATCCACAATGAGGCAGGTATCACCGCCAAATTTGAAGCGACAAGCCCAAATGCGTTAAAACCCTATCACTCTCCTTCCTTCGAACACCGGGTCAAAAAAGAGCACGAGCTTACCGAAGGGCAGGTTGCAAACCGGTTTCTGGATATTCAGATCTATGCAGGAAGGCCATTACAGGCGAACTTGTCGGGTCTGAAACTCGAATATGCGGTGGTTCAGGTCTATTGCAAAGATGCGGGCAAGCGGGAAGCTGAAATCGGCTACAATGCCGGTCAGGGCTCGCAGGATATTGGTTTCAGGAATTCCACTCCTATTTTATTTGATGTAAAACCTGCGGTTAAGGTTAATTTCGATGTAAAAGACGACGATGGGACCGCCATTATGGCGTCTTTCCTCATTACCGACGGCCAGGAGCACGCTTCCGGCAAATTCAAAGGCATTTACCCGTTGCCATCGCGCCGCGTCGCGGCATTCGACGAATACCCCGATTTCTTTTTCCAGCCACAGATCTACCGCAAAAGCGGCGAACATGTGACATTGCCGCCGGGCAAATACAAGATCACGTACACTCGCGGGCCTGAATACATTCCGCAAACGAAAGAAATTACTGTTCCCGAAGGAAAAGAATCGATAAACATCTCATTCCAGCTGAAAAGGTGGATACAACTTGCAAAGCTCGGATGGTTCAGTGCCGATCACCACATTCACGCGGCGGGTTGCAGCCATTATGATAGTCCTACCGAAGGCGTTGATCCGAAAGAGATGTTCAGGCAGGTCCTGGGTGAGGATTTGAATATGGCGGCCAATTTGGCCTGGGGACCGAGCTGGTACCATCAGAAAACATTTTTTACCGCAAAAGATCACCCACTGTCAGGTAAGAAAACGGTCATGCGCAATGATGTCGAGGTTTCGGGCTTTCCGTCGTCGCATGCGGGGCACATTGTTTTGTTGAGGATTAAGGAAGACGATTACCCTGGTACCACCACCATTGAGCAATGGCCCAGCTGGACGGCTCCCGTGCTTTCCTGGGCCAAATCTCAGGACGGTGTGGTGGGTTATGCACATTCTGGTTGGGGTTTGGAGCCAATGGAGGCTACGAATAAGCTACCGAATTACATAACCCCGAAAATGGACGGTATCGGAGCCAACGAGTATGTAGTAACAGTCACCGACGGCCTGGTCGATTTTTTCAGCGCTGGCGACACGCCCGCGCCCTGGGAGCTCAATATGTATTACCACACGCTCAATTGCGGTTTCAAGACGAGGCTAAGCGGCGAAACGGACTTCCCTTGCATTACCGACGCACGCGTGGGCCAGGCGCGGAGCTATTTTAAACCCCAGAACGCCATGGATTATGATGGCTACGTGGACGCTATCCGGCTCGGCCGAAGCTATGTATCCGACGGCAAATCGCACATTATGGATTTCAAGGTAAACGGTGTGGAGGCAGGAACGGGCGAAAGTGAAGTTGTTCTGAAATCAGCGGGTGATGTAAAAGTGACGGCAAAACTGGCCGCTTACCTGCCGGAAAAGCAGGATAGTGTCGGCGGGAAAATTGCAAAAGCACCTATTACTGACAAGCCTTATTGGGATATCGAACGGTCAAGGGTCAAACAATCCCGGACGGTGCGTGCGGAGCTGGTATTCAACGGCGTGCCGGTGGATACCGTAACGATACAGGCGGACGGGAAGTTGAATGACATAGATTTTTCAACCAAAATTACCAGATCGGGCTGGCTGGTGGTACGCATTTATCCCAGTTCACATTCGAACCCGGTATTTGTAAAAATCAATAATCGGCCCATCGCCGAAAAGCAAAGTGCAGAATGGTGCCTTGCGGCTTTGGAACAATGCTGGAAAATGAAAGGGCCGAATATCCGTGCCGAGGAACGAAACGCGGCCACTACGGCTTATGAAAAAGCGCGGAAAGTATACCGTGAGCTGATAGCCGCGGCAGGCAAGTAGGCTTATTCAGGTGTGGTTTCGGCCTTTTTGGCGCGGAAGAGCCCTCCTATCCGGCTGAACATCCGTTTTTCAAACTCCCAGAAGAATGTGAATTTGCCCCAAATCCAACCCCAGGCAAGCAAAATAACCTGGTATAACGGCAGGATGATGAGGATATTGACGCCCCACCGGAGCCAGGCAGGTGAGTCGCCGGTCAGGCCGATTAATTCGAAAAGCCATCGTTTGACATAAAGGACCGAAAAACCGGTACACGCAAAAACGACCAGAATAATGAGTACATCCCACCCATTCCGGACGTTCCAGCGCTGTTTCAGTTTTTCGATCATCGGATGTTATTCGTGGAAGAAATCCAGGTGTTCGGGTTTGATCACCTCTTTATCCAAAGTTAAGAATTCTTCCCAAAAAGGATCGTTCGGAACACCGGCCCGGCAGATAACCGGCTCTTTTTTAACCGGATGCTCGAAATACAGTCGGCGTGCGTGCAAATTGATGCTGCCATCCGGATTGCCTTTGGGGTAACCATATTTGACATCCCCGCGGATGGGGCAGTTCATCGATGCCAGCTGAACGCGGATTTGGTGCGGCCTGCCGGTTACGGGCATCACTTCCAGCAAATGAAACTTGTTGATCTCTCCTATCCAGCGGTATGAAAGCTCGGCACGTTGCGATCCCGGAACCTCCTCGTCGTGGGCGGTGGTCACGTTGCGGGCTTCATTTTTGGTAAGCCAATGCACGAGTTTTCCTTTCTTTTCGGCAGGCTTGTTTTTTACAACTGCCCAATAAGTTTTCTGTACGTCGCGCTTACGGAAGATCTCGTTCATGCGTTCGAGCGCCTTCGACGTGCGCGCAAATACGACGAGCCCGCTGACGGGGCGGTCGAGACGGTGTACGGTGCCAAGGAAGACGGCACCGGGCTTGTTATATGCCTCTTTCACATAGTCCTTGACCATATCGAGCAGGCAAGTATCGCCGGTAACATCGGCCTGGACCAGGATGCCCGGTTCCTTATTGACGACGATCAGGTGATTATCTTCGTAAACAACCCGAAAAGGTTTTTTAGCCATACTATTAGTTTAATACTTTTTAAAAGGTCAGTATGATTCCGATTCGTTCGGGAATGATCTTCCTTTTACATCTGAAATATAATTGGTAATAGCGCTTGTCATGACGCCATTTAAATCGGCATAATGGCGCAAGAAGCGCGGTTTGAATTCCTTGTTAATGCCCAGTAAGTCGTGGATTACGAGCACCTGGCCATCTGCGTGAGGCCCGGCACCGATCCCGATTGTCGGGATTTGAATGCTTTCGGAAACCTGTTTCGTCAGCTTTGAAGGGATTTTTTCGAGTACTACTGAGAAGCAACCCACTTCTTCCAGTATTTTCGCGTCTTCGAGCAATTTCTGCGCCTCTGCTTCCTGTTTCGCACGGACAGTGTAAGTACCGAATTTGTAAATAGACTGCGGCGTAAGTCCCAAATGGCCCATTACAGGGACGCCTGCGCTCAAAATCCGCGTAATGGAGTCCTTTATTTCAAGCCCTCCTTCGAGCTTCACAGCATGCGCACCTGATTCTTTCATGATCCGGATCGCGGAGTTCAATGCCTCGCGGGAATTGCCCTGGTAGGAGCCGAACGGCAAATCCACGACAACCAGCGCCCGTTTCACCGCCCGCACCACCGAGGATGCGTGGTAGATCATCTGGTCAATCGTGATTGGCAGGGTCGTTTCGTGCCCGGCCATTACATTGGATGCTGAATCTCCCACCAGGATCAGCTCGACACCGGCAGCATCCACGATTCCCGCCATCGAATAGTCATAGGCGGTAAGGCAGGTTATTTTTTCGCCACGGTTTTTCATTTCCTGAATCACGTGGGTTGTAATGCGCTTAATATCAGCAGTATGTACAGACATGGTGGTTATCGGTAATGGTAATCGAAATTCGTCAATTTGACCGGTTTGGTCGAGTATTGTCAAGTGTGGTCAGGTATTGCCAGGGGTCGTCATGTTTTGTCGCGCTTTGCTGGTAGGAGACTTATGGGTATAATGCAAAACCCGCTGACTATAAATGACTATTTCTGACATTCCTGGTTTCTCTCCCCAGCGTTACCGGTGTATCAGCCAGTTTTCGGGGTTTAGCCTGGATGTGTTTTTCCAGACCTGAAATTGCAGTTCGGAGGTGCCGTCGCTGTCGGTGGCAACCCGGCCGATATTTTCGCGTGCTTTAACCTTTTGCCCTGCGCGCACCGCCACGCCGGTCATTTTAGCGTAAATCGTCATATAATTACCGTGCTGGATAGCCACCACACTGCCCATTCCGGGCAATTCGGTTACGTCGAGCACCGTTCCGTCGTACACCGACCGAACCGGCTCCCCGGCGGTCGTCTGAATGTCAATCCCCAGGTTATCCACCATCACACCTTTCAAAACGGCGTGCGGACGCTGCCCGAAATGGCTGGAAACAAAGCCTTTTACAGGCCATGGGAGGCGGTTTTGCGATGCTGTGAACGATGAGGCCAATGTGGTCTCCTCCTCACTCATACCACTTGATACGGCTGGCTCTTCCTCTACTTCTTTCGGGGCTTCAACCGCAGCCTCTCCTTTTTTCTCACGCTCGGCATTTTCCCGTGCGAGTCGCTCGCGTTCGGCTTTCCGACGCGCTTCCCGTTCTTCACGCTCACGACGTTCCCTTTCGAGGCGTTCGCGGCGCTCACGCTCGGCAATGCGGCGAATACTTGATTCCAAAAGATCGGTAGCGCGCTTATTTTCAGCTATTTGCTGCCTCAGTTCAACTTCCTTTTGAGAAAGCTCCTTAATGACCTCGTTCTGCTTTACTTTCAGGCCTTCCAGCTTGGTATTCTCTGAAAGTCGTGTGTCGAGAACGGTTTTCTGCTGATTCTTTTTGGAAGTAATCCGCTGGCGTTCAGCAACTACCTGCTTTTGTAAAACATCGATCTCCTTGGCTCTTCCCTGCCGCGCCTCGGTATATTGTTTCAAATATTTGTAGCGAAGCACAAACTGGTTGAATGTACCCGCCGAAAAAAGGAAAACAAGCTGATTGAAATAGGCGTTCCGCTTGGAAGCCTCGTAAATCATGTGGCCGTATTCTTCTTTCAATACGGCAAGGCTGCTATCCAGCGCCTGGCGACGCTTTTCGAGCACTTTCAATTCACGATCCAGGATTTCGAGGTCGTCGGAAAGAAGGTCTATTTGCCTTTTATAGGTATTGATCTGCTGATTCAGTGCTTTCAGCTGGCCGAGGTTGACGTTCTTTTGGGAAGAAGTCTGCTTGAGAATGTTCTGGATCTCTTTGATCTTTCCCTGGTTCTCAGCCTTTTCACGTTCCAGCTGCTCGCGGGTCTTCTGCGCAAATGCACCTGCGCATGCGCAGAGCACGAAAGTAAGCACTAACCAAAAACGACGGCTACCAGGGGTACGAAAGGGCATAATATTGATTCTTGCGGCCAAAAATACATCTCACGGCGGGCAAAGTTAAGCAGACTTTCTGTATTTTACCTTTTACGCTTGTAGCTCGAAGGAACATTAAACGGAAAACCGGGACTTTGTTTTACCAATTCCACCTTGCTGTGTTTGAGGCGCATGGTTGTTTCGAGCTTTTGCTGCTCTTTTGAAAGCACATTCAGGCTGATATGGCTCATAAACGGAAAGAGAAAGCCCCCTGTTTCCCTGAAATCCTCATAGTCCAGGGTAAAAGTGTTCTGCGTTGGTACTTCCATCGCTTTCAGGCGTGAAAGTTTCTGGTTCTTTTCGGCGACGTAGTTATCGACTTCCAGTCTGTCGACGAGCTGTTTGAGTACATAAAAGTCGTTTTCCTTTATAAAATGGCCCTCTTCCTGCATTTCGAAAGGCATATTTCCAATGATCACCGATTGCAGAAGATCAAAATTCAGGTCGAAGTTGTATTGTTTGCTGAGCTGCTCGTAGTTGAAAACGAAGTAATCGCGATGGATTTTGTCCATAAAAACAATGGAATCCCGCGTGATAATGCCCCGCGCCACTTCCAGCCCTACACCCGTTACCGAAAGCCAGATAATGCTGTCCTTCTTCATCCGGATATTGACATTGGTATTATCAAAATCCTGCTTCGCGCTTTTGAAAGAAAACTTGGATTTGGCTGTCAGATAATCAAAATCTACTTCGTTGACTTTTACCTCGGGCATCGGTTCCCGCGTGTCGGGTGCGACTGCAACGGTGTCCACCGCGGCGGTATCTGTCTTAATGGAATCTCTTGATGCTGGTCCCCTGGTGATCAGGGTCGTATCTTTAGCCGGATTTTGGGAAGTACTTTTGGAAGAACTTGGTTTGTGACAAGCCGTGAACCATATCAGAGACATGGCTACCAGCCCGACCGTAATTTTACTGCTCATGTAATGCACCTGTTGCTATTTTTTTGTCAAGAAGTTCGGTGGTCTCTCCCATTCTTTTGGCTTTTTTCCATTGGGCCACCGCATTGTCCCGTTCCCCTAGTTTGAACAGGACATCCCCGTAATGCTCAACAATTGTGCCACTCACACCGCTGCTGTCGAGCATTGCCTTTTCGAGGAACTCCTTTGCTTTTTTGTAGTCTTTGCGAATGTATAATACCCAGGCATAGGTATCGAGGTAAGTCGGGTTGTTCTGATGCTGCTGCACCAGTTTTTCCGACATTTTGAGTGCGAGATCGAGTTTTTCCTTTCTCAGGGACAGAAAATAACTGTAATTATTGAGGACATGATCATTATCCGGGTCCGCCTTCAGTGCCAGATCATAGGCCGCATCGGATTTATCATGGTCTCCCACGCCATTGAACGCGTCGCCAAGCTGGGCGTGGATTAATGGGACCAGCTGGGGATTTTCTCCGATCATTTTCAGGCTCTCTTCCAGTGAGGAAGTGGCTTCCTTATAATTTTTCTTCATCAAATGCGCTGTTCCGTTGAAATACCAGAACATGCCCTGATTCGGGAACAATTCCAAAGCCTTCTCCGAATGTACCAGCATGCTGTCGGGCTGGTTGAGCTGGCCGTCGAGCTGCATAATAGCACCCCAAACCTGAAAAACATTGGGATCGGAAGTGACAGCTTTGACATACAGCTGCCGGGCCTCTGCAAATTTGCCCTGGCGCGTCAGCAGGTCGGCATAAATGACGGTAGCTTTTGCTTCGTTCGGATGCGTTTCCGAGAGCTGGCGGGCTAGTGAAACGGCCTCAGTAACCTCGTTTTCGGTTTTCAACATTGTCAAATAGCCCGAAAGCACGCGGATTTTAGGGTCGGCGTCGAGGTTAGGATTGGCGAAAACCTGTTTCAGCTCCTGGTTGCATTTCTGTACATCACCATTGCGGCGGTAAATATCAGCCAGCAAGACGTGCGCCTGCGCCTCGTCCGGATTGATTTTCAATGCTTCTTCCAACGGCGCCACCGCTTCTACGATACGGTCGTTGGCGATCAGCATTTCGGCCAACTCCACGCGGTAGCTTACTTCACCCGGCTCGGCGTCGATCAGTTTTTTACCTTCTGCAAGGGCTTTGTCGAGATTGTTCTGGCGGAGATACAGCTGCTGTTTCTGGTGGGTGATCTCTTCGGTCACGCCCATCGATTTTTCCAGCTTATTGTAAGTCTCGATCG
This sequence comes from Dyadobacter endophyticus, assembly GCF_014641595.1. Classification (GTDB taxonomy): domain Bacteria; phylum Bacteroidota; class Bacteroidia; order Cytophagales; family Spirosomataceae; genus Dyadobacter; species Dyadobacter endophyticus. The sequence goes on along the minus strand of NZ_BMIA01000005.1, from coordinate 508,056 downwards.
CCTTGTCGAACTGGTCGGCAAAGACGTAAACGGCAGCCAGTTCTATTCCATACTCGATATTTTCCGGGTTTTTGGCCACCAACTTTTCATAAATCTGGGCGGCCTCAGCGTATTTGCGGCGTTTCGCATACAGCTCCGCGAGCTGCTGGGAATAGAAAATATTTTCTTTATCCAGGTCATGCGCCTTTTTGGAAGCATTGATCGCATCGTCGTATTTTTCAAGCTTGATAAGCGCCGTAGCCACGAGGTAATGCGTGGTAGCGTCCTGCGGACTGAGGAGCGCGAGCTTTTCGAATACTGGTAATGCGCGGTCAGGCTCGTCCTTCATGATGAATTTCATCCCCTCGGCCGCCATCGACTCGCCTTCGAGTCTTGTAAGGACGCCTTCTTCCTTTACTTCCTGTTTATCACGATCCTTACGGCGCTGCGCGTGGGCCGGTGTCATCAGCCAGGAAGCCGATACGAGGCAAATAAGAAGGGTTATTTTCAAATATTCGGTCCTCATATTTAAATCGTGCGCCATCAGATCGTGCGACATGACCGGCTATTTCTGTGTAAATAACAAAGTTACCAAATTTTGTCAGTATGCTCTGCCCAAAAGTCTTGGCAAATAAGTATACTAACGTGGAAATATATATAATCTTATGCCAGGATACCGGGCTATCGCATCGCTTACCGCACCGAGTAAGCCGATTTTCCAAAACCTGGCAGGCCGGTCGGGCTGAGGACCTCCGCGCGGATATCGGCCGGGCTTGCGGCATCGGAGTGATAATAGCTTACGCGGACCTTGCCGTCGCTACCGGTTTTGAGCATAGGTGCCCAGAAAACCGTGGAGCGGAAATCGGGGTTCGGGTTAATTGGGCCCGTTGGGCCGTATTGTGGCGAGTAAAACTCCCGCGGGGTATGAAAACCGGCGATTTTGGTTACCAATACGCCCGGTACAATGTCCTGCGAATAGTCGTAATTCTCATTCCCGCGCTTGGTAAGTACGGCTATGACGCCATTTCCCCCCCTGCTGCCGTATATCGCCGCAGACGCCCCTTTCAGCACGTCGATCGACTCCACATCGAAAACGTTCAGAGAAGTGATCAGCGCTTTATCCACCGGCATGCCATCCAATACGAAAAGCGGCTCGCCTCTGTTGCCCCGTATCGATACGACCGCATTCATCCCCGATCCCATTACCGACACGCCCGCGACGCGCCCTTGGAGCATGTCGAGTATGCTCATATAGCCGGAAGCCATCTGAGGCGTCACTTTCAGGGTCGCATCTGCCGAATTATAAAGTTTACGCGAGTCGCGGGGTACTTCCTTTTTGGCTTTGATGGTGACTTCCCGCAGAAGCCGCTCGCGGCTTTCGCGAATTTTTCTGGAAATGTCCTGGTCTTGGGCGGCATTTTTGAGGAAATCGGCCAGCCGTTGCCCATCGACGGTTACAGGTTTGAAAGGAATTTTGACAACCGAAGCACGCGGCGCGTCGAATGGATTAAGCGTGAACGACAAACTCTGGTTTCCCTTTTTGTTCATACCCTGAATGCGGAGTTGCAGAGAATCACTGAAAGCCAAGTTGTAGACGGTAAAATGGCCATATTCATCCGTTTCTGAGGTCATGAAGTTGCTAAGGCTGTCGTTGCTGAGGAAGAGCGACATGGCCGTTTTTTCGGTTAACTTTTTATTGTTCCGTTTTACGTCGCCTTCGAGCGTAATGCCTTGCTCGACATATCGTTTTGCCGGTGGAATGGTGTCGCGGAGCACATCTTCCCATTTGAAACGGGTCCAGCCGTGGGTCATCATCACGTAATCGAGATGAATTTTGCGTTCGGTTTTCTCAGGGTCAAAATAGTAGGCGGGTTGTTCTATAATGCCTTTTAAATCAGAAGATAATAGTAAATATGAAGCAATATTCTGCTCGTAAGGCTGTTGCAATATCTGGCCCGCATCGGTAATCGACAGTGAGAGATTAGCTTCCACCGGCTTGCCCGACGAGTCGGTAACGGTCACTTCCAAATCGACTTTCTCGCGTGGTTTGTATTCGGGTTTGGAAGGCTTAATATCCACCCGCAGGCTTCTTGAATGATTGATAAACACCAGCCGCTCGCAAACAGGTTTGCCTGATTCGTCGAAAAGCGTAAGATGGATAATGCCGTCGGGCAATTCGGTGGTCGGCAGCTGCATCATCAGTCCCCGGCTACCTATTTTTCCCTTCGCCACAAATGCCACGATGCCCCGGGCATGGCCTACGACATGAACGGGCATTTCAGTTTTTCCGGGCACCTTAGCATAGGCTATCACCCTCATTTTAAATGGATTTGAAAGATTGTCGACCACCATGGTAAATCCGGTGTCGTGTACTTTTGGAAATGGAAATGGCGTCACTTTTCCGTCACTTTCCTTTACAAATGCGCGATAGGTCTCACCTGTTTTCGGTGCAAATTGAAACCGCCCCATACCCAGGTGTTCACTCCTGAATGAGGCTACGGTATCACCGCCCTGTGCCAGCACAAAGCCGGTTACCTCCTGCGCCAGACCGGCCTCGTTCACGGCTTTGAACGCCACGCGCGTGTTGATATCGGCAACCAGTTGCCCGCCCTCTGGGAAAAATTGCAGGTCGATCTTACCCATCGTGGTGCTGGTAGCAGTATTCTCTTCATAATTAAATACATACACATTTTTTTGGAAGAAGAAATCTTCGGAAGCGTTGCGCATCCAGTTGGTGTACGCGCGGATGGTGTATGCGCCCGGGGCGAGCGAATCGGTGAGCACGAACTCCCCATGACCGGTTCCCCCGTTCAATTGTACGCGTTTTAGAGCGGCATTCCTGCCCGAACGCTGCTCGATCAGATCGACGTAAAGGAGGTTGCTGGCGCTGTCGGCCAAGTGCAGCGATCCTTCGGTAAGGTATGCTTTAAACCATAGCGTGTCGCCCGTCACGTAGTAGGGTTTGTCGAGATGCAGGTAAGCTTTTTCGACTGGTAATGTGCTGCGGTATTTATTTAATTTGTTGGAAATGAATTGGATAAAATCGTCTTCCGACCATTGAAATGCTGTAATAAGTAGTGTAATGGCGGCGAGCAGGGCATAGTTGATGAAGTTTTTCTTCCACGGCATAATTGTCAAGGAGATTTGTTATATATGCAATTTACCTAAAATAAACTTGCTAAATGATTCTACTGATTAAGCTTGCGAACCAGTAAATAGACAGGGTAGCTTATCACAAGGAACAGCAATGCATACTGGCTGCTCGGTAAGTCCTGGACAATCGCACCTGCCAGGAAAGCGATGGATAAAATTAGCATTAGAACGGGCAGGAAAGGGTAGGCCGGCACCTTCCAGGGACGGGGTAAGTTCGGTTCTTTCTTCCGCAGTGCCAGTAAGGAAGCAAATCCGGAGGTATAACCTAATACGAAAAAGAATGTTGCAATGTCCGACAGTTTTTCCGTGGCATCTTTTCCGATAAGGATCAATGTGATAGCTACGGCGGAAGTGACCAGCATCGCCACCGCCGGCGTGCCGCCCTGGTTGACTGTCACGCCGGATTTCAAAAATAACCCGTCGCGGCTCATCGAGTAAAGCACGCGCGGATTGAATAATAGCTGCGCGTTGACGATACCGAGAATCGATATCATGAGAAACAGGGTCACGATTTTGCCGGAACCTTCGCCAAAAATCAATGTAATCGCATCAGCGGCGGCCAGTTTGGATTGCGCGAGGTCGTTCATCGGCAGGACGTGAAGAATCGCCAGGTTACAAAGCAAGTAAATAGCGATGATGACCAAAACGCCGCCGATCATCGATTTGGGCAGGTTTTTGGAAGGGTCGCGGTCTTCTTCGGAAAAATAGGCGGCGGTATGCCAGCCATCGTAGGTGTAAAATATCGCTTGCAAAGAGAAAATCACCGGCGCTATCCATGAGCCGGTTTTGATGATTTGGCTGGTAGTAACCTGCGCTTCTTCCAGAGTCACCTCATTGCCATAGATATAACAAACCGCGACAAATGCAAAAAGACCGATGCCTTTCAGCAAGCTCATGATATTCTGAAAACTACTCGCCAAGGCGAGTCCGATCCAGTGAATGACCGTGAGCGAGAGCAGGATCGCGGCGGCCACATAAGGCTCGTTTCCGGCCAGTGAGGGGATAAGCAACGCCAGGTATTCGCTCATGGTGTACACGCCGAAGCCGAGCGCCGAGCAGGTGCCCAGCCAGCTATTGATCCCCACGACAAAACCGGCGTAATTCCCGAACGCACGCTGTGCATACACGTACCATGCGCCCGCACGAGGGACAGAGGTGCCGAGCTCAATCGTGCACAGGGTCCCGAGAAACGCGTAGAGGCTCACCCCGACCCACAAAGCCATAATCAGGGCCGGATCGCCAAGTTGCGCGGCTATGGGTCCGGGTTTCCGCAGAATGCCGGTCCCGATGGTGCCGCCGACGGTCACCGCGACGCCAAACCCGACGCCCAGGATCTTGAAAAGTTCGTTTCGGGTACGAGGTTGCTGCATGGGTGGAGTGAAAATGTGCTTTTCGAAAATAGGAAACTTTTTCTGAATGTAACTCCTATCTTCGTCAGCAAATACCAGCGTGGCCACCAAATTCCGTCGTAACCGCTATGTTTCGGGCTAAGAACCTTTGGATCATTCACTTGCTGGGGTGGGTACTGTTCATGAGCCTGCCCCTGACGATCGTCTCTCGGGAGCCCGATGCGAATTTCCCGATGCTGGTACTCAAATCGGGCTGGTTCTGGTCATTTTTTCTCGTATACGCTGTATTGTTTTATGGCAATTTGCTGGTACTTACGCCAAAATTGTACTTGAAGCAGCATTATGCAGCCTATGCAGCAGTTTTTGTGGGTTTATTGATTCTGATTTACGTTTCGCAACCATTTGAAAAACTCATTTTCAGGAAGTTCCGGCAGGAGCAGGGCAGGGAGGCAAGGCCGGAAATGCCTCGTGGCGGATTTCGGAATGGTCCGCCGCCGGGCCTGCCTCCTGGTGAAGAACCGCGTCCGATGCCCGAGCGGGGCAGAGCCGTCGACTTTGTAAGTCTCACGCTGTTTATCGTCGCCTGGGCGGTGGCGATGGCAATACGCATTTCGCGTGAATGGCGGCAATCCGAGCGTAGAGCGATCCTTTCCGAGGCAGAGAAAGCGCATGCCGAGCTGTCGTTTTTCAAAGCGCAGATCAACCCGCATTTTCTGTTTAATACACTCAATAATATATATGCGCTGGCCGTCAGCAGCAGTGCGCACACGGCGCCGAGCATTCTCAAACTGTCGCAAATGATGCGCTACATTACGGAAGAGGCAACCGAGCATTACGTTCCGCTGGAAGACGAGCTGGCTTGTCTTGAAAACTATGTAGAACTGCAAAAATTGCGGTTGAATGCCAAAACAAAACTGGATTTCAACGTGCAGGGCCAGCCCGACGGCGTCAAAATCGCGCCGTTGATCCTGATGACGTTCGTGGAGAATGCATTTAAATACGGCGTTAGCAATCACCGCGAATCGGTCATACGCATTGCAGTGGAGGTGACAGGAAGCCATATTCAGTTTTTTTGTCAAAACCGTATTATTGAGCGGAGAGAGGATGTGGAGCGCACCGGCGTGGGGATTTTAAATACCCAAAAACGACTGGATTTGCTCTATAGCGGATCGTATGACCTTGATATCCGTAATGCAGAGGAGGTTTTTACAGTGAACCTAAAACTTTCGGGACGATGAAATGCGTGGTCATTGACGACGAGCCGCTTGCGTTGAGCATTATCGAAAAATACTTGGTCGCGTTTCCGGTGCTTGAACTCGTCGGAACGTTCGACGATGCGATCGAAGGCGGGCGATTTTTGAAAACCAATCCGGTCGATCTGCTTTTTATCGATATCAATATGCCCGATTTGTCGGGCCTGGAACTGGTTGCGAGGCTGGAAATACGGCCAATGGTCATTTTTACGACGGCCTACAAGAAGTTCGCCTATGAAGGTTTTGAACTGGAAGCAGTGGACTACCTTTTGAAACCTATTACCATTGAACGTTTTGAAAAGGCAGTCCAGAAGGCGGCCGAGCGTTTCGAGCTTGGGAAATCGAGGCAAGGCGATGAGTCTATTGTGGTCCGTTCGGAATATAAGGCGATCAGAATTGCATTGAACGATATCGCTTACATCGAAGGAATGGAGGATTATATCAAAATCCATTTGCTGAGTTCGCGGCACCCGGTCACGACGCTCATGTCATTGAAGGGGATTCTCGGAAATTTGCCTGAAAGCGGGTTCAGCAGAATACACCGGAGCTATATTGTGCCTAATCTGCAAGTAAAATCTATTCAAAATAAAAGAGTTAAGCTATTTTCCGGCATTGAATTACCTGTAAGCGACAGCTATATCGATTTTATTGAAAAGTGGAAAAATCGGTGAGCCGATTTTAGCCAATCGGCCGATTCACCGGTAAAATCGGGCCGTTGACCGACACATTGCACCTGTTCCGCAACAAAGCGTGAACTGAATACGATAATGTATTTAAACTCACAGAACTGCTGCAATTATGGAACGCAAAGAATTTTTGAAAAGAGGATTTTCAGCATTGGGCTTCGCCGCTATCATTCCGGTGATCAGCTGCTCGAACGATACCGTCGACCCCGTAGAAACCTCAACCGACACAACGGGTACCACTTCGGGAACCTGCACGCTGACCGTCACCGAAACGGAAGGGCCGTTCCCGACCAAAACGCCGACCAGCCTGGTTACCAACGACATTACCTCAGATCGCTCGGGGACAAAGTTGACGGTTAAAATCACCATCCAGAACAAGAATAGTAGCTGCGAAGGGCTCGAAGGTGCATTGGTGGATATCTGGCATTGTGACGCCGCCGGAAACTACTCGGAATATGGCGGGACTGGCATGCAGTCGACTAATTACACCAGCGTACACTTCCTTCGCGGCCGCCAAACGACCGATTCCGATGGCCTCGTGACTTTCACCAGCATTTACCCGGGCTGGTACTCGGGCCGCGCGGTTCACATTCACGTACACGTATATAATGCGAGCGGGAAATCGTTATTGGTGACGCAAATCGCATTTCCGGAAGAGATCAGCAAGGTTGTGTTCGCGCAAGGCGTATACGCGAGCCACGGGCAGGCGGATACGACGAATGCGAGGGATAATGTATTTGGCGACGGTGTAAGCACCGAAATGTCGACTGTCACCGGCAGTGTTTCCGCCGGATATGTGCTGACGCATGCGATTGTGGTGAGTGCTTGATGATGTTACCAACAACCGATGCTCAAATATACCTGGAAAGCCTTCGCGGGCGGTTTCAAGCGAACGGCTTCCAGAGTTTCAGGACTTTCAATTTTGAAGAATACCGAGCCGTCGCCCGAGAGGCATTCGGCACGCTGGAAGTCCTGAACGACGAGATGCTGATGCCGGAATGCAGTCACGAGTTGAAGGTGGAGCGGTTTTGCCAGGTCATTCTGCTGCCGATTGTCGGAGCTATTGAAGTCGGGGAAAAAGGTAGGGAGCCGACATTCGTTAATTCCGGCGAAGCGCTGTTCCTGCCTGCGGCAGAGGATAAGCATTATACCATTACCAATCCATATCCCGACGAGGCGATCAACTATTTGCAGGCCAGGATCAATGACGGCCAGTTTTTAAGCACCCCGATGTCATTGTCAGGCATCACCGCTCAGTTTGATTTACGTGAGACGAATGTCCTTCACTCGGTCCGAGGCTACAATGGAAGCTCCGCCCATTTGTTTATCGGCCAGTACGACGGCCGGGTGGAAGGTGTTTTTACCAGCGGGAACCCGAGGCACAACGCGTTCATTTTCGTGATCGAAGGCGCGTTTGAAGTGCAAAACCGGCTCCTCGAACGGCGGGACGGGCTGGCATTGGGCAATGCGGAGGAGATTGAGTTTGAGGCGTTGTCGAACGGGGCGATTATTCTTGTTATCGATGTTGGAGTTTAGGATTGATAGAGTATAAAAATCAATTCTTTGACCCTTTCGAAATAATCGTTCGCGGACAACAGTGGAACTCCCAGGAAAATGGAAGTAGCAGCGATAATGGCGTCGGGAAGCTTTAAGTTGTATTGACGGCGAATGTAAGTCGTAATTTCCTTGATTCCCGAATTAATATCAATGATTGTACATTCGTCCAGGAAAGTTTCAACAAAGGATTCTTCTTCAATGGTTATTTCTTGATATCCAAGTAATTCCAATTCCACTATAAAGGAAATGTATGCTTCCGTATCCTGAAAAAGGAGAGCCAGGTGATTATCTCCCTTAAAAAGGTTGATGGCAATGTTAGTGTCAATAAGGATCTTCGTTCCACTCATTACGCATACCTCTCTGGATTTCCAGAGCATTGTCGGTTAGTTTGATTACTCCCAAAAATTTTCGAGCGTCGAGTTTTTTGCTTTTTGAAGTTGATCCAACAGTCGGAAAAACTTTGGATCGGGCGGCAATTGGGAAAACGTCTTCTAGCATTTGCCCTTCTTTTAACACAAATTTCATGATTCGGTTGTGTTTGGTCAATATATTAAAGATAGGCAGAAAAAATTGAAGAAAATTATCCGATGAGTGAACAACCAGGCTCGATTATCAAGGGGAATTTATAAACAAAAAAGCGCGGATGCCGTTTTCACAGCACCCGCGCTTTCGCATTAAATGTATATTCCTTAAAGAACTGCCTCAGCGAGAACCAATACTTTGTTATTCAGCACTTCCACAACACCACCGTCGATGACGAAGTTTTGCTTTGCAGCGCCGGTATCGACTACCACATCACCTTTGCCCAGCGTGCTGACCAACGGCGCGTGACGGTTCAGAACCTGAAACTGCCCTTCGGTACCCGGTAATGTAACGGCAGTTGCCTCGCCGGCAAACACCTTTTTATCTGGGGTAATGATTTCTAAATGCATGATTCGAAAGTTTATCCTTATCTGCTTGCTTCCGCCAGCATTTTTTCTCCCTTGGCCTGAGCGTCTTCGATGGTTCCAACGAGGTTGAAAGCCATTTCAGGAAGGTGATCGTACGCACCGTCCATGATCAGGTTGAAGCCTTTGATAGTATCGTTGATATCAACCAAAGTTCCTTTCAAACCTGTGAACTGCTCAGCAACGAAGAATGGCTGTGAAAGGAAGCGCTCTACGCGGCGTGCACGTGATACAACCAGTTTGTCCTCTTCGGAAAGTTCTTCCATACCAAGGATCGCGATGATATCCTGCAACTCTTTGTAACGCTGAAGAATGTTTTTCACACGTTGCGCGCAGTCGTAGTGGGCTGCACCGAGTGTTTCGGCATTCAGGATACGTGAAGCGGAGTCAAGCGGATCCACCGCAGGGTAGATACCTTTCTCAGATACTTTACGGCTCAATACGGTCGTAGCATCCAAGTGGGCAAATGTGGTTGCCGGAGCCGGGTCAGTCAAGTCATCCGCAGGTACGTAAACCGCCTGTACGGAAGTGATTGAACCACGTTTTGTGGATGTGATACGTTCCTGCATCTGGCCCATTTCAGTAGCAAGCGTAGGCTGGTAACCTACCGCCGATGGCATACGTCCCAAAAGAGCGGATACCTCAGAACCTGCCTGGGTGAAACGGAAAATGTTATCGATAAAGAAAAGAATATCGCGGCCCTGACCTTCGCCATCTCCATCACGGAAATACTCAGCCATTGTAAGACCTGACAAAGCTACACGTGCACGTGCGCCAGGAGGCTCGTTCATCTGGCCGAACACGAATGTCGCCTGCGAATCTTTCAGTGTATTGTAATCAACTTTGGAGATATCCCAGCCGCCTTCTTCCATGCTGTGCTTGAATTCCTCGCCGTATTTGATGATACCCGCTTCGATCATCTCACGCATCAGGTCATTACCTTCACGTGTACGCTCACCCACACCGGCGAATACCGAAAGACCGGCATAAGCTTTCGCGATGTTGTTGATCAGCTCCTGGATCAATACGGTTTTACCTACACCCGCACCACCGAACAAACCGATCTTACCACCCTTTACGTAAGGAGCAAGAAGGTCGATTACCTTAATACCTGTGAAAAGTACCTCGGTAGCGGTTGCCAGTTCTTCGAATTTCGGAGCTGAGCGGTGAATGGAAATACCATTTGAAGTATCAAGGGGTTTAAGACCGTCGATCGCTTCACCGATTACGTTGAAGAGACGTCCTTTGATACCTTCGCCGATTGGCATTTTAATAGGTGCGCCAAGAGGCTTAACCTGCATGCCACGTTGCATACCTTCTGTACTATCCATCGCGATAGTACGGATACGGTCTTCACCAAGGTGCTGCTGGCACTCGAGAACTACTTTCTGACCATTTGGTTTGATGACTTCCAACGCATCAAGGATCGCAGGGATAAGTCCGCTGTCCTCAAATGATACGTCTACAACCGGGCCAATTACCTGCGTAATTTTTCCTACGTTTGCTGCGTTTGCCATTATATAATTTTGATTATCTCGGATGAGGTTTTTTTCAGACCGCAAAAGTAGGAGATAATTTGGTCAGTACCAATAGCAGACAAAGCGAAAATTTGGATATTTTTTAGAAAATCACCCGTTTTTCCCGAAAACTGTGTTTAATATTTCCGGAAAGTGGGTTTGAGAGGGGTGGAGCGGGAACTTTTTGGAGCATGTTCCCAACCGCTTCAAGGTTTGAGATAGTTATTAAAATCGCCTAAATTTGATTTGGACACCGCAAAATGCAGATGAACACGCAACTTCTGGAACGTATTACTTTCAATCCGAAACAATGTGGCGGTAAGCCTTGTAGGAGGAACATGCGTATCCGCGTGACCGATGTTATTGAGTTGCTGGCAGCCGGGCTTACTCCCGAACAGATTGTGACAGAAGAGTTACCTGACCTGGAACCGGAAGATATTACCGTATGTCTTCTCTACGCAGCTGCGAAGCTTAACCACCCCGTCCTGCAAGCGGCCTGATGATCATACTGGACGCCCAACTGCCTCCGACACTAGCTGTCTGGATTACTGAAACTTTCGAAATCCCATGTTTTTCGGCCCAATTTCTGAACCTCCGTCACGCCGGAGATGAGGAGATATTTGTTTTTTCCAGAACAAAAAATGCTAATTTAATAACTAAGGACGACGACTTCGTTTCATTATTAAACCGCTTTGGCAGTTCACCGAAAGTCACTTGGCTTACTTGTTGCAATACATCCAAAAATAGATTGAAAAGAGATTTTGAGGCAAATTTGGCATCGGCCCCGGCTTTGCTTGAAACGAACGATTTGGTGGAGATAACCGGTCTTTAACTGATTGCCGGTTTAAATAATACAATATGAACGATTTACTTTTCTGGAAGGTATGGTCTCCATCCGAACGGCGGATGGCTGTTGCTGCTTTCCTGGTGCTGCTTTTAGGGCTTACTTTCCTGGTTTGGCAATGCATGGATCCGCTGGGGAATGTGGTGCGGTGGAATGTGGTGAGCGAATTGTCGGAAACGACGGCCGTAGTAGATGTGCTGCAACTCGGGCAATGGCGATATGGTATTTCGACGCCGACGCATCTGGTAACCGAGCGTTTTATGTCGTCGGTGATGGAGGTTAATGCGGTGACGGTCTATCTGTTCTGGATCGGCGCGCTGACCGGCCTTTCGCTCGTGCTGGCCGCGCTGACGACCATGTCGCGGTTCTGGTACCTGGCCGGAACGATCGTTTTCATTATGTTCCTGGCATTCGCCCGATTGGAAACACTGGGTGTTTTTGGAACGGAAAACCGGCTTTTGTTTCTCATAGCCACCATCTTATACGGAGGGGTTTCGTACTATTTTCACGCATTCCGGCCCGATTTGGGCATTAGCACGCGCATCGCCGGGATCGCGGGCGTATCGATCACCTTGGCTGCGTTGGTTGCATTCGGTTCGGCATCGCCGGTCCCGGCCTTGACAGCCGCAGTGTACTCGTTTCCGCTGTGGCTCGTAGCGACGATGCTTTTCCTGCTCGTTTCCGCTACCGAAATCATGGCAGGGCTCGTCTGGCTCAGTACGAGCGGACAAGCAGGAAAAGGGCGATCCGGACTGGTGCAGTTTATCGTCATCAGTGTGCTCTATTTGGTTCTTTTATTATTGATATACCTCCAAAATACCCGCCAGATAGATTGGAACGTTACTTTGATCAATCCATTCTACCTCGCATTGGCGTCGGGCATACTAGGGATCTGGGGGTTCAGAAGACGGGCGGATTCTACCCGGGGCGTGATACCGTTTCGAAGCACAGGTTTCTGGCTTTATATAGGACTATTTATTGTCGCCTCATCTTTTGCCGGCTTAATGGCCGGTATGGCAAACGACCCGGTGCTTGAAACGTTGGAAGATGCAACCGTTCAGGGCCAACTGGCAATGGGCGTGCTCTTCCTGTTTTATGTATTGGTCAATTTTTACGAGGTTTTTCAGCAGAGACTGGCCGTTTATAAAGTTTTGTACAAACCACTCCGCTTCGGACTGACGCAGACACGGCTTTTCGGTTTCGCAGGGGTAGTAGTATTGTTTTCAATACAAAGACTTCTTCCCGTTAATCAGGCAATTGCGGGTTATTTCAATGGATTGGGCGATTTGCATTCCACCACGGAGGAGTATACGCTGGCCGAACAGTATTACAAGCTAGCATTGCAGCAGGAATTTCAAAACCATAAATCCAATTACGCGCTGGCTTCCATCGCATTGAAACAGGGCGATCGCAATGCAGCCGCTTACTATTTCAGGCAGGCATTGTTGAAAAATCCCTCGCCGGAGGCCTACGCGGGCCTGAGTGGGATTCTTGTTCAGGAAAACCTGTTTTTTGACGCCGTATACAGCTTACAGGAAGGCCTCCGCCGTTTCCCGGCCAATGGCGAACTGTTGAATAACCTCGGAATGCTCTATTCCCAAACCAATGTAGCGGATTCGGCCTACTATTACCTGGACCTGGCCGAAACCCATGCGGCACGGCCCGAAATACCGGCCACCAACCTGCTGGCAATCCTTGCAAAAAATACCGGTTCCGGCTTGCTCGATTCACTCGCAACAAGCACGGACAAGTACGATTACCTTTCCTGGCAGGCCAACTGGCTGGCAGTGCAGAATATGAGGCAACAGTTTCATCAAGAGGGTTTTAATAAGAGGTCTGTTCCAAACGATTCGCTTTTAAGTGTTTCTTCGCTGGCATATTTACTTAATTATGCCCAAAACCAGGCTGCATTTGATTCTCTACCGGCCGCATTGCTGCCTAAACTGGCCGCGAAGAATCCGGTACTGTCGCAGGATCTGTCGCTTGCTGCATTGTACTCCGAATTTTACAGCGGGAGTAAGCTGAAAGCACTGGAAACGCTCTCTGGCTGGGCGGAAGAGGAGGGAGAAAAGAGTGATTTGTACCATAAAATACTAGGACACTGGCTGCTGCAACTCGGGTTGTATGACCAGGCAATTGAAGCGCTTTCGGGCGTGGAAGGTGTTGAGGGAACAATCGGGATGGCGGTGGCTAATGCGTTGTCGGGGAAAAAGGAGGTCGCCGTGATATTACTGGATAAGATGCAGGATACGGAACAAAATGCGGCGGTGGAGCAATTGAAGCAGAGCCTGTTCTCGGGTGTTAAGCCTAAATCGGTAGCGGATTCTCTTTTTGCGGTTGTTGCCAAATCGCCTTCTGAGCAAAATATTCGGAAAGCTGTGCGGGCCAACCCTTTCGATGCGCGCATTGTTTCGGCGGCGTCGGAGTTTTACAGGAGCAAAAAGCAGGTGAAACAAGCATATCAGTTGGTACTGAATGCATTGCGATATAATGAATATGCCCCGGAACTTTGGGAGCAATATGCCCTCCTGAGCCTTGACCAGGGCTTGCTCGGACAGGCGGCGGAAGGCCAGCAAAAGGTTGAGCAATATGCACTGCCCGCCGGTTATCAGCGATTTTTGGCGCGCTATCAGCCGATGCGGGCACTTATCGAAAAACAAAGAGCGGAGTTTTGATGATTTAATATTTTAGCCATCTCAAAATTACACTTCACCAATGACAGCTTTGTCCTGGAAATCCAATTTCACTGAAACGGAATGCCGGATTTTCCGGGGCAAGGTCATAGCCGGGATACTGAAAACGACCCTTTGGAAATACGACGGCCGCGGCGAACTCGATGGCCATATGCTCACATTCAGGTCCAAAGGGTTTTTCCAATCTCACACCGAAATACTGGACATCGAAGGACAGCGGGTATTGGGCGGCATCGATTACAACTTGTTCGGAAGCAAGGCGTCAATCACCTTTGAGGGAATGCGTTACGAATGGCGGTTAGAATCGTGGCTGCGCGGGAAATGGGTCGTAGCAAATGGCGAATCCGAAGCACGTTTTGAGTCTGCCGGGTTCTGGAAGAGGGAGGGAAACGTAAGCAACGACAACATCCCGCCGCCGGTAATCCTGGCTTCTTTCTTTGTGCAATCTTTCTTTCATAAAATTTCGGCTGCATCCTGACTCATAACTGCTATATTCCAACTGAAAAATCGTCTTCATGAAAATCATAGAAACCAGCGAAATAGCGAAACGTTACATCATGGGTAGCGAGGTCATCCAGGCGCTGAAATCCGTTACAATTTCGGTTAATAAGGGTGAATATGTGGCGTTTATGGGGCCTTCGGGCTCGGGTAAGTCGACGTTGATGAACATTATCGGCTGCCTCGATACGCCTACAACCGGAAAATATATCCTCAACAACAAGGACGTGAGCGACATGACTGAAAACGAACTGGCCGAGATCCGGAACAAGGAAATTGGGTTCGTGTTTCAGACCTTTAACCTGCTTCCCAGGATGTCGTCGCTCGATAATGTGGCTTTGCCGCTCATTTATGCGGGATTGAGCAAAGCCGACAGAACGGAAAAAGCAATGCTGTCCCTGAAAAACGTTGGCCTTGAAAACCGTGCGGGACACAAGCCGAATGAACTCTCGGGTGGTCAGCGCCAGCGTGTTGCCATTGCCCGCGCGCTCGTCAACGATCCGAGTATCCTGCTCGCGGATGAGCCTACCGGTAACCTCGACAGCAAAACTTCCTACGAGATCATGGACCTTTTCGACCAGCTTTACAGCAAAGGAAATACGATCGTGATGGTAACGCACGAAGAGGACATCGCGCACTACGCGCACCGCGTCGTTCGCCTGCGCGACGGGCTCGTCGAGTCGGATACCATCAATCCGAACCCTACGAAAGTGAGCGCGTTGGTTTGAAGTCCCAAAGAAGTTTACAGAAACAAATAGTATAAGTATCTTTGTATCGGATAAAGGCCAATGGCCGAGAGAATCCGGATGAATGGCCCGACCGAGGCGCATCATCCGGATTATTTTTATAACAATATCATGAAGATCAATTTCAAAGACATTATCATATTCGAGGACGAGGATTTTTTAGTGGTGAATAAACCGCCGCACCTGGCTACGCTCGATGAGCGTACGGCCGACCGCGGAGGCAGCGTACTTCGTCTTGCCAAAGAATATAACCCCGATTTGCAAGCCGCCCATCGCCTCGATAAGGAAACTTCCGGCGCATTGGCATTCGCTAAAAATCCCGCTGCTTATCGCCATTTGGCCATGCAATTCGAGCACCGGGAGGTGACAAAACGTTACCACGCAGTCGTTAACGGCATTCATGATCTGGAAGGTGTGTCGGTTTACCTGCCGATCCTGCCATTGAAAAACGGAACGGCGGTGAAAATCGACCGTGCGGAAGGGAAGGAGGCAGAGACCATATTCAACACTTTGCAGGTTTACCGCGGCTACACTTTAGTGGAATGTATCCCCATTACAGGGCGTATGCACCAGATCCGCGTACATTTGTCATGCCTGAAAGCCCCGATCGTCAACGACCCGCAATACGGCGGCGAACCGATTTTCCTTTCAAGCCTGAAAAGGAAGTTCAATTTGAAAAAAGATACAGAGGAACAGTCTCTTATTCAGCGTGTTGCGTTGCATGCGCGGTCGCTTTCGTTTGCGGTTATGAACGGTGATCCTATACGTGTGGAGGCGCCTTACCCGAAAGATTTCGAAGTGCTTGTGAAACAGCTCAATAAATTCGGCGTGTAATAGCATGGTTTTTGTTGGATGTTAAAAGTTGCGTACGTTTAAATCATCTTTTTCCATTCAAAAACCTAAAACTATGCGGGCACACACGTTACGAAGTACTTCTTTCCTGCCACTGATGCTGTTGTTTGCATTGGTGAGCATGGCTGCCAGCGCGCAGACCGGCCGAAAAAACGACGTGATTATCAAGCGCGACAGTTCGCGTATCCAGGCGCTCATTACACAAATGAGCTACGAAAAGATCAATTATCGCGACCTTGGCAAGGCCGATAGCGCCGCTACCTACATTTATCTGGATCAGGTAGCCCGGGTGTTGCTGAAAAACGGCAAGATCATCAACGTAAAGGACTCGATTCCGCCGGGGCGCATTCCGCCCGACAGCGTCGGCCAGTATGCGGATTTGAACAATCTGCCGACTGATCCGTTCGAGAAAAGTGTAGTAATGGCTAATTCCGACCAGTTGCGCGATAAGTATGAATATCATCATAACCGCGCGATAGACGGCAAGCAGGGTGCCATCGTCTTCACATCAGTAGCTGTGGCGACACTGGTATCAGGCATTATTGTGGCAAGCACAGGCGATAGTCCCGATAACAAGACCATCGGCGCTTCCCTCGCGATCGCGGGACCGGCTGTGGGGGTTGTTTTTGGGTTAATCGGTTTTAAAAACTATAAAATTCATAGTAAGAAGGCCGAAAAGGTCAAGAATGAATTGCAGCGCAGGAACCAGCCGCTGACCACTTTCAGGATTACACCATACGTCGATCCGTTCAATAAATCGGCAAGGCTGGGGCTGAGGTTGTCTTTCTGATTGCGGTAAATTGATTACTTTCATAGGGTTAAAACAGTTACAAAAAGTCCTTCCCTCATGAAAGTAATTTTACCAAAGCTGAAAAATCAGCTTTTAGCCATGTTAATGCTATTATTTGTCGTTCAGGCAAATGCACAAACACCGCGTAAAGCGGATGTGATTAAGCTGCGCGACGAGTCCAAACTGGAAGTATTTATCCAGGAAGTGGATGACCAGGTAGTGAAATACAAAAAAATCAGCGACCCGGAAGGGCCGCTTTTTTCAGTTAAAAAGTCGGATATCGCTTCAATCCGCTACGGGAACGGTGAGGAGGAAACGTTTGAGGCGACGCTTGAAGTGCAGAACTACTATTCTCCCACGAAGCCGACTCCCGCCGCCCGGCAGCACGAGCCTGGCCCTGCTGCGCGAAAGGTTGCCAACGGACCGGTAAAGCCCTCGGTTCAGTTCGCCGAGGATGTCAGAAGTGCTTCGCCCGACCATTTACGGAGCATGTACACCTATTATAAAACGCGCTCGAAAGGCGGGATGGTCATGGGGATTGCAGGGACTTCCGTGGGCGTGATTGTGGCGGCAATCGGCACGGGCATTGTGGCCAGCGCTATGGACGACAACGGCAATTACAAGAGTTATCAGGACGAGCTGCGGGCGCGTAAAGGTGCCTACATGATGCTGGGAGGATTTGCCGGCGCAATAACGTTCGGTACTGTGGGCTTTGTGAAAGGAGGCAAGAACGGTGCCAAGGCCAGCCGCATCCGCCGGGAGCTGATCCGTCGCGGAGAACCTCTGACGATTAGTATCAGGCCGTCGTTCAACCCGTCGCAACGGGCAGGAAGCCTGACATTGGCATTGAATTTCTGATCAATAGGTCACAAAAAAAGCGGGCTCCGAAATGCTTCGGAGCCCGCTTTTTTTGTGACTTAAATTTCTTAGAATTTGAATGCGATACCCGCTTTCAATGGAGATGCGTTGTAACCAACTTCCGCAAATACGCCCATGTTAGGTTTGAAGTAGTAACGTGCTCCTGCGAATACGCCGAAGAAAACACCGCTTCCGTAGCCGTCATCGTAAACGCCTGACCAGCCATCAGGATCGCTGAAAGAAGAAACACGGTAACCGAGTGAAGGTCCTGCGTACAAATCAAGGTTGTCCAGTTTCAGGAAGTGCTTTCCGTAGTGGTAAGAGCCCCTCGCCGCAATGGTGAAGAAGTTATATCTCCACTTGTACCCAACGTAGCCGTAGTTCCAGGTCGTAAAGTCAGCCTGGCCACCAACGCTGATAAAGTCATGGATACCACCTTCGAACGAAGCACCTACACCGACGCCACCGCCGCCATATGTACCGCCGAGGTTAATACCAGCATTCAATAATTTATCTCCTTTTTCAAATTGGGCGAACGCCTTCTCGGAAGCTGCGCTGAAAAGGGCTGCAACTACCAGCATGAATAGAGTCTTTTTCATCGTAATAGATTAGTTATTGTTAAAGAATAATGGCACAAATTAAAGCCTTTATTTCAATGCTTCAAAACTTGTGCCATTTATAGTTATTAACCGGAGTTTCCCACTTTATAAGTGGTTTCGGTATCTTTTTTTAATCCAAAATCAGATGTGCTTCCGGAGCTTATCCTTAAAGACCTTTTTGAATTTGTCCAGTTTTGGTGCAATCACGAAGGCGCAGTAGCCCTGGTCGGGATTGTTGGCAAAATAATTCTGGTGGTAGTCTTCGGCAGGATAAAACTTCTGGAATTTAGTGATTTCGGTTACAATCGGATTCGCATAAGCGCCCGATTTGTCCAATTCCGCTTTGGCCGTTTCCGCCAGCTGTTTCTGCTCGTCGGTATGGTAAAAAACGACTGAACGGTATTGCGTACCCACATCATTTCCCTGGCGGTTCAGCGAAGTAGGGTCGTGGCTGCGGAAGAACGCTTCCAGCAGGTCGGCGTAACTGATCACCTTGGGATCGTACGTCACTTCCACGCACTCCGCGTGACCGGTATTACCTGTGCATACTGCCTTATAATTGGGATTGGGGTCGTGCCCGCCCGAGTAGCCCGAAACCACCTTCTTAACGCCTTCGAGTGATTCCATTACGGCCTCGGTACACCAGAAACATCCCGTACCAAATGTTGCGACTTGTGTGTTCGCGGTATCGACGTTGCTTTCGTCGAGTGCGGTTGAGGCTGCTTCTTTGTCCATTTTGCTCTTGTGTTTTTTGTCTGTCTGCGCACACGACACGAGGGCCATGCAACACAAAAATATAAACGTGAAAATCGGGATGGTGGTTCTCATCATAACAATACGGGTTATCACTGTTTCGGTAACGATTACGGGGCCAATAAAGTTTTATGACCGTAATCGTATAATATTTACGAAATTTGAACGCCAAAAGATCGGGATAGCATCCTATTCCGTCGACATCAAATCTCCGGTAGTTTATGACCTATCTTCATTTCAAAGCACTTCATATCATATTTGTAGTCAGCTGGTTTGCAGGGCTTTTTTACATGCCCCGCCTGTTTGTGTACCACACCGAGGCCAACGACAAGCCGAGCCCCGAACGCGAAATCCTTTTGGCACAATTTACGAAAATGGAGAAGCTGTTGTTCAATGCAATCATGACACCCGCATGCTGGCTTGCATTGCTATGCGGAACAGCGATGCTCTACATTACCCCCGCCTGGCTTGACCAGGGTTGGATGAAGCTGAAACTGGTTTTTGTGTTGGGCCTATTGGCTTACCATTCCATTACCCGTAAAATATTACTGGAACTCCGGCAGGGAAAATTCCGGTATAGTTCCTTTCAATTGCGTCTTTTCAACGAAGTAGCGACGATATTCCTGTTTTCCATCGTCTTTTTGGTAGTATTAAAAAACACCGTCGACTGGCTGTGGGGCGTGCTCGGTCTGATTGCTTTCGCGATTGTGATCATGACCGCCGTGCGGGTCGTCAAGAGAATGCGGGAAAAGAAGGCAGGAGTTTAGCGTATTTCAAAAAATAGCAAAGCCCTTTGAACATGTCGTCCGAAGGGCTTTTTACTTCAATAATCCCACCTGGCATTACTTGTATTTCGTTTTGTAACTAAAATTTAGTTATAAAGACTAAAAAATTTTAGAGTTTTTTGTATTCGTAAAATACGTGACCTGCTGAAAGCTTTTCGTCAGCAGAATAATGCTGCCAGGCGGCAATACTTCCGTCGCTGTCGCCTTCGAGCTCCAAGGCAATGACCGACGTTCCTGTTTTTTCATTGTTGCAGAAAAGCTGAACGGCATTGCCAGCACTATTGCTTTGCCAGGTGCCGGTGAGCTTGCTGGCATTGCCGGCATCGCGCATTTCAAAGCGACCGTCGGCCCGGAGTTCCAGTTTTGACAAACATACTTTTACATCACCCGATCGTTCAGGAAAATCGCGCGGCGTTTTGCCGTCGTTGTCGTTGATCGTAATGCGGTTCATATTTTCCCACATTCCTACGAGGTCTTTATTGAGATATTCTGAAATGTTGTTCGCTTCGCCGCCCGGTATTTCGCAGGAAAAGAAGAGCAGCATTAATGCCGCCAATGGCACGGCTGCCAGGAAGCGCAGTCGGCTGACGGCCCTGGATGGAGTTTGATGTAGCATGATAATTCGTGATTTGATTTGACCATAATATGAAAAGTAATGCAGGGGTGAGATTTGCGTAGATGACGACAGGTTCAGGAGCAGATGCGTGTAACGAAATCTCCCGGCCTGGCGTGCGGCCTGTGCGTCGGCGATGAATTCATGATTGACCGTGATCGCTTCCCGCCAGAAACGCATCAGCGGATTGAACCAGCAGCACGCGCTAAGCAGCCGGACTAGCAGCCAGTCGCCCGAATGCCCTTGCCTGCAATGCACGAGCTCGTGCGCGATGCATGTACGCAAGGACGCATTATCAGGCAGGTTTTGGTTGATAAAAATGTAGTTGAAAAAAGAGGAGGCAGGTATTTCATTGTCCACCAACACGAGCCGCACAGTTCCCAGTTTCCGGGAAGGGTATTTCCGGATCAGCCGGGCGACGGCGAAAATGTCTGCGAACAATTTATACAAATGCCAGGCTGCAATGCAACCATAAATTATCCAGAGGGTTTGTGAAAAACCGGACCCGTATGCTTGCGGGGAATCACCGGCAATGCCTTCAACCAATGCATACTCCGGGAAGAAACGCGCTGCCACTCCCGAAGGCTGCTCCCATTGGCCCGGCCAAAGCGGCAGTCTCAATGCAGGGGCTAGGATACTGAACACCATCCCGAAAAGCAGGTATAGCCGGTTGGCTGCAAAGAAGGTAAGCCTTCGAAAAGCGGCCCTGTAAAGCAGGATCACAAGCGCCAGGCAAAGGTTCACTTCCAACAGATAGGTACCGGCCATGGCGTTTACGATTTGGGAGGGTAGTATGAATCGATCAATTGCTTCAATTCATTTACTTCGTCTGGTTTCAAGGCGTTTTCCTGGACTATAAACGATACAATGTTCTTGGGAGAACCTTCGAAATAGTGCTTCATAAGGTCGGAAAACGACCTCCGGGCGTATTGATCCCGGGAAATGGCCGGGAAATAAACATGCGTTTTGCCATACGCCTTGTGATCGACAAAGGCTTTTTTTTCCAAGAGCCTTACGACAGACGAAACAGTCGTGTAAGGCGGCTTCGGCTCGGGCAATTTATCAAGAATGTCGTGAATCACGCCTTCTCCCAGCTCCCAGAGAATGCGCATGATGTTTTCTTCCGAATGACTAAGCGGTTCCATGATTCAAAGGTATAACTAAAATTTAGTTATCAAACTTATATTTAGTTGAAATCTTTAAAACAAGATATTTCTGATGTTCATGGAGAATGCTCAAAATGTAAATCCAAGCTCAAGCCTGGCAGAATAACGCCGGTGAAGGGCGTCATAAGGGTAGGGCACGTCTGCCGGCAACACATGATAACCGACATTCGTATCCACATAAATATGTTTAAACAGTCGTTGCTGAAAACCTATCGACGGTGAAATTGACCAGTACCTTTCATTTATATTAGGGAAGTAGCCGGTGGTTCCGTATTTGGTATGAAGCATCGCGATTTCGAAGGCTGTATAAAAACCGGAAAGATTATTGCCCGATTTGCCGCGACGGATCTGCATGCGCTGCAGAAAGTAATATCGCGGCTGCAGGCCCACTTTAATCGAAGATCCGCGCACAGAGTCCCATTTCCTATCGTAAAATTCAGCATTAGCACTCATGTCGAGCGAAAAGGGGCTTTTGCCGAATTTAGCTTCGCGCGCAATCCCTGTGCGCAACGACTGCTGGTCCAGACCTATGCTGAATTCCGGAAAGCGTAGTTTCCATTGATTGTGAATTTCCTCATCGCATAGCAGTACTTCGCATAACTGAGAAGGCAGGGAGCGCTTCCAGTCTCCCAGCGCAATTCCGACGGTCATTTGCGTTGAAAAAATAATATTTCGTTTGAAGTCGACGGGACTTTTGTTGGAATAAAGAGGGTGCCACGATGCTTCCCTCGGCCTTGGCTCCGTGTAGTAGGCTCCGAATGAAATATCGATATGTCCCCAATTCAGGAAGCGGCTCTGAAAGCCGGACGCAACTCCTACGATCCGCTTGTATGGGCTGCTATTGTACCGGTCTATCGATTTTAATGGGAGCTCGTAAGACATTGCCAGGTAAGCCCCGCTGAAATTGTTTGCATTCAGCCCTTTTCGGATCCTCGCGGGCATGGCATAGTACCAGCGTGCTTTCGCGCCCAGCCAAGTGTTACCGCGCCAGGGTTTGACAAATGTGCGGCTATAAATGGCATCGTTTGCTGCGTTTGTCTGGCCGCGCAAAGTTGCTTCTACCGACAGGAAGGGTAGCAACTTATACTCGTAGCTGATATCGACTCCAATACCGATCCCTCTGAGGTCGGAAGTCCGATATCCAGCCTTGACAATATGTTTCGTAGGCACACGCGTCATAAACACATTGTCGTACCGGTCGATAAACTTCTGCCGGACGCTCAGTGTATCGGGTTCTTCGCTGTAAGTCACGCGAATAGTGTCCTGCGCAGCGACAGTCAACGATTTCAGAAGGATCAATAGCAGCGGTAAGAAGTATTTCATGCAAACAGAAGTAAATGCGGCCCCGGCCTGATGAAAGAGGTGTGTTTTAATAGAAATGGTTGTATGGAAATGCCGATGATTTTAAAAATAGCTCGTTTGATAAGTTGTTAAAAATTCTTAAACCCGAATTAATTAGAACGCTGGTTGCTATTTTAGCAAATATCAATAGTTAAGGTGTTCTGAATGAAGACAAAACTGCATTTGTCAGCCATCTTTTACCGTTCGTTCGGATTTTATTTGTGGGCCATTCCGATGGCGGCCTGGCGCGCATTGGGCTGCCCGACGGCCCGGAATCTTTATGTGCTGATACCCGCGCTGGTCCTTTTCAAATTCTTTTTGCAAGGCATCACCATTTACATTTTCCGGCGCAGGTATGCACATTTGTTTTTCTTTTATGCCAATGCGAACCTATCTCAGCGGCAGCTTTTCGCCGCGGCATTTGTAGCGGATTTCGTACTCTTCTCTTTATCAATGGGTATTATCCAGTTAGCAAGTGAATGGATAAGATGAAAGGGCATGTGCTCGAAGCCGATAGCATGTGGCTGGAATATGAGGGATGCAAAATCCTGCAAAATATTTACCTTCAAATGCAGACAGGCCATGTGACAGGGCTGCTCGGGCGTAACGGGACGGGGAAGTCCAGCCTGATGCAAATGATTTTCGGAACGCTCCGGGGGCAAAACCAATCGGTAAGGTTCAATGGTGACTATGTATCACATCCCTATCAGCATCCGGGACTGATCAGCTACCTGCCACAGCACGCTTTTATCCCCTCAAACCTGCGCGTGAGCGAGGTATGCAGGTTGTATAAAGTCGATTTTACGGATCTGTGCCGCCATTTTCAAGATTTGGAGCAGTACAATCTTACCCGTGTTAAAGACCTGTCGACCGGTAACCGACGGCTGCTGGGAACGTTGCTCGTGCTGCTGATGCCCGTGGCATTTACCTTGCTCGATGAGCCATTTGCCGCGCTTTCGCCCCTTAGTATCGAGCAAATGAGAAGAGTGATTACTGAGCAAAAGGCCCGGAAAGGTATTCTGATTTCAGATCATGCGTATGAAGACGTCCTGGGCCTCGCGGATGCAACATACCTGATCGTGCCCGTAGGACGCAGTATCTTGCTTAAAGATGTTTATTCTGAACTGGAAGAGTTTGGATATTTATAAGACATTCATTAAAAAGCTACTTTTCAAAAATCAATGCTTCCGCGCTGGCGCCTAGCTCTTCCAATGTTTTCAAAATCGATTCCGTGAATGCATCCGGCCCGCAGACGTAAAAAGGCTGGTCGAAATTCGTGATGTGTTTTTGCAGAAAAGCCTTGTCGATACGGCCGTGATGGTAACCGCCTGCATTTTCGCCCGAAATGAGGTTGAAGAAATGCTCGCCGAGGATTTGTTCGAGCTCTTCTTTAAGGATAATGTCGGCCGTGGTGCGGTTGGAGAAGAACAGCTGGTTTACCCCGACCTGCCCTTTGGAATACAAATCCCTGAAAATGGCCAGAAATGGCGTAATACCGGCGCCTCCGGCCAGGAATACGCCTTCGCCTTTGTATTCGATGGCGCCCCAGGCGTCGCTGATCTCGAAACTGTCGCCCGGCTGCACGTGCGTCAGTGCATTGGTTACGCCCTCGTGGTCGGTGTAGGATTTGATCGTGAATTCGAGCGTATCCGACGTGGGCAGCGACGTGAATGTGAACGGCCGCTTTTCTGCAGCCCATTGATCTTTCAGGATCGAAAAATCGGTAGCCTGGCCGGGAGAGTACGTGAAACCCGCCGGTTTCTCTACGGTATAGGCATTTACGTTATGCGTAACAGGCTTTTTAGCGAGCAGTTTGACGGAATAGTCGGCCATGACGGTAGGTTTCGAATGCGTTGTGGATACAAACTTGATGCAAAATACGCACTCCCAGGGCCGCTGTCAAGAACGGTTTTTGTCGAATGGCATGGTTTAAGGCAACGACTGAAAGTAGCGGGTGTAGTGCCGAGGTAGGTGGCAATGTAATGATCGGGAATGCGACGGAAAAGCGACGATGGCTGACGGATATCGTATTTATGGAATTAGGCTATGGTTATAAAGGCGTTTTCAATGGCGGATTGAGCATGCGGTTTTGAGATCCTTGGCCCGGTGAGGTCACAGCGGCTGACATGAAGATTGATTCCGGATTCAAATGCTGTTTTTTAGCAGATCGGAAATCAGTTTTCCATTAATCGTCAATCCTTCAATATTGCATCCGGATATTTCGATACCGCTCAGATCGCAATGGACGAACCTGCTCTTATGCAAATCACAATGTTCGAAAAGGAGCGGCCGCTGTTCTGCCTCCGGGTCGTACATCGGGTGATCGGGCGGGCACATACCTATGTTCTGAAACACCGCCCCGCCCAGCTGTGCGCCTTCGATTTTGAGGTCGCTCAAATTCGCATCCGTAATCGATATATTACTCATGTTCACGTCGTTGAATGTCGAGTCGGACAGCATAACGCAGTGGGCAGTGATGACGGCACATTCGCTGTCGAGCGCAATTTGTTTGATGGTTTCCATGATGGTCGTTTGGTTTTGGCTAATGTAAAGTTAGCTTCCTAACAGCCAGTGTAAAAGGGCCAAATGCGACGAAATTGCGGTGCAATTGTGCCAAAAATCAGGCTTCTATCGTGTGTGATTTTTTTGTCCCGCTATTTGTCCCGAAAAGCAAAAACGCCGTTCCTGATAACAGAAACAGCGTTTTGTGCCGAAGGCGGGACTCGAACCCGCACAGGATTGCTCCCTCACGCCCCTGAAACGTGCGTGTCTACCAGTTTCACCACTTCGGCTTGAATTGGGTGGGCAAAGATAGCAATCTTGTTTTGGACTTTACAAGCGTTTCGAGTTTCAGACGGTGAAAAAATCTTAAAAATTTAAATTTTGACCCCTTCATACAGCGCCGGAATGTGGATTTTGCGGTATCCGGCCTTTTCCAGCTTCAATTTGAATGCGATTTGCGTCTCGTATTCACCATGCACAAGGAATACCTCCTTTACGCGCTCGGGTTTCTGGCACGAGAGAAATTCCAGCATTTCGTTGTAATCGCCGTGACCGGAGAAGGAATCCATCGTTTCGACGCGGCATTTGACCTCGAACTTCTCGCCGAAGATGTTTACATGCGTGTCCCCACGCTTCAACGCACCTGCGAGGGTGTTCGCAGACGCATAGCCCACGAGCAGGATCGTCGAGTTCGGGTCTCCGATGTTATTTTTGATATGGTGCTTGATGCGCCCCGCTTCGGCCATCCCGGAGGCGGAAATGATGATACAGGGTTCTTTGTGGTCGTTAAGGGCGATGGATTGCTGCACATCTGAAATATAATTGAGGTACGGAAATGCAAATGCGTCGCCGTCTTTCTCGATGTAATCGAGGATTTCGGGGTTGAAGCATTCGTCGTGTTCCTTCATAATGGCCGTGGCGCGGATCGCGAGCGGACTGTCGATGTAGACGGGGATTTGCGGTAGTTGGCCTGAACTCGAAAGCTGGTCAAGGGCATAAATGAGCTCCTGCGTGCGGTCGATCGCAAAGGCGGGAATAATGAGTTTGCCACGACGACGGACGCACGTTTCTTGTACAATGCGCAGCAAATGCGCGTGCATATCAATCTCTTTTTCGTGCAGCCGGTCGCCGTAAGTAGATTCGCAGATAATGTAATCGGCTTGTGGGAATTCCTCGGGCTTGCGGAGAATGCGGTCTTCGGGGCGGCCGATGTCGCCGGTAAACGTTACCTGCTTAAAAGTTCCTCCATCTGGAATACTCAAATGCACGGCGGCGCTGCCGAGCAAATGCGCGGCGTCGGTCAGGATTACCGATACTTCATTGTCTTCACCCAAAAAAAACGTCTGTCCGTAACGCACAGTTTTGAACAGGCTCAATGCGTGGGCGGCGTCTTCGGCATTGTAAAGTTCTTCAAGGAGCGGGCGCCCTTGCTTTTTGCGGCGTTTATTAATGCGTTCGAGGTCTTTTTCCTGGATATGGGCGCTGTCGAGCAGCATTACGCGACAAAGATCGGCAGTGGCAGCGGTGCAATAGATTGGCCCTTTGAAACCCTTGCGTACGAGGCGTGGGAGTAGGCCTGAGTGGTCGATGTGCGCATGGGAAAGGACTACGTAATCGACATCGGCAGGCTTGAAACCGAATTCCTGGTTGAACTCGTCGGTTTGAATGCCCTGAAAAAGCCCGCAGTCAAGTAATATTTTGGTTCCTTTTTCGGTGGTAATGAGGTGCTTGCTTCCGGTAACGGTGCGTGCGGCGCCAAAAAATTGGATCAGCATAAAGGTTTGGATTTAGAACGTTGGTGAAAAGAAGGAGGTCATGCCAGGACGTAGATCGCGTCGAGGTTGCGCCCAATGCCGTCGTAGTCGAGGCCGTAGCCGACTACGAATTTATTTTCGATCTCAAAGCCGACATAGCGCATATCCACAGGGGTTTTCAATGCTTCCGGCTTGTGCAGCAAAGTAGCGATTTCAACGGATTTTGGCGACATCGCCTTCACTTTTGTGATCAGCTGCGACATGGTAAGCCCGGTATCCACAATATCTTCAATAATGATCACATCTCGTCCGGCAATGTTGGCATCCATCCCGATAATTTCCCGCACCATGCCGGACGAGGTCGTTTGAGAATAGGAGGAAAGCCGAATAAAATTGATCTCGCACGCCAGCGAAATGCTCTTGACGAGCTCACTGGCAAAAAGAAATGCGCCGTTCAGTACGATAATGAATACCGGGCACGAATCCGCATAATCGGAATTGATGCCGGCAGCTAACTCAGAAATACGGTTTTCGATCGTTTCGCGCGAAATAAAAGGGACAAATGTTTTATCCAGAATGTTAATCATAATTTTGAAGTACGGATCAAGTTCCAAAAGACGACAAAGCGTTTTCTGGAAACTGGCTGCCGAATGCCGGCAGTCGGTTCGTGGCAAATACTCTGAGGATCAATATTAACTCTTTTTTTAAAAACCGGGCCGCTGACAAACGCAAAATATAAATCCGGCGTTAATAGGACAGATTTACCCTTGCTATGAAAAGCTTAGTTGCTAACACAATCATTTTCTGCTGCTTAACTGTAATTACAAGCCACATTGCAACCGCGCAATTGTATTCTTCGGCCGAACTGGACAAGAAGTATGCGATGGTTCTCCAAAATCCCGGAGTTCAGATCGAGTCGACCGAGGCGATCAATAAGTTGTATAATTACCAGTTTTACGAGGCAGATGCGGAGTTCCGGTGGCTCAAATACCGGTACCCGAAGCACCCTATGCCCCATTTTCTGATGGGTCTGGCCGAATGGTGGAAAATTGTACCGAATACGGAAAACGAAGCCTATGACAAAACCTTCCTTGCGCAAATGGATTCGACCATTACGCTGGCTGAGGAGCTGTATGACGACCAGGAAAATAAAATAGAACCGGCATTCTTTCTCGCTGCCGCATACGCATTCAAAGGCAGGCTCTACGCCGAGCGCGAAAGCTGGGCGAAAGCGGCATTTGCGGGGAAAAAGTCATTGAAGTATTTCGAACAATGCAAGGGTAATGGTGACCTCTCGCCTGAGTTGCTGTTTGGCGACGGGCTGTATAACTATTACGCCGAATGGGTCCCGAAAGAATATCCGATCCTGAAACCGGTCCTGGCACTCTTCCCAAAAGGAAACAAAAGGCTCGGCGAGCAGCAGCTGGAAAAGGTGGGGAACAATGCATTTTACACGCGTGTGGAGGCCCGCTATTTTCTCTTGCAGATTTACAGCATGGAAAACGAGTACAGCAAGGCTTACGAAATGGCTAAATATATGTGGCAAACCTATCCGAACAATCCGTATTTCGAGCGGTATTTTTGCCGGACTGCCTTTGTTACCGGAAAAATGGCGGAAGCGGAGCAAGCGGCACAGAATATTATTACAAAAATTAGTCAGGGAATGCCTGGTTATGAAGGAGTAAGCGGCCGTAATGCCGCTTATGTGCTGGCCTATTACAATATGAACTACCACCGCAATTACGACGCGGCGAGCGAGTATTATAAGAAAGCGATCGATTATTCAACGCAAACCAATTCGATGAATGCGGGCTATTATGTTTCCTCGCTGATCGGATTAGGAAAAATTGCGGAGCAAAAAAAGGATTATGACGAGGCGCTGCGCTACTACAAACTCGCCGATGACCGCGCGGATAAAAAATCCAGCCAGGACAAAGAGGCGAAGGCCGCGATCGCGAATTTGAAGAAGATGAAACGTGAGCAACGGAGAAGGCGTTAGGAGGCGCGTACTTGCTTGATGCTTCGACTTCGCTCAGCATGACACTAGTGTCACCCTGAGCGAAGTCGAAGGGCTTTGTGAGATGTTCCTTATTTCTTCAATTCCGCATAATGTTTGAAAAACAACGGAATCGTTTCGATCCCTTTATAGTAATTGAACAACCCGTAGCTCTCGTTCGGCGAATGCAGGGCATCGATATCAAGGCCGAAACCCATCAGGATGCTCTTGCAGCCTAGTTCCTGTTCGAAAAGTGCTACGATCGGGATGCTTCCTCCGCCGCGGGTCGGAATCGGCTTTTTGCCAAATGATTCTTCCATTGCCAGCTCCGCCGCACGGTATTCCACCGAATCTGTTGGCGTCACGTAGGGCAAACCGCCGTGGTGGGGTACTACTTTCACTTTCACAGAAGCCGGTGCGATGGATTCGAAATGCTTTGTGAAGATTTCGCATATTTCGTCGTCGTTCTGGTCGGGTACGAGGCGCATGGAGATTTTGGCGCTCGCTTTGGACGGGAGTACTGTCTTGGCCCCTTCGCCTATGTAGCCGCCCCAGATTCCATTTACGTCCAATGTCGGGCGAACGGATGTTCTTTCGATGGTGGTATAGCCTCTTTCGCCGGCTACGTCGTCGATAGCGAGATCCTTTTTATATTCTTCCAGATCAAACGGCGCGGCATTCAGAGCGGCACGCTCGGAGGTGCTCAGGTCCTGAACTTTGTCGTAGAACCCTGGAATGGTAATGTGGCCGTTTTCGTCTTTTAGTGAGGCGATCATTTCGCATAGCACATTGATAGGGTTGGCGACGCCGCCGCCGTACACGCCGGAATGTAAATCGCGGTTGGCTCCGACTACTTCCACTTCAACATATGTCAGTCCGCGAAGGCCGGTTTCGATCGACGGAACGTCATTTGCAATAATACTCGTGTCGGAAATAAGGATCGTATCGCATTGCAGCATTTCCTTGTGTTTCCGGACAAATGTCCCAAGGTTGGAGGACCCTATCTCTTCTTCCCCTTCAATCATCACCTTCACATTACACGCAAGCGTGCCTGTTGCAAGCATGATTTCGAGGGCTTTAATATGCATATAAAACTGCCCCTTGTCGTCGCAGGCGCCGCGTGCGTAAATGCGGTCGTTTTTGATGATTGGTTCAAACGGGGGAGAGTTCCATAGTTCGTAAGGATCGGCCGGCTGAACATCGTAATGGCCATACACGAGCACGGTAGGCAGGGCAGGATCAACGATCTTTTCGCCGTAGACAACCGGATGGCCCTCGGTTTCATAGATTTCAGCACGGTCGGCACCGGCTTCGGCGATGCGGTCGCGCACATATTCCGCGGCTTTAAGCATGTCGGGCTTGAACTTCGAATCGGCGCTTACCGACGGAATGCGGAGCAGGTCGAGCAGTTCATTTAAAAACCGGTCGCGGTTTTTTTCAATATATTCTTGCATTGAATGGTTGTTTTTAGTCTTAACTGAATCGGCGGTCAAGTTAAAAAAATAACCCCTAAGGTTGTGCCTCAGGGGTTGGGATTAACAGGGTTAGATTACGAATATCAGCTCCGGGCTTTCGATTTAGCGAAGATGTTCACTCGGTTTTCGTTGCCTTTGAGCAATCGGCCAATGTTTTTCTGGTGTGTAAAAACAACGAGGATAAACATCGTAAAGCCAAAAACAACAAGTAGCGGCTCGGGATGCCCGAAGACGCCCATCCACGAAAGTACCGGGAATGCCAACGTCGCGAGGATCGAGCTCAGTGATACGTATTGAGATGCAATTAGTGTCAGAATAAATATAGTAATGCAGACGGACGCAAGCTCGGGGTGAATGGCCAATACCATTCCGAGCAGTGTGGCAATGCCTTTGCCGCCTTTGAAATTCACAAAAATGGGGAAGATGTGACCGATAATAGCGATAATCCCGAAGATGATCTTGTACATCAGGAGTTCGGTCTCACCGATTTCGTTCATGTAGAAAAGCATGGAAGCGAGACAAGTGGCCGTCCAGCCTTTCAGTACGTCGATGAGCATTACAACAGTCCCTGCGCGTTTGCCCAATACCCGAAAAGTGTTGGTGGCACCCGCGTTACCGCTGCCGTGTTTCCTGACATCGATTCCAAAGTACCCAATACCGTACCAGACTGAACTTGGGATGGAACCCAGCAAATAAGCAGCAACAATCGCAACTATTAATAAGGCAATACTCATTTTGTACTATTCAATGATAAATTTAAACTACAAAAAGCTTTTCTCAAAAATACGATAGTTGGAGGATTATGCAAGCTATTGTAGTGCAAAACTAGCAGGATCGATACTATTTTTCAAAAATTAGCAGAAACTATTGCAAATACTGGCAATCACATCAGAATCCTTCTGTGGGTTCTGCTTTTTTCTTCTTTTCTTCTGCTTGGGAGGGAGCCGCCTTCTTCTTCGCAGTTTTCACGAGCTTCGCTTTTTTCAGGGCAGGCTGGTAGAAATCGTCGAAGCGGTTAACAAACATTTCCTTCTCTTCAGTTCCAATGCTTACCAGTGTCATGTCCTTGGATTTCACATTTTTAGACTTCGCAACGATCTCATCATTGAAATCGAGTTGTGATGAAACAACGCCCAGCTCACCCGCCTTGTAGTCGAAATAATACCACACATCGGGCGATGCTTCAATATACAGACTAAACTCATCGCCTTCCACACCGCGGCGGAGTTCCAGCACGCCGGTCATTTGTGCATTGATGTTGTTCCTCCCCAAATGCGACACGCCGATGGGCCCCTGCGAGTAGTATGCATTATGCACGGGTGACCAGTGCAGGTTCACATTAGAAAGCACCATGGGCACATCCAGGGCAGGCGAGGCTTCGAAAATCGGTTTGTAGCCTGCGGCCGTCAGTTTAATGTATGCGTCCGTCGCCTTCGGGCCGATCAGGGCGGATAGCTTTCTGTTCAGTTGATCGGCATCATCGTCGGCGGCAGTGCTGTTTGATTCTGCAAGGTTCGTTTCTACGATTTTTGCCGCTAATGCCGGAGCAATCGGTTCCAATGCCGGCATTTTCATGAGTAGCATTGTGTTGAAACGGAATTTGGAACTATCGACCTGCACTTCCGCGCTGCCGACGGTTTGGAGCCAGTTGGCTTGTATGAGTTTAAATGGTCCCGCGAATGTGGCTAAGCCGGTTTTATCGTCGAAAGACAATGCACTGCCCTCGTCGATAAGGCCGTCGGCGCCTGGTGGCGGGTTCACGCGGAATGCCTTTTTGTCCTCATCGTAGCTGAGGTTACCCTGGGCCTGGTAAATGTCCTCGTCGCCGTCCGAATCCTTGGGTGACAAGAAGCTCATGTACATGCCTTTGGCTTCATTGTAATGCAAGCCCACAGAAAGCGGGATCTCGTGTTCGTTTTTAAGGTCTTTATTAATCTTAATGGAAACCGATTCGCCCGGAGAATCCTGATACACGATCCACGAACTCTGGAAATCCTTCCGGAACTTGATCACGGGCTTCACGAAACCGTCCAGTTTCAGTGACGGCTCGTAAGCTACGAGGTTAATGGCGCCCTTATATTGAATGCGGGGTGAAAGGAACAGGTTCTCCGCTTCCTTAATGTCGGCACGGGCAGTGGTGTAATATTTGATGCCCGCCGCAGCTGGTTTATCCTTCGCCTTACGCTTGCCTTCTTCACCCGAGCCCACTTCCACGAGCTCGAAATTCTGCATTTTAATATTAAATGTGTCCTTCCGCGCGGTAATGTACTGGTAAGTGGCCGAGCCTTCGAAATGGTTGCGGGAATCGATGCGGATGTCGGCGTCGCGCATGCGGTGCGACACGTTCAGGGTGTCGATTTCGATGCGTGCCTTTTTCAACGGAACGATTTTCCCCTTGCTGTCTACGGCTACCATCCCGCCGTCGGGGATGATTTTTACGTCGGCAGTCTGAATGAAAGGTACACCCTTGATGTTCAAAGTCACTTTTGCAATGTCATAAATTGCCTCGGAACCATTGAAAGTCAGTCCTTCCTGATCCTGATCTGTCGAAGTATAGGAAGATGTTTCACCTAAACCCTTCATCAGGATCGTCTTTTTGGCCATGTCCCATTTGGCGCTTCCAATAAGCGTCTGGTACGAAGCGGTAGGGATTTGCATACCAGAAGAATCACTGCCAAAGCCCGACTCGTCGGTCACGAAATTGGCAATGCCGGTTTTAAAGTTGAAATCAACATTGACATTATTACCCGTCAGCAGCTTTTTGGTAGACTTTATATCCCCACTATTGATTGCAAATGCCGATTTATTGGCCAGGAATCCGTCTTTGTTGAACTTGATATCGGGTGAGGTAAGCTCCGAGTCAGCCCTTTTCAGCTTGCCATTGCCATACAAACCGGTCGAGCGCAACAGCAAACTTCCTTCCAGATTCGTCGTACCCTGGTGGAAGGCGAACGACTTGCCGGTGGTGCTGATAAACATACTATCCGCATTGGGATACCATTTCAACTCATAGTCTTTCAACGCAACGGCTGGGAAATAGCCTTTGCCTATGGTGGCCTCCTTGATGCTCGCTACATCGCCGGTGGCCATGAGTGAGTCGGATGTGAGCAAGATATTTTTGGCATTCATCGATGCCGACAGGTATTTCAATACCGCCTTGGAATGCAAGCCGGTATTGTCCATCGTCAGCGTGTCGGTGAACTTGGCCAATGCTTTTCCTTCATACAGTTTCATGTCGGTAACCGGCGGTTTGTAGTCGAAACCGAGCGAGTTATCGGGCATGCTTTTCAGGATCGTCTGAATGGGCGGGAGAATGCCGTTGGAATTAAATGTGCCATCAAAAATCACGTCTCGCTGATCCAGACCGTCCATATCGATCTTGGGAATCTTGAAAAACACTTCTCGCGGGTAAAGTACCGTTCCTCGTTCCGGCTGGTCGAAGTAGACGATCATACCATCCGGCACGACGAGCCTGGGCGATTTTTTAATGCCTTTCTGAATCCCCGATTTGTTTTTCGGGTCGCTGAGGTAGAAAGTCCCGCCTTTTTCGTACTTCACGTGCCCGCCGACTTCGCCTTTCTGTCCTTTGGCAAACTTATCGCGCGGCGTAAACGTGATCGAATCGGACGGTGCCACGTTCACGAAGAACTGGTTATAATCGAATTTGATGTTCTGGCCCCGGAACTGGTAGTTGGATGCCACCATCTGCCCGTTCAGGGTAAAATTGCGGTTTTTGCCGATAATCACCTTTTTGTCGGATGGAACGGCATATATTTTCAGCGAATCGCTGACGACGAACCTCGAAACGCCGAGTACTGTAAGCAAAGTATCAGGCATGTAAATCGTAGCATTTGCCACCTCATCGTTAGCCGCAAACTGGCCGCTTACCTGGAAATTGTCGTAATCGGCCTTATCCAGGTTGGCGAGCACGTACATGACGCCCTTTTTACTCAGCCCATATTCATCCGTTTCCTTGTTGTAGATGAAATAATCATCCAGCGCGAGCCTTCGTAACGCATTACGGATGATCGTCGGGTTTTGCTTGAACTTCGTAGCCAACTCTTCGGCCAGGAAAGAAGTCTTTTTGGTGGTCTGGACATAATTGGTGGCCATAATCAGCGGCTGGAAGCCAAACTCCTTGTTGATTTCCCTGAAACGTTCTTTTTTGAAATAATCGAACGATTCCAGTCGCACGGGGACTTCTGTTTTACCGTTGATACGCAAAAACTCTACTTTCTCGGTCGGGAAGCGCCAGCGCATGGCTTGCGACCAGATATTCATTTTGTGGTAGGAATCACGGTAAGGGAGCGGGCCGTAATCGGTTTTATCCATCCGGCCGAGCCTTACCAGCCCTTCGTCATCATTATATTTAAATGTAATACCCGGGTGGATCAACGAGTCGGCGCCCAGCGGCATCGAATACAGCGCAAAATTGGCCGTAAAAACAGAATCCTTCAACGCAAAACGCTTACTGCGCGCCGTAAATGCAGGTTTTTCCTGGTATTTAACCTTGATCGTCGAATACTTATCGTTCAAAGCCGAGCTATACCGGTCCAAACCGATGAGCGAATAGCCGCCATTGTAGTCGATATTTTTACGGGTTTCTTTCAGTTTGGCATCAATATCGTTCGAAACAAATCTGGGATACTGTGCAGGCTGGCCCTTAATGCGTTTGACACCCCGGTATTCCACCGTTCCTTTCACCGGCGCCGCCAGATAATTATCCGAATGCAGGGTACTGTTTTCAGCGACCAGTTTGGGATAGTTTATATTAAAAGAATAGGCGTCGAGATCCGCATAAATGCTTGAATCGCCAGCGGTTTGCCAGGTAAGCTTGCCGTTTTTACCCACAAACACACCGTCACGCAACGATACGCTGCCATTCGCGGGTCCAAAAACGACGGAATCACCCCCTGCTACCATAGCAAATGTGGCATTTTCAAGGTCCATCAGTGGCCCGGCTATCACGGGTAGGGGATTGGATTTTGGTGCGATCACGAAATTGGAATCCACTGGCGTATCCCAACCGTCGTTGGCAGCCTGGTTTTCTTTGGCTACGGAAGTGTCGGCCTTTGCATCGAACCTGTATTTGAAATTTCCGCCAAGCAAATAGAGCGTGTTGTAATTGCTCGCGTACAATTTGTTGCTTTCGGTGATCGGCAAGCTGGTTTGAAGGATCTTTTGGAAGGTCTTGGCGTCGTATTTATCACCCGCATTAGCCGCTACGTCCAGGAAACCGTCGAGCTTGTCGGGGGATTTCTTCGCTATTGCCTGCGTGTTCCGGATCAACAGCGCCAGCAATGGGCCCGCTTTCTGCCCTTTTGAAACCTGCGTTTTAACAATCCCGATAAATTTCGCCTGCTGCTGCGCATTAATTCCCGACATCCAGACGCTATCCAGCTGGGCCGTAGCACGGATGAATTGCGGGTTACGGCTGCCATCCATCATCTTGCGGAGCTGCGGCATGAACTGCGTGGGGTCATCCGATAG
This sequence comes from Dyadobacter endophyticus, assembly GCF_014641595.1. Classification (GTDB taxonomy): domain Bacteria; phylum Bacteroidota; class Bacteroidia; order Cytophagales; family Spirosomataceae; genus Dyadobacter; species Dyadobacter endophyticus. The sequence goes on along the minus strand of NZ_BMIA01000005.1, from coordinate 471,860 downwards.
TTTGACGCCCTGTGCCGCAGCATTTTTTCCGATAAAAGTCAGCAGGTAAAGCAGTATAGCAAAGCGAAATATCTTCATGTTTGGTAGCTTTCAGCTTTCAGCAATAGCTAATGGACTATTTGATTTTTTCAAAAACAACGGTTGCCCACTGGTTGCGCGTATTAGACCTGAGCTTTTTCAGTCCGTTTTCCGCGGCGCATTTTTCAATATCGGCCTGGTCGGTCTCATAAAAGCCGCTGGTCACAAGCCAGCCACCCGGTTCCAGGTGTGCAACGTATGCGGGGATTTCAGCCAGCAGGATATTCCGGTTGATATTCGCCAGAACTCCTCCGAAAATTTTCCCCTCCGGCACATCCTGAATTGTTCCCTGAAACACTTCCGAACTGGCCGGTAGCTCATTCATCGCGAAATTTTCGCGGGTGTTCTCTACGGCCCATTCGTCGATATCGAAGCCCAGCAGATGCGATGCGCCCAATTTGTAGGCCAGAATTGCCAGAATTCCCGTCCCGCAACCCACATCCATGATCGAAAGACGTTCATGGGGCAGGTTAAGTTGCTCGTTCATTACCAACCATGTCGTTTCGTGATGGCCTGTGCCGAAAGACATTTTGGGCTGTATCAGCAAATCATATTTAAAAGAGGGATCGGGCTCATGAAACGTTGCCCGCACGCGCACCTGGCCATTCACCTCGATGGGCTCATAGCTTTTTTCCCATTCCTCGTTCCAGTTTCTTCTTTCTAACGATTTCCAGGTTGCCGCTATTGTCGTTAAATCCAGGTATTTGGCTGTAATTGCGGCGATGGCCTCCTCCTTAAATTCCTCTTCCTGAATGTAGGCGAGCAATCCTTCGTCTGTCTCTACAAACGATTCAAATCCCGCCTCTCCCAGTTCCGCCATCAATATCTCCGAAAATTCGGGATCCACTTTCAAGTCCAGTTCGATGTAATTCATTGTAATTGGTTATTAGTAAAAATTGGAAGTGAAGGTGTTGAAAATTTTCAGGAATGCAAGGACGATTAAGCCCGGTATTTTAAAATTGAATTTAAAATTACCGGTATTAATTGAAGTGAAGAGCAATAAAAATGCCCATTAACGTCGGTCAATGGGCTTGAACTATAAAAAAATGTCCTCTTACGGCTTCCTGCGCTTCGCAGCCAGGTCGTGCGCCGTATCATAATACGAGCGCAAATTCATCCAGTCAAAAACATCTGAGATATTCTCGACGCGGTTGCGCTGCATGATGCGGTCGCGGCGTTGCATGCGGACGAATTTGAAAAGGATATCGGCTAGTTGGTCGGCCGCTTGCGAGAAGGTCTGGGATTTGCGGTTGATGACGTAAATGCCCCTGTTTTCATAATCCCGCATGATTTGCATGATATAGTCGCCGAAGCCCGAAAGGTCGCTGGTGACGGTAGGAACGCCCCGCACTACGCATTCAAGCGGCGTGTAGCCCCAGGGTTCGTAATAGCTCGGGAAGACGCCCAAATGGCAGCCTCGTACGAACTGCCCGTAGTCCAGGCCGAACAGCGGGTTGGTCGATGCGATGAAATCGGGGTGGTAAACGATTTTGACACGGTCGCGCTCGTTGTTGACCAGGTTTGCGCGTTTGCAGAAGTCGGTAATGCCGTCTTCCTGTTTGAGATCGTGCGTTACAAATGCGGGAAGGTTGTCGGTTTTCCAGCTCTGGATGGTCCTTCTGAGACGCAGCCGCCAGTACTCATCCACAAATTGGTTCAGGTCGGGCATTTTGTGATCGGCGCCGGATGCGGTGGCGAGGAAAAGCTTTTCGCCGACTTCTTTCTCGATGGCGGTACAAGTTTCCTGCAACTCATTTAGCACCGCACGCGATTGCAAAACATCCGGGTTTACCGATGTATATGGTTGTTTGGTGACGATAAACATCACCACGGTCATATCCATATTTGCCTGCACCATTTTCCAGTTCAGGCGGGCAAGGGCTTCCAGCGTGAGGTCGTAACCCTTGTTGCTGTATTCGTAACGACCCGATGTGAAGAAATAGAGCGTTTTATCCAGATCGAAGGAATAGCTGGGAAAGAAATGCCCCATTACAAACTCGTGGATACGTTCCTTATGCTTCAAATGCAGGTTCTGAAACTCATGCACCGCCTGGAAGCGCACTACATTGAGCCCGTTCGGCGTAACGAGGTCGGGCATGCGGCCAAGGAACACCTCGCATTCGCGGGCGGTCACATCACTCACGGTCGTGAGCACATGCGCGCTGAGCGCGGCCTGGCGTTCGATGGAGCACTGTGCCAGGATACCATAGTTCTTAGCCTCCTGTTCCCAGTCGAAGAATGGGAGTTTGTTATAAAAACCAGAGACATTCTGTGCCAGGTAACGACCGAGCATGGTGGCGTGGGTAGTAAACGTCGTCGCGATCTTGACGTTCTCGCGTTTCAGCTCCGGCAGCCCGCTGCTGGCCATCCATTCGTGGAACTGGGCGAAAATCTCTTCGCGTTTGGCATTCTCATCGGCATATTCTTTCAGGAACATACGTACCAGCTCGCCAAAACAAAGTGTTTGATTGACAAGATGTTCGACGTTGATCGTCGGAATGCGGTTCTTTTCCCAGAGGTTAAATTTGATGGCATCGAGCTGCCCCATAATGCTGTCGACATCGAACAGCACGACCCGGGGCTTGCCAGTTACAAGCCAATAGCCGTAATAAACCGTGAAGCCCATTTCCCGCATTCGTTTAACGATCCGGCCCGCGGGCGAATCGTCAAGGTCGTGAATCTGCTCAAATTCGGAAGACGCTTTTTTTTCGAAATAAGGTCCCAACAAAAAGTAGTTCTCCTCCCATTTCTCGACCATGGCAGGCACTTTGGTCCTTATTACAGTATATATCCCTCCAACTTGATTACAAACCTCCCATGCAACTTCGAACAGGACGTTTTTCTTAGTGGTTTTGACAAATGGTTCCAATCAGGGTACAGTTTAAGCGTTACTAGGGTATTTAAAGGGATTATGCTTCCGGTTATGTCACAAAAATCCTTGTTATTACACAATAAATATGCAGAAAAATAATTCAGAATAACAATACTTGAATTTTTGTTTACTTAGCCGAAAAGCCGGTTTAAAACATCATTCCAGCGATAAAATATAACTAAGTCAAGAAAAGGCCCGTGCTGCCAATTTTCATATGCCGATCCAAATCAAAGCGTTATTGCTCGAAATTAAGACGGTTGTCGGCTAACTTTGTTCCAAAATACGTTACTTTGGTTGGATTAACATTTTGCATTGGTTAGATAGTGAAAAAAATTAAAATTGTTGCGCTTTCCTTTATTGTTATCATGTTTTTACTGGAAAGTTGCATGGCTCAGAGCGCGGAAACGGAGAATAATCTGCCCCCGAAGCGAGAATTTAGAGCGGTCTGGATTGCCACTGTCGACAATATTGATTGGCCAAGCAGCAAAAACCTCCTTCCGGAAGAGCAACAGGAGGAGTTCTCTAGTCTGCTCGATTTTCACAAACGTGTTGGGATGAATGCGGTGTTCGTGCAGGTGCGCGCGGCGGGAGATGCATTCTATGCCAAAAGCCCCGAACCGTGGTCGGAGTGGCTTACAGGCGTGCAGGGCCGGAAACCCGACCCGATGTGGGACCCGCTCGATTTCATGATTGCCGAGGCGCACAAGCGCGGCCTGGAATTTCATGCGTGGCTGAACCTCAACCGCCTGGTGCATAAATCTTCCAAAAGCGTTTCCGCCGAGAATATAAGCAGGCTCCATCCGGAGTGGATTTTAACTTATGACGGTTATAAACTCTTCGATTTCGGTATTCCGGAAGTCCGGAAGTTTATTACCGATATGACGGTCAACGTCGCAAAGAACTATGATGTCGATGGTATCCATTTCGACGACTATTTTTACCCTTACGCTACGCCCGGCCAGGTGATCCAGGATGATGCGACATTCCGTAAGTATTCCGACGGCTACACCAACAAAGCCGACTGGCGCCGTCATAATGTGGATTTATTGGTAAAGCAGATCCACGAAGCACTCGAAGCATTGAACCCACGGCTTAAATTCGGGATCAGCCCGTTCGGGGTATGGCGTAATAAGGATCGCGACGCGGAAGGTTCCAAGACGTTCGGAGCGCTGGCATCCTACGACGATCTTTTTGCAGACAGCCGCCGCTGGGTGAAGGAAGGCTGGATCGATTACATTGCGCCGCAGGTTTATTTCTCATCGGGTTTCAACAGGGTTCCCTACAAGAATTTGGTCGACTGGTGGACCGAGAATCGTTTTGACAGACATTTATATATAGGTATGGGCGCTTACCGCGTCGGGTATAAGGATAAGGACTCGCATTGGTCGAATCCTGCTGAAATACCTAACCAGGTCCGCTATTTCCGTGATAGCGAGGCGGATGGCTCTATTTTTTTTAGTTCAAGATCGTTAAGGGCCAATAGTCTGGGTTTTGTGGATTCGTTGAGAAGGGATCTTTTCAAGTATCCTGCATTGATCCCCACTATGCCGTGGAAGGACCGCGTTCCGCCCTTGTCTCCGAAAAGCCTCAAGGCGACATTGCTTTCCCGCGGGATAGAGCTGACCTGGGAGCAGCCGGACGCTGCCGCCGACGGCGACAAAGCGTGGTATTACGTCATTTACCGCTTCCCTCCCGAGGAGAAGGCCACCGCCCACGACCCGCGCCGTATTCTGGGAATGTGCTATGAAGGCGAAAAATTCGTGGATATGACCGCTGAGTCGGGCAAAAGATATGTATATTATGTTACGGCTGTGGATCGCCTGCACAATGAGAGTCGTCCTATCGGGCCGTTGCGCGTGGAAGTACACGATCAGAAGCTAGTCAGGTTTTAGGTATGAGCAACGCTATTCAATACGAATATAAACCCGGGCATTTCATTGCCTCGGCGCCTACGAAATACAACTCCGAAAATCTTCGTACTGAGGAAATGGTGCTCAATATGGGCCCGCAACACCCGTCGACGCACGGCGTATTGCGCCTCGAAGTGGTGACCGACGGCGAGGTGGTGATCGATGTGGTGCCGCATCTGGGGTATCTGCACCGCTGTTTCGAGAAACATGCGGAATCGTTGCCATTCAACCAGATCATCCCTTATGTAGATCGTATGGATTACGTGGCGGCGATGAACTCGGAGCATGCCTATGTGATGGGTGTAGAAAGAATGCTGGGCATTGAAAACGATATTCCCAAACGAATCGAATACATCCGCGTCGTGGTTGCGGAGCTTAACAGGCTGGCTTCCCACTTCGTTGCGCTGGGTACATACGCAATGGACATAGGTGCATATACGCCGTTCCTGTGGATGATGCGCGACCGCGAGCAAATCCTACGCCTGCTCGAATGGACCTGCGGCGCGCGGATGTTGTACAATTACATTTGGATCGGAGGTTTGTTCTACGACCTGCCGGTTGGTTTTGAAGAGCGGTGCGGCGAGTTTATGAAATACCTGAAACCAAAGCTCGTCGAATTGCAGCAATTGGTGGTGGATAACAAGATATTTATCCAAAGAACCGCGAATGTAGGCGTGCTGCCACTGGACGTTGCCATTAACTATGGCTGCACGGGACCAATGCTCCGTGGTTCGGGTTTGAGATATGATTTAAGAAAAGTGGATGGCTACTCGGTTTATCCTGAACTGGATTTTGAAGTACCTATCGGCGAAGGAAAGCTTGGAAAAACAGGCGATTGCTGGGACCGTACCTGGGTACGCGTAGTGGAATGCTGGGAGTCGGTGAAAATGATCGAGCAATGCCTCGTGCAATTGCAGGGAGATCATAAAAGGACCCGCGATTTTGACCCGCAGGCCGTTGTTCCGAAGAAAATCCGGCCGAAAGCGATGGATTTCTATGTGCGTGCTGAAAACCCTAAAGGAGAACTGGGCTTCTATTTCCGTACCGACGGCCGCTCGGATATTCCTGTTCGCTGCAAGGCGCGTGCTTGTTCTTTTAATAACCTTTCGGTAATCGGGGAAATTTCAAAAGGGGCATTACTCGCTGATTTGGTTGCTGTTATTGGTTCCATCGATGTGGTAATGGGAGAGGTCGACAGATAATATAGAGTGGTATATAAAATGAAAAGAGCCGCTCGAAGCGGCTCTTTTCATTTTATCAAACTTTTTAAGCTTCCGCAGCTACACCTACCAGGTCGTGTTTCGCCAAAAACTCAGCGATCTGAACTGCATTGGTGGCAGCGCCTTTACGCAAGTTGTCGGCTACGATCCACAGGTTCAGTGTTTTTGGCTGAGATTCATCGCGACGGATGCGGCCTACGAAAGTTTCGTCTTTGCCGTGCGCTGTCAAAGGCATTGGGTACAATGCATTTTTCGGATCGTCCTGCACGATTACGCCTTCGGTTTCAGCGAGGATCTGACGCACTTCGTCGAGGTCGTATTCATTTTCGAATTCGATGTTAACAGCCTCAGAGTGACCGCCGATCGTCGGGATACGAACGGTTGTTGCGGTTACTGCAATGCTGTCGTCGCTCATGATCTTCTTCGTCTCGTTTGTCATCTTCATTTCCTCTTTGGTATAACCATTATCGAGGAATACGTCGATGTGCGGAAGCACGTTCAGGTCGATCTGGTGCGGGTACACTTTGCCTTTGCTGTGGTCGCCGGCGCGCTCCGAGAACAATTGGTCCACGGCAGCCTTACCGGTCCCTGTTACCGATTGGTAAGTGGAAACAACCACACGTTTGATTTTATATTTTTTGTGCAACGGGTTCAGCACTACCACCATTTGAATGGTAGAGCAGTTCGGGTTTGCAATGATTTTGTCTTCTTTCGTCAATTCGACCGCATTGATTTCGGGAACAACCAGCTTTTTGGTGGGGTCCATACGCCAAGCAGAAGAGTTATCTACCACGGTAATGCCTGCTTCTGCAAATTTAGGTGCAAGGGCAAGAGAAGTGCTACCACCAGCCGAGAAGATCGCAATCTCAGGCTTGGCAGCAATCGCATCCTCGAAGCCGATCACCTTTATCTGTTTACCCTTGAATGTAACTTCCTTACCAACAGACCTTTCAGATGCGACGGCTAATAGCTCCGTCACCGGGAAATTACGCTCTTCGAGCACTTTAAGGATTTCGCCGCCCACCAGACCGGTAGCGCCTACTACTGCGATTTTCATTCTTGCATTAAGATTAAAAATGGATAGAATATGATTTACTCTTTGCAAATGGCGCACGCCGCCCCGCGAAAAGTGCCGCAAATTTACGCAGTTTTTTAGAATGATCGGAAAATTTGCCTGTTTAATGCATTAAAATTCAGGAAGGAACGTCCATAGCCCACATTTCAGACTAGTTTACTAGGCTTTTAAACTTTTGAAATCATACAGCCTTTCGGGGGTGATACAGGCGTCGAGCGGAATATCGAATGCATCAATATCCGCTATTTCATTTACTTCTTCAAAAAGAGAAAGGCCCATTTTGATGCAATCGGGGCGGGTTTGGGGTAGGAATCGATCATAATATCCGCCACCATATCCGAGGCGGTAACCTTTGCGGTCAAACGCAAGGAGGGGGACGAGGACGATGTCGATTTCTTCTGGCCGGATCTTTTCGGAAGTTACCGGATCAGGCTCGGGGATTCGCCATTGATTTATGACCAGATGGGTGAAGGGAGTTATCAGGAAATGCTCCATTTCGCGTGTACCGGGTACGATGTAAGGAGCGGCAATTCGCATTGTCGGGAATGAAATCCGGAATGACTCGATAATGTAGGACGTGTGGATTTCCCGTGACCCGAGTTGCGGAAGAAAGGTATGAAGGGTCTTAAAATGATTGATCAGAACAAATTTTTCAAGATTCTGCGCGATCAGGGCATTTTTTTCGATCAGCCAGCGCTCGTCAGCCTCTTTTCTTTTTTGTAAAAATTCCTTTCGCAACGCAGCCTTTTTCATCGGGTACTCTGGTCTTTTTGGGGATGTAATCGGAGGAAATTTCGCCTTTTTATTCTATTGTTCGTACTTTCACGGTCTGATTTCAAAATCTTTAACTATTGTATAGAATTTAAGACATGAGCAAAATTAAAGTTGACAATCCCGTCGTAGAACTGGATGGCGATGAAATGACCCGCATCATCTGGAAGTTTATCAAGGAAAAACTGATCCTCCCTTATATCGATGTAGATATCAAATACTACGATTTGGGCATCGAGTACCGCGACGAGACGAATGACCAGGTTACCATTGATGCAGCGAACGCTATCAAAGAATACGGCGTGGGTATCAAATGTGCAACGATCACTCCTGATGAAGATCGCGTAAAAGAATTCAACCTGAAACAAATGTGGAAATCGCCTAACGGAACGATCCGTAACATCCTCGATGGTACTGTGTTCCGTGAGCCGATCGTCATGCAGAACGTGCCTCGCCTGGTTACCAACTGGACGGCACCGATTATCGTAGGACGTCACGCATTTGGTGACCAATACCGTGCTACCGATTTCGTTGTGCCTGGAAAAGGTAAGCTGACGATCAAATTCGAAGGCGAGGACGGACAAGTGATCGAGCACGAAGTGTACCAATATAAAGGTGCTGGTGTAGCGATGGCTATGTACAACATCGACGAGTCGATCCGCGGCTTTGCGCGCTCATGCTTCAACGTAGCTTTGGACAAAGGATGGCCTTTGTACCTTTCTACCAAAAACACCATCCTTAAAAAATACGACGGCCGCTTCAAGGATATCTTCCAGGAAGTGTACGAGACTGAATACAAAGGAAAAGTACATTACGAGCACCGTCTGATCGACGACATGGTGGCTTCCGCATTGAAATGGGAAGGTAACTTCGTATGGGCTTGTAAAAACTACGACGGTGACGTTCAGTCGGATACCGTTGCACAAGGTTTCGGTTCACTGGGCCTGATGACCTCAACGCTGGTTACGCCGGATGGCAAAATCATGGAAGCTGAGGCTGCACACGGAACGGTAACCCGCCACTACCGCGAGCACCAGAAAGGCAAACCAACTTCTACAAACCCGATCGCTTCCATCTTCGCTTGGACCCGCGGTTTGGCGTTCCGAGGCAAGCTGGACAACAACCAACCATTGATCGATTTCGCTAACGCTTTGGAAAAAGTATGTATCCAAACTGTTGAAGGTGGACAAATGACCAAGGATTTGGCAATCGGACTGCACGGAAACGATGTGAAACATGGTGAGCACTACCTGTACACAGAAGAGTTCCTGGAAGCTATCGACACCAACTTGAAGGCTGCATTAGCATAATACTTACATTTAGTGGTACAAAGCCATCGGTTTCGCAAGAAGCCGGTGGCTTTTTTTGTGGCAGGTATTATTTTATTATATATTACTTGAAACGCGCTTAACAAACCCGACCTGGTGATCAAGATTTTAACCATAGCAGCCTCGCTTATCGTGCTGACCATGAGTGGTTTGCAGGCAGGTCGCTATGTAACCACGAGTCAGATTACAAGCCAGGACACCGTAGCCATCGCCGACTCCGCCCAAAAGGTGATGCAAAAAGACCTGATTGATGTTCTCAGAAAGTGGAAATCCAAGGACAAGTCGGACTCGGTACGTGTTCCGAAGATCAAATCGGGCAAGCCGATATTTTCTCTCGTACCCGCGGGTGGGTACACGCTCTCGTCCGGGCTTACGGGCTCGCTCAATGCGAATATTGCATTTTATACCAGCAGTCCCAAAACGACCAATATTTCGAGCATTACCACCAATTTCATTTACACTGAGTACAAGCAAATGACCATCCCCGTCCAGGCCAACATCTGGACGCGGCATAATAACTACAACTTTGTGGTAGACTGGCGGTTTTTCAAATATCCGCAGGATACGTACGGGTTGGGTATGGATTCCAAGATTCGAGATGCTACTGGATTGAAATATAAGCATTTACGGTTGCACCAGACAGTGTTGAAAAGGATTGGTAAATCGTTTTTTGTAGGGCTGGGTTTTGCCTATGATAAGAGATGGCAGATCATGCAGTCGGACAAGGAAGAGAAGCTGAACCAGGATATCAAAGAGTATGGATTAGGGAATAAATCGTCGTCAACCGGGCCGCTTTTTACGCTTGCCTACGACAGTCGCACAAATTCGATCAATCCATTAAAAGGGTTTTATACCAATATGCAATTCCGGCCGAACATGAAAGCGTTGGGCAGCACGAACACCTGGCAGGCGGTCGTGATCGATGTCCGCCGCTATTTCAACCTGCCGCGCGGTAGTCAGAACACCCTCGCATTCTGGAATTACAACTGGCTCACCGTCGGCAAGCCGCCGTATCTGGATCTCCCTGCCACCGGCTGGGACCCAACCAATAATATCGGCCGTGGTTATATTCAGGGCCGCTTCCGCAGTACCAATCTGCTCTATTTTGAATCGGAATATCGCTTCGCATTCACTAAGAACGGCCTCTTTGGCGGCGTTATCTTTGCTAATGCACAGAGCGTGTCAGATTGGCCCTCCAAAAGCTTCCGCAAAATCGCTCCTGCGGGAGGGCTGGGTATTCGCATTAAGGTGAATAAGACTTCCGGCGCCAATATTGCGATTGATTATGGGTTCGGACTAGATGGGTCGCGGGGGTTGTTTGTGAATTTGGGGGAGGTGTTTTAGTCTTCTCGCCCTTCCTTCCTATTAGCATCCGCCATTCTGACAATCTTCGGAGAAAATTTCGCCAGTACCGTCACAAGCTCGGACTGCGCCGCAATCACATCCTCGATATTCTTGTAAACCATCGGTGATTCGTCGAGGTCTCCGCCAATGAGTTGAATACCATTGTCTTGTAAAATCTTATTCATCTGGCTGCGCGTCGTGGTAGTGAACGCTTTTGTACGCGACATGACGCGGCCGGCGCCGTGGGAGGCCGAGCTCAGCGATTCAGGATTGGCTTTGCCTCGGATGACGTACCCCGGCTGGCTCATCGAGCCGGGGATAATGCCGAGTTCGTCGGAGCCGGCGGGGGTGGCGCCTTTGCGGTGGACGATTACCCGACGTGCCGAGCTGCCGGTATGCCTTGTCTTTCAACGAGCGGGTCACCTTGGTGGCTTCCCATTCGGGCTGGTCCATGACGCTTTCGTCGTATTTTCGCGCTGTTTCGCCGCCCATGCCGAATTTGGTATTTTCGGTCAGTATCTTTTTCAGGAAATGCGGCTCGCGTCTGAGGTAGTCGGTCGGAATGTCGAAGACCGACATGCACATGCGGCAGGCAATGTCGACGCCTACGGCGTAAGGGATCACCTTGTCGGGTTCGGTGGCGAGGACGCCGCCGATGGGTAATCCGTAACCCTGGTGCGCGTCTGGCATTAATGCGCCAGCGACTGAAATGGGTAAACTAACGGCAGTCTCCATTTGCGCCAATGCGCCTTCTTCAATATGCTCTTTCCCGAAAACTGCATAATCCAGCTTGTTTTCCCGAAGACTGAATGCAGCCCTGGCCTGTGCCGTTTTGTCTTCCGGCACGAGTACCGCTTCCTCGCTTTTCAATACTTCTTTCCCGGCTTCCGTCAGCGCAATTTCAGTACCGGCTTTTCGCAGATCATAGACCGTTTTGGCCAGGTTAGTGACCTTATTCTTCGAAAAAGCATACTTTTTAGGGTCGTTCAGCATTTTGACGAGCATCAGAAAAACCTTCTCTTTCGGATATTTCGCCCGCTCGTGCAGGCCGTTCACGACGCGCAGGAAGGCAGTATGCAGGTTGTCCGGCACATTGGCCAGCAAAATGATTTCTTCTATTGTAATGGGTGTGTCCATGAACAAATATCGTTGAATGTGCCGCTATCTCAAGCAGATCGGGTTTACCGCTTGCTCATTGGTATATCTCCATTAAATCTTTCTTGACATAATACAATACAACTTCTAAAAAAGCAGTACCTTTGCGGGCAATTTGTTGATACAGTTCGCAGTACCTTCTTTAACTTAATTAAAACGTTGCAATGTCCGCAGTAGCAGAGCAAACACGGTTGTTGGCCGACCGCATCAACGCCCTCGAAGAGTCTTCGACGCTGGCGATGACCAAAATGGCCCGTGAACTGGCCGCCCAAGGCCATAAAGTGATCAGTCTGAGCGTTGGTGAGCCAGACTTCAAGACGCCCGCACACATTTGCGAGGCCGCTAAAAAAGCCATCGACGATGGTTTTCACGGTTACTCACCCGTAGCAGGTTACCCTGATCTGCGAAAGGCCATTGCTGACAAGTTAAAGCGCGACAATAATATAGATTGGAAACCGGAAAATATCGTGGTTTCAACCGGTGCGAAACATTCACTGGCGAACGTGATTCAGGTTTTGGTGAACCCGGGTGATGAGGTGGTAATTTTTGCGCCTTATTGGGTGAGCTATTCCGAAATGGTGAAACTCGCGGAAGGCAAGTCGGTGATTGTCGACGGTGCTTTTGAGAACGATTTCAAAGTAACTGCCGCACAATTGGAGGCAGCCATCACGCCACGCACGAAAGTGGTGATGTACGCTTCGCCGAACAACCCGACAGGCGCTGTTTATTCAGAAAAAGAATTGAGAGAAATCGCAGCGGTGCTCGAAAAACACGAAGGTGTGTACGTGCTGGCCGACGAGATCTACGAATACATCAACTTTACCGAGGAAGGCCATTTCAGCATCGGTTCTATCCCTGCACTGAAAGACCGTGTGATCACTGTGAATGGTGTGGCGAAAGGCTATGCTATGACAGGCTGGCGGATCGGTTTCATCGCGGCGGCGAAATGGATCGCCGACGGTGTTGAAAAACTGCAAGGTCAGGTTACATCAGGGACCAACTCTATTGCACAGAAAGCGGCTACGGCTGCATTCAATGGCCCGAAAGAGCCTTCTATCGAAATGGCGAAGGCATACCACCGTCGCCGCGACTTGGTGGTAGGTTTGCTGAAAGACATTCCTGGCTTCAAGGTGAACGTACCGCAAGGAGCGTTCTACGCATTCCCGGATGTGAGCTATTATTTCGGAAAATCGGATGGCGAGACGCTCATCAAAGATTCGGATGATTTCGCGAACTGGATTTTGAACAAATCTTTTGTTTCGACCGTAGCTGGTTCAGGTTTTGGGGCTCCTAATTGCATCCGCATCTCGACAGCAGCTGCCGACGAGGCGCTGGAAGAAGCAGTAAAACGTATCAAGGACGCCGTAGCAACTTTGAAATAGTATTAAAATGAAATCTTAAAAGCCTCATGGGTGTTACCTATGAGGCTTTTGTGTTGTTTTATTTCGCATTAGCACACCTTTTTTTGAACAAATAAGCATAGAGCCCACGGCTTAAAGCTTACAGCCAAACAATGAGCAAATATTATTTTCTGAAAGTTAAAGAAGTAGAAAAGGAAACGGACGAAGCTGCTACCATTCATTTCTGGCATCCGATCAGCGAAGTTGTTCAATATCGCCCGGGTCAGTTCCTGACGTTGTTGCTGCCTTTTGAGGATAAAAAAATCAGAAGATCGTACTCTATGTCGAGTTCTCCCTATACGGACGTCTCGCTGGCGATTACGATCAAGCGGGTGCCTGGCGGTTATGCTTCGAACCTGCTGCTCGACACACTGAAGGAAGGCGATGTACTGGAAACATTGGAGCCAATGGGCCATTTCTTTCCTAAACAGGCGGACGATCAGACGCGACAGGTGGTATTTATCGGTGCCGGAAGTGGCATTACCCCACTGTTTTCTATCTTGAAGTCCGTTCTGATGGTGGAGCCGGAAAGCGAAGTTTTTCTGATCTACGGAAGCCGGAAGGAGGAGAGCATTATTTTCAAAGACAAAATCGTGGCTTTGGAGGCTAAATACGGCAAACGCTTGACAGTTGTGCACACATTAAGTCAGCCAAATGAAGGCTGGGAGGGCGAAACCGGGCGATTGAATAAGAGCCACGTGCTGAAAATCATTGAAAAACTCCCTACGCTGAATAAAAAAGAAGCGGAATACTTTCTGTGCGGGCCCGAGGATATGATGGAAGAAGCGCATCGTGCACTTTCGATACTCGCCGTGCCGGAGAACAAAATCCGGAAAGAGAGTTTTATCACAGCGACTTCTGCTAAACCAGGAGACGTAATAGTGGAACCTGAAGCGGAAGATGACGATTCGCCTAAAACGCGCGAAATCACATTGTTTTACGAGGGTACGGAATATAAGCTGCCCGTAAAACCACACGAAACGGTGCTCGAAGCAGCGCTGAATATGGATATCGATCTGCCGTATTCCTGCCAGGCCGGGATGTGTACCGCGTGTATGGGCCGGTGCACGTCCGGAAAAGTGCAAATGGACGAGGAGGATGCGCTTTCTGAGGCCGAGGTTAATGAAGGGTTTATCCTCACCTGCGTAACGCACCCGATGAGCGAGGATGTGGTGATTGAGGTGGAATAACGCTTTGAATAAATAGACAAAAAAGGGCAGCGGATGAATCGTTGCCCTTTTCATTTATTTATCCTTGGGGTCTTTCTTCGGTGGAAGTGGCGGCTTGGGCGCTGGTGCGGGTTTCGCAGGGAGCGCGGGAACCACTTTTGCTGGCGCGGCCACCGGGGCTGGTGGCGGGGGAGGAGGGGTTCCTGCGCGTCGCATGCGTCCCGATCGGGCTACTCGCACCGGACGCGGAGGCTCATCGATACTCCGCATTTTCCGATAGCTCAGCGTTTCTAATCCGATGTCCTTCCCGAGCTCGCTGATCTTGTAATTTATCTCCTCGATTTCCCGCTGTATTTTTCTCTCCGGTTCTTCGGCTTTCATTGCCTCTTTTGTCGTATTGGAAATCTGATTGTTGAGTTCAGAAATAACCTGCTCCTGGGCTTTGATCTGTTGTTCAAAATCGGCCAACTGCTTGTCCAGCTCTGTATCGCTGAGCTTGGATTCCTTGCCATCCTGGTTAAACAGGACAGACCTCTTTTCCATCAAATCGGATCTTAGTTCTTCTGCACGATGTTTTTTCCATTCAATTTTCTCGATTTCGCGTTCAAATCGTTCGGTTTCAAACCGGTATTTCTCGCGTTCTCGGTGCAATTCCTGCAATCGTATATGATATGGTTTTAATTCTTCATGCATCGCCCGGATTTTTTGGTTGATTTCCCACATCTTCCGATCCAGGGTATCATTGCTCGAATGTTCGAAATCCATTTCAGGCGCTTCCATATCGAGCTCTACATGGGCCATTTCAGCTTCGATATTTTCATGAATCTGCTCGTCAATAGCTATTTCGGCCATTTCCTCCATTTCATGTTCCTTGCGGGTTTCTATTTTCACCGGTTTCCGCTTTTTGATGGTCATGTGTTTGGCGGCTTTCTTTTCTTTGTCTTTTTCAACCTTTTGGGCAACGGCATAAGCGGAAATACCAATCACTAGGCCGATCGCGAAAATCATGGCGGGCAGGCTTGACAGTGTGCGGACAGGTTTAGGATTTAATCCCAAAACACGCTGCACACGGTGCATTAACAGCGGTTTTTTGGATGCGAAAGCCATTGCCAATCCGGGTGTAGCCTGCCATTCGGCTACTTTCACAAGCGCATGCGCCAGGGACATTTTATCGCCGCAAACGGCCAGTGCAATATCGTCGCAGCAATGCTCGCGTTCGGCCCGGACTTTTTCCGACAACCACCAGATGGCCGGATGGAAGAAAAAGATCACTTCCACGAACGATTGCAGCATATTGATCAGGTAGTCGTTCCTGCGAATGTGTGCCAGCTCATGCGCGAGAATAGCTTCGACCTGTGCAGTTGAAAATCCTGAAAGCAAGCCAATCGGGATCAATACGACCGGACTCAATGTGCCGATCACCATGGGTGTTAGTACTTTGGCCGTTTCACGGAACTCGACGGCCTTGGAAATATTCATTTTCGCAGTAATCACCCCGAATCTCGCCCGCCATTCTTTGTCCATCACGATTTTGGCATTAATGCGAAGCCTTTCCGTGAAAATCCAGCCCCCGGCGAAGCGAACGAGGAGAATGCCGGAGCCGATGAGCCAGCAGATAACGAGCTCGTGTAAATGCGCGGTAAGCCACATTTGTACTTTAAATGTAATGGGCAGGTCCCGCGAGACTTCCGCCCATGTGCGGGATGTGGACAATGCGGTATAGCGCGCCAAAGTCTTTACATCGGTAACCGCGCTGGTGGTTTTAGGATAATAGTAAATGAATGTTCCGACAGAGGCAATGACCTGTGTGAAAAGAAAGCCAACGCCTGTCAGGTAACGCGTGTTGGCTGATTTTTTTCTCAAATAATAGAATGCGGCAACAGCAATCAGCATCAGCAGCGTTCCCTGCCAGATGGAGTGGATGAGCGTCCAGCCAAATGCGGAAACGGCCGGATTAGGTAACAGATTTGAGAAGAATTCCATGGCTAATGATTGTTTTCCAGGTTATTTAATAACTCACGAATTTCATTCAGTTCTTCCTTGGAGGTGGTGTGATTCCCCAGTGCCTGCATCACCATCTGAGCCGCAGAGCCTTGAAAAAGGGTTTCAACCATTTTACCTACAAAATTTTGTTGCGTTTCTTCCTTGCCGAGAAGCGCTACGTAAATGTGCGATCGTCCTTGCTCGGTGCGGTATAGCAGCCCTTTGTCATGCATGATCTGCATGAGTTTCAAGGTGGTGGTGTAGCCAACGTCCTTGGTTTCGGAAAGGGCATCATGCACGGAACGGACGGTACTGGGACCTGCCTGCCAGAGGTAGTTCAGAATTTCCAGTTCAGAGTCGGTGGGCTTGATATACATGCTGTTATTTAATTACGATGATCTTCGTACCAAATGTCTACGAAAAAAATCGTACATGCAAGCGTTAACTACGATTTTTTTCGTAATTAACGCTTGTGGCTAGGTAACATATTGTATTTGAGTTGATTAAACACAAAAAAAAGTCCGGCGGGTAGCCGGACTTTGCAATATTGGTGTTACTATTTTCTAAACGTAAGTGTTAAGCATTACCGGCATTACCAGCATGAGGATGTCTTCGTTTTCTTCCTGATCCACCGGAATGATGAGTCCGGCGCGGTTGGGAGCGGAAAGCTCGAACGTGATGGTTTTGCTCGAAAGGTTACCGAGCACTTCAATCAGGAATTTTGCATTGAAACCGATCTCCATATCGTCGCCATTATATTCGCACATCAGGCGCTCGTTGGCTTCGTTCGAATAATCGAGGTCTTCCGCAGAGATTACCAAGTCATTCAGCGCCATTTTCATGCGTACCTGGTGGGTGGTCCGGTTGGAGTAGATTGAAATACGTCGCAGCGAGCTGAGGATCTCCAATCTGCTAATGGTAAGTGTATTCGGATTGTTGGTAGGAATTGCGTTTTCGTAATCCGGGAAACGCTCGTCGATCAGCCGGCAGATCATGCGAATGTTACCAAAGCTGAAAAACGCGTTCGAAGAAGTGAACTCCGCTTTTACCGGAACATCGTCAGACGGCAGACAGCTTTTCAGCAGGTTTAGTGCTTTCCGCTGGATGATCATCGACGTATCGACGTCCGATTTGATGTCGGTACGGCGGTAGCGCACGAGGCGATGACCGTCGGTAGCCACGAAAGTTGCGCTTTCGGCACCCATTTGAACGAAAACCCCCGTCATGGCCGGGCGAAGATCGTCGGTGCTCGTAGCGAACAGTGTATTGGCAATGGCCGATCCCAAGGCAGTGGAAGAGAAATCTACGGACTGGCCGCGGTTCACAACCGGAGTTTTTGGGAAATCGATCGGGTTTTCGCCCGATAGCTTGTAGCGACCATTATCGGAAATAATCTCGGTTCCAAATGTTTCACCATTCACCTGCAAGGTGATCGGTTGCTCGGGTAGGCCGCGGAGGGTGTCGAGCAGCAACTTTGCGGGAATGGCAATGGCGCCTTTTTCGGACGACTCTACTTCAATTTCCGTGATCATTACGGTTTGAAGGTCGGATGCCGTCACGGTCAGGGAATTTCCTTCGAGTGTAAGCAGGAAATTTTCAAGGATTGGCACAATTGGGTTCGTTGAAACGACACCGTTTATAGCGGATAGCTGTTTGAGCAGAACTGATGACGAAACGACAAACTTCATAATTCGTGACGTAAGTGTTTAGTTGATAGATTTATATGCGGAAGATTCCGGAAAAACTTTTTTGTAGGGAACAAAAGTATAAAAAATTACGAAAGTGCCAGCCGCGTTGTCACCCAAATTTTCGGATTCTAAGATAATATCTGATTGCCCCGAAAAGACCGATTAGTATCACAGGTAGCAATAAATTCAGCGCCTGCCAGAACTTCCTGTCCTCCTGTATCTGTATTTTGTCCAAAGCGCGGATTGCGATTTGTTTGCCGCGGGCATTGATCAAACCATTCGCGTCGGTCATGTAATCAAGTGCGTGAAGCACGAAATCCTTGTTGCCGAATGTCTGCTTGGTTACGCGGTCATAGCCGAGTGGCAACGGGGCATTCCTTTTATAGTCATAATCGTTGACAATCAGGTCGCCGTCTGAACAGATGATCACCTTCCCGGCACTACCGCTTGCTTTAAACTTTGCGGCTCGCGGATCACCGGACAGAATGCGGTTTTGAAAGAGCGAATTGAATGATCCTTCGAGCAATACGCCGGCTAGTTTGATGCCCGAGCGGTATTCCGATGGCTGCGGGTCCTTGCGAGCCTCGTTGTAGCCCACGAGCGCAGGCGCATTCACGAGCTGCGTGTAAGGCGAGGTCATCAGCAAAGGTGTTTTGGCAATGTCATTCGCGCCGCCGACAGTGTCGATCGAACTGAGAAATCTTGTGTATACGGCGTTCAGGTTGCGGGTAACAGTATGTTTTCCAAAATTATTCAACAGCGGAAAGAAGCGCCAGGGCATTGGGCGGATCTCAGGGTTATCGCCCACATTACCCACATTCAGCAGGATTTGCGCACAGTTCAGGTCTTTGACAAGATTGGTATTCAATCTGACTCCCCATTTAAAAAACAGATCGCCGAGGTTCAAATCCAAGGGCTGGGCATAATTGCCGTCGAGGCTCACACTGTCCACGCGCGCGCCGTCCACGAAAAACAATGCCTTACCACCTCCAACCACATATTGGTCCAGCTTGTATTTTTCGTCGTCCGAGAAAGCGCTATCGGGTTTCATAATGATCAATGCATCGAGGCCTTCGTAGGATTCCGGATTGTTCATGTCCAGAAATACATCGTAGCTCTGCTGGATTGTAGCAATAATATCGCTCAAACGGGCTGGGGAAATTTTCGTGTGGCTCACCACAAACCCAACTTTCTTGCGTTGCGGATTCGCCAGCACGCGTATCGCGGATGCCAATTCAAACTCGACGCCTTCATAGGACTGGTTCAATTGTTCCTCCGGCGTGCTTGCTTTATTCCCTTTTAATAATTGAACCGGCACGGAAAGCGTATCTGCCTGCACGATCACACCCGGGAAAATGATTTTCTCCGTCCGTTTACCGTCCTCGTTCGCGAACACATTGGTAGGGTTCAAGCCACGGTCGATCAGGTTCATGTATTGTTTCTGGCGTTGCTCTTCGCTGGTGGCGTTAGTGGGGTCGGAATAATTGACGATCAAATGGCCGTTGGCGTACGTTTTAAACTCCTCCAAGGTCTCCCGCGTGGCGCTTTCTAGTCGTTCGAAGCCCGCGGGAAAGTCGCCATTAAGATACACATTCACGATTACATCCTTTTCCAGGCTTCCCAAAAGCTGCTTGGTAGCGTCGGAAATGCTGTACCGCTTATCCTCGGTAAGGTCCCACCTGAAAAAAAACGACGACGCCAGCCAGTTGATCCCGGCCAGGACAACCACAAGCAGTACAAACCGGGTAAGAATTTTTTTCATTAGCACAAAGGCTGATTTCTAAACAAAAATGGACGATTCAGACGAACCGTCCATTCCTGCAAAAATATAAAAAACCGAAAATCAATCGGGTTTTATTGCCCGCACGATCCAGGTTATTTCTTTTTATAGGTACAAGTCGAATTCTCGGCCGCGACGTAATACGATTTATAATTCGTCGCCTTAGGGTCCATACAGCCTTTAAGATTGAGTAATTCGATATTACGGAAATCGATCGGATGACTTTCCGCCTGCAATGCAATGTAGCCGCTGCCCAGCTTGGTATTATCTTTTTTGATCCATTCGGCCTCGTTGCCAACTTTTCCATCCTTAAAAGTATGGTTTTTGCCGACATAACCCCCTCCGATACGCGGATTGGTGTAAACGAGCACCGTATCGCCTCCTATCAAGTGGTAAACGATCGAATCGCCGAGTACAATCGCTTCGGCATCTACCCATTGATCTCCATTGTAGGTTTTGGAAGTAGAGTTAATGCAATGTGCTTCGGCAAGCTTTCCGTCGATATCCACGATGGTTCCGGGTGTACAGAGGTTACCCGTATTACGCTCGCCTGCATTGAGGCCGCCAAGGTATTGCATTTCGAGTGAAATCGGGAAATCCTGGTCGAGCCCAAGGCTTGCAGCTGATTGCGAATGCAGCATAATGCCGCTATTCCGTACATTCCAGGACGCCCCGCCCGGAACCTGGTTGCCCGTGAAGCGGTATTGAAGCCTTATTTTATAGTGGGAATAGGGCTTGTTGTAATACATATGGCCATACTCTGTGGTGAACTTGTCATACTCCTTGTAGTTCACGCGGATCATATTGTCTTCGACCAGAAAGGTATTTTTGTAATTGTCATTCACCTTGTGGCCCGCAATTTTCACGTCCCAGCCGGTAAGGTCCTTGCCGTTGAAGAGGGATTGCCATTCTTCTTTGTCTTTATTGCTTTTCTGAGCGAATGAGGTGAGTGGTATCAATGAGACAAGAAGGCACAGTAAAGTTTTCGAGGTCATAGATTTTGCAGATAAAACCATTTAATCAGCCAAATGGGGTGTTTGTACATCAAATGGAAGGTAAGCGGAGCCGTTTTCTACCTTCGCGGCTAAGCTTTAATTGCTTTTTATTGGTTAAATTTATGTCTGATGCTGAGAGAAATGAACTAGAAGAAGAAGATCGACTATTAAAAATTCTAATCGACTTTCACAACACTCGTCAAAGAGAACTCAGCATGAGCGATGAAGAAAGAGAACAACACATTGACGCTATACTTGAACGAATATGGCAAATCAAACAACGTTTGAAAAACTGAACCCGGAATCCTTGGTACATCCGATATTTCTCCCTTATTTCAGAGAATATATGTCCTTGGAATCAGAGGAAGAACGCAAGAATTTCTGGAAGACCAGAAGAATTGACGCAGATTCGGAAACTTTAACAGCCGCTTGGCTTCATGGAGTAAACTTAATCGCCGAACGGGTCAAAAACCTCGAACGGCGAGTAAACGCATTGGTGGCAGAAGAGCAGTAACTACCTTCTCCGCCGCTTCACCTTAGCCGAGCTTCCACCCCCAGTTCCCCCGGCACCCCGCTTCACGCGTCCTGAACCTCTTGCCTCCTTAGGCTTCCGTTCCCGAGGCCCGCGATCACGTTCCCGGTCAAAGCCAGGGCGGCTGAATTCGCTTCTGCGGCCGGGTTTGGTTCCAGCAAGATACAAATCCATACTCCTGCGCGCGAGGTTGGTTTCTTTTACCTTCACCTTCACCGCATCACCAAACGCATATATTTTCTTGGTACGCTGGCCGATAATGCGGTAGTTATCCTTTTCGAGCTCGTAATAATCGTCGCCAAGGTCGGTCATGCGGATGAGGCCTTCGGAAGCAGTCTCCGTGATTTCCACGAAAATACCGAACTCGGTCACGCCGGTGATGATGCCGTCGAATTCCTTCTCGGGATCCATCATGCTCATGTACTCGACTTGCTTGTATTTGATCGATGCGCGCTCCGCCTCGGCAGCAAGCCGCTCGCGTTCGGAGGAATGCTTCGATGCAAGTTCATATTGCTCACTATCCACATTCGCACCGCCGTCGAGGTAATGCTGCAACAACCTGTGAGCCATCACGTCGGGATAGCGGCGAATGGGTGATGTGAAGTGTGAATACCGAGTGAATGCCAGCCCGAAGTGACCAAGGTCCGCGGTGCTGTACCGGGCTTTGGCCATCGTGCGAACGGCCAGCGATTCGATCAGGTTTTGCTCGGGCTTACCTTCCACTTTTGCCAGCATAGCATTCATCGACTTAGCGATTTTGCCTTCCTCTTCGACTTCGAGTTTCAGGCCCAGTTTGGCCACAAAGTTCGCGAACGTCTGCAAACGATCCGGATCGGGCGCTTCGTGGATACGGTACACCATCGTATTCTTGTTTTCGCCTTTCGACAGCGAGTAAACGTATTCCGCCACACGCTTGTTGGCCAGCAGCATGAATTCCTCGATCAGCTTGTTCGAATCGTGGCGTTCTTTGGTGTAAATGCCCAATGGACGACCTTCCGGATCGAGTCGAAAGCGTACTTCCGGTGTTTCGAAATTGATAGCGCCTTTTTTGAAGCGTTCTTTCCGGAAAAGCTTCGCCAATTTGTTCAGCGTATCCAGCTCTTTTGGGAAATCGCCTTCGCCCGAATCGAGCACAGCTTGTGCCTCTTCGTAGCTGAAACGCCGGTCGGAATGGATTATCGTTCTTCCAAACCACTCTTTCAGCAACTTGCCTTTGGAGGTAATCTCAAAAATTGCCGAAAATGCCAGCCTGTCTTCATTTGGCCGGAGGGAGCAGAGGTTATTCGAAAGCTTTTCCGGAAGCATAGGCACCGTTCTGTCAACCAGGTAAACGGACGTTGCACGGCGAAATGCCTCTTTTTCAAGCTCGGTTCCGGGCAGCACGTAATGCGAAACGTCGGCAATATGCACGCCCACTTCTACGACATCCTCATCAAGATACCTTACCGACAATGCGTCGTCAAAGTCTTTGGCGTCGACAGGGTCGATGGTGAAAGTCAGCACGTCGCGAATATCACGACGTTTGGCAATATCCTTTTTGGCAATTTTATCCGGAATTTTCTGTGCCTCCGCTTCCACGATTTCCGGGAAATGGTAGGGTAAGCCAAACTCAGCGAGGATCGCGTGCATTTCCACATCGTTATTACCCGCCTTTCCGAGCACGGAAACAATTTCTCCCTCTGCCTGGCTTCGGCGTGTAGGCCATTCTTTGACCTTCACGATTACTTTATCGCCATGGCGCGCCTCTCCAACCTCGTCGGGTTCGAGGAAAATCGGGTCGTAAAGTTTTTTGCTATCGGGCTGTACGACTGCAAAACGTGGATTAATTTCAATAACACCGACAATTTCCGCATTGGACCGCTCTACAATTTCTGTAACGCGGCCTTCTGTACGGTTACGGCCGGAATCGCCACGCGACCTCAAATTGCGCGTATTCTTCGAAAGTGGTTGAATCCGCACAATATCGCCGTCCCAGGCGCCATTCAGCAATTCCAGGTCTACATAAATATCGTCTTCGCGGCCTTCGATGATTACAAAAGCAAACCCTTTGTTGACGCGATCTACGCGGCCGGTCAGCCCGTGCGGCTTCGCTTTCTCAGGCACAGAGGCATAAGTGCCGTTTTTGTTATAAATCAGCCTGCCATCCTGTTCCAGTTCATGCAGGATTTCGTTGAAAAGCACCCGCACTTTTTTGTCGTGCACCCCGAAATGGTCGTGCACGTCGAAAGGCCTGAAAGCATGCTCGGCGTTCAGATCAAAGAACGCGGCAATGTCCGCCTTTAAATTATCTATGTAAGAAACAATGTGATGAGGGGCCGAAGCCTCTCTTTTCTCCGGTTGGAGGTTCTTTACAATCTTTTTTTCTCTCATGTATTCAATATTATTCAACCCTCAGGATATTTCCTTCGGGGATTTGGTCAAAGCAATGTAGCCGAAGATACAATTGTGCCAGCACTACCACGTCCTCTCTGCAATATCGGGAAATTTTAGCCAGATCATTTTCCTCGTAGTAAACCTTTGTCACCTGGTCGCCGCTCATTTCGTTTTTGCTTCCGGGGATATCAAAAACAGCAGCCAGCAAATCGAGTGAGGTGTAGTTTTTGTAATCACCGAATTTCCACAGATCCATCGTATCCTGGTGGAGAAGCTCCCAGGGTTTTTTACCCGTGATATGCAATGCTTTTGGGATTTCGATGCGGTGGATCAGCATCCGTCGGCAAATGAACGGGAAGTCGAATTCTTTGCCGTTGTGGGCGCAGAGGATAAGCTGTTCGGCGGGGTATTTTTCAATCAGCGCCTTGAATTGCAGCAGCAACTGAACTTCGTCGTTTCCGGCGAAGCTACTCACCTTAAACGCAATCTCATCTTTTTCGTTCCAATAGTAAGCGCCGAACGCAATGCAAATGATTTTTCCAAACTCCGCATAAATGGCGCCGCGGTCGTAAAAGCAATCGGCATTGGAGATCGAATCGTCACCTTTTTTGAGCGTCAGGGCCTTTTTGTCCCAAAGCTTCTGCATCCGTTCGGGGAGTTCATCGTAGCTCGCGTGGGAACAGACTGTTTCAATGTCGAGGAGCAGGAAATTTTTGGCGCGGCGTTTGAAATCTTCTGTCATAGTGTGTAGGGTTTTAATGATGATTTTCAATATTATGCAAAATATCGAAATGATAATACATCCTGTTTAAAACCCTGCACGAAAGAACACTACTCGTGCAAAACACCTTCCAGCCCCAGCGGATCGATCGTCATCATGTTTTCCTCCACGATGCTATCCGGGACGAAAATGAATTTTTTGTCAAAAATCTGGCTCCCAATGAAATAGCTCACCCAAAACTCATTATTCAAATGAAAGACGTCCGGCATAATAGGTTCCACCACCACGTGTTCGCCAGAGGGTATTTCGGGGAAAAAATGCCTTAATGTCGATGTCCGCTGATCGGTATTCACCCCTGATTCGCTGTTGCTATACCCTTTCGAGGTCACAAAGACGCTGGTAACCGGCTCGTCGTTGCGGTTGATCACGATCACGTTCCATTCTTCCGCATTCAAGTCGTTGGTCCTCCGCACAATGGCGACTTGTATTCCCTTCACAGGGTGAAAAATAATATCCTTCTTCATTACGCTACTAGCAATTCCATGCTGAACAACTGTGCCAGATGGGTTTTTAATTTAACTGAAACTTCTTCCAAATCCACTTCCCTGCCCAGCTCCGCCGCCAGCGACGTAACGGCCTTGTCATCAATCCCACAGGGTACAATATTCCCGAAATAGGACAGATCGGTATTCACATTCAATGCAAAGCCGTGCATGGTCACCCAGCGGCTCGCCTTCACACCCAATGCGCAGATCTTCCTGGGATTTTTTTGCTCCTGAAAATCAATCCAGACGCCAGTTAGTCCGGCAATGCGGCCCGCTTGCACACCGTATTCGGCTAATGTAAGAATAATAGACTCTTCGAGCGTACGCATGTACACATGTATGTCCGTGAAGAAATTATCGAGGTCCAGGATTGGATAGCCCACAATTTGTCCCGGCCCATGGTAGGTAATATCCCCGCCGCGGTTGATCCGATAATACTTGGCCTGTTTAGCCGCTAAATCCTCCTCCGCCAGCAGCAAATGGTCGGGCTTTCCACTCTTACCAAGCGTATATACATGTGGGTGCTGGCAGAAAAGCACGAAATTTGGTGTCAGTTGCTGATTTTCTGCATCCAGACCCCGATTTTGCGTCTTAATTGCCAACGTCTCCGCAAAAATTTTCTCCTGGTAATCCCACGCCTCCTGGTAGTCGATCAGACCAAGGTTCTGGAACTGTACTTTTTTATTGATTATGGTATTCATTTCAATGTAAAAAAAATTTTGGGCCAGGGCGTTACCAATTTGTAGAAGTGACGTCTAAATGTCAGAGCCGGATGCTTCCGGTTATGAAACAGATTGTACACACATGTCCCGGTTTCACAACGCTAATTTATTAGCTAAATGTTCGTTAAATTTGTTAGTGCAACTAAAATCTGTGACTATGAAGGTTTTACTCGATATCAAAGACGAAAAGGCCCAGTTCGTTTTAGGCTTACTGAGACGGCTTCCGTATGTCAAAGTAAAGCCTTTTACGCCCTTTCAGTTTGAGGTGATTGATAGCACGAGAACTGCATTGGAAGAATTGCAACTGATCAAAGAAGGCAAACTCGAAGCCCGGGACGCAGAAGAGTTGCTAAATGAGATACTTTGTAAAGACGACGCCGGAGTTTGATTCCAGACTTAAAAGACTTTTAAAGAAATATCCTTCATTATCTGGCGAATTCAGGGAACTGGTATTACTGCTTGCCGGGGATCCGGGAAATGGAATTTCATTAGGGCAAGGTTGTTACAAGAGAAGGCTTTCCATTGCCTCCAAAGGTAGGGGGAAGTCTGGCGGCGCCCGTGTGATCTATTATGTCCACGTTTCAGAGATCACCATTTATTTGCTTACAATCTTTGATAAAAGCGAGCGGAAATCTTTGTCGCCGATAGAGTTGAAGGAATTGTTATCTTCTCTTGGTCGTAGTTAGAATCTTTTAACCACACACATTATGGCACAACACAATGACCTCGGCCGCTGGGGCGAAACTACCGCGGCATCCTTCCTGCTCGAAAAGGGCTTCAAAATAATCGCTAAAAACTACCGCCACTGGCAGTCGGAAATCGATCTGATCGTCACGAAAGATGAAATGCTCGTCTTCGTGGAAGTAAAAACGCGCACCGGTACAGCATTTGGCATGCCGGAAGAATTCGTGAATGCAACCAAGGCGAAGCTCATCATGCGTGCTGCGGAACAATACATTTTCGACGCCGATTGGGATCAGGACGTCCGTTTCGACATTGTTTCGATCGTCATATTACCCGACGGAACCACCGATGTCCGGCATATTGAGGACGCATTCAGCCGGTAACGTTACCCATAGGCATAAGTAGAAACCAAATCACAGCATATTTTGAAGATATTCTTTAAGTATTCAAAATCTGACTGTAATGAAAGATGGTTTGGTACTGAACCGGCGGGGAATGCTCAAAAGCAGCGCAATGCTGCTGGCCTCGACGGTATTTGACAGGGACGACGCATTAAATGCAGACCGTTTAGCTGCTCCCAAATACCAGATCGGCGCTTGTGACTGGTCGGTAGGACGGCAGCTGAACCCGGAGGCATTTGAACGGGCGAAACAGATCGGATTGCACGGCATTCAGGTGAGCTATAACACCGGAAAGGACGAAAAAGGCCTTTCGGCGCCCGAAACCTTACAGGTTATCCGCGACGCGTCCGCCCGCACGGGAGTGAAGGTATCAAGCCTGGCAATCGGCGAGCTGAACCGCGTGCCGTATAAATCTCAGCCGAAAACGGAAGAATGGGTCTGGAACAGCGTGGATGCGGCCAAAGCGTTGGGAGTGAAGGTGATTTTGCTTGCATTCTTTTCGGAGGGCGATTTGCGTAATGACGACGCGGGTAAAAAAGCGGTCATAGAACGTTTGAAAAAAGTAGCCCCGCACGCCGAGAAGCAGGGCATTACTTTGGGTATCGAATCATGGCTGAGTGGGCAGGAGCATTTGGACATTATCCATGCGGTTGCTTCGAAGGCGGTGAAGGTTTATTACGATTTCCGGAATTCAACTGATGCCGGCCATGATATTTTCAGGGAAATACCGATGCTCGGCAAAGACCTGATTTGCGAAATACATATGAAAGAAAACGGCCAACGCCTCGGCGAAGGCCCCCTGGACTGGCCGCGGGTGGCGAAAGCCGTGAAAGACATCGGTTACGAAGGCTGGATGCAGATCGAAGGCGCCACGCCGCAGGGTGCGGAGATTATCCCGTGCTATCAACATAACCTCCAATATCTCAAAGGATTATTTGCAACGTGAGTGATTGGGAAGAGAGGAGGAAAGGGAGGAAGGGGAGAAGAAAAAATCCATCCTCCTTCCTCCTTTTCCTCCCTTTCCTCCATCCTCCCTTTTCTCCCTTTTTAACAACCCGCGATGAACATTACCAGCGCATTACCGCTCCGTAAAACCGGTATTTTAGCAGGAAGTATTTTACTGGCTTCCGCTTTCGGTATTATTTCAATTCAAAATCATCAGGAGCCACCAAAACAATCGTCCGCACCGGTCTCTGCCGCCGGCGACTCCTCACGCTTGTACGTGCCCGACGATCTCGAAGCCACATTATGGGCCGAAGCGCCCATGTTTTATAACCCGACCAACATGGATATCGATGCCGAAGGCCGGGTGTGGATCACAGAAGCGGTCAATTACCGCGATTTCAATACGAAACCTGCCGAGCGCCTCAGTCACAAGCAGAAGGGTGATCGGGTGATGATCCTGGAAGACAAAGATGGCGATGGCAGGGCCGAATCTTCGAAGGTATATGTGGAGGATTCGCTGCTGACAGCCCCGCTCGGCATTGCGGTAATCGGGAATAAAACGATCGTTTCCTGCGCACCTAACCTGCTTGTGTACACGGACACGAATGGCGACGATAAACCCGATCGACGTGAAGTTTTTCTGACCGGCTTCGGCGGTTTCGACCACGACCATTCGTTGCATTCGTTGATCGTCGGGCCGGATGGGAAATATTATTTCAATACCGGCAACGCAGGTCCGCATAACGTCACCGACAAAAGCGGCTGGACATTGCGGAGCGGCAGCCTTTACACCGGCGGCACGCCTTATAACAAGAAAAACGAAGGGAACCAGAAGTCCGACGACGGCCGGATTTGGGTCGGCGGGCTTGCATTGCGTATTAACCCCGACGGTACCGGGCTGAAAGTGCTTGGCCATAACTTTCGCAACAGCTACGAGGTTTGCCTCGACAGCTACGGCAATATGTGGCAGAACGATAACGACGATCAGGTAATCACCTGCCGCGTTTCGTTCTTGCAGGAAAATGGGAATGCAGGCTACTTCTCGGCCGACGGGACCCGCTACTGGCAAGCGGATCGCCGCCCTGGGCAGGACATTTTCACCACCCACTGGCATCAGGAAGACCCGGGCGTAATGCCGGCTGGCGACAATTCCGGCGCGGGGTCGCCGACGGGAATTGTGTTTTATGAAGGAGATGAATTAGGTAAAAGCTACCGCGGTACATTGCTAAGCTGCGAAGCGGGCCGGAATGTGGTCTTCGGCTACCAGCCCCAGCCGCAGGGAGCCGGTTTTGCATTGAACCGCCGCGATTTGATCAGCTCATTTCCCAAAGTTTCGGAGCGGTATGAATGGTACGAAACCGACCAGGATTACCGCAAATGGTTCCGGCCGTCGGACGTGGCCGTGGGGCCCGATGGAGCCATTTACGTGGCCGACTGGTACGATCCGGTCGTCGGCGGGCATGCGATGAAGGACAAAAAGGGCTACGGCCGCATTTACCGCATAACACCCAAAAATAGGAAACTAACGACGCCAAAGCTGGATTTCACGACCACTGCGGGACTTATCGATGCATTGAAAAACCCGGCTATTAATGTCCGTGCTTTGGCTTTTGAAGGGTTAAGGGCGAAAGGAGCGAGCGCGGCAGAAGAAGTAAAACAATTACTTACAGCTGAAAATCCCTATCATCAGGCACGTGCTATCTGGCTTTTGGCACAATTGGGTGACAAGGGCAATGCGGAAGTGGTGAAATTACTGTCGTCGCCGAATGCAAAACACAGGCTCACGGCTTTTCGAGCTCTCAAATCTACGGGTAAGGCTAATGCTTATTTCGAACAAATGTCCAAAGACGCCGAACCGTCTGTAAGGCGGGAAGTGGGCATTGCATTGCGGGATGTTCCTTACGATCAGGCATCTAGTAGCATTTCAAATCTTATTAAAAACTACGACGGCAAAGACCCATGGATGCTGGAAGCGATCGGGACGGCGGCTGACGGAAAGGAGGCCCAGGTGTACGCATTCGTACGCGAGGCATTCAAGGCTGATCCGCCTAACTGGAAACCCCAGCGTGCGGGTCTGGCATGGCGATTGCACCCGGTGATGGCGGTAGAGGAGTTGAAAGTGAGAGCCGGATCGGCCAAAGTTTCGGAGCCCGAGCGCCGTAAGGCATTGACAGCCATTGGTTTTATCAAAGATAAAAAAGCGGCCGAAGCGATGATCGTTTTGTCGAAATCCTCCTTGCTGGATGTGGCTTCGCAGGCTTCCTACTGGATCAACTTCCGCAAAAGTAACGATTGGGCCGACTTAATGAACTGGGAAGAAGCCACCGCCCAGGTAATGACGCCCGCCTTCAAACGCATGCTTGACCTTAAAAAGACCGTCGCCGACAAAGCGCAGCCGATGCCGCAGCGCATTGAAACCGCGCGGCGAATGGCGTCGGACATGAATGGCGGCAATATCCTCGTGGACATGCGCGTGCAAGGCCAGCTGCCGGACACGATTGCCAGAGCCGTCAGTGAAATCATTTTCAAAAATCCGGATCAGAATGTACGTGTGGTCGCGAGTCAGTTTTTTCCAAGAAACGGCAAAGTTTTGAAAACCGATTTTATCTCAAGAATGACTGCGGACCCGGCACACGGGAAGACAATCTTCTCGACAACCTGCGCCGCCTGCCATAAGCATGGCAAAACCGGTGCCGAAATCGGGCCGGATCTGACTACGATCCATAAGAAATTCGATAAAGCAGGGCTGCTCGACGCCATCGTGAACCCGTCGGCCAGCATGGTTTTCGGCTACGAAAGCTACACGATCGTGACCAAAAAGGGCGATACCTATTTCGGCTTCCTGATGAGCGACGGCGCGAATGTGGTCCTGAAAGATGCCGCCGGCCAGCAGCATACAATCAAAGCCGATCAGATCAAAACCCGCGAGAAAATGCCCTCGTCATTAATGCCTGAGCCGACGGCATTGGGCCTTAATGAGCAGGATCTGGCCGATTTGACGGGATATTTGTTGAATTTCAAGTGAAAGTGCAATACAGGATTAATAAAGTGAAAACGCATTTACTGGATAATAGAAACAAATAATTATAACTTTGCCAGAATCCTGTTTCCCATACGAAATATAACCAGCCAAAATGGTGGATAACGACAAAGCCGGCCACCTGCTCCTCGCATTGCAAAATGGGGATGCGGAAGCATTTACGACGGTTTACAAGGCCTATTGGTACGATATGTTCCTGGTTGCATATCGCAAGTTGCGTAACAAGGAGGCGGCCGAGGAGATCGTGCAGGATATTTTTCTGCGTCTTTGGCGGGAACGGGATACCCTGCGTGTCGAAAATTTGAACTACTACCTTTTTTCCGCTGTCCGTTACGAGGTCATCGACTATATCCGCATCAAGGGCCGCACTTTCGAGTACGTTGATTACTACGGGTCATTCCACGATATTCAGGACTTAAATACTGAAAATCAGCTTGCACTGGACGATTTGCTGCGCGTGATCGACGAATGCCTGCACATCCTCCCCGAGAAAACGCGCGAAATTTTTCGCTTGCACAAGCTGGAATACTGGCCCATTTCCCGCATTGCTACCCGCTTCGGGCTGTCGGAGAAGGCGGTTGAATACCATCTTACCAAATCCGTGCGCCTGGTACGGACGCATTTGAAAGAGGTGATGGTCCTCCTCATGACTGCTGCCGGGTTGTTCTAGCCTGTTCCTCTCACCCTCCCCTTCCTCCATCCTCCCTTTCCTCCTTCCTCCCTTCTACCTGATTATCTTTTTCAAGGAACTTTCACCCCAAAAGGGTAGTTTAATTGCACTATTCAAATATTTTCTAAATCTATTTAGGGAATAGCGCTGTTTCTTCGGCTTATCATTCAAAGGCCTGATTTTATCCGATACACATCAATGAACAATAAGGAATGGCAGGCCCTGCTCCTGAAATACCGGGAAGGGCAATGTACCAAAGAGGAAATGCTGAAAATCCATTTGTGGTATGAAAGCCTCAATGCTGATGGGCTGGAAGTGCTCAACGACCAGGAAAAGCGCGAGATGGAGGAAAGAA
Organism: Dyadobacter endophyticus; assembly: GCF_014641595.1. Classification (GTDB taxonomy): domain Bacteria; phylum Bacteroidota; class Bacteroidia; order Cytophagales; family Spirosomataceae; genus Dyadobacter; species Dyadobacter endophyticus. The sequence continues at coordinate 440,104 of NZ_BMIA01000005.1, read as the reverse complement.
TGTTAGGCAGACTGGCCAATGAAACCCCCGTTGCAGAATTCGCTGAGCCGGTTATTGTCCGGACCTGGTGGAGCAGGGCGGCGGTGTACCTTTCAGCTGCCGCGGCCGTGCTGATCGTGGTTAGTTTCTGGGTATTCTTTGGAAATCGGGGAGCCAAGCAGGGAGTGATGCGGGAAAAAATGTTCGTACAGGCGCCGGACGGCCGGCTGATTACCGAAGAGAACAACACGAATGTGCCGAAGCGGCTAACGCTCAGCGATCGAAGCACGGTTATCCTCGAACCGGGCGCCAGCATTGTTTTTCCGGCCACATTCTCGGGCGATAAGCGAACGGTACAGCTGTCGGGCAATGCATTCTTCGAAATAACCCGCAATCCCGACCAGCCTTTCCTCGTGTACAGCGGTAAAATTATTACCCGCGTACTCGGGACTAGTTTCAGAATTAAAACAAATACAAAGGATAAGGCGCTGGAAGTGGAAGTTGTGACCGGAAAAGTTTCCGTTTTTGAAAACCGGGAAGCATTCAGTGAAAGTGATTCGATCGATAATCAGGATAACGGCGTAGTGCTCACACCCAACCAGCGGGTCACCTATTTCTCCGAAAGCCGCCACCTCATGACCGGCCTGGTGCCGGAGCCGGTGAAAACATCGCAGGCCGCACAGGAAACGAAAATGATTTTTAATGATGAAAAGCTGGAAAAAATAGCGCAGGCGTTGCAGGAAGCCTATGGGATCGAGATCGTTTTTGAGAACGACCGCATCGCGCATTGCAGCTTCACCGGCGACCTTAGCGACATGCAGCTTTACGACAAGCTGGCGCTCGTTTGCAAATCCAACGGCGCTGATTACGAAGTGAAAGGTACACGCATTCTGATCAACGGCCGCGGCTGCGACTGAGTTTTATCGAAACCTAAACCCTTAACTATGGCACTATAACTACCGTGTTACCCAAAAACAAAGAAACCGATAGTGTACCACCACTACCGGCTTCGAAAAATGCCCGCTTACAAGTCCTGGAAAGATGATAAGCCGGCGGATGTCCTGTTTTTCACAAATAGAACCTTCAAAAATATGCAAAAAACCCAACAGTTAAAATGGTGTGCATCACTATGCATGGTCATGAAAATAACATTTGCCCAAATCCTTTTTGCAGTGGTTTTCACGACGCTTACCCACGCAGCGAGCGAGGGGCGCGCGCAGGAAATCATGGAGAGAATGGTGACGATCCATGCACAGAATGCGGAACTGAGAAATGTCCTGCGTGACATCGAAGGGCAGGCCGACGTGAAGTTTGCGTACAGCCAGAAGAATATCCGCGCCGAGCGGACGATCGATGTTCATATCAACCGGCAGAAGCTGTCGACGGCGTTGAGCTCCCTGCTTGATCCGCTCCACATTGCCTATGAACTAACGGCAGGCCGTATTTTGCTGACGGCAGAAACGGGTGCTGTTACCGAGCCGCAACAGCCCGAAGCGACGGAAACTATTGTTAATCCAGCCGTCGCGCAAATCAAAGGGAAGGTGGTGGATGAAAACAATTCGGGCCTGCCCGGTGTGAGTGTGATCATCAAAGGGACTCAAAAAGGTACTACTACCGACCAGGAAGGTGCATTTGGCCTCGACGTGGCCGAACAGAATGCAGTGCTGGTTTTCAGTTTTGTAGGCTATAAACCCCAGGAGGTAACCGTCGGCGGGCAGACGAATTTGTCGGTCGTAATGCAGCCGGATAACCAGGCGCTTGAAGAAGTGGTGGTGGTGGGTTACGGTTCGGTACGGAAGAGTGATCTGACGGGATCGGTGGCGAGTATTAAAGGCGACGCGATCCGCGAAATGCCGGTGACTTCGGTAGACCAGGCGATACAGTCGCGGGCGCCGGGCGTTCAGGTGACACAAACCTCGGGCGCGCCGGGTGGAGGGATTTCGATTCGTGTGCGTGGCGCCAACTCCATTAATAGCGGCAGCGAGCCGCTGTACGTGATCGACGGCTTTCCTATTTACCCCGACAATGGCGCATTGGGTACCAGCGGCAACCGCCAGCCTACCAATGCAATGGCGACCATTAATCCCAACGAAATCGAATCCATTGAAATACTGAAAGATGCTTCGGCGACCTCCATTTACGGTTCCCGCGGTGCAAATGGCGTGATCCTGATCACCACCAAACGCGGAAAAGAAGGCCAGAGCCGCGTGGACTACGACGGTTCGTACTCGTTCCAAACCATCGCACGCGAGGTGAAGGTCCTTAACGGCTCCGATTATGCCCGTTACATTAATATGCTGGAACGCAGCCAGGGAGGAAACCCGCGCTATACCGACGCGCAAATCTCGCAGATTGGAGCGGGTACCGACTGGTGGGACGTGATTTCACGCACTGGCGGGCTTTCCAATCACCAGCTATCGTTTACAGGCGGGAACAAGGGAATGCGCTATGCATTTGTAGGTAATTATCTGAATAACAAGGGTATTATCAAAAATACGGATTTCAACCGTTACGGTTTCCGGATGAACCTGGACAACGATTTCCTCAAAGGTAAGGCTACGCTCACAAATAGCTGGTCGTTCAACCGCTCGGGGAGCAGCAATGTGCCTACCGACCGCGGCGGACCGGGTGGCATTGTAATCTCCGCATTGGGCCTTGACCCGACCGGCCCGGTTTATGATCAGAACGGCGCGTACCAATATGCAAGTTACGATCAGCGCTTTCTCACCAACCCACTGGCAGAGGCCACCGAGGGCTATGACAAGGATTATACCAACCGCCTTTTCGGTACTTCGGCGCTGAGTGTGAACATCCTGGAAGGCCTGAAATTCCGCACCAGTCTAGGTCTCGACATTGTGAATGCACGCCGGACTACATTCTACAACAACTTCACTTACATCGGCCGCCAGAATGGCCGTGAGTTACAGAAAGCGAACCGTAATTCGAATAATATCCTGAATGAGAACATTTTAACCTACAACAAAGAGGTTGCCAAAGGGCATTACCTCGACGTTACACTCGGCTATACCTATCAAAAGGAGATCAATTATTTCGAATCCAATGCTACCCGCGGACTTCCATCCGACGATATCGACGCGGTGAATATGCAAAATGGCAGCCGACCGTTGGTACCTAATTCCGGACGCATTGAATGGGAGCTGATGTCGATGCTGGGGCGGGTCAATTACAACTTCAAAGATCGCTACCTGCTTACTGTGACGCTTCGCCGCGACGGTTCTTCGAAATTCGGGCCGAATAACAAATGGGCGACTTTCCCTTCGGCCGCAATCGGCTGGCGCGTTGTGAATGAGGATTTTTTCAAAAATGCTGGTCTTGGCAAGGTGTTCGACGATTTCAAGATCCGTGCAAGCTATGGGCTTACCGGTAATTCGCAAATTCCGGTGTACCGCTCGGTTGCTGGCCTGGTACCTTATAATTATGTTTTCGGGGGAGTGCCGTCACTGGTTTCAGGCTATGCGCCTAACCGCATCCCGAACTCGGATTTGAAATGGGAAAGTACTTCGATGCTGAATGTCGGTCTCGATTTCGCATTGCTGAACAATCGTTTGAGCTTGACAATCGACGCATTTAAAAACAAAACCACGGACCTGCTGCTAGATGTTTCCATCCCGCAAAGCACCGGTTTCAGCACTATTATGCTTAACTCCGGCTCGCTGAGTAACAAGGGTCTCGAATTCTCGGCTAGCTATAAGTTGATCAGTACCAGTGCATTGACCTGGGATGTGAGTGGCAACGTGTCCGTTTTGCGTAATAAAATCCTCGACCTCGGTATGAGCACGCCATTCTTTTCCAACAGTACCAGCGGTCACCTCGGTGTGCTGGGCAGCTGGGTACAGGGCGGCAATCCGATCGGCGTCTGGAGCGGGTATAACTACGTCGGTTTGTTTCAGTCGGATGAGGAAGGCAAGAGCTACTCAGCAAGAGCAGGTTACCCCAAATATGAGGACGTGAACGGCGACGGCAAGTATACGACGGACGATTTCAAGATCATCGGCGACCCGAACCCGAAACTGACCTGGGGCTTCAACACCAGTTTGAAATACAAAGGCTTCGACCTTTCGGTGTTTTTCCGGGGCGTGCATGGCAACAAGATTCGCAACCTGCAACAATCCGAAATGGGTGACGGCGTGCAAAAGATCAATCAAATCGCCAATATCCTGACAGACTCGTGGACGCCGGAAAATCCGAATGCTCCCCGTCCGGTAATTGATGGCCGCCGCGATTTCATTTCTTTCCGCCGGTCGTCATTTTTCATCCAGGACGGCTCGTTCGTACGCCTTCAGAACCTCTCACTCGGGTACACACTCCCGATCAAGAGCGCCTACATCCGCAACGCGCGCGTGTATGTGAGCGGGCAGAACCTCTTTCTGATCACCAAATACAAAGGTTTCGACCCCGAAGTGAACAACCAGGGCCAGAACAACCTCAACCGCGGCGACGATTACGACGCTTACCCGCGGTCGCGCATGTTCACAGTGGGCGTTAATCTTGGTATTTAATATTTCAAATTGAAAATCAGTTTTTTATGAAAAAGTCATTTTTATATAAAATCAGATTGACGGGCCTTTCGGCATTGCTGTTTGCTGTTGCAGGCTGCTCGGATTTGAAGGAGAAACCCGATTTTATCAACCCTGACACCTTTTACAAAACGGCGACGGAACTCGCGCTGGGTGTGAATGCGGTTTACGACGATCTCAATTCGCAATACTCGGGCTACTTCTATGATCGTTATGTATTTGAATGTCTGATAGGTTACCAGGTAGGATGGGAGAAAGGGCCGCTGCAATACAACCTGGGCAATGTGAACCCGGCCGATGAATACATCGAGGCTTACTGGGGAATTTGCTACCGATCGATCAACCGGGCGAATGCGATCATCGAAACTGCCGAAGCTATGAAAGATCCTGCGAACGACGCTTTGATCAAACGGGTAAAAGGGGAAGCGCTGTTTTTGCGAGCGTTCTATTATTACAGCCTGATAAGCTATTTCGATAATGTGCCGCTGACGACCAAATCGACGCAGAATATTTCTGAGCTTCCGTCCAACAGCGGTGGAAAAGCGGCGGTGATCGGGCAAATTTATGCCGATACCAAAGCGGCGGCGGAATTGCTGCCGGCCAGCTATACCGGTGCGGATATTGGCCGTGCGACGAAATGGGCAGCGAAATCTATTTTGATGAAAACCCAGCTCTGGGATGAAAAATGGGCAGAAGCGAAGGCCACTGGAGAGGATATTATCAACAATAGTGGTATTACGCTGTTCGCCGATTTTTCCCACAATTTTGACCTTGCCCATGAAAACCAGGGCGAAAGGATCTTTGAAGCACAGGTTTCGGCCACGGCCAACCCGAATGAGTTCAATGTGCATTCGATGCACTTCAATCCCGAGGATTTCCCAAGCGAACTGGGTGGATCGGGATGGAGCTGGCTGAGCGCCACCCAGGAATTCCGCGCGAGTTATGATCCCAAAGACAAGCGTATTGAGGGAACATTCATCGAGAGCTATCCAACGGGCCGTTTTGGGAAGATCAACGGCACTTACCCGATCGTGCATTGGAGCGAAAAGGCGGATTATAACCTCTCGCGTTTTGGTGGCGTCGTGAAATCGGATGCGAACCCGAAGGACCCGGCGCAGATGATTTTCGGAAAAGCATGGGCGGCTAAGATCGTCGAGCTCGATAAAAGCAATGCGGCTACGGAGAAAAACACGATTTACATCCGCCTCGCCGACATTCTGCTGAGCCATTCCGAGGCCTGTAACGAAAGCGGGCAGGGCGATGCATTCGCGTCGATCAATAAGGTCCGCGCCCGCGCCGGTCTGGCGGCTTTAAAAGGCCTCGGTCAAGCGGCATTGCGTGATGCGATCATCCACGAGCGCATGCAGGAGTTTGTTTTTGAACAGGTAATGTACCCTGAGCTGCGCCGGAAAAGCAAGCTGGGCGGGCCGCAGGATTACCTCGGAAAGGAGATCAAACACTTTGCCGAAAAGTACAAGCTCGACCGCGCACCCAAGGAGCGTGATTATGTGCTGCCGCTGCCGCAAAAGGAGCTGCTGGGCAATCCGAATGTAAAGCAGAACGCCATTTGGCAGTAACGAAATGCCCCGTCGCTGACCGGATTTAGTGGGTAATTTTGTTTAAATTCAGTCTTTTAGTAATGAAAACAGCAGGATAAGCCAAGTGTGCTGCTTGTTCATTGGGTCGCGTCGCGACGGGGCGTTACGATTACATTTAGAGTTTTTCGCAGGATATTAATAGTTTTCGGAGTTTGTATAAACATTTTACGAGTTTGTATAAACAATTGTTTCGTATTGATAGACCTCTTGGTATTTTTGTAATTCTTAAAGAAATAATTATTTAAAATTAAATCAATGCAGACCAGATTTTTGATCGGTTTAGTGGTGGTGGCAGTACCGGTAATGTACTTTTCATGGGCTGGGTGGCAGAAGAAGGTGGATTACAATGCCGACGTCAAACCGATCCTCAACAAGCATTGCATGGGCTGCCATGGCGGCGTGAAAAAGGCCGGTGACGTGAGCTTCCTGTTCGAGCACGAAATGCTGGAACCAGGTAAATCGGGCAAAATACCCGTTGTGCGCGGCGATGCCCACGCCAGCGAGATGATCCGGCGTATTCTTTCTGATGATCCCGACGAGAAGATGCCCAAAAACGGCACGCCGCTCAACGATAAGGAAATCGGTATCCTGAAAGACTGGATCAACGAGGGTGCCGAATGGGAAACGCATTGGTCCTACAAAAAAATAGAAAGGCCGGATGTGCCCTCGCTGAACAGTTTCAGTAATCTGTTCGGCCTTCTCAATACCGGCGACAAAGCCTGGGCGAAAAATGAAATCGACCATTTCGTAGTAGCAAAGCTGAAAGAAAAGGGGCTGTCAACTTCCCCGGAGGCTGATCGCGCCACTTTGCTAAGGCGGGTGAGCCTGGATATTACCGGTTTGCCGCCAACCGAAAAGGAAGTGCTGGATTTCGAAAATGACAAATCGGCCGATGCTTACGAAAAAGTGGTCGACAGACTGCTCAAATCTCCGGCCTACGGGGAAAGATGGACCTCGATGTGGATGGACCTGGCGCGCTATGCCGATACCAAAGGTTATGAAAGCGATGGCGGCCGCACGATGTGGCGTTACCGCGATTATGTCGTAAAATCTTTCAATGAGGATAAGCCGTTCGATCGTTTTACGATCGAACAGCTGGCCGGTGATCTGCTGCCTGAAAAGAGAGACGGTTTTCCGCAGGAAGAAAACATGATAGCTACTGGTTTTCACCGGAATACGATGACTAACAATGAAGGTGGAACCGACGACGAAGAGTTTCGTAATGCCGCATTGATCGACCGTGTGAATACAACCTGGGAAGTTTGGCAGGGTACTACATTTGGTTGCATTCAATGTCACAGCCACCCGTACGATCCGATTCCGCATGAAGATTATTACAAATATGCCGCGTTTTTCAACAACTCCCGTGACGAAGATGTGTGGGATGAATGGCCAAAATTAAGGCTGTACAAGGGCGAAGACTCGGCCCGGGTGGAGCGTGTCAAAGGCTGGATTAATAAATACAAACCGGAGGAACTCGAAGCCAAAGTGAAGTTCATGAAGGTCATGGAGCCGAAGATCAATGCACATAACTTTGTGAAGGGCGACCAGTCTACCGTTCTGCAGATCTCCTACTATGGTGTAAAAGACAAAGGCAATGCACGAATTCCGCAGGTTAACCTAACCGGTGTGGATAATGTGTTGATGAATGTTTCGACCAAAGCTGAAAACGCGGTATTGACATTACATCTGGATAAACTCGATGGGCCCGTACTGTCGACGATCAAGGTCCCGACCCGCGATACTGTCATCATTGCTCCGGTAAATCAGGCAACCGGGAAACATGACATTTACTTATCATTAAATAGTCCGAAAGCTCCCACCGAATGGCTTCGTATTACGTGGGTATCTTTTCAAAAAGGAATACCAGGTGCAGGTCAGCCTGGTTATGAGCAAATTGTCTCTGATTATGCCACAGTACTGACCCGGCCAGTAGAAGGGATGCCTGTAATCTGGGAGGGAAAAGATGATTTTGCGAGAAAAACCAATGTTTTCGTGCGCGGCAACTGGATGGTCAAAGGAGCGGAAGTAAAGCCGGATGTCCCCAAGCTGCTGGCTCCGATGCCGAAAGAATATTCCCGCGACCGTCTCGGCCTGGCCAAATGGATTGTGAGCCGTGACAATGCGCTGACCGGAAGAGTGATTGTAAACCGTTTCTGGGAGCAGCTTTTTGGTAAGGGGATCGTGGAAACGGTGGAAGATTTCGGATCGCAGGGCGCGGAGCCGAGCCATCCGGAACTATTGGACTGGCTGGCAGCGGATTTTATCGAAACCGATCACTGGAGTGTCAAAAAACTACTGAAAACCATTGTAATGTCGGCTACCTACCGGCAGAGTTCGAAAACGGATCATGATAAACTCGAAAAAGATCCTTACAATGTCTATATCTCACGTGGCCCGCGGGTAAGGCTGAGCGCAGAGCAGGTGCGCGATCAGGCACTTGCATGCAGCGGATTGATTTCAAACAAAATGTACGGCCCGGGCGTAATGCCACCTCAGCCCGACAAGATTTGGCAATCGCCGTATAGCGGTGAGAAATGGGTATTGAGCGAAGGTGAAGACCGGTACAGAAGAGGTGTTTACACGTATTGGAAACGCACCGCACCGTATCCGTCGATGGTCACATTTGACGCGCCCAGCCGTGAATTTTGTCAATCCAGAAGGATATTGACTAATACACCTTTGCAGGCGCTGGTGACTTTAAATGATCCGGTGTACCTGGAAGCGGCCGAAAAACTGGCTACTAAAATGCAGAAAAGAGGGAAAACGCCGGAGCAGCAATTGGCCGAGGGATACCGAATGCTGACATTTCAGACCATTGAAAAAAAGAACCTGAATGTACTGGTGAAGGTATACAAGGATGCGCTGGACGTTTATCGGAAAAAACCGGTCGACGCGGACAGCATTCTGGCATACGGCAAGGAAAGATCGCCCGAACTGGCCGCCCTCACCGTATCAGCCAACGTAATGCTAAACCTGGACAACGTAGTAACAAAAGAATAACCCCCAACCCCAGGCTTCAGCCTGGGGCTAGAGAGCAAAACAAATGGAAAAGCTACTGAAAGAACTTCAATATGCAGACCTGCACCGGCAAACCCGCAGGCACTTTCTGCAGTCGGCAGGATTTGGGTTGGGCGCGTTGGGGCTGGGTTCTTTGCTGGGTTCTTGCGGCGCTTCCAATGCCGGAACGAATGTGTCCGGAAATGCAGCCGCAGCCAAAATCCCGCAGTTTGCCCCGAAGGCCAAACGCGTAATTTACATTCATATGGCCGGTGCGCCTTCGCAACTGGAATTGTTCGACTATAAACCAGAACTGGTGAAATACCACGGTCAGGATTGTCCGGCCGAGTTTCTGGAAGGGAAAAAATTCGCATTCATCCAGGGAGTGCCCAAAATGTTGGGCCCGCAGGGAAAATTTGCGCAGTATGGCCAGTCGGGCGCGTGGATGTCTGACTATGTTCCTTATTTGCAGACAGTTGCCGATGAGATCACATTTCTGAAAGCAATGCATACGGACCAGTTTAATCACGCACCTGCGCAGCTGCTGATGCATACGGGAAGCGCGCGGCTGGGGCGGCCGAGTCTGGGAGCCTGGTCGGTATATGGGCTGGGATCTGAAAATCAGAATTTGCCGGGTTTCATTGTATTGGCGTCGGGAGGGCAACAGCCTGATGCCGGAAAGAGCGTCTACGGAAGCGGCTTTCTGCCTTCGGTGTACCAGGGTGTGCAGTGCCGTACAGGCGGCGATCCCGTTTTGTATGTGAGCGATCCAAGCGGCATGAACCGCGATATGCGCAAGCAGACCATTGAGGCGATCAATGAAATAAACCGCCAGACTTACGAAGATGTAAAAGACCCGGAGATATTGACCCGCATCAGCCAGTACGAAATGGCTTTCCGGATGCAAATGTCGGTTCCTGAGGTAATGGATGTTTCGAAAGAACCTCAGTTTATATTGGATATGTATGGTGTGAAACCAGGAGAGGGCACTTTTGCAATGAACTGTCTTCTGGCACGAAAACTAGTCGAGAATGATGTGCGTTTTGTGCAGTTATTCGACTGGGGCTGGGATGGGCATGGGACATCGAAAGACCATAATGTGGAAGGTGGTTTGCGCCAGAAATGCCGGGAATCGGATCAGCCGATTGCCGCATTGATCAAAGATTTGAAAATGCGCGGGCTTTTAGAAGAAACGCTCATCATTTGGGGAGCGGAATTCGGAAGGACTCCCATGCAGGAAAACAGGAATGGATTGGTTATGCCATTCATGGGCCGCGATCATCATTTGGACGCATTCACGATGTGGATGGCCGGTGGCGGTGTGAAACAAGGTTACAGCCATGGCGAAACCGACGAACTGGGCTATTACGGCGCGAAAGACCGGGTACACGTTCATGATTTGCAGGCCACGATCCTGCATTTAATGGGTTTTGACCATGAGAAATTCACCTATCCTTTCCAGGGCAGGAATTTCAGGCTGACGGACACCGAAGGCAAAGTAGTAAAACAGGTGATCGCATAAATAGCAGCATTTAATCCAAATTATGGCGCAGGAAACAGTTAAGGCATTCCGGATGCAGCTCAAACCCGGATTTGAAGCGGAATACAAAAAGAGGCACGACGAAATATGGCCGGAACTGAGCCAGCTTTTAAAGGAAGCCGGAGTTACCGAGTACTATATTTTTCTCGATGAGGCAACGCTCGCGCTTTTCGCATTTCAAAAATTTGGCGAGAACGATACTACCGCCAGCCTTCCTGCTCTTCCCATTATGAAAAGATGGTGGGACTATATGGCCGACATTATGGACGTGAACTCTGACAATTCCCCGGTGGCCATTCCGTGCCCGGAGGTTTTCAGATTGTAACGCATTGAAATTTAAATACATCCTAATCCCTAAATATTGATTTCCGGTATGCTCATTCCTCTTCTTCAGGCATCACCCTGGGCGCTTTTTATCGGGCGTTTCCACCCGGTACTGGTGCATTTACCTATTGGTTTTCTGTTGATTGCAGCCCTTATTGAGATTGGTCGTAGAACCGGCAAGATTTCGGTGAGTGAATCAACTGTGGTTTTTGTGCTGTTTTGGTCTGCCGTGAGCGCCACTTTTGCCTGCATTGCGGGGTACCTGCTGTCGTTAGGAGGCGGTTATGACGAAGATTTGCTGGGCGCGCATATGTTGAAAGGCATCGGCGTGGCCGTATTTGCCTGGGTTGCGTGGATTGTAAAATCGGACTGGCTTGCCGGGAAAATCTCTTTTGGAAAAGCTGTTTATCTACCCGCATTCGCTGTGGCCGTCGTATTGACCATGACAGCAGGCCACGACGGGGGCTCGCTCACGCATGGCGACGGCTACCTCACCCAATACACGCCCGAGCCCTTCCGTAGCCTTGCCGGGATGGATCCTATTCAGGAAAAAGCCAAGGAAATCAAGCCTATTACCGATGTGCAGCAGGCTGTTGTTTATAAGGATATTGTACAGCCGATCCTCGAAGCGCGCTGTACGCAATGCCATAACGCAAGCAAGAAAAAAGGTGATTTGCGTATGGACGAGCTCGCATTGCTCATGAAAGGAGGAGAAAACGGCCCGGTCCTGGTACCTGGGAAAGGTGCCGAAAGTGATATGATTAAACGCTGCCTGCTAGACGAGAGCGACGATAACCATATGCCTCCCAAAGGCAAACCGCAGCTAAGTACCGAGCAAATCGCGTTGCTCTCCTGGTGGATCGACCAGGGTGCTCCTGTTGATAAAAAGGTAGCAGAACTGACCGTGTCCGATCAGGTAAAACCGGCTCTGGCATCCTTGGGCGGCGGTTCGGCAACTGGCGGCGCGGGTGGTGCAAAGCAAAAAGAATCTGCGATAGCCACGTTGAAAGTTTCACCGGCGAAAGAAGCCGATATCCAGGCAATGCGCAAGGCGGGACTGATCGTCAATACATTATCGCAAGACCAGAACCTGATAGAAGTAAGTGCTGTAAATGCGCCGAAATTCAGCGACAAGGACATCGCGTTGCTTTTGCCCGTCGCTGAACAGATAACCTGGCTGAAACTGGGCGGTACCCAAATCACCGACAGCGGATTGAAAGAAATTGCTAAACTGAAAAACCTTACGAAACTTCACCTGGAACACACTGGTGTAACCGACCAGGGCATTGCGCAGATCAAAAGTTTGCCGCATCTGGAGTACCTGAATGTGATCGACACCAAAATTGGCGACGCAGGATTGAAAAATATCGCGACGATAAAAGGCTTGCGTTCGATTTACGTGTGGCAATCGGCTGTAACGGATAGCGCCGTGGCCCAAACCGCCCGCCAAAACAAAGGCTTGCAGATCGTGAACGGTTTTAGCGCGGCCGAAGTTGCGCAATTCCTGAAAGCGGGGGACAGTACGGTAACCAAGCCGGTAGCGACGACGAAAAAATAGCATAGGAAATGAACCGTAGAAATTTTATTGGCTCCGCTGCGGCTGCCGCGGGCGCTCTAACCACGTTCGAAACCATCGCGGATGCGAACAAAGCTGCTGTGCAGTTTGAAAATAAATTATCATTGAAGGTCCTCGGTACCAACTGGGGCTATCAAGGTACTACCGACCAATTTTGTGCGGCCGTCAAAAAAGAAGGTTACGACGGGATTGAAATGTGGTGGCAGGGCTCGAAAGACAAGCAGAAGGAGCTGTTTGACGCATTGACAAAGCACAACCTCGAAGTAGGCTTTCTCTGCGGATCGGGTGAGCGGGATTACAAAACGCATTTGAATGCATTCAAATCGCAGATCGATGCGGCTACGACACAATGGCCCGTGAAACCGCTTTATATCAATTGTCATAGCGGCCGCGACCATTTTACTTACGAGCAAAACAAGGCATTTATAGACCATACCACCGAGGCTTCGACCAAAAGCGGCATCCCTATTTACCATGAAACCCACCGCGGACGGATGCTCTTTGCGGCGCACATAGCCCGTAATTTCATAGAGAAAAATCCCGCTTTGCGGCTAACGCTCGATATTTCGCACTGGTGCAATGTGCATGAAAGCCTTTTGCAGGACCAGGAGGAAACCATTCAGCTGGCGCTCGCACGTGTGGGTCACATACACTCGCGCGTAGGCCATGAGGAGGGCCCGCAGGTGAACGACCCCCGTGCGCCGGAATGGGAGGCGGCTGTGAAAGCCCATTTAGCGTGGTGGGACAAAGTGGTGGAATACAAGGTTAAAAGCGGAGAAACACTGACCGTGCTGACCGAATTCGGACCGCCGAATTACCAGCCGACGGTGCCTTTTACGCACCAGCCACTCTCGGATCAGTGGGGTATTAATGTGCATATGATGCATTTGTTAAGAAAGCGTTATTTGAAATAAAACACTACTGAAAGGCTGGACTTGCACGTCCATTTTTCTCTAACTTGCAGTGTTTTAAATCAACGACTCTATGAAAAACACACACTTCCTGCTGGCCCGGGAAGAATCCGATGTCCGTAAAACGTTTCTGGGCGCATTTGTAGCCCATATTGATGGAGGCACAGCGACTTCCGTCAAAGATTTCCACGAGGCGATTTCTACCGCCATGCATTTCCCCGATTATTCAGGCAAAAACCTGGACGCGCTCGACGAAATGCTCAACGACCTCGAATGGATCGATGAAAAGAAGGTAATCATTTACATCGACCGTTCCGCGGAATGGCTGTCGAAGGAAAAATCGGAAGATAAACTCCTGACGATCATCGATATTTTCGACGCTACCGCCGAAGATTGGAAATGGCTCGACGAGGAAGAGGAAGGCGTTGCCAAGAAAGAATTGCAGATCGTTTTCCAGGATTCGCCACGCATCCGCACATTGCTCGAAGATCAGGAAATTCCGTTCGATACGCTCGACTGACGAACAACGTCTTTCCGCCACTGCACATACCCGATCACAGCGAGCACGAGAAACACTGCGTACAAAATCGCAGTCAGATGCAGGTCTTTGTAGAAATACACAACTACATATGCCGCATCGGCGACGATCCAGATAATCCAGTTTTCGAGGTATTTACGGGCCATCATCCATTGGCCGATCAGGCTGGCGATCGTGAGAGCGGAATCGGCGTAAGTCAGGCTGGCGTTGGTGAACCGGCCTAGCAGAAAGCCCCAGGAGAGAGTTACCGCGATAAAAATGAATCCGAAAACCGGGTAGAGCTTCGCGGGCGTATGGGTAACGCGCACGCCGTCGTGGTTTTGTCCGCCGAATTTCCACATCCACCAGCCGTAGATGCTCGTCAGGAAGTAATAGCCCTGCAAACCCATATCGGCGTATAACCTTACCTGCCAGAAAACCACTCCGTAAAGTACCGCATTGATAATTCCGAAAAACCAGCCGAGCACATTCTGGCGAGTGTTGAGATAAACGCAGATAGCTCCGGTGATGAAGCCCAGGATTTCCAGCACTGTCGTGGGTAGGCCTGCCAGAGAAACGGGTTGATTGAGCCAGTCGATCATGAGGGAGTAATGGTGTGAAAGGTAAAAATAAAATGATATTCCGGATTTTCGAGCTGGGGCATTTCGGACTATTTTTGCAATTCGAACAGCGTAGCAACAAAACTGGTACGACTGTTGTTATAAATGCTGGCCGGTCGGGAAATTCCCCGAAACGGCTTTTTGCGTTTACATTTCACTGCGGCGAAGGCTGCTAAGCATTTGATATAATTGGAAGTTAAAGACTTATTAACACTATACGGAGGCGATAGCTACCTGGATGTGCTGAGCACGCAGATCACCTCCAAAGACGCTGAGGCGGCGCACGTGCAGATCAAGGGATTGGTAGGAAGCCTCGATGCAGTAGTTGCGGCGTCTTTGCAGCATAAAAAGAAATCGCCGGCAGTATACATCCTCAGTGACCGTGAGGAAGCAGCCTATTTTCAGAACGACCTGCAAAACCTGCTGGGCTCTACCGAGGTGCTTTTTTATCCTACGTCCTATAAGAGGCCTTACCACTACGAAGAAGTAGATAATGCCAACGTGCTTATGCGCGGCGAGATCCTGAACAAGCTCAGCGCGGGGCGCAGCACTCCGGTACAGATCGTCACCTATCCCGAGGCATTGTTCGAGAAAGTGATCAACAAACGTTCGCTAAAGGCAAATACCTTTTCAGTTAAAGTAGGAGAAAAACTCGATCCTGCATTTCTGACTGAGTTTCTGAACAGCTATGGCTTCGAGATCACCGATTTTGTGTTTGAAGCTGGTCAGTTTTCGGTGCGCGGAGGTATTCTCGATGTATTTTCCTTCGCTAACGAGCACCCGTTCCGGATCGAGCTTTTCGGGGATGAAGTGGAGAGCATCCGCTCCTTCGACCCGGATACGCAGCTTTCGCTCGAAAGTGCGAAGCAGATCAATATCGTGCCGGACATCCAACAGAAGCTCTCGCACGAAACGCGTGAATCCTTCCTGAGTTTCTTCGCCGATGAAACCGCTATTTGGTTTAAAGATGCGGAACTGACATTGGAAATGATTGAAAAGTGCTTTGAAAAGGCTGAAAAGGCACTGGAAGAAGTAACCGGCGGCGGTGTGCAGATCGTTTCGAACCCCCAGGAGCTTTTCGAAACACGGCGGGGCTTCCTGAATCAGGTCAAAAAATTTAAAACGGTCGAGTTTGGGAAGAAATCCTATTTCAAAACTGAATTGAAGCTGCCTTATTCTTCGAAACCGCAGCCTTCATTTAATAAGGATTTCAAAAGGCTTTTGGATGATTTGTCTGACAATCAGAACAAAGGTTACGTCAATATCATCGTCGCCGAGCAGCCCAAGCAGCTCGACAGGTTGGAAAGAATCTTCGAAGACCTCGATCCGTTCGTGAAGTTCAGGCCGATGCATATTTCACTTCGGGAAGGTTTTGTGGACGATAACCTGAAAGTGGCTTGCTATACCGATCACCAGATTTTCGCCCGTTTTCATAAATACCGGTTAAAGGAGAAGTTCAGCAAATCCAAGGCTATGACCTTGAAAGAGCTGAAATCATTACAGGTAGGCGATTTTGTGACGCACGTCGATTATGGCATTGGTCGTTTTGCCGGAATGGAGCGCAAAGATGTGAATGGCAAGGAGCAGGAAGCGGTGCGGCTGATTTACCGAGACAATGATTTGCTGTATGTCAGCGTGCATAACCTGCACAAAATCGCCAAATATACCGGTAAGGAAGGAACTCCACCGGCTATGAGTAAGCTGGGTTCGGGTGAATGGGAGGCTAAAAAGTCGAAAGTTAAAAAGCAGCTGAAAGACATTGCGCACGAGTTGATCGCACTATATGCCAAACGCCGTCAGGCACCCGGATTTCCATTCTCAAAAGACAATTACCTGCAAGTGGAGCTGGAATCGTCCTTTCTATATGAAGATACGCCCGACCAGGCTACGGCTACGGCCAATGTGAAGGATGATATGGAGAAAGGCCACCCAATGGATAGGCTGGTGTGTGGTGATGTGGGTTTTGGTAAAACCGAAATCGCGATTCGTGCTGCGTTCAAGGCGGTTTGTGATAGCAAGCAAGTGGCGGTACTTGTGCCTACGACCATCCTGGCTATGCAGCACTTCAAGACATTCAGCGACCGCCTTGCCGATTTTCCTGCAAAAGTGGGTTATATCAACCGTTTCAAATCCGCGAAAGAGATCAAGGATACATTGAAGCAGGCCGAGGAGGGTAAGATCGATATTCTGATCGGTACGCACCGGATTTTGAATAAAGATGTGAAATTCAAGGACCTGGGCCTGCTGGTTGTCGATGAGGAGCAGAAGTTCGGGGTAAAAGCGAAAGACCGCTTGAAAGAAATGCGCGTGAATGTGGACGTGCTTACACTTACCGCAACGCCTATCCCGCGTACATTGCATTTCTCGCTGATGGGCGCCCGTGATCTTTCGGTGATCGCGACCCCGCCGCCGAACCGCCAGCCGGTTACGACGGAAGTGCATACATTCAGTGAGGAGTTTATTCGTGATGCGATCAGCTTCGAAGTGCAGCGGGGCGGTCAGGTTTTCTTTGTCCACAACCGCGTGAATGACATTGAATCGATCGCAAATATCATCCTGCGCCTCGTGCCCGACGTGCGCATAGGCGTCGCGCATGGGCAAATGGAAGGCGACAAGCTGGAAAAGGTGATGTTGAACTTCATCGACGGCGAGTACGACGTCCTTGTTTCGACCAATATCATCGAATCGGGGATCGATATTGCCAATGCAAACACCATTATTATCAACTCCGCCCATATGTTCGGGCTCTCGGACCTGCACCAGATGCGTGGCCGCGTAGGGCGTTCGAACAGAAAGGCATTCTGCTACCTGCTCACGCCCTCGGTATCGACGCTGGCCAGCGATTCGCGCAAACGTTTACAGACCCTGGAAGAGTTTTCCGACCTTGGCGACGGGTTCAAGGTAGCCATGCGTGACCTCGACATCCGTGGCGCGGGTAATCTGCTGGGTGCCGAGCAAAGCGGTTTTGTGAATGACCTGGGATATGAATTGTACCATAAAATGCTCGATGAGGCTGTTCAGGAGCTGAAAAGCAACGAGTTTAAGGACCTGTTCGACGGGGTATTCAGCCTGCCGAAAAAACTGGTGCCGGACACGCAAATTGAAACCGATTTTGCGACTTTGATACCGGATGATTACGTAAAGAATATTTCTGAGAGACTATCGTTATATACCCGCCTCGATAATATTGAAACTGAGGAAGAATTAGGAAAATTTGAAAAGGAAATTCTCGACCGCTTCGGGCCGGTGCCGCATGAAGTGCAGGATTTATTAAAAACGGTCCGTTTGCGCTGGGAAGCAGAGGCCTTGCAGTTGGAAAAACTGACCTTGAAAAGCAATACGATGAAAGGCTACTTCGTTACTTCGCAGAATGACGAATTCTTTCAGTCGGCGAAGTTCGGACAGGTGATCGATTACATTAAGAAACACCCCAAACAAATTTCGCTTAAAGATCAGAAAGGCAAGCTGATACTGATTTGCGACGACGTCAAAAGCATCGATCAGGCACGGCAGGTGCTCATGGAAATGACGCAATAGCAAACAGGCCTCCGTTACCTGATAATTGATTTTTAAAAATAATATCGATTGATTTCATACATTTGCGGTTTCGCATACTATAAAATACCAAACACTTAAGTCACTTTAAAGCAATGATTTGCATGCAAAAGATGGGTACCCGGTCGATCGCGCTGATTCTGATTGTGTTATTAGCGGCAACTGCGTGTAGTAAAAAGAAGCCAACCAGCTTGAAGCCTGGCAAGACCAGCTCCAAAACAGGCTTGGCTTACAACGGAAAAGACGGGTTTGAAGTAAAGCAATACAAAGCTTTGCCAGCCGGTCCCGACCTTGTGTACATTGAAGGTGGCCGTTTTACGATGGGTTCGCTGGAAGAGGATGTGATGGCGCGGCGGGACAACCCGAAAAGAACCGTTAGTATCCAGTCCTTCTACATGGACCAGACGGAAGTGGCGAACGTCCACTACCTCGAATACTTGAATGCGATTCAGAGAGATTCTTCGGAAGAGTTTTACGCAAAAGCGCTTCCCGATACAAACGTTTGGTATAACGAACTGTCATTCAACGACTCTTACGTAACCATGTACCTGCGTCACCCAGGCTTCCGCTTATACCCTGTGGTAGGCGTTTCATGGGTTCAGGCTAACGACTACTGCGCATGGCGTACCGCTGCTGTAAGCCAGGCCAACAATCAGAAAGGCGCCGCCGCCGCAAGTGGTGGTAAGAAGAAAAGAGGATTCTCTTTCGGCAAGAAGAAAAAAGCAGAAGGCGAAGCTGTTGCAGCTGCTGACGCTCCCGCGCCACAACTACGCATCGAAAGCGGTTACGTAATGCCTCCATACCGCCTTCCGACAGAAGCCGAGTTCGAATATGCGGCCATGGCAATGATCGGAACGCAATATTCGGACGAAAATCAGGCCAACTCGAGAATTTATCCATGGGATGGTTCTACTATGCGCCAGCCACGGGGTCGTAAGCAGGGAACAATGCTTGCGAACTTCAAACGCGGTCCTGGTGACTATGCGGGTATTGCAGGTAAATCTAATGACGGTGCGATCATCACACAAGAAATTCGTTCGTATCCGGCAAACGACAACGGTCTTTATGACATGGCAGGTAACGTGAGCGAATGGGTTTATGACGTGTACCGTCCGCTTTCCAATTCTGATGTAAACGACTTGAACTCGTTCCGTCGCGACGGTTATCAGGATGAAGCCAAAAACTACGATACCAAGAACAGCAACTCGATGGTTGACGATAAGCTGAGAGTTTATAAAGGTGGTTCATGGTCTGACGTTGCTTACTGGTTGTCGCCAGGAACACGCCGCTACATGGATCAGGACTCTGCTACTGCAATGGTAGGTTTCCGCTGCGCGATGATCGCAACCGGAACTCACAAAGAGTAATGCATTGAATAATATCAATCAAAAAGCCGCTGTTCTCCGAATGGCGGCTTTTTGATGTTAATGCTGTGCCAATGCGATGGTCAGAATGTAAAAGCGCTTGCACCCGGTAGTAAGGAGTGTTCTGGCACATTCTTCGAGTGTAGCGCCGGTGGTAAGAACATCATCGATCAGGATTGCGCTTTGCGGGCAAAAACCTTGTTTGACGGCAAATACCCCTTGCACATTCTCCCGTCTTTCCAGTTTGCTTTTGCCGGTCTGCGTTGCCGTGTATTTAACCCGTTCCAGCATTGCCCCGGACCATGGGATATTTGTAGCGCTGGAAAAGCCTTCGGCGAGCAGATCGCTTTGATTATAGCCTCGTTGCTTCCGCTTTTTAGGATGAAGCGGAATGCTCAAGATGATTTCGGCTTCCGGTAAATGTCCTGATGCCTTCAATTCCTGACCAAACATCTGCCCTAGCAATATCCCTACGTCCTTATTGCCTTTGTATTTCAATGCATGCAAGAGCTTTTGCACTTTACTTCTTTTTGTGAATAATAGAAATGAATGCGTAGCGTGCACTTCCGTAAGGTTCACAAACTTGAATTGGAGCGACTCGCTATTCAGACCGGCGGAACCGATGCGCGGCAGCGTAATGCGGCAAAGCGTACAAATAGTGGCTTCATTGCCTTGCAGTATCTGGTCGCAGCTCTCGCAGCAGCGCGGAAAAAGCAGATCGGCGAAATCTCGGAGAAGTTGTTTCAGGTTCATTTTTGTGTGATTCAATGAGTGAATTTCAACCTGTCTGAATACCTTTGCACGACATCAATCAATCGCCGCCGCCCATGACAACGCTGATCTTAAATGCCCAGGTAGTAAATGAAAACCAGGTTCAGTATTTAGACGTAATAATTGAAAATGGTCACATTAAAAAAATCGAACGGGACTTACAGCATGTGCAAGCGGACAGGATAATTGATGCAAAAGGGCTTTTTCTAATGCCGGGTGTGATCGACGACCAGGTACACTTCCGCGAGCCGGGACTTACGCATAAGGCGAATATTCATACAGAATCGAAAGCGGCTGTTGCCGGCGGGGTTACTTCATTCATGGAAATGCCTAACACCGTCCCCAATACACTGACTCAGCAGTTGCTGGAAGACAAATACCAGATCGGCGCCAACACGTCCCTTGCCAATTACTCTTTCTTCATGGGTGCGTCGAACGACAACTATGATGAAGTGATGCGTACCGACCCTACCCAAGTGTGCGGTATCAAGATATTTATGGGCTCCTCAACGGGAAATATGCTGGTAGATGCGCCCGAAGTGCTCGAAAGACTCTTTGCGAATGCACCTTGCATAATCGCGACGCATTGCGAAGACGAGCCGACCGTGAAGGCCAGAATGGCATTCTTCAAAGAGAAGTATGGCGATAATGTGCCTTACGATATTCATGCATTGATCCGGAACGAAGAGGCTTGCCTGAAATCTTCCACTTTTGCGAGCTCGCTTGCCCATAAGCATGGTACGCGCCTGCATATCCTGCATATTTCTACCGGCGACGAGGTGCATTTATTCGAACCAGGAACCCGCAAAAATGGCAAAATACTACTTGCGAACGGCCAACCGAAGCTCGTGACTGCCGAGGCCTGCGTTCACCATCTGTGGTTCGATGCGGAAGACTACCGGACATTAGGCAACGAAATCAAGTGTAATCCGGCCATTAAGGCGCCGCATCATAAAGAAGCGATCCTGCAAGCGGTGCTGGATAACCGTATTGATGTGATCGCAACGGACCATGCGCCGCACACGATCGAAGAAAAGGCGCAGCATTACTGGCAAGCGCCGTCAGGCTTGCCGCTGGTACAGCATACTTTGAACGTAATGCTCGAACTAAGCAGGGCAGGAAAAATTTCTATCGATCGTGTTGCCGAGAAAATGAGTCACGCCGTGGCCGATCTTTTCAATATCAAAGACCGCGGCTACATTCGCGAAGGATATTGGGCAGATCTGATCCTCGTCGATCCAAATGCGACGACACAGGTCGATCCTTCGACCATTTACGCTAAATGCGGCTGGTCGCCGTTTAACGGCACGGAGTTTCATTCACGCATTACCCATACATTCGTGTCGGGGCACCTGGCTTATGAGAACGGGAAGTTTGATGAAACGGTGAGAGGAAAGCGGTTAGCTTTTAGCCGTTAGGTAATCGTAATAATTCTGGATCACGTTCAGATCGGCCTCCGTCCAGTCGAGGCTGGGCAGGTCCTCAGGGTCGAGCCAGAGGATTTGCTCATGCTCCGTGAGGATAAAATCCGTTGTATTCACCTTGCAGATGAAGGGTACCAGCACGATTTCGCGCCAACCCTGGTCTTTGGAGGTTTCGGGAAGTTTATCGATAATCTGAACGGCCACATTGAGTTCTTCCATGATCTCACGGAAGAGAGCCTGCTCGTCTGTTTCGCCTTTTTCGAGTTTTCCGCCGGGAAATTCCCATTGAAGGGGGAAGGACAATGCCGCGCTACGCTGCCCGGCGAGTACTTTTCCATTATGTTCAATCACCGCACAAGGCACTCTCACCACTAACTTTTCGGAAACCAGTACTTCGATCATAGGAGGCGGTTACGCTAATTCACCGCAAAATTACTATTTCTAAACTTAACTTGTATGTGATTGTTAGAACTTCTTAAAAAGTTAACGCTCAGAACAATTCGCCGGAACGATGCCGTGGCAATATGCCAAGGTGCTTGAATGCTTTTTCAGTCACTTCCCGTCCGCGGGAAGTCCGCTTCATATAACCCTCCTGGATCAGGAATGGTTCGTAAACTTCCTCGATCGTTTCGGCCTCTTCCCCACAGGCAGTAGCAATGGTCGACAACCCTACCGGCCCGCCTTTGAATTTTTGAATAATCGTGCTAAGAATGCGGTTATCCATCTCATCGAGGCCGTTCTGATCTACATCCAATGCCTGCAAAGCCATTTCGGCAATGGCCACGGTAATGCGGCCATTGCCTTTCACCTGCGCAAAATCGCGTGTTCTGCGCAATAAATTGTTGGCAATACGGGGCGTACCGCGGCTGCGCCGCGCGATTTCATAGGCTGCATCATCTTCCAGCGGCGTTCCCAAAATGGCAGCCGAACGTTTGAGAATGGACGTCAGCAGCTGTGCATCGTAATATTCCAGCCGTGCATTGATCCCAAACCGCGCACGCAGGGGCGATGTAAGCATGCCGGCGCGCGTGGTGGCGCCTATGAGCGTGAAAGGGTTGAGGCCGATCTGGATGCTGCGGGCATTGGGGCCGCTGTCGAGCATGATGTCGATCTTGTAGTCCTCCATGGCGGAATAGAGATATTCTTCCACAACAGGATTCAAACGATGGATTTCGTCGATAAAAAGGACGTCGTGCTCCTGTAAGTTGGTAAGCAGGCCGGCAAGATCACTAGGCTTGTCAAGTACGGGACCCGAAGTTATTTTGATCCCCGAACCGAGCTCATTGGCAATGATATTCGATAAGGTGGTTTTACCCAAACCCGGAGGGCCGTGTAATAAGACGTGATCGAGGGCATCACCACGCTGGCGGGCCGCCTGCACGAATATTTTCAGGTTTTCAAGAATCTTGTCCTGCCCTGTAAAATCCTCAAAAGACAGCGGCCGCAATGCGCGTTCGATGTCTTTATCGGTATTTGAAAGGTTTTCTTTATCTCCGGACAGATAATCCTGGCGCATAGTCGGTTGAATAGGCAGTGAAAACCAGCCGTCCGGTTCAGCGGCGGCTGGTTTGTTATTGGTTAACCAAAAATAACTGTTTTAATCTGCAAAAGGAAAGCCTAGCGGATCACCATCACCGAACCGCGCTTGACGATCGGGTTGCGTTCGGGATAATAGAGGGCTTCATAGGAAAGCACATAAGGATAGCTTCCCGGTTGGACTTTCAGGCCTTTATAAGTTCCATCCCAGCGCGCTTCGATATCCGTGGTGGCATAAATAACCTCACCCCAGCGGTTGTAGATGCGTATGGAGAAATTGGTGTAATAGGCCCCGAATATTTCAAGGATCTCGTTATGTCCTTCCCCATCGGGCGTGAATGCGTCGGGAATAAAAAATCGCGGCTCGCATTTATCGATCACTTCGGCGGTTTGCTCGGTTACGCAGCCTTCCTTGTTGGTGGCGCGTACAATGTATTTGCCTTCCTGATTCACCGTAATGGTTTGCGTTGTCGCGCCCGAATGCGGCCAGAGATATTCATATGGCTCTCGTCCGTTGGCGTCGAGTGTTACGGATTGGCCGTCGGGGATACAAATGTAGTTTTCAGGCGCCAGGCCGAGGATTGGGGAAGGCAGCTCGCCTACCTTGATCGTGTCGGAATTGTAGCAGTCGTTTCTGTCTTTAACCACCACGATATATTGTCCTGGCTGACCGATCGTCACCTCCCGGGTACCTTCACCGGTACTCCATTTGTATTCGATCCAGCGGTCGCTTTGTACCCGGAGCACAATGGAACTGTCGCGGCATAATGTAGTGTCGGGGCCGATGGAGAACGCCGGTGGCTTGCGTAACGTAATCTCGATCGTATCGGCAGCGTAGCAATCGCCCTGCGGCCCGTTGAACGCGATAGCGATATAACGGCCGGTAGAAGTGGCATTATAAGTACGGCCACGGCCAACAACACGTCCGCGGTTGATCCATGCATAAACTTCCGCATTAACCTTCATATCCAGCGGAACGTAGGCGCCGCAGGTATCTTTGTCGGGCCCCAAATTGATGTTCGAAGGTGTTTCATAAATGGTAACCTCCTGGACGATCGTGGTGTCGGTACATTTGTTGGTGGCGCGCATGGCTACCATGTAGGTGCCTGGCTTTGTGTAAGTGTAAGTCGCTTGCTGCTGCTTGGAAGGTGTTGTGAACGAGCCGTCTCCAAGGAAGTCCCACGAATACGTGTCCTCGATCGGGTCGCACATCGGGCTGGCTTGGAAAGTCGTAGGCTCGTTCGTACAGAATCCGTCCGCCTCAAATCCAGGCCCCTGCGATTCCTGCGTGAAATCCTGGACCATATTCGGCAGCCCCAGCTGGCTTTTTTTACCGCCGAGGTTCGCGCCATCACGTTCGTAGTCGACGCCCGTTAATGAATTTCCTTCCGGCTCACCGATCACCGCGAGATACTCGCTCCCCTGAATAGCCATGTAAATCCGCCCATCCGGGCCGAACTGCAGTGCGCCGTATTTCTGGGTAGCAGAACTGTCGATCGTGATAGCCGTCTCAATAACGAGGCTGTCGGGCAGCGAGAGGTCATATTGTTTCAACAGGGATTTCGTGCCGTTTTCGCCCTGGAACGAGACATACATTTTTTCACCGCTCGGCGAGAATTCGATACCATAGGCAATAGGCGGCGCGGGGCCGAGGTCCATGGTTTTTTTGTAGGTTAATGTCCCCGTTGAATCATTGAAACTATACAACTCGACATAGTTTCGCGCAGGTCCCGGGATTACCACTGCCAGCTGGCGTTCGCCGGTGGTACTGTCGGGCGATGAAAATTTCATATAACCTTCGGCCTTGTTGAGGCTGTCGTGCGCCATACCGAGCTCGGGGGCGCTTACTTCTACGAGGCCGCCGGTCGTCGCGTGGAAAATGCGGAATTTGTTGGTGCCGTAATCGTGCGAAACGACCCAATAAGTGCTGTCCCGGTCGTTGCGGACGGAGGCAATGCGCTCGGTGGTGGGAGTTTGGAGTGTTGTATTTTGTTCAATAATCTGACCAAGACCATGGTTGCGGCGCATATCTACGACACTCACTGTCAGTAGCTTTTCACCATTGATATCCGATGTCGTGAATACATTATACAGGTACTCGCAGCCTCTGCAAGTTGGCTGGGGCACAATGAGGACCGATTGTGTGGAATTCGGGCTACCCTTCATCGGCGCGCATGCCCCGAACGTACAGGTCATTTCATCCCCGTTCTTATTCCATACCTTGATACCATCGGAGTAAAAGAGCAGCTGTCCTTTCGAGTTGGCGATCGAAGAGGTCCCTTCGGGCGTATTCAGCTTGCCGTCGGTTAATGGGGAAGGAGGGGTATTGGAAAAATCGAGACCTGCATTACCGCCGAAGTACCATTTGGAGCCTTCCTGCGCCTGCGGTTCCATACATATCTTTACATTGATACGGTTCTGAATTTTACAACCGTTGGGCATGATCACCTCTACCGAGTAACAGCCTGAACTATCGACTTTCAAGGTCTGCGTCGTATCGCCTTTGGGATACCATATATATTTGGCGCCAGCCGGTGCCCCGTTGGGATAAGGATCGAGGATCAGCGTATCGCCTTTACAGATGGTGGTATCGATTTTCCATTCCTGGAATTCGGGGGGCAACTCGCCGATTTGTACGACCTTGGAAACCGTTTCGGAAGCTCCGCTTTTCAATGTACGGACAAGAGTAACCGTATAAGAACCCGGTGCCATGTAGGAATGCTGCGGGTTGCGTCTGGTATCGGTTGCACCGCCTTCGCCGAAGCTCCATTGCCACTTTGTGGCCACGCTGACGGTGTCCCGGAATGAAGTCGAATCGGCTTCACAATCAGGATTTTGCATGCATTGTCCTTGTGCCAGAAAGGGCGTCTGCGCCATGGCATTTGCGCCGACGAGGAGCATAAGCAGGCAGAAGACATAAAAAAATCGGTGATATCTATTATAAAATCGCCCCATGTTTCGTTACTTGTTCAAACACCCCTAGCCGCCTCATAGAATATTCAGGTTACCCGACATTACTAACGAAAATAAAATGTTAAAATTTTGTGCGGTAATGTCGTAAAAACCACTCTATTTTGAATATTAATACGCAATTTGAGGATAATTTGTGAATTTAATCAGGTAATTTTTTTGAGCCCGGAATGGGGCCGTTTTTAGGTAAGCGGCAAGCCAACACATCTATGACCAAGCGTTTACTTCCTCTCTTTCTACTGACACTGCTTTGCCTGAAAGGTTGGAGCCAGGATCCGCAATTCTCGCAGTTCTATGCGAACCCGTTATACCTTAACCCCGCATTGGCCGGAGGGGCGCTGGCACCGCGCGCGACCATTAATTATCGTAACCAGTGGCCTTCATTGTCGGCCAACTTTGTGACGACGTCCATCGGTGCAGATATGTTCCTACCCAACCTTAACAGTGGCGTCGGCGTGCTTGTAACAATGGACAGCCAGGGGTTGGGGAATTTAAAATCGACCGAGGCGGCACTACAATATTCGTATCAGATCCAGTTCAATGAGCTTACTTCACTACGCCTGGGAATCCAGGGCGGTGTAGCTTCCCGTACCCTCGATTATTTCGGGCTGACGTTCGGCGATCAATATAACAATGGCGGATTAACGGGACAGCCTTCGGAGGATCCATTTGCGAAGGGCGGGCCCAATGTGTTCTACGCTGATTTTGGTGCCGGTGCGATGCTCTATTCCGACTGGTACTGGGCCGGTGTTTCGGCACATCACCTCAACCGTCCCGATCAGGCATTTTCCAGCCTGACCCAGGCGCGGCTGCCGGTAAAAGCCAGTTTGCAGGCCGGGTTGCGCATTCCGTTTGCAGGATATACATTTCTGGGAGATGAAATCGACAAAGAAAAAACGATTTCACCGGCGATCATGTACAAAAAACAGGGCAAGTACGACCAGTTTGATGCAGGGATGTACGTAACCATCGAGCCTCTGGTGATCGGGGCCTGGTATCGTGGCATTCCCTTCAAAAAATACGAGCAAAATATCAACAACCACGAGTCGCTGATATTCCTCGCCGGGTTCCGTCAGGATAAATTTTCTATCGGTTACAGCTACGATTTGACGATTTCGACATTGGGTGCGGGCAGCGGCGGTGCACATGAGATCTCGCTTTCTTATGTTTTTGCTCCGCTTGAATCAAAACCGAAGCGTCCCAAAGCCCGCAAGCGTCAGCTTTCTTGTCCAAAGTTCTGATTTGCTTCGAAAATAATTAGTGGTAAAGTAAATAGGGTAAACTCGGTTTGGCAAGGTCTTTTCAGGTGGTTATCCACTAACAAAAAGATGCTTAAATACCATGCATAACTACCGAAACTTCAATTTCCTTTTCACTCTTTTGCTGCTTGCCGTTACATTAAGCACCGTGGCGGCGCCTCCCAAGCGGGAATTTTACGAAATCAAAATCTACCATCTTAAAAATGCAGACCAGGAAGCGCGCGTTGAAGCATTCCTGAAAGACGCATATGTTCCTGCTGCGCACCGTGCCGGGATTAAGAATGTGGGCGTGTTCAAACCGGTGGCTACCGATACCATGGCGGGAAAGTTGATTTACGTGCTCACGCCGTTAAAATCCCTCGACCAGCTCTTGGCATTGCCTAAAACTTTGGATAAGGACGCGGCCTATGTCTCATCGGGTAAAGATTACATCGACGCGAATTACAAAACGCCGCCTTACGCACGGTTTGAGTCGATTGTCTTGCAAGCCTTCACCAGCGCGCCGGTACTTACAAAACCGGACCTTACGGGGCCTAAAAGCGAGCGTGTCTATGAACTGCGCAGCTACGAAGGACATACCGAGAAGATTTACCAGAATAAGGTGAAGATGTTCAATGATGGAGGTGAAGTGCCATTATTCAAACGCCTCGGTTTTAATGGAGTATTCTATGGCGAGGTTATCGTTGGGAGCCACATGCCGAACCTGATGTACATGACTACCTTTGAGAACAAGGCTTCCCGCGACGCACACTGGAAATCGTTCAGTGAAGATGCAGAGTGGAACAAGCTCAAAGTAAACCCCGAGTATCAGAACAACGTCTCAAAAAACACCAGCTTCTTCTTGTATCCCACCGAATATTCGGATATCTAGCATCTGAAAACGGTTCAAGTCATTTTGAAATGATGAACCAGGGCCGTTCCGTTTTCGGGAAGGCCGGTTCATCATTTTTTGTTTTAAAACCCAACAGTATGAAAGCCGCTATTTTAAAGAACCTTCACGAGCCGCTGGTTATTGAAACAACTCAAAAACCTAACCCGGGGCCGGGAGAAGTGCTCGTCGAAGTGAAAGCCGCATCGATCAACCACCGCGATGTATGGATACAAAAAGGCCTTTATCCACGGATCACAACCCCTATAATTCCAGGCTCCGACGGTGCGGGCATCGTAACTGAGGTGGGCGATGGCGTGGCCAAAAGCTGGATTGGAAAAGAAGTGATCATCAATCCATCTCAAAACTGGGGCGATAATCCTGATTTTTACGGCGAAGATCATAAAATCCTCGGCCTTCCGGATAATGGCACGCTTGCGGGATATGTGAAGACCGACGTTAAGTATCTGGAAGAAAAACCGGCGCATTTGTCATTTGAAGAAGCAGCCGCATTGCCGATGGGCGGACTCACTGCGTGGCGTTCGCTTATGACGCGTTGCCGGTTCAAAGAAGGGGATCGCGTATTGGTGACGGGCGCGGGCGGAGGTGTAGCACTATTTGCAGTTCAGTTTGCCATCGCTGCGGGTGCGGAAGTGTGGGTAACGTCCGGTTCCGACCAGAAAATACAGAGAGCCATCGAGATGGGTGCCAAAGGAGGGATTAACTATAAAAATCCGACCTGGTTCCGCGATCTGCTCGTGAAAGCGCGCGGACCAAAGACGGGGTATTTCGATGTGATCATCGATAGCGCCGGCGGTCCCGGTTTTGCAAAACTGATCGATATCGCCGCGCCCGGCGCCCGCATTTGCTTCTATGGAGGCGGAACAGGCAACATTACCGATATTGTCCCTGCGAAAGTGTTCTTTAAGCAGCTCAATATCTATGGCAGCACCATGGGTACGGAGCAGGAGTTTGCCGATATGGTACAGTTCGTAAACGAAAAGCAGATTGTGCCGGTTATCGACAAGATATTTTCGCTGGATGAGGCCGAACAGGCGCTCCGTTACATGGATTCCGGCCAGCAGTTCGGTAAGATCGTCCTTTCAATATAGGATCATTTTCTAACGGCGTCAATCGCCGCGCGGACGCTACCGTGCTCGTCGAGCAGCGATTGCGCCTCGTCGGGGGAGATATTCAGCTCGTCAATGATCATGTACAACGCCCTGTTGACCAGTTTTTCGTTGGTGAGCTGCATATCGACCATTTTATTGCCTTTCACTTTGCCTAGGCGTATCATTACCGACGTTGAAATC
Source organism: Dyadobacter endophyticus (assembly GCF_014641595.1). GTDB lineage: Bacteria > Bacteroidota > Bacteroidia > Cytophagales > Spirosomataceae > Dyadobacter > Dyadobacter endophyticus. Next base: position 410,441 of record NZ_BMIA01000005.1, on the reverse strand, counting down.
ATATTCAGCGCCAGTTTTTGGGCTGTACCGGATTTCATTCTCGTGCTTCCCGTCAAAAATTCGGGCCCAACCACTATTTCCACCGGGTATTCGCAGGCTTTGGCTACCGCGGAACCGTCATTACACACCACGCAGCCCGTCAGCAAACCTGCATTGCGGGCTTCATTTAAACCACCGATTACATAAGGTGTGCGGCCCGAAGCGGCTATTCCTATTAATGTATCATTTGCATTCGGCTCGTAAATCGCCATGTCTTTCCACGCCTGATTCCAGTCGTCTTCCGCATTTTCGACTGCTTTGCGAATCGCAGTGTCACCACCGGCGATGATTCCTACTACCAAATCGAAAGGCACACCGAATGTCGGCGGGCATTCCGACGCATCCACAACGCCCAATCGTCCGCTGGTTCCGGCGCCAATATAGAACAGCCGCCCCCCCTTTTGCATTCTCGGAACGATCTGTTCTACCAGGGCTTCGATCTGCGGGAGCGATTTCTGAACGGCATGCGGTACGGTCTGATCCTCGCGGTTGATGGAGGTGAGTATCTCGCGTACACTCATTTTTTCGAGATCATTATAGTTCGAAGACGATTCGGTAGTCATCATAGCGTTCGTGTTTTTTGAAATCCAAAATTAAATGTTTTCCGATAACGATGTTGCACCGGGAGGAAATTTGGTATTTATCATAGATTAATAACAAAAAAAGCTTTGAATGTTTGGAAAATAAAAAGATTGGCTCCTAATTTGTAACACCAAGTTAAAAACAGCGAAATTTCGCTAGACTTAAATGTTACGCTAATGAAATCAACAATTATCGTCCCGGTCCTACTTATTGTCACGCGTTAAGCGTGAGTGGGATGATAGCACATATCTGGCACCTCACTCACCCAATGAGTGAGGTGTTTTTATTTTAAATACAATCATTCACCAATGGCGACAGAATTAAACAGATTTTCGAAGACCCTAACCCAGGAAGTAACCAATCCGGCCGCACAGGCAATGCTTTATGGAATTGGTTTGAAAGAAGAAGACTTTGTTAAACCGCAGATCGGGATTGCCAGCACAGGTTATGAAGGTAACCCATGCAACATGCACCTCAACGGCTTGTCGGTGTATGTGAAGCAAGGCGTGACGGCCAATGATATGGTCGGCCTGATCTTCAATACCATTGGTGTTTCTGATGGTATGACCAACGGAAACGACGGTATGCGCTACTCGCTGCCTAGCCGTGACATTATCGCGGATTCGATCGAAACCGTGGTGGCTGCGCAATGGTACGATGGTGTGATCGCGGTGGTGGGTTGTGATAAAAACATGCCCGGCGCCATTATGGCGATGGCGCGCCTCGACCGCCCTGCTATTATGGTGTACGGCGGAACGATCCGTTCGGGACACTATAAAGGACAGAAACTGGACATCGTTTCGGCATTCGAAGCATTGGGCAAGAAGTTCGCCAACAATATTTCTGACGAAGATTATAAAGGAGTAATCCAGAATTCGATCCCTGGCCAGGGTGCTTGCGGCGGTATGTATACTGCGAATACGATGGCATCTTCGATCGAAGCAATGGGATTGAGCTTGCCGTTCAGCAGCTCGTATCCGGCTACGCACGAAGGCAAGCAGGAAGAATGCAAGAAGATCGGTGCGGCGATGAAGAAGCTGCTCGAGCTGAACATTACCCCGAAGGATATTATTACCAAAAAGTCACTTGAAAACGCATTGACAGTGGTAATGGCGCTGGGTGGTTCTACCAACGCGGCATTGCATTACCTGGCAATCGCTCGCGCTGCCGACATTCCTTTGACTTTGGATGACATTCAGGTGATTTCTGACCGCACGCCATTTATCGCTGATTTGAAACCGAGTGGTAAATACTTCATGGAAGATATCCTGGCAATCGGTGGTGTTCCTGCGGTGACCAAGTATTTGTATTCCAAAGGCCTGATCCACGGAGATTGCATTACTGTAACTGGTAAAACAGTTGCTGAAAACCTTGCAGAAGCGCCTGACTTGAATTTTGAAACACAAAAAATGGTGTTCCCGATCGAAACACCGATCAAGCAGACAGGCCACATTCAGGTGCTTTACGGTAACCTTGCTCCCGAAGGTTCGGTTGCGAAGATTACAGGTAAGGAGGGTCTTACATTCGATGGCGAAGCGAAAGTCTGCGAGCACGAATCGGAGATTATTGAAATGCTTGCCAAAGGTGAAATTAAGGCCGGCCACGTGGTGGTGATCCGTAATGCAGGTCCGAAAGGTGGGCCGGGCATGTCGGAAATGCTGAAACCTACTTCTGCGGTAATGGGAGCAGGCCTTGGCGACAAGATCGCATTGATCACCGACGGTCGTTTCTCAGGCGGTACGCACGGTTTCGTAGTAGGCCACATTACACCGGAAGCATTCGACGGCGGCCCGATCGCATTGGTTAAAGATGGCGACCGCATTAGCATCGATGCCAACACCCGCGTACTGACTTTGCACATTTCCGATGAAGAAATGGCAGCCCGCAAAGCAGCCTGGGTACAACCAGCGCCACGCTTTACAAAAGGTATGCTGGGAAGATATATCAGAACCGTGAAATCAGCCAGCGAAGGTTGCGTGACTGACGAAGCGTAAAATTCACGACAGAAATTCATCCGACTAAACAATACAGAGGTCATGGGATTTAATGAAAATCAAACTGCAACAATTCAGGGCTCGGAACCGGTGGTTTCGGTGGCCAAGCCGGAGCTGATCAATGGCTCGCATGCGGTCATCCAGTCGCTGATCGCCGAAGGTGTTACAACCATTTTCGGGTATCCGGGCGGGGCGATTATGCCGGTGTATGATGCGATTTATGACTATCAGGATCAGATCCACCATATTCTCGTGCGCCACGAGCAGGGCGCTGCACACGCAGCTGAGGGCTATGCGCGTATTACGGGTGAAGTGGGGGTTTGTCTGGTAACTTCGGGACCAGGCGCTACCAACCTGGTAACGGGTATTGCCGACGCGATCATCGATTCAACACCCATGGTCTGCATTATCGGCCAGGTTGCATCGCATTTGCTCGGTACCGACGCATTCCAGGAAACGGACGTAATGGGAATCACCATTCCGATCACGAAATGGAACTACCAGGTCACCAATGCGGATGAAATCCCTGAAATTATCGCCAAAGCATTTTATATAGCTAAATCAGGCCGTCCCGGACCGGTTTTGATCGATATTACCAAAGATGCGCAGCAAAAGTTGATGACGAAGCCTTTTGTTCACAAAAAGACGGAGGCTTTGCTAAGCTATCACCCGCGTATCGCTCCGAAAGACGAGCAATTGGCTGCGGCTGCAAAGCTGATCAATCAGGCAAAACGTCCGTTCCTTTTCGTAGGTCATGGCGTACGGATTGCCGGTGCGGAACAGGAATTGATCCAATTCATTGAAAAAACAGATATTCCCGCTGCTTCGACGCTCCTTGGGCTTTCGTCTATGTCGGTTGACCACCCCAATTACATGGGCTGGCTCGGAATGCACGGAAATTACGGTACCAACGTCCTGACCAATCAATGCGACCTCATTATCGCTGTCGGAATGCGTTTCGACGACCGCGTAACCGGTGATTTGAGCCGCTATGCGAAACAGGCGAAAGTAGTTCATATTGAAATCGACCCGGCGGAGATCGACAAGATTGTGAAGGCAGATGCTCCGGTAGTAGGTGATGCTAAAGTCGCGCTGGAATTGCTGCTTCCTCTGGTAAATGAGAACAATCACGAAGCCTGGAAAGCGGAATTCAAAAAGTACGATGCGATTGAAGATCAGAAAATTACGCAGCCGGAACTAGCACCGACTACAGAGAAGATCAAAATGGCGGAAGTGATCCGCACGCTTTCTGATAAAACCAAAGGCGAAGCGGTGATTGTGGCGGACGTGGGTCAGCACCAAATGATGACTGCGCGTTACTACCAGTTCAAAAAACCTAGCTCTTTCATCACATCGGGCGGTTTGGGAACGATGGGCTACGCATTACCGGCCTCATTCGGAGCGAAAGTAGGCGCCCCCGATCGCGAAGTAGTGGCGATCATCGGTGATGGTTGTTTCCAGATGACCATCCAGGAGCTGGGTACCATCGCACAAAGCGGCCTGCCCGTGAAGATTATCATTCTGAACAACAATTTCCTCGGAATGGTACGCCAGTGGCAGCAGCTTTTCCACCAGAAACGCTATTCGTTCGTGGAGCTGCAAAACCCTGATTTTATTACCATTGCAAGAGGTTTTGGCATCGATGGTCATACCTGCGGCGCACGGGAGGATTTGAATGCTTCTCTTGATAAGATGCTGGCATCCGACAAGCCTTACCTGCTGGAAGTTTTGGTGGAGAAAGAAGAGAACGTATTCCCGATGGTACCAACCGGAGCTTGCGTAGCGGATATTCGTTTGGAGTAATATAAAAGCCGAAGAAATTATGACATCATACACCATTTGTGTTTTCACTGAAAACACGATAGGCATCCTTAACAAGATCACGACGATTTTTACCCGGAGACGCATCAATATCGATAGCCTGACCGTTTCTGAAACCGAACGTAAGGGTATTTCCCGCTTTACGATCGTCATCCGTCATGAGTCGCGTGACGCGGTGGAGAAACTCGTCCGCCAGATTCGCAAGATTATCGAGGTGCTGGCTGTTTTCGGATATCTCAATGAGGACATCGCTTATAACGAGATCGCATTGTTCAAGGTTTCGACGCCAATTGGTGCCAAACCGCTCGATATCGAGACGATCAACAAGACCTACAAAGCCTGGGTCGTGTATTGGCACCTCACCTATGTGATCATCCAGAAGACCGGTACGGAAGAAGAGATCTTTGAATTTTTCGACTATATCAAACCCCACGAGATCCTCGAATTCGTTCGTTCGGGCCGTGTGGCGGTGAGCAAATCGCCTCAGACACTGGTAGATTATCTGCCGGAAGCTGAGTGGGAATATTACCAATAGTCGGTCAACTTTTAGTAGTATTGCTTTTTAATTCGTAGTAAATCAATAATCCAATCAATAATCAATGGCAAAATTAAATTTCGGCGGGGTCGAAGAAGAAGTAGTAACCCGTGAAGAATTTCCACTCGAAAAAGCACGTGAAGTACTTTCTACTGAAACTATCGCTGTAATTGGTTACGGCGTACAAGGCCCAGGCCAAAGCTTGAACATGCGTGACAACGGATTCAATGTAATCGTTGGTCAGCGTAAAGGTGGTAAGTCTTGGGACAAAGCCGTTGCTGACGGATGGGTACCGGGCGAAACGCTTTTCGAATTGGAAGAAGCATTGGCAAAAGGAACCATCATTTGCTATTTGCTTTCAGATGCTGCTCAGATCGAGCTATGGCCAACTGTTAAGGCAAACCTTACTGCTGGAAAATCACTGTATTTCTCACACGGTTTCGGTGTAACTTATAAAGATCAGACTGGCATCGTTCCTCCTGCTGACGTGGATGTTTACCTGGTTGCTCCAAAAGGATCCGGAACATCGCTTCGCCGCTTGTTCGTAGAAGGAAAAGGCTTGAACTCTTCTTTCGCGGTATTCCAGGATGCTACCGGCAAAGCACGTGAAAAATGTATTGCAATGGGTATCGGAGTAGGTTCAGGTTACCTGTTCGAAACTGATTTTTACCGTGAAGTAACTTCCGACCTAACCGGCGAGCGTGGTACTTTGATGGGTGCTATCCAGGGTATTTTCGCTGCACAATATGAAGTGTTGCGTTCAAATGGCCACACGCCGTCAGAAGCATTCAACGAAACTGTTGAAGAATTGACTCAGTCGTTGATGCCATTGGTTGCTGAAAACGGTATGGACTGGATGTACGCTAACTGCTCTACAACTGCACAGCGTGGTGCTTTGGACTGGTGGAAACCTTTCCGTGACGCTACCAAGCCTGTTTTTGAGCAACTTTACAACTCTGTAAAAAGCGGCGAACAAGCTACGATCTCGATCACCCGCAACTCACAGCCTGACTACCGTGTGAAACTGGAAGCTGAGCTTGCAGAATTGCGCGAATCAGAAATGTGGCAAGCAGGTACGACTGTACGCGGATTGCGTCCAGAGCGCAACTAATCTCGGACTTAAGTCCGGGGTTAGCCCGGGCTATCGGTCCACATAGACATAGACAGAGCTTTGCAAACTGCAAAGCTCTTTTCATTGATGATCATGAGCACTTCACATTCCGTTCCGACTCTCGATAACATATTCCTCGCTGCCGAACGCCTGCGCGGGGTTATTAACCACACACCGATATTCTATAATGCGCATCTTTCGGAGCAGTACGGGGCTAATATCTACCTCAAAAGGGAAGACCTTCAAACTGTCCGCTCCTACAAAATCCGCGGCGCATATAATAAAATGGCGAGCCTCACACCCGAAGCCCTCGCAGGCGGGGTAGTGTGCGCGAGCGCGGGCAACCACGCGCAAGGCGTAGCGTACGCGTGCCGGAAAATGGAGGTAAAAGGCGCCATTTTCATGCCTACTACCACACCGGCGCAGAAAGTGAAGCAAGTGCGGCTGTTTGGCCAGGAATGGATTGAAATACATTTGGTAGGCGACACTTACGACGATGCTTATCATGCCTCAATGGCCTACCGCGACAGTACCAATGCCGTTTTTGTGCATCCATTCGATGATTTGCAGGTAATTGAAGGCCAGGGAACGGTGGGCCTTGAAATTTTCAAAGATGCGGATTTCAAAATCGATTACCTGCTGATGGCGATCGGTGGTGGTGGTTTGGCGTCGGGTATTTCCACTGTTTTCAAGCAGCTCTCTCCCAAAACACAGCTTATCGGCGTGGAACCGGAAGGCTCGCCTACCATGCATCGATCCATCCAGGAGGGGCATGTGGTGACGCTGGACAATATTGACAAGTTTGTGGATGGCGCGGCCGTGCGGCGTGCGGGCGACATTACATTCGATATTTGCAGCAAGAGTTTAAATCAAATCCTGCTTGTGCCTGAGGGCAAAGTTTGCTCTTCGATTTTGCAACTATATAATGAAGAAGCAATCGTAGCCGAACCTGCCGGCGCGTTGACAGTGGCGGCATTGGACCTGATCCGGGAAGATATCAAAGGCAAAAACGTTGTCGTATTGATTAGCGGTGGTAACAACGACATTACCCGTACCGAGGAGATCAAGGAGCGCTCGTTGCTTTATGAGGGATTGAAGCATTATTTTATCATCCGTTTCCCGCAACGCTCGGGCGCATTCCGGGAATTCCTGAATGTCCTTGGTCCGAATGATGACATTGCGCGTTTTGAATATGTAAAGAAAACCAACCGCGAGCAGGGGCCTGCATTAGTCGGCATTGAATTAAAAAGCAGGGAGGACTTTGCACCGCTGATCGAGCGAATGGATGCGAACCGCGTGGTTTATGAGTATCTGAACGATCAGCCGGATTTGTTTCAGTTTATGGTTTAAATATTACGGATATCATTCTATGAATTCAGGTTTACGAAGTAACTCGCGTTGCTTGCTTATCGGCGGATTGGTTGCCATAGCGGCTCTTTCACGCGGCTTTGGTCAGGGGAAAATGCTGGATAGCTATATCGTTTCGGCTAAGGGTGATACGGTCAGGGGCTTTATCCGTTACGACGGCTGGGGTACGAGTCCGATGACCGTCGATTTTGCCAGAGAAAAGGATGGCGGAGTCGAAAAAGTGGGACCGGGCGCGGCGGCACAGTTTTACATTTCATCGCTTAACGAGCGTTATATCAGTAAAAGGATTGGGATACTGAATATCGATTTGAGCAAAACATATGAATTGGCACCGTCTTTCGAGGCCACGGATTCGGTAACGGTTTATTTGCGCCAGGTAACCTCTGGCCCGAAAGCGGCTTTACTGGAATATCTGGATCTGACCGAGCAGTCGCATTTCTTTCTGGAAAAGGACGGGAAGTTGACGGAACTGTTCAATTATCCTTTTTACAGAGTGACCGGCGGAAAAAAGTACCTCATTCAATATGATGAGTATGTGCGCCAGCTACCGGTGTTACTGTCCGACGGTGCGGATAATGGCCCTGTTCGTAGCTATTCGGCAAAGGATTTAGGGCGCTATGTCGACCGTTACAATGGAGTGAGTGCTTCGGAAAAGCAGCGCAAAGGTGCCGCCGCTGAGTCGGAGATGGAGGTAGACGCGTATGTGATGGGGGGTATCGAGGCTTGGGAGGAGACCGATGTTAATCTGGGGGCAACGCCTACATTCGGAGCGGGGTTGCGGATAAACCTGCCGAGAAGATTTCACAACAGGTATTTCAAAATACTGTTTGCGACAATGCCGGGTGTTTCGGTGAGCAAGGTGTACAATTACATCCCGGACGAAAAGATCAGTTTAAACACATTGGATGTTGGTGCAGGAACTTACATAGGTTCGGGTGATTTTCGGCCTAACATCGGTTTTGAGTATAGCTTTCCCATGGATAGCTGGCGGACTTCCATCTTGGGGCCGCATGTTGGTATTTCTTATCGGAGACGGTTCAGTCTTGAAGTCACGCATTTCGCGAATTTTTCATCGTTGTTTTCAGACGACGTTACATTTTTCAATCGCCCGCGCATCAGTTTGAATTACTATATGAACCTGAACAAACTTTTTAAAAGCGGGAGATAGCCGCCGACCTACAATGCTCCGCGTACCATCCGACATCAGCTCCCAGGAATTCGAGTCCCTGAAAATTCAGGATATGACCTTCGTGGCCTATCGGAATGAAGTGTATCCTTCTAAATATGATGTGTTTTTTGAGGAACATGCGGTGATTGTGGTGTTGGAAGGAGAAAAAAAATTCACCAGCCCTACGCAGGAAGTACATGTTGAGAAGGGGGATATTCTCTTCATTCAGAGGGGCTTTTATCTGATGTCGGAATCCATTCATGAGGCTTACAAAAGCCTGGTTTTCTTTTTTGATGAAAAGCTTCTGAAAGAATTCGTAGGGCTGCATCCCGAGCTTTTCGGCGCGCAGCAACCTTCCGAAACCGTTGAGTATCCGATTCTGCTTTTGAAATCCGATGATAACTTTGAGAAGTTCATCCAATCGGTATTTCCTTATTTCCGCTCACGTACGGAGTTGAAGAACCACTTTCTGAGGCTGAAATTCCAGGAACTGCTGCTGCATTTGATGGAGCTGGATAATTCAAACCAGCTTCGGGGTATTTTGTATAGTCTCTATAAAGGCGAAAAGGTCGATCTTTCTTTTTTGATGAACAGCTACTATTTGAAACCGCTTACATTGAATGAGCTGGCGCGGCTATCCGGGCGGAGCCTTTCGGCATTCAAACGTGACTTTCAGGATGAATTCAACACTTCCCCTGCATTGTGGCTGAAAAACAAGCGGCTGGATTATGCGGATTTCTTGCTGAGGAATAGTACGAAGAACGTTTCGGAGATTAGCACGGAGATCGGGTACGAGAGCGTTTCGCATTTTATCAAGACTTATAAAGAGAAGTACGGGACTACGCCGAAGCGGCAGGGGTAAATTAAAACAGTCCGTGAACAATATCCGGAAATCGAATGGATGAGAATCATCCGGTCGCGGCACATTCTGGTACATGATTACGCAGGGATTGATTATGAGATAGTTTGGCGAATTATCGAAGTGCATTTACCTCCATTAAGAAACGCACTGCGTGATATTTTGAACGACTCCAAATAAAGATTTCCGCTCAAACTACTGCCCCAAACCAAAATCACTATTTTTTGAACCTTTACCGTTATACATATTCGTTTGAATTTGCGGTAATTTGTAATGTCGGTTCTCCTTTTGAGAAAGGCGTTGATTATCAGCTCTTTCTTTGAAGCCTGAACGACGAGGCGAAATTCTAATTTTAATCAAAATGAGTAATCAAGCGAGTACCCTTTTCGACAAAGTGTGGGATGCCCACGTTGTCCGTAAAATCGAGGACGGTCCCGATGTTTTCTTCATCGACCGCCATTTTATTCACGAAGTAACAAGCCCTGTTGCTTTCCTAGGACTCGAAACCAGAGGCATTGGCGTGATGTACCCGGAGCGCACGTTCGCAACGGCAGATCACAACACTCCGACCATTAACCAACACCTTCCGGTAGCCGATCCGCTTTCTGCGAACCAGCTGAAAGCCCTTGAATCAAATGCTGCGAAATATGGCATTTCACACTGGGGACTGGGTCACGCTCGTAATGGTATTGTGCACGTGGTAGGACCTGAAAACGGTATTACGCTTCCTGGTATGACCATCGTTTGCGGTGATTCCCACACTTCTACCCACGGTGCATTCGGCGCGATCGCGTTCGGTATCGGTACTTCGGAGGTGGAAATGGTGCTTTCTTCGCAATGCATTATGCAGCCTAAGCCTAAGAAGATGCGTGTAAACGTGAATGGCCAGCTGGGTAAAGGTGTAACTCCGAAAGACGTAACGCTTTATATCATCTCGAAACTGACTACTGCCGGTGCAACGGGTTATTTCGTTGAATATGCAGGTGATGTGTTCGAAAATATGTCGATGGAAGGTCGTATGACCGTCTGCAACATGAGCATCGAGATGGGTGCACGTGGTGGTATGATTGCTCCCGACGAAACAACATTCGCCTACATCAACGGCCGCGAGCAAGCTCCGAAAGGCGAGAAGTGGGACAAGGCACTGGCTTACTGGAAAACTTTGAAAACAGATGAAGATGCTGTTTTTGACAAAGAATACAATTTCGATGCTGCCGACATCGAACCGATGATCACTTACGGTACCAACCCGGGAATGGGTCAAGGTATCAGTAAAGCGATCCCTACTTCGGATCAGGTGGAAGGGGGTAAAGCTACTTATGACAAGTCGCTGAATTACATGGGCTTCCATGAGAATGAGAGTATGCTGGGCAAGAAAATCGACTACGTTTTCATCGGTAGCTGTACCAATGGCCGTATCGAGGACTTCCGTGCATTCGCTTCTATCGTGAAAGGCCGCAAAAAGGCGGATAATGTAACAGCGTGGATCGTTCCGGGCTCGCACATTGTGGAAGCGCAGATCAAAGAAGAGGGTATTTTGGATATTCTTACAGAGGCTGGTTTCGAATTGCGTCAGCCAGGCTGCTCGGCTTGTCTTGCGATGAACGACGACAAGATCCCGGCCGGCAAATATGCGGTAAGTACTTCCAACCGTAACTTCGAAGGTCGCCAGGGTCCAGGCGCGCGTACCTTGCTCGCGAGCCCGCTCGTGGCAGCTGCCGCTGCCGTAACCGGCGTAGTAACCGACCCAAGAACGCTTTTATAATCAGCACCAAAACAATGGCTTACGATAAATTCACCATACTGAAAAGCTCGGCAGTTCCTTTGCCGATTGAAAACGTAGATACCGACCAGATCATCCCGGCGCGCTTCCTGAAAGCGACCAAGCGGGAAGGTTTTGGCGACAACCTGTTCCGCGACTGGCGGTATAACGGCGACGATACGCCGAAGCAGGATTTCGTTTTGAACAACCCTATTTATTCCGGCAAAATTCTTGTAGGAGGCCACAACTTCGGTAGTGGTTCCAGCCGCGAGCACGCTGCCTGGGCAATCTACGATTACGGTTTCCGCTGCGTGGTTTCCAGCTTCTTTGCAGATATTTTTAAAGGGAACTCATTGAATATCGGTATTTTACCGGTACAAGTGAGCCCGGAGTTTCTGAACAAGATATTCGAAGCGATCGAAGCCGATCCTAATGCGGAACTGGAAGTAAACCTGCCCGAGCAGAAAATCACGATCCTCGCGACCGGCGAAAGTGAGTCTTTCGACATCAATGGTTATAAAAAACATAACCTGACGAACGGCTTCGACGATATCGATTATCTGCAAGCTATGAAGGGGGAGATCAAGGAATTTGAAGCAGAGAGAATATTTTAACGGGCTGTCGGCGATCGGCAGTCGGCTGTCGATTTTTCTGACCGCCGACTGCTCATTGCCGACGGCTGACCGCCTATGAACAGCCGCTATATTGAAATAATGGATACGACACTTCGCGATGGTGAGCAAACCAGCGGGGTGTCGTTTTCCGCATCAGAAAAACTGACCATAGCCCAGATCCTCTTGCAGGAAGTGAAGGTCGACCGCATTGAAGTAGCCTCGGCACGTGTGTCGGAGGGTGAATTTCAGGCGGTTAAAAAAATCACGGATTGGGCCGGTGCGAATGGTTTTTTGGATAAAATAGAAGTACTCACATTCGTCGACGGCGACGCGTCCATCAACTGGATGGTGCAGTCCGGCGCGAAAGTGATGAACCTCCTCACGAAAGGGTCTCTTAACCATTTGACCCACCAGCTTAAAAAATCGCCGCAAGAACATTTCGAAGACATTCGTAATGTGATCGAGCTTGCGGAGACGAAGGGCATTCAATGCAATGTGTACCTGGAAGATTGGAGCAATGGCATGCGCAGTTCGCATGATTATGTATTTCAGTCGCTTGATTTCCTTACCACATTGCCGGTAAAGCGCATACTTCTTCCCGATACGCTGGGTATTCTGACGCCGTCGGAATCATATTCCTTTGTGAAGGAGATAGTAGACCGCTATCCAAACCACCATTTCGAATTCCACGCACACAATGATTACGATCTGAGCGTAGCGAACGTCATGGAAGCGCTTCGCGCGGGTGCGCACGGGCTGCACCTGACCGTGAACGGTATGGGTGAGCGTACGGGCAATGCGCCGCTCGCGAGCACGATTGCCGTCCTGAATGACTTGATGCCCGAATGCACGACGGCCGTGAATGAGAAGTCGCTGTACTCGATCAGCAAGCTGGTGGAGACTTTCTCGGGTATTCGCATTCCTGCCAACAAGCCCATTGTAGGGGAAAGTGTTTTTACCCAAACAGCTGGTATCCACGCCGATGGCGATAAGAAGCACAACCTCTATTTCAGTAAATTGATGCCCGAGCGCTTTGGTCGTCAGCGCTTGTATGCATTGGGTAAAACTTCTGGGAAGGCCAATATTGAAAATAACCTACGCGACCTGGGTATTACGCTTTCGGACGCCGACCTTAAAAAGGTAACGCAGCGGATTATCGAGCTCGGCGATCGCAAAGAAGCGGTTACACCCGAAGACCTTCCTTACATTATCTCCGACATTCTCGACAGCGATGCTATCGAGGAGAAGGTGGTAATTACCAATTACGTGCTCACGCATTCCAAAAACCTGAAACCTTCCGCCACATTGCAGATTTGTTTTGGCGAAGAGGTTTTTGAGGAAAATGCACAGGGCGACGGGCAGTACGATGCGTTTATGAATGCATTGAAAAAGATTTACATTAAAAAAGGGATCAGCCTGCCTATGCTGACCGACTATACCGTTCGCATTCCTCCGGGCGGTAAAACGGATGCATTGTGCGAAACCATCATTACCTGGGAAATTAATGGGAAAGACGTGAAAACCCGCGGCCTCGATTCGGACCAAACGTTCTCGGCGATCATGGCCACGCAGAAAATGCTGAACCTGATCGGTATTCCGGAAGAAAAGGTCACTCCCGAACCATTAGTTGATGTATTGCCGTGATGTGATGCGTCTATTTATTTATAATTTATTGATTATCAATTAAACCACTTGATGAAAAAGCATATCCTTATCGTTCCGGGCGACGGAATCGGACAAGAAGTTACAGAGGTAGGAAAGGCAGTGTTGGTAAAAATCGCCGAGAAGTTCGGCCATGAATTCACTTACGACGAGGCATTAATGGGCCACGTAGCGATCGAAGCTACCGGTAACCCGCTTCCTGACGAGACATTGGAAAAGATGCGCAATTCCGACGCAATTCTTTTCGGTGCGGTAGGTCACCCAAAATATGACAATGATCCTACTGCCAAAGTTCGTCCTGAGCAAGGCTTGCTGAAAATGCGCAAGGAGCTGGGCTTGTACGCCAACCTTCGTCCTATCAAGTTGTTCGATGAACTGCTAGGGGCATCTTCTATCCGTCCTGAAATCCTGAAAGGCTCGGATATCCTTTTCTTCCGCGAACTTACCGGCGACATTTATTTTGGAGAAAAAGGCCGTAAAAACGATAACAACACTGCTTACGACATCGCTGAATACAGCCGTTACGAAGTAGAACGCATAGCCCGCAAGGCTTTCGAAGCTGCTCGTACGCGTGGAAAGCGCCTTTGCTCTGTGGATAAGGCAAACGTACTGGAAACCAGCCGTCTGTGGCGCGAGGTGATCCAGGCTTTGGCTCCTGAATATCCCGACATCACCGTTGAGCACCAGTTTGTAGATGCAGCAGCGATGATGCTCATTAAGGATCCTAAGCGTTTCGACGTAGTTGTGACGGCTAACCTCTTCGGAGATATCCTTACGGACGAGGCGAGCCAGATCGCCGGATCGATGGGAATGCTCGCTTCGGCGTCGGTCGGCGACAGCACAGGCGTTTATGAACCGATTCACGGCTCGGCGCACGACATCACCGGTAAAGGTGTTGCAAATCCGCTGGCATCAGTGCTTTCGGCGGCATTGCTTCTCGATATTTCATTTGGTTTGAAAGAAGAATCGGAAGCGATTATTTCGGCGGTCGACAAGTTGTTGAAAGATGGTTTCAGAACGCGCGACATTGCCGATGCTACCACGCCGGCTGACAAGGTTCTGAACACGCAACAGGCTGGTGAAGAGCTTTTGAAAAGAATATAAAAAATATCAAAGTTTTGCCAAACAATATTTGTTGCAATCAAAACTTATGCTTTCTTTGCAGAAGAAACTCGCGGCCAGCGAAATTTCGCAACAAAAGGATGAACCAGAAAAATAGCCTTAATCTTAATCTCCAACAACTACCGTGAGACCGGGAAAGGTTATGTTTTGATAAGTTTCAAACCCTTTCCCTCACACGGAAAGGGTTTTATATTGCCTGAAATATTGTTAAATTCGTGTCCCATAAAAAAATTAATACCCACCAATGAGTAATCGAGTTCAGATCTTCGACACTACTTTACGAGACGGCGAGCAGGTACCGGGCAGCCAATTGACCACTGAGGAAAAGATTGTTGTTGCCACACAACTCGAAAAACTGGGGGTAGATATTATCGAAGCCGGTTTTCCGGTGTCAAGTCCTGGGGATTTCCGTTCTGTGGTAGAGATTTCCAAAGCTGTTCGCGAACCCATCATCTGTGCGCTGTCACGTGCGGTGCAAGGCGATATCGACGCTGCGGCCGAAGCATTGCAGTACGCCCAGCGGGCACGGATTCACACGGGCATCGGTTCGTCGGACATTCACATCCAGCATAAGTTCAACACAACACGCGAAAAGATTATCGAAAGGGCGATTGCGGCTACGAAATATGCCAAATCGAAGGTAGAGGACGTTGAGTTTTATTGCGAAGACGCGGGTCGTGCAGACCTCGTTTTCCTTTCACAGCTTGTAGAAGCGGTGATCGGCGCAGGTGCGACGGTGGTGAATATCCCGGATACAACAGGCTATTGCTTGCCCGACGAGTACGGAAACAAAATCAAATACATTTTCGAACACGTTTCGAATATCCACAAAGCGACTATCTCGATCCACTGCCACAACGATCTGGGCCTTGCTACGGCGAACTCCATCGCAGGTATTAACCAGGGTGCGCGCCAGGTAGAGGTGACTATCAATGGTATCGGCGAGCGCGCCGGTAACACTTCGCTGGAAGAGGTGGTAATGGCATTGAAAGTACACCAGGAGCTGGGTCTTGAAACAGGTATTAACACGCAGCACATTTACCCGACGAGCCAGCTTGTCTCGAAAATGATGCGTATGCCCGTGCAGGCGAACAAGGCGATCGTTGGTCGCAATGCATTCGCGCATTCATCGGGTATCCACCAGGACGGCTTCCTGAAAAACAACCTGAATTACGAAATTATGAACCCGCAGGATGTGGGTGTAGATAAATCCGATATCGTTCTGACTGCCCGCAGCGGACGCCACGCATTGAAACACCGCCTGGAATTGCTTGGGTTCTCCTTCGAAAAATCTGCCCTGGACGAACTGTATACAAGGTTCCTTGAAGTAGCCGATATCAAGAAAGAAGTAAACGACGGAGATCTGGTTGAACTGGTGCGTACAGCCGAAGCAGTTTAATTAGAATATCCTTAGAATTAGTTAACAGCTTGAACCTGAATTTGATGTTTTAAAGAATTTTTTGTAAGATTACATATTCAATAACATCCATCAGATTGTAAAAAGCCCTCGGTGATTCTGACTAAGGGCTTTTTCTTTGTTTTACAGAATAATGGTGCGGTTGTGGTGGATGAAAACACGGTCGTTAAAAACCAATTTCAACGCCTTTGACAGAACTGCTTTTTCGGTATCTTTTCCCAAAGTTGCCATATCCGAAGCGGTCAGTTTGTGATCCACCTCCTTAACATCCTGCGCGATGATCGGGCCTTCATCCAGGTCATTATTCACAAAATGCGCGGTTGCCCCAATAATCTTCACACCGCGCTCGTAAGCCTGCCGGTAAGGGTTTGCCCCGATAAATGCGGGTAGGAATGAATGATGAATATTCACGATCCGGTTCGGGAAACGCTCCACAAATTGCGGCGTGATGATGCGCATATATTTCGCCAACACAACGTAATCGGGCCTGTAAATATTCAGAGTTCTTAATATCGCCTGCTCATGCTCCTCGCGTGTTTTGTTTTCATGCGAAACAAAATGAAAAGGTATTCCAAACTTACTTACCAGCGGCTGCAACGAGTTATAATTGCTTACTACCGCCAGAATCGTAGCGTCCAACTCGTTGAATGCGTAGCGGATAAGCAACTCGCCCAGGCAATGATGTTCTTTGGTGACCATCAGCACAATATCCTTGTTCTTTTTAGGATTAATGCGAAGGTTCAGGCCTGCCGGCAATTCGGATTGAAGAGCCTTTAACAGCTCGGGAATATCGGTGTCGCCCTCGAATTCAGTACGCATAAAGAAATAGCGCGATGGGCTTACGTACTCGTCGTTACTGATAATGTTCTGATTGTGGGCAAAAAGAATGCGGGTAACATGGTAGATCAAACCCTTGTGATCGGGGCCGTCCATTAATAAGATATGTCGTTGACTCATGAAGGGGCTTGCTTGTAGCGCTTATCGAACTTCAAATATACAACAGAAGCGGTGGTAGTAGCGGCCCGGACCGGGCGCATTTGAATATTTTTGTAACTATTCAAAAGGCATCTGTGTTTACCAAAAATCCAGCAGTATTTAAAGTTATGGCAGAGACATTATTTATACCAACTGATACCAGCAGAGCTGAGATTTATAAAGCACTTTTTCCACAAATCGAAGCGCTTGTCATTGACGAAAGCGACCTTACTGCCAACCTCGCGAATATAGCAGCAGTTTTAAAGGAAGCATTCGGCTTCTTCTGGGTAGGTTTTTATTTGGTAAAGGAAGGGCAGCTCGTACTTGGCCCGTTTCAGGGGCCGATCGCCTGCACGCGGATACCCTTCCACAAGGGCGTGTGCGGCGCGAGTTACACGCGTGCTGAAACGATTATCGTGCCGGATGTAGAGCAATTTCCGGGACACATTGCATGCAGCTCGGCATCGCGCTCTGAGATCGTAGTGCCTGTTTTCCATAGAAATGGAACATTAGCAATGGTGCTGGATGTGGATAGCGATCAACTCGACGATTTCAGTGAAGCCGACCGGTTCGAGTTAGAAAAGATTGCAGCCCTGATAACCAGAAAGCTCTGACTATCAATAAAAAACCTCGCACAAGCATTGTGCGAGGCCGCTTGGGCGAGGGTACTTTTGCCCTGCCACGGAATGTTTTCAATGAGTGTCAGTTCAATGAGAACATGGGCAAGCGAAGGGCTACCACATTATTGAACATAAGCTTGGTTATTTTGGGATCCATATAATCGATCAGCGGAAATTCCGAGACGAGTGACATTACTTCAAATTCTGTTTCTGCTCTTACCACGCACCAGAGCCGGGAGTAATCGTCGGACAAAGCATAAGACATCAGCCTTCCTTGCTCCATCAGTTCATTTATCTTTTTTCTCTGAGCAGGTATTTTTGCTGTGAAATCTTCCGACATGACAGCCGGCAGCTGGATTTCAACCATATATTGGCTCATGGGCGATAGATTTTAGGTTGTACTTATTAAATGATATGCGCCACTGAATAGTTCCTTGGCGTAAAGTAGCCAACATTTGGCAATAGTTTTACGAAGTGTTCCAACCATTTTCATAATGAGGGTGTCAGACAATTTACGACGGGCTCGTGAGAGCGAGTCGGATCATAACGCAACAGTAATCGGCTATCTTATGGGTAGAGGTGCTGAATTTTTTTACAAACCGAACGAAGCACCCCTAACCTTCGGATGACGTTTAACGAACAGGAACTGGTGAAAGGCTGCAAGCAGCGCAACCGCATCGCCCAGAAACAGCTATACGATGTTTTTGGGGGTAAGTTGTTTGCTATTTGTATGCGCTACACGAAAAACCGCGCCGACGCGGAAGACGTGTTGCAGGATGCCTTCATCAAGATTTACGAGAATATAGATTCTTTCAGGGCCGACAGCCCGCTGGAATATTGGCTCAGATCGGTGGTAGTGAATACAGCGCTGAACCATTTGCGGCAACAGAAATACCTGAAAGAGCTGGATGACATAGATATACATCATAATGGTTTGTCCGACAGGGAGTTTACCCTCGGAAATTTTCAGATGCAGCAGTTGATGGAAATGATCCGGGAACTACCGCCCGGTTGTCAGACGATCTTCAATCTGTATGCGATTGAAGGTTACCAGCACAATGAGATCGCCCAGATGTTGGGTATCTCCGAAGGAACGTCCAAGTCGCAGTACTCGCGTGCAAGGATGTTGCTTCAACAAAAATTGAACAAAGAAAAAAGATTTGATGATGGATCCGTCCAACATAAACAATTTTGAGGAACAGTGGAGAAAGGCCTTGAAAGAGGCCTCCGAAGCTCCCCCGCCATCGGTGTGGGAGGGTATCGAGGCGCGTCTTGACGGGGAACAGGAAAAAGTTACTCCCCTTTGGTGGCAGTCACCGAAAATGTGGTATGCAGCCGCGTCCATTGCGGCATTGCTGCTGGTAGGCGGCGGGCTCTGGTATTCAGGCGGCCAGAAAGACAAGGTAGAAGTGGCAGTGAGCACAAAACCGGTTCAAAAAGCTGAAACGGAGCCTGCTAAATCCGTGGAAGAGCAGCCAAATGCGGTTCAAGGCCAGGATAAGGAAGAGCTCGCAGCAACTGTTGAACAAGGCCCAATTGCCGCAACAGGCAGTGAGCCAACCCGGAGTGATCTGAAAGGTGGTATCGCCGGAAACTCAAATACTGGTATCGCAGCAGCAGCCCGGACAAATGCGCGTGGCAAACAGAATGAGCAGCATGCGGATAACATTTCTTCGGCGGCAAGCATCATCCAGGAAAGGCCGGCAAGCAACAATCAGGATGTTATTGCGAGTAAAACAGAGCCTGCTAATGGAACCGTTGAGGTTTCTGTTGAGAATAGCAACGCCGCAGTGGCTGCGGTGCAAAACCAGGCGACCTCTGCGGAAATGCTGGCGTCCTTGCCCTATAACGACCTGGATGTTTACGTTCAGAAGCGTCATGTTTTTTTCCGGCCCGAGGTCAGAATAGAAGAGCCGGTTAAAACCACAAAACCTAAGGAGTATTATGCAGGAATAGGCATTATGCCCGCCTCGTTTAATCCTAATGTGAAATTGAGAGAAGCCCCGCAGGCTTTCATGGCGCAGTCGGTGAGCCAGAAGCGGTCGGTTTCCGGAACCAGCGAGGCGCGTGCTTCGTATGCCGTGCAGACGCAGGGTGGGGTGCGCTTGTCGAAACACTGGTCTGTGGAGACGGGAGTAAGCTATCTCCGGGGGAATTCGGCCTACGAGGGTGGCGGATATGTACTGAATGCATATAACAGTGCGGCGTCCAATGTGCTGGAAAATGCATTGGCAGCCAATAATCCTGCTTTGAGCGATAAGGCGGCCGGCTTTAACAATGGTGCATTGTATATTGATGTGGCCAAGAAGGTCAGCAATAATTACCAGTATTTGCAATTGCCGGTTCAGGCGGGCTTTACTTTAAACCCCGATAAGAAATTCAGCTATTCGGTATTGGGCGGGATGATGGCGAACTTCTTTTTAGTCAACGAACTGGAATCTGCGTCGGGAGATATTATTAGAACAACCGCCAGTGATGAAATATACCGTGGCACAAACTGGGCCGCAACAACAGGATTGCGGTTGAATTACAAGCTTTCTGCCAACTGGGGCGCTAACCTGACGGGCTCGTACCAGAAAGCGGTTTCATCGAGCTTTAAATCCAATCAAAGCCTCGATTCCAGACCGTATTTGTATGGCGTTTCGTGGTCGGTCCGCTATTCTTTTTGAGATAATTTTAAATAGTTTCCAACCAATGCCGGTTGATTTGAATCTATTGATTTGTGGGTTGATTGTGGAGAAAGAAGATATTCTTGCATCTGTTAGCCATGAAAATTTTAAAGAAGTCGATCACCGTTCCGATGCTGGCAGCCGTAATGCTGTTTGGCTGTACAAACGATAATGTTGGTCCGGATAACGAGGTGAATCCGGTTGAAATACCGGCCTTGGTTTCGAACGGGACCACTTCTTTCGCATTTGATTTTATTCACGCGTTACAAAAAACGCAACCGGCGGACGATAATTTCTTTGTATCGCCGCTCAGCCTGCACATGGCTTTGGGAATGCTTTTAAATGGAGCCGAAAAAGAAACTGCCGGCGAAATTCAAAAAGCATTAAATATGGATGCCGTCGCATTGGCTGATTTGAATGCGGCATATAAAACATTGATCAACGATTTGCCCGTCGCCGATTCGAAAGTGAGTTTGGGATTAGCGAATTCGGTTTGGTATAGAAATGACTTTTCCGTTGAAAATGATTTTCAATCTGTTCTGAAAGACTCGTTTGAATCGGAGGTAACAGGTTTGCCATTTGATGATGCCGCAAAAGATCGCATTAACAAATGGGCAAGCGACAAGACCAACGGTAAGATCAAGAATGTTCTTGACAAGATTCAGCCACAACACGTAATGTTCCTTTTGAATGCATTGTATTTCAAAGGCGATTGGCAAACCAGGTTTGATCCCAAGAAAACGCAGGACGCACCGTTCAGGATGGAAAACGGACAAAGCAAGAACGTCAAAATGATGTATGCCGAATCCGATTTCAAAGTAGGCTCAGGAAGCAATTACAACGCTGTTCGCCTTCCATACGCCAATGGGCAATTCAATATGACCTTGCTCATTCCGAAAGGTCAAAGTACAGTCGATGAAGTGCTGAAAGGAATCACCGGCGAAGGATGGTCGGGTCTGAATAGCGGGATGGCAGAGCGGGGTATTACAGTAGGTTTACCCAAGTTTACAGTCGACTATTCAGCTCAATTGAAGGAGACATTGCGGGGAATGGGTATCAAACGCGCATTTGAAGATAGCGCACAACTGGGTAAGATCAATAAAGCAGCCGAACTCTATGTCGATTTTGTGAAGCAGGATGCCTACCTGGGTATCGACGAGCAGGGAACAGAGGCAGCAGCAGTGACGACAATCGGTGTCGGCCTTACTTCCGCCGGGCCCGAGTCACCAAGGTTCATTTGTGACCGCCCATTTGGATTGGTGATCAGTGAAAATACTTCCAATACCATTCTTTTCGTAGGCAGGATCAAAAATCCGGAATCGAAATAACAGTGCTGAAAAGCATTTAAAAATATCAAAGATAAAAAATACCGGTTCGCCGGTATTTTCGGGGTGCGTTATCGTCCGAAGGCCTTGCTTTCGGACGATTTTGTTTTGTATTCCAACTAATTACAAAAAAACAGTGTCCTGCATTTGTCGAAGTCATAATATAATTTTTACAAGCCTCTAATATCTAACCGTATGAAACCTAAACTTTTACTGTTATGCGCCGTGGCATGGCTTTGCTGGTCATGCAACGATCAATGCAAGGAGACACGCGTAGTGCGTCGGTTTAGTAACGTGACACATTCTTTGATGGAGCTCCGGACGCAGGTAAAGGCCGAATCGCCGCGTACCTTAGAGCAGCCTGGAAAGATGTATGTGAAAGGCAAGTATTTATTTGTCAATGAAATAAAAAAAGGGATTCATATTATTGACAACGGCAACCCTGCCAACCCCAAATTTGTGACATTCATTAATATTCCGGGGAATGGCGATATCGCCGTTCGCGATAATGTTCTCTATGCCGATAGCTTTTCAGACCTCGTTTCAATCGATATTACCGATCCCGCTGCCCCGAAAGAAGTAGGTAGGGTTAAAAATGTATTCAAGACAGGCCTTTTCGACGGAGGCGGCTGGTCGCTGAACGAATCAGTCGGCTCTATTACCGATCAGAATGTTGAATGGGTCACCGAAACGGTAACCGTTAATTGCGAAGACAACGTTCCGCCCATGACGTGGTGGGGCGGCATCTGGATGCTGGCCGATAGGGTGTCTTTCAATAGCTCATCGTCGGCTTCGCCGCAATCCTCTGGTGGTACCAGTGGTCAGGCAGGCTCGATGGCGCGTTTTGCATTGGACCGCAATTTCCTCTACGCGGTCAGCCAAAGTGACTTGCATCTTTTTAAGATCGACAAACCTGCACAGCCGGCCGACTTCGCCACGGTGAATCTGGGCTGGGGCATTGAAACCATTTTTCCCTACGACAATAAACTCTTTATAGGCTCTTCCACCGGGATGTTTATTTATGACAATACCAACCCGGCAGAGCCGAAACAGCTCTCGAACTTCCAGCACGGCCGCGCCTGCGACCCCGTGGTAGTGCACGAAAACATTGCGTATGTGACGCTGCGTACAGGTACCGCATGCGGAGGCGGGCAGAACCAGCTGGATCTCGTCGATGTAAGCAATCCGGCGGCTCCACAGCTTATTAAAAGCTATCAAATGGAGAGTCCACACGGCCTGAGTATCGATTTCCCGACGCTTTTCCTTTGCGAAGGCGAACATGGTTTGAAGGTCTTCGACGTGACCGACAAGTTTTCAGTGGACCGCAACCAGCTGGCACATTTCAAGGATATGCATGCCTATGATGTGATTTCACTAGGCAAAACATTGATGCTCATCGGCGAAGACGGATTTTACCAATATGATTCGTCGAATCCGAAAGATTTGAAAATGCTGAGTAAAATTCCGGTTGGAAAAGCGATTTGATATGAAAAAGATCGCCTACTTTCTGCTATTGCTGGTCAGTTCGGTGTCTTACGGGCAGACGGCCAGGGGCGTGAGATTTGTCAACCACACCGAGTTCGGTGGATTGTTCGGGAGGGTCAAATACCAGAATCCTTATGCCGGAAATGGCGATCAGGTCGATAGCAAAACCAGCCTCACGGTTCAGACCTTTAATGGAGTCCAAATCAACAGGAAGTTGTCGGCTGGGGTAACGCTTGGGATGGATTGGTACAAGACGGCCTTGCTGAACCCGATCGCCGGCGGTGTTCGATATGATCTCCTCGGTCGTAAAAACGTGCAACTGTTTGGAACAGTCGATGCCGGTTATGCATTCGCGTGGTTTCACGACGATCCCGACGGCGCCGATACGAAAGGCGGACTGATGGTAAACCCAGGCGTAGGGATGAAGGTAGGAAAACCGGGAGTCGCTGCATTTACGATTGCATTAACCTACAAAAGACAAGAGGCGCACGTTACCAAAGTGCCTTTGTGGGACCAAAAAGAGCGGTTTGAAGACCGGGTTTACAACAGGCTGGCATTGCGGTTAGGGATCAGTTTTTAAAATAGATGAGCCATGAAAAGGATCGCGTTTTTATTTCTCTGCGTCTGTTTTCTTGCATTAACTGCATTCGAATGCGGGGGTGGCAAGGATTGTTGTGCATTTCCGCCATGTTCGGAAATCGCTTCATTGAAAGGAGCCTGGCGCCTGGATTACTTCCAGAATACCGCGACGGGTGCAGTGGACAAAGACCCGGAGATCAGTGGCAAAAGTGTCGTTTTCAGCTTTTCCGATGATCAAAGGAGCGGAACGATTGAGGGCCATACTTTTGTGAATACGATTAGCGGGGCTTATACGCTGGGGGCAAATTGTACCTTCAGAATAACCAGCTTTGGCGGAAGCAAAGTAGGTGAGCCGGAATGGAGCCGGAAGGCCTGGCTTCCATCTGATTCAACAGGCGGTAAGGGGAAGTATCACGTATCGGGCGATAAGTTGATCCTCAAATTCGATCAAAACCCCGAACAGCTTGTTTTCAAGAAAGATAAGTAAGGTATCCGGCGGAAAGTATCAGATCTCCGATTGTATTTTCCGCCGGATATCAATTGATTTTTCAAATTCCGCGATTTCCCGTACAAACATTTGATGCCCGCGATGGTACCAGTCCCTGAATTTCTCCGACTGGTCAATATGCTTCGGCAGGTAATCAAAAATCACTGAGAGATCGAACGATCTGGACATTACTCCTGCGCCCGATATAACCCCATCTATCGCATTGCATTCCTGCTCGAAGTGGTTAGGGACAGGCACCATCATCACAGGTTTCCCGAGATACATGGCCTCGCAAACAGATTCGAAACCGGCCGTGGTAACCAATGCGCGGCAATTTGCGAGCATTCGCAGGTATTTTTCGCTGTTGATTTGGTGAAAAGTAAGTGTACTGTCAAAAACAAATTCCTCCGATGCATCCGGGTTGTCCCAAAAGCAGTGCAACTGCACATCCTTATGCTTCCGATGCCAGTCGATGACCTGCGTGCTCAGGCTGTGGTGCGTCATGTACACGAGTATAAATGAGCCCTTTTGCGGAATGAGGCGTGTAACTTCCTTGCGGAGCAATGGAGGTACGACCGTGATTTTAAGATTGGGGGCCGAGGGCATTTCCCGGAAAGATAATGCAAGCCGGTTCGCCGAAAGCCACGACGTCGACTTGGAGTTGAGGTTGATCAGGAACTGGTTGACCCGGCTGTGTTCCGGAAATATAAACTTCGGATGAAGCAAAAGGTATTGATGCGCAATGCAGACCATCGGTATGCCGGAGCGGTAGATCATGTTATAGAGCCCGCCGTAGGTATCGTAGAAGCTCACGATCAGGTCGGGGTTGATCCGCCGAACCGTTTCGTGGATGCGGTGAAGGCTTTTGAGGTATTTGGGCAAATGTGCCAGATGTGTGGCAATCGTGCGGCCTACATTCATGCCGCCGCCCTGGGCTTTGTAAATGATATTGGGCGCGGCGAAATGATGTACCGGCGCAAAGATCTGCTCCTGGAAGAATGAAGGGATATTCCGACCCGGAGACGTCCCTACCATCGCGCCCACAACCTTGTGTCCCGCACTACGTAATACCTGGCCGAGCGAAATGGCTTGCGTCAAATGCCCCCGGCCCTCTCCCTGAACCAGAAAAAGGATTCTCATAATTATAGATAGCGCTGATTCCGCCCCGTTAGAAAACCGGTGAACGCCACCTGCTTTTCCATGCCGGGGAAGTTTTCAACGACTTTTTTGGTACTCGTTTTTTTTACAGGCTTCTCGACGATCTCTTGCTGGTCGTAATAGAGCAGGCTCCAGTTACCGTCGAAATCCTCTACCAGCGCGCTCAGGGTTTCGACCCAGTCGCCGGAGTTCATGTACTTGATACCGTCGATTTCTCGGATCGCCGGATGGTGAATATGCCCGCAGATCACGCCGTCGCAGCTGCGAGAGCGGGCGAGCTCGGTTAGTTTCTCTTCAAAGTCGGTCATGTAGTTCACAGCCATTTTTACCGATTGCTTCACACGTTGCGACAAAGAGTAATAGGAGAGGCCGCGCCATGCGCGGTATTTGTTGTAAAATTTATTGACCCACAGGAGGAACGTATAACCGATATCGCCCAGGTAGGCCAGCCATTTCAAATGCGTGGTAATGGAGTCGAAAACATCGCCATGGGTAACATAGAACCGCTGTGTACCGGAAGTGAGTATGTAGTCTTTCCGGATCTGGAAATGCTTGCCAAGGCGCAGGGGGATAATCTGGTCGAGGAAATCATCGTGGTTTCCGCGGATGTAAATCACTTTCGTTTTGTTGTCTTCTATCATTTTCAGCACGCGCTTGAAGAAAAGCGTGTGCTTCCGTTTCCAGACACCATATTTTTTCAGCTGCCAGGCATCGATAATATCACCATTCAGGATAAGCTTTTTGCAAGAATAGTTTTTCAGAAAATTGGTGACTTCTTCTGCCTTCGAGCCTCCGGCGCCGAGGTGAATGTCGGAAATGATGATCGTGCGAAAGTGAGTTGTATCTCCCATGATACAAATTTTCTCATTTTATATTAACTGCATATTACTGGCAGGTTATCAGTTGGTTAAGTTTATATTCAAAACTAGTTCTACGAATCAATTTTGAAATATTTGCAGAGTAACTATGAGTTTCTTTAAAAGAAAAACATCATTTTTACTATTGGTATAACTCATCAACCCTAATGAAAAAACTGTTTACGTTTCTATTGTTTTTAGGCACGCCCGCGTTCGCGCAGCAAGTTTATTTGCCGCATGAGGTAGAAAACAAGGCCGAGCCGGCGGGGGGCCTTGCTGCACTCAATCAGTTTGTCAATTCCAACCTTCAGGTACCTTTTTCTTCATCTGTGAAGGGCGTGAATGGCCGGGTTTATCTCAAAGGTGTTGTACAGCCAGACGGGAGTATGAGCGACATCGAGGTAACGCGCGGGATCGACACGCTGTGCAATGCGGCGGCTGTGAATGTGCTCCGTATGTATCGCGCCTGGCGACCCGCAACGCTGGGAGGGCAAAAAGTGCGGCAGACGGTATTTTTCCCCGTGACATTCAAAGCGGACGCCAAACCGACCTACGACACGGCAAGGCGGGCATTTGTGGACTATTTCAACGAGAACTTCGCGCCAATCGATTCCGCACGGGCCAAATACCGCCGGACAATGCCTGTCGATGAACGGGGATTTGTATCCGGGGATGTGGCTTACGAAGAAGCCATGAGGAGAAAATGGAAGCGGCTCGGCGAGGCGAAATTTGCCAAAACGCCAATCCGCTACAAATCGCGTTTTGTAAACCCGGAAAGGGACTCAATACCTGCTTACCGCATTTCTGCCCGAGATTACAATGAGGCCAGCCATGCTACCGAGGTCACATTCGATTCCGACGGGCATATACTTTCTTACGTAGAATATGGTGTGGATGGAAAAGCATCGCTTATCAAGGATTATGACCTAACCGGCATGGTAAGGCATCAGCAACTCCTGACCGATTCGCTAGTTACGGACGTCTACTGGGACTCCAACGGGCAAATAAGGGCTCACAGAGATTTTCCTATCAACAAAATGGGCGTAAAGGACGAACCGTTTCTGATGAATTCGTGGGGGCCGGATGGCACACAGTATGTAAAAAACGGCGAAGGATATTGGCGGGCGGTTGGTGAAACGCCACACGGGAAATGGCTTTTTGAGCAAGGAAAAGTTGTGAATGGGATCAAGGAAGGCAAGTGGAGCGGAAAATTGGCCGATAGCACCCAATACTACGAGGAGATTTACGATCTCGGACAATTTAAAAGCGGGATTTCCTGGGTAAATGGCGAAAAAACAGAATATACCAAACCGCAGGTGCAACCTGAATTCAAAGGTGGGATCAAAGAATTCTATAAGTTTCTGGGCATGAATATTCGCTATCCTTCCGCAGCGGCAAGGAGTGGTGTTGCAGGGCGTGTGATGCTTTCATTTGTGGTATGCGAAGACGGGTCTATGTGCGAGTATAAAGTGGAGAACCGGGTCGGCTACGGCCTCGATGAGGAGGCATTGAGGGTTGTGAAGCTCATGAACGGGAAGTGGAACCCGGGGGAGCTGAGGGGCCAAAAGGTAAGGGTTAAATACAATGTCCCGATCAATTTCCAGATAGAAACCAGTCACCAGATGATCATCCATAGGTAGAAGCATATATTTAGCCATTCATCCCTTCCCGGAGCCGGTCACAGGCCCCGGGAATTTTTTGTACCAAATAGCTTAGGAAATTATAGGGAGTTTGATAATATTGTGATATTAATTTAATATCAATTTAAACCAGCTATGATCGAAAAGGAATTACGCTCAATCTCTGGCTATCTGCTGTTTGTGATAGGCCTGGCGCTGCTTTTTGGTGGCTTTGTGTATTTTATAACCACCGGTAGTCCGGTTACGGGGATCGTCATTGCGGTAACCGGATTTATCATTCTCATCGGACTCACGGTCATTAACCCGAACGAAGCAGTGGTAACCACTTTTTTTGGCGACTACATGGGTACTATGAAGCAAAATGGGTTGCGCTGGGTAAACCCGCTGTTCCGCAGAAAAAAGATCAGCCTCCGTGCCCGCAACCTGAACGGCCAAAAGCTGAAAGTGAATGACAAGCTAGGTAACCCGATCGAAATCGCGGCGGTGGTCGTGTGGCGCGTGGGAGATACGGCCAAATCCTCGTTTGAAGTGGACGACTATGTGAAATACGTCGAAATCCAGTCGGAAGCGGCCGTGCGGCATTTGGCGGGGATATATGCTTATGATTCGATGGAAGACGAAGAGGCGAGCACCCAGGAGGTGACGCTGCGCGATGGCAGCGGGAAGATCAACGAAATGCTCGAAGCCGAGCTGACCGAACGTTTGAGTCGTGCGGGGATCGATGTCCTCGAATCGCGGATAAGTCACCTGGCATATGCGCCCGAGATTGCGGGTGCGATGCTGCAACGCCAGCAAGCGTCGGCAGTAGTGGCGGCGCGGCGCCAGATCGTGAATGGGGCAGTTGGAATGGTGGATATGGCTTTGGCCATGCTTTCGGAGAAGGGTATTGTCCAGCTCGACGAGGAGCGTAAGGCGGCGATGGTGAGTAATTTGCTGGTAGTTTTGTGCGGTGAGAAAGCGGCGACACCGATTCTGAACGCCGGAACTTTGTATCCATGATATGGCGGAGAAAAAAGCATTTGTTTTGCGGATCAATCCTGATGTGCTACGGGAACTCGAGACCTGGGCACAGCAGGATTTCCGCAGTTTGAACGGCCAGATCGAGTTTTTGCTGAGTGAGGCATTGAAAAAACAAAGGCGCTCAAAATCAAAGGGACACGATGAGGACGGTGCAAAAGATTAATTAAAATGTTAAAATTGCACTTATATAGTTGTCGTACTAATTTTTTTAAGCTCACATGAAGCAAATAATCAGGACACTTTCATTAACAATCCTCTCCTTTCAGCTTTTTGCGCAGATTCCCGACACATTTCAATGGCTGCCCGACGGTAGCGGCTACCGCGATGCCGGCGATGGCCAGATCGTGGAGGTAACATTGCCCGCCAATCAGGAAAAAGTCATTGTTTCATCAGCGGAGCTCACGCCGCAAGGGGGCGCGCCGTTGACTATCCGCAGCTATTCCATCAGCAAAGCCGGGGATAAGGTTTTGGTTTATACCAATACCAAACGGGTGTGGCGCTATGACACCCGCGGCGATTACTGGGTGTACGATATGACAGCCAAGACCCTGAAACAACTCGGGAAAGGCTTGCCGGAGTCGTCGCTGATGTTTGCTAAATTTTCGCCCGATGGCAAAAAGGTCGCGTATGTGAGCAAGCATAATGTATATGCTGAAGACCTGACAAGCAATTCGATCAAGCAATTGACGACCGACGGTACCGACCGCGTGATCAATGGTACATTCGATTGGGTATATGAAGAGGAATTCGACTGCCGCGATGGTTTCCGTTGGAGCGACGACAGTAAATCCATCGCCTACTGGCAGCTCGATGCCCGCAAGATCCGTAACTTTTTGATGATCAATACCACGGATTCCATTTATTCATTCAATGTGCCTGTGGAATATCCGAAAGTAGGTGAAACACCTTCTCCGTATAAAATCGGTGTGGTGGACATCGCTTCGGCCCAGACCAAATGGATGAACATCCCTGGTGACCCACAGAATACCTACGTTCCACGCATGGAATGGTCGGGAATGCCGAACGAGCTCGTGATCCAGCAATTGAACCGCAAGCAGAACGAGAGCACATTGATGTACATCAATACCACCGACGGGAGTGCCAAACCATTTTATAGTGAAAAGGACGAAGCCTGGATTGATATCAAAAGCCGTTGGGAAAGTGATCCGATGGGCTGGGACTGGATCAATGGCGGTAAGGAGTTTTTGTGGGTAAGCGAGAAGGACGGCTGGCGCCATACTTACCGCGTGAGCCGAGACGGAAAGAAGGAAACACTCATTACTGCGGGCAATTTTGACATGATCAACCCCGTCCGCATCGACGAGAAGAACAATACCTATTATTTCATGGCCTCGCCTGACAATGCGACGCAGAGCTATTTGTACAAAACCACGCTGGACGGCAAAGGAACGCCTGTACGCATAACCCCGGCCGATCAGGCAGGAACGCATGCTTACGACATCTCGCCACTTGCCAAATTTGGTCGCCACCAGTTCTCAAATGCCAAAACATCACCTTTGGTAGAATGGATTTCCTTCCCTAAGCACGTTTCGATAGACCCAAACAGTTCCATTGCGCAATCAAAAGACAAAATCAATTCCTCAAAAGCGAATATTGAGTTTTTCAAAGTAAAGACCGACGAAGGCGTGGAAATCGACGCATGGATGGTGAAACCTACCAATTTCGATGCCGGCAAAAAATACCCGATCGTGTTCATGGTGTATGGCGAAGCAGCCGGAAGTACTGTGAAGGACGTTTGGGGGACCGGCCGCAACCGCTTGTACGCAGGCAGTATGGCCGATGACGGGTACATCTACGCTTCCATCGACAACCGGGGCACGCCGTCGCCCAAAGGTGCCAAATGGCGCAAGGCCATTTACCGTAACATCGGCCGCATCAATATCAAAGACATGGACGGTGCTGCTACTGCCATGTTCAAACAATTTGCATTCATTGATACCAGTCGCGTGGCAGTACACGGATGGAGCGGTGGCGGTTCGTCGACTTTGAACCTGCTATTTCAATATCCGCAGCATTTCAAGACCGGGATTGCGGTAGCTGCTGTGGCCAATCAGCTCACTTACGACAACATTTACCAGGAGCGCTACATGGGCATTCCGCAGGAGAACCGCGAGGATTTTGTAAAGGGATCACCGATTACCTACGCTAAAAATCTGCGTGGAAATCTGCTGTATATTCACGGGACCGGCGATGATAATGTGCATTACCAGAATGCAGAAATGCTTGTTAACGAGTTGATCCGGGCTAACAAGGTCTTCCAGTTTATGCCTTATCCCAACCGGACGCACAGCATTTCGGAAGGTGAAGGTACCTCGCGGCATTTACAGTCACTGTTTACAGATTATTTGAGAAAGAACTGCCCTCCGGGAGCGAGATAATGCTGGGAAAGATATTCTGCGTAGTAGGCCTGGCGGGAATACTCCCGCTTGGCTGCCTCGCGCAGCTGAGCGAAGGTACGAAGGTCGGAATTAATACAGGCACCGGGCTGGATGCTCCGAAATCTGGCGTTTTTTGGACGTCGCCGGCGGAGCAGTCTGGCGTGGTCGGCGATTTTTATATTGATTCACTTTGGCATGATGGCGATGTAAAACTGATGAAGCCGGTCGCGCAAATAGGCGGGCATGAATCGGACTCAATTGCGGGGATCAGCATTCGTTACAATGTTCTCAACGAGGAACTGGAAGTACTGGCCGATAAAGCGAAGAAGGACATTCGTGTGATCCGCGGGAGCCAGATCAAAAGTTTCACGATTCGTCATGAGCTCGGAGATGTCAGGTATCTAAACCTGGCAAGTAATGATCCGAAAGGAGAATCAAAGGGTTTTGGAGCAGTGCTTGCCTCAGGCAGGGTTACGCTTGTGAAAGTGTATAAGCCAAAAATCACCCGACCGAACTATAACCCCAGTTTTGGCACAGGTGAAAAGAACACGGTTGTTCGGCTTTCGACAGCTTATTACCTGCTTTCAGGTTCAGGAGTGCAAAAGGTTAATTTGAATAAAAAGAGCCTTCTGCCGCTGTTAGCAGACAGGAAGCCGGAAATGGACCGGTATTTGAAAGAACACGATCCGGACTTCAAAGATGAAACGCAAGCAGCAAGCCTTATTCAATATTACAATTCCAAATAGAAAAAGCCTTCCGGAACTACTCCGGAAGGCTTTTTACTTCTGTTAAACTTATTACTTTCCGTACAACTTTTTAGCCGCCGGTTCATATTTGTCCCCTGCGCTCCATTGCGGTGCCGTTTTGCGGTCGGCGATCAGCCGGGTCGCGTAAGTGTAAGCCTGGCTGAATTTCAGAAGGTAGTTGAAATCCACGGTTTCGGGATGGTCGGTTACCTGGTGGTAGTTCTTCATAATATCGCCATTGAACTCTTTGAAACCAGGCGTGAAAGTCGGTGCGGGAACACCTTCTTTGGCGAAACTCACATTATCCGACCGGTCGAAAAGACCTTGTTCCGGGGAAGGGTCAGCATAAACGCCCAGTCCGAATGCCTTGCAAGCGGTTTCGATCTCCGCACGTGCGCCGGTACGGTCGAGGCCCATGACCGAAACGATGGTGGTATCGTTATACCCTGCCCCGTCGGAATTCATATTGAAAATGCATTTGTTCAAAGGCATGATCGGATGTGACGCGTAATATTTGCTGCCTAGCAAGCCTACCTCTTCGCCAGTCAGCGCCACAATCACAATCGATCGTTTCGGTGGGTTTTTGGCCAATGCTTCTGCCGCGGTGAGCAATGCTGTTACGCCAAACGCATTGTCGCGTGCGCCGTTGAAAATGCTGTCCTCGGGCGTGTATGTCTGCCCGCCTTGCTTGCCCACGCCCACGTGGTCATAGTGCGCGGAGAGCAGGATGTATTCTTCTTTCAATTTAGCGTCGGTACCGGGAATGTAGCCGGCCACATTATAGCTGTAAACAGGCTTGGCAACTCTTCCGGAAGTTTTAAAAGTAACCTCTTTTACGGCGCGCAATGCACGAGCGAATTTGGCTTCCTTGCCGTTCACCCAGGCATGGGGGATCGATTTGGCAGCTGAACCTTCCGCCAGGGATATTTTTTCTCCTGCAAAAAACTTGCTTACGGTATTCCAGGGAATAGGCGCGTTGAAAAGCTCTATAACGGCAATAGCGCCCTTGTCCTGGGCGATTTTGCGCTTTTCGGTCGAAGTAGCGATGATTTCGGAGGGCGTCTGCGTTTCCGGTGTTCCGCTTTCTACCAATACAATTTTTCCTTTTACATCCAGCCCCTTATAATCGTCCCAGCTTTTGGCCGCGTTTTCCAGCCCAAAACTGGCATAAACGAGCGGCGCTTTCAAATCCACAGCGTCACCCGCCATCAATATCCAGTCCGTGCCGCTTTTCATAATTTCCGCATCCGCGGCGATCTCACCGGCGCCATTAGCACCCATTTTTTCGAATGGTACCCGCTGGAAATAGCTGGAAGTACCCGTTTCTGCATTGCCCGGAACAGGTACAACTCCCAGTTTGCGAAATTGCTCGGCAATGTAGCGGGCCGCTACGAAGTTGCCTTGCTCTCCCGTACGCCTGCCCATGAGCTCGTCTCCCGCGAGGAAACGGATATGCGCTTCGGTTTCGGATTTTTTGATTTGAAATTCAGGTAATGAAGAAGTCTTTTTCTGCGCATCGGCGGGGAGCGTGAGGGCCAGTCCGAGCGGTAGCAGGAGGAAAGGTAGTTTCATGACTGTTTTGTGATGATTTTAAAAAGAAAATGTGAAGATGTAAGATAATCAGACATCTCCACATTGTATGTTACAGCAATCGGAATTCGCTACCGTTTGTTCAATAGCACGGCCGCTTCTTTCGCGAAATAGGTAAGGATGCATTTGGCGCCTGCGCGGCGGATGCTCGTGAGCACTTCCATCATCGCGCGCTCGCCATCGAGCCAGCCGTTTTGCGCGGCGGCTTTCACCATCGCATATTCACCGGAAACGTTATAGGCAGCGATCGGAATATCGAAGTTCTCGTCGAGCAGGCGGATAATATCCAGGTACGACAATGCAGGCTTCACCATCAGCATATCGGCACCTTCTTCAAAATCCAGTTGCGCTTCGAGCAATGCTTCCCGCTTGTTGGCAGGGTTCATTTGGTAAGTCTTTTTATCCCCAAACTTAGGTGCCGATTCCAATGCATCGCGGAACGGGCCGTAAAATGCGCTGGCATATTTGGCAGAATACGACATGATGCTCACATCCATAAAGCCATGCGCATCGAGATGCCGGCGGATGTAACCCACGCGGCCGTCCATCATATCGCTCGGGCCAAGGATGTCGGCGCCGGCTTTGGCCTGTGCGAGCGACATATTGGCGAGGATTTCCAGCGTGGCGTCGTTCAATATCCTGCCGTTTTCTACAAGGCCGTCGTGGCCGTCGGAGCTGTACGGGTCCATGGCCACGTCGGTCATGATCACGAGTTCGGGAAACTGCTCCTTAACTGCCGTAATGGCTTTCAGGTAAAAAGTATCTTCTTGATAGCTTTCCGTTGCGAAACGGTCCTTTTTGCTTTCAGGATAATTGGGGAAAAGGTCTATGGATCTGATACCCAGGTCGGTAACTTCTTTAAGCTCTTCGAGCAGGTTGTCCAGTGAATAGCGATAAATACCGGGCATCGACTTCACCTCCGACTTCTGCCGTGTTCCATCCACGACAAACATGGGAAAAATAAAATCGGACACCTGCAGATTGGTTTCCTGCACAAGGTCACGCACACCTGCGGATTTTCTATTGCGTCGGGGACGACGGGATAATTGAATCATGATATTGGGCAGTCGGCGATCGGCTTTCGGCCGTCGGCCTTTTTATTGAAGCTTTTCAAAAAACACTAAAAGGGAAACGACGCAAAGAAAGTGAGAGTTTCCCAAACCGCCCGCTTTTTGCAACTCGTCATCGCTTTCCTTTTCGTCCATCCTCCCTTTCCTCCTTCCTCCCTTTTACCCAACCATCAACTTGAAGCCCTCGCCGTGCAAATTCATGATCTGGATCGAAGGGTCTTCACGGAGGTATTTGCGCAGTTTGGTAATGTAAACATCCATGCTTCTCGCATTGAAATAGGAGTCGTCTCCCCAAATGGTTTTCAATGCGAAGCTGCGGCTGATAGGCTGATTGAGATTTTGGCAAAACAACCGGAGCAACTCCGATTCTTTGCTCGTGAGGCGGGCGGAATGGTCGCCGATTGCTAATTGCTGGTGATTATAGTCAAAGGTGTATTGGCCAATCCGAAATACTTTTATCTCTTCCTGCTGATCGGATTGCCGTGTGTAGCGCCTTAAAATAGCCTGGATACGCATGAGCAATTCTTCGCGGTCGAAAGGCTTGGTAACGTAATCGTCCGCCCCGACACGAAATCCCTGCATCGTGTCCTCCTTCATCGACTTCGCCGTTAGAAAAATAATAGGCACATCCCGCCCGCTCATCCGCACCTCTTTCGCCAGCGAAAAGCCATCTTTTTTGGGCATCATCACGTCGAAAATGCACAAATCGTATTCTTTATCCACAAAATGCTGCCATCCCTTTTGTCCATCAGTAGCAAGGTCGGTAGGGAAGCCTTTATCGGTCAGATATTCCTGAAGAAGCATTCCCAGGTTGGCGTCATCTTCAACGAGTAAGAGATTGGGCATTTAGAAAAAGGTAAATCGGTTAGGTGTGCAAGATACAATATCTGACCAAGGTGTGAATTGGCCAATGAATAACAGAATTCAGGAAAAATTGCTGAATGGTTACATCCTGCGTAAATTAACCCGATAAAACTAGCGATCTTTCGTATCTGTGAAACCTTCATAACTCATAAAAAATGTTAAAATTCATCCTATGGGTCGCTGCGATCCTCGTGATCCTCGGTGTGGTTTACCTATCCGGGCCAAAAGTGCCGGAAGCACGCCTTACGCCGGTTTTGCCCACCGTTACCAGCGACCTTGTGAAGCTGGAAGAAGAGGTGAACCGTACCGAAAAAGCTACGCCGCTCCTGAAACCGGACAATGAGGCACGCATTGTATGGGCTAATGATAGTTTGAAGCAGAAAACAACTTACAGCATCGTATACATTCACGGTTTCGGCGCAAGCTGGGCCGAGGGGGATCCGGTACACAAAGACCTCGCAAAAAAATATGGGGCCAACCTTTACCTTTCGCGTATGCACGATGCCGGTATAGCCGACACCAATGCATTCGACGATCTGACGCCTCAGAACTTCCTGGCCGGAGCCAAGAGGGCATTGGCGATCGGTAAGGTGCTGGGCGACAGTGTGATCGTGATCGGAACTTCCGCGGGAGGGCTAATGTCGGTGTACCTGGCGGCTACCCATCCGGAAATAAAGGGGCTGATCCTTTATTCGCCTTGCATGGCCATTGCAAACCCAGCGATGAAACTCGTAACCGGTCCGTGGGGCCAGCAGATTTTGCATAAGGCAATGGGTACCCATAATATGGGCAGGGATTCCATTCCGGCGCAGGCGCAGTTCTGGTTACAGGGGTATCATACCAATGGGCTCACGACATTGCAGCAGATGATCGACGCCATTGCACGGCCGGAGGTTTATGCGGAGGTGAAAATGCCGGTTTTTGTGGGGTATTATTATAAAAATGAAGAGGAGCAGGATAAGGTGGTGTCCGTGAAGGCAATCCGGAAAATGTTTGAAGGGCTGGGAACGGCTGCGGAGCTGAAAGAGGAAAAGGCATTTCCCGAGACTGGCGACCACGTGATCGGCTCTCGCCTGCGATCGAAAGACGTAAAGAGCGTGTACGAGGCCACAGATCGGTTTTTTCAGGAAAAGCTGCATCTGAAACCAGTAGAAAAGCCTGTCGCTCAGCCTTGAACGAGTATCCAAAAGGCATCCTGGCACGGCATATTGTGGTTTAAGCCGCTAAAAATGCTTTACTTTGCCGCTTTGAACGGACATCCGAATTAATTAACAATAAAAGGAAACATGGCTTACGGTTTATTAAAAGGAAAAAGAGGAATCATATCGGGAGCATTGGACGAAAACTCCATTGCCTGGAAAGTAGCGCTGAAAGCGAAGGAAGAAGGTGCCACGTTTGTCCTTACCAACGCGCCTATCGCGATGCGTATGGGTGCTATCAATGATCTGGCGAAGCAATGCGACGCCGAGATTATCCCTGCCGATGCTACCTCCCTGGAAGATATCGAAAACCTTTTTACCAAATCGACCGAGATCCTCGGCGGCAAGATCGACTTCGTATTGCACTCGATCGGCATGTCGCTGAACGTGCGCAAGGGTAAGTCCTACGGCGATCTGAATTACGACTGGTTCCAGAAAGGCGTGGATATTTCGGCACTTTCGCTGCACAAATTTTTGCAGGTGGCGGAAAAACTCGACGCGATCAACGATTGGGGATCGGTTGTGGCATTATCCTACATTGCGGCGCAACGCACCTACTCGTTCTATAATGATATGGCCGAAGCGAAAGCCATGCTCGAAAGCATTGCGCGCAGCTATGGTTACCGTTACGGAAAAGCCAAAAATGTGCGGGTGAACACAATCTCGCAGTCGCCTACTAAAACAAAGGCCGGCTCGGGAATCGAAGGATTCGACGCATTCTATGATTTCGCAGAAAAAATGAGCCCGCTGGGCAATGCTTCGGCAGATGATTGCGCCAATTACGCGATCACACTCTTCTCCGACCTGACCCGTTTCGTGACCATGCAGAACCTGTACCACGATGGCGGTTATTCTTCTACCGGTATTTCCGAAGAGCTCGTAACGATGATCCAGCAGCAGGCACAGGCGCAGCAATAAACATTGGTTAAGCATTTAAGGAAACCCTTCAAGGCACGCGTTTTGAAGGGTTTCCTTTTTGTATTAAAATAAATGCGTATACACACCGTTTGGCGTTGTGTAATGTTTGAAGAACCAATTAGTTTAGCCAAATAAATTCCATTTATGAATCAGCAGACTCATCACCCCTTTTTCAGCAAACTCGGGGAGCAGGCAAGTCGCCTGTTGTTCGCAGCCATGTTCCTCACTTTACTTTCATGCGGAGGCGAAAAAGAAGCAACCCAGCAACAAGCCGTACCCGACGCGCCGGTCTACACACTGGTGTTTCTGGATAAAACACAAAGCGTGCATGTCGATAAGCGCTATGTGAATGACAAGTACCGGCAGGCGTTGACGGACATTGTAGAACAGAATATGAAGAATAAGGGCGATAAACTGGAAGTGTATTTCATCCATGAAAACACCTCGAAAGCCCGTGCATTATCCCTCACCGTTCGCAGCGAACGCGATAACCTCGAAGGCGCGAATGCAACCGACCGCGAAGGCATCGAAACGGCATTCCAGCTGACATTACAAAAGGAAAAGAGCATTTACCTGCGCCAGCTGCTCGCCAAGCTCAATCAGCAAAATACAGGCGCATCCAACCTCTCGACCGATATTTGGGCAAGCTTGCCTGTAATCGCGAAAGCCGGCGAGAGCGGCTCCGAAGTAAAAGTGTATTATTTCAGTGATATGGTCGAAAGCGTCAAAGGCGCCGACCGCCGCGATTTCCACACCAATCCACCGAAAAGCGACGCGGAAGCCGAAACGGATGCCAAAGCAGATACGAAAAAGCTGGACCGTTACGCAATCGGCTCACCGCAGGTTACGATCGTGTCGCCATTTGAACCAACTGCTTCAAGCAAAGAGAATAACCCGCACGTGACGCATTACTGGCAGACGCTGTTTCAGGAACTGGGCGGGGTGAGTGTAGAGGAACTTTGAGTAGGATATTATAGATTTTGAATGGCTTTCAGGTTCTCGGTATCGTCGAAGATGGCACGGATGGGGATCTGGAAGCCTGCTACTGTGAAACTTGATACGTCAATGTTTGGAGCCTTAAGAATCAACTTATACTCTTCATCGATGAGGTGATACTGTTCAAGTGTTTCGTTTTCCGGATCAATGATCCAATATTCCTCAATTCCGTGTGCCTGGTAATCATCAAACTTTACGCCACGGTCGCGGGCTTCAGTTGATGTTGAGAGCACTTCCACAACCAGATCAGGTGTGGGGAAAAGAGTCTGGTCAGCTGTAAACATCATGGACTTCTCTTTGCGAAAAAAGCAAATTCATAATCTCCGAAAAAATGCGGCTACTCATCTCTTTTGTCAATTGTAGTGTTTCTAAATTTAACAAAGTTTAGGGTGAAAAGATAGATTTTGGGTACTTCATCCGGCCCAATTCTCCCGGTCCAGGCTCCGGTATTGAATCGCTTCCGCCAGATGTTCGACCTTAATATCATCGCTATCGGCCAGGTCGGCGATGGTGCGGGATACTTTGAGGATGCGGTCGTATGCGCGGGCGGAGAGGCCCAGGCGTTCCATCGCTTTGCGGAGGAGTATTTTGCCGGAATCTTCGATAATGCAGATCTGCTTTACCATTTCGGGTGTCATCATCGCATTAGAGTATATTTCCTTGTGGTTTTTAAAGCGCTCGGTCTGGCGCTCGCGGGCGAGTATTACGCGCTCGCGGATTTGCCCGCTACTTTCTGACTTGCGGGTGGAGGAGATTTGGTCGAAGGAAACAGGTGTCACTTCTACGTGCAGGTCGATGCGGTCGAGGAGCGGGCCGCTGATTTTGTTGAGGTATTTCTGAACCACGCCCGGGCCACAAACACAATCCTTGTCGGGATGGTTATAATAGCCGCATGGGCAAGGGTTCATGCTGGCAATCAGCATAAAGTTGGCGGGGAACTCAACTGCCATTTTCGCCCTTGAAATACCCACTTTCCGCTCTTCCAATGGCTGCCGCATTACTTCCAGTACCGATCTTTTGAACTCCGGCAGCTCGTCCAGGAACAGCACGCCATTATGCGCCAAAGATATTTCACCGGGCTGTGGATAGCTTCCGCCACCAACCAATGCGACGTCGCTGATAGAATGGTGCGGCGAGCGGAACGGACGGCGTGATACCAATGTAGCCTCCTTTCCCAATTTGCCCGCTACTGAATGGATTTTGGTCGTTTCCAATGCTTCCGGAAGGGTCAGCGGCGGCAATATGCCTGGAATGCGCTTGGCGAGCATGGTTTTGCCTGACCCCGGCGGACCGATCATGATGGCGTTGTGCCCTCCCGCAGCACTGATTTCCAGCGCACGTTTGATGTTTTCCTGTCCCTGCACATGCTCGAAATCGGCTTCGTAGTCGTTCTGGGACGTGAAAAAGAGGTCACGGGTATCTACGATAAGCGGCTCAATATCTTTGGTACCTTTGAAAAATCCGATCGCATCCGCTAATGTTTCGACGGCGATCACGTCGAGGTTATTGACAATGGCAGCTTCGGACGCATTTTCGGCAGGCAATACAATTCCCTTGAAGCCCTGTTTGCGCGCTTCAATCGCAATCGGAAGGACGCCTTTGATCGGTCTGAGGATACCGTCGAGGGAAAGTTCGCCCAGAATGATATAGTCTTCGGTATTGCGCACGCAGGCCAGCTGATCGGAGCATTGCAACGTGCAAATGGCAATGGGCAGGTCATAAGCCGAACCTTCCTTACGAATATCGGCAGGTGCAAGGTTGACGACCAGTTTCTGGCGCGGCATTTTGTAGCCAAAGTGTTTCAATGAGGCTTCTACCCGCTGCTGGCTTTCTTTGACAGCGCTGTCCGCCAAGCCGACCATGTAGAATCCCAGGCCCTGGCCCACATTGACTTCAATGGTAATGATCGTTGCATCGACACCGAAAACGGCGCTTCCGAAGGTTTTAGCAAGCATAAGTGTGTGCTTTGAGTAAGTAGAAAGATTTTTGTAAAAATAGCAGGAAAAAGGGTAAAGCAGGGAAACCGTCGGGAAGGCTTGCGTAACCGCCTGATCATTCCTAATTTATGAATCCATTATATAAAACCCCATGAACCGCATTCTCCTGACCCTGTTTTTTTTCGTAGGTATCGTTTCAATTACCGTAGCGCAGTCCAGGCGCAAGCCGTTGAAAAGGAAGATTATTTGCATCGATCCCGGTCACGGAGGTACGGCTGCTACGGATAGTTACCGTGTCGGCCCCGGAGGTGAGCGGGAGGAATGGATCAACCTCCGTGTTGGGTTGTTGTTGCAAAAAATGCTGGAAAAAAAAGGGGCGAGGGTGATAATGACACGGGTCGAAGATGTCGAGGTACCATTGATCGACCGCTCGAAACTTGCCAAAGACCGTAAGGCGGACCTTTTTGTATCGATCCATCATAATGCGACTGCTGATTCGTCAGTTAATTTTCCAATCATTTATTTTCACGGTAATATGTCGGAGAATGTTGCGAGCGTAGATTTTGGAAAGGAGCTGGCAGCCAGTTTACTTAAACATCTACATAAACCGAATACCCCTGTTTCACTGGTTTCGGACTTTACAATTTTCGCGGATGCCGGGGCATCGGTGCTCAGAAATACCTACGGAATACCGGCACTTTTGGCAGAAGCATCATTCTTCACAAATCCCTCCGAAGAGCAACGTCTGAAACAACCTGGAAATAACGAGAAAGAAGCCCTTGCCTATGCCGAGGCGATAGTCGCATTCTTCGCAAAGCCTCTCGCTCCGATTGCCGCTAAAAATTCAAAAGTACCCGTCATTCCCGCATTCAAGGTTTTTCAGGAAGCCGAGCGCATGACGCCTATCGCGAAGCGCTGGCGGCAGGATTTCGAAGAAGGCAAAGTATTTATGACTAAAAAAGATACCGCGTTGCTCAGGGAATCATATGAACTTTTCACACGGTCGGCCCGGTCGTTTCCTGACTCGTATGTGGCTGGCCAATGCCATCAGAACCGTGCAGTGTTGTTAAGAAAGCTCGGCAAGGCTGTCGAAGCGGGGCAGGAAGACCAGCGTTTTCGGGAGTATTATGTGCCTGTTTTGGCCGTAACGGCTGTTCGTTAACGGATTACGGTCGTCCGGTTGCGGACAAAAAAATTGTTTTATATTATATGTAATTAATTGATATATAAGTATCTTTCAAATTGGCATGATTATTTTATCTACAAAAGTGAAATATATAAGTAATGAAACGGACTTACCTGGGAGAATTTGAAGAACTGGTGCTGCTCACGGTGGCTGTGCTTAAAGAGAAAGCCTACGGTGTAGCCATTGCCGATGAGCTGCAAAACCAGACGGGCCGCTCGGCCAACATCAGCGCTGTGCATGCCGCATTGCACCGGTTGGAAGAAAAAGGAATGCTTGCATCGCACCTGGGGGAAGCCACGGCTGAGCGTGGCGGCAGGCGCAAGCGGCTGTTTGTCGTGACCGCGCTGGGTAGCGCAACATTATCGGAGATCAAGGAAATGCGTAACCGGCTTTGGAATGCAATCGGACCAGACACTTTAATACCCACCACGATATGAATCCTCCTCGTCCTCCCCGCTGGGCCGATGCCCTGCTTAGGTTACTATGCACACCTCATTTGCTGGAAGAAGTACAGGGCGACCTCTATGAGCGGTTTCTAGCCGATTACCTGGCTTTTGGCCGGAAAGAGGCGAGCAGGCGCTATTCCCTGAATGTAATAGGCTTCCTCCGCCTGCGGTTCGGGTTCGAGCGGGCAGGCTGGTCGAAAGCTTTAAGAACCCGGACTAATTCGAACCATCAGACCCCATACCTGGCCATGTTCAACAACTACTTCAAAATCGCCTTGCGGAACCTTTGGCGCAATCGTACGACCAGCATTGTCAGCATTCTGGGCCTTTCGGTAGGGCTTGCGAGTGGACTGGTGATCTTTTTGCTGGTCGGTTATCTGTTTAGTTTTAACCGGTATCACGCCAAATCGGAGCGCACCTACTGGGTCGTAACCGACATCGTGAACGATAAGCCGCAGCCGACGGATGTGACACCGAGGCCGCTCGGGCAGGTTCTTCGCGATGAATATCCGTTTGTTGAAAGTGCCGTGCGACTGAACAATGTATTCGGGGCGTTGGTGAGTGTCCCGGATGGGAAGGGTGGCATGTCAAAGAAATTTGAGGAATCCCGGAATATATGTTTTACCGAACCGGAGTATTTCAAAGTCTTCGATTCTGAATGGGCAGCGGGTGACCAGCGTGCGGCATTAAGCGCTCCAAACACCGTGGTGCTATCGAGGGAATATGCGGAAAAGTATTTCGCCACCGATCAGGCCATTGGCAAAATATTGCGGCTGGATAACAAAACGGACCTTACGGTAACTGGTATTATCGAAAATCCGCCTTCGAATACTCAGCTGCGGTACGATGTGCTCATTTCTTACTCCACGCTGCCAGGCTTGTGGAACGAACCGGGCATGATGCAAACCTGGGGTGAGCCCATTACCATGTGCTGGGTGGCGTTGAAAGAAGGTGCCGGAGTTGCCCAGCTGGATCAGGCTCTGGCGGAAATCACACGGAAGCGATACAATGCAAAAGACGCAGGAACATACAAAATGCGGACAATTCCGCTGCACGAAATGTTCCATATGCCCGGCTTTGGCCCGGCGCCACGCCCTATTTTATATGCATTGATCGTCGTCGGCTTATTTCTGGTGATTGCGGCCTGTGTGAATTTCATCAACCTCGCCACTGCCCAGGCGATCAGGCGGTCGAAAGAAGTGGGGGTGCGTAAAACAATGGGCAGTTCGCGGGCGCAGCTGATCGGGCAGTTTATGCTGGAAACGGCGATACTGTGCGGGGCGGCGTTTGTTATAGCATTGCTGCTCACCCAGCTGAACTTACCGATGCTGAATGGTGCATTGTGGATGCTGCGAGCAGATATTTCCGTGCTGAATTTATTGAATTACAATGCATTGTGGTGGTTTGGGAGCCTGGTAGTGCTGGTGATCGTGCTGGCGGGGCTTTATCCATCGGCCGTGCTGGCCCGCTTCAATCCGGTCGCCGCTTTGAAAGGCAAGCCGGGAGCTCAGCGTGGTGGAAGGTTTTCGGTAAGGAGGAGCCTGGTGGTCGTGCAGTTTTTCATCACGCAGCTTTTCATCATAGGTGTGATCGTGATGTCGGCGCAGGTAAAGCATTTGAAAACGGCGGATCCCGGGTTTGATCGGGAAGCCATTCTGATGGTGGGCATTCCGGGAGGTAATGCGGCGAGAAACGATGCCTGGGCCAATCAGCTCGGTACAATACCGGGTGTGCGGGCTGTGGCGCTGGGTGCGGAGCCGCCTATGTCACAAATGGATGCCGACGAGCCGTTCACATTCGATCACCGCACGGAAAAAGAGAAATTCCAGGTGCGCGTGCGGATGGGGGACGACCATTATGTGCCTGTTTTTGGATTAAAAATGCTGGCAGGGCGGAACCTGGAATCCGGGGATACTTCACGGCGGGAGGCATTGGTAAACCAGGCGATGCTGAAACAGCTGGGCGTTGGCAAGCCGACGGATATTTTGAATAAGGACATCCGGCTTTGGGACCGTGAACGCACGGTTGTCGGAGTCATCAAGGACTTTAACCTGGACCCGCTGAGCAATTCCGCACAGCCTGCGGTCGTGATCAACGAGCCTGCGGCTTATACCATGACAGCCATTAAGCTTCAAACCGGCACGATGGATGTGACTTTACCCCGCATTGAAAAGGCCTGGAATGCATTGTTTCCCGAGAACGTTTACCATTCCGGTTTCCTGGAAGACAAAATCAACGATTTTTATTCTACCGAACAAATACTGTTGGATCTAATCCGCGTATTTTCCGCCATAGCGATCCTGATCGGCTGCCTCGGACTGTACGGTCTCGTCACTTTCATGGCCGAATCCCGGTCGAAAGAGATCGGTGTGCGAAAAGTGCTCGGCGCGACCGAAAACCAGGTTCTCTGGACGTTCGGAAGGGATTTTGGGCGGTTACTGGTAATAGGTTTTGTACCCGCGGCGGCATTAGGCTGGTTTCTGATGTCCAACTGGCTCCAAAGATAT
The DNA here is from genome assembly GCF_014641595.1 of Dyadobacter endophyticus. Taxonomy (GTDB): domain Bacteria; phylum Bacteroidota; class Bacteroidia; order Cytophagales; family Spirosomataceae; genus Dyadobacter; species Dyadobacter endophyticus. The sequence goes on along the minus strand of NZ_BMIA01000005.1, from coordinate 365,714 downwards.
ACCTACCGCATCGATGTCGGCTGGTGGATCTTCGCATTGACCATCGGGGTAACAGCCCTGATCACGATCCTGACCATTTCCGTTCAATCCATGCGGGCGGCGAGGACCAACCCGGTTTTAAGTTTGCGGAGCGAATAACGCTATTCAACTACTGCTGATACGCAAATGTAAGTCGGAATGATACCGGTAGCGCGGATACGTACCTCTGCATCTTCCGCTTGCGTGTTACCTGTGAGCACCAGCGCGGTGTCGAGACCGAATTTGTTGCCGCCGAGAATGTCGGTATTCAAAGTATCGCCAACCATGAGAATGTCCGTTTTGCTCACATTCGGGTGATTTTTGATGTGTTGGTAGGCAAAAATAAACATTTGCGGGTCGGGCTTACCGAAGCGGATGAACTGCCGGCCGATCGTATCCTCTATCATCTTGGCTAATGCCCCGATGGCGAACGAAACGCGACTTTTGGAAGCCGGGTAAGTCCTATCCGTATTGGCGACGATTACGGGTATGTTGCGTTTACGGAGGAGGTTGAGCGTTTTAGTCAAATCTGTATTCCAGTCGAAACCTTCGTCGTCCAGGAACACCAATGCATTGATATCACTCACATTTCCCAGGTCCAGTTCCCGGATGGAGAGCGTTTTCAGATCCGAAGTTTCGATATAATGTGCCGAGTTCTCAGTGCCGAGGTAAGCGACCGTCCCTTTTCTCACTTTCAGGTCCAGGTACTCGCGTGCGAGCATGCCCGACGAAATGATCCGGTCCGGCGTCACGTCGTTGATACCCAGGTTTACATAGCTCTGAGCAAGTTGCTCCGGACTCCGTGAGGCGTCATTGGTAACTACATAAAAATCCTTTTCGTGTTCGCGCAGGTAGGCAAACGTGTTCTCGATGCCCGGTATCAGTCCGTTATAGGTTTTTAACACGCCAAATGCATCGAAGAAAATTACATCGTATTTCGAAATGACGGATTTGAAGTTATCGAGGATCATACAGTCGCGGTGTCTTGGAGTGAAGTTGAATAAAGGAGGAGTACTAGATTTTCAGGGCACGCAAAATTTTGTCGGCGTCGAAGCCGTCGATGGACGGGAAATACAACTCGTAAGCTTCACGCTGCAACTTGGTGCAATAGGAGCGGTGGAAGAAATATTTGCCGTATTTAATCACATAATTCAATATAAAAAACCGGTAGGCCTCTTTCATAAAGCGCACCTCATTTTCTGTAAGCGGATATACTTTGTGATATTCCTGAAGAAACATGATAAACCGGTCTTCCATCAATGGTCCGATAAGATAGCTGAAAACCGTGCGGTCGCCAACATTGGAGCATACCCGGCTGAAAAAATAGAAATCCATCACGCGAGACGAGACACGGAACCAGTCGTAATCCCATCTTGAAAAGAACTTCAAATCGTCGGTTACAGAGAAGTTCCCGATGTTCCAATCCACAAAAACGGGCATAAGATCGAACGAGCTGACATTCAGGCGCTGGATATTTTTCATGAAAATATCGCATTGCTTTTTGAGAATATTGATATATCCCCGGTGCTCGTACTGACCCGTGTCGGTTTCCAGTATTTCCAGCAAATGGTGGATGTCCGTTCTGAGGTTTTTGGAAGATTTTGGAATAGACCTGCTCGCCCGGAAACATGCCTGATGGAATTTCGCTGTCTCGGTGCCCAATTTGCGAATGTGCTCTTCTTCCAGGCGCCGTGGCAGACGGTTCATGGCGCGGATAGGATTGTAAAAAACGACCCACGTATCGACAAAATCCTCCTGATAACGATAAGTATAAACCTGGTTGTTCTTTACGAGCGACTTTGCAAGGACATTCTCGAACGGATAAAGCAAATTGTTGGAAAGAGCCTGGATGATCCGGTGATCCTCCTTAAAATGTTCATATTTTCCAAAATAGGAAAGTTTCGCAACCACGATATCGTCATTGTCGAGCGTGACCCGGAAAACGTGGTTGGTCGAAACTTTGGCACTGATATCCTCTACAAACTTGACCCCGATGGAATTATCAAACCCTGCCCAGGCTTTTCGGATAATTTCGGGATAATCTTTTAAACGCATTCCTGATCTCGCAATTAGCTTTATAGATGTCGATACAACGCTCCGGAGCGTTCATAAGTGGCACCAAAGGTAGCAAACTAGCCGGAGCAGAATACCCTGGCTGTAAGGATTGAATAAAAAAATAATCGCATAATTTTGCAAAAACTTACTACTGATACCTTGTTTTACTATTTCTCTCGCTTTCTGGTTCGTCTGGCATTGCCTATTTATCTCAGAAAACTTTGCGTCTCCAATTTCGATAAATTGCCCAAGGGTGCGCCGTTGCTGCTCGCGTCCAATCATCCCGATTCTTTTTTTGACGCTGTTGTGATCGGTTCGGTACTCGAACAGCCGATTCATACGCTCACGCGCGGGGACGTTTTCCGGAAGAAGGCGGCCGCTTTCTGGCTGAGGCAAATCAACCTGATACCGGTTTTCCGTGGCTCGGAAGGTCGTCAATATGTTAAAAACCATGATGTTACGGCCCAGGAAAGTCACGATGCCCTGAAACAGGGTGATGCGGTGGTCGTATTTTCAGAGGGGATTTGTGTAAATGAATGGCGGTTGCGCCCGCTCGGCAAAGGCACTGCGCGGATGGCCTATAAAATCTGGTACGGCGACGACGCACTCCAAAGCATGAAAGTAATCCCCACCGGCCTGAACTACGAAAACTTCCACGGCCCCGGGAAACGCGTTTTGCTCAATTTCGGCGAAGCCATTGCCGCGGACGACATTGAAACCAGCCCGCTGGAATACGAAAAATGGCTCCGGGAATTTAACGATATTCTCGACCGTAAAATGAACGCGGAAATCCTCACGATCCCGGCCGACTTACCGAAAGCCGAGCAGCAGCGACAACTGAACGCGTTTTTCGACAAATGCGCAACACCAAAAGCGAAAAGTAACCCGTTACTTGGAGCATTAGGCTGGATCGGTCGCGTGATTCACCTGCCGCTATATTCCTTCTTCGAAAAAAAGGCCGCGAAACTGACCGCCAGATCTGTTTTCTATGATTCGGTACTATTTGGAATGTTGCTGTATTTGTATCCGGTGATTGTTGCGCTGCTTTCGATTATTGTTGCTGTGTTTGCTGGTTGGCAGATTGGACTGGGGCTGTTTGTGGGGTTGCCGTTACTGGCCTGGGTGGGGAGCAAGTACTAGATTTTGAGTCGACCTAAAAGGAATTAACCATACAAATTTGCACTTGACTTGCAAAATTGCATGGTTAATTCCTTTAAAATAGCATTTAATAAGGAAGCAAATGGTACTATTTGTCTTTCACCTTCCCTAGTCCCATTGCCTTCAACATCCAGTTCGGCAAAGGTTTCCTCAGCCCGCGTTTCTGTAAATCCATAAACCAGCCAAGCTTTTTCAGAATAGGCACTTTATGGGTTTCCACGAGTTCGATCAATGTTCCGTCAGGATCCTCGAGGTAGGCGAAACGGCCGGCAGCATTTTCCATACCGAACGAGCTCTCGCTATCGATCGTGAATGGGTAGCCTTGCGCTTGCAGCTTGGTTTTTAATGTGTCCATATCCAGCGTGTCGAAGCACAGGTGGATGTAGCCGCAATCACCCCAGTAACGGTTTTCGAATATTTTTTTAGGCGTGCGGTCGAGCGCTTGCACGAGCTCGATTTGCACGTCGCCAAGCAGGCGGCTGAATGCGCCGTCGGGAGTGAAATTTTTACGTAGCAGCATTCTGCGGAAGCGCTGGCCGGGAATGGAGGTCGGCAGGTCCTCGAAAACACCGGTTTTATCGTAAACAACATTCAGGGGTTGGAGCAGCTTTTGGTAGAAAGCTACTGCCCTATCGATGTCCGACACGCCGATCACGACGCCGGCAACGCCGCCTACATTTTTGCCCTTGGTCTGAAACCAGGTGGCATCGCTGGTGATTTGGAAGGTATTGCCGTAAGGATCGGTTCCCCAGAAACCTTCACCTTCGGGTAGCTTCACGAGCGGGCCGGTGGCTTCTTTGGAATGGCTTTTCACCCAGTCGTGCGCCTTTTGTACATCCGGAGCTTTAAAACGGATCGCATTAATGCCGAGGTCGCCGATTTCGACTTTGAAATTAGCCGGTTGTGATTGGCGGCTGGTGAATGACCATATCTCCAGCCCACCGCCGCCAGCCATATTGATCGCCAGGGCAGCCTGCCGGGAATGGACTTTGCCGCCGGTATAGGGCGTCATGAGCGGAGCTTCCGCTTTTTCATCGAAAACAGGTACGTCGAAACCCAGCACCTGCCGGTACCATTTCCAGGTGTCGGGTACGTTCTGGCAACCAATTCCTACCTGTTGAATTCCAGAGATCAGCGGAGCACTCATTTGTTGAGATTATATGAGGATAAGGTGGATAATCTTTAAGAAGCGGCAATTTTACAAAATAAAAAGCAAACGAACCGTGACACAGACATTTGAACTGGGAATGCGACCTGTGGAAAAATTTCTCGGGATACAAAAACTAAATGATTATTTGATAAGCATAATAATTGCTATCTTTAAAATGGTTTTCCAAAATTTTATTTTAAAATACTGGAAATCAACGCATCCATTTGGTTGCACTCATCGTATCTGTGATGAGCCCGTCTCAATGATAGTCTAGAATGAACCAGTCAGTAATAATTGCACCGATAGGCGAGAGCTTACCGGATTTTTTGAGTTTAAAACAGTATTCAAAAATCGTAGTAATAGCCGATAACAACACCAAAAGGCATTGTTACCCCATATTGAAGGCATTTCTGCCGAAGCATAGTGTTATAACCGTTCCCAGCGGCGAGGCGCATAAGACGTTGGCGACTTGCGGAATAATCTGGGAAGCCATGACAAAGGAGGAGCTCGACAGGCATGCATTGGTGATCAATGTAGGCGGCGGGGTGATCGGCGACATGGGTGGTTTTTGCGCTGCGGTGTACAAGCGTGGAATAGATTTTATTCAGGTGCCCACGACTTTGCTTTCACAGGTGGATGCAAGTGTGGGTGGGAAGTTGGGAATTGATTTTCAGGGTTTCAAAAACCATTTGGGCGTTTTCAACATCCCGAAAAGCGTGCTGATCGACCCGGTGTTTTTGAAAACATTGCCGGAACGGGAAATACGGTCGGGGTTTGCGGAAATCATCAAGCATTGCCTGATCGCCGACGGTGCGAAATGGAATGAAATCCGGGAAAGGGACTTTGAACAGCAGAACTGGCCGGACCTGATCGCGCATTCGGTGAAGATTAAGCAGCAGGTCGTGGATCAGGACCCGACGGAGAAGGGTTTGCGGAAGATATTGAATTTCGGGCATACACTTGGACACGCGGTCGAGACGTGCTTTTTAAGTAAACCCGCGAACCAGCGCCTCTTCCACGGAGAGGCGATAGCGGTGGGCATGATCATGGAAGCGTACCTGTCGTTCAAGCGGAAGATGATCGACCAGCAGACGCTGACGGACATTGAAGAGTTCCTGTTTGCAACCTATGGGAAAGTGAGGATCAAACCGGAGGATATTGAAGAAATTATCGCGCTCACGCGCCAGGACAAGAAGAATAAGGGAAAGGAAATCAGGTTTTCATTGCTGAGTGGAGCCGGGCAATGTGCCTTTGATATTGTAGTAACGGCAGCAGAAATGCGCAGATCAATAGCTTATTATTTGGGATAGATTTACAGGTCGGCATAAGCTATTGGTAGTGTAAAAGGAGTATTTGAAATACATTCTTGATATATCTTAATTCACAACCTGACAAATTTAAATGCTTATGCTGAGGTCTATTTTTACTTATGCCGCTTTACTGCTAGTAGTCGTGATTGCAGGGTGTTCCAGTGGCCGGAAAGTGTTTGTGGAGCATGATTACAGCTACGAAACCAATTTTAAAGATTACTCTTCCTATACGTTTCTGGAATGTGAGAGGGATACCAACAATCTTTGCACCGAAATTTACGAGGCGATCCGTCGTCAGATGCAGGTAAGGGGCTACAAGCTCACCGCCGAGAAACCCACGCTGCTGGTGAATTACGGTATTTTCTATGATAACCTGCGTTACCAGGGCTATATGCAGCCGGTAATCAAAAACTGGGTAGATACGGAGAATGAAGGGTTCCGCTACGAGCCGATCAAATACGCGCTCGATAAGGGCACATTGATCGTTTCATTGATTGATGCCGAAAGTGACCAGGTGGTTTGGAGGGGCTATGCTTCCGGGATATTCAAAGGAACGGAAAGTTCCAATAACCATTACCGGAGCGTTGTAAGGCGCATTTTTGACCAATATCCGCTGTTTGCGAAAGGTTATGACCCCCGGCGATACAGCGAGCAGGTTGGTAGATAACGATATTGTAAGGCCGATCAGGAGATCGGCGACATAGGTTTTGCCAGCCCGGAGGTTGGCAAGATCGTACGAAATCTAGCCGATCTCGCGTGCTCTTTGTCAGGGACACGCGGGACCGGCATTTTTAATGCTACTTGGTCAAACCGGCATCGTCGGAAGCTCCCAGCGCCAAAGCGCCCCAGTCGAGGTTTTCGCGGCCTTTGGCGAGGCCCGAAATGAAGCGGTTTTTAATGATATCGGCAAAAGGCATGGGCGCATTTACGTCCGAAGCGGTTTGGAGTGTCAGGTTAATGTCTTTTAAACCAAGCGGAAAGCGGAATGCGACGGGCTCATACGCATGCTGTGCGACGATCTTTCCGTAATTCTGAAAAATAGGTGCCGCGAACAAGGTCGATGTCAGCATCTCGTAAATGCTTTGGCGGGAAATGCCATTCTTTTCGGCCATTGTGAATGCTTCGCCCATCATTTCAAGGCTGCACGCGATCATGAAGTTACCTGCGAGCTTGATCACGTTGGCGGCTCCCGGATCATCTCCGAAATCGAACACGCCTTTTACGAAACTCTGCACAATAGGCTTAATGCGCTCTTTTGCAGCTGCATTGCCGGAAAGACAGATGTTTCCCACTTTCGCACGTACGGCTTCCGGGCGGGCGAATATGGGCGCGGCCACATAATGTGCGCCGTACCAGTCGTGCACCTGCGCAAGCTGGCGGGAGGTTTCCGGTGAAATGGTGCTCATGGAAATGTGTACACCGTCTTTCCCTAGCTTTTCGACGAGCTCCATCGAAAACAGTTCTTCGACAGCCGCATCGTCGGCGAGTACCGAGAATACCAGCCCGCCTGTTGTAATGGCCTCTATCGGATCTTCCACAACTGTGGCGCCCAGTTTGATCAAAGGTTCTGCTTTGGAGGCCGTGCGGTTCCAAACAACCAGTTCATAACCGGCCTCGAGCAGGCTTTCAGCGATAGGAGTACCAAGGTTCCCGAGACCGAGAAACGCTATTTTTTCAGACATAATAATGGGTTTGGATAGTGAAAATCAAACTTGAATGACACCCACATTGAATGGTTTCTCAATGGGTGCCTGGTCGGCGGCCCTAATGCCGGCCGAGATAATGCCCCGCGTTTCCACGGGATCGATGATACCATCGACCCAAAGGCGCGCAGCGGCGTAGTAGGGGGATAATTCTTCGTTGTAGCGGTCTGTGACTTGTTTTAATAAGTCTTTTTCTGCCTCGGGCGTGATCGTTTGGCCTTTGGCTTTCAGTGTTGCAGTTTGCACTTGCAGCAAAGTTCGTGCCGCGGTAGCACCGCTCATCACTGCCATTTGCGCCGTCGGCCATGCAAATATCAATCTCGGATCATAAGCTTTGCCGCACATGGCATAGTTGCCGGCACCGTAAGAATTTCCGACAATGAACGTAAACTTTGGTACCACCGAATTGGCAACTGCATTCACCATTTTGGCGCCATCTTTGATGATTCCGCCCTGTTCGGCCCGGCTGCCTACCATGAAACCGGTGACATCGTGAAAAAATACGAGCGGGATTTTCTTTTGGTTGCAGTTCATAATAAACCGGGCTGCCTTGTCGGCTGATTCGGCGTAGATAACACCGCCCATTTGCATTTCCCCCTTGCCCGACTTGACCATTTTGCGCTGGTTGGCAACAATGCCTACCGCCCAGCCGTCCACACGCGCGTATGCGCATATGAGGGTTTTACCATAGTCGGGTTTGTATTCATCCAGCTCCGAGTTATCCACAATGCATTCCAGAATAGGCAGTACGTCGTAGGGTTTCAGTCTGTCGGTTGGGAGGAGGTTGTAGATTTCCTCCGGCTGCCTGGCGGGTTGTTGCGCGGGCTTCCGGTCGAAACCGGCGGATAGTGGTCTGCCAATTTTATCAATATGCCTTTTAATCGCATCGAGGCAGGACTTGTCATCAGGAAATTTGTTGTCGGTCACACCGGAGATTTCGCAATGCATTGAGGCTCCGCCAAGCGATTCGGCATCGATATCTTCTCCGATGGACGATTTGACGAGGTAAGGCCCGGCCAGAAACACCGAACCGGTGCCTTCCACAATGAATGCTTCATCCGACATGATTGGTAAATATGCCCCACCTGCCACGCAAGCTCCCATAATGGCCGAAATCTGCACAATCCCCATCGCGGACATCTGGGCATTGTTCCTGAAAATGCGGCCGAAATGCTCCTTATCTGCAAATACTTCCGCCTGCATGGGAAGGAACACGCCCGCACTGTCGACCAGGTATATCACCGGCAACCGGTTTTCCATAGCGATTTCCTGGGCACGAAGGTTTTTCTTGGCCGCGATCGGGAACCAGGCACCGGCTTTCACGGTGGCATCGTTCGCGACGATCACGCATTGCTTCCCGGAAACGTAGCCGATACCTGCTACCACGCCGCCCGACGGACAGCCGCCTTCTTCTTCATACATCCCGTCACCGACGAATGCACCTATTTCAAGAAAATCAGAACCTGTGTCGGTCAGGTAATCGATCCTTTCCCTGGCAGTAAGTTTGCCTTTCTGGTGTTGTGCTTCAATTTTTTTCTTGCCCCCGCCGAGCTTTACCTGCTCGTATTTCTGGTTCAGGATTTCGATAAGGTGTGGTAGGCTTTCCTGGCTGGTCATGATGATGAAGAATGGTGTGAGTAATTGAAATGGGCTTATTTCAAATGTAAAAAGTCGTTTACCGGTAAGCAAACGACTTTCATATTTATTTGAAAAATGTCAGACCCTATTTGACCGTAGTGGCGGTGTCGAGCGGCGATTCGGAAGGCCCTTTGTCCTTTTTGCCAAAAACAGAAACGTGGACGTAACGCTTCGGCTGCTCACGGAAGTTGGTAAGCAGCTTGTTCATGCTGATCATCGTACGGTTGAGGTTGTTGTATAATGTCTCGTCCTTGATAAGTTTCCCGGCGGTCCCTTTGCCGGATTCAACGCTTGCGAGCAATGTATGCAGCTCTTCAATGGTTTTTCGAGCACTTGTTACTGTCTCGCCCAGGCGCAATGCATTCAGGGAATCAGCGAGGCTGCCGGTTTTGGCAAGCAAAGGTTTCAGTTCCTTTTCAGTTTCTACGAGCGAGGTTGTAAGTTTATTCAGGTTTGAAGTCATGGCCAGCAGGTTTGCGCGGTTTTCGGCCAGGAGGCCTTGCAGGCTGGTACCCGTCTGGTTATAGTTTTTCAAGACCTGGTTGAGGATCAAACCGGTTTCCTGGAAGCCTCCTACTACCAGGTCGAGGTTTTTAATGAGTGAATCGGCGTGCGAAACGAGGGGCAATGCTTTTTCCTGCAAAACAGCGGAAATACCGGATTCTTTTTTCGCTATCAGGGTATCGCCGTCTTTCATCGGTGCGCCCGTACCCATCGCGAGGTGGATCACCTTGCCGCCGAGCAAGCCGCCATCGGCGAGTACCGCGCCTGTTCCCTGAGGGACTACAATGCCTTTTTGCACGTCAATGGTTACGAGCAAATGGTTTCCGCGGTTTTGGAGCAACTTGATTTCCTGCACGCGGCCGACATTCAAACCATTGAGCAAAACCGGGTTCGAGGCCGTCAGACCGTCGATATTGTCGTAAACAATATGGTATTTATATGTTCTGGAAAAAACGTCGGAGCCTTTGAGGATGTGAAAGCCGAAATACAACATGACAATGGCTAAAAGTGCCATAAATCCGACTTTTGCTTCTCTTGATATTTTCATGGACTAATTGTTTTTCCTGCATGCAGCAGAGGCAGGCTAAGCGGTGTTAACACCAAAGTATCAAAAATTGTTTTGACAAATCAAAGCAATATGTGACCGTTGAGTTAGCGGTCCATATCTTTTTTATATGCCATAAATGCCGAGTGAATACATTTGGCCACTTCCTCCTGTCCGGCTTCGGAGCTCAGGTATTCTTCTTCGTCGGGGGACGACAGGAAGCCTGTTTCGATGAGCACGCTCGGCATCGCGCAACGCCAGAGAACGAGGAATCCCGCTTGTTTTACGCCCCGGCTGTCGCGCTCCGAGATGGATTGAAATTTCTTTTCTATCAGATCGGCCAGGCGTAAGCTGCTGGAAATAAATGCGCTTTGGTAGTTGGCGAGCATGATGTGCGCCAGGGGCGAATCGGGGTCGAAGCCTTTGTATTTCTGCTTATAGTTGGTCTCCTGCAAGATTACCGAGTTCTCGCGTTTCGCTACTTCGAGGTTACCTTCGGTTTTGTGCAAACCCATCACGAAGGTTTCCGTGCCTCTTACGCTCCTGGAACGCGGCGTCGCATTGCAATGGATGGAAATAAAAAGGTCGGCATTGTTGCGGTTGGCGAAGGCGGAACGTTCACCGAGTTCGATGAAAACGTCGGTAGAGCGTGTGTAGAGTACCTTTACATCCGGCGTTTCCTCTTTGATCTTCTTACCAAGCTCCAAGGCAACAGCCAGTGCTACGTCTTTCTCCTTCGTATATTTGCCCCTGGTACCCGGATCTTTGCCGCCGTGGCCGGCGTCGATTACGACTGTATTAACCTTGCTCCCCGATTTCACAGTAACCGGTTCTTGCTGGAAAACAAAGGCGACGCTCGCCAGCAAAAAACTTGCTACAATTACTAATTTAAGAAGTTTTAACATTATTTTTTAGTTGCGACCTTACGGGAAAGGGGTTTCTCTGCTAATTTTGAAATTCGTTATGCAAAAATACGCTAATTGTTAGAACTGAAAAGAAAGGCGATTATTATATCGTCGGTAGTTGCGGCGTTTCTTCTGTTCAGCACTGTGGCATGTGTGCAGCAACGCTCCAAGGGTTCCGGGAAAAATCAGGGTAAGCTTAAAAGTTCGACTTCTGCAAAGCAATCAGCGGATTCCCTTCTTACAGTGCAAAAGCAAGCAGGTGCGGATACTTCCCGCGCCGGCAAATCAGGTGCGTCCGTGCCGAGAGGTGGTGTAAATGCAGATAGTACCCTCGCTAACAGTGCATTGGCCGATTCTACGGCCGCTGATTCTCTTAAAAATCCCGATGATCTCGAAAATGCAGTCCTATATACGTCCGAGGACTCGACGATCATGGATGCGGTTTTGAAGCAGGTACATTTGTACGGAAATGCGGAAGTGACGTACGGTACCATCAATCTGAAAGCAAACTACATCCGTCTCAACTGGGTCACAAACGAGGTCTATGCCATTGGCACGTATGATTCAACGGCCAAAAAAATGGCCGGTGAACCGATTTTTCAGGACGGTCCCGAGACTTATAATACGAAAGAAATCCGCTACAACTTCAAGTCTAAAAAGGCGCTGATCCAGGGCATCGTGACTCAGGAAGGCGATGGTAATATCCGGGGTGAAAAGGTAAAAAAGGATACGGAGGGCAATTTCTATATCCGGCATTCCATTTATACGACCTGTAACCTCACGCACCCCCATTATTACATCAATGCGCCGAAGATCAAAATGGTGAACAAGAAGCAGGTGATTTCCGGGCCTTTCAACCTGGTTATCAGCGACGTCCCATTACCGATCGCATTGCCTTTCGGTTTTTTCCCTTTTCCAAAAAAGAAAGAGAACGGTACGAGCGGCATCATCATCCCTACTTATGGCGAGGAGCCAAACGGACGGGGTTTCTACCTGCGCGACGGCGGTTATTATTTTGCCATCAGCGAGTATGTGAATGCGATCCTGACGGGTCAGATCTACTCCAATGGGAGCTGGGGACTTGGTGTTACATCAACATATATCAAACGCTACCAGTATTCGGGGAACCTGTCGTTGCGCTTCAATAAAAACAAATCCAGCGATGAACTCGACAAGTTGTTCAAGCGCGGTAATACCAACGATTTCAGCATCGTATGGTCGCATGCGCCCAAGGCGAGAGGAAATTCGACGTTTTCTGCGAACGTGAATGTCAGCAGTAACACGTATAACCAGCAGCAGGAAGCCAATGTAAATAAATATACATCTAACGTTGCGAGTTCTTCGGTACAATACAACCGCACATTCGGACAGTACATGCGTGCTGCGGGATCGTTGCGCGTGAACCAGAACTTCGGGCAGGTTGATCCGAAGCAGAACGGGAAGCGTGTAGGTGGTAAGACCAACGTTTCGACCGATTTCAGCTTCGGCGTGAACCAGATCGCCCCATTCGCATTGAAAGGCGGCCGCGGACGTTGGTATGAAAGCTTCCGTCTGGGCCTCGACTTTAATGGTAATTATGCCCTGGCCAATGCATTGACGGCCATTGACACATCATACAGCAGTCTCGGCTTTGTAATAGCCGACGCGAAGATCGATACCACCCGGCTCAACAAAACCAAAGTTGTGGCATTCAACCTGAGCAACCTGCCTGAAATGCTTAAAGATGCGCAGTTCACAGGCCGGTACAGCCTTCCAATCTCCCTGCCTAACTTCAAGGTGTTGCGTTTCGTGAATATCACGCCGAGTATGTCGCTGTCGGGTGAAGTGTTTACCAAACAATACCGCTATACCCAAACGGGCCGGGATTCGATTCGTATCGATACGCTGAGAAAGGTAGGAACGGAGTATTCGTATAATTTCGGCGCAGGAATGAACACGCGCTTTTATGGAACATTCTTCTTTGGGGGAAAGCGGCTGGAAGCGATCCGGCATACGGTAATTCCTTCGGTTTCATTTACCTATACACCTGATTTTACCGGCGATGCATTTGGTTTTTATGAAAGGATACAGGTAACAGATAAGAAGGGTAATGTGCGGGATCTTTCGCTGTCCAAGTTCCGCGGGGTAGGATCGGGCGTGGGCAACGGGCGGGCGTCGAGCGTTATTTCGTTCAGCTTGAACAACTCTTTTGAGATGAAACTCAAAAGCAAGAGCGATACCGCCGCACAGCAGTTCGAGAAGGTTTCGCTGCTCGATAACCTGAGCTTAGGTGGAAGCTATAACCTGCTGGCCGATTCATTGAATTTGTCCAACATTACCATCAATGCCAACGCGCGAATCGGGCGGAATCTGAACCTGAACTTCAACATGAACCTCGATCCTTACGCTTATAAGGCTAATCCTAATATTATCGGAAACCAGATGGGGACGAAGATCAACAAGTATGCGATTACGCAAGGTCAGGGCATTGCCAATTTGCAAAGCCTTGGCTTTACGTTGGGGACGAGCTTCTCTCCGAAAAGCAGCACTTCCAACGCCAAGACCCCGCAGACAACCAATCCGAACGATCCTAATGCGGCTGCCAAGCAGGAGGCCAAGGAGTTTATCGCGCAAAACCCCGACTTGTACGTAGATTTCAATATCCCCTGGAATGTGTCCCTGAACTACAACTTTGGGCTTACGAAACCTGGCTTGTCGAAAGCGCAGATTATCCAGGCCATTCAGGCAACGGGTGATCTGAGTTTGTCCAAAAACCTGAAACTGACCCTCAGTACCGGCTTCGACTTCGTCGCATTCGAACCTACCATCACGCAGCTGGGCCTCATGCGCGACCTGCATTGCTGGGATATGAGCTTCAACTGGACACCGTTCGCAGGCAGCGCAGCGCGTGTGAGCAATTACAACTTCACATTGAAAGTGAAGTCGGCAATCCTGCAAGACCTGAAAGTGACACGCCGCCGGTCGTTCTACGACAGATCAGCTTATTAATCAGTGATTTGTGCTAAACAAAAATGGCCGTCCCACTGGAACGGCCACTGCAATGCTTGCGGATAATGCTTATTTCGAAGCAGGCTTGGCTGCCTTTGGAACCACTTCTCCGTTCAGGTAAAGGGTAATTGAACCACCCTCGGTGTTGCTGAAAACGGTTACAGGCTTGTTGAAAGAACCTGCCGCAGCAGCGTTGAAAGTAGCTTTTACTGAACCTGTTTTACCCGGAAGTACAGGATCTTTCGACCATACAGGTGTAGTACATCCACATGAAACGGTTACGTTAGAAAGAATTACGGGATCGGTACCAGTGTTGGTAAATACAAATTCATGTGTTACAGGAGTGCCTTGTGGTACTTTACCGAATTTGTGTGTTTCTTCTTTGAATTTCAGAACACCTTTCTGTGCAAAACTTACGGTGGTCAGCCCGAGGATTAAAACCAGCGCTGAAAAGAATACTTTCATAGTTGTAACTATACTTTAAGTGGTGAAAAACTTACGGTTAAACAAGATTAACGCTTAAAAAGTTAAATATAATAATCATTAACCAATATTAACAATGGTCTAAAAGTAGGCGTTCCGATGCCGGGGTTATTATTTTCCTGCATAATTTTGGCTTGCATTCAAAAAAACGTAATTTAACTTACGGATTAAAACCCGTGATTTTTGCTTATGCTTCAAAATGATAGTTTGACCGGTTCCAGTGTTTTGAGTAAGGAAGATATTATCGGTGATTACCGCTTGGCATGCGAAAGTCGTCAGGTAAGTTTGCTGGGGAGGAAGGATACAATGGGCGGCCGTTCTAAATTCGGAATTTTTGGAGATGGTAAAGAAGTAGCGCAGATTGCACTTTCCAAAGTTTTTCAACCAGGAGATTATCGTTCCGGATATTATCGGGATCAGACCATCGAAGCGGCTGTCGGGAACCTTTCCTGGCAGCAATTTTTTGCCCAAATGTATGCCCACGCCGATCTCGAACATGAGCCAAATACTGGTGGCCGGTCCATGAACGGCCATTTCTCGACGCGTTGGCTGGACGAAAATGGCGAATGGCTTGATCAGACCAAATTGTACAATTCCGTTTGTGATATTTCCTCCACCGCCGGTCAGATCCCGCGCGCATTGGGGCTCGGATATGCTTCCAAATTATACCGCGAGAATCCCGACCTGCATGATATGACCACGTTTTCCCACGAGGGAAACGAGGTAGTATTTGCGACCATCGGTGATGCTTCCACCTCTCAGGGAATGTTTTGGGAAGCTATGAATGCGGCTGGTGTGTTGCAGGTACCCCTCATCGTTTCGGTGTGGGACGATGGCTATGGAATTTCGGTTCCTATTGAATATCAAACCACGAAAGGCAGTATTTCCAAGGCCCTGGCGGGATTGCAGCGTAATGAGGACGGCGACGGTATCGAAATCATGACCGTGAATGGCTGGGATTATCCAGCCTTGGTTGAAACGTATCAACGGGCCGCCAAGATCAGCCGTGAAAAACATGTACCGGTGCTGGTGCACGTTACTGAACTGACTCAACCTCAGGGGCATTCCACTTCGGGCTCGCATGAGCGCTACAAGTCGAAGCAACGGTTGCTTTGGGAGCGCGAGCATGATTGTAATGTGCATTTCCGCGATTGGATCTTAAAGAACGGGTATGCGTCCGACGACGAGCTTGAAGAAATCGAGCGGGAATCGAAGGAAAGAGCCCTTAACGAGCGTAATGCGGCCTGGCAGGCTTTCCGGAAAGAGCTCGATGCAGAATACCATGAAACAATCCAGCTTTTGCAGGCAGTGGCCGGCGCGAGTGCTTTTTCGGGAGAAATAAATAATGCGATCCTCGAATTGCAGAAGACCTATTTGCCGGTTCGCAGGGATATGATCGCGGCTGTGCGTAAGGTTTTGAGGATTATTGGAAGAGAAGAAAATGCTCAAAAACATACTTTACAGCAGTTTTTGCGAGATAACTTAAAGGCTAATAAGGAGCGTTTCAATACCCATTTGTACAGCGAAACGGTGTATTCGCCGATGCTGGTAGAGCCGGTCAGTCCCGTATTTTCGGACAATAGCCCGCTGGTCGACGGTCGCGAAGTAATACGGACCTATTTCGATGCGCTTTTTGAAAAAGACCCGCGCGTAGTGGCGCTAGGGGAAGACATTGGTTTTATCGGCGACGTGAACCAGGGTTTTGCCGGCTTGCAGGAGAAATACGGCGAAGTCCGCATAACCGACACCGGTATCCGCGAAACGACAATCATCGGACAGGGCATAGGAATGGCCATGCGCGGCTTACGGCCGATCGTGGAAATCCAGTATTTTGACTACATCTATTATGCATTGGCCACGCTTACCGACGACCTGGCGTCGCTCCGGTACAGGACAGCCGGCGGCCAGCGGGCCCCGCTGATCATCCGTACACGCGGACATCGTCTCGAAGGTATCTGGCATTCGGGCTCGCCGATGGGCACAATGCTCAGCAGTTTGCGTGGCTTGCACGTGATAGTTCCACGGAACTTCACCCAGGCAGCAGGTTTTTATAATACATTAATGAAAGGCGATGATCCTGCATTGATCGTAGAACCGCTGAATTCGTACCGTCAGAAAGAAATTTTGCCTGACAATGTGGGTGAATATTACATTCCACTGGGGCAGCCTGAAATTTTAAGAGAAGGAAATGACCTCACTATTGTTACTTATGGCTCAATGTGTCGTATAGTAATGGAGGCCGCTTCTCAATTGCAGCATTCAGGAATTGAAGTCGAAGTCATCGACGTGCAGACGCTCCTGCCCTTCGATGTCGACAACAGGATAGTGGAGTCCATTAAAAAGACGAACCGGGTTATTTTCGCCGACGAGGATTTGCCCGGAAGTGCATCGGGTTTTATGATGCAGCAGGTTTTGGAAAAACAGCAGGCTTACCGCTGGCTCGATTCGGCTCCGGTAACCATTGCTGCAAAAGATCACCGCCCACCTTATGGCTCCGACGGCGATTATTTCTCGAAGCCTAATATGGACGACATTTTTGAAACTGTTTACAACATCATGCGAGAAGCAGCCCCAGATAAATATCCGGAGCTCTTTAACGCATGATCTAATGTACCGTTCAAAAGGAAAAAGAATTTTAGACATTTTACTAGCGGCAATGGGGTTGATTACCTCGTTGCCGTTTTTTATTGTTCTGCCGCCGCTGTTGTGGATGCACTTCGGAGGTAATCCGTTCTTTGTACAAGAGAGGCCGGGACTCAATGAGCGGCTTTTTATGATCTTGAAATTCAGGACAATGCATGAAGGCTGCCAGCGAATTTCCTGGTTCGGGATATTGCTGCGAAAGTCTTCGCTCGACGAATTGCCGCAATTCTGGAACGTGCTGCGTGGCGAAATGAGCATTGTAGGACCGCGCCCCTTGTTGGCAGAATACCTGCCTTTGTATAATGCCTGGCAGCATTTGCGGCATAATGTAAGGCCAGGAATGACCGGCCTGGCACAGATTAATGGTCGGAACAGGCTTGGCTGGGAGGAAAAGTTCGAACACGACCTGCACTATGTGAATAACCTTTCGCTGGCACTTGATCTGCGAATCATGGTCGTGACAATTGCGAACTTGCTGTTGCCTGGTAAATCTGCTGGTCCCGGTGTTGATGCTCAGCCGTTTAGAGGAAATGGAATATGCTGATATACGGAGCAGGCGGGCATGCGAAAGTGGTAGCGAGCATCCTTTCGGCATGCGAAGAGCGGGTTGTTGGCCTGTTTGACGACGATTGGCAAAACGTAATATGGCCCGATCAATGCATTTTACACGGTTACGACCCATTGATCATGCCCATTGAAAAGCTGATTATCGCTATCGGCGGGAACCAGGCGCGCAGGCAAGTCGCAGAGAAGGTCGTCCATTCATTCGGGTTAGCGATTCACCCTACGGCACTTGTCGATCGTTCCGTACGCGTTGGCACAGGCGTTGTAATTGTCCATAATACAGTCGTGCAGGCGGGTGGTCGCATTGGCGATCATGTGATCATCAATACCGCCGCTATCGTCGATCATGAATGCATTCTTGGCAATTTCGCACACATAGGCCCAGGCGCCACAATATGCGGCGGCGTGCGGGTAGGCGAGTGCTCGCTCGTGGGTGCAGGAAGCGTGGTACTTCCGGGCGTTAGTATCGGTAAGGAATGTATAATCGGTGCAGGTTCAGTGGTGACCCGCAACGTACCCGATTATGCGAAGGTGGCGGGAAACCCTGCCAGAAACATTGATTGAAACAAAACACACTATGAAGTACAAAATCTACCTGTCGCCCCCGCATATGAGCGGGCGTGAAATGAAATACATTCAGGAGGCTTTTGACAGCAACTGGGTAGCGCCCGTCGGGCCTAATATCGATGCTTTTGAGGAAGAGCTATGCCGCTATACCGGTAGCAGACATGCGTTGGCAGTATCGTCGGGAACAGCGGCGTTGCACCTTGCCTTGTTGGCATTGGGAGTTCAAGAGGGCGATATTGTCCTTTGCCAGTCACTGACATTCGTGGCCACCGCCAATCCGATTGTGTACGTGGGCGCGAAGCCGGTTTTTATAGATAGCGAGCCGGTAACCTGGAATATGTGCCCCGATGCATTAGAAGAATCGATCAAGCACTATTTAAATGCAGGTAAAAAGCCCAAAGCAGTGATAATTGTGCATTTGTACGGCATGCCTGCTATGCTTGACGAGATTTTGTATTTATGTAGAAAACATGATATTCCTTTGATTGAAGATGCGGCGGAGGCTTTGGGTTCTGAATATCGAGGCCGGAAAGCGGGTACTCTCGGGGATATCGGGATTTTGTCATTCAATGGAAACAAAATCATCACCACTTCGGGTGGCGGTGCGATGTTATCGGACAACCCTCTATACATCGAAAGAGCACGCTTTCTGGCTACACAGGCCCGCGAGCCGGTGAGGCACTACGAGCATCGCGAAGTGGGATATAATTATCGAATGAGTAATGTATGCGCGGGGATCGGACGAGGGCAATTGGAGGTTATCGATGAAAGGGTGTTTCAGCGGAGAGCTAATTTTCAGTTCTACCAAACTGCTTTGAGACGAATTCCAGGCATTAGTTTTCAGAAGGAGTTCGCCGCCATAGTTTCGAACCGGTGGATAACGGCCGTAATCATTGAAGGCCACGAGGCAGGTCCTTTTCAAATACAAAATGCACTTTTGGAGCAAGGCATCGAATCGCGTCCTATCTGGAAACCGATGCATTGCCAGAAGATATACAAAACGCTACCCCGGTTTGAAGGTAGCGTTTCGGAAAGGTTGTTTGAGCACGGGATTTGTCTGCCGTCAGGTTCAAATTTGAGTGAGCCAGAAATGTGCACTATTATTGCAAAATTACTCTCTGTTATAGAGCATCGGCGCTGACCATAAACTGAGTCAGCGCCGACGTTACGACAAGCCATTTCGACTATTGGGTTCTTATGAGCCGCGTGCTGGATGTTTTCAAAGTTCCGTTAAACCTGTCGTCCAAGGCTTTCGCTTCAATGTCATAACTCAAAATCTTTCCACCATCAGATATCGTTTTCGAAATTGTCCTGATGCCGCTTTCGATATAACTTCCGGTGATAGTTTCGCCTTGGTTTTCAACTAGCGGTGGGCGATGACGAACAAACGACCATGCTAATTCATAGCGCTCAGGAATTTCTTTGTCCTTCTGGAGAAGTCCATTTGCAAAATACACCAGATCAACGACCGCAGTATACCGATAAATATACCCGCCTGGGGTTGGGGTAGGGCAAATAGCACAGCCAGGAATGGAATAACCTCTGATTTCCAGAGTTGCCTCTACATACCATTTCCAGAATAGATCACCCCCTATATCATTGCCCTGCTGTGTTTTCCTTTCAATGACAACACTCTCGTCCGATGTCCTGGCGTTCGGCGCAGTTGTACTTACTATCTTCACCTCACTTGCGGTAATTCCATTGGCTTCATATTCGGCTTTGGTCTTACTATTAAGTAGAGAGGCTATTGCGGATTGAGAAGTTCCGTCAATCTTTTTAATCTCTTTATAAGTAAACTGGTAGGTGCTTCCGCCAACGATAACGAGCCCGTCTTTATTTGTGATGCGAGCGTAGTTGGAGTTCACACTGTTCAAATGCAAATAGCCACCCTCTTCATCTTTAATGAGCGACCCTCCGGGACGAAGATCACTTTCAGATAGCGTCTTTTTTTCTATTTCCCCCTGGTACTCGGTGTAGCGTGAGAAGAACTTATTATCCTTGCTCCATCTATCATAATCTTTACTGTTTAGCGCGCCGATTTTTTCGGAGGCTGAAAGAAATGTTTCCATGTCGCTGAATATAGCGATCCCCTCTTTGATTTCCATCCCGACACTGCCCGAGGGATTTGTGGCAGGTTCATTAGTTGGCTTTTCGCACGATAATGCGAAAGCGCAAATAATACACAATAAGAGTTTTTTCATAAAAATAGCGTTATGTTTAGTAAACTATCGGTTACAAACATAACGCTATTTTTATGAAACTCAAATTAATTGTATTTTAAGAAATCAAAGTAGTTCTATGGAAGTATTTCGATTTCAAATTGAAGTGGTGAATACCTTGGAATTACGCCATCAGAACTTCCAAGGTCTTTGTAGCCCAGAGGAGACGGGAATATAACGATCGCCTTTTCAGTTTTTCTCATTTTGCGAATAGCCCTGTCGAATCCTGGAATGGTTCCGCTGGTTCCGGTTGTGTGATTAAAACTTCCCTCGCCAAACTTCTTGTCATCCAGGAATTTACCAACATATTTTACCGTCACCGATTTGCCGACACCCAGTGTGTCACCGGTTACGGTGTTGGTCCGAACGATGACGAGGCCGTCGCTGGTGCGCTCAGAAACAGGGAATTGCTTGATTTTAAGAAAATCATCTATCTGTTGTTTTTCTGTTCGCGTTTTAATGAATTCCAGTTCGAGCCTAACGACAGAATAGGCCGGAATATTTACACGATCAATATTACCGAATGCAAGATAATATGGGAGCAGAAATGTCGCCTTCTCCCCTGTTTTCAGAAGAAAAATGGCGCGTTCAAGCCCTGGCACGCCTGTGGAATACCCCAGCACAGGAAAACTAACAGAAGAATCTTTTTCAATCGACAGGACTTTTGTGCCGTTAAGAAGGTAGCCGTTCAGTTTGACCGTAGCCGCGTCGCCTGTTTTGGCATATGAACCGGAAGGATTGGATTTCCGGATGATATAGTAGAGTCCGGTACTGTCTCTTGCCGCTGAGCTGCCCTGGCTGTCAGCCTTTATAAAAGCCTCAATTTCTGCTTCATTTTCCGTAATTTTCTCTTCGTCCTTGTTGTTGTCTTTCATACAAGACGCCAAGCCGATCATCGTTGCCAGTAGTATACACCATACCAGATTAATACGCTTCATTTCTTTCCTTTCTAAGTAATTAATGGGGACTGTTTTAGTTTCAGGGTAGACGCTGTGAGATAGAGATTGGTTGTAATCACGAGTGAAAAACATCGATTTTTACATTTTTTTCAAAGTATTTGCAAAATGGTGACAGCGGGCACTGGAAGCATTGCGGGTTGCGTGCGGTACACACGTAGCGTCCGTGGAGGATCAGCCAGTGATGGGCTTTGTGAATCAGATGCTTTGGAATATGGCTTACGAGCTCCTTTTCCACAGCCAATGGTGTCTTTGCCGTAAGCGGCACCAGTCCTAGTCGGCGCGATACTCTAAAAACATGTGTATCGACCGCCATTGCCGGCATACTGAAAATCACAGAAGCAATCACATTGGCTGTTTTACGACCTACGCCGGGCATTTTTTGTAACTCTTCAACCGTCGACGGCACCTCTGAGTGGAACTGCTCCACCAGCATCCTTGCCATGCCTACTAAATGCTTCGCCTTATTGTTGGGGTAGGAAATGGATCTGATATAGGTAAAGACTTCCTCCGCATTGGAAGCGGCAAGCGACTCAGGATCCGGAAAACGCTCGAAAAGCTTCGGTGTGACGATGTTCACGCGCTTGTCGGTGCATTGCGCCGACAGGATCACAGCTACCAGCAGCTCGTACGGGTTGGAATAATGCAGCTCGGTTTCGGGCTCCGGGAAATTCTGGGTGAAATAGTCCAGGAAATGCTTATAACGTTCTTTTTTTAACATAATACTATCATGGTTCTGCGAAGGGTTGAGTATCCGACACAGAAATCTTGCAGAACCGGCAGTCGATGGCCTGATTACCGGTCCAAATCTTTAAAGTAATGACAACTTCCAGCCACCGGACCGATAGCTGGAAACAAAAAAACCTGCCGACTCGCCCTAGTAAAGGAGTGCAGCAGATCTTTTAGAAGAGAATTGTCGCGAATATCTGAAAACTTCTGAAATCACCTTTTCGGAAGGAGTCCGTGTGATTTTATTCATCTGATTCTGGATTTCCAGGGAATCGAGATAAAAGTTCATCAAGTTGTCGTCAAGTGCGAGCGCCTCAACAATCTGTTCATTTTCATTCTCAGTTGTTTCGGCATATAAATACCTTACAACATCATCGTAGGTAAAGGTTTTTGTCATACTGTGGGGCACGTTGGTTAAATTGCTTACGCAGGTTTATCAACGCGTAACGCATTCTCCCCAATGCCGTATTAATACTCACACCCGTGGCATCCGCAATTTCCTGAAAACTCATGTCCTCATAGTGGCGCATGATCAGGACTTGCTTCTGTACGTCAGGCAACCGCTGGATCATCTCCCGCAGCTGCTCATGTGTTTCCTGACGAATCTGGATCGACTCAACGGAATCTTCCGAAAAATCCAGCGTGTTGAAAACACTGCTCCCATCTTCGAACACTACATTGGGGTAGCGTTTATCGCGTCTGAAATAATCAATGGCGAGGTTGTGTGCGATTCGTATAATCCATGGAAGGAACTTCCCTTCGTCGTTATATCTCCCACCTTTTATCGTGTCAACAGCTTTAATAAATGTATCCTGTAATAGGTCTTCGGCTACATATTGGTCCTTGACAATCAAATAAATAGTGGTGTATATTCTCGACTTATGGCGCTGAACAAGCTTCTCGAAAGCCTTCTCATTGCCCCGGATATACAATGTTACCAACTCACTGTCGCTAACTTGGACTTTCTCCATTTTACTATTCGATTTAGTTAACGTAGAGCAGTTCGTCGATATTGTTTCTCCTTTCTGGTTTGGTGAAAAATTAGATGTGACTTTTCGGCATTTCGAATTATACGAATCAAAGAAATAGATTTGGAAAATCATTTGCAAATGTTTGACTTTCTTTTTGCAGAAAAATTATTTCCCGTTAACAGATGTTAACAAGTTGTGCATGTTTTAGATGCGTTGTGTTCGTTGCTACCGGCGTGTATTCATATTAGAATAAATAATAGTACTTAATACATAATATACGATACGCATGTCGAAGAAGATTGATTTTAGTGTGCAGATCCCTACTTTTTTCATTAGCGCGTCGTAATTTCACTTTTCTTATAAAAATTGAATTTTTACCAGATATGAAATACAGGCATATCTTCTTCGATTTGGACCACACACTTTGGGATTTTGAAAGAAATTCGTCCGAATCCCTGGAAGAGATTTTCCACCAGCATCAGCTTGCCCGCTACGGGATCCCGTCATTAGAGGCATTTGTGTGTTCTTTTCTTAAAATCAATACAGCATTGTGGGATGCGTTCGACAGGGGGCAGTTGCACCATAGCTATATACGTGAGAACCGGTTCAGGATGGTTTTCGAGGAATTGGGGGCCGAATGCCCACCCGAACATACGGAGATCGGAGAGCTATACCTCACTTCGCTGCCGACAAAGAAGCATCTGCTGGAAGGCGCGCTCGATCTATTGAATTACGTTTCCGCGGCAGGCTACGGAATGCACATTATCACCAACGGTTTTAATGAAATCCAGGCGAGGAAAATAGCCAGTTCAGAAATCGGCCACTTTTTCGATCACGTAGTAACATTTGAAACGGCCAGTGCCAAAAAGCCCGACCGCCGCATTTTTGAATTTGCATTGGAATTGGCGCAAACAACAGCGGAGGAAAGCCTGATGGTAGGTGATAACTGGGTCGCGGATATTCTTGGTGCAAAACAGGTGGGTATGGATACGGTGTACCTCAATCCGGCCGGGTTGCAGTTTGGCGAGGAACCAACCTATAATATCAGAAGACTGGAAGAGCTTTTGCTTGTGTTGTGATGATGGCGGTCTTTACGCAGGCTCGGCTTCATAATAGCGGATATGCTTTTCCTTTAAAAACTGCTTGATCACGTCGACATGCACGCATTGCCCGACGTTCAGGAACGGGTAATTGGAAACCCTTTTTCGATGCCCGTCGATGGTTACTTCGCGGTTGACCTGGTCGAACCCAAGATGCAGGTGCCGGGTGGAGCTCTGCATTCCGTAAATAACGCCGTTCTGATCAAAGAGCGGACCGCCGCTCTGGCCACGTAGTCCCGGTGTGCTCATTTCGATACCTACTATCTCACTGTTGTCGCCGATATGGCGGGTAATGATGCCGTCGATCGGGAAACTGGGTGTCTTAATCTTCCCTTCCGTGGTCCATTCAATATCCGCAGTATGCTTGTTGTACCGGTAATTGGTGAATTCGGGGAATGGATAGCCCAGCCGGCACAAGTAGCGGCCCTGCTTCACCATTCTGGAATCTTTGAGAAATCGGGCGTGGGACTGGTATTGCTTGGATTCGTACTGCCGGAACTGTACAATCGCGAGGTCCTGCGTAGGATGCAAATGGACCGTGAGGCCCTTATAGGCCGATACGCAATTAATAAAGTTGAAAAGTATGCGGATGGGGCTATCCGGCGTGATCTTGTATTTTGTTTCCAGCAAATTCCGCTGTGTGGCGAGGCCGGGATCTTTCTCGAATTTGCGAAGCTCTCCTTTGAATTTGAGGTAGTTTTCGTAAATGCTGTTGGCATACAGTATTTGCCTCGCAACATGCCTGCACGTAACCGCGAAGCCATCTTCATTAACAAAAAACAATGTAGCTGTACCGGGAACAATGTCGCTCCCTGCGTAATATCGGACGATAAAGTGAACCGGACGGGTAAACTGATCTATTTTTTCAATAGCATCAACAAACATAAAAACTGGCCGCAGCCATATCGAACTAAGGGTGGGTAAAGGGAACGAGTGCCTCTGTCTGGTCCCAGCTCAGGACCATATTGACGCCATTGGGGATTTTTTCAAAATAAATTTGGAACACTTCCTGAACCGAAGGACGGATCCGAATCGGCACTTCAACACTCATGACATTCTTGCCATCGTTGTATTCCGTGCCCCATTGCCCGGTTTCGGAGTTGAGGATAATTTTCCAGCTGCTCTGTCCGGGCACTGAAAAAAGGGAATAAGTACCGGCCTTAACCGGTTTGCCGCCCATTATTACATCTTCCTCTAATTCGAGAATCGTTGCCTCATTGGCGCCGGTGCGCCATACTTTTCCGTAGGGTAATAGTGCTTTGTCCTGCTCCCTGCCGAAAATCATGCGGCCTTTTTTACTTGGCTGGCCATAAGAGATTTTGAGTTTGACTCCATTCAGGGTGGTTTCTGCTATTGCCTCGGGACTGAATGACTTGGTGTATTTTCTAACTCCCCAAAAGCCTGCAAACGCAACGATGATCAAGGTAAAGACTATCAGTAGAATTCTTTTCATAAATCAGGGACAGAAGATTTTGTAGAAGGTGTAGCTCACCGAAAGACGGACGTAAAAGTAGGTGTCTTTTACGGAAGGATCGCCCTGTTGAAATTTGTCCGTGGATGTGGGATCGCCCCCGAGGTTGTCGAGATAATCCGTAAAGGTTTTCCGCGTGCCGTATTCCAGCCCGATGTTCCATGGGCGGCGGATCTGATATTTGATGCCCACGCCATAAGGCAGCACAAGCCCGGAGGTTTTGTAGGAGCCTGTTTGAATGTTGGGGTTAAATTTGTTGAAACCGAGCCCACCAAATACGTAAGGGCTCCAATTGACTGCAAAACGGCGATCCTGGAAATTCAGGAAGTTATATTCTGCCACGGCACTTCCTTCGAATATCGTGGTTCGAAATGACATATTCCTGACCTGCTGGAAAGGGTCGTCGCTATGTTTGTCGTCGGCGCCAATGAGTCCTCCCGCAACTTCGGCACGAAGCGACAAGGCCTGGTTCGGATTGAAACGGAAAAAGAGGCTACCAGCTGGTTTGAAAAAGCGGAAACGAAAAGTCGGCGAAATATCTCCCCGGTAATTGAAACCGCCTACACCCGCACCGATCTCGATCCGCTGCGCGCGCGCCTGTGCGACGGCCAGAAAAAAACAAATACCTGCAAGCACCATGGCCGGCAAGTATTGTTTGTTCAAATGTTTGAAAACGTATTCCAACGGGGTAAGTCAATTATTTCAGTGGAGGACATTTAATCTGCGAGGGCAGCATGTAATGGATGCTGATCATACCAAACAGGTAAGCATCCTTTTGGGTTGGGCTATTGCCGCGCTCGGAGCCTGGGGAGCCAAATCCGGTGGTGGGCAGCACTTGCAGCGGATTGGCGCCGTCAGGTAAAGAACCTGGGTAGTTGACATTAATGAATTTTCCGACACCTTCCGTTCTATCGACGCCCTTTCGCACTGCGTACTGCTCGGCCGTGCGGTTTGCCATGTGTGCGGCCAACGGATCGTCTGCAAAGAGTGCAGGGTCGGCGTAATCACCGTGCGCGTCGTCGAGGTAATCCGTGAAAGTTTTACGGTATCCTAATTCCGCCGAAATGTCGAATTTGGAATTGATTTTATAACGGACACCAATACCCACCGGAATCGCGAACTGGACCAGTGAATACGGTTTGGCATAGCCTTCATTGCCTTGCCCTTCAGTTCCCAACGGCTGCAATTTTACCCAGTCACCTTTCAGTGAATCGAGCGCTTTCGGGTTATGCGCTGTAAGCGCAACACCTGCGAACAGGTACCATCCCAATTGCGGACGACGGTCGTAGCTGCGGTTATCAGGCGTCAGTTTGTAAATGCCCTGAACAGAGAATTCTTTAAGGTCATTCCGGAAATGCAGGTTCCGGGCGTAGAAGACGCTCGTCTCATGTTTCGAATCACGGTTCATAATATAATCATCACCGGCGATTCTGGCGTAAATGAAACTGGCACGTGCGGCCAGGCGTGGGGTAAAGTGGCGTGTATAGTTTCCGCCGACACTCCAGCGGGCCATTTTAAAGGTAGAGGACAACGGGCGGCGGTATGGCGCAAGGTCGCCGTAGTAGCTCGAAGTACCAATGCCAAAACCTGCCGTAGAATAGGGAACGAAGAAACCTCTGCTCTGCGCCTTTACCTCTTTGCCAGACAGTAATAGCCCCAAAACCAAGGTTAAAGCCAACGCTCCGGATACTCTTCTCAAGTCGAAATTTCTACGCATTTTCAGATCGATTTTTTTGCAAAAATAGAATAGTTGTTGGTTTTCTTCAGGATGCAACACCATTTCAACGATTTTAACAATGTTTTATTTGTGTGGATATGATTTTTTAGAAACGCGGCAAATCTTCCTTATCATTGTGTAGTCAAATAGCGCCACAGAAAATGATTTCGAGTAACCAGCTACGGTTTTCTTATTCCGCTCAGAAAAAATTCAGCTTCCCCGACATTCATTGCAATGATAAAGAAACGCTCCTGATTCTCGGTCAGTCGGGAAAGGGAAAGACTACATTGCTGCATCTGCTCGCATTACTACTTACACCCGAATCCGGCGACGTGGCCATCGCGGGCAAATCGGTCAGAAACCTGACGCCGCAGGAAATTACTGCTACCCGGGCCAAAAACATCGGCATAATCTACCAACGGCCGCATTTTGTGAGTTCGCTTTCCGTGATGGATAACATTCTGCTGTCCAACTACCTGGCCAATCAGCAGGAAGACCGGCAAAAAGCGCGGCATTTGGCCGAACAGCTGGGGTTTGCGGATCATTTGTCCAAAAAAACGAACCAGCTCAGCCAGGGCGAACAGCAGCGCGTAAGCATTGCGCGTTCGCTGATGAACAACCCCAATATCATCCTTGCCGATGAGCCTACGTCAAGCCTGGACGACGACAACTGCCAGCGTGTGATACAGCTTTTGAAGAAACAATCCGCGCAGATTGGCGCGAGCCTGGTGGTGGTTACCCACGACCAGCGCCTCAAAGACGAGTTTTCGAACCAGGTTTTTCTGTAAATTATATGAACCTCTTCAAGATCAGCGTTGCCAACCTCAGGGAAAAGAAGCTGAACAGCTTTTTGAGTGCCTTGCTACTAACCCTCGGCATTGGCATGATCTCCCTGCTTTTGCTCCTCAATAAACAGCTCGACGAGCAGTTCAAGCGCAATCTGAAAGGCATCGATATGGTGGTAGGTGCCAAAGGCAGCCCGTTGCAGGTGATCCTTTCGAGTATTTATCAGATTGACGCACCTACCGGCAACATTCCACTGGCCGAGGTGAATGCGTTGCGGAAGAATCCGTTTGTAAAAACGGTCATCCCGCTCTCGATGGGCGATAATTACCAGGGCTTCCGCATTCTGGGAACGACGCCGAAATACGTCGAGCACTTCAATGCAAAACTGGCCGAAGGACATTTATATAACGCATCCATGGAGGTGACGATCGGCAGTAAGGTCGCGCGGGATTCGAAACTGAAAATCGGCGACCAGTTTTCCGGTTCGCATGGACTGGATTCGGAAGGGGAGAAGCATGAGGACAAGAAATACAAGGTTACAGGCATATTCGAGCCGAGCGGCACGGTGATCGACCAGTTGATCATAACCCGGCTTTCGAGCGTATGGGACATTCATGAGCATTCGGACGAACCAAAACTGCCTGTTACGGCCGAGGTGGAGCATAGCCACAGCCAGACACACGTGGACCCGGAACCCGACGAAGAAGGAAAGGACGTGACCAGCGCATTGATCCAGTTCCGCAACCCGATGGGCCTGATGACCATTCCGCGTCAGATTAATGAAAACACCTCCATGCAGGCGGCATTACCTAGTATTGAAATCAATCGCTTGTTTTCATTGCTGGGCGTTGGTATCGAAACATTGCGCACCTTAGCCTTAATTATCATCTCCATTGCCGGTGTCAGCGTATTTATTTCTTTGTATAACTCGTTAAAAGACAGGAAATACGAAATGGCGCTTATGCTTTCGATGGGCGCGACGCGCACGAGGCTGTTCCTGATGCTGCTGATCGAAGGGCTATCGCTCGCCGTGATCGGATTTTTTGCGGGTATCATTGCCAGCCGGGTCGGTTTGTGGGTGTTTTCCAAATCGGCGGAGAAGGATTTTCATTATTCGCTGGGCAAATTTGCATTGCTGCCGGAGGAAATCTACCTGTTTTTCGGAGCTCTCATGATTGGCGTGGTAGCGGCAGCATTACCGTCGCTAGGCATTTACCGGCTGAATATCTCGCGGACATTGGCGGAGGAATAATAATGTGTGTAAATTTGTTAAACCGGTACAAATCATCGTAATACAAAATTGAAATACTAATGAAATCTGTCAAAATCAGCATATTGTTCTTCTGCATCGTTTCACTGCTTGCTTTCAAACCGGCGGTTGAACCGGTGAAACTGACGTGGGAAACCCTGCGGGACGTTACCTTCAAAAAGAAATGGTATGCCGAAGAGTCGATCTACATGCTGCATCCGACGTTCGGGCCAAGCGTGCAGAAGCTGAAAAACCAACAGGTTGCCATTACGGGTTATATTTTACCGGTCGACCTGGAAGCCAATTTGTACGTATTGTCTGCATTTCCGTTCAGCGCGTGCTTTTTTTGCGGCGGCGCAGGTCCGGAAACGGTCATGACCCTGAATTTCAAGAAGAAGGACGGGAAGAAATTTAAAACCGATGAACGGCTTACTTTTACAGGCACATTGAAACTCAATGCCGATGATATTTACCAGATGAACTACATTCTGGACGGGGCGGAGATCGTCAAATGATCATACCCCGATCAAACGCCAAACTCCTGAAATAAAGAACAATACAAGGCCTACGGGCGTGAGGACCTTCCAGCCCAGGTACATGAGCTGATCTACGCGCAGGCGCGGTAGCGTCCAGCGCACCCACATCTGTATCAGAATGCCGAATAATGCCTTGGACAGCAGCCAGAATATGCCCGTAACGTAGCCAAACCACGTTCCCGGTTCACCGCTGGTCCAGTCAGCCAGTTTTACCGGACCCATGTTGGGCAGTGGCGTGTTCCAGCTTCCAAGAAAAAGAATAGCGCCCAGCAGCGACACCAGCAGCATCATACCATATTCCGAAAGCATGAACAATGCCCAGCGCATCCCTGAATATTCGGTGTGAAAACCTGCTACCAGCTCCGATTCGCCTTCGGGAAGGTCGAAGGGTGCACGGTTACATTCGGCGAGTGAAGCAATGAAGAAAACAACGTAGGCGATCAGCAAGAATGGGTTGCGTACGATATTCCAGGAAAGAAATCCCCCTACGCTTGTCACATCGATGCCCAGTTCCCGTATCCCGAAAAGGTAAACCGTTTCCGGGGAGAAAATGCCTTGCTGATAGCTGATAACCTGCAAATCGAGCGTCTGCGTAAGCATGATCACACACAATATGGAAAGGCCCAGCGGTATTTCGTAAGACACGATCTGCGCCACGGCGCGCATCGCGCCGTACAATGCAAACTTGTTATTGGAACCCCATCCGGCCATCAGCAGACCGATTACGTCTACGGAAACGATCGTCAGCAGGAAGAATACACCCACTGCTGCACCCGAGCCCGCCAGTTCCGGAGCAAGTGGTACTACCGCAAATCCTGCAAAAACAGATATGAAAATGATAAACGGGGCGATCAGAAACAGCCGCCGGTCGGCGGCTTTGGGTACAATATCTTCTTTTTGAAGCAGTTTGAGCAAATCAGCGAACAGCTGCAACAATCCCCATTTCCCTACTTCCATAGGCCCCAGACGATCCTGAATGAAGGCCGAAACCTTCCGTTCGAGGTATACGCCGATGACGACAAAACCGGGCACCAACAGTAGGAAAATGATGAGCGTAAAAGGCATTAAATGCTATCTGAACAATGGTTTGACGCAAAAGTAAGTAAAAAACTTACTCTTCTTCGTCCGTCTGCCCCTTATATCCCGATTCCTGCAAAATTCGGCCGGCATTGTCAATCGCCATCAATTGAGGCAGCGTAGTGTCCGGGTTCTCCGCCAAAAAACGGCTCACGATCCGCCAACCGACCCATCGGCCGATGGCGCCCGGTACCTTGTTGCCAATTTCGGTCGTAAATGGACGGTCGTCGATGAATTTTCGTTTTTTCAGATCGCTTTTTTCGTACAGGAGCTTACTGGAAATCAAATATGCCCAGATGTCGGTCTGGCTATTGTAGGTTTTGCTCAGATCTCCTTCCGAATAACCGATGATAAGGCTGTCGGGCGTTTGAGGCATTACCTCTTTTACAAATTCGTAGCCCTTGCCATAACCGATCATGTCGGAAAGCAATGTCTGGTCGCCGGCATTCATGTTATTGAACTGGTTCGATTCGAAGAAGATAATCGAGGGAACAATGTAATCGTGCTGGTAGCGGCGGAGTTGGTAATCATATACATTGGGCCGGTAACGTGCAGCCGGGCCACCGAAATAATCGAGGCCGATGACGATCAGCGAATCGGAAATGTAGAGGTCATTGCCGGTGAAGCCCGTGACTATAAAATTGACTTCGGGAATCCTGAATTGGGGATAATGGTATTTAATTTGCTTGAATGCATCCGAAAGCGGGTTCAGAATGCGCGTCTTACGGTCGCCGATGATCGAATCCAGTTGCGAGCGGAAGCCTTGTAAATCGGGGTTTTGCAGGATCGAAAACAAATGCGCAGCCAGTTTGGCCGGTTCCACGGGTGCATCTGTAAAATAGGCTTTTGCAAGATAGGGATGACGATCGAGGAACTTTTGTACATCTTCCACCGATTTGCAGGAGAACAGTTCCTCATCGAGATTCTTGGAAACGAGTTCAAACCGGATATTGCTGGTGTCGGCTTCCCGGCGCTGGTCCGTTTTACACGAGAATTGGAAGAAAGCTGCAACAAGAATGCACAATAAGGATTTGAAATAAACCATTTGGTGGAGAGAAATTATATGTCGGAACAAGTTTCAAAAGTAGAAAAAAAACGCATAAGCATCCTGGGCTGCGGCTGGCTCGGGTTTTCATTAGCTAAACGGTTACTGAGCAGCGGTATTACATCGGTCGTAAAAGGCAGTACTACTTCTGAGCACAAGCTCGATCAATTTGCGGCTGCGGGGATCGAGGGTTACCTGCTACCACTCAACCCGGAAGCGGGACTGAACGCAGGCATTTCCGAGCCGTTTTTCGAATCGGACATTATCGTTATTTCCATTCCGCCGCGCATGTCTCAGAATGTGGCCGGAAATTACGCCGCACAAATGCGGATGGTGGCCGAAGCAATCCGAAAGTCCCCGGTGAAGGAAGTTGTCTTTGTCAGCTCAACCGGCGTTTACCGGGATTTGAGCCAGAGGGCGGTTGAATCGGACGTACAATTGCCGGAGCATTCGGCCCAACCCGAAATGGTTGCCGCCGAAAATGCCATATCCGCATTAAGACCAGAAAAAGCGATTACTGTACTGAGATTGAGCGGATTGCTGGGGTACAACCGTATTCCGGGGAAGTATGTAAAAGGCCAAAAGGACCTGACTACCGGAGATATTCCCGTAAATTACATTCATCGCGACGATGCGGTGGGCATTATTCAAGCCATTATCCAGCAAGGTATTCAAAACGAAATATTGAATATCACCGCGCCGTTTCATCCAACACGCGCTGAGGTCTATGTGGATTCCTGTTCGCAATTCGGCTGGGAAGCGCCGACGTTCAAAATACCGGAACAGCGCCCGGCATTCAAATTGATTTCAGGGGATAAATTTTCAAAAACTTATCAATACGAATTCAAATACCCCGATCCGCTGCTGTTTCATTACCAGCTGGAAGACTTGTAAAGCAAAAAATCCGCAGGATCAACTCTGCGGATTTTATTATTTATTAACCAAAAAGTGTATTACTGAGCCCCTAGCAACTCGGTTAGCTTGGTTTCAAGCGCCGCGCCGCGAAGGTTTTTTGCAATGATTTTCCCTTCTTTATCGAGCAAGAATGTAGCCGGGATCGCATTGACGCCATAACTCTGCGCTACGCCCGAATTCCATTTCTTCAATTCCGACCCATGAAGCCAGGTCAGCTTGTCGCGCTCGATAGCTGTTTTCCAGGCCTTTTCGTTGTCGTCGAGCGATACGCCGAAGATATCGAAGCCCTTATCCTTGAATTTGCCGTACATGCGCACCACATTCGGGTTCTCCATCCGGCAAGGTCCGCACCACGAGGCCCAGAAGTCGATCAGCACATATTTGCCGCGCAACGAGGACAACGCGATTTGTTTGCCTTCAGGGCTGGCAAGTGTGAAGTCGGGGGCCTGCTCACCTACCGCAAGGCCGGCCATTCTCTTAACAGAACCTATAAAACCTTTTGCTAATGTAGGCACAGGATCTACTTTAGAATAATCGTCGGCCAGCTTTTTCAGAACGTCCAGGTCGCTTTCGGGTGTCAGGAAGTTGTTCGCTGCAAAAAGCGCGATGAGCGACGTGCCCATTTCGGGGATCATCTGGCGCAATGCGGTTACCCTTTCCTTCTCTGCGGCCTGGTAGGCCTGCTGTATTTCCTGAATTTTCTTGGTATCTTTTTTCTCTTCCGCAACCGCATATGCTTCGTTCCAACTCGTCACTTTTGCAGAAAACGATTGCATCAGCTGGTCGACTTTGGCATAATATTCCATGTTTTTGGAACCGGTGATGGACACCTTTCCGCCATTGCCTTTCTCGTCGCGCGTCGTGCCGTCGGCCGTTACATTAAATGTTTCCCCGCCTTCCACGAGCAAGGGGAATTTCTGTCTGTCGGCGATATTGATGGTGAAAAAGCTGCCGCGGTCCTTCTCAACACCTTTCAGAGCGAAACTGCCGTCGGCGCCCAGTTGCGCAGAATCGAGTTTAACAGAAGATCCCGCTGCTGTGGATTGCGACAGAATGACTTTTTCGCCTTTGGAGCCGTTTTTAACCTTTCCGTTGACGGTAAAGTCTTTCGGTTCGATCTGCGCCATGACCTGGAAGCTCAGCAACGCGCCGCCCAAAATCAATGCACTCTGTTGAATAAAATGCTTCATGATCTTCTGTAACTGATTATCAAATGTGTGACCTATAACTTTTGCGCCAGCAACTGGTTCACAAGCTTGGGATCTGCGGCTCCGTTCGACTTTTTCATCACTTCGCCGACAAACAATCCCATAAGCCCTTTTTTGCCTTTTTTATAGGCCTCAACTTTGTCCGGCATAGCGCTGATTACCTCATCTACCAACGTTTCAAGCTCGTTTGTATTGCTGTTTTGCAGCCAGTTATTTGACGCCGCGATCTCCGATGGCTGGCGGTTCGGCTCGGCCAGCATGACCGGGAAAACCTTCTGTGCAGCCACCGAATGGCTCACGGCACCAGACTCGTTCAGTTCGACGAGTGCCGCCAGGTTCCCGGCGCTGATCGGGAAATGCGCGATGTCGCCGTGGTGATCGTTCAGGTACGATTTCACCGGGCCCATCAGCCAGTTCGACACGGTTTTAAAATGGGTTGTTTTGGCACAAACAGCTTCGAAATATTCGGCCAGTTCGCGGGTATCGGTTAGTACCGCGGCATCGTAAGCCGGAATACCGTATTGTTTGACAAATTTTTCGCGCAGTTCGTGCGGTAATGCCGGCATGCTCGATTTGATGCTTTCAAGCCATTCATCAGACACCACTACCGGGCTCAGATCGGGATCGGGGAAATAGCGGTAGTCGTTCATGGTTTCCTTCACGCGCATGCCGTAAGTCTGCCCGGTTTCCACGTCGAACATCCGCGTTTCCTGCTGGATCGCCTCGCCGTTTTCGAGCATGGCAGCCTGCCGTTTTTCTTCGAACGCGATGGCCCGCATCATGTTGCGGATCGAGTTCATGTTTTTGATCTCGACTTTCGTACCATACTCGGCAGCGCCCTTCTTGCGCAGGGACACGTTCACGTCCGCGCGCAGGGAACCTTCTTCCATATTGCCGTCGCTGATGCCCAGGTAGCGCACCAGGCGGCGAATTTCGGTCACAAATGCTCCGGTTTCTTCCGCAGAACGCAAATCGGGTTCCGATACCATTTCTACGAGTGGTGTTCCGGCGCGGTTGTAATCGAGCATTGTTTCGGTATGGCTGCCGTCGTGCACCGATTTCCCTGCGTCTTCTTCCAAGTGGATATGGTGGAAACGAATGGTTTTCTCAATGAATTTACCGTCGTGCTTGAAGGAAATATTGACGCCGCCCTGGTCGCAGA
Organism: Dyadobacter endophyticus; assembly: GCF_014641595.1. Classification (GTDB taxonomy): domain Bacteria; phylum Bacteroidota; class Bacteroidia; order Cytophagales; family Spirosomataceae; genus Dyadobacter; species Dyadobacter endophyticus. The sequence continues at coordinate 330,343 of NZ_BMIA01000005.1, read as the reverse complement.
TCGGTTTTTTGTCCTGCGAAATCTGGTAACCCTTCGGAAGATCGGGGTAAAAGTAATTTTTGCGGTCGAAAATCGTCCTTTTGCTGATCGAACATCCGCAGGCAATACCGAGGCGGATGGCGTATTCAACGGCTTTTTTATTGACTTTGGGCAAAGTTCCCGGCAAAGCGATCGTCAGCGGACCGATATTGGTGTTGGGTTCTGTGCCGAAAATGTTGAAATCTCGGGTAAACAGCTTGGATTCCGTCAGAAGCTGACAATGTACTTCGAGGCCGATTACGGTTTCATAAGTGGCCAAAAGTTCATCGGTAACGTCAGCGGGGTGAATTGCGGTTTGACTCATATTATATTACTAATGCTTTCGCAAAGATACAAATACGGGCCGTCCATAGCATGAACGACCCGTATTTTATGGAATATAGCAGGTATTGCCGGTGATCAGAGCGAGTTGATCCAGTTGGCGATAACGACGATGTCAGCTTTTGGAACGTGAGCCAGAGGCGCCATCGGAGGATAGCCAGGCCAGTGCTCAGGTTTTGGATTGTGAACCAGTTCTACAATCTGGTCGGGCGTATATTTTTTCTTCGCTACTTCCGAATAAGCAGGGCCGATCACCTTGTCGTAAGCCTGGTGGCAAGCGAAGCAGGCATGTTTGTTCAACAATGCAGAAACATCGGCAGGAACTGGTTTACGTTTTGGGGCCGCTGCGGGTGCATCGGCTGCGGGAGCGGCTTTGGCGGTGGTATCACCGGGCGCTGCTGGCGTTGCCGCGGGTGCTGCCGCTTTTTCGGCTGCTGCCGCCGTTGCTTGTTCAGCTGCTGCTTTTCTATCGCTTTGAAGCTTCACCAGGGCTGATTCCTCACGCGCTTTGCTTCCTGAGCCGTACCATTGATCATATTTGTCACGGTCTTCTTTGGAAGAACAACCGATGAAGAAAGAGACTGCCAGGGCCATCACGGCCAAAGAAGCGCTTTTTTTGAGTGTCATTGTGTTAATTTTTAAGAATTTTCGCCAGATTAAGGTTGCGATACCAAATCAACCACGAAGAAAGCAAGTTTGCGTTAGATTTCCGTCATGCACAGGGCAGAAATTCGGACGATTCGTTCAAACTCCCGATTCTATCCTATTGTCCGACAATCGCTTATCCGGGAACAGCATTTATTAAAATCAGGAAAATTTCTTGTTTATTTGTCTGGAACTGTTGCGAGTAAAGTAAAATGTCTTTACTTTTGCACTCCTATTTGTAAAACGATGTAAAGCAATGGCTAAGAAAGGCAATAGAGTACAGGTCATATTGGAATGCACAGAACAAAAAGAAAGCGGTGTTCCAGGCATGTCACGTTACGTGACCACAAAAAATCGGAAAAATACGCCAGGCCGTATGGAATTGAAGAAATTCAACTCTTTCCTGAGACGTTATACACTCCACAAAGAAATTAAGTAAGTTCGTTTTGTTACCCGTTAACTGTCACGTGAAGCTGAACAATAACTGGGTAAGCGCGGAACAGTTAATCATTAACAATATAACTTCTAACTGATATACAGACATGGCAAAGAAAGTAGTTGCTACCCTGAAAAAAGAAGGCGGTAAAGCATTTGCGAAAGTGATCAAAGCCGTAAAATCTCCTAAAACAGGAGCTTATACCTTCAAAGAAGAAATCGTTCCCCTGGACGGTGTACAGGGTGCATTGAAAAACTAAGGTTATCCTAAGTTTTGATATTGAGTTATTAAAAAGTCCCTGTCCGGGACTTTTTTGTTTTATTTTTGAGCCATAAATGTATCATTACTATGGGTTTATTTGGCTTTTTTTCAAAGGAGAAAAAAGAAACATTAGATAAGGGCCTCGAGAAAACCAAGGATAGCTTCTTTGGCAAACTCTCGCGCGCCATCGTGGGTAAGACCACCATCGATGAGGACGTTCTGGATGAACTGGAAGATATATTGGTGAGCTCGGATGTGGGCGTGGAAACGACCGTAAAGATCATCAAGCGCATTGAAGAACGTGTAGCCAGAGATAAATATGCATCTACCGCCGAGCTCGACGGCATTTTGCGGGAGGAAATAGCTGCATTGCTCACGGAGAATAAATCGGTGGATATCCAGGACAGCTTCGAAACCGAGCATTTGCCGAAGCCGTATGTGATTATGGTTGTGGGGGTAAATGGGGTAGGTAAAACGACAACGATCGGTAAGCTGGCGCACCAGTTCCACCAACGCGGACACAAAGTGGTACTCGGCGCGGCGGATACCTTTCGCGCGGCGGCCGTAGATCAACTGAAACTCTGGGGCCAGCGCGTGAATGTGCCGGTAATAGACCATGGGATGAACACTGATCCATCGGCCGTAGCTTTCGATGCATTGAAAAAGGGCACTGAGACCGGCGCGGATGTGATCATCATCGACACCGCCGGCCGTTTACACACGAAAGTCAATCTGATGAACGAGCTTTCGAAGATCAAAAGGGTCATGCAAAAGATCATCCCCGACTCTCCGCATGAAGTTTTGCTCGTTCTCGACGGCAGTACCGGCCAGAATGCCGTGATCCAGGCGCGCGAGTTTACCAAAGTGACCGATATAACGGCATTAGCCATTACCAAACTTGACGGAACCGCGAAAGGCGGCGTTGTAATCGGTATTTCGGACGAATTCAAAATCCCGGTGAAATACATCGGCGTAGGCGAGAAAATGGACGATCTGCAGGTCTTCGACCGTGCAGAGTTTGTGGATTCGCTATTCAAGAAAATAGGATAATAGCCACTGGTCGGATATTGTAACCGTTCGGGCTGTTATTGTTTCAGCAATATTTAAAAGAGGTATCTTAGGGCAGGTTGTTCTCAGGTACCTCTTTTTTATGGAAACACTGATCATCTTTTTAGGCGTATTTGTGCCGGTTGGCTGGGGCATCTGGCGGCTGGTGCGGCACACAAGAGATACCATAGGTACGAATTCTCCGGTAAAGGTTAAGCGAAATTACCAGATCGACGCATGGGCGTATTTTTTGACGTTCGATAATGCCTTCTTGTGTTTAGTGCTGATAGCGGGCTCATTTTTTTTAGTGGCTGCATTCACAATCCCGATGGCGCCGGATACTGGCTACCCCTTTGTAGGAAGGCTGCTGCTGTTCAGTTTGAGTTGTATTATGATAGGACTTTCCCTGTATGTGTTGCTAATCGACGCAAATCACTGGAAGTACGCGGAGGGTGTAATCATTGAAACATTTCCGGAAGAGCACGAGCTGGAACTAACCTTCGGAGATTCGAGGCTAAGATTGAAAGAAGGCGATATCACACGAGTGCTGATCACGAGTAACGAAGGAGCTAAAATGCCGATTACCTATACCACCTATTACCTCGCAAACGGCGATTATTTCATTCTGCCCTATAAAATGCCCGGCGCGTGGGTCATTCAGGAGTATTTCAAGAAAATCCCGACCGAATTTAAGCGTAAGCGATTTCCTTTCATTCCATAGTGCTTCCTGTCTGATTTTTTCCGAACTTTGCACCCCATTTGGCCGTTCATTATCAGTCACTTTGATGTGAACGCCGCTCCAAACATTTAAAGCCGATAGCTGACAGCCGATAGCCGACAGCTCATTACAATGAAAACCAAAGGAATAGTCAAGAATAAAGTCAATATCGTGACGCTGGGTTGCTCCAAAAACCTCGTGGACTCGGAAGTGCTGTACACGCAGCTCAAAGGAAACGGGTTCGCAGTGGACCACGAATCTAAAAAGGATGATTCGCAGATTGTTGTGATCAATACTTGCGGGTTTATCGACAATGCGAAGGAGGAATCTATCAACACGATTTTGCGCTACGCCGATGCCAAAGCAGCCGGAATGGTGGATAAGGTTTATGTTACAGGTTGCTTGTCGCACCGGTACAAGGACGAGCTTTCGGTTGAAATACCCACAGTGGATGCCTGGTTCGGGACCAACGAGTTGCCGCGGCTACTCAAAACGTTGAAAGCCGATTACAAACATGAACTCGTAGGCGAGCGCCTGCTCACGACGCCAGCGCATTATGCGTACTTGAAAATCGCCGAAGGCTGCGACCGCCCGTGCTCGTTTTGCGCGATCCCGCTCATGCGCGGAGGACACGTTTCACGGTCGATCGAGGACCTGGTAAAAGAAGCCAAATCACTGGCGAAACGTGGTACCAAGGAGCTGATCCTCATTGCCCAGGACCTGACTTACTATGGCCTGGATATTTACAAAAAAAGAAACCTTTCCGACCTGCTCCGTAACCTTTCGGATGTGGAAGGCATTGACTGGATCCGTTTGCAATATGCTTATCCGGCAGGCTTCCCGATGGACGTGCTCGATGTGATGAACGAGCGCAGCAATATCGCCAGATATCTTGATATGCCGCTGCAATCGGGCTCTACGGAAATGTTGAAACTGATGCGTCGCGGCATTACCCGTGAAAAAACCGAAGCGCTCATCCATGCTATCCGCGACAAAGTGCCTGATATCGCATTGCGCACAACGCTGATCGTCGGTCATCCCGGCGAAACAGAAGCGCTTTTCGATGAAACTTACGAGTTTGTTGAAAAAATGCGTTTCGATCGCCTGGGTGCATTCCAATACTCGCATGAGGATAATACACATTCATTCACAATGCCGGACGATATCGACCCGGAAGTGAAGCAGGAGCGTGCCGACGCGATCATGGAATTGCAGCAGGGTATTTCGGCGGAACTTAACCAGGAGAAAATCGGCAAAACTTTCAAAGTGCTCTTCGACCGTAAGGAAGGCGGCTATTTCATCGGCCGTACCGAGTACGATTCACCCGAGGTCGACAATGAGGTACTCGTTCCGGCAAGCCAGTATGTGCGGTTGGGCGACTATGCGCAGGTGAAAGTAACTTCGGCCGAGGAATTTGACCTCTATGGTGAGGTGATTTCCTGATCCTATTTCCGGCAAATGCCGTCTTTACCTAAATTTGCCGATCATTTGAAAAAGAACAACTCTTAAAAAAGCATGTTACAACGTATTCAAACTATCTTCCTGGCAATGGTCGTCATTGGAATGGGTATTTTTCTCGCATTCCCGATCTGGTCGAAAGTAGCGTTAGCGGGAGGACAAAGTGCCGAACTGACGGCCCTGAAACTGCATCATCAGATCAACGAAGTGCAGTCCAATGTTCAGCCGGTATATTATCTCGTCGCGCTGGCAATCCTGGTGGCGGGTATAGGTGCCTATTCGATCCTGCAATTCAAAAACCGCGTGCTTCAATCGGCACTTTGTGCGGTTAATTCGATATTGCTAACGGTGCTCATGGGGCTCGTTATCTATTTTACTTTCTACAAAACTGCCAAGTTGTTCGATCCGGAACTGCCAGGCAAATACGATATCGGCTTCTACGGGCTGGTAGGCGCAATGCTCGCCAATGTTTTTGCCAACCGCTTCATCCGCAAAGACGAGCGCGCAGTGCAGCAATCGAAACGCTTCAGATAGTATAGTATGTCACGCCGAGCGGAGTCGAAGCGCGGTAACAGTACCGCGCTTCGACTCCGCTCGGCGTGACAACTGGGTTATACCAACCCCTCTCTCAGCAAATCGTGCAAATGCACAAAGCCCAGCGCCTTACCCTCTTCGACCACCACCACTTGCGTAATGCTTTTAGACTGCATTACTTCCAGTGCGTTCACCGCATATTCATCAGGAGAAACCGTAATCGGTGATTTTGTCATGATATCGCTGGCATGGAGATCCAGCAAGCCGGCTGCGCCATAAGTTTTTAGCATTCTGCGAAGATCGCCGTCGGTAATGATACCAGCCATATCGCCGTTTTCTGCGACTACCGCCGTTGCGCCCAGCCGTTTCGAGGTCATTTCGAGAATCACCTCCTGCAATGTCGCCTGCTCGTTCACAGTTGGTAATGCATTATGCGGGTAAATGTCGCAGACTTTAAGGTAAAGCCGCTTGCCGAGCGAGCCGCCGGGGTGGTACCGGGCGAAATCGTCGTGTGTAAAGCCGCGTGCTTCGAGCAGGCATATCGCGAGCGCATCGCCCAGGGCCATTGTCACCGAAGTGCTAGTTGTGGGTGCGAGGTTGAGGGGGTCCGCTTCCGCCGGAGCGTATGCATGAAGCGTAAGAATGCAGTTTTTGGCCAGGTAAGAGTCCTTGTTGCTTACCATCGCGATCATTTGCACACCGGTCCGTTTTAACAGGGGGACAAGCACTTTGATCTCGGGCGTATCGCCGCTTTTGGAGATGACGATCACCACGTCGTTGTCCTGAATCATACCCAGATCGCCGTGGATTGCGTCGGCCGCGTGCATAAATAATGCCGGCGTTCCGGTGGAGTTCAGCGTCGCTACAATCTTCTGTCCTACAATGGCGCTTTTACCCACACCAGAGACAACAACGCGTCCTCCGGAATGTAAAATGGCATATACGCATTTTTCAAATTCATCATCGATCAATTCAATCAGATTACGCAGCGCTTCTGCCTCCTGACGTAATACTTCTTTTGCGGTTGACTGAATATTTTTTATTAATTTCAAATCTGAAAGACAGTTTAAAGAGACAAAAAGTCATTATTTATTTCAAAGCGCAAAGATAGGGAAGTTTGGAATAACCATTTTGTGAACAGAGTATGGTACAGCAGGTTGATAAAGTCGTAACAGACACGTTAAAAGGGAAGCTTAAAGAAATATTTGGATACAGTCAGTTCCGCGGAGATCAGGAAGTTATCATACAAAATATCCTTTTAGGTAAAAATACATTTGTGATCATGCCCACGGGCGCAGGCAAGTCACTCTGCTACCAGCTTCCTGCCCTCGTCAGCGACGGACTGACCATCGTGATCTCGCCACTGATCGCCCTGATGAAAAACCAGGTCGACCAGCTTACTGCGTTCGGTATCAACGCTCAATTCCTGAATTCCACGCTTACCAAAGCTGAAATGACACGCGTCAAGACCGATGCGCTCGACGGAAGTCTCAAACTGCTTTACATTGCCCCTGAATCGCTTACGAAAGAAGATAATCTCGATTTTCTCAAAAGAGTACAAATCTCGTTCGTGGCTATCGACGAAGCCCACTGTATTTCGGAATGGGGCCACGATTTTCGTCCTGAATATCGCCGGATTTACGGAATTATAGAGAATATCGGCAAGCTACCGATTATTGCGCTCACGGCCACCGCTACGCCGAAAGTGCAGCAGGATATTCGTAAAAACCTGCAAATGGAAGAGGCTGAGACGTTTAAATCTTCTTTTAATCGGAAAAACCTCTACTACGAAATTCGTCCGAAAAAGGATGTCAAAAAGCAGCTGATCCGCTATATCCGTAACAACAAAGGGAAGTCGGGCATCGTGTATTGCCTGAGCCGGAAGACAGTAGAGGAAGTAGCGGAGCTTTTGAATGTCAACGACGTACGTGCATTACCGTATCATGCGGGCCTCGATGCCAATACACGGATGAGCAACCAGGACGCGTTCTTGAACGAGGAGTGCGACGTGATCGTGGCTACAATTGCATTCGGAATGGGGATCGACAAGCCTGACGTGCGTTTTGTGATCCATTATGATGTACCCAAGTCGCTGGAAGGCTATTATCAGGAAACAGGGCGTGCGGGCCGTGATGGGCTGGAAGGGAATTGTCTGATGTTTTACAGCTACGACGATATCCAGAAGCTCGAAAAATTCAATAAGGATAAAACCGTTACCGAACGCGACAATGCGCGCCATTTGCTGAATGAAATGGTAGCCTATTCGACCCTGGGCATTTGCCGTCGCCGGCAGCTATTGAGCTATTTCGGGGAATACCTCGAAAAAGATTGCGGCTTCTGCGACAATTGTAACAAGCCGACCGAGAAGCTGAAAGTGCAGGACGATGTGATCCTGATCCTTAAAGCGGTATCGCTGACAGAACAGCGCTTCGACGCCGACCATATTGCCGATCTGCTGACCGCCACCGACAATCAGTATGTGAAAAGCTACGAACACGATCAGCTGGAAGTTTCTGGTAAAGGTTTGGAACTGAATGAATCGCGTGATTACTGGGTGTCCGCGATACGCCAGCTGGTGATCCTGAATTACCTCGAAAAGGACATCGAGAATTACGGAGTGATCAGACTGGGTGAAAAAGGGGCCAAATACCTGAACGATCCTTACCCGGTTACGTTGCAAAAAGATCACAACTTCGACGAGGAGGAAGTGAAGCCGGAGGACGACGATAAGGAATCCGTGAATGGAAGCGGCAGTGCGCATGCTTACGACGAGGCGTTGCTCGGAATGCTGAAAGCGTTGCGTAAAAAGGTAGCGAAGGAGAAAAACCTGCCCCCATACGTAATCTTCCAGGACCCTTCGATGGAAGAAATGGCCACAACCTACCCTACCACCCAGCAGGAAATGGCGCAGATCAACGGCGTGGGAATGGGGAAGGTGCAGAAGTTCGGCCGGCCGTTTATCGAGCTCATTTCGCGTTATGTGGAGGAGAACGAGATTGAAACGGCGAAGGACGTGGTGATCAAATCCACGGTTAACAAATCTAAAATCAAGATTTTTATCATCCAGCAGGTCGACAGGAAGGTAAGTCTCGACGAGATTGCCGAAGTGAAGGACCTTGCCCTGGCTGACGTGATCGAAGAAGTAGAACACATTTGCTACTCCGGTACGAAGCTCAATCTGGATTATTATATCAACCAGGTGATCGACCGCGAGCGCCAGCAGGATATTTACGATTATTTTATGACCGCCGAGACCGACAACATCGGCACTGCGCTGAATGAATTTGAAGGCGAGGAAGTCAGTGAAGAAGAATTGCGGCTGATGCGGATCAAGTTTTTGTCGGAACTAGCCAACTAGCACCCCCGGAATACTTGCCGGACAATCAGTATTTTTGAATTTTTAAAACCTGTTATGAACATACTCATCTTGGGCTCGGGCGGAAGAGAACACGCTTTTGCCTGGAAAATAGCCCAAAGCCCTCTTTGCGACACCTTGTTTATGGCTCCCGGAAACGCCGGGACAGCGGGCGTGGCAACGAACCTATCCATTTCTTACAACGATTTTGACTCGATTGCCAACGCGGTAATTGAAAATAATGTCGAACTTGTGATCGTAGGCCCCGAAGAACCGCTGGTCAACGGAGTAGTCGATTATTTTAATGCCCGGGAAGACCTATCCAAAGTACGCATCATCGGCCCCGACAAGGCAGGTGCACAGCTGGAAGGCAGCAAAGACTTCTCCAAGCAATTCATGCAGAAATACGGCATTCCAACCGCTGCATCTCGGACATTCACGGCCGAAGAGCTGGAAGTAGGTTTGGAATACCTGGAAAACCAGTCGCTGCCGATCGTATTGAAAGCCGATGGCCTGGCCGCCGGCAAAGGGGTGATCATCGCCGAGAAGCATTCGGACGCCACGCAAGCGCTTCGCGAAATGCTGCTGGACGGCAAATTTGGCAAGGCGGGTAACAAAGTTGTCGTTGAACAATTCCTTAAAGGGATAGAATTGTCGGTATTCGTGCTTACTGATGGAGAGCACTACAAAATCCTGCCCGAAGCGAAGGATTACAAGCGTATCGGAGAGAACGATACAGGCCTCAACACGGGTGGAATGGGCGCCGTTTCGCCAGTGGTGTTCGCGGATACGAATTTTATCCGGAAAGTGGAAGAAAAGGTCGTTAAACCAACACTATACGGCCTTCAAACCGAGGGTATCAAATACGTGGGCTTTATTTTCATCGGTTTGATGAACATTAAAGGCGAGCCTTATGTGATTGAATACAACGTCCGGATGGGCGATCCCGAAACCGAAGTAGTAATCCCGCGTATCCAGTCGGATTTTGCAATGCTGATGGCATCGACTGCCAAAGGTACCCTGCAAGATTTCGATTTGCAGATCTCACCCCAAGTGGCCGTGACCACCGTAGTAGTGTCGGGCGGTTATCCTGAGGATTATGAAAAAGGAAAAGTGATTTCGGGAACAGAAAAAGTGGATGATGTGCATGTGTTTCATGCAGGTACCACTTTTAATGCAAACGCCGAAGTCGTGACAAACGGAGGACGGGTTATGGCATTGACCGGCCTGGCCAATTCCCTCGAAAACGCGGTGCACAAATCACAGCGGGCTGCACAGGCAGTGCAATATGAAGGGAAATATTTCCGGCACGATATTGGCGTGGATTTAATTCGTTATAACGATTGATGAAGCGGAGAAATTATGGGATGTGGATCATGTTCATCCGGGGGAGGCTGCGGTACTAATGGTACGGCCGTCGCCGGATGTGGAAGTAGTGGAAGCTGCGGAACAGGCGGATGCAATAAAATGAATGTTTTCGATTGGCTCAGTCATATGGACGTGCCGTCGGGACAGCGTTTTGATGTAGTCGAAGTCAAGTTCAAAGGAGGCAGAAAGGAATATTTCCGGAATATAAATCAGCTGGAATTCGTCACAGGCGACTATGTGGTTTGTGAAATGGCCTCCGGCCAGCATATTGGAACGGTATCGTTGCAGGGAGAGCTCGTGCGTTTGCAAATGAAGCGCAAGGCTGTCCAGATGAACGACGACCTGCATGTGATCTATCGTATCGCGACGGAGAAGGATCTCGACAAGTCCACACAGGCGATGGCGCGTGAAATGCCTACGCTCTACCGCACGCGTGAGATTATCCGGGATATGAAGCTCAACATGAAGCTTTCGGATGTGGAATACCAGTCGGACAATACCAAAACGACATTCTACTATTCTTCCGAAGAGCGTGTGGACTTCCGGGAACTCATCAAAATGCTGGCTTCGGAGTTCAAGGTGCGTATCGAAATGCGGCAGATCAGTCTGCGGCAGGAAGCGAGCCGTTTGGGCGGATTAGGCTCTTGCGGCCGCGAACTTTGCTGCTCGACGTGGCTCACCGATTTTAAGAATATTTCAACTGCTGCGGCGCGTTATCAGAACCTATCGCTAAACCCGGCGAAGCTTTCGGGGCAATGCGGGAGGCTGAAATGCTGCCTGAACTATGAGCTGGAAACGTACATCGACGCATTGCGGGATATCCCTGCGGTGGAGGCACCCCTGAAAACAAAAAAGGGCGTTGCTACATTGCAGAAGACGGATATTTTCAAGAAGATCATGTGGTTTGGGTTTGATAAGGATACGAACTGGTATCCTGTGCCCATCAACAAGGTCCTGGAAATTATTGAGTTGAATAAAAAGGATATTATCCCTGAATCACTCGAAATCCTGACGCCCGAGGCCGAAAAAGGTGCAGATAGAGTCCCCGGCAAACTGAACAGTGACCTGGAAAATCTGGACAAAAAGTACAGCGACGAGCAGAGGAAAAAGAAAAAGAAGAAGAGCCGTTCAGGTAAAAACCGTGGAAACGGCGGGCCTGAGAACAGCGTTGCTGAGAACCCGGGGAATGAGCCGGGAAACGGTAATCCCGGAAATGCGCCTTCAAACAAAAGTAACAACCAAAATCAGGGGCAACGGAACCGGGGCAATAACTCCGGGGAAGAGCCCAGAAACAGAGGCAATAACGGCGGAGAGGAACCTCGCAATAAAGGCAATAATCCGGGAGAAGAGCCGCGTAATAAAAGCAATAATCCCAACGAAGGCCAGCGGAATAAGGGGAATCAGGGCGGCGAGCCGAGAAATAAAGGGAACAACAACCCAAGTGGAGAGCCCCGGAATAAGGGCAACAACAACGAGGGAAACAGGAATAGTAACGAAGGAAACAGGAATAATAGGAACAACCGGAACAGGGGGCAACAGAAACCTTCCGGCGCTCCGTCGGGAGCCGGACCAAAACCTGGTGGAGCGCCTCCCGGAGGCGAAAACAACGGGTAATACTGTTTCCCAGAAATCCAATCGGGCCAGCTCATTCAAAGGCTGGCCCGTTTTTTAGCAATACCGCTTGTGAAAGAACACGTTGAAAAGCTGTACGCGCTGAGCCGCAAGCCCTCGCGCAGGATCATCGGGCTCATGTCCGGCACCTCGCTCGACGGGCTGGATGTGGCGCTTTGCCACGTCGTGGGGAGCGGCCCGGAAACGCGGCTGAAGGTGGAACACTTCAAGACTGTTCCTTATGAGGATGGTTTCAGGAACGCCGTGCGCGAGATTTTTGCTAAAAGGCAGATCGATTTTCAACAGCTTTGCTTGCTGAACCCCTTCATTGGTTTGCAACACGCACAAATGATCCTCGAATGCCTCTCAGAATGGGGGATTCCTACCTCGGAAGTCGATTTAATCGCGAGTCACGGGCAAACCGTTTTCCACGCCCCGCAAAAGCAGCACGGAATTGCAGGCTTTCCCAATGCAACATTACAAATCGGAGACGGTGACCATATTGCCGTCAAAACCGGTATCATTACCCTTAGCGATTTCAGGCAAAAACACATCGCAGCAGGCGGGGAAGGAGCACCGCTGGCCGTGTATGGCGATTATTTTCTGTTTTCTCAAAAGGGGGAGAGCAGGATATTGCTGAACATGGGCGGTATCGCAAACTTTACTTTCCTGCCCGGTAACCTCGACACCTCAGCCGTTTTTACCACCGACACCGGCCCCGGAAATACATTGATCGACGCATTTACACGCCTGCATTTCGGGAAGTCTTATGATGAAAATGGCAGCATTGCATCCAGCGGTGTCATCGATGAAGCGTTGCTGAAAGCACTTAAAGATTCACCGTTTTTTGAACAGCCTTTTCCGAAAACCACCGGTCCGGAGGTGTTCAGCGTGGATTACGTGAAAAATGCAATGCAGGTCTCGGGGCGTGGTGGGATTGCCCCCAACCACCTAATTGCTACTTTGACGCAATTCAGTGCGGAAGCGATCTCGGAAGCAATACGCGACGCGATGCCCGCAGGCGAAGCATTTGAAATGTACGCCAGCGGCGGCGGCGCGCATAACCCGGTGCTGATGAGCGCGATTGGTGAGTTACTTGGCCGCCATATTCGCCTGATCGATGAGCTGGGGGTGTCAGGTGACGCAAAGGAAGCGGTGTTGTTTGCGGTCCTGGCGAATGAGGCAGTTGCAGGGGAGGCCTTGTATTTCGGCGAAAAGAAAGGTGTCCCGGGCGTTTCAATGGGGAAAATATCCTTCCCCGGTTAAGTGAGAAAAAAGTATTTGAATATATGTACGACATTACCATTATAGGCGGCGGCATCGTAGGCCTTGCAACAGCGCTGAGGATCAAAGAGCAGAAACCTGCATTGAAGGTGCTTTTGCTCGAAAAGGAAAATGAGGTAGCCAAACACCAGACCGGCCATAACAGTGGTGTGATCCACTCAGGGCTTTATTATAAACCCGGCAGCCTGAAAGCGACCAATTGCATCCGCGGCTACCAGATGCTCATCGATTTCTGCGAGAAGGAAGGTGTCGCATATGATTTGTGTGGAAAAATAGTGGTAGCGACCACCGAAGAGCAGCGCCCGTTGCTGCGAAACCTGTTTGAGCGCGGAAATCAGAATGGATTGGTCGAGAACCGCATGATCTCCGAAGGGGAAATGAAAGAAATCGAGCCGCATGTGAAGGGACTTGAAGGCATTTGGGTGCCTTATACCGGCATAATCGATTACAAAACGGTCTGCGAAAAGTATGCGGAAAAATTTCGGCTACTCGATGGCGAAGTCGTTTTTGGCGAGAAGGTAACCAACGTAAAAAACCGCAATTCACATTCGGAAGTGGTTACGGCTACCGGGAAGATCTTTGAAACAAAACTCGTCGTGAACTGCGCGGGTTTGTATTCTGACAAAGTGGCCCAGCTTACGCAGCCAGAGAATATCAACGTCCGCATTATCCCTTTCCGAGGTGAGTATTACAAGATCCGTCCCGAGAAGCATTATCTCGTCAAAAACCTCATTTACCCGGTTCCTGATCCCAACTTCCCGTTCCTGGGCGTGCATTTTACGCGAATGATCGAGGGCGGGATTGAAGCGGGGCCGAATGCGGTTTTCGCGTTCAAAAGAGAGGGTTATGGCAAGCTGGACATTGATGTAACGGAGATGCTGGAATCGCTTTCGTGGCCGGGTTTTCAGAAGGTGGCGATGAAATACTGGCGTACCGGGTTAGGCGAATATTACCGCTCGTTTTCAAAAGCGGCATTCACCAAAGCCTTACAAGGCCTGATCCCCGAGATCCAGAGCGAAGACCTCATTCCCGGCGGCTCGGGCGTACGCGCCCAAGCATGCGACTACGACGGTGGTTTGCTGGATGATTTTTCCATTATCGAAAATAAAACGGCTATCAACGTGTGCAATGCACCATCCCCCGCGGCAACATCGTCGCTCTCCATCGGGCAGACGGTCTCTGAGAAAGTGTTGTCCAGATTTTAGGATTGATTTGCCCATAAAAGAAAAGAGGCCATTCCAATGCGGAATGGCCTCTTTTCTTTTATGTTTTAAGGATTACGCTGCTTTCTTCGTTTGCGCCACACCGAACATCACAAGGTGAATCAGGGCGAAAACCATGGAGAAGTAGTAAATACCCGTATCAGCACCTTCGGTTTGCAGGTGGTGGAAATAGGCGATAACGGCCAGCATAACAGCCAGTACGATACCCACCAGCGCCACCGTTTTGCTACCCGCTGCAATAGAGGCTGGTAACCTGTTCGACAGGAAGCTGTTTTTGATTCCATAATACAAATACACATCGAAACCGATGATCATCCACACGAACAGACGGATCCAGGTATCGAGCGGCAGGAACGCCATCATAAAGAAACAGGTGGCAACACCGAGTATCGGAACCAATGGCACGAGCGGTGTTTTGAATGCACGCGGCGCGTCCGGCATTTGCTTACGCATCACGATGATTCCGATACAAACAAGGATAAATGCGAACAATGTGCCGATACTGGTCATTTCTCCTACTACCCGCGCAGGTACGAATGCCGCGAAAAGGCTTACGAATACCAGGAACATGGTATTGTTTTTGACGGGTGTCTGGAATTTAGGGTGTACCGCCGAGAATACGCGTGGCAGCAAACCGTCTTTGCTCATGCTGAAAAACACGCGGCTCTGTCCCAAAAGCATTACCAGGATCACAGATGCGTATCCTGCAAGGATCGCCACGATAATCGCGCGGTTCAGCCAGGGGTAATCCGGGTGAATTGCGCCGCTGGCGTCAGGCGTGCCCATGGATTCGATCGCCACCGCAACCGGTGCGATACCGTCCTGGCCTTTGAATGAGGTGTATGGGGTTACACCGGTCATCACATGCGCAAAAAGAATATAAAGAACAGTACAGATTACCAGCGATCCCAGGATACCGATCGGCATGTCTTTTCTTGGATTTTTGGCCTCCTGCGCCGCGGTACTTACGGCGTCGAAACCAATGTAGGCGAAAAACACGATCGCGGCGGCCCGTATGATCCCGCTGAAACCATATTCACCAAATTTGCCCGTATTGTCGGGGATATAAGGTACGTAGTTCGATTCGTTGATGTATTTCCAGCCCAGGATGATGAAGATGATCACGACGGCTACTTTCAAGCCTACGATGACACCATTCACGGTTGCACTTTCCTGCGTTCCTTTCATCAGCAGCAAGCTCATCAGGATGACGATGAAGATAGCAGGCAGGTTGATGATCCCTCCATCCCACGGACCCACGGTGAGTGCCGTGGGTAAATGCACGTCGAAACCCTCACAAAACTTGACTAAATACCGGCTCCAGCTGATACTGACCGTGGCCGCACCCACCGCATATTCCAATACAAGGTCCCAGCCGATGATCCACGCGATAAACTCGCCCATGGTGGCGTAGGAGTAGGTGTAGGCGCTACCCGCAACCGGGATCATGGATGCGAATTCGGCATAGCACAGACCGGCGAATGCGCAGCCCAGTGCCGCTACGATAAAGGAGATGGTGATGGCAGGGCCAGCCTGGTTCGCGGCTGCTCCCCCCGTGATGGAAAATAGACCTGCGCCGATGATAGCACCAATCCCGAGCGCAACCAGGCTTCCGGGCCCTAGCGTGCGTTTGAGCTGGTTCCCCTCACCGGAGGACTCCTGCATTAGTTTTTCAAGTGGTTTCTTAATCCAGAGTTGACTTGCCATATATTAAGTTCGTTGTTGTAGAAATGATGGTCTGATAAAGCTAAAAGAAAATTTGCTAACTACGTATAGACACCAAAGAAAAAGAGGGTAAGTGCAAAACTTACCCTCTTTTATTCTTTTATATTAAGCCTTAACTTTTTTCGTTGCCGCCGCCGCAGCGTCAGTCGCTACCGCCGGTGCCGGCTCATTCTTCTGTGAACGTTGCAGCAAGTCAACCACGATCGGTGCTGCTACGAAGAGTGAAGAGTAAGTACCCACGATTACCCCAAGCAGCATACAGAAGGTAAATCCGCGGATCACGGCTCCACCAAAGATCATCAGAACGATCAATACGAGGATTACCGAGATACCGGTTACAGCCGTACGGCTCAAAGTACTGTTCAACGCGTTGTTGATAACGGTCGACAGGTTTTGCCCGCGCGACTTTTCGTCGGCCAGGTAATCACGGATACGGTCATAAATTACGACGGTATCGTTCATCGAATAACCGATCATAGTCAGGATCGCGCCAATGAATGCCTGGTCGATATCCAGTGACCATGGTAACCAGCCGTTGAACAACGAGAAGATCGCAAGGATGATCACCACGTCGTGCGCGAGGGACATTACCGCACCGTACGAGAACGCTACACGTTTGAAACGGATGAGGATGTACACGAAGTTGGCTGCCAATGCAAGCAATACCGCGTAAACTGCGCTCCACAATGTGTCTTTCGCCATGGTAGGACCTACTTTGTTCGAGCTAACGATCTTGGCAGGGTTGTTGGCGATTTTCTTGGTTGCTTCAATGATTTTCGTTTCCGCTTTCTGGTCAGCTTCCGGGGTCGTATCCTCGATAAGGTAAGGTGTAGTGATTTTCACCTGATCCTGTCCTCCGAAAGTTTTTACTTCCGTAGTCGAGCCAAGTACCTCATCCATGTTGGCACGGAGCGCATCCGCATCCACATTGTTTTCAAAACGCACCACATAAGAACGGCCACCTTTGAAGTCGATACCCAAGCCGAAACCTTTGAATATAAATGAACCTACACCGATTGCGATGATGATCGCGGAAATGATGTAGAAACGGCGGCGTTGCGAAACGAAGTCGAAATGATTGTCTTGAAACCAGCCTTTAGTCAGTGTATTCGTGAATGCGAAAGTTTTGCCGTTTTTGAGCTTTTGTTCGAGCAGCAGTCGCGTAATGAAGATCGCGCTGAACAAAGATGTCAAAAGACCCAATACCAGGGTTGTTGCAAAACCCAATACCAGACCGGTACCGAATGTGTAAAGGATGATACCTGTTAAAAGCGTGGTAACGTTGGAGTCGATGATGGCGGTCAATGAATGCTTGAAACCGTCACGGATCGATTGCGCAAATGGTTTTCCTTCCGCCAGTTCAGTCTTGATACTTTCGTAGATCAGTACGTTGGCATCCACCGCCATACCGATTGAAAGCACGATACCCGCGATACCCGAGAGCGTCAATACGGCTCCGAGAGAAGCCATTACGCCCAAAAGGAAGAACAAGTTGATCAAAAGGGCAATGTCGGCGATCCATCCGGCCTGGTTGTAATAGGCCACCATGAAGACGAGAACGATCAGAAGACCTACCGCAGAAGACCACAAACCGTCGTTAATCGCCTCGGCACCCAGTGAAGAACCTACAACGGCTTCTTCCACAATGTGCGTTGGAGCTGGCAGTTTACCGGCTTTCAACACGTTCGACATATCCTTGGTTTCTTCCACAGTGAAGCTACCGGTGATGGACGAGTTACCGTTAGGGATCTCTCCTTGTACGGTTGGAGCAGTGTAAACGAGGTTATCGATGATGATTGCTACCGGGCGGCCAACGCTGCGGGCAGTAAGTGAACGCCATTTGCGTGCACCTTCGCCGTTCATACGCATGGTTACTTCCGGACGGCCACGGTCGTCGTAGTCGTGCGTTGCATCCACGATCACGTCACCTTCCATGGCAGCTTCTCCATTGCTTTTCTTGATGAAATACAAAGGCAGGATCAACTGGTTGCCACCTGCTTCGGTGCCTTTGCGGTCCCACATGAATACAAGGTCCGCAGGGAAAAGCGAGCGTACTTCGGGGCGACGCAGGATTTCGCTGGCGCGTGCAGTGTCTTTCAGGTAAACGCCAAGGCCTTGCGGCATCGGTACGAAAAGGCTCGTCAATGCAGCGCTCTGAGCGGCCAATGCAGCCGAATCGGTGGCAGTAGAATCCGCCTTCTTCTCCAACTGGGCAGCCAGGCCGCCGTCTGTTGATTTTTTGGTTGTATCGGTAGAAACGGCAGCGGCAGGTGCGCTGGTTTTCTTAGCAGCTTTTTCGATTTCGGCTTGCTGTGTCAGATAACGGCCAAGGCCTTCAAGGCCGGCACCGAGTTCGTTGGTCAGGTATACTTCGGCAAATTCCAGTTTTGCAGCACCTGAAAGCAGGCGGCGAACACGCTCGGGGTTATCCACACCCGGAAGCTCCACCAAAACGCGGTTCTGGCCGGGCAGACGCTGGATGTTCGGGTTCGTTACACCGAATTTGTCGATACGTGCCTGTGTGATCTGGAATGCGCGGTCGATAGAACCGTCGATCTCCGTTTTCAGCATTTTGATCACGTCCGAATCCGGCGAGTTGCTGTTGATCTTGCCGCGGTTGGCGCTGGTAGCGAATACCGAAGCGAGGCTGGTGTTTGGAGCAGCTTCTTTATAAGCGCTTACAAAACGGTTGATAAATGTGCTGTTGTTAGCGGATTTATCTTCCCCGGCTTTTTTCAACGCATTCTGGAAAGCTACGCTGCGTGCGTTACCGCCGGCCATTCCTTTCAGGATGTCCGCGGGTGCCACTTCCAATACCACGTGCATACCTCCCTGCAAATCGAGGCCGAGGTTCAGTTCGCGTTCCGTTACTTCTTGCAAAGTATGGCCGAGGTACACCTCTTCACGCCAGAGGGAGTCGATATAATGCTGTTTTTTGGTCACATCTACCTCACCTTTCGCATCGGTTGCATAGGCCACCGCCTTGCTTTTGAAATTGCGCGACACAAAAGTGAAGGATAGATTATAGACGCTAATAAGGGCGATGACGATCGTCAACGCGATTATCCCGTTCTTGTTGGTCATTTTGAAATGGAAAATTTAATTGAAATGCTTGAATACAACTGGAAACCGCCCGGCCGGAATTGGTGAAATGGCACAGGCATGCGTACGTACGGGCCTGTTAGCCCGCGGTTACGCTACGGGGCGTTGGTGACGATAAATCTGCCGAAGACCCGCTCGAAACAGGAGACCAGGAACACCGGTTCGCTGAATGCGGTACGGACAACGAGTTGCTTGGCAACGAAATGCCAGACGGGTTGTGGTAAAAAATGCAGGTATTGATAAAAATCGAAAGAAATAGCGGGTGTTATGACCGCATTCAGACTGAGCGCACTCACCTCCGGCTGTTCCGACCGGTCCGATTGGGCATTGGCCTTTTTAGCAAGATCCTTGGTAATGGCCTCTGTTTTGGCACCGTGGCAGGCTCCCCGATCCGTGTGATCCGACCATGACCGCGCTCCCGCTACCGTCAGCAACATGACGGCTAGCATTAAGCTGATGGCCTGGTTAAACAATCGTACGGTCTTCACTTTCAGATTCGGGATTTCGATGAAACCGCAAATTTGATTCTAAAAAATTAGAATCGCAAGATAAATTTCCTGGTAGCCGATATTACTATTTTGTTAATAACTTGTGTTTTACTTGCCTTTTGGTTAAAAACGACCTTTTCGGTTACTATTCCGTAAGCGAATGAGAATCAATAAAATAAAAGCATCAGTAGGAATTCTGACGGGAATACTAGCCTGCTGCCAATGTGGCGTAGCCCAACGGAACTGAAAAGCCGTCGTCGGAAGCGAGGGCGAAAGCGGATACTCCGGCGGGCAATTTTAGTGAAACAGCGAAATCGTATTCCACCGGGATAAACCAGCCCAGCAGCCAGTTTACCAACATGTCGAAATTTTTGTTATGCAGGTATTTGTCAAGATCGGCGGGACTCGGAATTTCTATCCCGACATTGATTTGTGGCAAATAGGTGTCCAGCTCGCCCCCGAGCGACGTATCAGCACCCAGCAAGGCATCGCCCATACTTGCGCTGGACTCAAAATAGTATTTTAAGCCGAAAATAGTCTGGAAATCAACGGGTAACCGCAATACAGCGGACATGACTTCCGCGGCTTTGTCGAGATTACCGCGATTCTGAGCAACGAGAGGAAGAAAGGGGAGCAATTGCACGAACACACTTTCGTCGAGCGATGCGGGTGCCTGCCAGAATGTTTTTAGTTCTTCGAGTAACCCCGAATCCGCGCCAAGCTCCCAGGCGCATTGTTCGAGGCGCGCAAGGCTCACCCGGTTGAGAAAAAACTCCTGTTCCAAAGGGAGGAAGAACAGCCGTGATTTCTGCTCCTTCTCGCGTTGCAGGCGTATTTCATCGACTTTCTTTTTGACCGTATTCAAACTGGACGACGATGGCAAATGAAAGAGCTGCTCCGGTAAATGGTCGTAAATTCCGCTTCGGTTGGACTCTATTACCTGCCCTTTGAAGTTCCCCAGTTCGAGCTCGCGCGTGTTTTCGATGTCGTGGTGGCTGCGCCTTTTGAAATCGCCCAGCGGCCGGAAAAGGATTTGCCCGGGCGGAATGGCGTTTTCGAGCCAGGCGCTTGCGATAAATTCGGCTTTCAGGTCGGGACGGAGTTCCATTTGGGGCTGGTTTGTAGTCGGAAGTTCTCGGTTATAGTCGGGTGTTGTTAGGTATTGCCGGGGATTGTGATGACCTGGATGGGATACATGCCGGTCGAGAGGCGGGTTACTTTAAGTTGCAGCACTTCGCATTCGCGGGCCCAGTCTTCGCTTGTGCGTGCATTTGAAGCTGGTGTGAGGCCGATCTGTAAACAACGTACAAAGCCCTGCCCGGGCATTTTGCCTGGCATGAAATGCGGCTTTACCTGCACCTTCCGCAGCCGATTGCCCAGCTCCGCGGCGCAGAATGCGCGTACATCTTCCAGCGTTACGAGCCGGTTGCGGGTGACGATGTTCTTCCTGAGCTGGTTCACATAATCCGTTTCGTCCGGCCTGGCTTTTCCATCCGACGACCGCGTGAGCATGACAATGTCCGCTCCGCTCACGCCCGAGGCGGCGTATGATTGCAGCCGGGTACCCGCAGGAATTCCGTTGGCCTGTTCGGCCAATGTACTCCAGTAGGAAATGAAAAGTACATCGGGGCTCTTATCGCCCCGGATCACCAAAAACGGCTGTGCTGTGGTTTCACTGGCTTTTTTGACTCCTAGTTTCTGCTCGATCCGAGCCATATTCTGCGCGACTTCGCGGAGAATGGACGCGAGGAAGTCCTCGCCAATGGCATTGAAAGCGGTCACTTCGTCGCGCAAAAGTTCCAGGAGCTGGTACAGCACGGCACGCGCGTCACGTTTGTCAAACCGGCCGATGCCCTGCCTGCGGAGCGTGTAAATGCGGAGCTGGGCCTCTTCGTCGGTATAGAGGTTTTTTTCAGAGGCGGTATAGACCTGATTTTTCTGGTTAATAACATTTTGAATACCCATAAAGGCATCGCCGGTGGGTAGTGCGATGCCATTGAGGCCGGTTTGCAGGCGGTAGGTGATCTTGTTAAGTTGTTTGTTCTGAACCGGAAATGCGTTCAATGCAACATTCATTTGTTCAAATCCTGCCGTTGGAAATATGGCCGGCCAGGTTACCTGGATCCATACCAGAGGCTTTTTCAACATTTGCAATGTGCGTGTGTCGAACATTCCTTCAAATGCCTCGGGATAAGGTTCAGCGTTTGATTTCCCCTTTTCCCAGGAATCGTCGCTACTAATACGCATGAAACTATCATTATATATAAGGATAGCATCGTCAATCGCTCCGTCTTGCAAGCCATTCAGCATTGGTAGCTGCTTGCCATTTCCCGACCATCTTGTTGCTTTCAAAAACTCGCGGTACTGATATTCCGCCGGATCGCCGGCTGCCACATCACCCGCCCAATTGAAATAGAAGCGGAAACCTTCCCACGACGTAATACCGGGATCAATTTCCAGCCCAAGCCAGATGCTTTGCTCGCCTCCGGGTAGTGGCAACGTTTTGGAAACCAATGTTTTTGCCCCCTTTTCCAGAGAAAAAAGTCCTTGTGGCGCTGCATATTGTACAATGGTCGCATTCACCAGCGGGTAACGGCCGGCGGGTGCGAAATGCGCTTCGGCCGTTTCACCCTTCCGTACATTCACGCGCTTGCCGGTCAGCTGGTTTTCAGGTTCGATCCAGCCCGTGGGTTCCTGCGGGCGCGCCTGCACGATTGCCGTGGCGGGTTGCGGGCCGTTATGGGTTTCGGGGGAAAGGATTTCGGCGAGCCGTATCATCAGACGAAGCTCGGTCTGCTCGATTTCCTGTCCAACTTTTTCAAATTCCACCGAACATGCCTCCACCAGCAGTCTCACCAGCGGGTCGAAGTGATCGGCCTGGGCGTCGTCGATGCCCCAGAGCTCGGCACAGCGCTTAATCAGCCTGCGCGAGATGTTTTCCTTGGTATAGTTGCGTGTTTCAGGCATGTCATTCAAGGGATAGGGGAGATATGAAAATGCGTTCAAAGAATACGAATGGCTCGTTGGTCCGCCGGATCACCGCTTTGATCTCGATGCCTACCCGCTTGCGGACATAGTTGTTCGTTTTGGTCAATACCTCGAATTCCTCCATTTCAACCCTTATTTTTACATTTGTCAGTCGTAGTTCGTAGGCGCCCACCGCCTCTTCGAGCGATTCGCGGATAAGATCTTTCCATTTAATTTGAGATAAAACCGAAAAATCATGCTCCCAGAGCGCACAGCCGTAGCGGCTATCGAAACGGTTTTCGTCGAAATGGGTAACCATCAAAAGGTACAAATGCTGATGGATCGCCTCTCTGTCGGGGCATTTCGGATGCAGCAAGCCGCCCACGATGCGGTCGAGGGAGAGCGGCAGAGCATAGTTTTGATCTTCCATCAGGCGTTTAATAATTTGTGGTTGTATTAATGAAAGTCTGGCTTATTTTTGTCTGTTCACCAACTTCCGACCTCCCCGATGAACCTTCCGTTTGTTAAAACTGTCACGCAGCGTCTTCAACTATTGTATGCAGTCGTTCTGATAGCCGTGCTGACATTGGTAGGAGCCTTGGGTTTCTGGGTGATCGATTACCGGGATGCCTACCCGATGGCCATGGGCTGTTTCCTGGTATTCGGTATTCTGCATGTTTACCTGCTCTCGCAATGGTTTGACAGCCTTTTTGAGAACCGTTCCGCCAGGGCAATCGGTTTTACATTACTGATTACATTACTGACAGCGCTCCTGGTGATTTTTCTTTACCATAAACTAGTCCAGGAGCTTTCCAAGGGATTAGGGATGGCCACCGCGCTGGTCGGGTTTCTATTCCCGGTTTTCGTCGCGAGAGTTTATCAGAATTACCTTGAAATACCACTCAGGGACTACAAAAAGTGGTATTACCCCGTTGGTCAGCCGCTGCCGGATATGGACTTGCTCGATCTCTCCCGCGTGCTGGTGATCCAGTTCGAGTTTACCAAAAAGGCCGATGAACCCGCATTTACGAACTTCCGCGCCAAAGCCCCCCATTCTATGCTTTTCGGTGAGCTGTTCTTTATCTTCCTGAACGACTACAACGACCGCAACCCCGCCAGCCAGGTCGAATACCTCGGACCCGACGGCACTTCTTACGGATGGCTGTTTTACAAAAAACAACCCTGGTATAAGCGCCGCGTTTACATGGATCCTGACCTTACGTTTCAGGCCAATCACATTGTTGATAACGAGACGATCGTGGCCATCAGAGGCTAGTCCGGGGGAAGGATCAGAAATTATACAGCTCTTCCAACACGGTAAGGAAAGATTTTACTTCCCAGAAATAAATGATACGAGGTGCATTGTCGGTGTCGACATCCAACCAAAGGACGTTTTCGAGATAGAGCCCCGTACCGCCGGACTGAAAATTACGGCCGTTCCAAAGATCGATATGACGCCCTCCGAAAGCGATCACGCCTTTTCTTCCACCGATTTTCTGGGCAAGGTTCCGAGCGCTTCCCATTCCCGAATAAATTTCAGGCGGGAAATAACTTCTGGTCAGATATAATCTCATATCGGGAACGCTAAGGAGATATTCCATTCCATGGTCGTCCGTCATGACGCGATTACCCGGCAAAATCCCCGCATTTTGTATCATGGGTCCGGTTTTATTAAATGCGTAACTCATTTGTACGCAGCAAGTTTCGTATTTATAATTCCCTTTTGCGTCCTTGGTTTCAAAAAATCGGCCCACCTCGCCGCTCAGTACTCCCTGGTTATGAATCTGTTTATAATTCAGATGGTTGCGCTCCAAAATTTCATATTCCGAACATATTACCATGACGTTAGAAATTTACGGTATAACTGGCACGAATCAATTTGGGCAAGAGGCCGTCGGCGGGGTATGCGATCACACACCGCCAACGGCATAGTTCTCGGCTTACCAGCGGTTGGTATGCGGAGTACCGAACAACTTCACTTCTCTGGCCGACAATGTCAGGCTGGTAGTCATCGGCATCGAACCTGTTTCGATGAAACTTTCGCTATACTGTACGCAGTAGACATCGGTAAGTTCCAGTTCTTTTTGAGTTTGCTCTTCGTCTACATTCTTGAATGTAATTTTCGCTGAGGATTTTTTGCCGTCCGGGTCTATCATCCATTCCCAAAGACCCTGACTGTCGGAAGCGCTGGATGAATCTACCTGAATGAACACCGTTCCCCCGTATACTTTGGAAGAAACACGGCCCTTATCGTCTATGGATTGTGACAAAGAATAGTTGCATGAGATCACTGCAATCCCGTCGCCCGACGGGCCGCCATCCCAGGTGAAATAGGCGTCAAAACTTGAAGCTGGCATAGTTGTAAGTGTTTAAAAGTGAATGGATTGATTATGGATATATTGACTTAATTAAGTGTAATGAGCGAACCCTGCACGACCGTGGTGCCACTGCTTTTCAGTTCGGCAAGTGCGTCACCTTCGAGGCTGAGTTGCGCCCCTTTCATTTTAGCACTGGCGGTACCTTCGGTGTCCAATTCGGTGCCCGCCTTGATTTTGGTGTCGGTGCCGCTTTCTATTTTGATACTCTGATCGGCCTTGATAGAGATTTCGCCGGCATGCAAATCAAATTTTCCGCCTGCACTGACCGTAATGTCCTCGGTCGCCTCGATGGTAATTTCTTTGGTTTTGACTTCCAGAAGCCCGTTTTCTACGTGCAAGCTGATTTTCCCGTCGTCTTTGAATGCGAATTCCAGGAATGTGTCCACCTTCTCGCGGTTACCGATCTGAATTTTGGCATCGCCATCCTCGTCGATGAAGATGACCATATTGCCCGAACGCGTCGCGATCACTTTAATGTCGTTGTTATCAGAGGTGTAGTTGATGTCCTCTTCCGGTTTTGGATAAAGACAGGTCATCACGAACGGATTTTCGGCCAGATTGCCTTCATAACCCACCATTACCATCGCCCCGACTTCCGGAACGAAGTTGACGCCGCGCCCGGTCGAATTGTGAATCGTCCCTACCCGCATCCATATCGACTCCTGGTCCTGTTGCCTGCCCTGGCTCCAAAAAAACTTCACACGTACGCGCCCGAGGCTTTCGCTGTCGTCGTTGGCGATCACTTCCGCTTGCTCCGTTTCGCCCAGCGGGTTGCGTACGTTAGGATTATTGGGCGGATGCCGGGCCGACTCGGGCACCGCATTGAATGTATTCTGATAGCTCCCGGCTGTGTTGACCTCATGACGGATATGCACGACCCGGTACTTTCCAAAATTTTCTTCGTATTCCTCGCCGCGCTCGTTCAACCGCTGTCCTTTCACCGCGAGCACAGTGCCGACACTCATGGTAGGCGCTTCGCCCGAGCCCTTGAAATCGACCATCGACGTAACCCTTGCCGACCGTTCCATTTTGGTAAGCTCGTCGACCTCGCCCTGGCCGCCCGCGATCTCGGGGGACGGCAGGAGGGAGGTTTGGGCAAAAAGACTATCCGACTGTTCCAATGCAAACTCGCTGAGGGACGTCAGCCCGTCGACATTCTGCTGCGACGATTGCCCGGTGAATGCTTCGGGAATAGTATAATTGTATCCTTCAAAGCTGAATGCAGCCGGTTGCAGTTTTAGTGCTACATCAAAATTTTGCAAGCCATCCACCAGGAAATCAACCTCTTCTGAGCTGTTATTGCCGAGCACAAGTTCCCGCCCATTGTAGTAAAACCACTCGCAACAGCGGTCGGCAACGCGGCAGAGGAATTTGTAATTACTTTCATTGTACTGGGTAAATGGGACCTGCCTGCCTCCATTTTCGGGATTAAGCTGTTTTCTGAGCAAATTTTGCGGATAGGGTTGAAGCACCGTGTTGAAAATATCCTGAACCGTGCCACGCAGGAACGACCGCCGCTGCACGGAATCTTCCAGTACAATAGTGGGGCTGTATCCTTTCAGCACAAATGCACTGCTCATGTCGCTCAGGCTTCTCAGGCGGATTTCTGTCACAATGCCTTGAAATACGAAATCGAATGAAGCGGAACCGAGGCGGGGGCTGAAAGAAAAAGTGATTTTTTTGCCCATTACCGCACGGTGCGAACGATTGAAAAAGTGCTCGCCCTCGTCTTCCAGCTGATCGAACGGGACCAGTAGCTCAAACCAGTGATGCGCAAACAAATCCTGCTCAATCACCAGCCCGAGGTGCCGGGTAATCTCTACGCCGCCTTCGATTTCAATGCTCGTGTTAACCTGTCGTGCCATTTAGCTGCTTATTTCAACCTGTCCGATTTTGATTTTCTGAGGTAAAATCACCAGCTCGTAAACCAATGCGAGACTGCTGTCGCGTAGGAAATAGTCCTTGCCCCGGTGCTGAGGCAAATAGCCTTTGGTGTCCGGCACGTGCGCGAGCTGATGTCCGCGGATCGTCGACCGCTTCGCCCGGAACGATTCCCGGAAACCCACACAATAGGCTTCTTCAAACTCCATTTTTCGCAGGACCTGCGAGTCGTTGTCGTATTTGAACTCCACCTGCCCGCTGAGCTGCCGGTCGTTTTTAAATGCCCAGTCGTAGAGCAATGCGAAATCGTCGTTCTGCGTCGGGGTGATCGTCATGCGTATCAGCCGCGCCTTGGGCGAATCCGTCGGGCTCCCGCGCTCGTCGGCATTGCGGTTGCAGCCGTATGCGATCTTTCTGACCGTAAATTCCTTCCCATCGAGGGTAAGGTGCGCTTCGACCCCGATGCTGGCGTCCTGGTCGGCCATGTGCTAAAAGTTTTCGAGTTTTGCTTCATTGATTTCTACGTTGCCGGCCGTCACGGTAATGCAGGTGATAAAATTCTGCAACCGGTTGGCAAGCGCCTTATCGAGGTCATCGGTCCCGTCGTCAAACATTTCCACAAATTCAATACAAACCGCCTCCTTGAAACTGAGCGTTTTAAATGAGCCGACCTCGCCAAACTGTTCCACCGTGAGATCGTATTTCTGCGATGGCTTGTTGGCCCATTCAATCAGAAAATCGTCGAGCACCATTTCCAGCTCCATGTATAAATGCGCCCACTGGATCGGCGAGGTAATGGACATCGCGTCGTCCACCGTCTGATGCAACTCGAATTGCATAAACATGACGCTGTACTCGTGGTCGCCGTCGATTTTTACGTTGGTGCTGAAAGGCATGGTCGGTTACTGTTGCGCATATTCCGCCGCCCAGGCCGCAGCGTCCAAGTCATCTCCTTTTTGTCCGGTCAGCGCGATCATGAAGTTTTTCGCAGGGAAATAGGGTACCATGTGGATGTCGAGGTAAACTTTGTCCTTTTGGTCCTTATCCTGCTCGAAACGCATCACGCTGAACTTCTCGATGAGTTTGCCGGGGCCGGTAACGCTGTCGAGAAACTTGATGATCTGCTTTTTCAGGTCATTCTTGGTATTATAGTCGAAGTTTTCGAACGCCCGGCGGTTCAGGAAGTCGATCAGCACTTTGGTGATGTAGTCGAAAACGCGGACTACCGAGTATGTCTGCAAACCTACGTTGTCGCCGTTGAAGAGTGTCTTCGCCGAGAAAGCCATTACTTTGCTGTACTCATTCACCATCGGGATCAGCCCCATTTTTTCCAGATCAGCGATTTCCGACTTTTTGAGCGGGAAACGCACGCCGTCCACTTCGCTGAGCGTGCCATGTTTTTTACCGGCAGCCACTTGCGACATCAGGGTTTTATACACATTACCAGCCAACGCGGTCGAAGGCGGAATGTACAAATCGTCCTCTTCGCCCAGGTCGTCGTGTTTTGCACGACCGACCAGCCAGTTGCAGGTCATCATTACGTTCGACAAGTGGGCCGCGCCGCCGGTCAGGTTAGCCGATTCAAAAAGCTCCATGACATCTTCCGGCGCATCCAGGTGCATGAAATCGGTTAAGAGCATCGTCTTGTTCTTGTATGCCAGTTTCGCCCATTTATCCACCACTTTTCCAGAACCCAGGTAACCCGGCACATTCAGGATCGAATAGTTTTCGCGCAGATCGAGACGGTCGTATTTCGAAGCAAGCTCCTCGCCAACGGCGTCGATGAATGTGGTGACATCAAGATCTTGTAACTGATCGGCGGCGGCATTCAGGAATGTGACATTTTTGACCTTATCCTGTTCTGTATTTTTGAAAAACATCGCCACCGAGCGGTACGATTGTTCCAGGGGTCGGATCTGCTCAACAGCTTTACCAAGGTTTTCTTTCAGCAATGCAAATGCGGAATCCGCCTGTTTCTGGCCGGCTTCTATCATTTCCGGTACGTTTTCTGAGCTGCTCAGCAGCTCAGACCACAGTTCCAACCGCTTTTTAAGTTGCTGGCGTTCTTTCTTCTTGTCGGCTTCGGTGAGAAATATCTTTTTCCTGGCCTTTTTTTCCGGGTTAATGTTCGCCGCACCCTCAATAATCGTTTCCACGAGGTCGTAGCTGCCATATTTGGCGAGAAGCGGCAGGCCTGTTTCCAGCGGAACGGCTACACGTTCTTTGAGCGCTTCCTGCACCGGTGCAGTTTCATCAGATGTTTTTGTATCGTTTGCCATGATCGAATTTTGAATGACTGAATGATTGAATGACTGAATGTGTTACCCCGCCTCCTCCAACTCGTTAATCAGCGTCTGGAAAACGCCCAGCAAGGCTGCCTTCGCTTCGGGTTTTTCCAAGGCGGCTTTTAGGATTTTGTTTACTTTCAAATGCCTGACTACCTGCTGGTAGGCTTCATTTCGTGCGTCGAGGTCTTGCAGGAATGCGCTTTGGGCTATAATTCCTTTTTTACCAAAATCTCCGAGATTCCTGAACCGCAGGTTTTCGTTGATAAAACTACCGTCGGACGTGATGAACTCTACTTCCGCTTCCGGTTGATAATGCGCGAAAACTTCTTCGATGGTTTTCAGGTCGTAGACCATCTCCGGCCGGGGCGCGGGGTCGCCGGTCAGCTGTGTGGCGAAAAGGGTGCGGTTTTGAGGAATATCAGCAATCCCTTCACTGGATTGGTCAATCTTGCGTTCATTACCGCCTATTCCGTAGTTGAACATAGTTGTATGGGATTAAGTAAATACTGTTGTTACTAACCGATTAAAACTGTGGGACAACCCACCACAATACTTCCGCCGTGGGCGGTAGTGTCGCCGAGGCGCGCTGCCGGTTTCCCGCCGATCAGCACGGACGTAGAGCCCATTACGATCGAGTCGGGAGGGCCGGTACAGACACACATATCGCCAACACAAGCGGCCGGCTGCCCGCCTATGAGCACAGTGGGGGTGCCTGGGGGCAGCACGGGTCCGCCTACATGGGGCACCGGAGGCGTTCCGGGAGTAACCATCGGGCATACGTGCATATCGCCTATTCTTGCTGCTGGCTGGGGCATAATTTTTAGATTTTCGGCGGTACGTGGTCAGCCGTCCGTCTGATGAATGTTACAAATCTGTTGGACGCACCCGCGTCACTGCGATAGCTGCTTCGCGC
Organism: Dyadobacter endophyticus; assembly: GCF_014641595.1. Lineage (GTDB taxonomy): Bacteria > Bacteroidota > Bacteroidia > Cytophagales > Spirosomataceae > Dyadobacter > Dyadobacter endophyticus. The sequence continues at coordinate 300,301 of NZ_BMIA01000005.1, read as the reverse complement.
GTTTGAAATCGAAGAGCGACGTAAGCGATACGCCGATCCCGACCGCCGCTGCGCCTACCGAGACGTAAATGCCCGGTTTTGCGTAGCTTGTGAGGCCTTCCGGATTATCGATCCGCTTTTTGTAGTCCTTGTAATCTTTATTGAGCATGCTGTAAGTGACGGCGCCAAATGCGAGGGCTGCCACCCCGGCACCTAGCTTGATAGCCCCCCATTTGCGTGCATTTGCGGCGGCGGCCTGATCGGGTTTGTTAAGTTCTTTGAAAACCCGTTCGCCCTCCTTCGCGTCCTCGGGCTTCGCAACCGGCTTGCGGTCGGAGGCCTGGCTTACCACCGGTTCTTTTTTGCGTTGCAGTGAATCATAAGTGGCGGAAGGTTTGGGGGTTACCGGCACTGATTTTGCGATGTCCGCCGAATTGAATGCGACGCGCGTCAGGAACACGAACCAATCGTTGCCGGATTTGTCGGCGCGGAGTTCGGCGACACGGGCAATGGGCGTGTAGGGCGTATTGTCCCTATTGCTTTTGCCTTTGAAATGCTGGGTATAAAAAACTTTGACAAACGGGTATTTGTCTACTTTGACATCCGAAACCACCAGGTTCGTAAATTCGATGGTGTTGGTTTCAGATTTGGTATAGAATAGGTCAAAATTGCTGAGGTACTTTTCGATGGGCGTATCGAGGCCCGGAGCACTGATTTTGTGTTTCGGATCGACATCGTCCTCTACGATCACACCGTCGTTGACGAAAATCTGGTCATTGCTGGGCATGTAGCTATTCATCATCAGGTAGCGGCGCTCGTAGTTGCTGAGGTCTTCGTTGGCAATCGCATTGAGCAGATCGTTGAGCCCTTTGACCTTCTCGCGCGCCAGTACACGTATTTCGTCCGCGTCCCTGCGTGAGAGCGTTTGCGCGCCGGCCTGCAAAGCGGCGCCCATGACGCCCAATGCCAGCAGGGCCATCCGCCATTTGAAACTGGTAAAGTTTTTCATTCCCGTTTTCATATTATCAGTTGCTTTTTGGATCTAAATCAATGATCTGCACCTCCACGCGCCGGTTCATGCGGCGGTTTTCCTCGCTATCGTTCGGGCGGACGGGAAACTTGCTGCCCACGCCCACCGCCGCAATGGCACCTTCGGGCACGCCTTTGCCGATGAGGTACCGCGAGATCACCCGCACACGGTATTCGGATAGCGTGAGGTTAAGGCCAGCGTTGCCAACATTGTCGGTATGGCCCGTAATGCGCAGGCCTTTGTGCTTATTTTCTAGGATATACATCGCTACCGAATCGAGATAGGTCCGCGATTGCATGGGCAGTTTATAGTCACTTCTCGGAAAGTAGAGGGTCTTGTCCGAAGCGGTAATGCCCCTGGCCACGGGTGTTTCAACCCGGGTAATCGCCGGCGCCGGGCGTTCGGCTACACGCAAAGTTTTTACGGTAATGCCTTCCCTGACCGATGCCATCGCTGTGACAAGTTCCGGTGCGCTCGATGTGGGCGCTATGCCCAGTTTGTAGCTCCGGCCCGGTACGAGCTCGGCGAAATAATGGCCGTCGTTCACCCGGTTCAACCCAATATCCGACTGGCCGTCGCTCCATAACCGGCACAGTATTCCCGGTTGCGCTTGCAGGATATTCACCGAAAGGATCGTGCGCTGGCGGTTAAGTTTGATAATGTAGGTCCGTGGCTCCTGATCGGTTTTGTCGAGGATAAGGTTGCCGTTGTAGGCCTGGTAGCCCGCCGATTTGACTTCGATGGCGACAATGTCCTTTTCCGTAAAGACGATCTCGGCCCTTGGGCGGTCCGTGGTCAGCGCGAAGCAGTCTTTTTTCTGTTTTTGAGTATAATAAAGACAAATCTCTGCGGGAAGCCGCTGGTCGGACAGCGCATCGCGTGCCTCGATCCGCCGTACAATGGAAACCGCTTTCAGCGAATCTTTCAATTCAAAATGCTTTTGTTCCGATTGTGCATAGGGCTCGTCGCTGGTTTGTTTGCCCAAAGGCATCATGGCTAATGAGATGAAAAACGTGCCTTCGGTTTTGCCGTCGATATTCACCGGAATATGCTGCGTTTGAAACTGGGGGCATTCGATGGTCAGCTCGATGATCTGGCAGGGTATTTCCACATTGAATACGCCCAGGCTGTCGGACTTGCCGAGCCTTTGCTTACCTTGGTCGGTTTTGGCCGAGAGGCTTGCGACGAGCGGCGTAGCACCGGAAATATCGGTGATCTTGCCCGCCAGGTAACCGCATTGCGCATGCAGCGAAGTGGTGACGCCCTGGAAGGCCGCCTGAAACAGAAGCAGGATGATGTATAGCCTGGTTTTCATTGTCCCTCGTTGGTTTCAACCCCTATATTTCCCAATAAAACTTCCCAGTTCACCGTATCCTTGCCGTCGATGGTTTTCTGATACGATTCGAGTTTTACGCGGATATTCTTGCGGGTAATATCCCCGTAGGCAACCTTTCCATTTGCCGCGTAACCTTCAAATACCTGCTGGCCAGCGATAATGCCATAGTAATTCCCATCGGCCTCCTGTTTCAGTTCGCTCACATATTTGACCTCGTTCCAGGTAATGTTGATTTTGGAATAGGGCAGAAGTTTAAGCCGGTTGAGGTATTCTTTAACGGGATATTTTTTCACTCCTTTGGGCGAGCTGACAGCCACTGTGGCCTGCGGTTCGAACAAGCTAAGCGCTTGCTGCACAGCCTTGTTCTTTTCTTCCGATTTCTGGGTTTTGTCTCCGATAATGCGCAGATAGGACGTAAATTCATCCACCCGTCGAATGCCTTTCGCGCTGTATTCCTTGTATTCGGCGTCGGTCAGTACGGGTTTTGTTTGCTCTTTCGGCGGCGGCGGAACTTCTTTTTTGGTAACCGGCTGATTTTGAGTATTATCTTGCTCTTTTCTGACGATCTCCCTTTCCTTTTTCTCAATATCCTTATGTGCCAGGGCGAGCAAGGGGGCCACATCTACCACATCCCGCAGGATTTCGTGCCTACCGTTGCGGTAAATCACCGTCGCCACCTCCTCCTTATTGATCGACGCCGCATTGCCCTCGATCGTCAGGTAGTTGATCACTTCGTCGCTCTCGTAAGAGATATTGCCGGTGATCACCGTCAGCGGGACGCTTTTGATGATAATGTCCTGACTTACATTTCGCGGGGGAGCCTTATAAAATGCCTCGATCTGCGTCTGTGCCTTGTTCGGGCTTTCGTTCAGCTCCGAAATCACCATGAATTGCCCGGCCGACCCGAATATGATCAGAAAGCGTTTTCTATGGTAAACACGCGGAATGCCGTCCGAAGCGATCCATTCCAACTTGCTGTCCATCGCACGGCTGAGCCTGGCCTGCACCGGATTGCCGTTATCGAGCCAGATCCGGTCCTGCGCCAGCGCCTGCACGGCGAGCAGCGTCATCAAGAGCGTAAAGAGTTTCTTCATCATTCCATTATTTTTCATACGTGGCCAGGCTTATCGTTAACACATTCCCCGAAATGGATTCTATCCGCCATTTGCCCAGCCTGCCTTCTCCGGTCTTGAATGCAATCACCGAATTGGCCGTCTGCGTGTTGACAACGAAACCGACGGCTTTGGGGCTCATATCATTGATCAGCGCCAGATCGAGGTAGGTGAGCTTGTCGTAATCGACGACACCGAGATTTTTGAGCTGTAAATTGCCGGCTCCCGTGATCGACAACGTCGTTCCTCTTCCGGTAATGGTGAACAGATCGAGTATCACATCTCCTTTTGGGTCGCTGGACGAAATCATATTCCCTGCATCCAAATCGAATGCAAGTCCGGGACCATTGGTAATTTTCACCGAACTTCGCGTAGCGGAAATAGCGGGTGATATGGTCGTTTTGGCTTCCAATATTTCGCTGTAAGCAATTCCACCACCTTCGTTGCGGGCGAAGAGGGCCACATAGTATCGGGTATCCGCAGCAAGGCCCGTTATTTTCTGATTTTGGATTGAAATCGGGACCTGCGCCGGTTTTTCTCCGATCTTAATCACCTTATCTTTCTGGATATCCAGCTGAGATGTTGTTCCATACACCAGTCCGTATTCCAGAATGCCACCGCTCTTCTTTTCCTGGCGGTCATTTTTACTGTCAGGGTTGAATATTGTGCCGCTTACAGTGAGCTCCGTGCGCCTGATATCGACCAGTTCCAGTTTCGAAAATGCCGGTGGAAGCGGATCAACGGGCGAAAAGAGATTACATGACTGGAAGATCACAGCAGCCAATAGCATTACATATCTTTTCAGCCGGTTTTTCATGGGGTTTCTACTTAGTTAATCCCGGTTACGGGTTTGTATATACGCTTACTGTTTGTCGTAAGTCAAAATGGTCACTTCCATATCTCCTCCACCAGCCGTGCCAGGCGTGCGATCTTCGCCGTGGGCATCGATGAGCATCTTGCCATACCTGCCCTGATTCGTCAGAAATGCGATGACGGTTCCGTTTTCCAGCTGGTTCGCCTTGGTATCGGTGTAACTCCCGTTAATGAAATTCGGAGAGAGGTTAGCCCGCGCGAGATCCGCGTATTTAACCTGATCAAAATTCACTTTGCCCAGGACTGCAAACTTCGCCCCGTTCTTCGGGTAAATGCCCGGCTTGTCATTGTAGGGATACCACGTACAGTCATCGGAGCCCATTTGTGACACCAGTTGGCCCAGATCCAGGTCATATGGATTGGAATAGTACATAATGAATGATTTTTTGGGGGTAAAAACAGAAGGTTCACCCAGTGTAAACCCTGTTGTAGCGTCACTGTAAATGATACCACCCAGCGTGATGGCGAATGCACGCGCATAATAAGTAGTTCCAGGGGACAATCCGCTCACATTGACAGTGAAGGCGCCTTTGGTCGCTTTGCCATTGGCATTCGCCCGGCTGTCCTTGGTCGTCGGCTCATTGTTCGTAGGGGAATAGCAAACTCCGAAGGACGTGATTTCGGCATTGCCTAGTGACAGGATATTGACTACAACATCCGCCGATGCCTTAGAAGTTGTTGTGATCTTGCCGATTGAAAGTTCTGCGAAAACATAGTCGTCCGTTTTGAAAGTCGCTACCGGGCCATATCCCACGCCGCCGCCCTGGTTCCGGGCATAAGTGCGGACGTAATAGGTGGTCAGCACAGACAAGCGGCTTATCTCCCTTACAAATTCAAACGGGGTCGGTGGATTATCTTCTCCTACTTTAATCACCGTTCCGGCTTCGAGAGTAGGCTGGTTTTGTGTAGCCCAAACAAAGCCGTATTCAAGAATCTTGCCGCTTTTCTTTTCCTGGCGGTCGTTTTTAGGGTCAAGATTTTCGATTTTCCCCCTCACCGTCGCGCCCGAGGTCCACACCTGCTCAACACTCACTTCCGATGCCGCCGGTGTGAGCGGATCTACCGGGGCAAACATATTGCAAGACTCGAAAAGAAAGGCAATACCCGTAATGATTAGTAGTCTGGTTAACTTTTGCATGGCTGTAATCGCTGTATCCAGCGGATTTAATCATTCATTTTCAGGAAGCTGCCGTGGGGGCAGGTTGCCAGTCGTTGTCCCAATATTCGATCAGTTGCGGGGTAGCAACCCTTCCGCGGAAGGTAACCGTGGCGTCGTAATGCGTTTGCGGAATAAGGTGGTTGCGCAGGCGCCTGATCCAAGGCTGTGCGTGACGTGCGGTGAGCAGCCCGCCCATGCCCATCTGGTTTTCGCGTTCCGACAATGTCACGCCATAGTGACTGTCGCTGTTCCCGGTCCCATTGACGTGTTCCAGCCCGAGCGTGTGTCCAAATTCATGGTTGATGGTAGTTTGCAAAAACGACACGCTGTGCGTTTCCGAGCCGATACGGGTGCGGCGGTCGTTCCAGTGCGATTCAAGGTCGTGTTGGGTGAATACGCCGGTCCGGTCGGCTTCGACTACAAAAGATCTGAATGTATCTTCCTGCGGATGGATGATCCGGTAAGTTTGATGTGCCTGGGCAGCCGAGTCGACCAGCTGAATGGACAATCCGCATTGAATGATGGCCGAATTGCGCGCTGCGTTGGTGCGGGGAACATACCAATCTTTGTTAGGATCTAGTACCATTTTATCGCTCCAGTGCCTTTGTACCACTGTAACAAAACGACTCTTGTAGTCTTCCCATTCGCGGTCGGGCCACCGTTGGAGGTGGAAACGGCCATAAGTATCATGCAGAATGCCATTTCCGGTGGCGTAGGTTTCGCCCATGAAAAAACGGGTGGTCGGTTCTACGCGCACAAGATGCACCTTGAACTGCAAGATCATTCCGAAGGTGGTATCGTCGATCGGGATGAGGCAGGAATCCCACCGTCGCGCATTTCTGAATAGGTGAATGTGCATAATGTTTAAGGTTTTTGGATGGATAACTTCTCGCAGGAAAGGTCAGGTAGTCGGTCGTTCCTGGGGACGGTAAAACCACATTTGTCCCGAGACGGTCACGCTCCCACCGCTCATGGCACCCGTGCGGAGGTACAGGCGGTTTTGCTGTACGTTTCTGCTGTTATTTACATTGCATTCATATACTTCTACGGTACCGGAAGTGTCGACAGACATCACGATCGCTGTATGATGCGGGCGAGATTCTGTCCGCCAGGCACCATCCGAGCTGTCGAACCGGAACCTATAATTGCGGAACTGGATAATATCACCCGCTTCCAGGTTGGCCGAGGTGATGGCGGTGCCCCAGACGTAATTGTCATCCGTGCCCACATGGCCCATGATTTGGGTGGATGTTCTGGCGCCTGCGCTTTGAAGTGCGCGTTCGGCCAGGGTCCAGCATTCTCCGTTTCCAACCTGGCTAGCCAGGTTAGATTGCGCAAACTGTGCGACTGCATTACCAAGTACACTCATTTTCGATCTAGGAAGGTGTGAATAGTTTGATAGAATGGGTGCTATTCGAGAACGCCTTCGGATTGATGGACATTCCAGACCACCTCACCGTTTTCGTTGGTATTGATTTCAATGACCGATCCCTTGCCGGCCTCGCCTGAGATGATCATCCGGCTTACCGGCCTCCGGAGCAGGTTTCGGATGACGCCTTTCAGCGGCCTTACGCCATATCTCGGTGTAAAACCCTGCATCGCGATGTTTTTCCGTGCTTCGGGCGTAAGATTGAGGCTGATACCCTGTTTGTCGAGCAGGTCTGTAAGGCTGCGCAAATGGATATCAAATATTTTAACCACATTATCCTCTGAGATCGGTGCAAACGGGACAATCTCGGTTAATCTCGCCAAAAACTCCGGCCGGAAATATTTAGCCATGATCTCCATCAGATCTGATGACTGCGGAATGCCACCCTTGCCGAATTCCTGAATAATATGTTCTTGCCCTATGTTGGAGGTGAAGAGTATCACGGCATTGGAAAAATCACCTTCTTTCCCCAACCTGTCGTGTAACTTGCCCTCGTCGAGAATTTGGAGGAAAAGGTCGAAAACAGACGGATGCGCCTTTTCTATTTCGTCGAAAAGAACCACTGAATAGGGTTTCTGACGAATTTTATTGACGAGCAAGCCGCCTTCTTCATACCCCACATAACCTGGAGGCGCGCCGTAAAGCAATGCAGCCGAATGTTCTTCCTTGAATTCCGACATATCGAACCGGATCAGGAAAGACTCGTCGTTAAACAGGAAATCCGCGAGTGCTTTCGCGATTTCGGTTTTCCCAGTTCCTGTTGGTCCGAGGAGAAAAAATGAACCAATAGGCTGTCCGGCTTTGATGAGGCCTGAGCGGGATTCAAGAATTGCCTCGGTCAATGCTTTCACGGCCTGGTCCTGGCCTACCACCCTTTTTTTCAATACTTCGTCAATTCCCAGCAACTTGTCGCGTTCGGAACTTTGGAGCTTACCGAGCGGTATGCCGGTTTTGTGGGAAATAATGGCGGCTATATCGTTTTTGTTGATCGAATCTGAGCGTCGCGTGGCGAGGTTTCGTAATGCCGATAGTTTGGTATTTAATTGGTTATGAATGCCTTCTGAGGTATCCAGGTCGGTTTCGTCGTTCGCGTCGAGTTGGCCGGTAAGCAGGGGGCTCAGCCTGTTGGGCAGCTGCCGGGCAAACCATTTGAGCTCGTGCAGTCTTTCGCCCTCGTCAACCGCCATCAGTGTGTCGAGATCGGTTTGCAAGGTTATTAACTCATTTTCAGATACTTCGTCCATTAACCGCATGGCGGCCATTGTCCGGTCGAGCAGATCGAGGGCGACGTCGGGGAGGCGGCGGTCTTTTACATATCTTTTCGCAAGTTTGACCGCCTCGGCCGCCGTGCCTTCGGAGACTTTCAAGCCATGGTGCGCTTCGTAAACGGGCAGCATATGCTCGATCATACGCGTAGCTGTGGCTTCGTCGGGTTCTTCCACATGGAGTACCTCAAACCTGCGGGAGAACGCTTCGTCTTTTTCAATATACTTTCTATATTCTTCCGGCGTAGTAGCGCCGATTAGTGTGAGCTCACCACGTGCCAGTTCCGGTTTGAGCAATTGAGCAACCCCTGCGCCAATGGAGCCTTTCGGGTCCAGCAGCATGTGGATTTCGTCAATGAAGAGGATGGCTTTATCAAAGCCCTTCAATTCATTTAGAATGCCTTTTAACCGCTCTTCGATTTCTCCCTTATAAGATGCCCCGGCCACGAGCGCGCCTGTGTCCAGTTCGAGCAAGCGGGCATTTTGGAGTAATTGCGGGACTTTTTTTTCTGCAATGAGTTTGGAAAACCCTTCCACCAGTGCCGATTTGCCAACACCCGGTTCACCGGTTAATATCACATTCGGTTTGCTGCGCCTGCCCAGGATTTCGGCCATCTGACGGATTTCCCGGTCACGGCCAATAATGGGATCTGTTTTACCTTCGGCGGCTCGCTGTGTTTTATCGGAAGTATATTTTTCCAGATAGCCGGTACCTTTCGCTGCCGAAGCTATCGGTTTTGTGCTTTGATTTTCCCCATTTCCTGAAACAGGCGGAGCATTATGAAGGGCCAGTACTTCTTTTTGAGTAATGGGCAGGGATTTCAACTGGTCTGATGAAAAACCCACGCCGGGTTTGAGCAATGCGGCTAATGCACAAAGCGGATCGGTATCGATATTGAACTGCAATGCGATGAGGTCCGCCAGTTCGAGCGCCGCCGCGGCCTGGTTGTCGGGTTGTGACAACTCGGGAACCCGAACCGATTTGGCGCTTTCTTCCAGGCGTACCTCTGCCCAGTCGCGCAGGTATGGGAGGTCTTTGCCTGCCATCACGAGCTCGGAAGCGAGGCCCACGTCATTGTGCAGCAGGCCCATGAGCAGATGCGCGGGACCAAACCGCTCCTGCCGGTATTCGCGCGCTAGCGACTGTGCGACCGTGATCGCGTATCTGAGTGCTTCGGTTTGCATGGATAAATAGGATGGGGTGGATGCTACTTTTCAGGGCTGATTTTTCTGTAATGCCAACAGCCGCTCTGTCGCTTTGGCCTTCATGTCCTTATTGGCGGTTGAAACCTGTAAACCGTCAAATATCTGTTTCGCCTGGTCGTAATATACCTTCCGGTCGTTTTTGCGCAGGTTGCCCTGGGTCAACAATTGGTAGTAACCTTCCGCTTCGGAATATCGGAGCCATTCGCGGTAAGTGACGGCGGTGCCGCTTTTGGCTGACAAGCATTCGTCGAGTTGCTTTTGAATAGCCACAATATCACCACTGCCCGATTTTGAACTTCTGCAATTGTCGAGATCGCGTTGCAGCGTCGCTACTTTGGCTTGCAATTCTTTGTCGGGGCCTCCTCCGCCACCACCGCCACCACCACCCCCGCCACCGGCTACTGCAGCAGTCAGAAGCTGGCGTTCCATCCCTTTGATTTCCAGATCTTTCATATTAATCTGGTTACGGAGGTCATTCACCATTTGCATGTCTATGCCTTTGCTGTCCAATGTTCGCCGGAGTTCGCCGATGGTCTGCCGGTAGGTAACCAATGCCTCGGTCAGCTTTGCAATGCCGGTCGAAAGTCGCTTGTTCTGTTCGTGGGCCGCGGCTGCCGCCAGGTTATTAAAATGACTCATAATGCTATTGACGCGGCTTTCGATATCCACCAGCTGCGTCCGGGCTGTCGCTTTGGCCATTTCGTCGGTGGCGCTGCTGTACAGTCCGTCGAGCTGAATGAGCCTCCGCGATATCTGGCTAAGCGTGTCGGTATCAACCAGCATCGAGCCCTGTTCTTCGACGATCTCGCGGTATCGGCGGGTTTCCGAAGAGGAAACCGAGTCGGGGACCCGCATAAGCAGGTATACGGCTGCCAGCGGGAACGTGAGAGACAGTACATACATGCCCACAAACCTTCCTATTGCTGTTTTTCGCTGGGTTTTGTTAGTTGGTTCCATTGGTGCTACATGCTGGTGCGGTTATGGGGCTGGGTACCGTATCGTCTTGCGGCCCAGGGTTGAAACCCTGGGTTAGAATATCACAGGTTGCGACGCCAGAGGCGTCTATCATATATATCCCGGGGTTTAAACCCCGGGGAATGGGACGGTCAAAGGGGGCTCCACCTCGATTTGGTCTTCTCTGGTTGCACCGGCGGCTCGTGTACGGGGCTTTCGATGATAAAAACCTGCTGTCCTTTGCGTTTGCCGATAAATTCGAGCTGGCTTAGTTTGAGAAACAGGGCCGTCCACATGCTGTAAAAACTGTCGATTACCCGCAAACAAGGCAATATGTCGTTGTGGTTGTAAGGTGCCTGGATCACAGCCAGCAATTGCTTTTCTATACTTCCCGGCGAATCGTCCGCCCATTCGGCCAGGTAACCCAGAAGTTCTTCTTTTTCCCGGTCGGTGAGGCATTCCAGCGACACGCGGACCGCTTGTGCAGTCTGGCACATGGATGTTACCATTTGTACCGGTGGTTCGAAAGGGGCTAATCTCTGGAATCCGATATTGACGATTGTCATCGTGCTCACCAACCTTTCCACCATCATTTGAACACTGTCCGAAAGCGTACTTTTCTGACTCTTGGTCTTGATCTTTTGCAGGATCCGAAACGAATACATTTCTATGTCATTCAGATAGCCCGTCCACCGGCTGTGCCATTCGCGCAGGTTTTTGTGGCTGCGTACCGTGCAACTCGCCGGCACGAAGTCGTGCAAAACGCGGAGCTCTGAATTACTATAGGCAAGTTTGCCGATGATCAACCCCGGCCCGCCCCATTGGTCGATATTGATCAGTTCCGAAGGTACGAGGCTCACGCGGTAAAGCGGGAGCGTGTAAGGATGCCGCACAGGGATCTCCGATTCGGATGGTGTTCCGGTCGGCTGCCTTTCGAACATGCCTACGCTGAGTACGATATATATTTCAAGATTCTGCGTCATCGGAAGCCGGTATTGTTCCAGGATTCCGGAAAGCGAAGTATCGAGCCTGAGATCGTCGGTTTCTTCGAGGTCAAGCATGCTGCCGTCGGGCGAAATGGCCTGGCAGCGGTTCAGTTTTACCCTGATCTGATTTCCCGCGTCACCCAGTACCTGTATTTCCAGCGGATCGCTCCCGTCTTTCGGGAGCAGCAGGCCATAGTTTAGCGGCGTTAACAATGCGGCCCCGGCGCGTCGAACCTGATCGGTGTGGTAGTGATCTGTTTCGATAAAATGCTGCCGCGAGATTTTCATCCCGTCGACCCAGTTGACGGCCATGCGACGAATATCTGCCATACCAATTTATAATTACGCGAATTACATTTTCATGGCTGCTTTCACCAGCCCTATCACCGAACGTACACCGAATTTTCTGAACAGACTTCGCCGGTAGGCTTCCACGGTGGAAATGCTCACTTCCAGCCTTTCGGCGATCTCCTTGGAGCTCATTTCGTCCATGACCAGATCCAGGATTTCCTTTTCGCGCTTTGTCAGTTCCATAATTAAAATACTTAGACAAAGTTGTTGCGGCGCAGACGCTATTTCAATCGGCAGATACCCTGAATTTTTCGGATTTTTACCCTGATTTTACTAATGGTTTTGACTATCCTTTCTAAGGGTTTTCCACTACGAACATCAACAAAAAACTACACTACGCCCATGCGGACGGCTATTTTGGTGAGGCCTACCGAGTTTCTGACACCCAGTTTCTGAAAGAGGTTACGGCGGTGGGTTTCGACGGTTTTGTCGCTGATGCACAACTCGCTGGCGATCTTATTGGTAGAGTACTCGCTGGCTACGAGCCGGAGAATTTCAACTTCCCTCTTGCTTAAAAAATCACGTGTGGAAGGTGCGGGCTCCTGAATGTATTTATCCATGGATGTTTCGGCCAATTTGAGCATTACTTCCTGCCCATAATACACTTTCCCTTCTGAAACGGAGCGTATGGCGCGTTCCCATTCATCGAGCTCGGCTTCGAAAACAATGTAGCCGCTTACACCCGACCGTACCACCTCCCGGACCGATTCGGCCGAGGGGCTGGGGGCGAGCAGAAGGAATTTTAATTTGGGGTAGAGTTTTCTGATCTTTAAAATCTGGTCTGCCGTCTTCTCGGCGTGATGTGCGAATACAACTACTATATCGATGTCTTTCAGGTAGGGTAACTGGGTGATTTGTTCAAGATTGTTGCATTTACCAACCAGCTCGATGTAAGACCTCCTCCTCAGCCATTCTGCAACCGCCTCGCATTCCAGAGGATGCGGATGAACGAGGCACGCGTGTGTAATAGAATGTTCCATACTTTTCGGGGTTGAGTACTAGAATTTGCATGTCAAAAGTAATCCTAAGCGACAGGTTCGGCAATACGGGAAAGTACAGGAATAGCCAGGTAAGATTACCCGGTTTCGTAAGGGGTTGAAAATTAGGGCTTTTTAGTCGAAATCCTAACTAATTGTTTACATCATGTCAAATATAAGGGAATCCCTTAGGGGTATTCACTGACTGTTTACTATATACGTTTAAGTAAACATCCGGTTATTCCTTGATCCGGCCGTACTTGCGCATGATTTCCAGCACTTTGTCCCTGGGCAGCTCTTCTATCTTGTGCCCCTGAGTCCCTTCCGAAGTTTTAGCCATGAAGAGTGAATTGATAATCGCTTCTTCGGTAGCTTCCATGGCGGCCATAAAGAGTGGCGAAACATAGTCGTTGTGCAGGAATGTCGAGCTGAAAACCGGTTCGGCCGTTTCGTGCAATACTTTGTTTGCTGTGGAGAATGCGATCACATAATCGCCACTGCCGTTCGCGGCGATGCCGCCCGTTTGCGCCATGCCGAGCATGACGCGTTTTGCAAGCCGTTTCAGGTTGCGGGCGTCCAAAGGAGCGTCCGTAGCGAGCACCATCATGCAGGAGCCGTCCGAAGACTTGTCGAGCGATTCTTTGAATGCATATTTGCCGAGCTCTTGACCCACAGGAACACCATTTACCTTCAAAACACCTCCAAAATTGGTCTGTACCAACACACCTACCGTGTAATTGCCCAGCTTTTCAGGTAGTTTGCGTGAGGCTGTGCCAATGCCGCCTTTCCATCCGAAGCAGACCGTGCCGGTTCCCGCTCCTACATTCCCTTCCGCCACCGGACCATTTTCGGCCTGGGCCAATGCATTAAGGACGTGGTCTTTCTGTACGTGGCGCCCACGAATGTCGTTCAGGAAGCCGTCATTGGTTTCTCCGACGACAGGGTTGACCGATCTGACATTCTCGTTGCCTTTCTGTCCCAGCGTCCAGTCGATCACGGCGTCGGCGGCTGTGGGAACGCTCAGTGTGTTGGTTAAAACAATAGGGGATTCGATCGTTCCAAGCTCCTCGACCTGCGAATAGCCTGTCATTTTGCCGAAACCATTACCAATGTACATCGCCGCCTGGACCTTCTGTTGGAACATGTTGCCGTCGTGTGGAAGAATGGCCGTCACGCCCGTGCGTACGTCCGCGCCTTCCGTGAGCGTTACCTGGCCTACCTTCACACCTGCTACATCCGTGATCGCATTCAATGCGCCGGTGGGCAGCACGCCTATTTTGATCCCCAATTCGCGCGGGCGCTTCTGTGCGGCGAGGGTGAGGGGCAGAATGAGGAGGAATGAAAGGAGGCTCTTCATAAGTCAGTTTTTTTAAGCATGAAATATAACAAAAAATCCACTGGGAACCGGGGCTCTCCAGTGGATACATCTGCTGTTGAAGTGTAATCTTAATCGTTGTCCGGGCGGGCCTTTTCAGGGTCTATCACCGTTTCTTTGCGGCTCACAGCCGACGCGCTGAAAAAGCCCAGGGCTTTGGGGCCTTTTGGATCAGCATTGATGATGTTGGAACGGACGTTGGCGATAGGTGTCGCAAACAATCCGCCGTTTGCACCCTGTTCGCTTACTTGTTTGAGGAATTCAAATGCCTCATAAGTAATGCTATGAAGTTCCACACCCACTTCCGCACCTGCGGAATAGAGGGAGTCGGTGGTGATCGATTCGCGCAACGGCAGAATGAATATCAGGCCATCGGAAGGAGCACCGGCACCAAATGCAGCATCGTAGGCGATCGAAATATTGACCGCTTTATCGACAACCGCTTTGCCGCGGATTACGGGTTTGATCCAGTAAGTATCCCCCACACCTTCGAGATCCCGGGCGTAGAATGAGGCTACAAAACCTTCGCGAGGCCCCTTATCCGGTTCGAAAGGCCATTTTTCATGCCGGTATACCACTGAATCCACGGTTGGCACGCGTTTCAGCTCGGATTTGGCGGTGAAAATATCTGTACCGTTCACCACTTTGAGCGAATAAGTGCGGCCCACGTGTCCAAGCGTGTCGGCAGTGGTTTTACCCCAGGTGTATTTGCCATCGCCGTCGGTGTCCACGAATTTGTAAACTTTGCCTTTATCGTCGGTAACGGTCACTTCTGCGCCCAGTACGGGTTTCGGAGCGCTGTTGTTGAAGTAGGCTTGCGACCATGATAACGTAATTGCCTGCTCGCCGGGCTGATTGTTCAGCCAGCCGTCCACCACGAGCTGCGAAGGGCCGTCAGCTGTGTCCAGGTTGATCACGTCCTCGCAGCTTGTGAGGCTTATCAATGCAAGTGCGAACAATGCCGGGTATTTGATATATTTTAATGTTTTCATCATTGCTGTTTTTCAGGCTTTGTAATGATTTCCGTTGATTGATGTCAGAATTTGAAGTTGTAAGTGACGGAAGGAATGAAGTTTCCGATCACCGAGTAACGTACGGCTTCTGCTTTAAGCGGGTTGTCTTCGTTGATCCGCGTGTAGACCGAGAACGGGTTGCGGCGGTTGTATACATTGTAAACCGAGAACACCCATTCGCCTTCCCCTACTTTGAATAGCTTCTTTTTCGCTTTTAAGGTAGCAGCCAGATCCAGACGGTGGTAAGCAGGAATGCGGCTGTTGTTGCGCAGGCCATTGTAATTGTTACCGATCGTGATACTACCAACAGTGTACCGGTTGGTGGGGAATGTGGCTGGTGTGCCGCTCTGGATCGTGAAGTTCGACGAAAGTGACAGACGTTTGGTCAGTTCATAGATGGCCACCGCAGTAATGTTATGTGGTTTGTCGAAGCGTGCGGGGAACCAGTCGTCGTTATTAATTGATTCGACCAGACGCTCAGTTCTTGACAATGTGTAGCTCAGCCAACCGGTTAGCCTGCCTTTGTTTTTCTTCAAATAAAATTCCGCTCCATAGGCCCGGCCTTTGCCGAATAGCAGGTCACCGGCGAAATACTCGTTCAGCAGCAGATCAGAGGCAGGCACGTAGTCGATCTGATTGTACATTTTTTTGTAATACAACTCCACCGAAGCCTCATAGGTATTATCCTGAAAATTCTGGAACCATCCTAATGCAACCTGGTCGGCCTTTTCGGGCTTGATATTGATCCCGCTCAATGTCCATACATCAAGTGGTGAACTGGCTGCCGTGTTCGACAGCAAATGCAGGTACTGTGAAGTGCGGTTATAGCTGGCTTTAATGGAGGCATTGCTTGTAATACCAATATTCAATGCAGCGCGAGGTTCGAAATTACCGTAGCTTTTGATCACGTCGCCTCTTTTATATTCGGTACCGGGGAAAACCGGCTTCTTACTGGCGCCCTTTTCCGTTTCGGCGTATTGATACTCCGTGGCTGGGCCGAGGCTGCGGAAGTAGGAGTACCTCGCTCCGTATTGCAATGAAATACGATCACCGAATTTCAATTCATGGCCAATATATAAAGCTGACTCGTCGGCATAGCGCGGTTCGAGGCTGATATCGGTCATTTCTCCTTCCGAAATCGCCGTGGCTTTGCCGGGGCGTGTATCATAATATATGTACTGGCCGCCGAACGTCAACTGATTGTTGGGGGTGATGTAGTAGGTAAAATCAGGTTTGATACTCGTGCTGATGATCTTCGATTTCCAGTCGAATTTGTCCTTGGCATCGGGTTTGTTCTGATTCTGGCCCAGGTTATAGTCGTAGTTGCTGTAATAACCGGTCAGGTTCATGAAAAGCTTGTTCGAAAAAATGTGGTTCCAGCGGGCAGTTGCCGTTTTGTTGCCCCATCCGAATCCGAAATCACCTCCTCCGAACACATCTTTTCCAAAATAACCTGATGCGTAGAAAGTATCCTTGTTACCCAATTGGTAATTCACTTTCGCCGTCAAATCATAGAAATAGAATTTGGAATCTTTCAAATCCGAGTTCAAAAACGGTTTTGCCAGAATATCGATGTACGAACGACGGCCAGCTACGATGAAAGACCCTTTTCCCTTTGCGAATGGCTGCTCGTAAGTAAGGCGCGAAAATATCGAACCGATACCGCCGTTGATCTCCCGCTTTTTGGCATTCCCCTCTTTCATACGTACATCGAGGATCGAGGAGATACGGCCGCCATATTGTGCCGGAATACCGCCTTTGATCAGTTTTACGTCCTTCACCGCGTCGGGGTTGAATACCGAGAAGAATCCGAAAAGGTGAGATGAGTTATATACCGGCGCTTCGTCAAGTAGTACGAGGTTCTGTGAAACATCGCCGCCGCGCACGTTGAAGCCCGAGGCACCCTCACCGACGGTCGTCACACCGGGGAGCAGCTGAATGCTGCGAATGAGGTCCACCTCGCCAAGTAATGCGGGCATTTTGCGGATGGTTTTCATCTCGACCTTGTTCACCGACATCTCGATGCTGCGGACGTTTTCATCCTCTTTCTGTGTCGAAATGGTCACCTCTGAAAGCTGGTTGCTTTCGTCGGACATTTCGATGCTAACGGTCTTGTCGCCGTCCAGTACTACCTCGCGGGTCGCTTTTTGGTAGCCGATGTAGGTAAATACCAGCGTGTACTTACCGTCGGGAAGCGTGAGTGAGTAGAAACCATACGGGTTGGT
Organism: Dyadobacter endophyticus; assembly: GCF_014641595.1. Lineage (GTDB taxonomy): Bacteria > Bacteroidota > Bacteroidia > Cytophagales > Spirosomataceae > Dyadobacter > Dyadobacter endophyticus. The sequence goes on along the minus strand of NZ_BMIA01000005.1, from coordinate 283,031 downwards.
GACCACGCCTGTTTCGGCCTCACGCACATACACGGACACGCCGATGAGTCCCTCGCCATTGGAGTTGTCTTTGACGTAACCGCTCACCGAGTGCCGGTTCTGTGCGAGGGCCGGCAGGCTGATCAAGGCTAATAGAAGGCATTTGAGTACTTTGTTTTTCATGGACTTTTATGGTAGTTACTAAAAACTGGTTTATTCTGTTGCTGGCAAAAAGGAAATAGCCGTTTTTAATGCAGACGATTAAATTGAATTTTTCCTTTTCTCCGTGACAACTCAATGTGGATATACCCCCTGCGTATTGAGAAAAAATATTTCAGCAATAGTTACAAAGGCCAGCAAAGCACGTGTTAATCAGCCTAAAATGACAGCAAAAAATGATGAACTGGTAAAAAACTGGAATAAATGGCTCGATGCCCGAAATGAAGCTGTTAATGTAGTAATAGCATTTTTTCAAGGTATTTTTGACACGGCGGAGGTGTCGGGGCATTCTTCCAGAAGTTGTGAGGAGGTTTTTTGTAAAAGTGGGTGGAGGAAAGCGGGCGCGATCTCTGCTAATGGTGCAAGTACAAAACGGCGATCCTGAATGCGTGGGTGCGGTAATGTAAGGCGGGCGCTGTCCAAGACGGTTTGCCCGAAATACAAAATATCGATGTCGATCACCCGCGCGCCCCAGCGCTCGTAGCGCACGCGCCCGAGGTCGTGCTCGATGTTGAGAATGATCCTGAGCAAATCCTCAGGCAGGAGGGAGGTGGAGATTTCAATAACCTGGTTCAGGAAAGCAGGCTGGTCGGTAATGCCCCAGGGGGCAGTTTCGTAAATCGCGGATTGGCCTGCAATGCTCCCTGCCTGCTTGCCGATCGCCTCGCGTGCGGCTGCGAGCACCTGCGGGCGATCGCCCAGATTGGAGCCTAGTAACAGAAAGACCTGGCCGGTTGCTGCCATAACGAAACACGTTTGGAATACACAATCCACGAAAAAAAGGACTTCCCGATCGGAGGAAAGTCCTTTTCCAATAAATTCGTAAAATTCCTTTTAGAACGTAAGTGTTCCTTTGTCGTATGCTTTTTGTATAGTTGCTTCGATACCGTTCTTGTTGATGGTACGAAGAGCAGAAGCTGCTACTTTCAACGTAACCCATTCTCCTGATGAAGGAAGGAAGAAACGTTTCTTTTGCAAATTCGGGAAGAATTTACGTTTTGTTTTATTGTTAGCGTGAGAAACGTTATTTCCGACGCGAGTTCTTTTACCTGTTATTTGACAAACCTTAGCCATGACTTACAATTTTTCCAAATGAGGGTGCAAAGATGCGTAATTAATTTTTGTTGAGCAAGTAACGGCAAAACAAATTTTCAAAAAAAACTGCATTTTACCATCGCATCCGGAACCCGACGCCGTGTACATTGTCAATGCGGATATCGGGATCGCCCGAGAGGTATTTCCGTAATCTTGAAATGAAAACATCGAGGCTGCGGCCCATAAAATAGTCGTCGTCGCCCCAGATAGCCTTCAAAAGCTCGTCGCGGCGAATCACCTGATCGGTGCGTTCGGCCATAAATTTCAACACTTCGGCTTCGCGAAATGTGAGGCTTTGAGATTTCCCTTCGAGGGTTAATGTCAGTTTTTGAAAATCGAATAAATATTTTCCGATCTGCTTGCTGCCTGGTTTCACAACCAATATTGAATCCGCTTTGCTTCGGCGGAGAAAAACGTCGATACGCAATTTAAGCTCTTCAATGCTGAACGGCTTGGTGATGTAATCGTCGGCGCCGAGTTTGAGGCCTTTGATCTTATCCTCCTGCATAGAGCGGGCCGATAGAAAGAGAATGGGGACCTGGCTGTCGGAGTTGCGGATTTTTTCGGCTAATGTGAAGCCGTCCATTTTGGGAAGCATAATGTCGAGCACGCAAATATCGAAATGCTCCTTACCGAAAAATTCGAGCGCTTCGGCTCCATCCGTGGCATGAACGACTTCGTAATCGTATTCTTCGAGGTTATCCTTGGTAGCAAATGCAAGATTGGGGTCGTCTTCGACGTACAGGATTCTCTTTTTCATCAAGCGTGTTTCTGCGGAATAGTGATTTTAAATGTACTGCCTTTGCCCAGGACGCTTTCCAGCGCAAGGTGCCAGTGGTGTGCCCGGACGATCTGCTTCACATAGCTCAGCCCGATCCCGAAGCCTTTCACGTTATGCACATCGCCGTAGGGAATGCGGAAAAACTGGTTGAAAACCTTCTTCTGGTACTCGGGTGCGATGCCGATACCCTGGTCGCGGACTGCTATAACGAGGGTATTGCCTTTATTGTATGTTTCGACGACCACGTCCGGTACATCGTCCGAATATTTCAGCGCATTATCGACGAGGTTGCTGAGCAGGCAACGGAGGTGAAAAGGGTCGGCGTCGATCATACTGCTGGTTGCATTGGCCTGAAAACGCACTTTTTCTTCATACGGAAGCAAAATGGATTCAATCATCTGCCGGGCGTCGAGCCGTTCTTTTTGCAAGTGCAATGCATCGCGCTCGGCTTTGGCCATAGAAAGTACCATCTCCACCTGCCCCTGCAAGCGGAGGATTTCGTCCTGGACGATCTGCACGTAGCGTTTGTGGCGTGCCGGTTGGGCCACGATATTTTCGGAATTGAGCACGTCGGCGGCAATGCGGATGGTCGAAATAGGCGTTTGCAGCTCGTGGGTCATATTATTGACAAAATCCCGCTGCACTTCGGAAAGCTGTTTTTGTCTTAAAATCACAAACAATGCATAGGCGAAGAACGAAACCGCCACCAGTACCAGCGCCGAGGACCAGATAGCCCCGCTAATGCTCCCCGCAAAATAGGTTTCCTGCTCGGGAAAGCGTACGCCGAAGTAATAAGGGTATTTATCGGTTTTAATCCAGTTGGTCGTTTTAGTGGGAATCTTTTCGCTGTTCTTAGTGCTCAGCGACATTCCGTAGCGGATCCGGTTGGTGGTACAATCGTAAATGCCGATCTCGAAATTCGTGATCAGGTTATGTTTTTGAAAACTATCCTTGATAAAATGTTCCAGGATTTCGGGCTGGGTGGTTGCATTGGTATTCACCAGAAAGTATTCCGGCGACAATTGCTCTACGGGATTCGTGGTTTGCATTACGCCGCAGACGTTGGCCAGTTTTCCGGCAACGTCCTGCAATGCAATGTGGGCATTCTGATTGAACTGCCGGTGCCTGAGGTCAAGGGCCTGCTTTACCCAGTAAATCTGCGTGATAACGACGCCGATAATGAGCAATGCGGAAAAAACCGTGAGGGACTGAATGGTACGTCTTGACATAACTAACTCGAAATGACCAATAAATATACAGCCATTCGTTCAATTAAACAGCCGTGGCGGCCGTAACATGACCGGCCGGGGGCTGTTTAACATTTCATTAACTTTTAGACTTCGGATCGGCCAGGTGGTAACCGATCAATCCTTCCAACGGCGATTTCAGTATCCGTCCTGCTTGTAACCCATTGCTTTCGAGCACCCCGCGAAGGATATCCTGGTAATAATAGGCAATCGATCCGGTAAAATGGACCGGGTAATGGTCGGCATTGGCATGTTTCAAAACATATTTTTTCACAAATAACCCGAATGCATTGCCTAGCAGCGTCTGCATGAATTCGTGGGTACGATTTTCTGCGATGAATTTGGAATACGAAGCAAAATACCGGTTTGGATAAGGCTTTTTATAGGCATGATCAAGCACGGTAAGGCGGTCGAGGCTGGGATATTGCGCAATGAAAAGTGCTTGCAGGTCCTCCGGTAGCTCGTTTTGCAGGTAATGGACAACCAACGTTTTGCCCAGATAGGAGCCGCTTCCCTCATCGCCCAGCCAGAAACCCAGCGAGCCGATTGAATGCGTAATGCGGTCGCCATCGAAAAAGGCATTGTTCGCGCCCGTGCCTAATATGCACGCAAGCCCAGGCTCGTGCCCGCACAACCCGCGTGCGGCCCCGAGCATATCCGAAGCCACTTCTACGACATTGGCCGAAGGAAAGCATTGTTTCAGTGCATTGGTAACGGGCATGCTCGATTTTTCGTCGGCGCATCCCGCTCCGTAGAAGTGGATTTCCTGAACGTCGCTGCCAATGCCCCGGGCAACCTGGCCTTGTAAAACAGGGGCTATCTCTTCCGCTGTCTGGTAAAACGGGTTAATGCCCGCCGACTGAACCAACTCGTGTTTGCCGGTTTTCCGAGCGTCGGACCGTGAATCGATATATGCCCAGTCTGTTTTCGTGGAACCGCTGTCGGCGATCAGGATATTTTTGAAATACATGAAGAATCGTTCGGTTGATTATTCGGGTAGTTGCAGCTTGCCGATGACATTGAAACGCTCGAAAACGCGTTCGGTATGTGGGGCGTCGCCGAGCTCTTTGGTGAGGTCCTGTCCGGCCCAGTGCTCGTAATGATGGCCATTGCGCCAAAGGCGCGACGAGGTCACGTCGTAAATCACTCCTTTATATGCACACCATATTTCCTCCCGGTCCTGCCCGTTACGAAGCGCCAGTTGTGCCCTGGTATATACTTTCATTGGTTTGAATTTGGCGCGCAATTTAGCGATAAGGGTAATCCGCAGGAAAATTAAGAAACGATCTGCCATGAATATTTTGATTATAAGACTAAAAAGTAAGAACTTGGCGTTTTGAAAAGACATTTACGAAAAATAAAATATGAGAAAAAGTTACGCTCTTCTATGGTGTTCAATCATGATTTTGGGACTGGTAGTTGCTGGTTGCAAAAAGAAAGTTGCACCTGTATCTGAAAGAATCGCAAAGGCATGGACAGCAGAATCTGTGAAGCACGGCGCAACGGTGGTTTACACCCGAGGCGGCTCAGGCAATATCGAAGCTGCCTATTCAGGTTTCCGCCTGACGCTTACCAACAGCGGTGGTACTAAAACAGTGAGCCTGATTGACGTGGATGCGAAAACATTCACAGGAAACTGGGATTTGGAAAGCGATACAAAGCTGGTTCTGACCAACCTGACCCCTGCGCCAACCGGTTCGGGAGGGAAGCTGGAATTCACGATCAACTCGATCGACGATGCGAAACTGGTGCTTACACGCCTTACGGCAAGTCCGAAAACAGGGGGTACTATTAATGAGTATACATTGACTAACCCGTAAGCGGAACGTTGATTGAACATAACCAGGGCGAAGCCATTCCCACCGAGGGAATGGCTTCGCTTTTTTATTTAATTTTGCGGGATGGAAACAAGAACTGAAATAAGCAGCCTGGGTGAATTCGGGCTGATCCAAAGAATAAATAAAGGCATTCAGACATCGCTCCCCGACACTGTGAGAGGGATAGGTGACGATGCGGCGGTAATCGACGCAGGAGAAGAGTTCGGCTTGCTGACCACCGATATGATGCTGGAAGGAGTCCATTTTGATCTCACATTTTTTCCGCTTAAACATCTTGGTTACAAAGCCGTGTCGGCTAATATCGCCGACATTGCTGCGATGAACGGAATTCCCCGGCAGGTAACGGTCAGTATTGCATTGAGCAACCGGTTTTCGGTTGAGGCGGTCGACGAGCTGTATGAAGGAATAAAAGTAGCTTGCAAGGACTTTAATGTGGACCTGGTGGGCGGTGACACGACCTCGTCACGGTCCGGGCTCATTATTTCCGTAAGCGTTTTTGGTAAGGTTAAAAAAGACAAGATCGCATACCGGAATACGGCCAAACCCAATGACCTGCTCTGCGTGACGGGTGACCTCGGAGGTGCTTACATGGGCCTGCAGTTGCTCGAAAGGGAGAAGCAGGTATTCCTGGCGAACCCCAATATGCAGCCGGAGCTGGACGGAAAAGATTATGTAATCCAGCGCCAATTGCGCCCGGAAGCAAGAATGGACGTGGTTTTCGAACTAGACGAAGCCGGAGTCGTTCCGACTTCAATGATCGACCTCTCGGATGGCCTAGCCTCCGACCTTCTGCATATATGTGCGCAATCGGGCGTGGGCGCGGTGATTTTTGAAGAACGCCTGCCGATTGACGAGCAGACTTACCTCGCGGCGTCGGAGCTGAATATCGGTGCGGCCACGGCGGCATTGAACGGAGGGGAGGACTATGAATTGCTTTTCACGGTTTCCCAGTCAGCCTACGAGCTGATTAAAAACAATCCCAAGATTACTTTTATCGGTTATATCACAGATAAACAGGGCGAAGTGGAGCTTCATACCAAAGCCGATTCGCGTGTGCCGCTCACAGCGCAGGGCTGGACAGCCTGATTTATTCCCCGGCAAAATCCCCCAAAGCATAACCTTCACCGGTTATGCTTTTTTTGTTTTAATCTATACACGCAACCATCGGAAAGATTTGGTCGTAATCGCGACGTATCCAATTCATCTTTAACAAATCACAATTAGATCCGATGAAAATCCTTTCAACTTCCAAAATGCTGGTGGCATTGGGACTGTTAATGGCCGTTAGCTTGTCCTGCTCGGACGATGACGACAATACCCCCACGCCCACACCAACCAACGATGTTCAATTGAAAGACAATGCGACGCTGGGTAAAATCCTGACCGACAGCAAGGGCAGAACGCTTTACTATTTTTCAAAGGATGCGTCCGGTGCTTCGGCTTGCTCGGGACAATGCCTGGTCAACTGGCCAATTTATTCGGCAGGCGACCTCACGGCGATCAAACTCGATGCTGGTTTGGATAAGGCCGATTTCGCGACGATTACGACGGGTGGCCAGTCACAAACAACTTACAAAGGTTGGCCGCTTTATTATTACAAAGACGATGCGGTTGCGGGAGATGTGAAAGGAGAGAATGTAGGTACAGTTTGGTTCGTCGCCAAAACCGACTACACCATTATGATTGCCAGCGGCCAGCTCGTGGGTAACGATGGAAAATCGTACAAATCGGACTACACCGAAGGTACTGGTGCTACTCAATTCTTCACCGATGGCAAGGGAAGAACATTGTACGCGTTTGTCAACGACAAAAACAATAAGAACAATTTTACCAAGCCCGACTTTTCGAACGACGCTGCCTGGCCTATTTACACTGCCGACCTGAAATCGCTGCCCACAGGAGTTGATAAGACCTTGTTCAGCACGATCGATGTGTTTGGGAAAAAACAGCTGACTTACAAAGGCTGGCCACTTTATTATTTTGGTCAGGACGGAACGACCAGAGGTGCTACCAAGGGCGTAAGCGTTCCTACGCCAGGTAAGTGGCCGATCGTCAATTTGCAATCACCGAATGCGCCTAACTAAATAAGTGCTTATTGCAGAGTGTAATTGGAAAGTGGCGCTCCCGTCGGGATCGCCACTTTTTTATTTGCCCCAGCGGGCTACCAGTTCTTCAAATTGCTTCTGCAAATGTAAAGTCCGTTTGCCGGCCAGGCCATTTCCGACAGGCTGGTCGCTGATCTGCACCACGGGCATGACCCATTTGGTGGTACTAGTCGTGAAAACTTCGTCGGCGGTAATCACTTCTTTATAGGTTATCGGTCGAATTTCTACCTCGAAGTGTGCTTGGGCAAGCTCGATGACCACGCGGCGGGTAACGCCGTTGAGGATATTCCGGTCGGAGGTAATGAGTTTGTCGCCCTGGAATGCAAACAGGTTGCTGCGCGTGAGCTCGCTTACTTCGCCGTCTTTGTGGAAAAGCAGGTCGGCCGCATTCTGGCGTTTCAGTTCGTCGGCCATGAGCACCATATGCACATAATTTGTGGTTTTAACCTCCGGCAAATCGCGAACATATTCGTAAGGAAGCACTTTAATACCTTTCAAACGGCCAGCCGGATTATCTTGCGGCAATGCCTCGGTGCGGATCAGCAAATTAGGTTGCACCACATGCACGCCATCCGGGGCATAACCACCTGTAAGCACAAACCGGAATGCTACTTCCGCCTCACCCGACATGGAATGCAAATCCGCCAGGATCTTTTCAGTTTCCCCCCGCGTCACCGGAAGCGGCAGTTTCAGCAACCGCGCGGAATTTTCGAAGCGTTGCCAGTAATCCTCCCAACGGAAGGGAATGCCATTATAAGTCCTGAAAAAATCGAATAAGCCATAGCCACGCAGCAACGAGAGGTCGTTTGTCTGAAAAACGGGCTGGTCGAGCGGAACGATTTCACCGTTAAAATATTGGTAAAAAGGCATGAAAAGCAGATTTTGTTGACTGGGGTAAAGTTATTAATAAAGGCTTTTCAAATACTGCTTTTGTAAATGTAAATGCCGGTTTTTAGGTTTTATCTTTGCGGCTCACATAACCTGTCGGGCCAGTTGTCGGCCTGGCAACATTACGCTTCGCATGATCGAACCCACTGCATTACTTGAAAAACTACAAATCGAATTCGACCGGCATTCCTATGGCAACACGCCTGTGGAGCTTTATGAGCCGATAACCTACATTATGTCACTCGGCGGGAAGCGTTTTCGTCCTTTGTTGACGCTCCTTGCTGCTTCCATTTTTGATACAGATATTGAAAAAGCCACGAAGCCAGCCATGGCAGTAGAGGTGTTTCACAACTTCACGCTCATGCACGACGATATCATGGACCGTGCGCCTTTGCGAAGGGGCATGCCTACGGTGCATGAAAAATGGAATGCGAATACGGCCATTCTGTCGGGGGATGTAATGCTGATCCGTGCATATGACCTCCTGCTGGACGTGCCGCAGGATAAATTCCGTTCAGTTTTAATGCGATTTAATCAGACGGCCGCGGAAGTTTGTGAAGGGCAGCAGCTCGATATGAATTTCGAAACGCGCTGGGATGTGACGGAAGAGGAGTATATTGGTATGATTCGCCTGAAAACATCGGTATTACTAGGTTTTGCATTGGAACTGGGCGGCATGATCACGGGGGCGGATGAGGAGACGACCAAGCTTTTGTACTCGGCAGGTGAGAATATGGGTATTGGTTTTCAGCTGAAAGACGACCTGCTGGACGTTTACGGTGATCCTGCGAAGTTTGGTAAACAGGTAGGCGGCGATATTATTGCTAATAAAAAGACATTCCTGCTGATTGAAGCGCTGTCGAAAGCCGAAGGACAGCTGAAAACCGAGCTTGACCACTGGATAGGTCTTGAAACATTCGATAATGCCGAAAAAGTAGTAGCGGTAACCGGCATTTACGACGCGTTGGGTATCCGGGCATTTACCGAACGTAAAATAAATGAATATTTTTCGCGCGGAATGGCTAGTTTACAGCAATTGCGCACGGACAGTGTTCAGAAAGAAGTGCTCTTGCAGTTTGTGGAGCAGCTCGTGGCGCGGGAAAAGTAGATCATTCAATCAATAACCCATTTTATGTCGATTACCCTTATTTTAGTAATTATAACCTCGGGGATCAGCTATTACGCGTTCAACAATTACAGTTTGATGGACAAGCTGATCCTGAACCCTTACCGCGTGACACAGCGCAATGAATATTATCGGTTTGTTACATCCGGCTTTGTGCACGCGGATTTCGGGCACTTAATTTTCAATATGCTCAGCTTATGGTTTGTAGGCGAAAGCATCGAGCGGCTGTTCGGCATGCTTTTCGGCGCGAGCGGGACATTTTACTATCTGGCTCTGTACCTGGTGGGGATCATCGTTTCGGACATTCCTACATTTTTGAAACACCGGAAAAATTCGAAATATAATTCGCTCGGAGCGTCCGGCGGTGTTTCGGCCGTGCTTTTTGCGGCAATTCTTTATGCGCCGCTGATGCAGATCTGCCTTTACTTCTTCATTTGCATGCCCGGCTTCATATTCGGTTTGCTCTTCCTCGGCTATTCATTTTATGAAGCGCGGCGCGGCACGAGCTATGTGAATCACAGTGCGCACATGTACGGGGCCATTTTCGGGATGGTATTTATGGCAGTGGTGTACCCCGGCGCGGTACCCCAGTTTTTCGAGCAAATCCTGACTTGGCGGTTATTTTAATGTAGCCAGCACAGTAACGCTGCCTACCGTCTTGTCTTGAAGATTAACATTGATTTCGGCGTCCAGGGGGATATAAAGATCGACTCTGGACCCGAATTTGATGAAGCCCATTTCGGTGCTTTGCTCTACTTTATCGCCTTCCTTCACATACCAGCGTATACGACGCGCAGCCGCACCGGCGATCTGGCGGAACAATACTTCCACGCCCTCAATGGTGCGGATCACGACGGTGGTACGTTCGTTTTCGGTACTCGATTTGGGGTGCCAGGCAACGAGGTACAAGCCCGGATGATATTTAAAATACTGAATAACCCCGCTGATCGGGTTCCAGTTGACATGTACATTCAGTGGCGACATGAAGATGCTGATCTGGCGGCGTGGCCCTTTGAAGTACTCAGTTTCAACAACCTCTTCGATCACTACCACCTTGCCATCGCAGGGCGCCACAATCTGGCGGTCGCTTTGATGGATAACACGCTTAGGAACGCGGAAAAACTGCACAACGAGGAAAAAAACGATGATACTGCCGATCAGCACAAGACGCGGGATCCAGTAGCCGTCAGGAAGGAGATAATTGATCCCTAAATTGATAATGATCAGTACAATGGCCGTTACAGCCATAATAGTATATCCCTCTCTATGCAGTTTCATGCAAGCTTGTTTTTTGTTAATGATGGTCTCTAAAATGCAAATATCGCATAAATCCTGATTTTCCGGCAACGAAAAAGCCCCGACGGTAACGCCGAGGCCATTTTGGTAACGTTTATAGTCAGTTATGGTCAGGCGTTGTCATTTATTGTCAATTGTAACAACCTCTTGCCATCCTGACTACCAATGGCTATATCTGACCACACCCGACAGCCTTGCGGCTAGTCTTCATGCACGTCAATCACGACGCAGTCGCCGTTTTTGACTTCATGTTCTACTTTTTTGAACTTCACGTCGCGGAGAATGCGGCCATCTCGGTATTGAACCGAAACTTTCTGGTTGCGGTCGGCGATTTTGATCGTCCGCACAGGCTGTGCTTTCGTGGTAGATTCCTGTGAATGGAAAGTGTCGCTTTCCAGGTCGTAATCTTCTTCACGGTTGGTATGAAGCTCGGGCGCGGGCTCTGGCCTGCGGACCTGCTGCGGTACGGCAGTTGGCGGTGCCGCTTCTTCCTGAGGAATGTCAGCCTTCATGAGGAAGGAGATCATATCAAAGTTTACTTTACTCAGGAAGCGTTTAAAGAGTTCCACCGATTCGAACTTATAAATCAGCAACGGATCTTTCTGTTCGAATACCGCGTTCTGGACCGATTGTTTCAAATCGTCCATTTCACGCAAATGCTCCTTCCATTCCTGGTCGATGAGCGAAAGCACGATCGCTTTCTCCATTTCGCGGGTAATGTCTTTGCCTTCGCTTTCAATGGCTTTCTGCAAACCAACTACTACGCCAGCCTGACGGATACCGTCTGTGAATGGGATCATGATCTCAGAAATTACGGCACCGCGTTCTGCCTGGATCGAGCGGAGAACCGGCAATGCCTTGCCTGAGATCGAGTCGTTTTTGTCCTGATATTGTTTCTCGGCCGCTTCGTACAATTTTTGCGTGCGGTCGGCGGGTCTCAATGCTGCATACTCATTTTCGCTGAACGGGATTTCCATTCCAAGCGTCGTGATGGCCGCGAGTTCAAGCTCCGCGTAACTTCCGGCAGTCGTAGCGATTTCGTCGCACACATCGAACAATGTATTGGCAATATCCACCGCCAGACGATCCCCGAACAATGCATTGCGACGACGGGTATAGATCGCGTCACGCTGATAGTTCATTACATCGTCATATTCGAGCAGGCGTTTCCGCATGCCGAAGTTGTTCTCTTCTACTTTTTTCTGCGCTCTTTCGATCGACTTGGTAATCATGCCGCTCTGGATCACCTCGCCTTCTTCGAGGCCCATGCGGTCCATTACCTTCGCCATACGGTCGGAACCGAACAAACGCATGAGGTTGTCTTCCAGAGAGACGAAGAATTGGGATGAACCCGGGTCTCCCTGGCGTCCCGAACGACCACGCAGCTGGCGGTCGACGCGACGGCTTTCGTGGCGTTCTGTACCGATGATCGCCAAACCGCCTGCGGACTTGGATTCCGCAGTCAGCTTAATGTCGGTACCACGACCGGCCATGTTCGTCGCAATCGTTACGGTTCCCGGCTTACCTGCTTCGGCAACTACTTCCGCCTCACGCTGGTGCTGTTTCGCATTCAAAACCTGGTGCGGGATCTTGCGGAGCGTAAGCATCCGGCTGATGATCTCGGAGTTTTCAACCGAAGTCGTACCCACGAGTACCGGCCTGCCGGCTTCCACGAGTTCTACGATTTCATCGGTTACCGCATTGTATTTCTCACGAACCGAGCGGTACACTTTATCTTCCTGGTCTTTACGGACGATTCCTCTGTTGGTAGGGATCGAAACGACGTCCAATTTGTAGATTTCCCAGAATTCACCTGCTTCCGTTTCGGCTGTACCGGTCATACCAGCCAGCTTGTGGTACATCCGGAAGTAATTTTGCAGGGTAACCGTCGCGTATGTCTGCGTGGCGTCTTCCACTCGTACGTTTTCTTTCGCTTCAATAGCCTGGTGAAGGCCGTCGGAGTAACGGCGACCATCCATAATACGGCCGGTTTGCTCGTCGACGATCTTAACCTTTCCGTCCATGATCACGTACTCCACGTCTTTTTCAAAAAGCGTAAATGCTTTCAGAAGCTGGTTAACCGTGTGGATACGGGCTGTTTTTACGGAATAATCGCGGATCAATGCTTCTTTCGCGATCACACGATCGTGTTCGTTGAGCGAAGTGTCTTTTTCGATCGCGTCGAGGTCAACAGCGATGTCCGGCAGAATAAAGAAATTGGCCTCTTCCGACTCGCCTGTCAGGAAGTCGATCCCTTTCTCGGTCAATTCAATGCTGTTATGGCGCTCATCGATCGTGAAGTAAAGAGGTGCATCGGCTTGGGGCATCAGTTTCTGGTTTTCTGCCAGGTAAATCGATTCCGATTCCTGCATAATAGCCTTCACGCCGCCTTCGCTGAGATATTTGATCAAGGGCTTGTACTTTGGCATACCGCGGTGTGCGCGGAACAATGCCAAACCGCCTTCTTTTTTATCGCCGGCCTGGATTTTCTTTTTAGCCTCGTTGAGGAAGTCCATCGCGAGGCGTTTTTGAGCTTCCACGATCCTCGAAACGCGTGGTTTCAGTTCCAAAAACTCCTGCTCATCGCCGCGCGGCACCGGACCGCTGATGATCAATGGCGTACGGGCATCATCGATCAAAACGGAATCGACCTCATCGACCATTGCGAAATGGTGCTTGCGCTGAACGAGTTCTTCCGGCGTCCGTGACATATTGTCACGCAGGTAGTCGAAACCGAATTCGTTGTTGGTACCATAAGTGAGGTCTGCTTTATAGGCATTGCGGCGTGCAATAGTGTTCGGCTGGTGGCGGTCGATACAGTCGACGCTCATGCCGTGGAATTCGAAAAGCGGGGCATTCCACTCGGCATCGCGTTTCGCGAGGTAGTCGTTCACGGTAACGATGTGGACGCCTTGTCCGGCCAATGCATTCAGGAATGACGGCAGGGTAGCTACAAGGGTTTTACCTTCACCCGTTGCCATTTCGGAAATCTTGCCCTGGTGCAGTACCACACCACCGATCAGCTGCACATCGTAATGGACCATATTCCATTTAATAGGCTGGCCGATTACGTCCCAGGTTGTGTTCCAGGTCGCTTTGTCACCGCTGATGGTTATATGCGACTTTTTAGTAGCGATTTCGCGGTCAAAATAGTTGGCGGTTACTTCCAGTTTATCATTTTCCGTAAAACGGCGTGCTGTATCTTTTACGATGGCAAATGCTTTTGGAAGAATTTCCAGCAACACCCTCTCCAGTTCTTTATTTCTTTCCAGTTCGAGCGCGTCGATTTTCTTGAAGATCGCCTCTTTGCTGTCCACATTCGGTTCGTCGGCAGCCTGTTGTTTCAACGTACCAATCTGTTCGTCGATAGACTTCAGTTGATCGGCAATATGTTGTTTCAAGTTCGCGGATTGTGCCCGGAGCTCATCATTCGACAGAGAGGCTAGGAGTGCATATTCGGCATTGACTTTATCAACGTACGGAGTTAGTTCCTTTAAATCCCGTTCCGATTTCGTGCCAAACAGCTTGGAAAATATTTTAAACATGATGTGATGTATGTTTTTTAACCGGTTTTATCCTTGAAAATATTGAGCCTGTACATAAACGCGTGTCACATTGTCAGCAAAAACTCCTATTTCTTAGGCCAAAGGTAATTCATTGCCAATACTATTACGCAACAACTGGCATAATCCTAATGCAGATCTAATGTTTTTAATCACTAAAAATAACCCGTGCTACCGGCCAATAACCGCCTGTATAGATTTAGAACCACTACTAGGTAATGCATAGTACCTTTAACACATCAAAACGATTTAAACAGATATAGCCATGAACCACAATAGATTGTTCCGTAACACCAGCAACAAAATGATCGGCGGCGTAGCCTCAGGATTAGCTGATTACTTCGAAATCGACGTCACAATTGTCCGTGTATTGTTGGTACTCGCAGTGTTCATTCCGGTCACATTCCCTGTCATTTTGTTTTACATCATCCTTTGGATCGTCATGCCTGACAGCGCAAAACGACCCAAAGAGCTGGAACAAGGGCACATCCCTTCCTAAAATTTAAATTTCCATCAGCAAAGACTCGGTAGTTGCAAACCGTCGGAAAACAAACTCCGGCGGTTTGTTGTTTTAGGATTAATACCTATTTTTACCAATGGTATGCAGGCATACTATCACAAGCGCCTGCTTAAAACTGATTCCAAAAACAGATCCAATATGAACGCATACATTGTTGCGGGCTATCGCACCGCGGTGGGCAAGGCGCCGAGAGGCGGGTTCCGGTTTACACGTCCCGACGACCTCGGTGCGACGGTGATCAGGCATTTGCTGGAACAGACCCCGCAGCTCGACCCAACCCGCGTGGATGATGTGATTGTGGGAAATGCGGTGCCGGAAGCGGAGCAGGGAATGCAGATGGGCCGGTATGTAGCCTTGCTTTCTTTACCCAAAAATGTGTCTGGTATCACCATCAACCGCTATTGCGGCTCAGGCGTAGAGGCGATTGCCATGGCTTCCGCGAAAATACACGCCGGAATGGCCGAATGCATTATCGCCGGCGGTACCGAATCGATGTCGCTTGTGCCTACAATGGGTTGGAAAACCGCATTGAACTACGAAATCGCTCATACGAATCCGGATTATTACCTGAGCATGGGCCTTACCGCCGAGCAGGTTGCCAAGGATTTCAATATCAGCCGTGAAAAGCAGGATGAATTTTCATTCCAATCTCACCAGAAAGCGCTGCGCGCGCAGAAGGAAGGCTGGTTTACCGAAGGCATTGTGCCGGTGACGGTGAAGGAAACGTTTTTCGACCAGGCCTCCGGTAAGAAGAAAACAAAGGAAACGGTCATCAGCCAGGACGAGGGCCCGCGTGCGGATACCACTGTTGAAGCATTGAATAAATTGAAACCGGTTTTTGCGGCGGGCGGATCGGTAACGGCAGGAAATTCTTCCCAAACTTCCGACGGTGCCGCATTTGTGATCGTCATGTCCGAAAAACTGGTGAACGAATTAGGCCTGAAACCCATTGCACGCATGATGTCGTACGCGACAGCGGGCGTGGATCCTCGCATTATGGGCATAGGGCCGGTTGCGGCAGTGCCGCTGGCATTGAAACAAGCCGGTTTGCAGCTAGGCGATATTCAGCAGGTGGAGCTAAATGAGGCATTTGCAGCACAAGCGCTTGCGGTTATACAGGAGTTAGGCATCGATCCCGATATCGTGAACCCGAACGGCGGCGCGATTGCATTGGGACACGCATTGGGCTCCACAGGCGCAAGGCTTTCGGTGCAGCTTTTCAACGAAATGAAGCGCCGCGACCAGAAATATGGCATGGTTACGGCCTGTGTAGGAGGCGGCCAGGGTGTTGCGGGCATTTACGAAAGGCTTAATTAAGCCGTAGACTAACATTCGACCCGATTTTAAAGGTCTCCCCGGAAGTGTTACCCATCTTCCGGGGAGATTTTTTATTTTTGCCCTTTCATCATGCACGCCGGCTTTCATGGATGTTTCCATTATTATCATTAATTACAGGACACCCCAACTCATTAACAATTGCTTAGATTCGATCAAACGGTTTACCTCCGGGGTAACCTTTGAAGTGATCGTGGTAGACAATGACCCGGCGAATGGCGGAGGTGCTTTGGTGAGAGAGGCCCATCCGGAAGTGCGGTGGATCGACATGGAATTCAATGCGGGTTTCGGTATTGCCAATAACCGCGGCATGGAAATTGCACAGGGAAAGTACCTGCTGCTGCTGAACGCCGATACGCTGCTGACCGACAATGTGATCGGCCGGTGTTTCAACCGGATGAACCAGCGGACGGACATTATCGCCTGCGGTGCATTGCAATATTACCCCGATGGTACACCGATGCCTTTCTACCGCAGCTTTAACGAATTTCGGAAGACGTTTTTCATACTTCCCCCGAGTGGTTTGGTAGATAAGCTCATCGGCAAACTTTATCCTGAACCGGCCTATACCGATCCGGACCAGTACGACTGGCTCGTAGGCGCATTTATGTTTGTGAGAAGGGAAGGTTTCGAAAAAACGGGCGGTTTCAGCAGTGAGTTTTTCATGTACGGCGAAGACGTGGAATGGTCGGGCCGGTTGGGAAAGCTCGGGAAGCTGTGCTATTTTCAGGATTGCATTTTTATCCATCTAGAAAATAACAACCCGTTCCGTCGGACGCATATTTCGTGGATCAACCGGTTCAGTACCCAAATGCAGGTTTCTAATTTTCTTTGGGTCAGGAAGCAATACGGCGTTTTTCAATATATCATGCTGATCCTGCATTACATTTTCATGGTGCCGGTCATTTACGGTTGGAAGATGCTTCTGAACCTGAGAAAAAATGGGAATCCGTTCTCGGAACTTCGCACACAATATATATATGTAAGGAAGACCCGCGTTCTTTTAAAATATTTCTGGAAAACGCTGTTCCTCAGAAAAGGGTTGTATAAGATCAAGCCTCAGGAGAACATCGACCTCTTAACTGCCTCTGCATGAATCAATCCAAGAAAAGAATACTCTTTTTTACGCCCTATGCCACACGGACAGGATCTGAGATGATGCTGTTGTACATTCTGAAAAAAATAGACCGTTCCCGTTTCGACGTCGGTATCGTCAGTTTTGCTAACGGCGAACTGCTGGCCGAGTTCCCCGAAGATATTCCCGTCCATATTGCCCCGCGCAAGTTCAATACGATAGAAAAAATTTCCTTTCACCTGGGCATTAACCCAACGCTCCGGGCATTAAGAAAGCTTGCCAAGAGTTTCCGGGCGGATTTCTGGTATGTGAATACAACCATGATCCCCGAGACGATCGTGGTGGCCAAAGAATTCGGTATTAAAGTAATTACCCACTTCCATGAAATGCCGCTCACTTACGCGTACCTGAGCGCGCCCGATTTCAAAAGCATCGTGGATTATTCGGAACTGCTGATCGGATGCTCTCAAACGACTTGCGATGCATTGAAAGATGCCGGCGGGAAGAATGTGGGCCTGCTTTATTCCTTCATAGATCCTTCGCTTGTAAAAAAAGACGATCACCGGTCGGCCGAACTCCGGCAGAAGCTTAGGATACCGGCCGATGCATTCGTATGGATTTTGTCGGGTATGACTTCGGAGCGAAAAGGCTTCGACCTGCTGCCCGATATTGCGGCAGAAGTGAACGATCCGAATGTCCACCTCGTGTGGGTAGGTGCAACGATCGACGATGGATTGGTGTATTATACCGAGCAACGCTGCGCGAAAAACACGTCGGCGACCAAAATTCACCTGACCGGCAAGCAAAAAGAAGATTATTATGCCTACCTTAATATGGGTAATGGTTTTCTGCTCACTTCCCGGCAAGACCCATTTCCACTGGTGATGATAGAAGCTGCGTTGTTGGGTAAGCCTATTGTTTCATTCCCTTCCGGAGGCGTTTCCGAGTTTGTAAAGGATGGAATGGGTGTTGTTACCGAGGATCTGAGCGTCAGGCAAATGGTCGCGGCGATGCGGTCGGTAATGCGTGGCGACACGAAAACCGACAGTGCGAGGAGCATTGAAGTAGCGAGCCGGTTCAATGTGGAAAACGGATATAATGAGTGGATTGAATTAATTGACAAAACCCGTTAGTATGCTCAATTCTACGTGCGCAGTGAAGTTTTTGACCCGTATTTTTTTGTTACTGAGCGTATTGGCGCTGGCAGGCCGCGTTTCGGGGCAAAGCCAGCAAAGAACGACCGAAATAGATAACCAGCGTTACCTGGCGCTGATGCTCCTGAACCTCACCGACCCGGACGATATTGGCCCGGAACCGGACCTGATCCGCTCCGCAAAGGACTTTGGGCTCAATGCGGTATACATTACTATTCCCTGGGACAAGGTCTATTTCAGCTCGCCTACCGAAACGCCCCAATGGGCGAAATACGATCAGCAGATCAAAATTGCGACGGATTTGGGCATGAAGGTCGCATTACGCGTTCACCTTGGCCGGCACAGCACGCGCATCAAAGGTTTTTGGGAGGTTTCCGACAGTCAGTTCAGCCATTCCAATAAGCCGTTGCTCAGCGGTTACCAGGATACATTTTTTGGCTTTGATAACCAGACCATTCTCGATAAAGGGGTGGCTTTTGTAAAAGAGGTCGTAACCCGTTACAAATACCTGCAGACCGATAAAAAGTTGCTCTACGTGTCGGTGACCAATACCGGTACGCAGGAAGGGGAATATCCCGGCGGGCTGATCGAGAAAGGAAAGGAAGAGGCGGCCGTTTACGACTATTCGCCTTCGATGGTGAAAGGGTTTAAGGATTTTGTAAAATCAAAATACAAGAAGATCGAGCGGATCAATTTCCTGTGGGGAATGACGTTTAAATCGTTCGACGAGGCGAATCCGCCTGCGACTGCCTGGGAGCCTAATCTTTCCTTCCGTCAGCGCTATGGGAAAGACTGGTACATCTACCGCCATATGATGCTCAAAAGGTTTACCGAGCAAATGGTAAGCGCTGTCAAAGGCGTCGACCCGGCTATTAAATATGTTTCTGATTACGGTTCGGTATTCGATTCGCAGTCGGCATCGCGGGGCACGTTGGGCTTTCGTGACCTCAACCAAAAAACGGATGGTATCAAGGTAAACGACAACCTGGCCACGCACGACCATCGGTGGTCGGTGGATATTTTGAAAAGCGATGCGCCGGCAGGTTTTATCACGGCCAATGAGCTTTTTGTGAGTTCCTACCTCGATAACAATGCCCACATCAAACAAATCAACGAAAACTTCGAACACGGTGCCAATGTGGTAGCGGTCGTCATTTCGCAAAAAGAGCAGATGGCACGTGCGGAAGGCTTTTTGCGCCAGGGAGCGACCTTCTGGTTGAACAAACCCATGACTCCGATCGTGTATGCCGATTCGGTCTCGTACCGGTTGTCGGCAGCTACCGAAAAGGGCGGTGCGCAGGGTGTGATCTACGATGAATGGGCCAAACGCGCCTACGCCGATCCGGCAAAGCCACGGCCTGTCCGCATTCGTTTGATCGAAGACATATTGTCGCCAAGTTACTGGGCGGATGCCTCCAACTACATGCCTTATGTTTTCAGACCGGTTCCTATGCAAATAATTCCGGTAAATAAGGACTTCCAGTACCGGCTGCCTATCGATACTTTCTCGGATGTGGATGGAACGGTCGTACGGGTGGAAGTAGGTGCGTTGCCCGCGTGGCTGCGCTACGAGAACGGCGTTCTCAAAGGCAGGCCCGGTACGTTGGGCGACTACCGCATTTCGGTAAAAGGAATTGACGACGAAGGAGGTTCGGCGGAAGCATTTTTCACCATTCGGGTGGATACGCGCGAGAATGCCAATAAGCCGCCGACCGTCGACAGTAATTTCTCGAATCAGATGGTGGCCGTGGGTAAGCCATTTACTATTACGATTCCAAAAACGGCGTTCGTCGATCCGGACGGCGACATTACCAAAGTGGAAGCCAGCGAACTGCCTTCCTGGCTGACGTTTTCGAACGGCATATTGAGCGGAACACCTATGAAACTGGGCGATTACCGCATCAGTCTTAAAGCCTATGATGATCTTAACGCATTTGTCGAAACTTACTTCACGGTTAAAGTCGTGGAGCCGCAGTTCCTGAATGCGCCACCGTTTGCCACCAGTGGTTTGCCCGTAAAGTATGCGCAGATCAATATGCCTTTCAACTACATTCTGCCCACCAATATTTTTGGCGATCCGGATGGCTATATTTCTTCCATTACCGTGCAAAACCGGCCTTCTTGGCTCAATTTTGCCATGAACGAATTTTCAGGAACGCCCAAGGAAGAGGGCGAGTACCAGCTGATCATCCGCGCATACGACAACGCGGGTGCATACGTGGAAATCCCGCTGGTGCTGCTGGTGCAAATCCCCGAGATCCGTTTTGAACTCGTTCAGGGAGGCAGCAAGGTGGATCAGCGGGTGATCAGGAAGTTGTCGGGCGATGACGTAATCCCTTACGATTCGCTGCCGTCGAAACTGAATATGTATGCCTACGGAAATTTCGAGTACGACAAAGTCTCTTTTGATCTGAACGGTCCCTATCGCCGAAAAGCAACTACTGCGATATTCCCTTATGCGCTGTATGAGGATGCGTCTGGATTTGCGCCTTATGTAGGGAGGTATACTTTAACTGTCACCGCATTTAAAGAGGATTCCGCAGTAGTCACGAATTCCATCGAATTCGGCATTTCGGCGGGAGATAAGGCAGACATCACCAAGAACATGGCCGACTGGGCATTTTATCCTAACCCGGTTGAAAGCATCGTCAATATCAAACTTCCCGAATACCAGCCGGGAGATAGCCTGAGCTGGGAAATTGTGACCGTGGCGGGCAAGAGAATTCCGATTACCAGTTCACTGGTGAAGATTTCGGATTCCCTGGCCAACCTCGACCTCGATGCCATCGGGCTGTCCGCGGGCATTTATTTTATCAGGGTCGAAAACAACGGAGAGTTCTTAAAGCAATTCAAGGTTTTCAAGAAATAGCAAAGCCGCATGTCTCTGCAATTGTTGGTGACCGCCATTTGATGGCGGTCATTTTCATTTATTTTTAATAATAGTATGCTTGCATAATAATTTTTATGACCTATATTTGCATTAACCTGTAATGGTATGCAAGCATACTCAACACGTTCCCGACTAACCCGCATTCAGATATGTCCGTTGCAGCAGTAAATCAAACCTCCATCAAAGGAGGTGAATTCCTGATCAAGGAAACCCTGGCCAGCCAGATTTTTATCCCGGAAGAATTTAATGAAGAGCAGCGCATGATCGCTGATACGTGCCGAGATTTCCTTTCGAAGGAAGTGTGGCCGCATCTGGATGAAATCGACCATGCCAAAAGTCCGGCGCTGATCTCCGGCCTGATGGACAAAGCGGGTGAGCTGGGCTTGCTGGGGACTGCGGTCCCCGAAGAATTCGGCGGCTTTGGAATGAATTTCAACACTTCCATGCTCGTGGCAGAAGCGACGGGCGCCGGTAATTCATTCTCCGTGGCACTTTCGGCGCATACCGGGATTGGAACATTGCCGATACTCTACTACGGGAATGAAGGGCAGAAGAGCAAATACCTTCCTAAACTCGCTTCGGGGGAGTGGAAAGCGGCCTATTGCCTCACCGAGCCCGATTCGGGCTCCGACGCCAATTCAGGTAAAACGAAGGCGAAATTGAGCGCCGACGGTAAGCATTACGTCGTGAATGGCCAGAAAATGTGGATCACGAACGGCGGTTTTGCAGACATTTTTATTGTTTTTGCTAAAATTGAAGAGAATGGCGAGACCGATAAAAACCTGACGGCATTTATCATCGAAAAATCATTTGGTGGCATTACCATGAACGAGCCCGAGCACAAAATGGGCATCAAGGGGTCGGATACGCGCCAGCTTTTCTTCAACGATTGCCTGGTACCGGTAGAGAATATGCTCTCCGAAAGAGGTAACGGGTTTAAAATAGCAGTTAATATCCTTAATGTCGGCCGTATCAAGCTCTCGGCAGCGGCCCTCGGAGGCTCAAAACGTGTCGCTTCGCAGGCGATACAATATGCCAACGAACGCAAGCAGTTCGGCACGGCGATCGCCAATTTTGGTGCGATCAAACACAAACTGGCCGAAATGGCGGTAGGCATGTTCGCGACCGAATCGGCGGCTTACCGCGTGGGACAAAATATAGATGACTTAATCCAGGCCTTCAAAGAGAAGGGAATGAACGATGAGGAGGCGAAATTGAAGGCTCTGGAGGAATTTGCGATTGAATGCGCGATCATGAAAGTGCACGGCTCGGAAGTACTGGATTTTGTGGTCGATGAAGGTGTGCAAGTGTATGGAGGGATGGGTTTCTCTGCCGATGCACCGATGGATCGCGCATATCGCGATAGCCGGATCAACCGGATTTTTGAAGGTACCAATGAAATTAACCGCTTGCTGGTGGTGGATATGCTGCTGAAACGCGCCATGAAAGGCCAGCTTAACCTCATGGGGCCGGCGGCGGCAGTGGGCAAAGAAATTTTGTCGATCCCCGATTTTAGCTCCAATGAGGATGAAACATTGTTCGCAGCCGAGAAAAAAGTGATCGGAAACCTGAAAAAGGCCGCATTGATGATTGCCGGTGCCGCGGTACAGAAGTTTATGATGAAACTTTCTGAGGAACAAGAGATTATCATGAACCTCGCCGATATGGTAATTGAAATTTTTGTAGCTGAATCGGTGTTATTGCGGGTGGAGAAGCGGATCGGGCTGTTGGGCGACGCGCCTAATGCATTGCATAAAGATATAGCGGCCATTTACCTCAACCGTGCGGTAGAAAAGGCGAATATCGCCGGTCGTTCCGCCATTACCAGCTTTGCGGAAAGCGATGAACTTCGCGTGATGCTGATGGGGCTTAAAAGGTTCACGAAGATCGAACCGGCAAACCTGAAAGACGCACGCCGCCGCATTGCCGACGAGCTGATTGCCAAAAATGACTATGTCTTTTAAAAAATCATAAATATCTCAGGTGTATAACCTGCTACAACTGAAAACCAAAATGTACACGTTGAAAGCCGTATCTGACTCAGATGCGGCTTTTTTGTATCTTGGTAAAAGGTTTTCGATTATCGGTCAAAATGCGCAATTTTAGGAAACCAAAATCGACGGCTTTCTCGTTAGAGAGTAGGTTTCTTTTTTGACTCAAATAGCAAAATAAATACGTTGGATTCTCTACTAGCTACTGAAAAACCACCTTTCATGACATTGCATTCCGTGGATCTGCGTACCACAGGCCAGTTTCCTGCATTATTACTCGACTATCTGGACCAGAAACCGACGCTCGAATCTTTTTACAGCATTTTCCCGACGCTAGAGAACGCCGAAAAGGTTATTTTGAACAAAAAAGGATTTGATGCAGAGAAGCGCAAAACGCTCGTGGAAGTGCTAACGAGGCAATATCACGGACTGCCTTACCTCCCCGATTTTTCAGTTTTATTACAGGACAATACATTTACCGTCACAACCGGTCACCAACTGAATATCTTCACCGGGCCGTTGTATATTGTTTACAAGATCGTTACGATCATCAAGCTTGCCGAAGCGTTAAAGGCGAAGTATCCCGCATATAACTTCGTACCGATTTACTGGATGGCTTCGGAAGACCATGATTTTGAAGAAATCGCATCTTTCCATCTGTTCGGGCAGACGCACAAATGGACGGGAGAGCATAAAGGGGCGGTAGGAAAGCTCAATCCTAAGGAATTGGCGGGTATTTTGAAGCAACTGCCTGATAAACCGCTGCTTTTTGCGAAGGCCTATCTGGAAAATAACACGCTGTCGGATGCGGTTCGATGTTATATGCACGAACTTTTCGGACGATACGGGCTGATCAGTCTGGACGCCGACCACGCCGACCTTAAACGCCACTTCCTGCCTGTTATCCGGGAAGAGCTCAAAGACTCCATTTCGGAAAAACTCGTTACAGAAACTACTTCCCGGTTGAATGCGCTCGGTTACCACACGCCCCTGCACGCGCGCGAAATCAATTTCTTCTATCTTGACGACAATCTTCGCGAGCGTATCGTGCGCGAAGGCGACGTTTTCAAAGTACTGAATACCGAGCTGGAATTTAGCGAGGAAGAATTGCTGGCACTTGCGGAAAGCAATCCGGAGCATTTCAGCCCGAACGTGATCCTGCGCCCGTTGTACGAGGAAGTGATTTTGCCCAATCTGGCGTATATAGGGGGGCCGTCAGAAGTGCCCTACTGGATGCAGTTAAAAGGCGTTTTTGACCATTTCGGCGTACCTTACCCCATGCTGATGCCGCGGAATTTCGCGCTGTACATGAACGGTCATCAATATAAGAAAGCGCAGAAGCTGAAAATCGATTACAAGGACTTGTTCCTCGACGAGATCGCGTTGCGCAAGACTTTTATCGAACGCAATACGGAGCACGAGCTCAACCTGAATGATCAGAAAGAGGCGTTCAATGCAGTTTTTGAACAAATCCTTGCCAAGGCTACCGAAGTAGATCAAACGATGCATGGCGCAGTGAAAGCGGAGCAAACCCGCCTCTTGAATTCGCTGAAACACCTCGAAAAGCGCATTATCCGCGCCGAGGAGCGTAATCATGAATCGGAGATCGAACAGTTGCTAACCCTCAAAAACAAACTGTTCCCGAACGGAATCGCCCAGGAACGGTATGACAATCTGCTGAATTTCTACATTAACGATCCTCAGTTCATCCAGAAGCTCTACAATGCCTTCGATCCGTTAGATTTCAGGTATAATGTGCTGCTGGAAGAGTAGAGTTACTCTTTTAATTTTACATCTCCAAAGAGCGAGGTTACAGTAATTTTGGTTCCTCCTCCGGTGCCGATTTTGCCCTGATAATGTTTCATTTTGTCGGGCCGGCCGTCTTTATCAGGCTGCATAGAAAAATTGACATTTTCGGTCGGATAACTGAATTTGCCGTACGTCACGCTCACATTGAACTGGTTGGCCTCCGCAGGAAGTACTATTGACGAGTACTGTGCCTGGATATCGACATTCTGCGCCGAATGTGTCAGTTCATCGATTTTGAAATTACCCGAATAATTGAGTTTTATCTTGCCGGTGCCGCGGATCGTCCCGATTTTAGCCCCTGAATAGTCGATAGCAGCATCCAGGTTCACCACGTCGCCGATTGTCAACTCGCCGTGCTTGTTGCTCAGCCAGACTTTCTTGGCCTGATCGAGCTTCACATTTGAATACTGGCAATCCAGCTTCCCGCCGTCCATTTTGCCGATTTTAGCGCTGCCGAATTGCACGTCGATCATATTATCAGGGTTTTCGAGCAATGTGGCTATAAAGTTACCATGCTTAGAAAATACGGTGAGCGGAGCGTAAAAGGAAGGAATATCGGTATTTCCAAATTCGTTCCGTATCGTCAGAGAGTTCTCTTTCGGCATGTAGATCGTATAATCGATCTGGATGAAGTTCTTGTCCCCTTTGCTATTGTTCCAGCCGTTCTTACCGAACTGGCTGCGATCGATGCGGGTAACAATGCTGATGAGGTTTTTCGCCCGTTTTTCATCGATATTCACCGAACTGAGATATTCCGCAGCGCGGTTGTCGGAAGGCGCATTGGCGGTCACTACAATTTCGACCTTAATTTCTTCCTTAGCCCACAGATTCACCTTAACGAGACCAAACTGATTGTCGATTTCAAGTGCATCGCTCTTTTTGACATCAAATACCTTTACAATATTCCTCCGCCTCTCTACCAGTCCATTCTGTTCAGAATCGTCGGGATCGAGGGTTGCGCTGGCTACCTGTGGCAGTGTGGCGATCACACTAAATAACAGGAGCGTCGCTATTTTCTTTATCGTTATCATTTTTCACTTTGTTAATACGTTGCAAAATTTCCAGTTGTTGATTCAGAAGATCCACCTGTAATTGCAGGTTCTGAACCATTGCTTCGAGCAGTGCTTCCTGGTTAGGGGCGTTAGATAAGTTGGAACGGAGGTTTTTATAGCTCGATTCCAGACTTTCCAAATCAGCGGAGAAATCTTTGTACAGCTCAGGATTGTTCCGGGCCAGTTTGATGATCTCCTCCCTTTTTTGGTCTATTGCAACATTGTATTGATTGAATTCGCGGGCATATGCGGGGACTTTCAGGGCCACGTTCGGATCACGGGTAATGCCATACTCGTTATTGAGGTAAGCCAGAAACCCGATTCCGAGCGCCAGGAACACCCCCGCGGCAATACGCCAATCGAAATAGGGGTTACTCAGACGCCTGATTTTTTTTTTCGATTTCTCGGGTACTATCGGAATCTCGTTATGTAATTGGCTCTCAATCTGGCTCCATAAAGAATCCTGCGGTAAGAAAGTATCAAATCCATCCCTGTTATCACGCACAAACCGCTCCAATCGATCCTTTTTATCAGAAGAATTTTTCATAGATTAATTAACTTGTCAAGTGTAAATAATAGTCTCAAATCCGTAAGAGTTTTAGGTAAGTATCATTTCTAACTAATGAAAAGCTCATCTGACCAGCATTTCAGTCAATTTCCTTTTCGCCCTCATATATTGCGTCCGGGAGGTCGTTTCGCTGATCCCGAGCACTTCGCCGATTTCTTCATGGTCGTAGCCCTCGAACAAATACAGGCTTAGTACCACCCGGTAACCATCCGGCAATTTCTGTACCGCGTTGCGAACCCTTTCTATTTCGAGCGTCGTGTCGCTCTCATCCAGTCCGAAAGAGTCCTCATTCCGGTCGCTTTGCTCCAAAGTCTCGTGGAATTCCTCGATTTCCACCCATTTTACCTTTCTGCTCCGCATGTGGTTGATAGCCTTATTGACCACGATTTGCTTCAACCATGCCCCAAACGTGGATTGTTGCCTGAACTGGTGGAGATTCGTGAAAGCATCCACGAAGGCCTCCTGCAAAGCATCCTCAGCCTCTCCCAAATGGTTCAGTATCCGCATGCAGATGTTGAACATGGCTTTTGAGTAATGTTTATAAAGCTCGTACTGCGCTTTGCGCTCTCCGAGTTTACAACGCTCTACCAGTTCGACGTGCCGGTCGGGGTAAATTTGTGTTTTCAAGCAGAAGGTTTAGATTTTGAACGTTCTGAATCAAAGACAACTGTTTATACGGCATGTTGCATTTGGTTAAAAATTTTTTCAAAATGCTGCATACCGAACAAAGGGACATACCGTCTTGTTCTTAGAAAAAGGTGGGGTTATCTTTGTGCTGCCTTGATGCAATCTACCGATTTTAGTACATGAAAACTTTCAATATCCCCGATTTTTACCGGAGCCGCATTATCACGCCGATCAAGGAATTTCGCCGTAAAAACGACAAGCTGAAAAGGGATTATTCGCCCACTTTGCTCGATTTCGGACCGGTACAGTTCCTCATCGCACGCCATTTCGGCTTTTGTTACGGGGTAGAGAATGCGATCGATATTGCCTATAAAGCAATTGCTGAAAACCCGAACAAGCGGATTTTTCTTTTGAGCGAAATGATCCATAATCCGGACGTGAACCGCGATCTGATGGAGCGCGGTGTGCAGTTCATTATGGATACCAAAGGCAACCAACTTATCGGCTGGGAGCAGCTTACCACCGAGGATATTGTCATCGTTCCTGCATTTGGTACAACTGTTGAAAACCAGCAGAAACTGTCGGAA
This sequence comes from Dyadobacter endophyticus, assembly GCF_014641595.1. GTDB lineage: Bacteria > Bacteroidota > Bacteroidia > Cytophagales > Spirosomataceae > Dyadobacter > Dyadobacter endophyticus. Next base: position 255,286 of record NZ_BMIA01000005.1, on the reverse strand, counting down.
CTGGGCGTGAACGCATATGTGTATGACACAACCTGCCCATTTGTAGAGAAGGTATGGAACCGGGCGGCGCAGATTGGCGAGAAAGATTATACGATCGTTGTACACGGCAAGCCCAATCACGAGGAAACGCGCGCCACATTCTCGCATAGTAAGGAAAATGCGCCGACCGTTGTGGTCGAGAATATGAAACAGGCCCAGATTTTGGCGGAATACATGACGGGTCTCAGGCCTGCATTGCAATTTTTTGAGGATTTCAAAAACCAGTATTCCGAAGGCTTCGACCCTGAAAAAGACTTGCAGCGTATCGGTGTCGTGAACCAGACAACCATGCTGGCTTCCGACACGCAGGGCATCGCGGATTATCTCAAAAATGCGATGATCCGGCATTACAGCCTGCGTCCCGAACAGGTCGAGGACCGTTTTGCCAATACCCGTGATACATTATGCTATGCGACGAACGATAATCAGGACGCTACGTATGCGCTGCTTACGCACGAGGCGGATCTGGTGGTCGTGGCGGGAGGTTATAACAGTTCGAACACCTCGCATTTAGTCGAGTTGTGTGAACAGAAGTTTCCAACCTATTTTATCGAATCAGTGAATAAAATCCTCGACCGGCAGCTGATCCGCCATTTTGATTTGCATAAAAAGGAAGAAACGGTCACGGAAAACTATATTCCCGACAAAGCTCCCGTACGTATCATGCTCACGTGCGGCGCATCGTGCCCGGATGCAGTGGTGGAAGGAATTCTCGTGCGGCTGCTTTCGTTTTTCGAAGGAACAAAACCGATCGAAGAAGTCATGCGGGCGTTCTGAAAGCGTGCTACCGTTAAATTTTACAGAGACGCCGTTGAATCATTTGAAAGAGGTTATATAAAGCGAATTAACTTATAAAGTCTAATTTAGGCGGATGGTTTTTGATCCTAAAAATCATCCGTTTTTTATATCTTCTTTCCTATGAAAAAGACTGCCATCCTGTGTTCTTTTTGCCTTCTCTTTTTTGTCTGGTTTTTTAGCAGATGCTCTTCTTTTAATGAGATTCGCGTGGCAGGTACCAACTTCACGGAAGAGGTCGGGCAATCGCAAAACCTTGTGTTTACCTTCAACAAGGACCTGGTTTCTGCGGCCGAGCTCAATAACTGGGATTCGACGCAGTATGTGACGTTCGAGCCTGCGGTTCGGGGGAAATTCAAATGGACTGCACCTAACGAACTTGTTTTCTCGCCTGTTGCCGGATTTGGTGCTGCTACGTCCTATAAGGCACAACTCACGGACCTGGTCACGGAGAAGACGGATAAGGAAAAAAAATACAATATTTCCAAAGACCCGATCGCGTTCCATACCCCCTATTTACAACTCGTGGAAACGGAAAGCTGGTGGACACTGTCTCAGGAAACGAGCAGGCAGGAAGCGCGGCTGCGGTTGCATTTCAATTACCCGGTGAATGGGCAGAATGTGGCTGAAAAATTGAAGGTTTTGTCCGGGAACGAGGCATTGCAATACAGGGTATTGCCCTCGCAGGATGAATCGTCGATGACGCTGGCGTTGACCAATATCGGGAAAGCGGACAACAATGAAACGCCGGTCAATATCGCGATTGATAAAGGTGTGAAGGTGCAAAATACTTCATACAGTAGCCAGGAGGCGCTTGCAAGGACCGTCAGCATTCCGTCGCCGCTGCATCTGGAAGTGATGGATATCAAAACCGGGTTTGAGAATAATGCGGGTTATGCGCGGATCGTCACTACGCAGGAGCTGAATAAGGAAAGTATCGCCAATAGCTTTACGATAAGTCCCGAAGCTGCGGTAGAAACCGAACCGACGGAGAATGGCTTTATTCTCCGAGGAGCTTTCAATGAAACGGAAACTTACGTACTGCAACTGAAACAGACACTGAAAGGCATTTTAGGGCAAGCTTTGGAAGAAGAAACTTCGCGGGATCTGTTTTTTGGTAAAATGCCCGCGGCGATCTCGTTTGCTAATAAAAAGGGCCTGTATTTATCTTCCAAAAGTTCGAGAAATATCGGCGTCAATATCGTAAACGTGCCGAAGGTACAGGTACGCATTTCGAAGCTGTACGCCAACAATATCCTGCATTATATCCACAACAACCGCTGGAATGACTATGCGTACGTGGGGGATGACTGGCAGCCAACCGGCAATTTCAATTATAGCGACGACCGCGACAGCCAACTGAGCGATGTAATCGTGAGCAAAACGGTCGAAACTGCAGACCTTTCGAAAGACAAGGGTATTTCGGCATTGAATATTGCATTACCTGACGACAACAAACGGCAGGGCGTGTATCTGGTGGCGGTGAATTCGGAGGAAGAGGCGTACCTGGGCGCGACCAAGCTGGTGTCGATTTCCGACATTGGCCTTATTGCCAAGCAGGGTAAAGATGAGCTCTGGATTTTTGCAAATTCCATTAAAACCAACGAGCCGATCAAGGACCTTGAACTGACGCTCGTCAGTTCCAACAATCAGACTGTTCACACACTCAAAACCGACGGCGACGGCATTGCGCATGTTGATAAGCTAGGCGAGAAAGCGCCTGGCTTCAAGATTGCGATGATCACGGCGAGTTTAGAAGACGATTTCAATTACCTGCTGCTCGAAGATACGCAGGTACTCACTTCCCGATTCGATGTGGAAGGCTTGCGGGACAATGCGTCGGGGTACCAGGTGTTCATTTACGGCCAGCGCGACATTTACCGCCCTGGCGAAACCATGCATTTCAACACGGTGTTGCGGACGCAGGATTGGAAAACGGCGGCGAAAGTGCCTTTGAAACTGCGGTTACTAACTCCGAATGGCCGAGAATTCCGGACATGGCGCAAAACGACCAACGACCAGGGCGCCGTAGAATCGGAAATCCCGCTCGATGCCGGCGTACTGACAGGCACTTATATTCTGGAAGTCTATAATGCGAATGAGGTTTTACTAGGGTCTCAGGCTGTGAGCGTGGAAGAATTTATGCCTGATCGCATTAAAGTAGATCTCAGCGGTGCGGCCAAAGACTATGTTTCAGGGCAAAAAGTGTCGCTGACGGCCACAGCGGTGAACTTGTTTGGCCCTCCTGCCAGCAACCGCACTTACGAGATGGATTTTCAGTTGCAACGAAAAGGCTTTTCTGCCAAAGGTTTTCCTGAATATACATTTGATATACCTGCTGAAACTACCTTCGAGCGCGACAGCCGCCAGGGCACGACGAACGAGCAGGGCCAAGCCAACGAGCAGTTTACATTACTCTCCGGCTTGCAGGATATTGGTGTGTTGGAAGGCAAGATTTATGTAACTGTTTTTGACGAAAACGGAAGGCCGGTAAATAGGTTGCAGCGCTTCGACGTGTACACGCAGCCGGTATTCTACGGCATTCGCCTGCCCGATGCGTACGTTGGGACGAATGCGCCCGTGCCAGTTGATATTGTGGGTGTTGGCAAGAACGGCGCATTGCAAAATGGTACAACCGCAAGCGTCGAAGTAGTGCGCCTCGAATACCAGACGGTTGTTGAAAAGAAATACGACCGCTTACAATACACCTCCCGCAAGCACGAAAAACTGGTTTATTCCAACAAACTGACGCTTTCGGGAGGAAAAGGTACATTCCATTATGTGCCCACAGTTTCGGGCGAATATGAGGTACGTGTGCGGCGCCCGGGCGCTGCGCATTACACGCTCGCGAATTTCTATGCTTACGGCTACGGTTATACCCAATACTCGTCGTTTGAAGTGAGCAATGAAGGGCGAGTGTTGATGGAAACTGATAAAGACCGGTACAAAACCGGCGAATCGGCAAAGGTTCTGTTCAAAACGCCGTTCGACGGGAGGTTACTGGTGACAATAGAGCGGAACAACGTGCTCGAACAGCACATCCTCACAACCGAGAAGAAGGCTGCCGAACTCACATTCAAAATCAAGGAAGAGCATTTGCCGAACGTATTCGTGACAGCGACGCTGATCAGGCCACTGGACGCTTCCGATATGCCCCTGACGGTCGCACACGGGTTCCAGCCTATAATCGTCGACGATCCTGACCGGCAACTGTCTGTTTCCATTACCGCCATTGAGAAATCGAGATCGAAAACGAAGCAACAGATCCGGATTAAGACGGAGCCGAATGCGGAAGTGACGCTAGCCGTGGTAGATGAGGGAATTTTGCAGATCAAAAATTCTAAGACTCCCGATATCCACGGGCATTTTTATCAGAAGCGGGCATTGGAGGTCGTAAGCCATGATTTGTACGCCCAGCTTTTCCCGGAACTGACCATTTCAGGAACGTCCAGCTCGGGTGGTGACGGTTATGATCTGGAAAGACGCATAAACCCGCTCAGCAACGGCCGCACCGAACTGGTTTCGTTTTGGAGCGGTCAGCTGAAAACCAATGGCAGCGGCGAGGCGACTTTCGATGTCAATATCCCCCAATTCAGTGGCGATTTGCGCATTATGGCAGTTGCTTACAAGGATAATGCATTTGGTTCAGCGACCAAAAACATGAAAGTGGCCGACCCGATTGTGATCAGCGCAGGTCTGCCGCGTTTCCTAAGTCCGGGCGACGAACTGGTACTGCCAGTTAATATCAGCAATACAGAAGCCAAAGCGACTACTGCAACAGTTTCCGTGCAACTTTCCGGCCCGCTGGCAGCAGGCTCTGCACCGGTTACCCAAAATATCACTGTACCGGCCGGGAAAGAAAGCCGTGCAGTGTTTGCGGTCAAAGCGGCGGCGGCCATTGGCCTCGGTAAAGTGGTGGTGAAAGTGAATGCCTTCAAAGAAACTTTCGTCAACCAAACCGAAATTACGGTTCGTCCCGCATCGCCGCTGTTGAAAACGAGTGCATCCGGCCTGATTGCTGGCGACAAGCAGGGCCAGATCGACCTGCGGTCGCCATTCATACCTGCGACAAGTACAAGCCAGGTAGTTCTGAGCCGCTCACCGCTTGTCCAGGGAGGCGGAAAGGCGTTATCGACACTGCTGGGTTATCCATATGGTTGTCTCGAACAAACTGTTTCCAAAGCATTTCCGCAGATTTACTTCGCCGACCTTGCGAAGGCAATGGCTGCACCGGTTTACACTGTGAGAAGCGGGGATAGTGATTTTAACCCCATGACCAATGTACAGCAGGCTATCCGCAAAGTAGAATCGCAGCAGCTATTCAATGGGGGAATGGGTATGTGGCCCGGCGCAACACAGGAAGACTGGTGGGCGACCGCATATGCCGTTCACTTCCTGGAGGAAGCGCGCAGGGCAGGTTTTGAAGTAAATGCCAAAACGCTCAGCCGGGCGGTGGAATATCTGACAGCACAGAGCGGCACCACCGCCAACAGGGAAGTGGTCACTGCGAGCACCAACAGCGGGTTGGCTTACGAGGGGCAGCCAACTGGCACGCAAACCAGAAAGACAGTAGCACGTCGTGAGGCCATTTACTCACTTTACGTGCTTGCCCTGGACGGTCATCCAAACCGTGCTTCGATGAATTATTATAAGCAAAACCCGCACCTGCTCACGTTAGACACCAAGTACCTGCTTGCTGGTGCATTTCAACTCACCGGCGATTCACGGAGTTTCAATGCATTGCTGCCCAAGAAGTATGTAGCGGAAAATGCCGGACAATATTTCGATAACAGCTACTCATCACCCCTTCGGAACATGTCGCTCGTACTGAATACGCTGATCGAATCTGACCCTTCCAATGTACAGATTCCCGTGCTTGGACGGCAGCTCTCCCAGGCTATCCAATCGGCTTCGTACCTGAATACGCAGGAAGCTGCGTTTGCGGTGTTGGCTTTGGGTAAACTGGCTAAAAAGACTTCCAACTCCACGGTAACGGCATCTGTTTCGGCGAATGGCAAGGCATTGGGCCAGTTTTCGGGCAAGGAGTTGAAGATCTCGAAAGGCATCATCAATCAGAAGTTGCTCGTGAAAACGCAGGGCAAAGGCGATTTGTACTGGTTCGCGCAGACAGATGGCATGTCGGCGACGGGCAGTTATGTCGAGGAGGATCAGGGGCTCAGCATTCGCCGCCAATTCCTCACACGCAATGGCGCGCCTGCGCAGTCTTTCAAGCAAAATGATTTGATTGTCGTCAAGCTCTCGCTTTCGAGCACCAATGGCCTGCCGGTTGAAAACGTGGTAATTACCGATCTGCTCCCCTCAGGTTTTGAAATAGAAAATCCGCGCATTACCGAGCCTCGCGATATGCCGTGGATTACGAAAGCGGCAGTGCCGGAGTTTTACGATATCCGCGACGACCGCATCCATTTCTTCACGACGGCCGACGCACAGGAAAAAACCTTTTATTACCAGGTAAGGATTGTTTCAAAGGGCATATTTACCGTTGGCCCCGCTGCCGCCGATGCGATGTACCAGGGAGCGTACCGCAGCTATTCGGGCGGCGGGAAGATTACAGTTGAATAAAATTACATAGAAAAGCTACGAAGAATCAATCCGCCGATGATGGCTCCCACAATGGGGGCCGCCACGGGGATCCAGCCGTAGCCCCAGTCGGAGCTGCCTTTGTTGGGAATAGGCAGTATGGCGTGGGCGATCCGCGGGCCAAGGTCACGCACAGGATTGATCGCATACCCTGTCGTTCCTCCGAGCGATAAACCAATGCTCCAAACGAGCATACCGACCAGGTAGGGTGCGACACCCGACGGTATACCACCTTTTTCGGGATCCGACGTGCCCGCGTAGCCGATGGCCACAATGCCGACGATCAGAATAATAGTAGCGAGAAATTCACTTAGGAAATTGGCACCGGTGCTTCTGATGGCCGGATCTGTTGAAAAACAGGCTAGTTTGGCCCCGCCGTCTTCGGTTGCCTTCCAGTGGGGCAGATATTGCAGCCATACCAGCACAGCGCCAAGAAATGCGCCGATCAGCTGGGCGGGAATAAAAGTTGAAATCAGGCTATAATCGTTTTGGAGAACCGCAAAACCCACCGTAACGGCCGGGTTCAAATGTGCCGCCGCGCTTCCGAATGCATTGGCTGTGAACACACCAAACATTACTGCGAAAGCCCAACCCGCGGTTATCACGATCCAGCCGGAGCTTTCACCCTTGGTTTTCTTCAGTACGACATTGGCAACTACGCCATTGCCAAGTAAAATAAGAACCATGGTTCCGACTAATTCTCCAATAAAAGGTGAAGGCTGCATGTGTTTGGTTTAATCAAGGTTTGTGAACGAATATGCGAATAGTTTTATAATTTCTATTTCCAATCCCAAAAAGAATTTTTCGTTTCTGATTTACCATTTTAGGACCATGAATTCTGCTAACTTTGCCTGATAATCAATTTTTGTATTGAAAATCATGTCATTAAATCAGCTTACGGCGATCTCCCCCGTTGATGGCCGTTATTACAAACAAGTGTCTGAACTTTCGGCGTATTTCTCGGAATATGCCCTGATTTATTACCGGGTGTATGTGGAAATCGAATATTTCATAGCACTCTGCGAAATCCCTCTGCCACAGTTATCAGAATTTGACAAGAAAAAATATGCGTCGCTGCGAAAGATCTATGAAGATTTCAGCGAAGCCGACGCACTGCACATAAAGGACATCGAAAAGGTGACCAACCACGATGTGAAGGCTGTCGAATACTTTATCAAAGAGCAATTCGAAAAGCTGGGCATCGAGTCATACCAGGAGTTTATTCACTTCGGCCTTACTTCGCAGGATATCAACAACACGGCGATCCCATTATCGCTCAAAGATGCGATGGAGCGGCAGATCAAGCCATTGTTCCGTCAGGTGTTGTTTGTACTGAAAAGGATGTCCATCGAATGGAAGAATGTACCTATGCTGGCATTCACGCACGGGCAGCCTGCGTCGCCTACACGGGTGGGTAAGGAATTCCTGGTTTTTGTGGAGCGTCTGGAACGCCAGCTCGAAATGCTTGATAAAATCCCGCATTCGGCGAAATTCGGCGGTGCGACCGGTAACTTTAACGCGCACCACGTGGCTTATCCGAAACAGGACTGGATGGCATTCGGCCACCATTTTGTGGAAGGATTGGGTCTGAAAAGAAGCCGCCATACGACGCAGATCGAGCACTACGACAACCTGGCCGCTACTTTCGACTGTTTGAAACGCCTGAACACGATCCTCACCGACCTTAACCGGGATATGTGGACGTACATTTCAATGGGTTATTTCAAACAGAAAATTAAAGCCGGCGAAGTAGGTTCATCGGCGATGCCGCATAAAGTGAACCCGATCGATTTCGAAAATTCGGAAGGTAACCTGGGGCTGGCGTCGGCATTGTTCGAGCATTTCGCGGCCAAATTACCGATTTCCCGTCTGCAACGCGACCTTACCGACTCTACTGTACTTCGTAACATTGGCGTACCAATTGCGCATTTGGCCATTGCCTTGAACTCACTTCTTAAAGGCCTGGGTAAAGTGGAATTGAATGGAGAGGCATTGAAAGCAGAGCTGGAAGAAAACTGGGCCGTAGTATCCGAGGCCATCCAGACCATTCTCCGCCGCGAAAGCTATCCAAAACCTTACGAGGCATTGAAAGAACTGACGCGCACCAACGAAAAAATCACTCACGACTCTATTTCTCGTTTTATCGAAACGCTGGACGTGTCGGAAAAAATACGCGAAGAACTTCGTGCATTGAGCCCATTCAACTACCTGGGCGTTGTAGAAGACAACACGTTTTAAATGATTAACCGGGTCGCCAGCGACCCGGTTAATCATTTAAAATTATTCCCCTCACCCGCACTTCGACGAGCCGCAATCCTTGCAAGTCAGGCAACCCTCCTGGTATAGCAGGTTTGTGGACCCGCAATTCTGGCATTTTTGTTTGGCGGCTTCGGTACCGTCGGGAATATAACGTTTCAACGCGCGCGCCACACCGGCCTTCCAGGTATTGATCGCCTCGTCGAGTTGCAGACTGCTGATCAGGTCTACCACTTTTTCGATGGGCATTCCGTGGCGTAATGTGCTGGAAATCAATTTGGCATAGTTCCAATATTCGGGATTGAATTTGTAAGACAACCCTTCGATTGTCGTCTTGTAGCCCCGGGTGTTTTTGTATTGAAAATCATAACGGGAGCTGCCGTCGGCTTCACGGTTTTTAATAATCAGGCCCTCGTTCACCCAGCGTGGAATCAGAATCCCGTCTTCATCGTCCGCGAAACCAGTAAAGATCTCATAAGGGCGTCCGTCGATCAGGCCGATGAACGCGATCCATTTGTCTTTTTTATTTTGAAAACGCACTACGTCGGCTTCGAGCGTTTGCGGGCGCTCGGTAGGGAATGGTGCTGGGACACCTTCCTGCAACTCCTCTTTTTTCTCTGTATTGGCAATCAACACACCGGAGCGCGAGCCGTCGCGGTAAACAGTAACGCCTTTGCAACCCGCCTTCCAGGCCTCCATGTAGCATTCACCTACCAACTCCTCGGTCACGTCGTTAGGCATGTTGATCGTCACACTGATCGAGTGATCGACCCATTGCTGGATGGCACCCTGCATTTTTACCTTTTTAAGATAATCCACATCATTCGAAGTCGCTTTGTAGTAGGGCGATTTCCTGACGAGTTCATCCAGCTCTTTCTGAGCGTAATTTTTGCTGATATCCAGGCCATTTACCTCCATCCATTGCTTGAAACGATGATGGAAAACAACATATTCCTCCCATGAATCGCCCACCTCGTCCACAAAATCCACACGAACGTCCTTGTCATTTGGATTGACCTTCCTTCTTCTCTTGTAAACCGGAAGGAAAACCGGTTCGATCCCCGAGGTCGTTTGTGACATCAGGCTGGTCGTTCCCGTCGGGGCGATCGTTAGCAATGCGATGTTCCGGCGACCGTATTCCAGCATTTCGTAATAAAGCTGTGCGTCCGCCTCTTTCAGGCGAAGGATAAAAGGGTTGTTTTGCTCCCTTGCCGAATCAAAAATGGAAAATGCCCCTCTTTCTTTGGCAGTGTGAACGGACCCGCGGTAAGCTTCGAGTGCAACGGTTTTGTGAATTTCAACGGCAAATGCATTGCCCTCGTTGCTTCCGTAGCGCAGGCCTAATGCGGCGAGCATGTCGCCTTCGGCAGTGATACCAATACCTGTCCGGCGGCCTTCATTGGCCTTTGTCTGGATATTCAGCCAGAGATTGCGCTCCACGCGTTTCACCTCGGTGTCTTCCGGATCTTCATCGATTTTTTGAAGGATCGCGTCAATCTTTTCAAGTTCGAGGTCGATGATGTCGTCCATCATGCGCTGCGCCGCTGCAATATGCTTTTTGAAAAGGTCCCAGTTGAACTTCGCCTTGTCCGTGAACGGATTTTCGACGTAAGAAAACAGGTTAATAGCCAGCAAACGGCAAGAGTCGTAGGCACAAAGCGGGATTTCGCCGCATGGATTGGTTGAAATGGTCTGGTAACCCAGGTCTGCATAGCAATCGGGAACGGATTCGCGGATGATCGTGTCCCAGAACAAAATGCCCGGTTCGGCGGATTGCCACGCATTATGAACGATTTTCTTCCAAAGCGCCGTCGCGTCGATGTCCTTGATGTGGGACGGATTATCGCTTTTGATCGGATACTGCTGGCGATAGCTCGTTCCGGAATCGACCGCCTTCATAAACGCGTCGTCGATCCGTACCGAAACGTTGGCGCCGGTAACCTTGCCTTGCTCCATTTTGGCATCGATGAAATCCTCGGAATCCGGGTGCTTAATGGCTACCGAAAGCATTAATGCGCCCCTGCGGCCATCCTGCGCCACTTCGCGGGTAGAATTGGAGAAGCGCTCCATAAACGGCACGATACCGGTCGAAGTGAGTGCCGAGTTTTTCACGGGCGAGCCTTTCGGACGGATATGCGAGAGGTCGTGCCCCACGCCGCCGCGGCGTTTCATGAGCTGTACCTGCTCCTGGTCGATCTTCATAATGCCGCCATAGGAATCCGATTCGCCGTTATTGCCGATCACGAAGCAATTCGAGAGCGAGGCAATCTGGTAAGGGTTACCAATGCCGGTCATCGGACTGCCCTGCGGGATGATGTATTTAAAATCCTTGATCAGGTCGAAAACCTCTGTTTCACTCAGCGGGTTCGGATAGCGCTGTTCGATGCGCGCGATTTCCGAAGCAATGCGGCGGTGCATGTCGTCCGGCGTTGCTTCATAGATCGCTCCGAACGAATCTTTCAAGGCATATTTATTAACCCAAACCCGTGCGGCAAGGTCGTCGCCTTTGAAATATTCCAGCGAGGCCTGAAAGGCTTCATCGGCTGTGTAGGTTCTTTCTGATTGTGAAGATTTTATGGTTTCCATTAGATGGCGTCAGGGAAGATTGCTGAGTTTTGTATATTCAAATGTAAATATTTTGAAGGGTTTATGGAAATTAAAATTTAGAAAAGTTTGCAGAATATATTATTTAAAATATTGATAATTAGATAGTTGATATTTTTTGTGGTTGAAATTGTTTGCAAATTTATTTTTCTCTTATGCATTTATATGGAATTTTAATTTACAAAAAAAACCGGCTCATTCGAGACCGGCAATTTTTAATTACTATGGCGAAATTTAATCTTAAATCGTTGGTATGAATGCTTTCCCGGTCAAAGTGGCAGCGAATGCTGTGCGATCAGCGCGGGCCATTCGGCCAGTTCCGGAATGCCAGGCTTGCGCTTACCGAAGAACTGGTTGAACATCACACCATCCTTGTCGATGAGCTCGATACCGGTCACAATACCGTCCTCGGTTGGTTTCCTTACTACCCATGCCTCGTCAATCGCGTCTTCGCGTAAATGCAGGTTGAACTCGGGGTCCATGATATTCAGCCACGGGCCCATGACGAATATTTTGCTGATGGGGCCTGTGTGGATCTGAATGCAGTTGGGGTTGGAAACAAACACCATGATCGGCAACCCCGTCTCCGAAATTGCATCGAAAAGCGGTTTCATGCTTTCGGTCTTAATACGGTGGGCATAACCTTCCGGCGCGTTGCGCAATGCCTGCTTTCTCGAAAGCTTGTACTTGCGCAGCAGTGTGAAGAAGTCGTGGGTGTCTTTCAATGCGAGCCATTCTTGTTGGAATGCGGCCTTATCGAGGTTTGCCGGTTCTTCGGGCTCGGCCGCCTTTTCGGTTTTTTCGTTAACAAACAACTTCACATCCTGGTCGGCCGCCAGGTATTTGATAACCAATGCGTCATATGCCTCCTTATTGCTTTTCTCGGTGAGGTAAATTTTGTGTGCGGCCTCGCCAAAGCTGTTGAAGAATTGCAAACTGAAACGGTCGTTTTCTGAAACCGCGAACCCGAATTTCCAGTCGCCAAGAAACAAGCGGAGATCAATATCCTCGCCGAGTACCAGCCCGACGTGGTTATTGAAAGATATCTTCTCATAAACGCCCTTACGCTCGTGTACCACATGCTCATTGCGCGTAAGCGCCATCACGTGCCCGAGCGAGCCAACTTCTTTGATCAGGTCTCTGAAATCGCCGTCGAGCAGCTGTACATTTTCCCCCAGACCAGTGGCAAGGAGCTCGGCTTCCGACGTATCGAGCGCTTTCGCGGCATCGCGGATGCGCGTTTTGGGATTGGCGAGCTTGTAATCAGCCCAACGTTCTTTCAATTCAGTTCTTTCGGGTGAAAGGGTCGACTTCATGTCTTGTTAGTATTAAGTAGTTATGAATCAGGGTATATGGTAAACAGGCGCTACGTTCGGCACAATTACCGGGTAGGGCGTCATTTCGGGCTGGATAATCTGCACCGGCAACCCGAATGCTTCCTGGATAGTCTGCTCGGTGAGCACACTTTCAGGCGGTCCGATGGCATGTGTGCACCCGTTTTTCAGCATCAGTACACGGTCGGCATATTGTAACGCCTGGTTCAGGTCGTGTATCACGGCAATTACGGCGAGATTTTTGCGCGTAAGCTCTTTTGCCAGTTGAAAAGTCTCGTACTGGTGGAAAAGATCCATTCCCGTGGTCGGCTCGTCGAGAAGCAAGAGCCCGTTTTCAATCTCCCATACCTGCGCGAGCGCCCTAGCGAGCTGCACGCGCTGCTGCTCGCCACCGGAGAGCGTCGGGTACAACCGACTTTTCAAATGACCTATACCAACCTTTTTTAGGCATTTATCTACGATCGCCAGGTCGCGCTGCGCAGGGTCGGCGTCATAAAAGGGGTAACGGCCCATCAGCACAATCTCCTGCGAGGTAAACGAAAGCGTAATGTTATTTTGCTGAGACAATACGGCCCGTTTTTTGGCGAGCTCTTTCAGTTTGTACTTACGAAGTTCGCGGTCATGGAAAAGTACCGAGCCGGAAGTAGTGCCCAGTTCAGCAGAAAGCACTTTAATCAATGTGGATTTTCCAGCACCATTAGCGCCCACAATCGCCCAGAATTCACCGCATTTGGCAGAAAAGCTGACATCTTCAAGCAATTTTCTGCCCCGTACCTCAAAACCGGCGTTGCGTACATGGATCATAGCCGTTTCCGTTTTTGTTCCCACAAAATATATATGAAGAACGGGGTGCCGAGCATCGCCGTGAGAATGCCGATCGGGAGTTCCGACGGCGCTACGATGGTGCGGGAGAGGGTGTCGGCCAATGTAAGTACAATGGCCCCTGAAAGTGCCGATCCGATGATCAGTGTCCGGTGATTGGGTCCGAACAACGTGCGTATAATGTGCGGTACCACCAGTCCGACAAAGCCGATCGTCCCCGCAACGGCCACTGAAGCGCCTACGCCCATGGTTGCGAGGATGATCACCTTTTGCTTCAACGATCTCATATTCACGCCGAGGCTGGCCGCCTGGCTTTCGCCGAGCACAAGCAGGTTCAGTGCCTTGGAAAGGTAGGGCATGAAAATGAGTGAAATGGCTACGAATGGTGCCACGGCCATTACCGACGTCCAGCTGGCCCCGCCGAGGCTGCCGAGATTCCAGAAAGTAATGCTCCGAAGCTGGGCGTCGTCGGCGAGGTAGGTCATCAGGCCCGTCATCGCGCCCACGAACGCATTGATCGCGATCCCGCAAAGCAATAATGTGGTCACCCCGCCCTCTCCGGTGACTTTGGAAAGCTGGTATACCAATAATGTGGTGAATGCTGCGCCGAGGAAAGCGACAAACGAAATGCTGTACGCGCCGGCGAGCTCGTTCAGCATTCCGAAATATCTAACGTTGAGCATAATGACGAAAACGGCAAAAAGGGACGCGCCGGAAGTGACACCAATGAGCGTGGCGTCGGCGATGGGGTTGCGGAAAAGTCCCTGTAACGACGCGCCTGCGATGCCTAATGCGGCGCCGATGAGCACGGCGAGGCATACGCGGGGCAACCGGATGATCCAGAAAACAATCGATTTCTGTTCCTCGACCCCCGTTTCGGCAATCCAGCCGAGTTTGAACGCGATGATTTGCCAAAGTTCGCTTACCGAAATGGGCAAAGCGCCTGTGCAGGCGGAGAAAATAACGCAGGCCAGCAGGACCAAGCCCAATATCCACACCATCTTGCCCGTTGAGGAAGGCAAAAAGTGTTTCTGGAAGGTTTCCTCCTTCGTCGTTTCCAGCTCGTTTAAAGTTTCTGTCAGCATTGCCCGTTACTTTACTTTTAGGGAAAGTTCAATGGCCGCTTTGCCAAGCCGGGGCCCGAAACCGGTTAGGAGCTGGCCGTCCATGGTCACAATCTTTCGGTTTCTTCCGGCATTGGTATTCGCCACGCCCGGTACTTTCAGGAGGCCGTCCATGCCTTCGAGACTTTCGAGACCACTGGAAAACAGTACGAGTACATCCGGGTTGGCGGTAATGAGCGATTCGGCAGTAAGCGGTTTGAAATCAGTAAAGCCGCTTACTGCATTCTTGTGACCGGTCAATGCAAACATTTTGTCCAGTGAAGTGCCGCTGCCTGAAACCATCAGCGTGCCTGTTCCGCGTGCGTAGATGAAGAGTAATTTTTTCGGATTGGCCGGCGCGGGGATTTTCGCCAGGTCGGCCTGTAATGCTTTGACCATTTTCTCGGCCTGTGCATGGGCATTGAAATAAGCCCCGACCTCACGGATGAGCCGGATAGTGCCCTCTTTGGAATATTCATGCTTGAATGCGACCAGTTTTTTGCCGCTGCTATTGAGTTGCTTCACCACTGCCGGCGAAAGCATGCTCTGGTCGGTGTAAACGATCACGTCGGGGTTCAATGCGAGAATACCCTCGGCCGCAATGCTGCGGTTATGCCCGATCTTCGGAAGTTTTTCCAGAGAGGCGGGGTAGGTACTCGTCACATCCACGCCTACGATCTGTTTTTCCAGGCCAAGCCCGACCAGGATTTCACTCAATGTCCCGTTCGCGGACACGATCCGGAGTGCTTTCGCATTACCGGTCCCAGCCGTGAAAAGGGTTAGTATTAAACAGATATAGAATCTCGGAATGGGCTGCATTTCAGGTTTTACTTTTTAAAGGAAAATATTTTATCCACTTCCAAAACCAGCAGCGCTTCCTGGAACATCGTCCTGATCTCCTCCAACTCGGTATCGTCGAAAGAGAGCATGAAGTTCGGGATGGGCGATGGTAACAAATGGGTTTTGCCGTTGGGAAGTGCTTCGTCGAGGTCATGGAGGTGGTATTGATCATACAAAATGGATTGAAAACCCCTCAAACCGTCCTCTGTAAATACAAAAAGCACGTTACCATAGGCGAAATTGAAATGCGTGCAGCAATTACACTGTCCGATGTAGCCTTTGCCCGTGTGGCTCAAAATCCGTAATGAGTTGTATGAATGCGAATCCTCTTGCATAGCCTCTTGATGATCATGGATATTAATGCCAGGCATTTATCTGAGGCAAATATATGGTATTAATTTAGACCAAGTATAAATAGATATTAAAAATTTACTTCTGCCTTCCCGGAATCGTCTGCCAGACTTCTTATTATTGTAAATTGATAGGTTGCCCAACTGATTGTGGGTGACACCCGATACGAACTGTTTCATTCCTATATCTGAACGCCGTTGAAAAAGCTTGTTACCAATCTGACCTTCTGGGTCCTGACGGCCATTACCGCAGGCGCATTGCTCGGTCATTATTTGCCCGACCAGGCGGTTGAAATGAAATTTCTGGGCGAAGGTTTCATTTCGGTAGTGAAGCTTTTTATCAATCCGATCATCTTCCTGACTATCACGCTGGGCATCGTCGGAATGGGCGACCTGAAAAAGGTGGGCAAGGTAGGTGCCAAAGCATTGCTCTATTTCGAAGTGGTAACGACCCTCGCTCTTGTCGTGGGGATTATTGTCGCCAACATCATCCGTCCGGGCGAAGGCGTGGTTACCGATTCGCTACAAAAAGGGGATATTTCTAAATATGCCGGCAAAGCGCACGATTTCAGCTGGCTGCAATTTTTCTTCGACAATGTGACGTTGCAGGTTTTGCTTTTTGCGCTAGTATTCGGTTCGGTACTGAGCCGTATTGAAGCCAAGCAGCGTATTATCGACGGGTTGAATTTTGTGTCCAAATATGTTTTCAAAGCCCTGCACCTCGTCATGATTTTCGCGCCCATCGGTGCATTCGGCGGCATGGCGTTCACCATTGGTAAATATGGTATCGACACCCTGTTACCGCTTGCAAAGCTCATGGGTACCGTGTATGCGACGATGGCGGTATTCATTTTTGGAGTTTTAGGATTGATTTTGCGGACTTACAAAATTAGCCTGTGGCGTTTTTTGAAATACATCCGTGAAGAACTGCTGATCGTGCTCGGGACCTCCTCTTCCGAAGCAGGGTTACCTTCATTAATGGACAAACTGCAACGAATGGGCTGCTCCAAACCAGTCGTCGGGCTTGTGGTACCGGCAGGATATTCCTTCAACCTCGACGGGACGACCATTTACCTCTCGATGGCGACCATCTTCCTCGCGCAGGTTTTTAATGTGCATTTGAATATAGGCCAGATATTTTCGCTGATCGGTATTCTGATGGTCACTTCAAAAGGTGCCGCGGGTGTGACAGGTAGCGGTTTCGTCGTCCTGGCCTCGACATTGACGGCCATTAAAGTAATCCCGGTCGAAGGACTGGCACTTCTTCTCGGTGTCGACCGTTTCATGTCCGAGGCCCGCGCGATCACCAATTTCATCGGCAACGGCGTAGCTACGATCTGGCTCGCGAATAATGAAAAAGAGTTTGATCGCAGTAAAATGGAATACGCGTTTAATAATATTCAGGAGACGGAGAATGTAGTGACGGATAATTTGAGTGATGTGACGCAGCCGGAACAGACGAAATTGTAATTTAATTTGAGTTTTTAATAAAGTACCTTTTATATGTCCAATCAGAAAACACTTCATATACCGAGCCGGGCGAAACGGCCTTTTATTGGCGAAGAATTTGATTTGAAGAAATGGGATGATGTTCAGCCTTTCTTCGAAAATTTGAAAAACAGGGAAATCAACTCGTTGGAAGATTTGAAACAGTGGTTCTCGGACCGCAGCGAGATTGAATCCTACCTTTCCGAAAATTTTGCATGGCGCTACATCCGCCAAACTTGCGATACAGCCAATACCGGCCTGATCAATGCATTGCAATTTTTTATCACGGAAATCCAGCCGAAACTGGCGGAATATGGTAATGCGCTCGATAAGAAAATTGTCGAGAACCCGTTCCTCGGCGAGCTGACCGAGCCCGGTTTCACAGTCACGTTGCGGGGCATGAAAAAGGCGATCGAGATTTTCCGTGAAGAAAATATCCCGGTAATCACCGAAATGCAGACCGAAGAGCGCAAATATGGCGCTATCGCCGGTGCTATGACCGTCACGCTCGATGGCGAGGAGATGACATTGCAGCGTGCCGCCGACCGCCTGCAGTCTACCGACCGCAATGTGCGGGAGGAGGCCTGGCGTGCCATTAGCGGACGCCGTTATGAAGATCACGGCAAGCTGGACGATCTGCTGAACAAACTCGTCGCCCTGCGCGATACCATAGGCCGTAATGCCGGTTTCAGCAACTACCGCGATTATATGTTTGCGGCAATGGGCCGTTTCGATTACACCCCGCAGGACTGTTTCAATTTTCACGGCTCGGTGAAAAAGGCGGTTGTGCCTATTTTGAATGAAATGGCAGCGGAACGGAAAGCTGCATTGCAGGTAAGCGAGCTCCGTCCGTGGGATACGAAGGTTGATCCCAAAGGATTGGCGCCTTTGAAGCCATTTGAAACGGGCGAAGAGCTTTTGGACAAAACAATCCGTGCTTTCTCACGCCTGGATCCGTTCCTGGGCGATTGCCTGCGCATTATGAAAACCATGAAGCACCTCGACCTGGAATCACGGAAGGGCAAGGCGCCGGGTGGTTATAACTATCCGCTCGACGAAATCGGTGTACCGTTTATCTTCATGAACGCGACTTCGAACCTGCGCGACATGGTTACGCTCCTGCACGAGGGTGGGCACGCGGTACATTCGCTCGTGACGCGCGACCTGGCGCTGAATTCGTTCAAGCATACGCCTTCGGAAGTGGCGGAACTGGCCTCCATGTCGATGGAGCTGATCACGATGGATTTCTGGGATGAGTTCTTTGAAAATGAAGAAGATTTGAAACGCGCCAAGATCACGCACCTGGAATCGATCATCGAAACGCTCCCCTGGGTGGCGACGGTGGATAAGTTCCAGCATTGGATGTACGAAAACCCGCAGCACACACCGGAGCAGCGCACCGAGGCGTGGACGGGTATTTACGAGGAATTTACGGATTCGGTCATGGACTGGTCGGGATTGGAAAACTTCAAAAAGTACTTGTGGCAGCGCCAGTTGCACATTTATGAAGTGCCGTTCTATTATATTGAATACGGTATCGCGCAGCTCGGGGCGATCGGTGTTTGGAAAAACTACCGCCAGGATCCGGCGAAAGGCCTGAAAGGCTACCTGGACGCGTTGAAATTGGGCTATACCGCTACCATCGGCGAAATTTACCAGGCGGCCAACATTCCGTTCGATTTCTCAGAGCGGCATATTGCTGAGCTGATGCAGTTTGTACGGGATGAACTGGCCGAATTAAAAAAATAATATTTCAACGGCCCGCAATTTGGTGGTTATGAAATTGGCGGCTATTTTTGCGCACAATACTATGAACGATCAAAGAAATGAAATTCAATAAAATAGTTGCTTTTGTTGCGTGTGTGGTGCTTCTTTCTTCTTGCGAATACCAACGGTTCAACCGCAAGGACCAGAAAGACGTGAATGCCGGTAACGAGTGGGTATATGGCGTAAGCCCAGATTCCCTGCCACGTCAGATGTCATTCAAGTATGATGCGAAGCCTGAGCTGGATGCCCGCGTAAACGATATCCGTGCGAAACTTTACGGTGGTAAAATTCCTAGCTCGCTGGTAAAAGAATAGCAACCATTCATTGAGAAAATATACGAGATATCCCCACGAAATGGGGATATCTTTTTTTTGCGCCGTTTTCTCTGTTATTGAACAATTTTAATATCGGGTTACGCGTATTATCCTTCTGGATTCTGCCCATTGACTAAGTGAAGTTGTGACGATTGAACATTTTTAATTTACTTTACGTATTCGAGGCAGGGCGAAGCCAAATTTTTAGAAAGAAATAAGCGATTAAAAAGTATTCAAAACATGAACATAGCTTTGGTCACCGGCTCTGCCGGACTAATTGGAAGTGAATCGGTTGCTTTTTTGGCTGGCAAGTTTGATCTGGTCATCGGAGTCGATAATAACCTTCGCCAATACTTCTTCGGCGCGGACGGAAATACCGAATGGAACCGGAACCGTATCGAAGAGGCGTTTGGCAACTATAAACACTATTCGGCGGACATTCGCGAGGTGAGCCAGCTCGAACCCATTTTCAAAGAGTACGGAACGGACATCAAAATGATCGTCCACGCCGCAGCGCAGCCAAGCCACGACTGGGCGGCTCGCGAGCCGTTCACCGACTTCGGCGTGAATGCGGTTGGTACATTGAATATGCTGGAAATGACCCGCTTGCACGCACCCGAGGCAGTGTTCATTTTCACTTCTACCAACAAGGTTTACGGGGATAACCCCAATTACCTGCCATTGGTAGAGCTAGAAACCCGCTGGGAAATCGACGAGAACCACCCGTATTTCGAAAACGGTATCGACGAAAGCCACAGCATCGATCATACGAAACACTCGATTTTCGGGGCTTCCAAAGTCGCTGCCGACATTATGGTGCAGGAATATGGCCGCTATTTCGGTATGAAAACGGCTGTTTTCCGAGGAGGATGCCTTACGGGCCCTAACCACTCCGGTGCGCAGTTGCACGGCTTCCTGGCTTACCTGATGAAATGTGCCATTACCGGAACACATTACACGATTTTCGGTTACAAAGGCAAGCAGGTTCGCGATAATATCCACAGCCACGACCTGGTGAACATGTTCTGGCATTATTACCAAAACCCGCGCCCGGGCGAAGTTTACAACGCCGGCGGTGGCCGTTTTGCTAACTGCTCGATGCTCGAAGCCATCGCATTGTGTGAGCAGATTACCGGAAACAAACTTTCTTACTCTTATTCGGAAACCAACCGCATTGGTGACCACATCTGGTATGTAAGCGACCTTTCGAAATTCAAGTCGCATTACCCGGATTGGAACTGGGAATACGGCCTGACGGAAACGCTTACGCAAATCCACGACGGGATCTCTTCCCGACTAGGAGTAAAAACGGTATAAATTACATCTAAAGCCTCCGGAATAACCTCCCGGAGGCTTTCGTAACTCTCTCCCATGCCAGAAAATTACGTCATTATTATACCCCAATTCAATGACTGGGAGGCGCTGAATCTGCTGATAGAAAAGATTAATGCGGATTTAGATACCCCGATCCTTCAAAATACTACGCTGCTCATCGTGGACGACTGCTCCTCCCGCCTGAGAACCGAGCCATTTGCTGCTTTTGGCGGCAAGGAGCTGAAAGTGTTGCGGCTATACCGTAACCTCGGACACCAGAAAGCGATTGCGATCGGATTGTCGTACGCAGCGGAACATATGCAGACCGACAAGGTGATCGTGATGGATGCGGATGGAGAGGATGCACCGGCGGACATTAATAAGTTGGCAGCCAGATCGATCGAGGAGCCCGGTAAAATTATCTTTGCAGAGCGTAACAAGCGCACCGAGGGCATTTTGTTCCGGTCCTTTTATGTGATTTACAAATACATTTTCAAACTGCTGACAGGCAAGGTGATTACTTTCGGGAATTTCAGCCTTGTACCGCAAAGCCGTTTGCAAAACCTGGTACGCGTTTCTGAAATCTGGAACAACTATCCGGGAGGCATTATCAAATCGCGGATACCCTACGATTCGGTACTCACGAACCGCGCCAAAAGGCTCGCGGGAGAGAGCAAAATGAACTTCGTTTCGCTGGTATTGCACGGTTTGAGCGCTATTTCGGTCATGGTCGATACCACAGCGGTCCGTATCCTGATATTCTCGATATTCATGTCGGGCATCGCCATTGCTTTCATATTCTTCATTCTTTTCCTGAAACTAATCGGGAATGCAACGCCAGGGTGGGCGTCGACATTAGGCAGCACGCTGATGATCCTCATGCTGCAATCTTTCCTGATTTCGCTATTTCTGGTGTTTATGGTGCTACAATATCGCTCGCAGCAACATTTTATCCCTGCTGTTCATTACCGCGATTTCGTCGAGAAAGTAGAGTCTTTTAGCTAGTCGTATGATCAGTTTTGATAATTCTCCTCCTGTATACTGGCTTATAGGCTACTTATTGGCGGGTTTTGTCATTCTTGCTTCACAATACAAATCAGTATCGACCCGCACGTACCTGCTGACGGGCGTCATACTGATCGTGTTCATGCGCTTGCCGGTGATCGTTTTCAACCGCGAGCTCAACCAGGACGAGAGCCAGATGCTCAGTCACGCGATCACACTTTTTCAGGATCCGGTTTACTGGCGGTCGGTGGATGGGACCACGATAGGCCCCCTTGACAATTATCTGCTTGTTATTCCAAAATTATTTGGTTTTCAGCTCGATTACAGCTCTGCCCGCTTTATGGGGCTGCTATGTGTAGCTGGCGCATGGCTTTTGCTTTTTTCTTCCATTAAAAACTGGTTCGGAACAGCTATCGCCCGGCGCATTTCCATTGTACCACTGCTTTTCGTGGCATTCACGCAGGAAATCGATTTTGTGCATTATTCGAGCGAGCAGCTTCCGGTGTTGCTGCTTGCCTACTGCGTCTGGCAACTTTCGCGCCTCGATCCTAAAATGGCACCGGCAACGTCCGGGCTCTATTTTCTGGGTTTGGCAGCGGGAGCCGTACCGTTCAGTAAGCTGCAAGCCATACCGCTCGTCGCGGTGCTCGTATTGTCGGCGTTTTGGATCGTTTTCCAGCGTTTTCAGCGGTATAATGAATGGAAATCTGCCATTGCATTGATCCTCGGCGGACTCACCATACCACTGTTTTTTCTCGCATTCACACTGTCCTTCGGTGTGTTCGACGATTTTATCGATTTTTACCTGCTGGGCAATGCCATTTATGCAGGTGGGGCGGGCTTTCTGGACATTCCTTCGCAGTTCTTCAAAATCATCGCATTATCCACCGACTTTCAGTTTTTCAGTCTGGCCTTAATAGTTCCGATGGTCAGTGGACTGGTCAGGATAGTAAGGCTCCACCTGCCTGGTAAAATGGATTTCCATGTGCCGTTTACGATTATCCTTCTGATTCTGGCCAGCATTTACGCGGTTACCAAGTCGGGCAATGATTTTATACATTATCTTAATTTCTGCATTATTCCCTGGACATTACTGGCTGCTTACGGGCTGTCGGCAGTTGAAACCTGGTCGTTTGCATTTCCGGCAGTGATAATGCTCTGGTTTGGCGGCTACGATGCGCTCCATTTTGTAAAAGAGCGGCGGCTGAATGCCTTCGACTCTGTGGGCAAGACCAGGTTGCAGGAGAGCCCGGTAGTGACTGAAATCCTGAAAAGGCGGAAGGAAGGCGATTATATGGTGGTATGGGGCTGGAACTGTTCCTATTATGTAGAGGCGCAGCTGGCGCAAGGCACCGCTGAAAATCACTCAGAGCGCTCGATTTTCGAGCATCCGATGCGCGATACTTATCGCAAGCGCTACCTATCGGACCTCGGGCGGACGCAGCCTGCATTTGTGCTGGACGCCGTTGGCAAGAACAGCCATTGGGTACAGGACAAAAAAACTCAGGGCATCGAAAGCTACCCTGAGTTGAATCAATATATCCGTAATCATTACACTTTGCTCGGCGAATACGACGATGTGCGATTGTATGTCCGCAACGATCGCATGGCGGTTCCCCGGGCGGCGACTCTACGATAGAATGTCGGTCGAGGCGGTGCTTTCGGCCTGCAACAGATCACTCAGCGTCGTTTTGTCCAGTACCGCGAGGTTGGCATCTCTCCATCTTTCCAGCACAGTACGCAGGCTGCAAGTCTCTTCATCTTTGCAATCATCGCATTTGCCATAGAAAAACATCGAAACGCAAAGCGCGGGTGCAATAGGGCCGTCGATAATCCGCAGCACCTTGGAAAAGTTTACTTCCGCAGGCGGGACGCGCAACAGGTAGCCGCCGCCTTTGCCCTTCTGGCTTTGAAGCACGCCGTTATTTCGGAGGTCGAGCAGGATCGCTTCGAGAAATTTTTTCGGAATCTTCTCTTTTTCAGCGATATAAGAGATCAGTACCGGTCCCTTTCCATATTGTTCCGCCAGAACTTTGAGGGCCTTCAGAGCGTATTTAGCTTTTTTCGAAATCATTGTTGATCAATGTACTTTTGGGTCAGCAAGCGTAAAGATGAAACATAATTTGGTGAAACAATAATTCCCGATCAGTTTCTGGGTGGTTTTCCGCCGTTCAAAAGCCCCTGCATTCTTTCCAGCGTCTTTTTCTCGCCGCATAGCGAAAGAAATGCTTCCCGTTCGAGGTCGATCAGGTATTGTTCCGAAACCAGTTGCGGATAGCTCAAATCACCGCCATTGATCACATATGCCAGTTTACCCGCGATTTTAGCATCGTGGTCGCTGATGTAATTGGCAAGGCGCATTTGGGTAATGCCTGCCAGAAACAATGCAATGCCTGTTTTGCCCTGTACTTTAATGTCGAAACGCGGCTTGGGTTGGGTATAGCCATTTTCAGCCAGGTCAACCGCCGCCTGTTTTGCTTCCGCGATTAACCGGGACCGGTTCAGCACGATCTGGTCTTTTTCTTGCAAATAATTCATCGCTTTCGCCTCATGCGCGGATGTGGAAACCTTCGCCTGCGCGATATTCATGAATGCATTCTGCAGAATGTTCAGCTCCGGATCACCCGCCTGGTACATATCCGAGCAGCGCAGTGCCATTTCCTTGGTACCGCCGCCGGCTGGGATCAATCCTACACCAAATTCAACTAACCCAATATAGGTTTCCGCATGCGCAACCACTTTATCCGCATGTAATGTGAGCTCGCAGCCGCCCCCGAGCGCGAGCGTATGCGGCGCCACCACCACCGGAATCGACGAATACCGAGCCCGCATCATGGTTTGCTGGAACTGCGAAATAACGAGGTTAATCTCGTCGAACTCCTGCTCGATCGCGTACATGAACAACATCGCCAGGTTAGCCCCGGCAGAAAATGCCTCTGCGGCCTCATTGCCGATCACCAGTCCGCGAAAATCCTTCTCCGCAATGCTGATACCTTTTTGTATGCCCTCGATTACCTCCGAGCCCATCGTATTCATTTTCGATTTGAATTCGAGGTTCAGGATGCCATCGCCAATGTCGTAGAGGTTTGCGCCGGCGTTTTTCCAGACAATATTGTTGGATAAATTGCTGAGTAAAATGAAGCTGTCCTGCCCCGGGATACGCTTGTAAGATTTGGAAGGAATATCATAATACAACCGCTTGCCATTCTCCACCTTATAAAAAGCCTCATTTCCGCCTGCCAGCATTTCATACACCCATTCGGCTGGTTTCAGATCCAACGATTCCATGATCGCCAGCATGTTTTTAACACCAATGGCATCCCAGGTTTCGAAAAGGCCATATTGCCAGCCAAAACCTGCCGTAATCGCCTGGTCGATCCGGAATATTTCGTCCGAAATCTCAGGAATGCGGAATGTGGCGTATTTGAAGACATCGGCAAATGTTTTTCTGTAAAAATCACCGGCTTTGTCCTTCCCTGCTACCAGCGCGCCGAAACGTTTGTACACGTCGCTAATGGCTTTGGTACCTTCCAACGTTTCGAATTTCACTTTGCCGGACGGGACATATTCCAGCGTTTTGAAATCCAGCGCCAGAATCACCGACTTGCCCTTCTCGTCTTTGATTTTTTTATAAAAACCCTGACCCGTCTTATCGCCTAGCCATTTATTGTCAAACAGCTTTTGCATGATTTCGGGCAACACAAATGCATCGCGGGACTCATCTTTGCCTTCTCCGGAAGCATACAAATTGTTCGCCACATGCACCGTGGTATCGAGCCCTACCACATCCGAAAGGCGGTAAGTGCCTGATTTCGGGCGTCCGGCTACGGGGCCGGTCAGTTTATCTACTTCATCCACCGTGAGTCCCATTTCTTCGGCCACGCGGATGGTTTGTATCAATGCGTAAATGCCGAGCCTGTTGGCAATAAAGCCCGGCGTGTCCTTGCAGAGCACCGTGGTTTTACCCAAAAACAATTCGCCGTAATGCATCAGGAAATCGACTACGCCCTGGTCGGTATCGGCAGTAGGAATGATTTCCAGCAGGCGCAGGTAGCGCGGCGGGTTGAAGAAGTGCGTTCCGGCGAAATTTTTGCGGAAATCCTCACTCCGGCCCTCGGCCATTAAATGGATCGGGATACCCGAAGTGTTGGAAGTTATCAGCGTGCCGGGCTTGCGGAGCGCGTCCACCTTTTCGTAAAGGCTTCTTTTAATATCCAGCCTTTCAACCACGACCTCTATTACCCAATCGTAATTTTTGATATCGGCCAGGTTGTCGTCGAAATTGCCGAGTTTGATCCGCGACGCGAACGCGGGACTGTACAACGACGCCGGCGTCGCTTTGAGCGTAGCCTGGAACGAATCATTCACGATCCGGTTGCGAAATGCAGGGTGATCGGTGGTAATGCCTTTGGCCTTTTCGGCATCGTTGAGGTCTTTCGGCACAATGTCGAGCAGGAGCACTTCTACACCTATATTGGCAAAATGACAAGCAATGCGCGAGCCCATAATGCCTGAACCAAGAACAGCTACTTTACGAATGGAACGATTCATTTCTACTAAGGTTGGTTTTCAGGATTTGATTGATGATTATTCCAGGTCCCCGGCGATTTCCCCGGCTTTGAGCTTCTGGTTTTCTTCCTCCACCAATCGGTTTATATCTTTAATGACATCGAAAAACACGACCAGCTTATCGAGCGGTATTTTGTCGCGGACCATTGTATTAAACGAAATCACACCCTCGCGTGCGAGTTCGCGTTTTTCTTTGCCAAGCTCGGTCAGCACAATGCGGACGAAACGCTTGTCGTCTTTACTCACTTCCCGGCGGATCAGGCCTTTTTCTTCGAGATTTTTGAGCATCCGCACAAGGCTGCGCGGCTCCATGCCAAGTAATGGCGCTATTTTTGTAGCCGGCGTGCCGTGTTCGATGTCGATATTCAATAGGACATACCCGACGGCCATCGTCGTGTCAAAACGGGCGGCATAGGCATTGTACATCCTCGAAATGGAATGCCACGCCCACTTAATCTGGAAATCAATTGTTTTTTCCTTACGCATCGTTTCAAAAGCTATTGGTATCAGGAATGCCCCTATCACAAATGTAAGCAATGTGATGAGTATTATGCAAGCATACTAATTTGTGGCCAATAAAAAACACACCGCCCCGGAAGGTGACGGTGTGTTTCTATCTCTTTTTGCAATTATTTCTCGCTGATCAGCTTGTCCATTAAGGTATTGAAGTCGGTCACGAACTCGTCGTAATAATGGCCGGTGCCGGGGCCGTTGAAACCGGTGTGGATCTCCCGGACTTTACCGTGCTTGTCGATAAAAATGGTAGTCGGGTAGGACATCACCTTGTTCAGCATCGGCAACGCCTTTGCAGTGGAGGCGTCGGAGCTGGTGCCGGCAAGTACCACCGGGTAGTCAATTCCAAAGCGGCTTACCATCCGGTCGATTTTAGGGTTTGCGATCTCCGGCTTGTCGTTCCGCTCGAATGAGAGTCCAACGATCTCGACGCCACGGTTTTTGTTCTTTTTGTACCACGGAGCGAGGTAATTGGTCTCATCCATACAGTTGGGGCACCACGAGCCCATAATCTGGATAATGACGGGCTTGCCTGCAAAACGCGGGTCTTGCAATGACCAGGTTTTGCCTTTGGTGTCTTGTAATGAGAAGTCGACGCTTTCAAAGCCTGGTTTAAGGAATGTCATTTTGGTAGCATCGGGCAGCTTGGCGTTTGCATCGGGTTTCGCAGTCCAGGTTTTAAATGCCTTTACGCCCGACCACTGGTTGCCTTTCAATGAGCCATCGGGCTGGAAACCTGCTTTGAAAAGCATAGCGAAAGAACCGTCGAATGTGGACAAAAAGAGGCTGTCGCCATTTACACTGCCTGTCAGGAAGCGGTAATCACCGGTTGGGGTCAAAAACGAGCCGGTTACGTCGGTGCCTTGTTGTGTGAAGTTTCCAACTGCAATGCTTTCCTCGCCGGTTGCGGGGTTTTTAAATGTAGTGGCCCATTTGCCGCTCACATTGCGGCTACTTCTGGCCTCGCCTTTCTTGAAAAACTTATAATTTTCCCCCTGCTCCGCTTCGAAAGGCAATGAACCTGACACCGCTCCGTTGGCATAGCGATAGTAGGTGCCTTTCAATTCATCGCCGGTCGATTTGGCGACGATCTTGGCGTCGAACATCATCATGGGGATCACGAGTGAGTCGTTCTGGAAATAGCTGCTGTCCATTTTGAGCTTTTCCGTTCCGTTAATGATATGCACAGTGAGCGTTTTGCCGTCCGGGTTTTGCGAAATATCAAGTATCAGGGGCAGTTTCTGCTTGTCCCGGCTCAACGTCGCGCGCCAGATGCCCGACTTTACGGGAGTGTCAGCGAATGCATTGGAATTGGTGGACAGGATAAAAAATGAAAGTATTCCAAACAATAACAGGAGTCTCATATTCAATTTGCTGGTGTTTAATACGATGTGTGGTGCTGAAATTAATTCCCCGCGCGGGCATGATTCCTACGCTTGAAAATTACTAAGTTTGTAACTGCCGCTTTGCCGGAAATAGTTCCTCAGTACATTGCTTTTAACAAATGGATTCGCCTAGTACCTACCACGTTCCCGTCATGTTGTCCGAGTGTCTGGAAGGCCTTCAAATACAGCCTGATGGCATTTATGTCGACGTTACTTTCGGTGGCGGCGGGCATTCCAGGGCCATTCTGGAAAAACTTACGACCGGCCGGCTGCTGGTGTTCGATCAGGACCCGGACGCTGTAGCCAATGCGCTGGAATTCAAGGACGATGCCCGGTTTACATTCATCCCGGCCAATTTCAGGCACCTCAAACGGTATTTGAAACTCAATAAAGCGCCGCAGGTGAACGGCATCCTGGCCGATCTGGGCGTTTCGTCGCACCAGATCAACACGCCCGAGCGGGGGTTTTCTACCCGTTTTGACGCCGACCTGGACATGCGCATGAACCCGAATATCGAAAAAACGGCCCGTGAGGTGCTCAAAACACGTTCGGCAGGGGAATTGCAACGCATTCTGGGGATGTACGGAGAAGTTACCAACGCCCGCACTGCCGCGGAGGCAATCATCGCAGCCCGATACAATTCGCAAATCGAAACCGTTAATGATCTGAAAGGTATTCTTATGCGCTACGCGCCGAAGCACCGCGAGAATAAGTATTTCGCGCAGGTGTTCCAGGCATTGCGGATCGAGGTGAATGACGAACTGGCGGTATTGGAAGAGTTTCTCACGCAGGTACCCGAAGTGCTCGCGCCTGATGGGAGGCTTGTGGTGATGTCGTATCATTCGCTGGAAGACAGGCTGGTGAAAAATTATATTCAGAAAGGGAAGTTTTACGGAGAGGTCGAAAAGGACTTTTATGGGAACGAGATCAAGCCGCTGAAAAGCGTGACACGTAAACCCATCGAAGCGACTGCGGAAGAGGTAGCCGTGAATCCGCGCGCCCGGAGCGCCAAATTGCGGATTGCGGAAAAGGCGTAATTTGAAACACCCCGAAACATGGCAGAGAATAGAAGAAAACCCAAACCAATTCCGCCAAAACCGCCAAAACGGAAGCGGGAATACTCCCTATTCAACTGGCTGAACAGGTTTTTGCCGCTCGATAAGGTTTTTGGCGAGAAGTTGCCCGGGCAGGAAGAACGTCTGCCGGTCAAATATTTTTACTATTTCGGCTGGGTGATCATATTGCTCGTAGCTTACGAGCGGATCGGGTTCCAGTCGGAAGATTATGTGCGGAAAAGCATTAAGCTTAAAAAGGAAGTCGATGACCTGAAGGCGGAATATACTTCCATCCATGCGGAGTATGAGCGGGCCGGGAAGCAATCGGTGGTGGTCGAAAAAGTGCAGGCCGAAGGATTGGTCGAAAATCTTACCCCGCCCAAGAAAATCATTTTAAAAGAAGACGAAGAATAGCCGCGCCTCATGAGAAACGAAGTCGAAAGCGGTCAGAACAACAAAAAAGCGCTGATCAACCGAGCCCGTTTGGTCGGTTGGTTACTGTTCGTATTGGCGATTATGGTTTTCGTGAAGCTGATACGGGTTCAGTATTACGATACCTTCAAAGGAAAAACCTGGGCCGAATATTCGGAAAAGAATGATCTGAAACTGGATACGATCCCGGCCATGCGCGGCAATATATATGCCAGTGATAACAGCCTTTTGGCCACCTCATTACCCTATTACTATGTAGGTTTTGATACAAAAGTCGCCGACTCGTCCTATTTCTATGACCACATCGACGAGCTGGCATCGCTTCTCGCCAAAAACTTCAAGGAAAACACGGCCGAAGGCTACAAAAGCAAGATCATGCGCTACCGCGTGAGCAAAAGCAAGCGTTACCTGCGTCTGAAAAGCAAGGAGATCACACATTTGGAACGTGAGCGGCTCAAAAAATGGCCGTTTTTTGCCAAAAACCGAAAAGGCGGCGGCGGTAAATTCGAGACGATCTACAAACGCTACAAGCCGTTCAGCCCGATGGCCGACCGCACGATCGGCGGCATCGATCCGAAAAGCGGCCGGGGCTACATCGGTCTGGAAGCCAGTTTCGACAAGCAATTGGAAGGAAGGCCCGGTATTGGTTGGGTGGAAAAAGTGGAAGGCGGGCTAAAAATTCCGGTTGGCGACGCATTGAACGTACAACCTGCGGCCGGAAGAGATATTTATACGACGCTGGATATGAATTACCAGGAGCGTACCGAGATCGCATTGCGCCGGAAGCTCCTCGAAATGGACGCAGACTTTGGTTCGGTGATCATCATGGAAGTAGCTACGGGCGAGATCAAGGCCATGGCGAACCTTACCAAGCGCGGCCCCGGCAAGTACGAAGAAGTTTTTAATTACGCCCTGGCGGGCAGCAACGACCCGGGCTCTACATTCAAGCTCGCCACGATGATGGCTTTGCTGGAAGAAACGCAAATGGACCCCGACCAGGTGATGGTCAATACCGGCAATGGCGCGATGAAGTTCCGCAACCATGTGATCCGCGACGCACACCGGGGCGGATTCGGTACCATTACCGCTTCGCAGGTTTTGGAGAAATCATCCAATATTGGCATTGTGCAGCTCATGCAGCGATATTTTGCCAACAAGCCCGACAAATACCTGCAATACCTGAAACAGTTCCACTTGAACCAGCCGACGGGCATTCACATGAAGGGGGAGAAACCGCCATTGATCCGCGACCGAAAATCGAAGCAATGGAGTAGCTATTCGATGTATTTCATGGCGCATGGCTATGAAATGCAGATGACGCCTTTGCAGACACTCGCATTTTATAATGCAGTTGCGAACAATGGTTACTGGGTGCGCCCGATGATCGTGCGGGAGATCCGGAATGCGGAGGAGATCGAAGACAAAATCCCTCCATACGTAGAGGATAAGCCGATTTGCTCGCCCGAAACTATCCGAAAAGTGAAGAAAATGCTGGAAGGTGTGGTAAATGCCGGTTTAGCCAAACATATCAAAAGCGATTTATACCAGATTGCCGGGAAAACCGGCACCGCACGGAAGCTCATCGACGGGGTTTATACGGAAGGCAAAAACTACACCTCGTTTGCAGGCTATTTCCCGGCTGATAAACCCAAGTACAGCTGCATCGTAATCATCGATAATCCGAAAAGCACCGGCGCGGATTACACCCGCTATGCCGGAAGTGTGGCGGCCCCGGTTTTCAAAGAGGTTGCCGACCGCATTTACGCTTACGACGTGGCCATTCAGAAGCCGGTAAGGGATTCAGTTCCTGAAAAATCGGAGGACGTGAAATGGGCAGGCATTACTGAGGACCTTAACGTGATCAGCAAGTCATTGAACATGACGCCGGCGCCGGGAGAAAGCGGGTACGCGGCGGCGTCGCTTTACAAAAAGGGTAAAACCAAATGGAACCCACGCGATGTTGAATCACGCGATGTGCCCGACCTGCAAGGGATGTCGATGCGAGATGCCTTGTATTTGATGGAAAACAAGGGTTTTAGGGTAACATTCAAAGGCTCGGGCAAGGTGGTGGAACAATCGCTGCCGCCGGGCGCCAACAAATCGGGAAGCAAGACGATCCTGCTTACATTACAATAATCCTTCATGGAAAACGATCAAGTTTTGAGCAGCCTGCTCGGCGAAGTTAAAGGAGCCATTATCCATGGTTATGCCGACGTTAAGGTCAAGAATATCATTCTGGATTCCAGAAAAGTGTTGCCGGGAAGTCTCTTCGTCGCGTTACGCGGCACCCAGGTGGATGGTCATCAGTTTATTGAAACTGCCGCAGGGCTGGGGGCAATCGCTATTTTATGTGAAGAGTTGCCAGAAAACGTAAGGGAAGATGTTACCTATATTGAAGTAGAAGATTCGGCCGGTGCAATGGGCCTGATCGCCGCCGCATTCTACGGGCATCCTTCCAAAAGAGTAAAACTAGTGGGTGTTACCGGTACCAACGGCAAAACGTCGGTGGCTACTTTCCTTTTCCAGTTGTTCCGGGCGCTTGGCTATCGCTGCGGCTTGCTGTCGACGGTCCAGAACCAGATCGAGGACGACGTAATCCCTTCCACCCACACCACGCCCGACGCGGTCGCGTTGAATGCATTGCTCGCGCAGATGGCCACCAGCAATTGCAGTCACGTGTTTATGGAGGTAAGCTCACATTCGGTGGCGCAGCACCGCATTACCGGCCTGCATTTCGCGGGGGGAATTTTTACCAACATTACCCACGATCACCTCGATTTCCACAAGACTTTCGATAATTATATCAAGGCCAAAAAGGGCTTTTTCGATGCATTGCCCAAGTCCGCATTCGCATTGGTGAATGTCGACGACCGCCGCGGATCGGTGATGGTGCAAAATACCAAAGCGCGTATTGAAACCTATTCGCTGCAGACGCTCGCGACTTTCAAAGGCAAGATTATCTCGGATACGCTCGCGGGCATGCACATGGAGATCAACAACCAGGAAGTCTGGTTCCGTGTGATCGGCCGTTTCAATGCCTATAATTTGCTTGCAGTATATGGAGCAGCGGTGCTTTTAGGTGAAAAAGAAGAGGGAGTTTTAACCGAACTTTCCAACCTGAAAAGCCCTCCGGGCCGCTTCGAACAGTTCCATTCGGCGGACCACATCGTGGGCATTGTGGACTACGCACACACACCCGACGCGCTCGAAAACGTGCTCGAAACGATCACGCATTTGCGGCAGGGGAATGAGCAAGTGGTGACGGTGGTAGGCTGCGGAGGTAACCGCGATGCCGAAAAGCGCCCTAAAATGGCCGAAATCGCCTGCCGGTACAGTAACCGCGTGATCCTGACGTCGGACAACCCGCGTTTCGAGGAGCCGATGGACATTCTCGACCAGATGCGTAAAGGCGTACCGCCATTGGATTACAAAAAAA
Organism: Dyadobacter endophyticus; assembly: GCF_014641595.1. Taxonomy (GTDB): domain Bacteria; phylum Bacteroidota; class Bacteroidia; order Cytophagales; family Spirosomataceae; genus Dyadobacter; species Dyadobacter endophyticus. The sequence goes on along the minus strand of NZ_BMIA01000005.1, from coordinate 222,264 downwards.
CAACCGTGATCGAAGACCGCCATGAGGCAATTCTGAAAGCAGGGCTCGAAGCGGCGCCGGGCGACATTATCCTGATCGCGGGCAAAGGACATGAAAATTACCAGGATGTGAAGGGAGTAAAACACCATTTCGACGACAAGGAAGTGCTGATGGAAGTGTTCGCGAAGCGCGCCGGCAATTAAAAATCAGCATGCTTTTGGCGTAGTCTATTAAAAAAACCAATTTTGCAGCCGTCATCCCAACAAGCTTTTTCATGCTCTATTATCTCTTCGAATATTTAGACAAACAATTCAACATCCCCGGGGCCGGGGTATTCCAGTACATCTCGTTCAGGGCATTGGGTGCGACGGTTTTGTCACTTTTCATTGCGGCCGCATACGGAAAGTCTATCATTAACCTGCTTCGGAGAAAGCAAATGGGCGAATCGATCCGCGACCTGGGGCTTGCAGGGCAAATGGAGAAGGCGGGAACGCCTACCATGGGTGGTTTCATTATCCTGGCCTCGCTGCTGATCCCGGTGTTGCTGTTTGCGAAGCTAAGCAATGTCTACATTGTTTTGCTGCTTATCACAGCCCTTTGGACGGGCGGAATCGGGTTTCTGGATGATTATCTGAAGAAATTCAAGAATAATAAGGATGGATTGGCCGGCCGCTTCAAGATTGTGGGCCAGGTAGGCCTGGGACTGATTGTTGGTATTACCCTTTCTTTCAACAACAATGTGAAAATCAGGGTGTACGATCAGCCGGTGCTGAGTTCGGGCCTCGGGGAGGTACAACGGTATCGCGATATTATACACCCGACGGTTACTACCATTCCATTTATCAAAAACAATGAATTTGATTATAAAACGCTGCTTTTCGGTTGGTTGCCAGAGGAATACACCTGGGTAATCTACACGATCATCGCGATTTTTATCATCACCGCCATTTCCAACGGCGCCAACATTACCGACGGTATCGACGGCCTTGCCGCCGGTGTGTCGGGCATTATCGCGCTCACGCTGGGTGTGCTGGCCTATTTGTCGGGTAACACCAAGTTTTCGCAATACCTGAACATCATGTATATCCCCAACTCAGGCGAGTTGGTAATATTCTGTGCGGCATTCATAGGGGCTTGTGTCGGGTTTTTATGGTACAATGCGTACCCGGCGCAGGTGTTTATGGGCGATACAGGGAGTTTGATGCTCGGCGGGGTCATCGCGGTAGTGGCGCTGGCGATCCGCAAAGAATGGCTGATCCCGGTTATGTGCGGTATTTTTATCGTCGAAAACGCGTCCGTGATATTACAGGTCAGCTATTTTAAATACACTAAAAGGAAATATGGTGAAGGGCGAAGGATATTCCTAATGTCGCCGCTGCACCACCATTATCAGAAAAAAGGCATTCACGAAGCCAAAATCGTAACGCGGTTCTGGATTGTAGGCATTATCCTCGCGATTTTGACGCTTGCTACTTTGAAGTTACGATAGAAGGGAGGAAAGGAGGAAGGGGAAGAAAGGGAGGAAGGGACTGTTCCCTTCCTCCATCCTCCCCTTCCTCCATCCTCCCTTTACTCCCCATAACCAAAAAGCTCCAATTCATACGAATCGGAGCTTTTTGTGGTTTTTAGTCTGATGATATAGGGGTAATTTATTCTCGTAGTTCCATTAACATCTCATCAGTGATCTTGTTCTTATCCTTGAAGTCGGCCACAGTTTCGGTGAAATCGTTCTGGAGGTTTTCCACATTCTGAAGATTTTTATAAACACCGTCGTAGATCTCGTTCAGTGATTTATCGAGGTTCTGGACGTTGACGTTCATGTTTTCTGTTTCAATCTGACCAATCTTCTTGATCACGGCAGTCTCGCTGTTCTTCAAATCCTCGATCTCGCGCAGGATTTTCTCCATGGTCTTAAACTTTTCGATCTTATCCATAAGTCTTTTCAAGATTGTTTCAGGGTATATGTTTAAAATATCATACCAAAGCAGATGGACCTCCCGGTAAAACGAGCCGGTTTATTGCTTTTGAAAACTATGAAAACGAAAAGCTTCGCATTACTCTGGCTCGCGGTTTTACTGTTGTCGGTACCCTATATTTCAGCCCAAACCCCCGAAAAAACGACCCAGTGGAAGGGTTTTGAGAAAGTCGAATTCACATTTCAGGACCGGAATGCGTGGTATGTAAAACCACAAAAAGCGATTGAAGGCAATCCTTGGGTGTGGAGGGCACATTTCCCCACATGGCACACGGATATGGACAGTATTCTGCTCTCACGCGGTTTCCATGTCGCCTATGTCAATACCAACGACATGTTCGCGCATCCCAAAGCGATGCAGGTTTGGGATGCATTCTACGATTACCTCGTGAAGGAAAAGCATTTTGCTCCCAAAGTCGCGCTGGAAGGGGTAAGCCGCGGCGGGTTGTACGTTTACGGCTGGGCAAAGCGTAATCCTGATAAGGTAAGCTGCATTTACGCGGAGGCGCCCGTAGCCGATCCGAAAAGCTGGCCGGGCGGCAGGGGAAACGGCAAAGGCTCGCCCAAAGACTGGGAAGCATGGAAACAAATCTTCAACATAAGCGAAGAGCAAGCGGCTAACTTCACCGACATTCCATTGAACGACCTGGGCGGGCTGGCGGCTTTCAAAGTGCCGATTGTCCACGTCGTAGGTTTAAAAGACGAGCACGCGCCCGTAGCCGAGAATACCGACTTGTTAGTCAAAAATTACCTCGCAGCAGGCGGACCTGTGAGCGTGTACCCGATGACGCGGGGCGAGCAGACGCTCGAAGGCCACCATTTCCCGATCGAGCATCCCGAATTCTTTGCCAATTTTATTGAAGAGAACAGCGTTCCGGTTCAAAAACCACTGCTTCACACGCCTTACATTACTTTGAATAAGGGCCTGGGCAATGCATTTGAAAAGTTCAGGACTACTAAAAAGGGTATTGTCGCATTCCTGGGCGGCTCCATTACCCACAATCCCGGGTGGCGTAACAAGACGTCGCAATATTTACAGGAGCATTTCCCCGACACCGAGTTCACATTCATAGCCGCCGGCATACCGTCACTCGGCAGCACGCCGCATTCGATGCGGTTCAGCCAGGATGTGCTTGCGAAGGGGACGCCCGATCTGCTTTTTGTCGAAGCGGCGGTCAACGACCGGGGCAATGGGTTTAGCGAAAAGGCACAGATTAGGGCATTGGATGGTATTTTAAGGCAAATGTATGCTGCTAATCCCAAAGCGAATGTCGTAATGATGGCATTTGCTGAGCCGAAAAAGAATGACGATTATGAGGCGGGCAAAGAGCCAGTGGAGGTAGGCGTCCATGAGCGGGTGGCGAAACACTATGGCGCGGTTTACATTAACCTCGCCAAGGAAGTGTACGAGCGCATCAAGGCTGGCGAATTCAGCTGGAAATATGATTTCAAAGACCTGCACCCGTCGCCGTATGGCCAGGAAGTCTACGCGCAGACAATCAAGGAAATGCTGAAAATGGAATCGCCGGCGACCGGCGAAGTTAAACTACCGATGCCGATGGACCGGTTCAGCTACGACAAAGGCAGTTATCATAAGCTGGAAGAAGCCAGAAACCTGAAAGGTTTCACCCTCGATCCCGACTGGAAACCCAAAACGAAATTCTCCACCCGTGAGGGATTCGTTGATGTGCCGATGCTCACCACAGAAGCCGCCGGTTCGTCATTGGATTTCGAATTCAAAGGCCGTGGAGTGGGTATCGCCATCATTTCGGGCCCGGATGCGGGAAAGATCACTTACACGATCGACGGCAAAAAGCCTCAGACGCTCGATACTTACACACCTTGGAGTAACCAGTTGCACTTGCCGTGGTACCTGATGTTGGCCGACGAGCTTTCGAGCGGTAAGCATAAGCTGCATTTGACGATTTCGACTGAAAAGAATGAGAAGAGTGAGGGGAACGCACTTAGGATTGTGCATTTCCTTGTTAATGAGTAAATAGCGTTTAATTTTTCACACAAAGGCACTCTGGACTGATGGAGTCGTTGGATCGATTGATTTCGGCAATTTTTTGCAAGGGTATGCCGACAAGGAAGAAAGTATTTTCCGAAAAATTCTCGACAAAGATACTTTCGCGCAGGCGCGGACCGACGGACGGACAATTTACTGGGATGGATTGACAGAAATGATCGACTACGACGGGGAGATCATATCAGCGCCGCTCGATTTCTGCCCGGACGTCCTCTTTCAACATTCAAGCCTTACCTAATTCCGTCCCGTCTGCGTCGTATAGGTACTCTCAAAAATCTTATCCGCATTCCCCGCCTCAAAACCATCGCGTCGGTGCTTTCTTTGGATTTCACCTGCTGGCAGATTCGTAAACCACGGCAAAACCTTCCGCTCCGCAAACTCCACATAAGATCCGGAAATGCGCAGCTTTTCGCCGTTTGCAAACTCTGCGTCCAGCATTTCGGCCACGGTGGAGCTTTGTAGCAGGCCGCCGTCCGGGCTCACCTTTATTTTACCACCGGAAGTATTCAGTTTAATACCGTGTTTTTCTAGAAAATCGTTGAATGCGGCGACAGTATTGTATCCTTCGGGCAGGTTATGGACGCTGATGGTGAAATGGTTGAGGTAATAGCGGTTGTAAATTACCCAGGCAGCGTATTCACTTTCTTTGAGCAATGACTGGTAATCGGCGACGGTAGGTGTGCGCCACAATGGCTGGTGCAGGAATGCGTCCACCGCTTCCCCATTGTCGAGATCGAGGGAGTCGACCGGGTCTGTGGCGACCTCGCCGGTGTAGCTGCGGATGATGCGCTGGCTTTCTTCGGAAAGGTCGCCTACGCGGAGCTCGCTCACGAAAATGCGCGGGTCTGTTTCGCGCGGCGGGCTATACCACCAGGCATCGAGTTTTTTGCCTTCGAAAAAATAATGGTCGCGCTTTTCGTAGCCATAATGCAGGAATATCTTTTCAAAAGACTTCACACCCAGCTGCGGCACGCCCATCGTGCGAAATGCAATATGGTCGTTTTCGATGTCGGCGGTGCTTTTGACGATGCCGTCGCTTACCATCGCGTCGAGGATTGTTCGCACGTCCGGCACACGCTCCTTGTAGCGGCGCATGAGGCCGTTTAATACAATGTCGAGAGTGGCGAGTTTATCGGCTGACGTTCCCATATTTTTCGATGTTTGATGATTAATGTAATTGGCTCGTCAGCGCAGTCGAAGGCCGTTTGCAGTACCGGCCTTCGACTGCGCTGACGAGCCTTTGTTATCCTTTCGACAATTCCGTCGATCGTACCTGCGCGGCGAAAATGCCTTTTTCAAGCGTTTTGTCCAGTTCACCGGCCTCGAACTGGCGCAATGCGGCCTCGGTGGTGCCTCCTTTCGACGCTACCGCTTTGATCAGATCGTCGAGCGACTTATCAGCAGTATTGATCAGATGGTAAGATCCCAGCATCGTTTGCTTCACCAGCAATGCAGCCACCGATTCTTCGAAACCCATTTGCTTACCTGCCTCGATCATCGCTTTCACGACATAAAAAAAGTAGGCCGGACCGCTGCCGCTCAATGCCGTTACTGCGTTCAGTTGGTCCTCATCTTCCAAAAAGACCGACCGCCCGGTTGCATTAATGAGGTTTTCAATTTTACGCAGCTGATGTATATCTACCTCGGGCGACGCGGAGTAGGCCGTAATGCCCATTCCGAGCATGGCCGGGGTATTGGGCATCGCCCGGATTACCGCTTTATGGTCCAATGCATTCTGAATGCCTTCGATCGTCACACCGGCCATGATCGACAATACTACCTGGCCGGGTTTGATGACTTCTTTCAGCGCCCCGGCAACCGAAAGGAAGTCCTGCGGCTTCACCGAAAGGATGATCAGGTCGTATTCACCGATCTGCGGGCCGATAATGCCCGTGATCACGCCCGGCTGGAAGCTTGTGAGGCTGTCGAGACGGTCGGTGCTTTTTTCAACCAGTAAAAAATCCTGGTTTTTGACGAGGTCGAATTTCAGGAAGGCGCGGGCGAAGGCCATGCCCATGTTGCCGCAGCCGATGATAGCAATTTTCATTTTTGGACTAACTAATGGTATCGTAAGGATTTTGGCGAATTACGTAACTTTTAAGGAATTATCTGTCCTGAACAACCCGCGCAGATTAATTAATGCTGAATGAAAAGAGAAAGCGGTATGTTCTTTGTAACACTGGTTAGCTTTGCGGAAGGATTTAACAGCGTTGCATTGGATAAGTAAATGTGTCGAGAAATAAAATTCTGCTTTCTGGATTTAGTTCAACCTAATATTTTGAAAAACAAGCTTAAAGCGTTTGTTTAGAATTTGATAAATCCCTGCTTGCCAAATTATCTAATTATATTGTAATACTCCTATTATGGCTATAAAAGTTGCTATTTCGCATAAAACAAGATATAAGTTCGACCGGAGTGTTTCGCTTTCACCGCATATTTTCAGGTTACGGCCCGCGCCGCATTCGCGTACGCCGATAGAGGGCTATTCGCTGAAAATTACACCTGAAAATCATTTCATCAACTGGCAGCAGGACCCATTCGGAAATTACCAGGCGCGTGTCGTTTTTCCGGAAAAAACGACCGAGTTGAGCATCGATGTGGAGGTGATCGCCAAGATGCAGGTCATCAATCCATTCGATTTTTTTGTAGAAGATTATGCCGACAAATATCCGTTTCAATACGAACCGACATTAGGCAAAGAGCTCGGGCCATACCTGGAACCCCGTGAGAACGGGCCGCTCTTGACGGACTTTATCCGGAATCTGAAAATTCAGCAGGATATTAAGACGGTCGATTTTCTGGTTTACCTCAATCAGGAGCTTTACAAGGCTATTCATTACAATATCCGGATGGAGGTAGGCGTACAGACCTGCGAGCAGACGCTCACGATCCAAAGCGGTTCGTGCCGCGACTCGGCGTGGCTACTGGTGCAGATTTTGCGGCATTTGGGTATTGCGGCACGGTTTGTGTCGGGTTACCTGGTGCAGCTTACTTCGGATATCAAGTCGCTCGACGGGCCTTCCGGGCCGGAGGCGGATTTTACCGACCTTCATGCGTGGACGGAGGCGTATGTGCCCGGCGCGGGATGGATCGGCCTCGACCCAACTTCCGGGCTTTTCGCCAGCGAGGGGCATATTCCGCTTTGCTGCACGCCCGATTATGCCAGCGCCGCGCCGGTTTCGGGCGCTACGGATGTGGCCGAAGTTACTTTTGAATTCGACAACAAGGTTTTCCGCATTCACGAAGACCCGCGTGTAACCAAGCCTTACTCGGAGGAACAATGGGCCCAGGTAATGCAGGTGGGTTATGATGTGGAAAAGGATTTGCAGGAAAACGATGTGCGTCTCACGATGGGCGGCGAGCCTACGTTCATTTCCATCGACGATTTCGAATCGGCCGAATGGAATACTGCGGCCGACGGGCCGTTGAAGCGGCAGCTGGCTTATGACCTGTCATTGAGATTGAAAAACCGTTTTGCACACGGGGGATTGCTGCATTTTGGTCAGGGGAAATGGTACCCGGGCGAGCAGTTTCCACGTTGGCAATATGCACTGTACTGGCGCAATGATGGCGTTCCGATGTGGAAGAACGACGATCTCGTGGCCAAGGAAGGCGAAACGAAATTCACATTCCGGGACGCGGAAATTTTTACAGCCGAATTGACCAAATACCTCGGCATTGACACCAATAACATTACCCCAGCCTATGAAGACCCCATTTACTGGGCGTTGGAAGAGGGCAAGCTTCCTGTTAATGTCGATCCGTTGAAAGTGAATCTGAAAGATTCCATAGAGCGCAGGACTTTGGCGAAATTGCTGGAAAAGGGCTTGAATAACCCTGCCGGATTCGTGATACCTGTCAAATGGGAGGAAAATGGGAAGCATTGGACGAGCACAGCCTGGCAGTTCCGCAGAGGTAACTGCTTCCTCATTCCCGGTAATTCGGCGATGGGTTACCGCTTGCCGTTGAAATCTTTGCCCGAAATCGCCAAGGAGCGGCGCGAACAGCCAGTGGACCGCAGCCCGTTCGAGGACTTGCCCGTACTGGCCGATTATCAGCCGATCGTGCAGGCACGGTATGGTACGGTGGCGCCTGATTATCAATTGCCCTTGAATATCCAGCCGGTTGATACAGCAGAAGATTTAAAGAAAAAGAAAGAAGAAGAATTACAAGATAGCCTGCTTTTCGACGTGCCGGTGATCAAAACGGCACTTTGTGTGGAGGAACGCGACGGCATTGTCTATGTTTTCCTACCGCCTACTGATTACCTCGAGCATTACCTCGACCTGATAGCTTCGATAGAAGCCACCGCTGAAAAGCTGAAAATGCCGGTGCGTATTGAAGGTTATCCGACGCCATCGGATTACCGCGTACAAAAACTGATTGTAACGCCCGATCCCGGCGTGATAGAGGTAAATATCCATCCTGCGAAGAACTGGCAGGAATTGGTAGATAACATCAGCGCATTGTACGAAGAAGCATTCTTCTCACGCCTGGGGACAGATAAATTCATGGTCGATGGCCGGCATACTGGCACCGGTGGAGGCAACCACGTAACTATTGGCGGTGCCAAGCCTGCCGACAGCCCGATATTGCGCCGTCCCGACCTTTTACGCAGCCTGCTGACCTACTGGCAGCACCATCCCGCATTGAGCTATCTTTTTGCAGGCCCGTTCATTGGCCCTACCAGTCAGGCACCCCGTATCGATGAGGGACGCGACGAGCGACTTTACGAAGTTGAAATCGCATTTGATCAGATTCCCGAAGACGGCGAAGTGCCGTTCTGGATGGTGGACCGCATTTTCAGGAACCTGCTCGTGGATATTACCGGAAATACCCACCGCTCGGAGTTTTGTATGGATAAACTCTATTCTCCCGATTCTTCGACGGGCCGGCTGGGTATCCTCGAATTCCGTGCTTTCGATATGCCGCCGCACAAGCATATGAACCTCGTGCAGACGCTGCTCATACGCGCGCTCATCGCGAAGTTCTGGAAAGAACCTTACAAACATAAGCTGATCCGCTGGGGGACAGAGCTCCACGATCGTTTCCTGCTGCCGCATTTCGCCTACCTCGATATGGTAGATGTGGTGAATGACCTGAAAGCGGCCGGCTACAACTTCGATATTTCGTGGTTCGACCCGTTCTTCGAGTTCCGTTTCCCGCATTACGGTGGCATTACTGTTGACAATATCCAATTGGAACTTCGCTTGGGCATCGAGCCGTGGCATGTTTTAGGGGAGGAATTGTCTAATGCTGGTACCGCGCGGTTTGTGGATTCTTCGCTGGAAAGATTGCAGGTGAAAGTGAGCGGATTTGTGGAAGGAAGGCATATTCTGGTCTGCAATGGTTGCCGGGTACCGTTGCGGAGTGCGGGCATTAAGGGTGATTATGTATCCGGAATCCGCTACAAGGCCTGGAACCCGCCATCGGCATTGCACCCGACGATCGGGGCCGATGCACCGTTGGTTTTTGATATTGTGGATACCTGGAATAACCGTATATTGGGCGGTTGTACCTATTTCGTTTCGCACCCCGGCGGGCGCAGTTTTGATACTTACCCCGTCAATAGCTTCGAGGCCGAATCGCGCAAAATCAGCCTTTTCCAGGGATTCGGGCACACGCCGTCGGCTACCCGCGAGGTGCCGGTGATCGAGAAGACTGAGGCGGGCGTATCCCGGTTTGTGGCCGAAACGAAGAAGGAAATGAAAAGCGACACCCCGATCGAATTGATCAATCCGGAGTATCCTAATACGCTGGATTTACGCAAATTCTGGAAATCGCGGTAGATTTGCAGTATAACCCTGATCTTGAATATGCTTACCGAGGCTTCCGTGAACCTGTTGCAATCCTACCAAGCCGGACTGACTTCTTACGATGAGGTGCTGGATACCGACGGAAAGTTGAAGCCTTACTGGCGGGCGCTGTTTGCCACGTTGGAAAAATTGGGCATTACAGAACTCAAAAGCCGGAATCAGGAGATTATCAGCAAGTTGCGCGAGAATGGCGTGACTTACAATGTCTACGGCAGTCCCGATGGCATGAACCGCCCCTGGCAGCTCGACCCGATCCCGTTCCTGATCGAACACCGCGAATGGGACCGGATCTCGAAAGGGTTGCAGCAACGGGCGCATTTGCTGGATCTGGTTTTAAAGGATCTTTACGGGCCGCGGAATCTGGTAAAAGATGCCGTTATCCCCGCTGAACTTGTTTTTGAAAACACAGGATTTTTACGCCCCTGCATTGATATCAAAGTCCCTGGTCCACGGCAGCTGACATTGTTCGCAGCCGACATGGCACGCGGACCCGACGGCCAGATGTGGGTGCTAGACAGCCGCACGCAGGCACCGTCGGGATCGGGTTATACGCTCGAAAACCGCATTGTGATGAGCAAACTGCTCCCCGAGCTGGCCGACGGCATGTATGTGAGTAAGCTCTCACCTTTTTTTAATAGCATTCAAAACACCGTTCTGAGGCTTTCTGATAAAAGCCGCGACGCCCCCAATATCGTTTACCTCACACCCGGACCGGGCAATGAGGCCTATTTCGAACACGCCTACCTGGCCTCATACCTGGGTTATACGCTTGCTCAGGGAGACGATCTGCTCGTACGCAATGGAAGTGTATGGTTGAAATCCATTGACGGTTTACAAAAAGTCGATGTCATCGTGCGGCGTGTCGACGACGACTGGTGCGATCCGCTGGAATTGCGCGAAGATTCCCGCCTGGGCGTGCCCGGCCTTTTGCAGGCGATCCGCCTCGGTAATGTCCAGGTTATGAACCCGCCGGGCTCGGGAGTACTGGAAAACCATGCTTTTCTGGCATTTATGGAGAATATATGCCAATACTTTCTTGGGGAAAAGCTGCTTATGCCAAATGTCGCCACCTGGTGGTGCGGGCATCAGAAAGAACTGGCCTACGTACTCGATAATATCGATGAGTTGATCATTAAAAAGGCTAACCGAAAATCGAAATTCAGCTCTGTTTACGGACGCACACTTTCAAATGCGAAGAAAGCGGAGCTGATAGCGATGATTACCCAGCGACCGCATGATTTTATCGCGCAGCAGGAGGTAAGTCTTTCAACCACTCCCTCATTGATCGACGGCGTGATCGAGCCGCGGTATGCCGCTTTGCGGGCATTTTTGGTGGCGGATGAAAGTGGCTACCACGTCATGCAGGGCGGGCTCACGCGCAGTTCGGCGGTGAAAGACCGGTTTGTGATCTCCAACCAGCAGGGCGGTTTCTCCAAAGATACCTGGATCGTTTCCGACAAATCCGACGAACCACAGGAAAGGGTCGTCCTCAATACACCTGCCGCTGTCAATAAGCATGTTTCGCTTCCGAGTCGGAGTGCCGAAAACCTGTTTTGGGTCGGTCGCTATTGTGAGCGGGCAATGGCGGTGATCAAGTTCATGAATATTACCATCAATGTCCTTAATCTAGATCGTAACTTCGGCGGGTCGGCGAAACAGGAACATATCAAGGTGCTTTTACAGTCGCTTACGCACGTTTCGTCTGCCTATCCCGGGTTTTTAGACGGCGATGAAAAGCTGAACGATCCTTATAAGGAGATCATCGCGTTGATTTCCGACAACTATCGCCCTGGGTCGATCGCTTCCAATATCGGCTCGTTTCTGAATGCCGTAGGCGCGGTACGGAACCAGTGGGAGCTTGAAATATGGCGGATCGTTGATTTGATCGACAACGGTTACCATGAGATCCGGAATGCATCGCATATGAACAGTACCAACATCCAGCGGACGCTCGACGGGTTGTTTAATAATATGTTTACGTTCCTGGGCGTGATAGCGGAGAGCATGCCGCGGGATAACAGCTATCTGCTGCTGGAAACGGGAAAACTGATTGAAAGGATATTGTCCCGGGTGAGTGTGATCCAGTCCAATTTTGGCGTCGGACGTTCGGCTGCCGTGGAAAATGAGCTGATCGAAGCTACGCTGATCAACAATCACATGCTGGTGAATTACCGGCAGATCTACAAATCGCATTTGAGTGTGGAGGCGATGCTGGATATGATTTTGCTTGAAACACGGCTGCCGTATTCGCTGGCTTACATGCTCGATGAGCTGGCTAAAAACCTGGCCGCATTGCCGGCTACGACGCGCGGTGAGCGATTAAATGAGGCCGAAAAGCTCGCTTTGAAAGCATCTACGTTGATAAAGCTCTCGAATATCCAGGATCTGACCAGATGCAATGACAGCGATGAGCGTGCGGAGCTTTTCAGCCTGCTTTCCGAAGTGGCGCGGCTGATTAGTGCGGTGTCGATTTACCTGACCAATCAGTATTTCAGCCATACACTGATACACCACTCTTTTGAACCGATGGACTACGATACGGATGAAGTATAAGCTGATCCATAAGACGGAGTATAAATATGCCGAGGCCGTGAACAACTACCATAGCCTGGTGTGCCTCACGCCGCGCATGCTGCCCGATCAGCTTTGTCAGGATTTTAGCATTAAAATAACCCCGGAACCGGCGCAGATCTGCGAGCGCGTCGATTTTTATGGTAATACCACGCATTATTTTTCCCTGCATTCGCCGCACAAAACGCTTACCGTGCTGACGACCGCGATCGTAGAGCGTTTGAAGGAACGTACGGGCTCGCTCTTCATTCCGTCGTCGGTAACGAGCAGGGAAGCGAGGGAGCGACTCACGAGTGATCGTGCAATGAAAGTTTCCTTTTTGGAATACACGTTACCCAGCCCCCTGGTGAAGTGGGACGCGGAAATCAGGGCATATGCCGGCGATTGCTTCGATGATGAAGCGCCTTTGTACGATTGCATTGCCCGGCTTTGTGCGAAGATTTACAGGGAGTTTAAGTTTATGCCGGATTTTACGACGGTGAACACGCCGATTAAGGAAGTATTGGCTGCTAAAAAGGGCGTTTGCCAGGATTTTTCACATCTGGCCATCGCCTGTATCCGCAGTTTCGGTTTCGCGGCACGCTATGTGAGCGGGTATTTGGAAACGCTTCCGCCTCCGGGCAAACCCAAGTTGCAGGGCTCCGATGCTTCGCACGCGTGGATCTCGGTTTTTATACCCGATTACGGCTGGTGCGATTTTGACCCCACAAACAATGTCGTCCCGGGTGAGCGGCATATTGTGACAGCCTGGGGCCGGGATTACAGCGACGTGCCACCGCTGAAAGGCATTATTTTCAGTTACGGAAAACACACGCTTTCGGTAGAAGTGGACGTGATCCCGGTATAATGCAAAATTAGGCCACATTTGCCGCGTTTTTTAACAGAATGGTTCCGGTAAAGAATTTGAGAATTGGCCGTTGTTCTATAATTTTACCAGATCGTTTTGAAATAAGTGTACAAAACCTCTTTTAATGTAACCGCGCAGGTCGGTCTGTTCAGATGAAATGATCTTGCAGTGGTTTCTTCTAAGAATTAATAATTATCAGAATTACGAATGAAAGAAATAGCATTTAGAGATGCCATTCGCGACGCTATGTCGGAAGAGATGCGCCTTGACAAGAGTATTTTTTTGATGGGTGAAGAGGTTGCGGAATACAACGGTGCTTATAAGGCGAGTCAGGGAATGCTCGATGAGTTTGGTCCCGACCGCGTGATCGATACGCCTATCGCGGAGCTTGGCTTTGCGGGGATTGCGGTGGGAGCTGCCGGAAACGGCCTGCGTCCTATCGTGGAGTTTATGACATTCAACTTCTCGCTGGTGGCGATCGACCAGATCATCAACAGCGCGGCTAAGATTCTTTCGATGTCAGGCGGACAGTTTGGTTGCCCGATCGTTTTCCGCGGTCCGACCGGTAATGCAGGTCAGCTCGGAGCGCAGCACTCGCAGAACTTCGAAAACTGGTTTGCCAACACGCCGGGTCTGAAAGTGGTGGTCCCTTCGAATCCTTACGATGCGAAAGGCCTTCTGAAATCGTCTATCCGCGACAACAACCCGGTGATCTTCATGGAATCGGAAGTAATGTACGGTGATAAAATGGCTGTTCCCGAGGAAGAATACCTCATTCCACTTGGAAAGGCGGATATCAAACGCCAGGGTAAGGACGTAACCATCGTTTCTTTCGGTAAAATGATCCCCCGCGTGGTAATGCCGGCGGTGCTTCAACTCGAAAAAGAAGGTATCGATGTGGAAGTAGTGGATTTACGCACCGTCCGTCCGATCGACTACCCTGCCGTGATCGAATCGGTTAAGAAAACCAACCGCTGCGTGGTGGTAGAAGAAGCCTGGCCACTGGCTTCCATTTCTTCGGAAATCGCTTACCATATTCAACGCCATGCATTTGATTATATGGATGCGCCGGTGATCCGTGTTACGAGCCGCGATGTGCCTCTTCCATATGCGCCGACGCTGATAGAAGAAATTCTGCCAAACGTGAAGCGCACGGTGGACGCCGTGAAATCGGTACTTTATAAATAATCTTCAGAGATTCACAGCAAAGCCAATACCGAACCAGGTTTTGGCTTTGTTGGTTATACCCCCTGATGTCAGTGTTAGTAAGTTTCTCATTTGAAAGTGGTTATTAATTAAATACTATTCCGAAATAGGCAGAATACTAGTACTTTTGTGCTTTGAACGCTCCTTGATGTAGACTAACAAATCAATTCAGATTATGCAAGAAGAACGAACAAGATATTCAGAGGAAGAATTAAGGGAGTTTGAAGAACTGATCCGCGGCAAGCTGGAAGCGACAAGAAGTGAGCTCGAATATATTAAAACCGGTTTAAGTAAAAAAAACGATAGCGGCACGGACGTAACTTCCGGTGCGGCAAAATTAGTGGAAGACGGGGCGGACGCGAGTGAACGCGAAAACCTGAGCCAGTTGGCCGCACGTCTCCAGAAATACTCGGTACAGCTGGAAAATGCGCTGATCCGCATTAAAAACGGCACCTACGGCGTTTGCATCGATACCGGCAAACTGATCCCGAAAGAGCGGCTGCGCATCGTACCACACACACAGCAAACTATTGAAGCGAAACTGAGAAGAGCGAGCTGATTCTTCAAACCAAAAATAGAACGCAAGAGAGGTTATTCCAGAATGGGGTAGCCTCTCTTGTTTAAAAGCGGCCACAGCGTGGCCTTTTATTCCGCTTCGCTGCCCAGTACTTCCCGAAAAACCTCCATTAATCCTTCGGAGGGCTCCTGGCCTTTGTTTTTAGATTTGAAATACTCCTGAAACAGCTTTTCCATGCTTAATGAGAGGTCGACTTCGGAAGAAGTATCGGCCACCTCGCTTCGCTTAATCTGCGGAATGATCTGAACAATGCCCGAATGCGCTTCCATTAACCGCTTTTTGTCGGAGGCTTCGAGGTAATTGTCTGAAATGATGGTCAGTTCGATCAAATCTTCCGAATGCTCACCGAGCCATTCGATTGCTTCATCAATGCTATGAAAGCTTTTACGGCGCAGCTTTTTGCCTTTCAACAATTCAATAGGCTTGTAGCCGACCAGCTTCCCAGCCTCCGCTTCGATCAGGATCACATATTTGGTTTGATTGGCTTCTGAAAAACTGTACGCTAATGGGCTGCTGGAATAGACAGCCGGCGCCGGTAACTTATCGACCTGATGAAAGCGATGCAAATGGCCTAATGCAATGTAATGCACCTGTTTCGGGAAGTTTTCGGTGTAAATGGCCTGGGCGCCGCCAATATGCAGTATCGGCCGCTCGTCGTCGGGCTCTTCGGGTATCGGGCCGCCTTTTTGCATGACGAATAAATGCGTGGCAAGCAGGTTAAAACCTCTCTCATCGAGGTATTGATCTGCGAGCGTTTGCCAATGCTGCTGTAAATGCACGCGCAATGTTTCTTCCGATTCCTCGACGCCGAGGAATGTTTTCAGACGTTGCTCGTTTGCGTAGGGCGTGTGCAGCACGCGCAGGGGGAAGGGGGCATTAGGAAGGCTGATTTCCAGGAAACCCGGCGCGGTTCTGATAATATCCACCTGACCTTGCGTGCAAAATGGTTTGACTTCGGTATTTGGAAATCCGACGAACAGAATGCCGCAAACCTTGGCGAGCGCGTCGGGTACCTGAATGCGCTCGGGGGAATCGTGGTTGCCAGCGATAGCGACAACGGCACGGGTGCCGTTGGCCGACAACCGGTGCAATGTACTGTACAAAAGTTCGGTTGCTTCCGACGACGGGTTGAAGTTGTCGAAGAGGTCACCGGCAACGACGATCGCGTCGACCTGCTCGCGCTCCGCTATTTCGCAGATTTCTTCGAGTACCAGTCGCTGTTCGTCGAGGCGGGAAAAGTTATCGAGCTTTTTGCCGATATGCCAGTCGGCCGTGTGCAGTATTTTCATTCGTGTCGTTAATTTAGCGAAAATAACAGATCATTTCCGAAGTTTTGAAATACATTAAAACCTCTTTGAAGGCATTGAACGGCTTGCTTTGGTTGCTGCTGGCAGTTGTAGCGATGGTATTGTGGGGCTGCGGCAGCCCTTCCGGCAAGCCAGGCGCGGGCGGCATTGCCATTTCATTCGACGACCACTTTATCAAAGAATGGTACGAGCTCCGGCCATTGTTCCATAAATACAATGCAAAAGCGACTTTCTTCATCACGTGTCCCGACAGCCTGAATGCAGAAGAAGTATCGATGTTGAAACAGTTGGAAAAAGAGGGCCACGAAATCGGTTTCCACGGAACCGTTCATGCCAAATCTACCGAATTAATGGCTGCCGGCGGACCGAAAGGATATATCGAAGCCGAGCTCGAAACGGGCCTGCGGCATATGAACGCGGCGGGTTTTAAACCCACATCGTACGCGCACCCGGGCGGGAACCATAATGATCGTGTTGATTCAGTGCTTTTGGCGAAGGGCTTTACGGTTTTACGTGATGTAGCCATTTCGAGAAGGAAATATAAAGGCTTTCAATTCTACGCATGGCCTCCGCGATGGATGAATGCGATTTACTACCCGTTCGATGGGGCGCAGCAAGTGGATGCGTTAATGATCGATTACGACGAGGTGACCGGGGAAGAAGTTGCCGAGGCTATTCAGGAAGCAAAAGAAAATGGCACGGCAGTGATGGTTTTTGGGCATGAACCTTTATACAGCGCTCCTCAGAATGGTAAGTATGGTTTCAATGTAAGCTTTCTGGCTGCGGTTTTACGCGAGGCCCACAAGCAGAGATTGAAATTCTACACGATGTCGGAGCTGCCGAAAACCCGTTGATCAACGTCCGAATTTACGATCCTTGTAGGCAAGAAGCGGTTTTTCAATGTAGTTGTAGGAAAAAGTGGCCACTGCCACCGAGCCGATAAAGCTCAAAATATAAAGCACTACCTGATAACCGGCGTCACGCCAGCCGGGCGCGTACATTTCGAAGAGATTGATGATCACGACAATCACTGCGACGTGGTACAGGTATAGGCCATAGGTAACCTTACCCAAATGGTCCATTGCCGGGTGACCCAGGTTCACGATCGTATTCGGGTTACACGAAACATTCAGCACGAAGAAGGCGAAGAACAGAGCGTATACTTCAAGGAATGCGAAGAAATGCACGCCTGAAAAGAACAATGCGAGCAGGATCGCGTAAGCGGCTATTTGAATGTCTTTCCTGAAAACGAAGTTCAGGATCCGGGTTTTATCCTTGTAAACCAGCCATGCGCAAAAACCTCCCAGCGCCATTGTCTGAATGCGGAACTGCCCGAGAAAAGTGGAGATCATTGATTTTCGGGTCTCTTCCGACGGATCGACGATTTCGAGTCCTACGTAAAGCAGCCCTGCCGTCAATAGAAGGAAAAACAGCAGGATGGGTATGCGTTTTTTGGGATACTTGATCAACCAGGGCCAGAGGTAATAAAACTGCTCCTCTACGCCGATTGACCACGTTTGTGCGCACCAGTAAGGCAGGTCGTAGAGCACGAATGCAAAATTGGGTAAAACGAGCAGGAGCAGGGCGAGCCTTTCCGGCAGGTCTACCGTCAGCTGTTCCTCAATTCCGGGATAATCGAATATGCCGATGTGCGGGAACACCAAAAAGGATAATCCGATAATGAGAAAGTAAACAGGCCAGATGCGGAATACGCGGCGCAGGTAAAACTTTTTCGCATCGACATCGCCGAACCGTCCACGTTCTTCGAGGAGTAAATAGGTGATCAGGAATCCACTCAGTACAAAGAACAGCCCTACACCAAGCCTTCCTGCATGCTGTATAATGGGTATATCATATATATTGGCAATGCCCAACGCATGCTTGGCTTGTTCGAGGTGGTGAAATACCACCAGCGTCGCCGCAATAGCACGGATACCGTTCAGATTTGGGAAATAGCGCTTTTTCTTGTCCACCACCAGCTTTTTATTCAAACCAGGCCATCCATTTCCCCTGTACCTTCATAACCTGCTCTATCAGGTCGCGAACGGCGCCGCGGCCTCCGTTTTTGGGAGAAATATAGTCGGCGATAGCCAGGATTTCATCGGCGGAATCGGCCGGGCATGCGCCCATTACGTTTGTACGCATGACCTCGTAGTCGGGAAGGTCGTCACCCATAAATACGATTTCATCTTCTGTCAGACCGGTTTCTGCGAGGTATTTTTTGAAAACGGGCAATTTGCCATCCGGTGAGGTGCCGATGAAAATATCAGTTACGCCGAGGTATTCGAGCCGTTTACGGACACCTACCTGGCTCTGGGCGGAGATGATAGCCACACGATAACCCATTCTGACCGCCCGGTTGATGCCATAGCCGTCGCGTACGTTGAAAATGCGGGGTTGCTCGCCGGTTTCGAGGGCGATGACGCTGCCGTCGGTCATGACGCCGTCGATATCAAAAATGAAGGTGGTAATGCGCTTGAAACGTTCCGTAAGAGTCGAATCCATGAATAGCCGAATTGTGAATCCTGCAAATATAGCCTAACTTTTTTCGCGACAGTGAGGCTTCTTATTATTTTGAAATGTAGAGATTGCGGATTTTGTCGGTGAGCAGGCGGTAGATTTCCGTATAATCCTCGTTGGTTTCCTGCAAATATTCGAGGTGGCGTGCCGTGGTTTTCCAGTCGCCGCGCCGGGCCGGGCCGGTTTGCCCGATGGAAGGGTCGTCGGAAAGCAGGGCTTTGTCTATCGTTGTTTGAATGAGCGGTTTCAGCAGATCGAAATTGAGCTGTTCGCGGTCGAGGAGGTCGTGGGAGATTGTGAGCATGTAATTCGTGAAATTACTCGCAAAAACCGCCGCTACGTGCAGAATGAAGCGCTCGTCGGAGTCCATTCGCGTTACGTTATTGCTCACGCTCGAAGCAAGTTGCGTTAATTTGGCTTCAATGAGCTCATTGCGCGACTCGATGCAGAACGGCAACTCGCTGTAATCCATTTCAACATCCTTTGTAAAAGTCTGCAACGGGTAGAAGACGCCCGTGTGGACATATACGTCGCTGTAAATCTCCACAAGTTTCTGAAATTCAGCGAGCGACCGCGTACCCGACGTGTGCACGAGGATCACGCCCTCGGGCAGCACAATGCGTTGGATCACACTCTCGATAGCATCGTCCGTCACCGCGATCACGATCACTTCGGCTTCGCTTTCCGAGAAATTGAGATCGGGCTGGATATTAGTATCATACAACGACGAAGCCAGCTGACGCGCCTTCTGCGTATCGCGGCTGTACACCTCGCAAATCCAATGCCCCGCATCCTCAAACGCCTGCGCCAAGTGCCAGGCCACATTACCAGCGCCAATGAAGGAGATTTTCATACCAAAAGATTGAAATCTTCAACAAGATATTCGTAGAAAGGCAACTTCCCAAATCAGTGCACCACGGGCGCGACCTGCTCCGGCGTTGTAATGCCGCCCGGTAGCTCCATAATGCGCATGTTTCTGAAATGGATCTCAGCGCCTTCGGCTTCGAGGCAGATGTAGCCTTTCTTGCGCTCGGAGGCGCGCAGGCCGTTGACGAATTTGCCGTTGACAGAGAGTTTTACGGTGCCGTCCACGGCCACAACTACATATTTGTTCCATTCGCCTTTGCCTTTGCAGCGCTTTTCGAGGGACTTGCTGCGAATGCCGCGCGGATTGTCGGGGATGGCCGTCATGCCCATGGTCGGGAACAGCTCGCCGTGGACGTAGTCGTCGGTGGCGTTATGCTGGGGGGCATAGTCTAGTTCCAGCATTTGCACTTCGATGGCCTTCGTGAGCGGGTCGTGTTCCTGGGGAGTGCCTTCACTCCATATAAATACGCCGGAATTGCCGCCGGCTTCCATATGTTTCCATTCCACTTCGAGGATGAAGTTTTCGTACTGCCTGTCGGAGCGCATCACACCGATGGGCTTGCCCGAGCAGATCAATGTGCCGTTTTTGACTTTCCAGGTTTCTTTGGATGTATTGACGTCGACCCAGCCGTTCAGGTTTTTTCCGTTGAATAGAGGCACAAATGCGAGATGATCATTGCTCTGGGCATATAACCGACCGTTAAATAATGCATAAAGGACCAAAATAGCCACTTGTAAACGCATAAGGCGCGATTTGTTGCCGGCATCAGTTATTATTGTAGCATTCATCATCTAACTAGGGGTTCAGCAATGAAAATTTTAAAAGGAGTGATTATCATTTTATTACTGAATGCCACTTTCACACACGCTCAATACGCTTCGTCAGTTGCAGGAGGTGTGGATGTCGGTTTAGGCCTGGGTAGCAATTCGTGGGCCCCTTCTGTAATGTATCACGAGGAGGTAGGGCCGCAAAAACTTCCGTGGCTCCGGCTGGGGCTTGGTTTCAGGGCATGGGGCTATTATGCGGGTCGGACCAATCTGGACACCAAACGCGTTGCCGGAATTGAGGATTACCTGGAATACCGCGATGTGTCGATCAACGGGATAAGCTTTCTGGCGGGCGTCAATGTGAGTTTCTGGAAGCTGGATATCGGTGCTAATACCGACTTGCTGGGTTTGACCTTTGGCTCCAAGCGGCACGGCTACTATGAAAAGAACATCCCCACGAACGGCACCGGCAAGCCGTACTACAACCAATGGTTAGCCAGCAGGCCAACGGTATTCAATGCATTACCGCTCGCGCTCCGGAGGAACAGCGGGCAATCGGAGGCTTTCGTACGTTTCAAGGCCAGCCGGAGGGTCGGGGTGAAGGTTGGTTACACTTACGGACGGGTTACCTATACGACCAGGAAAATCGACGATTTCAATGTTTACCTCGATAACAACCAGCGACATGTGTCCAAAGTTTACGGCATTCCGTACATCGCATTGGCCTTTGCAGTAGAGGATTAACAAATGAATTTCTCAAACATACTTGTAATTCAATTTGTTAAACTCTATATTTGCACTCCCATTTTGCGATGGGACTGTCTTGTTACAGTGTAAATAATTGAAAATCAATTTAATTTTTTTGTTAATCGTGGATACGTTAAGCTACAAAACCATCTCGGCGAACAAAAACACAGTAAACAAGGAGTGGATTGTTGTGGATGCTGAAAATGCAATTCTTGGTCGTTTGGCCAGCGAAGTTGCTAAAATTATCAGAGGCAAACACAAAGCAAGCTACACTCCTCATGTGGATTGTGGAGATAACGTAATTGTTATCAACGCCGATAAGATCAAGTTGACAGGTAAGAAGATGTCGGACAAGGTTTATGTTCGTCACACTGGCTACCCAGGAGGTCAACGTTTTCAGACTCCTCGCGAGTTGCTCGAAAAACACCCAGAGCGTGTGATCGAGAAAGCCGTAAAAGGCATGCTTCCAAAGAACCGTTTGGGACGTCGTTTATTTACAAACCTGTTTGTTTACGCTGCCGCAGAACACCCGCACAGCGCACAGCAACCAAAGCAAATCCAATTGTAATTCATGGAAGTGATCAACACAATAGGTAGAAGAAAAACAGCCGTTGCTCGTATTTATCTGACACCAGGTAAAGGAGATATCAAGGTAAACGGCCGTGACTACAAAGAATATTTTCCATTTGAAGTACACCAGATCGTTCTTCAGCAGCCTTTCGCTACGATCAGCGGAGGAAATGGTTACGATATTAAAGTAAACGTTAGAGGTGGTGGAATCTCAGGCCAGGCGGAAGCTATCCGTATGGCGGTTTCACGTGCACTGGTTCAATACAACGGCGAATTCCGTGGCGCATTGAAAAAAGAAGGATTCCTTACCCGCGACCCACGTATGGTTGAGCGTAAGAAATACGGACGCGCTAAGGCACGCAGAAGATTCCAGTTCTCGAAACGTTAATATTTCGTCCAGACGTTGCTTATCGTGCCCGATGCTTCGTGCTGCGTAACAAGTCTAAAAATATTTTTAATCAAATTCGGCAATGGCACAAATAGAATATAAAGAACTATTGGATGCAGGTGTCCACTTTGGTCACCTTACCCGCAAGTGGGATCCACGGATGGCTCCATATATCTTCATGGAGAAGAACGGGATCCACATCATTGACCTGAACAAAACTTTGAGCTGCCTCAACGAAGCGGAAGCTGCGCTGAAACAGATCGTTCGTTCAGGACGTAAGATCATGTTTGTTGCTACTAAAAAACAAGCTCAGGAAATCGTAACGGAAGAGGCGAAACGCCTTAAAATGCCTTACGTAACTGACCGCTGGTTGGGTGGTATGCTTACAAACTTTGGCACGATTCGCAAGTCTTTGAAAAAAATGCAGACTCTCGAGAAGATGCTGAAAGACGAAGCCACGGTTAGCAATATTGCGAAAAGAGAACGCCTGATGCTTACACGTGAAAAGGACAAACTGGAAAGAGTACTAGGTGGTGTAGCGGACCTTACTCGCCTTCCAGCAGCACTTTTCATCGTTGATGTAAAACGCGAGCACATTGCGGTTGCAGAAGCAAAAAGATTGAACATCCCCATTTTTGCGATCTGCGATACCAACTCAAACCCTGAATTGGTTGACTTCCCAATCCCATCGAACGACGATGCTTACAAAGCGATCTCGTTGGTAACACTGGCGATCGGTAAGGCTATCGAAGAAGGTTTGATGGAACGCAAACAAGATAAAGACGATCAGCGCCTGGTTGAGGAAGAAGAAGCGAAACGTGCGGCTGACAAAGGTGAAGAGGCAGCGCCTCGCGCCGAAGTTGCCAGCGTAGAGGCTGCTGAAAGCGACGAAGAGTAAAAAGGGCAATATGGTGCAGTTTCTAACTGCTCATAGTTGAACATACAGAGTAGCCCATAGCCTCTTGCTATGGGCTACATTTTTTTAAATATTAATACAAAAATACTTATTCACGATCATGGCAATTACCGCACAAGATGTAAACAAACTCCGCCAAATGACCGGCGCGGGCATGATGGATTGTAAAAAAGCCCTGCAGGAAGCAGATGGCGATTTCGACAAAGCCGTTGATATTCTCCGTAAACAAGGACAGAAAGTTGCTGCAAAACGTGCCGACAACGCCGTATCAGAAGGAACCGTTCTGATCAACATCAGCGAAGATGGTACCAACGGTAAACTCGTTGCGCTGGCTTGTGAAACTGAGCCTGTATCGAACGTGGAAGATTTCAAAAACCTTGCGCAGTCTATCCTTGAAAAAGCAGTAGCGGATAATATCGCAGACAAAGACGCGCTTCTGGCTGCACCTTTGGCTGACGGCCGCCCTGTATCGGAGCACATGATTGAGCTTACTGGTAAATTGGGAGAGAAACTGGAAATCAGCGCTTACGAAAACGTTTCAGCGGATAAAGTTGTGCCTTACATCCACTCAAACGGTAAATTAGGCGTATTGGTAGCATTCGGTGGTGTAAACGGAACGGATGTCGCTGACCTTGGTAAAGACGTAGCCATGCAGATTGCCGCGATGAAGCCGGTTGCTTTGGATAAAGACGGTATCGACGCCGCTACTATCGAGCGCGAGATCGAAGTGGGTAAAGAGCAGGCACGTGCAGAAGGCAAACCAGAAGCAATGCTTGAGAAAATTGCTCAGGGTAAACTTCAGAAGTTTTACAAAGACAGCACCCTGCTGAACCAGGAGTTTGTAAAGGATTCCTCACTGACTATCCGTCAGCTGCTTGAAAAAACTTCAAAAGGTTTGACAGTAACTACATTCAAACGTGTAGCGATCGGCGGATAAGCCTTTTAGCAACAAAATATATTGACAACGCCTGGTATCTAATTTGGATACCAGGCGTTTTTTTTCATATTTACAGAAAGTTAAATGCAATTTAATTTTCAGCACACGCTATCGGCGGCTTTCATCAAGGCAGAATGGTTGAAATACGGAACGCTCCGTATCAGGAGCATAATTCGACAGACGAAGAATTAGTTAGACTTTTCCTTGAATCGAAGGACAATCGTCATTTTCAGAAGCTTTATGAGCGCTATGCCGTGAAGGTTTACCAAAAATGCGTCACACTTACAAGAGACGCCACCCGGGCCGAAGACATTACGCACGATGTCTTTCTTAAACTGATCCATAAAATGGGCACGTTCAAGACCGGTTCTAAATTTTCCACCTGGCTTTTTACCATTACCCATAACCACTGCATGGATCTCGCGCGCGTAAGCAAGCGCAAGATCACACTCGTCCATGGAGAGTCGCCCGACCGGGGCGAGAAGGCCGAAATATGCCTTCAAGGGCTTTTTGAGGAAGACGTCAACCTGACAATCCTTAAAGAGGCATTGGACCTGCTTGATCTCGAAGACAAGGCGATGGTCTATCTCCGCTACCTCGACGATCGCAGTATCCGCGACATCGCGGGTATTTTCCGGACGACCGAAAGTGCGGTTAAAATGCGGCTGCTGCGGTCGCGCAGGAAGCTTCGGAAGTGGTACCATAAACTTTCTGATAGGGGCAATTTTTTTTGAAAGCGTGAGAAATTGCTTTACTTTGACCGCTACCTCCTCATTTGTCAGCCCTAAAAAGATGAAAATTTAATGAGTATGGTCCCACTAAATACATTGACTATGAATCAACTACTTCAACGAACTTCCTTTATTGCTCTAATTTTACTCGCATTTTTGACATTCCCGGCCGCTTCTCAAAATAAGGTCGACCTTTCCAATTCGATCGCCTCCGGCAGGCTGAAAGCCGCCAAAGATACTGCCTGGCGCAAGATCGAATTCGGGGCTAACCTGAACCAGGGTTCGTTCAGTTCGAACTGGACGGGTGGTGGGGTGAACTCGATCGCATTGGGCCTTTTCCTGAATGCATTAAGTGAAAAGAAGGTGGGCAAGAACTCGTGGAGAAATGACTTCCAGGGCCAGTACGGTATCGTCCGTAACAAGGGCCAGCAAAGCCGCAAGAATGTTGACCGGATTTTCTTCGATACTAAATATAACCGTGAACTGACGAGCAAATGGAGTCTTTTTGCGAATGTGAACTTCCTGTCGCAGTTCGGTAGTGGTTATGAATATTCTGATACCAGTGACGTCAAGCGGAAAGTGTCGGGTATCCTTTCGCCGGCTTACCTGACCGAGGCAATCGGTATCGAATACCGCCCTGTTCCCTACTTCTTTATAGACCTTGCACCCGGCGCATTACGCCAGACGATCGTTGTCGATAAGGATCTGTACGTAAATACGCCCGACCAAAAAAATTATGGCGTGCCCATTGGCAAGCGTGTGCGGACGGAAGCGGCGCTGATCCAGCTGGTAGCCAATTTCGACAAGGATATCGCGAAAGACGTGAACCTTAAATTCCGTTACCTGATGTTTTCGAGCTTCAAACACCCCTTGAATATAGATAACCGCCTTGACGCCCAGCTGACTGCGAAAATCAATAAATATGTCAACGTTAACCTCGGCGCCATCATGGTTTACGACGAAGACCAGAGCAACAAGATCCAGTTCGCTCAGGCCCTCAGCATAGGCTTTTTGTTTGCTTTTTAATCTAATCAACTAACCTCATCTTGTTATGTTAAAGGAATTCAAAACATTCATCGCCCAGGGCAACGTGTTGGACCTCGCTGTCGGTGTCGTCATAGGTGCGGCATTCGGGAAAATCACTACTTCGCTGGTGGAGGACATTATCAACCCGATTCTCGGCCTGATCCTTGGCGGAGTAGATTTTACGCAACTTAAGGTGGTACTGAAAGAAGCTGTCGGGGAAACACCGGAAGTAGCGATCAGATACGGCAACTTTATCCAGACTCTCATCCAATTCCTGCTCATCGCCTGGGTAATATTCCTGATCGTGAAAATGGCTAACAGATTGAGATTATCGGAATCGTTGAAGAAAGAGTAGAACTAGTTTAAAGATCATAAATAGTATTCGAGAGGCATATTTCCTGTGCCTCTTTTTTTATCCGTGTTATTGGGAGGGCATTAAAAAAAGTTTTCGGCAAAAGATTTACCTTCGTGGTTATTGCAGATTGTTCAACGTTTAATTCGATTCTTGTGCAAAAAAAGGTGACGATTTTGGGTGGTGGGGAAAGTGGCGCGGGAGCTGCTATTCTTGCAAAATCCAAAGGTTTTGAAGTTTTTTTATCGGATAAGGGCCAGTTGCATCAGAAGTACGCAGACATTCTGAACAGTAAAAATATTCCATTTGAACAGGGGCAGCATTCGGAAGAGCGCATCCTCCAAAGTGATCTTGTGGTAAAAAGCCCGGGTATTCCCGACAAGGTGCCTCTAATCGTCGCTTTAAAGGAAAAGGGCATTCCGGTGATCTCTGAAATAGAGTTTGCCTCGCGTTACACGGACGCGAAGCTGATAGCTATTACCGGCAGCAACGGTAAAACGACCACGACACTGCTCACTTACTACTTGTTGAAAACGGCAGGTTTGAATGTGGGTCTGGCAGGCAATATCGGCGATAGTTTCGCCTGGGCCGTCGCAGAAAAGTATTTTGATTATTACGTGCTGGAAATCAGTAGTTTTCAGCTCGACAATATCATCGATTTCCATCCGTATATTTCCGTTCTCCTGAATATCACTCCTGATCACCTCGATCGTTATGGGTATGATTTCCAGAATTATGTGAATTCCAAGTTCAATATTATCCGTAACCAGACTGCCGCTGATCATTTCATTTATTACAAAGAAAGTGAAGTAATTGAAAAGGAGCTCGATAAGAGAAACCCGGCTGTTGGAAAGGTGGAGGTATCGTTGGGAGGTGCATTGGAATCAGGTTCGTATCTCGAAAACGGGCAGTTGATTTCAAGCATTAATGGACACGCATTTAGGCAGGCGTTCAGCGAGTTGCCGATCAAGGGCCCGCATAATGCGATTAACGCACTGGCTGCAATTTCAGTGGCACAATTGCTCGGTATCGATGCCGGAAAGATCAGCGAAGGCCTGAAATCGTTTACCAACGCGCCCCACCGGCTAGAACAGGTGGAAGTGATCGGTGGCGTAACCTATATCAACGATTCCAAAGCTACCAATGTGGATTCTGTTTTCTACGCGTTGGGAAGCTTCGATCAGCCGGTGATCCTGATCGCCGGCGGTGTGGATAAAGGAAACGATTATTCGCAGATTGAAGAACTGGTTAGGGATAAAGTGAAGGGGCTGATAGTGCTGGGAAAAGATCCCGAAAAGCTCAAAAACTATTTTTCAGGCAAAGTCTCGCAAATATATGTCACCGAGGACGTCCAGGATGCTGTTAATAAAGGGCGGGAATGGGGCGTGCCGGGGGATATCGTTCTGCTTTCACCGGCCTGCGCTAGTTTTGATTTGTTCAAAAACTACGAGGACCGGGGCGATCAATTCAAAGCTGCTGTCAGAAACCTTGTTCAATAACCATCCCTGACAACCACTGACTATTCTTGACAACAAATCATTAGCCGGCAAACGATATGGATTTCCTGAACAAGACAAGGGAAGATACCCAGGCATGGTTTAGCAAAAACCTGAAAGGCGACCCCTGGATATGGGGGATATGCATTATCATGCTGATGTGGAGCATCGTGGTGGTGTATAGCGCCTCGGTGAAGGACGCTTACAGCCAGATGGACGGCAATACCGAATATTACCTTTACAAACATGCATTGCTTTGCGTGCTTTCACTCGCGGTAATGTACTTCGTGCACCGCGTGCCGTACATCAAATTCGTGTATGTGACGCGGCTTGCCGTGTGGAGCTCTATCCTGCTGTTGATATTCACGATGTTTTTCGGGACTTCGGTGAACGACGCGGCGCGCTGGATCGAGATCCCCGTGATCGGGCAGCGCTTCCAGCCTTCGGAATGGGCCAAGGTCGCATTGGTGGCACATTTATCGCTGATTTTGGCGAGGCATATCAAAGGCGGTTGGAATACCCGTGAGCTTTTCATGGAGCCGCTCGCACTCGTGGGCGTCGTATGCGGGTTGATTTTCGTAAGCAATGTCTCGACGGCGGTCATGCTGGCAGGCATTTGCTTTTTACTGATGTTCGTAGGCAAAGTTCCGCTGCACTACCTCGCATTTACAGCCCTGGGTCTGGTATTTTTCGCGACCATCGCCATTTTGCTGAACTCTACCCAGCGGTCTGGAACGGCGCAGAGCCGGATTTCGACCTTTTTTGATAAGGATGTCGTGGTTTACCAATCCCAGCAATCCTACATGGCTATGGCCCGCGGCGGGTTGTATGGAGAAGGTGTTTCCAAAAGCCGCCAGCGCCGTTTCCTACCCGAACCTCAGAAAGACTTCATTTTCGCCGTGGCCGTGGAAGAGTACGGAACACTAGGCGGTACTGCATTGATCGTCCTGTATCTGATCCTCTTATACCGTGGGCTGAAAGCCATAGAGGCGACTAAGCGACCGTTCGGCGGGCTGCTTTCGGCGGGACTGACATTCATAGTGGTGAGCCAGGCGTTTTCGGCTATGGCCGTGACTGTCGGCCTGGTGCCGGTAACAGGACAAACGCTGCCGTTTTTCAGTCAGGGTGGAACGTCGCTGCTTTTCACGGGCATTGCAATGGGCATGATCCTCAGCGTGAGCCGGGGCGAGATCGTCGAGGAAAAACGCATTTAACATGGCAAAAAGAATCATTATCAGCGGAGGAGGCACCGGCGGGCATATTTACCCGGCTATCGCTATTGCCAATGCATTGCAGCACCGGGAGCCGGACACGGAAATCCTGTTTGTGGGTGCATTGGGTAAAATGGAAATGGAAAAGGTCCCTCGTGCGGGTTATAAAATCGTAGGACTTCCCATCGCGGGCATTAAAAGAAGTCTTTCACTGGAAAACCTGACCCTTCCGTTCAAGATGTTCCGTAGCCTGATGAAGGCAAAAGAGGTGATCAAGGACTTCAGGCCCGACGTAGCTGTGGGTGTGGGAGGCTTTGCGAGCGGGCCGCTGCTCATGATGGCGTCGATGGCCGGTATCCCGACTTTAATCCAGGAACAAAATTCCTATGCAGGCATTACGAACAAGTTCCTCGCCAAAAGAGCAGCCAAAATATGCGTTGCTTATCCCGGTATGGAGGCCTTTTTCCCGAAAGAGAAGATCACCATGCTCGGTAATCCGGTACGCAGCGACATTACTTACGTGCATTTGAAACGAAGCGCGGCTCTGGAACAATTCGAGTTGCGCGAGGGTTTGAAGACGCTATTCGTCATGGGTGGAAGCCTTGGCGCGCGGTCGATCAATGAAAGTATTGCTGACGGGCTGGGCAAGCTGGTAGATGCCGGTTATCAGGTACTGTGGCAGACCGGAAAAAACGATGTTGATAAAGCCAAAGCTGCCATTGAAAAGCTCGGAACCGACCGCGTGAAGGCATTTGACTTTATATATACAATGGATCTGGCCTATGCCGTGGCCGACGTGGTGGTGTCACGAGCAGGCGCATTGTCGGTTTCGGAGCTGTGCCTGGCTGCAAAACCGGCGATTCTGGTTCCGTTTCCATATGCCTCGGAAGACCATCAAACCAAGAATGCAATGAACCTTGTCGACAGCAATGCCGCGATTCTGGTGAAAGACGCGGAAGCGCGCGAAAGGCTGGTCGACCAAGCATTGGCCCTGCTGGACGATGTAACGCGTCAGCGCGAATTGCAAACGAATATCAACAAACTGGCTCGTCCCAGCGCGGCCGACGATATTGCTGCGGAAGTTTTTAATTTGATCCAATAACCCCAAGATTTGAATATGATGTCATCCTCTGTGACAAACTGGAAGTATATCTATTTTGTAGGAATAGGCGGAATCGGAATGAGTGCGCTTGCCCGCTGGTTTAAAGCCAATGGGTTTGAAGTGGCTGGTTATGACAAGACCATGACCACACTCGTCGGTAAGCTGATAGAAGAAGGTATTCCTGTAACGCTTGAAGATGACATTTCGACCATTCCGGCAGCATTTACTGCCGATCCGCAGCAAACGCTCGTTATTTACACGCCGGCCGTCCCGGTGCAGCACAAGCAAATGCATTATTTCCGGGACGAAAATTTTCTGATCCTGAAACGCTCACAGGTTTTAGGCATTTTAACCCAAAACCTGAGAACGATCGGTGTTGCTGGTACGCACGGGAAAACGACCACGTCCTCGCTCGTAGCGCACATCCTGCGTCACGCGCATGTGAACAGCACGGCGTTTTTGGGAGGTATTACCCAAAACTACGGTACCAACCTGCTCCTCAATGAGCCTACCGACAAACTGGAAGAGGTCTTTTGTGTGGTCGAAGCGGATGAGTTCGACCGGTCGTTCCTGACATTGTTCCCCGAAATCGCGATCGTAACGTCCACCGACGCCGACCACCTTGATATTTATGGTAAGCATGAAGCAGTCCTCGAATCATTCCGGGATTATGTGAGTCAGATCGACGAGCATGGTGCATTGTTTATGCGCGAAGGGTTGGAAATCGCGGACAGCAGCAAGGCGAAAGTATTTACCTATTCATTAAATAGCGGTCCCTACCACGCAGCGAATATCCATATCGAGAACGCCCGCTTCGTATTCGACCTGATCTATCCCGGTGGCGTGATCGAAGGTATTGCGATGAAAATCCCGGGCTATCACAATATCGAAAACTCGATTGCGGCGAGTGCAGTGGCATTATATATTGGTATTGAACCAGCGAAGATCAAAGAAGCGCTGGAAAGTTACGGAGGAGTGAAGCGCCGCTTTGAATACCAGGTTGAGGAAGAAGGCAATGTGTATATCGACGATTACGCACACCATCCTACGGAAATAGAGGCATTCCTGTCATCTGTAAAGGGTTTGTATCCGGGTCGGCATGTAACGGCCATATTCCAGCCGCACCTGTTCACCCGCACGCGCGACTTTGCGGAGGGCTTCTCGGAAAGTTTATCACTCGCCGACCGCCTTTTGCTGCTGGACATTTACCCCGCGCGCGAGTTGCCGATCGAAGGTGTCAATTCTGAAATGATCCTTGGCAAAGTGACCTCGCCGGATAAACAACTGGTTGCAAAAGAAGAAGTTTTACAACTTTTAAAGGAATTAAATACGGATATTGTGGTCACGATCGGAGCCGGGGATATCGATACTTTGGTAGGACCGATCCGCGATTTGCTGCAAAATCCAGTTGCGAATAATTAGTCAAAGCATTTTTAATATTACTAAGATGTTACGTAAATTTGACTATTCATGGCTTTTGTTGAAACGTAGTTTGTGGCTTATTTTGCCAATTGCCGGCATCGGTATGGCAGAAAGCAAGCTCGGTCAACAGCGTTGTACAAATCTCGTAATATCTATCCAGGGCGATTCAGGTACACGATTTCTGAACCAAATGGATGTGCAAATGCTGCTGACGGAGAACGGCGGCGATCCGCTGATCGGGAGCAGGCTCAGCGATGTGGCCCTGCACGATCTGGAAAACCGCGTCAACCGTAACAAGCTTATTAAGAAATGTCAGGTTTTTCGTGACCTCAGGGGCAATATAGTAGTCGAAGTTGAGCAGGAGAAACCGCTTGCGCGCTGGATTAACACTTCGGATAATGGGGAAATGCGGAACACATCGGGATACTATATCAACCACGAGGGCGTTTTTTTTCCTCTATCAGAAAGTTATTCAGCAAGAACGTTACTGGTTTCAGGGGCGTATTTCCAGAACCCTCAAAAGCTGAGGTCCGAAAAGGGCGCTCAGGTTTTGGAGTTATTGCGTTTTCTGAACACCGACCCGTTCTGGAAAGCACAGGTTACGCAAATGAATGTGGATAAGGATGGTGAGGTAGACCTTCGGACATTACTGGGCGACCAACGGATCGAACTGGGTATGGCGGAGGATTTCGAGTCCAAATTCAAAAAGTTGCGCATCTTTTACGATAAGGTGCTCAGCAAAGATTGGGGCAGGTATAAAAGAATTAGTGTTAAGTTTCAGGATCAAATAGTTTGTGAATAATAATTCACCATCAGCATGGCACACGATAAGATTGTAGTTGGGGTAGATATTGGAAGTACGAAAATAACCGTGGTCGCTGCGCAAGGTTCAGCGACGCGTCGCAACAATATCGAGATTTTGGGCTTCAGCGAAGTCCCTGTGCCGGCAGGAGCAGTAGTAAATGGCTCCGTTGAAAACATTAAACAGGTTGGCAGCGCGATCAAAGAGGCACTCGCGGAAGCGTCGTCCCGGTCGGATCTTGATATTGGAGTTGTAAATGTAAGCTTTGGCGGTACGCACGTAAAAGTGAGCCCGCAGAGCGACGGGGTGATCAGGCCTTCCGCATCATCGGGCGAAGAAGTAACCCAACGGGATGTCGACCAACTGGTCGACGATATGTACCGCGCGAAAATTGAGCCGAACTTCGATGTGCTGCATGTATTGCCGATGGACTTTACGGTGGATAACTCGACAGGCGTGCGTGAGCCGGTAGGCCGCACAGGCATTAAGCTCGGGGGGAACTTCCTCGTGATTTCTGCCAACAGCCAGTCGGTGTTGCGTACCAAGAAAAGCCTCGCGGAAGCCGACCAGGCGCTGAAATGCGATAAACTGGTGCTTGCTCCGCTGGCAACCAGCCTGGCCGTATTGACCGATAATGAAATAAAAGCGGGCATCGCCATGGTGGATATCGGCGACCATACCACGGACGTGATCATCTATCACGACCGCATTGTGCGCCATATCGCGTCATTCCCGATTGGCGGGCGGCACATTACTGCCGATCTCGAAGTAGGATGCGGTATTCAGTTCGAGAATGCGGAACATTTGAAAAAGGAATACGGCGTGGCAGTTTCGGCTGACGTGCCTTTGAATGTAGAAATTCTGATTAATTACCTGGCCGGCCGCCAGCCCAAACCGGTTTTGAAAAAGAATGTAGCATTGATCATCGAAGAGCGATTGAAAGAAATTGCGGCGATGGTGTATGCGGAGATCATTAAATCGGGTTACGCCGACAGGCTGATCGGCGGGCTTGTCCTCACGGGCGGCTCCGCAAACATTCCGGAGATAGAGGCTTTGTTTGAAAGAATCACCGACATGTCGGTACGCGTAGGTTACCCTGAGAACCTGGAACGGACTGCCAAAGCCGACGCGGTAAGCAATGCCGCTTTCAATACCGCCATCGGGCTTGCGTGGGCAGGGCTGAAATCGGTCGATTCGCGGATAAAATCGGTTTGCAGGCCTGCATCGGCATTCAATACAGGCAATGTGGTGCAGAAGGAACCTGTGAAAGAGGTAAAAGAAGCGCAGAAACGAAACGGAACGTTTTGGGATAATATTACCGGTATTATAGGAAAGAAGGACGATAGTCTCGGAGACTATTAACAGCCATATCACGCATACTCAACCCCGGAAAGAATATGAACAATAGCTTGTTGCACGCATTAGACCAGGACTATATAGTGAACGAAATCATCAAAGACCCAAACGGAGAAGGCCACGGCGAGCCGGCTATCATCAAGGTAATTGGTGTCGGCGGGGGAGGTAGCAATGCTGTGAACTACATGTTTGAGAAAAAAATCAAGGACGTGGAGTTTGCGGTTTGTAACACAGACAGACAAGCGCTTGCCAACAGCCCTGTACCCGTGAAAATCCAATTGGGTGCAACTTTGACACAAGGCCTGGGAGCCGGTACCGATGCTTCGAAAGGAAAGGAAGCGGCTTTGGAAACGATCGAAGAAATAAAAGGGCTTCTGGGAGGCTCTACCCAAATGGTCTTTATCACGGCCGGTATGGGCGGTGGAACAGGAACGGGGGCCGCGCCGGTGATTGCGCAGCTTGCCAAAGAAATGGGCAAACTGACGGTGGCTGTCGTAACAGCACCTTACACCTGGGAAGGACTTGACAAGAAAGAGCAGGCGCTCGAAGGTATTGAGCAGCTGAAAGAATATAGCGATACTGTTCTCGTGGTTTTGAACGACAAGCTCGAAGAACTGTACGAGGACATGACATTGACGCAGGCCTTCGCGGAAGCGGACGGTATTTTGCTCAATGCGGTGAAAAGTATTTCCGAGATCATTACCACCAACGGTAATATCAATACCGACTTCAAAGATGTGGAGAAAGTGTTGAAAGGTGCCGGACAGTCGGTAATGGGAACGTCGGAGTCCACCGGCGCCGATCGCGCGCAGAATGCGATCAAGGAAGCGCTCGATTCGCCGCTATTGAACGACCGCGATATCCGCGGCGCGAAAAGGATCCTCGTAACGCTCGCTACCAGCAAGAAGAAAGAGGCTACTATGCGGGAGCAGCGCGAGATCTGGCAATATGTGCTTTCACAAGTGGGCGGCGAAGCACGGATGTTCAAACTGGGTACGATCACCGACGATTCGTTGGGCGATAAGCTCCGGGTTACCGTAGTGGCGGCTGGTTTTGACAGTATCGAATCGCCGATCCCCGGTATTCAGCTCAAAGGCGTCAAAGGACAGCCTCTGCAAGCCCCCGTGATTGTGGAAGAGCCGAAAGAAGAAATTCCCGAACCGGTGGCTGTGGATGAAGAGGAACTGGTATTGACCGGAGAACTGGAAGAAAATACGCCGACGGGTTCGATCGACCTCGTTCTGGAAGATGAAAGGGTAACGCACGGCTTCGAGCCGATCAATATTTCGCTGACGGAAGTCGAGCCGACGAACGACTGGACGGACGAAGATGCCCTGAAAATGGAAATGATGATCAAATCATTCCGCGATGGGCTTGTGAAATTCGCTGATCTGGAAGGTCCGGCTTTTCGCCGGAGCAGGGTTGAGCTTTGGAAGCGCCCCGCCATTCCGGCACATGAAATGGAACAACACTGGCTGAAATAGTAAAAAGGGAGCGACGAGCTCCCTTTTTTAATGTCCTAGAAATGAATAAGCTGGCCGGCTTGTATTTCAAGCAGTTCCTTATACAATGCATTTGAAATGACATTATCGCTGTAATGCGAGCGTATCTGCGCAAGCTTCACGCGTAACGCGAGCGTATTCATGCCCAGGTAGCTGAAAACGTCGTTCAAATGGCTCAATGCGATGGCCGCGCCTTGCATATTGGAAGATAATCCTACCAATGCGGCTTTTTTATTGGAGAAACTGTTGGGGTAGGGCAGTCCGTCGATAAATGCTTTCAGCACGCCAGGGTATGAACCGTTGTACTCGGGCACGATGAATACGAACTTGTCGGTTTGTTCCAGCAATGATTTCAGGTTGTTAAATGCTTCATTCTTACCGCTGTTCGCATACAATGCCGAGACCGTAAAATCATCGGGCAGGTTCACCAGATCAAGAATAATACTGGGCGCGTGCAGTTGTTGAAGGATTCCCTGATAATATTCCGCTATTTTCCTGGACATCGAGTTGGGCCGGTTAGTGCCAACGATGATCACGATAGGAGATGTGGATGGAGTCATGTGCCGGTTAATGTTCTGTAACTGGTAACAAATAAAGTTTGAAATTGTTCTTTCGATGCCGTTACCAGTGGCAAAACTAACCGTCAAACCGACACGTTACCAGGCCGGTTTTCATGATACACAACAATTATTGTTATATTTGAGCCCATTATTCAACATGAAATTGAAATAATTATCTGATTTTCAGATTATTATACATAAATCAACCCACATAAAATATGTCCTGGTTTATTCGGAAAGAGAAAGGTATCAATACACCGACTGAAATGAAGCGCGAAGCGCCGGACGGTTTGTGGTATCAGTGCCCCAATTGCAAAAAAATCACTCCTACCAGGGAACACAAGCAGAATGCTTTTACCTGTCCGCATTGTAACTACCACGAGAAAGTGGGGTCCGATGTGTATTTCAACCTGCTTTTCGATGACAACGAGTTTATCGAGCTCGATGCCAACCTCATATCCGGCGACCCGCTGGGCTTCGTAGATACGAAGGCTTATCCCGACCGGATCAAGTCGACCATGAAGAAGACCGGGCTGAAAGATGCGGTACGCACAGGTCATGGTAAAATGAATGGATTGGACCTGGTGATCGCATGTATGGATTTCAGCTTCATCGGCGGTTCGATGGGCTCGGTGGTAGGTGAGAAAATCGCCCGTGCGATTTCTTATGCCCTCGAAAAGAAGATCCCGTTCCTGATGATTTCGAAGTCGGGAGGAGCCCGGATGATGGAGGCGGGATTTTCGCTGATGCAGATGGCCAAGACCTCCGCACGCCTGGCGCAATTGTCGGAAGCCAAGGTGCCTTATATTTCATTGCTAACCGACCCTACAACCGGAGGTGTTACGGCTTCTTATGCAATGCTCGGCGACTTCAACATTTCGGAGCCGGAGGCATTGATCGGTTTCGCGGGCCCTCGGGTTATTCGTGAGACGATCGGCAAAGACCTGCCAAAAGGTTTTCAAAGTGCCGAATTCGTGCTGGAACATGGGTTCCTTGACTTTATTGTCGACCGTAAGGATTTGAAAGATAAATTGACAAGCCTGCTGAATATGCTCAAATAGGTACTATTATTTAGCAAAGCGGCCCGTCAGGTTATCTGGCGGGCCGCTTTGCTATTATGGTGTTCGATTCATTTGATCAGGGACAGGCATCTTTCCGGCGCGTGTCGGTAATATCGTTGATCTTCCAGCCGGTGTTTGTTTTGATCAGATTAAAGACGTTGACGCCGCAATGCGAAAACTTATCGCCCAGATAAAACTTGTAGGGTGCCCAAACGACGGCCATTGGCCCGTCGATGGAGACTTTGACCTCGTAAATGCGTTCGTCCCATTTATCCTTGTGCGGTGTACCGACGGCCTTTACGAAGCTGTCCACGGTACCTTTGTGCACGACGGTGGAATCGGCGGCATTTTTGGAAATGGAGGTTAATGTGCATTGTTTGGTAAACACGCTGCGTACGGCGGTAGAGTCGCCGTTTCGCATTCCGTCGAACAGTTTATCAACCACCTGGCGGGCATCGGTTTCGTCCGATGGGCGTGTGGCGGCGTTTGCTGCATACGAAAGTGTGTTTGCGAGTAATGCAAGTGTTAGGAAATGGCTAATACGTTTCATTGGTATAGTTTTAACAAAAACTTAATTTTGAGCCCCTTTGTAAATTTTGGGAGTCGATATGTCGGAAAAAATAGTCAAAAAAGTAGATATAAGGAACAGACGGGCCTCGTTCGAGTATTTCTTTCTGGAAGAGTTCACGACCGGTATGGTGCTCACGGGCACCGAAATCAAATCGATCCGGCAGGGTAAGGTCAATTTTCAGGATGCTTACTGTTTTTTTATGGATGGAGAGTTGTTCATTCGCAGCCTTCACATTTCACCTTACACAGAAGGTACGCATTACAATCACGAACCCATGCGCGACCGCAAGCTGTTGATTACCAAGCGGGAGCGGAGGAAATTGACAGAAGGATTGAAAGACCAGGGGCTTACTATTGTGCCAGTACGATTGTTCACCAGTGAGCGTGGCTTAGCGAAGTTGCATATTGCATTAGCGAAAGGCAAGAAGCTTTATGACAAGCGCGACAGTATCAAGGAGCGCGACGTGAAGCGGGAGAACGATCGGGCTGGTTATTAATACGCGCCCCGGCGAGTGTGAAAAGTGCTAATGAGGTGATAATGGGCACTTTCGGATAGATTTTTACAACAATATTGGAAAATACCGGATCGTCTTTTTCTGGTGAAAAATTCTTATATTGTGGGAATTAACTACCACAGGGCTCATGGGTAAAGTACTGGTTCTGAATCAAGATTATAGCGCACTAAGTGTTTGCACGGTTCCGAAGGCATTTTTGCTGGTTTATATGAAGAAAGCGGAAATGCTCGCCGAATCTCAACAGGAACATCTCAGGACTGTCAACGACAGGTATCCCATGCCAGTCGTCATACGCCTCCATCGCTACATACACATACCATACAGGGGCGTAGTCATGACCAGACAAAACCTCTTCAAGCGGGACGGCAACAGGTGCCAGTATTGCGGAACCCACGATAATCTGACGCTGGACCACGTGATGCCGAAAAGCAGGGGAGGGAAAACCACCTGGGACAATTTGGCCACCGCATGTAAAAGATGCAACTCCCGCAAAGGAGACCATACGCCGGAAGAGGTTGACATGCCCTTAAAGCAGCGACCGTTCCGGCCTTCTTTTTTAATGTTCATCCGGGACTTTTCGGGCATGGCTGATGTAGAGTGGCTGCCCTACCTCGGATCGAAAGAGCGGCATTGCTGAAATTCCCTTTATCCGGCTGACGAGCAGACTTTTAAGCGCCTGAATGGTGCACCTTCGCCCAGTTTCCAAATTAAATTATCCAACCCTTCGGAATTTAATCTGGAATCGCGTAATTTTGCGTCCTAATTTTTCAAAAATACTTGTTGAACTAATTTTCAGCCGTTTAGCTCGGCGGCTGATGTATCCAAGAGCCATTATTCCTATTTATGTCTAAGGAAAAACAAAATCAACCGCTTCCCGAATTCGATTGGGATAAAGCATCAGACAAGGGTTTCGGAACTGCTTATTCATCTGCTGACCGTACCCGTCTGGAACAAATGTATGAAACTACCCTTTCTCCGGTTTCGGAAAAAGAAGTAGTTAAAGGTGTTGTAGTAGGTATTACAGACCGCGAGGTGATTCTTAACATCGGTTTCAAATCTGATGGTATCGTTTCATCCAATGAATTCCGCGACCTGCCAGGTTTGAAAATCGGCGACGAAGTGGAAGTTTACGTAGAGAACCAGGAAGACGCACAAGGTCAGCTGGTACTTTCACGCAAAAAAGCGAAAGTTATCACTGCATGGGATAACATCCAGAAATCATTCGATGAGGATGTTGTTATCGATGCAAATGTTAAGAGAAGAACCAAAGGTGGTCTTATCGTTGATATTTTCGGCATTGAAGCATTCTTGCCGGGTTCACAGATCGATGTGAAACCAATCCGCGACTTCGACGTATTCGTCGGAAAGCGTATGGAAGTAAAAGTTGTGAAAATCAACTACGCTAACGATAACGTAGTAGTATCTCACAAAATCCTGATCGAAAAAGACCTCGAAGCACAACGTCAGCAGATCCTGAACAACCTTGAAAAAGGTCAGGTACTGGAAGGCGTGATCAAAAACATGACCAACTTCGGTGTGTTCATCGACCTTGGTGGTGTTGACGGTCTGTTGCACATTACTGATATTTCATGGGGCCGTATCAATCACCCATCTGACCTGTTGTCACTGGATCAGAAACTGAACGTGGTTGTTCTGGACTTCGACGAAGAGAAAAAACGTATTTCTCTTGGTTTGAAACAACTCCAGTCGCACCCATGGGATTCTCTGGCAGACGAAATCCAGGTTGGATCGAAAGTTACAGGTCGCATCGTTAATGTTGCTGACTACGGCGCTTTCCTTGAAATCAAACCAGGCGTAGAAGGTCTGATCCACGTTTCTGAAATGTCATGGTCTCAGCACCTGCGCAATCCACAGGAGTTCATGAACGTGAACGACGAGATCAGCGCGGTTGTATTGACGCTTGACCGTCAGGAGCGCAAAATGTCTTTGGGTATCAAACAATTGACCGAAGATCCTTGGACTCAAGGTTCATTGAAAGAGAAATATGCGATCGGTACCCGCCACAAAGGAGTAGTTCGTAACCTGACTAACTTCGGTCTGTTCATCGAACTCGAAGAAGGCATTGACGGTCTGGTACACGTTTCTGACCTTTCATGGACTAAGAAAATCAAGCATCCTTCCGACTTCGTGAAAGTAAACGACGAGCTGGAAGTAGTTGTACTTGAACTGGACGCGGACAACCGTCGTCTGGCTCTGGGCCACAAGCAGCTTGAAGAAAACCCATGGGATACTTTCGAGAGCATTTTCGAAGTAGGTTCAGTACACAAATCTACCATCGTTGCGAAAGGTGACAAGTTCGCTACACTCGAACTTCCTTACGGAATCGAAGGTGTTGCTTCTATCAAAAACCTTGCGAAAGAAGACGGAACATTTGCTGAGGTAGGTGAGAGCCTTGACTTCACTGTTCTTGAATTCCTGAAAGACGAGAAGAAAATCGTTTTGACTCACTCTAAAGTGAAAGGTGTTCCTGCTGAGGAAAGAAAAGAGCCGAAAGCTGCAAAAGCTCCTGCTACTGAATCCGTGAGCAAAGAAGCTGAGAAATCAACTTTTGGAGACCTTAGCGTTCTGTCTGCTTTGAAAGAGCAGTTCGAAGAGAGCGAGAAGAAAGGAAAAAAGTAAAATAAGTTGTGGTGCGGAAGAATTTTTTAATACTTTTGCACCCGGATTAGCTGTCAGCCTCGCGCCGGCAGCTAATCTTTAAAAATGGTTCCGTGGCCGAGTGGCTAGGCAGAGGTCTGCAAAACCTCGTACAGCGGTTCGAATCCGCTCGGAACCTCCCCTTGAATTGTGGTCATTTTCCCCAGATTTTGCACACAATAAAATGCATGAAAAATACCATTTGGATTAAGCTTTTTGAGAGAGCTCCAAATGGTATTTTTTTTGCTAGTTGATTGAAAATCAGCGCGTAGAATTTTTGTAACCCGGGTTAAATTAGGGATGCAAATTAGACAAATTATAAATAAGATGGTGGGGTAAAATATCCCTTAAATACTTTTGTGGATAAAAAATCGTGAGCTAGTTTTGTCTGTTGAAGAATAATGAATAGTTGATTATGAATATACCATTCCGAATGGACGCTAAGTTTTGTTCCTTCTTTAATTACTCAAAAACCTTTGTAGCTATCCTCTTAGCTATCTTTTTAAGCGTACCTACTTTAGTATCTGCGCAGGATAGCACTGCTACTGCCGCCGCGGCACCTGCCGGTGGTGGAGATGCTGCAAAAGGTGAGTCGATCTTCAAAAATAACTGCGCCCAATGCCACGCTCCGACTGACGAACGTGTAGTTGGCCCGGGTCTGAAAGGCGCAAGTTCTCGTCACGATTTTGCTTGGCTCTCGAAATGGGTACGCAACTCTTCAGCGGTGATCGCATCAGGCGATGCTTACGCTGTCAAAATTTACAACGAATATTCGAAAGCTCAGATGACGAGCTTCCCGAATCTTTCGGACGATGATATCAAAGCGATCTTCGCTTATGTGGATCAGGCGTCTGCTGCTCCTGCCGCTGCTGCGGGTGGTGCAGCTGCTGGCGGTGCTACGGCTGCTGCCGGTGATGCCAAAGGCGGCGCGCCTTCCGATCTGTTCGTGATCGTATTAGCTGCATTGGTAGTAGTAATGGTACTGGTACTCGGCGTTTTGCTGGTTATCGTATCGCTTCTGTCCAAAGCCGTTAAAGGCGGATCAGCTGAAACCGAGGCTCCTGCCGGTGAAGGTTTCGGGGGTTTGCTGAAAAGAATCACGGTCGATCCGGCTATCCGTTCTGCGACACTCTGGATATTCGTCCTGCTCGTTTTGAAGTCGACTTTGGACGGAGCGTTTAATGTGGGCGTTCAGCAGGGATACGCTCCTAAGCAGCCTATCTCTTTCTCTCACAAACTGCACGCAGGCGAATATAAAATCGACTGTAACTATTGCCACACCGGTGTTAACCGCGGTAAGTCGGCGCACATCCCTTCTGCTAACATCTGTATGAACTGCCACGGTGTTATCAAGAAAGAATCTCCTGAAATTCAAAAGATTTATACTTCTATCGAGAACAACCAGCCTATCGAATGGGTGCGCGTTCACAACTTGCCCGACCTGGCTTACTTCAACCACGCACAACACGTAAACGTAGGTGGCCTGGAATGCCAGAACTGCCACGGCGAGGTGGAGAAAATGGAAGTAATACAGCAACGTTCGTCACTGACGATGGGATGGTGTATTGATTGTCACCGTAAAACTGAGGTAAATACCAAAGACAATCAGTACTACGATAAGCTGGTACAGTTGCACGCTTCTGAAAGTAAAGAGGCTTTGAAAGTAGCGGATATTGGTGGTCTGGAATGTTCTAAGTGCCACTACTAATCAAGAAATTAATACCGGATACAACTCATTGTATTGAATAGTTTTATGGAAAATACTAATAAAAGATACTGGCGGGGACTTGAAGAGCTGAGGAATGATGAGAAGTTTGTAAAAGATGCAAGTTCAGAGTTCCCAAGCGCACCGACCGAAAGTCAGTATGAAAGCCTGGTGGATGGCGTAGGTACCCATCGCCGTGATTTCCTTAAAGTTTTGGGCTTTGGAATGGCGGCTGTATCCCTCGCTGCCTGCGAAGCACCGGTCAAGAAAGCCATCCCTTACGTTAATAAGCCGGAAGGCGAATTTCCTACTATATCTAACTGGTATGCATCCACTTACGCAGAAGGTGGAGATTACGCGAGTATCCTGGTCAAAACCCGCGAGGGCCGGCCAATTAAAATAGAAAGCAATTCCCTTTCAAAAGTATCTTACGGTGTGAGCTCACGGGCACACGCTTCGTTGCTCGGCTTGTACGATAACGAAAAACTGAAAGGCCCTAAAAAAGGAGAAGACACAAAAGTAAGCTGGGAAACTGTCGACAAGGAGATCGCTGATCAGCTTGGACAGATCGCAGCAAAGGGCGGAGCCATCCGTATCCTTACTTCCACGATATTGAGCCCGTCGACCAAGGCGGTTATTGCAGATTTTACTGCAAAATATCCAACCACAACCCATGTCGTATACGATGCCAACTCCTCTTACGCAATTGTAAAAGGTAATGAGTTGTCATTCGGCAAAGCGGTTATCCCGTCTTACGATTTCAGCAAAGCGAAAGTAATCGTAGGCATCGACGGCGACTTCCTGGGAACATGGCTTGCCCCTGATACATTCTCGAAACAGTTTGCCGAAACACGTCGTGTAAGCAGTGATAAAGAGGGTAAAAAGGAAATGTCCCGCCTGTATCAGTTCGAATCGACGCTTTCACTGACTGGCGCCAATGCGGATTACCGTACTGCGGTAAAACCTTCACAGATCGGTCTGGTAGCAGCGGCACTTTACAACAAAGTAGCAGCGAAACTGGGCGGCGCTTCTATTGCCACGCCTGCATTGAGCATTCCTGAACTGGACAAAGCAGCAGCTGAACTTGTTGCGGCAAAAGGACAGGCATTGGTTGTATCGGGCATCAACGATCCTTCGGTGCAAGTAATAGTGAACGCGCTGAACAGCCTGCTGGGAAGCTACGGTTCGACTATCAATCTGGATAAACCTGTAAACTATCGCCAGGGTAACGATATCGCTACCAACCAGTTGATCGACGAGGTTAAAGGCG
The DNA here is from genome assembly GCF_014641595.1 of Dyadobacter endophyticus. GTDB lineage: Bacteria > Bacteroidota > Bacteroidia > Cytophagales > Spirosomataceae > Dyadobacter > Dyadobacter endophyticus. The sequence continues at coordinate 178,905 of NZ_BMIA01000005.1, read as the reverse complement.
GTAAAGTTTCTGCATTGATTTTGTGGGGTGCTAACCCGGTTTACGACCACCCACGTGGTGCTGAGCTGGCAGGCGCATTGCCACAGGTTTCATTGAGCGTATCGTTCAACGACCGTGCAGATGAAACATCTTCACTTTTGAAATACATTCTTCCTGCACCGCACTACCTCGAATCATGGGGTGATGCAGAACCCGTTGCAGGATCATATAGCTTGATGCAGCCGGCGATCAGCTTGATTTTCAGCACTCGTCAGGCGCAATCATCGCTTTTGAAATGGGCAGGAGCTTCGGCTGACTACCATGAATATGTAAAAGCCTATTGGAGAAAAAACATCTATCCGCAAGCCGGAGGAGGTGACTTCGAGAAATTCTGGATTAAATCGCTCCACGACGGTGTGTTGGATGTGGCTTCGGCCTCCACGGGTGCTGGCGCAACATTCGCCGGAAACCTTCCTACCGCTGCCGCTGCGATTGCAAAGAGATACAAAGCATCGTCATCAGGACTTGAACTGGCGATCTTCGAAAACGTAGGTTTAGGTACCGGCTTCGCTGCAAACAACCCATGGTTGCAGGAAAACCCCGATCCGATCACAAAAGCTTGCTGGGATAACCACGCAGGTCTTTCACAAAAAACTGCCACCGAACTCGGCCTTGCGCAGGGTGACGTCGTGAAAGTAGATGTGAAAGGTAAATCGGTTGAATTGCCGGTGATCATTCAGCCTGGCCTTGCACAAGGAACAGTAGCAGTAGCAATTGGTTTCGGACGCGAGAAAGCGGGTAAATCTGCCAATGGTGTTGGTAAGAACGTATTCCCGTTTGCCACATTCACCGACGGCTTCCTGAACTTCACACCAGGCGAGGTAACTGTTTCGAAAACAGGCGAGACGCGCGAAATCGCTCAAACTCAGACGCACAGCACAGTAATGAACCGGAAGTCGGTTCTGCAAGAGACAGTATTGGCTCACTTCCAGAAGGATCCGATGGCGGGACGCTTTGTTCCGAAAATCCAGACTTCCGAAGGCGAGGTTGATGCAACAGACTTGTCGCTCTGGAACGGCCACAAATACAAGAACCACTCGTGGGGTATGGTGATCGACCTGAACACCTGCTTCGGTTGCGGGTCTTGCGTGATCAGCTGCCAGAACGAGAACAATATCCCAGTTGTAGGTCGTCAGGAAATCATCAATGCCCGTGAAATGCACTGGCTGCGTATCGACCGCTATTACAGCAGCGATGCAGATGTAGAAGATTTGCGTGGATTGGAAATTGCTTCTGAAAACCCTGAGGTAACGTTCCAGCCAATGCTTTGCCAGCACTGTAACAATGCTCCTTGCGAAACGGTATGTCCTGTATTGGCAACGACCCATAGCTCGGAAGGCTTGAACCAAATGGCTTATAACCGTTGCGTAGGTACAAGGTATTGTGCAAACAACTGCCCTTATAAAGTACGTCGCTTCAACTGGTTCAAATATTTTGATAACGACAACTTCGATTATGCATTCAACAATGACCTTGGTAAAATGGTCATTAACCCTGATGTAACAGTACGTTCAAGAGGGGTTATCGAGAAATGCTCGATGTGCGTTCACAGAATCCAGGAAGCAAAACTGACTGCGAAGAAGGAAAGAAGACGCATTGTTGACGGTGAAGTAAATGTGGCTTGTGCATCTTCATGCCCGACAGACGCGATTACTTTTGGCGATATGAACGATCCGGAAAGCAGAATTTCGAAACTGCTTGAAGTCGAAAGAGAAGGACGTGCATTTCACATGCTGGAAGAAATCAACGTTCGTCCGCAGATTTCTTACCTCACCAAAATCCGGAACAAGGATGCTGCCGCCAAAGCAGAGAAGGTTGAGAAAGAGCACGCTTAATATCAGAGTTTAGAATTATTGACGATCCAATCATTATAAATAAATAGTAGTATGCATGTTACTTCACCTGTAAGAGAACCGCTGATTCAAGGTGGGAAAACGTACGCGGACGTAACGGAAGACATATGCCGGCACGTGGAGGCAGCTCCAACGAAAGAATGGAAAATTGCTTTCGGCCTTTCGCTCATCGTACTGGCATACGGATCTGTGTGTCTTGCTTGGACCTGGTGGGAAGGCCTCGGAGTTTGGGGTTTGAATAAAACAGTAGGTTGGGCCTGGGACATCACCAACTTTGTATGGTGGGTGGGTATCGGTCACGCGGGAACGCTGATCTCCGCGATCCTCTTGCTCTTCCGCCAGAAATGGAGAACTTCCATCAACCGTGCAGCGGAAGCGATGACGATCTTCGCCGTAATTTGTGCTGCTTCTTTTATTTTGATGCACATGGGTCGTCCCTGGATGGCTTACTGGGCTCTTCCATTGCCAAACGCGTTCGGTTCATTGTGGGTTAACTTCAACTCACCGCTCGTTTGGGACGTATTTGCGATCAGTACTTACTTCTCGGTTTCACTGGTTTTCTGGTACATCGGTCTCATTCCCGACCTTGCTACCATCCGCGACCGCGCTACGAGCAAAGTTTCGAAATTCATGTACGGCACATTTGCAATGGGCTGGGACGGTTCAGCGAAAACCTGGGCTCGTTACGAATACATCTCTCTGATCCTTGCGGGTCTTTCTACACCACTCGTACTTTCGGTACACACCATTGTAAGTATGGACTTTGCTACCTCGGTGATTCCGGGATGGCACACGACCATCTTCCCTCCGTACTTCGTTGCGGGTGCGATCTTCTCCGGATTTGCGATGGTACAAAACCTGATGCTTATCACGCGTGTAGTTTATAAACTTGAAGATTACATCACCCTCGAACACATCGAGACGATGAACAAGGTAATCACGCTGACCGGTTCGGTAGTAGGTGTGGCCTATATTACCGAATTCTTTATCGCATGGTACGGTGGGGTTGAATACGAATACTACGCGTTCTTCAACCGTATGACCGGCCCTTACTGGTGGGCATACTGGGCGATGATGACCTGTAACGTAATCTCTCCGCAGCTTTTCTGGTCAAGAAAACTGCGTCGCAGCATCACGTTTACATTCTTCATTTCTGTTGTGGTAAATATTGGTATGTGGTTCGAGCGTTTCGTAATTATCGTAACCTCTCTGCACCGTGACTACATTCCTTCAAGCTGGGCGATGTTCTCTCCAACGAGATATGATATCGGGGACTACATTTTCTCCTTCGGTTTGTTCTTCACATTGTTCCTCCTGTTCTCGAAATACCTGCCGGTAGTAAACATGGCGGAAGTAAAAGCGGTATTGCGTTCAACTTCTGCGCAGCTGCCTGCTAAGATCGCCGGAGTTGCAAAAGTAAGACAGCGCGGAGCTGCCGAACCCGCTTACAATAAGGATCAGGAATAAAAAGCATTGCGTAAAAGCGAATTATAGAGATTATAATTAAGTAATAGTATGGCAGAATTATCTGGTAAATATTTGGTCGGAGTTTACGACGATGACGATACTGTTCTTCACGCGGTTCCCAAGTTGAGAAAGGCCGGTGTGAAAATTAAAGAAGTATATTCTCCATTCCCTATCCACGGGTTGGACGAAGCACTGGGGCACCCAAGAACGCGTATCGGTATCGCTGCCTTTATGTTTGGCGTGACAGGATGCTGCTGCGTGCTGACGTTAATGATTTGGACAATGGGATATGACTGGCCGATGATCATCGGTGGTAAAGATCCTATCTCGATTCCTAACTATATCCCCATTACATTCGAAGGAACAGTACTTTTTACTGCATTCGGTATGGTGATTACCTTCTTGATTTCAAATGGACTTGGACCCGGTACCCATTTCCATCCAAGGTTTGATGTACGGGCTACAGACAACAAGTTCATTATGGCGATCGAGGTGAGCAGAAACTCGATGAGCGAAGAGGAGATATCGAGAGCGTTGAAAGACAGCGGCGCAGAAGAAGTCAACATTAAGCAATTCTAATGGAGTTTAAAGCAATGAAATTTAAAGATTTATATAAATATCTATTGGTTGCTGCCGTATTGCTTACTGCTGCCGCTGGTTGTAAAAAGGATCCTAACAATCCCGGAAAGGAATATGCACCAAACATGTACCTGCCCGTAGGTTATGAACCATACAAGCAGGAAAAAGCCAACCCCATCAACCCGCAGGGATTAACCATGCGTCTGCCGGTGGCTGGTACCGTTGCAAGACGTAACTATCATACGCAATTCGGTAACTCTGATTCAGCCGTTGTGGATCTGATGGTATACAACATTCCCGCCGATAGCATTGAGATTGCGGAAAGAGTACTTAAAAACCCGGTTCCTCTGAACGAGAAGACTTTGGCAGAAGGAAAGGTATTGTACGACAGATATTGCCAGCACTGCCACGGTGCAACCGGCGCCGGTGACGGAAAAGTGGGAGCGATGTACAAAGGTGTTCCCAACTACGCAAGCGACGCTTATAAGAACCTGAATGAGGGACATATTTTCCACGTGATCACACACGGGAAAGCGCGCATGTGGCCTCACGGATCGCAGATCAATCCGGAAGAACGCTGGAAGATCGTACACTACGTACAGAAATTGCAGAAAGGGGCTTAAGTACAATTTTGAAAACAGAGAAATAATTTAAATAATGGCATCAGCACATTCGATTCCTTCTATTGAAGAACGGTTTGAATTTACATCGGGAGCTAAGAGAAGTTTGCTCATTGGTGGCGGTGTAGGACTGGCTCTTGTACTATTAGGAGCATACCTCGCAGCCAATGGCGGTGGTGGTCATGAAGTGGCTGCACATGGAGCAGAACATGCTGCGGCGGCAGGCCATGCGGCGGCTGAGCACGGAGCGGCAGCTGCAACACATGGCGCAGACGCACACGGCGCTGCGGCTGAGGGCGGTCACCATGCCAAGAGCTGGGTGGCACGCATTTGGGCCAACCTTTGGGTAAATGGTGTATATTTTACCGGGATGTCCGTTGTGGGGATGTTCTTCCTTTCTTATAACTACCTGGCGCAAGCCGGTTGGTCTGCGGTATTCAAAAGAGTACCTGAGGCGCTTCCCGCATTTCTTCCTTTTACAGGTGCAGTGCTTCTGATTACTTTCCTTTTGGGTGGACATGATTTGTTTCACTGGACACACAAGGGGCTGTTTGAAGTAGGCGGCGCGGAGTATGACAAGATTATAGCCGGTAAGCAGGGATATTTGAATACGCCTTTCTTCGTGGGACGTCTTGTTATCTATTTCGTAGTTTGGTACCTGATGTGGAAAAAGCTTCGCAACCTGTCATTACAAGAAGATGAGATCGGCGGAACTGAGTTCTATGAAAAATCAATCCGCCTTGGCACTGCATTTCTTGTGGTATTCGGTGTTACTTCGTCTACCTCTGCCTGGGATTTTGTGATGTCAATCGACACGCACTGGTTCAGCACCATGTTCGGTTGGTATACTTTGGCTAGCTGGCACGTTGCCGGTCTGGCGGTAATTACCCTGACCATCGTATTGCTTCGCGAAAGAGGTTACCTGAGAGCGGTTAATTCAAGCCACTTGCGCGACCTTGGTAAATTTGTATTTGCATTCAGTATTTTCTGGACATATGTCTGGTTCGCACAATTCCTTCTGATCTACTACGCTAACCTTCCGGAAGAAACGATCTATTTCATCGAGCGTTTCCGTGGACACGGTGGATTCTACAAAGCGCCTTTCTTCATTACATTGTTCCTGAACTTCTTCTTCCCGTTCCTCATCCTGATGACCCGTGATGCGAAGTTCACGCATTCGATCCTGAAAGTAGCTTGCTGGAGTGTAATCGTCGGACACTGGTTCGATTTCTACACCAACATTATGCCTGGAACAGTCGGTGCGGAAGCTTCGATCGGTCCATTGGAGTGGGGCTTCTTCCTGATCTTCCTTTGCGCGTTTGCATATACCATCGCAAATCAATTGACCAAGGCAAATCTGATCCCGAGAAATCACCCGATGTTGGAGGAGTCACTGCATCACGATATCGCCTAATTGCAAAACCAGTAAATCATCATGTATATTATTATCGCATTAGTTGCTCTTGTATTTATTGTCCTCACCGGGGTGGTTATATCCAGGTTGCAGGGTGTTTTGAAGAGTATCGACAAGACCGGTTCTGAGGAGGTTGAAACGTCTGGTAATAAAGTAAACGGTGCCATGTTTATCGTGATCCTGATTGGGGGCGCTGTTTCCATCACCTGGTCATACCTGCATGCACGTGAGTTTTTCCTTCCTGAGGCATCTTCGATCCACGGTAGAAGAACCGACGACCTGTTCTGGTTCTCGATGGGAATTCTGACTATCCCTTTCATCCTGGTAAACTTCCTGGTATTCTATTTCGCCTGGAAATACCAACACAAAAAAGGACACCGAGCTACATTCTATCCTGAAAACCACAAGCTTGAATTGGTCTGGACTATCATCCCTGCTATTGTAATGGCATTGCTGGTATTCACAGGCTGGAAAGCGTGGTCGGATATCACAGCGGAAGCTCCACGCGATGCGGAGGTGATTGAGATTACCGGTAAGCAGTTCAACTGGATCGCGCGTTATGGCGGTGTTGATAATAACAAACTAGGTGACTACAATTATAAATTGATTGATGCACAAAACGAAGTAGGTATCGATTTGTCGGATGAAAATTCGTTCGATGACTTTACCAACCCTTCTGAAATGCATATCCCGGTAGGCCGTCCGGTGCTATTGAAAATCCGTGCCCGCGACGTGTTGCACAGCGTTTTCATTCCTCACATGCGTGTGAAAATGGATGCAGTGCCAGGTATGCCGACCAAATTCTGGTTCGTACCGGACAAAACAACCGCTGATATGCGTGCCGAAACCGGTAACCCGAAATTTGACTACGAGATTGCTTGTACGGAGGTATGTGGACAAGGTCACTTTTCAATGAAAATGAGATTGATCGTAGACGATGAGGCTACATACAAGAAATGGGTTTCAGAACAGGCTACTTTCCTGTCGACTTACCCAGAGTATCTTGCGAAAGTTCCTGAGAACCTGAAAGCAAAGGCCATGAAATATGTGCCTGCCGAAGCAGCGACTCCTGCGGCTGACAGCTCAGCAACCTCTGCTGGCGGTGCCGGAGCAAGTTCTAGTCTACGATAATTCTATTAATTAAAATTACAATAAAAGTATATGTCAGCTATTGAAGGATTGGAAACAGCTCACCACCACGCAGACGAGCATGACCACCACCACGAAGCACAAAGCTTTTGGCAGAAATATATATTTTGTGAAGATCACAAGGTAATTGCCAAGCAGTATCTGATCACGGGTATTTTGTGGGCTATTATCGGGATTACCATGTCGGTGATCTTCCGTATTCAGCTCGGTTTGCCCGATTCTAACCTGTCCTGGTTGAAGCCTGTTTTGGGTGGATGGATCAGCGACGCTGGAAAGCTGGATCCCAACTTCTACCTGGCCTTGGTTACAATGCACGGTACCATCATGGTATTCTTTGTATTGACGGCCGGTTTGAGTGGTACTTTCAGTAACTTCCTCATCCCACTTCAAATCGGAGCGCGCGATATGGCGTCAGGTTTTATGAACATGCTGTCGTACTGGTTCTTCTTCCTGGCCAGCGTGATCATGTTCGCTTCTTTGTTCTTGCAACAAGGACCTGCTGCCGGTGGCTGGGTAATTTACCCCCCATTGAGCGCGTTGCCGCAAGCGCACCCGGGCTCAGGCATGGGTATGACATTGTGGTTGGCTAGTATGGCATTCTTTATCGTTTCGCAGCTGTTGGGTGGTATCAACTACATTACTACTGTTATCAACCTGCGTACTAGAGGTATGTCTTTCGACCGTCTGCCTCTGACGATCTGGTCATTCCTGATCACCGCGGTATTGGGTCTGATCTCTTTCCCGGTATTGCTTTCATCTGTATTGCTGCTGATCTTCGACCGTCACTTCGGTACCAGTTTCTATCTTTCCGACATTTATATCAATGGTGAAGCGCTGCCAAACGTGGGTGGTAGCCCGATCCTGTTCCAGCACTTGTTCTGGTTCCTTGGTCACCCTGAGGTATATATCGTACTCTTGCCAGCTTTGGGTATTACATCCGAAGTAATCGCAACAAACTCACGCAAGCCGATCTTCGGTTACCGTGCGATGATCGCATCCATGCTGGGTATTGCATTCCTTGCATTTATCGTATGGGCACACCACATGTTCGTAACAGGTATGAACCCATTCCTGGGATCGGTCTTCATGTTCCTGACGCTGATTATCGCGGTACCTTCTGCGGTGAAAGGTTTTAACTACATCACAACACTCTGGAAAGGTAACATCGTGTTCACCCCCGGTATGTTGTTCTCGATCGGTCTGGTTTCTCTGTTCGTATCAGGTGGTCTTACCGGTATTATCCTGGGTAACAGCGCATTGGATATTCAATTGCACGATACCTACTTCGTAGTTGCCCACTTCCACCTGGTAATGGGGGCTGCATCGGCATTCGGTCTGTTCGCAGGGGTTTACCACTGGTTCCCTAAAATGTTCGGCCGCATGATGAACACCACATTGGGTCAGATTCACTTCTGGATGACATTCATCGGAATTTACCTGGTGTTTATCCCAATGCACTACGTAGGTATCGCGGGCTTCCCTCGCCGTTACTACCAGTTCACCAGCTACGACTTTACGCATAAGTTCATGGATATGAACATGTTTATCTCCGTTGCGGCGATATTCACGTTCCTTGCACAGTTCATTTTCCTCTGGAACTTCTTTTACAGCATTTTCAAGGGAAGAAAAGCTCCGCAAAACCCATGGCGTTCAAACACGCTCGAATGGACTGCTCCTATTATTCCGGGTCACGGAAACTGGGAAGGCGAAATTCCTGCGGTATATCGTTGGTCATATGATTACAGCAAACCGGGTGCCAAAGAGGACTTCATCCCTCAGAACATCCCGTATTCTCAAACACCTGAATCGAACTTCCCTCATGAGAATGAGTTGATCGCGACAGAAAAGGTGATTGAGTCACAGAACTTCAATGACCAGTTCAAAACACATCATTGATCTTAAAGCGAATCGCCGGTTCCGGCGATTCGCTTTAAATACGCTCATTTCGCTGTACCTGGTAGTAATAGCAGGCGGCGTCGTGAGAAGCACAGGCTCAGGAATGGGCTGCCCCGACTGGCCTAAATGCTTCGGCAGATGGGTTCCTCCTACCGAAGCATCACAACTTCCTGCCAATTACAAGGAGATTTACGGTGCCAAGCTGAAAGGAGAAGTCGAGTTTAATGCGACGAAAACCTGGACCGAGTACGTAAACAGGCTTGTAGGAGCGCTTACGGGCATCATTATTTTTCTGATGCTGCTGGCCTCCATTCCTTTTCTGAAATCGGGAAACAAGCAAATATTCTTTTGGAGCCTCGCGGCTTTTTTGTTGACGGGCTTCCAGGGTTGGCTCGGTGCGAAAGTAGTTTCTTTCGAGTTGCACCCGCTGATCGTCACAGTACACATGCTGCTCGCCATAGTGATCATTTTCATCGTGCTCTATGTGTTTACATGGGCTGGTTATGTTGGGAAAGTGCTCACATTGCGTGAAGGCAGCGAGAAAGTGCTCAGTGGAATCGGGATCGTGGTCATGGCGCTGTCTTTGTTCCAGATCCTGCTCGGAACGCAAGTACGTGAGGCAATGGATGTAGTGATAATGCAGCTCGGTTACGATGCAAGGTCACAGTGGATCGATGAATTAGGAGCTAATTTTTACATACACCGGTCGTTTTCAATTCTGGTCTTTATTGTGAATGCAATCTGGATCAACAAAGTTTTGAAATCAGGTAACCAGGGCACAGCAGCGGGTAAAATCGCAAGGGCTTGCTTCTGGATATTGATAGCGGAGATCGCAACAGGTGTGATCATGGCGTATTTCCGGGTTCCCGCATTTGCGCAGCCCGTTCACCTGACATTCGCGATACTTTTGATCGGCTTGCAGTTTATCGTCTGGCTGGTTGTGAATGGTAAGAAGTATTTAAAATATGAAGGCGTGGCCGCGACGGCTGGTAGCCAGTTTTAGAATTTTCAATTTCTGTAATAATGATTTCAGTAGAGGAAAGTGTAAGCGGGGTTGGGAAGATCAGAGAGAGATTAGGGGTTTTATTTGAATTATTGAAATTCCGGCTGGCGTCGTTGATTGCCTTCTCCGGGGCAATGGGATATTGCCTGGGTTCGCGGGATGTGAAAGCCGGCGATATGGTACTTTTTGTGCTCGCATCGATCGGTATTACCGGTGCAGCGAACATTATCAACCAGATTTTGGAAAAAGATCTGGATAAAATGATGAAAAGAACGGCGTCAAGGCCGTTGCCAAGCGGAAGGATTACCGTGGAGCAGGCTGCTGTCTGGGCGGTTATCCTCGGAGTAGCTTCGCTGGTGATATTTGTGATGGTATTTAACCTGACAACGGGGCTTATTTCCCTGCTGTCGCTTGTGCTTTACGGCTTTGTTTATACGCCGTTGAAGCGCGTCGGTCCGATCGCGGTGTTCGTGGGTGCATTCCCCGGCGCATTTCCTCCGATGATCGGTTGGGTAGCAGCTACAAACCATTTCGGTCTGGAACCTGGTATCCTGTTTGCGATCCAGTTTTTCTGGCAATTCCCGCATTTCTGGGCGATTGCATGGGTGCTGGACGAAGATTACAAAAGAGCAGGTTTCAAATTGTTGCCCGCCAACGGTTTGAAAGACTCTGATACGACATTGCAGATCATGATCTATACCTTGTTCCTGCTTCCGATTGGCTGGTTGCCGTACGAGCTGGGAATGACGGGCATCAACTCCGCATTCATTGCGACGATTTTTGGGGTTTTGTTCCTCGCGCAGACGTTCCATCTCATGCGCAAATGCACAGACAAGACCGCGAAGCAGCTGATGTTCGGATCGTTCATTTACCTGCCGATCGTGCAGATTGCTTTTTTGTTGGATAAATTGTGATATTGAATCGAGAGAAAATGGAAAACGTTCGGCAATATAAATTGGAAAGAGAGCCGCAGGAAACGCTGGCGATGGACCCGAAGAAGTTTATTCTCTGGCTGTTCCTCGTGACGATCATCATGCTTTTCGCCTCTCAGAGCAGCGCCTACCTCGTGCGCCGCGCGGAAGGTAATTGGCTGGAGTTCGAAATGCCGCAGATATTCTGGTACAGCACCGTGGTGCTCATAATGAGCAGTGTAGCGATGCAATGGGCCTATTTCTCGGCAAAAAAAGATCAGTTCCAACAATTGAAAATAGCAATTTCTATTACTTTTGTACTCGGCCTGATCTTCCTTTATATGCAGTTTCAGGGCTGGAAAGAGCTGGTGGCGATGAATGTTTATTTTGTAGGAAACCCGTCTGGCTCGTTCTTTTACGTGTTTACAGGACTTCACGGTTTCCACATCATTACCGGGCTGATTGTTTTGGTATTTGCGTTATTCTCGGCATTTAAGCTGAACGTGCATTCCAAAAATCTGAGAAGAATACAGATCAGTGCTACGTACTGGCACTTTTTGGATATACTCTGGTTATACCTTTTTGTTTTTTTATTGACCTTTAATTAATAATTTTTTTATCAATGGCTTCACATGTAACAACACCCGGCGCGGTAGAACCCAAAATGTGGTTGGGGGGTATTGAGCCTATGAAAGCGAGTTACGGTAAACTGATGATGTGGTTCTTCCTCATCTCGGATACCTTTACTTTCTCTGCCCTGCTGGTGGCATATGGTACAGCCCGGTTTAGTTTCCCTGCATTCACCGGAAAGCACGAAGATTTTACCTTCTCCAACATGTATTGGCCGGTACCTGAAAGGGTTTACGAAGCCGTACCATTCCTGCACGGCATTTCCCTGCCGTTGGTGTTTGTTGGTATCATGACATTCATCCTCATCGCGAGCTCCGTAACGATGGTACTTGCAGTGGAAGCTGGTCACCGCATGGACCGCGCGAATGTTGAGAAATATATGCTTTGGACAATCCTCGGCGGTTTTACCTTCCTTGGTTGCCAGGCTTGGGAATGGAGCCACTTTATCCACGGAACCGAAGCTGGTTCGGTAATGAAAGTGATTGAAAACGGCACCTGGATCGAGAAGACGATCTTTGGAGCTAACCTGACGGAGAACCAATACGGTCCTCCTGCATTCGCCGATTTCTTCTTCTTCATCACCGGTTTCCACGGAACGCACGTGTTCTCAGGTGTGATCCTGAACATTCTGATCTTCTTCCGTGCTGCCACAGGGTTCTACGACAAAAGAGGAAGCTACGAAATGGTTGAGAAAGTAGGTCTCTACTGGCACTTTGTAGATCTGGTTTGGGTGTTTGTGTTTACATTCTTCTACCTGGTTTAATTTATAGGACAATATTTAAAATTGAAGTAAAATGGCGGAAGTACATCATCACCACGTACATAACCAGGATCCCGAAGCAGGAGCTGAGCAACGTAAAGCGATCTGGAAGACCTTTTGGATTCTTTTGATCATCACCTCACTCGAGTTCTTGATCGCATTTACAGTTCCCCACGGAATTTTGAAGATTTCTATCTTCATCATCATGACGATCGTGAAGGCATTCTATATCGTAGGGGAATTCATGCACTTAAAACATGAAACAAAAACGCTGATCTGGTCGATACTCGTTCCGATAATATTTGTTGCCTGGTTGATCCTGGCGCTCATGCTCGAAGGAAATGCGATTTTCGAGGCGATTTTCGGATAATAAATTAGAATGAGAAAATTTCCCAAAGCCGGATTACTGATCGTCACATTAGTAATACCGGCTTTGATTTTTGCTTTACTGAAACTGTTCGGAACGAACCATTACGACCTGCCGTACTTTGTGGCGGAGAAAGACGGAAACGGTTCGGTGATCGTGCAAAGCGGCGACACGCTGTTTCACAAGGTTTCTGCGGGTTGTGGCATATTCGGAGGCGTAAATCTGGAAGGACGATTGACGGTGGTGAGCAGAATGCCATCGGAATGTGGAGAGCCTTGCGAAAGGGCGACGGACGAGTTGGAACGGATAGCGGCATTGAAAACTGCGATTCCCGAATTGCAGGTATTATTGGTCGCTACAGATACGGTAAGACGTGGAGAATGGCAATCGGTGAAAGCGGATAGCGCCACGATAGCAAGCTGTTTTACGAAGGAACTGACAGATGCTGCCAAAGGAAGTGATGCTTTAAATGGTCGAGCCGGGCAAATAGTACTGATCGACCGCGATAAGCATGTCAGAGGCTTTTATAAAGCCGGAGATGGAGAGGAAACCGACCGGCTTATGGCCGAGATCAAGATCCTCGATTATGAAAAGAAGAATGAGAAATAAGCGGGTATGGCTACATTAACAATCGAAAGAAAACCAAAGTACGAACGCATAATCAATATCCTGGCCATCGTCATTCCGGTGGTGGTTGCATTGTTGCTGGGAATCCGGCAGAAGATTGACCTCGGCACGTGGACGAAAGTATTGCCGCATATTATCGGGGTGATCAATACCCTTACGTCCATGTTGCTGATCATGGGCTTCTATTTTGTCAAGCAGAAAAATATTTCCGCTCACCGGCAGACTATGACGGGGGCATTCTTGCTAGGAGCTGTGTTCCTGGTGTGCTACGTGCTTTATCACATTTCCAACGAGGCAACACCATTTGGCGGAACAGGTTTTATCCGGCCAGTTTATTACTTTTTGCTGATCTCCCATATCGTGTTGTCGATCGTGGTCGTTTGGTTTGTATTGAGAGCGGTGTATTTTGGTTATACCAACCAGATCACCGAACACCGGAAGGCTGTGAAATGGGCGATGCCGATCTGGCTGTATGTAAGTGTTACCGGTGTGATCGTTTACCTGATGATTAGTCCATATTACGTATGAAAAAGTTCTTGACGATATTCGGATTGATTGTGTTGTTCGTGATGAACAGTGCGGGTGCATTTGCGCAATGCGCGATGTGCCGGGGATCGGTTGAAAGCTCCATGGGTAATGGGCGCAATAATGTGGGTGTGGGTTTGAATACCGGCATTATGTTTCTCTTTGTGATCCCCTACATTCTCGTAGCGGTGATCGGTTACCTTTGGTACCGCAATTCCAAGAAAGCGCAGGCCGAGCGGCAATTTGTTGCGGCGCGGGTACGGTCGGCTTACGACAACTGACCTCTTGACGAAGATATTCCAGGGCGGGACCACATTGGTCCCGCCTTTTTTGTTTTTAACAAATTATTCCCGTGTAGTGGCGTAGATAATGCAATGAGCGTCTTTAAAGAAAAACACTATCCCATCATGCGCCGGATTTTCCTCGTTCTCCTCCTGATACTCGCTCAATTTGGTAATGGCAATGCGCAAAACTTATCGACTGCCAAACCCTGGACTTATTGGTGGTGGATGGGCAGCGCGGTCACCAAAACGGATATTACGGCTCAGCTCGAATATTTCAGCAAATCGGGGCTTGGCGGGGTGCACATCATCCCTATTTACGGGGTGAAAGGGTATGAAAAAGCAGCTATTCCTTTTCTGGGAGTGCAGTGGCTGGAAGTAATGCAGCACACCGTCCGCGAGGGCAAGCGTCTGGGATTGGGTGTGGACATGACCACCGGCACCGGCTGGCCCTTCGGTGGCCCGAATGTAACACAGGCTATGGCGGCACAAGGTATGACCATTGTGGATGGAAAGCCCGCGGTGAAGCCAACCGGACAAAAGGTGAAACGCGCTGCGCCGGGCGGGGAAGGTTTTGTGCTCGATCCATTCAATGCAAACGGGATGAAGCAATACCTTTCCCGGTTTGATTCCGCATTTGCTAAATCGTCGGACAAGCCGCGATCGATGTACAATGACTCTTATGAAGCCTACGGTGCTAACTGGACTGACGATTTTGCAAACCAATTTCAATCGCGCAGGAAATATGATTTGTTAAGCAAACTGGCATTGCTCAACGACTCGACGGGAAACCCGGAGGCTACATTAGTTAAAATAGATTACCATCAAACACTGGCCGAACTGCTGCTGGAACGGTACGCGAAGCCCTGGACTGATTGGAGCCGTGCACACGGGTTTGTGACCCGCTACCAGGCGCATGGCTCGCCGGGTAACCTGCTCGATCTCTACGAAGCGGCCGATATTCCGGAAACGGAATCATTTGGTACCAGCCGCTTCAACATTCCCGGCCTGCGCGTCGATCCTGATTATTCGATCGATCAATTCGGAACGCCGAACCCGTTGGCAATGAAGTTTGCTTCTTCGGCGGCAAATTTGTCGGGCAAGAAACTGGTGAGCTCCGAGACCGGTACCTGGCTTGCGAATCATTTCAAGGTTTCATTATCTCAAATCAAGCCGCAGATCGATGAGCTATTTACGGCGGGTATCAACCACATTTTTTATCACGGCACCACCTACTCGCCGGAAAAGGAAGACTTTCCTGGCTGGCTGTTTTATGCTTCCACCAATTTTGGCAAGTCATCCCATTTTTCAGAACATTTCCCGTTGCTGAATCAGTATGTAGAATGGTGCCAAAAACTATTACAGGATAGCAAACCGGATAATGACGTGCTGGTATATTTTCCGATCCATGATTTGTGGGCTACCAAGGCGAAATCGGGCGGTGGAGTGCATTTGCTGGAAGTGCATCATGTTGAGCGCTGGCTGCTGGATTTGCCGTTCGGGAAGCTTTCGGAAAGGCTCTGGAAGGAAGGTTATGCGTTCGATTTTGTGTCGGATTTGCAGTTGAAGAAGTTCACCGTTGATGCGAATGGCGTTTTGAATTCAGGGAATGCTACTTATAGAACTTTGCTGATCCCGTCGGCGACATACTTTCCCGAGGAAACAATGGCAGAGCTCCAACGATTGGCTGGTGGGGGCGCAAAAATCATTTTTGAAGGGAAGCTACCGGCTACCGTTACGGGCAACGCAGATCATGCGCAGCGGCAGAAGGTATTCTCAGAAAATTTAACACAACTTTCAAAACTTAAAAATGTGCGGATTTCCGGCGACCTGCATGGCGACCTGGCGGCGAATGGCGTGATTAGGGAAGAGCTTTCGCGGAAAGGGTTAACATTTATCCGCAAACGGGATTCGCGCGGAATGGCCTTGTATTTTGTCGCCAATCTCGGCAATGCATTTAAAGAAGGGTGGGTGAAAATAGGCAACGGAGAGCTAGTGCGCCGTGACACGCCGCTTCGTGGGCAGTCGCTTATGCATGTTCGTGAAGCGGACGGGAAGTATGAAGTATTTTTACGGCTGGAACCGGGCGAATCTTGCTTTTTACAGACGTCGGGCGACGGATCAGATATACCTTTTGTAAAAAGCCGGGACCAGCAGTTGGATATCAAAGGTAATTGGCAGCTTACTTTCACAGACGGAAGGCCGTATTTGCCTGCACCTGCGAAATTAAGCCAACTGAAATCGTGGACGGAGCTTTCCGACTCAGCCACTTATTTTTCAGGCAAAGCAAAGTACAGTATCAAATTCGATGTTCCGGCCGCGGTGCTTAAAGGGGAAAATGCAGTTTTAGATTTGGGTGATGTGCGTGAAATTGCAAGCGTAAAATTGAATGGGAAAGACCTGGGCACAGCCTGGCGTATCCCTTTCCAGCTCTATGCCGGGCATGCGCTCAAAGCAAAAGGCAACGTTCTTGAAATAGAAGTCACTAACCTTTCAGCCAACTACATGCGCCTGCGCGACCAGCAGCAGCCCGATTGGAAGAAATTTTACGACATTAATATCGTAGACATTACCTATAAAAAGTTCGACGCTGCCCGCTGGCAGCCTATGCCGTCGGGCCTGCTGGGGCCTGTGAAGCTGCTTTATTAGTACTTTATTCCCACAGCGGATAATGTTCCAGCTGGATTTGCCGGCCAAAGAAGATGTTGGTGGATTGCTCGAACGACAATGTATAGTCCGAAACATAGAATTGTCGCTTGCCTTCGCCCTTTTCATTGATCAGATAGTGTTGTTCGAGCCAGGCTTTCAGCGAGCGGGCTACAATATCGGAAGTGTCAAGCGTTTCCACAGTTTCGCCGTAGAATTTGCGGATCTGGGTTTTGATCAAAGGATAATGCGTGCAGCCGAGTATCAATGCTTCGATTCCATTTAAAGTGGGATCCGATAGGTAATTGGCGATCACGCTTTCACTGATATTGTTGTCGAAGAATCCCTCTTCGATCATCGGAGCGAGTAACGGGGTAGCGAGCGATTTCAGGTGAATATTACGATCCAGTGCATCAACCTTCTTTTTGTATACATTGGAGAGAACCGTCTGCTTGGTACCGATGAGGCCGATGGTTTTTCCCTCATAATGCTCCTTCACATAGTCCACCACCGGGTCGATCACATTCAACACCTTTGCTTTGCTTCCCACATACTCGCGCACGAGCTCGTAGGCTGCCGCGGAGGCGGAGTTGCAGGCGATCAGGATCAGCTTGCAGTTTTGCTGTAAAAGCATGTTGCAGATTTTGATCGAATAGGCCTGTATGGCAGCGGTAGACTTATCGCCGTAAGGCAAATGCGCCGTGTCGCCGAAATAAATGGTGTTTTCCTGCGGAAGTAACCTGGTTACGGCACTGGCGACGGTCATACCGCCGATTCCACTATCAAAAATTCCGATGGGCGCAGAGGAGTCGAGCATTGTGGAAAAGTCCTTTTGGTGTTTAATAAATGATATTCGCATCAAAGCTAAAAAAATATCAAAAACTTTTCGGGCACATGCAACCTCATGCGCAGGAATGCGCATCTTGCTGTTGAAACCACCAATTAGAATGGGTCGAATTTTAGCACTATTTAGCCAGGAAGCACAGCTCGTTAAAGCCCTCAGGAAAGAAGATCCGAAGGCGCAGCGACAGCTTTATGACAAGTACAGCCATCGAATGCTGGCTTTGTGCTTCCGCTATGTGTGCGACGAAATGGCGGCTGAGGATGTAATGGTGGAAGGTTTTTTAAAGGTTTTTGAAAAAATAAATCAATTCAGCGGGGAAGGAAATTTTGAGGGGTGGATCAGGAGGATCATGGTGAATGAGTCGCTGGGGTATTTGCGGAAGCAAAAGCGGATTTTGGAGGACAATCTTTCCGACGAAGCCAATAATATCCCGGACTACATCCACGCGGATCAGAACCTGGAAACACAAGAACTGTTGGCATTGATCGAATCGCTGCCTGTGGGTTACCGGACGGTCTTTAACCTGTACGCCATTGAAGGGTACGCACATATTGAAATAGCCCAGATGCTGGGTGTTACCGAAAGTACATCGAAATCACAATTGCACCGTGCCCGTGCCCTGCTGCAAAAGATGGTCGCGGAATGGGAGAATGATTATAAAAAAAAAGTAGACTATGAAAAAGCATCCTGTTGATGATCTTTTCAAACGCAGACTCGAAGGATTGGAAAGGACACCTTCGGAAAATGCGTGGCTAAAAATTCAGGAAAAGCAACCGGCAAAACATCGTTCGGCTGTGTGGGGCTGGTATGCTGCGGCGGGAGTGGCGGCAGCGGTGATGGGAGGATACCTGGTTTGGCAAAATCAGCAGGTTGCGTCGCCGGGAGGTATTCGATCGAATCCGACAGTAGCAGTTGCAAAACCTGCGCCGTCCGAGCCGGCAGTTTTGCCTGTTGACAATACAAAACAGCCGATAGAGCATTTGGCGGCCATGGAGGGAAAAAGCGATGAACATGCCGTGGCAGGGTCAAAACAGACTTCCGAAATACCTGAAACTGGCAAGAATCAACTAGCACAATCGGAAATAAGGCAGGCAGAAATTATCCGGCCAGGTTACGATGCGCCCGTTGTAGCAATCACAGAAAAGCCATCGGTTCTGGTGGAAACAATCCAGCCAGAACCTGTAAATACCCCTGATATCCAGGGAGCCAAGATTTTGCCTGATGAGCCAGCTGTTAGTCAGGTAAACAAGCCGGTAACGGAACCGACAAGGATGATTGTCGTCGCCGTGGAGACCGGTACAGATGAAGCGGATGACAAACCACGCGGCTCCCGGTTCTCCCGGGTTTTCCGTCAGCTCAAAAATGCGAGGGCCGGCGAGAAAGTCGATTGGAATGAAGTCGGTTTTAATCCAAAGAATCTTGTAGCACGTGTGGACGATCGCCTGCGTGGGAAGGATGAAAGAAGTAATGAAAGAGACCACCCTAAAGACAAGACAAAACTGTAATCTGTTAAGCCATGAAAAGTAAAATATATGCAATGGCATTGCTGGTATTGTTTGCCATTGGCGCGCGCGCCGGTTCGTTGAAATCCAACGATGAGTTTTCTGAAAAGGACTCGATTATCGTGACATTCGGGGATAAAACACGGCTGATCATTTATGGAGAGAACCGTACGGAGCTGGAAAAGATCATGAAATACGACCTCAATGCACTTTTAAGGGATCTGAAAGTAAGATTGGATAGTACGCAGGGAGATACGACGTTTCTGCGGGAGGAATTCAACGGGAACAAATACCTCAAAAACCCGGACCAGGCGGTGGACAAGGATTATGTCAGAATTGGCGTTCGTGGAATTCACATTAAAGATGGTGATATGAAGGTTTCCATCGACGGCTCGGGCGTGGAAGTGAAGGAAGGCGATGAAGTAGTAGGTTCGGACTCGACTTACAGGCGTATTGGGAAACGGTTTCACAGGAGGTCGTGGGGCGGTTCGAGCCCGCGGAAGGGATTTAATATCGCATTAGGCCTTAATACATACGGTACCAACGAAACCACTCCGGGGTTTAACAAAAGCGACTATGATCTTAAACCATTCGGATCTCGTTTTGTGAGCCTGGGATATGTGGCCAGTGCAAACGTGGTCAAAGGGAAAGATGCCAGGCTGCATCTGGATTTCGGGATCGATTTTTCGTGGTACAATATGATGTACGACGGAAACAACACAATCGCGAAGACAGACGACAGGGTCGAGTTTAAAGAGATTGTGAACGACCAGGGGCAACCTGTGGAAGTGAGGAAATCGAAACTTGTGGTGCCTTATGTAAACCTGTCGATTATGCCGACATTGAGCTTTTCGAGATCATTCATATCCTATATCAGCGCGGGTGTTTACGGAGGGTACCGCATTGGCAGTTACACAAAGGTGCGGGTAGTGGGAACAAAGGATGTAGATCACGACCGACGAAATTTCTACATTGAAGATCTGCGCTACGGTTTGGCGGCTGAAATAGGTATCCGTAACTTTCCTGACTTGTTTGTGAACTACGATTTAAACAATCTATACGAGGCTAACCGGGGTCCTTCGGTCCGGATGCTGAGTTTCGGGGTGAGATTGTTTTAAGTCTAAAAAGTGCCTATACGGCTCGGAATCGCCATTTTTGATTCCGAGCCGTATTTTTTTTTATTTTTTTTTCAAAACAATTTGAGAATCTAAAAAATGGGTATAATTTTGCGACTCCAAATTGTGAAACAAACGGTTTTCACGCTTGTGTTGAAATGTTGTCTGGGGGTGTACCAGAGTGGCCAAATGGGGCAGACTGTAAATCTGCTGGTGTATGCCTACGGTGGTTCGAATCCATCCGCCCCCACAGTTTGAGTCTGAAAAAATGCTTCAAATCATACCAGTTTTGGAGCCTAGGACGAAGACAAATGCGGAAGTAGCTCAGCTGGTAGAGCGATAGCCTTCCAAGCTATAGGTCGCGAGTTCGAACCTCGTCTTCCGCTCCATTAAAAGCATCATCGAAGCGATTAGCGAAAACATTCAATAGATACTTTTTCGCTAATCGCTTTTTGGTTCTAACGACAGTGCTTTTAATAGCAATGCTTTTGTAGCTCAGGGGTAGAGCACTTCCTTGGTAAGGAAGAGGTCAGGGGTTCAAATCCCCTCAAAAGCTCAGGAATTTTTTGAGCACTTCCTTGGTAAGGAAGAGGTCAGGGCCGGGCGGCCGGTGCCGTTCAAATCCCCTCAAAAGCTCACGGTATTTTGAGTTCGGTATTTTAACTGGCTCAGAAAGCAGGAAGTTTCCCTGCATTGGTTTTGATCCTGATTTGGTAACGATTGCGGTGTTTGATTGCAGGATGCCAGCAGGATCAATTAGTAGTGTATAATAAATTCGTAATAACTTAAATTTTAAGCGTACTTAAGTCATGGCAAAAGAGACGTTTGACCGCTCGAAACCCCACGTAAATATTGGTACTATCGGGCACGTTGACCACGGTAAAACTACCCTTACAGCGGCGATTACAACTGTGTTGGCTGATAAAGGTTTTGCACAGAAACGCGACTTCTCATCAATCGACAATGCTCCTGAGGAGAAAGAGCGCGGTATCACAATCAATACTTCACACGTAGAATACCAGACAGCCAACCGTCACTATGCGCACGTTGACTGCCCAGGTCACGCTGACTACGTGAAGAACATGGTAACTGGTGCTGCTCAGATGGACGGCGCAATCATCGTGGTTGCTGCTACTGACGGTCCTATGCCACAAACTCGTGAGCACATCCTTCTTGCTCGTCAGGTAGGTGTTCCTCAGCTTGTTGTGTTCATGAACAAAGTGGACATGGTTGATGATCCGGAACTTCTTGAACTCGTTGAGATGGAAATCCGCGAGCTTCTTAGCTTCTACGAATTCGATGGCGACAACATTCCTGTTGTACAAGGATCTGCTTTGGGTGGCCTTAATGGCGATCCGAAATGGGTGAAAACTATCGAAGAATTGATGGATGCCGTTGATAGCTGGATTCCAATTCCTCCACGTATGACAGATCTTCCATTCTTGATGCCTGTTGAAGACGTATTCTCGATCACTGGTCGTGGTACTGTTGCAACTGGTCGTATCGAGCGTGGTATTATCAACTCAGGTGAAGCTGTTGATATCCTTGGTATGGGTGCAGAAGGTCTTAAATCAGTTGTAACTGGTGTTGAGATGTTCCGTAAGATCCTTGACCGCGGTGAAGCTGGTGACAACGTAGGTTTGCTGCTTCGTGGTATCGACAAAGAAGATATCCGTCGTGGTATGGTTATCTGTAAGCCAGGTTCCGTTAAGCCTCACTTGCACTTCAAAGGTGAAGTTTACGTACTGTCGAAAGAAGAAGGTGGACGTCACACTCCATTCTTTAACAAATACCGTCCTCAGTTCTACTTCCGTACCACTGACGTGACAGGTGAAATCACACTTCCTGCTGGTGTTGAAATGGTTATGCCAGGTGATAACATCACAATCGAAGTGAAACTGATCAACAAAATCGCTATGGAAAAAGGTCTTCGTTTCGCGATTCGCGAAGGTGGACGTACCGTAGGTGCTGGTCAGGTAACTGAAATTCTTGACTAATCAAGATAGCAATAATAAAACAAGTGCATTTCTTCTGGGATGCACTTGTTTTTTATAAAAAAATCGTATCTTTGCAGCCCCAATCAGTAGGTTGTACGATAAACGGGTGTAGTTCAAGGGTAGAATAGCGGTCTCCAAAACCGTTGATGGGAGTTCGAATCTCTCCACCCGTGCATAAATCGAAAAGGTGAAATGGAAAAATTTACTTCTTTTTTGAAAGCGTCCTGGGAGGAGATAACCCAGCATGTAACATGGCCGCCTTTCAACGAGCTGCAAGCCAATACCACGCTGGTGCTTGTGGGTTCGCTCATTTTTGCCTTTGTGGTAGGTGTGATGGATTTCGTTTTCGAAAACGCACTGAAACTGTTTTATCAGTCTTTCTAAGGCTATTTTATTAAAGATAACCCCCCGAAAGGTATGAGTAGTCTAAATTGGTTTGTATTAAGGGCGGTGTCCGGACAAGAGAAAAAGATCAAGTCCTACATTGAAAATGAAATAACACGCCAGAAGCTGAACGAATTCGTTCCGCAGATCCTGATCCCTTCGGAGAAGATCTATGAAATGCGCAACGGCAAGAAGCGTGTGAGGGAAAAGAATTTCTTTCCCGGCTATATTATCATTTCGGCCGATCTGTCAAAAGGGGAGGTTCTGCACATTATTACAAGTATCCCCGGCGTAATTGGTTTCCTGGGCAATGCCGAAGGGAATTCCAAAGTGCCCGTTCCGCTTCGTCAATCCGAAATTAACCGTATCCTCGGTAAGGTAGATGAGGCAGAGCAGCATGAAGAAGCGCCAAGCATGTCTTTCATTAAAGGCGAAACCGTGAAGGTTGTAGATGGTCCGTTCAGCGGATTTATCGGTCTGGTGGAAGAAGTGTTCGATGAGAAGAAAAAACTCAATGTAGTTGTAAAAATATTCGGGCGTAATACACCCGTGGAACTCAGTTACGCACAAGTAGAAAAGGATAGTTGAGCGAATAGCGGGCAGGTAGGCTTCCAACTGCATGTGAGCCGCTAGTCAATCAATGAACCGACAAATTCCAAAACAATGGCAAAAGAAATAGGTGGATACGTCAAACTGCAGGTGAAAGGTGGCCAAGCCAACCCATCACCTCCGATTGGTCCTGCATTAGGATCGAAGGGTTTGAATATCATGGAGTTTTGCAAGCAGTTCAATGGCCGTACCCAGGATAAAATGGGTGTGGTATTGCCGGTAGTTATTACATACTACAAAGACAAGTCTTTCGACTTCGTCATCAAAACCCCCCCGGCCGCTATTCTTCTTCTGGAAGCCTCAAAAGTGAAAACAGGTTCGGCTCAGCCAAACCGTATCAAGGTAGGATCAGTTTCATGGGATCAAGTTAAAACGATCGCTGAAACAAAAATGCCCGACCTGAACTGCTTCACCGTAGAGTCTGCTATGAAAATGATCGCGGGAACGGCTCGTAGTATGGGTATCACCGTGGCTGGCAAAGCCCCATGGGAAGAAAACAACTGAGCGTAGATTAATAAATACGCCAAAGAAACAAAGAACATGGGAAAATTGACCAAAAAGCAAAAAGAAGCTCTTTCAAAATACGACGCAACCCAGGCGTTTACCCTGGAGCAAGCTGCGGATGTTCTGAAGACGATTTCCTATACCAAATTTGATGCTTCCGTAGATATCGACGTTCGTTTGGGCGTAGATCCTCGTAAAGCTGACCAAATGGTGCGTGGCGTGGTAACATTGCCACACGGAACCGGCAAAGAAGTTCGTGTACTTGTATTGTGTACTCCCGACAAGGAGGCAGAAGCGAAAGAGGCAGGAGCGGATTATGTTGGTCTTGACGAATACATTACAAAAATCGAGCAAGGCTGGACAGACATCGACGTGATTATTACAATGCCAAGTGTAATGGCAAAAGTAGGTAGACTTGGTAAAGTATTAGGTCCTCGCGGCTTGATGCCAAACCCTAAGTCAGGAACTGTAACTCCGGATGTAGCGAAAGCTGTAAAAGAGGTGAAGGCTGGTAAAATCGACTTCAAAGTTGACAAAACCGGTATCATTCACACGAGCATCGGAAAGGTATCTTTCGGAACTGATCAGCTTGCACAGAATGCAACGGAGGTTATCAATACCTTGGTTCGCCTTAAGCCTTCATCGGCAAAAGGTACTTACGTAAAAAGCATTCACTTGTCAAGCACGATGAGCCCGGGTGTTATTATTGACAAAAACACGATTCCAGGACTGTAATATGACACGGGAAGAAAAAGCAGTAATTATTGACGAGTTAAGTCAGAAATTCGCCAGCACGCCGTACTTCTACATTACCAACGCGACGGGTATGACCGTGAGCGAGGTGAACACCCTCAGAGGCCTTTGCTTCGAGCGTGGTGTTGAGTATCGTGTTGTGAAGAATACATTGATTAAAAAAGCGCTTGAAACACTAGATACGGACTATTCTTCTTTCGACGAAGTGTTGAAAGGATTTTCCGGAGTAATGTTTCACCCGGAGTCAGGTAAAGTTCCT
Organism: Dyadobacter endophyticus; assembly: GCF_014641595.1. Taxonomy (GTDB): domain Bacteria; phylum Bacteroidota; class Bacteroidia; order Cytophagales; family Spirosomataceae; genus Dyadobacter; species Dyadobacter endophyticus. The sequence goes on along the minus strand of NZ_BMIA01000005.1, from coordinate 154,171 downwards.
GCACAACTGATTAAGGATTTCAAAAAGAAATCAGGTAGCGACAAACTGAAGTTTAAAGGAGCTTCTGTGGATACTGCCCTTTTCGTTGGAGAAAGCCAGCTGGACGTTCTGATTTCTCTGAAATCGAAACAAGAACTGATCGGCGAAGTGATCGGATTGTTGCAATCGCCTGCCAAAAATGTTATCGGCGCTCTTACAAGCGGCGGACAGAACCTGGCCGGTATCCTCAAAACTTTATCTGAAAAAGAGGACTAATTTGAATAGCCAGGTCTAGCTCTCCGGGTTAATATTAAATGGAGCTTTTTTAAATCATCTTATTGTATAATCAAAAAAATCAAAATAAAAATGGCAGATTTGAAAGCTTTCGCAGAACAGCTTGTTAACCTTACGGTTAAAGAAGTGAACGAATTGGCTACAATTCTTAAAGACGAGTACGGCATTGAGCCAGCAGCAGCTGGTGCAGTAGTAGTGGCAGGTCCTGCTGGTGGTGGTAGCGATGCTCCTGCAGTTGAAGAAAAAACATCTTTCGATGTGATTTTGAAATCAGCTGGTGCAGGTAAACTTGCTGTTGTGAAATTGGTTAAAGACCTTACTGGTCTTGGCCTGAAAGAAGCGAAAGAACTCGTTGACGGCGCTCCAAAACCTGTAAAAGAAGGTGTTGCGAAAGACGAAGCTGACGCTTTGAAAAAGCAACTTGAAGAAGCTGGTGCAGAAGTTGAAGTGAAGTAATTTGCTCCACAGCATTAGAAAATAAATTCTACGGGAATAGGCCTGACAACCGTCAGGTCTTTTCCTGTTTTGTATACAAACCAAACGAAAAGCACTTTTTTATCGTTCTGGTTAAGGTGGTGACGAGTTCGCCCCCCATAATCTCCCCAAGCTGACTGCCCGAAACACTTCTTTACTCGTAGGAAAGGAGAACAGGGGCGTCAACTTTACTCTTCTACGAGGCATTAGATTAGGTTAAAACTAATTAGTTTTTCTGCTAACCCAAATCACACATAGCCTTGGCTACAATTAATCCAAAAACACCAAGAAAGAACTTCTCTCGGATTAATCAGATTATCGATTATCCTGATCTTTTGGGAATCCAGGTACAATCGTTCCGTGATTTCTTTAGTCTGGATACATCGGTTGAAGACCGTTCCGGAGAAGGATTGTACAAAGTTTTCGCTGAAAACTTCCCCATCGCCGACTCTCGTGAGAATTTCGTTCTCGAGTTCATCGATTACCTCCTTGAACCACCGAAGTATTCTGTCGACGAATCCATTGATCGCGGTCTGACTTACGCAGTACCTTTAAAGGCGAAACTGCGGCTGATCTGTAACGACGCCGATCATGAAGAATTTGAAACCATTGAGCAGGAAGTGTTCCTCGGGAACATTCCTTACATGACCGAACGCGGTTCGTTCGTAATCAATGGTGCTGAGCGCGTAATCGTATCTCAGCTTCACCGTTCACCGGGCGTGTTCTTCTCTATGAGCAAGCACACCAACGGTTCTAAACTATATTCTGCGCGGATTATTCCATTCAAAGGTTCCTGGATCGAATTCTCTACGGACGTGAATAACGTGATGTACGCGTACATCGACCGTAAGAAGAAGTTCCCTGTAACAACCCTTTTGAGAGCGATCGGTTTCGGATCTGATAAAGATATCCTCGACCTGTTCGGCCTTTCGGAGGAAATCAGCGCAACACCTGCTAACCTGAAAAAGGCAGTAGGACGCCGGTTGGCGGCAAGGGTTCTCCGTACATGGACTGAGGACTTCGTGGATGAGGATACCGGCGAGGTAGTTTCTATCCAGCGTAACGAAGTGTTGCTGGAACGTGACTCTTCCATTTCAGCGGATGATATCGATGTAATCCTGGAATCAGGGCAGAAGTCGATCATCATGCACAAAGAAGACATGAACGTAGCGGATTATAATATCATTTATAATACGCTTCAAAAAGATAGCTCAAACTCCGACAAGGAAGCTGTTGAGCAAATTTACCGTCAACTGCGTAATGCAGAAGCTCCTGATGAGCAAACTGCACGAGACGTGATCCAGAGCTTGTTCTTCTCGGATAAACGTTATGACCTGGGTGATGTAGGCCGTTACCGGATCAACAAGAAACTGGGATCGGATACCAGCCTCGACGTTCGCGTTCTGACAACCGGTGATATTGTTTCCATCGTGAAATACCTGATCGGTCTGATCAATGCGAAAGCGGTAGTCGATGATATCGATCACTTGTCAAACCGTCGTGTACGTACGGTGGGCGAGCAGCTTTATGCACAGTTCGGCGTAGGTCTTGCACGTATGGCGCGTACCATTAAGGAGCGTATGAACGTACGGGACAACGAAGATTTCAAACCTGTTGATTTGATCAATGCAAGAACATTGTCATCTGTAATCAACTCGTTCTTCGGTACCAACCAGCTTTCTCAGTTCATGGATCAAACGAACCCATTGGCTGAGATTACCCACAAGCGTCGTATGTCGGCACTTGGACCAGGTGGTCTTTCCCGTGAAAGAGCAGGTTTCGAGGTTCGTGACGTTCACTACACCCACTATGGTCGTCTGTGTACGATCGAAACTCCGGAAGGTCCGAACATTGGTCTGATCTCGTCACTTTGCGTATTTGCAAAAGTGAACGGTATGGGCTTCATCGAAACACCTTACCGTGTGATCGACAGTGCAGGTAAGCTGACCAACGAGCTGATCTACATGACAGCGGAAGAAGAAGATTCCAAATACATCGCGCAGGCGAATGCGTCTGTTGATAAAGAAGGAAACTTCACTGTTGAGAAAATCAAAACGCGTTTCGAAGGTGACTTCCCGATGGTGGATCCTTCGCAAGCATCGTATATGGACGTTGCTGCGAACCAGATCGTATCGGTAGCGGCTTCGTTGATTCCGTTCCTTGAACACGATGATGCGAACCGTGCCTTGATGGGATCTAACATGCAGCGCCAGGGGGTGCCTCTGTTGCGTCCGCAGGCTCCTATCGTAGGAACTGGTCTGGAACGCCGCGTGGCAATGGACTCCCGTGCATTGGTAGTAGCGGAAGGCGACGGCGAAATCGAATTCGTGGATGCGAAGAAGATCGTCGTTAAATACGACCGTACAGACGATGACCGCCTTGTTAGCTTTATCGACGACAGCGTTTCTTACGACCTCGTGAAATTCCGTCGTACCAACCAGGATACCTGCCTTAACCTTCAACCAATGGTTCTTAAAGGCCAGAAAGTGAAGAAGGGAGAGCCGCTTTGCCAGGGATATGGTACAGAAGGCGGTGAGCTTGCATTGGGCCGTAACCTTCTGGTTGCATTCATGCCTTGGCAGGGATACAACTTCGAGGATGCGATCGTAATCTCTGAAAAAGTAGTACGCGAAGATATCTTTACTTCGATCCACATCGAAGAATTTGAGCTCGAAGTACGTGATACCAAACGCGGAGAAGAAGAATTGACTGCCGAGATCCCGAACGTAAGCGAGGAAACTGTGAAGAACCTCGACGAAAACGGTATTGTCCAGGTAGGAACAGAAGTAAAAGAAGGTGATATCCTGATTGGTAAGATCACTCCAAAAGGAGAATCTGATCCTACCCCTGAGGAAAAACTGCTTCGTGCAATCTTCGGTGATAAGGCTGGCGATGTGAAGGATGCTTCGAAAAAGGCACCACCATCGATGAAAGGTGTGGTAATCGATACCAAACTGTTCTCCCGCCCAACCAAAGAAGAGCGTGCAAAACATAAGGACGAGCTTCGTCTGTTGATGAAAAAATACAGCCGCGATCTGACTGCATTGCGCGGTCGCGTGATCGATAAGCTGGTAACATTGACGGAAGGCAAAACAAGCTCGGGTGTAAAACATAAATTCGGCGACGAGCTGATCAGCAAAGGAATGAAGTTCAACGTGAGAAATATCTCCGAGAACCTGTTCCCTGCCAACAACCCGTACCGTGACGAAAGCCAGTATGCAGTTCCTGAGGAGGTTAACCTCATCGGAGACGTTCTGACCGACTCATGGACCGAGGACAGCAACGTAAACCTTCAGGTTTCATTGGTGTTGAAAAACTACCTGAATGCGCGCAGCGAAGTTATGGGCCGCTTCAAACGCGATCGTTTCGCATTGGAAGTGGGCGACGAACTACCTGCTGGTATCGTGAAACTGGCGAAAGTATACATCGCCAAGAAACGTAAACTGAAAGTTGGGGATAAAATGGCGGGTCGCCACGGTAACAAAGGGGTTGTAGCCCGTATCGTTCGTGACGAAGATATGCCATTCCTTGAAGACGGAACACCGGTAAACATCGTGTTGAACCCACTTGGGGTACCTTCACGTATGAACATCGGTCAGATTTACGAAACCATCCTTGCATGGGCTGGTCTGAAACTCGGCCGCCGCTACGCAACACCGATCTTTGACGGTGCTACTGAAGCGGAAGTTGCTGCTGAGTTGAAAGAAGCAGGTCTGCCGGATTGGGGACGTACTTATCTGTACAATGGTCTTACTGGTGAGCAGTTTGACCAGCCGGTAACTGTCGGTCTGATGTACATGATGAAACTGGGCCACTTGGTTGACGACAAAATGCACGCGCGTTCTATCGGGCCATACTCGCTCATTACCCAGCAACCATTGGGTGGTAAAGCGCAGTTCGGTGGACAGCGTTTCGGTGAGATGGAAGTGTGGGCGCTTGAAGCGTTCGGTGCATCGCACATTCTTCAGGAGATCCTTACTGTGAAATCCGATGATGTGGTTGGCCGTGCCAAAGCGTATGAAGCGATCGTGAAAGGTGAAAACCTTCCGAAACCAAATATCCCAGAGTCATTCAACGTACTTGTCCACGAACTTCGCGGACTAGCATTGGAGATTACACTGGACTAATTTCTAGTCGTTGGCGCGGGTGACCGCGCCATAGAAATGCAAACAAATTAGTTTCGACTAACAGACAAACGACTCTTTATTATGTCTTTCAAAAAGAATAAAAAATTAAATAGCGACTTTTCCAGAATGACGATCAGTCTGGCGTCACCGGAGTCTATCCTAGAAAGCTCCTTCGGTGAAGTAACCCAGCCTGAGACCATCAACTACCGGACCTACAAGCCGGAGATGGGCGGTCTGTTCTGCGAGCGCATTTTTGGTCCTGTAAAAGACTGGGAATGCCACTGCGGGAAATACAAGCGCATTCGTTACAAAGGAATTATCTGCGACCGTTGCGGTGTAGAGGTAACCGAGAAAAAGGTTCGCCGCGAGCGCATGGGTCACATTGAACTGGTGGTTCCTGTTGCACATATCTGGTACTTCCGCAGCTTGCCGAACAAAATCGGTTACCTGCTGGGACTTTCTACCAAGAAACTCGACCAGATCATTTATTACGAACGGTACGCGGTTGTTCAGCCAGGTATCAAGGAAGAGGACGGCGTAAGCTACCTCGACTTCCTGACCGAAGATGAATACCTCGACATCATCGACAAACTTCCACGCGAGAATCAGTTGCTTCCTGACACGGATCCCAACAAATTCATCGCGAGAATGGGTGCCGATGCACTGGAAATGCTGTTGAGCCGCATTAAGCTTGACGAACTTTCTTACGAGCTCCGTCACCAGGCTGCTACCGACACTTCACAGCAACGTAAAGCGGAAGCTTTGAAGCGCCTGAAAGTAGTAGAAGCATTCCGTGATGCGAATACCCGTATCGAAAACCGCCCTGAATGGATGGTGATCAAAATGGTACCGGTTATTCCACCAGAATTGCGTCCGCTTGTGCCCCTGGATGGTGGCCGTTTCGCGACTTCGGATTTGAACGACCTTTACCGTCGTGTAATTATCCGTAACAACCGTCTGAAACGCCTTATCGAGATCAAGGCACCTGAGGTGATCTTGCGTAACGAAAAACGGATGTTGCAGGAAGCGGTTGACTCGCTTTTCGATAACAGCCGTAAAGTGAATGCGGTACGTTCAGAAGGTAACCGTGCTTTGAAATCACTTTCAGACATGCTGAAAGGTAAGCAAGGCCGTTTCCGTCAAAACTTGCTGGGTAAGCGTGTCGACTACTCTGGTCGTTCGGTTATCGTGGTAGGTCCTGAATTGAAACTGCACGAATGCGGTTTGCCAAAAGATATGGCGGCTGAACTTTTCAAGCCGTTCATTATCCGTAAGCTGATCGAGCGCGGAATCGTTAAAACTGTAAAATCAGCGAAGAAGATCGTAGACCGCAAGGATCCTGTGATCTGGGATATTCTCGAAAACGTACTGAAAGGTCACCCGGTATTGCTTAACCGTGCTCCGACACTTCACCGTTTGGGTATCCAGGCATTCCAGCCTAAACTGATCGAAGGAAAAGCGATCCAGCTTCACCCATTGGTTTGTACGGCATTCAACGCTGACTTTGACGGTGACCAGATGGCGGTACACGTACCGCTGGGTCAGGAAGCCGTATTGGAAGCGTCTATGCTCATGCTTTCTTCGCACAACATCCTGAACCCTGCCAACGGTGCACCAATCACGGTACCATCTCAGGACATGGTTTTGGGTCTGTATTATGTGACCAAAGGACGTGTAAGCACAGAACAATACCCGATCATCGGAGAAGGCAAAATCTTCTACGGTCCTGATGAAGTTATCATCGCGATCAATGAAGGCAAGCTTTCAAAACATGCGAATATCAAATGCCGTCTGCGCGTACGCAACGACGACAATACATTTGAAACCAAACTGGTTGATACCGTAGCAGGACGTATCCTGTTCAACCAGGCCGTTCCTGAGGAAGTGGGTTATATCAACGAACTGTTGACTAAAAAGAAACTTCAGCAGATCATCGGTTTGGTATTCAAACAGGCTGGTGTGGCCCGTACCGCACAATTCCTTGACGAAATCAAAGAGCTTGGTTTCCAAATGGCCTTCAAAGGTGGTTTGTCAATGGGATTGGACGATGTAATGGTTCCAAGTGAAAAAGAAAAACTCATCGAGCAGGCGAAAGCCGACGTTGAAAACGTCTGGAACAACTACCTGATGGGTTTGATCACCGAGAACGAACGTTACAACCAGGTGATCGATATCTGGACGCGCGTTAACTCACGCATTACAGAAACGTTGATGAAGCAGCTGGAATCAGACAAAGGCGGATTCAACTCAATCTATATGATGATGCACTCCGGAGCCCGCGGTTCCCGCGAGCAGATCCGTCAGTTGGGTGGTATGAGGGGTCTTATGGCCAAGCCTCAGAAAAACATCGCTGGTGGTGCGGGTGAAATCATCGAAAACCCGATCCTTTCTAACTTTAAGGAAGGTTTGGACGTTTTGGAATACTTTATCTCTACCCACGGTGCGCGTAAAGGTTTGGCCGATACAGCGTTGAAAACTGCGGATGCGGGTTACCTGACCCGTCGTTTGCACGACGTTGCACAGGACGTGGTAGTAGTGGAAGAAGACTGCGGATCGCTCCGCGGTATCGCGATCTCTGCATTGAAAGATAATGAGGATATCGTAGAGCCATTGTCAGAGCGTATCCTTGGTCGTGTAAGTGTACACGATGTATTCGATCCGTTGACCAACGAATTGATCCTTACATCAGGACAGGAAATCACAGAAGAAATTGCTGCTTACATTGACGAGACGGCTATTGAAACTGTTGAAATCCGTTCGGTACTGACTTGCGAAACCCGCGATGGTGTTTGTGCAAAATGCTACGGACGCAGCTTGGCGTCTGCCCAGATGGTGAACATCGGTGAGGCAGTTGGTGTAATCGCTTCCCAGTCAATCGGTGAGCCAGGTACACAGCTGACACTCCGTACATTCCACGTGGGTGGTACGGCTTCCAACATCTCTGTTGAAGCCAACATCAAAGCGAAATTCGACGGTTTGATCCAGTTCGAAGACCTTCGTTTAGTACAATCTGTTAACTCAGAAGGCGACGAAGTAACAGTAGTAATGGGCCGTTCAGGTGAAGTGAAAGTTGTTCACCCTGAAACGAAACAACTCCTGATCTCGAACAACGTACCTTACGGTGCACATTTGCAAGTGAAAGAAGGCGACACCGTGTTTAAAGGACAGGAACTTTGTACCTGGGACCCTTATCACGCGGTAATCCTTTCTGAATTCACCGGAACTGTTTCCTTCGACGCTATCGAGGAAGGTATCACATTCCGTGAAGAATTTGACGAACAAACAGGCTTCCAGGAGTCGGTGATCATTGAAACGCGTGACAAAACCAAAAACCCGGCTATCGTGGTGAAAGGTAAGTCTACCTTGTTGAAAGATCAGACTGAAAAAGGTTATAACCTTCCTGTGGGTGCACGTTTGGTTGTGAAGGCAGGTGCAGCTATCAAGGCTGGTCAGCCGCTGGCGAAAATCCCACGTGTTGTTGGTAAAACACGCGATATCACGGGAGGTCTGCCACGTGTGACCGAATTGTTCGAAGCACGTAACCCATCGAACCCAGCAACGGTTTCTGAAATCGACGGTGTAGTATCTTATGGTGGCGTAAAACGCGGTAACCGTGAAATCCATATCGAATCGAAAGACGGAACACAACGCCGTTACATGGTACCTCTTTCGAAACACATCCTCGTTCAGGATGGTGACTTCGTAAGAGCCGGTGACCCGCTTTCCGATGGTGCTATCACGCCTGCGGATATCCTTTCTATCAAAGGACCAACCGCGGTTCAGGAGTACCTGGTGAATGAGATTCAGGAAGTATACCGTCTGCAAGGTGTGAAGATCAACGATAAACACATCGAGTGTATCGTACGCCAGATGATGCAGAAAGTGGATATCCTGGACGCTGGTGACACCAACTTCCTCGAAATGCAGGCTGTCGACCGCGTGGTATTCCGCGAGGAGAACGACAAGATCCTGGATATGAAAGTAGTTGAAGACTCTGGTAGCTCCGAGACACTGAAGCCAGGTATGATCGTTTCGGTTCGTCGTTTGCGCGATGAGAATTCAAGCCTGAAACGTCGTGACCTTAAACTGGTTACTGCCCGTGATGCGCAAGCAGCAGTTGCGAGACCTACCTTGATGGGTATCACACAAGCTTCTTTGGGTACTGAAAGCTTTGTTTCCGCGGCTTCATTCCAGGAAACAACCAAAGTACTGAGCGAAGCGGCTGTTCGTGGAAAACGCGACGAACTGAAAGGTTTGAAGGAGAATGTGATCGTTGGTCACCTGATCCCTGCTGGTACAGGTATGCGTCAATACGAAAACCTGATCGTAGGATCGAAAGAAGAATACGATGCGCTGTCAGATTCTCGCGAGAGACAATCCCGCAAGAAAAAAGAGTTGGCGTAATCCGACTGAATATGAGAAAGCAAAGAGCCGGCCTGCAAATGCAGGACCGGCTCTTTGCTTTCCAAGCCGGGCTTTTCCAAGCGCGGTATTTTTAGTAATTTCCCCATTAATTTCGATAGCGCAGCTATTTAAAACCAGCAATGAAAGAAGAAAACAAGGAAAACGAACAACAGATCAATGTGGAACTGTCGGAAGAAATGGCAGAAGGTGTTTATTCCAACCTGGCGATGATCGCCCATTCCAACAGCGAATTCATTCTTGACTTCATCCGCCTCATGCCCGGCGTGCCGCGCGCGAAGGTGAAAGCCCGGATTATCGTAACCCCGGAGCATGCCAAACGCCTCGTAGCCGCATTGCGTGATAACATCCAGAAATACGAGGACCAATACGGCCCTATTCAAAATTCACAGGATAGCGAGCCTACATTCAACTTCCCGATCAGTTTTGGCGGTCCCGGCGGCGAGGCTTGATCATTTATTTTTGATGATTTTCCAGGACCGTTTACTGCCATTTTGAACGGTCCACAAAATATACGTTCCCGCGCTCAGCCTACTGATATCCCATTCGGTAAGCTTCCCACTAATTTGCATGGAATCCACGATAACACCTTTCGAGTCCGCAATGTGGTATTCGAATGGCTTGTTATTTTGGTTTTCAAATTCGAGTAAGATCTTACCCGCACTTGGATTCGGATAAACTTTCACCCCAGGCCACGATGGTTCGGCGACTCCTGTAATCAGATTAGCCTGAATCTGAATACTATTGCCCACATTCCGGCTGTAACAATGCTTGTCTCTCAAACCGCTGATGGTCAGGTTTTCGCCAAGATAATTATGCAGAACATACGGCCGGGAATAATTGGATAATTCCGTAGAAACTGAGTCGCCGTTCCAGATTGTGAACGCCCACGGTTTTTCTCCGGTCAATTGGATGTTAACCGTGGCGGTATCTACCAACGGTCTCAGGACCGACTGGGTCACGGACATCGTAAAAAGCGGCAAACCGTGAATTACCACGCGCAATGCATTGCTCGAATTGACCTCCGGCTCTGCGCTTTTTACGTGTATTTCGACCTCCGGCCCTGTGACTCCATCAGGAATAATGAAGCTTATTTTGTTGCTGCTGGCAAAGACGTTAGGCACCGATTCAGTGTCCCCGTTCGCTTTTTTCAACACAACGGTAAATGGCTTGGTGGCATTTACTTTCCCTCCGACATTCATTGTCACCGTAACGCTGTCATTCACACAATACTCTGCTTTATCGGTCTCAACCAGGTCGAGCTGTGTCGCGGTCAGCCGTGCCACGCCATACTGGCCTGTAAGCCAGATATGATCATTTTCGCCGGGAACAATGTTGGTGGCAATATTGCGAAAGGGAATATCCGACCCCACTTTTTTCCAAACAGAACCATCGTATTTAAACACGCGAGTTTGTTCCCCGTCCGACAGCACATAGAAATTCCCGGCACGATCGCTCGCGATGGCCTGGATGGTACCGCCTGAAAATGGGACATCCCATGGTCTTAGAATCGACCATTTTTGCTTATCCCAAAATGCAAGCCGATAGCCATTGAAACTCGGATCGTACTGCATGATCATCAGCTTTCCGTCCTTTCCGAGTACAAATTGTTCCATATTTGCCAACAATTCGGGGTGGGTGAAGGAATTGATCCGCGCTGTCTCAGCACCGGATGAGGGATCCGCCAATATGATCTCTCCGAGGCCGGTATTGCTGTAAACCAATATCCACATCTTACCGGCCGTAATCACAACTTTGCGGAAATTCCAGCCATAATCTACTGTTTTGAATGGAACAAGCGTACGATTTTCTTCCTTGTAAATGGTGTTACTATTCCAGTAAATCTTGTGTGATGGACTGAAATCCAGGAAATAATCGGAGGAATAGAACCGGTTTACCGATGCATTGCTATCGGGCGTGTCGTCGACGAGTTCAACCCTGCGAAAGTTGGAATTACTTTCCTGGCCTATGATATGCAGTTTGAGGCTGTCATCTGTCTGCATTGTAACGGCCGCAGATGTAAAGCCGATCAGGCCGTCGGTGTTTTTCCGGTTGAAGACTTTATAGGAAAGATCTTCATTGTTTAACCTGATATAACCATTGCTTTGGGATGTCAGCCATAAGTTTTCGGCTGTGGCGGCAATTCTCGGATAGGATTGATCGAAAACACCTGGGTCGAGGCTTGATAAAAATGTAAGATTGCCCGGTAAAGACTGGCTGCCGGTTTTAAAAGGGAACGTATAGTCTATGATTTTTTTAAGCGGGAAATTCGGACTACTCAGGTTCCATTCTTCAAGTCTGAAATATAGCTGACTGTTCGCGGGCAGATTTGACACAACATCGCTTACCGTTCCAAAATTCGAATACTCCTTCTTGACAATCGGATGGGTAAATGATTGATTATCGGCGATTGTGATATTCAGTTTTGAATACGGAATCATCGGAAAGTAGCAGAAAGGAAAAGAGGTAGGCATGTTTTCAGAAACCGGGACATACAGTTGATATCCGGGAGTAGGATTGACGGAGAAGAAGCCGGCATCGGACCACTTGCCTTTGTCCTGATCGTTGAATGCCCGGACGCGCCATCTGACAGTCATCGGATAATCGGGCGTATAATAAAAGGCCGAGGAGCTTGAAGTAGCGGAAAAGTATGGGTAATCGAATGAAACATCGTTGATACCGGCCGTTTGGATTTCGTAACCCGTAGCGCCGGAAACTTCTGAATAGGGTAACAGAAAAGGTCTGCCCTGTTGGGCGATCGGGGATGCTTCCGGTGCAGCAACGTCCGGAGGAGGAAGCTGTCCCGCACCTATTGTCATTTGAACAGGCTCCGACCATGCAGAACTTCCCAGTGTATTCAGGGATTTAATTTTAAGATAAATGGTAGCGCCCTGGGCAAAGTCTTTCACATGAAAACCGTTGAACGGAACGGAAACGGTTTTACTGCCGGTGAAGTCGGGATTGTCGGCATAACTGACTTCGTACGACAACGCATTGGTGATCACTGGCCAGATCAGAAAATCGCCTCTCGAAACCACCTTATTTGCACTCAATTTCGGTGCTTCCGGAGCGGAAGTGATTTTTGAAAACGCATTATCTGCATGATTCCGCATGATCGCCTGGGAAAGGGGGTGGAACGTGGGTTCCCAAATGCAGTAGCTCATCAGGGTGCCGGACCTGTCGGTAAGCACTTCAATCGCCTTGTCGTAACAACCACCCTCCGGACTTGAACAGAAGTCGATAGGACCTCCCGGCCAGTAACAGCTATGCGTATGGGGCGACGCGAAATTGTGCCCGAATTCATGCATCATCAATTGCGGCATCCCCAGCATTGAAACACTCGTAACACCTCCTATATAAGCTACCCCCGACGCATTGCCGGTAACCGGTTTGGTGTAGAAATAGGCGCGCTTGTCGAAGTTCGGCGCTGCGGGAGGAAGGTTGGTCAGAATGTCGAGCAGGGAAAAGATATTCTCGCTGGCTGCAAACGGATCAGTGTCGGGATTTTTGAATATCCGGATATTCGTCACGAGCATTCTGGTATTGATTTCCTTCTCGTACACTTCCGAGACCTTTTCAATGTCTTCCAATACTTTCCTAAAAATGACATTAGTGTCCTGCTCGAACTTGACAAAAGTCTTGTAATCCACTTCAATATGAATGCGGCAGATATTCATTTCCCCGGCGCCTACCCTGGCTTTTTGCTGTCGCATGATGGCAGGTAACCTTGCCATATTGCGGAGCACATCCTGCGGTATTGCATCGTCACTTGTCCCGCAACGCACCGGTTTTTGCTGAGCGATGGCACTGGAAAACGCAAGGAATGTGAGTATTGTAAGGTAGAAAAGGCGCATAGCGATGGAAGGGAGTTAACTAACATTATTCTAAGTAACCAAAAATGCGTTAGAATGAATGAATTTCGGTTTTTTGTATGGACACTGAAAGCTGTTCACGCCGTTGTATCCACCGGTTGAGAAAAGTAAACTTTTGAAATCGTATACTTCTAGTGGGATAATCCTGTGATAACAAGCAACTTTGCCACAATTTGACTAATTTAGGTATCTGCTGCCCTCACGCGATTATTTCTAAACTCAATTTATTCACCATGGCATTGTTCAAATTATCAATCAACAACCGTGCATACAGCGCAGATGTGGAGGGCGACACTCCGCTGCTGTGGGTATTGCGCGACAATCTGGGCCTTGTGGGTACCAAATACGGATGCGGGATCGCCCAATGCGGTGCCTGTACGGTTCACCTCGATGGCAAGGCGGTCCGTTCCTGTGTGTTACCGGTATCATCGGTAGGTAAGGCGAAAGTGACGACAATCGAGGGACTATCCGAAAAAGGCGACCACCCGGTTCAGAAAGCCTGGGACGAGGTGGATGTAGCGCAATGCGGCTATTGCCAGGCCGGCCAGATCATGACCGCCGCGGCGTTCCTCAAAGAAAAACCCAAACCGACCGAAGAAGAAATCGTCGGGGCGATGAGCGGCAACCTGTGCCGTTGCGGAACTTACCACCGCATACGCGAGGCAGTGAAAGTAGCAGCCACTAAAACCAACTGACCATGAGCACAATCAATCAAGCATCGCGTCGCGACTTCATGAAGATCGCGGCAGCGGCCGGTGGCGGTTTGTTCCTGGGTTTTAACTGGTCGGACTCGACGGCAGCACCAGTGGTGGTCGACGCTCAGCAGATCGCCGCGGGATCGGTGAAGTTCAATAGCTATTTGTCAATCAGTTCGGACAACAGCATTACCATCGTTTCTCCAAACCCGGAAATCGGGCAGGGTATTAAAACGGCATTTCCTATGGTGGTTGCCGAAGAGCTGGACGCCGACTGGAAACTCGTAAAAACGGTACAAGGCAAATTGGATAGCGCACAGTTTGAACGCCAGGTAACGGGCGGTAGCGGTGCCGTTCCGCATTCGTGGGAGCGCCTGCGCAAGGCGGGCGCGACGGCGCGTTTCCTGCTCGTGAATGCAGCAGCGGCCAAATGGGGTGTTCCGGCTTCGGAAATCACCACTGCGGATAGCAAGTTGCTTCACAAAGCATCGGGTAAGTCGGCTAGCTATGGCGAATTTGCGGAGGCAGCCGGCAAGCTAACCGCGCCAACGGACATTAAACTGAAAGACGAAAAGACATTCAGACTGATCGGCCAGTCGGTCAGGAATGTTGACAACAAGAATATCGCAACGGGCAAGCCGCTTTTTGGCCTTGATTTCTATCGCGAGGGAATGCTTTTCGCAATTATTCAGCGGCCAAAAGCCTTTGGGTTTAAATTAAAATCGGTGGACTCGGCGGCTGCGAAGGCAATGCCGGGTATTGTGGACGTGGTTACTTTCGAAAACAGTGTGGCGGTAGTCGGTAAATCGACCTGGCAATGCAAAAAAGCACGCGAGGTACTCAAAATCGAGTACGAAAAAGCAGCCGACCTCGAAAGCTCGGAAGACCACAACCGTATTTTCTCTAACCTGATGGATAATGGCGAAGCGACTGTCCGCCGTAAAAACGGAGATGTGGAAGCGGCATTCAAGAGCGCTGCCAAGGTTATCAAGGCAGAATACCAATGCCCGTTCCTGCCTCACAGCCCATTGGAGCCAATGAACTTCTTCGCGCACGTACGAGAGGACGGCGTGGAGCTTGTAGGCCCTACGCAGACACCCGACCGCGCACGCGGGGAAGCGGCCAAAATCACCGGCCTGCCTCCAGAAAAAATCACTGTCGAAATCACACGGCAGGGAGGCGGATTCGGTCGCCGGCTTTCGGCCGACTTTGCTATTGAAGCCGTGCACGTTTCTAAACTGGTAAAAGCACCTGTGAAGGTAATCTGGACGCGGGAAGACGACATGACCGGCGGTACTTACCGCCCCGCCGTTCGTTACCGTTTTGAGGCTGCATTGGATAAAAACAATGAACTGATCGGCTACAAGCTACGTGGTGTCGGCATTAACTCGGGTAATCCTACCCGGGAGGATAACTTCCCGTCGGGCTCTGTCGACAACCTGCTGATTGACTCCGTGGAGCATAAATCTGCGATCACGACCGGCCCGTGGCGCGCTCCTATTACCAACTTCCTGGCCTATGCCGAGCAGTCGTTTATTGATGAAGTGGCTGAGGCGGCTGGCAAAGACCCGGTGGAATTCAGGCTTGCACTTTTGGAAAAGGCTAAAAAATCACCGGCTGGTGAGGTAAAATATGATGTCGACCGGATGATCGCGGTGATCAAGCTGGCAGCGGAGAAAAGCAACTGGGGCAAAAAGAAAGGCGTTCATCAAGGCTTTTCCGTTTATTTCTCGCACAGGTCGTATGTGGCGCAGGTAGGGGAAGTGGTGGTTGAGAAAGGCAAGCCTGCATTGAAGAACATTATTGCGGCGGTCGATTGCGGTATTGTGATCAATAAAAGCGGCTCGTTGCAGCAGGTACGCGGCGGAGTGGTGGACGGAATCGGCCATGCGATGTACGGCAATATGACTTTCAAAGGAGGCACGCCGGACCAGAGCAACTTCAACGGCTTCCGGCTGATCCGTATGAACGAAATTCCCGAGGTGGATGTGCATTTTGTGGATAACGGTATATCGCCGACCGGCCTCGGAGAACCGGCATTGCCTCCTGCCGGAGGTGCGGTAGCCAATGCGTTCTACAAAGCCACCAAGCAACGGCTTCGGAATCAGCCTTTTATTAATGAAGAGGCATTTAAAGGGATTTCGTAAGTATTAAATATTGCAAATTGTAAGACAGTAAGGTGAAAATGTGATACCGCATTTTTATCTTACTGTTTTTATTTACGTTCTTCCTAAACCATTGAAATACAAATGAAAAAGATCGTTACGCTGTTTTCTGCTTTGCTATCCCTCGGTATAGCCGCATTTACGGTTGCCGACTTCCCCGAAACCGATATATCCAACGGGTTAATCAAAGCCAAGCTCTATCTGCCGGATGCGAATGAAGGCTATTACCGTGGTGTGCGATTCGATTGGGCGGGTGTGGTGCCCAGTTTGGAGTACAAGGGCCATACTTACTTCGGCGCATGGAACCAGGCACCTTATGACCCCAAATTGCACGACGCGATTATGGGGCCGGTGGAAGAGTTTACGCCATTGAATTTCGACGAGACCCAACCAGGGGAGCAATTCGTGAAGATCGGCGTAGGTGTTTTGACTAAGCCCGATGACAAAAAGTATTCGTTCGCGACGAATTATACGATTAAAAATCCTGGCAAATGGTCGGTAACGAAAGGCAAGGACCAGGTTGCTTTTGCCCATGAATTAAAAGATGAGACTGGTTATGGCTACAATTATCTCAAGACTTTAAAACTCGTAAAAGGCAAACCGCAGCTCGTTTTGGAACACACTTTAAAAAACACCGGCTCCAAACCCATTGTGGCAAGCACCTATAACCACAACTTTTTCATGATCGACAACGAGCCGTCGAACGAGAATATCCGCATTGTGTTCCCTTTTGAAGTGAAGGGTGAGGGCAAAGGTTTCGGGAGCATTATCAATGCAAATGGCAAAATGCTGAACTACTCGCGGGAGGTTGTCAGGGGCGACCAGGTTTTCAGCGCCGGTTTGCAGGGTTTCGGACCTACGGCGAAGGATTACGATATCCGCATTGAGAATACCAAAACGAAGGCAGGTGTGAGGATTACCTGCGATCAGCCGCTCGAAAAGCTGGTTTACTGGGCCTGCCCAACCACGTCCTGTCCAGAGCCTTACATTAGGATCGCCGCCCAGCCGGGGCAGGAGATCAAATGGAAGGTGACTTACGACTTTTACACCTTTTAACGTAGAGCGGCCGGATTTTTCTAAATTCGCACCGCATTTCAACAAACTAGTCAATGGGTTCGCATAAACACCTGGATAAAGCATCGGCTGCCGGCCTTTTAGTCGCATTAGGGATTATTTACGGAGATATCGGTACATCTCCCCTTTACGTAATGCAGGCCGTAATCGGTACCAATAAAATTACGAATGATGTAGTGTACGGTGCCGTGTCGTGTATATTCTGGACGCTTACGTTACAAACGACCATCAAGTATGTGATCCTGATTCTCAGGGCCGACAACAAGGGTGAAGGCGGGATCCTCGCGTTATTCGCCCTGGTACGGCGGCGGGCAGCGTGGCTGACGGTTCCAGCCATCATCGGCGCAAGTACCTTGCTGGCCGACGGGATCATCACTCCACCCATTTCGGTATCGTCGGCCGTGGAAGGCTTGCGTATACTTTATCCCGACATTCAGACGATACCGATCGTGATCGGCATTCTGACGCTGCTGTTCATCATTCAGGTATTTGGAACAACCATCGTAGGACGTGCATTTGGTCCCGTGATGATGATTTGGTTCGTGATGCTGGCCGTGTTGGGTGTTTCGCAAGTGATCGATCATCCCGAGATCATGAAATCGCTCAGTCCGGTTTATGCCTACCAACTGCTCGCGAACCATACTGGCGGTTTCTGGATGCTTGGCGCCGTTTTCCTTTGTACAACAGGCGCGGAGGCGTTGTATAGCGACCTCGGACACTGCGGACGGGGCAATATCCGAATCAGCTGGGTTTTTGTAAAAACCTGTTTGATCCTCAACTATTTCGGTCAGGGAGCATGGCTTATCGTACATTCAGGCGATCTGTTGAATGGGCGGAAGCCTTTTTATGAAATCATGCCCGACTGGTGGCTGTTACCCGGGATCGGTATCGCGACAATGGCTGCCATTATTGCCAGCCAGGCTTTGATAACCGGCTCCTTTACACTCATTTCGGAGGCTATCCGTCTTAATTTCTGGCCAAAAGTAAGACTCGTTTACCCGAGCGACAAGAAGGGCCAGCTATATGTGCCGAGCGTGAACTGGCTGCTTTGGGCAGGTTGTATCGGCATTGTATTGTATTTCAAGGAATCCTCGTATATGGAAGCCGCGTATGGGCTTGCGATCACCCTCACGATGATCATGACCACGATCCTAATGTCGGTGTACTTGTATGTAAAACGGGTAAGCAAATGGATGGTAGCCGTTTTTCTGGTCATTTACCTGGCCATTGAAGGTTCATTTCTCGCCGCCAACCTGTTGAAATTCACACATGGCGGCTGGGTATCGCTCGTACTGGCAACCGTCATTGGGATGGTGATTGCCGTTTGGCTGAAAGCGTACTATATCAAGCTGCGCCTGACGGAATTTGAAAGCCTGGAAAAATACATCGGTAAGCTGAAAGAACTGAGTAACGACATTAGCATACCTAAATATTCGACACACTTAATATTCATGTCGAATGCGGCGCGCGAGAGCGAGATCGAGACCAAAATCATTTATTCAATCTTCTATAAACGTCCGAAACGTGCTGATATTTACTGGTTTGTGCACGTGGAAACCACCGACGAACCTTACACAATGGACTACCATGTGAATATCCTGGCGGAGGACGATGTGATCAAAGTGACGTTCCGTCTCGGCTTCCGGATCGAGCAGCGCATTAACCTTTTCTTCCGTAAAGTGGTGGAAGATATGGTGCTCAACAAGGAGGTGGATATTACCAGCCGATACGAGTCATTGAGCCGGCAAAATATCACAGGTGACTTCCGTTTCATCGTACTCGAGCGTTATTTGGCACTGGAAAACAATCTGCCTTTCATGGAGGAGCTGATTATGAAAATATATTTCGGAATTAAAAGCACCACCACTTCGGAAGATAAATGGTTTGGGCTCGACAGCAGTTCGGTGAAGGTAGAGAAGGTGCCCCTGGTACTGACACCTAGCCAGAAAATCCGGATGAAAAGAGTATATAGTTAGGAAATTGAATGCGAAGTATTTCAAAATAAAAGTTTCATTCCAAAACCATCACTTACCCAACGGTTTATCGCCCATTTTGGGTAGATCGGTACGCATTTTGGGGATGGGCCGTAGCCGGGCAGCTGGCTGGCTTCTGGAACGCTTTTAGTGCAAGCAGGCACCTAAGTTATGGGTAACTTTTGTTCACTAAACCAGAATGAACGATGAAATATCTTGCATGCATATTCACAATGCTACTCGGGATTACCGGAGCATTTGCACAGAACCCGGCTACACCCGCGCCACAGCCAGTACCGCAAACAAGTCCTGCCCCAACGACAGCACCTGAAACGAAGCCTGAATTCAATTCGCCACAATCCCCAGCCCGGCCAGCCCAGGTGCCATCCGAAGATACGCTTATCAAAGGACAAAAAAGTTCGGGAGCGGTCATACGAGACACGCTGATGCCCGCTGACAATAAGCGAAAAGACCGCTCGGAACGCCGTAAGAACCGCAAAGGAACCGTAGAAACCGGTGATACTACCTCACCGCAGCCTCAAACCGACCCAGCCAGAAAGCCCTGACACCAGGTGACATTACGTAAAAAAGCCCGGAACCATTTCCGGGCTTTTTTACGTAATGTCGGGAAGAGAGAAACGACTTCTCGGGATTAAAGTGTTTGGTTTAGAGAAGGATAGGCGTGGATCTCGGCCTGGCGGTAGGTGGCCGGTTCCAGGTCGTCTTCCCAAAATGGCTGTGTGACCACGGCTTTGTTCTTATTAACCCAGGTACACCAAACCTTTCCACTGAAAATCCGCCGGGTGAGAGGAAGAGAAGTCGATCCGTTCTGACTGGCAGTGGTTTCGACGACCTGATATTCGTCAACCTGCATCAGCTGGCTCCCGCCTTTTTCTTTCACCCAATCGTCTTTCATGAACTTAAAAGTATCCATCGGTCTTGTGGTTGAATTTATGCTGAGGTATGACAATCAAATCCTGTGCCACAAATTATACATTTTCAAGAGCCAATGAGTTAGATGCCCCCTGCCGAATTAAGGAGTAGAATTATTTTAACAAAACTACGACAAGTTCAGGATAGCCGGAATTTCCAGTCACTCACCCGCATGGTACGCTTGCTGGATATATATGGGTGGAGCCGTCGCCGAATGTTTATTTAGGATTTAATAGACATTCTCGAACATGAGGGACTTCATTAGGTTAGGGCTATTTGCCTTTGTTTTGCTGATTGGCCATCACTTGCAGGCTCAATGGGGCGCTCCGTATTCAAACAGCTGGATTAACTACGGCAAGCCTTATGTAAGAATAGGCATCCAGAAAAAGGGGCTGCACAGGGTTTCGTTCTCATCTCTGCCCAAAGGGTTTCCAACCGGTTCGCCGGAGAAATTTCAATTGTGGCGACGCGGCAAAGAAGTGTCCATTGTCAGCACGGCCAATCAGGAAATTGTTTTTTATGCGGTTCCGAACGATGGCGCGAGCGATTCGCTGTTATACCGGCCCATGAGTGCTCGCATGAATCCCTATTATAGTTTTTACTCGGACGAAGGCGCTTATTTTCTGACGGTTGGAGACAAGCCGGGAGCCAGAGCACGGACGGCCGATCAGCTTAATGGTGCTTCGGCGCCGGTTGTAACGCATCACCATGAGCTGTTCACCAAGATTTTTCAGCAGGATTATTCCCTGGGGACCAACTATCCGATCAACCCCGGCTTTTTCAACAGCTATTTCGAGCTGGGGGCAAGTAGGACAGGACAAGTGTATTCGGAAGGGAAGGAAGCAATAATCGATTATAAATTAAACGATTTTGCCAATAATGCAGGTAATCCGCGAATCAAGCTGCTGCTGCACGGGCGTAGCAAGAATAGCAGGAAGTTTGAATTTCACATTGGCAGAAACAAGAACGCGTTGCGGCTGGTGAACGCGCTGGACAATGCCGGTTTTGCAGGAATAGAATATGCGTTTGAAATCAAGCCGGAGGATATGGATCCGGAGAAGAAAGGTATGCTTGCGATCCGATCCGTAAGCGGCGATCATCTGGAGCGGTTCTCAATCGCCTATTATTCCATCGAATATCCTCAAACGCTCAAAATCGGAAGCCAGCCGGATAAGGAGTTCAGACTGGCCCCGGTTTCGGATAAGTGGAGCAGCATACCGGTTAAAGGTGTTCCCGTTCAATTTACTTTTATCGATATTTCGAATGCCGACAGCCCGGTGTTATTGAAAAGGGCCGGAGACAATCTGATGATACCGCGGCAGCCAAACAGGAGCTTGGTTTTGCTTGCCACCGACGAAATAACCGATATTAATGCTTCGAAAATCAGGGAGGTGCGTTTTGAAAAATACGATCCGAAGTCGGCCAACTATATTATCATCACAACAGCAGCACTGCGCGAAGGTGCGGCGAGCTACGCCGATTACCGGGCATCATCGGCCGGGGGAAATTTCAAGTCGGCGATTTTTGAAATTCAGGACCTATATGATCAATTCAACTACGGCGAACCCAGCCCGGTCGCCATTAAGAAATTCATGTCCTATATGCTTTCCGATGGGATCAAAGACAAATATTTGTTCCTGATCGGAAAATCCATTACCCAAAACGAGCGAATGGTCAGGGAACTGCCCGGCGAAGTCCCGACGATCGGCTTTCCCGGTTCCGACGCTTTGCTCGTGGAGGGTATAGCCGGCGGTGCGGTTAATACGCCGGTTATACCGGTCGGCAGATTGTCGGCAGTGATAAACCAGAATATCGCCGATTATCTTCAAAAAGTAAAGGCTTACGAAGCAACCGGGCCCGAAGAATCGGGTTGGCGGAAGAAGGTTCTTCATCTGAGTGGCGGCAAGACTACCAGTGAAATTGTACAGCTCCGGGATTATCTACGTGCATTGGAGCCGATGGTCCAGAAGGGAATTGTAGGGGGCACCGTGAAATCTTATGTAAAACACCAGCCTACTCAGGAAGTGGAAACCGTCGATATCGCCGCAGACGTGAACGAAGGCGTTGGGATGATCACTTTCTTCGGGCATGGTTCGCCAATTATAACCGATCCGAATATAGGTCACGTCAGGGACGCGACAAGGGGTTATCACAACCTGAATAAATACCCCATCATGTATTTTAACGGTTGTGGCGTTGGGAATGTATTCTGTAACCGGTTTAACCCGACTCCCGCCAATCCGAAATCAAGTGACAGAATCACGCTCACCCTCGACTGGCTCGTAGCGCCGGACCGGGGTGCAATTGCCGTTATTGCAAGCTCTTTCGAAAGCTTTGTGAGTCCTGGTATTGCTTATCTGCATTCGCTGTATCATCACATGTTCGAAAATCCCGCCACGGCCAGCCTGCCGATCGGCAAGATCCAGTTGGCCGTGGCCAACGACATATTATCCAAATACAAAGACCAGTACAATATCGCCTATGTGCATCAATCTCTGTTGCAAGGCGATCCGGCGTTGCGGCTATTCACCGCCGCGGAGCCCGACTATGCGGTGCAATCCGAGGAAGGTATTACATTGCTTTCCGACTCTGGAAACAAGACGATCGGTGAGTCGGATTCGCTCAGGGTTAGCATTGCCCTGACGAATCTCGGCAGGTTTGCAGCAGGGCAAACTGTGCCGCTGGAGGTTGTTTGTTCAGGAACCAAAGCGACATTTTCCCGGAAGGTCGAGGTTAAATCTTTTGCGGCCCGGCACGTTTTACAAATATCTTTCCCGAATCGAAAGGACGTAAAATATATCAAAGTGCAGATCGACCCCGGTCAGACTTTGAAGGAACTCACGCGCGACAATAATGTTTCGGAACTACACATTGACTGGGAATTCGTGAAGAACATTTCGCTATTTTCCAACAAGGCGGTGAAAGACTATATCCCGCCACTACTGTCGGTAAAGGTGAACGACCAGCCACTCAAACAAGGCGAACCCGTATGGCCGGAGCCGGGGATAAGCATTACACTCTCCGACGACCGGCAACTTGCTTCCGACACGGCGCTGGTCGATCTTTTTATAAAATCCTGTACAACTGACGCATGCGAATTCGAACGGGTAAGTTACAAAGGCAGCAATGCAACGTTAATTGCATCCGGCCGGGAGTTGAAGTGCGTCTATCCGACTCAATTAGGGCCAGGCGTTTACGAAATGCTCGTGAATGCAAAAGACCTTGCAGGAAATGCCGTCGTGCAACCGTACAGAATGCGTTTTGAAATTGCTAAGCCGGAAGAAATGCGATACAGCCTGGTCGTGAGCCCTAACCCTGCTACTTCCTATTTGCGATTTGAGTTAAAAACCACGAAATCGCTGCCCATTAAGGAGGTTCGTTACCTTATTTATGATCAGCGGGGAATTGAGCTGGACGATAAGACTTTGACGATCTCAGGTGGGGCATCGACCACCGAATGGTACTGGCAGAGGCGCGAACTTAGTGCAGGAGTTTATACTTACAAGGTTTGCCTGATAGGTGAAAAAGCCAAAATACTTGGCGTAGAGACCGGCAGGGTGGTATTTGTGCCCTGAAATTGAAACAGCCACTGATAGGTTACCCCGGAGATTTTACCTGGTGATCAGCATCCGCTGGGTCACTGTTGAATTGTCGGTCCTGGTAACTTTTACCGTATAAATGCCGGGCGTCAACTTTTTGGCGTCTATGTAACCCTTGAAAATGTCCAAATCTTTTGCGGCAATCTGCCCAAGGCTGTTTATTAAGCTGATAACCAGTACATGTTTTTCATCAAAATAAATGTTTCCGGCACTGGGGTTGGGGTAAAAAAACAAATTGTCCTGACCACTGAATAAGACATGCTCAATGCGACTGTATGCATGGCTGCCATCGTAATCTACCATTTTGAGCCGGTAATACATTTCAATTTGATCTGCACCGGTACCTGGCAGCATATCTGTGAAGGAATAAGTCTGTGATGTGAAATTTTCCGAATTAGACAAGACTTGTCCAATAGTCGCCCACGTACGCGAATCGTTACTTCTTTGAATTTCAAAATGATCATTGTTGATCTCGCTTGACGTGGTCCAGGTCAACCGAGCCTGGTTTTCAACCCGGGTAGCCTTAAATGTGCTGAGTATCACGGGAAGAGGATCCGTGGGCCCGAAAAGATAGGCGGCTCCGGCGTTAAACAAAACACTGGGCTGAAGTTGGTCCTCATAGGGGGCACCAGCAAGTACATAATTGCCGCTAATAGCGATTGGCGAGCCGAAATTATTAATCGAGCCGCGAACAGACGCAACTAATTTCTGCACGACGCCCCAATTATTGGCTCCGCCAATATCTTTTTTGAAAATATATGCAGCTCCTGCATCAAATACATTATTATTGTTGAGAGCGTCTTTATCGTCACCAATTGCGCCAACGATTACCTGCTCGCCATCAATTGCAACCGAGGCACCAAAGTTGTCGCCGGTAGTGCGTGTACTGGAAGTTATCTTTTTGACTTGCCCCCAATTATCGGCACCTCCTTCATTCCGATACAGAATATACGCCGAGCCTGCGCTCTCAATAGTGTTAGTTTCTGAGGCATCTTCATCTTCACCGGGTGCGGCTACGACGGCAATGTCGCCACTAACCGCCACAGACGTACCAAAGCGATCGCTCGCTGCCCTGGAATTGGAAGTGATTTTTTTTATAAGGCCCCAGTTGTCTGCTCCCCCCTGATCTTTGGCGAAAACATATGCAGACCCGGAGCCGTTCAGCGTATTGGTTTCCTGGGCATCTTCACTTTCGTTGTACGCACCTGCGATTATGGTGTTCCCGCTTATTGATACCGACCACCCGAAAAAATCAGTGATGGCTCTTACGGGTGCCGTAATTTTTTTAATCTGTCCCCAGCCATCCGGCCCTCCCTGATCCTTTTTAAAGATGTAAGCGGAGCCAGCAGAAAATAAAGCATTGGATTCTGTGGCATCAAAACGATCCAGCGCTGAACCAACAACTATATAGTCGTCGGTCATGGAAACCGAATTGCCGAATTCAGCTTGCGATGAGCGGGTACTGGCTGTGATCTTTTTGAGAAATCCCCAGTTATTCGGCCCTCCCTGATCTTTTTTAAATACGTATGCTGAACCGGCATTATCGACCGTGTTTGCCTCGTTCTCGTCCAGGTCATTTCCTCTCGCGCCGACGACGGCGTAATCTCCATTGATGGAAACCGATATTCCGAAATAGTCGAAAATGGCGCCCGTCGGAGGGGTGATTTTTTTCACCTGTGCCCAAACGCCTGCGTTGTTGTAGAAAATATGGGCAGCACCCACGCTACCTTCGCTACTGCTGCCGACAATGGCATAGTTACCGGATATGGCGACCGAACTGCCGTAGAAACAGAATTCGCTAGCGGAGGGTGAGCCGTCCGTGTTCGTTGCAGTTAGTCTGCTGATTTCTGAGAGGTCTTGTGCAGAAACCATGGGTATTTGGCATACTAACAGGAGTAAAAGAAGAATTAACTCAGCGATGTAGAGAAGGATTTTCATAAGATACAGGGTTGAAGTTCAAAAACCAGCTTTGAAAACAGACCATATCCGATGAGTAAAATCTACAATAAGTTATATTTTTTATCTGATAATAACTAGTCCTTGCGGGGGTAAATCTGGAAATTGATTGAATAGTTTGTCGGATAGGGGGAAGGGGTGTTTTCCTCTTGGCTATGATGATGAGGGCCAATTGCATATATTTAATGCCCTACAAAAACGCCGGACGATGGATGCAAAAGAAATTTTGAAACAACATATTGCTAAAACCGCCGCACTGACCGATGAGCAGTTCGATTACGTATTTTCACACTTCAAACCCCGGTCTTACAAGAAAGGGCAAGTGGTGATTTCGGAGGGAAGTCGTGTAGATCACGAATATTTCGTGGTTTCCGGCTGTCTAAAGGCTTTTTTTGTCAACGACGAAATCAAAATGTATATCCTGCAATTTGCCATGCCTACCTGGTGGTCGTCGGATTATGGCGCTTTGTACAACCAGACGCAGGCGACCATTAATATTGATTGCATTACTGACGCGGAAGTTCTCTGCCTTTCCAACGACGACCGTGAAAAGATATGCAGTGAGCTGCACCCGGTTGAGCACTTTTTTCGCTGGCGTACCAACAGGGGATACCTCGCATCTCAAAAAAGGCTGTTATCATTTATGAACAACGATACAAGGGCCCGTTACGAAGAACTGCTGGCACTTTATCCACAACTCTACAACCTGGTCCCGAAACATCTGATCGCCGCCTACCTTGGCGTTTCCCGCGAGACGCTCAGCAGGCTTTACAATACACATAAGTAGCTCCCTTTCGAAAGTGATTTACATCACGTAACGCCTTGCGGATTCCTGCGGTCCTTTGTGCTATCAAATTATTAACTGATAACATAAAAGAAAATGGAAACTAAAAGATTTGAAGTCGAGAGTTCAGAAAGCAACATCGACTGGACAGGCAAAAAAGTCACAGGAGCGCATAATGGCACTATTGATATCAAAACGGGGGAATTAACGGTGCAAGATGGGAATCTGAGCGGCGGGAATTTCATTATTGACACTACATCTATTAAGATCCTGGACATCACCGATCCGGATACCAATCAGCAGTTTGCGGGCCACCTGTTTTCGGCGGATTTTTTCTCAACCGAAAATTTTCCCGAGGCCTCATTCGTCATTACCACCACAGATCACCTGGAAAGCGACAGCTATCTGATCAACGGCGATCTGACCATTAAAGGGATCACCCACGGGGTTACTTTCGGGGCTCAGGTAGCTATTTCAGGCAATAAGATCACCGCTTCGGGCAAGGTCGTCGTCGATCGTACCCGCTACGAAATGAAGTTCCGTTCAGGTAATTTCTTCACCAACCTGGGCGATACGCTTATCTACAATGAGTTTGAGCTCGATGTACAGCTCACAGCATTTGCATCTCTTTAAAAACCACCGGGTATGCGCCGGATCATGATACCGGCGCATACCCGCTAAAACGGGAAACACAATGGACACTTACACAGATCGTGCAGCCGATATTACTGCGGTATTATCGGATTATTTTAACGGGGTTTTTAAAGGGGATACGGACTTGCTCCGCAGCGCATTCCATCCACAGGCATTGGTGGCGGGCGATGTGAACGGACAGGCATACTTCAAAACACTGGACCAATACCTTGACGGCGTCAGAAACAGAAAAAGCCCCTTTGAGCTGGGCGAAAGTTTTCGGATGGAAATTATATCCATTGAAATCATTAACCAGATCGCCGTCGCGAAGGTCCGTCTGCCGATGTTCGAGTTTAATTATCACGACCTGTTGTCGCTAACCAAAGTCGATTATAAATGGTTGATTGTAAACAAGTTATTGACCAATGTGGCGATGGTGTAATCCTACAATAGCTCAACGATGGTGCATGAAAAAGCCCGGTCTTTCGACCGGGCTTTTTCATGCCTGGCGAGTTTCGCCTCCTGGAAAGGTGCGACGTCACGGGTTGCATTTAACAGGAAGAGAAGCGAACGTATAGCGTTTTGGGGTATTTGTAAATAACCACATGAACTACTTGTTGTTTTGCAAATTATTGTCATTGAAGTTAGATTTTAATTATAAAAAATATTAACCAATCTTCAATTATTAAAAAATATTACTAATATTGTCCCATATTTAGTTTAGCGCTGCAACTTGGTCGGCAGGCTAGTATCCATCTATCTCTTAACTAAAATTACTCTATGCGAAAACTTCTACTGGGGCTTATTGCCGTTCTGGCAATAAGCGGTTCGGCGGTTGCACAAACAATCACCGGGAAAATTACGGGCAAGTCCGATGGCCAGCCTCTGGCTGGAGTCTCTGTCCTTGTAAAGGGCACAACGACCGGAACCACCACTGATGCGAGCGGGAGGTTCAGCGTCAACGCGACGGCTGGTAAGTCATTGATTGCTTCATTTATAGGTTTTAGAACCGCCGATGTGTTAATCGACAGCAGGACATTCTATGAAATTGCCCTTGAAGACGACGCGACCTCCCTGGGCGAAGTGGTTGTAACGGCTTTGGGTATAAAGCAGGATAAGCGATCGATCGGGTATGCTGTCCAGCAGGTGAAGGGAAGCGATGTTACCGTTGCCGCCCCGGTGGACATCGCCCAGGGATTAATGGGAAAGGTTGCCGGTCTGAACATCTCGACAGGGAATGGGATCGGAAATGCCTCATCTAAAATCGTAATCAGAGGAAACAACAGCCTCACGGGCAACAATCAACCGCTGATTGTAATTGATGGCGCGATCGTCGACAACAACCCCACGGCTCAATCCAGGATTACAGGCACCGATGCTTCCGTAACCCAGGACTGGGGTAATTACCTGAGCTTCCTCAATATGGACAACGTAGAAAGTGTCTCTGTTTTAAAGGGACCCAGCGCAGCTGCCTTGTATGGCGCAAGAGGCGCTAACGGTGTATTGCTCATAACCAGCAAGAAGGGAATGGTACAAAAAGGTCTTGGCCTGAGCTATAATTTCTCGACCAATTTTTCCAATGTTTACCGGTTTACAGATGTTCAAAACGAGTACGGAGGAGGATTTGCCGCAGGATTATGGACAGCCAACCCGGAATTGCCCAAAACCAGTACAGGCGAATACTACCTGCCTACCTTATATGGGGGATCAAGTTATGGCGCAGGCGGAACAGGAATAAGTGCTTCGCATGGTACTATTCCCGGCGGGTTTTATACAGCGGATATTTTTAGCTGGTTTGGTGCGAGTGCTTCCTGGGGGCCCAAATTGAATGGACAGATGGTACGCTGGTGGGATGGAGAGTTGAGACCATATTCGCCTCAACCGGACAATAGGAAGGCATACTACCGACAGGGTAATGAAACTTCGCATAACGTCTCATTTTCAGCAGGCAATGATTTTGGAACGGTACGTCTCGCATTAAGCCGCACGGATGCCAAGGCTGTGGTGCCCAACACCGGCAACAACAATACGAACTTGTCATTGGGGTCGAGTCTCAAAATTTCCAAGATGTTGAGCGCCGACGTAAATATTGGATACAACCAGAGCTTCCGCCTCAATGCACCTGAGATCGGGAATAATAATTCCTGGTCTAAGTTTTCCGTTTACGGCATGTCCAGGGAATATAAGCCGCTTGAAGAGCAATACTATAAAAACCCTGATGGCTCCAAACGTGACTTTGGCAGCACCTACCCTCACCAGGAATACGGGAAGGATCTCTACTGGCGGTTTTTTGAACAGAATAGCCGCCTAAACAGGGATGAGTTGCTGTCGACCATTAAGTTAAACGCGGAAATTACGCCATGGCTAAATGCCTTTGTCAGAACCTCAGCCAATCTGATTGCCGCTAAATTCGAAACAATCAATAATACCTCGAACGTCGACAAATTATCCGGAGGGATGTATCAGAAAGATCTGGACAAAACCAAAATTTTCAATACAGATTTGATGGTTACCGCTCATAAGGATAATTTTTTTATTGAGGGTTTTAATGCCAGCGCTTCTGCAATGCTCAATGCCTACTCCAACAAGTCTACGGGAATGAGTGGAAAAAATGCAGGGAAGTTTCTGGTGCCCGGTATTTATTCATTAAACAACATCATAGCCGCCGACAGGTCAAATACCGATAAGTTCTCCATTGGGGAAAGAAGGTATGAAGTGGAATCACGATCTGTGCTGGGCATATTGAACCTGAGCTATCGGGACTACTTGTTTTTGGAGGTTACGGGCAGAAACGATGTAAACTCAACATTGACACCGGGTAAAAACTCAACTTTTTATCCTTCGGCAAGTCTTGGATTTGTCTTTTCCGATGCGTTCAATCTCGGTAAAGCAAGCAATGTGCTTTCTTATGGTAAACTCCGGCTGGCCTACGGAAAGAGCGCCAATGCGAGTGATCCTTATAAACTCGGACTTACTTATGATGTAGGCTCGTTCGGCGGTCAGAATATCAATTCGATCCCTTCGACACTAAGCCCTGCCGAACTTGGCTTCCAGACTTCCAGTTCTGTGGAAATCGGCACGAACCTGGGCCTTTTCAATGACAGGTTGAATCTTGATGTTACTTACTACAATATCGTTTCGAAAAACCAGATATTGTCCGCGGACATCGCTCCGTCTTCAGGCGCTAGTGTTGTTACATTCAATTCGGGCGAACTGAGAAACAGAGGGTTCGAGTTTATCGTAAATGCATCGATCATCAAGACGGCCGACTTTGGCTGGAACCTTACGCTCAACGGGGCAAAGAATGATAACCTTGTTGTTTCGCTGGCACCAGGTGTGAGAGAACTGCGGATTGCTGACGTATTTGGCAACCTGGGTGCGTTTATGAAAGTAACACCCGGCGATAAATACGGAACCATCTACGGAACTGATTTTGTAAGGGACGAAAAGGGGAACAAGTTATTATACAATATCAAAGACGCTGCTGGCAAGGTATACGGCACTAAATACAAGACAACCAATGAACCTGTGGCCATAGGCAATGCAGCACCGAAGCTTACAGGAGGTATCGGAAATTCATTCAGATATAAGAATTTCGCCCTTTACGGACTGGTTGATTTCAAATTGGGAGGTGACATTTATTCAGTCGATCACTCCACAGCTATGGGAAGCGGCCTTGCTCCTGAAACACTGGTAGAAAGAAATGGCGGCGGGTTGCCATACACGTTTCCTGACGGGACAACGGCCAACGTAGGGGTGATCATGGACGGTTATAACGTTGATGATGAAAGGATAAATGACCGGGTCGTAAATCCTATCTATAAATATGCAGGCTCTTATGCGGGGTGGACACACCTTAATGTGCCGAGAAGCTTGTCTGTCTTTGAAAATAGCTGGGCTAAACTTCGTGAAGTCACTTTGTCCTACAAGGTGCCCGAAGGCGTACTGGCCAGAACGAAAGTCTTCCAAAACCTGTCTGTCTCGCTGATCGGAAGAAATCTCTTCTACCTCTATTCCAGTTTGCCCATGCATCTGAACCCCGAAGCTGTTAACGGGATTGGAAATGGGCAGGGTTTGCAGTGGTCGGGCATGCCAAGCATCAGATCATTCGGAGTAAGCCTGAAAGCGCAGTTTTAACCATTAATTTTCTGTAAAATGAAGAGATATATAAAGAAAGGAGCGTTGTCATTGGCAATGCTATGTTCGATGGCCTTGACCGTGTCTTGTGAGAAGGATTTCGGGGACATCAATGATCCCTGGGAGAATAAACAGTATACGGTCGAGCTTCCTCCGCTGTACAACAGCATCGTATCGACGATGACCGAAACCGGCAGACCGATCGCGTCATCGTTTTTGTATCAGGCAACACAGCTGGCAGCCAACTACGCTGCATCCGGTTACCGGTTGGACAACCAGGTGGGCGGAACATGGGAAAACTACTATTTTGCGCTGGTCGATTACCGCAAGGCGATAGATTTGATCGATGCAGATCCGCGATCGGCAAAAATGACGAATATCAGGGCAATGCTTCAAACATTGATTGCATTAAAAACCCTCAGAACAACGACGCTCTATGGTGATATGCCCTATAAAGACGCCGGGAAATCTATTTATGGATCGGCGTACTTCAGGCCGGTGTATGACAAGCAGGCAGATATCTTTACTGCTGCATTGGCGGATCTGAAACAGGCTGTTGACGGGTTCAGTACCAGTTCCGATCAGGTTTCATTAGGCGAGTATGAAACGTTGCTCAAAAATGACATACCTACCTGGATCAAATTTGCTAACTCGATCAGGCTTAGGTATGCGATGGTGATGAGAGGAAAGAACCCGGCCGCGGCAGACGCGATTATCGCCGAGGCGCTGACCAAGCCGTTGTTGGAAGCAGACAAATACGTAGGAATAGAAGCAGCATTAGTTCCTGGATCGCAGATTGACAGAGCGGGTAATTACCGGGGCAATTCGTACGTTCGAATGGGCTCTACCATGTGGCGTGCAATGTCAAGCACCGATGCCGAAGATGGAACGGGTATTTATGATCTAAGGACTAAAATTTTCTTTGAACCCAATAGTGCGGGTAAGTGGAAGCCCTATCCTCAAAATCCTCCTACGGGAACAGTGGCCGAAACAGGGAATGGTGGAGCAGATGATCCTTATGCTGAAATGAGATTGACAAAATGGGCGTCTGGTGGAACTTACAACTACTCGCCTTTGAATTTCTACTATGTGGCAGACAAAACATTCCCTGACTTGATCCTTGCCGGAAGCGAGATCAGCTTCTTAAAAGCGGAAATTTATAACAAAGGCATTGGTGGAGTTACTGCCAATCCTGCAACTGCTAAACAGTTTTACGAGGAAGGGATTACTGCGTCGGTTCAGTTTTGGCATAAGCTGGCAAACGGGTCCGCTGTTTGGGTAGTGAATAAACCGGCAGCGTCGCCGGATCCGGCGGCCCTGAAGGCCATGTTAACTAATCCGGCTGTTGCATACTCAGCGACACCCGCAGAGGCGCTGACCCAGATATACAAGCAAAACTGGATAGCATTGTTTCACCAGCCTTTCGACGCATGGGTTTTACAGCGCAGGACGGGTAATGCAACGCCTAATACACCGCTCGCCCCCACCAGCGAATCGCTCAATTTGAATAGGCTGGTTTATCCGTCTGGAGAAGTCACTTCCAATTTCGACAACTGGAAAGCGGTTACCGGTGGCACGGATGACAGGTCAGTTAAGCCCTGGTTTATGCCCTAATGACTAATTTAGTTAGGCTTAAATTGCTTATTATCAAAAAGTTAAATGACCATGATCGCTCGGTAAGCCACGCGGCTTATCGGGCGGCCTATTGAAAAGCCACTTACAAGGTGAAGTTGTAAGTGGCTTTTCAATGTCGGGATGAAACGCACCATCCCATTAAAGATTTCTCTTTCTCCACTTGCGTGTAAGGGCTGTTGTCTTTCGAAAAATTGCTAGAAATTATACCCAAAATGTAATCCCGGCTGCCCGAAGAAGAATCTTGACCATCTATCGTCAACCTGTTTAAACGAATCAGGCATTTTTGATTGATAGGGACGATGAGTTATTGCAATTGAAGGTTGGAAAAAAAACCTATCCTTGAAAAGTTTAATGTGATAGCCAATGGAATAAGTGTCAAAGATCTGAAAGCCATTGTCAATCTTATTGCCATTCTCATTTGCAAAAGTTTGCCAAGCAGGCATGACGTCAACTTGTGTATAAAGACCTTTCCATAAAAACCTGTAATAAGAAAGTGAAACTCCGTATTCACGAATGTAACCTGGAAACCCTTCTCCTTCCGCTTCATATGATTTTCCAAATGGAATGCCAATTGGCCAGGCATATTTCCAAGTTTTAAATTCAAGTGAAACTGCATCCTTTCCTGTAATGCGATAACCTACGTTCAGATAAACCATCTCAGGCGGATTGTTATCAGGTATAAGATTAGCTAGCATAAACAAGGTACTTCCTACAAAATACTTTTTATAAGTAGTGTCTTGTTTGGCATATTGAGCTTTAACTTGTAGGGAGCCTGCCATCATTAAAATCAAGGCGAACCATAAAATTTTCTTTTGCATATCTTTTCATTGGTAAAATGATACTGCAAAATTAGATTGGCAGGTAGCTTAAATACGTTCACTTAAGTTAAGAAATGACTCTTGACCTTTATTTTTCTCCAAAATCCTTGCCCTTAACCTGCTTAATGATTGTGGTTTTATGCCAAGATAACTTGCTAGCTGGTGTTGTGGAACACGTTGAATCAGATCTGGTCTTTTTTGTAGTAGATTCAAATAGCGTTGTTCGGGTGAAGAAGTCTTAAACTCATCAAAATTAATTTGTTGTTTAACCAGAAGTTCTTCTGCCAATATTCTGCAAAGGGTTTCAAACTTCGGAAACTTGCTAAACATTTCAGTTTCCATATCAGGGTTTGAAGTTATCAGAATTGTATCTGCCACACAAGATATGTAATATTCGGAAGGGGCTTTATTGATAACACAATGCGGTGTCAAGGCATCCATTTCTGTGTAGAAGGCGGTTGTTTTTTCTTCTCCGCCTATTATGTAATAGCTCCGAATACAACCTTGAAGAACAAAGTATCCATCATTGGACTTTTGTCCTTCTTTGAGTAAAATGGTTCCTTTTTTAAAAGAACGGAATACGTCTAAGGAAATGATAGCATTCTTTTCATCATCTGTCAGCGAAATGTATTTTGATATAAAGTCGAATAGTAAATCTTGCATCATTTTATGTTGTTACTGTCGTTTGTTACACTTGCCAAAAGTTGCTGACTATGTTACCCTCAACAAGTTACAATATTTTTAGATGAAATTGTACTAACAATGTGGCCCTTATCTGAAATAACGCATTAGCACCTTTACCATCTTTTGCTAGGTTTAGCATACCAAGACAGGCATGATACCCTGGTTCCTTTTCCAGCGACCGTCATGGTAATCGTTAGGCATTTGAAAATCCAATGTAGAGCGACCTTCCCGTGGTCATCATTGGGCCTCTCGAGGGGAAAATGCGGGTAAATGCAGATCATCACCACAAAAATGTTCGACCTAACAAAAAAAGCCACTTACAACTTTCGCTGTAAGTGGCTGAAATCAATGTCGGGATGACAAGATTCGAACTTGCGACCCCTAGCACCCCATTGGATATTTATTGTATTTTTCCAAGAAGTTTTATTAAGTATAATTATCGTAAAATGCTCTGAATGAGCATTTTGATTATTTTTAGTAACTTTGGTTAACTTACGTTAGACACGAAATGTTCGACCTATGTTCGACCTAAAGTTGTAGTGCTATGGCTATTTCGACCAAGTTTGTATTGCGGAAGAAACGTGATTCGGAGGAAACTCAGTTCCCGATAATGCTTCAAATCATTATCGATAGAAAGAACCTGCTGGTGAGTACAAGGAAGATATGTGCCGAAATTCAATGGCAGCCTAAGTTTCAATCCGTTGCAAAAACACATCCGAAGCACAAGGAAATCAACCTCCTGCTCCGCACCATTGAGTCGGAAGTAGACTTCATGATCATCTCTTATGGAAAGCAAAATAAGCGTCCCTCGTTTGATGAAATCAAGGCGTTGGTCAAAAAACTGACGGGCGGCCACACGGAACCTGAAAAGAAAAAGCTGTTTGTACTTTTTGAAGAACACATTGCCAAGCTTAGGAGCCAAAACCGGCTAGGGAGTGCAGAGTCACATAACTCGACGCTGAAAAGCCTTAAACACTTTATGAACCAAAAGGATCAGGATATCCTTTCGATCGGCTTGCCATTCATTAACCGTTATGAACAATGGCTGATCGACAAAGGCTGCACAATCGTCACGAGAAGCTTTTACCTGAGAACCTTCCGTACGCTGTGGAAAGTCGGGATTAAGGAAAACTATTATCCCGAAACACATTATCCCTTCAAAGACTTCTCTTTCTCTAAATACAATAACCCTCGCACGAAAAAGAGGGCGATCTCCAAGGAGCAGATCGAATTGATCGCAGGAGCTGAAATCGATCCGGAAAATGATTCGTTAATCAACTCGCGTAACTACTTCCTGTTTAGCTTCTATTGCCGAGGCCTGAACTTTACAGATTTGGCCGAACTGAAATGGACGAACATTGTGGATGGTGAGCTCCATTATGTAAGATCAAAAACAAAGGAGGAGTTCCGGTTTCGTTTGCACCCCTCGGCAGCTCAAATACTAGATTTTTACAAAGACCTGAAAGGTAACAGTGATGCTGGCTTTGTATTCCCAATCTTGTACAAGCGTCACGCAACGATTCAATCGGTACGGGATCGGAAGAAAAAGATCTTGACTAGGGTCAACAAACAAATTAAAGAGTTGGGCATATCCCTCGGTATTTTGAAGCCTTTAACTACCTACGTGGCCAGGCACTCGTACGCGACCACGCTTCGGCGAAATGGTATATCCAAGGAGAACATAGGGAGATCGTTGGGCCACGATAGCTTGAAGACCACTGATATTTACCTGGAAGACATTGGAGACCCCGTGCTGGATGATTTGATCAACTCAACGATTTGAACGAATGTATTTTTTCAATTTGCCAGGCTTCGATCCTGATCTCGGTATAAACCTCGACGATCAAGGACGGTTTCCGTATCTGAGATTCGTGGATCATGTTTTTCGCAGAGGAAACGTAGACTACCTATCACGCAACTTCCATTTTGAGAACATTGCCGATAAAGCAAAGCTGCCGGTTTTCCTCAGTGAGCCAAACCTCAAAGCTATTTTCGATCTAAAAGGCCGGAAGAATATCATCGTAGATCATCACAGCCCAATCTCGGAGTCTTATGCCGACGAACTGAGAGCGCAATTTAAGAGGGTACTTCGATGAATGAGTATCCACAACAGATAATCTCCATTCTGTACAATCCTGATAACGAGAGCAAAATTGCTCATTTGGAGCAATTCATTGAATTCTGCTCTTATCATTTATACTTCGAGGGATTTGCTGTTCCTTCCTGTTTATACGCGCTTGGATTTATTCAGGCGTACCTTGTACGTGCGTGCGGCGATAGAGTAAATACGCTTCGCCTGGCTAAGTACCAACATCGTTCTGTTTCACAGAAGCAAGAATTGCCAGTGGCCGAAGTGCAAACGAAAGGCCCGGAGCGGATTCCGCTTGACTATGCGGTTGACGAAATCATATCCATGTGATTGATTTTAGTTGATGCATGGAAATGTAAGGCAGTGGGCTCGATTCAGGTTTTTACCAGAGAAGAGGAAGTGTTGCAGCTGTTGGGAATGATGTTCGAAGAAAAAGGAGGCAGACTGCCTCGACCTGAACATAAGTACTTTGAAATGCCTCCGGGAAACTACGAGCGCGTTTTAAACCTACTTATGCATGCCACCTATAAGCTGAACACAGATCGGAACAATATTGGGCTTGACAGATACTGTCAATTGCTGCTCGATACTTTTTCTTGCTACTCGAAAACGAAGCTGGAAAGTCTTCGCAGCAACATCAACAAAGCACGTGGAAACATCGTGCAGAGTATAGGGAATCTGGCTGACAGCCCGCATTCTAAAAATGTTTTGAAAACATTAAGGAAAATAAACGAGTACGGTGTCGCAGATCTGACTTAGTCAACTTCATATTGTTTTTCCCCGATTTTCTAGCCTTGCTTTGCCCATCACCAAAACGCAAAAGGGATGAGCACAACAGTTCTAGTTTCAATGAACGATCAGCAGTTATCGGAGTTGATCGAGTCTTCACTGCGCCGGGTTTTGGAGGCAAAACCGGAGACAGCGACCGACACCAGTGACACTCTGCTGGACACCAAGGAGGCGGCGCGGCTGACCAAATACAAGGAAACCTCCATTTATGGGCTGGTGAAAAGAAAAAAGATTCCATTCTGCAAAATGGAAGGCAAGCTACTCTTTTCACGCAGGGAGCTCCTGGAATGGATAGCCAACGGTCAGCAAAAAATCGGAGGTAGCCATGAAAGATAATCCGGCTTACCTGCGCATAGGTACCAGTTACTTTAAGAAAGTCAACCGGCCATTATCTTCCGGCGACACGATTTCCTCATTAATCCCCTGGTCGGCTGAATGTATCCGGCTGGATCACAGCCGTGACTACTTGAAAGACCGCGTGGATTGCTTCGACGGATTTTGTTTTGTGCCGAGCCATCTGGACTACCAACAAAAGGTCGGCGGATTCTACAATCGCTACCAGCCATTCCAGCATGAGACGCGGCAGGGCGATGCCTCGGTGATCTTTCAGTTCCTGAGTCACATTTTCGGCGAGCAGATCGAGATGGGTTATGATTACTTCAAAATCCTGCTCGAACGTCCTACCCAGATCCTCCCGATCCTGTGCTTGGTAAGCGAGGAGCGTGGAACAGGTAAGACTACATTTCTGCATTTTGTCAAATCCATCTTTGGCGAAAACATGACGATCAACAGCAATGAGGATTTCCGATCCAACTTCAACATCGAATGGGCACAAAAATTGGTCATAGGCGTGGACGAAACGTTCCTGGATAGAAAGGAGGATTCAGAGCGGATCAAGAATCTGAGCACGGCTCGTTTTTACAAAGTCGAGGCAAAAGGCCATGACCGGCAGGAAGTGGAGTTTTTTGGTAAATTCATTTTGTGCAGTAACAACGAAGATCATTTCATCATCGCCGAGCCAGGGGAAATCCGCTACTGGGTTAGAAAGGTGCCGCCACTAAAATCAGAGAATCATCACTTGCTTGCCCAACTTAGGGCTCAGATCCCGTTCTTTCTGCATTTTCTAGTGAGCCGTGACTTCGTCCATCCCAGTAAAACGAGAATGTGGTTTACTGCTGATCAAATTGCCACACCGGCATTAAAAAAGCTGCTGAATCAGAATAGGAACAAGCTGGAAGTGGAAATCGCCCATATCCTGCTGACAATCGCAGACGAAAAAGAGCTGGACGAAATCCGGTTTTGCACTGGCGATGTTCAGGACTGGCTCAACAAAAAGCACATCCGTTTC
Organism: Dyadobacter endophyticus; assembly: GCF_014641595.1. Taxonomy (GTDB): domain Bacteria; phylum Bacteroidota; class Bacteroidia; order Cytophagales; family Spirosomataceae; genus Dyadobacter; species Dyadobacter endophyticus. The sequence continues at coordinate 115,691 of NZ_BMIA01000005.1, read as the reverse complement.
AAAGACCTCTCACAGGTCAAGCGGATCCTGCAAAATGCCTGGAAATTGAGCCCGGCAAGTAATTCACTTACTTACCCGCAATACAAATTTCTAACCGACGGTTCCGTCTTCGAGCAGACCGGTAAGGGTAGGTTCTATACCCTATCCCGAGGGCGCATAAATGAGCTCAATGAATTGCCTTAATTTTTGATGCTTTGATGCGCATCATATTTAATTAATTGACTAATAAATAATTACAGCGCATCAAAATCCGCATCAAGGTGCATCAATCACTGAATAGCGATGCGGCCCCTGATGCATTTTGATGCTCTTCTGATGCGGGCATAAATAGCTAAAAACCAATCAGTTGTAAGCTCTTCGCATCAATTCATCAATTTATTCACTTTCAAGCCCCTGTAATTATGACTTGCGAGCAAGCCAAACAGATATCTATTGTAGACTTGTTGGAACAATGCCATATCCGCCCCCAACATGTCCGGGGACAAGACCATTGGTACCTTTCTCCATTCAGGAATGAGAAATCGCCTTCGTTCAAGGTCAATGCGCGGTTGAATCTCTATTATGACCATGGAAATGGTCAGGGGGGTGATGTTATTGATTTAGGACGAGCCTTGTTTCGTTGCGATACAAAGGCGTTATTGGAGAAATTGGATTCTGGTCTTTTTCTATTTCAACCGCAAGATCTAAAATCGACTGGCTTGCATATAGATAGTGGCGGTACCCCGGCCAGGACTATCGATCAATCTGGCATCCAAATTACCGATTTAAAGGGGTTAGGCAGTAATCCGGCAATTACCCGGTACCTGGAATCGCGCGGTATCGATCTGGCCGTTGCTAAATCATACTGTCAGGAGGTATACTATCGGGTCGGCGACAAGATTTATTTCGCCGCCGGTTTCGAAAACCGGTCGGGCGGCTATGAGCTGAGAAATGCCTACTTCAAGGGTTCGACATCTCCGAAGGACATATCCCATATCGAGAATGGTCATAACTCGGTCTGCGTGTTGGAAGGCTTTATGGATTTTTTGTCGCTTCTCTCGCTTCGAAAACAGGAGCAGATCCAGACCGACTTTGTAGTGCTCAATTCGATAAGTCTGGCAGAGCGAAGTGTGGACATTGTCAAAGGTTACAGCACCGTATTTCTATATCCGGATCACGATGCAGCCGGGAAAAAGCTGCTTGAAAAATTCGAGAACGCGGGGCTCAATTGCGTCGATGCCTCTGGTATCTATAAGGATTACAAGGATCTGAACCAGCTGCTGGTTGCAAGCGAGCAGCTGGAAAAGCAGCCCCAACATCAGCACCGTCCTAAGAAGTCCCGAGGGCTGGGCCTCTAAGTTTCTTTCAGGGAGCAAGTTTGTGTTTTCGCTTCGCAAAAACTCGTTCCGGCCGCACCGGAACTCAAACTTGCTTTTACTCCCGATGGTCGCAAAAGGGTATTCAACAGACTCTGTAAACGAAATGAAAGTGGTAGAAAGCATGGAGCAAAATTCACACAAATCCAAAGGCGGAAGGCCGCCCAAGAAGGTCAAACGAAACGCGCAACTAATGGTCCGACTTTCGGAAACTGAGCGGTTTTTAATCGAGTCGAAAGCCAAGGACGCAGGCCTTAGACCAAGCACCTGGTTGAGGCAAGCGGCCAGGAAAGCCAGGGTTGTTGCGCGGCTCTCCGCAGAGGAAGCCGGGTTCGTCAGAATGCTGGCTGGCCTGGCTAATAACCTAAACCAGCTGCTCAGGTTTACGAACATGCAGGGACTGCTGCACGAGACAAAAAAGGCTGCACAGCTTCTATCAGACATTGATCATTTACTCAAAAGACTAGCCAACGATGATCGGTAAGATAATGATAGGATCAAGTTTCGGAGGGGCCGTCAGGTATGTCATGCAGAAAGAGCAGGCTATCGTGCTTCATGGCGAAGGAGTCAGGACCCAGGATGTAAAGTCAGCTATCCATGACTTCAATGCTCAGCGCCAGATGAATCCCGAGCTGGGCAAGGCTGTCGGTCACCTGGTGCTGAGTTGGAGTTCGTTTGACAAGGATAAGCTCTCACAAAAAGTCATGGTAGAGAGGGCTGCCGAATATATGGCCAAAATGAAAATCCAAAACACCCAATATTTGGTCGTTGAACATCGCGATACAAATCAGCCACATATTCATATTCTCTACAACCGGGTTGATAATGCTGGTAAATCTATTTCGGACCGCTTTCAGAAGCGAATGAATCAGAAGGTTTGCAAGGAGATGACCCTGAAATATGGCTACTACATAGGCAAAGGAAAAATGCTGGTTAACCGAGCGAGGCTTAAAGGGATTGATAAAACGCGTTATGAGCTGGCAGATCGGATCAAGATGGCAAGCAGATCGGCAGTGAATTGGAAACAATTGGAAGGGGAGCTTTCATCGAGCGGAATTGCCCTCATCTACAAATACAAGTCTGGTTCCGATCAGATTGAAGGTATCAGCTTCCAGAAGGATGGAACGGTGTTGAAGGGCTCAAAAGTGGACCGAAGCATGAGTTTTCTGGCACTTGATAGAAAGCTGCGGGAAAATTTTCAGCAACAGATGTTGGTGAGGCGTCGGATGTGGGAGCGCGGGACACCACCACCGGCCCAAGAAAAAATGCTAACTCACCGATATGGTTTGCCGAACTATCCGAAGGAAAACTTACTGAAAGACTTGATGGATCCGGTAAATCAGCATGACACAATCAACCCCAACCTTAAAACAAAACAAAAACGCAAAAAATCGAGAGGACTACATTTATGAAAGATATTGAAGATAAATTCGATGGCTTCGAGCAGGTACTGGCTATCCTTGTAAAAAAGATCTCAGTGCTGGAAAGCCTGTTGATTGATGCGAAAGTGCCGGTCGATGATTTAGCGCGCCAAATGCTGGCAGAGATTCAGGCCAGCGTGGCAAAAATACCGTCAGGTAACTTGATGCTTTCTGAGCTAGTTGGTATTCGAAAGAGCCTTGACGCATTATCATCTGCTCTGGAAAATCCCAAGCCAGCCACATTCGATTTCAAGGCTAAAAGCTATTTCGTTTCATTAGCGGTACTGCTTTGTACTACCGTTTCTTCGCTTACGATAGCAATATGTTCCAATAAGGAAATTGAACAGGTTCGTCGAACAGCGGCAAGGTATGAAGTGGCTCAACAGTTATTTCCTCGTCTAACGAGCATGATTGATAAAGCCTTCGACCAAGCAGCTGAACCCTCGGTAGAATCACTTCGGCATGCGTGGGAATCGCCGGATCCCGAATTAAAGAAGGCGAGTAATAGTAGGCACAAAAAGCGTTAAGTGTGTATTGAGCTGTCTCTGTTTCGCCGGAATTTCCAACGCCGGAGCGATTATGCGATCATTGGAGAGCCCGTCGAGGGTTGTAAGATTTCCGGCTAACCAGACAATTGATGTCGATGGTTCACCGAAGATTTTACGACATACCTCGTAAAAATCTATTTATGCATCTGAGTGAAAACTGTTCAGACAGCTCGATTTTATGCGGCCATAATAAAATCTTCTATGTAAGAAACTATTCTTAACGTATGCTCATTTTAATTATTAATAAAAATTCAATTTAAATCTCATACTAATTATTGGAATTTTGTAAAAAACAAATTATCCTTGCCAGATGTTAACTTAAATAAATTATTCCTATGCAAAACTCTTTTAAAACAAAATTTGAAAAGCTGGATAGTGGATTGTTTGAGCCGCTTGAAGAGACGCAACTTTCTAAAATTATTGGAGCAGACGGACCGACTAGCAGTAGTATGCCAACCTACAATCCAAGTACAGGAACAACTCAAACTGATACGACGACTGCGGAAGATACTCCTCCTCCAAGAGAAGTATAGTTTCAATAATCGGTAAGAGACTAACAATAACATGGCGATACATTGAAAGACTTAGGTCTTTCAATGTATCCATTATTTCAAATGATACTTCTTTTAAGCGAAAGGAATTGTGAAGAAAGTACTAATTTGGTTATTGACTGGATATCCTTTTTCGGTGCGGACTTTCAAAGAATAAATGGAGAGGATTTGGTTAGCAATGGGCTGGTAGTCAATATATCTGGTAATGGAAAAGCAATATTCGGAACTTCAAATGAATCGGGTTTTAAAACTTCAAATATCAAATCTGTATGGTTCAGAAGATGGCGGATACCTCCCATGCTTCGCCATGCTGTTTTATTGAATTCCATAGAATACGATGCTTATAGATACCTGGTTTCAGAGTTCAATGCACTTAGTGCTTCCTTCTTTGCAGGTATAAGTAAACGCAATTGGCTAAATAAACCTTCTGACCTGACACACAACAAGATCTTTGTGCTTACCCAGGCATCACTCGTAGGGCTGAAAATACCTGAAACGCTCATTTGTCAGACCAAAGTCGAACTTCGGGCGTTTCATCGAAAGCATTCGGGGATTATTTCTAAATCAATTGGTGATACCACATTTTTTAGATCTGAAAACAGAACATTCTCAAATTATACCGTTGAAATTACCGACAAGGACATCGATAGCCTGGAAGAACACTTTTACCCATCCTTGTTTCAATCAAAAATCGACAAGCAATATGAACTACGCATTTTTTACTTGGATGGAGATTTTCATGCTATGGCGATCTTCTCACAAGGTGATAGACAAACTGAGATCGATTTTCGGCAATACAACACACGAAGGCCTAACAGATGTGTCCCCTACAATCTGCCGGCTCAAATTAAGAACTTGTTGACAGCGCTAATGAAAAGGTTAGATATGAACTGCGGCTCCATAGACCTGGTCAGAGATAAAAAGGGAAACTACAATTTTCTTGAGGTAAATCCGGTTGGGCAATTCTCTATGGTATCATATCCTTGTAATTATCATCTTGAAAGGAAAGTTGCACAATACCTGATTAAACAAGCTCATGAACGAAAATAAAGATCAACCGTCAACAGATTTCATGGCGATGTTGTCAGTCAGCCTTTTATCAGAATTCCCCGTTCAATTCGGCAAGATAACTGAACATAAGCAAGAAGGAGCACATGTAGCCAGAATTGCTGAGAGTACCTTCCACAATGCGGGCCAGTATAGATGCCATGACTTCTATAAACCGATTTCCACCATCATTCCTTAATCGCTTATGGTATTTCTCTTGTATGCTTGTTGTGTGCCGGTTGACGGAGCAAGACGAAGTGTGATTTGTGATTTACAGAGAAATAGACCATACCTGATTCCGAAGGCGCTTTTTGAAATCCTGACTGTCCATGCCGACAAATCATTACCTGATATCAAGGCTTACTATGAACATGAAGTTGATGAAACAATAGATGAGTACTTTCATTTTTTAATTGAGAATGACTTAGGTTTTTGGACAGATGAACCTTACCTGTACCCGCCAATCGCTTATGATTGGGAAAGTCCCTCTCAAATAACCAATGCGATAGTGGATATGAATGAACACTCAATCCACGATTTTGATTGGATCGCTATGGAGCTCGACAAGGTTGGATGTGCTGCTATTCAGTTGAGATCATATAGCTCTTTATCGTTGGATGAGCTATATTCGATTCTTCGGTCATTTCAGAATTGCAGGCTCAGGACTATTGAAATACTTCTCAAATTTTCCGAAGGACTGGAACTCGCGGCGTTGGAAGAGATTGTACATACGCACCAGCGTGTTAGCTCGATTTACATTCATTCATCACCTTATGCTGAGGCGCACATGGCTAGTCGCACGAAAATTCCGATTGTTTGGATTAATACCGCGATAAGTGACCACTCGTTTTGCGGTAATGTGAATCCCGGGCGATTTGCTTCCAATATACAAATGTTCACTGAGAGCATGCACTATAATAATTGCCTTAACCGCAAGATTAGTATCGATGCAGATGGGCACATTAAAAACTGTCCTGCATTCGGAAAAAGTTTTGGAAAGGCCGGCAGCACCTCGCTGACAGAAGTTATTTGCGAGAGCGATTTTAGAAAATGGTGGTCGATCAGCAAGGATTCCATAGACACATGCAGGGACTGTGAATTCAGGTATATATGTACTGATTGCAGAGCTATCACTAGCAATGACAGTGACATGTTTTCGAAACCAGCTAAATGCAAATACAATCCTTATCAGGCAACCTGGATCGCAAATTCGTATTCATATGAGCAATAAGACAGAAATTTTGCACACCGCCGGAACTGTCCGTTGTATAGACCGGCTGTTTAACATTCTTCAAATAAAGATTCCGCAGGCCGCGGTAAAAAGTGCATTTGCTCAATACGACAATTATCCGAATATTTCGCTGTCTGAAATTATCGATGCTTTTCGTTCCTGGAATATCTATTCCATGGCGATAAAAGTAAAGGGGGATAGTCTTGCCTCTCTTGATCCTCCCATATTGATTTATTTAGAGGAAGATGTTGAAAACACCAGTTTTGCCGTTTTAACGGATTTTTCGGAGGAAATTGTATGCTATTATCACCCAAACAAAGGTATTGTCACTGAGAGCAGAGATGATTTATTCAAAAGATGGAAAGGTGTTGCACTTTTGATAGATGGTAGCAATTCAGTCGTCGATCCTTTGTTTGATACCGGTACTGCCTTGGTGGCGTCGGAGGTTGAATGCTATCTTAAATCTAAATTTAGAGTGATCGATGGGTTTTTGGATCCTACGGATTGTGACGCAATTATTTCTCACGCGGAAGAGAGGATGGGGAGAAGTGAAATAGTTGTAAACGGTGCTAACGTCCTATCAAATCATCGCACCAGCTATTCGGCTTCACTTGTAGACTTGCCGGAAGAGTTGAACTCGAAAATTAGGTCGAGGGTAAAAGGATTGTTGGGCGATCTTTGTTATGGGAGTATTGAGAACCTGCAATGCGTGTCGTATTCGAACGGTCAACAGTTTAAGACACATTTTGACGTTGATAAGGATCTTAGGCGCCTCTATACAATACTGGTATATCTTAACGATGACTTTATGGGCGGACATACATTTTTCCCGGAATTGGACGTTTCGGTCACCCCTAAACTGGGAAGGGCTGTTTTATTTCATAATTTCGACTCTAATGGCGATATCGACCGATTTTCTTTACATGCCGGACTTCCCATAACCAATGGCATTAAATACGCTTGTAACATATGGATTCGCGAATAGTTAATGCAGGAGCGAACGAATCATGATCTTAATTAAAATGTGTAAGAAAGTTAGTGTTAGAATTCAAAATGCCGGGAGATCTATTTTAGGTAATTTCGTTTTGCTGCTATTTTTATTTGCTGCTTTGGATGTAAAATCACAGACTCCCGGTGAGGTAAAAGGTTACTTTTTTACCGATGAGATTCTGGCCAGTGCCAGAAAAGACAGCTCCCGCGCTCAGTTGAATCTGGCTGCACTTCAATTTTCCTTTATCGGTGACTACCAGAATGCCTTGTTTTATATGGACAAAATCAGCCAGCCATTTAACAAGCTTAGCCCGTCGGATAGCGCTTCGTTTAAAACTTTGTCGGAAATCGACGCCCGCCAGCACATTAGCAGGATCGCGAAGGACAACAGAGCAATCATTGTCAATGAGGCGCATCACAACGCTCAACATCGCGTCTTTACCCAATCGCTTTTGCAACCTCTATATGAGCGAGGTTACAGGTATCTGTGTGTGGAAACGCTCAATGTCAAAGATGCGAATTTGAACCATCGAAAGTATCCGGTTTTAAACAGCGGATGGTATTCGATCGAGCCACAGTATGGAGAGCTGATAAGAAGCGCTTTAAGAATTGGATATCGGCTGGTTGCTTATGAGGACACGACGGATGCCGATGGCCTTCGCAGGGAGATCCACCAGGCGGAAAATATTGGTGAGGTGTTTAAAGCTGATCCGGATGCGAGGATTTTGGTTCATGCGGGCTATGACCATATCCGGGAGGACTCGGCCGTGGGCGATTGGGGAAAAGCCATGGCGGGACGTCTTAGAGAAATAACGGGAATTGATCCGTTTACCATAGATCAGGAGATTATGATGGAGCATTTTCATTCCACCAAAGAAAATCCTTATCGCGAGCTCGTAAATGCATCCAAGCCGGCATTCTACGCCTATGACGATAGCACTTTGTTTTATGGGCCACTCAACAGGCCAAAAAGGGTTGATGCAAGGTTATTCCACCCTAAAACTACCTACAAGTATGGCCGACCTGAATGGCTGACAATGGACGGTAGTAAAAAGTACTATATGCTTGATCCCATAAAAAGTCATTTGCCAACGCCCTGCCTGGTTTTTGCATACAACTTCTCGGAGGACAAAAATGAAGCAGTTCCGGCAGACGTAATAGAAGTGAGAACAACGGAAGAAAAAGCACTCATTCTTTATCCTGGAAAGTATAGTTTGCTCGTAAAAGACCGCCAGGGAAAAATAATTTTGTCTAAGGTGATCTCAGTTGCGGAGCATTAGTATGCTGCTTTTGGGTCTTTATCAACTGAAATTTCACGCTGTTTCCGAAAAATATGACGCCCAAAGCAGGCATTGCAACTACCATCAAAGGATGTCCTGCAAGCATTCTGGATGAATTTATCAGGTATCATCAATCAATTGGATTTGCGTATTTTATTTTCTTTCTGGATGACCCATCCGAGGAGGCCCCATTAGTTTGGCCGGCAGCTAATGTACAGTTTGTTAAAACTGACCGGGATCTTTACAATCAATGGCAGTCGGTCAATCGTCCCGGGTTGCTCAAATATATTGAGACTGACATTATAGCAAGGCAAATACTAAATCTGGAAGTTGCATTTCGGATCTTCAGGGATTTGGATGTGAAATGGGCGGTGCATATAGATGTGGATGAAATTTTCTACTCCATTCGGTGGGATAATGTTATTGATCATTTTATAGAGCTCGATTATAACAATATTTATTCCGTGAATTACCCTAATTTTGAGGCGATACCGGAGAAAATCAATATTGAAAGCTACTATCGGGACGTGACATTATTTAAAAGGAATTCTTCTCTGCTTACCGATTATCAGATTGATGCATTAAAGGTATACAGGACTGAAAACCCAGGAAGACAATATTTCAATTTTTATGGAAATGGGAAGCCGGCTGGCAATATCCTTGGCAATATATTTCCAGTGGGTCCGCATCATTTTTCAAATTCGATGAGAATTAAAAGTGATTCCAACGTAGTTATCCTGCATTATCCCGTTTGCGGGCTGCAATATTTTATAGACAAGTACAAAATTTTGGGCTCCTTCCCCGACACTTGGCTTGGGCAACATGAAATTGCTGCGTCACTACCTTTTCATGTCCTTTCCAGAGATACAATCGGGGCGACAAACATGGATGAAGTGATCGGTTTGTATAAAAATAATGTCATGCTTGACCCGGAACAGATTGCTTATCTGCTGGATAAGGGGATTCTCGTGAGATTACGGGACGTTGCTGATCGCCTCAAAACGTTGGTTTGATCGTTGGCCGGGGTATCGTTCCGACAGCAAAATCATTGACGCCCCGACTTAAAAATGGATACCAATCGTTCTGCAAGCACCCTGTCGGCCGTGATAATATCCGCTCTTCCCTTCATTCCCGCCCTGAACCGTATTTTCTGTCCGTACTCAGTTTTCAACGACGGAGGCAATATGACTTGTCCCCAATACAAGCTGTCTTGCCCCAATGTTTTGGATATATTGCCCAGTACTCCTTCCAGCATGCCATATTCCCGATAGGGGTATCCATCCAGCTTGATGTACACTTTGAGTCCCTTTCTTAACTTTCCCATATTTTTCTGAGGGATGCGGACTATCCCCTCGTAGTTGCCCGACGCCGGCTCCACAGTCATCAATTCATACCCCCGCGGGAAAAATTGATGCTCTTGCCAGGGGCCGGAGAGAGAAATCCGGCCAGATGTAGGCGCAACGAGTAAATACTTTTGCTTCCATGCTTCGACTCTGCTTTTGAATGTCTGAAGAGTTTGTAAGAAAAGGAGTTTGTGTTCGTAAATCGAATGATCGAGTTCCAATATTTCCTTTTGCTTAGCCGCCTGAAGTGTTTTTGTTTCAATGTATACGGAGCCGAGACTCATGACCGGGATTTCCCGGTTGATCAACTTTGATTCCTCCCTGCGGTATTCCAAAGGCGAGATGACTTTGTCGTTGTACAATTTCCGATGAATAGCGAATTCGCCCTCTGCGATTGTGAGATCTTTTTGTTGAAGTTCTATCCGTTTGGATATGTTAGATTCGAGGCTTTTCAAATGATCAATCTCTTCCATTAGCAATTTGCGTTTTTGCAGGTAGAACCCCTCGGAAAGGACAGTCTTTAATTTTACCAAATTTGTGTTAAGTAGTTCGTAGTCAGCTTGTAATTCTCCCAGTTCATGTGCGCTGTTTCCGTCGAAAAGTGAAATGAACTTCCAGTCATTCTGATGTATGGAGGCGACCAACCTATCAACTTGACCGGCAAGATTCAAAACTTCATTGTAATCGGCAATGCTTTCCGTAACCCCCACTAATTGGTTTTTTCGCACGAATTGATCTTCCTTAACCAGAAGTCTTGTAAGCCGGCCATCGGAGTGCATGAGCACTGGCCTTGGCGCATCCTTCGATGTCAACAATACCGAAGCGGCCACTACATCCGGATAGCGAACCAGAAATGAGGCAGTGATCAGGAGAATAAATACGAGGGTGCAAATTGATATCCCCCAGCTGACAAGCCAGGAGGGGGGGCGGTTGACAACATGCTGAACTGCCTCGCTGTGAATTTCGCTTAAAACCTTATTGCTTTTCATAGATCGATTGTTGTCGTTAATTGCTTGTTGACCAAATCGAAATATTTTCCCCTCCTGTTAATTAAATCGTCATGATCGCCAGTTTCAACAATCCGTCCGTTCTCCATCACCACGATTTGATCGGCGGTTCTGATAGTGCTTAGCCTGTGCGCGACTACTATGACGGTTCTGCCCTGAAAGAATGAGTTTAAATTTCTAACAATAGCCGATTCATTTTTGGCGTCGAGGGCATTAGTAGCCTCGTCGAAAAGCAGAAGCTTCGGATCTTTGTAAACTGCCCTTGCGATCAGGATTCGTTGCTTTTGGCCTTGGCTGATCCCATTTCCCTCAACGCCGATCCGTGTATTGAATCCAAGAGGAAGTGAAGATATGAAGTCGTGGATATTGGCGAGACGGGTCGCTTCCTTTAATCGTCTAAAATCGATTTCTTCCTCGCCGGCCGCGATATTTTTGGCTATTGTGTCGGAGAAAATAAACCCATCCTGCATAACTGCCCCACAACCTTGTCTCCATTCCCGGAATGAAATCGTTGCGATATCGATCGATTCATCGAAATTTCCGTCGGTTTCATCATTTGTCCTGATAAAAATTCTCCCCGCGTCTGGTTCATAAAACCGCAACAGTAGTTTCAACAGGGTGGTTTTTCCACTACCGCTGGCCCCGACGATAGCCGTTGTTTTGTTGTATGGAATTGTCAGATCTATATCTTTCAAAATGGCGGCATTCCCGGCTCCTGGGTATGAAAACGACAGATTTCTTATCGATATATCACCTTGGTTCCAGTCCGCAACCCTCGCGTCCAAAGGAAGTTCCTCATCATCAAGCTCATGCACCTCGTTTAGCCGCTCAATGCTTATTTTAGCATCCTGCCACGATTGCAGGAAATTGATCATCTGTTCAAGGGGGGAGTTGAATTGTGCCAGTACATATTGGATTGATAGCATTCCTCCAAATGAGAGGTTCCCGTCGATCACGGCCTTCGCTGCCAGAAATGTGACAAAAATGTTCTTACCCTGATTGATCAGGAGCGCGCCGGCCTGCTGGATCTGAGTGATCGAGAGATTGCGGACGTTCCATTTGAAAAGCCGGAGTTGTGTATGCTCCCATTCCCATCTCCGTTGCAACTCCGATCCGGACAACTTGATCTCCTGCATTCCCTGTATTATTTGCACAATCTGCGACTGATTTCGTGCGGAAATGTCAAATCGAGTCGAATCCAGAACGCGCCTTTGATTCATGAAAAGCAGTACCCAAAGAACATAGAGTAAGGATAGGCCTACGGTTGACAAAAAGACCTTCAGATCGAGGTAGCTAAGCAGAATCCCAAACACGAGGATGTTGAAAAGTGAAAAGAACATACTCAGCGTTTGACCGGTTAAAAATGATTCGATTCTGTTATGGTCGCCGATTCGTTGCATTATGTCGCCGAAATGCTTTGTATCAAAAAAGCCGACGGGCAACCTCATGAGCTTTGCTAAAAACTGTGAAATTATCGTAAGGTTTAGCCTGGTACTTATATGCAGTAGAATCCAGCTTCTCAGAAAATCAATAGTTGCAATGCTTATGACGAGTGCTATTTGTCCGATAAGGATCAAATTTATAAATGAAAAATCATGTGCTTCTATACCGATGTCTATTAAGGACATCATTAGAAATGGGAGTAAAAATTGAAGCAGACTTCCCACGACCATTCCCAGTGCTAACTGCGATATCAGTTTTTTGAATTTCCATACGTGCGAGAGCAATTGAAAAGTACCAATGTTTGTTGCGGTGCTTTTTGTACTCTCTTCGTCAAGACTGTCAAAAAGAGCGGTGGGCTCCAACAGGAGTACGTGCCCTTCTGCTCCACGCTCACTCTCACCCGATAGCCAGTGTTCCTTAAAGTCGTTTACTGAAAATGTTATTATTCCCCTGGCCGGATCTGCAATACGGAAATACAGCTCATCCGCCCTATTAGTAAAGCCGGCTTCGCTGTTGGCATTGTTATGAGACGTCGGGTTGTTTTTGCCTCCTAACCATTTTTTTAAATTAGCAAGATTTCCGGATGGCTTATCAATATGATAGAGTACCACAAAATGTTTCTGATCCCAATGAAGAATGCAGGGTAATGGGGCATCTTCAACGAGTTGTTTGATTGTCGATCGGGCACCAATGGATTTGAAACCTAATTCTTCGGCGGCTCTGGCAATACCCAGCATTGATACGCCTTCTCGTGTTGTCTTTGCTTTTCGTCTGACCGTATGGGCTGTAAAATGCTTTCCATAATATTGAGCTACCATTCTCAAACAGGTCGGGCCACAATCCATTCTGTCCAATTGACGAAAATATGGGAATTTGTTCATTTATAACTACTTGCAATAACATTTATGAGAGAGTTGATTTTATCAAATAGCGAAATATGATGATTCTTCTATTCTTCAACAATTAAAGTAAAAATATTTCAAACCCCAATGGAACATGCTCAGAACATGTTTGAAGGATACCTCCGAGATATGAAAAGCCATAGTGAAGTGCAGTAATGTTTTTTTTCTCAGAGCCCACCAGCGTGTGGATGGATTAACGTATCTGTGTAAAGGGGGCATTTGGGCCACCATACTTCTATAAATGGCATTTATTTTTCCGTAAAATAATTATGTGTTTTATCCAATTTTTCTACGGAATATCTGACTTCTACGACTAATCTTAATCGTTTGGTAACATAAATGGCGTCACCCATATAGAGAAACATTTTGACGATTTTTATTTATTATTTTCTACTGAAAGAAACACCGTAGTGTCAAAATTTCGATAAAACGAACACGGATAAGTAAACTAATTTTTGCTACGGTGTTACTTTTTCTATTTAGATCATATATTTAAGATAGAGACAGGCCTCTCTCTGTTTAAGGAAATTTATTAATTGTTACTTTAATCCAATTTCAACTATGAAAGATCAAGCATGTACACTTGCCAAAACTAATGTTACACCGGCGGAAAAATTAAACATAATTCAAAACCTTATTGGTAACAACCATAAAGGAGTATGTTCTAAAACTGTTGCTTACGCTGATACTACATACGTTCGCTAGGTTTCAAATAGAGGGCCTGGTATCCAGGTCCTCTGTGTTTATCTATTTTCCCCACTGTTAGCTGATCTTTACACTTCAATTTTACGATTTTGAACCTCGCCGGACTAATTTTGAAGATTGCCAGTCGATGCAATCTAAATTGCTCCTACTGTTACATGTATAATAAAGGAGATATGTCATACCTGTCGCAACCTAAATTCATGAGTAAAAAGACCATGGTTCAGGTTGTAGCCAGGATAGAAGATTATTGCAAAAGCAATAATCTGAGCGGTTTTCTTGTGATATTTCATGGCGGGGAGCCTCTGATGGCTCACAAGGACCTGTTCGAATTTTTTGTTCGTGAATGTTTGAAACTCGAATCTGTATCGATCGACTTTGCTTTACAGACGAACGGCATCCTGGTGGATGATGAATGGTGCGAGTTGTTCAAAAGACTTAACATTAGCGTAGGGTTCAGCCTGGACGGAACACGCGAGTCTAATGATGCATACAGAGTCTATCATTCCGGAAAAGGGTCATTTTTGGATACTTTGAAAGGGATTGATATTTATAAAAAGCACTTTCCTAATGACCTTTCGGTAATAACGGTCATGAATATCGATTACGATCCGATCGAAATTTATGAGCACTATAAAGAGATCGGGGTTAATATGTGGAATATATTACTTCCGGACTACACCCACGACACATTACCCTACTGGTTGGAATCCAAGAAGTCGACGATTTGGGCCGATAAGATGGTGTTGCTTTTTGACCACTGGCTCGAAGATAACGATGACGGAAAACCAATGATCGACATATTCATTACAATTATAAATCTTGTTCTGGCCAGAGAAAATGCGGGAAATGACCATTTTGGAACCAGGGAAAATAATACGATCGTCATTGAGACAGATGGCGGCATTGAGGCAACAGACCCCTTGAGGGCGTGTGGCGACGGGTTTACAAAAGAGGGGATGACCATTTTCTCAAATACCCTGGAAGAGGCACTTCAGACCCCACTCAGTAAGTTGTATATCAACAGCACATTATGTGATAAGTGCCAAGCATGTCCGATTGTCGAGATTTGCGGCGGAGGATATGTGGTTCATCGATATAGCAAGCACTCCGGGTTCGATAATCCCTCGATTTATTGTAGCAATCTGATCAGATTGATTACGCATGTTTATAACAGGCTCCTGAATTTGGAGCCGTCTCTAAAAGAACATCTCAGTCCTATGGAATACGAGGACCTGATCGAACGTATTTGAATATGGAAAAATTAGTACCTGGTGTAACATTGATTTTGGATGACAATCAATATATGGATAGGGTTTCATTGAGCTTAGGTTCGGTGGCAGGGAAAGCCGATAAATATCATTCCTGTTCTTATATTCCTGCCAGAGAATGGCGACGTATAACCACTGATGAAATACCCGTTGTTCGTAGTTTCAATTCGGAACGGTGTCAGTTAGGTAACGGAATTAAGATCCATAAGCTTCCTGAATCCATCATCAACTTGTGCAAGGAAATGGAATTTGACCGTGTATTGGATAGGCGGGATATTGTTAAAAAATACGAATCTCATGGTCACTTGTTTAAGGATTTTGATGATGAGATGGAGCATTTTTTATATTCTTTTGATACCATCGACGACGAAAAGCCGGTGGTTCACGCGTTTCCGATCGTCACGAAAGGGCTTGAAACCGTAACCAAGAGATATATAAATGGTGTGGAAGAATACCTTTTTTGCGGTATGCATATAGACAGTGATTCCGGAAATACTATCGGTGAATCTATTGGTGCAAGGAATCGGGTTTCTATCAACCTTACAAGCGAGCCTCGTCATTTATTGTATGTGAATGTATCTTCGGAGGATCTGATAAATAGATATCGAACCCTATTCAATATCAGCGCGAATATGGATACAGACAGGGACACACTGGTAAGATCTTTTTTCGAAAATAATCCGAAGTATCCGATTGTGAGACTGACCATTCGGCCGTACGAAATGTATATAGCTCCAACTGAGAACCTGATACATGATGCTTCTACGTTAGATCGGGAGTTGGAAGATATAACTATGGTTGCATTGGGTAAATTTGTTGTTAATTAGCGTTTTGGGTGGATTTAATGGAAATTTCTCGGGATGAGATTGCGCATGAAAGCGCGGGTATTGAAAGCAAGACGGCTTTTTCACAGGTTGAGCTGTTTCGCTTACACCGACTCAAATTTTTGATAACCTATTTTTTCACAATCACAGAGAATGTCATTAGTTTATCAATCCCTTACTTCACCGGCCTTGCAATCAATGATGCATTAGAGGGCCGCTTTCTTGGCCTCATTTACTATGCCGGCTTGTGGACAGTTCACGGATTGACCCATGTGGTACGACAAACATATAACATAAGAACATTCTCAAAGATATACCGAGATGTAGCGGTAAATGTTGTAAGAGATCAAAAGGACCGGGGTATCGAAACCTCGAAAATTATCGCGCGATCCGGACTATCGCGCGAATTCGTGGATTTTTTCGAAAGGAATGTACCGGATATCATCAACACGTTGTTCAAGTCGCTGGGAGCGCTTGGAATGTTGATTATGTTCGACTGGGGAATAGTGGTGTTTTGTATCATCCTGTTGCTTCCATTATATGTAATCAATAAACGCTACGCGAAAAAATCGTTAGATCTTAATTCCGGTATTAATGATCAATATGAAAAGGAAGTTGGTGTATTGACGAGAAATGATCCTGCTGATGTGTGGGATCATTACAATGCGTTGAGGAACTGGCGCATTAAAATTATAGATACACAAGTGATCAATTGGGCGACGATGGAATTGTTTATTATCATTATCGCATGTATGATAATCATTCGGGCGGGTGCTCTTGGATTGTACGCTGCCGGTACCATATACTCTATCATATCCTACATGTGGAATTTTATTTATAGCCTTGACAAAGTTCCGGCATTAGTTCAGCAGATAAGCCGCTTAAAGGACATAAAGAGGAGAATGTAGTATTTATTTTCACGTATAGGGAAAGTAAGGATGAAAATCGTGACATGTATTTCGGACGAGAATGATGTTGGGTACAGGCATGCGCTCAAAGCATCCTGCAATAAAAATCAAATCGACTTAATTACAATCGTGCACAAAGGCTCATGGAATAGTCATAGGGCTAAGGATTTTCATTTGAGAAACGCTATTGAAGGCTTTCCGGAAGATGAGGTAATCCTGTTTTCCGACGGCTATGACGTGATTGTTACAGGTGGCGAGCAAGAAATCATGGAACGTTATCAAAGGATCGTGCCGGATAGATCGGTAGTCGTGTCGGCGGAGCGGACGTGTTATCCCGATTCTACCCTCGAATCTCAGTATCCGTCCGGAAATACGCCCTATCGGTTCTTGAATTCCGGTGGGATTATTGGCAGGGTTTCAGATTTGCTCATTGCCCTGAACTGTATCGAACAGATCAGGAGCTCATTATTGTACGATGAGTTTGAGTACAGCAACCAATATTTGTGGACGAAGCTTTTTTTGGAAGGAATGAGTCCTAAGATTGTATTAGACACAGAATGCGAGCTATTTCAAACCTTCCCAACGACGATGCAAACAGTAGATCAATTTCTTTTCCATTCGAATGAAATTGAAAAAAAGGCAATCGCTACAAGAGAAATGGATATAATTTTGGAAGACTTCGATTTTGGCGAATTGACAATTTTCAACCGCCTTACCGGTACGCATCCACTTCACCTTCACTTTAATGGCCCGGTAATGAAGTCTGCGATGCTGCTAGCACCGTTCACATCATTTGTCAACTAGAAAAACGTGCCTATCGGGCTAATATTCACTCTCCTTTAACGGCTTTTATCGGATTTGCCGAGGCCGCCTTTATACTGTGTAATGTGATGGTCATGAGTACAATGGCGAGGGCTATGACTCCTGAAAGTACGAATATCCACCATTGAATATGGATTCGGTAGGGAAATCCTTGTAACCACTCGGACATTCCATAGTAAGCTAGTGGGGATGCAAGCAAGATAGCGATCAAGACCAGTTTGACAAAGTCTCTTGAGATCAATGCTAAAATGCTGTAAACACTGGCACCAAGCACTTTTCGTACACCAATTTCTTTTGTCCTTTGTTGAATGTTTAATAGTGACATAGCAAAAAGGCCGAAACAAGACAGTAATATGGCTATGATGGAAGCCGTCGAGAAGATACGATAAATTCGTAATTCCTTCTCATACTGTTTGTTTACATTGTCTTCTAGAAAGGACCCTAAAAACTCGGATTTCGGGGCCAAATTCAAATACTCCTTTTCCAGCAATTTCATGGTGGCGATGGATGAACTGTTAGGGCGTATCCTTACGAATAAATAGGAGAGACCAAAAGGCTTGTTGAACAGGATTGTAATCGGCTCAATCTCCGAATGCAGGGATGAGAAATTATAGTCTTTGACTACGCCTATAATTGTCTTTCCTCCATTCAGCGGTAATTGGGTTCCGATAGGGGATTTAAGGCCTAGTTGGCTGGCCATTGCCTGATTGATAATACAAGATTGTGTTGAATCTGTTGAGTACTTTTTGTCGAAGCTTCTTCCGGCAATGAACTCCAACCCCAGCGTTTCAGGGTAGTCGAAATCCACATTGAGTGCATTGGTCAGGACTTTCTTTCCTTGTATGGTAAATCCGTATTTCGATTGCCGGCTAGTTTCGTCTTTGCCTTTGCCAAGGTTCAGGTCGGCACCGGTTATGCTGACGAACTGAGGATAATTGGCGAGCCTTAATCGCATGGCATCGAGTAGTTTGTACCCGTCAATCTCGTAACCAACCGGAATGCTGATTACCTCTGTACGGTTATAACCCAGCGGCTTATTTTGTAATAGTTTGACTTGTTGATTAATAACCAAGGTGCTTGTTATCAGGAAGATTGAGATAGTGAATTGGACAACCAGCATTCCATGGTTTACGACGCTGACCTTTATCTTATTACTTACTTTTCCTTTCAAAATCTCAAGAACATTGAATCTGGAAGCAACTATCGCCGGATAGAAGCCGACGAATAATGTAGTCACCAGGAAAAACAGAATTATCGTCCAAATTACTTCTGGCCGTATGAATTGGGAATAGGACAAGTTGAGGTTAAATTGACTGTTATAGACTGGTAGCAGTAACACGGACAATATGCCTCCCAATAACATTCCGGAACAACAGACAATGGAGGCCTCACCCCAGAACTGGAAAATCAGATGGTCTTTTTTTGCTCCCAGGTATTTTCGAATCCCGACTTCCTTTGCCCGGGACATGGTATTGGAGGTCGTCAAATTGATATAATTGACATATGCAATTAACATCACTAAGATACTGATTCCCAGTAGTACTTTCGGATATACAGGGTTTATTGATTTGTTGTCTTCTGAAAGCTGATAGAAATGCACACCCTGTAATGGCGTGGTATGCAAACTGATGTACTGTCCTTCGCTGTCCGGCGCCAGACCATTGCTGCGAGCATTCTCAATATAGTTGATATAGGTTCGCTGCATAAATGTCCGGGCATTTTTTTCGAATGCGGACGCAGTTGTTTGATCATTCAGGCGTACATAAACTTGATGTGTACGTACGTTCCAGTCGTTTAAATCCATGTGGTAGTAAGGCTCGTTTTCGAAGCGGATCAAAGCATCTGCCGAAATGGAGGAGTTGGCAGGGGGTGTCTCTAATATTCCCCGTACAACAAATGGTTGCTGTTTGCCATTTAAGTTTAGCGTAAGAACTTCGCCCATAGGTGGATTGGCGCCGAAAATTGAACTTGCAATTTGTTGGCTGAGAATGATACTGCTTGGATCGTCGAGCGCGGAATTTGTATTACCATCTATTAGTCGAAACGAAAACATTTTTAAGAAATCGGGATCAACATACTGTACACTTTTGTTGAAAACTTTGTCTTTCCACTTCACCTGAGTCGAGCCTTCTTTATACCGTGTTGCTTGTTGAATGGCATCCGGATGAGCTAGTTTTAAGTTTTGCATCATTGGAACTGGCATCTTGGTGCTAAATACCTGCCCATCGGCTAGAGATTCCTTCAGAGACAGTCTGTAAATGCTGTTTTTAGCGTGATGAAAATCATCATAGCTCCATTCAAAATTTGCAGTGAGAAACAGCAGAATTGCAGAACAAAATGCCATGGCAATCCCCATGACGTTAATTAGCGAGTGTATCCAGTCTTTTGAAAATCTTCTACTGGCTATTTTGAAATAGTTATTTAGCATAGTTGATTACTTTTTACGATTCTGGCCATCATCAGGTTGCCCCAAAAACAGCTGTGCCTGAGGTAAATCGGCTTCATGCTGAATACCGAATTTGTTTGTAAACAACTTGGTAAGGTAATTCTCTGAGTAAGACTCGTTGCTTTCAATCGTTTTCCGTAGGAGTAGAATTGAATCTAGGAAAGATTCGTTGGTTAGCAATTTACTTATTTTATTTTGTATATCCGGTACTTGATCGAGTTCCATATTTCCTGCTAGGCCTATTCCATGATATTCTACTTTTGAGCTATTGCCGCTTTGGTCATGTAATAAATCGAGCGGATAGATTAACATAGGGACCCCATAGCAGATACTCTCTTTAACAGATCCTAGTCCACCATGCGAAATATGCAGACAGGCCTCTCGCAATACAGCCAATTGGGGTACGTAGTTAAATATGTGAATGTCCTCTCCATACTGGTCTGGTGAAATTCCTGTTTTATTAATGAGCGAACCGTGCACGGAGCAGATCAACTGTATATTGGCAATTTTTGTAATGGCTTCCAATAGCTTTAATAAAAAAGCTCCCAATACTTGATTAGACGCATTATAGTACGTCCCAAAACTGCAATATACGATCCTTTTTCCTGTTTCCTTTTTACATAGGATATTTGTCCATTTGTTCTGAAAGTCGTCAGCTGCGTTCGCATCGTTACGGTTTGTATCGATACACAAGCCCAGATAGTATTGATTTTGGCGTCGGTTTTTTTGAGAGAATTCTAATTCTGCGGGTGCGAGTATCAATTCAGGGACGTTCTCAAAAATTGCACCAAACGTTGTATAGTTAACCTCTTTATTGCCGATGCCGGAATCATGGACCAGGCGTCTGAACTGGTAGGGAAGGACCCAATGCAGCAGTTCCTGTACGAACGGGCGAAAACCCTGAAACCAGTCCAGTGGCTTATATATGAATGGATTATCCATTGGGGCTTCTTGTTCCCAGTTTCCCTCATTGACGGCCGGTATCCCATTTACTTTATAGGTAGAAAGCATCGGGTTGTAGAACAATATTTTTAATTCAGGATGCGACGAAAACAGAATAGGGTAATCGGTAATGTTAAAAATATCAATAATTACAACGGATGGGTTTACGGATTCTATCAATAGAGACATCGTTTTTTTTCGGTGCTTATAAATGATATTTGACAGATAAGCAATTGCGATGTTTTTGAAACTGGTTTTTCCTTTGTGCTTGGCTACGAAAGTCCATTCCATACAGGTTGCCGCGCGAAATGGATCATCCTCAATGGATATGTATCCATTTTCTCTAACCAGGTGGCGCAACTCTTCGTCTGCTAAGGCGAAATGAACTTTAAATCTCAATTTGAGTTTTTCGGCGATGGAAAATGCGGGTATTACGTGGCTTTTTATGGAAGCTGGAATGATGAGCAAATTGTTTTTTGGTGTGGAGCTGTTGTGAGACATGATTTTTTATTGCGAGCTGATTCAGATCAATTAAGTTAACAACCTAATTTGTCTTTTCAAATTTGCAACAATTGAGTCACCGATACATATGTTGTCCACTCTTGAATAGAAATGATCTGCTCTTGCAAAATGGAAGCGGTTCGTATCGGCTCTCCGGTCAGGCGGATGAAAGAAAAATGGAAGGATCTTTCTAATTGTTGAGGATAACCTTTGCAGACACTCAAAGACTAATACGATAAAATTACATTACTGATCACGGGATTGGGCGTTGTTCTCGGGGGCTATGACAACTAAATCTCAGGCAAATCATTGCAGTGCCAAAAATTTACCCCAAAATGAAGGCATATGCTACTGGAATTGAAAACCTGGGCCATATATCGTAATCAGGTTGAGATAATAAATACCGTGGCCGTTCTATGATATTCGATTTGCGGAGCTAGTCGATTACTTTGAGGGATATCTTGAAATGTCTTCGATTTTTGATTTCTAAGCCTATATCGGAGAAGTCAAGTCTAAAAATTGGAGATAATGAGTTGGAGGAACTCAGAAAAACTCAATGATTCCCAAGAAAAATGTTCGACCTATGTTCGACCTAAGAAAAAAGCCACTCACAATTTTCATCGTAAGTGGCTGATAATCAATGTCGGGATGACAAGATTCGAACTTGCGACCCCTAGCACCCCATGCTAGTGCGCTACCGGGCTGCGCTACATCCCGAACTTTGCAGATTGCTCTGCCGTATTCTTTGGGGTTGCAAATCTAAGAATGTTTTGGATTATTGTTCATTTCGGGTTGAAAAAAAATTGATATGACCCGAAATGAACAATAAACGTGCCTTTTGTCTAGATGCTCTCGTTCTGCCAATCCGGGTTCACGACTTCGACCTTGCCCTTGCGGAACCATTTGTCGCGGATGCGTTCATTGACGTAATACATACACGGTACCATAATGAGTGTCAGCAGGGTAGAGAATGTGAGACCGAAAATGATCGTCCAGGCGAGGATGTTCCAGAAGACGGAGCTTGGGCCGCCGACAATCAGGTGAGGTTCAAGATCACGGAAAAGGCCTACAAAATCGACGGTGATACCCAATGCAAGCGGTACAAGACCGAGTACAGCGGCGGAAGCCGTGAGCAATACGGGCGTCAGACGTATCGCCCCGCCTTCGATGATGGCCTCGCGCATAGGATACCCGCGCCCTCGGAGCTCCTCGATGAACTCGATGAGGAGAATACCGTTTTTCACCACAATACCAGCCAATGCGATAATACCCACACCCGACATGATAATCGAGAAATCCTTATTGAAAATAATGAAGCCCAGCAATACCCCGATCAGCGAAAGAACGATCGTGAAGAAGATGATGAATGGCTTGATCACCGAGTTGAATTGTGTGGCGAGGATGAGGTAAATCAACATAATCGCGGCGCCAAATGCGGTTCCAAGGAACGCCATAGACTCAGCCTGTTCTTCCTGCTCACCGCCCATTTTGATAATGTAGCCGTTCGGTACCTCCATTTCCTGGATCAGGGTCTGGATCTGTGCCACGATCTCATTCGCATTGTAGCCTGGCAGGACGTCGGAGCCCAAAGTAACGATGCGGCGCTGATCCTGGCGGTTGATCTGGCTGAAAGTGGTCGAGTAATGGATATTCGCGACGGAAGTAATAGGTACCTGACGCAATGCACCGCCCATATTCATGTCGCGGTAAACGACATTAAGGCTCAACAGCTTCTCGATCTGCTCACGATCGTCTTTTTCCAACCTTACCATAATCGGATATTCATCCTTGTCGTCGCGGAATTTGGAAACTTCCAAACCGAACAATGCCGTACGAACTGCCAATGCGATCTGCTGCGAGCTGATGCCTTCGCGCTGCGCCTTTTCTCGGTCGATATCGATGACGATCTCGGGTTTGTTGGTGACGAGGTCGGAGCGGAGCTGATCGATACCCTCAATACCCGAATCCTGCACCTTTTTCAGTACGTCTTTTTCCAGTTTTTGAAGTACCTCAAATTCATCACCGGAAATTTCGATCGAAATAGGTTTACCAGTAGGCGGTCCCACCGCTTCGCGTTCCACGGAGATTTCGGCGCCCGGAATGCCGGCAACCGCATCGCGGATCTTGCGTAGGATCGCTTCGGACGACCTACCACCACGTTCGGTCCCATATACAAACGCAACAGTCACTTTCGATTTGTGTGGTGTTGCCGAGCGGTCGGGATTGTATGGATCACCGGCGTTTTTACCTACGTTGGCAATCACGGAGTTTACCATATCCATTGCTTTTTCTTTTTCCAAAACATCAAAAACACGCTTTTCGATGATCTTGGTCACAGAGTCGGTGACGCGGGCATCGGTACCGATCGGTAATTTGTTATAAACGTACACGTAATCCGGGTCGCCGCTTGGGAAAAACAGGACTTGTGGTTGTACGATACCGGTAAGCACGAATGTGAAGATCAACAGGCAAAATACGCCCACTATCGCCACTACCGGACGCCAGCCTCTGAGCAGCCAGTCGATAAGCTTGCGGTAGCCGTTTTTCAATGCAGGCAGCAAGTTGTCCTGGAACGGGACGAGAATACGGGGCGTCAGAATATAGTGGTTGAAAATCCAGAGTATTAATATAAATACAAAGAAATTACCCACACCACGGTCCATCGCATAGCCAATCGCCGCGGCAGCCGCGAGGATAATGACCGGCCGACGGATCGCCTTGAAACTCGTATCGTGCGCTTCCTTCTCATCGTCGTGGCGACCCATGAACGACACCGCAAATACCGGGTTCATCACATAAGCGACGAAAAGCGAAGCCCCAAGGGTGATAATGAGGGTTAGCGGCATGAACTTCATGAATTCCCCGACAATACCCGTCCAGAAGAGCAGCGGGAAGAATGGCGCGATGGTTGTGAGTGTACCCGAAAGTACCGGGATAAATACCTCACCGGCAGCCGCTTTTACTGCTTGTTGGATCGTCCAGTCCTTATGCATGTTGAACAAGCGGTGCGTGTTCTCGATTACCACAATGGCGTCGTCCACCACAAGCCCGATACCGAGCAGGAATGCAAATAGTACAATGGTATTCAGTGTAAATTCGGTACCTACCATCGGACCGATGATCGGCATTAGTACAAAGGCTACCAACGCAGATAATGGTACCGAAAGACCCACGAAAATCGCGTCGCGAACACCCATGAAGAACATCAGTACCAGTACCACGAAAATAAAGCCGAGTACAACCGTGTTGATCAAATCATGCAAGTCCGCACGCGTTTGTATCGACTGGTCGGCAGTGATTTTGACATCCAAACCGGCAGGGAAGCGGTTTTCTTTAAAATCGGCTATTACGTTTTCGATTTTGTCCGCTGCATCCACAAGGTTTTCCCCCGAACGTTTAATCACGTTCAAGGTGATTACAGATTTGTTGGCCAGACGGGCGAAATCCTGTTGCTCTTCAAAGCTGTCGGCTACCTCGGCAATGTCGCCCAGGCGCACGGTCGCGCCTGTCGACGTGCGTATGCGTATGTTCGCCATATCGGCTACATTCGTATACTCGCCTTTCACGCGCAGCGTACGACGCACGCCCTGCACATTGAGCTCGCCGCCTGAAACGTTGATATTTTCACTTTGGATCGCCGTTTGAACATCATAGAATGTCAAGCCGGTCGATTTCATCCGGTCGAGGTTCACATTGATCTGGATCTCGCGGTTCAATGCACCGAGAATATCCACGCGGGTAATCTCAGGCAATGCTTCGATCCCGTCCTGCAGGTCTTCGGCATATTCTTTCAGTTGTTTCAAAGAATAATTACCAGCAATGTTGACGTTCATGATCGGGAACTCGGAAAAGTTCACGTCCTGGGCCGTCGGGCCGGAGTCGAGATTTTGGGGCAAATCGGTTTTGGCCTTATCCACCGCATCTCTTACCCTTTGCAATGCGACCTCCACGGCCACATCCGGTGTAAATTCGACGAGGATTACCGAAACGTCCTGCAATGCATTGGATTTGATCTTCTTGACCCCGTTGAGGGATTTGAGCTGCTTCTCGATCGGTTTGTTGATCGTATTTTCGATATCGGCCGGCGCGGTCCCGAAATACACCGTATTAATGTAGATCTGCGGGATCTTAATATCCGGGAACTGCTCCTTCGGCAGGTTATTGTACACCATGAACCCCGCCAAGGTGATGATGAACGTAAAGATGTAGATCGTCGTCCTGTTCTCTACGCACCAGTTGGTGAAGCTTAGGGTTTTGTATTCGCTAAATTTCATAATGTTGAATGAGTGAATGAGTGAATGAGCGGGCGCCGCTGCGATGAATGATTCCGCCGGGACGGAAAAGAGTCGCGTATTCCTGACAACTCCTGACTACAAATGACCTTTGACGGTCGTCATTCTTCATATTTAGTAGCTAATCGGCTGACCATCCGATACTTCCTGGTAGCCCAGTGTGATCAGTGCGTCTCCTGCTGATAGGCCCGAAAGAATCTCGACTTTGCCATTGTAGCTCAGTCCCGTCTTCACTTCTTTCGCTTTGGCTACCTTTTTGTTGCCTTCTGTCACGGCTACATACACCACATTTCCCTTTTCCGTGCTCTGAACATAATTTTGGTCGATAGCCAGTGCATTTTTGCTGGTCGCGTCGTTGATCTGCACCTGCGCCATCATATTAGGCTTGATATCGCGGTCGGAAGGCAGGCTGGCCTCGATCGTAAATGTTCTCGACAGCGGATCGACCGCAGTGCTCACGAACGTTATTCTGGCTTTGTATTCCTTTTTCAAATCAGGAAACTTGACGATTACTTCGTCGCCTTTTTTCACGCTGGCCGCATAAACGTCGGACACTTTCGCAGAGACTTTGAGGTTGCTCAGGTTTACCACCCGCACTACACCTACGCCCGGGGAAGCCATTTCACCTACTTTGATATTGACCAGATCCACCACACCGGACATCGGCGATACGATGTTCGTTTGGGCAATCTGCGTATTCAATGTCGCCAGTTTTCTTTCGAGGCCCTCTTTATTGTTTTTGGCTTGAAGATATTGCAGCTCTGTGCCTATCTTCTGGTCCCAAAGGTTTTTCTGCTTTTCAAAAAGCGTGTTAGCGAGGCTCAGCGAGGTTTTTAGTTCTTCTACGGATTCGGTCAGGATGCTATTGTCAATCTTGCCGATCACGGTTCCTGCCTTCACGGCGTCGCCTTCCCGCACGTACATGGCCACGACGGCACCGCCGGTTTTAGGGGTAACGAGCACGTTGTTTTTAGCATCAACCGTGCCTTGCAACTCCACGTAATGCTTGAAAGTCTCCGCATTCAGCGTGTCGATGGATACCGGCTTCACTTTCGCTTCCGTGACTTTGTTCGGCGAGAGCTTACCAATTTCGATTTCGAGTGCCTTGATCTTCTTTTCGTTCTCAACCTGCTGAGTTTTCAGCGCGGCGAGCTCTTCTTTTTTGCCTTCCAAACCTTCTTTCTTGGCTGAGCAGGAAGCCAGAATGGTGGCAATAGCGGTTATAATCAGAATATTGCGTTTCATGGTATTGGTAAGTAGCTGTTTCGAATTTTGTTAAGTGTTAATGGTATTATTCGGCATAAAGCTCGCCTTTGGCCTTGCTGAGATCAACTTTGGCGATCATCAGGTCGTACAATGCGGTGAAGTAGTTCGTCTGCGCTTCCTTTAAAGAAGATTCGGCGTTGACCACTTCGATGTTCGATCCTACGCCTTCTTTATATTTGATCTTCGTGACGCGCACGATTTCTTCGGCGAGCGTCAGGTTCCGTTTCTGGGTTTCCAGTGTGGCAAATGCATTCTTAATATTAATGCTCGCCTGGTTGTTTTCGAGGTCGATTGATTGTTTCAGCAAAGTCTGATTGTTCTTAACCTTGTCGATCGCGATCTTTTTCTGGCTGATCTGGTAGTGTTTCGAAAAACCATCGAAAATAGGAACGTTCAGCGTTATGGTTAGAACCGAGTTGTTGAACCATTTTGAGCCGAAAAGGTCATTGAAACTGTCTCGACCGTTATTGTGGCCATAGCCGACGGAGGCATTGAGCGTAGGCAAATATCCGGCCCGGACATTCCGCAGATCGAGTCCTGCCAGTTTTTCCTGCGTGTTGAGCAATGAAAACTCAATCCTGTTTTCATAATTAGGCAGCGCATCGGCTGTGCTGGCTCGCAGTGCCTCAACATCCAAGGCATTGATATCGTCAGTCAGTTGGATAGGATCGTTAGCAGGCATGCCCATTTGGTATTTCAATAAGGCATAACTCAATTCGATCAGGTTCTGGACTTTCTGCCGCTCGGTTTGCAGGTTATTGATCTGCACTTCAAGGCGGTTGACGTCCAGCAGCTCTACAAACCCGCTGGCGTTCATCGCTTTTGTTTCGCGCATGGATGAATCCACACGTGCAATGTTAAGATCGAGTAACTTGGCGCGTTGCTCAGCAACCTGTGCCGAATAGTAAGCTTTGGTCACAGCTTCGGCAACCGTAACTTTCGATTGGGTAACGCCCTTTTGCGCAAGCTCCCGATAAGTGGCGGCAGCTTTCAATCCAATAAAATAAGAGCCATTGAAAATGAGCTGATTAAGCGTTGCGGAAGCGGAGCCCTGGTATTTCACCCCGAACTTCAATGCTACCGGCGGTGCGTCCGCAGGCGCGTTCGGATCAGCGAAGTTGGCAGGAAGGAAGAAGCGCTGGATGATCAGGTTGTCGGTATAAGAAAAGTTTGCATTTACCTGCGGCAGACCTGCCGCGCGGATCTCTCCAATACGCGCTTCGGCTGAAATCCCGTCGAGTTGCGCATTCTTGACATTTAAATTATGCTTGATCGCGTAATCAACGGCTTCTTTAAGCGAATAGCCGGTTTGTGCATACAATGGGACAAAATTGATCAGTGCCGCGAGCAGCATCAAAGTGCTACGTATTGTTCTGGCATTTTTCATGGATATTGAGTTCAGTTGCTGGTTTATCTTTTATGGTGTTGTAGTATTCAAAGCCTTTTTCCGAAAGTATCCCCCTTAAAAAATGCATGAGAAACTGAGTTTGCACATGCATCATGTTGAATCTCTTGGCTGGATAAATGGTCGGGTCAAATGCAAGCACGATCTGTTCCACGCGCAGGAGCGAAAGCACATCCACATCGATATCGGGGCGATAAAGGCCCATTTCGATACCTTTTACCAGGTTGTCGCGGAGGTTCCGGATAATGTACTCGTGTTTGTAGTTCTGAAAAAGTTCCCAGGCATTGGGGTAGTACTTTTTTAAATCATACAAAAGCGTTGGGTTCATGTCCGCGAGCGTTTCCTGCATTTGTACGGTGGCATACATCGCTTCCTCGATCGGATTTTCGGCGAGCTCTTCGAGCTTCTCCATTTCGCATTTCTGGGTCCGTATCTCCTCCTGGATCACGAGGGCGAGAATGGCCTCCTTGTCGGAATAATGCTGGTAAATGGTACGCTTCGAAATCCCCAGGTCACGGGCAATGTCGTCCATTGTGACGCTTCGTATGCCGTAGCGCCAAAAAAGGTTCAGTGCCGATTTGATAATTCGCTCTTTCACAGCGACAAATTTGAAATTTTCGAATGACAAAAACCAAGAAAACTTTAAAAATGTTTAAAGTTTTCGACGCATTAGTAGTCTGTTATTGGCAAAGTAGGCACAAAATGGACTGCAAAAAGCCCTTGTACGCTGATAACTAGCAGCTTTGGTCGTATTTCGGACGCTTGATGAGCACTGCCGATTGGAGAAGAATCATAGGAATGGTTTTTAGCTGTTGAGAAATGTATAAATCTTGAATAGGATTATATTGAGAATAAATAGGTCGATACAAAACGCTGGGAATGAGTCGAGAAGCCGGATGTTCTCACCCGTTTTCCGGTTTTATGGCCTGAAAATAGGCATCTCGTCGCCGGTTGGTCAATTAAAAAATTATTAAGCGGCGATTTTCGGGTATGAACTTGGCAAATAGAGCGATAAATTGCTTTCGAAAGGGAATGATTTGACAGTGATCCGTGTTTGGAAATGACACATATTCTGCCCAATTTTCGGGCCTTTTTCGTTCCTATTTTTTAACACCCAATTCACTAATTGCCATCGCGACAAACAAATCAATGAAAAGCTACATTGACCTGATTCAGCAGACGTTCGAGTTTCCGACCATGGAGTTCAACGTCGATAATAATCAATTGCTGTTCAACAATGTACCTCTGATGGATATCATCAAGGAACATGGTACGCCGTTAAAGATCAATTATCTGCCCAAGATCGGAGAACACATTGAGAATGCCAATATGTTTTTCCGGAATGCCTTCAAAAGACATAACTATAAAGGCACCTATACCTATTGCTACTGCACGAAATCGTCGCATTTCAGTTTCGTACTGGAAGAAGCTCTGAAGCATAATATCCATATCGAAACGTCTTCCGCGTTCGATATCCCAATTATCCGGGAGCTTTACCGCCGGGGCAAGGTCAACAAGAGCACGTACATTCTCGCGAACGGCTACAAGCTGCCGCGGTACACGCAATACCTGAGCGAGCTCATTAACGAAGGGTTTAACGTGGTCCCTATCCTGGATAACCTCAAAGAAATCGAATCGTACGAGCAGCAGGTGACCGCCGACACGGTGCAGTTTGGAATGCGCATCGCGACGGACGAGGAACCGAATTTTGCATTCTATACCTCGCGTTTGGGTATCCGCTATAATGATGTACAGCAGCTTTACAAAGAGAAGATCGAGACGAATCCTCGTTTCAAGCTCAAAATGCTGCACTTCTTCATTAATACCGGTATCAAGGACAGCGCCTATTATTGGAGTGAATTGACCCGCTTCATGTTCAAGTACTGCGAAATGAAGAAACTCTGCCCCGACCTCGATTCGATCGACATCGGCGGAGGCCTTCCGATCCAGACTTCATTGCAAGCCGGCTACGATTACCAGCAGATGATCGATGAGATCATCGAGAACATTCAGTGGATCTGCAACAAGAACAATGTACCGGTTCCGCACATTTTCACCGAGTTCGGGAGCTATACCGTCGGCGAGAGCGGCGCGGTGATTTATGAAATCATCGATAAAAAGCTTCAAAACGATAAGGAGCTCTGGTACATGATCAACGGATCGTTCATTACCCAGCTTCCCGATTCATGGGGTATGAACCAGAAATACATTATGCTGCCTATCAATAACTGGGATAACCCTTATCAAAAGGTCAATCTCGGCGGATTAACGTGCGACTCGCAGGATTTCTATAACAGCGAAATGCACAGCGCAGATTTGTACATGCCGATTTTCGAGGATAACGAACCACAATACATTGGGTTCTTCCATACTGGTGCGTACCAGGAGTCGCTGGGAGGCTATGGCGGCATTCAGCACTGCCTGATCCCGGCGCCGAAGCACGTACTCGTAGACCGCGACGAAGAAGGCCGCATTACTACACGCGTTTTTGCCGACGAGCAGAACAGCGATTCGATGTTGCGGATCCTGGGTTTCAAAGAGGAGCCTTTCGGAGCGCAGGATGGAAAGCAGGTTGTTGAAAAACCAGTTGCTGAAAAGTCCCGTGTGAAGCCGCAAGAGGAGTTGGCAGAAACAAAAATCTGATACCGTATATAAAGTTCTTTGAGTGAGTTCGTTATTAGTCAAGCTAAAACGCTCATTCAAAGAACTTAATTTTATATTTTTGTAGTGACAAAATCTTATACGAACTGGAAAATGAAAAAGATCTTACTTCTTCTGGCTGTTTGCGGAACATTGGCGGTTGCATCATCTTGCACCAAACACGCCTGCCCTGCATACGGATCAGTACAGAAAACCCAGCCAGCGCCGGTAGTAAAAGCCTAAGCGTTACCGTTTCAATATCAGCTTAGCTGCTTCCAGCAAATTCACAGCGGCATAATCTCCCGTCGACTCTTCTGCATGCGGGATAATATGTATCGTTTTCAAACCCACATTCTTTCCTGCCTCCATATCCCTGTCCCTGTCGCCTATCATCCACGATTGGCCCGGATCGATATTGTATTTGGCCATAGCCTTCTCGATCAGCAACGAACCTGGCTTCCGTGACAACGAGTTGCCGGAGTAGGAGGGGTGAAATGGAGCGAAATACAGATCGTCCAGCGCATTATGCGACGCGCGTTGCATTGCTTCATGAATAGCATACACATCATCGGCCGTGTAAAGGCCTTTTGCAATGCCTGCCTGGTTGGTAATGACGATCAGCAGATAACCCGTTTCTTTCAGCATTTGCAATGCTTCCGTCACCCCATGGGGAATCACCAGTTCTTCCAGCTTATAGAGATAATCCGGGCAATCCTCGTTCAGTACTCCGTCACGATCGAGGAATACGCATTTGTTCAGATGAGCAGCCATATTTAGAGAGAAGAATACTCTTTTACAGCCTCGATGAAACATCTCACCTTGTCGGGGTCGGTGTCGGGGTATACGCCGTGGCCGAGGTTGGCAATGTAACGCTGCGTACCAAACTGGCCTACCATTTTCTTCACCTCCGCTCGGATCTGGTCGTAGGAAGAATACAGCACACAAGGGTCAAGATTACCCTGCAATGTCTTATTTGGAATCAGCTCGCGCGATTCGGCGATGTCCATATTCCAGTCGAGACCCACCACTGAGCAATTCAGCTCCCCGATCTCTTTTCTGGCGAAGAATGCGCCTTTTGCAAAAACAGTTAAAGGCACCTCGGTAATGGCGTCGCAGATCTGTTTGATATAGGGCAGGGAAAAAACGCGGTATTGCTCCGGCGACAGAATGCCTGCCCAGGAGTCGAAAAGTTGTACAATATCGGCGCCGGCAGCGATCTGCGCTTTCAGGTAAGCGATCGTGCTGTCGGTGATTTGTTGTAATAATGTATGTGAAAATTCAGGATCGGCGTATAAATGCTTTTTGGCAACCGAGAAAGTTTTGGAGCCTTTGCCTTCCGTCATGTAACAGAAGATGGTGAACGGCGCGCCCGTGAAACCGATCAGCGGCACGCGGCCTGCAAGGCCTTGTTTTGTTATTTTAATGGCGTCCAGCACATATTTTAAATCCGTTTCCGGCTCGGCGATGTGCAATTTTTGAAGGTCTTCCAGCGTATGGACCGTGCTTGGAAAAACCGGCCCGCGCTGCTCCACCATTTCGTAGGGCAATCCCATTGCCTCGGGAATCACCAGAATGTCGGAAAATATAATGGCAGCATCCACGCCCAACAAGTCGACAGGTTGCAGGGTCACTTCTGCTGCCATTTCAGGTGTAGTGGCCAAATTGATAAAGCTCCCGGCCTTCTCGCGAACGGCCCTGTATTCTGCAAGGATGCGTCCGGCCTGGCGCATCATCCAAACAGGCGTGCGTTCGGTCTTCTCCCCCCGCGCCGCCCGAAGCAAAAGGTCATTTTTCAGATTCATGCGGCAAAGGTAGGGAGAAAGTGGTTATCAAAACTTAAAATTCACCCCAACTAAAAAATTCCTTCCTGCCTGTGGAAAGTAGAAATTCTCCTGCGTCAGTGCACCGCCGGCGATATAACCATACGTATAGCCGTTCGACTCGTACTTCTCATTCAGCACGTTGTTTACGAGCAGGTTGAAAGCAATTTCATTCGCCCAGGATGGTTTGATGGTCCAGGAAAGGCGGATATCGTTGGTCAGGTAAGCGTCGAGTCTGCGGGTTTCGGTTGAAGTATTGTCCAGATATTGTTTACCCACATACTTCGTCAGTAGGGCCAGCTCAAGGTTTTTACGCAGCGTGTAAGTGAACTGGCTTCCCGCGATCACATTCGGTGAGAAGGAAATATCCGACTTGCCGTGATTCACTGTTTGATAACCGCCGTTATCATAGTCGACAATGTATTCCGTAAAGTTTTTGATTTTATTCTGACTGAAGGTAACATTTGCATTCCATTTCAGGTGGTTATTGAAAACTACCGCCCCTTCCAGCTCGATGCCGGTGCGGTAGCTTTTAGGCACGTTCACGCGTACGGAACCGCCTACGTCATTGATCTGGCCGGTGAGTACAAGCTGGTTTTTGTAGCTCATCAGATAGTAGTTCGCTGAAAACGCCCATTTGCCTTGCTGCGTACGGAAACCGGCTTCGACATTCTGCAAACGCTCGCTTTTTGGGAAGAGATTGGCGGTAGAGGAAGTGAAATCATC
Source organism: Dyadobacter endophyticus (assembly GCF_014641595.1). Lineage (GTDB taxonomy): Bacteria > Bacteroidota > Bacteroidia > Cytophagales > Spirosomataceae > Dyadobacter > Dyadobacter endophyticus. The sequence continues at coordinate 82,008 of NZ_BMIA01000005.1, read as the reverse complement.
ACGGTTAGGTTCGCGGTTTCCGATGCTGTATGATGCGTAAACGGAACTTTGCTCAGCCAATTGATAAGTAAGACCTGCCTTTGGATTAAAAAATGAATACGACTGATCGAACGCGAGCTGAACGAGGTCATTGTCGGTTCCATGAATGGCATGGCTTACGCGACGGTATTGCAGATCGGCAAATGCAGTTAACTTGTCTGTAAAAGCATAGTAAAGCTTTCCGTACAGGTTAAAATCTTTCTTTTTGCCCGTGCTGAAATAGTATTGATGCTCGTTTTCGATATTTCCCGCATTGCGCGCCCAGATGATCTGTCCGTAATGGTCGCCGTCGTACTGGTTCCAACCGCCGCCAAAACTAGCGGTAAGTTTTTTGAAACTGTTATAGTCGAATGAAAATGTGGTTCCGTAAAAGTAATTATCCAGCCAGCGGCGGCGGATGATATCGGTGCTGGTGAGGGTGTCTTTGCCGATAACCACGTTAGGCAGGTTGTATTTGCTGTAATCGTCTGCCGCGCGGTATTGTTCGTAATAGCCCAGGCCGCGCACGAGAAATGCGTTGAGGTTGAATGTCAGTTTATTACTCAGGTTGTGGGAGGAAACGATCTGGTAATGGTCCTGGCGATAGTTGTCGACTTCGTTTTTGTAAGTATATGAATTATAAGTCCGGTTATCGGAATTGAGCAGGTTTTGTGCGTCTTTTTCTCCTAAATAATTTCTGTCAATATAAGCCAGAACGCCCTCGCGGTCGCCGCGGAGTTTAGCCTCCGGTACACCGTTCCACGACTGGTAAGTGCGTTCTTTGCCCGAAAATACATTCACGCGGACAAAACTCTTCTTGCCGAAATACCCGCCTGAAAGGTAGTATGAGTGTAATTCCGAAGAAGCACGATCCACGAAGCCGTCCGAAGAAACCCGCGATAGCCGTGCGTCGAATGTAAACTTGTCCTTAATCAGTCCGGAGCCGACTTTCAATGTGTTTTTGAATGTATTGAAAGAGCCGTATGAGTTATTCAGCTCCGCATAAGGCGTTTCGCGAAATGCATTGGTATTGATATTCACCGAAGCGCCGAACGCACCGGCGCCGTTGGTAGAGGTCCCCACGCCGCGTTGGATCTGGATGCTGCTCACCGACGACGCAAAGTCGGGCATATTGACCCAGAAAACACCCTGGCTTTCCGCATCATTATAAGGAATGCCGTTCACTGTCACGTTAATGCGGGTCGCATCGGAGCCCCGTATGCGTATACCCGTGTAGCCCACACCACCGCCCGCGTCGCTCGTGCTCACGAGGGAAGGAGAGAAGTTGAGGAGCACGGGAAGGTCTTGCCCCATGTTCTGCTTGTCTATTTGGGCGGCGGTTACGTTCGTGTAAGCCATACCCGTTTTATCATTCACGCGGGTGGCGTTGATAATGACCTCATCGGCCTGGTAAGTGCTCTTCGTCAGTTTAACATTGACTTTTTCGGAGCCGCCAAGCGATATCTTCGAAGTTTGGTAACCGATGTAGGAAATGTCGAGGGCGTCGATATTGTCTGAAATGTTTTTCAGAATAAAATTCCCGTCCTTATCCGTGCTCGTGCCGCGGATTTCGCCTGCTTTGACCGTCGCGCCGGGCAGAGGTTTTCCGTCTTCGGCATCTGTAATGCGGCCGGAAATGCTTTTTTGTGCAAAAGAGAGGAGCGAGGTGGTGCTTAACGACAGCGCCAGTAGATAGGTAGTGATTTTTCGCATTGCGATAGTCAATTACAACAGGCAGGGGCCACCTATCCGAAAGTTCGATAAAATGTGAACAGAAAACAGCCGGTTCCGGCTTTCTCTCCCTACGCCGGCATTACCCGGATCAGGTTAAATGGGTATGATCTCAGCCCGTTCGGTAGGGCACCCCTTGAGATTATGCTGCAAAATTAAGTGTTTGGAAGGGATGTTACAAGTGACCCCGGTTTATTGTCCTGGCGCGACTCGGGATTAAGGTCATGTACATGAAAGGTTTTCAATAATAATATAGCCAATTAAATTCAACACATATCTTGCGTGTATCGGCATATTAACGTCGTTTTCCGTATTTTTACATATTTCAATGCGAACTTAATAACTGCCTGAATTACAATGCCAAACTATACAGACACACCCGATATCAGCGCCTCCAAACACGCCATTGACCTCGAATACCGCTTTGGCGCGCATAACTACAAACCGATGCCGGTAGTGATCGAACGGGGCTCGGGTGTTTTTTTGTGGGATGTGGAGGGGAAGCAGTACTTCGATTTTCTCTCGGCTTACAGCGCAGTGAGCCAGGGGCATTGCCACCCAAAGATCGTGCAGGCGATGATCGAACAGGCGCAAAAACTAACGCTGACGTCGCGGGCATTTTATAACGACCGCCTGGGCGAATGCGAGCAATTTCTTTGCGAATACTTCGGGTATGATAAAGTTTTAATGATGAATTCCGGCGTCGAAGGCGGTGAAACTGCGCTGAAATTGACCCGGAAATGGGCTTATAAAGTGAAGGGTATCGAGCCAGGCAAAGCGAAAACGGTGTACGCGGCAGGTAACTTCTGGGGCAGGACGCTGGCGGCGATATCTTCTTCGACGGACCCGTCGTCGACCAATGATTACGGTCCGTTCCTGCCCGGCTACGAAATCATTCCCTACAACGACCTTGGTGCACTTGAAAATGTCCTGAAAAGCGACCCCAATATTGCCGGATTCATGGTGGAACCCATTCAGGGAGAGGCTGGTGTGGTGGTGCCGGATGAAGGTTATCTGAAAGGTGTGCGCGATTTGTGTACAAAATACAACGTGCTTTTCATCGCCGATGAGGTGCAAACCGGCATCGGGCGTACGGGCAAGCGCCTGGCTTGCGACTGGGAGGGTGTGAAGCCGGATATTTTGGTACTCGGAAAAGCATTATCCGGCGGTACCATGCCGGTTTCGGCTGCTTTTGCCGATGACGAGATAATGCTGACGATCGCTCCCGGCGAGCATGGCTCTACCTATGGCGGTAACCCGCTCGCATGCGCGGTCACGATAGCTGCATTGGAGGTAGTTCAGGACGAAAAACTGGCCGAAAATGCCGAGAAAATGGGACAAACCTTTCGCAGGAAAATGCAGGAACTTCAAAAGCAATGTTCGCTGATCGAAAGCGTTAGAGGGAAAGGGTTGCTGAATGCGATCGTAATCAACGATTCGGAAGATAGCAGCACGGCGATGGACCTTTGTTATAAAATGATGGAAAAGGGGCTGCTGTGCAAGCCTACCCATGGTAACAAAATCCGTTTCGCACCGCCATTGGTGATCAATGAGCAGCAAATGGACGTAGCTTGCCGCATTATTGAAGAGGTATTTATAGAAATGAACGGAAATCTATGAAACTGAGACTTTTCCTGCCTGTGATCTTGCTGGCTGTGCTCGTTTTTTCGTGTAAGGATAAAAACGTAGACCCCAAGAATGATACCGAAACCAACCAATGGATCTATACCAACATGAAATATTGGTATTACTGGACGGATCATATTACCGCGTCACCGGATTATAACAAAACACCCGGCGATTTTTTCAACTCGCTGCTTTATAAATATGACGCTACGGCCCGCCCGGATGGCGACCGGTTTTCATGGATGCAGGAAAGTGCGAAGGAGCTGGAAGCGTCTTTGGGAGGTGAATCCAAAACCAGCGGCATGGAGTACAAGCTGGTGTACTTCCCGGCCAACACCAGCAATATAGTTGGGATTGTGCTTTATGTGATACCCGATTCGCCCGCTGCCAAAGCCGGTTTTGTCCGGGGGGATGTGTTCAGTAGTGTAAATGGCCAGAAACTGACGGATTCGAACTATTCGAAATTGCTGAATACGGAAGATAAGGTGAGCTACACCCTGGCTGACATCACGGACGGTACATTAAAGGAAACCAAAACGACAAGGGAGGTCGCACCGGTTGTATTGCAGGAAGACCCGGTGTTTTTTGACTCAGTGTATACGATCGGCGCCAGTAAAATCGGCTATGTGGTTTATCATCAGTTCATTCCGGAGCCCTATCAGACCAGCAGCAAAGCATACGACAAAAAGCTGGACGCTATTTTCGGCGAGTTTAAAAATAGTGGCGTCAATGCGCTGGTGCTCGATTTGCGCTACAACCCCGGAGGTTATGTAAGTTCAGCGACGAACCTGGCGAGCCTGATCGGCAAGGTTACGGCAAACGACGTGTTTTATTACAAAGAATATAACAAGCAAGTGACGGAAACCAGCCTCAAAAAATACGGCGAATCCTATTTCTACGACAAGTTCGTATCCAAAAGCCAGAATGTGGGCGGCAACCTGCAACACCTCGTGGTGCTGGTGTCGTCGCGTACAGCGTCGGCGAGTGAATTGCTGATCAATGGCTTGAAGCCGTTTATGGCCGTGACTTTGGTCGGGGGTAAAACGGTCGGAAAGAATGTGGGGTCGATAACGATCGCCGACGAGAAGAATGGAATTAAAGTGGGTTTGCAGCCCATAGTTTCGAAATCTTTGAATAAGGATAAAAAATCGGATTACCATGTAGGCTTCGAACCGGATGTGAAAATAAGCGAAGGCAACATCCTTTATCCTTACGGCGACCCTCGCGACCCGTTGTTGGGTGAGGCACTGTTTCAGATCACGGGCACGCACGTGACCCGCCAGGGCCGCAGCGCTCGGGTGTTGCAGGAAGAAGCAAGTACGGAACTATCCTCGTCGATCAGCCGCAAAGCGGGCGGTAGCAACATGTTCTACGACAGATAACGACCGGCTGGTATATTTTTTTTGAATGGTGCGAGAACGGCTTCCAACTGTTCTCGCACCATTTTTTATTGCTATTTTTACAGACTTGCGTATTTCTAACTAATTGACCTTTATGAAGCTGGTAAATGATATGACTGTCTGGTTTTTGAAGCGACGCTTCGAACGGATCGAACAGTTTATGAAGTACCCCATTGAAACCCAGCAGCGTATATTTTCCGAATTGATCGAAACGGCCCGCTACACCGAATGGGGTAGCCGCTATAATTACGGGCAGATCAAAACGGTGAAGGAATTTCAGGAACAGGTGCCTGTTTCGGCTTATGAGCAGCTTTACCCTTACATCGAGCGGGTGCTGAAAGGCGAACCGAATGTGCTTTGGCCGTCGCAGATCGAATGGTTTTCCAAGTCGTCGGGTACGACCAACGCGAGAAGTAAATTCCTGCCTGTTTCGCCCGAGGCGCTCGAAGAATGCCATTATGAAGGCGGCAAGGACATGATGACCCTGCTGATTAACAACCGCCCCGATACCCGTGTTTTCGATGGAAAGGGCCTTTCGATCGGCGGAACTTTACATGCCAACCCTTTTGACGATTATACCCAGATTGGGGATGTGTCGGCGGTAATTATGCAGAACCTGCCTTCCTGGGCAGAGTTCATGCGCACACCGCCATTGGAAGTTGCATTGATGGACCACTGGGAAAGCAAGCTGGATAAAATGGCGTCGATCTGTTCGCAGGAAAACGTGACGAGTATTCTCGGCGTGCCTACCTGGACGATCGTGCTGCTCGATCAGATTCTCGAACGTACCGGGAAAAAAAATATGCTGGAGGTCTGGCCCGATTTCGAGGTTTTCGTGCATGGAGCGGTCTCATTCGAGCCCTACCGCGATCTGTTCATGACCAAATACTTCCCTTCCGACCAGGTACTGTACCTTGAAACTTACAGCGCTTCGGAAGGCTTTTTTGCGATCCAGGACGACATTAGCCGGGTAGGAGAAATGCTGCTCATGCTCGATTACGGGATTTTTTACGAATTTATACCTATCGAAGAGCTCGGCAAGGAGCATCCCCGGGCGCTGTTGCTGGATGAAGTGGAAGTAGGGAAGAACTACGCCATGGTGATTTCGACAAATGCAGGCTTATGGCGCTACCTGATCGGCGATACGGTGAAATTTACGTCCATCTATCCATTCCGGGTGAAAGTAAGCGGCCGTACCAAGCATTTTATCAATGCATTCGGCGAGGAGGTGATCGTCGAGAATGCCGACCACGCCATTAAGGTAGCAGCGCACCAGACCGACGCGCTGGTAGCGAACTACACCGCGGGCCCCGTGTACATGGGCGATGGCTCGCGCGGCTGCCACGAATGGATCATAGAGTTCACCAAAGAGCCCGAGGATCGCGGTGTGTTTGTTCTCGCATTGGATAATGCATTGCGGGAAGTTAATTCCGACTACGATGCCAAGCGCTATAAAGACATGGCCCTCACGCTCCCGCGAGTGCATTTCGCTCCCGCAGGCACCTTTTACGCGTGGATGGGCAGGAAACACAAGCTCGGTGGCCAGAACAAGGTGCCGCGGCTGAGCAACACGCGGGAGTATCTGGACGATTTGCTCGCCAGTTTGTAAAGTGTCGTTGGGAAACTGACGGCCGATTTGATACTTACGAATCGAATATTAAACAGTAAATATTAAAGTAATCGGCGGTCGGTGGTCAGCGGTCGGCGGTCAAATTCTTCCGACGCTACCACTACCGCAACGCCGCATCAATGATTCCCAAACGCTTAAAAATAAAAGGACTATACTCTTACCAGACCGAGCAGGAAATTGATTTCGATCCGCTGACGGACGCTTCGTTGTTCGGGATATTCGGGGCTGTGGGAAGCGGGAAATCTTCCATTCTTGAGGCGATTACCTTTGCGCTGTACGGTGATACGGAGCGGCTCAACAAGTCGGGGGACGACCGGACCTATAATATGATGAACCTCCGCTCCGACGATTTGCTCATCGATTTTGAATGCATTGCAGGAAAGAACGGCGATCGTTACCGGTTCACGGTGCGTGGAAAACGGAATAGTAAGAATTTCAAGGATGTAAAAACCTTTGACAGGAAAGGTTACATCTGGCAGGAAAACGACTGGGTGCCCTTGGCCGAAAACGAGTCGACCGAAAGCATTATCGGCCTCAGTTATGACAACTTTCGCCGGACGATCATCATACCCCAGGGGCGTTTTCAGGAATTTATCGAACTGAAAGACGCCGAGCGGACACGGATGATGAAAGAGCTTTTCCAGCTCGAAAAATATGATCTAAGCCGTAACGTAGGCTCGCTGAGCAAGCAGAACGACCTCGCATTATCGAATGTCGACGGCCAGTTACTGGGACTTGGCGAGGTAACACAGGAAATGCTCACGGAAGGCGGGCAGCGGTTGGAACAGCTCCGGCAACAAATTCAACAGATTACCGATGAGCTTGCCGTCCAGACAGCACTCGAAAGTAATTTTCAGAAACTCAAACTTGCCGGCGAGAAAATTCAGGTTCTTCGCAACAGATTGGCCGTGCTCGACTCCCAGCGAGCGACGATGCAGGAACGCGAGGCCATGTTGAAGACTTTTGAGACCTGTTCGCTGCATTTCAAATCCATTTTTGACCAAAAAAGCAATCTGTTGACCGCAATAGCGAGAGACCAGCGTATTTCAGAAGCAAACCAGGAAAGGTTGTCGAAGCTGGCGGGTTTGCTGGAAACACAGAAGGAAACATTGCAAATGCTGCGGCCGCGCTATGAAAAGCGTGAAGAGCTGCTGGCCACCGCTGAGGAGCTTGAAAAGGTCATTCGGATTATCGAACATTCACAAGCAGTTATCAAACGGAAAGAAGCCTTACAGCGGGGCGAGGAGCAGTTGAAGGAGAAGGAAATTGCTATTGAAATACAAAAACAGCAAAGGCAGGAGCTGGAAGCGACCAACGAAAAGCGAAAGGCAGGCCTCGGCGATGTGCTCGAAATGGGCCTTGTAAAATCCTGGTTCACCACAGCCGACAGCCTCGCAGAGAACCGTCAGGCGATTAAAACAGAAGCGGAGGCGCTTGCAGCGGAGATCCAAACGCTTAGTGACGGACTTGGGGAAAGATTACAAGAGATCACCCGCGATTTTGGTATTGATTTTGGGTTAGAGAAATCTTTGGAGGCTTTTCAAGCGGCCATTTCTAATTACCTGGAAAAAAGCGAAAATGATCGAAAGGGACTCAATCGTCAGTTGCTGCACATCAAAACGAGGGTTGCATTACACGAATATGCCGGTAACCTTGAAGACGGAGAGCCCTGCCCGCTTTGCGGTTCGCTGCACCATCCGGAAGTTTTGACGGCCGATGGCGCATTATCCGAAGAAACGGTCGCAATAGAAAAGCAGTTGAATGCATTGGATGAAAAAGAAAGGCTATTAAGGCGTTTACAATCGCCGGTAGAGCGAGTTTTCAATCAAATAGAAAGTCTTGAAAAACAAAAATCGTCGATAAAACAACGATTCGCGGATGCGAAGGCAAAGCTGGAATCGCATGATAAAACATTTGAATGGGCCGCATTCAATAGAACAGACCGTGAAGGTTTTGAAAAGCGATTTTCGGAAAGCAGCCTTTTACAGGCAGAGATCAAAGCTGGGGAAACGGCAGTGAAAGCCTTCACGGAGCAAATAGAAGCGGCTACCAGAGAAAAAACCGAAAAGATCGAAAAGCCGCTTCAAGTGTTGAAAGACGAGATTCTGAGGTTTGAAAATACCGTTCACACGCTTTCGGAACAGTTATCGAGGGTTAATCTGGCGGATTTTGAAACGACCGACAAAAGTGAGATTTCAGAGAAGATTAACGAACTGAAAGCGGATTATCAGCAGCTTTCAACCGCATTTGCCGAGGCTGAAAAGCAGGTAGATGCCATTGAAAAGGACCGGAATACGCTTTGGGGGAGCCAAACTACCTTGCTGGTGGCGCTCGAACGAAGCCAGCGTGATCTTGCCGTGGCGCAGGAAAAGATCGATAACCAGCTGGCCGCCTATGGATTCGAATCGGAATTGCAGGTGGTGGAAATACTGCAAAAGCCCATCCGGATCGAAACCGAGCGGCAAGCGATCGACGAGTTTAAACTCGCATTGGAAACGACCGGTGCGGAGTTGAGAAACCTGCTCGAAGAACACGCCGATGAGCAATACGACGCCGTAAAACATGGAGAGGTTACTGCATTGAAAAATATGCTGACTGAAAACCTGAGTTCCCAGCGGAAGGAAGAAGGTAATATTGGGGGGCGGCTGAAACAATTGACAGAAGATCTGGCTAGAAAAGTAGCGTTACTTGCCGAAAAAGGCCGTTTGCAGCTCAGGAAGGAACATTTAGACGATCTAGCGAAGTTGTTCAGATCCAGCGGGTTTGTGGATTATGCGTCGAGTATTTATCTGCAAAATCTCATTCAGGCGGCAAATCACCGTTTCCACCAGATGACCCACCAGCAGCTTCACCTTGAGTTGGGCGAAGGCAACAGTTTTTGGGTGAGGGATTTACTCAATGGCGGCCATATGCGGTTGCTAAAAACACTCTCGGGCGGACAGAAATTCCAGGCAGCCTTGTCGCTGGCACTGGCCCTGGCCGACCACATTCACGTCAGAAACGAGTCGAAACACAACTTTTTCTTCCTGGACGAAGGTTTTGGCTCGCTCGATAAGAATGCTTTGCAAACCGTTTTTGAAACGCTGAAATCATTGCGGAAGGAAAACAGGATTGTGGGTATTATCAGTCATGTCGAGGATTTGCAGCAGGAAATCCAGACGTACCTGCGCATTACCGAAAGCGACGAGGGGAGCAGGATCGTGCCGAGCTGGAAATGAGTATCAGACATAAAATGTATATTTGGGCCTATTTGCCCAAGCCGTCCTATGCTTTTGGAAAATTTTTACGGGTCGTTTCTACTTTGGATTGAAGCACAATTATCGGGAAAGAACTGGTTGTGGAAGCTCACCTTCCTGGCTGTCGCGCTGTCGCTTTTTCTTGCTTTTCCACCCTATTCGCTGCTGCTTAATCATTTGAGAAACAACGGTGTGAGCCTGGACGCGTGGGTGTTTATCCAAAATCAGGCGCAGGACTTGCTGCACCCCAAAGACATGGACTATGACGTCCGTCGCGAGAATATGATATTCCGCTGGACATTGCCGCTGCTCTCGTTTCTGACCGGTCACAATGTATTGCTGATCCTGATCATCCAGGCCGTTTTGGGTGTGCTGTTTTTGTACAAAATAGGGGTTTATATCTATTCAATTTCGGGCGACAAGGTAAGTACAGCGCTATTTGTGACGGCTATTGCCAACATTTTCGTGAGCGTGTGGGCATTCGCGGACGTGCACGGGTATGGCGATGAATTTGCCTTTTTCTTCCTGCTACTGGCGTTGCTGAGCAAGAATCCGCTTGTGATATTCCTGTCGCTTCAGATCGCGTTCTTCACCGACGAGCGCGCTGTCGTGGCGGGAGGCTATTTAGTGCTCTGGTGGATGGGTACGAAGGCCTACCGCAACAACAATTTCGGTGTTCCTGGCCTGCTGAAATCGGCGTTTACGGGCGAGAGCCTGGTGGTTTGGGTGGCGTGGGCGATCTATTTCACAATCCGGGAGTATGTGCAGGTTACGTATTTTCCGCATCACTCCTATTCTACGATCGGAACGCCGGTATTGCTGGCAAATGCCCACCGTAACGGCCTGGGAAGTAGTATCTGGAGTACATTCGAGGGGGGCTGGCTTATCCTGACCGCCGCATTTGCGGTACTGTGCCTCACGAAACGCTATTGGCTTCTCTTGGCGCTGATGGCCGGCTTTTCGGTGCTCGTGGCCACCGGAATCTACGTGCATGATATCGACAGGGCGTTATCGTACGGCTTCCCGTTTATTCTTCTTGCGGTTTTTATATTGATCGAAACCTCTTCCACATCCGCTGTGCGGCTCATTCTGTTTTTCACAATGCTCATTTGTGTGGGGCATCCGCAGGTTTTTTATATGGGCTACAACAAAATACTGTGGCTGGAACCGCTCCCTCTCAAACTGTTCATGCTGATCGACCATCGTCTGCATTGGGGCTTATTCGGATAGGGTCGCCCGGATAGGGTCGCCCGGATAGGGGTCGGGCCGATTATTTTCGTCCTCTCCCAACCAATGCCTGGCAACATTGGTCAACGCGAGTGTGTCGGCACTCCGGGCAGGATCCGTTAAATGATCATTAAGCCTTGCCTCAGAGTAATCGATTTTTTTATGTGAAAGGTATTTTTGTATTTTAAAGGAAAAATATCTGACATTTACTAATCGGTTACTTTTGAAGCGGATCGCGTATCTGAAAGAGTTTAGCCACACCCTAACAATCTATAAATTGCCATATGCCGCTATTAGTAGAGCTGGATACATTTAACACTGGATCGGGTAACCTCACAGTCTTTGAAAAAATCATCCCCGGTACGATCAAACGCGTATTTTATATTTACGGCGCGAGTGAGACGCAGAGAGGTGGCCACAGGCATCACAAAACGTGGAATGCCCTGGTTTGTATTCATGGAAGTTGTCGTATATACTCCAACGACGGTGTAAAAGAAGAAATTTTCATTCTGGATAATCCCGTTTCGTGCCTGATTCTCGAACCCAAAGACTGGCACATTATGGATTCTTTTTCGGATGATGCGATCCTGTTGGTACTGTCCAATGAATATTACGACAAGGCCGACTACATCGACGAGCCCTATCCGCTCAATCAGCTAATCCAGACAGTATTTCAATGATCCCATTTCTGGATTTAAATCAGGTAAATGCCCCTTATCTGCAAGCGATCGAAGATGCTTCCCTCCGGGTGATCCGGTCGGGCTGGTACATCCTGGGCAATGAATTGAAAACATTTGAAAAGGCATTTGCCGCATATTGTGAAGCGGAGCATTGCGTGGGCACGGCCAACGGCCTGGACGCTATTACGCTTATACTGATGGCCATGGATCTTCCGAAAGACAGTGAGATCATCGTGCCTGCCAATACTTATATCGCGTCGGTACTGCCGGTAAGTTACCTGCACCTTACGCCGGTTTTCGTGGAACCCGATCCTCAAACGATGCTGATCGATCCTGCGTTGATCGAGCAGGCCATAACACCGCGGACAAAAGCGATTATCACAGTAGATCTTTATGGTAGAAGCTGCGAAATAGCAGATATTCTTGATCTGGCAAAAAAATACAGTCTGAAAGTAATAACCGATGCCGCTCAGGCACACGGAGCTACGCACGCAGGCAGGAAAGTAGGTACCTGGGCGGACGCGACAGCATTCAGTTTTTACCCTACCAAAAACCTGGGTGCGCTGGGCGATGCCGGTGCCATCACGACCAATGACGCCGCATTGGCCGAAAAGATACGCTACCTGCGTAATTACGGCTCGGTGATCCGGTATCAGAACGAGTATCAAGGTGTAAATAGCCGTCTGGATGAAATGCAGGCCGCTATTCTTAGTGTAAAACTACCTTACCTGGATCCCGAAAACGCACGTCGACGGGAAATCGCCGGCCGGTATTTGCGGGAATTACAATGCAGCGACCTTACATTGCCGCCCGGTGACAGGCTCTCGGAAGATGCCTGGCATCTCTTTGTAGTGCGGCACCCGCGGCGTTCGGAGTTTATCGCGTTCCTGGATGCGCACGGGGTGCAGACGAACGTTCATTATCCGCAGCCTATTCATAAACAATTGGCTTACAAAGAATTTAAAGATTTACATTTGCCTCTCACAGAGCAGATCCATAAGCAAGTGATCAGTTTGCCGCTCAACCCGGTTCTAACGGATCATGAGGTGGCTTACATCATTCAAACCGTCAATCAATTCGATCGTCAATGAAGCTATCGGTCATCATTCCGGTTTACAACAGTGAAAAGACCATTCGGCCGCTGATCGAAAAGCTGCAAGCGACTTTATCAGAAATATCATTCGAAATCGTGATGGTCAACGATGGCAGCCACGACCGCTCCGAGCAGGTTTGCCGGGAACTGTCGGATGCCCACGCGAATGTCCGGTTTATCTCTCTTCGCAGAAATTACGGCGAGTTCAATGCGGTAATGTGTGGCCTCAACTGGGCTTATGGTAACTATTGCGTGATGGTCGACGATGATTTTCAGAATCCGCCGGAAGAAATATTAAAGCTGGTGGAAACGGCAGAATCGGGAGATTATGACGTTGTTTACACGCATTATGCCAAAAAACAGCACTCTGTCGGCCGGAACATGGGCAGTAGGTTTGTCAACTGGCTTACGAGCTATCTTCTGAATAAACCCAAAGACCTGTATTTATCCAGCTTTAAACTGATTCGGCAGGAAGTTGTGCAGGAAATAATCAAATACCACGGTCCCTATCCGTACATCGACGGACTGATATTCCGGATCACCCGCAACATCGGTACCGTGCAGGTAGCGCACGAGAAGCGTGAAGAGGGGGCTTCCAATTACACATTACACAAGCTGGTATCCCTCTTTCTCAATATCCTGTTCTGCTACTCGTCACTGCCTATCCGTCTTTTTGTACCCATTGGCGTCGGTTTGTTCAGCCTGGGCTTTTTACTTCTGCTCTTTCTCACATTACAATGGATTATCGGTCCCGACCCTAAGGGCTGGCAGGTGGTAACGGCCACCATTATCTTCATTGGTGGCATTCAATGCATGCTGCTGAGTGTGCTGGGGGAATATATCGGCAAGAGTTTCATGGCGCAAAGCGGGCAGCCGCAATATGTGATCAAATATAACAGCTCTGAACACGTATGATCGGTAACCGGCTCGAATACCTGCGCATGTACGAAACCGAGCGCAAGCTGTGGTGGTATCAGATCCTCCACGGCAAGGTTTTGAGCCAGATCCGCAAACATTTCAGAGCGATGGACCCCGATCTCAAAATCCTCGATGCAGCTTGCGGTACGGGCGGGTTAATGTCTTTTTTAAAAGAAAATGGTTATTCCAACCTTCGGGGCTTCGATTATTCACAGCATGCCATCGATTTCTCGAATGAACGCGGACTGAATGTCGTCTTCGGCGATCTTCGGAATGTGGATGCATTCGAACCGGGTGAGCCGTTCGACATCATCACCTGCAACGACGCGCTCTATTTCCTGACCGACGAAGAGATCGTCCGCGCACTGACCGCGTTCAGAAACCGTCTGAATCGCAATGGATTGATAATCATTAATATTCATGCATTCGAAGCCTTTTCCGGCACGCACGACCTCGCGGTAGGCAGTTCGCGACGATTCAAGCTGGAACAGTTCCAGGCATTCGGCAAAGCGGCCGGGCTGCGGATCGGTTACACTACTTACTGGCCATTCGCGCTTTCGTTGCCGATTCTGCTTGTGCGGCAGTGGCAGAATTACCAGATCCGGAAGAAGAAGATCAATGTTGATCATCTCGATTCGGATGTCGAATACCCTGGCGATGCGGTGAATGCGGTTTTAAAGACCATTACCAAAGCCGAATCCGCCATTCTGGGTAAGGCACCATTCGGGAGCTCGCTCTTCATGACTTTCCAGCCGGCCTGATTTCCCTACTTTTTGGAATATCCCGACGAACTCACGGCATCAAACAGTGCTTTCGTTTTGGCAATGCCATCCTCTGCGTTGAGTGCGAAATACCAGAATACTTCCAGATCGCCCCGGTGCATTGCCTGGTTCATATCGCCGCTTTGCGATTTGTGGGCGGCTTTCACCCAGTCGGCGACGATCATATAGCTGTGTTTTTTATCCTCTCCGAAGCTGTGCGAACGGTCGAATTCGAAGACAGGAGCAGTTTTGAGAACATTGGTTTCGGGATAACCTGCAAGCCCGGTGAATTGGAAAGTGTACCCCTTATTTTGTGATTGGCCCCCCAATACAACCGGTTTCTTCGTGCCTTTATAACGCTGCACGGCCCTTATCGCGCTGATGGACGCCGTTTTATGGTGCGCGTGCTGGCCCTCGTGCGGGATGAGGCAGAATACGAAATCATAGTTTCCGTTGGCCAGAATATTGTCGAGCTTTTTCTCCACGTAGGCAATATCCCAGTTCTTACCTTGTAAATAAGGCTTTTCGTCACGGTTGTAGTAATCGTCGAGCTGGTCGAGGAAGAAGAAATTGCCGATGCCCATCACCTCGCCGGAAGCCATGAGTTCTTTTTTCCGGATCAAGGGCAAATGCTTTCTGCCCGTGGCCGAATCAACCAGGTTCAGGCCGTAGTAGCTCGATGCTACCAGCCCATTGTAGCCGCCCGACGCGTCGGTGATTAATGCAAGGTCGGCAGAGCCTTTTAATTCACGGGTTACTTTAAAAACAGTCACCGGAAACATCGTTTCATCGTCCGGATGAGCTGTAACGATCAGAACGCGCGGGCCTTGCGCATATGAGTTCAGGGAAAACAGCAATAGTAACAAAAGATAAATGTTTCTCATGCGATGATTTCGTTAGGTGATGTGTTGTAAAAATATCGATTGTTCAAATATTCATCACGCTCTTATTATCAAAGTTTTATGGATTTGAAACTCAACGGGAAAACTGCATTCATCAGCGGTTCAACACAGGGTATCGGCTTTGCCATCGCACAAAGCCTCTTGAAAGAAGGTGCCAATGTGATCATTAATGGCCGCTCGGAAAATAAAGTAGCCGATGCCGTTCAAAAACTAAAAGAATCATCGCCCGGCGGGACACCGCACGGAGCGAACGCCAGCGGTATTGCAGCAGACTTTTCCAAAGTAGAAGAAGTGAATGCACTGCTGAAACAATTACCGGATATTGATATACTTGTCAACAACGCCGGGATTTTCGAACCCAAACAGTTTACCGAGATCTCGGATGAAGAATGGTTCCGGTTCTTTGAGGTGAATGTGCTTAGCGGTGTGCGGCTTGCGAGGTATTTCTTCCCGAAAATGATCGCCAAAGACTGGGGCAGGATCATCTTCATTTCCAGCGAATCGGGCGTTAATATCCCGGAAGAAATGATTCATTACGGTACTACCAAAACTGCTCAGCTGGCGGTGAGCCGTGGTTTGGCGGAACTCACCAAGGGGACAAACGTGACGGTAAACACGGTAATGCCCGGCCCGACCAAATCGGAAGGGGTGGCCGATTTTGTAAAACAATTGGGTGAGGCCAATAATATGTCTGCCGAACAGGCCGAGAAGGATTTCTTCAAAAATGCACGTCCGACATCGCTTTTGCAACGTTTCGCATCGGTGGAGGAGATTGCCAACCTGGTAACTTACGTAGCGAGCCCGCTTTCGTCCGGGACCAATGGATCGGCTCTGAAAGTGGATGGCGGCGTGGCCAAGTTCATTATCTGACGCTTTGCATAGTCTGCGTTTTTGTACAATGATCAGAAAATATGCCAATTCTGGAACGTTCGTTCTGAAATAATTGTCTGATAGTCATGGCACGCAACAAAGCATTCGAACCGGAAGAGAGGCTTGAAAAGGCGAAATGCCTTTTCTGGCAAAAAGGCTACAACGCCACCTCCATGCAAGACCTCGTCGATACGATGGGGCTGAACCGCGGGAGTATTTACGACACCTATGGCGACAAGCACAGCTTGTTTCTGCAATGCCTGCGGAGTTATACCGAAGGCATGTTTGAAGACTACCGGAAAGTGGCTGAGGAAACGAAGTCGCCCATGAAGGCAGTAGAAAAGATCATCAGAAAGGCGGCGATCAGGACGGTGGAGGAGGAAAGGACTTGCCTAGGTGTGAAATCGACGTTCGAGCTGGCTTCGGTAGATGAGGAAGTGCATGCCATATTAAAACAAAATACCGCCCACCTGACGACCCTGCTGAGAGACCTTTTGAAAAAAGCGCAGAAAGCGGAAGAAATCAGTGGTAAAAGGGATCCGGGTATGCTGGCAAATTTTGTCGTATCGAATTTTACCGGTTTCTGGCAGACGTACCTGGTGTATGGTGATGGCGAGCTGGTAGAGCAGCAAGCCGAATTTTTAATAAAATCAATCAAAAAATAATATTTGTCCAATGGTGGAACAAGCATTCCATAATGACAATGCTTACGGACATGTCAGGATTAATTACAGAAATCGCAAATAAATCAGGTATTGTAAAAATCTACAAACAAGGAGCGCCTTCGGTGCTGGGTTACGAAAGAGAGACCATTACAGAACCAGGCCCGGGAGAAGTACGGGTGCGCCAGGAGGCCATCGGGCTGAACTTTGTAGACACTTATTACCGCGACGGCAAGTTTCCCGTCAAATCCTTTCCTTACACGCCTGGCGTGGAGGCGGCGGGCGTCATCGAGGCCGTTGGGCCGTGGGTAACGGAATTCAACGTCGGTGATCACGTAGGCTACCACTTCATTACCGGTGCTTATGCGGAAAGCCGCGTTGTATCGACCCAGCAACTGATCCATATTCCGGCGGGAATCACCTCGGACGAAGCGGCGGCTATTCTGGTGAAGGGGTTTACTGCCAGGATGCTCGTGAAGGCCGTCCATCCTGTTAAGCCGGGCGATGTGGTGCTCGTACATGCGGCCGCAGGGGGCGTGGGCACGCTCCTAACCAAATGGGCGAAGGCGCTTGGCGCTACGGTGATCGGAACGACGGGTTCGGAAGAAAAGAAGGAAGTAGTACTTGCCAACGGGGCCGATTACGTTTTCCTGGCAGAATGCCGGGAGTTTGTACACTCGGTGCTGGAAATCACTAATGGCCAGGGCGTGGATGTCGTGTTCGACGGGGTCGGAAAAGATACTTTCACCCATTCACTGGATCTGATCCGGAAAGGCGGTAAAATTGTGCTCTACGGATCGTCGTCCGGTCAGCCCGAGCATATCGATCACGGGTTGCTGCGCGAAAGGTCCATTATAATGGCTACACCCACGCTCAGCGCATACATTACCGACCGCGAGGTGCTCGAAGAATATGCTGCCGACACATTCGGTGCATTCCAAAACGGGATATTCGAGAAACTGGCTATTACACGGTATCCGTTGTCAAAAGCAAATCAGGCGCAGGCGGATCTCGAAGCACGGAAAACAACAGGTTCCGTTATTTTGGTACCGTAATTTTTCGCATCAATTCAATGTTATGTCCAAGGTCCTCATTCAATTTGCACACCCCACTCACAGCAAATCCAATGTGCAGAAAACATTGGAAAAGTATGCCCGCAAGGTAAAGGGAGTTACTTTCAATGATCTCTACGAACATTATCCGGATCTTTTTATCGATGTCAAAAGAGAACAAGAATTGCTGGCAAAGCACGATATCGTCATATTCCAACATCCTTTTTACTGGTACAGCAGCCCGCCGATCCTGAAACAATGGCAGGATCTTGTGCTGGAATACAACTGGGCCTACGGGCCGAAGGGGCATGCTTTGAAGGGTAAAAAGATATTCAACGCGGTGTCGTGCGGGGGCGGGCGCGATGCCTATTCTGCTTCTGGATACAACCGCTTTCCCGTCGGGCAATATCTGCTGCCATTCGATCAGACGGCCCATTTATGCCGGATGGATTACCTGCCGCCTTTCGTAGTGCATGAAACTTACACGATCGAAGATTATACGCTGAAAGCCTGCGGCGAGCAATATGCCGAATTGCTGGACGCGCTCGTAAATGATCGCATTGATCCTGCGAAGCTGGCGGGAATAGAATATCTGAACGAACTTTTTCCACACTAAATAACTCTTAACGATGCAGCAATCCTTCTTTTTCCAGGCAATGATATACCTCGCAGCGGCGGTGGTGATGGTCCCCATTGCCAAACGGCTGGGGTTGGGGTCGGTACTGGGCTATCTGGTTGCCGGGGTGATTATCGGTCCGGCGGGTTTGAAATTCATTGGGATGGAAGGCCAGGATATTATGCACTTTGCCGAATTCGGGGTGGTGATGATGCTTTTTGTGATCGGTCTCGAACTCGAACCTTCGCGCCTGTGGCGTATGCGCAAGAATATTGCGGGACTTGGCGGCCTGCAGGTAGGTGTTACGACTCTACTGGTGGCGGGTATTGCCATGCTTTTGGATGTGGGCTGGAAAGAAGCGTTGGCGCTGGGGATGATTATCGCGATGTCGTCCACGGCTATTGTGATGCAGACCCTGAATGAAAAAGGCTGGCTGAAAACGATTGCGGGACAAAGTTCCTTCGCGGTGCTGCTGTTCCAGGATCTGGCGATCATTCCGATGCTCGCATTGTTCCCGTTGCTGGCCGATCATACCGGCGTGGCCGATGGGCATGGCGCCGGTGGCTCGCTGGTGAGCGCATTACCCGCCTGGCAGCAGACTATTGTAGTATTGCTATCGGTTTCGGCGATTGTGCTGACGGGGAAATATCTGCTAAGGCCGGTTTTCCGAATGATGGCTCGCACAGGGCTCCGTGAAATGTTTACTGCTACTGCATTGCTGCTTGTCGTGGGCATTGCGGTGCTGATGACCTCCGTAGGCCTGAGTCCGGCGCTGGGGGCATTCGTGGCGGGAGTGGTGCTTGCCAATAGTGAGTACCGCCATGAGCTCGAAAGCTCGATCGACCCTTTCAAAGGCTTGCTTCTGGGATTGTTCTTCATTTCGGTAGGGTCTTCCATTGATTTTTCACTGGTTACTTCCAAACCGCTGCTGATCATCGGACTGGTGGCCGGGCTGATGTTGCTGAAAATGGCCATTCTCTTTGTTTTAGGCAAGATATTCCAGGTACGCAATGCGCAGAATTTCATATTCAGCATTGGGTTAAGTCAAATCGGCGAATTCGCATTCGTACTGCTCAGCTTCTCGGTTCAGCAAGGTGTTTTGGGGAAAGAAGTGTCTGACACGATGACGGCTGTGGTCGCGATCAGCATGGCTATGACGCCGTTGGCGATGATGGTCAATGAGAAATTTATACTAACCCGTTTCTGCCTGGTAAGCGCAGGTTTGCAGACGGCCCAGCGGCCGAGTGACGTGGAAGAAGAGGACAACCCGGTCATTATCGCCGGTTACGGGCATTTTGGGAATATCGTGGGGCGGTTTTTGCGTGCCAATGGTGTGGAAGCGACGGTTCTTGATAATGATAGTGATAATGTCGACTTCCTGCGCCGTATTGGTCTGAAAGTGTATTATGGTGACGCTACGCGCTATGAACTGTTGGACATTGCCGGTGCGGGCCGCGCGCAAATGATTATTATCGCGATCAGTGATGAGGAAAAAAGATTGGAACTGATTGAAACAGTAAAAAAACACTTTCCTCACCTGCACATGCTCGTGCGCTCGACGAACCGCAATGATGCCTACGATCTCATGAACGCGGGTATGATGCATATTTACCGCGAAACGTTTGATACAAGCCTCCGATTAGGCGTGGATGCATTGAAACTCCTCGGGCATCGCGCACATGAGGCGACCCGGATGGCGAAGACGTTCTTTGTTCATGATGAGCGGACGTTAAAACACTTGTCGCGTATCCGGAACGACGAAGAATATATTCACGCGGCGCGGGAACATATGGAAGAGCTGGAAATGATTATGCAGGCGGATAGGGAAGCTGTCCACTTGAATGCCCTCGCCGGCTGGGACCGCAAAGCTGAGACAGAAACAGCCTGATCGTCTCAGGCTTCCTGATTTTCCACAATCCACTCGGTAGTAGCATTAATAGTGCCCATTTCCCAAAAAATG
This sequence comes from Dyadobacter endophyticus, assembly GCF_014641595.1. Classification (GTDB taxonomy): domain Bacteria; phylum Bacteroidota; class Bacteroidia; order Cytophagales; family Spirosomataceae; genus Dyadobacter; species Dyadobacter endophyticus. The sequence goes on along the minus strand of NZ_BMIA01000005.1, from coordinate 61,626 downwards.
GAAGGGCTTAGTTCCACGCCGAGCCATTCCTGCAATTCGGTAGTGATGTCTACCATAAGCAGGGAATCCAACCGGTAATCGATGATTTCGGCGTCAAGGTCTACTTCGGAGGGGTCTATTTCCGCGTGGTGAGCAATGCGCTCAACTATCCAGCCGGAAATTTCGGTAAATGTTTTACTCATTTAGTTGATGTTTGTAACAAGCACTGAATGCTACGGTGAAAATAGTACTTAGACAGGTTTTTTGAAAGTGAACAGCTTTTTAAGTAACCGACATTAGTCTAGAATGCTCTTTTTGGCAAATAGCTCGCGTGCCTTGAGACGCTGGATTTTACCGCTTGATGTCTTCGGCAGCTTACCGGGCGGGATCAGGAGAATCTCATGAGGGATAAGGCCGAACGCTAATCCCACACTCTGCGCCATTTTGTTTTTGATCGACTTTTCATCATCCGGCGTTTGTGCTACGCGACGTACTTCACTCACGATCATCAATGCTTCGCCCTGTTCTGTTTCAACGGAGAATGCCGCCGCGGCATTAGGCTGGACATCCGGGTGGCTTCCGCCCACCACCTCTTCAATATCCTGTGGGTAATAGTTGACCCCCCGAATGATGATCAACTCCTTGGTGCGGCCGGTAACAAACAGTAAACCATTGTTTAGAAACCCTAAATCCCCTGTTCGCAGATATGGGCCGTGACCATCGCTGGTGTAAGCTCGAAAAGTTGCCTTTGTAGCATCGGGCTTTTCCCAGTAACCTGCGGCAATGGCATCGTTCTTTACCCATATTTCCCCTTCTTCTCCCTCCGGTAGACTCGCGTGGCTCGCGGGATTTACGATCGTCACCTCTGTAAATTCCACGGGAGGGCCGCAGGCGACAACTTCCTTGGTATTACTGAGTTTAAGATAGGTCATTGGAATGCCGTTCAAATGCAGGCTTACGGCCAGTGTAGCTTCCGCTAGCCCGTAGGACGGTACGAGGCTGTTTTTCTTGAATCCGGCGACTTGTGTGGCGGCGGCAAATCTTTCGAGGGTGGAAATCCGGATTGGTTCGGCGCCCACATAGAACACGCGCATCGAACTGAGGTCGAGCGCTTGCAGCTGTTCTGCCGGAATGCGTGCCAGACAATGATCGAGCCCGAAACCCGGCCCACCGCAAAAGCCGGCCTGGTAGGTGCTGATCGTCTGTAACAGCAGCGCAGGTTTGGTGATGAACAGCAGCGGAGAAATCACATAGCCCGTACCGCCGGTAAAAATCGGAGACAAAAGACCGTCAACAAGTCCCATATCATGGTAATGCGGAAGCCAGGTTACCGAGGCATCGTCTGCGGTGCGCCCGAAACAGTTATTGATGGCACGCAGATTGGCTGTGAGATTGACGTGGCTGATCATCACGCCCTTGGGATGGCTTGTAGAGCCGGAAGTATATTGTAAATAGGCTGTGTCAACTGACTCTTTGTGCCGCCGGATAGCTCCTGGTGTCGCCGGCGCGGCCATCAGATCGTCGGTGAAAACCCATTCGGCATCATATTCCTGTAATGCCGAAGAAGCGGTGTTTTTGCGCTGAAACAGCATTTTATAGGTTTTAGCATTGGTAACGATCCCGGCGGCGGAACAATCGCGCATAATGCTCAGGATACGGTTTATACCAGGCTCGGAATAACTGATGGGCGTGGGCACGACAATAATGCCGGCATGGAGCGCGCCCAGGAACGAGCATATAAAGGCAGCTTCCGCGGGTAGCAAAAGGATAACCCTTGCATTGACGGGAAATTTGGCACTCAGCAGGTGAGACGCAGCCAACACGCGCTCATGAAGTTCGGTATAACGAAGTTGCTCTGCCAGCTCACCCTCTTTGCCAATGTAACCGTAGGCAAGCTTGTCTGGATGTAAACCGGCATTGGTTTTTAGTACATCAAGTATATCCATAAAACGCAAAATAAAAAGAAAAGGCCAGATAAAAGTGGCTTTGTGCACAGTATCAGGCCTTTTTTTATCTAAAGGTATTTCAATTATCGTCTGGATCCGCGATGACGGCCGTTGTTTCCATAATGGTCGTTCCGGCGATATTGTTTGCGGTAAACCCGGTTGTCGTGCCGGCGGTAACTGTGGCGGTCGGCATAGATAATGCGTCGCGGCACCGGTTTTACTACCACAACACGCGGTGGTGGTGGTGCATTGTAATACCTGTAACTATGCCGGTAGCCGTAATCATAGCCCGGATCATAAGAGCGGTAGGTACAGGATGAAATCGATATAGCTGCGACCAACGTCATGACGACCGACAGCAAAATTCTGTTTGTTTTCACAGTTCTAGTTCGTTTTGTACTGTTTCTAGAACGAATTGGACGGCCTAATAGTGCCGTTAGAGGGGAGTTGCCAGTGCTTTTGAAGAGTTATCCACATTGTTAACAATGCTTAAATGTAGCTTAACCGGCTGGAAATGTAGTATTTTAGAGGTTGTTAACAAGTTATACACATTTGGTGTGTGGATAACTTGTTAACAAATATTAGGCTATGCTTCTACGTCGTAGATCAGTACCCGCTCCCAAAGATGCGCGCAATCTTCGATGAATTTTTTGTGCAATGGATGCACCTGGTATACGTCATGCGCAGCCTCGTCTGCGAAAATCAGGATCTCCGCGAAATCATAGGTGGCGTCGATAACCGGACGGCGGGTGGCAGCAGGCGGGCCGATATAGGCCGTTTCAATGGATTCGATCGCTTCGAGTGATTTGATGCCGGCGAGCAGGGCTTGTCTTGCTTCTTCGTTGTCCTTCTCCTTCAACCAGAAGAATACATTGTGGATAAACATGGATAATGGTTTATGGTGTTAGAAATTGATTTAAGGATTCAATTGATTGACGACATCGTCCGTTTTTGCCTCCGGCAATTGCTGGTGGTACGCTTTTTCGAGCTTGAATGAAAACGTCGTACCCTTTTCCGGCTTCGACATGACGGCGATTTTGGTGTCGTGGGCATTCAATATATGTTTTACAATGGCAAGTCCCAAACCCGTACCGCCGATTTCTTTGCTCCGGCTCTTATCGATTCGGTAAAAACGTTCGAAAATGCGGTTCAAATGCTCGTGCGGGATGCCGGGGCCATTGTCCTTTACCTCCACTTCGATGTACTTTTTGCTCTCGCTGAAATGAACAATCACTTTGCCGTTATCATGGCCATATTTGATGGCGTTTTCAATCAGGTTGAGCATCACCTGTTCCATCCGGTCGGCGTCGGCCTTGATCCAGACTTCCGGCATGTCGTCCGGTTTGACTTTCAATGACACGTTGCGGTTTTTGGCAATGTGTTCGAGCCGGCTAAAAATACCGAGGGTAAGCTTGCGGAGATCTGTGGGGATGATATTCATTTTGATATCTCCGGTTTCCATCTGCGAAAGAACGAGGAGATCCTTCACTAGCACGTCGAGGCTGTCGAGGTTATTGGCGGCTTTGCGTAAAAAACGTTCGCGGACTTTTTCGTCATCCATGGCGCCGTCGAGGAGCGTGTGGATAAAGCCCTGTGCGGCAAATATCGGTGTTTTGAACTCGTGCGAAACGTCGGCAAGGAACTCCCGGCGGAACAGTTCCAGCTTTTTCAGCTCATCGATCTCCTTTTGTTTTTTGGTTACATAAACAAAAATCTCATCGTTGATCGTCTTGAGTGGGTTGGATTCTCTGATGAGCTTCTTGCGCGGGGCCATATTGAAATCCCTCATTTTTAACTTATGGATCGTGCGGTACATTTTGTTCACCTCGCGGAAAACAAGAATATCGACGGCGTAAAGCACGAGGAAAAACGAGGAAATAAAGGAAGAAATAGCCGAAACGAAGAGCATCCCCTTCGAAACGCCATCCACAAATGCTAGAAATGTGGTGGTAATGAGGGATATCAGGAACGCCAGAATGACGGCAATGAAACGGGGACTTAGCGACATCGTACTTTAAAGCTTGCCGGATGCGGGAATATATTCTCCCGCATCCGGCGAATCAGTTGAAATTTAGCCTTAAAGTTAACACTTTGGAACCGTTTTAGATTCGGTTTCACCTCCGAAGTGGCTTGTTAAGAAATTGTTAAGCGACCAAGGTGTATCGCCAAACAACACATGACCTTTCCTGACCTTTTAAAATCCCCCGCGGTACTTATATGTGCTCGCGACCTTATCTATCGCCACAATGTACGCCGCAATCCGGAGTGACACTTTGTATTTCAGGGACGTTTCGTACACTTTGTCGAATGCGTCCTTCATAATACGGTCGGTACGGCGATTGATGCGTTCGAGCGTCCATTTATAGCCGATCCGGTTTTGTACCCATTCAAAATAGGAAACTGTAACGCCGCCAGCATTCGCAAGAATGTCGGGCACCACCATAATGCCCTTTTCATTAATAATATCGTCGGCTTTGGCGGAGGTAGGGCCGTTGGCACCTTCGACAATCATCCGTGCCTGAATGCTGGATACATTTTTGCGGGTAATTACATCCTCTTTCGCAGCCGGTACCAGCACGTCGACAGGCAAAGTGAAAAGGTCGTCGCCGGAAATGAGCTCGGCTTTGGTATAACCTTCTAATGAACCCTTGTTGGCGTCGCGGTAAGCAACGGCGTCGGCCACATCGATTCCCTTATCATTATAATATGCGCCCGAAATATCGCTGATCGCGTGAATGGCCGTACCACGCTCGCGCAGGAGCAGGGCCGCATGTGAACCGACATTACCAAAGCCCTGAACCGCCGCCGTGGCACGGTAAGGGTTAATACGCAGCTTTTCCATGCCCGCCAATGCGGATACCATTACGCCGCGGCCTGTGGCTTCGGTGCGCCCCAGTGAGCCACCGAGTACGAGCGGTTTGCCGGTTACCACGGCTGGGATCGTCATGCCTTTTGATTTGGAATACTCATCCATGAGCCATGCCATTTCGCGCGGGCCTGTGCCCATATCCGGTGCGGGAATATCCTGGTCGGGCCCGAAAACGTCCAGTAATGCCGTCGTGTATGCGCGCATGAGGCGTTCGATTTCACCGGCCGACATTTCGCGCGGGTTGCAGGCGACGCCGCCTTTGGCTCCGCCATAAGGAATATCGACCACGGCACATTTCCAGGTCATCCAGGCCGCGAGTGCGCGCACTTCGTCCAGGTTCACATCGGGATCAAACCGGATACCGCCTTTGCTGGGGCCGAGAATGGTGGAGTGGATTACGCGGTAACCTTCGAAGGTCCGGATCTCACCGGAGTCCATGGTCACCGGCAGCCCCACTGTTACCTGTTTGCGGGGTACTTTGAGGATATAATACATTTCTTCTGATATTCCGAGGAGGTCGACGGCCTTATCAAATCGCTGCATCATTGACTCCAACGGATTGTCCTTATCCTTAATCGGAGCCGGTTCTATGTAAGACATCATTTGATATTTAAATTGTTGATATTGAAATGGTTAGCTCAAATGTGCTAAGTTGGTTATACAAACTACGTTATTTGTTACTTTAAAAACAAAAAACTAATTTTTCTTGAAATAGTAATAAAATAATACCGGCATAGAATGTTCCACGGGAGTAACAAACATTAAAATTATACCACAGGTTTTGGCAGGAATCCCAAATTTTCTGGTTGGATCGGGGTAAATATTGAAATGCAGAAAAAATAAAAAAAGGAGGCAAATAATTGCCTCCTTTTCGGGTTTGGAATATCGGGCTTGGATTAAGCCATTTCCATTTTGGACGCGTAGCGCTTGCGCTCGTTCTCGTCCAGGTATATTTTCCGCATACGCATGCTGGTAGGCGTTACTTCAAGGTATTCGTCTTTCTGGATGTATTCCATGGATTCTTCCAGAGAGAAGTTGATTTTCGGTGCGATACGCAGGCCATCGTCCGTACCGGAAGCACGCATGTTGGTCAGTTTTTTCGCTTCCTGCAAGTTTACAACGATATCGTTCGGGCGGTTGTGCTCTCCGATAACCTGTCCACCATAAATTTCATCCCCCGGCTCCACAAAGAAACGTCCGCGGTCCTGCAATTTATCGATGGTGTAACCCGTGGCAGGTCCTGTATTTTTTGAGATGATAGAACCACTGATACGTCCCGGGATTGGTCCGCGGAATGTACCGAACTCTTTAAAGCGGTGCGTCATTACGGCCTCTCCTTGGGTGGAAGTCAACACGTTCGAACGAAGTCCGATCAAACCTCTTGAAGGAATGAGGAATTCAAGGTGCTGCAAATCTCCTTTCGGTTCCATGATCAGCAATTCGCCTTTACGTTGTGTCGCTAATTCGATCACCTTACCCGCAGTTGCTTCCGGAACGTCTACCACCAATGTCTCGATCGGTTCCAGACGCTCGCCGTTTTCATCTTCTTTGAAAAGAACCTGTGGCTGGCCTAATTGCAATTCGTAACCTTCGCGACGCATGGTTTCGATCAATACCGACAAGTGAAGGATACCACGTCCGAAAACAAGGAATTTATCTTCAGTATCCGTAGCCTCTACGCGAAGTGCAAGGTTCTTTTCAGTTTCTTTCATCAAACGGTCACGAAGGTGGCGTGATGTAACAAATTTGCCTTCCTTACCGAAGAATGGAGAGTTGTTGATCGTGAAAAGCATGTTCATAGTAGGCTCATCCACGGCAATACGAGCGATCGGCTCAGGATTTTCGAGATCAGCGATTGTATCACCAATTTCGAAATCTTCAATACCCGTTACTGCGCAAATATCACCTGCTGAAACTTCCGCCACTTTCACGCGGCCAAGTCCTTCAAATGTCTGAAGTTCTTTTACTTTCACTTTCTTAATCACACCGTCGGCTTTGCAAAGCGACAATGTAGACCCTTCTTTGATTGTTCCTCTTTTCACACGACCGATGGCGATACGGCCAACGAATGCGTTATAGTCGAGAGAAGTGATTTGCATTTGCAATGTACCTTCGTCGATCACCGGCGCAGGAATGGATTCGATGATCGTATCCAGCAAATAGGTAATGTTATCAGTTGGGTGCTGCCAATCCGGGCCCATCCATCCTTGTTTTGAAGAACCATAAACGGTAACGAAGTCCAATTGGTCTTCGGTAGCGCCCAGGTTGAACATCAAATCAAAAACGTTTTCCTGAACTTCTTCCGGGCGGCAGTTTTCTTTGTCTACTTTATTTACAACCACGATCGGTTTCAGCCCTAAATCGATGGCTTTGCCCAATACGAAACGGGTTTGCGGCATCGGGCCTTCAAATGCATCGACCAGCAACAATACGCCATCCGCCATTTTAAGTACGCGTTCCACTTCACCACCGAAGTCTGCGTGACCTGGTGTATCAATTACATTGATTTTCACATCTTTGTAACGCACCGATACGTTCTTGGAAACAATTGTAATCCCACGCTCACGTTCCAGATCGTTGTTGTCGAGGATCAGGTCGTCGAACTCCTGATTGTCGCGAAACAGCTTTGACGCGTGGATGATTTTGTCGACCAAAGTCGTTTTACCGTGGTCAACGTGCGCAATAATTGCGATGTTACGAATGGCTTGCATTGTTTTATAGATCAGTTGTTTACGGCGTTGCTACGAATTGGTAAAAACTACGCGCAATAGCCGTTTGGCTTTTGTCTGGATGTAATTTGGCCAAACAGGGTGCAAATGTACGCACTTTTCCTCTGAATAACAGTATTTTACAATTAAATAATTGTTATCCCGTGAAAAACAGCCTTTAAGCTAAAAGAAGTGCAAAAAGGAAAAGAAAATATTAAAAGGGTGCAATTTCCTTTTCAGACATGCGGTATAGGTTGTCAGGATCAAAATCGACGCCATTATCCCAGACCAGCGTTCCGTAGGAATCCAGCTTCACGGATTTGAAATAATCCGCATCGGACAATCGGCTAATCAGACCGTCATTTATCCTACGGTATTTCTCAATTATCGCTTTCAGGTTCACAGTCCTTACTTCGTCAGTGTTGAAAAGGCAGGTCACTGCGTAATCTTGTATAGTAACGATTTTTTTGATGTAGTAAAGCATGTCTATTGAAGTGGATCAATCTTGTTATAGCTTTTAAAATCCTTGCCCAGATTGATAAAGTTTTCCAATAACTCTTTTGGTGGATTAATGCCCATGCCTGAACCAGTTTTAGTTGTTTTGGAGAGAGATAGCCGTCCAGCAGCATTGGATTTTGAATGTCGATGATCGCCCGGTGTTCCTGAAACTCTGCATGAAAATGGGGGGGATTGTGGTCATCAAAGTACATTCTGATGATAATGCCGAAAAAGCGGCTGATTTCTGGCATTGTATAGTGTGCATGTTTTGTTATTCAAAGATAAGAAGAATTGGGGTAACCAGTCTATTTTGCATTCGCTTTCCCGTTTCGTTAATTTGTAAGGATTGAAATACCATTAAACCACATGATGAACAAGAACATACTGGCTGGGCTACTCCTCTCTATCAATACTTTGGCATTCGCACAGGAGCGCCTGCAGGATGATGCAGCCAAATATGCGGCGGGCATAACGCCGGCCGATCTCAAAAAGCACCTCGTGATTATCGCTTCCGACAGCCTGGAAGGCCGTGATACCGGTTCTCCGGGCCAGAAAAAGGCGGCGGAATACGTGTCGAAGTACTATAAGCAATATGGATTGCAGCCCATTGCGACCGATGCCGACGGCTCGAAAAGCTATTTGCAAAAATACAAGCTTTATAAACGCAGCTGGGGAGAGGTGTATGTAAAGTCACATGGCAAGAAGTATGAATTCAATAAAGACTTCTATCTAAACGGATTGCTGGATGTTCCTGAGGAGATCAGTACCGATCTCGTGTCGGTAGGTTATGGAATAGAAGACGGAAGTTATAGCGATTATGCCAGTATCAATGTAAAAGGCCAATCCGTGATAATATTCGATGGCGAACCCAAAGCTCCGGGTGGAAAATACCTGCTCAGCGGCAATTCGGAGAAAACCAAATGGAGCGGCCCGGTTTCATGGCAGGTAAAGGCTAAGCTGGCCAGGGAAAAAGGTGCTAAGTATGTCTTCATTATTACCGACAAAACCGGCGAGGACCTGGACAAGGAGATCCGTCAGCGTGCGGTAATGGCCCGGAGATTCAGTGCACCCACATTAAAACCGGTGCAGGAGAACCCTTTGGGAACTGCTGCGTTTGTGTTTTCAGCGAAGAGGGCGGCAGAAATGCTGGGAACTTCGGTGGCAGAACTTATGAAATTGAAATCCGAGATTGATAAGTCGGGTAAACCTGTCCTCGAAAACTTCGCGAACACGGTTTCCTTGAAAGTCGGCCGCGTGAGTGAAACGATCGATACCGAAAATGTGGCCGCATTCATGGAAGGTACCGACAAGAAGGATGAGGTGCTGGTTATCAGTGCGCATTTGGATCACATCGGTATTTCGGAGAATGGAGAAATTAATAATGGCGCGGACGACGACGGGTCGGGTACAGTGTCGTTGCTGGAATTGGCGGAAGCATTCAGCAAAGCTAAAGCCGAGGGTAAAGGACCTAGAAGAAGCATTCTTTTCCTGAATGTCACCGGTGAAGAAAAGGGACTCTTTGGTTCGGAATATTACGCTGAAAATCCGCTGCTGCCTCTTAAAAATACGATCGCCGACTTGAATATCGATATGATCGGTCGCGTGGACGAAGCGCATAAAAATGATCCAAGATACGTTTACCTGATCGGTTCCGACAAGCTTTCTTCAAAACTGCACGAGATAAGTGAGGAGGCCAATAAGAAATACGTCAACTTAAAGCTCGACTACACTTTTAATGATCCGAAAGATCCCAACCGCTTCTATTACCGTTCCGACCATTACAATTTTGCCAAAACGGGTGTTCCGGTAATTTTCTATTTTACAGGCGTTCATGAAGATTACCACCGTCCGGGAGATGATGTTGAGAAAATTCTCTTTGATAAGCAATCGGAGATCGTGAAGCTGGTATTCCATACCGCATGGGAATTGGTGAACCGCGACGAGCGCATTGTGGTGGATAGTCATAAGGAGTAGTTTTGGAGGAAAGGGAGGAAGGAGGAAAGGGAGGAAAGGTGGTTTTAAACTAATGACTGAAATATGAATCGGGTTTTGATGTTGCTGGTTTTTTGTGTGTTAAGCACAACCTCACGGGCGCAGGTGCCTGCGGAAAATTCGCTGCTTTGGGAAATCAGCGGTCGTGGGTTGGCAAAGCCTTCATATTTGTTTGGGACGATTCACCTTATTTGTCCAACCGATTTCTCGCTTAGTGATTCCTTGAAAAGCACCATGTCGCGCACGCAACAGGTGGCGTTGGAAATGGATATGGACGACCCGGGCATGATGGCCGGAATGATGAAAACGATGAACATGGCTGCCGGTAACGAGTTGAAAAAGCTCGTTACCGAGCAGGAATATCAGCGGCTGGACCGTTTTTTTAAAGACTCGGTGCACGTGGGTCTGGCCATGTTCGAGCGGGCGAAGCCGTTTGTGCTAATGGGCCCGCTGTTCAATACCGTGCTGGATTGCCAGCCGCAATCTTATGAAATGGCGCTGGTAGAACTGGCAGGCAAGCAAAAATCCGAAGTGATCGGTATCGAGACGCTCGAAGAACAAATGGCCATTTTCGATACAATTCCCTACAAAGATCAGGCGAAAATGCTCCTTAACCTGATCGACAGTCTGCCGTCGGCACGCAAGGAGTTTAAAAGCCTCATTGCATTATACAAAGCTCAAAACATCAACGAACTCTACGGAATGACGCTGAAAAGCGAATTCGGAATGGAGGGCAATGAAGAAGTAATGCTCTTTGCCCGCAACCAGAAGTGGATCCCGCGCATACGTAGGATCGCCAGTGCGAAACCGACCTTTTTCGCTGTTGGTGCAGCGCATTTGGGCGGGGAAAAAGGGGTTATTGCTTTATTGAGAAAGGAGGGGTTTACAGTGAGCGCGGTGAAGTGAAATAGATCCAAGGGAAGAATACAAAAATAGCACCTCAAAACGCCGAAATCCACCGCGTCAGCCACTCGGGGCTGAAAAACAGCATTAATAAGGCTACCAGAAATAATCCGGCGATGAGCTTGCCGGAAGCACTATTATTTGTGGTAACTGCCTCGGCTCTTACCGTTTTGAAAAACAACAAATAAGGCAACCGCATATAATAGGCAAGCGAAATGGCTGCATTCAGAATCCCGCCGACGAGCAGCCAGAGCATCCAGGTCAGTTCCTGGTCGTGATAGCTTTCCCAGAGGGCCGAAAATACCAGTAGCTTCGAGGTAAAGCCGCCGGTAGGAGGTAAACCAGCTAACGCAATCATTACTACCGTCAGAATTCCGGAAACCCACACGTAGTTGCGGCCGAGGCCTTCGTAGTCTTTGAGTTGGGTTTCTTGCCTTGGTTGTAAAAGATCTACGAGGAAGAATGCGGCGAGGTTGATGACGAGATAGGCAGTGGTGTAAAACACGGCAGCTTCGAAACCAAAACGGCTGTATGCGGCAATACCAACTAGCAGGTAGCCGGCTTGCGCAATAGAAGAATAAGCTAGTAAACGGCGTGCATTAGTTTGCCAAAGGGCCGCCACGTTCCCGATGGTCATGCTGATTAATGCGATTCCACCCAAAACAGGGAAATATTGGGCCGGTAAAATTCCGGCGAGGCGCATGAGTACCAGTATCACCGCCGCCTTGGGCGCCACGGACAGGAATGATACCAACGGTGTTGGCGCAGCTTCATAAACATCGGGCGTCCAGATGTGGAATGGTACGAGTGAAAGCTTGAAGAGCAGGCCGGCGAGCGTTAGTACAATGGTGACCGTTACCACGAGGTCGGTGTTGCTGCTGAGCGCGACGGTCATGGCGTCGTTGGTAATATCGAGCGTGCCGGTGAGGCCGTAAATCAATGAAATGCCATAGAGCATTACCGCCGAACTGGCCGTCCCAAAAAGCAGGTATTTAATACCGCCTTCTGCTGCTTTTTTGTATGGCGACAATGCGACGAGCAGGTACGAGCTGATCGAAATCAGTTCCAGCGAAAGGTAAATCGATAGCAGGTGTGTGGACATTGTCAGCAAATGCATGCCAGTCACAGCGGCTATCAACAATGCGTGGTATTCGGGCGGGAAATCGTATTTTAGAATGCGGACGTGCAATAATGTGAAGATCCAGGCCAGTGTGATCAGGATTTTGAAAAATACGGCCTGCCTGTCGAGGAACAGCAGCGGTTGAAATCTGAATGAAGGTTCAGCATTCCATTGGCCGATAACTAACAATAGGGTAATCAAACTGCCAAACAGCGCTACATTTAGCAAATAAGATATAGATTTTTCCTTGCCAAAGCGCTTGGCAAAAATCAGTTCAGTGAGCAGGAACAGACAAAAAAATACGGCCAGAAATATTTCAGGAATGATTCCGCCCAGGCTCTGGCGTATATGTATGAGCTGATCGTTGATGTTCAAGAGAGCAGGTACAATTTTTGTGCAAAAGTACGGAAACAATCCAGCCCTTCGGCTTTCAAACTTCGAACTTATCAAATTAACCAACTTAAATCATGAAATATCTGCTAAGAATTTTCTCGCTGGCATTCTGCATCATGAGCATTCAGGCATACGCGCAGGATTCGACGGGACTGGCGGGAACGCCTTATCAGGAGACGCAACCGGCAGCGGGGGGAAAGTCCCCTTATCTCTTGAAGGAGTGGTATTCGGGGACAGTGAGGACGAGCGACGATCGCGTTCATGACGGCGTCCAGCTCCGGTACGATTACGTGAAAGACGAGGTGGAATACAAAGCCGGTTCGAATGTCTACCGCGTTTCGAACGGTGTAACCGAATTTTCGATCCCAAGCGGCGTAGAGCTGTACACTTTCAAAAATGGTTATCCGGCAGTGGAAAATCAAACTGACAAGAGCTTCTACCGTTTGCTTTACGATGGGAACACCAAGCTTTTGAAAAAATACACGAACCCCATTAAGGTAGAAAAAGCCAGCGCCACTAGGGAAATGGACGCCGGCGCTAAGTTGTATTTGTTGAAAGATAATAAGATGAACCCGGTGCAGCTCAATAATCGAAACAGTTTTCTAAAACTGCTTACCGACGAGAAAAACAAGCTGAACTACGTGATCAAAGAACAACAGCTGGATTTTGCAGGTGAAGATGATCTGATCCGCCTTTTGGAAGAATACGATTCGTACAAGGCGGGTCGCGGGGGCAACTAACCTACTTTTCTACAATCCAGCGGTTCACGCTATTATATTTGCCTTCGAGCACGATCTTGAAAAAGCCGGATGGATATTTCGAAATGTCTATTTCGGCTTTTTCGTTGGTAACGTCCACTTCATCCATCAGGTAATAAAGGTCGCGGCCCCCTTTTTCGAAATGATTCGTCGTTGTGAGCCAAATCTTAACTTTTCCTTCCTTTTCAACGGCTTTCCATGAAATGTTGGCCTTCCCCGACGATTTTTGTATTACGGGCGCTGTTACCGAAAGTTTTCCCGTAAATGGAACCCCGTCGACTTCAAATGCCTGTTCTTTTGGAATATTGATATCCATATGCCGCGCTACGGTCGGGAAGATGTCGACAATGCCTGGTGTGGATTTAAAATTAGGGTTCAGCCCTTTCGCATTGGTGACGATCCAGGTGCCGCGCTCACGGTCGCTCTGGCCGCCGTGTCCCTGACCGGTTTTGCTATCGCGGCCGTGATCAGTGGTAACTACGATAAGCCAATCTTCATTGAAGCTTTTTTCGCGGTAGCTAATGGATTTCCAAATGCGGCCCATCTGAGCATCCATCATTTGAATGGCCTTATGAAACTGTTCGCTATCGCCGTACTTGTGACCCATATCGTCGGTATATTCGAGGTAAACCCACGACATGTCGGGGCCGTTGTCGTGAATGTAAGCAGCCGCTTCGTCCACAACTTTCTCATCGATTTTATGAATGTACTCGCTCTGCTTATCGTGTTTGAAGTGCACAGTATCGAGCTCGAATCCATCAAATGAATAATCGATTTGCAGTTGCTCAGTTTGCGGCAGATTGGTACCGACGAGCTTAGTCCGGTTGTCGAGCCAGGTCGAGAAAATGGCAGTCCGTTTTTGTGGATATTGTTCTTCAAGAAAGCGAAACAGCGTCCAGTAGTTATAATTAGGGTCTTTGATATCGTTATCCCAAACATTATGCTTATTGACCCATGTGCCCGTCAGAAGGCTGTTGTAGCCTACCGCGGAAATGGTCGGAGTTTGCGAGTAAGTGCCTTTGCCCCCGCCTACGTGTGCACGCGTGTAGCCGCCTACCTTCGCGATGGCGTCCAGATGTGGCGTCGCGATCTTTTCTTTGCTGTCGCTGGAAATGCCGTCCACGATTACAAAGACGACTTTTTTGGTTTTACCAGCCTGGGATAGTGCATCCGGGACCATGATTGTGGCTGACATCAGCCAAAGCAGAAAGGAAAAACGGGTTTTCATAAATTGAATGACTGTTTAATAAAAAATCCCTCAAATTAACGGCTATTCCGCCGAATTTGAGGGATTTTAAGACAAAGAAATTATTATTAAATTATAATTTCTTCGCTACTTTTTTATGGATTTACCGGCTGTTCAGTTGCGGTGTCGGTTTTCTTTTTTTTACCAAATGCGTAAACTATTCCAAAGTGGGTTTTGAGCACGCCGCTGTCGAATTTGTCCTTCACGTACGGGTTAAGTTCCAATGCGAGCATAATGCGGCGGTTCATCGGAAGCGGCGAAATGCGGACCCCTATATTCACGGAATAACCATCAATGGTGATCAAATCTGCGTCGGCATCGGCAATGCGATAAAGCGGGTTGAGCCTAAGGCCGCCTCCGATGTACCATTGCGCCACTTCGCCTCTTTTAAGGTTAATCATCGGCAGCAGATCGACGCTCAGGCTGCTGAACAGCGAATTCGTTTGCAGTCGTGTATCCAGCCAGATTGCCTTTTTTGCATTCGTGCTGACGGTCAGTAAGTTGCTCCATGGATAATAACCCACCGACGCTTGCGCCCGGAGTTTTTCCTGACCCAACAGGAGCATCAGCATCAGTACAAAAAGAACTCGTTTCATCGAGGAGTGTTTATCAGCGGCGCATTGCTTTGCCCAGCTTGCCTGCCGCCTGCATGGTATTCATTTTTTTCATCATTTTCCGCATTTCATCAAACTGTTTGATCAGGTTGTTGACTTGCAGAATGGAGGTGCCGCTACCGTTAGCAATGCGTTTTTTGCGGCTTCCGTCGATAATGTCGGGGTTTTCACGCTCCTTTTTGGTCATCGACTGGATGATTGCCTCAATAGGTTTGAACGACTCGTTGTCGATATCAAGGTTTTTAATGGCTGAGCCCATTCCAGGGATCATTCCGATGAGGTCTTTCACATTACCCATCTTTTTGATCTGCTGCAACTGGCCGAGGAAGTCGTCAAAATCGAATTTGTTCTGACGCATTTTGGCGTTGATGCGTTTCGCCTCGTCTTCGTCGAATGCCTGTTGGGCACGCTCAACGAGGGAGATCACGTCACCCATGCCGAGGATCCGGCTCGCCATACGATCGGGGTAGAAGGAATCGAGTGCCTCCATTTTTTCCCCGGTACTGATGTATTTGATTGGTTTTTCGACGATCTGGCGGATCGAAAGCGCCGCACCACCGCGGGCATCACCGTCCAGTTTCGTTAGTACAACACCGTCGAAATCGAGTCTTTCATTGAAGGTCTTGGCCGTATTCACCGCATCCTGACCAGTCATAGAGTCGACCACGAAGAGGATTTCAGAAGGTTTTACAGAAGATTTAATGTCTTCCACCTCTTGCATCATCACCTCATCCACTGCCAAACGGCCCGCCGTATCGACGATTACGATCTTTTTGCCCGTCTTTCTTGCGTGAGCAACCGCATTCTGCGCAATATTGACGGCGTTTTTGTTCTCCGGTTCCGAATACACTTCGACGCCGATCTGCTCGCCGAGCACTTTCAGCTGGTCGATCGCCGCGGGACGGTACACGTCGCAGGCGGTAAGAAGCACCTGGCGGCCTTGTTTTTTGAGTAATGCGGCCAGTTTACCCGAGAAAGTCGTTTTACCGGAACCCTGCAAACCGGCGATCAGGATTACTGCCGGGTCTCCTTTGATATTGATCCCTTCGGCATTCCCGCCCATCAGCTCGGTCAGCTCCTCCTGCACGATTTTGACGAACATCTGGCCTGGTTCAACAGAAATCAGGATTTTTCGGTCGAGGGCCTTTTCACGGATGCGGTCGGTAATTTCTTTGGCTACCTTGAAGTTAACATCGGCGTCGACCAATGCTTTACGGACTTCCTTGGTAGTAGCGGCAACATTTATATCGGATATCCTGTCCTTTCCTTTTAGTGTGCGAAAGGCGTTATTAAGCTTGTCCTGTAAGTTTTCAAACATGGAATAATATCTATGGATCTGAACCTGAATTTGAAATAAAACACAAAGGTATAAATAAAATGAGGAGTACAGGAAAGTTACCTCCTGTACTCCTCAATATTCGCTGGTTCGAAGGTTCTGCTTTGCTAGTTCGAGTTCCTGCTTCGGACTTGTTATTGCTTCAATGCAACGCTCACTTCGGCGGGTTTCGGTGCCTGAATACCGTCTTGCGCGAACTGGCGGCTGATGCCTTCGTGCACATTATAATAGGTGTCCCAATACGTCGCGCTCGGTGTCCACACGCGTACGTCGAAGAAAATGGCATTCTCGGTAAGCTTGGTGACCAGAATATCGTGCGGCACGTCCTTCAATGCAGTCGGGCACGCGTCCACTACCTTTTGTACCGAAGCTCTGATCTTGTCCACACCATTCTGGCTTCCTGCGGCAAATACCATATCGACGCGGATCTTGCCTTTTCCCGAAATATTGGTGATCGGCGATGTGGATAGTGCACCGTTTGGGAGGATAATAGTCCTGTTATCAGGCGTTACCAGGACTGTGTTGAAGATCTGCACTCCTTCGACCGTCCCCGTGAAGCCTTGTGCGTTGATCAAATCGCCTACGCGGTAAGGCTTGAAAATGAGGATCAATACCCCGCCGGCAAAATTGGCCAGGCTACCCTGTAATGCCAAACCGACCGCCAAACCAGCTGCACCCAATACCGCTACGAATGAGGATGTTTCGATGCCCACGATGCCTGCGATACTCAGCAGCAGCATTACATTCAGCAGGACGATGATCAGCGAGCTCAGGAATGGCTGCACGTCACGGTCGACCTTGCGTTTTTCCATCACATTGGTGAGCATCGAACTGATTTTGCCTACAATGAAACGGCCGATGATAAAAGCCAGGAGTGCGAGCAGGATCTTGCCGCCATAGAGTGTTGCCAGCGTCCAGATCTGCGCTTTGATAATGTCAAAATTCATGCGTGTAGAGGTTTTGTTGATAGATGTGAATGGCGTGAAAGCGTAAACATTAAATATCTTCCGGTTGCAAAGTGATTTATTCCCCGCACATTAGCAAAGGGAAAATATTAAATATTCAAGTAGAAATAAATCCGATTAAGGTAGAATAAAAATGACAAAGGGTGAGCGATGGCTGTTTACCATCTGCTCACCCTTCGGTGTATACTTTGCATTTCGCTTATTTCTTGAACTTCGCAGCTATCCAGCGGAACATTTTCTTCTCCTTTTCCCAGAAAAACGAGAACTGGCCCAACAGAAAACCGTACAGCAACAACAAGCTCTGATAAGTAGGGAAAATAAAGAGAATGTAGGTAATGGTTTTGAGCCACATTGGCGTGGTGTCGTCGTATCCGAGCAGATAAAATAGCCCTTTCCGGAGCCATACTACGGACGAACCCGACAAACTGAAAACCGCGAGCACCAATAAAACCTGCCTGGTTGTTTCCAATCCCCATTTTTCCTGCATTTTGCCCAACCAGGGCTGTGCATTCTTTTCTCCGCTTTGCATATGTGTTACTGTATTGACTGCGACTGAATTTCCTGCAAAGAAACAACGCGAATCGCAGAAATCCTTGGTTTTAATGAAGGTTTAATAGCTGAGTTCCTGAAAGGCGACCTATTTATTTGATCTTCAAAAATACCAGTAACCCCAGCACACTCACGATCAAAACACTCGCTGCCGCGGCGGTCATAACCCCGTCTCGTGCGTTCTTGCCCAGGAAATCCAGTCCACTGTATTTGTGCAGGAATGCAAAGCTGAATCCCTCGCGCCGGTTGCGGTCTTCTACCTTTGTGGAAAGGCGGCTGGTTGTTGTTTCGATGTAATACGTCGTATGATCGGGCGTGTCGTACGCGAGTTTGACGACCGGGAGCCTTTTGTTCACGAAACCATATTCCCCTGCGAAACTCGTTACGAGTGAAGCTTTCTCGACTTCCGCATCCGAAATAGGCGACGAAATCTGTGCTTCCATCAGGTCGCAGCAGCTTTCGGCATTGCGCTCTTCTTGCGCTGCGAACTTGCGCGCGAGGTATTTCGCGAAACGGATATTGCCGTCTTCCAGTTTTTTGCCGTCGCGGATGTTGGTATAATCCACCACCGTTTTGTCGGTTTCCCAGTCTTTCCGCGCGGTTTGCCAGAAAATATTCTCGCCCCATTTGATCAGTCCGATGTTGTTGACGCCTTTAAGATCGATCACCGACGCCTGGGCGATTTCTTCGGTTTTGATCACGGGGTCGTAAACATATTTCTGACGTTGGTCGGGATCGAGCTTTTGCACGGCATGATAGGCTCCTGAGAATGCAAATGTGAATGTGAAAAGGCTGCACCAGATGCCGATCGAACGATGGTACTTACGCAGAATCCCGCGCTGGTTGCCCGAACGGCCGGTTTTAAACTTTTTCCACATTAATCCGTACACTGCTACCCCGGCGACCGCCGAAAGGATAATGAGGCTCAGGAACGTCACCATTACCGCAATGCGGATCGTATTGTTGGTGATGATATCCATAAAACCCCAATTATGGAAGGTGCCGAATACCCAGATGAATGCTTTGCGCCCCTTGTCATTGAAGGTAGCAAAGCGGCTCTGGCCCGTTTCAACATAAATATCCATCTTCCGGTCGTCGTCGAAGCTGATTTTCCATACTGGCAAAAAGCGGTTCACATACTTGTACTGATCGGTGAATCCGGTCAGTAATGTGCTGGAAATGATCTTCGATTTGGGCTCGCCGAGCATGTTGCGCGCCATATGTTCGGCATATTTCCGGTCGCCATCGGGCAATTCGGCCCCTGTTGTGGTATTGAAATACCTTAATTTATCATCAACACCTTTTACCTGATACCAGGCATTTTCCTCAAATTTGATCAGCCTGAAATTCTTGAATTCCGTGATCTTATTCTGGATTAAAACCTGTCCTAGTTGCAAAGTCACGTCCGCCGGCGCAACTGGCTCGGCTTTGTAAAATTCGTGTGCAATGGTCGTTTTGAACCAATGCGACATGAATGGGTGCATGACACCCGATGCGGTCCAGAAAATGGTGGGAATAATGGCCAGCAGTCCTAACATGCGGTGCCAGCGGTAAATGTTCCTGCGGATCGCCTTTTCGGCTTTTGCCTTAAACGATTCTTTCGGTTGAATAGTAATTTCCTCGATCATAATCCGCTATTTTTTGCCGGTGAAGGTGTACTGCGCGCCAAAAACGAGTGTCCTCGGTGCGGCAGCGTTGTACGTTGTTCGGTCGGTGGCGCTGTTGCCGCGCGTTGCATTGGTGGCATAGAGCACGTCGGTAAGGTTGAGGACGTTCGTAAACAGCTCGATGCCCTTCCAGTTGTACCCCACCCTCATGTTCAGGACGTCGTAACCTTCGTATCTGACGGTGTTGACCTGGTTTTGATAGTAGGAAGCCACATGTTGCCATTCCACCGACGACCGGAAATTCTTAAACCATTTTGGATAATAACTGAACTCGGTATTCCAGAGCCAGCGTGGCGAGGACGGCATATCTTTGCCATTTACATTCTTGACTGCATCGGACGCGCGGTTGCTCAAAATGAATTCCTCGTACCTGTGAATGGTCGTAGTCCCGCCGAAACGGAAGAAGAATTCCTTCGTCGGTTTGTAGGTCACGCCAAATTCCACGCCGCGGTGCAGCGTCTTTCCTGCCGATTGGTAATCGTAGGAATTATCCGGCAGCCGCACATTCAGTAGTTCATTGCGGCCATTCATCTGGTAGAATGCGAGGTCGATATAGATCTTGTTGGCCAGCAATGAGGCCCAACCGCCGATTTCCGCATTGTTGAATTCCGCCGGTTTCAGGTTGTAGTAAAACAGATCACCGTTTTCGGCCGGTACCGTGCGTTTGCGGAATACCGACGTCAGTCCCGGAGGTGAGAATCCCCTCGAATAGTTGGCATAAATTCCCTTCCCTTTTCCCAAATCATAGGTAGCCCCGATTTTCGGCGTAACCTTGCTGTACGATTTTCCACCCGAAGTGCTGTCGAGGAAGTTGGTGTAGTTGAAGGACATACGATCATAACGCAGGCCCGCGGACACGCGGAGTTTTGGCAACAGTTCGAAATCATATTGTGTGTAAGCAGCCATATTCTTGATGTCCGCGTCGTAATCCGCATTTTTAATATCCGGACGCTCCTTGACGATGGTATATTTCTCCATCGACTTCTTATCAGCTCGCAACCGGGCAGCCAGATCGACCTGGTAGGACCAGTAGTTTGATGGCGAGAAGTCGAAAACAGCACCTGTGATCAATTTAGAATTAAGAAAACTGAATCGCTGGCTGTGCTGGGCGAGTATGCCGAGGCTCTTGAAATTGCTCGAATTGATTTCGCCCTTCGCGGTCGTCTGGCCGGACGTCCAGCGAATGCCGTAGTTTGGATTTTGTCCGTGCTCATTCTTTCTTGCAAAAGCGGTTACGAATGTCTGTGAGCCATTTTTCCAGTCTTTTTCAAGCGTAAGCCGGCTGCGCAGCGAGTTCACTTTGCGGTAGGTAAAGTCAGTGGTGCTCACATATTGGCGGGAGTAAAATGCAAGGCTATCTACACTGCCGCTGGTTTGCGAATCGTATTTGCTGTAAGCGAGGGTATAAATCAGGCGGGTCGACGGCGTGAAGTGATATTCCAGCCGTGCATTGATCGCATTTTTGTCATAGTCCGAGCTCTTCATCCAGGCATCGCGCTGGCGGGCAACGAACCCGCCCACGTAAATGCCGAACTTCCCGATCATGCCGCCCGCACCATACTGAATGCGTTTGTAGCCCCACTGATCTGCCTGGACGCCGATTTTGGCTGTCGGCAATATGGTAGGGCGCTGCGTGATAAAGTTGATCGCGCCGCCCACTGCTTCGGGGCCGTAAATGGAAGAAACCGGACCTTTTACCACTTCCACAGCGCTGATCGCAAACTGGTTGAATTCCAGAATGGAGTTGTGGTTGAAGACACCCATCGGCCGGATCGGTACGCCGTCTTCCATGTAAAGGAAATAGGCATTGGTCGTAAACGGCTGGCGGATCGCCATCGAATGTTGCTCGTTGCCGAGGTTCACCATCATCACCCCCGGTACCTTGTTCACAATCTCGTACATGGCCGTCGGCTTGGCCTCATCGATCATCCGGGGAGTGAGTTTAGAGATGGCGATCGGGCTTTCGGTGCGCAATGTAGCCTCTCGGTTGCCGGTAACGACTACCGATTGCAGGTTTTCCGTAGCGGCATCCAACCCGATCTTAATATTTTTGCCATTTTCGATCTTCACTTCTTTGGCAGAAAATCCTATGCTGGAAATGCGGAGTACCACCTCGGAAGCGGGGCTATTGAATGCGAAATGGCCGTTATTGTCGGTTGTGGTACCAAGATTGGCAGAAACGATCTGGACGGTCGCGCCCGGAATGGGCTCTTTGGTTTGGGTATCGAAAACACTGCCCTCGATGCCCTGTGCCGCCGCCGCGTGCGCACATACATACAGGAAGAATGCCTGTAAAATTACTTTCAGGTCCATTATAATGCTTTAAGAGATTAAAATTCAGTTAGGTATCGTGAATCTTATCTCCTGGGCGGACGCAGCAGTTTGCCGACCGGGGCGGCGTAGAAAAGCAATTGGTGGAAGAAACGAACCGGTTCACGGAACACTGTGACCTCCGGGTCAAAATTGTAAAAGTAGGATTGCGGTGTAAAGAGTTGGATAACAGGCATATTATGAACCTTCTGGGAAGTTTCCTTATCCTGCTTGTCCTGTTGTTGTTTGAGTTTTTTAGCCAGGTAACATTTACCGTCGCAACGCAGCTCGGGGCGCTTACGGTTTTCGCAGAGCACCTTGGCAATGTATTCCCGGTTCAGTTTGAAATACGCGATCGTACCCCACGGGCTGAGCGTGGGTAGCATAATAGCTGCAAGCAATATGTAGGCTATGAACGAGCGCATTAAAAAGCGGTCCCTACGCCGGGGTCGGAAAACCGTTTGTCTTTGATAAAATCGTCGTCATTCAATGTTCTCAAAAATGCAATGATCGATTGCTTTTCTGCGCTTGTCAGGCTGATCCCGCGTTTCTGACCTGCGGCATTGAGCAGCGGATCCAAAGTCGGGGAAACGTAAATGCTGTCTTTACTGCCGGGTTTGTCGTTCGCATAATGATCGAGCACCTGTTCCAGTGTCGTGAAACGGCCGTCGTGCATGTAAGGCGCCGTCAGTCCCGCATTGCGCAGGCTTGGTACCTTGAATTTCAGCCGGTCGTCGGCATTCAAAGTAATGGCATACCTGCCCTGGTCGTTTATCCGGTTGGGTGTCAGGCCATTGTTTCTGAATTTCTGGTCTGTAAAAAGCTCTCCGGCGTGGCAGGAAGCACATTTTTGTTTAAAAATACTTAAACCATCCTTCTCCTGCGCAGTCAGCGCGGAAGCGTCGCCTCTTACAAAATAATCGTATCTGGATGTGGCCGAAACCATCGTCATCATAAACTGCGACAGGGCCTGCATCATACGGTCGGCTGTGATGCTATCGCTACCGAATGCAGCTTTGAACATTTTAGGGTAATCCACCTGCTTGGCGGCACCAGCTACCGGCGTTTTCTTCAACTTTTCAATCACATTGGAAACGCGCTCGTCCATTTCCACCTTGTTCTGAATGGGCACCGGCGGCACCATATCCAGATCATGCACACCGCCATCCCAGAAGAAGGAAGTGTTCCAGGCCATATTCTGTACCGAGGGTGCATTACGTGTGCCGATCTTATCGTCCACCCCATGGCTAAGATCGTGGCCGTGGTGCGTGAATGCGGCCTGCTGCTGGTGACATGTCCCGCAGCCAATATTGTCCGTGCGGGAAAGAATGCCATCGTAGAACAGGAACTTCCCAAGTTCAACACCTTCGACAGTCAGCGGATTTTTGGATAAATCATAAACCGGATCGGGGAAATAGGAAGGTTTTGTCCATTGCAATGGAGTAGGCGTATTGTCCGATGGCTTAGGTTCCGGATCATCGGTGCTGCTCTTTTTGCAAGAGACCGCCAACGCCAGCAACGCCGCCAAAAAGCTCATTATGCCTGTAACCCTCCCCATTTCGGTTGCTTGTGCGATTAATTGATTTTTATCTCTTTGACATTAAACATACCGGCGTAATTGTCGGCGATGATCTTCGAAGAGTCGGAAAACATTACGCCGGAGCTCTTCTTGATGCTCCACTGCGTTGGGCCGTTGAAAATTTTCAGGATATCGGCCTGGATAAGTACATTGGAAACAATGCTCGTCGTAACGATCGCCTTCTGGCCAGGGAAATTCAGTTTGATGGTTTTGAGATTGTTGAGCGTCTTTTCCGTTCTGCCTCCAAAACCGCCGATGTGGTAATAGTATTTACCATTGGCAGTTGTTGCCGAATCGGAAGCACCTTCCAGTTTCAGAAAAATATAGCCTGGATTCCAGTCCCAGTACATTGCTTCCTCGTTGGTTGGGCCTGTATCCTTGTCGAGAATTCCCTTGCGCCCGGGTTGGGATGGGTCCATCACACTGCGCAGGCTGTCTATGCCCACCATGAATTCTATACCGGTATAATCGCCCGTCAACACGTTCCGGATCGTCAGCTTTTGCGATCCGGAATTCGCCTCGCGAATCAGGAAATAGCTTGAATCCTGCGGCACCGTAAACACGCGACCGTCGATCCTGGTGAGTTTGATATTCGAAATATAGTAATTCAGCTTGCTGACCGTGAAGTCCTCGCCCGCGGCATTGACGTATCTGGTGCTGTCGAGCTGCAAATCCTGGTTGCCCACGATATTATCGAATTGCAACTGAATGGTGCCGGTTTCGATGGGGTCGGTATCGTCTTTTTCGTCCGGGAAAGAGCATGAAACCATCAGTAGCCCGGATGCAAGCGCCCATGCCGACAGCCATGAAAATGTTCTTTTCATCATGTGTATTTTGTAAAATAAGAATTTACACGCAGTAAATAGGCGTGCTTTAAGCCGACAAAATTGCAAACAGAATCTGTTCTAACTAGTAATAGAACTGCAAACGGGGCGATTTTATGCTAAATCAGACGAGCGGGGGATGAAAAATATCGTCCACCGCGACGCGGGGTGCGAAGCTGGGGGCGAGGGCGAAAACTGCCCGCGGCAGCAATTCGATCCCAACCGGTTGTTTGGTAAAGGAGAAAACCGCGCGCTGGTCCATCACCTGGTCGATCAGCCGCGACATATAGCTTTTTTCGGCCTGCCTTTTTTCGTGCTCATCGAGCGAAGCAATGCGTTTGGCAAGGTAACATTTGCCGTCGCAATGCAGCTGCGGCCGGTTTTTATTTTCGCAAAGGTTCGCGACGATGTATTCACGCCTGATTTCAAAATCCAGGTATAACAAAGGAATCACCCACACTTTGACCAGCATGAGGCCAAGCAGGCTGAGGGATATCCATTGTTTCGCAGAATTTCTCACAATATCAGAAACGAAGGGGCCGGTTTAAGTGGTATTCGATCATGCAAAGGTATTGACGAAAAGGTTAGAAAAGATGTTTTTCTTTATGAGGATACATCACTCACTAGCGTAATTTGTAATAAAGCTGAAATGAAAGACCTCCGGAGTAAAGAAAACGGTTATTGAGCACTGGCGGTGTATAGCCGAAACCCGGGTAATACTGCACATAAACGGAGGCTTTGGTCCGCCGACCCATTACGTTTCGCAGTAAAAACCGGAGAGACAGGTCACGGCTTAGTTTGAGGTCGTAAGCAATATAGCCTTCCCAGCCTATTGCGACATTATTCCTTTCCTGGAAAGAACCTTCATAATCGCCAAATGTAGGCCCTTCAAACCGAAACTTCCCATTGTACCCGGCAAATGAGATGATAGGGCCATAACCGACGCTGATAAACCGGGGGCGGTATTTGAACTCGTATGAGGCCCGGAAATAAGCCCCCCGGAAACTCTGGGACGGATTGAATTCATCGTATTGATGGGTAGAACCTTTTGCAAAACCTGCACCGATCACAATACTTGCGTCCGGCTTTTTGATATCAAACCGATAGTAGGGCTCAATGACGATCGTTTTTCGAATGTAATACCAATTGGGCAGGACATACGTGGGTACGCTGTTGATCACATCAAGACCAAGGTAGCGGCCTCTGGTGCTGTCCTCCTGGGCGTAGGTTGTAAACGCCAGCGAGACGATGGTGATGAGAGCGGCGAGTGTTTTCATCATTTGATCTCGACATAAATCCCTGTGGAAGTATCCTGCGCGCCAACCTTCCAGCTATTCGGTGCGACGTAGGTGCCATACCGCACCTCCACTTTTTCGAATGTCGACCGATGCGTGCGGCCATCCCGCGGTTTATTGGCATTCACTACAAATCCGCAATCACCCTTATAGCGGAATTCCCGTTCATAAAAGATTGTCAGGGTGTCAGCGGTTTTTTTACTGCCTTCATACGTGTATACATATGTAGTGCTATCCGCCCGCAGGGAAATCGGGAATTCTTGTATTCCTGTAATATTTTTGGATACGAGCTGTCCCTTTGAATCCAAGGCATTCAGCGCGAATATGGAGTCTACCTTAGCAGAGTCCAGAAATGTATTTGTGGAGCTTACGACAATTGTCAGTTCGCGCTGTGGACCGCAGAAGACACAGCCGAGAAGCAAGAGCGATACAGACACTGGAATTATCGACATCAAATATTTCATGAAGATCCGGGGGAGTATGTTTCCAGGAGACACAATTTCTTCAAGGAGCGTTGCCCGCCGCAGGATAATCGCTCTTTTTATTGGGAGCAGATTTACAGTATTGTAGGTATATTTGAGAAAAACACACTATGACAACATTAGCACTTTTACGCCCGACCATGTACTCAGAAGAGGAATATCTCCGGCTTGAAAACGACGCCTCTGAGAAGAGTGAATTCTTTCAGGGGAAGATCGTCATGATGGCTGGGGCTGCGCCGAACCATAATTTTATCAACGATAATGTTGTGGGGTTGATACACCCTTTTTTGAAAGCAAAATCGTGCAAAAGTTGTTCGAGCGATCAACGGATTCATATACCATCGAATTCGCTTTATACTTATCCCGATATTATGATTGTGTGTGGGCCGAAAAAGCATGCAGAACTTGATCGTAATACAATCACTAATCCATCGGTAATTTTTGAAATCCTCTCACCGTCTACGAGTGAGTACGACCGTGGCAAAAAATTCAGACTGTATCGTGACATCGAAAGTTTGCAGGAATATGTGATCATCAATTCACTGAGTATAGAAGTGGAGGTGTGGCGGCGGACTGTGAACAATCAGTGGCTCCTTGCCGACGACGCTTTTTCTTTAAATGATTCTATCACCATTCAAACAATCGGCGCTACGCTGCAAATGGCCGATCTTTACGACGGTACTGAGAATGTAAGCGGCCTCTTTCCCGCGCCCAAAGAGTAATTTTCCTATATTTGCCCTTTGAACAATAAGGGGCTTTTTGCTCCGTTTAAGATCAAAATCGTTTTTGAATAGAATCGACCTCTGTTTCATTCGCTTAACCATTCACTTTTTATTTCTGATATGATGCTTCTGCAAGCACTTACTGACTCTACTGCGGCTGCACCCGTCGCTGAGCAGGGCCTTTCTGTAATTGATCTGCTCGCCAAAGGGGGGTGGGTAATGTTGCCGCTCGGATTGTTGTTCCTGGCTACATTGTTCCTCATCATCGAACGTTTCCTTGGAATCGGTGCCAACGGTAAAATCGAGCCGCAATTTGTGGACAATGTCAAGGATTTTATCCAGCAGGGAAACCTGAAATCGGCGGAGTCACTTTGCAGAAACCAGCGTAACGCTGCGGGCCGCATTCTTGAAAGAGCGATCGGTCGTATTGGTTATCCGATTAAAGACATTGAAACAACGATCGAAAATGCCAGCCAGATCGAGATCCAGCGCATGGAAGGTAACCTGCCCTACCTCGGGGTGATCGCGGGTATCGCGCCGATGCTCGGGTTTGTGGGTACGATTTCAGGTATCATCCGTATTTTCTACGATATTTCGATCTCCAACGACTTTAATATCAGCACCATCGCGGGCGGTATGTATGAGAAAATGATCACCTCCGGTTCCGGTCTGATCATCGGTCTGATCGCCTATGCGGGCTACCACTTGCTGAATATGAAAATCGACCGTTTTGCATTGCGCCTGCAAATGGCTGCTTCTGATTTTCTGGATGTGCTTCAAAAGCCTGTGGCTGCAAAATAGATAATTTACAAGCCTGGCAGGTCTTTGGATTTGGCAGGTCAACAACTCATTTCCAATATGAAAATACGTCGGAAGAGCCGGTTTGCCCCGGAGGTGTTCACGCACTCGCTCAACGATATTATGTTCTTTCTGCTGCTGTTCTTTTTGATCATCTCCACGATGTCCAATCCGAACGTGATCAAACTGATGCTTCCGAAAGCATCGGCTACCCAGCAGATGTACAAGAAGCAGATTACGCTGTCGGTGGATGACAAAAAGGCTTATTTTATCGATAAGGAGCCAATCCCGTTCGATCGCCTGGAAGCTGAATTACAGAATATTTTTGCCAATGTGGAAGAAAAGACAATTGTATTGCGGGTAGATAAGAACCTCGCCGTGCAGGACCTGGTGGATGTGCTCGAACTGGGCGCCAAGAACGATATCAAAATGGTGATGGCTACGGCCAAATAGATTTTAGGGAGTAAAGGGAAGAGGGAGGAAGGAGGAAAGGAAGGGTTTGAAGGTTCTTGATCTTCAAACCCTTTTTCCGTTTTAGTGGTCGGCGGCACTTTGGTAGATTTGCTCCACAACGGATTGCAGGATGGCGCCTTGCGCTCCGTCGCAGATGTTGGCCTGTTTACCGTCGCAAAGGTCCATGAATGCAGTTGTGTTTTGTAACTGAACGTCGATGTTGCCTAAATGCGGGAACCGGATATCAGCCAGCTCGCCTGCTATTTCGGTGTGTACCGAGAGCGGGAATAATTTGGCTCCGCCTTTTGTGCCGAAAACTTCCAGATTGATGGCCTCCTCCTGCTCCATATTCAGCGCAAATGATGTGGATAATGCGATGCTCACATTGCCGGGGAACGACAGATGTGCAAAACAGGCATCCTCCACTTCGAAAGTAGCGGGGTCCCATGCGCCTTTCAGACCCTTTCCGCCGGTTTTACCAATAAAATCATAGGTATTAGCCACAATGCGGGAGGGATGCTGATACCCGGTTAAACCTAATGCAAGGTCGAGGATATGCACGCCTAGATCAATCAGCGCTCCGCCTCCCTGAATGGTTTTATTGGTGAAATTGCCCCAGCCCGGAATACCGCGACGGCGCAGGTAGTTGGCTTTGATGTGGTAAATGTCGCCGAGGTTGCCAAGGGCATGATAGTTTTTCAAAGTCGTATATTCCGGAGCATGGCGGCGCTGGAAGTTGTACGCCAACGTTAAGCCCTTCTTTTTGGCCAGGTCGGCCATTTCGCGTGCTTCGCGGGCGTTCATCGCAGGTGGTTTTTCGCAAAAAACGTGACAGCCGTTTTCGAGCGCCTGCATGGTGAATGGGTAATGCAGGGTGTTAGCCGTGCAGTTGACGACAATGTCGGGTTTACCTTCGCTCCGGTACATTTCATCGGGACTGTCGTACGCAAACAGTACGCCATGCTTGTCGGCCAGCGCCCGGGCTTTATGAATGTCGCGGCTGCATATCGAAATGACCTTGACGCGATCGGATAATTGGGCTAATGCCGGAAGGTGGTTCTGGTCGGCAATGTGCCCGCCGCCGATGATGGCAGCTTTCAGTACTGACATGAATGGGAAGAATCGGTTAATTATACTTCCAAATATCAGCAATTATTTGGTTCTACCTTCCATCGACCGGTGGGCTCTGATTCAGGTAAATGCCGCCGTAATTGAAAAACCTGGCCTTGCCGGATTTTTCATCGACATATCCCTTGTTCGTGGTTCTTGGAATGAGACTCCATTTTCCCCCGTACGCAACTTCAGTGAATTTTCCTGCGGCAGAGGGATTTAGCGTCCCATTGAGGAAGGCGCCAATCTCGTCCATTTTGGGAAGAGTAGATGTGCCTTTTGTATTGAAATCCAGAAAGCCCTGACGTTTGTCCTGATTATCCTTCTCAATTTTAAAGTCAATTTCAAGGGTATACTCCATTTCAACCGTCTTGCCGTTCTGCACCGCCGGATTCCATTTTGGCATCTCATTTACGACACGCAGTGCTTCCTTGTCAATACCGTAGCCAATCTCCTTAAGGCTTTTGGCGTTACGGATATCGCCGTTTTTATCCACAGTGAAAGACACCAGCGCGATCGCTTCCACATTTGTTTTGCGTGCAGTTTCCGGGTATTGCAGGTTTTGAAGCAAATATTGCATCAATGCCTCCCTTCCGCCGGGAAATGAGGGTTGTTGCTCGACAACCTTCATATCATCGCTGGTTGGGGAAGAATTTGGTACAGACGTAACGGTATGGTCGCCGGTTATTGGCTGGCCGACGATTACCGGCCCCGTGATTTGGTTTACGGCCTTTTTGATGATCAGCCCAAGCTCCTGATTATTGTCGGTCAGCTTAAATTCCTGCGTTTCATAGGCAACGTGCGTGATCACGAGCCTGGAATTGGCCGGCACATTATGTAGTTCAAAACGACCGTGACGATCCGTGGTTGTGCCGCGGGTTGTCCCTGCAATGATGATGGTAGCATCCTCGACCGGCCCGTCGATTTCGTCGGCAATGAGGCCTCTTACGCGAATGGTCTGTTCAACTTCCGCTCTCAACTTACCGATGGCCTGCAATGGCGAACGTGAAGCCGTGATGGCAACCGAACACGCCACTACTGGTAGAATCAGCAAATACTTGGTCAGTAACCACCGTGAACTACGTTTTTTGTAAATCATCTGAATCCTGCGTTTTAGCAATGAGGAATTGAAAAAATGATTGGCAATGGCAATGTCCGGGCTGCGCATGGCATATGCGACCAGAAATGACGCATAATCGTTTCGGTCCGGAACAGGCTGATCGGCCAGGTATTCGTGTACGGTTTCAATGGAGCGCTTGTATAGCCACACAACCGGGTTAAACCAGAAGCCTATTTTCAGTAGCTCGATCAACAGGACATCCGCAGTGTGCCATTGCCGGATATGTTCGTACTCGTGCCGGATGATCGCGTCCGGATTATGCCGGTAGTCATGAGGGCTTAGAAATAGCCAGCGAAAGAAAGAAAACGAGCTTCCGCCTCGGCTACCGGCGTTTTCCGGCAACATAAGTAATGTGTAATAACCCATATCGATTCTTTCGCTCCGGCGGGCCATTTTACCAAGCCTGAGAATGTCCGAAGCGAATTTCCAGGTTAACGCCAGCGCGACGGCCGCATACAGCCCGGCAATCCAGGGCCATATATGAATGCCCGTTTCCGGTGCTTTGTCTGCAATTACGGCTACTGAGATGGTGGCTTTCTGGTATACAGTTTCCGGCACGTAGATGGTCGTAACCGGTTCTGCAACGTGGATCGCAGGTAATGCCAATGCAATCAGTAACGTGCCCAGCAGGTAGAACCGGTTCCATTGAAAGAAAGTATGCTTTCGAAGCAAAAGCCAATAGCAGGCATAAAACAATAACCAGTATGCATTGACTTTTGCCAGATAGAGGAGCGTTTCCATGCAGGGATGCGTTTCAGGTTGTTATTTGTCTTTGGTGTTGATGGAGACGACGCCCTTCGCACCTTTTGAACCGTAGATTGTAGTAGCCTCTGTACCTTTAAGGACGCTGACACTCTTTATCGTGTTAGGGTCTATTGTATTTAGTAACAGACCATCCATTACTTCGCCGTTCAAAATATAAAGTGGCTGATTTTCTGCCGTAAACGGTCCGGATGTTCCCCGAATTTGTATTTTGGCATCCGATCCTTCTCCCACGGTGAGGGTGGTTCTGTCTTCGAAAGTTTCAGCGCGCAGCGGCACCTCGGTATTGTTCTGTTGCGCAACTGGCTGCGCTTCAAATGTCTGAGCAACTGGTTTTTTGAAACCGACAACTGTGGACTCTTTGTCGGTGGTCGTGTCTTCGCCTTCTTCCGCCAGCTGGAAATTGATGGGGACCGTGTATTTTACACTGACGGATTTTCCGTCCTGCTTACCCGGAGTCCATTTAGGGAATTTGGAGACTACGCGGAGTGCCTCTTCATCGCACCCAAAGCCAATGCCTTTCAGAATTTTGACGTCCTGGATGTCGCCCGCAGAAGTCACCACAAAGTTGACAAAGACTTTGCCTTGTACATTAGCTTTGGAAGCACGTGTGGGGTATTTGATATTCCGGCCGAGGAATTTGAACATCTCCGCATTGCCACCGGGATATTCCGGTGTGACTTCGACGGCCTCTAAAACAGGGCTGGCTTCTAAACGTTCCCCCGTTCTTATTGCCTCATTTTCTTTCGAAACCTGGCTTTCACAACCAGCGACAAGCAGTGCGCTGGTTCCGATCATTGTTGCAGCAGCCACGTAGGTGCCCAGCATCCATTTGGATGTGCGATTCTTATAGATCATCTGGATGCGGTTTTTTAACTGAGATGGTTTGAAAAAGTGGTTAGTCAGCGACGCGACAGGCGCATTGAGCGCATATGCGACGAGGAATTGGGCATAATACTCACGATTCGGGGCTTGCGCATCGGCCAGGTACTCGTGAATTTCTTGCAGCGACCGCTTGTACAGCAGCAGCACCGGGTGGAACCAGAAAACAGTTCGCAGTATTTCTATCAACAGAATATCGAGACTATGCCGCTGTTGCGTATGCACCATCTCGTGCCGTAGAATAGCGTCGAAGTGGTTTTCATAGTCGTTGCGGTTAATGACAATCCATTTCAGGAATGAGAAAGAGCCGACCTCGTTGGAATCGATCAGGATCACTGTGCAATCTTCCAGCTCGATAAGCTCGCCTGAGCGAAGGTATTTTACGAGCTGGGCGATGTTGCGGGCCAGTAGCGCAGCGGATACAGCCAGTCCTGCGGTATAGATCGTCGTCAGAATTTGCACCCAGGTCCAGCTTTCCCGTTCTTTCGGGGCCTCTTTAATCACTGCGAACGTCGAAGCGCTCATTTCGTAGATCACGGGCAGCTCGGGTGCCGCCGATGGATAAATGATCTCCGGCAAGGCAAAGGCAATCAGGAGAGAGCCGATCAGGTACCAGCGGTTCCATTGAAAGAACGTATGCTTGCGCAGCATCACCCAGTAGCAAGCGTACAACATCACCCAGTAAAGGCTCACCTTGCCGATATATATGAAATTTTCCATGGCTAACAGACGGTTTACTGGTCGTTTTTATGGTGGTTGATCAGCTTCATGATTTCATCCAGATCCTTGGTGTTCAGGTCATTATCCTTTACAAAAAAAGAAACCAGGTTAGGGAGCGAGTTATTGAAGTAGTTGACCATCAACTGCTTCATTTCGTGGCGTTTATATTCCTCTTCGGAGATGAGCGGATAATATTCGTGTGTCTTGCCGTAGGCATTATAGCCAACGACCTCTTTCTTTTCCAGAATACGGATGATGGTCGATACGGTATTATAGGCCGGTTTTGGCTCGGGCATTTCGGCAAGAATGTCTTTCACAAACGCCTTTTTCAGCTGCCAGAGAATTCTCATGACCTCTTCCTCGGCCCTCGTCAGGTTACGGATTTCCATAGTGTTCTTTCTTTAAAAATGGGTTATAAGTAATGGGTAATTCAAATGTATTACTATTTTGTTAGTTTCAAAACTATTTTATTAGTTATTGTAAAAAAATAAAAACCGTCACGGGAGTGGTGACGGTTGGGGTTGATTTTCAATGTTCTATGTTACGCATATTTTGAGCCTTTGCGACGAAGATATTGACCTATGTTACACAGCGCTCCTGGCATTAATACTACCTCGTGGTTCCAGTCAAAAGTTGTCCAACTACCAGGCGTAGCAATCATCACTTTTTTCGTTTCCGTGAAGAACCATAGCACTTTCGCTACTCCGAATTCCAGGAGTTTCATGGTTTTCAAAGTCACATATTCGCTTTCTGTAGCATCTTGCAACTCTACACGCGTGTCAACCTCAATACACATTGCGGGCGGAACTTGTGCATAATTCAGGTTGATCTGGTCTATCGTAAGAATATTGTAATCAAAAACCATAAAATCCGACACGAGGTTGTTTTTTCTGTCAATATGCAGACCAGGCTCGTTGGTGGCAATGAAGTATTGATTCTCGTCGATCGAACGAAGAAGAACACGTACCAGAAAAGTGACGATAAATGCTTGTAAAGTAGAGCAACCCATAACACCTTCTGCATCTTTATTACCTGCAAGAACCTCTGGGTAGCCTTTGAAGTAGTAAGGCTTCCCATCAATGATCTCGCGGATCAGTGATGTTGGAATGCTTTCTTCTAAGGCATTTTCGGGGATGTCGAAGCCTGGTCTCAATGAAGCTATCATAGTTTGGATCGGTTAGCCCATTATCGAATATACAAAAAATGGACGTTGATATTCAACCTAATGTACAAGGTGACACGCTCAATGAGCAATCTGCAAAAACAAAGGGCGACGGAATCAAATCCCGTCGCCCTTGCATTATGATATCTAAATTGCCTATTCAACCACGCTCAACTTCACAGTATTCGTCTTGCGCTGTCTCGAAACCGGCATGCTCAGTGTATTGATGAACACGTCGCCTTTCTGCAATTCGCCTTTTTCAACGAGGAATGTTTTGATGTCCTCGATGAGATCGTCGGTAGAAACGCCCTGGTCGCGGTCGTAGTAGAATACTTTCGTACCCCAGTACAATGCAAGCTGGTTCATCAGCATCCGGTTCGATGTGAAGATCAACAGATTCGCTTTCGGACGGTGGTGCGACAAGCGGAATGAAGTATAGCCTGAGCGTGTAATGCCGATAATCGCCGCAGCCTGGGTGTCACGTGCCAGACGGCAAGCGCTCATTACTACGTTGTCGTTCAGCTTGTAGGTGCCTGGGGAGTCGTTAACGGCAGCATGGTGTCTGAAATAGATGGTTTTGCTGTTAGCCTCCACTTTTTCAATGGTTCTGGTCATGCTTTCCACAGCCAGAAGTGGGTATTTACCGGAAGCAGTTTCAGCCGAAAGCATTACCGCATCGGCACCATCTAGTACCGAGTTAGCCACGTCGTTCAGCTCGGCGCGGGTTGCGCGAGGGCTTTCGATCATGGATTCGAGCATTTGCGTAGCCACAATTACAGGCTTGCCGGCACGGTTACATTTCTCCACGATCATTTTCTGGATCATCGGAACCTCTTCGGCAGGAAGTTCTACCCCGAGGTCACCGCGGGCTACCATGATACCGTCCGTAGCTTCGATGATCTCATCGATATTTACGATCGCCTCAGGCTTCTCAATTTTCGCTACAACGCGGGCAAATTTGCCTTTGCTGGCGATATATTCCTTCACTTTTGTGATTTCGTCAGCTGTGCGGACGAACGACAATGCGATCCATTCTACATTGTTTTCAAGGCCGAAATCCAGATCTTCCCAGTCTTTCTGTGTTACCGAAGGCATCGAAACGCGCGTATTAGGCAGGTTTACGCCTTTTTTGGATTTCAGTAAGCCACCATAGATTACCTCTGTGATTACGTCCGTACCGTCAATTCCGGTTACCAATACTTCCAGTTTACCATCGTCCATCAACACCCGGTCGCCGATCTTTACATCATTGTACATTCCGTCGTAAGGTGTGCTTACTTTCTCGGCAGTACCCAGCACTTCGGTATTTGAAAGGATCAGTTTCTTACCTGATTCGATCAGAACGCCGTCTTTTTCCGCCACCAGACCGATACGGATCTTTGGCCCTTGCAAATCTTGAAGAATAGCCAGGTTAAGGCCGTGCTCTTCGTTGATCTCGCGGATGTTGGTGAGTCTTTCCAGATGGTCAGCGTGGGAGCCGTGGGAGAAGTTGAGACGGAATACGTTCACTCCTGCTTTGGCCAATGCATATAATGTTTCTTTCGATTCCGAGGTCGGGCCTACGGTTGCAACAATTCTGGTTTTTTTGGAAGACATAAAGTTAATGTGCAGTAAAAATGATGTTTTTATAAACAATCCACGTCGATTATTACCTGGATGCTTTTTAGCGTCTTGTCAGTCAGAATGTCAATTACTTTTTCCTGTATAAATGACTTTGCCGCCTTAAAATTAATCTTTTCTCGTTCAAGTTTGATGAGAATATCGAACAAAAACTGATTTCTTACTCTTTCGACCAGTGGCGGCTGGGGCCCGAGAACCCTGCTGGCACCCAAATGGGCCGTCAGTTTTTCAGCCAGCACTTTCGCGGCGCGGTTCGAAGTTCCCTCGTCGACATGCTTCACCGTAACCTTGATAAGCCGGGTGAACGGCGGATAGTTAAACTTCTCGCGCTCCGCGATTTCGGCCTCGTACATGCCCTCATAATCATTATTAATGATTTTTTCGAGCAACGGCTGAGAAGGATTTGCCGTTTGGATCAAAACTTTCCCGGGCTTGTCGGCCCGCCTGCCTGCGCGCCCGCTCACCTGCGTAAGCATTTGGAACGCACGTTCGGAAGCGCGGAATTCGGGGAAGTGGATAATGCGGTCGGCGTCGAAAATGCCCACCACGCTTACATTATCGAAGTCGAGCCCCTTGCTTACCATTTGCGTGCCCACCAATATATCGATCCCGCCTTCTTCAAAATCCTGGATGATCTGCTGATAGGCATTCTTGGCACGCGTCGTATCGAGGTCCATCCGCTGCACCCGCGCCTCCGGGTACATTACATTGATTTCCTCCTCAATTTTTTCAGTACCGTACCCCATCGTTTTGACCTTGGGTGACCCGCAATGCGGGCAAGTACGAGGCACTTCCTCCTTATGCCCGCAATAATGGCAGCGAAGCTCGCGCGCCTTCATGTGGTAGGTAAGGCTCACGTCGCAGTTGGCACATTCGGAAATCCAGCTGCATTCCTCGCATTGCAAATAAGGCGAGTAACCTCGTCGGTTCTGGAAAAGGATTGTTTGCTCCTTGTTTTTAAGGTTGTATTCCAAATGGCTGAGCAGCACAGAAGAAAACTCATTCTTCATCTGCTTCTGCCGCTTTTCCTTCTTGGTGTCGATCAGTTCAAAGCGGGGTAATGCGGCATTTCCGAAACGCTGCTTCATCTCCACCAACCCATACCGGCCGCTTTGCGCGTGAAAATAGCTTTCAAGCGACGGTGTCGCCGAGCCGAGCAGCGTTTTGCCTTTGTGCATGTACGACATGATCACGGCTACGTCACGCGCGTTGTAACGCGGGGCGGGGTCGTGTTGTTTGTAGGACGTTTCGTGCTCTTCGTCCACGATGATCAGTCCCAGATTATCAAACGGCAGGAAAATAGCCGACCGCACGCCCACAACAAACTGGAATTTTCCATCCAGAATGCCCTTCCAGACTTCCACACGCTCGTTATCCGAAAATTTGGAATGGTAAATACCCATTGCATCGCCAAACACTTTGCGCAGGCGGATGACGATCTGGGTCGTCAGCGCAATTTCGGGAAGCAGGAATAATACCTGCGAGCCACTTTCGAGCGCTTGTTTAATAAGTTCGATGTAAACTTCCGTCTTACCACTGCCGGTAATACCGTGGAGTAGCACTACCTCTTTTTCCGCGAACAGCTCGTGGATTTGCCGGGAAGCCTCTTCCTGCGTTTCGGTGAGCGTAATGTTGCCCATATTGCCCATAGGAATGTCCTCGAAACGGGAGACAAATATTTCGAACTGCTCGAAAATGCCTTTCTTGACAAGGGTATTCAAAGAGGCATCCGAAATGGTGTCATCCTGGCTGAATATCGATTTGTCCAGACCCTTGGCGTTCAAATCCGGATTATTGTAAACCGGTATGAAGCTGAGGTATTTCAAAAGGATTTCCTGCTGTTTTGGGGTCTTGTCAAGATCGGCTGCCAACTTTGAAAGCGCTTCATTCGTAGTATAAGCAGCCGTCAGCCTGATCTTCTTAGCAACTTTCGGTTTGTAGCGTTCTTTGACTTCTTCATACAATATCACCGCCCGCTTCCCGACGAGTGATTTGATAATGGAAGTTATATTCGATTTCTGCAAAAGCCTTTCCACTTCTCCATAAGAAAGGGTTTGGTGCTTCTTGATCTCCTCAACTACCAGATGCTCCTGGTCGGTGAGCAGGTCTTCATATTCAAATTCAGGATTTAACTGAATGCGCGACTGGCTGGTGATTTTCAGTCCGGCGGGCAATGCGACATTCATCACTTCGCCGATATTGCAGAGGTAATATTCAGCTACCCAATTGAAAAGTTCAAGCTGATGTGCGGTCACGATCGGCTGCTCGTCCAGCAATTCCAGAATGTATTTGGCCTGATACTTTACGGGCGGATTTGTGTGCAGCTGCGCCACCACGGCCGTGATGACCCTTTTTTGACCAAACTGTACGATCACCCTTGCGCCCACCTTGATGAGCGAGGCCATTTCCCGTGGTACGCGGTACGTAAACAGGCTTGGAATCGGTACCGGGAGAATCAGGTCGGCAAAAAAGGTAGTTTCTTCCTCAAACAAGGAGGTCATTGGCTCAATTCTTTAATTCGGCGCAAGTTCGCAATTTGTGGTCAAGCAATCAATGAAACATCGAGCGAAGCGGCATGCGCCCAGTCGACCATTGCATTGAAAAGCCTGATATTCTGAAATTTGGCAATATCACTTTCCCGGATTTCTGCCAACCTGATAATGCCCTGATCGAGCAGGAGCGCGCGTTGTGTACCGGGCAGGAGCGGGGTTGCGGGTGTCAGCCAATCGCTGCCGTCGAAGAATGCGACATTGCAATAATTGGAATCGGTTACCAGCCCTTTTTTAATAATCAGTATTTCGTCCGCATCCCCGCGCTGTGCAAAAAGTGCATTCAGCGCGTCGCGGTTATCATATTTATATTGGTAATCGATCTCGTCGTCGTACACCCGCCGAATCTTGCGGATCGTGCGCCGTGAATAGGGTTCCCATTGGATATTGTCGATCTCTTTATCATAAGCCAAACGGCATTTGTGCATGCTGTCATCGACGTGATCGGGTATTTGCAGAAGCCCGGCCAGGTCCCAGTCATCCATGCAACCCCAAAGTTCCTGTCGGGTTTTGTTCAGGCGTGCTTCGTGATACGACAGGTTTTTCAATTGCCGGTTTTCGACACAGATCGTTTCAAAGCACAGCATGCGGGGCGTAGCTAAATGGGAGATAAACCTTATCGACAATTTCCTGGTATTCACTCGATGCATTGCTCCGCGCAGTAATGCCGCCACCGCTTTTAAAAACCAATCTGTCTTCCTGCTGCTCGATGAACCGGATCATTACGGCACTTTCGAAATTCGTTCCATCGAAATAACCCATTATGCCCGTGTAATAACCACGGTTATACTCCTCGGCCTCCTGAATGATTTCCAGCGTACGCGGTTTCGGCGCGCCGGTAATAGAACCTGCGGGTAATAATTTTTTCAAAAGATCGCCATACTGACCGTCAAAGGTGGCCGGAAGTATCCCTGCAATTTCGGAACTAACTTGTAAAAGCGTTTTATCAGAAGTCTGAATGCGGTCGATGTAGCGATAGCGTTCCACCCACACTTTTTCGGCCACCATACTCAAATCGTTTCTAATCAAATCGACGATCGTCGCGTGCTCGGCGGCTTCCTTATCATCCGAAAGAATTACTTGTTCCGCGTTTGGTATCGAAGCATCAATGGTGCCTTTCATCGGAAATGAGGCAATGCG
The DNA here is from genome assembly GCF_014641595.1 of Dyadobacter endophyticus. Classification (GTDB taxonomy): domain Bacteria; phylum Bacteroidota; class Bacteroidia; order Cytophagales; family Spirosomataceae; genus Dyadobacter; species Dyadobacter endophyticus. The sequence goes on along the minus strand of NZ_BMIA01000005.1, from coordinate 22,555 downwards.
GTTGCCCTGAATGCGGACAAATAACTCAGGAGAAAAGCAAACAAACCTGTTTTTGAATAGCACCCGGTAAGGCGCTTCGCTGTGCCGGAATATCTGTTCGAGCGTCAGGTTGGTGTCGATCGGCGTGGGCACCGAAAGGTTGACCAGAAATGAGTTTCCGGCATTCAAATGGCGTAATACGCAATCAAATTTGGCGTGATATGCCTCGAAGGAAAGCGGATGTTTGTCGAACTGAATGTGCTCGGGAAGCTCGTCGCGAAGAAGAGCAACGTCGTTGGAAAAACCATTCAGATTGAAGAGAATCTCGTTTGGATCGAGCTCGTCGAGTTGCCAGGCCTGCGGTTTTTGAAATTGGTAGTCCACCAAAAAAAAGAACGGGGTTTTGGCTTTGCCCCATTCATTCAGTTTCTCCGTAAAGTCCCCTGCCGCGTTTTCCAAGCTTAAAAAGGTATTATCAGACTTTTTGAACAGTTGGCTAATTTACAAAGTTCAGAAACCAATAGCTAAATTAGAGGGTTAAAACACTAAGGACGGCCGGTAGCAAAGGGTCGTCGGTTCAAACGATGCACATTTACGACGCAATTATTATCGGAGGCGGCCCTTGCGGCCTCGCAATGGGTATCGAGCTGGCCAAAAGCGGTCTCGATTACCTGATCCTCGAAAAGGGAAACCTTACCGAATCGATCCGCAGGTATCCACGGCGGATGAAGTTTTTTTCCACTGCCGAAAATATCGAAATAGGCGGTATACCGTTCGCGATTTCGGATGTAAAAGCCAACCGCAATGAGGCTTTACAATATTACCGGAAGGTAGCAGGGTATTATCATTTGAATTTCAGGCTATTTGTAGATGTCGACCGGAGCGAGAAACAGGCCGACGGCACTTTTCTTACCTATTCGAATGATGGACAGGTGTTCCAGTCGAAAAATGTGATCCTGGCCACGGGTTATTTCGATGTGCCCCGTATGTTGAATGTACCGGGCGAGAACCTGCCACACGTTTCGCATTATTATGATGAGCCATTTAAATACTCCTATACCAATGTGGTGCTGGTGGGCGGTTCCAATTCGTCGGTCGAAGCAGCTTTGGAGCTGTATCGTCACGATGCAAAAGTGACGATCGTGCATAAGGAGGCCGACTTCCGCACAAAGGTCAAGTATTGGCTCGTGCCGGATGTGAAGAATAGAGTGAAGGAAGGGAAGATTCATACGCGTTTCAACTCGGTTACGCGTGCGATCGAGCCGGGGCGTTTGCTGATAGAGAACATTGAAACCGGCGAGCAGGAGTGGTTGCCGGCTGATTTCGTGTTCCTGCTGGTAGGTTACCTGCCGGATGAGCATTTGCTGGCGCGTTGCGGCGTAACACTCAATCCGGTTACGAAAGTGCCGGAGTATGATTCGGAGACTTTTGAGACAAATGTGCCAGGCCTTTACCTCTGCGGGACTGTGCTTGCTGGTGTTTTTACGGAAAAGGTCTTTATAGAGAACGGCCGTGAGCATGCGGCGGCTATTGCTGATCATTTGGCAGGCCGCGAAGTCCGGAAGGTTAATGAGTTGATTGCTCGAATTTAAAACGCCCCGGCCGCTAATTATCCGTCTACCAAAATCAGCTTCTTCCTTTTCTTTTTAGAGGAAATTTTCTCGATTTTACCAATCAAACCATTCGCTCCGACGGCATAGCCTACGTTTCCTGCGAAGCTCAGTGCGTGGAAACCTTCGGTGCCGAGTGAAATCCAGCTTTTGCCACGGTCCAGTGAGACGCTGCTGCCGGAAGGGCCGGAGGCTACCAACGCGTAGTTGTCGGATCGGATCTGCGTGTCGCCGTTCCAGGTGGCGTTGGTTTTGTGATAAACGGCTGCGGATTCTTTGAGACCGGTGGGTTTTGTCATGCCGGATAATGTCCAGGTAATGCCGCCGTCATTGGTCAGCAACACGTTTTGTGTCGAGTCTGTTGTTTTTTTATAGTCTCCACCTACTGCAATACCATTCTTTTTAGACCAAAACCTTAATCCGAATATGCCGCTTGTCGGGCCGGCTGCCAGCGGCGTGGAGGAAACCTGCCAGCTCTGGCCATAATCTTCTGAACGGAATACCCGGGCCATCTTACTTCCGCCTGTTCCGATAAACACGGTTCCTTTGCCGTTAACAAGAATGGAGCTGCCGCTGGCGGCGAAACATGCTTCGCCGGGTTCGGCTGCCGGGCGCTTGTCGAGTGGTAGTTCCTGCCAGGTGTTACCGCCATTATCAGTTGTCAAAATGAATAGTTTCCCCTGCGTCGGGTCGCCGAGGCAAATTCCCTTATTTTTATCCCAAAAGTCGATTCCATCCAGAAAAACCCCATTTTGTGTAGTTTGGTACACAAGCTTCCAGCTTTCTCCGCCGTCTTCGGTCTTGTAAATTTTAGCTTTATCCTTCTCAGATTCGCCTGCACTCATCGCGATCGCAACTTGTTTGTCGAATGCATGAATGTCGCGAAAATCGAGCGAATCGGCGCCGGCGACTTTGTAGGTTATCCATGTGTGGCCGCCGTTGGTCGTTTTCAAAACAGTGCCCCGTGTGCCGCCGATCCAGCAGATTGTTGGTGATACCGCATGTACTGCGCGCATATGGATCTTCGTTTTGATATCGATGACTTTCCATTGCGCCTGGCTTGCTGTCGCTGTCAGGAAAATCGTCAATAGCATTGTGACAGCAAAAAGGCCGTTCACGTAAAATCGGGGCGCTGGTTTGCGAAGTGGCACAGTATTTTATTATTTTTCAGTTCTAATGTTTTATCAACACAAAATAGGGAATTCATATGAACAAGAACCAAAAATTTTTGATTGGCTCGATCGGAGCATTGCTGACCGGCATTGCGATTGGCCTTTTGGTAGCTCCAAAAAATGGCAAAGAAACCCGCAAATTGATCAAAAATAAGGCGAACGACCTTGGTGGAAATGCGAAGGACACGTATGAAAAAAGCCTTGAAGAGCTTTCTCACCTGGCCGACAAGCTTAAAGACGGGTTCTTGAAGAATGTAAGTACTGCAAAAGATAAAGCTAACGGCCTGGCCGACAATGTGAGTGAAAAAGCTCGCAGCGTGGTCAACAATAATGTTTAGTAACTCCGATATTGACTACATTGAAAGGGTTGTTTCCGATAACGAAGCGACCCTTTTTGCTGCCTTTAATCAGGGTATTTTGGCTACAACTTCGCCGATTACCCGATTAATATCTTCCGTGAAATTCTTCGTTTTCTCAGGAATGATGCCGCTCGCACCCCCTTGCCACACCATCCTGTTGTTGGCAGCGTCCACTAGGTCGATCACGATCGTACCTTCGCGGTATTTGCCGGTCACTACTTCTTCACTTTTCCAGGAATAGCGTCGCTGGCCCATGTAACGCGGTAGCCCGTCGGTGCGGAAGTCCGTCTGTCGGGTTTGCAATTGTTCCCGTACATTCAATGCGATATTAATTTTTAGTCCCGGGTCGCGTGCTTCGTCCAATCCCCGGGATTGCAGGTTTTTAGCAATGGCTTCCCGGATGATATTCACATTCTTTTCGAAGTTTTTAGAAACGGTATCGCCAGTCGCTTCGATGTCATAGAAGCCGTAGGTCGCGTAGTCGGCAAGCTTGAAGGTGTTTTCTTTCTTGACTTTCAGGAGTTTGTAGGAAGAGCTGCACGCGGTAATCAAAAAGGTGGAGCACAAAAAGACCAGTGCCGGTAGATTTCTCATAACAGCGAATATTTAGGTTATATTATCCGATTACGCTTCCCAATTCCTTGGCGGCGGCCATACTAATGCCTTTGTAGAACATAAATTCGGTCATGACGGCATGTTGCTCCTCTTCCGTCTTCGCATGCACCGCCTGTTGCAGGCATACCTTCATTTTCTCTTCGATGAATGCCTTTTTCAGTCTTAGAATATTGTTAAATGCCGTTCTATCTAGTACGTCTGTCTCAAAAGGCACGTAGATCTCGTATTTTTCCTTCCAAAGTTCACTGAGCTCGTGTTTCTGTGTTAGCCATTCGATGGTGAGGTTCCTGATCTCCGCCTCGTGGTGTTGCAGGAAATAGTCGGTGGTGAGTACATGGTTTCTATTAAAATTCTCGCGGAATAAAGTCAGCAAATGACTGTACACCGGATCTTTCAACTCGATTCCTTCAATTTGTCCAAGCACATACTGGCATACAGTGATGGTCGGTTCGAGCTCACGTGCGCCGTGTACGACGAGCAGGCGCACGAACGCTTCTTCCTGATAATGCAGTTTGGTGCGCTGAAATGCTTCAACTTCTTCGGCAACGAACGGAATGGCATCCGGCTCACCGGCAAATGGCCCGAAGCCATCGCTGAACAACGCGTCCAGGTCATCCGGGCCTTCCGGTTGATGAAACTCCTGGCGGGGACCTTCCGGTGTTGCATTACTTTGCCGGGGTTGACGTTCTGTTGGTTTGGCGGTGTGCTGTTTCCGAAGCAGTTTGTTTCCCTCGGTGATCAGCATCTGCTCGTCCACCCGCAACATTTCCGATGTGCGGTGAAAAAATACCTGCCTTTTGATCGCGTCCGGTATTTTGACAATGCTATTGACGACCTCCTGGATCACCGCGGCCAACCGGAAAGGGTCATTTCCCGCATCCTGCAACAGGATTTCAGTTTTGAAAGTGATAAAATCTTTCGAAGCCTTTTTCAGGTGTGCTTTAAATGCTTCCGCACCAACCCTGCGTACATAGCTGTCGGGGTCCTCGTTATCCGGGAAAAGGACGACATTCACATTCAGCCCTTCTTCCAAAACAAGGTCCAAACCGCGCAGTGCCGCTTTGATACCCGCCATATCGCCATCGTAAAGAATGGTAATATTGGGTGTGAAACGGCCGATCAGCCGTATTTGCTCCACCGTTAGCGATGTTCCCGACGACGCAACGACATTCTCGATCCCGGCCTGATGCAGCGAAATAACATCCGTGTAGCCTTCCACCAGATAGCAATGTTCCAGGCTGCGGATGGCGTTTTTAGCCTGGAAAATACCATAAAGGACTTCACTTTTATGGTAAACTTCGGTTTCGGGCGAATTGAGGTATTTGGGCTGATTTTTATCAGTCTTTAATATCCGCGCACCAAAAGCGATCGTTTTCCCGGCAATATTGTGAATCGGGAAGATGACCCGGCCCCGGAAACGGTCGTAGCCTGCGGTTTGGCTGCCCTCCTTATGAATGAGCAGGCCCGCTTTTTCCAGAATTTCGGCGGAATAGCCCTTTTCGAGTGCTTCTTTTGAAAACGAATCCCAATTATCCAGACTGTAACCCAACTCGAACTTCTTGCGGATTTCGTTTGTAAAGCCACGTTCGCGGAAATAGCTCAGACCTATCGCCTGGCCTTCCTCGCTGTTGTGGAGCTGGTGCTGGTAGAAATTTTTGGCATAATTGAGGATGATGTACAAACTTTCCCGCGCATTCTGCCGGATCGTCTCTTCATCTGTCAGCTCTTCTTCCTCAATTTCAATATTGTATTTGCCTGCCAGATACCGCAAAGCCTCGCCATAGCCAATCCCGTCGATATCCATCACAAACTTGATGGAATCACCCGCAGCCCCGCAACCGAAGCATTTATAGATTTGTCTTACGGGGTTGACGTTGAACGAAGGCGTTTTTTCGTTGTGAAACGGGCAGCAAGCCGAATAGTTGGCTCCTTTTTTCTTTAAGGACACAAAATCCCCTACAACCTCCACAATATCTGCGGCGTGTTTGATCCTCTCTACGGTTTCGGGGTTAATGCGCATAATTTTCTAATGTTTCAGTTCACGTGGTCGCGCAGCTTCACCGGATTTTTTGTCTTTTTATCCAGTTTCATGTTCAGCAGTTCCACCAGGAAAGAGAATGCCATCGCGAAATACGCATAGCCTTTCGGGATTTCATAGTGAAATGCTTCTGCTACGAGCAGCGTGCCAATCATCAACAAAAATGACAGCGCTAAAATTTTGATAGAAGGGTGATTATTTACAAAATCCCCGATTTTACCCGCAAATGCGATCATTATAAACGTGGACGCTATGACAGCTATGATCATGATCGGTACTTCTTTTACCAGACCGACGGCCGTAAGCACGGAGTCGAACGAGAAAATGATGTTCAGCAATGCGATCTGTACCAATGCGCTGCCGAATGTCAACGTTTTTTTGCCTGAAATGTCACCTGACGGGAGTTCTTCGGCCTCGCCTTCCAGTTTGTGGTGAATTTCTTTAGTGGTGCTGTAAAGCAGGAAGAGTCCGCCGCCGAGCAGAATGAGATCGCGGCCGCTGAAACCGTGGCCAAATAGGGTCAGAACATCTTCTTTAAGGCCGATCACCCACGAAATAGCAAAGAGGAGCGCGATTCGTAGCACCAGCGCGATGAGCAAGCCATTGTTTTGCGCTTTTTTCCTTTGATTAACAGGCAGTTTCCCGGAAACAATTGTGATGAAGATTACGTTGTCAATTCCAAGGACGACTTCCAGTAAGGTCAATGTAAGCAAACTGATAAGTGCGTCGGTGGTGAAAAGTGATTCCATGAATGAGTTGGTGAGCGTTAGTTGCACGAAAGTAATCAGGCAGAGTAGTTTGAGCAATAATTACGCCAATTTTCCGTAAATTTGAATAACAGCGCAATTCGATAAAAAGAATTTAGGGAAATGTCCACTATTTTCTGATTAGAATTTAGAAATTCGCATCCTAAAGTTTTTTTCTGATCACTTTAGTTTGTTATTTTGCGGTATTGAAATTCGATCTGAAATTTTATCCAAGCGATATAATAGATATTAAAAATATAGTGTGTGTATAGTGTGAAACAGGGCATGGAAATTTTTCTATGCCTTTGTTTTTATAGGCTGATTATTAAATGATTAGCTATGCAGTCAAGCAATCTCCTGGTATAGTTTGATCAGTTCGCCCACCGCATCATATGTCGTGCCCGGCAGGGTGATCAATCGCCGCGCCTCTTCCAGTTTTTCCTTTAAATCAGCTTTCGAAAAATCCTGAAAAACGCTGCAAAATGGCGGCCGTTCCACGGCTGCGGAAGCCAGGACGGGGATTCCAAGCTCCCGTGCTTCGTGGATCGACAATGACCCACCATCGGTAGTAGTATTTCGGATGAATGCGTCGGAAAGTAAAAGAATACTTTTGAAATCGTGTAGCTGACTGATAAAAAGCAGGTTATTAGGAATGTGCCGTGTGTGCTTTTCGATGTACAACCGGTAGTTACAGGATGGGTCGGAGACCAAAAGTTGATACTCCGGATAATCGGCGAACCGGGCGATCATCTCTGAAATCCCATAAGTTTCCTGACCATTCTTGTCAAATGTCACATTCCACGCATTTGTGCAGAATGTCGCCTGGTAATCATTGCGGCGCGATGCTATTGCCGCCTGTAACCGGGCCGGGAGGGGAAGTATGTCCGCGTCGGGGATATAGGTTGAGATCTGGCGGGCGCGTGCGTTGCAGTTGAACGCTTGCAGCAGGCTCGCCCGCTCCTGCACAATGGGTACGTGCGCGAGGTATGCGGATAACTTTACGACCCAGTTCACTAACGCGCCATACCTGCCCCAACGTCCGTGATAAGTAATGATGAGTTTCTTAAATGTAAGCCGGCAGAAAGCGGCAAACAGGGCTTGCGTACCCGGGTTTGAAAAGTGGATATGAATGGTGCGGTGGGTAGCTATCTTAAAAAGAATGCTGGCCAGAGAAGCTTTTCCAGGATCGCAAAAATCGAAGGGGAACCCGGTTCGTCGCAGATTTTGCGTCAGCCTCCTCACATGCTCTGTCACTCCGCCGATCGGTGGTGGTATTTGTCCGATAATCAGCAGTTTAGCCATGATAGAGCGACGGGGAACTCTCACAAATGGTTTTTGAATAATGATACATGCAGAGTAGCAGGAGCGGTGCGATGCAATTGATCGTGAGACTTTTGGCCGGAATGATCACCCAAACGGACCCTACCGAATGCACAAATAGCAGGTACGCACACAATGCAGTGGGCAGAAGCCGGTATTGGCGTCCTGATACCTTCGTTTTCAACAAACAATATCCAAGTCCCAGGAAGAGTGCGTACAGATACAGCATTCCGACAAGCCCCTGCTCCGCGAGAATGGTAAAAAACATCGAGTGTGCCTCGCGATAGCCTGGGCCCAGCAGCTCAAAACTTCCTGTGCCATGGCCGTAAAGCGGACTTTCGAGAAACAGTTTGTACGCAAACCTGCGAATTTCTGCCCGCCCGCTGGCTTCCTGTAATTTTTGGAGGGCCGGCCCGGCTGCCTGGAAATCGGCGAAACGGAGTTGCCAGGAGTAGGCGAGCTCCGTATTGATGAGTTGGAGGAGGTCTTTGAAAGCCGCGCTGAGCAGAATGCCGATCGAACTAAACCATACGACTTGTTTTAAGTTGCTTATAATCAATAATGTAGAAAATAAGTAAGGTAATACAATAAAGACCGCACCGCGCGAAAAGGACAGCAACACCACGACAGCGAAAAGTAGTACCAGTAAAAGTGTCAATAGAAATGTATGTCTTGAACGCCCGGCATATCGCAATGCAAATGGCCAAAGGAGAATAAAGTAAGCCATTGTCACATTGGTGTCCGAAATATTTCGGGTTACCAGCAGGTTGCTGGCACCTTTGTATTGCGCTCCCAAGAAGACGAGCCCGAATGTTCCAAACGCAAGCAGAATGAACAGAAGGCAGAGGGATCGCTCTAAATCCGTTGAGAATGAGGGACGTTCAGAACACAGGCTTAAATAGCAAAAATACAAGGGAAGGGTGATGACTACCAAAACGAATGCCCCGGTAATGATTCCCGGCAGATTGGGCGAGATGATGATGGACAGAAAGTTAAGAGCTATCCATGATGCAGCTACACCTTTTTGTGTGGCGGTAAGACTCGTTTTAAAACGAATCAGCGCAGATACAATGTGGAGATCGACAATTATAAAGGGTAGCAGCCGCCATGGAGAATTAGCGCCGGGCGGGAAATCGTACTTTTGAAGGAGGTGTAGAAATTGGGTCAGAATAGGGATACTGAGTACGTAAAAGAGTTTGTGCTCGGACGGAACAACCAGCGTAAGCACACAATAGACATAGAAACCGAAAACGAGCACAGTTTGAACGGTACTTTCGCCGAAAATGAGCAACGAGCTGAACACGATCGTAGCGAACCACACCACGCTGACACACAATGCAGCCATGCTGCCTGCCGCAAGGATCAGCCTAACCATTCCCTGATATATTGAGCGGACAACAGGGCGGAATCGGGCGAATATTGATTAGTGAAACACTTTACCGCTTTCCCGAGGTCAGTTGTCACGTGGCGACCGCCTAATATTTCATCCAGTTTTCCGAACAGCTCCCGGCGATCATAAACAATGTATTTCCTGTGGATTTTGTGAAGCGGTAACTGATGAGAATAGTCATAGAACCGCCTCACCGATCCGGCATAGTCCACACCCGGATGGGCATCGTAGGCAATGCTGATACATGGTTTGTTGCAGGCAGCGGCATCCAGGAACATTGTAGAAGCGACTTGTACGCAAACAGTGCAAGTCGTTAGCTGGAAATGTAATATTTCAAGAAAATCGGCGGGTGGCACCTTGCCTGTATTTTCACCGAAAGATTGAAAAACACGCAGATTTTTGACCGAACCGAAATGGTCGTATCGCCGAGGGTCATCTCGGGGGTGACACCTTACGAGGATCAGGACATCGGGCCGGGTTTGCGCATATTCTAAAAGGTCTTCAATGACATAATTTTGGCACGAGTGGTGTTTGACAGCGCCTGTCGGAAACAGGATAATGCGGGTATTCGCGTCGGTTCCGGGCACTCCGGCCGGGTTGGAACTTTCGTCGGCCGGGTTCCTGAAATATATATCGAACCTCGGAATGCCGGCAATGCGAATCGCAGCAAGTTCTCCGAACATTGCATAAAACCGCTGGTACTCGAGCGCCATAGATGGATTCCAAACCAGCACCAGATCGGGCCTCGCATTCATCAATCCTTTTGAAGTAAAATTGTCCCAGCTGATGATGATTGAAATATTCGGTATTCCATGTATTTGAAGCGAATTAACGATTGCGTTCTCACGCAAATCGAATGGGGAAGTCGAGACCACCGCGAGAAAGTTGTGAGCTGCAAGCGGCACGTAGAGATCTGACAGCGTTGTGCGACGGATCAGCCAGTTTCTGATAAAAACCATCACCGAGGTACTCAGAAGGATGAGCGTAAGGCTTTTTTGTGATATCGAGAAAAGCCAATGAAAGACGCGGCCCCGTTCCATGACTTTAATGCGGATAGTTTCCAGGCCGAAGCAATAGCCGAAAAGTAGCGTCTCTACCGCTCTCAGCCATTTCTCAAACGTTGAAACTGAGGGTACCGGCGTTTTTAACAACTGCATGTTCAGTTGGAAATGTTTGTTGAAATGATCAACATCTGCTACCGTCAGCAGATCGGACATGACCGAGATCCTGTAACATTTCCCAAGCTGGCCCATGAGGCCGGAATGAATGGTGTTGAGCACCGCGAATGGATTGGTAATTAATACGAGAATATGTTTTTGGTCTGATCTTTCCATTGATTAAAGAGTGTTTCTGCCCGCATCCAATCGGCAGGCGTGTCTATATTGATCTCAAACGGGTTATCGTTCAACCACCCGGCTATCTTCCCTCCGGTGATCTCGCCTGCGCGGATCAGTGAGGTGCGTGCGATGTAAATCTCTCCGTCCCGATGGTACGTAGCAGTCAGGTCCTGTCGCCGTGTAGGTCGATTTACATCCGGTACCACATGCTGTAATTTGTCGTTTTGCAGGGTATAAGACCAGAAAGGGTTATGCGGATCGGGAATCCTTCGCATGGTCATCAGACTGTCGGCCTTTTGCTGGACGACGTGACGGATGGTTTCGTCGATCATGCCAGGTTTGCGAAACGGGCAGGTAGGTTGGAGTAGCAGCACATATTCAAAGCGATAGAGATTGCGTTCGGCACTATTTAGTGCGTGTATGACCACTTCGATCATTGGCGTATGATCCGTCGCGATATGCGCGGGACGCACAAACGGTGCCGTTATTCTGTCAAAACAGTTCACAAAGGCGGCGATTTCGGGGCAGTCCGTGGAAACGAGAATGGTATCCAGCAGCTCCGACTGCCGGGCCGACTCGATGGTGTATTGTATGAGCGGCATTCCGCCAAGCAGTTTCATGTTTTTACCAGGAACTCCTTTCGACCCCTTTCGTGCAGGAATGAGGCCCAGGATTTTTGGAAATAGCGCTGTCATGCCGGGAGAAGGTGTTTTTTGAGAATCAATGGAACAGTCGCAAGTTGCTCGGCGATTCGTTCCCCGGCGTCACCACGCCCGTATAGCGTTACCTGCTGGTAATGTCCATGGGCGAGCTGGTGTTGGACGGCGGATGCAATTGCCTCAGTGTTCGGAAGGCAATCCAACACGTTCGGGCCTCGCTCCCGGCCGCGTTGCCTGCTTCCGATGTTCACTGCCGGAACGCCCAGCGCACTGCATTCGCGTATCCCTACGCTGGAATTGCCGACAAAGGCTGCACAATTCTTGAGCAGCTGAATGAAGTGACTCGATTCCATATTCTTGAAAAAATGGAAGGGGAGATCCGGATGTTGCTCCCGGAAAGCACGAATGCCCTGGGCGGTGCCGGCCGTTCCGGAATCGGCATTGGGCCAGAACCAAATGCCGGGCATATTCAGGGCAGCAATGGCATGCAGGGTGTTGCCAATCTGCCATTTAGAATGTCCTGTTTCGGTCGTTACCGGGTGCTGCAATATCACCAGGTAGGGTGCGTTCAAGTCGGGCTGCGTGCCCACACCTCCGTAACTTTCGTAAGGGTTGAAATAGAAATCCTTGTGCCGGTACACCAAATCGATGGAGGGACACCCGGTGCAATGGACTTTCTGTCGCGAAAGGCCCATCCGCACTAATCTGTCCCGTGCGTTTTCGGTAGCTACAAAATGCAGGTCAGCAAGTTGCGAAATGCTGTTTCGGATACGGTCGTCGATATTGCCGGTGGTCTCTCCGCCCTGGACGTGAGCGAGTGGAATGTTCATATTCACCGCGGCAATGGCCGTCGCGATGGTTTCGTACCGGTCGGCAACGGTGACTACTAAATCAGGTCGACGGTTCGCGAAAAAAGTAGCAAGTTCGATCACCGCAAGACCGGTTGTTTTGGCTGAGGCAGTAGTGTTTTCGACGTCTAGCAGATTTGGGATGATAGCGGAAACAGGCAAGTTTTGAGCTTCCAGGTGTGGAATGATATTTCCGAACCTTTCGACCAGTGCGCTGCCAGTTACGACAATCTGTAATGTGAGCCGTGGATGAGCCTGGATGGCCGTCAGCACGGTTTTGATCCGGCTGTAACTGGCCCGGGCAGTGATTACAACGCAGATTTTACGCATGGCTAAGGTGGTTTTCAGTGAGAAAATCCCATTGAGCAATATCTCTTGTCAAGCTCTTCCCCAGCACTTCCTGGTACCGCGCCGCCGGTACGCCAAAACCGGCCGGTTTTTTAGTTTCGAGATCGGCGCATTGGATCTGCTCGCCTTTCCGCAGATCGCGGTTAACGGCTAGTGATTTACCGAAGAGACTTTTTAGTCGCGAAAAAGCCGCATTTGCATCTTTGTCAACAGGGAAATTGAGCGCCGTTTCGATCCTGCGAACGCCGGTGATTAATGTATTCGCCTGCCGAAGGGTTAACGATGCGGAGGCGTCGGGGTTGCTCATCCTTTTGTCGAAAGTAATATGGAATTCCAGGATACGAGCGCCGAGAGATGCCGCTGCGAGGCAAGCGAAAATGTCGCCCGAGTGATCCGAAAGGCCAACCGGGACCTGGTAACGCTGGCTCATTTCATACAAAACATTCAGTCCCCATTGATGCGGTTTGGCAGGATAGGCGGTCGTGCATTGGAGTACGGAAACGGTCTGCCCCCGGGATTGGAGGAGGAAAACAGCCCGATCGAGTTCGGCCCAGGAGCTCATTCCCGACGATAGTAGAACCGGTTTCCCAGTGTCTGATATCTTGTCGAGCATGGGCAGGTTGTCCACTTCGCCGGACCCGATTTTAAATGCGGACACCCCGATTTCGTTGAGCAAATCGACTGCCGCCAGTGAAAATGGACTGGCAAGAAAGTCCAGCCCGGCTTTTTCGCAATGTTTTTTAAGCCCGCTCCATTCCTGTGCGGAAAACTCCATGCCTTTCCAGTACTCAAAGCGAGAACCATTCTGATAGGGTATTTTGACCCGGAAATCCTCGTAAATACTGCTTTCGGCATCGGCGATATGGACCTGAAACTTCGCAGCGTTGGCTCCTGCGTGTGCAAGCGCATCTACGTATGCATGCGCAAGACCAATGCTCCCCTCGTGGGCCTGCCCAATTTCCCCGATCATATAAATCTGCTGCTTCATAGGTGTGTTTGTTTATTGGTTAAATGAATATCAATAGTAGTTGTATTGGTACCGGTGTAAGTCTCGGGTGCCGTTGAGAACAACATATAAATCAGGTAGTTGTCGTTGCTCACACGCTTTCTGCATATTGGCGAGTTGGTGAATGAAAGTGAAATGCTGCCGGACGATAAACAAGGTCATGTCGGCATGTTGCCCCAGAAGGCGTGCATCGGCCACGAGACCGACGGGCGGGCTATCTAGCAGCACATAATCGTATTCTTTTTTAAGTGTGGAAATAAGCGCGGCCACTTTCGGCGAGAGCATCAATTCCCCTGAGCCCGGATGTAGTGCGCCGGCGGCGAGAAAATCAAAGGGATGCTCCGTACCACACCGTTGAACAAGCGGCTCGTTTCCAAGGGTAATGCATTCTGTAACGCCTTCGGGCCGTAGATCAAGGAGCTTGGCCAGCGTCGGTTTTCTGAGGTCGAAGTCGATGAGCAGCACCTTCCTGGTCGCAAGCGCGAATGAGCGTGCGAGGTATGTAGCGACGAATGATTTTCCCTCGTTGGCCATCGCGGAAGTGAGGAGTATCACCGTGCTTTGGTGCGCCCCGGTAACAAACTGGATATTTGTTCGCAACGAACGGAACTGTTCCGTCAACAGGCTGCGGTTATCAGCTTTGGTAAACAACGCAGACCGGCTTTGCTGGCCGATTTCTCCGATTATCGTGGTGTCGCATTGCTGTAATATATCCGCCTTCGATGAGATCTTGTTGTTGAAAATCTGCCGGACGTAGAGCATGCCGACCGGTGCCAGAATGCCTCCCAGGAAGGCCACCAGCATGGTAAGCTGGTAATTGGGATAAGCAGGCTCCGGGCTGACTTTAGGCGGATCGATAACTCTTGCATTGGCGATATTTGCCGAGCGGGAGATCGCGGTTTCCATGCGTTTTTTTAGCAAAAACAGATACAACTCCTGTTGAATGCCTTGTTCGCGGGACTGCGACAAAAATGCACGTTGATGTCCGGGCAATTGCGCAATTTCCGCATTGAAGCCCGCACCGTATTCGCGAGTCGCGGCAATGCTCAATGCCAGCTCCCGCTTTTGGTGCTGGATAGCGTCCAGGAGACCACTTCTGAGGGCGGCCATTGCATTATCCAATGTTTTGACCTCGGGATGGTCGGACGTGAGCGACGTGAGGGCCTTTACGCGCGACAACTGCGCCTCATTGTATTTCCCGGCCAAATCGGCAAAGATATCATCTTGAGGGTATAGCGCCGAGGGGATGGCCGTGGCGGGCTTCTCATGTAAATGCGTTTCCAGCAATTGAATGATTTTTAAATGGATCGTCAGCTCCTTTTCTTTCGCCGCATTGATGGCGAGCTTTTGAAGTGCCTGACGACTGTCTTCCGCGAGGTCGATGACTTGGTGGCGCTTACGGAAATGTTCGATGTCTCTTTCAACCCCGGTTAGTTCGGAGGAAACGCGCGTCAGGTTTGCATTGATAAAGTCGATCGTGTTATCCGCTATTTTGTTCTTTTCTTTGATGCTTGCCGCCTGATACCGGGCAATCAGCTGCTTCAAAATAGCTTCGCCTTTCCGCGGCAAGATCTCCCGTATGGAAAGATTGACCAGGCATGCAGTTTTGTTCGGGGCCTGAATGTTCAGAACACGCGCGTAATGGGCGAGGACTGTCTCGCTTCGGGATATTTCGAAGCAATACTGATTCTCGGAGGCGGGTTTAAAATGGGTGGTGTCAATTACTGTAAAGCCATTCGGCAGACTTAATTTTTGGCCAAATATGCCTTTGTATTCGCCATCAGGAGTTTGGAGCGTAAATGAAGTGCCACCTACGCGACCAATGCGGTAGATCCCGGGTTTCGCAGGTCGACGCCCGGGAAACCTGACTTTGTATGGTGTCTTTTCGTAAAGTTCGGCCGTTTTAAGGTGACCCGAAGCGAAGTATTGAGTGGTTAAACTCAGGTCCTCAATCACCTGGCTGAGTAACGTGCGACTTTTGAGTATTTCAATTTCGTTTTCCACGCTGCTGGTAGCGTCAGGAAGCCCGAGTTCTTTCAGCAGTGCGGTTTCACGAAAATCACTTCCTCTCGAATCGTCACGGACTAGAAGAGAGGCCGTAACGTCGTAATATGGCGTTTTGTATCGCAGAAACGCCAACCCCAGGAGCATTGACAGGCAAGGGGAAATGAAAAACCAGTACCATCGGAACCGGATGGCTTTCCAGAGCGGGTTGTCGGCCCAGTCTTGAAATGATGTGAAGTTCGCTATCGGAGGTTTGGGTGCCAGCATTGCCTACACGTTTCAGGTGATAGCATTTAGACGCTGACATGTAATTTTGGTAACGCGACTTCTACAAATTTTTTTTCAAAATATTCTTAGAAAACAAAAAAACCTATCTCAATGCGTTGAAACAGGTTTTTGTAAGAAAAAATATTTTTCAGGAATCGAAATGTACTTTCACTTTTTTGAGTGCCGACGCTACGACCTGGTGCATATCATAGTAGCGGTATTCAGCCAGCCTTCCTCCGAAAATAACGTTCGGTTCATCGGATGCAAGCGCCTTGTATTGATTAAACACGGCGGTATTTTTATCGTCATTCACAGGGTAGTAAGGCTCGGCTCCCTTCACCCATTCCTGCGGGTACTCGTGTGTGATCACGGTTTTCGGCTGGGTGCCAAACTCGAAATGCTTATGCTCAATTATGCGTGTAAAAGGCGTTTCTCCGTCGGTATAGTTCACTACCGCATTTCCCTGATAGTTTTCCTGATCTAGCAACTGGTTGTCGAAGCGCAGGCTGCGGTATTCGAGCTGGCCGAAGCGAAAATCGAAATATTCGTCGATAGGACCGGTATAAACGACTGTTTCAGCGAGGGCAGCAAGTGTTTCTCTTTCTTTGAAGAAATCTATGCCCAGGCGCACGTCTACGTCTTTCAGCAGTGCTTCCGTCAGTTTATTGTAACCTCCGATCGGGATACCCTGGTAGCGGTCGTTGAAGTAATTATTGTCGAATGTGAACCTTACGGGAAGCCGTTTGATAATAAATGCTGGCAGTTCGGTAGCTTTTCTTCCCCACTGTTTCTCGGTGTATGCCTTGATCAGCTTCTCATAAATGTCGGTTCCTACCAGTGAGATAGCCTGTTCTTCGAGGTTTTGCGGATCTTTAATTCCCGCTTCTTCAACCTGCTGGCGGATTTTTTCCTTAGCTTCCTCGGGCGTACGTACCCTCCACAACTGGTAGAAGGTATTCATATTAAAAGGGAGGTTATACAGCTCTCCGTTGTAATTGGCCACGGGGGAGTTGGTATACCTGTTAAATTCTACAAATGAGTTTACGTAATCCCAGATGTCCTTGTCGTTGGTGTGAAATATATGAGCGCCGTATTTATGGACGTTGATACCCTCGACATTTTCGCAATATACATTACCGCCGATATGGTCGCGGCGATCGATTACAAGACATTTCTTTCCGCGTTTGGTCGCCTCATGGGCAAATACCGATCCCCACAAACCCGCACCTACTACCAGATAGTCATATTGTTTCATTAATTCCTGTTGTGTTGTTATGATGTGGCTAATTGACTTCTATAATCAGCGTGTGAATATATTAAAAAGAGAAAGGCTCCCGACGGGAGCCTTTCTCTTTAAGTCGTTTCTTCAATTATTAAGGAAGAAGTTTCAATTCTACGCGACGGTTTCTCTGCAAACCTGGGCGGGTTGCGCTGTCGGCGATAGGCTTGAACGATCCGAAGTAGTCGACGATCACTTTGCTTGGGTCTTGCAGACCAGCTTCGTTGACCAAGAAGTTTTTCACTGCATCTACGCGGCGTTTCGAAAGCGCGATGTTGTAACGGTCAGATGCACGACGGTCTGTGTGACCAGCCAATTGCAAGCGGCATCCGTTTTTATTCATCAATGCTGCTACGTTTTTCAGCAATTCCTGGAATTCAGGTTTCAATACGTTTTTGTCGGTATCGAATGTTACGTTAGCAAAGATTTCGGAGCATGCTGCACCTGTTGCCAATGCGTTTTTCACGTAAGAATCGAAGTCGAGTACGCGACCGGCACCATCAACAATGCTTCCTGCTGGTGAGTTTGGCTCTTTATCGAAGAAGTCGGATACACCGTCACCGTCGGTATCAAGCAACAAACGTGGGTCGATATCTTTTGGACGGTTTGCTTTTGCAACAGAGTCCATTTCTTCCAGTGTAAGGATTTTCGGTGGTTTAACCAGTACACGCGGATCTGTGTAACGTAGGTGGTAGTAACCGCCTTCGTCTGGTTTGTAATCCCATTTGCCATCCACTTTCGCAACTTTCAAAGGCTTTTTGCCCAATTTGTAAGTTACCTGGATTGCACCGTATCCATAGCTGTCAAGTTCAGAATTTCCTTTGTGAGAAGTTTTCTGATCTTTAATGTTGAAACTATTTGGCGTTCTGTCGTAGTCACCACCGTAAGTAGCGTCCAGGTAGTCAGAGTTGGTGTGAGTCAAACGGAAGTCAACACCGATGTCGATTCTTGGCGTTACTTCGTAGTTCACGTTCAAACCAGTCGGAACGATCCAGTCGTTCATATTCCCGGTTTCACGAAGCTTCACACCGCCTGTCAGGTCATATGCCGTAGCATCGTAAAACACCTGACCGATACCTGCATACGCATCGATCTTCCAGCGCTTCATTTTGTTGGGACCCATCAGGAGTCCTTTCAGGTTAACAGTTCCTGAAAGCGAAACATCGAAGTAATTGCCTTCAAAATAGCGGTTATAATTACGACGTTTCATACCTCTAAGGTTACCCAAAGATGCGTCCAGACGAGCGCCGAACAGGTACGAAAGTTGTTTGTTCAGTGTGAGGCCTCCTTGAAAAGTTCCGGATTCCTTGTGGCTGTCAGAATTTGTCTTGGTAACAGGCCAGAAGTCATATTCTCTTAAATCACCAAAAAAGAGCGTCGGGCCAAAGTGTGCGGAAATTGACCAGGTGTTCAATTTGTAGGGGCCATCGTACGTCGCTTTTGGATTGTAATCCGGAGAATTCGGTTGCACCAGCGGCTGTGCGAATGAAGGCAGCGCCATCATTGCTCCCAAGGCAAACGAACCAATCAACTGGGATACTTTTTTCATACTATTCAAGTTAGCGTTATTAAGATTAACTAGGATTGATCTATATCCAATTTTATGAGTAAAGTTATATATTGTTTTCACGGCTAATCGTAACATTAACCAAATGCCTAGTGCGCACAAAAATAGGTTATCAATATCACTTAATCAACCGCAAGTTGATACAAATGGAAAAGTTTCCTGATATTTAATTCAAATTTTACCCGAAAGAAACCTCCTTTTTTGAACTTTCAAAGCCGTTGATTCAATTTTTTTTCCATTTCGCGCTTCCATGAAGCGAAACTTCCGTCGATAATTTTCTCTCTCGCACTGTTAACCAGCCACAAATAGAATGTCAGGTTATGAATGCTTGCAATCTGCGCGCCGAGCATTTCCCCCGACTTCACCAGGTGCCTCAGATACGCCTTACTGTAAAATGTACTAACGTGCCCTCCAAGGCCCGAGTCTATCGGTGACATATCATCCTTCCACTTTTCGTTGCGGATGTTGATAATCCCCTCGGTTGTAAAAATCATGCCATTGCGTGCATTGCGGGTAGGCATTACGCAATCGAACATATCCACTCCCAGCGAAATGCATTCCAGAATGTTGGCAGGCGTACCCACGCCCATGAGGTAGCGTGGCTTATCCTTCGGCAGGATATCGCAAACCACCTCTGTAAGTTCGTACATGATCTCGGCAGGTTCACCTACCGAAAGACCGCCTATCGCATTGCCTTCGCGCCCTGCGGAGGCAATAAACTCGGCCGATTGCTTGCGGAGGTCTTTGTAAACACTTCCCTGAACGATAGGGAATAACGTCTGACCGTGACCGTACTTCGCTTCGGTGCTGTCGAAGCGGTTGCAACAGCGGGTGAGCCAGCGGTGTGTCATCTCCATCGACTTCCTGGCATACGTAAAATCGCACGGGTAAGGCGTACATTCGTCAAACGCCATTATGATATCGGCGCCGATTGCTCGCTGGATGTCCATGACGTTCTCGGGCGTGAATGTGTGTACGCTACCGTCAATGTGTGACTTAAATACCACACCTTCTTCATTTATCTTACGGCCGGTTCCAGCCAGCGAATACACCTGATAGCCTCCGCTATCGGTAAGTATAGGCCTGTCCCAGCCATTGAATGCATGGAGTCCGCCGGCCTTTTCGAGAATGTCGAGCCCAGGGCGGAGATACAGGTGATAGGTGTTACCTAATATGATTTGTGCTTTGACATCTTCCTTCAATTCGCGCTGGTGGACGGCCTTCACAGTCCCCGCTGTACCCACAGGCATGAAGATAGGCGTTTGGATTACCCCATGATCCGTCTCGACTAATCCGGCCCTTGCTTTAGAATGGGGATCCTCAACTTGTAATGTAAACTTCATTAAAAGGTTTTAAATTGCTGGTGTGCAAAAATAGGGGGAACGTCTCGAACATTCCTGTCAATGACAGTATATTTGCATGAATATGGAAAAATTTTACATCTCTCTTCTATTGTGGCCGATTCTTTACTCTATGCGCTAGGGGCGTTCGTAGCTGTTCAGGTATTCTATTATCTCTTCTTCTTTACACGACTGGCATTTTACGGAAAAGGGGCAAATTATGGCAATGCTATGCCCGGGGTAACCGTATTGGTGTGTGCCTGGAACGAAAGAGAGAACCTGACGGAGCTCATTCCACTGCTGGACGCCCAGGAGTATCCCGAATATGAGGTGATCCTGCTCGACGATCGGTCCGACGACGGGAGTGAAGAATATATCCGCGAGAATATCAACAGCTGGAAGCATATCCGCTACATCCGTATCAACGATCAGTTCAACCACGTCACGCCCAAGAAATACGCATTGACGGTTGGAATGAAGCAGGCTAAATATCCCATCGCGTTGATGACCGATGCCGATTGTCGGCCGGCTTCGAACCACTGGATAACTGCCATGACCTCCCGGGTAACGGAGGACAGGGATATTGTACTGGGATTTTCACCCTATTTTAAACAAAAGGGCCTACTCAACTGGTTTGTTCGCTGCGAAACCTTCTACGCCGCTGTTCAATACCTGTCTTTCACACTGGCTGGAATGACTTACATGGGCGTCGGTCGTAACATATTATATAAGCGCTCTGTATTTTTTGCCAATAAGGGCTTTTATACGCACAAACACGTTTTCGGCGGCGACGACGATATTTTCCTGAATGAAGTAGCGACCAGCTCCAATACGACCATTTCCATCGAGGAAGATTCCTTCGTTTATTCGGTTCCCAAGACCAACTGGAAAGACTGGTTCCGCCAGAAGCGCAGACACATTTCTGTGAGCCGGTATTACAAGCCGCGGAATAAGATATTGCTGGGGATGCTTTCCGCAGCACACATCGGCACCTGGTTTGTCGGGTTAGTGACATTGGCCTGGGGGCTAATCGTGAAGGACATGCTGCTGCTGCAATATCTCGGTATCGTTTTTGGCATACGGTGGGCCATTCAATGGTTTCTCCTTATCATTATTAATATAAAGCTGGACAAAACCGTGGAGTGGTTCAGCTTTTTACTGATGGACTTCGCACTTTTTGTTTATTACCTCGTTTTCGGGTTTTTGACCATGACGAGCAGAAAACCCCGTAAATCATGGAATTGATTGATAAATACTTCCCGGACCTGACCGCTGTCCAGCGCGAAAAGTTCGGACAAATGGGCGAATTGTACGAGTACTGGAATGCTCGCGTGAATGTGATATCGCGCCAGGATATCGACACCCTGTATGAACGCCACATCCTGCATTCGCTGGGCATTGCGAAGGTACAGGAGTTTAAGCCCGGCACCAACTTGCTCGATGTAGGCACCGGCGGTGGCTTTCCCGGCATTCCGCTGGCCATTATGTTCCCTGATGCGCAGTTTCATCTGGTCGATAGCATTGGTAAGAAGATCCGCGTCGTGCAGGAAATTGTGGATGCATTGAAACTCGAGAATGTGCGTGCGGAGCAGGTGCGGGCCGAGAGGCTGGAAGACAGTTATGAATTTGTAGTGAGCCGCGCCGTAACCCGGATGGCGCCGTTTGTGGGCTGGGTCAAAAAGAATATCAGCCGTAACTCGTTCCACGAGCGCAGGAACGGTATTTTATATCTAAAAGGTGGCGACCTCGCCGAAGAGCTCTCCGAGATCAGGGAAAAGGCTCAGATTTATGAGCTTTCGAGCTTTTTCGGGGAAGAATTCTTTGAAACTAAGAAAGTCGTATATGTACCTTTGTAAGCATTCATTTAATAACCTATTCAAAATATGAACGAGCGATTCAGCGCCAGTGGGCTCATGAACCCGTTTTTTCCCGATGAAGTAACTTTCGGAGAAAAAGGCGTGACCTTTAAAGTCAGGAAACTTTTCAAGAGCAACGATAACTTTGTTTTTTATTCCGACATCTCGGGTGTAGAAATCGAGAGTGGCGTATTCTTTTCGACGATCCGGGTCATTCCGCGGATGCGTCCTGAAATTATTATCAACAATTTTACGAAAGGAGATGCCAAGAAAGTCAAGGAGTTAATCCTTGCGAAAGTGCAAGCCTAATAAATTTTTAGAGTTTAGACTTGCGCTGTATAAGTTGAATTACTAGATTTGCACCACAATTCGAGTACAACAACCGGATAATGATTCCCGAATAGCTCAGCCGGTTAGAGCATCTGACTGTTAATCAGAGGGTCGCTGGTTCGAGCCCAGCTTCGGGAGCAACAAATAAAGCGCCTGGCAATTCATTGCTGGGCGCTTTTCTCTTTAGATACAGCGTGAGCTGTAAAAGTCTGTTGAGCCTGGAAGCCGTAAGGTAGGGCAAGTTGAACGGGCGACGAAGTAGGAAAGGCAGGGGCTTAAAAAATTTACAAAATATTTTACCCAACGCTTGCAACTTAAAAATAAGCTCCCTACTTTTGCAACCCCAATCAGGAAACGGTAGCGAAAACGATCGGTACCACTAGTTCTGAGAAGATTCAGAGCAAAGTTCTTTGACATGATGAAGAGAGCAAGAAGATAGGTTCGTTAGAAACATTGGTCGGTTTCTTTGGAGACCAGACTGCAAC
>NZ_BMIA01000004.1 GCF_014641595.1 Dyadobacter endophyticus | reverse complement strand
CAACCTGCCCGTCACACTGATCTCATTCTCGGCAGCAAAAGAGGGCAAAACCGCACTGCTTTCCTGGTCGACCAGTGAAGAAACCAACAGCGACCGATTCGAGATCGAACGCAGTCCCAATGGCAAACAGTGGAATAAAATAGGATCGGTAGAGTCCGGTAAGGAAAGCACAACAATCAGAAAGTACTCCTTCACCGACGAGAACCCTCTGACAGGAAGAAGTCTTTACCGCTTGAAGATGGTGGACCAGGACAACACGTTCGCGTATAGCGTCATCCGTCGGGTCAACACGGAGGGCAGGGGAATTGCCCTTTACCCCAACCCGGCAGCGGATTTTGTCAAACTCGACGGCGTTGAACCAGCCTCGGTCAAAAATGTCGAAATCCTTAGTCACAACGGGACTTCTGTTTATCAATCCGCCGCTGTTTCTACCGAGGGTATCGATGTCAAAAAGCTGGCACCAGGTGCTTATCTTTTGAAAATCACCGACCTGAACGGGGCACTAAACACACAAAAGCTGCTTATTGCAAGATAAGTTTTAGTTGATAATCAATGCCTTTTCTAGTATTACAAAAACCGACAGTCCGGCAGATTCCTGCCGGGCTGTTTTGTGCTGATGGCTCGAATAACCAATAGTTGGCGAAACTCAAATAAAAAAGTCGCCCGCGAAGATTTTCGCGGGCGTGCCTGAATTCACATCACTAAGTAAACTATCCTCTCAATTATTCAATCGACGCTAACCTTCTTGGCCAGGTCCAAAACGTTGTTAACTCGCATCTTGCGAAATATGTTTGCTTTATAAGTGCTCACTGTATTGCCCTGGATCTGCAATATCCCGGCAATTTCCTTGGTTAATTTACCTTGAAGTATCAACTGCATCACTTCTCTTTCACGGTCTGAGAGTCGGGGTTCACGCACATTGTAGACAGGGCGCCCATTAAGCAGTAGCTTGTGTACATTATTGCTCACGTAGTGTCTGCCATTTAATACAGCGGACATCGCCCCGACCACCTCCTCCCGTTTCGCCGACTTTTGAATAAAGCCCTTGGCTCCCACGAGCACATAGCGTTCGGCGTGCACATGTTCGTGCGCCGAGGTGAATATGATGACGCTGGTCAATATAGAGATGCGACTAACAAACTCTATCATTCTTATACCCGTGTGATTTTCGATCTCGATATCCAGTATAACCAAGTCAAAAATCTCCGCTCTGAGCAGCTCTAACGCTGAGCCGATACTTTCTGCCTCGACGATTTCGCAATCCGTGTACAGCTCTCTGAGGACCGTTTGCAAGCTAAGTCGGAACAAATACTGCCCATCGATGATTAGAATTCTTTTCATATCTGGAAATTCATCTCTTATGGTGTAAAAAAGAATAATCGACCCGGTCTTTCGCCAGCCGAACGATAAACAGTATACGCTAATATTAAGCGCTCCTGTTCAAGCAAGATATTTCCTCATTTATAACAAAAGTAACTGGTTGCCAGCATAGTGGTGCCGCTCGAATGCCAAGCGAAGAGATAAATGAATTCTATCGAAATCTCGAATTATTGCCAGCATGGCTTTTCATCAAGTTTTTTTATTTTTGTAGCTACTTCGCCACAAAAGTATCCTTATCATGCAGGAAGACGAGCAGACAAAAATTCTGTTGATCGATGACCACGAAATTGTTTTGTGGGCCCTCACAGCTATTGTTAGAGAAAGCATCCCCGAGGCCTCGCTATTTTCGGCTTCATCATTTGACCAGGGGCTCGGTATAGTTGCTAAAAGCTCGATAGACTTAGTTGTATTGGACATCGACGTTCCGGGAGGGAATAGCCCCAAGATGATTGAAAGCCTAAGAAATGTCTACGCCCCTGTTCGAATTCTAGTGCATAGCGCAATGAACGAAGAAGATTTTTCTGTCAAATACTTAAGCGCGGGTGCTGACGGCTTTCTTTCAAAGTCAGCCCCCTTCACCGCGATCGCAAGAGCAATGCGGATGGTTTTGAACGGAGAAAAGTACATGAGCTCACAAACGCAAAGCTACCTGGCGCATAACTACCTCAAGTCTATCAGTAACCCTAACAAACACAAGGAGGCGGCGGTGATTACACCACGGGAGGCTGAAATCATAAGATTACTTCTGCAAGGCAAGTGGACAAAAGAAATAGCGGGGCAGCTGGGCATCAAATGGAGCACAGTCAGCACACATAAACTTAGCATATTCGAGAAGTTTGGTGTGACCAACGTGATCCAGCTCTACAAGAAAATCGAAAAAGAAAATCCCGAACTACTCAATATTGAAGCTCCAAAAAAAGCATAAACAACTCATAGAACATAAATTTTTACAGCCCGGTGCAAGTTTGTGCCGGGCTGTTTTCATATACCAATGCAAAACTCAATAGATACTCATCTGCTTTCTGACTGTCAGCATCGCGCCAAACGTCTGAGGAAACAACTTCCCGGTATCCAGACCAAAACTGGCCCCGATATCTGTCGGACCGGCAATGCTGACACGCGTCTGCAAGTTCAGGACCGCTGAAAATTGCCTCACAGAAGACTTGAAAGGCGCATTGTAAGTTCCCCAATTACTCGAATACGAACATTTGCCTGCCCATTCCACTCTTCGAAAGAGCTTCCCTCGCACTCCCAGGTGATAGACCGACACCCGGTTATTGCTCGTAAAGAAATCCGCATACTGAGGCTGTGCCCAAATGGTTTCTGTGGTTGGCGTCCCCAAATGATTTCCAACCCGATTTCCATCATCGAACGAATTGGGTGTGCTACTAGCATCCCCGGGCTTCCCTGAAACAATCCTGAAATAGTTCTTTATCCCATTGGGCATTCTGCCGTCTATTGTCTCATGGGAACTTCTGCCTCCCCACTGTACCTGATGATTGAAGCCTGCCAGCAGTGTAACCCTGGAATGATCCCGGCCGATCCGGAAGTAGGCCATTTTTTGATGGAGTTTAAGCCGGCACATTATTAATTACAAGTAGTCCGGACCACGAAAAAGGGCTTTATCAAACCAGGAACTGTGAACTGTATCTGTATCGGGGACGCTACAATGATCTTCGAAGAGCTTACAACGTTTGCATCGGCTCACAGTACACCCCGGAGCAAAAATTTCTTGCTACACTATACTACTTTACGGCACTGGTTATCACCAATAAAAACGCCACCGAAAAGCTTGCCGATCTCAATGAAGCATCGCAACACTGTGGATTTTCACAACCTTGTTCTGCACTGGGCAACTGGCCGATTGGATTACCAAAAAAGAAATTCAGCTCGAAAAGCGGGAGCGTATTCTGGCTGCGATCAACCTTACTTTCGATAGTCAGATCGTCGTTTCATCAGCAAAGACCGAGAAGGGTAATATTCCTGAAAATTACCCTTCTGCAACGGTCGTCGGTTTTGATCACTAAAAATCCGACCCAGGACACATCCAACGCCGGTTTTACCGCTGCCCGTCCGGCATATTCAATTTCAAATGGTTTCATCAGTTAAATTTGCCGGCTGATACCAAAACACCACCCCATGATTAAACATTACTTTTTAAGGTTGATAAAACCCGGTTACTGGCTGCCCATTTTCGTTTCACTTGCGGTGGTGATGCAGGTCGGGCCCGCTCACGCACAGGTCGCCTTGAGAGTCAACCACTACACCTCAGAAAACGGCCTGCCTCAAAACAGTATCAAAAGCATCGCTGCCGACAAAGAAGGTTATGTATGGCTTGCAACAGAAGCGGGTTTGGTCCGTTTCGATGGACGAAACTTTGTCTCACTGAGTGGGAAGCTGAATACGAGCGTAGACGGGATTGTTGGTATACAGCCTGTGTATCAAAACAACGGCATTTTAGCCAATGGTCGCGCGTCGAAAATGTATGCAGAGACGAATGCCGGCGACCTGATTCAGATCAAGGATGGGAACGCTGAAAAGGACGATAACGCATACAATTATAAACAAGCTCTGACCTCGGCCCAGCTTCAATCGATGAAAGGAGTAAACTGGATCAAAGGGATACCGAATATATCTGGTTTTCCCGATGATGAGCGTCCTCATGGATTACCTGCGGCCAGCCGAGACGGGAATTACTATGTTTTCAACAAAAACAGCGTGATATACTACCGAGGCTGGAAAAAAAACTATGAAATTTCAGTTAATAACCTGGTCGTTTCAAAAGCTTTTGTCTGGGACGGAAACCTGTGCTGGGTGAAAGATCGTAATACCGTCTCCCAGGTTGTCAATGGTCGGGTACAGGATCTTCGAATAATTGGCGATATTATTAATGATCCTTCCTACAACGACCTGACGGCAGAGATGAAACTGCTGTGGAACCCCAACTCGGAGCAGGCTTTTTTGCATCAGGATAATGCGACATACGTGCTCGAACGGTATGGTAATGGCATGGTTTACGCCAGGCTTCTGGCGAAAGATTTTGATTTTCACGCCAACGGCATAACGGTAGCATACTACGATGCAATTAACGGAAAACTACTCGCAGGAGGCCTGGCAAAGGGCCTTTTTGTTATCCATGTACCTCAGTTTGAGGTTGTAAAAACCGGGGGCAACGAGATCTCGAATGTGTTTTACGCACAAGTTGCTTTTGGGGAAAACACGGTATTGACTCCAACGGGAAACATACTCGGAAAAGACGCCCGCTCCGGCCAGATAATAGATCAAAACTTTTCTATGCTGGCTGAGCTAAACCCTGCGGACAAGTGGGTGATATTTAGGAGCAAAGATGGGAAGCTCTGGATCAGAAGCTGGGAAAAACTGCTTCTGTTTTCAAAGGGCGCAGAAACGCTTGAAAAGACGTGGGAATTTGAAAAACATATTTCTTCTGTCTGCCAGGACAAGAGTGGGAAAATTTGGGTAGGAGTCTCCAAAGATATTTTCCTGCTGGACCCTGAACAGCTCGAAATTGCTCCTAAACAGCTTAAATTCAAACTTCCCGCGAATATCACTTGCATGGAAACCGCTCGGGACGGCTCGCTATTGGTCGGCACGGAGGCCGGCCTTTATAAGGTAGGCACCACTTCCGGAAGCGGCACGGTACTGCCAGGCACAGACAGTACCAACATCAAAAGCATCCGCCGGTCAGGCCAGAATCGCTTGTGGCTTACAGCCAGGGGCAAGGGGCTAATGCTTTTGGTCAACGAAAGTAAACTTGCTACCTTCCCGTTAGACAAAAACCAGTTCCTGGCATCGGCGCACTGCGCTGTCGATGACGAAGCTGGCTCTTTGTGGATACCTACCAACAGAGGACTTTTTCAAGTATCCGAGAAAGAATTGCTCGACTACGCCAATGTAATATCAACCTCACCCCAAACTACCCCAAAGCCACCATTCTTTATCCATCATGCACTCGATGAGGGTTTTGCCAACAACGAGTTCAATGGAAGTTGCCAGCCGTGCGGCCTGAAACTCGGCAATGGGTATGTTTCACTCCCATCGATGGAGGGCTTTGTCTGGTTTAGGCCGGAACAAATACGCAAGTACAACGACCAATCCGCTATTAAGCTTGATCAGGTATTGGTAAACCAAATCCCACTTGAACAGACCGATGGGGGATATTCGTTACCCATCAACCCGCAGAATGTCGAGTTTCATTTTTCAACCCCATTTTTTGGAAACGTCAGCAACCTGGATGTTTCTTATGCGCTGGTTGAAAAAGGAAACAATCAGACAAGCCCAAACTGGAATGAAATCGGCAATGAAATGGTGATCCATTATTCGAGCATCCATGCAGGTGAATACGACCTCGTCGTTCGCAAGCGCAGCAGCCTGTCCGCGGATGGCTATGTTTATAAACGAGCCCATTTTTTCGTGCCCCAGGTTTGGTATTTGACGAATTGGGTTCTCATAATATTTGCAACTGCAATCTCGGCTTTTTTGGTCGTTGCCGGACTGATGCTCAACCGGCTCAAACTGAGGGCAATCCAAACAGAAAACACGCAACTAGAGACTCTTGTGGCTACCCGAACAAACTCACTTCGAAATACGATGACCGAGCTGGAAGCGTCGAAAACAGAACTTACCGGCCAGGTTCATCTGATGTCTCGTCTTCTGGCGTCGATCACACATGACATTCAGACACCTTTGAATTATGCCACCTATGTGTCCGCAGACATTGTTGACCTTTGCAAAGATGGCAGGTATGATCAGGTTCAGAAAGCCGCAACGATCGTATCTTCCATATCGGAGCGGACCGCAACGTTGCTTCGCGACTTGCTTAATTATGTCAAAATGCAGATGTATGGTAAACAAATTCAAATTAAGCCCCTAAATATTCATGCGCTGATTCAGGAAAAGATTGCGCTTTTTGAAAAAGTAGCACTCGCCAAGAACAACACAATTATCAATGACGTTGCCGAGGGCATTTTTGTCGATTCCGACGAGCAACTTTTAGCGATCATCGTTCATAACCTGCTTGACAATGCGTCTAAGTACACCTACCAGGGCACGATTAGTTTCAGTTTTCACGATGACGTGGATGGAAAGGAACTAATCATTTCTAACACGGGAACTGGTCTGCCGCAAGAAAAAGTGGATTTCATCAACGATCGGGAAGTAGTAATCAGTACGGATCCGATGGGTCCAAAAGGAAGGGTCGATGAGCTCGGACTATTGATTGTTAAGGAGGTTGCGGCTATGATCCAGGTGCAGGTGAGCGTCTCCCAAACTGATATGGTAAACTTTCGCCTCAGATTCAAGGCCTGACCTTACCAGCACAGATGAGGCCTTCGAACTAGGCCTGATCTGTGCCACCTAGGTTTAGCAATATCACTCTTTTATGGCATACAGCCTGATATGCGTAACCGAGTTCTGCCCGTCATCTTTAATGGGCAAATGGCTCTGAAAGTGTTGGATTGCCCCCACAGAAAGCCACCAGCTTGCATTGCGGTATCGGATGTCCCCGTGAAAAAGTGTGGTCGTTGGGCCGCCGGATCTGGTCGAATAATATACCAATGAGGCAAATCCCTGCGAGTTGATAGTTGTATCTATACCCAGGGTATTACCAAGAATCTTCTTATCCGCCCTTTCCTCTACAAAAGCATCGCTCATTGCAAATGGGCTGTACCGCTGCTTCCACTCAAAATATGTGTTAGTGAGGCTTCCTCCCGCAACCACCACCAATTTGAAATGGTAGTAGCCATCGCTGTTTTTGAACTTCCATATCTCGCCCAGTCTTGAATGAACATTATGAGACGGATTATCGTCGTTTTGACCTATCGCGTCCAGCACATTAGTGAACAAGCCGCCAGCCACGTTGTGGTTAAGCAACAGGCTCTGACCACTTGGTGGCACCATATAACCGGAAGGGCTGGAATTATTCTGGGCTGACAAAAAACCATCGTAATAGCGTTTCCCCAGCTCATACTGAGCCGCAGCCGAAAAATGTATCAGGTCCCCATAGTTAGAGCTCAGGTTGTTTGCCGGCACTGTATAGGTATAGGGCACCTGGTTAGGAATACCATTAATGACGGATTGGTATCCAGCTCTGGCGGGATCCTCCGCCACCCAGGCAGGCATCATCTGTCCCAGCACGAAAGGCAAAGCAGGATTACCTACGTGCTCGCGCATGGATTGTATGAAGTTGCACAAGATCTGGTGGTAATAGTGGGTACCCGCGGCCGCGTCCGCTTCTCCCTGATGCCATAAAAAACCATCAATCTGATACCCGGCATTTTTTGCCCATTTGATACGGGTAACCACATCCCTGAAATAGTTAGTATCTGTTCTCCATGAATTGTACGGATACTGCGAGTCACTCCAACCCGAACCGCCAGCCCCAGCAGGAATAAGGAGCAATTGAATATCCGCCCCAGGATTTTGGCTTTTTAAAAGGTCATAATAATAATAACAGAACATGGACGCAAATGAGGCGCGGTCCGTATACGTTGTAATGTGATGAACGCCATAAAATGTAAGTGGGATCTCATTGAAGTTTTCATTACTCCGCCCTAGCTGGGACATTCTCCTTTGGGCAAAATCAGGGGGGAGTATCACATCCCCGGCCCCCGAGCAAGTGTTACTTTGCCCAGCGACTATAATCGCTCGTTTTATCAAGGGAGCCGCCTTTTTCTTCGCCGCAGGGGCTGCCTTGCTGGTTTGACTTCCCTTGGGATATACTTTTGCCTGCGCCGGGTTATACGAGGAAAAACATATTCCCAGCAGTAATAGCAATACTGAATAACACTTCATATGATTTGAAGATACAGGTTCAATGGCAATGCCCAAATCCACGAAGATTTGGGCAAACGCCTATGGTTACACGGATGTATCAAATGTAGATAGGGAATGAGAAAAAAATAATAGCCGGTGTTCGAGCAGATACTAGAATAAATTCCGTTCAGGGCAGTTTGGGGTTATGCGGAGCGAACATTCCATGGGAATTTTCTAATTCTAACCAGGCATGCAGGGTCCATAAATTAAACTCGGTGGTATCCGGTAACTTCGTGGTCATGACCCGCAGTAATTGCCTTTTTCAAATCCCGGTATACGATTACCGATTGGCGCACTCGATCCAGTTCCTGCTCGACCACATCCGGCAGTTGCTGTTTGCGGTCTTCTTCGTTGCAGGAAACTAGGATAAAGCCCATCATACAGGCGAGCGAGCAATGAAGGATATTTTTGAATAGACGTTCGCAGTTGTTGAAATTCCCGGTAATTCGCATGGATTTATTTTTTAGGATGAATTAATTTTTACCAGAGCAAAACAAGCCAGAAGGCAGCATGCCGATATCGGAGTTTCTACCTATTTTACATTAATCATCCCCTATTTTCTTTTCGTAGTCAACCGCTTAACCACAAGAACACATTTATTTTGACCGCCATGGAATTAGTAGAAAGGTCGGATTTTTTATCAGCGTTAAATCATCAGTTTGAAGAATCCGTTAGTGGCGATGGGCATTGCATGCTCATCAGCGGCGAAGCTCGGATTGGAAAGAGCTCGCTGGTGAAAGCCTTCTGCGACAACCACAGAAAAGGCAGCAATATATTTAAAGGTAATTGCGATGCGCTGTTTACGCCCAGGCCGCTTGCGCCTTTATACGATGTTCTGTGGGAGTGGCGCAACGGCGATCTTTTAGCGCTGGCGGCTGCCGGCCATCGAAACGAGCTTTTCATCCGTTTTCTTAGCGAACTGAAAAAACTGGCATGGCCGACCATTCTGGTTTTTGAAGACATTCATTGGGCAGATTGGAAAATTCGGAGTCATTGACCATCAGATTACGTGGCAGATTGACCATCGATAGGTTATTGCTTTGTACGAGTGAAGGAACTATCAGTCATTTACTTACACTGGTCAGTTTTTCCCGAAATAGACTGTCCTTTATTTCCGAATTGGGGTGATCAGCGGCTCCGAATTCTCCACCAAGGAAGTGCCTCCCATATCACAGGGAAAGCATTTTGCTCAACAGGCCCAAACTGGCGCATTTTACAAAATCACCCAATTGACACAATTTTCATCGATTATTCTTATTTAACAGAAAATTAAATCAAAAATACCCAGACGATACTCGAACCGATACCAATCTCACAATCAGCACCTTAATCAATAAATGGTTTTTAGCATGAGATTAGTTCGAACCAATAAAAAACCCAACCTAAACTACACAACAAGCTAAAAATCAACCATTTAAAGCACGAAAAAGAGCGATCAATATGTGAAAATTGATCGCTCTTTTTCGTATTGTGCTCCCTACGGTACAAAAGTCGAACCTTTTGCTGGAAGATTTGAGGAGGTTGGCGGCGTTATTCGAGAACTCTGAAGGGTTTACTAAGCGATTTTCTTAACTCTAAACTGTCTGTATTTTCGGGACACTACGAACCTCCCAGACTGATCTCTTCTGACTATACGCTAACCAACGCTGGGCCATAAATGTGCCATTATAGTTTTCTATATTACCAGTGAATTCCAATTTAAGAAGGCAGATCAAAGGTGAGCAGAAATATTACCCGTCGCGCCATCGAAATAGCGAAATCGCTTGTTTATCTGCGGTCGCAGTGACTTTTCATTCCGTCATGACAGAATCAGGATCGGAATCCTACATTCTGGCCCTTAGCTGAAAAATGTCATTTACACGGAGCTTCTTGAATATACGGGCCTTAATCTTGCTGACCGTAGATGCCTTACGGCTTAGCTCAGTAGCAATCCAGGACGTTTTCTTACCTTCAACGAGATATCTCGCGATCTTATATTCGTGGGTTGTAAGGACGGCCTTCCCATTAACTCGGCCTCTATACAAATCAAGTAAGGTCCACAATACTTCTTGACTAATATATTTTTTCCCCTCCCGAACTTCTTCAATACACTTTGCTAATTCTTCCGGTTCGACCTCACTGGAAAGATAGCCGCTAATGCCTGCCTTCAGGTAACCTATCACCGTCTTGGATTCGGACCTATCTCCAAAGACGACAATCCTTGCGGTAGGATACAGTACACTGGCTCTAAGGATACCGTCGATTTCACTGGATTCCAGGGCAAGATCTACGCTTGTAACAATCAAATCTACGGTTTTGCCCGGATTGTCACCACGATAAGAAGTGATACTTTCCGACTCAATTATGCTGATGGAGGGCCAGGAGTCTGGGGTACACAAAAAGTCACCAATTCGGGTGATATGTGGCATCTTATTATTTCTTTACCCGAGCAATGAGACATTCTTTTTGTTATATGTCAATTTCACCGTACTAGCTTTGTATTTTTTGTGACAATTCTTCCAGCATTTCCATTAGTTCTTCCAGGTTTACCGGCTTGCTGATATAATCATCCATTCCTGCGGCAAGGCATCGCTCCCTATCTTCCCGCAGAGCATTAGCCGTCATAGCGATGATATAGGGCGTGGTTGGGTTAGTTGCCCTGATCTTTTTAGTCGCTTCAAGACCATCCATACCAGGCATTTGTACATCCATTAATATTAAATCAAATACTTTTTGCATTGCCCTTTTCACGGCTTCCAGGCCATCGGTAACCATCTCAACCTCGTAACCGAGCTTGCCCAGCACATTCAGGATCACAATTTGATTCACTTTGTTATCCTCTGCAACCAATATCTCCAATGGATACTTTATGGAAAAATTTGAATACAGTACCTTACCGGCAAGCTCAGCTTGCTGCACTGCCGGCGCCATGTCCCCCTGTTTAAACTGATCGTAGATACTATTGAAAAAAGTCTTTTTACAGACCGGTTTTTTCAATAAAGCATAAAAAAGGTCTTTCTGATCTTTCGGCAGCTCATTGCCCCTGGGACTCATAAGTACGACGGGAAGTTGAGGGTAATTGTCTTTTATAAGCCTTCCAAGCTGTATCCCGTCCATAGAAGGCATATACAAATCGGTAATGACCATCTTTATACTTTTATTTTGAGCCAGTATTTCAAGTGCATCGGTACCGCTGCTTGCACATAATGGCGCCAGCCCCCACTCTTTCAGCTGGTCCGCAATGATTTCCCGACTATTCCGGTTATCGTCCGTCACCAGGATTTCGATTCCCCCAAAATCGTGGCGATAGTCCGGAAGCGTTTGATCCGGCGAAATTTGCCTTCCTGCAAGGATCGAAAAATAAAAGGTGCTGCCCTCGCCTGCATTGCTGGTTACGCCAATAGTTCCACCCATCAGGTTTACCAGCTTTTGACAGATCGCAAGACCCAGGCCTGTGCCGCCGTATTGTCGGCTTGTAGAAGAGTCTACCTGTGAAAATGCCTTAAACAGGCGGTCCCTCTTGCTTTCGGAAATACCAATCCCACTGTCCCTGACTTCGAAGTACAGTCCGACCTGGTTGTCATCAGACCTGCCATCCAGGCTGACAGTCAAGACCACCTCGCCGTCCTTGGTAAACTTAATGGCATTTCCTATCAGGTTGACTAAGATTTGACGAAGCCTTTGTCCGTCGCCAACCAGCTGCTCGGGCACATCGAGACTGATTTTATACAACAAATCCAGCCTCAATTCGACCATTTTTGGCATAAAAACATCCATTACATCTTCGATGCAGTTCCTAAGATTGAATGCCCTTTCTTCCAGTTCCATATTACCGGACTCTATTTTGGAAAAATCAAGAATATCATTGATCACAGTCAGCAAGCTGCTACCGCTCAACTGTATATTTTTTGTGTAACTGAGTTGTTCTTCGTCCAGGTCGGTTTCCGCCAACAGCGAAGCCATACCAATCACCCCGTTCATAGGAGTTCTGATCTCATGACTCATGACAGCCAAGAAGGAGCTTTTTGCGTGGCTGGCCAGCTCTGCCTGCTGCTTCGCTTTTTTCTCTTCCTCAATCGCTATTTCCGCGAGGCGTTTCGCTTTTCTTTCTTCCTCGATCGCCACTTCGAGTTGCATGGTGCGCTGTTTGACTTTTGTTATAAGCCGTTTCTTCTGCCTGCGGATGGAATACGTGCGGAGCCTGTGAATAAGGATCAACAGACCGGTAAAGCCGATCAGTGAAATCAGCCTGAACCACAAGGTAAGCCAGAATGGCGGGGTGATGGTAATTTTTACAAAGTTGCCTTTATTGTTCCATACGCCGTCATTGTTGGATGCCTTGACCCTGAAAGTATAAGTCCCGGGATCAAGATTCGTGTAAGTTGCCGTTCGCTTGTCCCCTACATAGCTCCAATGCGGATCAAATCCTTCCAATTTGTATGCATACTGGTTTTTCTCAGGGATTGTATAACTGAGCGAAGCAAATTCTAGCGTAAATACGGACTGTTTATAGGAAAGGGTAATGGACTTCGTATCATTGATATCGCTTTTCAGAATGGCGGATTTATCGCCTGCTGAAACCGTTTTGTTAAAAATCTGGAAGCTGGTAAGATAAACCGGAGGAATGAAAACATTGTACTTGATACTGTCGGGAAAGAAAGTGCTGAAACCGTTCACCCCACCAAAAAACATTTGCCCGGCTTCGGTAACAAAGCACGAGTTATCCCTGAACTCATTGCTTTGCAGCCCGTCCTTCACCCCAAAATTCCGGAAGGTTTTATTTGCGATATTGAGCCGTGAGATTCCTTTGTTTGTACTCAGCCACAGGTTTTTATGATGATCTTCCAGCATTGCAAAAACAACGTTGCTGGCGAGGCCGTCTTTTTCGGTAAAGGCTTTAAATGTTTGTTTATGGGTATCAAAGTAATTGAGGCCGCCCCCCACAGTACCTATCCACAAATTGCCTCCCTCCGCTTCCCGAATGCACTGGACCTTATTATGCGACAGGCCAGAGATATTGTTCGGGTTACGCTGATATCGGGTAAAATGCCTACCGCTGCTGTCCAGTTTGTTCAGCCCGTTATAAGTCCCTACCCAAATTACCCGATTCTTATCCTGGAAAACAGTTGTCACAATGTCCGAGCTAATGCTGGTGCTGTCAGCGGGATCGGTGCGATAATGTTTGAATTTCTTGCTTTTGATGTTGTAATAATTCAATCCACCTCCCCAGGTCCCAATCCATAAATTGCCGTCAATATCCGTAAAAAGGTTGTTGACATCCGCAATGGACAGACTGTTGGGATCCTTGGCATTTGGCAAATGATGTTTTGCAATGCCTGTTTTGGTATTAAAAAGATCGAAGCCGCCTTCGTGGTATCCCAATGCCAGTATATCGGCAGAAACCCGTACGATAGAAATCACATAGTCATTACTGATTGAATTTGCATTTCGAGGATCGTACCGGTAACTGGTAAAAGTGTTGTTACCATAGTTAAATACGTTCAGGCCGCCGCCATCTGTGCCAATCCATATTTTATTACCTGAACTGTCCCCACATAATGAAAGCACCACATTGTCGGTCAAGCTGCCCGGGTCTCCCTGTATGTGCCTGTAAGAAAGAAATTTCTCCCCAAACTTCGGCAGGAGATCGACGCCGCCTGCATAGGTTCCCACCCAAATATTTTCAGCATCATCCTGATAGATCGTATATACAGAATTATTGCTTAGCGCGGCAGGCTCGTTGGACTGGTGTTTGTAATTCATAAACTGCCCTTTTCGCTTGTCATAAACGCTGATGCCCCCATTTTCAGTCCCTATCCAAAGCTTGCCGTCTTTGGCTGCGAGAATAGAAAGAATGTCGTTGTGAGCAATCGAATTCGGATCCGTTGGTTCGTGAAGAAAGTTGCGGAAAGACCGGTCCCTGAGATTGTAAAGAAACAAGCCTCCGCCCTTCGTACCCATCCACAAATCCCCATGATGGTCCATACGCAAAGCTCTGATGACCGGTGCCGGAGAACAGTTTCCGCAGTTTACATCAATACGTCGGCTGGTGTATCTGTCATTGTTGATCGTGACCTGGTAAAGCCCATTTTCGGTTCCCAGCCACAGCGAGCCGTCGTTATTCTCTTCAATGCGGTAGATAGGATTTTTAGTTTTGCTACCCTGGGTTTGCCCGGCTTGCAGAAACAGTCTGAACGTCTTGCTCTGCCGGTAAAACAGAAACAGCCCTTCCTGAGTAGCCAGCCAGATCCTGTTTTTACTATCCTCAAAAAGATCGCTGATATCCTGGGTTATGTAGTGTACAAAACTATTTTTGTTTCTGTCAAATCTATCCAGTCCATTAGAAGTCGCAACCCACAAATCGCCCTGCTTATCTTCCAGTAGATCCTGTATATAACTATCTGAAATGCTGCTTTTATCGTAAGCATCATGTTTGTAGTGTGTAAAAACGTAACCGTCATATTTATTCAAACCATCTTCACATCCAAACCACATGAATCCCTTTTTGTCTTTCAGTATCGCCGAGACGTGGCTTTGGGCCAATCCTTCATTTGTGGTAAGGTGATTGAATTTTACACTTTGCGCTTGCACGAGGCTATGCAGCGCCCACCAAATAAACGCGATAGCTACTGCGTGTTTCATTTTATTCGGACGTGAGCGTCTGATCTGGTGTACAAAACATTTATTGATCCAATCAATTGCTCCACTGTTGGAAAATGAAGCCGGTCATTAATAACTCATACAATATAAAAAAATAATTCTACAGGAGGAACCCTTTCGAGTAATTCGGTGCCCTAGACCACCCAATTCCCTGGTCAGCCCGAAGCGGAATTGGGTGGTCAATTTTTTTGGATCCTTTTGGAGTGAGAAAGGACTCATACTGCTGCTTTTCGGATCAATTTTCCCCTTTGAAGGGCTCTTTGACAAGCTTTCGTTTCTGATCAAATTCATCGGACTGACCTAAGACAACAATTCCGTTTATCTTATCATACTCCACAATACGTACCCATGTATACGTAATACGGAATCCCCAATACTAAATCGGTTACTGAATAAGGAAGGCTTTCCCTAGCTCTTCCGACTCATCAGTATGCAAAATGCTGACAACTAACTTATTTATCCATGATAAACTGATATAAATACGGGGCTTTATGGGCGCCGCCACTATATTGTTTTTCAAGTCTTTCCAAGATATCAAGACTAAGCATCTTGCGCTGAAAACTCGACCGGCGCAGCTGCTGTCCAAGAATCGTCTCATATAATTTTTGAAGTTCTCCCATCGTGAAAGCTTTGGGCAACAATGGGGCCGCCCAGCTGTCGTAGCCACCTAGCTTCCGGTCAAGATCCGCTCTTAACGTCTCCAAAGCCTTTTGCGCAATTGCTTTATGGTCCAGCATGAGCTCCGGTAGATTTTCCAGCGTATACCAAATGCAATTATCCGAAAGCGGGTCCGGTGTAGGGGCTGCCTTTCGAAAATCAATCAGCGCATAATAACCCACGGAAACAAAACGTCGGAGAAGCCAGTGATCGTCGGTCGGATTCAATCCTTTGGCCTGCATGATCGTGCGAAGCGGCGCCTGATCATAGCGGGCCAAATCTCCAAACGTGTAAAATTGGTCAAGGTAAATATCCGAAAGTCCGGTACGCTCACTGAGCACGCGCCGGGCCGCATCATTCATATTCTCATTCTCTCTCACAAACCCGCCGGGTAATGCAAACAGGTTGGTATTGCGATATTCCAGCAGCAGGATTTTTAGCTGGTATTGATCAAAACCAAAAATCACGAAGTCCATGGCCAGTCCGGGCAGGTAACCAATTCCTTCTGGATTTTGCTCTAATGGGGTCAATTTCTCACTCATTATATTAAAATTCAATGCACAAGTTAGAAAAAAGAAAGATTGTCAAAGTAATTTTCTATTATTGTTCCATAATGAGACAATATGGGATTTATTCGTCAGATTGTCTTTCCTGCTATTATGGACTTCTATATTAATTGAAAATGAAAACAATCTTTATTACCATGCTGCTCGCTCTGCAAATGATGCATGTGGCGACGGCGCAGTCTAAAAAAACGAATTTGGCTCCCCAGGCCAAAACAGCGAACGGAACTGTCGAAGGTGTTGTCGAAACCTCAGGGGTCAGGGCATATAAGGGAATTCCTTTTGCCGCTCCCCCGGTCGGCGAATTCCGCTGGCGTGAACCACAACCAGTTAAAAACTGGAATGGCATTCGGAAAACCGATAAGTTCGGTCCCCGCGCGATGCAAAATCCTGTTTTTGGGGACATGGGTTTTCGTTCCAACGGCATGAGTGAAGATTGTCTGTACCTGAATGTGTGGACGCCAGCAAAGTCTGCCAGCGAGAAACTTCCGGTACTTGTCTATTTCTATGGAGGCGGTTTTGTGGCCGGAGACGGTTCTGAGGGACGTTATGATGGCGAAAGTATGGCTACAAAAGGTATCGTGAGCCTGACTGTAAACTATCGTCTGGGCGTGTTCGGTTTTTATGCCTCAGAGGATCTTACGAAAGAATCTCCACACCACGCCTCGGGTAACTACGGGTATCTGGATCAGGCGGCAGCACTTGCGTGGGTTAAGCAAAATATTGCAGCCTTCGGAGGCGATCCTAACAGGGTTACCATTGCGGGAGAGTCGGCTGGATCGCTTTCAGTGAGCGCCTTAATGGCTTCACCGCTTTCCATGGATTTGTTCTCTGCTGCTATTGGTGAAAGCGGGTCCGTTTTGGGCACACTTCCTCCGGTCCCTCTGGCGCAAGCCGAGCAGGCAGGCGCCAAATTCAATGAACAGGTAGGCAAAAAAACATTGGCGGAAATGCGTGCGATATCTGCTGAGGAGTTGCTAAAAGCGACGGCTAACGCGGGTGTTTCCAGGTTTCTTTCCGCGATTGATGGCTATTTCTTCCCTGAGGCGCCTTTGAAAATATTCAAGGCAGGGAAACAATCACAGGTACCGTTGTTGGCTGGATGGAATTCTGAGGAAATGAATTACCGTATGATTTTGGGCAAGGAAACGCCGACGCTTGATAATTATACGAAGGCAGTCCAGAAGCTGTACGGAGCAGAGGCGGATAAAGTTCTAAAAGAATATTCAGCTGCCTCTGATGCAGAGGTCGAGCAAGTCGCAACTGACCTGGCAGGCGACCGCTTCATTGGTTTCGGTACTTGGAAATGGATTGACATTCAAAGTAAAACCGGTGGTGGAAAGCCCGTTTACCGCTACTTGTACGGTCGTCCACGCCCCGCAATGAATGCTGAAATGGGAAATGTGTCTGCGAACCTTGCCGGTGGAGTTTCCAAAACCACAGAGCCTGTTGCGAAAGCCCCATTACCCAAAGGAGCAGTGCATTCGGCCGAAATTGAATATGCTATGGGCAACCTCTCGCTGAATAAAGTGTACGCCTGGACGCCTGAAGACCATAAAGTGTCAGCAACGATGCAGGAGTATTTTGCCAATTTTGTTAAAACAGCAAACCCTAATGGCAAAGGTTTACCGGAATGGTTACCTGTGAAAGGCGACGGTGATGCGCACTACATGTACCTCGATGTCAACAGCCGCCTGGAGACTGAAAAGCACAAAGGTCGATACGTTCTGATGGATGCTATGGCTGCGAAGGATTAATGAAAAAATCTCACTGATAATGCAGTGAAAGCACTCAAAAATGTTCCGGGTGCGCATATTGACAACGAACCGCGCGGCCGCCAGAGTTTCTGGCTGAAAATAATTAGGCAAGACCTATCTAGAAGACGTGTTAAATGCCTATTTGTTTGAATCGCTTGAAGAAGCGGCCGCCGCTGCGGTTCGTATTTTATCCGTTGAGTGGATGGATAACCATAATCGCCTACACAAATATCAAGACCTAGCGGAAATGCTCGTGCCCAATTTCCAAGACCAGCGTTTAGCCCTAGCCAACCAGTTTTCAGGGATGAGTGCCGAAGAAAGGATTTCCTTCTCAGTTTTAAAAATACAGAACCCGACTGGTCAATTTACGATTTTGAGA
Source organism: Dyadobacter endophyticus (assembly GCF_014641595.1). GTDB lineage: Bacteria > Bacteroidota > Bacteroidia > Cytophagales > Spirosomataceae > Dyadobacter > Dyadobacter endophyticus. The sequence continues at coordinate 545,399 of NZ_BMIA01000004.1, read as the reverse complement.
AATTTCCTTCAATTCAATGAGGCGGGCGGAATCTGTGGAAAATTGAAATCTGCCTGATAGGTAAGTTATCGGATTTTCCTGATCATAGCGCGCATATCCTCAATTTGTATCTCAAAGCCGTCCACTTTTCCGGAGGTGTCTTTGGTGAATACATGCTTGTTCGGAAATACTTCGTAACAAATAAACTGATCAGGAGAAGTGAAATGCATCTGCCACGCATCAGACATCCTGCTGTCTTTAAAGTATAGTTTGCCATCCTTTTTATAAATTTCAATTTTTGCCGGAGGGCCATCTTCGGGGAAACCATACTGACCAACATATTGGCCCATTTTATGGTCGCTGATCGCTGTGTCCTTCACATTTGCCTTTTGGGCGGCCAGGCTGGCGGCTAAAAGCGAGGGGGTCATAGTGTTCTTGTTAGACCCATTGCTCAGCATGGTTACATACACATCTTCGGTCGGCAGGTATATCTCAAAAGATGAAAAACCGTTGATACTTCCGCTATGCTGCCATGTCGGACCACCCGCAAGCGGCTGTAATCCAAAGCCAAAACCGTAATTTGTTTTTTCGCCATTGCTTAATGTAAAAGGTGTAACTGCCTGTTTGAAAGTTTCAGGTTTCAATATTTTGTTTTCAGTCAATCCCTTTTGCCATTTAAAAAGATCATCCACCGTCATCATCAGAGCACCGGCCGAATAAGCTGCTGACGCATTCAGGTAATCAGCATTGTTTATAGCCGTATCGGACATTCCGGAATAGCCTTTTACCCTGTTTTTTACGATTGTTGAGGGGTAGTCGAAAAATGCGTGGTCCATTCCAAGAGGTTTGAAAACATTTTCCGTAAGGTATTCAGCGTAAGAATTTCCGCTTATTTTTTCAATTATAAAACCAAGTAAAATGTATCCCGAGTTGCTATAGTGATATCCTGTGCCGGGAGGAAAATCGAATGGTTGATTTTTGAAAATCGCTATGATATCAGCCGGTTTATTGTCCTTTTTACCCAGGTCCACATCAGGGTTTTGAATCTCCGTATAGTTTTTAATTCCGGAGGTATGCGACAGCAGATTTGCAACTGTAACTGTCTGGCCATTTGTGGGGTAATCGGGAATATACTTTTTGATGTCATCGTTCAGATCAAGAAGCCCTTTTTCGGCCAATTGTAAAATGGCCACGGCGGTAAATTGTTTGGTCAGCGACGCAATGCGAAACACGTGGGCTGTCGTCATGGGCACATTCAGTTCCAGGTCAGCCATGCCAAATGCTTTTTTGTAAATAACCTGCCCTTTTTTGGACACCAACATTGCACATCCAATGCCGTTGGGTTTAAACTTTGCAGCCAACAAGTGATCCAGCGTTTGCCTAAGCTGCTTATCTTCTGGGGATGATTGTGCGCTTGCCCAAAAGGCAATGCACATGAACAGCAGGAAGTTTGGTAGAAATTTCATGGACGTCGCGTTTAGTTTGTAAGCCAGTTAACGACCAATGAAATACATGCCAAGCACAAAGAGCGCTGATTAACAATACATTACGAGTCCACATTTCAAAAAAAAACGTCCGTTAATGTACAGCATGTGTCCGCTTAAAGCTGGACTTTTCTTTACCTGAATTCCTGCGGAAGGAACAATCTCCGTCTGCACATCCTACCGTAACCTGCGTTCTAGTATTGACGACCCACGCCTTGACGTCGCGTTGTTGCATATAGATGGGTAATTCACCGCTCGAATAATTGGCTCTTCGTTTTAGATAGAATAACAATGTGAATGTTTTAACTAGCATAGTAAACCATTTTTTTGTGAACGAAATAGGTTTAAAGCTTCGAAAAAATCAAGATGTTTATCTGTCGAACAGGTTGATAATGAATAACTTGCAGGCGACCTGGTGAGCACTTTGAAAACTTGCCTAAAAAAGGCGGTTTGCTCTCGATTTGCTCACCAGAATATTAAGAAAATTTGCACGTTTTTACTATATACGCACAAAAAGAAAACCCTGCAAATGGCTGATTTGCAGGGTTTTGCTGAATTTTGTTGTATTATATAGTGCTCCCGAAGGGATTCGAACCCCTATCGATGGTACCGGAAACCATTATTCTATCCATTGAACTACGGGAGCGTAGTGGACTTTCGTCTCTAATGGGGTGCAAATATAGCTCGTATTTTGAATTTTGAGCAAATCACGCCCGATTTGTTTTCAGATTTCTGACCGGAAATCATAACTTTTTTAGCAACTCCCAGTCGCCCACGCTTTTCAGATAAAGATAATCCAGCAACACCCCGTTCACATTCGTAATGAGTTTGTGCCCCTCTTCGAATGGAACCACGAAGGTCTTGATGTATTCGTGGTCGGAGAGCAGGCCCTGCACGGTATTGTGGTACGATTGGATTGCCTCCGAGGTAAGTTCCAGTTCACAGTAGAACATGTACATTGCCTCGTCACTGGTGCCGGTGGACGGGTAAAAAGGCTCGCTGTTGACACTGATCAATTGCGATTTGTCGACGGCAATGCCGGTTTCTTCGAAGACTTCGCGTGCAGCTACGGACGCGGCGTCGCTTTCGCTGTCAAGCATGCCGGCGGGGTGTTCGTAGGTCATGGAGCCGTCGCAAATGCGGCGTTGCTGCACCAGAAGCAAGTATTTTTCTCTTGTAACAACATCAATAAAGCAAACAAGCACGCTTACCACCTCGCCTTTCAGAAAGCAGATCGGCGGTATTTTATTGCCTTCCGGCGTGGTAGCATCCGTGTACAGGAGCGAAAACAGTACTTCGCCATGACCATTACGGCGGGTGTAAAGTTCATCTACACGATGGATATCCAAACCGTTCGAAACCAGCCGGTTTTTCCAAAGATTAAATTTGTGCGAATCCGTCAGATTCTCTGCCATGAGCTAGTGTGTCGGTTAAATCAATTATACAACGGGAAGGATAATGCTATATAGGGAACACCGTAGGTTGTCGAATACCGCGTCTGGCCGTTGATTAGCTTTTCAGGCGCAGCATATGTTACGCGGCCGTGCACGTAGGCGACTTTCAGGCCGATTTGATCGGTGATCCAAAACCGGACGTAGGCTTCGGATTGCCCGTTTTGTTTGTCCATAAAAAGAGGCAGCGCATTCAGCGTGGCAGGAGCACTTTTCAGATAGGCGTTGTAATGCGCACCGCCTTCTCCGTAAAGTTTGCCGCCTGCGTACAACGCATTACGTTTCAGACCGAATGCAAGGCCAAAAAGGTCGGTGTTAGCCCCGATATCGAATTTCCATAGCCTGACATTGGCTCCAACCAGGAAGCTGACACCATTCGCGGAGAGTTTTCCAAATTTAAGTGTATCGGCATTGAGGGCGCTGGTCTTCGGAAGCATGTCGGTACGCCCTGCATAATAACCCCAGGTACGTACGCCCCAGCCTACTCTGAACCACGGAAAGTTGGTGAGACTCAGCTCCTGGTGATAGGTGGCGGATGGCACCCAAACTTTGTCCTGATAGCCCAGACCAAGGTCGATACCGGAAGTAACGCGGGACAAATCCTGAGAAAAAGCTTGTACTGAAACTAAAAAAACAAAAAGTACTATTAATCGAATGCGCTTCATCTGATTCGTGATGTTTTGATCGGCAAAGGTAAAAAAATAAGGCAGAGACCCCAGCCTCTGCCTCAAGATCGTCTATGAATTAAGTAAACGGTAGACACGCTTTCGTTGCTTCACCGTTGCCTCTGTTTACAATCATTTTCGTTTAGCAACCACTTTTTTGAGAACGACAGCACCCAACGGAGGCAGATCGAGCATCAGCGAATGCGCTTTCCCGTGCCACTGGTGGTTCTCGGCCGTTACAGCATCATAATTGATGATTCCGCTGCCACCAAATTGCGCCGCATCCGAGTTGAATATCTCCTGCCAGCTTCCTTCCGAGATAACTCCGACCCGGTAGCTTTTTCGGGGAACGGGCGTCAGGTTAAGGGCGATAATGAGGTTGCGGGCCGGATCGATCGATTTGCGCGCGTAAACGAGCACGGAATTCTCCCGGTCCTGTGTATCGATCCATTCGAAACCGTCGTGGGAAAAAGAGAAATCGAACAATGCCGCTTCTTCCTTGTACAGTTTGTTCAGCGCGATCACGCATTCACGGATGCCTTTGTGAGCCGGTTGTTCCAGCAAGTGCCAGTCGAGACTCTGCTGGAAGTTCCATTCCGAAGTCTGGCCGAATTCTCCGCCCATGAACATGAGCTTCGTGCCCGGGTGCGTGAACATGTACGTGAACATCAGTCGCAGGTTCGCAGATTTCTGCCATTCGTCGCCCGGCATTTTATTAATGAGCGACTTTTTCCCGTAAACGACCTCGTCGTGCGAGAACGGAAGCATGAAGTTTTCGGAAAATGCATATACGAGACTGAAAGTAAGCTGGTCCTGATGCCATTTGCGGAACGCGGAGTCTTTTTCGAAATACTTCAGCGTATCGTTCATCCAGCCCATCATCCATTTCATGCCAAAGCCCAACCCACCTACAAAAACAGGGCGCGAAACGCCCGGGAATGCCGTCGACTCTTCGGCGATGGTCTGAACGTCCGGAAATTCGGTATAAACAGCCACATTCATTTCCCGCAGCAAAGAGATCGCTTCCAGGTTCTCGCGGCCGCCGAATTCATTCGGTATCCATTCGCCGTGTTTACGCGAATAATCGAGGTATAGCATCGACGCCACCGCATCCACGCGCAAGCCGTCCGTGTGATAACGGTCGAGCCAAAAAATAGCGTTGCTGATCAGAAACGATCTTACTTCATTTCTTCCATAATTGAAAATATAGCTCTTCCAATCGGGATGGTAACCCTTCCGCGGATCTTCATGCTCGTAAAGCGAGGTACCGTCGAAGCGGAACAGGCCATGAGCATCACCAGGAAAATGTGAAGGGACCCAGTCCATATACACGCCAATGCCCGCCTGGTGCAGCTGGTCGATGAGGTACATCAGTTCCTGCGGCGTACCCATACGCGATGAACACGAAAAGTAGCCGGTGATCTGGTACCCCCACGACGGCGCGTACGGATGTTCCATAATCGGCATCAGTTCCACATGCGTGAAACCCATTTCCTTCACATAAGGTACCAGGCTTTCGGCGATTTCCTTGTAGGTAAGATGTCGCTCAGGATCGGAAGGATCGCGTTGCCAGGAACCCAAATGTACTTCGTACACCGAGATCGGCGCATTCAGCTTGTTTTTCTCCTTCCGTATTTTCATCCAATCCGCATCATTCCACTCATACCAGGTATCCCATACGATGGATGCCGTGCGCGGCGCTACCTCGCACCAGAGTGCAAACGGGTCCGACTTTTCGAGGTGCTGCCCGTTTTGGGAAATAATGTAGTACTTATAAACCTCTCCCACCCCAATGTTTGGCACCCAACCTTCCCAGATCCCGGAGCTGTCCCAGCGGGGTGCCAATGCGTGGGCACCGTGGTTCCAGCCATTAAAATTCCCGATCACCGACAGATAGGTCGCATTGGGAGCCCACACGGCGAAATACGTTCCTACCACTCCATTGACTTCCATCACGTGCGAACCCAGCTTTTCATAAAGCTTGTAGTGCTTGCCCTGACGGAACAAGTGTATGTCGAAGTCTGTAAAACGGCTAATGGTTTCCACCGCATTCACCGGCTGGGCCGCCACAGGGGTGCCGGCATCCTCGGCAGGATCAATGGTTGCGTTTGTTTTTTTCTTTCCGGTTGACTTAGCCATTTGTAATTCTTCAATTAATGTGTAATCTGTTCGAGGACGTAAGATTTACAATTTTATTAAACTATTTATTAAAATGTATATATTTTTTAGTCCTCCTATATCGCTTCGGGTTCCATCCGGGGCGCCACTTGAAGGCAAATCAGATGTTGCCTGCGGCCTTTTCTACCTGATCCAGAACGCGCATGATGTTGCCGCCCCAGATCTTTTCGATATCGTTCGCAGAATAGCCTCTTTTGACCAACTCTTCGGTAATTGCGCCGATCTGGCTCACGTCCTGCAAGCCAACGACCTCCCCGCCCCCATCCATATCCATGCCAATGCCCACGTGTTCGACACTCGTGAGCTTGATCACGTGCTCGATGTGGTCTACTGCCTCCTGCACAGTGGGTTTATCAGCTTTGTATTTCTCGTCGATCGCCTTCATTTCATCGCGCAAAGCTTTCTTATCGGCATCTGAAAGGTCAGTCTGGCGAATTTTAAGGCGCAGTGCTTTCAACGACATTTCGTGCGGCTCAGAAGGCTTTTTCACAAAGCCGGGCACAAAATTGATCTGAATCACGCCCCCATTTTTAGCCAGCGTTTTGATCATATCGTCGGTCATGTTGCGTGGCACATCGCACAACGCCCGGCACGACGAATGTGAGGCGATTACAGGCGCCTTCGTGAGCTTGATCACATCGTAAAAAGTGGAATCGGAAACGTGCGAAATGTCGACCATAATGCCCAGCCGGTTCATTTCCTTCACCACTTCTTCCCCAAATGCGCTCAGTCCATTGTATTCAGGGCCGTCTCCGTCGGTGGAAGAATCGCAAATATCGTTGTTCAGCGAATGCGAAAGGGTAATGTAGCGCAGGCCGAGGTCATAATACAGTTTCAGGTTGGTCAGATCCTTCCCTACCGGCCAGCCATTTTCCATACCAATGAAAACGGCGCGTTTCCCCTCTTTTTGAAGGCGATAGGCATCTTTGGAAGTGATTGCCAGGCCGGCGGTTTGCGGATTGGCTTTTACGGCTTCGTGGATTTTGTCAAAAATCGCCAATGCCTTTTTCTTTGCCTCGGCATTCGCAGCTTCCGTGCGCTTGCCCTGCCCGAGGTAAACGGCAAAAAACATCCCGTCCATTCCGCCCCGGATCATCCGCGGAAAATCGATCTGTGAGCGTTCCTTTTCAAAATCGTGTTCCACGGCCACATCAAAACCGGGTTTCATCATATTAATAGGTACATCGGCATGGGTGTCGATGGTCAATGCCGCCGCGTGAATCTTTTTGGCCTTGTCCGACATCACGGGCGGTGCGAGTTGCGCATGCGTAAGCGCAGGAACGAGTAACAGGAGTAAAAACCTTTTCATTTTCAGGAGTAATTGGTGATTGGTAAAGGAATATAAGCTGTTTTTAATTTGGCCTTTTTTTCGCGGATTGCCAACTAACACGATGCATTCCCTCCTATTCTCCAAAATATCCCATGCCAGGTGCTATAATCCTTTGAATAGAATGTCACCGCGCGCTTTGCAAAGAACCGGCCATATGTCGTCTTTTGTAACCATTCCAAAACCCTTTCCACGCATGGTTCGTCTTTCCGCTTCCAACAAAAGAACATTCAGCAGCCTCCTGGCAATCTTTCTCCTCGCCTTTTCAGCAAGCTGCGCGATAGCCCAATCAGCCGAAAAACGGCCCAAAACGGCACCGGAGAACGATTTCATGTACCAGTATTCGATCATCGATGCGCTCATGGCAGGCGTTTTTGACGGTGACCTGACGATCGGGCAGCTGAAAAAGAAAGGCGATTTCGGCGTAGGCACATTCAACAGGGTCGATGGTGAACTGCTGATTGACAAGGGGCGCGTTTACAAGATCGCCTACGATGGCTCGGTCAGGGAAGTCCCCGATTCCGACAGTACTTCCGCTGCATTCGTCAAATTCTTCAAAGCCGACACCGTGATTCATTTAAACGGCCCGGGCCTGACCTACGAAAAGGTACAGGAGCAAATCAAGCATGTGTTGAACCCGAACGGCATTTACGCGCTGAGGATTTCGGCCACGTTCCCCACCATGACTACGAGGGCCGAAAAACCGGCCAGCAAGCCCTACACCTCGCTACCCGAGCATTTGAAGCACAATCAGGTCGTTTTTGAATTGAAAAACACGAAAGGCATTTGCGCCGGCTTCCTGCTTCCGCCCTATCTGGCGCGCACCAATGTGCCGGGGTTTCATTTGCATTATCTGGCGGACGATCACAAATCAGGCGGGCACATCTTCAACTTCACGGCCGACGCGCTTACTATTGAAATAGATAGGGCCAAAGGCTTCACCATCGAAAACAATACCAATGCCGAATTCAGCAAAGTAAACCTTCAACCCGACCGCGGCGCCGAATTGAAAAAGATCGAGTAGCCCCGAGGGACTTGCCACAAGGGACTTACCGCAAGGGACTTGCCGCAAGGGGTTACAGCATTTATATTTACGCCTGATTAGTACCTATTTCCATGAAACACAGCCTCCTGCTCACGCTCCTCCTTACACTTTCCGCCGCCGCCAACGCGCAGGTTACCTATTTTGCGGATTTAATGGGCAAAGGCCTCAGACAGGCGACGATCGTTCAGCCTTCCGATTATGAAGGCAGCGTTACCTGTACCCTGGTACGAAAAACGGCGACTGAGAAAAGCACCAAAGCGGTACTGTACGTCCACGGTTTCAACGATTATTTTTTTCAGGAGGAAATGGCCGAGCGGTACATCAAAGAAGGCTTCAACTTCTACGCGATCGATCTGCGGAAATACGGGCGGTCGTGGCTCAGTCATCAGAAGTTCAATAATGTGCGGGACCTGGCCGAGTATTACCCCGATATCGACACCGCGCTGGCGGTTATCAAAGGCGAGGGTAATGAAAAGGTCCTTTTAAGCGGACATTCACTGGGGGGATTGGTGATTTCGCTTTATGCCAGCGAGCGGGCGGGCAGGGAAAAGTTCGATGCACTATTGCTCAACAGCCCGCTTTTTGCTTTGAATATCAAATCAGGTCTAAAGAAAACGGCATTACCGCTACTGTTGAAAAGGGCCGAAAAACATCCGGAATCGAATTTTGACCTGGGCCTGAACCCACTATATGGAGAGAGCCTGCACATTACCGCGCACGGCGAATGGTCGTACAGCCTGGGTTTGAAGCCATTGATCGCCCCGCCGGTTAATGTGGGGTGGGTAAGGGCGGTAGTGAATGGCCAGGAACGGCTCGCGCAGGGCCTTCAGATTAACAAGCCGGTACTGGTACTGCATTCGGCCAAATCCATCGACGAAAAGAAATGGAGCGACATTTTCTTTACCGGCGACGCGGTGCTGAACGTCGACGAAGTTGCGCGCCAGGCCCAGAATATTGTCGGCCAATATAGCATACAGGCTGTTCAGGGCGGGATGCATGACCTTGTTCTCTCTAAACAGCCCGTTCGTGACGAAGTATATTCCACAATTTTCAACTGGGCCAAACGGACAGTTAGGTAAGCCGCATAGGGCGACTTCAGATTTCCTCCAAAATTTGTAGTTTCATTTGCACAAACAACAATGCTATGAAACTGCTGCTCATTGAAGACGAAAAAGCGCTGGCCACCAGCATTCAAACCTATTTTCAGCGCGAAAACTTCATTTGCGAATGGGCGGCAAACTACCGGACAGCGGTGGAGAAGATCAATATTTACCGCTACGATTGCGTACTGGTTGACCTGATGCTACCCGATGGTGACGGTCTCGAAGCCGTTCGGGAGCTGAAACGGAGCTTTCCGGAGACGGGTATCATCATTATTTCCGCCAAAAACTCGCTCGACGACCGCATTACCGGCCTCAACCTGGGCTCGGACGATTACCTTACCAAGCCTTTTCACCTCTCTGAGCTCAACGCGCGCGTGCAGGCGGTCATACGCAGGCGAAGCTTCCAGGGCAGCCAGCAAATCCGTTTCGGCAAAATCCAGATCGACCCCCAGGAGCATCTTGCGCTGGTGGATCAGCAGGAAATCGTCCTTACCCGCAAGGAATATGACCTGCTTGTGTACCTGATCGCCAACAAAAACCGTGTGCTCACCAAGGAATCCATCGCCGAGCACCTCTGGGGCGACGATGCGGATTTAATGGACAATTTTGACTTTATATACACACATATTAAAAACCTGCGGAAGAAGCTCATGGACAAAGGCTGCCCGGATTACCTGAAATCCATTTACGGCGTGGGCTATAAATTCAGCGAGCAATGAAACTGCTGGAACGCATCCTCAAATACCAGATTATCACGTCGCTGTGCGTGCTTACGTTGGGCGCCGTATTGTTTTATTTTTCAGTTAATTATCTTATTAATCAAGAAGTTAACAAAGAACTAATGCGCAGCAAGGCGAAGGTAAGCTGGCAGCTGCGGCATATCGACGAACTGCCGGTGTACATCCTGCAACTGGGCGACAGCCTGCAACTCGACCCCGTGCGTTATCCCGGACAGATGGCGCTCGTAGAGCGGAAATTGTTCAATGATATTGAAAACGAGTACCAGCCCTACCGGCAACTGGTCTTTTATGAGCGTGTCGAGGGAGCGTGGTACCGGGTGACAATCAGCAAGTTGCTGGCCCAACGACAGCAGTTGCTAGAAGCGGTGGTGATGACCGTGACATTCATCGTGGCCCTGCTGCTGATATCGCTGCTCCTGCTGAACAGCTGGCTTTCCCGCCGCCTCTGGCAGCCCTTTTACAAGACGTTGCGCGCATTGGATTCGTACCAGGTCGAAAAACATGAGGTACTTACGTTTTCCAAGCAACATACCGTCGAATTTGAGCAATTGAACCAGTCGGTCACCCAATTTACGGACCGCCTCGCGGCAACTTATCAGAACCTGAAAGAGTTTACCGAGAATGCCTCGCACGAAATACAGACGCCGCTGGCGGTGATTTTGTCCAAAATTGAAAGCTTGTTCCAGGATGAGAGTCTAAGAGAGTCGCAGGTCCTGGCACTTTCGGAGATCAGCGAAGCGGCTAACCGGCTTGCGAAACTGAATCAGGCACTATTATTGCTTACCAAAATCGAAAACCGGCAGTTTCTGGCAGGTACCGAGCCTATTAACCTCGTTCCGATCATCAACCGGAAGCTCCGCGACCTGGAAGATCTGATCGAGCAGCGCGAGATCACCGTCAAGACTGCTATTGAGCCGACGGGGCCGGTGATGCACCCGGCATTAGCCGAAGTGCTGGTCAATAATTTACTGACCAATGCAATACGCTACAATATGAATGGCGGAACGATTGATATTACGCTTCATGCTGCCAGGCTGGTGGTCCGCAACACAGGAGCGCCTATCCATATCGACCCGGAGCTGATGTTCGAGCGGTTCAGGAAAGAGGGCACGCATTCGGCCTCGCTTGGGTTGGGGCTTGCATTGGTCAAAACGATCTGCCAGGTGAACGGGCAGACGCTCACTTACGAAACCGACGGTCCCTGGCACATTCTCACCGTAACCTGGTAACGATATTCAACATTTTCATGGCTAGTAGTGAATAAAGGGAGGGTTTCTGACCCTCCTTTTTTTATGTATTCCAAAAAAGTGTTCAACTACAAAATGTCTTCAGAATCCATACAGAATTGCAACAGGATCGCTATTGAAATTTGAATACACTTAATCAATTTAATAGCGATGACAACAACCCGTAATTTCAGAAAAATAACCGCAGTAGCCCTCGCATCCGCATTACTGGGCGGAACCTCCTACGCTACATACGAACATTTTGGCAAACCCGATACGATCTCGACCTGGGTCAGCAATGCGACCCCGTTCATGAAAGCCAGGCTGGACGGCAAGCCCGGCGGTTCTACGGCCGACGCGCCCGCCACGATGATCCCCGCTGATTTCTCATTTGCCTCCAAAAAAGCAACCGCTGCTGTGGTACACATCAAATCGACCTTGAAACCGGAACGTACCGTGAGCCAGATGCAAATACCGGAGGAATTTCGGGATCTCTTCGGCGGCCGCAATCCATTCGGCCAGCAGGCACCGGAAGGAAAAATGGAGAAACCACAGGCCACAGGTTCCGGTGTGATTATCAATCCCGACGGTTATATCGTGACCAACAACCACGTGATCCAGGGGGCCGAAACGCTCGAAGTAACTCTGGCCGACAAGCATACCTACAAAGCCAAAGTAATCGGCAGCGACCCCAATACCGACATTGCATTGATCAAGATCGACGCGAAGAATCTCCCGGCATTGTCTTTCGGAAACTCTGAAAACGTGGAGGTAGGACAATGGGTACTCGCAGTGGGTAACCCCTACAACCTGACATCGACCGTTACAGCAGGCATTGTGAGTGCCAAAGGGCGCAGCATCAATATCCTCGGCGAGAATGCCAAGGCACCGATCGAGTCGTTCATTCAAACCGATGCGGCTGTAAACCCGGGTAACTCCGGCGGTGCATTGGTGGATTTAAATGGTAACCTGATCGGCATCAACACCGCCATTGCCAGCCAGACGGGCTCCTTTGCGGGGTATTCATTCGCGGTACCTTCGAGCATCGCGCACAAAGTGGTAGAGGACATTTCCAAATTCGGTTCCGTGCAGCGTGGCTACCTGGGAGTGGGCATAAGCGAAGTGGATGCGGCAAAAGTCAAATCGTTTGACTTGAAAGTGGATGAGGGCGTACGCGTCGAGAATTTTGCGGATGAAAGTGCCGCGAAAGAGGCAGGCATCAAGATCGGCGACGTTATCACCAAAATCGACGGCCATGCCATTACCAGCGTGCCGCAATTGCAGGAAGCCATTGCCCAGCACAAACCATCCGATAAAGTGACCGTGACTGTGAACCACGACGGAGCCGAAAAAGTAATTTCCGTGTCGTTGAAGGGCATTTCCGAACCTTCCGTCGCCGACCGTTCCTCGTCGGCGGTGATGGAGCAACTGGGTATTGAACTCAAAGACCTCACCAACCAGCAGAAAAAAGAATACAGCATCGGTTCCGGCGCGCAGGTGACGGCGATCAACGCAGGCAAAATCCGCCAGAATACCGATATGGAAGAAGGTTTTGTAATTACAAAAATTGATAAAACACCGGTTGCCAACGCCCGCGAAGCCGTGAAAATGCTTCAAGGCAAAAAAGGCGGGGTAATGATCGAAGGGCTTTATCCCGGCAACGACGAAACCCAGTACTTCGCAATTGGTTTATAAAGTAACCCGGGGCTTTCCGGGTGCAAGCCCGGAGGCCCTCCAAATGATTTATTCAAATGAAAAAGAACCTGCTTTTGTTGGGAATGCTGACTGCGCTGGGCAGTGTAGTGCTCGCAAAAAGTCCCCAACAGCCGGTAAGTACTACCGGCAAGGCATTGACCTATAATTGGATCGTTCCCGACATGAAAACCAACCAGAACCCGATGTACGCCAGTTCGTTTTCCCGTCATCGCATTCAAACCGCATTCGATAAAGCATTGGAAAGCAAGGGCCTTACCCGTAACGCCCAGCATCCCGACCTGCTCCTGCAATTTCACACGTACACGCAACGCGTGCGCAAGAACTACTACGGCGGCGGGGCTTATCCATTCGGTGCTTATCCGATGATGGGCTGGGGCCGTTTTGGCTGGGGATACCCTTACTATGGCAGCTTCGGCGGCTACGGGTACGGAGGTTACCCGTATTCGAGCACCGGCACCGACGGCACGCTGATCCTCGATGTGGTGGATGCCAAAACCGGGGACATTATCTGGCAAAAAGCTATTTCCGGCGATGTGAGCAACCCGAACCGGCTTGAAAAACAGATTAACAAGGGCGTTAAAAAGCTTATGAAAAGCTTTCCGGTGCAGGGATAATATTTTCGAAACCTGCCCGAATCTTCAATATTTCGACAGAATCGCAGGATACCTTGGTACCATAATAAGTCAAGAAGCTATTCAATTTTAACAGTTCAAGACCATGAAACCGCTTCATCTGTTTGCCACTATTCTGCTCTCCGCCGCTAGCCTCACCAGCTACGGCCAGGATGATCAAATGGTTAGTAACGCGCAACAAAATATTGTCACTGACCAAAGCCTGCTTAAAGCGATTGCACCCTACGACGACGGTGTGCGCAATGATATTCTTGTAGCTACCCAATACCCCGATGTGCTGGCCAAACTCGCGCAAATCCGGGAGAAAAGCAGCGCAGGATTCCAGCAAATCATTCAAAATTATGCCCAAAAGAAACAGGGATGGTTTTATGAAGTAAGCCGCTATCCGGATTTGATGCATAAACTGGCTATCCTTCCGCGTAAAACTTCCCGGGAAACGATCGACGGTATGCTGGCGAATGTGAACCCGTCACCCGAGCTGAAAGAGGCTGCCTGGAAGTTGTACAACAACCATCACAGTGACCTGCTGAAAGTGGATAACCTGAACGAAGAAGCCGGTGCATCATTCCAAAGCATGATCGCCCTTCTGAACCCCGATGCCCAGCAGGCGTTCAGAACACTGGAAGAAATGCCGGACGTACTGTCGCTCCTGAACGATCACTCCGACCTTGTAACACGGCTCGGCGAGCGTTTTAAAGACAGCCCGGCCGATGTCCGCAACGATCTCGCAACCATCCACGACCAGATTGAAGCACAAAACAAGGACGAACTCGCTACCTATCAGGACGAGTTGAAACAAAATCCACAGGCGATGCAGGAACTTAGCCAGGCCTCGCAGGAATATGCGTCTCAGGGCGGTTACAGCTACCCCGCACCAACCGGCGACAAGGTAGTCAACTACGGCAGCCCTTATTCATACTGGTTTGGCTATCCCTATTGGTATGGTTCGCCGATGTGGTACCCTGGTTTGTACGGCTATGGTTCCGGCTTCTATTTAGGCCTGGGCGGTTATCCGATGATGTATGCAATGCCTTCTCTGGGCTTTTCGAGATGGTTTTTCGGCGGCGCCTACCGATATTATCCGCACCTGTACCGTCAATACGGTAACTATTACCGCACCATCGCCCCACGACATTATGCCTATTCACCACGAACCGCTTTCATCGGCTCCGCTGCTAGACATTTCAATCCGTCGGTCGGCTCGCGTTCCTATCTGTTCGACAGAGGTCAATCGTTCCGTACAGCGCCGCGTGCAGCAAATGCACAAGGTTACCGTTCAATGCCACGTAGCAATTCGTTTAGTGCTCCTTCCCGGTCATATGGATCTTTTGGAGGCAGGACTTTTAATGGCGGTGGCGGTGGCGGTGGATTCAGCCGCGGCGGGTTTAGTGGTGGTGGTTTCCGTGGGGGAAGACGGTAGTAGCTCGAATTAGAGTTAAAAGCCGGTACGAATTTGTATTCGTACCGGCTTTTACTTGGGTGGAAATGTCTTGTAAATATCTCCACGGACAGCAATCGTAATTACCAGTACATCAGGATAAATATATTTGATACCGATGCGATAGTTACCAACCCGAATTCTATAAAATTTCTGTCCTTTGCTCCCACCCCGCATTAACGCATAGTCAAGCTCTGACGATTCGAGGCTGCTCGCGTCTCCGAGTTTTATCAAGGTATACCTTATCGACTCCTGAATCCGGGCAGGCAGTTTTTTTAGCTCTTTAAAAAAGCCCTCTTTGTAGATTACTTCCACCCCATTCGTCTGAATAGCTCTTCATGGGTAATGGTTTCTTCGTTCTCCCGTTCCTCCATCTCTGCAACCATCAGATAATCCTGCACATCATCATTATCGATAATATACGCGAGTTTCCTGATCTCCTCCAACGTGAAGGTCTTGCGTTTTTTCTTTGCCGAGAAATTGACGGTCGTCAATCCCAACTTGCCGGCCAGGTAATCATTCCGATACCCTGATACCTCAATGAGTTCTCCGATGTTCATAACAATGCGCTCGTAGCGTTTTACGGTTTCATTCATCATGATCAAGGAACTTTGAGTATAGATTACAATACAAATATAGATACCAATTTAAACAAAATTGTTTCATTTACTTTACAAAACGATCCCTTAAATTTAATCTGCCTCCCCGGAGACGCGGAAATCACGAATTATCCGCGCATCTTTACCCCCGAACCTTTACATCTTCTACATTACCATGCAGATCAGCGATCTCAAAATACTCTTTTTCGACATTGGCGGCGTCCTTTTGAGTAATGGATGGGGACACGAATCCCGCGCCCTGGCGGCGGAAAAATTCGGTCTCAATTACAAGGAAATGGACCAGCTACATAATTTCATTTTTAATGTCTACGAAATCGGGAGCGTCAATCTCGATCAGTATCTCGACACGGTGATCTTCAATCACCCGCGCGATTTCGTCCGGGAGGATTTCAAGGAGTTTATGTATTCGCAGTCGGTTGAGCTGCCTGGCATGCTGGCCTGGCTCAAAGAGTGGAAAAAAGACTGCGGTTTCCGGATCATTTCAATCAACAATGAGGGAAAAGAATTGAACGATTACCGGATACAAAAATTCAAATTACACACCTGTTTCGACGCATTCATTTCTTCCTGCGAAGTCAAGATGCGCAAGCCCGACCCGCGTATTTTCGAACTGGCGATGGGCATCGCACAGGCAACACCCAGCCAATGCGTGTATTTCGACGACCGCATTATGTTTGCCAATATGGCCAAAACGCTCGGGCTTAGGGCATATCAGCATACCAGTTTCGAATCGACGAAGGAAATCCTCGAAGAGTTAAAAAAAGAACAGTTCGACCGCTTTGGCCCTCCGCGTTGATCAGAACGTGGGGTCGTCGGCCGAAGGCCCGTAAATCGATGGAACGGCAATTTCGTTTAGTCGCATATACACGGTAAGCTGGCCACGGTGGTGTATCCAGTGGTTAATCGTCGAGCCGACGCCCTCCCGCCTGGGTTGGGTAAATAGCACCTGGCCCTGGCGTTTCAGGTAGAAAGGAGCGTCGAGGTCGTCGTCGGTAATGCCGGCCAGCGATTTTTTGGCGCCATTAAAAACTTCCTCAAAATGGTCAAGCAATTCCTCGCTGGTGGTGAACTCGAAGCGCTTGTAGGTAGCAAAGTCAACTTCGCCTTGCTCGACCATGAAAGTGATCCAAAGAGGTATTTCGGCCACCAACAGCATGAGATAGCCCAACTCCATCGAGGTGGGATGCGGTTTGTATTTAAATAATGTAACCGGAATGCGTTCCAAGCATTTGCGGGTCGAAGTATACTCCGCTTCCAGTTCTTTGATGTAGGCATCGACTAAGGTTCTGTTGCTCATAGTATTGTTCGTTTTTTCAGCAACATGCTAAAAAATAATGCCTTCGCACACCCGGCCTGAAATCCGCAACAACCACGGATGTTATTTTTATTATAGAATGAAGTATGACCTTGACTGGCTCTTGAAGGAATGGCAAGAGCAACCGAAAATTAAATTCCTCCATTTTTGGGGCCATCAACCTGCTCGCGACGGCCATATTACGCAATCGTGCCTGAGCCAGTGGTGGCCGTCGGCAATCACGATCGGTGATGTGGTATACCGCACCGCCGAGCATTGGATGATGGCCGAAAAGGCGCGGCTCTTCGGAAATGATGTTCTGAGGGAACGAATCATCGCCTGCACTTCGCCCGGCGAAGCGAAAGCACTCGGCCGGATGGTGGAAAATTTTGACGAACAAACTTGGATAACGTACCGCCAATCCATCGTTCTGACGGGCAGTGTTCAAAAGTTCACCCAAAACCCTGAGCTCCGTTCGTATCTTTTGAATACCTCGGAAAGAATTCTCGTGGAAGCGAGCCCCGTCGATCCCGTTTGGGGAATAGGATTGGCGGCCGACGACTCGCGTGCCCACGATCCCGCACGGTGGGAAGGTCTCAATCTGCTTGGGTTCGCGCTAATGGAAACACGGGATTTGCTGGCGAACCGCTAATTCATATACGTCGGCACCGCAGCAGCGACAGGGCACACTGCCAATTATCAAACGGTAAGTATCGCAATGCTGGTACCACCGATGTGCCGGATGCCCCTGAACCGGGCGTCCTTTTCATAAAGCTCGTTCAATGCCGTCCAGACGCCCGGCCAGTTGGTGTAGTCGTGCCAGATGATCAGGCCGCCTTTCCGCATGACGGTGAACACTTTTTCGCTGTCGTTCAACACGTATTCATAGGCGTGCGACCCGTCGATGAATGCGACATCGACCGAATCAGCATAAGTTTTAAAATCAAACGAAGCCGAATCTCCAAATACCTGCCGGATTTTCGACGCTGCCGGATGACCGATAAACCGCTCGCCGGAAACTTCCTTTTTAACATACCGCACCTCCCCTTCCTCGATTTCCATCTTCGTCGAAGCCAGTTCGTCCGCGGGCAAGTCTAATGTAACGATCTCGGTATCAACACCGCTGTTCAATGCCATATTCAGCGTGGTGCGCCCCTGAAATGTGCCGATCTCAAAGATCCGCCGGGGATTCCATTTTTTGACAAGGTTACTGATGACTTTGAGTTCAAACTCCGTGGTGTGCCCGAAGCCACATTCATAAACACCCTCATAAGTGGCATTGTCATTGCCGAAAAGCTCGAAAACGTCGGTTTTAGGAATGATAAATGGATCGACCGGCGTGCTATCTCCGGGTTGTTGATGGCCATTGTAGCTGTTATACAATTTCAGCAGCTCGTCCCGCGAACCGGGAGCCAGCATACCTGCCGTGAGGGTGTACCCAACCCTTTTTACAACACCTGCATACAAGCGGAGATTATCCAGTGTTTTGCTCATAGATATGTTAAATTGAACGGTTCGGGGTGTACTACAAAATTTGCACAAGCTCAAAAAACGAGGCTGCGCCCACAAAAGATTGCAGTTCAAGATGAAAGAACATTGATTTACAAATACGTATATATTTGACAAATTTCAAAACCCGTGCGATATAAGCGAGTTAACGTATATTGGCGGATTTTTAAACGGTCGAAACTGAATGGATAAAACGCCGGACATTCGCGGGCTCTATGTGCCTGTCCAACCAACGGTGAAACAATCGGCGGAGCGGGTGACCTATCAGGAATTCCTGCCCGATACGGCCTTGCAGGGCATCATATACTGTTATTGGAGGCTTCGGACCTCGCTTCCGCTCGACGAGCCTTTCGTATACCGCGTCGTCGCCGATGGCTGTATCGACATTTTTTTCGAACTGAAAACCCCCTCGGAAAATTTCGTGATGGGCTTCTGTAAAAAATATACCGAGTTCCCGCTCGAAAACAGTTTTGACTACGTCGGCGTACGGTTTTTACCCACGATGTTCCCACAGCTATTTAAAATCAGTGCGGTGGAGCTGAGCAACCGTTTTGAAAATCTGGAAGTTGTACTGCCCGGCACCGCGCAATTCATCGCCTCGGGCTTCGGCGAGGGCTTGTCTGTCGCGGAAATAAAGCGGCGGTTCGACGAATACTTCCTGCATTTCGCAGCAGGGGTTGATTTCAATCACGACCCCCGGTTTTACAATGCATTGTCCATTATTCTCCAAAACTTCGGCGTGCTGAATGTCGAAAAAGACCTCGACACCGGCCTAAGTGCCCGGCAACTCCGCAGGCTGTTCGAATACTATGTAGGCGACTCGGCCAAAACTTTCAGCCAGGTCGTGCGTTTTCAGAATATCCTCCGTGCCAAACCCTCCCAGCAAAGCCTCCGCGAGAACAAGCTTTTCTATGACAACGGCTATTACGACCAGGCACATTTTATCAAAGAATTCAAAAACCTCTACGGCGTAACGCCCGGCAGAGCGTTCGGAAGGTGATTTTGTCCGTTTTTTACAATGCTATCCGATGAGGTGAACCGACATTTGCAACATCAGATTCACCAAAAACGAACAGTAACATGAAACGGCTCACCACATTACTTGCATTGGCGTGCGTCTGCGTCAATGCATTTTCCCAAACCAGTCCATCAACTCAAACCAAACAAAAAATGAAACTGAACGCAGGCATCGTCACTTCTAAACTCGCTGAAACCAAAGCATTTTACACCGAAACGCTAGGGTTCGGCGTGACATTCGAAAACGAATTCTATCTCCTGTTGCATACACCGGGCGGCGGCTCAGAGATCAGTTTTCTGCTCCCCGATCACCCCTCGCAGCAACCGCTGTTTCAAAAGCCGTTTCAGGGCCAGGGAATGTACCTGACCATTGAAGTCGACGACGTTGATAAACTTTATAGTGACTTGAAAAAGAAGGGTACCGAGATCAAAATAGCGCTCCGCGACGAACCCTGGGGCGACAGGCATTTCGCTATCTCCGATCCCAACGGGATAGGCATCGATCTCGTGAAATATTCGCCGAAACAAAGTAAGTAGCTGCCGCATTGAGCGATAGGCCGTTCCTTCGCCCACCTAATGCGTTCAGTAAACCGTTACGGCAATGACCTTGCGAGGCTTTTTATTTGCGAACGCTGAACAAACCTTCCCTGACATGGGTTTACCCAAAGAACAACGCAAATCATGAACGATCACATTACCAGAATCCAGCACAACATCGAGCCACTACGGCAACAGATCATCCGGCACAAAGTTTATTCCGTTATCAAAGACATCGACGATCTCAAAGTATTCATGAAATACCATGTATACGCAGTCTGGGATTTTATGTCGTTGCTAAAATCACTTCAAAACGGGCTAACCTGCACTTCTGTTCCCTGGTTCCCCACCGGTGACAGCGAAACCCGGCATCTCATTAACGAAATCGTGGCCGGTGAAGAGTCTGACGTCGATATGGACGGAAATTTCAAAAGCCATTTTGAGCTCTACCTCGATGCTATGGCGCAATGCGGTGCCGATACCACCGAAATTGAGAGGTTTATTGCCGTACTACGCGAAACGGGTGACCTTGAAAGAGCATTCAATACAGCGGGAACCCCTGAGAAAGCCCGTGAATTTGTCCGTTTCACATTCGAAACCATTGGTACTCGCAAAGATTACCTGCAGGCCGCCACATTCACTTTCGGTCGGGAGGACCTTATACCAGGTATGTTCATGTCGATCATCGAAGATATACACCGAAATTTCCCTGATAGCATTTCCCTATTTAAATATTACCTTGAACGACATATCGAAGTCGACGGCGACCACCACAGTCACCTTGCCCTTCGGATGACGGCTAACCTCTGCGGCGATAACGAAGCATCCTGGCAAGAAGCTGAAAATGCAACTATCGCCTCGCTTGAACGGCGCATTGCGCTTTGGGACGGCGTTTACGAGGAGATAGCTTCCGTAAATGCCTGACAATAAAAATAATACTCAACCATGTCTATTTCAAAAGAATCCGAACTGACCGGAATGCAGGAGGCCAGCCGCGCAGTGGCCACCACTTTACGCGCGATGCGCGAGCATGCAAAGCCGGGTATGACGGCCAAAGAGCTCGACGATTTCGGCGGTGAAATGCTGAATAGCCTCGGGGCGAAGTCGGCACCTAAACTCACCTACGGCTTCCCCGGTTGGACCTGCATCAGCATCAATAACGAAGTCGCACATGGGATACCCACCGAATCGAAGGTTTTGCAAGAAGGCGACCTGGTGAACATCGACGTTTCTGCCGAATTGAATGGTTTTTGGTCCGACAATGGGGGTTCTTTCGTGTTAGGCGAAGACATTCACGGGCACAACAAACTGGTGAATGCCTCCAAGCGGATACTGAGCAAAGCACTCAGCCAAATCAAAGGCGGTGTGAGGATTGCCGATATCGGGCGGCTAATTGAAACGGAAGCCAAAAAGTCGGGTTATAAGGTAATTAAAAACCTCGCCGGCCACGGTGTCGGCCGTGCTTTGCACGAGGAACCGCACGAAATTGCAAATTACTATGACCGTTACAATACGACGCGCTTTCGCAAAAACAGCGTGGTTGCAATCGAAACATTCATTTCAACAGCCTCCACAAGCACGGCAACCGAACGCGACGGGTGGACGCTCGTAGGCTCGCGCGGCGGGTATGTGGCGCAGCACGAGCATACTATCATCGTTACGGACGGCAAACCCGTGATCCTGACGGCCATGAACGGGATCTTCGATTAACTACGACCAGAACCCCTGCACCTGAATCCCGAGCGGAGAATCGTCGCGCCTTTTGAGTTCCTTACGCAAACGGATACAAGTCGGGATATGCCCCGAAATATAGATGTTCGAATTGGCCAGCCGTCTATCGCTGGTCCATTTGAGCATCGAATGCAACCCGCCGTCGTCGTTCTTTTTCACCGGCTGGATATTCCAATTGAAATATTCTTTGAACTCCTCACGGTGATTTTCGTGGGCGATGGTAATGGCGCCGCTGATTTTACGCGTCCCGGCCAGTTGCTGCAATGCCAGGTAATGCCCGATGCTGCTCATGTCTCCCAAAACAACCATTTCTCCCGCATATGTGGGCCTGTGCATGGTCGCGCCCACGCCTACATACGTAATGCGGTCGCCCGCGCGCAGGGAACGTATCCATTGCGCACCGGGGCCGTCCTGTTCGGCATTGATGTACAATGTGCAGGTTCGGATGTCCTCGTCCCAGCCGGCAGGCGTGTAGTCACGGTAAATACCCTCTCCCACGCGCACCTTAATATGCTGGACGCGTTTCCAGCCGCTCATGTCCATATCGGGGAAATGGACGTCGACTTCAAAAAAAGTTGCCGGCTCCCACGCCCGGATAGCCAGCACGGTTCCGGTCTTTCCAAAGGCATTTTCAAGCAAGTGTAGCGCTTTCTGTTTGATGATGTTCATTTTACTGCGATCGGTGTTGTTTCAGGGCTGACGATCCAGCCGATTTTTTACTTTACAAAACAACGTGCACATATGCATAGAATAAAGGCAGGAAGAAGGGTAATGATTGGACTAATCGCGGTTTCTCCACAACTTCTATTTGCGGTATTCGTCCCGGAACTGCCCCGCCGACCTCCCCGTCACTTTTCGGAATAGCCGGGAGAAATAGCCGTGATCTTCGTAGCCCAGCCCGAATGCAATCTCCTTAATACTCAAATCAGTGTAATACAAAAGCCTTTTGGCTTCCATAATCACTTCGTTCTGGATCCAGTGGCTCACCGGCTGTCCGGACGTTTCCTTGACAACCTCATTCAGATACGACGATGTGATACTGAGCATTCCGGCGTATTCGGAAGGACTTTTCACAGTTTTAAAATGCTGCGACAAAAGTTTACGGAATTGTGAGGTAATGGCCGACGAGCGCGTCTGCCCGGTTCGCTGTAAAACTTCTTTTTCAAAAAGCGACGTAAAAATACCCAGACACGTTTTCAGCATCGACCGTACGACAGGCTGCCCATATTGCGATGGCGTCTGATAAAATTCCAGCAGTAAATGGAGACTCCGCATGAGCAGATCGGTCTGCGACGGATCCAGACTAACCGGAAAGCCATACAATGCATATTCATCCACCACTGCCCGGTGGTGCTCGTCGAGCAAGCTCATGTCCACAGCGAGAAACCAGCCATAGGACCCCGACGATTCCAGGGGATAGTGCACCTGGCCCGGCATAATACAAAACACACCGCTGCCTTTTAGCTCAATCTCCCGAAAATCGACCATCAACCGTGCATGGCCGTCCTCCTGAAAGAAGAAATTCCCATGATCGTCGCGGTGTGCGTCCATATGCGGCGCATTCATCTGGTTCATCCGGTCGATGCGGTGCAGGGAAATCCCCAATCCCGACTCATTGCTGAGATAATGCAGGGGAATGCTCTTTTTGGGCATAGGTATCAGCTAGTTTCACGGAGCGGTCGAGCAGGTCGGTCGCTTGCAATATTTTGTTTTTCAAGAAGTAGGGATAATCCGGGTGCTCTTTCAAAAAAGTTTTGGCAATTGCGGCCGCTTCCGGTGATGAATGCCCTGCGAAGGTATTGTGCAGCCAGCGGGTCGGGAAAAAAATATCGCCGGTAAGCTGTATCTCCTGCAAGAGGTCGAGCGATGGGCGCAGGTATTTCAGTGCGCTTTGTGCCCGCAATGGATGATGCAGATAGGTCAATGCGTCCAGCACCCAAGCTTCCTTCCCGCGGTTTTCCTCTTTTTTTAATGTTTCAAAAAACGCGTCGCGCTCCGCTTCGCTGGCGCTCAATGCAGGTATCACAAACTGCATTCTCGCCTTCCTGTCGGGGTTTTTGATTGCGCCGAGCTGCTCGTTCAAAATAGCCTTCCCATCGCCCTTCCCCTTCAATGCCAGCTCGTAAGCGAGCGAAATCTTGTCTTCTTCCGATAGTACGAGGCCCTCTACTTTGAGTTTTCCTGTCCAGAGCCCGTGCATTTTCTGCCATCCGTCGTCCGTCAGCGCGAGCGATTTGAAAGCCCGGAAATAGGATGTCTGAATGCCTTTGTCCTTCGTCGTATTTAAAAGCTGCCAAATCAGCTGTTCCGCCTGCATCTGGTACAAGGCACGCTGGTTAGCATTTAAAAACACCCACCAGCTGCTTTGCACGTTGCCAAGCAGATAATCTACCAAAAGAGGATTTCGTTCTTTCGGTAGTACATTCAATGTATACCGTACCAACTTCTCCGGCGCGGGGCCATCGCCGCGCAGCAATCCTTCCCAAATATTCACCAGCATTGCCCCCTTGAAAACCGGATCGGACCAAACCGCATTCGTACTGCCATAGTTTTCGAAAAACCAGGCTTTCGCGACCGTATCCATTTTAAAATAACCATAACCAGTCCCGTCACTATTCGGGAAAATCAGGTTTCGCGCGCCGCTTGGCATGGCTTTCAACACCAGCGGCTGCTCCCAGGTACGTCCCGATACGGAATCCTTCTCCTGCACCAGCTTGCCCGACTCGACGCGATACCCCGGCATTCCGGGCGTTTTCACCCACACATTGCTCCAAGCTGCAATATCCTGCGGCGTCCGCTTGTCGACAATGCCGATCAGATCGTCCCATCGGGCATTCCCGAACGAATAGGTTTTCAGGTACTCACGCAGGCTTTCCTGCATCATCTCCTCCCCGATCCTTCGCTCCAACTGCCGCATCACGATCGGCGCCTTCATATAAATAATCGCTCCGTACAGCGTCCCGGCATTCTTCAGGTTGCCCAACTGCTGCAATATCGGGTTCGTTCCAGCCGTCCTGTCCACCTCGTAGGCATTAGGGTAATGCGCCAAAAGAAACCTCAGCTCATGGTTAATCTCCGGAAAACTAGGATGGACGATCTTAGCGGCCATAAAATTCGCGAATACCTCTTTGAGCCACACATCGTTGAACCAATCCATTGTCACCAGATCGCCGAACCACATATGCGCCGATTCGTGCGCGATCACGCTCGCGCGGGCCATTTTGCGGTTCACCGAAGCATTCTCATCCAGAAACAACGCCGGTTCGTTATAAAAAACAGCACCGGGGTGCTCCATACCACCATATTGGAACGACGGCAGCAAAACAAAATCGAATTTCCCGAAAGGATAATCGATGGCCGTATACTGTTCGAGCCAGGCAAGGGATTTGGCATGCAATTGAAAAACCTCGTCGCGGTTACGGTTCACTTTCACCGTATCCGTTTCCCGGTAGTACATGGTCATCTCCCGGCCGTCTAAAACTTTTGTCTCTTTGAAAAATTTGCCGGCGGCGAATGCAAACAGGTAGGAGCTGATGGGTTTCGTCTCACCAAACTTGTAAACGCTCCTGCCCTTTTCGACAGTTCTGGCGCTCAGCTTCCCATTCGAAACCGCTTCCCAGTCCGCAGGCGCTTTTAAGGTCAGTTGATAGGAAGCTTTGAGGTTCGGCTGGTCGAAGAGCGGGAAACACGTCGAAGCACGATCGGGCACGAAAAGCGTGTACAGATAATCCTCGCTCCGGTTCAGCGACTGGTCGCCGGCAACAAAATCGATACCGACTTCATTTTTGCCCTTACTCAAATGCTTTGCATCTAAAACAATATGCTCATTGATAAACTGATACTCCACTTTTTCACCCCCCACACGCACTTCCTGCAAATGGCTGGCATCCGCATTGAAATCCAGTACAAGCGCTGAATCGAGCGCATCTATATAAAATGAGATCGTCTCCCGTCCCGAAATCTTCGCCGTTTTCTCAGCCGGAATATCCAGCTCGATCGTATAGCGGATGCTATCGATATGTTGTTTACGGTATTGATTCAGCGCAAATGAAACACCTTTTTCAGGGATGGGGCCTTGCGGACGGGTGCAGGCGAGGGAGGCCAAAAGTACGGCGGCTGTAAAAATCAGGGAGCGTGGTGAAGTCATCGGATTAAGGATACGCTCAAAAATAGCATATTCGAGTTCAATAGAAATCAAATCTCTTCGCCGATTCCGTTACGAAGCGTAACATTTTTGTATATTGGAACAAAAAAAGCACACTATGAACGTAATGGAGGTCCGGATTCGGATCGCTGCGCTACCAGTATGAAAACGATCACTGAAACAAGGCCTGAACAGCTCAACGAACTGCTTCAAGCCGCAAGGGAAACTCTGGCAACGGCCCAAAACTACCTTTCGAAAGACGGTAAGATATACGAGCTGCACGACTGGGTCACAGTCGCCGAATATTGCAGACGGTTCAACATCCCCAATACGCAAACTGTCAGCAACTGGATCAAGCGGGGTGTTATTCCGGCAGAGGATACGGTTGTAATTGAAGAGTATAACAATATTCGCCTGATCAAAGCTGTCCCCTACCAGGACAAAAAGGTTGCCCACGGCAACTAATTATATTGCATTTCCTAACCTTAAAACATGAAGCATCTTTACAAATTCGCATTTCTTACCTCCATTTTTTTTGCAAACAACCTCCACGCCCAATCCCTCGCCCCGCTCACCGTCGAGAAAATTATGCGGGACCCGAAGACGTGGATCGGGACGTCTCCAAGCGATATTACCTGGGCCGATGATTCCAAAACGGTGTATTTCAATTGGAATCCGGATAAAAACCCTTCCGATTCGCTCTATGCTTATTCACTGGCAAGCAAAAAGATCAGCAAAGTTGCCCCTGCCGACCGGCGACGGATGACCGGTAAAAACGGCATTTACAACCGCTCCCATTCCATGCGGCTTTATGAAAAGAATGGCGATCTTTTCATTGTGAACTATAAGGATTTCGCGATCCGGCAACTCACGAATACGACCGAAAGGGAGACCAATCCTGCATTTAGCCTGAACGAAAGCGCTGTCATTTTCGAGCGCGGCAACAACCTTTTCAGCATTACATTGGCTTCCGGGCTTATCAGCCAGTTTACCGATTTTAAAACAGGGACAAAAAAGCAGGATGGCAAACCCAGCGAGCAGGAAAAATTCCTGAAAGCGGATCAGCTCTCGATGTCTCAGGTACTGAAAGAAAGGAAAAACAAAAAGGATGACGGCAAAAAGATAACCGACGCAGACAAACCTGCCAGGCCGAAGGAGATTTACCTCGGCGAAAAGAATGTTTCAAACCAGCAGCTCAGTCCCGACGGCCACTATGTTACTTACCGGCTTACCCAAGCGGACAAAAGTGCCAAATCGACCATTGTGCCTAACTATGTGACGGAAAGCGGTTTTACCGAAGACATCCCGGCCCGTACAAAAGTAGGCGCACCGGAGTCGGAAAGCGAACTTTGGGTATACGACGTCCGAAAAGATACCGCGAGAAAAGTGGCGACAGAAACGATACCGGGCATTTACGACAAACCCGATTACCTCAAAGATTATCCTAAACAAGATTCGGCAGGAAAGAAAAAGGAGCGCAAAGTCATTTTTCACGGCCCATTCTGGTCGGATAACGGGCAAAATGCCGTGATTGTGATTCGTTCACTGGATAGCAAGGACCGCTGGATCATGTCTTTCGATCCCGCGACGCTTTCGTTGAGGCTCCTCGACCGCCAGCGCGACGAAGCGTGGATCGGCGGGCCGGGCGTGGGCGGCTACCCGCAGAGCGCCGGGGAAACAGGCTGGCTCGACGACCAGACGATCTATTTCCAAAGTGAGGCGACAGGGTACTCGCATTTGTACGCATTCAACATTACGTCCGGCAAGAAAACAGCATTGACTTCCGGCCGGTTCGAAGTACAAAACGTCGTCCTCTCGAAGGATAAAAAGAATTTCTATCTCATTACCAACGAAGTACACCCGGGCGAGCAGCATGTCTACCGCATGCCCGCGACAGGTGGCATGCGTACGCGCCTCACGCACACGCCCGGCGCGCATGAGATGACGCTCTCGCCCGACGAGAAAAATATCGCCATCCGCTTTTCCAAAAGCAATGCGCCCTGGGAGCTCTATCTGCTCGACAATGCGTCCGTCAAAAATACGCAACCGGTTCAGCTCACGCGCTCCGTTTCACCGGAATTCCTTTCCTATCCCTGGCGCGAGGCGAAGGTTGTGACGATCAAAGCCACGGACGGCCAGCCTATTTATGCTCGGGTTTATGAACCGAAACAGTCGAATGGGAAGGCAGTGATATTTGTCCATGGTGCAGGTTACCTGCAAAATGCCCATAAGTGGTGGAGCCAGTATTTCAGGGAATATATGTTCCATAATCTGCTCACCGACAAAGGCTACACCGTGCTCGATATGGATTACCGAGCCAGCTCGGGTTATGGCCGCGACTGGCGCACGGGCATTTACCGCTTCATGGGCGGGAAAGACCTCACCGACCACACCGACGGTGCACAGTGGCTCGTGAAAACCTACGGCGTTGACCCTAAAAAAATCGGCATTTACGGCGGCTCCTATGGCGGCTTCATCACATTGATGGCGCTGTTCACGACACCGGACGTATTTACAGCCGGCGCCGCACTGCGCCCTGTTACCGACTGGGCCGCCTATAACCAGTCGTACACGGCCAATATCCTCAACGAACCACAGGCCGATAGTCTCGCCTACCGTAAAAGCTCACCCATTTACCACGCAGCCGGCTTGAAAAACAATCTGCTGATCTGCCACGGAATGGTGGATGTAAATGTGCATTATCAGGATGTTGTCCGCCTGGCGCAGCGGCTTATCGAGCTGGGTAAAAACAATTGGGAGCTGGCCTCCTACCCCATGGAGGACCATGGATTTGTGGAAGCATCGTCGTGGACGGACGAGTACAAGCGTATTTTGAAACTCTTTGAAGAGAAGTTATAACACGGTGGTGAGTAAATAATAATTTCCAACCCTTATATCCAGGTATAAAAAACAACAATATGAACCGAAATTTCTCGAAGCTGAAAAGCATTTTCCTCGGCCAGGCGCTCGCCATCGCATGCACGGGCCTCGCGCACGCACAGGTGGGTGTAGGAGTAAAAGCCCCCAAAGGCGCAGAAGTGTATCTCGACGGCAGCCGCAAAATGCTTGACGAAAAATGGATCTACTGGGAGGGCCCGCGGTTTGCGGCCAAGCCGCCGATCAAATGGACGGTCGTGAATGACCCCGTCGATAAAGGTACCGTGATCAACTGCAACGATCCGGCGTCGGCGGGCGGGTTGTACGGCTCAGCGGATATTGTTACGAAAAAACAGTTTAAGGATTTTCGCGCGCATGTGGAGTTCCTGATCACCAAACCGGGGGGAAACAGCGGTGTTTACCTCCAAAACCGGTACGAGATCCAGGTGCTCGACGGCGATACTACCTCGCACGGAATGGCAGCGGTGATCAATGAATCCAAATCGCCGTATTATGCCTATAATGGCATCGGCAAATGGAATTCATATGATATTCTTTTCCGCGCAGCGCGGTTCAAGGACGGGAAACTCGTGGAGCAGCCAATGGTAACGCTGTATTTCAATGGCAAGAAAGTGCATACCAACCAGAAGATCAGTCAGGTTTGGGGTGGTAAAAACTCGGGTATCGATGGTGGAAACGACGGCGGGAAAGGAATTACCGACACACCCGGCGGACTGAAATTGCAGTCGGAAGGCCACGATGTGTATTACCGCAACATCTGGATCAAGGAAACGGAACTGGACAAGGCGGACACCAATTTTTGAAATACATGACAATAACCTATGGATCACAGGGTAGTTTTTGATTTTGATATTGAATTTACAAACGGCGGAGGCATTCAGGGGCAGGATTTCCGGCTCGACATTACCGGCGAAACGATCACCGATGAAGAACTGGCCGATTACATCATCGCAGACCTCCGACTGCTAATGGTCGGACAGGTTAAGATCCTCAACAAGTTTTACATTCAGGAAAAACATAAACGCCAGCCGGTTGATCAGCCATCGCCGGAACTTCTGGTGGATTTGAGCCATACCATTTTTGATGGCCTGATCACCTACAAAGGCCTTCCAGCGCCGTTAATTTGTGATTTTCTCAGCCGTGAAGATTCCAGAGGCCGATACGAAGAAGGTACCGAATTCCAGATCGGCAAAATCGAAATGGTCAGTAACACAGGCACCTATATTGACTGTCCGTTTCACCGGTACGGGCATGGGAAAGACCTTTCGGAGGTCCAATTGGAATCATTTGCAAACCTCGACGCGGTCACGATCGACGCAACGGGGGCTTTGGAGGTGGGTGTTGATTTCTTCAAAGATCTCGAAATCCGAAACAAAGCCGTCATAGTTCGCACCGATTGGTCGAAAAACTGGAATACCGAGGCCTATTTCGAAAACCATCCATTTCTAACGGGTGAGGCGGCCGGATATCTGCGCGATTGCGGCGTGAAACTGGTGGGGATCGACAGCCACAACATCGACGACACCCGTGGTAACAGCCGCCCGGTGCACACCATTCTGCTGGGCGCCGAAATTCTGATCGTCGAGCATCTATGTAATCTGGAAAAACTGCCTGCGTCCGGCTATTTGTTTAGTGCGGTACCGCCGAAGTTCAAAGGCGTAGGCACATTTCCGGTGAGAGCCTTCGCCACATTGCCGAAGGTGTAATTGTTACGCTGCTTATAAATATAAAGAGGTCGAATCAAAAGAGTGAAAACACATTCCGTTAATCACATTTAATTCGACCTCTTTTATTCAATCCTCAGGCTATTTCTTTTTATAGGCAATTTTAAAAATAGTGCCGTTCAGGTCGTCGGTCACGTAAAGCGCACCGTCGGGCCCCTGCGCGAGACCGCACGGGCGGTGCTGAATGGGACCGGTCGGTTTAGCGAGATCGGTACCTGCGAAATTATCGGCGAAAATCTCCCATTTACCCGGTTTCCCATTCACAAACGGCACGAACGCTACCAGATAGCCCTTTTTCAATTCAGATGATTGGCTATGGAAAGCGATGAACGCGCCATTCCGGTAACGTGCCGGGAACATATTGCCCGTATAGAACATCAATGCATTGGGCCCTAAATGCGCCGGAAAAGCTACCAACGGATCGATTGCTTTTTCTCCGCCTGTCTTCTTGCCATCGCCGCCATATTCGGGTGCAAGCATTTTTTTGTTCTGAAAATGATCGTAATAAATGTACGGCCAGCCCGCATCGTCGCCCTCTTTGAGGCGATAAAGCGTTTCGGCAGGAAGCTCGGCGCTATTCTTGGGCGTATAATATTGCGGATACATGTCGTCGAATTTGCCGCGGCCGTGCGTGGTAGCATATAACGCATTGGTTTTGTTATCCCAATCGATGCCCACCGCATTTTTCACGCCCGTGGCGAAACGCGTGCCGTCGGAGAACTGCTGGTTCAGCTGGCCCGCCTTGAAACGCCAGATCCCGCCTGCCGAATCGAGGATGGTGCAAGGCGACATCCCCTTGGCTGAGCCCGTCGCACGGCAGTTGTCGTTGTATGAACCTACCGTCACGTAGATATTCCCTTTGTTATCCAGCGCAAGGGGCTTTGCATTGTCCCTACCGTGGTCGGTAAGCCCGCTAATGATATTTTCGGGTTTGTCGAAATCGATGATTTCGTCTTTCGCATTCAGTTTATACCTGAAAACGCCTTTGTTGGAAGAACTGTACAGAAAGCCATCCTTGATCGCGATGCCCGTGCCGGGATACTCCCCGAAAAGTTTCTGCTCATCGATGGCGCCGTCGCCATTCGTGTCGCGCAGCAGATAGATACCCTTACCATCTTTGAGTTTGGAAAGCTTTACATACATGTCGCCATTTTTACCCACCACCATATGCCGGGTGGCGCCGAGATCGGTAGCAAGCACGGTAGCCGAAAAGCCTGCCGGCAATTTCAGTTCTTTTGCGTCAACGGGCGTGTAGAGGGGGGATTTAAAGGGGGGCTGGTTGCGGTAACCGAACAGCGCGGTGGCGGCTGCTGCCAGCACGACCAGGGCGCCGGTTGACCGGATTAATTTTCTTTGCATGCAATCGAAAAATTGGGTGAAAACATTTATTTTAGATAAAAGCGTCCGGGAATGCTTTTTTAACCAATACCCGGAAAACAGAAAACCGACTATCTGATTCAGTACACTTAACCATTACAACTATGGGCCCAAACGATCAAGACGATGAACTATATGATGAAGACCTTCCCGGCAATTATCCCGCGGAAGAAGACATTTTCCGCCAGGGCCTGATCGATCCGGATATCGACCCCGAAGATACTTCCCGCATCAAGCGCGAACTGGAGATAGATTCGGATGACTGGAATGAAAAGTCGTTTGAAGACGACCTGACCGGCGAAGATCTCGACGTCCCGGGCTCGGAATACGACGACGACGATGAGGCGATCGGTCGTGAAGATGAAGAAAACAATTATTACAGCCTCGGCGGCGACAACCACGAGAGCCAGGAAGAAAACCAGGGCGATTGACGCGCCGTTAAATCCTAAGCAAAAAGCCTGATGCATTGTGCATTAGGCTTTTTTAATGGCCATCACTCGAAAAGAAAAAGCTACCGACAGAATTTTAATAGGAAATCTCACAGCAAGTATGAAGTTACGCCCGGTTGCTTTTTTTACAAAAAAGACCAGAACCATGGCCGCATTCACGCCCGAAGCATTTAAGAAAGAGTTTATAGCTATCCTTGATTATTGGGGAAAATATGGGCCTGATCCTGAAAAGGGTGGATTTTACGGGCGGGTAAGCTATGAAAATCAGCCGGTGAAAGACTCGCCCCGTTCGGTTGTACTCACTGGGCGGCTTTTATGGACGTTCTCGCTCGCACACCGGTTGTTGAAGGAGGCGAAATACCTGACGCTGGCGGACCGCGCGTATCAGCAGCTGGTTAAAAACTTCATCGATTCCGAACATGGCGGCGTGTATTGGTCCGTGAATGCGGATGGCTCGCCATTGGAAACAAAAAAGCAGATCTACGGTAATGCATTCGCGATGTACGGGCTGGCGGAATATTATCGTGTGACGCATTTTAAACCTGCATTAGAAAAGGCGCAGTCGCTTTTTGAGGTGATTGAAAAACATGCTTTCGACCCCGTCAACGGCGGTTACCGCGAGGCATTTGCCCGAGACTGGTCACCTACGGATGATTACATTCTCAGCAAAAGCCCGTGGAACAAAAGCATGAACACGCACTTGCATTTGGTGGAAGCCTATACGAACCTGTACAGCGTGTGGCCGGATGCAAAGCTCAAAAAACAGACTGCCGGAATGCTCGATGCCATCATCACGCACATCGTCAACCCGAAAACCGAAACCATGCAGCTGTTTTTCGATGAAAAATGGAAAGCGAAAGACCATATCGTTTCGTTCGGGCATGACATAGAAGCATCCTGGCTGCTCTTCGAAACGGCGGAAATATTGCACGACAAGAAGCTGATCGCCCGCATGAAAAAGAAGTCTATTGCGATGGCGATCGCGGCTTCCAAAGGCCTCGGGCCGGATGGTGCATTAAACTATGAATACGACCCCGAAACAAAACATACCCAAACAGACCGCAGCTGGTGGGTTGCTGCCGAGCAGCTCGTGGGTTTTTATAATGCCTACCAGCTCACGAAAGATGCTCAGTTTAAAACAAAAGCCGAAAAAAGCTGGGATTACATCGTCAACGAGTTCGTCGACCACGAAAGGGGCGAATGGTTTGGCACCGTGAAAGAGGATGGTACGCCCGTGAAAGGCGACAAAATCAACTTTTGGAAATGCCCCTACCACAATGCGCGCGCCTGCGCGGAAATGTGGCGCAGGCTCGGCAAAGCGTAATTAATTCAGGAACATTTCATCCACGAGCAGCAAGGCACGTTTGTCTTTGTTACGGTGCCACACGGGTATTTTGCTGAGTGGTTTGGCTATGATTTTAATGTAAGAAACCTGCTGCGGTTTGAACGACCCCGCCACACTCTGTAATGATGGCCTCTCCCCTTTCACAGGCATCGGTGCCTTGAACTTCGTGAGCAGCTTCATATTGTCGCGCGTGGTACCACCCCATATTTCGACCAGCTCGGGAGGAAAAATGCCGGTATCTTCTTCCACCATGTAGCGCACGCCCAGCGACGACAGCGTCACCGGCTTCTTAAATTCCGAGACGAAAGCCATGTCGTTGTCCCTAACCCCCGCCCAGTTGTTGGCCCAGGCGGGATTGTTGGCTCCGATAACCCCCAGTTTATGATCAAAGAATGTCTTCACGCCTTCGGCCTGGTGCACGCGGTTCAGTGGAGCGAGCAATGTGCCGCTGTCGGGTTGGTAGGCACTTTTGTAGTAATCGAAAACGATCATGTCGCTGCCATACCAGCCATTTTTGTAGGCTTTGGCACGGATGGTGGTATTGCTGTTGATTACCGTTTTGTGATCGAGCAATGGCGACCTGATACTGTCGGGCTCGGAGCCGTCCATGCTGAAACGCACATCCACCCCTTTGATCGGATGCTGAATATCGACAACCAATGTCTGCGCAAAAATCGGCGACGCATTCCGCATTTGCGGAGGATTGAGTTTGAGTGGGTTTTTGCCATCGTCTTTGAAACCTCCGATGATAGTCATGCCCTTGTTCGCCTGTTGCAATTGCAGCACATCTGCGGCAGATAGCTTCGTATCCCAAACGGCCACGGTCTTGACACTCTTCAATTGAGGTAACAGCCCTTTCAAATCGTTCAGATTCAGTTTTGTACCGGACAATGTGAGGTTTTGCAGATATTTCAAACCTGCCAATTCTTTTAAACCCGCCGCGCTGACGTCCGTAAAGTTGAGATCGAGCTTGCGGAGGTTTTCAAACTTCGCAATGCTTTTCACATCGGCGTCTTTGACAGGCATTTTGTTTAAATTCAATGAAATAACCTGTTTATGGATATCTGCCAGTTCGTCCAATTGCTTCACATGATAGGCCGAAGCATTGTAAATATTCACTGCCAGCGCCGGCGATTCACGCGCCAGGGGCAGGATCGTGCGGTAGTCGGTATTCAGAGATTTGACTTTATCTTCGTCGGCAGCAGGAAAATCGTATGCTTCTTGCTGGCTGTGCGGTTGAAGGAATGCCGCAGCCATCACCCGGAGCGAGTCGGATACGGGCAAATCGGTCAGTTTTTTATTAAAATCCGCTTTTTGCTTCACCCATAATGTAAGCAACGAGATCTCCTGCAAGGTAAGCTGTGTTTTTCCCGACGGCGGCATGTGCTTTTTTTCTTCCATGGGCAAATGCACCCTTTGCAGAAGCAGGCTCATTTGGGGGTTACCTGGAACGATCAGCTTGCCTGATTTCCCCCCTTTCATGATCGACTTGGGGTCTGTCAGGATGAGCTCGCCTTTCAGTTTGTCGGGATTATGACAGCTTGTACATTTTTGTTCAAGAATGGGCCGGATCACATGGGCATACACCATGGCCTGATCCAAAGGAACTTCCGCGACTTCTCTTTTACTGGAAATTGGCTCCCAAATGAAATTGCTGCCATGTGTAAGCGCGGCGCCGAAATGCCCGGTCAATACCAGCGCCACCACCGTCAGCAGGGCGCCGGCCTTGGCCGTAACTGACTTGTACCATCCGGCATTCCTCACCCAGTAGATAATGGATGCAAAAAAGAAGATGCCCGCGCCCGTCCATTTGTGGTAATTCAGCGTAGCGCCCTCGTAGCCTTCCTCGCGGGATAGAAACAGGCCCATTATCACCGTCACAGCCGCAAAGAGCGTTCCTATGAGCAACAGGCCCTGTAAAAAGTTGCGGTAAAATGCATTTTCAGCGTATTCCGGTTTGAAACGGAAGAATTCCAGCAGCATCGCCAGCAGCAGGATCACGATCGGGAAGTGCAGGATAAGCGGGTGCATCCGGCCGATAGTTTGCAGCCACGCCGGAATGACGAGTTTGCTTTCGAAGAGCAGTAAAAACAGTATGAAAATATTGGAAGCAACTAATAACTGTTCCGCGAAAACCCTGAGTCTCAAATGCATTTAAAATTCCACCAAAAAATTGATCAATGATAACAACTCTCAAAAAATCAGCTGATAATGTCCCGTACCACCTTGCCCGAAACGTCGGTGAGCCGGTAACGGCGGCCGAGGTGCTTGAATATAAGCTTCTCGTGGTTCAACCCGAGTTGATGCAGTATCGTAGCCTGAAAATCGTGCACATGCACCGGGTCTTTGGCAATGTTGTAGCCAAGTTCGTCGGTTTCGCCATACACCATTCCGGGTTTGATGCCGCCGCCGGCCATCCATACCGTGAAGCAACGCGGATGGTGGTCGCGTCCATAGTTTTCGGGGGTAAGCTTGCCCTGCGTGTAGCTGGTGCGCCCAAACTCTCCGCCCCAGATCACGAGCGTTTCATCCAGTAATCCTCTCTGTTTCAAATCGGTTACCAATGCCGCAGAAGCCTGATCGACGTCCATTGCCTGTTTGGTTATTTCAAATGGCAGATTACCGTGCTGGTCCCAGCCCTGGTGATAAAGCTGTACAAACCGCACGCCGTTTTCGGATAGCTTGCGCGCAAGCAGGCAGTTGGCCGCGTACGTACCCGGAACGAGGCATTCGGGGCCGTACAGTTTGATAATATCATCCGATTCTTTGGACAAATCCATCACCTCCGGCACCGCTGTTTGCATACGGTAGGCCATTTCATACTGCTTGATCTTGGCGGCAATCTCCGGATCGCCGAATTCTTGGTACGACAGATCATTCAGTTCGGAAAGCTTGTCGAGCATATCGCGACGCTCTTTCCGATCCATTCCGTCGGGGTCGCGCAGGTAAAGCACCGGATCTTCGCCTTTACTGAACTGCACGCCCTGATGCACAGAGTCGAGGAAGCCGTTGGACCACAATTTGGAATACACTCCCTGTCCGTTACCCACACCGCGTGACAGCAAAACCGTAAAATTCGGCAGGTTTTTATTCTCATTACCAAGCCCGTAGCTCAGCCAGGAGCCCATACTCGGCCGGTTACCCTGTTGCGAGCCGGTTTGAAGGAATGTCAAAGCGGGATCGTGGTTGATCGCCTCGGTATACATCGAGCGGACAAAACACAGGTCATCCACGATTTTGGAAGTATAGGGCATGAGGTTACTCACCCACGCCCGCGACTGGCCATATTGTTTGAAATCTACGAACGACCCCACGAGCGGAAACGATGCCTGATTGGCCGTCATGCCCGTAAGCCGCTGTGTCCCCCGCACGGAAGGCGGGATTTCTTGCCCAAACATTTCGCGAAGCTTCGGTTTGTAATCAAAAAGCTCCTGCTGCGAAGGTGCACCGTTTTGAAATAAATAAATCACCCGCTTCGCCTTGGGCGCAAAATGCGGGATACCCGGTGCAAGGCCTTCCTCTTCCAATCCTCCCCCTTTCAACAGGTCGGGCATGAGCAGCGAGCCCAGCGCGACGCTTCCGATCCCCAGGCTCATGGTAGACAGAAAACGCCTTCTGTTGAAACTAAATCCGTGTTCAATGATTTCCTTTTCCATTGTCGTCCGTCGCCGTTAATGCCGGCTTTGGTTTATGATTTCGTGATGGTTTCTTCCAGATTGTAAATCGTCGAAATGACGCGCATAAGCGATGCCAGCGCCTTTTTGTCGATGTTTTTGGTGAGCGGATACTCGCCTACCGAGACCATCTTTTCAGCCTTTTGGAGTTGAATTTCCTTCAATTCCTTCTCATAATAGCCGGTCAGGACTTCCAGTTCTTTCTGGCTCGGCGTGCGGCAAACGATCTGCCTGAATGCCTTCGTGATCTTCTCACCGGTGCTGGTTTTTTCCTGCAACAGCTTGGCAGCCAGCACCCGCGATGCTTCCAGCACCGTAGGGTCGTTCATCATTACCAGCGCCTGCAAGGGGGTATTGGTTTTCAGGCGCCTCACCTCGCACAAATCGCGGTTGCTGGCGTCGAAAATGGCCATGGTAGGCGGTGGAACTGTTCGTTTAATGAGCGTGTACATGCCGCGGCGGTAAAGGCTCGCCCCATGGTCCTGGTTATAGACCGACAGCAGTCCACGCCCAGAAGTAGCGCCTTCCCACAAGCCCGAAGGCTGGTAGGGCTTCACACTCGGCCCTCCGATGGAGCGGTTGAGCAGCCCGCTGCTCGCGAGTACGAGGTCTTTCACAAACTCCGCGTGGATACGGTAGCGCGCCCCGCGCGCTAGGTACACATTATCGGGGTCGTGCGCGAGGGCTTCTTTCGTTACCACTGCCGATTGGCGGTAAGTAGCCGACATCACCATTTTTTTGACAAACCGTTTAACATCCCAATTATGCTCCATGAAATCCACTGCCAGCCAGTCGAGCAGAGCGGGATGGGTCGGCAGCTCGCCTTGCATTCCGAAATCGCCAGAGGTTTTCACAATGCCTTTGCCGAAGAACTCTTGCCACAAAATGTTGACATACACCCGTGCCGTCAGCGGATTGCGTTTGTCGAACAGCCATTGCGAGAGCCCCAGCCTGTTTTTAGGGTATTTCTTATCGAATGGCAAAATGGCCGTCGGTGTACCGGCCTGCACTTCTTCACCGGGTGCGTCATAGGCACCGCGTTTGAGTACGTGGGTTTTGCGCAGTGTGTCCAGATCACCCATCACCGACACGATCAGCCGGTTGGTATCAGGCTTGTTAATGAACGTCAGGATATTCTTGACTTCGTCGTTGCTGATCTCCATCAATGGTTTCTTGGCATAAGTCTCCGGCCCGCCAATCACTGATTCGATGCCCACTTCGTTCACATTGTTGAAGAATGCAAACATCTGGTAGTATTCCTTTTGAGAGAACGGATCATACTTATGGTCGTGGCAATGTGCGCATTCGAGCGTAACACCCAGCAAACCCTTACCAAAGAGGTCGTTGCGATCTGTAACGTACATAATGCGGTATTCTTCCGGTATGACCCCACCTTCTTCGGTAATCTTGTGGTTCCGGTTAAAGCCCGTCGCCAGCAGCTGCTCCTTCGTGGAGTTTGGGAGCAGGTCGCCGGCGAGTTGCCACGTTACAAAATCATTATAATGCATGTTTTTGTTAAAGGCGTGGATCACCCAGTCGCGCCAGGGCCATTGCGTACGGTAGCCGTCGTCCTGGTAGCCGTGCGAGTCGGCGTAGCGGGCGAGGTCAAGCCAGTGGATCGCCATTTTTTCCCCGTAAGTAGGGTTAGCGAGCAGCTTGTCGACCACTTTCTCGTAGGCATTCGGGCTGTTGTCGGCCAGGAACTCGTCCATCAGTTGCAGGCTCGGCGGCAATCCGTTCAGATCGAGGCTCAGGCGTTTCAGCAATCGTTCCTTGTCGGCCTCTGCACTAGGTTCGAGGCCTTTTTGCTCCTGCTTTTCGAGAATGAAATAGTCTATTTCGTTTTTGGCCCAATCCTTATGATCAACCTCAGGCAACTTTGGCTTTTTGGGCGCCACAAATGCCCAATGCTTTTCATATTTCGCCCCTTGTTTGATCCACTTACCGATCAGGTCAATTTCCCGTTGAGATAGTTTGAGATTGGACGCGGGCGGCGGCATCCGGAGGGTCGTATCCTCGGTGGTAATGCGCAGGTAAACCGCCGAATGGTCGGGTTTGCCTGCCACCAGGGCATGCGCTTTGGGATTGTCCTTCAATGCTGCGAAAGCACTTACGGGGTCGTCGAGGCGCAAGCCTGCTTCCCGTTTGTTCGCATCGGGACCGTGGCAGGCGAGGCATTTGTCGGAAAGAATGGGCCTGATATCGAAATTATAGCTCACCTGCTCCGGCAATTTCTCCCCGGCAGCGCCTCCCGGCTTGTTATCGCACGACTGGAAGCCCAAAGCGGCTACAACTGCTCCGGTCAGCAGCAAAATGTTATTCCTTAAATAGATCATCTTGGGTTCAGGTTCATCATCCACACTTTTTTGTTAGTATATATACTTAACTAAAAAAATGTACATTTATTGAAGCAATAATGCCAATTAAGAACTAGCAACTATCCTGTTCTATACTGCTCCTAAGACATATATTACCCCTATGCAGCAAAGATTTTTTTTAGCTATTCTACTGACAACTATTGTGTTGGCAAGCTTCGTACCGCCCACAATCGGCCTTTTTGAAGCAGGAAAGGACATCGGTAGCCCAAAATTGGCGGGCTATTCGGCTTACGACCCCTCCACAAAAACTTACACGATGAAAGGTGGCGGTTATAACATATGGTTTGAGCGCGACGAGTTCCAGTATTTGTTCCGTGAAATGGAAGGGGATTTTACAGTCTCCGCAGATTTTGAATTTGTCGGAAAAGGCCACGATGCGCACCGGAAAGTGGGATGGATGGTGAGGGAATCGACCGATGACAATGCCTCGCACCTGAGCGGCGTCATTCACGGCGACGGGCTCACCGTGCTGCAATGGCGGGTGAAGAAAGGAGATAAAATGCGCGATCCGGAAGACGAGATTTTCAGCAAAGAGAAGGCTATTCAAACGATCGAGGTAAGGCGCGAAGGCAATACCTACACGATGCGCGGGGCAGCAAAGGGCAAGCCCCTTCAACTGATCGGCACCCACGAAATGCCCAATTTCGGGACCAAGGTGCTGGTAGGGCTATTTGTATGTTCGCACAATCCCGACGTACTCGAAGAATCGCGGGTGTCAAATGTGGTTGTTCGAAAAGGGAAAAAGTGACGTTTTATTCGAAGAGCAAAATCACACTTCGCTCAGGGTGACGGTTTATCATTATCTACCTGCTTTGATCCAGGCGTTTGCTTTTTCTTCCAGCAGTTTGAGCGGCACGCAACCCGACTCGAGCACCAGCTTGTGAAATGCACGGATATCAAACTTCGTACCCATTTCCTTTTCAGCCTTCGAGCGCAATTCGCGGATTTTCAGCTGGCCAATTTTGTAGGACAATGCCTGCCCGGCACCTGCCATATAACGTTCCACTTCTGCGGTGATGCTTTCCTCCGACTCCGCTTCATGATCCAGTGAATATTGAATAGCCTGGTTGCGCGTCCAACCCTTCGAATGCAGGCCGGTGTCCACCACGAGGCGGATAGCGCGATGCATTTCAGCGCTTAGCATGCCGAAATACTGGTAAGGGTCGGTATAAAGGCCCAGCTCCTTGCCCAGTGACTCGGTGTACAATGCCCAGCCTTCGCCATAGGCACTATACCACAAATTCTTCCGGAACTCTGGCAACGCGGTATTCTCCTGTTGCAACGAAATCTGGTAATGGTGGCCCGGAATGGCCTCATGAAGGAAAAGACTTTCGTCCGAAACGATATTGTATTCGGTCGCATCCGGCACCGGCACGTAAAATATGCCTGGTCGTGAGCCGTCGGGAAGCCCCGGATTATACTCGGCAGACGCAGAAGCTTCCCTGAACGCCTCGGTACGCCGCACTTCGAATGGCGTTTTAGGCGTCAATTCGAAAAGCTTGGTAAGGTTCGGCTTCATCCGCTCGTGGATTTCATTGAAATGCGCGATCACTTGTCCGGCTTTGGTGAAGGGCATCAGCTTCTTGTTGGTTCTCACTGCATTGAAAAAGGATTTCAGGTCGCCCTTATAGCCTACCTGCGCTTTCACTTTCTCCATTTCCGAAGAAATGCGGGCCACTTCTTTCAATCCGATCTCATGGATCTCATCGGAAGTCAGCTCGGTCGTTGTGAAATACTTGATATAGTAATTATACAGCGCCTTGCCATTTGGAAGCGCCGCGAAACCATCGGTATTACGACCTGCGGGCTGGTACTCTTTCTCCAGGAAAGTATGCATCTTTTGGAACGTCGGAATGATTTTCGACTCCACCATCGTTGCATATTCCTTTTCAAGCCGCGCTTTGTCTTCGTCGGAAAAATCTTTGGGGAAATTTTTCACCGGCGTATAAAAAAGATGGTCTTTCACGGGACCGTGGTCCATGTCAGCGAATTGAGGGATCACCTTTTTGATGAGTGGTGCAGGCAAAACATAGCCGAGCTTGATTCCCTTGCGCATATTCACCACCGCCGTATCGCACCAAACCACGAAGCCATCTACCCTTTTCAGCCAGTTGTCGTAATCCTTCACGGTTTTGAACGGCTGCAAACTACTTCCGCTAGCCATCTGCCCGATCATCAGGTGCGTCGAGAAGATCTGATTGATCGGCATCAGTTCTACCGGATATTTCAAACCTTCCAAATTAATGCTGCATTCCCATTCAATGAGGTCCCAGCTTAC
Organism: Dyadobacter endophyticus; assembly: GCF_014641595.1. Classification (GTDB taxonomy): domain Bacteria; phylum Bacteroidota; class Bacteroidia; order Cytophagales; family Spirosomataceae; genus Dyadobacter; species Dyadobacter endophyticus. The sequence continues at coordinate 503,440 of NZ_BMIA01000004.1, read as the reverse complement.
CTTTTCCTCGTCCGTGAGCTTCCCGCGGTCGTATTTGGCAAGTTCGTCCTGGTACTTCCTGTAAAAGGCGGTCATCTGTGATTTTCCGGCCTGGGAGAGGTCGTCGGACATCTTATCGTTGAAACGGTTATCCCCGTTCATCGTCGCTTCCAGCGGATAAAGCGGAAGTCTTTCTTCATAATACCGGGCAAATACTTCACTAATCGGCGGCATAGTACCTTCTGCTTTTTCTGATTTTTTCTGACAGGCCTGAATGAGCAGGAGCGTCGCGGCGAATGCGTAATAAACCAGTTTTTTCATGAATGATCGTGTTTTGAGCATGGAAAAATAAACAAAAAGTAGAGCGCCGGAAATATTCGGGCGCTTTTATTTGATTCCGCCCTATGAATACAGGTGTGGGCACATTAATTTGCGCGGACAGCACGGCGTCAGAATTCTTGCCGACAAAAAATCAATCGCGAAACAGAAATGAAGCAGAAAGTGCTGATTGTTGGTAGCTCCAACACCGACATGGTGGTCAAAACGGAATATTTCCCTAAACCGGGCGAAACGGTGCTGGGAGGCACATTTCTGATGAACCCGGGCGGTAAAGGGGCCAACCAGGCCGTGGCAGCTGCCAGGCTTGGCGCGGATGTACGCTTTGTGGCCAAAACGGGCGACGATGTTTTCGGAAAACAGGCTCGTGACGGTTTGTCAAAGGAAGGAATCGATACCCGTTTCATGTCCGAATCGCCAACCCTCGCCTCGGGCGTTGCACTTATAACAGTCGATACACAGGGACAGAATGAGATTGTAGTGGCTTCGGGAGCCAACATGGACCTGCATCCGGCCGATATCCCCGATGATGCATTTGAAGATGTGAAGCTAGCCCTGCTTCAACTGGAAATTCCGGCCGGAACAGTCCGGTGGACATTAGCGAAATGTGCGGAAAAACAAATCCGGGCCATCCTTAACCCTGCACCCGCCATGCGGCTCGGCCCCGAATTGCTCAGCGGCCTTTACCTGATCACCCCCAACGAAATCGAAACCGAGCTCATTACCGGCATTCCGATAGATGACGAAGAGTCGCTTCAAAAGGCGGCGGCGTACTTTTTTGAGCAGGGTGTCCAGCATGTCATTATTACCCTCGGCAGCAAGGGCATTTACCTGGCCAGCGAAGATTTCACTGGAATTATCCCCGCTCCTGTGGTGGAAGCAGTGGACTCGACAGCCGCCGGGGATGTATTTAACGGGGCATTGCTGAAAGCCCTCGATCATGGCGAAACCCTTGAAGACGCCAGCCGCTTCGCTTGCCTGGCAGCCGCAATTTCCGTTACGCGCTTGGGCGCGCAAAGCTCCGCTCCTTACCAACATGAATTAGCTTCTCATTGATACGATGGATAAAATACCGGTAATTATAGATTGTGACCCCGGCAGTGACGATGCATTGATGCTCATGCTCGCCCACGGCAGCGGCCGGTTCAATATCCGGGCCGTGACGGTATCCGCCGGTAACCAAACCCAGGCGAAAACTTTACAGAATGCATTAACGGTGCTGACCCTCATAGGCGCGACGGACATTCCCGTGTACTCAGGCGCCGAGAAACCGCTTTTTCACAAGCTTGCAGTCTCGGATTCCGTCCATGGCGATACTGGCCTTAACGGCCCTACGCTGCCCGTGCCCGCTATGCAGGCACAACCTATCAGCGCGGTAGAGGGCATTGCCTCGGTCCTTTCCGCCTCTGAAAATCCGGTTAACATCGTCCCTACCGGCCCGTTGACGAACATTGCGACCTTTCTGCTGGCCTATCCCCATTTGAAAAGTAAAATCCAGCGGATTTCGCTGATGGGTGGCGGGATTTTCCGCGGCAATATGACACCCCTCGCCGAATTCAATATCTACGCCGATCCGGAGGCCGCCGCGATCGTTTTCAGGTCCGGCGTCCCGATCACAATGTGCGGGCTCGACGTCACGCACAAAGCGCTCGTGTTCGCAAAAGATATCAGCCTATTAAGGGCGTTAGGCAACGAGAGCGGCAAAGCAGCCGCGGACCTGATGGATTTCTATTCCAACTTCTACCGGGAAAACCGCGTGGAACTGAATGGTGGGGCCGCATTACACGATCCATGTGCAATTGCCTGGCTGATGAATCCGGGAATTTTTACCACGAAATCCTGCTATGTGGATGTGGAAACAAAGGGCGAGCTTACACGCGGCGCAACAGTCGTGGATTTCTACAATACGCTCCAAAAGGAGCCGAATGCCACAGTAGCTTACGATATCGACCGCGACGCATTCATGGATATGCTTTTCAACGCCATTAAGGCATTGCCTTAGAGAAGCACCGAAACCTCATCCTCCACATCGCGCCGGGCAGCACGGTGACGTACCACCACATTGCCTGCCTGAAGAATAACCAGGCCGCCGAAAGCACAGAAAGCCATCATGCCTACCATCGGCATGGCGGTGTTGTTATGCAGGAAGCTCACAATAGCGGAGATAACGGCTCCCGCACCCATACGCCAGCTACCCATGAGCGCAGAAGCGCTACCTGTATGCTTGCGGAAAGGCGCCAGCGAAAGCGCAGAGGCGTTGGGCCCGGTAAGACCCTGGCCGGTGAGAAAGACGAACATCGTCCCGATAAGCGAAAAAAGCCCGAACCAGTTGTTGTACACGCCGACAATCAGGAACAGACCGACGATGCTCTGGTAAATGAGCGTGACGCGAATGATTTGTTCACTGGTGTATTTTTTTAGCAGGAAGTGGTTCAGTTGGGTAGAACCGATCATGGCAACAGCCAGGAACGCGAAAATCCAGCCATATTGCTGTTCGGAAACTTTATAAATGTTCATAAACACATCCGAAGAGCCCGAAATGTAGGCAAATGGCGCGGCTGTTGCCAAACCGCCAGCCAGTGTGTAAATCAGGAACTGGGGCTGCGAAATCACTGTAACGTATCCACCCAATACCGCCTCGGGACGAAGCGAAACGGTAGTATCGGCGCTCCGGCCTGTCGGCAGGAAGAAATAGATAGCCAGAATAATAAGGCTGACAATGCCGGCCAGAATCACAAAAATCCAGTACCAGGCTATGGAGGCCGTCACGTAACCACCCACCGTAGGAGCGATCATCGGCGAGACGGCAATGACCAACGTAATGAGCGAAAACACTTCCGCACGCTTATCGGCCGGGAAAAGATCGCTTACGAGCGCTTGCGACGCTACCAACCCCACGCAACCGCCCATTGCCTGGAAAAACCGCATGGCGATCAACGCATCCACAGACGACGTCATGGCACAGCCAAACGACGCGATTACATAGAGTATCAGACCCACATACAACGGTTTCTTGCGACCAAAGCGGTCGAGCAGCGGGCCGTAGAGTACCTGTCCGATACAGATACCAATCAGATAGCTGGTCAGCGAAAGTTGTACTTTGTCGATAGTGGTTTTCAGATCCGACGCGATCCGAGGAAAACCCGGCAGGTACATGTCAATGGAGAAAGGACTGACGGTCGCCAGCGATCCGAGGATCAGGATAATAAAGAAGTATTGCTTACGGCTCATGGACTTACATTCACTCAATGCAAAGTTAACGGGTATGCAAGCACATTAAGTTCCTGTATTTTAATAAGTACAATATTTTCATTAATCTGCAATAAAACGGCCTGCGCAACCGGTGTTACCGTTCACCCGTATTTTGTATATATTTAATATCACAATCCTAACTGTTCACTTCTGATCTGTACTTATGAAAGCTATTTTTTTCCTGGTAACCATCTTTCTTTTGAAGATGAGCCTGCCCGCTCCGGACGCTCCTCCAACTAACATTCCGCTCTGTCACACACCTGCGAATGCGATGTCGGAACTAGCCGCAAATGCTGATTTTCAGATGCTGCACGAAACGCCGCTCCCATTCACTTATCAGGGCGCCGGCGAAACGGTCACTTTCCCGGCCGCGGATGGCAAAACGGCATCCGGTTTTCTGCTCAAATCCCCGAAAAAGTCCGACAAATGGCTCTTTGTATATCAGGAATGGTGGGGATTAAACGATTATGTGAAACAGGAAGCAGCCAAACTGCATAAAGACCTGGGCGACGTCAATGTGCTCGCATTGGATATGTATGACGGCAAAGTCGGGACCACCCGTGAAGAGGCTGGGAAGCTGGTGCAAAGCACACCCGCCGAGCGCCTGGCGGCTATTACCAAGGGCGGCATCCAGTATGCAGGCGCCAATGCCAAGATCGCCAGTATCGGCTGGTGCTTCGGCGGCATGCTTTCATTGCAGAATGCGATCGCAGGAGGCAACCAGGTTGTTGGCTGTGTGATGTATTACGGTCGTCCTGAAAGCGACATTGAAAAACTGAAAAAGCTCAACACCGACGTCCTGGGCATATTTGGCAGCCAGGATCAGGGTATCCCTCCGGCCACTGTCGCTAAATTCGAAGAAGACATGAAAGCCGCGGGCAAGAAAGTGACCATCAAAATGTACGACGCCGTCCACGCATTCGCCAACCCCAGTAACCCGAAATACGACGCCAATGCGGCCGCGGATGCGTACAAGTTGTCGTTAGAGTATTTGAAAAAGAAGTTGGGCTAAAAACAAAGCCCGGCGACGAGCCGGGCTTTGTTATAGGTTATTATGAAAAGCTATTCCCCTTTCTTCCCGAGACGCAACACCGGCGCTGCGGCTTCCGTATTGTCATCGGTCGGTGCATTAGCAACTGTCACGACCTGAACCTTGTCATCAACCTTTACGCTTCCCGTTTCATGTAAGCCGGTCCCGATATGCGGGGCGATCACGAGCGAGACAATCGACATCAGTTTAATGAGGATGTTCATCGAAGGCCCTGAGGTATCTTTGAACGGGTCGCCAACGGTGTCGCCGGTAACAGCGGCTTTGTGCGGTTCCGACTTTTTGTAAAAGGTCTCGCCGTTGATGACCGCACCTTTTTCAAAAGATTTTTTAGCATTATCCCAGGCACCACCTGCGTTGTTTTGGAAAATCCCCATCAGAACGCCGGAAACGGTAACACCAGCTAGTGTCCCGCCGAGTACTTCCGGACCAAACAAGAAACCGACGATAACCGGAACGAGCAATGCGATAAGGCCCGGGGCTATCATTTCTTTAATGGAGGCCTGCGTTGAGATGGCGACACATTTGTCGTATTCAGGCTTGGTAGTGCCCTCCATAATGCCAGGCAGCTCGCGGAACTGGCGGCGTACTTCTTCTACCATTTTCATGGCTGCACGTCCTACCGCGGCAATCGCGAGTGACGAGAAGATAAACGGTATCATCGCACCCACGAACAAGCCGGAAAGCACGTTGGCTTTATAAATATCAATAGAGTTGATCCCTGCCACACCGCAGAATGCCGCGAACAACGCAAGGGATGTCAATGCAGCGGAAGCGATCGCGAAACCCTTTCCGGTAGCTGCGGTAGTGTTACCTACTGCATCCAGAATGTCGGTACGGCCACGTACTTCTTCCGGCAAATGGGCCATTTCCGCAATGCCGCCCGCATTATCAGCAATAGGGCCGAATGCGTCGATGGCCAACTGCATAGCCGTAGTCGCCATCATACCCGCCGCGGCAATCGCCACACCGTACAAACCGGCTACTTCATAACTAATGAAAATACCTGCTGCCAAAACAAGTGTTGGAATAACGGTGGACTCCATTCCCACCGAGAGTCCTCCAATAATGTTGGTAGCATGGCCTGTGGATGACTGATTGACAATAGATTGAACCGGACGTTTGCCCATGGCGGTATAATACTCCGTAACCATAGACATGATCGCACCTACGACAGAACCGAGCAGGATCGCCCAAAACACGTCCATCCTGGTAAAATCAACACCACGGATATTGAGATTACCCTCCGGCAACATCCACATCGTAAGCGGGTAACTCGCAATCAGCACCAATATGATCGATCCCCAGTTACCGCGGTTCAAAGCAGCTTGTACATCTCCATGATCGTCGCTGACGCGCACCAGGAACATACTAAGGATCGAAGAGATAAGCCCTACGCCCGCAATCACCATTGGCAGGAGGATCGGTGCGATGCCTCCGAAGTTATCGGTACCCTGTGCCACAATTTCACGGCCGAGCACCATTGTAGCAAGAATTGTCGCAACATAAGAACCAAAAAGGTCGGCCCCCATACCGGCTACGTCACCGACGTTATCACCTACGTTGTCGGCAATGGTGGCAGGGTTACGTGGATCGTCTTCCGGGATACCGGCTTCAACTTTCCCTACAAGGTCAGCACCAACGTCGGCTGCCTTGGTATAAATACCGCCGCCCACCCGTGCGAAAAGGGCAATTGATTCCGCACCCAGCGAGAAACCTGCAAGGACTTCCAGCACGCGCTCCATTGGAAGACCATTTACGTCCGTACTGTCGCCGATAAAAACGGAATACAAGATAATGAATAGGCCGCCCAGCCCGAGCACGGCCAAACTAGCTACGCCGATACCCATCACTGAACCACCTGTAAAAGACACTTCCAGCGCCTTGGTAAGGCTCGTACGCGCCGCCTGCGTGGTGCGCACATTCGATTTGGTAGCGATATTCATGCCGATATATCCTGCAAATGCAGAAATAAAGGCACCAATCAGAAACGAAACGCCAATCAATGCGCTCGAATTTTCAACCAGCGTACCTGAATATCCCAGTATCACACTCACAATCAAACCAAAAACAATGAGTACACGCCATTCGGCTTTCAGGAAGGCCAGGGCACCATCTGCAATTGCGTCCGCTATGGTTTTCATTTCAGGACTTCCCCCGTCCTGCCGGACAACCCAGCCTCTTTTGAAGAACATAACCAGCAAGCCAACAAGGCCTAACGCCGGCACTAAATAGGTAATGTTACTCATGCTATGATCAACGATTTGGTTAAATGGTTTTATAATTCTCGTAAATATAGATAAAGGCACCTCATAACAAAATCGCAAAACCCTTATTTTTGATCAATTCGTATAGATTTTATAAACTTTCGGAGAGATTTTGAGCCATTTCCAAAGCTATATTTTGATAACAAACTGGCTCTCAAGGAATAACAAGAATCATCTCTCAAGGTGGCATACCTCCGATTTACTGGTATTATAAAATGATTAATTTGGGATAATCGACGAAATCCGACCATCCAAGCGGATGTTTCAACGCTTCGGGCGAAGCAATGTCAACAACAGGAAACTGACTATAAAACCAACTGCTCCCACCGCCGCAGCAAGGAGCGTGCCACCCAAAAAATATTGTACAAAGTTGACATGAATGGATTGCAACGTCAGGTTTTCAAGGGAGGTGATCTGCACGCCGTTGCGGTAAAACAGTCCGCCGAATTGGTAACTCGCGTAGATGATGAAAGGAATGGCCGGAGGGATGCTGATATGCGCCGCGGTAAGGAATAGCACCTTGTTCATCCGGAAAACGATCGATAACGGAATGCCTACCATCAGCTGAAAGCCCCAGATCGGCACAATTCCCATGAAAAAGCCGAAGCCGACGGACTTGGCCTTACTGAAATTGGTCTCGTCGGGCTTTACCGCCTCGTCACGAATGATTTTCCAGAGGCCTTTTTTTTGAATGTAGCGAAACAGCCGCTTCGGGAGGTAATAAACCAGGGTGAGCGTCACCAGCCAGGTATTGAGGATGCTGATCCGCGTGAAATCGCGGAACGGCCTGAAATGCGTCACACGCTCGTTCTTGTCGTAGATCACCTGGATGTTGATAGGCACGATCGGCACATCTTTCCAGGCCATTTTCACGATCACTTCGATCTCTGTCTCGAATTTGGTCGTAAAAAGCGACATGCTTTTAAGCGGCCCGAGCGGGTATAGACGAAAGCCCGTCTGCGTGTCGGGTAACGTAAGACCCGTCTCCACTTTGAACCAGAAATTCGAAAACTTGTTCCCGAACGAGCTCTTTCCCGGCACGCCCTCCTGCTCCATATTCCGCGAGCCCATGAACAATGCGCCGGGGTTTTGGATCGCAGCTTCGATAAAAAGCGGGATGTCGGAAGGCAAATGCTGGCCATCGGAATCAATGGTAATAGCATTTTCAAAACCCAAACGTATCGCCTCGGCAAATGCCTTTCGGAGCGAGAACCCCTTCCCTTTGTTCACAATATTATCCAAGACGCGGATTCTCGCGCCATAACCGGCGAGGATCGCCATCGTGTCGTCAGTCGAACCGTCATTCACAACGATAATTTCCTGCACGGTCGCATATTGCAAAACACCGTCGATCACCCGCCGCAATGTGTTGCGGTTGTTGTAAGTGGGAATGATCACGCAGCATTGAATATCCGAGAGGGTCATTGTTAGTTTTGAATGTTGCGTTTAGATGATCGAACGGAAACTGGCTCTCACTTTGAAACAGGTCTTTTCACCCATTTTCCCTGAGGCATTTACGTCCAGCAACTCGTCGCCCTTGTATTGAATATGGATCGTCAGTTCCGGTGTTTCGGCCGGGTTAATTACTTCCAGGAATTTGCAGGTGCTCATTTCCTTTAATGCCAGTTCCTTTCCAAATGTTTTTGACAGGATTGCCTTCACCATTTCCAATTGAACAACACCGGGAAGCACGGGCGAGCCGGGAAAGTGTCCTTCGAATACGGGATGCGCGGCATCGATCTGTACGGTGCCCGTAATCTGGCCCGGGGCCTGGTCCAGGGTTGTAATCGTATAAAGATTGCTCAGAGGCATGATAATCAAAGATCTTTGAAAAGATTTTCCGAGATCGGCTGGTTGAATTTTTCCTGCTGAAACTTCATGAGGCTTTTATCGCCGCCTTTCTCGAAAAACGAGAGTTCTTTTAAACGCAGCGAGCTTTTGGCGAAGTTCATCGTTATTTTGGAATAAATATTTTTCAAACGGCGGTTCACCGGCGTCAGCACGATCTGGTAGTATTCTCCGTCTTCGAGTACGGCCGATGAAAACCCCTTATTCTGCTGAAAATCGCCATTCACGAGCCCAATCATCAGCTCCTTGATCTGCGCCGCCATACGTCCGGCCTGGCCGATATTTTTCTCCTTGCCTCCCTCCTGGATACGCAATTTATCGCCGTTGATCAGGATGATGTATTTCAAAGGCGTCCGCTGCTCCCAGCGCATTTTGTCCTTTTGCTGGTAGTAGAACAGGCCCGACGACTTTTCCGGCTCTTTCAGCACGGCAAGGTACTTTTCCTCGGTAAACGATGCCTGAATGGACGTAGTAGCCTGCGACGTCTTCCGCAGCTCCGCCAGTACCCTTTCCGGGTTAGCCGCCGGTTTAAATGACTGAGCCTGTGCAAAGTTGGCAGCCATTAGCGCGGCCACCATCATGAGTATTCTAATGTGTTTCATAGGCCTCCTTTCCGATCAGACGCGGGAGCGGTTCTATTTTGATGCCCATTGCACGGCAATGCCCGATAACGTCCGGCAATGTCTCGGCCGTGAGCGGCAGATGGTCATGAAGCAGAACGATGTCTTTGGGCTTTAATTTTGAAATAATGGTGTTAATGAGCTGGTACTTGTTCTTCGCACGCGTATCCATGCTCCGGAGCGACCAACCGATCGATTGCATTTGTAAATCCTTTAATACCGCGGCATAGCGTGGGTTAGTAACGCCAAACGGCGGCCTGAAAAACACCGGTATGCGGCCGGTAATATCGCGTATCGCCTCATTACACCGCTGAATGTCCGTACGAAGCTTTTGGGTAGAAAACAGGGCTATCAGGTAATGGTGGCTGTACGAATGGTTTCCGATAGTATGGCCTTCGTCCACGATCCGGCGCAACAGGTCGGGATGGTTGACAGCCTTTTTTCCGATCACGAAAAAGGTTGCCTTCAAGTCGTTTTCAAGCAATATATCAAGAATGCGCGGTGTGGAATCCGGGTCGGGCCCGTCGTCAAATGTGAGCGCAACTGCTTTCGAGCGCCCCTTATTAATCGATTTAACAAAATAATTGGCCTGGATCTGGGCCGAGCCGTAAGCCGTCACGCCCATAAAAAGCAATGCGATACCCGCCAGTACCAACCACAGGTAATCCGTCTCCCAAAAGATGATGGAGCTGAGCGCCGCCGCGGTAATGCAGAAAAATATGAGAAGATTATGCTTCAACTGCTTTCAGAAGGGTTAATCCGAGATTGCTTTTTCTTAATGCATTACAAATCAACACATTCCTGACATCCCGATTTGCGCCAAGCACATCCACCGCATAATGTAATGCAAATGCAGAAGCCGTTGGATAAACGCCAATAAGCGACAGGTAATCCAAATTACGTACCGCGCCCTGTACGGGAGCGCCCGCATACAAGGCCAGATCGATATCACCAGCCTGTAATCCATTCCGATCCAGAAATGCGTCGATTTCTTCCTGCCTGTTTTCCGTTCCGCCGACGGTATAAATGTCGGTCAGTTCAGCATTCGCATTGCCCCCGTTTTCGCTGGAAAGTACAAAAAACGATGCGCCAGAGGTAAGCGGAGCCGCTGCTTTAAATTCCAGCCGAGCCGCTATATCTTCCAGCATATCAATATGCTCATCCGCCGCGCCCACAAGCACGTGGCGGTCGCCCTCGCGCAGGAGCATGGAGGCATCGAACAATGCGTGTTCGAATGAAAGCGTATTCTGCGTGTGCGTCATATTATAGCCGTGGTTACCGATGCTCAGCGAGATCTGCCCGGCCATCGTATTGTGCGTCGACTGGATAAACGAAGTCGGCGGAAGGAGTCCTTCCACTGTGAGTGACGTATTCAGGAATTTTTCGGTGTCCTGCAAACAGCCCAAACCAGTTCCTACGACGATCGCATCCGGCTGTTCGATACCGGCCCGGGCAATGCAATCTTTGGCACAAGCGACCGACATCCGAAGGATCTTGCTCATCCGGCGCAGCAGCCCGGCGTCGATATACGCCTTATAATCAGGACTGATCAATACGGAAGAGGTTTCAACTGGCCCTAGCGCAGCGGAAAAGCCCGGATTGCCGAAGGTAGGCTGGTGCGAAATCGTAGACGACGCCGATAGGTACAATGCCGGTTTATTCATATTTCGTCAAAACCAATGATGAGTTATTCCCTCCGAAACCAAATGAATTGGAAAGTACTGCGTTCACTTCCAGGTCCGTACCCAGCTGGGTTGCCGGTACAAGGCCTGTTCCCACGATTGGCATATTGTAATTAAGGTTTGGGAAAATCAGGTTATTTTGGATGGCCAACACCGAAAATACCGCCTCGATCGCCCCCGCGGCCGCCAGTGTGTGGCCTGTAAATGCCTTGGTAGAACTGAATGGCGGAATGCGGTCGCCGAAAACATTTTGCAAAGCCACCGATTCCGAATGGTCGTTGTTCTTTGTGCCGGTACCGTGCGCATTCACATACGAGATTTGGTTCAGCCCTATTCCTGCACGCCGGATCGCGTTTTCGATTGCCAGCGTGGCACCCTTGCCATCCGGCGACGACGCCGTTTGATGGTATGCGTCGGCTGCATTCGCCCAGCCGCTTACGTTGCAAATGGGTGTGTTGCCTGTCAATTCTAGGCTCTTTTCTCCTTCCAACAATAGAAAACCTGCACCCTCGCCCAGGTTTAACCCAGCCCGCGATTCATCGAATGGGCGGCACCACTGGTCGTCGTAGATCATCAGCGACCGGAAACCATCGATGGTAAAGCCGCTCAATGCATCGGAACCACCCACGAGCACGCGGTCGAGTGTACCTTGCAGGATCAGTCGCGCACCCAGCATTATTGCATTGACGCCCGATGAACAGGCCGTCGAAAGTGTATTGATATAACCCGTGATACCCAGCTCCTTCGCAATGCGTTCGGTAGTACTGCCGCTGTCGTGCGTGGTCAGCAACTTGTAGTCGGGGTTGTTTTGAGCTAAATAATCTTTGTAAAAAACTTCACTGCGGTCCATCCCCCCCACGGACGTTGCCGAGATAATACCGGTACGGATTACGCCGGAGCGCTTGTTATCACCCCATGCTTCGCGCGCGGCCTGCAAACCAAGCAGGGAAGTCCGCGAAACATATTCCGTTCCCACATTCAATGCCTTGCGCAGGTCGTCGTTGGACGCCTTCACTTCTCCGGCCAACGAAGCCTTCGTCCCCTGCAAATAGCGCAGTGGCCCGATGCCCGTCCTGCCCTCGCACAAGGCATTCAGGTTCTCCTCCACCGACATGCCAATGGCCGACACGACGCCGATACCGGTAATGCAAACGCCCATTCGATGTGATGGTTAAGCTGCCTTTCTTTTATTGATGTACGCCGCCATTGTGTCGATCGACTTGAAGGCTTCCTTACCCTCTTCCGGGTTGGTGAGCTGGATACCGTGGTATTTTTCAAGTAACACGATCAGTTCGAGCGCGTCGATCGAATCCAGGCCGAGGCCCTGGTCGTTGAAAAGCAGCGCGTCGTCCGCGATGTCCGCCACCGTTAAATCTTCCAGGTTGAGCTGTTCGATAATCTGTTTTTTAAGGTCTTCTTTTAAACTATCCATACTGCTGATTAATTGAGCGTCTATTAATATGCCGCAACCAAACCGGTTTGCGACAGGTGAAGGAGGTTTCCGTTGTTAAATTCCGTTCCATTCTCCCTCTCTTCCACCATAAAAAGGAATACATCCGTGCTGCCGGCCGTCACTTCGAGCCATCCGCCAAGCAGCGCACAGCTGTCCGAGGCTAGTAGTATTTCGCTGTAATTCAGGTAAAAACCGGGGGCGAATTTAGGCAAAACCGCAAACATATTTTCACCATACCATTTGTTCGCAATGGCGATTTCCCCCAGTACGATGTTGGGCAATGTATATACGAAAAGTGACGGGCTCGGCGATCCGCCGGTTTCGTAGCTTTGCATAAAGCGGCGGTCCGTCTCCGCGCTGGACGATGCATTCGCGAACACGAGCGCGATCTCATCATCCGCATAGGCGGCTGTAATATCCGGATTAGCCTTTTTGATGAGCTCCATGGCCAGGTAACCCGCCTGTGACAGCACATCCATTTTGTAAAACTTGGGATATCCCAGGTCCAGCTGCCGGTAAATCTGCTTGAACCAGGAATCTTCCGAACCTGCATCGCGCCGCGCGACCACTTCGCCGTTCACAAGGCATTCGTCGGCCCGCAGGTTGCAATATGCCGTAATCATTTTCATAAATCCCTGATCATCAATGAAGCATTACCCCCGCCGAAGCCCGAGGCCGTTTTGAGGATCGTCCGCAGTTTTTTCGGTTCGTTTTCTAGAATGATATTCAAAGGTTGGGACGTGCCCGCATCGCGGTAGCCCGCACTTTTGATTAGCATACTATTCCGCATCATTTGCATGCAAACGGCCGTTTCGATCACACCCGCGGCTCCGAGTGTATGCCCATAATAACCTTTCAGACTATTTAGTGGAATATGCGAAAGATTCAGACTACTGAATGCTATGGACTCCATTTCGTCATTAAATATGGTTCCCGTTCCATGAGCTGAAATGAAATCGATTTCGTCTCCCAGCACGTCATTATATCTCAACGTCTTCAATATGCTTCTTACCAGCCCCTCGCCTGTGCGTGACGGCCCGGAAATATGGTTCGCGTCGTTCGCGCTCGTGCCTGTGAGCAGCTGCAATGGCGCATTTTTGAAAGCCGATTTTGCGGCTGAAACCAATGCAGCTCCACAACCTTCTCCTAATGTAATGCCCTTCCGCGCCGCGTCGAACGGTGCGCAAGGCTTGTCGCTTACGGCAAAAAGAGATTGGAAACCATACAACACGAAATCGGAGGCCACGTCGCAGCCGATCACGATAACATGCTCATACTGATCGGCTTCAATCATTTTCCCGGCCACATTCAAGGTTAGTACGCCCGAAATACACGCATTGGAAATCACCATCGGTAAATGCGCCAGGCCGAACTGCTGCATTACCGCAATGCAGGTTTCGCTGAACTGATCGTGCAGGTTGTCGTCCAGCGCGCCTTTGGTGGAGCTGATCAATACGATTGTGCGGTCGGAAGTTAAGATGGAAGCATCTATTCGCGCTTCAAGCGCAGATAATACTTTGATTACCAGTTGCTGAAAGCGCAACGGACCATTCAGTCCCGCTATTTTGGCTAAATGAATATCTTCCTGATTGAATCCTGCCGAGGGTACCAGCGCAATACCACTGCGGTTTTCAACAAGCGCCTGCCAGTTATCCTCCGCATTGTCGCCCAGCGGGCTCACGATGACCTCGGCACCAATGTAAATCATAGGTCGTACTGCGCTTTCCATTCCTTGTAAAAATCCGGCGAAATCAGTTCCAGCTCGCGTGACTCGCGGTCGAGGAATACCTGCATCGTTTTGCCCGTAGCGCAAAGCTGCCCGGTGGTGAGGTTGATCACCTCGTATTCAAACTGGATCTTGGCCGATTTGGCAGGGATATACCTGGTAATGACTTTGATGGCCTGTCCGTAATAAACAGGCGCTTTATGATCGATCTCCGATTTGACGATCGGCGTCACAAATCCCTTTTCGTGAATTTGCAAATATTCCAGTCCGTATTTTCTCCCAAAAGCCTCCCTGCCGTCTTCAAAAAATTTCAGATAGTTGCCGTGCCAAACCACGCCCATGGCATCGGTTTCGCTGAATCGGATATCTATATCTATCTCGGAAGAAATCATGCAATCAGTCATTAGGGGTTACTCGCTTACTACGATTTTTAGTTCACATCCCAGCAATATACGGCCATCCAATGAACTTTCGCCCTTCACAAGGTAAATATTTCCCAACTGGTGCAAGGGTGTTACAACGGTGTGGATGGTCGCACCAACGGGAGGTAACTCAGTCACAAGCACTTTGCTGACGGCGCCGATAAAACCGATTTTTGGTGCTCTCCCCTCTTCCTTGTCAAGGTAGCCGAACGACGCCGCGCAAGTCTGAGCCATATGCTCGATCAGCCCTGTTTCCTGAAAAAATCCATCGCGAACCAACACATTGTCGCCTGCGATTTCAAAATCCGACTCGAACCGCTCACGCGTAGCGCTAACCAGGTTACCGACCATCACAAATGGGGCGCGGTGCGGGATATAGTCGGTGATAGCCTCTTTGGCGACAAGCATTATTGAAAGAAATTAAAATAATTAAACCATTGCTCCGGGAATGCCTTCACTTTCCGTTCCAGCTCGTCCACGTACAGGCGCGCGATTTCCTCCGGTTTCATTTTCTCCTCAATGGGCTTCGTTGCACTTAAATGGTAGCTGAACTTGCCATCCTTGGCCGCGAAGACGAACGTAACCGGCGCATTGAACTTGGAAGCAATTACGAAGGGACCGTAAGGAAATTTGGCTTTGCGTCCCAGGAAGTCCATCTCGACGTATTTGGCGCCTTCCAGGTAACGGTCTGCATGAATGGCAACGAATTCGTTGTTGACCAACGCGTTGCGGATCGATATGATGTGTGAAAGATCGTCCTTGATCGCAATTACCCTGAACCGCGAGCCACCGGTGGACAAGTCCATGTATTTTTTGATGTTTTCCACCTCGGCATCCAGCATGACGATGTTGATCGTCGGGGTAATGCGGCCTTTCAGCAGGTTACCGGCGGTTTCCCAGTTGCCTACATGCGCGCTGAGCAAAATGCCACCTTTTCCTGCGTTGCGGATGTCGATCAGGTATTGTTCGTTTTCAAAAATGTGGGAGAATTCCCGGTCCTTCCCCAGCAGGAACGCGGCCCGGTCGACGAGCGTTTGCCCGAAAATATAGAAATTCCGGCGTGCCATTTTTCTGGCATCGGAAGATGTAATATGAAGGGTATTCTGGTAAAAATCCAGCAAGGCCCTCCTGGGCTTTGCTGCAAACAGATAATAGTAATAAGTAACCGCCCGCAGGAGCCCGTAGGCAAACCCCAGCCCCAGGGTATTGATAAAAAACAGGAAAATTTTGTAACCCGTTAACGATCCTTTGGTCTTACCGTCCCAACGGCTCATTCTTACAATGCGAGTTTCTTGCGGACAAGCTGATAGAAATCACCGAACGTCACAATCTCTTTGAAATCTTCACCAGTGAGCTTGATATTGAGGTTTTCGTCGATGAGCACAACCAGGTCTACGTAGTCGAGACTGTCCAGATCCAGCGTGTCTTTCAAACTGTTTTCAGGAAGAATCAAATCCCGGTCCACCTCAAATTCCTCAGATAAAAAATCTCTGGTCTCTTCAATAACTTCTTCCCAACTCATTTTAACATCGTTAGCATACATAGCTGCAAAATTAGTTTATTCTTCCTGATAGTTTAAAAATATTCCCAAATTTTCAAATAAAAGTCACCCTTTACACAATAAATTCCATTGGAAATCATTTCGGTTGACGGATGGAATATTGGAGGTTAACAAAAATACAAAATTTCGCATGGCGGCGCACCGCCGTTCACGAAGTTGTAGTAGTAATGTGACCCAGTCGGAGACTCATTGGAGACCCTGTTGGAAGCCTGAATGCTACTTACCCGCGGTCAGATCTTCTTCACGATCAGCGTTGAATTGGTCCCGCCGAAGCCGAACGAATTGGAAAGAAAACAGTTGATTTGTTGCTCCCTGGTTTCGGGAATGATATTGATTTTGGCAGAATCCTCGTCCGGGTTTTCGAAGTTGATATTGGGCGCTATGAACGAGTTCTGCATCATGAGCAGGGAATAAACGATCTCGCTCGCCCCCGCCATCCAGCATTCATGGCCGGTCATCGACTTGGTGGAACTTACGGGCACATCGCCGCCGAATACCTCGTAAATCGCCCGCGCTTCACTGCCGTCACCGACAGGCGTGGATGTGGCGTGTGCGTTGATGTAGTCGACCTCGCCGGTGGTAATACCTGCCTGTTTCAACGCCATTTGAAGCGAACGCGTCTGGCCGTCGATACTCGGATTGGAAATATGGTCGCCATTGGAAGAGAAGCCGTAACCGATGAGTTCGGCTAATATGGGCGCACCGCGTTTTACGGCAGCCTCGTAGGATTCGAGAATCACCGTGGCCGCACCACCGCTCGGGATCAGCCCGTCGCGGTCGCGGTCGAAGGGGCGGGATGCTTTCTCAGGCTCCGATTCGCGGACCGAGAATGTACCCAATCCATCAAAACTGGCCATAGCCGATGAATTGATCTCCTGCGCTCCCCCGCATATTACGCGCTCCTGCAAGCCCTGGCTGATCATCAGGTAACCCATTCCGATCGAATGCGAACCCGATGCGCAAGCTGCGCTCAGTGTAAAATTGATTCCTTTCAGCTTGAAAATCGTCGAAAGGTTCATGTTCACGGTGCTGTTCATGTTCTGAAAAATGGCACCGCTGCCGATCAGCGTCGTATCATGCTTTTCACGGACTTTGTCTACTGCCTCGACCACCGATGCCGCAGTGCTGTCGTTGCCGTAAATAATGCCGGTTTCCGTCGTTTCGAGGAAATCGATGTCGAGGCCCGACAATGCGAGCGCTTCGTGCGTAGCCATATACGCATACAACGCGGGCTGGTGCATACCTACGCGCTGACGGCGCGAGAGATAGTTTTTCAGGTCGGGCTCCTGCACCATGCCGGTGAGCGCAGAGCGGAAACCAAAGTCTTTCCGGACCTGATCGAACACGATACCACTTTTACCGGCATACAACGACTGCGTAACCTCACCCAGGTTTTTGCCCAGGCAGGAATAAATGCCGATACCAGTGATAACAACCCTTTGGCTCATGGACTATGAATAAATTCCTCCGTTGATATTAATTACCTCGCCCGTAATGTAAGCGGCCTTGTCGGAAACCAGGAAACTCACTAGGTGCGCCACTTCCTCTGCTTTGCCAAAACGGTTCATCGGTATCATTTGTTTCAGCTCGTCCTCATTGAGATCTTTCGTCATGTCGCTCGTGATAAAACCCGGCGCCACGGCATTCACGGTGATTTTCCGCTTGGCAACCTCCTGGGCCAACGATTTCGTAGCAGCAATGATGGCACCTTTGGCAGCCGAATAATTAACCTGCCCGGCTACGCCTTTCATGCCCGACACCGAAGCGATGTTCACAATGCGGCCTGCACGTTTACGCAGCATTTGCTGGATCGCGTTCTGGGTTACGTTATAAAGGCCTTTGGTCGAGATATCCAAAACATCGTCCCAATCTTTTTCCGGCATCCACATAAACAGCCCGTCGCGGGTAATGCCGGCATTGTTCACTAAAACACCGATGAACTTGTCTTCGTTCTTTTCCCGCCAGCTGTTCAACGCCGCATCCACTTCCGCCTTGTGCTGCACATTGAAATGCAGAAGCTCGCCGGCACCGCCGTTCGCCTGGATCTCAGCCAGTGTCTCTTCCGCGGCGGCCTGATTGGACGCATAATTAATCAATATATATAAACCGTGGTCCTTGGCCAGCTGGACCGCGATGGCCCTGCCAAGTCCCCGGGATGCACCGGTTACCAATGCGCAATTCATAAGTGAAATGGGGTTTCTTTAATGTATTCAAAAACAGCAGCAATGCTCTCCGATTGCGGGACGTCGTCCGTTACAAATTGCGCGTGCCGGCGAATCTGTCCGTAAACCGATTTCGCATTTGGTGAAAGTTTTTCCTTCTCCTCGGGATGCAGCAGATCGATCGCCTGGCAGATCGCCATCACGTGGATCGCCATTACCTGGAACGAGTTTTCAAGCACCTGCTTCGCGATTACCGCCGAATTAGTACCCATGCTTACGATATCCTGGTTGTCGTTATTGTTCGGAATGCTGTGAACATAAACGGACGTAGACAATGCCTGGCTTTCTGCTGTTGTGGAAGTAGCGGTAAACTGTACGCCCTGGAAACCGAAGTTTAACCCCCAGGTCCCTGCATTGAGGAATGGCGGGAATTTACCGTTCAACTTACTGTTCATCAAAAAGTTGAGCTGGCGTTCCATCAGCATTGTCAGCTTTGTAAGCACCAGTTTTACCTTATCCATTTCCAGCGAAATATAATCGCCGTGGAAGTTGCCGCCGTGGAAAACGTTATTGTCTTCCGGCCGCACGATGGGATTATCGTTGGTTGAATTCAACTCATTTTCAACCACTTCCTGCGCATATTGGATCGTATCCAGCACCGGGCCGAGGATTTGCGGCACGCAGCGGATCGAATAGTATTCCTGTATTTTTCTTTCAAATTCGGTTTTCAGCATGGCTGTATCATCGCGGAACAGCTCTTCGCGGCTGCGGATGAGCCCGCTGCCTGCCACGAAATCGCGCATATGCTGCGCTACCACCTGCTGACCTTTGTGGTGTTTTACGGCATTGAGCTGCTTCGAGAAAGAGTCATCAAACGATTCAATAGCCTCATTGATCATCGATGAAGCGGTAATAGCCCATTGCACCAACCTTTTTGCATAAATAAGATTGATGGCCGCCATCCCGGTCATACAGGAGGTGCCGTTGATTAGCCCGAGGCCGTCGCGGAGCTCCATTTTGAGCGGTTTAATTCCTTTTTCGGCCAGCACCTCGGCGGTTTTGCGGCGCACGCCATTGTCGTACACATGCCCTTCGCCAATCAGGTTTAAACCTAAATGCGAAAGCTGAACCAGGTCGCCGCTTGCGCCCACACTGCCGTGTTCGAAAATTTCGGGCACAACACCATTATTCAAAAATGTGACCAGCTGCTTGATAACCGCCGTACTAACGCCTGAATTTGCCTGCAAAAAAGAATTCAGGCGCGCGAGCATCACGCTGCGCGCATATATCTCGTTCAGCGGCTTCCCTACCCCGCTCGAATGGCTGCGGATCAGGTTGTATTGCAGATTATTGAGCTGGTCGGTTTCAATACGGTATTGCGCCATCGGGCCAAAACCGGTATTGATACCATATATGATTTTGTCTTTGGAGAAATTCGTTAAAAAGGCAAACGATTGGGATACTTGATGGAGGGCGTCTTCGGCTAAGATAAATTCCTTCTTTTCAAAAGCATACTGCTCGATCTGAGCTAATGAAATACGATTCATTTAGTGCTGGCATAATTAAATATGGTGTAAAATAAATCTTTTTTCGCCGTTTTGGCAAACACGAACCGGTAAGCGGCAACGGGCACGGAAGTTGCCCGAGTGATACAATTCACTAAATTTGTCGCACATTCACGTTTCCCCTGTCAATGCTAGGAGATTTACTATTAAGGCTAAACAAATTCCTGTCGAGTCACAAATCCGCGTTTTTTGTTAGCCTGCTCGTCATTGTCAGTATTCTCCTGGCCGGCATTGCGCGGCTAAAAGTAACCGAAAGTATTTTCGCGACCTTGCCGAAAGGCAAAAGCTTCGAGGAGTTCAACCGGTTGGTGGAAAGTAAAAACATCATCAACCAAATTGTGTTTTCAATCGAAGTGTCCCCGGAAACCGATGCCGACGCCGCACGGGAGATGGCCGGAAATTTCACCGATTCGCTGGGCCGATATACCAACGGCTACGTCCGCAATATCCAGGCCGAGCGCCCCAATGTCCAGGAAGATGTGTACCAATATGTTTACGGTCACTTTCCGGTACTCGTCGAACCATCCTATTATCAGCACATTCAATCACGCATCGCACCCGACTCGATCCGCGCGTCGGTGGCAGCTACCTATAATCAGCTGCTTACACCCGGAGGCTCATTCCTGAAACAATTTGTGCTGAACGACCCGCTCGGCATTACCGGAAAGTATTTCAAAGAGCTCAATGCCGCCAACAATTCCAGCGCAATGGTAATGGACGACGGTATTATGTTCACTGCCGACCGTAAAAACATGCTCATTTTCGCTTCCACCAGCTTCGATTCAGGCAGTTCTGACAAGAATGTGGCGCTTTTCGAGCTCATGGAGGCATTCAAATCCAAATGGAACCGTCAGCACCGGTATAATAAATTCTCCTATTTCGGCACGTTCGAAATCGCGGCGCGGAACGCAATACAGGTAAAGCAGGACTCTTATTTCACGTCATTTCTCGCGTTGGCGGGCATTCTCGCCCTCCTGATCGCCTATTATCGTAAGCTGCTTATACCTATTTATATTACGATGCCCGGGATTTTCGGCGCATTGTTCGCATTGGGCGTTATCGGCTATATCCGACCGGAGATTTCCGGCATTTCCCTCGCTACGGGCGCGGTGATTTTCGGCATCCTGCTCGATTACGCATTCCACTTTTTCACACACCTTCGCCATACCCATTCCATTCCCGTCGCCATCAAGGAAGTAAGCGGCCCGCTGCTGACAGGCAGTTTTACGACGGTAATGGCTTTCAGCGCGTTGCATTTCGCCAATTCTACGGTCTTACAGGATTTCGGACTATTTGCGTCGCTGGCGCTTTTCGGCGCGGCGCTTTTCACGCTCACCGCATTACCGGTAATCCTCTCTTCTACCCGTTTCGATATTCAAAAAATCCCCGGGGAACACGGCTCGTTCCGCATTCCGACCATTCCCGATAAATGGCGTGGTGCTACATTGGCCGGGGTCGCGGTCCTGACAGTGGTTTTCCTCTACTTTTCGACCGGTACTGAATTCGACGCTAGTTTTGAAAACCTCAGCATTCAGGATCCCGAACTGAGCGGCCGTGAAGAAGCACTTACGGGCATTAATCCCCGCAAACAGAAACGGATCTACGTTTTCGCCTCCGATTCGCGCCGTGCCGTGGCGGAACAGGTAAACCACGACGCCTATCAAAAACTAGCCGCATTGCGCAGTGAAGGCCGCATCAGCAGCTTTGTCTCTTCGGGCTCTCTGCTCATTCCGCAGGAGCTCAAACGCGAGCGCATGCGCCGCTGGCAGGAATTCTGGACGCCCGGCCGGACCGACTCTACCTTTCGCGTCCTGAACCAGGCCGCGGCAAAAAACGGTTTCAATGCCTATGCATTCAATGATTTCAAAGGCTGGATCACCGGGCGGGGCACTTCCAATGTCTCGCTGGATACGCTTTTCAACGAGTTGGGCGTCGATAACCTGATCGATATCAAATCCTCGGGGACCACTTTCATTTCCACCGTGGTAGTGGACCAGGCCAAACTGACGGACGTTAAGAAAGAACTGCGGGCCATTCAAGGCGTCGAGCTGTTCGATCGCGGCGAACTCGCGGGAGAGTTGCTAACGATGGTGAAAGACGATTTCAACTACCTGTTATTGATTTCCGCCTCCATCGTTTTCTTCACATTACTGATCGTTTACGGGCGCATCGAGCTCACATTGCTATCATTCCTGCCGATGGTGATCAGCTGGATCTGGATCCTGGGCATTGCGGCCATTCTTGGCATTAAATTCAACTTCGTGAATGTGATCGTTACCACATTCATATTCGGCCTGGGCGACGATTTCAGCATTTTCGTTACCGACGGCCTTTTGAGTAAATACAAATCCGGCAAGGACACGCTCCGCTCCTACCAGGCCGCTATTGCATTATCAGCGACGACGACATTAATAGGTACCGGTGTATTGATTTTTGCCAAACACCCGGCCATCCATTCGATTTCGCTCATCAGCGTGCTGGGGATTGTCTGTATCCTGTTCATATCGTTCGTATTTCAGCCGGTCCTCTTCGATTTTTTTGTACAAAAACGCATTGCCAAAAAGAAAGCGCCGGTCACGATGTTACCTTTTCTGATCAGTCTTTCGAGCTTTACCTATTTCCTTTCGGGCTGCCTGTTTTTGCATTCCAAATTGGTAACCATTCTTTTGCTACCGATGTCGAAGAAGAAAAAGAAGGCGGCGATCAACAACTCGCTTTCTTTTTATGCCAAAACGGTGATCTACTCAGGCCCGCACGTGAAGAAGAATATCTCCGGCCGCGAAAACCTTGATATGAACAAGCCGGTGATCTTTATCGCCAACCATACCTCGTTCCTTGACATACTCCTAGGGATTATGCTCCACCCGAAAATCGTGTTAATGGTTAAAGGCTGGGTGTACAAATCACCGTTTTTCGGTCCTATAATTCGTTATGCGGGTTATGTGTACAGCGAAGACGGCCCGGAGGAAAATATTGAGAAAGTGAGGGCATTGGTGGCCGAGGGTTATTCCATCCTCATTTTTCCGGAAGGCACACGGTCGGAGGACGGTACCATCGCGCGGTTCCACAAAGGGGCATTCTACCTCGCCGAGCAACTAAACCTCGACATTCAGTCCATATTGCTTCACGGTGCACACGATGTGCTGCCCAAAAACGACTTCCTCATACGCCCGGGCGCGCTCAACGTGCGCGTCCTCCCGCGCATTACGTACGCAGATGCGCAATGGGGCGCGACGCTGCGCGACAAAACGAAGCAAATCGCTGCATTCTTCAAACAGGAATTCGCCGCCTTCAAATATGAAATGGAGGACACCACTTATTTGAAACACAAGATCTTCACCAATTATGTGTTCAAAGGGCCCGTCCTGGAATGGTATTTTAAAATAAAATGGCGATTAGAAAGCAAGAACTTCACCTACTACAATCAGCTGATCGGCGATCGGAAACGTATTCTCGACATCGGTTGCGGGTATGGTTACCTTTCGTTTTTCCTGTATTACAAAAATGAAGAGAGGCTGATCACCGGCATCGATTACGACGAAGAAAAGATTGAAATCGCAGAAAACAGCTATAACAAAACCGGTAATGTGCGGTTTGTAGCCCAGGATATTATGGCGGCGGACCTTGGCACACAAGACGTGATCTTTTTAAATGACGTCCTACATTATTTATCCAGGGAAAAACAGCTTATTTTGCTCGATCGGTGCGCCGCGGCCCTCGCGCCGGGCGGGTTGCTTTTTATCCGCGACGGCATTACCGACCTGACCGCCAAACACCAGAATACCCAAAAAACAGAAGCATTATCGACAGGCCTGTTCGCATTCAACCGGAAAACCGATGAGTTCCATTTCTTTTCATCCCAGGACATCCGCGACTTCTCGGATCGGTATGGTTTTGGTTATGAAATGAAGGAGCACTCGGCAAATACGTCCAATGTTCTTTTTGTGCTGCGCAAACCTTGCATGCCGCCAGCACTTACTACGCCGATTACTAACTAGCATTTCTCCATTAACTATTTAAATGCAAACTTCCGCCGTGCAAAAGGAATACGATTTTGTGATTGTTGGAAGCGGACTCGGTGGTCTGGCTTGTGCCAACATTCTTGCGATGGAAGGTTACAGTGTGGTAGTGCTGGAAAAAAACCACCAGATCGGCGGGCATTTGCAGGTTTACAGCCGTGACAAAAGCATTTTCGACACGGGCGTCCATTATGTGGGCAGCCTGGACGAGGGCGAAAACCTTTATCAGTTCTTCAAATATTTCGGGATTCTCGACAAGCTGAAACTGAAACGTCTCGACGAAGATCAGTTCGACCTTATCCGCTTCGACGACGGCTGCGAGTACGCCTATGCTCAGGGGCTGGATGCTTTTGAACGAAAAATGGTCTCCTATTTCCCCGATGAAAAGAAGGCTATCCGGGCCTATTGCGAAAAGGTGGTCGAAGTTTGTTCTAAATTCCCGCTTTATAACCTTGAAACATCCGGTGAAAGCTATCTGGCGGACGAAAACATATTGAGCCTCAATGCACACGACTATATTGCATCGCTTACGGACAACGTCAGGCTGCAAAATGTGCTGGCGGGCAACAACCTTTTATATGCAGGTGTAAAACAAAAAACACCGTTCTACGTACACGCGCTGATCGTGAAAAGCTACCTGACGGGTGCCTACAAGTTCGTGGACGGCGGTTCGCAGATCGCCATTCAGTTCAGCCGGGCGTTACGACAGCATGGCGGGGAGATTTTAAAACACAAAAAGGTGACAGCAGCCAATTATGACGAAAAGGGACGCATCACCGAGGTAGTCTGCGAAAACGGCGAAACTTTCCGCGGTAAGGAATTTATTTCCAACGTCCACCCGGCCGTTACGATCGACATTTTCGGCCAGGAGCGCTTTTTGGGTGTTTATAAAAACCGCGTACAGGCCCTGGAAAACAGCATTTCCACTTTCCTGGTACATATTTCATTCCAGGAAAACAGCTTTAAATACCTTAATTACAACATATATCAGCACCACAGCGACGATGTTTGGGAGGGTATCGAGTACGACAAAACCACCTGGCCGCAAACCTACTTCATTTGCACGCCGTACATTTCAAAAAAAGGGGAATATGCCGATTCGATGTCGATCATGTGCTATATGGATGCCTCCGAAACGGCTGAATGGGCTGGAACGTGCAGCACCGTAGCCGAACCCGGTAAGCGCGACGCGGAATACGCGCAGTTCAAAAAAGACAAGGAAGCCAAGGTGATTGCAAGGCTGGAAACCGTTTTCCCGGGCATTTCGGCCAAAATAAAAGCGGTACACAGCGCTTCGCCGCTCACATTCCGGGACTATATCGGCAATGGAAACGGAACCATGTACGGGATTATCAAAGACTCCACCTCGCCGATGAAGACGCGAATCAACACCCGCACCAAAATTCCTAACCTGCATTTGACCGGCCAGAATGTGTCCCTGCACGGAATTTTAGGGGTGACCGTCAGCGCATTTGTAACATGCTTCTCATTTGTAGATAAAGAAAAACTCATTCAAAAAGTAAAAAACGCCTGAATATGCAAACTGTCGATGTGCTGGTGATCGGCGCCGGCCCTGCCGGAACTGTCGCGGCTTCTTACCTGAAAAACCAGGGTTACGACGTCACGATCCTGGAAAAAGAAAAATTCCCCCGGTTTCAAATCGGAGAAAGCCTCCTGCCGTGCTGTATGGAGCATCTCACAGAAGCCGGCCTGCGCGAAGCCATTGAGCCATTAAATTTCCAGAAAAAAACGGGAGCGGCTTTTATGCGTGGCGAAAAACGCTGCGAGTTCCTCTTTGAAGACCAGTTTACCAAAGGCTGGACCTGGACCTGGCAGGTAAAACGGGCCGATTTTGACAACAGGCTAGCCGAGGCAACGCGCGCTAAGGGTGTGGATGTAAACTTCGAATGCGAGGTTATCGCGGTACAATGCGGCCCTGAAAAACAGGTCGTAGACTATAAGGATGCCGAAGGCAACCAGCACCGCATCGAGGCTAAATTCATCATCGATTCGAGCGGTTACGGGCGTGTGTTGCCAAGGCTTTTTGATTTGAGCAAACCTTCATCATTTACCCCCCGGGGCGCTGTATTCTCGCATTTGGAAGATAAGAACCGTACTGAAACGGCAAGCAACAACATATTTGTGCATTCGTTCGACAACAACAAGTCGTGGATCTGGGCGATTCCGTTCTCGGATGGCTCGACGTCCGTCGGCATTGTGGGCGACAGGGAAAAAATCGAAGGGTTGGCTGAAAACGATGGTGAGAAATATAAAGAATTTGTCCGCAATTTCGAGGACCTTAACGGCCGCTTCGCCGATTCTCAGTTTAAATTCGAGCCGCGGGCGATTTTAGGTTATTCGATCGGCGTGACGAAAATGGCGGGGGAAGGTTTTGTGCTTTCGGGCAACAGTACCGAGTTCCTGGACCCGATTTTCTCTTCCGGCGTGACATTTGCAACCGCCTCCGGCCTGCTTTCCGCAAAAATGACGCACAAGCATTTGCAAGGCGAGGCCGTCGACTGGAAGAAGGACTATGAAGACGTGATTCAGAAAGGTATCGACGTATTCCGCAGCTATGTGAGCGGCTGGTATACCGGCGATTTTCAGACCATTGTATTTGCAAAACACATCGACGAAGACATTAAGCGGCAAATTTGTTCGGTACTTGCGGGCTACGTCTGGGACCAGACCAACCCGTTTGTAAAAAAGCACGACACCATCCTGCCCACACTCGCAAAGGTGATTAAAATGAAAGAAAAAGCCGAAGAGGCAGGCTCCTGACGCTTATCAGGAACCGAGTAATATAAACCCGTGCTGCGAAGCTTTGTAATGATTGTAAATCAGGATATGCTTCGGAGTGCGGGTATTTTTTTGCGCCCACACACATGCGTCGGGTACATACTTGCCCGCGATCGCCTGCACGCCCATCCATGTCGCGAAGGCGGAGCCCGTAGGATAATCGCCCACCATATTTTTGTAGGTGTAGCAATTACTTTCTTCGAACAATGCTTTTTGAAGATTGAAATACCAGTGATCGGAGCGGTTGTCGCCGCTGATTCCCAGGATTACCGCATCGATATCCGCCGGCTGCAAGTTGTTGCGTTGCAAAAAGGCACTTACTATCGGGGCAAGTTCCTTTTCGGTGAGGTTATTGCTTTGAAATACGTCTTTTATCTGCGCCAGGCTGGCTTCCGAACGTTCCGCATTAACCAGGAACATCGCTGCGCCCTCACCATTGGCTGAGCCAGGGGAATCGAGCGTAAGCAAGTTTTCTGACGTGAAATGGCCGGTTTTGAAAGAGCCCGCCAGCAGGTCGATATGATGGTTATAGTCTGAAATCTCTTCAATACTGCCTATTAGGAACGTATTACCACGCTTTTCTTCCAACAGCAGCATGGTATCCAGCAATGCGGCTTCAAACGCAAGGCCTTTGTGTACATGCGTCGTGTTGTAGCCGGTTGTTTTGCTCATCAATGCGAGGTTACCTGCTACGGCATTCGGCGTACTTTGTACAAAGTTGGTTGGAGTAAGCGTGCCCTCGTCATAGTCGACGATCTGGTTCAGGAATTTCAGACAATCTTCGAGACCACCGTTCGCAGTGCCGAGGACAATTCCTTCAACCTGTGCATGCTGAATGAGCGGGAGGCCGGCTCCTACTCCCATTCTTACGGCCTTACCCATTCTACGGAGCAGGCCCGCGGGAATGAGTTGACCGTAGACAGGTTCAACGGCAATGTACCTGTCGCCTTCATGCACCTTAATATCGCCTTCGAAAAAAGCATTGTCAAACGTGCGCTGGGGCGATATGCAGGCTGAATCGGTAATATACATTCTTAAAGTTAAGTCCTGGGTGGTTGCGGCAAACGATTTGCGGCAAACGATTTGCGGCAAACGATTTGCGGCTATCGGGCATCGGAGATAAACTTCCCGATCTCAGTGGCGTACGCACCAGCGTACCCTGCTTTTTCCTCCTCTGTCCAGTTCAGCTCGCGTGCCATTAAATCGACAACAACGGGCAAGGAGTTTAAGGTTTCATCCCAATTGGTAATTTCCAGGCGGATACGGCGTGCCAGGAAGTCGCGCGGTGTGACAACCATTTCATTTCGAACCGTATACACCACTTCGGCACGGATATAGGGATATTCCGGGCTGAGCCTTTCTTTCAGTTGCGCATCTTCCCGCGCGAGCGACGCTACCAGGTGGGCGCGTGAACCATACTTGCGCACGAGATGTCGCGAAATGTCTTCGGGCAACGCATACTGCCCCTGAATATCCTGCCAGCTTCCCGCTTTGTAATTTTCGCCGCCAGCCAATATGTAATCAGCTGTTTTACACGCGTGAGCGTCGCCCAGGATTTTGTCGACCTCGTCGATCGTGTCTTTGGCCATCAGACGGTAGGTCGTCCATTTGCCGCCGAGCAGGCTGATCAAACCCGAAGTTTCATCGACCTCCACCTCATGATCGCGCACGAGACTTTTGGTCGATTTGGACGGATCGGCTGCCAGCAAGGGCCGCAATCCACCGAAACCGGCCCTGAGTTGGTTGGGGTCAATCGGTTTGGCCAGATAGGGGTTCAATGTGGCGGCCAGGTATTCCCTTTCCTTCCGGTTAAGTGTCGGTTCGGTATCGATTTCGTCACATTCCGTATCCGTAGTCCCGATCATCGTCGAGCCTTCGAACGGAATCGCGAACACGACGCGTCCGTCGGAGGTTTTAGGGATCAGCATCGCATATTCGCTGTTCAGCGTGTTGTGGGGTAATGCTAGGTGCACGCCCTTGCTCGGGCGGATACGTTCGCTCAACGCTGCGTTGGCCATCAGCCTGATATGGTCTGAAAACGGGCCGGTGCAATTGATTACCAGCTTCGCGCGGATCGTCAATTCATTCTCGCTCAGCGCGTCAGTAGTTTGTACGGCGTTCAGCTTACCATTTCCGTCTTTTTCAAACCCATTCACTTCCAGATAATTGGCAACCGCGGCGCCGTTCTCCGAGGCCGACTGCGCCAGCGCGAGGCAATACCGCGCGTCGTCGAGCTGGCCGTCGTAGTAGAGTACTCCGCTATGGAGTTTTTTCCGGTCAAGCGTCGGGATTTTTTCCAGTACTTCCTTTTTATTGAGCCATTTGCTTTTGGGCAATGTATCATTAGTAGCAAACGTGTCATAGAGCGACAGTCCTATCTTAAAATACAAACCTTCAAACCACGAGTTGACCGGCGTCATCAGCGCGAGCGGGCGCGCAAGGTGCGGCGCATTTTTCAACACAGTGTGTCGTTCTTCCAAGCCATGGCGGACCTGTTTGAGCTGGGCGAAGTCGAGTTTCTTAAATGCCTGTTCCAAATAGCGGACGCCGCCGTGGATGAGCTTTGTGGAGCGGGAGGATGTTTCGGAAGCGAAGTCCTTTTTGTCGATCAGGGCTACCTTATATCCCCTCAGAACCGCATCCAAGGCGCATCCCGCCCCGCTGGCACCTCCGCCGATGATACAGATATCGAACAATTCATTTTGTAACCTGGCAAGCGATGTGGTGCGGTTCATTGATACTTAATGCAGATTCAGCGTAGTTGAGACCAATTGCAAAAGTACAAAGTTGCGCCCGGAAAAACCCATATTATCAAATCAATATACATTGGCTATTTTGGTATAATAATTGCATCTTACCGGTAGGAAAGTTAACATTACCGGTATCTTTCATGTACAAACTCAAAATCTATTCATTCATTAAAATCTCACAAACATGGGCTTAATTTCTTTTATTAAAGGTGTTGGAGAAAAAGTATTTGGTGGTAAGGATGCTCCCGCAGCCGCTCCTACCCCGGAAGCGGAACCGCTGCGTGCCAGCGCATTGCTCGCGCACGTGAAAGCGCTAGGGCTTGCCTACAACAACCTGAGCGTCAAAACATCGGGCGACACCGTTACCCTCGAAGGCGAAGTGGCTAAACAGGCTGACGCCGAGAAAATCGCATTGGCAGTAGGTAATGTCGAAGGTGTAGGCGTTGTTGACAACCGCCTTAGTGTAGCCACCCCGGAGCCGGAAGCGACTTATCATACCGTCGTAAAAGGCGATACCCTATCCAAAATCGCCCAAACCGTTTACGGCGACATGATGAAGTACCCGGTCATCTTCGAAGCCAACAAGCCTATGCTGAAAGATCCCGATCTGATTTATCCGGGACAGGTGCTGCGCATTCCGGCGTTGAAGTGATAATGACCGCCGCCGACTGCCGATATGAGATCGGCGGTCAGCGGCGGTCAAAAAAAAGGACGGCCCTCACAGGTCGTCCTTTTTTCATGCATTTTCGAAACGCTTAGTCTTCCGCTGCAACTACGTTCAGGGTAACTTTATGTTTCACTTCTTTGTGAAGGTCGATCAATGCGGAGTAAGAACCGATTGATTTCACGTCATCAACCGTAATTTTCTTACGATCGATTTCGAAGCCCTTCGCTTTCAGGATGTCTGATACCTGTGTGTTGGTAACACGTCCGAAGATACGGCCGCTTTCGCCTACCACAGTTTTGATATCGATTGTCAGGTCGCCGATTGCAGTTGCGATGTCCTCTGCGTCTTTTTTCAGCTTCTCAGCTTTGTGCGCAGCCTGACGTACGTTTTCAGTAACGATCTTGCGGTTGGAGGCATTTGCCAGCAACGCAAAACCCTGAGGGATCAGGTAGTTACGACCGTAACCTGCTTTCACAGTCACGATATCGTTCTTGTAACCTACCCCTGCTATATCTGTTAAAAGTATGATTTCCATTTTTGTAGCTCTTTACTGTATTATTTCAATTGGTCAGCAACAAACGGCAACAGTGCCAGGTGACGTGCTCTTTTGATTGCCTGCGACACTTTGCGCTGATATTTCAGGCTTGTACCTGTAAGGCGGCGCGGAAGGATCTTACCTTGCTCGTTTACAAGTTTCAAAAGGAAATCAGGATTCTTGTAATCGATGTATTTGATGCCTGCTTTTTTGAAACGGCAGTATTTTTTGCGGTTAATGTTTTTTTCAACCGGCTCGTTTACGAGTGACATAGCTTATGCGTTTTCGGTTTTTGATTCAGTTGCTTCTTCTTTCTTTCTGCCTACCAGACCCTTACGTTTCTTCTCGTTGTAAGCAATTGAATGCTTATCCAGGGCGATAGTCATAAAACGCAAAACGCGCTCGTCACGACGGAACTCGGTTTCCAAAACATCCACTACGTTTCCTTCGCTCGCAGTATATTCTACTACGTGATAGAAACCAGAGTTTTTCTTTTGGATAGGGTAGGCCAGCTTGCGCAATCCCCAGTTTTCTTCATGTACAATCTTCGCACCGTTTGAGGTGATGATTGTCGTGAATTTTTCAACGGCGTCCTTTGCCTGGGCCTCAGACAAAATGGGAGTTAGAATGAACACCGTTTCATATTGCTTAGACATACGGTAATTGGTTATTGTATGATAAATTAAAAACCCCATTCTGACGGAATCATCAAAATGAGGGTGCAAAAATAGGGCTTGAAATTTAAAATTCCAAGCCCTTCAATGACTTAACCTAAACTTGCCGCCGATTATTTCACCGTGAAATCGCCCTGACCGATCTTGAAGCCTTCGCTGTAAAGCTCGATCGCGTATTTGCCGTCTTTCATCGGGATACCACCGCGGCCGTAGAAAATGTCGACCGACTGACCTGTATTCGTAAAGCTCACGGTTTGTTTAGAGCTGTAAATCAATTCCCTGCCATTGAATATAAATGAACCCGAACCCGTTGCCATATCCGACAGCACAGCGCCGTCCGGATCGAGCACACGCAGGTAAATCTCTTTTTCATTCTGTTTTGCAACCGCATTCTCGGCCAGTTTGAAGTTCACTCTCAGCTTATCGATACGCTTGGCCTTGTATTTGCCGCCCTCGCGCTCTTTGCCTTTTGCAGAAACTGCATTGACGTTCACATTTTCAGCATGGAGTGCAGAAGCCAGCGTTACTTTTTCGGCAAGCTCCTTGTTCTGAGCGGAATAAGTCGTTACAGAGTCTGCCAGCACTTGCTTTTCCGTTTCTAAACCGGTCACTTTCTGGTTCAGCTCTTCATTTTTTGTGGTAGCAATACCTAACTCTTGTTTCAAACGGGCAATTTCACCGTCTTTTTCAGACAATACCGATTCGTAGTTCTTGATCTTCTGATTGTAATTCGCAGCAGAGTACGTATTGGCGTTCTTAAGTTCCTTCTTATCCTTTTCAAGTTGTGCTTTCAACGCCACAAGCGAATCCACGCTTCCGCCCAATTTCTGGATTTCAGCAATTTTAATATCAAGCTCTGTGGAAATGGAGTCCAGTTTGGTTTTTATCGAAAGAACCTCCTCGGTTTTGGCGGTAATGATCTCGTCCTTTGCGAGGTTTTCTTGCTTTTCGTGGTATATAAAGTACACAAGCACCAAATTAAGCAACAGCAAAACGGCCAATGCAGCCCATAGGAGAGTTTTTCTGTCTTGCTTTTGTTCCTGGTTGTAGTCCATACAGAAGGTTAAATTTTGAATTTCGTTGGTAAAAGAAGTATGTTTTTTTCAATTTTGAAATACGCAAACCGCGATTTATAGCGTCCGGTCAATAAATTCTTGAATTAACGACCTAATTATCAATTTTTTAGTCACCCCTCATGCCTTCCATAGCCGACAATCTGGCCCAGATAGAACAAGAATTACTTAAAGACACACGTCTGGTCGCGGTTACAAAAACCAAACCAACCAGCTTGCTGACCGAAGCCTACGCGGCCGGCGCAAGACTGTTTGGCGAGAATAAAGTGCAGGAAATGGTGGCAAAATATGAAGAGCTGCCCAAGGACATCGAATGGCACATGATCGGGCATTTACAGACCAACAAGGTCAAATACATGGCCCCGTTTGTAAGCCTGGTGCATTCGGTCGATAGTTTTAAACTGCTCAAAGAAATCAATAAGGAAGCCAAAAAGAACGACCGGGTAATCGACTGCCTTTTGCAAATCTACATCGCCCGTGAAGAAACCAAGTTCGGCCTTTCGGAAGAAGAAGCATTGGAAATCATCACTTCCGCCGAACTTGCAGCATTAACCAATATCAGGGTCGTCGGACTAATGGGTATGGCCTCCAACACGGATGACCTGAATGTGGTAAGGCTTGAATTCCGCGGGTTAAAAAACACCTTTGAATCGTTCAAAAGCCACGAAAACGGGCAGGTCACCATGCGAGAGCTCTCGATGGGCATGAGTGGCGATTACCTCATCGCACAGGAAGAGGGCAGCACGCTTGTACGCGTCGGAAGCGCTATTTTCGGCTCACGATAGCACCTTAGGCGCATTATCCGCGCTCTTTTCCAGCACCGATTTCACCTGTTCGCGTACAAATTCGAACGGAAGCTGCGCACAGGGCAACCCTGCCTGCCTTACCAGCAACGCATTCTCCTGCCGACCATATCTGCCCGAATAGGGATTGTAATTCTGGAAGTTATTGAGGGCTCCCATCAATATAATCCCGAACGTCCCGGTAGCATTGCCCAAATGCGACGGCCCGCTGTCGAGCCCGATGAAGAACGAAGCACGACGGATCACCTCGGCCGTTTCGAGAATGCTCAATTGGCCGCACAAGTTACGGTATGCCGGTGTTTTGATAGTCAGGTTACTTTCCAGACCGATTTCAACCAACTGATAATTATATTGTTCCGCTATCCAGTGCACGAGTTGGCTCCAACGATCGGCCGGCCAGTCTTTGGGCTCGTAATTCGAGCGGCAATGCATTACAATGTATTTTTCGGGCAAACCGAGGCTGTCGGCTTTTGCTTTGTGGGCAGGTTGCAAATATAGCCTTGGCGCATCATCGGCCGGAAAGGTTGCTTTTGGCGCGATCAGACCACCGGTCTGGGCAAACACCTCAAGCAGGTTTCCATAATCAAAATAATTGAAAACATTAATGTCCCGCTTCAATGCGACAGGGTTTTCAGTAAACACCTGGCATGTGGGGCAATGGTTATTGTTCCTGAATTGGAGCTCAAAAACATGATCGAACACATTGGCTTCCATCAATACACGCCGCTCCGTCACACAGAATTCTTTAAAAACCTCATCTACATTGGGATTATGGCTGACAAGCTCCGCAAAACCGGGTTTTACAAACCAGACAATGTGTGCGCCGGGATGTTGCTCCCGCACATAGCGCGAGATCGGCTCGGCAGCCACAATATCCCCGAAATGTTCTGTACGAATGATGGCGATCAGTTCCTGACCTTTTTTCAGCCTCCGTTTCACGCCCCGGAAATGCGCCCTGGCCTGGCGGCCTTTTAAATGCGCCTTTACAATGTGTGTGTATTTATGATAGCGGTGCGTCCACAGCTGAATGAAGCGTTCTATGGTCATTGTCGAGTCTTTTCCACGATGAGCGGCATTCCAAAATACCATTCCAAAGCGCGCAAGTTAATAAAATTGCCATAAAGAGTTGGTCGCGCCTGCGCCCGCCACTAACTTTACCACGCTGATTTGCCTGGATTCTATTGAACGGTAAATGGCATTCCCTACAATTTAACCAATACTTAATACCGGTTTACGATATGAAATTCATGATACAGGCAGGCGGCATACTCGGCGCGCTGGCGGTCGCCCTCGGGGCATTCGGCGCACATGCATTGAAAGGAATGCTGGAAGCCTCCGGCCGCACCGAAACGTTTGAAACTGCTGTGAAATATCAGTTTTATCACGCGCTCGCGATGGTGCTCGTGGGCATACTCATGCAACGCGCGGGCGAGGACGCGGCGAGAATACTCGGCTGGTCGGGCAACGCATTTGCGGTGGGCGTGATCATCTTTTCCGGATCGCTGTATGCGATCTGCTTCACAGGCATCACCAAATTCGGTGCTACGGCCCCGATCGGCGGGCTAGCGCTGATCGTAGGTTGGGTATTGCTGATCGTGGCGGCAGGTAAATTTTGAATGACTGAATGATTGAATGACTGAATAAAAAACTATTCGGTCATTCACTCATTTTAACCCCTCGATAACGTAAACGGACGTTGTGCGTCGATTTTCAAGAAAATAAAAAGAAGTACCGAAAACGACCACAACGACGACCCGCCATAGCTGAAAAACGGCAATGGAATACCGATAACAGGCATCAGTCCGATGGTCATCCCTACGTTGACCAAAAAATGGAAGAAAATAATACCCGCCACACAATACCCGTACACTCGGGCAAAGCGGCTACGCTGTCGTTCAGCAAGCACTACAAGCCTGGATATCAATGCGATAAAAAGAAACACCACAACAGCGGTACCCAAAAAACCATGCTCCTCTCCCACTGTACAGAAAATAAAGTCGGTACTCTGCTCGGGTACAAAGTCGAATTTGGTTTGAGTTCCCTGTAAAAAGCCTTTTCCGGTAATGCCGCCGGAACCGATCGCGATCTTGGACTGGATTACGTTCCAGCCAATGCCGCGCGGGTCGGAATCCGGGTCGAGAAGTACCATAATGCGGCCTCTCTGGTGTTTTTGAAGCACATTATTCATAAAGAAATCTACCCCGAATACAATCCCTATCATCGCAAAAGCAACGATGATCGTGGCCCATAGCCCTCCGCGACGGCGCGTCATGACCGGCATCAGCCAGATCACCAGCCCGGCGATCACGATGATCGCCCCGGCAATGTACCATTTTACAAAAAGTAGGGTAATGATCAGCAAAGCCGCGCCGATGATCCCGATCGCGGGAATGAAACCAGGCATTCCTTCGCGGTATAGCACGATCGCGAATGAGGCAAACACCAGCATGGAACCCGTCTCATTCGACAACAGAATGAGGAATGCGGGCAATGCAAGAATCCCCATGATCGGGTAGTAATCCTTCAATTTCCGGTTAAGGCTGATCGCCGGATCGCTCAGGTATTTGGAAATCGCCAGGCTCACCGCCAACTTCGAAAACTCGGCCGGTTGCAATGAAATGCCACCCAATTTGATCCAGGAGCGCGACCCA
Organism: Dyadobacter endophyticus; assembly: GCF_014641595.1. Taxonomy (GTDB): domain Bacteria; phylum Bacteroidota; class Bacteroidia; order Cytophagales; family Spirosomataceae; genus Dyadobacter; species Dyadobacter endophyticus. The sequence continues at coordinate 467,548 of NZ_BMIA01000004.1, read as the reverse complement.
TTGATGTTTGAACCCGCAAATAGCACCACCACCAGCAGGAATATGACCACGGCGTATATGACAAAAGAAAACGTCTCGTAAAACTTGTAGTCGATCACGAGGATACAGATGATCAGCAATGCCGCCGTTCCGATCCACATCAGCTGCTTTCCGGCATTGTTCGACAGGTCGAACATGCTGGTTTGCGTTTCGGGGTTGTAGACGGCGGCATAGATATTCAACCAGCCAATCATCAGGCAAGCGATATATATCAGCACCACCATCCAGTCTACATTCTTGGTAATCGGCTTGCTTTCAGCCATTTCAATATCGATTTTTAAATTCTTAAAGTGCTTTTTGCTGGCTTTGCTTCGGCAGGATTGCCGTCACCGGTTTCCGCATGGCGGCCGGGTTAGCCGGGTGCGGTGCGCCTGGCAGGCGATTGGCAGGATCGTTCGGGTCGCCGGTCGGTTTCTTTACCTCCTCGGCCTTCTTCTTCGTTTCGGTTTCGCCCGGCTTCTTCGTAGTCGGCAACACCACCTTGCTCATCAGGTCGAGTTTCATCATCCGCTCTTCCAGCGCTTTATTAGTCACCTTGCGCGACAGGTATTTTTCAATGATCAAGTTGGCAATAGGCGCCGCCGCCGAACCACCCGCGCCTGCATTCTCCACAAACACGGCGATCGCGATCTTCGGATCGTCCACCGGTGCAAATGCGATAAAAATCGAGTGGTCGTCCCCGCGCTTGTTCTGCGAAGTACCGGTTTTGCCCGCAATTGAAATGCCTTCCACGCGAGAGCGGCGTGCGGTACCGGCTTCTACGGCCCCGATCATCCCTTCGATCACCGGCTCGAAATTGTGTGGTTCCACGCCGGTTTCATGCTTTTCAAGAAATTCCGGCTTCACGCTCTTCTTGTCACCCACACCGTGGATCACGTGCGGAGTGTAGAAATATCCGCGGTTCGCGATAATAGCGGCCACATTGGCCATTTTCAAAGGCGTGATGAGCAATTCCCCTTCGCCGATGCTGAGCGAGTAAATATTCGAGAACTTCCAGCGGTACTCTCCGTAAAAGCGGTCGTAGTATTTTTTATCAGGCAAATTCCCCTTGTACTCGCTCGGCAAATCGATCCCGAGCCGCTGCCCGATCCCGAATTTCGCGATGTCGTCGTGCCAGGCGTCCAAGCCCACAGCCGAAGCTTTGAAGGTGTTTTTGATGTTGTTTTTATAGATCAACCTTCTGAATACATTGTAAAAATAGGGATTACAGGAATGCGTCACCCCGAGCGCCACTGTACTCGTCGCAGGGTGGTTATGGCATCCTACCGGGCAGTTTGCATGGGTAAAACCGCTTCCGGGTGTAATCACCCCCTCCTGCAAACCAATCAGCGCCTGGATCAGTTTGAATGTAGAACCCGGACGATAACTCGCCATAACCGGCCGGTTGAACAGCGGTTTGTACGGGTTACGCGCCAGTGCGGCAAAGTTTTTGGAAAAATAGCGGCTCGCCAGGCTGTTCGGATCGTACGTCGGGGCAGAAACCATGGAAATGATCTGGCCCGTTTTCGGCTCTATCGCCACCACGCTCCCCACTTTGTTGAGCATAAGGCTGTCCGCATATTGTTGCACTTCCAGGTCCAGACCGGTATAGAGGTTCTCCCCCGCCACAGCCATCGTATCGAGTTCTCCGTTTTTCCAGGGGCCCTTGTACACGCCGGCTACGTTTTGCATGACAAACTTCGTCCCTCTTTTCCCCCTCAGCTCGTTTTCATAAATGCGCTCCACGCCGCTTTGGCCGATATAATCACCCTGGCGGTAATAGGGTTCTTCCTGCTTGTCGAGCTGACCTTTCGTGATCTCGCTCACATACCCGAGCGTATTCGCAAGCGTAGGCGCAGTATACGTGCGCAACGAGCTTTTGGCAAACTCAAAACCGGAATAGTCGACCATAATGTCCTGGATCGACGCGAAATCCTCTTTGGAAAGTTGCCGCAGGAACAGCGACGGTTTCACGCGGCTATATGCACTGGCCGCGGACATGAGACTGTCGAAATCGCGCCGTTGGATGCCCAAAACCTGGCAAAAACGTAACGTATCGTCCATTCTCACCTTGTAAGGCGTCACAAGAAGGTCATAAACGGGAGTATTGTATACGATCAGCTTCCCGTAGCGATCGTAGATCTGCCCGCGGAAAGGAATTTCGGTAACACGTTTGATGGAATTGCTGGAAGACTCAATGGAATAGCTCTCATCAAGCACCTGGAGGTAGAAAAGTCGTAATAAGTATATAACACCTACTAATGCAATAAATCCAATGATAACAAATCGACGACTTTCGAGCATTCTGCACTAAAATTCCGGTTCTCAAATTTCTCACGAAGTTCGCAATAGCAAAAGATTATTCAAAGGGAGATTTCGGTTAATAAATAATAAAAACTTCATTTTTAGGACACTTATCCTCGGCTACTCCCCTTTTGCCACGACCATCACAATATCCTCCTTGTCGATCAGCACCAGGCCGTCGGGCAGGCCTTTCGGCTTGCGGACGAATTTTTTCGGCGTCACGATCACCGGGCATAGCGAATCGTTCTTGCGTTTTGAGAAAAAAGCAGCCAGTTCCGCCGCCCGTTCTATCACCGGTGACGGGAATTTCTTCCCGGGTTGGTTCTTCACCACCACGTGCGAGCCGGTCACGTCCTTAGCGTGCAGCCAAAGATCTTCCTTATGCGCCTGCTTGGTCAACAAATCGCTGTTCTTCGCATTGCGTCCGATCAGGATCGTGTAGCCCATAAAATCGAGGCGCTTGAAAATTTCGTCGATGGCCGGTCCTGCATTACCCTGTTCCAGTTTGTTGGCTTTGATATAAGCGCGCAGGTCGCGCAGGAATTCGATACTTTCGATGTGTTCGAGATGCTCCTGCAACTGTTTCCGGTCCATTTCCCGTGCGGCAAGGCTGTCGTTGAGCCGGTCTATTTCAATCTTTTCATTCTTGGCCTTGCGGTAATACCCTTCCGCATTTCGCTGCGCGGAAAGATCCTTTTTCAATTTAATGGTAATGGGCTGATCGCGGTAGAAATCATAAAGTTCCACTTTCTCCGCCCGCTCGGGAATGATGTGCAGATTGGCCATGATAATATTGGCCAGCTCGTCATTTTTCGTCGCAGTTTCCAGATCGACCAGTTTCTGGAAGGTATTTTCGAGATAATTGTCTGTTTGCTGAATGCGTTTTCTTAACAATCTCACAATATCCGCCTTTTCCTTATCCAGTCCGCTCAACCGAATGTAAGCCAGGTAGTAGGCATTCAACGCTTCGATCGGATCGTGCAGAACCTGTGTAATTTCTCCAGTTTCAAAAAGCGTCAGCGCCGGGATATTTTCAATTCTGGTAATATAGAAAACCGATGATTCAAATTCCTGCAATACCGCCTGTACAATCACCCAGCGCTCCGCAAGGTCGTCCTTCCCCTCCAACTTACCGGAAAGGTATTTATTCGCCACCTTCCCGAACGTCGGGAAAAGCGCTTCAAAACGCCCCCCATTTGCTACAAACGCCTCCCACGACTGATCGATATCACGGTTCAGCGACGCTACCGTCAGGCTGCGGTCCGTGGCAAGTTTGTTGTTGAAAAGCTGGGTCACCTCACCGTCCTCATTCAATGCAACAAAATTGGAGCGATTCCCGAAGAGTTTGAATATCAAATCCCTGCCGCTTTCGAAATGCAGTTGAATAGCCCTTTCGTTTTTACAGACCTTCACAAAAACCACTTTATCCTCCGCAAAATCAGCGAAAAGATTCACGCTGTTCCTCCGCGCCCGGTCAAAGCGCTCGGGGAAGCTGAGGCAGGAGAAATTATTTGTTAAAGTGGCCTTAATGAAGAAGGGTTTCACCAGCTCTTCGCCTTGTGTTTCCTCCGCAAAGACAATGATCAGCTCGTCCTTCTGCTGGCTGAATGCCTCCACGAAGCGCTTCCCAGCCAGTTCGGCATCCAGGCGCGGGGCTAGTTGTTTGAGGAAATGGTAATTCTGGTGCACTGGTTAATCTGGATTGTATTTTGGGCAAATGTAGGGAGGAATGGAGCAAGGAGGAAAGTTCCCGGCGCTTATTCCGAGTCACTTGGTCATCAATGCCTGCCGATGGAGAGTTTTTGAGGGGGTGTGAACAATGTATCGCTAAAACATTGTTAAGTTGTAACAACATTACTGAGCAAAGAATATGGAACCGACTACTAAACTTAATTCCATGCAGTTGTTTATGATCAAACTATTTGAAAAACAACTGAATCCTAACCAGGAGGAGGAAATCAAAGAGTTGCTTACAGATTATTTTGCGAAGCAGATAGATCAGGAAATGGAGCAGATTTGGGAGAAAAAAGGGCTCTCACAGCAAGATTTGAACCGAGCCCTCGAAGAGCATAAGCGCACACATTATTAAGATCATAAAACAAGAGAAGCCCCCCGATTCCGGGAAGCTTCTTCTGCAATACTACTACACTTAAAAACACTAGTGCACGGACGAAGCGTCGACTTTCGTTTTACCGCTCCGGGTCCACAACACAAAGGGAACACAAATCAAAAACATCACGCCCAGGTAAAGGAACACGTCCATGTACGACATTACCTGCGCTTGTTTGGACACGGTGTAGTCCAGCATTTTGTAGCCGCTGTTCAGCGCCACATCCGGCGCCATTCCTTTGGCCATAAAGCTATGCTGCAAGCCCTCAACGCGTTGCTGCACAACGGGGTTATTAACATCGAGCTTACTCACAAGGTCGTTTCGGTGCGACATGTTCTGCCGGGCGATAAATGTAGTGATCACCGCGACACCAAACGAGCCGCCCAATTGTCGCATCATACCGGTAAACGCAGCTCCTTCCCCAATTTCACGACCTTTGAGTGTCGACAATGCGAGGGTGGTGATGGGCACAAACAATAGGCCCAAACCAATACCACGCACAATGAGCATATTGAAAAATGCTTCCTTACCGGTATCCGGCGTCAATATCAGGTATCCCCAGTAGCTATACACGAAGAAGAATATCATCCCGATCGCCACCAGATACTGCTGTTTCACACCGCGTTGCAGGAGTTGTCCCACGACGGGCATCATCATCGCCGTCACGATCGCGGCGGGCACCATGAGCATACCCGATTGCGTGGCCGTCCAGCCCAATGTGGCCTGGGTATAAAGCGGAATAATGAATGTAGAACCGTACAGACCGAACCCTAAGATAAACGATAGTATTGTTCCGACTCTCAAGTTTCCATTCGCCAGTACGCGCAAGTTCACGATCGGGTTTTTGTAGGTCCATTCCCTCCAAATGAAGAAGAAGAATGAGAACACGCTGGTTACCGAAAGGATTGTGATGATCTCGTCATTGAACCAGTCCTCTTCCTGGCCTTTTTCCAACACATATTGCAAGGAGCCTACCGCCACGGCCAGGAGGATAATACCCCACCAGTCAATCTCGTTGGCTGCTTTTTTGTTGGCAAACTTCGGACTTCTCACAAATTCCATCGTGAGCATCGCTGCAATGATACCGAGCGGAATGTTGATGTAAAAAATGTAGGGCCAGCTGTAATTATCCACGATGTAACCTCCCAGCGGCGGCCCTAATGTGGGGCCTACGATCACACCCAAACCATAAATGGCCTGTGCGATACCGCGTTTTTCGGGTGGGTAGCTTTCGGTAATGAGCGTTTGCGCAGTCACGAGCAATGCACCACCACCAAAACCCTGGATCAGTCTGAAAAACACCAGCTCCCAGATATTATCGGCATTACCGCAAAGGAATGAGGCTACCGTAAATATGATGATCGAAGCGGCGAAGTAGTTGCGGCGGCCGAACTGTGCCGAGAGCCAGCTGGTCATCGGCACGATGATCACGTTCCCGATCGCATAGGCGGTAATCACCCAGCTTACCTCCGACAATGTGCCGCCCAAGTTTCCGCGCATGTCGTTGAGCGCCACGTTCACGATCGTCGTATCCACGATTTCCAGCAGCGCACACAATACGGCAGTGATGGTAATAATGACCCTGCGGTAGCCGTATTCGACGAGTGATTCCTGTAATTCCATTAGTTATTTGGTTTTTAGAATCAAAATTCGGTTCAAAGACCTTAGTTCAGCTCTACGTCTACGAACACGTTCATACCCGGGCGTAGTTGCGCGATCTTTTCGTCGTCGGCTTTCGTAAACTCAATGCGAACCGGCAGGCGTTGTACCACTTTCACGAAGTTCCCACTTGCATTATCGGGCGGCAGCAGTGCAAAGCGGGCACCGGTAGCGGGTGAGAACGAAGCCACTTGCGCTTCGAATTCATGCTCAGGATATGCATCCACATGGATTTTCACTTTCTGCCCCAGCTTCATCTTAGTCAGCTGCGTTTCCTTGAAGTTAGCAGTAACCCAGGGTTTATGGGTTGATATGATGCTGAAAAGCGATTGCCCCGCTTGCAGGTACTGGCCCAGTTGTGCGTTCACTTTGGACACACGGCCATCGGTAGGCGCGGTGATCACGGTGTACGATAGGTTGAGTTCCGCATTCGCGATCTCGGCCTGCCGCACCTTGATGTTCGCATTGGCTACGGTCGACTGTATCGACGTAGCTTTGGTTTGCCGACCAGCCGCTTTTACCTGACGTTCGGCAGCGCTTTTCTGCGCTTCCAATACCGCCAATGCGCGTTCCGCTTTTTGTTTGGTAGCCTGTGCTTGCTCAAACTCCTGCTGGGTAATCGAATGGTCTTTGATCAGGTTTTCGTAACGTGCGTAGTCCTGGTTAGCTCTCCAAACATTAACCTTCGCCTCTTCGATCTGAGCCGCTACCACGGCGATATTCGCTTCGTAAGTAATGCCGCTGGCTGCCGATGCACTAGTCGTTTCATGTGCAGCAGTAAGGCTGCCTTCCGAGCCTAAAAGGCCTGCTTTGGCTTGTTCCAACTTAATAGTCTGGTCACGGTTGTCGAGCACGATCAGCGTATCGCCTTTTTTCACGGTCTGGTTATCCTTTACGCGAATCTCTGTCACATAACCTGATATTCTGGGAATTACCGGGCTGATGTCCGAATCGATCTGTGCGTCGTCGGTTTCTTCGTGGTGCAACCCGTGGTTATATTTTGTAAAACCCCAGGTACCGCCGCCGATGATCAGCGCGGCAAGAATGATGAGGAAGCGGGAATTTTTCTTTTTAGGCGCTTCTTCGGTGGTGTTTTTAGTTTCCATTTTAATGACTGAATGAATGAGTGAATAATTTGGGAGGAAGGAGGAGGGAGAAAAGGAAGAATGGGGGCGTCTGTTTTGAAATAATAAAAACCTTCCTCCTTCCTCCCTTTCCTCCTAATTAATAACTCCGGCTGTTTGTTCTAATTTTTTATAAGCTACTACCGCATCGGCCTTTGCTGCTTCGTAATCAATGCGGGATTGCACTTGCGCCACGTCGGCATCGAGGAGTTCGGTGGTGGTTACGAGACTGTTATCGTATTTATTTTTAGTAATGCGGTAGTTTTCGTTGGCTTGTTCCACGGCTTTGGCATACACATCGATCTTCCTTTTGCTCAGCACGTAGTTGTAATAGGCCGTGTTTACTTCGAGATGGATTTTATCGAGAATAATCTGCTCGTTGGTTTTAAGCTGGTAAGCCTTTGTGCGGGCCTGTGCTATCTTCGCGCCTGATTTCCAGAGCGATGCCACGTCATATTTAAAACCGATACCTGCGTTTACCGCATTGGGAACAGTAACGACACCCGGGATATTCAATGCCACATAACCGGCCGAAAGTGCCACGCTTGGGTACAAATCCGCTTTGGCTACTTTGATATCGCTATCGGCGGCTTTCTGACGGATGCCGTTGGCCGCAAAATCTTTGCGGTGTGTGAGGGCTGCCTGCTCCCATTCGGCAGCAATACCTTCCGCTTTAAGCGAGGCAAAGCTGTTGGAATCGGCCTCGATCACAGTTTCCTCGGGCAAACCGAGCAGCAGGTTCATATTAATAGTGGTGATTTTCAAATCGTTCTGTGCGTTCAGCAACGCCAGCTCCACGTTTGATTCCTGTAATTTGGCCTTCATCAGGTCGTTGCGGGCCAGTATTCCGTTCTTTTCGCGGTTGGTAAACTCCTGCACACGTTCGCGTTCACCTGCGAGATTTTCGGTTACCAGGTCAACCGCCTTCCTGGCTTTATACAGGTTACCGTAAGCGGCTACGGTGTTCTGGATCACGGCCTCGCGATCGTTATCTGCGTCGAGCTTCGCGGCTTGCTCCACATACTTGGCCGATTCGAGGCCGTATTTGAAACGAAAACCGGAAAATAGTGGCAGCGATGCACTGGCCATGCCGTACATGGCCTGGTGTACATTAGGCGTTCCGCCCGAGCTACCTGTGCTGTCGTTGCCTTCCTGTTTAATTTTCAGATTCACATTAGGCGAATTCACCCGCAGGTATGAGCCCGAAACGCTCAGGCTTGGCAGCTGGTTTTCCTTCACCTGACGAATGCCCAGCCCCGCGAGGTCGATATTGCTCTGGCTCAGTTTCAATTGCTTGCTGTTTTGCAGGCTCATGGTAATAGCCTCTTCCAGCTTGATCGTGCGTGCGCTTTGGGCGTACGAATGGCCGGACACAGCAATCCAGACTATCCCGGCTGCCAGACTAACCATTCTTTTAACTCTGGATGTGGTGTTCATTGGTTATTGTTGATTTAAATAGGTTCTTAAGATGCTGGCTCAGCTCACCGCGCAGGTGCTGCTGAAATTCCTCGTCGCTCAGGTGGTCCAGCTCATTTAATTTCTTGTAAAAATCCTTGGAAGCGATGGCGTAGTTGACCGTCCCATAAAGCGTCGTCGTCATCAGGCTCACGTTAATATCCTTGCGGAACTCGCCTGCCTCCTGTCCTTCGTGGATCATCCTTTTGATCAATTCCAGGTTCCGCATTTTCAATCCACGGATGTATTCGGTGATGATCGGCGTCCGTTCCGACGACAGCTGCTCGCGCAACATGATATTGTGAAAGCATTGGTTGCCCATCAGGCGGTCGATCACGCTATCGATAAAAACATTGAACTTCTGAAGGGCTGACAGTTCGCTGGTCATCACCAGCGTTTCGAGCCGGGAGCTCGATTCTGTCATACGTAGCTGGAAAAGCGCCTCGATCAGCTTTTCCTTCGAACCGAAATAGTAGGATATCATCGAGACGTTCACATCTGCTTCCTGAGCGATATCCCTCACCGAAGTACCGGCAAAACCTTTCTGTGAAAACAGCCGCTCTGCCACTTCTATTATCTGCAATTGTTTCGCGTTGTATTCCATTTAAGTAGCTCACCAGCAGGGTTTACTTTCTCCTTTTTGCTAATGATGGTACAAAGATAACCGACGTTAAAATAAAATTCAAACGATCGTTTGAATTTATTAAACAAACGTTTGATTAATGGAAGTGAATATTGGATTAATACCATTAAAGTTTTTTAATATTCACATTAAAAAACTATTAAAACAGCAAATAGCCACATAGGGGCGCAAACCTCCCGCTCGGCCGTTCTGGGCCGATTGGAATAGTACCACGCAAAAAATAGGATGAATGTTTATTTGATCCGTTCCGGATTCTCGCTGACAAACGCGCCCCAACCGCCTTTTTTAGCTTTTTTGGAACCGCTGCCAGCCGCCGAAGCCGGAGAATTGGCATGATACTGGTGGCAGATTGCGATGGCGATGCCGTCGGTCGCATCCATAAATTCCCGGCTAAGTTCCATTTTCAGGATCTTTTCGAGCATGTATGCAACCTGCTCTTTCGAAGCATTACCGCTGCCGGTAACCGACTGTTTTACTTTTTTGGGAGAATACTCTACGATAGGAATGTTACGGGCCAGCGCTGCGGCCATTGCCACGCCCTGCGCACGCCCGAGTTTGAGCATGGACTGTGCATTCTTGCCATAGAAAGGATCTTCAATGGCCATTTCATCGGGCAGGTAATCTTCGATCAGCTGGGTAAGGCGCTCAAAGATTTTCTTCAACTTCAACTCGTGCGTACTATATTTGCTCAAATGAATCACCCCGTATTGAACCAGCGAAATTTGCTGTCCTTTAACCGATATGACCCCGTAACCCATCACCTGCGTGCCGGGATCGACCCCAATAATGACCTTTTCCGAAACCTCCGTTTGCTGCGTTTTTAACATGGTGCAAGATAAGGAACTCTCTCCTCCAAAGCCAAAAAGCAATCAGGCAAACCTGCTCTGGGTAGTCAAGCTCGTGGTGACGGCCCTGGTACTGAGCTATATTTACCGCACATTCCGAAATGAGCAAAAAGGCATTGGTGATATCGGCAGCGTATTCGGGGCGATATGGTCTTTGCAGAATGCCCCGGTACTGATACTTATGCTTGCGCTCGTGCCCGTCAACTGGGCGTTGGAAAGCCTCAAATGGCAGAAACTCATTTCCCGCATCATACCGATTACATTCCGCGACGCCATGCGCGGCACATTGACGGGCCTGGCCGTGGGCGTAGCCGTACCCGCACAGCTGGGCGATACGCTCGGGCGCGTAGCCGCGTTACGATCCGACCGCCGGCTGGAAGCGATCGGCGCAGCGCTGATTTCAAATGGTATCCAGTTTTATGTTTCCGTACTTGCTGGTGCGTTTGGCTGGGTGTATCTAAAAGACCAGCTGGCTATTCCCGGCACCGCCCGGCTGACAGTGAACTGCATCTTGCTTGCAATTATTTTCCTGGGACCAGCTTTGCTTTCGTTCAGAACGCAGATCGACAATTGGAAGCCGGCACGCCGGATTTTTGTAAAAACGAAGGAGTATTTAAATGTGATAGGCCGCTACAAGCCCGCCGAACTGGCAACAGGTACTGGTTATGGCCTGCTGCGTTACCTTGTTTTCCTGTCCCAATTTATACTCGCATTGTCGCTGTTCCACTTCCCGGTGGGCATCTGGCAGCTGGCAGCCTGTGTTACGTTGATTTTTTTAGCTAAAACACTTATCCCGGCAATAAATGTACTGGGCGACCTCGGTTTGCGTGAATTTACGGCCCTCGTGGTGTTCGCCCCATTCAAATTGCCTCCCGAGCAGATCATAGCCGCCACTTTTCTGATCTGGATATTAAACGTCCTTGGCCCGATCGTAGTGGGAATATTCCTGATCTGGAAATACAAGTGGAAGAAATCCAGATGAGCAACTTCGCATTCACTTCCTGGGTTACGCAGGCAATCTGGATATTGCTGGTCAGCTACGCGGCTTTCACGCTGGCCCTGGCTTTCCTGTGGTCAAGAATCCGTAAGCTTGCCATACCCGCACATATTCCCGACGACCTTTTTATCACAGTCATCATACCCGTCCGCAACGAAGCTGAAAACATTGTCTTCCTGCTCGAAGACCTCGACCGGCAAACCCTGCCGGCCGCCCAGTTCGAGGTCCTGGTCATGGACGACGGCTCCACCGACAATACAGCCGCTATCGTGCGCACATTTGCAGCACATTCAAAGGCCCGGATCAAACTCATTCCACTGCCTGACGTGCGCACTTCGGCTCCCAAAAAACGTGCGATCGAGACGGCCGTCGCACATGCCCAGGGTAGGCTGATCGTTACTACCGATGGTGACTGCCGCGCACAGGCGGGTTGGTTGCGCTCGATCGCGGCATGCTACATACGTACGGGCGCAAAGCTGATCAGCTCGCCGGTCACATTCACCGACGAGACCAGCCTCACCGACCATTTACAAACAGTGGAATTCGCAAGCCTGATCGGCAGCGGTGCCGCATCCATGTCCGCCGGGTATCCGTCCATGTGCAACGGTGCGAACCTTGCCTACGAAAAAGATAGTTTTTTAGAGGCTGGCGGGTACGACGGCGTCCGCCATATCGCGTCGGGCGACGACGAATTCCTGATGCACAAGATTGCGGCGCGCCATCCCGGCTCGGTACATTTCCTCCGGCACCGCGACGCCATCATTCGCACGACGCCGCATCGCAACTGGGCCAGCTTTTACCGCCAACGGAAGCGCTGGGCCAGCAAATGGAAGCATTATCAAAGCAAAACACCTCTTGTGCTCGCCGTTTACATATTTGCAAGCAATTTTGCCTTCTTGCTTGCGGGAGGGTTTGCACTGGCCGGATTAATTTCCGGACCCGCTTTCCTCGGTATGCTGGTTTTAAAATGCGCTCCCGAGTGGGTCTTTCTGGGTTCGGTGTTAAGTTTCCTGCAAAAACCGAGATCACTCGCATTTATCCCGGTAACGCAAATATTCTACCCGCTATACGTTTGCTTTTTTGGGCTCGCCGCACAGCAGGGCCAATACGAGTGGAAAGGAAGGAAACTTTCGTAGCAGCCACAAAAAAAGCTGCCGGCAAGTTGCCGGCAGCTTTAAGTTTCACATAACGCTATATAAGATCAATTCATTCTACTTTTTGAGCACTTTCGAGGAATACTTTCCTTCTCCATTTACCACATTCACAATATACATTCCCTGCGTAAAAGCCTGAACATTAACTTTGATTTCTGTTTGAGCGGTTACCGGCATCGCCTTGTAAACCTGCTTTCCTTCCAGTGTGAATATTTCGATTTTTTTCACCGGTGAGAAACTTCTGACATTCATTTCGTCCTGGGTCGGGTTCGGGAAAAAATCCACTGCCAACCGGGCATCGCAGCTTCCGGCTTGTACGTTACGGATCGCGCTGTATTCGAATGTCTCGTCATTGTCTACCTGCTTAAGACGATAATAATAGCTCTTTACAGGTACAGACTCCGATGAAAATGGTGTGTCGTTGAAACTATATGTGGCCTTTTTGGCATCGTAATCGATCCGGGCAACAACATTGTAAGTCTTAGCGTCTGATGAGCGTTCGACTTCAAAATGTGAGAAATTTTTGGATTCGGTTACCTTCCATTTCAGTTCCGCATTGCAATTTACATTTTGTGCGGTAAAATATGCTAATGTTACCGGTAAAGCTGTTGAAGGAGGTGGAGTTGTGAAACAAGTTGTGGTGGATGCCGGGAAGGTAATGTTCACAACAGTCGACGGGGTAACGGTCACCCGGATGGTCGCACCGTCCTCGCGCAATGAGCCGTAACGGTCGCTCGGATCCTCCACCCATTTGCTGTTTTCTAGCTTGTACCCCGGCCATGAAATGCCGTTTCCATTGATATCCACGGCAACTCCGGGGAACAGAAGGCTGCCTGTCAACGGCAAGTCGCTATCTTCCTGGATTACTTTTCCCTCCGAATTGATCCATTCGATCTTCGCTGTCTGGCCGGCAGCATCGTAGTTCGGAGTTACCGCATAGTCGAGCCAGGACGCATTTTTCAGGCATTTCGAAGATGCTGTTGCATCAATTTTCTTATCAACCGGTTCGGGGATCGATGGCAGGAACGGCCAGAAGTGCACCTCGTCGCTTTTGTGTACAAAACTTTTAGCAATGATCTGCCCGTTGATATTTCCGTTGTTCTCTTTCACTACGTCAGCCTGCGGCGCAAAAATGGTACCGCTGATCTGTGCATTACCACCCAATGTAATTCCTTTGGTTGCATCCGGAAAATTGTAAATCACGTAGCTTCCTTGTGGATCGGACAAGCCGCCGAAGCCGGGAAAGTTGATCTTGTTGCTGCCGGACAAGCCACAAAAAGTAGGAAAGTCCACGATGTTAATAATCAAACCAAAGTTGGTGTTAGGAGGCGTGGTCTGTCCCAACTGAGGACCTTGTGGAATACCTTCGATATTAGCATTTCCAATTTTGTTCCAGACAGCGGCCGAAACGGTCAGCACGTTGATCTTGTTCGGATCAACAATAATTTTGGGGTTATTGCCTATCACATTAGGATCGAGATACGGCCCCATGGGCGCTGATGCCATGATGTTGCCATTCTGGTCGCGGATGGGCAGGTTGTCCGCCATTTCTTTCAGTTGGTTCGATCTTTTGATGAAGCCTGTAAAAGCGCCCTCGATGTCGATCTGGTTCGCACCGGTCCCAAAAACGTTCTCGCAGACCGGGTTAACAGTTTCGCTGACACTCGGAGACCAGGTATTGATGTTCGCATTGATCGTGATATTGGGAGTTTCCCAGTATTGCTTGCTGGTTTCAGTAATGCGGATGGTCGACGCTGCATTGTTGTTGTCCTTATACCAAACTTTCAAACTGGTGCCTGAGGCATCGGAAGGGCTACAATTTCCGATTTTAACATAGTTGTCGCCGTTCACCGTCAGGCTTCCGTTGTTGAGCTTTACTGCCCCGCGGACAGCAAGACCGATCGACGCGCCGTTCACGAACAGCGCACCGTGTTGCTTGTCGAAGCTGATCTGATATTGGTTGGTAGTCACATTTCCACCTACGGCAATAGGGCCTTCGGTTTCATTGGATTGCAGTGTGGCGTCGCCTTTGACAAAGATGTTGAACCGCTGTGCCGCGGAAGTAGGGCTCTGGGCAAACGATGGATTTCCGTTGGATAAGAGGAGCGCTAGAAAAATAGTAGATAGAAGTTTGACTGGCATGAAGTTGAGTGATTTTGATTTCCTTTCTCAACGAAATTAGACCGCCCACTCCGATCGCTAATTCTTTTTGTGTTCACAGCGGAGTTGTTTGGGGTAATGCCAGCGTTTTTAGGGGTGATAACTTTCACTAAAATTGTACTAATCGAAGATAATGCACAAACTAAAACAAAGTAGTATTAACCGGTTGACAACATTCTTAACCCCTATGTATTCATATTTATTCTACAATAAGATATCAAATATGACCAGTATTTCTAGAATTTTATCATAAAACAACGGTAAAATGTTCGATTGCTCCTCTTTAACCCCATTTTAATAACTATAATATTTCCAAGACAACACTTATCCTCCTACGCAAAAAGGCCGGGTATTAATCCCGGCTGTCTAATTATTTAGAGGGCAAGTCACGCCACTATTTATAGCTCGACCGCTTTTTCAGTTCTTTTAACTCATTCTGCATTTCCTGTAACATCCGCATGAGCTGCTGCATATCCGTTTGTGGTTCCGGAAGCGCCTTGCTGTGGAAGCTATAATACTCCCAGAGCTCAATCACCTCGCCGATCGGGACCGTATAGGCGAAATATTGCTTGTTGAACGATTGCAGCAACATCGTACCGCTGGATTGATTGATGGTAACCTGCTTAAACACGAAATCCTGGTCACCCTTTAAAATAACGATACAAGGCGTTTCGGGTTTGACGGTCGTCCAGTCCTGAACATACCTGGTGATAATATCCGCACCTTCTGGTACAGGCAGCATCGAATCGCCGACCGTCGGGAACATGCGAAAGGTGCCGTTTTTGGGCACGGTGGGCAAGTTGAAACGCGGCAAGGTGGCAAGAAATTCCGGATCGGCATAGCCCGAGCGGTAACCCGCGCGCGCCTGCACCGGCACGTATTCGATATTCTCCTTATCCTCTTTATCAACCGTAATGGCCAGGACGCGGATCTGGCTGCCTTTCATGAACAGCTCACTCCCCTCTTCCAGGTCTTTCAGTTTCTGATCCGAGAGCTTACTCAATTCCATTTTCAGGAGGCTGTCGATGCTCATCCGGAAATATTCCGAAAAATTGATCAGGTCGTCGACCGTCGGATTGGCCGTCCGGCCACTTTCGATCGCATTCAGCTTCACCCTGCTGATCCCTAGCTTTTCCGCCAGCGCTTCCTGGCTAAGTTTCTGACGCAAACG
This sequence comes from Dyadobacter endophyticus, assembly GCF_014641595.1. Taxonomy (GTDB): domain Bacteria; phylum Bacteroidota; class Bacteroidia; order Cytophagales; family Spirosomataceae; genus Dyadobacter; species Dyadobacter endophyticus. The sequence goes on along the minus strand of NZ_BMIA01000004.1, from coordinate 451,908 downwards.
GAGGAACTTGATATTGACAGACCAGAAAATTTCCTGCGCACCCATGAGTTGATATTTTTAAAATCAGACATAAGATATTATCAATATCAAAAGTAGCAGCATTTTTTATTTTTCCTACAAAAAAGTAAACAAATAAATTTTGTTTAACTATTTTTGAAAAACATTAAACAAGAATATGTCTACCTATTCCATTCGGGACCTCGAACGCATTGCCAGCACCAGGGCGCACACAATCCGCATTTGGGAGCAACGGTACGGCCTCCTCGAACCCGAACGGACGGACACTAATATCCGGTTTTATAATGACGGGCACGTCAAAAAACTCCTGAACGTGTGCACGTTACTAAACAGGGGCATGAAGATTTCACATATCAGCCAGCTCAGCAATGCACAGATACACAGTGAGATCGACCGGATTATTTCCGAATTGCAGCAGACAGACGAGCATATTCAAGCCTGGATCAACCAGGCGGTGATCGCTATTGCCGCCTACGACGCGCAGACCTTTCACAAACTCTTCTCCGATGCCGTCCATCGGCTGGGACTGATCGCTGTCTATGAAAAGATCCTTTACCCGTTACTCGTCAGAACGGGCCTGATGTGGACGAAGGATGCACTTTTGCCGGCTCAGGAACATTTCTTGTCGAACCTGATCCGCCAGAAGTTGTTCAGTGCAATCGATGCATTGCCGCTAGCTGAAACCAGCGACCAGAAATGGCTGCTCTTTCTGCACGAGGGCGAAGAGCATGAAATCGGGCTTCTCTTCGCCTATTACCTGCTCCTGCGCACGGGCAAGCGTGCCGTGTACCTGGGCGCCCGCGTCCCTTACCCCGATCTCCAGGCCGTGGCCCACGACACTGCACCGACGCACATTTACACTTTTTTCGTAAGCAATCAACCTCAAAATCAGACACCGGAACTACTCGGCCGGCTTGCAGAAGATTTTCCCAATTGCCGGATCTGTTTTTCCGGCGGCGTCGAAAGCCCGCCGAATGAACCCAGGATCAGTCAAATCGAATCCATAGAACAACTGTTTGAAACCATCGGAACGGATGCAGCACACACAACCCCATAATCCGACGCGTAAGAAGTCCGTCGGCGTCATTGGTGCGGGCTTTGCGGGCATGGCTGCCGGTGCCATTCTGGCAGAAAGTGGCCACGACGTCACAATTTTTGAAAAGAATGACACCATTGGCGGCAGGGCGCGCACGTTTTCAGAACAGGGTTTCACGTTTGACATGGGGCCTAGTTGGTACTGGATGCCCGATGTGTACGAGCGCTTTTTCGAACGGTTCGGTTATGGCGTTCCCGATTTGTACCAGCTAAAACAGCTCGACCCGGGATTTGCGGTCGCATTTCCCGACGACGAATCGATAGACGTTCCGGCCGATTTCGACCAGCTATGCGAGCTATTCGAAAAAATAGAAACAGGCGCGGCCGACCAACTGCGGAAATTCATCGCCGACGGAGAGTTCAAATACCGCGTCGGAATGGATGATATGGTTTATAAACCTGGCCATTCCATCACCGAGTTTATGAGCCCTCGTCTCTTAGGCCAGGCATTGCAATTACAGCTTTTCAGTTCGTTCAGCAAGCATGCGCGGCGGTTTTTCAAAGATCCAAGATTGCTTGCGCTGATGGAGTTTCCAGTCCTGTTCCTGGGGGCAATGCCTAAGAACACACCTGCATTATATAGTCTGATGAATTATTCAGGGCTGAAACAAGGCACTTTTTATCCGATGGGCGGTTTCGGGAAAGTGGCGGATAGCTTTCAGGATGTTGCCCTGCGAGCGGGCGTGCAGTTCCGCACCTCCGAGGCGGTAGAAAAATTGGAAACATCGAACGGTCGCGTGCGATACATACACTCGACCTCCCATTCAACGGCGGCAGACGTAGTCGTTGGCAGCGCCGATTACCAGCATATCGAGCATGCATTACTTTCCCCGCAAGACCGGCATTACAAGGATAGCTATTGGGTAGAGCGGACATTTGCCCCGTCCTGCCTGCTGTTTTACCTGGGGGTCGACAAGCGCATTACCCGATTGCGGCATCATAATTTGTTCTTCGACCAGGATTTCGGGCTGCACGCTACGGAGATTTATGAGGAAAAGAAATGGCCGACTGCACCGCTGTTCTACGTCTGCTGCCCGTCGGTCACCGACCCGTCGGTAGCGCCGGAAGGCCATGAAAACCTTTTCGTTCTGATGCCCATCGCCACCGGTCTGCCCGATCCGGAGCCGATCCGAGAGCACTATTATCAGTTGCTGATGGACCGCCTCGAAAAGTTTGCCGGCGAAACAATCCGTGACCGGGTGGTTTTGAAAAGAAGTTATTGTGTTTCCGATTTCAAGAACGACTACAACGCCTACCAGGGCAATGCCTACGGACTGGCTAATACACTTCGGCAAACGGCGATCTTCAAACCTAAAATGAGAAGTCCGAGCGTCGGCAACCTGTTTTTCGCCGGGCAGCTCACCGTTCCGGGTCCTGGCGTGCCCCCCGCGATCATATCCGGCACGATTGCCGCCCAGGAAGTTCTCAAATACCTAAACAGCTAAGTTATGAAGAGCCTTTTCGATGAGTTATCGGCATCGTGCAGCAAGAAAACCACGCAATTGTACAGCACCTCGTTTTCACTGGGCATCTATTTTCTGAAACCGGCATTGCATAGGGCCATTTACGGGATTTACGGATTTGTACGGCTCGCAGACGAGATCGTAGACAGCTTTCACGGGTACGACCAGCAGGTAATGATGGCGCGAATCCGCAAGGAAACGCGGGACGCCATCCGCGAGCGGATCAGCATTAACCCCATATTGAACAGCTTCCAGCATGTGGTGCATACCTACCGGATCGAATGGGAGCTTATAGACACGTTTTTGAAGAGCATGGAAATGGATTTGCTCAAAAAGGAACACACGCAGGACTCCTATCAGGAATATGTGCTCGGCTCGGCAGAGGTGGTGGGCCTGATGTGCCTGCGTGTTTTTACGGAAAATGATACTGCATTGTACGATTCATTAAAACCATATGCCATGAAACTCGGCGCCGCTTTTCAGAAAGTAAACTTCCTGCGCGACCTGAGAGCCGATTATCAGACGCTCGGCCGGACTTATTTCCCGGGTGTAAACTTCAATCATTTTTCCTATGCCGACAAGGTGAAGATCCAGCAGGAGATCGAGGCGGATTTCGAAGACGCACTCACGGGCATCCGCCGCCTACCCGCGAGCTCGCGCAGAGGGGTGTACCTGGCCTATTATTATTACAAAAAATTGTTTTTAAGAATCAAAGAGACGCCTCCGGAAAAAGTGATGGATGCGCGGATACGAATTCCGGATATCGATAAGTTCGGGCTGATGTTTAGGTCGTTGCTGAGGCACCAGTTTGACCTTTTATGACGTTTTTGTGTTGTAGGGGAAGAATCCACCCACCATGCAAAACCTGAAACCCACCATCCTATGAACGACCAAGTTGTGCTTGTAACGGAAAACGACGAAGCCATTGGCCTGATGCCCAAGCTGGAAGCCCACGAGAAAGGCGTGCTACACCGCGCATTTTCGGTATTTATTTTTAATTCAAAAGACGAAATGCTGCTGCAAAGGCGGGCATTCGGCAAGTATCACTCGGAGGGCTTGTGGTCCAATACCTGTTGCAGCCACCCGCTACCGGACGAACCCGTGCACGACGGCGCTGTGCGACGCCTGCGCGAGGAAATGGGCATCGTAACGGACCTTGAATTTTTGTACACCTTTCAATACCGCGCCGATCTGGAAAACGGACTGACAGAGAACGAGCTCGACCATGTGTTTTACGGCGTTACGGATGACGTACCTAAAATAAACACGGCCGAAGCCAGCGAGTTTAAATACCTGACAATACCCGAAATACAAGCCGATATAGCGCAAAACCCGCATGCCTATACCGAATGGTTCAAGATCTGCATGCCGGTGATCGTGCACAGAATCGAAAGCTGACCGAACGGAACATTTCAACAACAGCAGGATGCTACATTGGATACCCGACGTTCTGATTACCCTGGCTGCATTCGTGGCCATGGAATGCGTGGCCTGGCTGGCGCATAAATACCTGATGCACGGACTATTATGGTCGTTGCATCACGACCACCACCAGCGCGACGACAGTGACTTTTTTGAGAAGAATGATTACTTCTTCGTGATCTTCGCCACGCCCGGCATTACTTGCCTCTGGCTCGGGCTGGACGCGGGTTTCAATTACCTCTTCTGGATCGGGCTGGGCATTACCATTTACGGATTCACCTATTTTCTCGTCCACGATGTGTTTATCCACCAGCGGTTCAAGATTTTCAGGAACAGCGAGTCGATTTACCTGAAAGCCATCCGCCGGGCGCATAAAATGCACCATAAACACCTCGGTAAGCACGGCGGCGAATGCTTCGGGATGCTGTGGGTACCGCTTAGATATTTCCGCGAAGCCCAAAAAGCGACCGCCAAATGAAACTGCTTTACCTATTGGTCGACCTGGGCGCCATTTCCGTGCCGCTCCTCGCCTCTTTCCACCCCAAAATCCGGCTGTACAAACATTGGAAGGCATTGTGGCCGGCCATATTGATTTCGTCGGTCCCGTTTATCGTTTGGGACAGCTATTTTACCAGGATCGGCGTCTGGGGCTTTACGCCAGAATATATCACCGACGTCGGGCTGTTCGGTTTGCCGATTGAGGAGCTGTTGTTTTTCATTTGCATTCCGTATGCCTGCATGTTTACCTACTACTGTTTCAGGCTGTGGAAGGGGCATTTGCATTTAAAAGCGGAGCAAATTGTTACCTGGATTTTTATTGGTCTTTGCCTGATTCTCGGCCTTGCAGGCGCCGGCCGCTACTATACCTCGTCTGCAATGAGCTGGCTGGCCATTTTTCTGATCTATTTAAAATGGCAAGCCAAACCGAAATGGCTCGGGTTATTCTATTATTCGCACCAGTTCCTGCTTATTCCGTTCGTGATTGTCAATGGTATCCTTACCGGCACGGGCCCGGAAAAGCCGGTTGTATGGTATAATAATGCGGAAAATCTTGGCGTCCGCTTCCTCACTATTCCCATTGAAGATGTTTTCTACGGAATGCTGCTATTGCTCCTGAATGCATTTCTCTTCGAGGTTTTCCTCCAAAAATCGGAGGTCCGGCAGTCGGCCTCAGAAAATCTCCCCGTGCGTAAGTGAAACCAGCTTTGAAGTAAGCCAGGGGGATTGATCAAGGAATTTTAATGCAAAATCGGTCGTGCGGCTTTTACCAAAAAGCTTTTGCAGATGATAACCGGCTTTGATCCGCGTTCCGAATTCGGCATTCCACACGCGCTGATAGTTCTGCAAAGCCGATTCATGCGTTTGTTTTGCATTAAATAGCAAAATCAGCTGCCCGGCAAGCAGCTTGGAAGCCCTCATTCCCATGCTCATGCCATTCCCACAAAGCGGCGTAATGGAGCCAGCCGCATCGCCAAGGAGGAAAATACCATTTGAATCGGTTTGTTTTTTGCTGAACTGCACATTACTGATCACCAGTGGCTGCGCATTTACAAAGTCGGAATTTTTAAAGTAGTGTTTCAAAAATGGGTTTTGGAATAAAACTGCTTCCTCCATTTGCTTTACGTCCTTACCATTTTCAATCAGATTCCGGGCGGTGGTGAGATAACAGAGACAATACCAGTCACGATCCACCTTGGAAATACCGCAGTAGCCGTCGTTAAAATTGTGCAGTTCAATTCGGTTGGCCGGAAAATCGGTTTTGATATGGTATTTAACACCAATATAATTCTGGCTATCTGCATCTGGCGCATTGCTTTCGTCAAGATGGATAAATTGCGGCGCGTATTTGCCGTAACTTCCACAAACTATTTTTGAAGTAAAATCGCCCCGGGATGTACGGATTTGGAAAGCGTCCCCGGCATTCCTCTGCACATCCGTAACGCGGCATTCCTGCACGACGCGCACGCCCTTGCGCGAGGCTATTTCAAAAAGTTGATGATCGAGACTGTACCGGCTGATCCCAAAGCCCCCCATTCCGAGATGATGATTTAACATAAAACCGCGATCGGAACTAATGCCCAGGCTATCGATTTTAGGCAATGCGAGTTTACCCGGCGACAGCCCCAGACTTTCCAGAAACGGCCAGCTTTCCATCGAAATGTACTCCCCGCAGACCTTATGAAAAGGGTATTTTCCTTTTTCAAACACGACCACCGAAATATCCTTGTCCGCCAACTGAATGGCCAGGCAAAGCCCCGCCAGCCCGCCGCCGACGATCGCGCATTCAAAATGTTCAGTCCGCGTTTCCATAAACAATTACCTCATGCCTGAACGCCCATTTGTTACGCACGGAAAACCGAGTGGCGCCCGACTGTTTCAATATATCGATCCATTCTTTCTTCTTAAAACCTCTTAAAACTGAAAGCGGCGCGTCGTTTTTTACAAGATATGATTTTGAAAAAAGACCTGTCAAAATTTTGATCGAATAGTGCGCCACTGCATTTCGTTCCAGGTCGTTGATAACCAGAACCGCCCTGTTGCTCAAAGCAAATTGCACCAGTTCTTTGAGATCGTCATGGGTAAGGTGGTGGCAAAAGAGGCAGGCATGGATAATATCGACTTGGGGTAAATGCCGGTAGGTATTCCGGTAATCGTCGCAAATGAGGCTTACGCCGCTTCTTTCAAGATTTTCTTCGGCATAGGCAATGCAATCGGGTTTCAGGTCGACGCCGTACAGGTCGAGGTCGAAGCCTGCCTTTTTGTTCCAGGCCGCAATACGTTTGAGGGTATCCCCGCCCCCACAGCCAATATCGACAAGTACATATCGCCTGCCTTTTTGCAGCACGCGCTTTAAAGCTGCGAACGAAATAGCGTAGCCGCCCAGCCAGTGGTTGATAAAATCGAGTTCGCGAAGGTTTTGAAAAAGATCCGCCGAAGGAATGTCGTCCTTGTCGAGCAGCTCCTTTTGCAGGCTCCTATGCCTGAACATAACGCAACTGCATGGTTTCGATGCTTAGCCCCGGACCGAATGCGGCCGTAAAAATGCGGTTGTCAAGGTGTTCGGGCTTGGCTTTTTCGAGCACCTCTTTCAGGACAAACAGCACAGTAGGCGACGACATATTTCCATAATTTTTGAGCACATCATAAGTAGGGCCCAGCAGACATTTGTCCAGTTCCAATGCCGCCGCGAAGTCGTCCACAATCCGCTTTCCGCCGGGATGTACCGCCCAATGCTTGTAATCTTCCGGTTTCAGGCCCACCGCTTTCAGCATCGGCCCGATGTTCTCCCGGATCAGATCGGGCACATACGACGATAAGTTCATGATAAAACCCGTTTCCGAAAGCTGCCAGGCCATATCGGAATAACCATTATGCAACACCATTGAATTGAAACCGTCGATCTTCACGGCATGTAAATAGCGGTCGTCGGGCCGGGAGGATACCAGCAAAGCAGCCGCGCCATCGCCGAAAAGCATATTGGAAAGCAGGTAATCGTCATTGTACCGCTTCTGGAAATGGATCGAGCAGAGTTCCGTACAAACGACCAGTACCTTTGCGTTCGCATGGCTCTTACAGATCGCGTCGGCATTTTTCAATGCTAAAATCGCCGCATTGCAACCCATAAAATTGACACTGCTTCGCTCGATGGCCGGATTTAGCTTCAACTCACGCATAAGCTCCACATCCAGCCCGGGTGCGAACAGCCCCGTGCAGGTGACGGTGATCAAATGCGTAATGTGATTCTTACTAGTTTCAAAACCGGGAATTTGCTCGATCGCCTTCCTCGAAAGGGCCGTTGCGTGCTTTTGATAAAGCCGCATCCGCTCAGAAAGCGTTGGTTCGGGCATTAATGCGGCATTCCGGTTGAAAAACTCAAATTCCTCGGGGTTTTTATCAAAATCGGAGATTACAGAGTAGCGTTTTTCGATGCCTGTTTTGCTGGCGACGATCCGGATCTTGCGGCGGGTATTCAGGTCGTCCGTCGACCGCAGGTAGAAATCGGTGAGCGTTTCCTGTGCATAACCATATTCGGGAACGGCTGTTTCAATAGAGGATAGATAACTCAATGGAATTCTGTTGATAATAATTAAAACGATGAAACAACTATTCATGCAAATCGCCGCTACCCAGTTCATCCGCATCGTGTTCCGGAAATTGGCCTGCCGGTGATCTTTCCAAACGAGCGAAAACCATATTCCGAACCAGGCCACGATGGGGATAAAGAACACCTGGATGATGTAAAAAATCATTCCCAGCTCCCTGGTCGTAAAGTACAAATAATAAAACACATTGCAGAGCACAAACATGGCCGCCGTGAAGGCAAATGTGCCAATATAGCCCAATTTGTAGCTCAAAGTAACGACGCCGTCGCGCAGGTCCTGCTCGTGCTGGTACACCTGCGTGAGCGGATATGCCCCCGCGATCTGGAAAGAGCAGCCTAGTAAAACGAAGATATTCGCCGTATCGAGCCGTAACGCGCCGCCCGAAATTCCTGCTATCGACATATAATAGGTAAACGCCCCCTGAAAAATCACAACGGTCAGAAAACCCATGACCGGATACTTTTTCAGCCTGATCTGCCGTGAACTATACGCGCGCGACGCTCCGATATAAAGTACGAGGCAAAACGCGAACAACGTATTTACGAAAACCAGCGCCAGAACGGTTGCGGCGACATCCAAAAAAATTGTAAGGTAAAAGAGGCTCCTGGTGGGAAGCGGTGGTTTTTCCAGCCCGCCTATGCTATCCTCGTCGCGGTCGACATAGCTATTGTAGCCATTGCTGGCAGGGTAAACGAGGAAATGGATGATCAGAAAGCTCCATAAAGCCTGCCTGTGCACCACCGTCTCGGCCTGGCTGTACGCAAACAGGAACAGCGGCGCAAGGAAAAACGAGAATGGGATTCTCAGGAGTTTGATGGTATTGCGGTCGATGGGCATGGAGCAATTTATGCAAAAAAGCAATATGACCGCTGACGTCACCCGTCCTCCCGGGTCGTAATCCGCAGCTGATGCGTATTAAACACCTGGGAATTGGGCGCTACGCTTTTGGTGAGGAAAACACTGCCGCCTATGACGCTGTTTTCGCCAATGACGGTGTCGCCTCCCAGGACGGTTGTCCGTGCGTAAATAATGACGTTATCGCCTACCGTCGGGTGGCGTTTTGTATTGTAAAGCTCTTTGGCTACCTGCAATGCACCGAGAGTCACGCCCTGGTAAATGCTCACATTCCTTCCGATCACCGACGTAGCGCCTATCACAATGCCGGTCCCGTGGTCGATCATGAATGGCACGCCGATGGTCGCTTCGGGATGAATATCGACGCCCGTTTTTCCGTGTGCATATTCCGTGAGAATGCGCGGCAGCACCGGAATTTGCAGCACGCTCAGGTAGTTGGCAATGCGGTAAACGGCAATCGCGTAAAACCCGGGGTACGAAACAATCACTTCATTGACACTGGTGGCTGCCGGATCGTATTCATGGATTTTGCTGGCATCGAGCCGCAGGTTTTTGTAAATCGTTTCCAGCTCGTCGTAAAAGGAGGCCACTTTTTGCTCGATCGCTATCTTTTTGGGATCCAGGTAACTCAGCAGGATATTTTCAAGATCAATCTGCGTTTTCTTCAAAATACCCTCATAAGAGGTCTTTTTGGGCAAATTATTGCTGGGAAAAAGAAAGTGGATCAGGTCGTCGAGCCAGGCTGTGGCATCATGCCAGGAGGGAGTCGCCTCCCACTCGGCGTGATGTGTTTTTTTAAGAAGATCTATGAGTGATGACATGCGTTATTGCGAAAACTATGCTCTGCGGCCCCTGCCGCTTACCGCGAGCCGGTGCAGCGTAGCTACCAGCACGTCCACCTCCTCACAGGTATTATAAAATGCGAGGGAAGGCCGCACGGTCGTTTCGAGACCGAACCTTCTCAGGATGGGTTGTGCGCAGTGGTGGCCCGAGCGTACGGCGATTCCTTCTTTATTGAGCGCGGCACCTACTTCTTCGGTTTTATAACCATCTAGAACAAATGATAATACAGACGCTTTTTCCTTGGCAGTACCAATCAGCCTCAGTCCCGGAACATTCTTCATGAGGCCGGTTGCGTATTCCAGCAGGAAATGCTCGTACATATGAATGTTTTCGATACCCAGCTGGTTCACATAATCCAATGCCGCACCCAAACCGACCGCATCTGCAATATTTCCGGTACCCGCTTCGAACCGAGAGGGCGCATTATGGTATTGAATATGCTCGAATGTCACATCGACGATCATATTGCCTCCGCCCTGCCAGGGCTGCGTTGCATTCAGAATATCCTCTTTACCATATAATGCACCAATACCCGTCGGGCCAAACACCTTGTGGCCGGAGAATACAAACCAGTCGCAATTGAGCGCCGTAACATCGGTGCGCAAATGCGAAACGGATTGTGCGCCGTCGAGCAGCACCTTGGCCCCGGCGGCATGCGCCATTTCAATGATTTGCTTCGCGGGCGTTACGGTACCCAATGCATTCGAAACCTGCGTAAAGGAAACGAGTTTGGTTTTCGGGTTCAATAATCCTGCATAGGCATCGAGCAGGATCTGGCCATCGTCGTCTACGGGGATCACCCGCAGTACCAGTCCTTTTTTGTCTGCTAATTGCTTCCAGGGGACGATATTAGCATGGTGTTCGAGGTGGCTTACGATGATTTCATCGCCTGCGTTCAGATTCTGGTCGCCCCAGGTCTTGGCAACGAGGTTGATCGCTTCCGTTGTCCCGCGCACAAAAATGATTTCGTTTACCGATCCTGCGTTCAAAAACCCCCGCACCTTCTCACGTGCGCCTTCGTAGGCATCCGTAGCGCGGGCAGCAAGTTCGTGCGCGGCGCGATGGATGTTGGAATTTTCGTGTTCGTAGAAATAGCTGATCCGGTCGATCACCTGCCTCGGCTTCTGGGTTGTGGCCGCATTATCGAACCAGATAAGCGGCTTGCCATTCACGCGTTCCTTCAATACGGGAAAATCGTTGCGGACACGGTTTACATCGAATGGTATCCTGCCAGCCGGGCTTTGCAGAACCTGGCCAAGCTGGTCGCGATCCTTACCTACGTGGATATTATCGAGCGAAAAAGGTGAAAAGCTGTGCGGTATAAAATTCGAAACGCCCGGGATATGCGGCTTTTCAGTTAAATTTTCATTGAGAAAATAAAATGACGGCAGCGACGGCGAAGCCCCGGAAAAAGGCGGTTGCGCAGGGCTTCCGAAATTGGGTAGCCTGGTGAATACATCCGACAGGTCGTGTTGTGTATCGAACTGATAGGGCAACGTTGGATTGGTTTGCCCTGGGGCTTGTGTATTTCCTGGCGATATGCCTACTCCGGCAGCCGACGGCGGCACGTGGCCGTCGGTAAAATGCGGGTCGGGCAAACTCGTTTGCGGCTCGTTCAGATCGAAATCCTGATGCGAGCGCGAATACCCGGGTTCTGTCCCGGGGAAGAACCCGCGGTCAAATCCGGGAGCGAGCTCCTGGTGGATGATACCAAGCATCTTTTGTGCCCTCGGGTGGTCTTCGAGGTTCGGGGAGAATACGGGAGACGGCATTTCGCCCGGCAATGCCTTGAAAAGCTCGTTGGCGAGCCGCTCCAAAGCGCCGGCATCAGGCAAACGGCCCGAAGAACCGTCTGGGAAACCGTTTGGAATGCCATCCGGCAATCCGTCAATATTTGTACTCATGGTAGTTACCGATTTCTACATTCTCCAACACCGCAATCGCGTCATCCACCAACACGGCCAATGAGCAGTAAAGCGACACCAGGTACGAGGCGATCGCCTTGTCGTTGATGCCCATAAAGCGGACAGAAAGCCCCGGAGACTGCTCACCCGGCAGGCCCGGCTGGTACAACCCTACAACCCCCTGGCGGCTTTCGCCTGTCCGGAGCAAGAGAATTTTGGTTTTGCCGTCTTCAATGGGCACTTTATCGGAGGGAATCAGTGGAATGCCCCGCCATGTAATGAATTGAGAACCGAAGAGCGAGATCGTCGGAGGTGGAACGCCTTTGCGCGTACATTCGCGCCCGAATGCGGCGATGGCTTTCGGGTGCAACAGGAAGAACCCCGGCTCTTTCCATACTTTGGTCAGAAGCTCGTCGAGGTCGTCCGGCGTCGGCGGACCGAGGCGGGTTGAAATCTTCTGTTTATCGGCAATGCTTGAAAGCAGGCCATATTCGCCGTTATTGATCAGCTCGCTTTCCTGGCGTTCCTTAATACTCTCGATGGTCAGGCGCAGCTGCTCGCTGATCTGGTTGTAAGGCTTGCTGTACAAATCCGATACGCGGGTGTGCACATCGAGCACAGTATTGACGGCCGTCAGGTTGTACTCGCGTGGGTTTTCGACGTAGTCTATAAAGGTATGCGGCAGTTCGCGTTCATCGCGGCGGGAACAATCTACTTCTGCGGTGCTTCCTTCTTTTACCTTGTTCAGACGATACACGCCGGATTCTACCGGGATCCAGTTCAGCAAATGTGTGAGCCAGCGCGGAGTAATCGCCTCGAACTGAGGGACCGTACGGGTTGCGATCGCCAACTGCCGTGCCGCCACGTCACCCAGGGCAGTTTGATTTTGGTTTAACTTGGCCATTCTGTATTTGATTATTAATGAGAAACGAGCTGCATTGCACTGCCAGGCATTGCCGGGCAGCGGCCGGATTAACGATCACAAACATACGTGAACTATAAATCAGGCATTTAAAGAACCACAGAACCTGCCACCAGCCCTTTGCAAGCCCATTTCTCAAACCGGCCGGTACCCGTAGATTGTACCAATATAGTGTTTTCATTTATCAAATACCAGAAATAAAATTCGTCGATAAAGCACCTATGCCGATTAAAATTTGGCATATTTCCCTATCGTTTTAATAGAATTCGTGGATTGATCGATTTGGTAGCGTACCACTAAAAATATTCTATATAAATTCGATAGACTATATATTATATTATCTTTTTTCTTAGCTTTGGACATCTCAATCTATCATTTCAATATGCAAGCGGGCAATCTGATCGATATTTACAAAAACGAAACCATCGCAACGGAGGCATTCAAGGATTTCAGGTTAAGGCGTGGGATCATTTGCAAAAAATGCGGCGGCACACATCATTACTGGCTCGCCCCGAAGCAGCAGTTCCAATGCAAGCAATGCCGATTCCGCACTACTTTGCAAAGCGGCACCGTACTCGAAGGCAGCAAACTTCCGATCTCCTACTTTTTTATTGCGGTATATATGATCCTGAAAAAGGGCAATGCATTCACGATCCAGGATTTTCAGGAGGAAACCGGGCACAAATACTACGAGCCGCTCTACGATTTTGTCCGGAAGGTACGTACTTACCTGAACGCCAATGATCCGAACACGGTGCTGATTGATCTGGTGGAGTTGTTCAATTACCATTTGGTCAGCAGGAAGTTTCAGGGACGCGTGGTGCAGGATTGAAAGGGCTTAGAAAATCATCTTTTGGCCTTTTTCCGCGTACTGGACGGTACCGTCTTTGAATTTTGCATAGGCTCGGCAGGAAATGCAAGTTGTACCAACAGGATAGCCAATCTTTACTTCTTGCCTTACTCCGCCAACTTTTGCGGGTTCAGTAAACACGACCTTTTTATCCGTAATAAGCGGATCTTTGGTGATTTCGATACTGTCAATGACGTAGACAATGCCATACTCTTCAATGGGTTTGCTACCCAAGTCATCGATAACTATTCCAAAACTTTCTATCACACCACCCAATGGCAAAAACACCACCGGCCCTGTTTCGAACGCGAGCGGTTTCGGGTCAGCCTTGTCGGCTTCGCATGAGGTTATGCCGACAAGCAGCAGGACAGCCCCAAGGGTGGTGAGCAGGTTCTTTTTGAATGTGTTGCTTGTTGTTTTCATAATTGCCTTTGTTTTCGGCAATTATAAGAAGGCGAACAAACCCATTTCAAAGAATCCACCAAGCGGCAATCGCGGAATGATCCAACGGCTCCCGGAGTGGGGTTACCCAAGATTAGTAAGTTTTATTAATCCGGTTAGGTGCGTAGCGCACCTCGCCGCCGACCACTTTCGCGTAGGCGCGATAGGATAATGCATGCATACCGGTGGGAAGACTGATGTTGAAAGTTTCTGTATTGGCTCCTATCCTTGGGGCATTCTTGAACTTTGCCGTAGGATATGAACTGCCGATAACAAGGTTCACTGCGGTAGTATCGGGCAAAAATGCATACACAATGCCATACTCCTCGATCGGCACATTTCCCAGGCTTTTGAAATTGAGGTAGAAATTTTCTACCACCCCGCCTGACGCGCTAAAAGTGGCAGCACCAGTCTGTATTTCCGGAAGTAACCTGTCCGGCGCTGGCGTGGGGTTGTACTTCGGAGCGCAGGACGCAACGAACATCATAAGCGCACCGGTCAATGGTAAAAGGTTTTTGCGGCGGGTAAATTTGTGGATGAAAGTCATAAATCTTTTTCAGCAATTTTATATAAATCTAAATTCCAAAGCTACACTGTGACCGCAAGATAACAGATCAGCTCTCAGCCGGCACCCGCTTATTTATCGAACAACGCATTTATTTATACACCTCCTTTAAATCCTTCTCAAACAAAGTATAAGGATCATGGTAAAATTTCACGAAATCGGCTTCGCTGACTTGCCCGCGGAAGGGGGCGTAGTAATGCGTCGGACTTTTAGTATCATTGCGCCATACAAGCACGTAGGCCAGTTGCAATTTCCGGGCTTTTAACGTTTTGAGCAAAGTCTCTGTCCACCACGTCGGATTAGGAATGCTTTCGAGGCCGGTTTCGGTGAATGCCGCCAGCTTTCCGGCCTTTTGTGCGTATTCTGAAACAATTTCCAGCTTTTTCAAACCGGCTTCGAGGTTGTATTTGCCATCGCGGCCGAAGTCGCCGTAATTGTCCATCCCTACCATATCCACCCATTCGTTGCCGGGGTAGCGTTCGAGGAATTCATATTCCGAACTGAATTTATTGTCTGGTGAGAAGGCGTAAATAAAGTTATGCACGCCGAGCTGATCGCGGAGATAGGAAACGGTGAAGCGCCACACCGCGATAAAATCCTCACGCGAAGTATGCCCTTTCCCCCACCAGAACCAGTCGCCATCGAACTCGTGGAATGGCCGAAAGATCATCGGCGCCAGCGTACCGTCCTTCCCTTTCACCGAATGCGCAAAATCGGCTATCGTTTTGAGTATCAGTTTATATTGTTCGTGATGCGAACCGCCTGGTTTGATGAGTGCCATCGCAGGCTTTGAAACCCCGTCTTTCCAGTAAAAACCACCTTCCGAAGCCGGATTGGAGAAATGCCAGGCCACGGTGGTAATGCCTCCCCGGTTGTAAGTATCCACCACATTTTTCCGCAGCAAGGCTGCCGTTTTCGCAATTTCCGCCTCCGGCTGTCCCGATAATCCCATGAAATCAATGCCTATGACCGCGGGGTGCGAGCCGGTCACCGTTTTCACATCCGACCGCTCGTGATCGCCCGACCAGCCATGCCCGTACTCCGTCGCATGCTGATGACCGAACAGAATGTATTGCTCGGAAAGGTTTTTCAGGTTGCGGTAGAGCGCGGCAGTCTCCGGCGTTGCTTTCGGATCGATTTGCGCGATAGTCCCGACGGTACAAAACAGTACACTTAACAGGCTCATTACAAGTCTTTTCATCGGTGTATTTGTTCAGGATTTGAGATAATGCAAAGATCAACAATAATCGTATTCCGCACGATCACCATTTATTTTTCGATTATTTCGAATAAAATTCGAAATTTTTAACATTAAGACGAACTTTAATAATGTTTGAATTGTAACTTGTGAACAATATTCAAAATATACCTCATATTCTTGAATATAATTCTAACCTCACTGAATCATGAACGGAACAGACATTGTCCTTGACAAGACCGACCTGAGCATTCTCCGCCTCATGCAAGAGAATGCACGCATGACCAATGCCGACCTCGCACGTGAGCTGGAAATGGCTCCCTCGGCAGTGCTGGAAAGGGTCAAGAAGCTGGAACAAAAACAGGTCATCGTCAAATACACGACACGCATCAATCCGGTGGCGCTGGGTCAAACGCTGCTGGCTTTCATTGCCATGAAATCGTCGGAGGGAATGGGCAGCAACAATACGGCCAAGGAGCTTGCCAAAATACCGGAAGTGCAGGAAGTACACCATATCGCAGGGGAAGATTGCTACATGGTGAAGGTCCGCACGGCCGATTCCGCCTCGCTCATGGATCTGATGCGCAACAAGTTCAGCAAAATACAGAATATCACGTCCACACGCACTACGATCGTGCTTGAAACGGTCAAGGAAGAGCAACAATTAGTCATACCCGTTAAATGAAATCATCATGCAAACATCTGCAAAAGCTCCGTCAACATTAATGGTGGTACTGGCATTCGCCACGGTTTACATCGTTTGGGGATCCACTTATTTCTTTATCCAGAGGGCTTTGGAAGGATTTCCGCCGTTTTTCCTCGGAGCATTTCGTTTTATTATCGCCGGCTTGCTGATGCTGGCGTGGAGCCTTATGCAGGGCGAAAAAGTATTTTCCTGGAAAATAATGAAACCCGCCCTGATTACGGGCCTGTTGCTCCTGTTCGTCGGCAATGGGGTGGTCATCTGGGTTGAGCAATTTCTGCCGAGCGCCATGGTGGCCATTATGATATCGTCATCACCGATTTGGTTTGTACTTTTGGATAAGCCCAAATGGTCGGAAAATTTAAGCAACAAATCCACGATTCTGGGGCTGGTGGTTGGTTTCGCAGGAGTAATACTGCTGTTTTACGAAAAAATAATGGCTACCATGTCGTCGCTGAACAGCGGCCGCGATCTCTTTGCAATGGTATTGGTCGTGGGCGGTTCGATGGCCTGGGCGGGCGGCTCCTTGTATTCCAAATACAACTCAGTTTCCAACTCCGCCACGGTCAACTCGACGTGGCAAATGCTGGCCGCTGGCATCGCGTTTGTTCCCGGCGCATTTTTTTCGGGCGAATTTGCGTCTGTCGACCTCGCCGCCATCCCGCTGAATGCCTGGCTTTCGACCATTTACCTGATCATGTTCGGCTCGATTGCCGCTTTCAGCGCCTATGTGTGGCTGTTGAAAGTGCAGCCCGCTACCAAGGTGAGTACGTATGCCTACGTGAACCCCGTCGTAGCCGTGATGTTAGGCATTTTCTTCGCCCATGAAACCATCACGCCATTACAGATTTCCGGGCTGATCGTGATTTTGGGAAGTGTTCTTTTGATTAATTTGCACAAATACAAAAAGCCTAAGCAGGTGGCCACCACCTACTAATATGAAATGGATCACCCGCGAACGCCCGAAAATCGACCGCCTCGCTTGCCCGTGGCTTATTCGGCGATTTATCGACGCCCATGCGGAAATCATTTATGTACCTGAAAACGAGGTACTGAACCAGGCCGAAAAACTCGACGCCACGCCATTCGACATTCCGGGCGTCGAGTTCACACATTATGACGACCAATGCACGTTCGACTATTTTATCAGGAAGTACGAGCTGAAAGATCCCGCGCTGCACATCCTCGCACCCATCGTGCGCGGGGCTGATACCGACGACCACGCCATCGCATTGCAGTCCTCGGGGCTCTGGGCCATTTCGGCCGGACTGGCTTACAATACCCAAAATGATCAGGAATTGCTGGAAAAGGGAATGCTGATTTACGACGCGCTATATAGCTGGGCAATGCATTTGAGGAAAGAAAAGCACACGCAGAGCCCAACCGAACATTTGCTTTTACAGATCTATAAAACCTACATCAGCAACAAAGAAGAAAAGAAAACGAAGGTGCCCGCCTGGACGAAAGACCTCAAAAACATGATCCAGGACCACATTGATACCAATCTGAACCTGAACCTGAAAATCGCGTCCGAAGAACTGGACGTGAACCCGGCCTATTTGTCGCGGGAGTTCTCGCGGTATTTCGATAATCTTTCGTTTGGCGAGTACATTCGCAAGCAGCGTATCGAAAAAGCCATTCAATTGCTCGAATTCTCGGAGGATACTTTGGCCGAAATCGCTTACCTGACCGGATTTTCAGATCAAAGCCATTTTAACCGCGTTTTCAAGGCACATACAGGTCAAACGCCTTCGGAATACAGAAAAGCTTTCCGAAAAGGTAAAGGAAATACAAAACGTTAAAATCGTTCTATCCTGCCCGGCAATTGGTTTATAGAATTGCATTGCGGTTTCCGCTTTCATTCTAAAACTAATGGTTATGCTCCGTCATTTTACCGGAAAACTCCTTTTTACGCTCTGTACATTCATTTCACTCCCATTCAGCGCTGCACGTGCACAACAGCAAGCGCAGCCTGCTGCCGCGCCCGTATACCCGCGTGTGGCGGGCTACGTAGGCATTCTGCACCCCATCGTCACGTTCAGCAATGAGGGTACAACCACCAATTTCGACAGCTACTATGTTGTGGGCCTGCCTACTGGCATTAATATCTGGAAAAGCTCGAAAATAGGATTTTCGGCGGAGTTTGTCCCGTTAATCAGGGCCGAGAAAGGGACCAGCAAGATGGCCAATTTCCTGTTCCATCCGGGCATTCTTGTGACATTAGCACCCGGGCTGACCTTCGCAGGCCGTGCCGCATTCGAGACGGCCGGGAGGTACGGCTTTACGCCGGTTTTGAATAAAATCGTGAAGAAAAATAAGAACAGCGGCTATTTTGTGGCAGTTCCGGTGCCGTTCCGCTTCGGGAACGGACACCCGGCGTCCGTCACAGTAGGGTTTCAGTTTGGGATCACATTCTGATCACGATCAACAACACAAAGAGCTATCCATGATCCGTTCAACTTCTGAAATGTCGCGATTACGGCGGATCAGTGTCATGATTTTTTCGAAGTCGATCAGCTGGGAGGCCTCGAACGCGATTACGCCCACGAAGCTTTTGCCTTTGCTGATAAAATTCAAATGCCTGATCTTCACGCCTTTTACAGACTCCACACTGGAAGTTATTTTGTGCAGGTTGGCGGCATTCCGGTAAATGACCCGGAGAAAAAACGTTTTGTTCATTGGTGTTGATGTTTATGGGGTTTGTTGAGAATATCGGGGCCGCCGCCATTCGACGACGGCCTCTACTACCTTTACGCCCCAACCGGCGATTTGGTGCCAGCTGGGCACATTAAATTTTGTTAAAATTAGAATGCATCGAACCAAAGCCTGGTCGTCAGGCGGTCTTCACCCTGGGCGGCTACGGCTGCTTTGTAATTGGCTGCATTCAATGCCTGCTCGCCGGTGGGGTATGTGAGGCGCAGCGGCAATTTGCCGTTCAGAACACCTGCATAGGCGGGTTTCAGCTGCGGGTAATCCAGCCGGCGCCATTCTGCGAATGCTTCCAGGCCCTGGCTGAACAATGCAATCCACTTCTGCTCCCCGATTGATTTTTTAAAGGTTGCCGCATTGTAAGCTACCGATGGCTGGGCCAAATAGGCTGTAATGTCCGCATTACCTACTTTGAACTGCTGCAACGAAGCTGTCACTGCCGCTTTGTACAGATCAGGCGCACTCTCGGAAATAAAACCGCGCTGTGCAGCTTCCGCGAGGTTAAACAACACCTCCGCGTAGCTTACAAAAACCGCCGGCGAAGCAGCAGCCGTGAAATAGTCGCCCAGTTTAGAGGTTTTGGTAAAACCCAGTTTCGCCGCCGAATCGGCAGGAAGGCCGTTTGTTACACCAATGTAGCCGGTAGGCGTCGCATCCACGGTTTTGTTCGCGAAAACAGCAAGACGCGGGTCTTTCAGCTCCTGCAACTTATCGATGATCGATTTGCTGACGCGGTAATCGTCGCGGGTTTCACGGTCGCGGGAAACGGGATTCTGATTGGGCGAGGCGAGGTAAATCAGCTGCGCGATCTCGTCATTGGACGCAATGAGCGCCGTTTTGTCTTTGGCCAGTTCCGTAACGACCGCTTTGGCGGTTTCAGGTTCCTTGTCGGCAATGCGCAAGGCAATACGCAGACGCAGGGAATTGGCAAATTTCTTCCATTTGGTGAGGTTGCCATTGTAAACGAGGTCGCCGCCAATCGGTGCGCCGGTGGTATTGATCAGTTCGGTTGCCTTTTTGAGGTCATTCAAAAGACCGAGGTAGACATCCTTTTGTGAATCATACTTGGGCGTCAGTGTCTCTTCCAGTTTCAGTGCCTGGCTGTAAGGAATGTCGCCGTACAAGTCGGTCAGTAATTGAAATGACCACGATTTCAGGATCAGGCCTACCGCCTGGTAGTTGGTATTCCCACTCTCCTCCCCGAGTTTGATGATCGTTGCGAAGTCGGTCAGCCCCTGCGAATAGAGGTTCGTCCAGACGTTCTGCACATTGGCAATACTCACGGTGTACTTATCGGGGTCCGTATATTGGATTTTGGCCCAATGCTGTATGAACAACGTGGTTGTTTCCATCGACGCATCCGAGCCGAGCGTCAGGTCCGCATTCGATTTGATCGCGTTCGCCAGCAAATATTCCGGCTGTGCCTTGATCGCCTCGTTCGGGTTGGTATTGGTTTCTTCCAGTTGATCCTGGCAAGCCGTCAATAACAGGCTGGCGGCAGCGATCACAAATCCTTTGGTAATAATATGATTGGTACGCATGAATTCGGGTTAATTTAGAAGCCTAATGAAATATTGAATCCGTAAGAAGCGGTCGTCGGCAGCTGCAACGATTCGAGTCCCTGTCCGGTATTGCCGGTATTGAATGCCGTTTCAGGATCGATATTGTCCGCTTTCTTTTGCAGGAACGCCAGGTTACGGCCGTACAGCGAGAACACGAGGCTTTGCAGTTTGAATTTGGAAATGAATGTCTGCGGAACCGTGTAACCCAATTTCACCTCGCGCAATTTGATGAACGATGCATCGAACACGCTCGCTTCGTTGATACCGGCGCTGTTGCTGTAAACACCTTTGTAATAGCGCTCCGCCGGCACGATCACCGTGTTAGGCTTGCCATCTGTCGCTACGCCTTTGGCAATAATACCATCGTCGTACACGACCGCACCTGTCGGGGCGGCGGCGGCATTGGCTACCTGCACGGCCACCCCGGCTTTGTTGTTGCCCGGGTAATAGTAGGTCAATCCGCCATGATCGGCATCGCGGCCCGCCAAAGTCGATTTCAGTACGCCCGTGTAGCGGCCGGTAGCATTGGTAGCCGAGTAAATGGAGCCGCCTTGCTTGGTATCGATGAGTACGCTCAAATTAAACCCTTTGAAAGAAAATGAGTTGTTGATGCCCCCCATCCATTTCGGCGTATAGTGCCCCAGTACCTGCAAGCTCGGGTTCTTCGTAGGTAATCCATTCGCACCAATAACCTGCTCGCCTGCCTCGTTCCGTGCAAATGCAGAGCCAAAAATAGCGCCATAGCCAAGCCCTTTGCTCGCATAAACGGTTACGCCGTTGGTACCCAGTTTGTAATCGTTCAGGAAGCCCTCGTCGTCGAGTTCCACCACTTTGCTGCGGTTTCTCGAAAAATTAATCCCGATATCCCATCTGAAACCCGATTCCGTTTCGATAGGCTTCACATTCAGCATGGCCTCGACACCCCGGTTGTTGATGTGCCCTGCGTTCAGAAGTTTCTGTTTATAACCCGTAGAAGGGCTTACATCCGCACGCAATATCTGGTTATAGCTATCTGTATTATAATAACTTACGTCCAACCGAACCCGATTACGGAACAATGCCACGTCGGCCCCTATTTCTGTCGACTGGGTAATTTCAGGTTTCAGATTCGAGCTTAATAACACGTCCGAAACCGTCAGCAAAGGCGCGCTGCCGAAGGGCTGGTTGAATGGATAAGTGTTCACCAGTTGATAAGGATCCGTGTCCTTACCCACCTCGGCCCAGCCGCCGCGGAGTTTGGCATAGGTAAGCACGTTGGACTTGATATTGAATGCGTCAGTCAACACCAAACTCGCATTCACCGACGGGTAGAAGTACGAATTATTACCGGTAGGCAAGGTCGACGACCAGTCGTTACGGGCAGTCAGGTTCAGGAACGCGTAGTTGCGAAAACCCACTTGCGCCGAACTGAATGCACTGTAAACCTTTTGCTTGCGTAGCACATTATAAGACACAAGCGGGTCGCGGGAGTTATTCAGCGTGTACAAATCGGCCACTGCCAGGCGAGGTGCTTGCTGGTAGTTCTGCTCGTTAAAGTTGCTGCGAATGTTCCCGCCCACGAGCCAGTCGAGTTCAAAATCCGGACTTACGCTTTTGTGAAAGTTGAAATTGAAATCGGTATTGTTCTCGTTTACGACGTAACTATCCTCGGTGTAGGAGCCGTATGGTGTCCCGTTGGTGCCGTAAGCGACCTTAAACTTGCGTTTGTCGTTATAATAGTCATTACCGGTACGCACATTGGCAGTGAGCCAGTCGGTGATTTTATAGGACAAATTCACATTGCCGAAAAAGCGGTCGCGACGCTGCTGGGCGGTGTTTTCATATTGCAGCAGGTAAGGATTGCTGTAATAGCTGTGGTTCCAGTTGTAATCAAAACCGCCTTTGTTGTAATCCTTCAATAATTCGGTATCCACCTGGCGACCAAACCACAGGAATTGGAGCATTACGCTGCTTCCGCGGCCAGAAGTACCGGGCAGGTTGTCCGAGGCGCTCCGGGCAAAATTCGCACTCGTCGAGAGCGTCAGCTTGTCGTTCAACCGGTAAGTCGTATTCACCCCGAATGAATTTTTGGAAATATCCGTATTCGGGATCACCCCTGTTTGTTTGCTGTTGTTGAATGAAAAACGGTAATCCAGCTTGTCGTTCGAGCCGGCAACCGACACGCCGGTTGTGCGCGTGTGGCCTGTTTCAAAGAAATTCTTCACATTGTCGGGATGTGCAACAAACGGGGCCGCCGCGCCATTCGAGAAGAACTGCGGGATGAGCCGCCCGTCCATTCTTGGCCCCCAGCTTTCGTCGGTCGCGTCGTTGATACCGCCGCCTTTTCCGTTGACATAGGAAAATGCACCGCCGGTTCCCTGGCCAAAAACGTTCTGATATTCAGGCAATACCAGTAGTTTTTCGGAAGAATAACCAAAATTCAGATTCACGCCGAGGCCGCGTTGCGCACCTTTCCCTGATTTGGTTTTAATCAAAATCACCCCGTTGGAAGCGCGTGAACCGTACAATGCAGCCGCATTGGGTCCTTTCAAAACGCTAATCGACTCGATGTCGTTCGGGTTAATGTCGGCGATCGCATTCGCAAAGTCACGCGAGCCGTTGGCTCCTGCGCCCAGCTGCGAGTTATCAACCGGGATACCGTCCACGACAAAAAGCGGCTGGTTATTACCTGCAATGGACGTTTCGCCCCGGATCACGATCCGCGACGAGCCCATCCCGCCCTGGGTATTGGTGATGTTCACACCGGCGATCTTGCCCGACAATGCGTTCACCAGGTTACCCTCGCGCGCCTCGGCCACGTCCTTGGTCTGCAACTCCTGCACCGCATAACCGAGCGATTTCTTCTCTTTGGCAATGCCGAGCGCAGTAACCACTACCTCCTGCAAGATTGTCTCGTCGCTTTCGAGCTGCACGTCGAGCCTGCCGTCGCGCGGGACGGGTAACTCAATGGATTTCAAACCGATAAACGAAAATTTCAATATCGAACCGGCGTCGGCCTCGATGGCGTAATTGCCGTCGCCGTTGGTGGATGTGCCTTTGGAAGTGCCTTTGATGAGGACAGTCACGCCGGGCAGCGTTTCGCCCTTGGTGGAAGTCACCTTACCGGCAACCTGGATCGTTTGTGCCTGCACCGGTTGCAGCCAGGCGACACTGAACAGGAGGAAAATCAACACTAGATTTCTTTTCATGATGTGAATTGAAAGTTTACTCTACTTATTTTATAGATTTAATATACAAATGTAATACAACAAAAGACATTACCATACCCGGGCGCCTGTTTTGCACAAATTATGCCCAGCTGGCGGTCCTTTTCCAGCCTGTATGCGCGGACAAAGCCGGATCGGATTCGTAAATCCGCGTGATGGCATTGACCACAAGGTCCAGCTCTTCGAAAGTATTGAATTTGGAAAATGAGAAGCGGACGTTCTCTTTATCGGCCTCGCACGCCAGCGCCTGTATCACATGCGACGCGCCCCCGCCCTGGCAGGCGCTCCCTCCCGAAACCGCGATTCCGATCTGATCCAGTTTCGCCACCACGCTTCCTGTGCTCAAACAGGGAAATGACACGTTCAGCACGTTAGGAACGCTGTTTTCGATGGATTTACTCTCGCCATTATAACAAATACCCTCGATACCGCTGATCGCCAGCTTCGAAATAAGGTATTGTTTCAGTTTACAGACCTTGCTCCGGCTTGCGTCCAAATTGCGATAAGAAACTTCGAGTGCCTTAGCCAGCCCGACTATCCCGACGACATTCTCCGTCCCTCCGCGTTGGCCGCGCTCCTGTCCGCCGCCGTAAATCAGCGGTTTCAGGTGGTGTTTTTTATGAATGTAAATAAATCCAACACCTTTCGGGCCGTGGAACTTATGGGCCGATCCTACAAGAAAATCGATATCCGTTTCCGCCAGATCGAACTGCACTTTGCCCATCGTTTGCGTTGTGTCGGTAAAAAACACGGCATTATACCGCCTGGCCAGCAAACCGATCGCCTGAATATCCGTCACATTGCCGATCTCGTTGTTCCCGTGCATAAGTGCGATGAGCGTGCGCGGGTTCGCCCGAAGGAGGTTTTCGAGATGGTACAGATCCACGTTGCCGCGCTCATCGAGTTTCACGAAACTGGTTTCGATATCGCCTTCTTTTTCGTGGCGTTTCAGCGTTTGTAAAACCGCCTTGTGTTCGATGCGGCTGGAGATGACGTGGCTGAGATCGTAAGCCTGGATCGCACCGGACAATGCGAGGTTGATTCCCTCCGTCGCGCCGGCGGTGAAATAAATCTCTTCCGGAGAAGCTCCCAGCAGATGCGCTACCGTACGGCGCGCATTATCTACTGCTTCTTTCACTCTTCTTCCCGCACTGTGCGCAGAAGAAGGATTGGCGTAATGTGTGGTCAAAAATGGCAGGATCGCCTCAATCACTTCCGGGTCCAGCGCGGTCGTGGCCGCATTATCCAGATAAATTTCCATGTGCCTTTGTTTGTTGTTGATCAAAGTTTGCCAGCGGTAGTGCACACGTATCCCACGGCTTGCAACAGCCTGGATTACTACGCAATACCAGATTCACTACTGTGGTTGGATTTTCAGATTTATCAATAGAATTAGGTTGGGGCACCTTGACGAGTCACAGGTTGCCAGAAGATCACAGAGCCTAACCTCTCCCTTCGTTCTCGATAAATCTACAAATTCGATAGACAAAGATTGATAAAAGATTTTAAGAATGCAAAATAACGAGGGCGTTTTTTTGAAATTTCCGCCCTTGTTTTCGAAACGCAGGTAACAAACGCCCTCGTTATTTCACTTCTCTTTTCAACTCTTCATACCGCTTTCTAAGCTTTGCCAAGTGCGTTTTCTCCGAAGAACGCTTCGCAAGGTTCACCGTCTCATGCGGATCTTTGGCGTTATCGTAAAGCTCCTCATACCCATGCTCTGTGTAAAGCATGTATTTCAAATCCTCAGTCACAACACCTTCCACTTTCGGCAAGCGGGGGCTTCCCAGGTAGGTATGTTCATAGAAAAAATCCTTGCGGGCCGGCAACTTCTTTTGCTCGACGGCGAGGAGATTGTAGCCCTGAACAGCGGATGGTGCTCCTAGGCCTGCGGCAGAAAGAATAGTCGGCGCAATATCGATATTCAATGCAAGTTGATTGGAGGACCGGCCTTGCAGGCTTTTCGGCAACGCGCCACCGGAGATGATCAGCGGCACACGAATGGATTCTTCAAAACCAAACCACTTACCTTCCAAACCATGCTCGCCAAGCGAAAAGCCATTATCACCCATGAAGATAATGAGGGTATTCTGATCGATTTTCAGGTCTTTGAGCTGCGCTACCATATTGCCCACTACTTCGTCGACGCCGGTAATGAGGCGGTAGTAATCGCGGGTGGTTTGCCGGCGCAGTTCGGGCGTCGATAGCAATGGCTTCCACCGGTCGCGGCCGATGTTCTGGTCGGTGCGAAAGAATGCCGGGAGGCTGTCCCAATACTGCGGCGCGGCAGTGAGCGGGTCGGGGATTTTTACGTTTTCGTATGAGGGTTTGAAACGCCTCTGAACGGGATATTGCGGCGGGTTACCGTCGAGCTCATGCGGTGCTTTGAAGCTTACCGAGAGGCAGAAAGGGGCTTCCTTACCCGCAAAACGTTCTAGAAATTGCGTAATATCCTTGCCGACACTATCGGTGTGGTGAATGAGATGACCGCTTTGATTGACCAGCTCATATGGTGGCTGGCCTTCCTTTTTCGCAGCCCAGTAATCAAACAGCGTATCCGGCTGATTCTTCACCCCGATCCCGAATTTACCTATGAAACCAATCTTGTAACCCGCCTTTTTCAGCAATGCCGGATAGGTGTCGGCCAGGGCAGCGGGTTTGAAATCCACATTAAAATCGTTGATCCCGTGCCTCGACATGTATTGACCACTCAACAAACTTGCGCGGCTCACCATGCATATGGCCGTGGTTACATGCGCATTCCGGAACAAAATTCCCCGTTTCGCCAACGCGTCGAGGTGCGGGGTTTGGATAATATTGTTTCCCATCGCACCCAGCGCATCCCAGCGGTGATCGTCGGTAAGAAGGAAAATGATATTGGGCCTTTTTGCCTGCTGCCCAATTGCCCCCTGTGCAAACAACAGCAGGGCGATAATCATAGTCTTTTGCATTATCGTACAAAGCCAAATAACCTTCGAATCTTTGACATGACCCTATATTTTTCCCTATTTCGCTGCCGCTTGCTCCGCTTCGGGATAGCCCTTCTTCAACAACACAGCCAGCTCGTTGACCGTAATCACGAAATTATTGTCCTTCGCCAGATTGGTAAATTCGCCCGGGTCTTTTTGGTGATCATACAGTTCCACACCAGCCTTGCCCGCATCCCATTCGGTATAGCGGAAACGTTCCGTACGTACACTGCGCCCGAAAATTTGGCCTCTCCGAACCTGTGTATAGGCAGGTTTATTCCAAACGGCAGACGGGTTTTTGAGCAGCGGCGTGAGGCTTTTGCCCTGCAAATTCTGCTTAGGATCGAGCCCGCATAGCTCGGCCAGTGTCGGGTAAATATCGACGAGCTCCACCGTCCGACCGGATGCTTTTCCCTTCGTACCGCCCGGAACGGAGATGATCAGCGGCACGCGCGCGGAGTTTTCGAAAAGGCTTTGTTTCATCCACTGCCCGTGCTGACCAACGTTATAACCATGATCGCTCCAAAGCACGATAATGGTTTTTTCGGCGAGTTTCAGTTTGTCAACGGCATCAATAAGTTTCCCCACCTGCGCATCCATGAAAGTGATAGTTGCATAATAGGCCCGCAATGCCTCACGACGTTTCACTTCATCGAGCCCCCAGTGCGGCGGTTTGGTAAACAATGCAGCCTCGGGAACGTCGTCGAGGTCATTGGGGATCTCTTTGGGAAGTGGCACCTTGTCTACCGGGTACATATCAAAGTATTTCTGGGGTGCCACGTAAGGCGTATGCGGCCTGAAAAAGCCGACGGCAAGGAAAAACGGCTCATTCTTTTTCTCGGTCATAATTTTGATTGCCTCACTGGCGATTAGCCCGTCGGTCTGCTCCTCGTCGGTGCCTTCGGTGGCCCGCCATGCCAGCGCGCTGCCGAGACCGCGGTCGGGCGTGAGGTTTTTGATCAACGCCTCCTCAGCCTTGTCCCGGCCCTTGGGATTCACACGCTGGTTCCACGAATCCGGGTCGTCGAGTCCGTCGGTACCGATCTGGCCCGGTACGCCGTAATGGTAGATCTTTCCAACCCGCGCACTGTAATAGTCGTTGTTTTTGAAAAGCTGCGGCAGCGTGACTATATCTGGCAGGTTTTTGCGAAAATGAGTCTGCAACTCGTAAATCTTCGTCACATCGGGCCGCTGGCCGGTGAGCAACGACGAACGGCTCGGGCTGCAAAGCGGAAATTGTGTGTAAGCCTTATCGAACCGGACGCCGCGTTTGGCAAGCCGGTCGATATTCGGGGATTTGACGAATGTATTGCCGTAAGTACCGAGGTCGTTGTTCAGGTCGTCGACCGCGATAAACAGGACATTGTACTTCGGTTTGGCCTTATCGTCGCCGTCGGCGGCAACCGACGCCGCAAAAGGGGTGAGTGACAGCGCCGCCAGCGCCAATAATGCATATTTTTTCATCATAGATTATAGTTTGATTTACTCCTTACCCTCTTTCACGGTGGGCGCATCCTTTGCATTGTTTTTTGGCAAAGACTTTGCCAGCTCCGCCTTCACCGACGCATATTTCACGTCATTAGCCAGGTTTTTCCATTCCTGCGGATCGGCATCATGGTCGTAAAGCTCCTCTGAGCCGTCATTGTAGCGGATATAGCGGTATTGCTCAGACCGCACCGCATGATTGCCGAAACCATGCGTGGTAATCGAAGGATGGTTCCACGCAGCTGCCGGGTTTTTCAGCAGGGCCACAATACTATTCCCCTCCACACCCTTTTTAGCAGGTAATTTACACAATTCGGTGAGGGTCGGGTAAATATCCATCAGGTTCACCGTGCGTTCCGAAACACCACTGGCTTTGGACAAACCGGGTGCATAGACGATAAACGGCACCCGCGAAGCCTCTTCCCACAAGGCAAACTTCCGCCAATGTTCCTTTTCGCCCAGGTGCCAACCATGGTCGCCTAAGAAGACAATTACCGTATTTTTGGCATACTCGCTGTTCTCCAACGCATCGAGCAAGCGGCCGATCTGCCCGTCGGCAAACGTAATGCTGGCCAGGTACCCTTGTACCGCTTTTTCCCATTGCTTATGCTCGACGATAAACTTATGATCGCCCTTCGGCTTGGCGATTTTCACACCGGCATCCGGCACGTCCTGCAAGTCGTTGGCAATGGTTTTGGGTAGTTTAATGGAAGAGAGCGGATATTGGTCAAAATACTTTTGAGGGACGTACCAGGGCAAATGCGGCCTCGTGAAACCCACAGCCAGAAAGAATGGCTTTTCATGTTTATCCTTTAAAAAACCAATCCCTTCATTCACTACCTTATAATCACCCATATCCTCATCCTGCACATTCACAGGGCTCCAATCGAAATGCGCGAAACCATTTACCGGGGCTTTGGGAGGCTCGGGCGATTTGGGCACATCGAAATAGGAAGGCCAGGAAGCCTTGTCGTTGAATGCATTATGGAAAATCTTGCCCGCTCCCTTCACTTCATAGCCATTGGCCGTGAAATACTGAGGGATGGTCACCGCATCCTTCAACACAGGGCGCCAGGGCTGGTTGTTATGGTAAACGCCCGAGCTCGACGGCCTCACGCCCGTAAGCAAGCTTGCCCGCGAGGGATTACACGCGGGTGCAGAGCAATATGCTCTCGTAAAAATCACCCCCTTCTTCGCCAGCTTGTCGATATTCGGCGTTTTGATACCCGGATACCCGCCAAAAGGCGCTATCCAATCGTTCATGTCATCGACCGCGACGAATAGGACGTTGTATTTGATGTCTTGGGCAAATGCATCCAGGGCTGGTAACGCCGCCAATGCCAGCAGCAATGCTGTCCTTTTGAATCTTCTGATCATCGTATCCATTTTAAATGCGTTATTCCCCTTTATCCGCAAATGCCGGATCGGGCTCTAACCCCGGCAATATCACTTTCGCTACACCCGGATCGCCGAATTTCCAGGCCGGCAGCTTATCCATTTCGGTCTGAAATACCTTTCTGATCTTCTCTCCTTCTACACCTGCCTTACCTAATGCAATCGGACTTTTCTCTTCAATATCCTTTTGCAAATCATAAAACCGGCCATCTGAGTAAAGCTTGTAATGGTGGTCCCTGAAAAACCGTGCCGATTGCTTGTTGGCACCTTCGGAATGAATAGGCTGGTAATGGGAGAAAATCCATTTACGGGGTGTGCCTTTTTCCCCTTTGATCTGCGGCAAAATGCTGGCACCGTCGGTATTCCAGCCTGTGGGCACATTCACATTCGCGGCTTGGGCGATCGTCGGAAGAATGTCCGTGAAATCCACGAGGTCGTTCGTTTCGTGGGTTTTGTAGCGACCCGAGCCCCAGTTCACGATCAGCGGCACATGATGCCCCCGATCGATCGTCAGTCCTTTACCGCCTTGCAGCTTGCTGCCGTCTTTCAGCTGCGTCACGATCGGCCTTCCGGTGCCGTTGTCGCCGGTAAAAATAATGATGGTATTCTCATACAGCCCGAGGTCTTTCAGCTTCCGCACGATCTTTCCTACATTTTTATCCAGATAAGAAACCATATCCCTGAAATTGGCCGTGTCCTTTTTGAAACGACCTTCCACGTCTGGCTTCCAGCTTTTACTATCGGGAGTAGGCAGAAAAGGATCGTGGACGAGCGCCATCGGAAAATAGGCCAGAAACTTGCGATCCTTGTTCTTTTCGATAAAGTTGAGCAGATAGTCGGTAAAAATATCCGGCCCGTAATCATCCGCATCCGTTTTCAGTATCTCCCCATCGCGGCGGGGCTTGCTAAGCTGCCATAGACAATACTGATCAAAACCAAAATGCTTCGGTAATTTCTGGTTGGCCCCGAGCTGCCATTTACCGGCAATGGCGGTGGTGTAACCCGCTTCTTTTGCCAGATGCGCAAACGTTTTCTGGTCCTGGTTCAGAAAACCGAATTCGGAGTAGTTTTTGTAATTATACTTCCCCGTCATAATCTGCACGCGCGACGGCGTGCAAAGCGGTTGCGAGAAGCCGTAATTGAACTTCAAACCCTCTTTCGCGAGCTTATCGATATTCGGGGTCTGGTAGGTGCTTCCGTATGCGCCAATGCATTCCCTACCCATATCGTCGGCGAGGATCAGTACGATGTTGGGCGTTTGCTTTTGGGCGCGGGCCGGTGCGAGCGCGAAGAGCGTCAGAAGCAGGGTCAGGTGTTTTTTCATTTGGATTGCTGTTTGGCTTTATCGTAATCATAAAACCATTTGAAGGTCTTGTCATAATCTTCGGCGCCTACGCGTTTGTACCATGCTTCATATTTGGCCACGAGCTTTTTCGCGATTTCAGGCTGCTTTTCGAACTGGTCGTTCAGCTCCGTGCGGTCTTTTTCTACGTCGTACAATTGCCATTTCTCCGTCTTTTCCGCGACCAGTTTCCATTTGCCGTCTCGAACAGCGCGGTTGCCTTCGTGTTCCCAGAAGATCGGGTTTTTGCGGTTTATAGGCTTGCCTGTGAATGCAGGCTTCAAACTGGCCCCTTCCAGCGGCTGAATGGTATTGCCGGCATAGGTCGTCGGATATTTGGCATTACCCAAATCCGCCACCGTAGCCATAATGTCGATAATATGCGCCGGTTGCCGTTCGAACTTGCCGTTGCGCGCCGCTGGAATACCCGCCGGCCAAGAGATAATGCCCGGTGAAGAGATCCCCCCTTCGTGGGTATGATGCTTGTAACCCCAAAATGGCGTACAAGCCGCTTCCGCCCAGCCCTGGCCCAGGAAAACGGTCGACTTCGCCGTGCCCGGCCGATCGCCTTCATAGCGGCCTTCGATGCCCGGCTCGGCATTACCGCCGTTGTCCGACACGAAAAGAATGACGGTATTTTCAAAAACACCACGTTTTTTCAGGCCGGCTACCAGGTCACCAATGCTTTTATCGAGCCGGTAGATCACCGCCGCGTAAATCGCCATCATATCGTCGTAGCGTTTTTTCTCGGCATCGCTCAGGCTGTCCCACTTCTTCACATTCGGATTAATGGGGGGCAGTTTCCACGATGGGTCCACCAACCCGAGTTTGACCTGCTTTTCATACCGCTCCTGGCGCAGCTTTTCCCAGCCTTTCAAATATTTGCCGCGGAATTTGGCAATATCCTCTTCGGGTGCCTGCAAGGGGAAATGCGGTGCATTGTGTGCGAGGTAAAGCAAAAACGGCTTTTTCTCAGCCGCGGCCTCATCGATGAACCGCAGCCCGTAATCCGTCCAAAGGTCGGTGGAGTACCAGTCCTTCGGGAGCTTGTCGGAGTCGTTCGCAATCTCCTCTCCATTCAAAAACAGCTTCGCATTATTGCCATTTCCATAATAAAAACCTCCCGCAGGCGCGTGCAGCGAGCGCTCGAAGCCGCGGTTGGACGGGTACACGCCATGCTGGTGCCCCACGTGCCATTTACCTGTCATAGCCGTAAAATAGCCCGCGCTTTTCATCACTTCGGCGATGGTCACGCTGTTATGGTTCAATTGACCACGATAGGCCGGATGGTCGGCACCTTTATCGTCCATCATATGCCCGATACCCGCCTGGTGGCTGTACACGCCCGTGAGCAGGGCCGCGCGCGTGGGGCAACAACGTGCCGTATTGTAAAAATTGGTAAGGCGCACCCCGTTTTGAGCCAGTTTGTCAAGATTCGGCGTCGGGATTTCGCTGCCGTAACAACCCAGGTCGGCATAGCCGAGGTCGTCTGCCAGGATCACGATCACATTGGGTTTCTTTTGCGCGAAAACGGTCTGCGCGGCGAAGGTAACAGCCAGCAGGAGCCAGCCGATTTGTTTTTT
The DNA here is from genome assembly GCF_014641595.1 of Dyadobacter endophyticus. Classification (GTDB taxonomy): domain Bacteria; phylum Bacteroidota; class Bacteroidia; order Cytophagales; family Spirosomataceae; genus Dyadobacter; species Dyadobacter endophyticus. The sequence goes on along the minus strand of NZ_BMIA01000004.1, from coordinate 419,275 downwards.
ATACATACATATGAATGATTATTTCAAAACTTACTGATACCGGATTGTCACCTTCTTCAACTTGCCTGTAAATGCAAACGGCGTCTGGTACTGATCCGACACCGCGAATTTCTGGTCGCGGCCCACGTCGGCACCATCGATCTGCCACGGCCCGTGCGCCTGCATGGCCGCACTGATTCTGAAGAGCTTTTTCATTTTATTTTGGTATAATAAAAAATGACTATTCCTCTGTTGCTACCGTCGGGGCGCCATTGGGCTTTGGTTGGGTGCCCGGTGCATATTCCGGATTCAGTTGCGTTGGTATTGGCGCATTCGTCTTTTGTTTCCAGGCTTCGAGCTTGTCTTTCAGCTCTTTGGTTTTGACCGGATTGTATTTCGACAGATCTTTCGTCTCGCCAATGTCCGCGCGGATATTGTAAAGCTCGACGCGCCCGTCTTCATAAAACTGGTGCAGTTTGAAATCGCCTGAGCGGATGGTACTCACCGGCCGCGTGCGAAAAGCGTCTTTGTTCCGCTTATCGCCTTTGTAGGCTTCGAGGTAAGCCGGAAAATGCCAGAAAATGTCGCGCTGCGGGGCCGGTTTACCTGAAAGAAGGGGCACGAAGCTATCTCCGTCCACATCGGTATTCAACGGCTTTTGAATATTAGCCACTTCCAGCAATGTCGGGTAGAAGTCCACACCGATCACCGGCGAATCAGTTTGCGAACCGGCTTTGGTCTTGCCCGGCCATTTCACGATCAATGGCACGCGTACGCCGCCTTCGTAGAGCATTCCTTTGGAACCGCGCAACGGGTGCTGTGCCGTTACTGCCCCCATTCCGCCATTATCCGAGAAGAAAACGACCAGCGTATTTTCAGCGAGGTTCAATGCATCGAGTTGTTTCAAAACGCGGCCGATACCTTCATCGGCACTTTGGATCATGGCTGCATATACAGGATTGTAGTGATTGCTGTCAGCTTTCTTCGATTTGTATTTTGAGATAATATCCGCCTTGGCCTCGATCGGCGTATGCACGGCGAAGTACGACAGGTAGAGAAAAAACGGCTTCTGCTTATTGCCGTCGAGGAATTTCAATGCCTCATCGGTGAGCCGGTCGGTGAGGTATTCCCCTTCGCCCCCGGTGGTAATGCCTTCGTGCGGGGATGCTTTCCCATCTTTATTATAGGGATAAAAATAGGCGCTGGTACCGCCGGTACCGCCAATGACATGGTCGAAACCCTGGGCATGCGCGTCGGCGCCTTTGCCCTTGCCGCCCAACTGCCATTTACCGATCAGACCGGTGCTGTAACCGGCATTTTTCAGTTCCTCGGCAATCGTTACAAACGAAGGGTTCAGCACGGTATTATTCTCGATCGGGATCAGTTTCCGATCCACGGAGTTGCCGCGATCGGCATTACCTACGGTGTAAATGCCATGGCGCGGCGTGTATTTGCCCGTCATGAGCGAAGCGCGGCTGGGCGCACAGTTCGGGCCGACAGAATAGGCCTGCGAAAACCACATGCCTTCTTTCCGCAACCGGTCGATATTCGGCGTTTCGTAATACTTACTCCCGGCCGAACTTAGGTCCGTCCATCCCCAGTCGTCGACAAGGATGAAGAGGATGTTGGGCTGGTCGCTCGTTTGCCCGGAGGCATCTTTCACCACACCATTGACCGTTTCCCGGGCATAAGAGTGACTCAAAAAGCCTGTGAGGAACAGGACCAGGTAGAGATACTTTCTCATTATCAGCATTAAGCGGGTTTAGTAAAAATCAAGGAATGTAACGTCAAGCCGTATACGCACCAATGCGCATGCATGAAACCCCGCCCCTGTTTTTAAAGCATTACAGGCATTTGTAAATGTACCGTCTGGAAATGGTGGTTATTTCCGGTCGACAGGAATTCCAATAAAATACTTACTCTATAAATTTAATCGACAAAATAAGGTTATCAATTCCAATAATGCAAGGAGCACCCTGCATTATTGGAATTTTTTAACGTGTAGCATTGAGTAGGGAACGATTAGTCCAGTTTGGTTACTTTCAAATCGGTAAAGTGCCCGAGCGTGCCCGGCCCGATCCACAGGCCGACGCTTCCGCGAAGGTCCTTTCCCTGTTTGAGGTCGTTGACAATCAATGTAGGCTGGGAAGCGCCATTCACATAAAACTTCGCAGTTTCGTCCTTCACCTCGATCTTCACCTTGGTCCATTCAGCCGGCAGCATGTCCGCATAGGCTTCGTATTTTTCAGGAGTTTCCTTCCGCAACTTCTCCCACGGGAACCCGGGCATCGAAACATATTGCGTGGAGTGGTTCCTGCGCATCTGGTCGTTGGCGCGGCCATTTGTCGGACGGATGTAAAACAGCTCCATTTTGGAAGTATCCGCAGCAACCCTGAATGCAATGCCGACAAACCCGCGTGCCCCTTCGCCGGAATTCGCCCTCGGCTGGCCCGAAATGGTGGCTTCGATCGTACCGTTATGAAAATCAATGCCTTTCAATACGGCTACTGTCTTTTCATTATTGGGCATTCCGGGCATTTCAAGGGCAATAGCTTGCTTTCCTTTAAAGTCAGTTGCTGTGACGGCCACCTGATAGGCTGTAAGCGAAGCGGGTTTGAGGACGATGTCCTGCGCTTTGGCAGAAGTAAACAAAAAGGACAGGGCGAATGAAAGCCCGACGGCGGTGGTGGTGATCTTTTTCATGGCTCGTTTTCAAGTTAAAATGGAATGGTTATCAAATACATAACCATTCCAAAACTACTTACTTGCCAGTAGTTTTCCCAGCTGCCCGATCCGCTCTTTTCTTGATATGGCTGTCGTCGGAGGGCATGCGCTGCACGAGCGGCAACGGAGTATCGCCTATTTTCTTTTTATAGGTTTCCAGCGAGGCCAGCAGTTCTTTCGCTTTCGCCGGGTTGGATTTCAAAAGGTTATTTTGCTCACCAATATCGGTTTTGAGGTTAAAAAGCAATGTATCCGCCGCCGGTACGATCGTCGCATTGCCCATCTTCACATCCTTTTGCGGTAGCCTGATCTTCCAGTCGCCCTTGCGGTAGGCTTCAATAATACCGTTAGAGTAATAGGCAAACTCGTCACCTTTCCGTTTGCCGGTTCCGAATAGTACCGGGCTGATGTCTTCTCCGTCGAGCGGTTTTTTAGTTTGGGTTTTCTGGCTACCTGTAAGGCTGATAATCGTCGGGTAAAAGTCCAGGTGCGATGCCAGATCGTCATAAACCGTCCCCGGCTTGATCTTACCCGGCCAATAAGCCACGGTCGGCACGCGCTGCCCGCCCTCGAAAGTGGTCCCCTTACCCTGCCGCAACGGCCCGGCTGAGCCACCTTCCACATCGAAGATCAGCCAGGGGCCGTTATCGCTGGTGAATACTACGAGTGTATTTTCTTCCAGCCCATTCTTTTTCAATGCTTTTACAACCTCACCCACGCTCCAATCAAGTTCTTCAATCACATCGCCATACAAACCTCTTTTGGACTTACCCTCGAATTTTGGCGAAGCGTAGATCGGTACGTGCGGCATGTTATGGGTAATGTACAGGAAAAACGGCTTGTCCTTGTTTTGGTCGATAAACCGTACCGCTTCCTTTGTGTACGTCTGCGTAATGTATTTCTGGTTGACCTTCATACTGTCCACGTCGTTGCCGCGCAAATAGGCTACGCCCATCATATCATTGCTGTACGGAATACCGTAATATTCATCGAAACCATTTTGTAACGGCAAAAACTGCCTGTGATGGCCCAAATGCCATTTGCCGAAGATCGCGGTGCGGTAACCATTGCCTTTCAAAGCCTCGGCGATGGTCACTTCTTCGGCAGGAATGCCCGTGAAGCTTTCAGGGAAAAATACATGATCGATTCCCAGCCTGCGCGGGTAGCGCCCGGTAATAAGAGCTGCACGCGTGGGACTGCATACGGGTGAGGTGGAATAGAAGGAAGTCAGCTTGATACCATTCGTAGCCAGTCCGTCGATATTCGGCGTGCGAATATCTGTCGCGCCGAATGTACCAATGTCGCCATAGCCAAGGTCGTCGGCTAGGATGATCACGATATTAGGCTTGCGGGGTGTTTGGGCCTGCACTGTCAAGGCGGCCATCCAGGCGCCCAACAGCATTGCCGCACCTGTTAAAAGTGTTCTCATTGAATGCATTTTAAGTATTAATTACCCTTTTTTAACAACCCTACTTTCCCCTGATTCTGCTCGCGCTGCTCGATCACCAGCTGCCTGACGGCACCGGTAAAAGCAAAGGTACCCGGGTAATCCCTGGTCACAGGCGAATTCAGGTCTTTCCCGACGCTGAACCCGTCGGAAGAGGCCGATGCAAGGTATTTCGTAGCATTAATATCAGCCTGTTCAGCTACTTGCTCGCCATTAGCTAACAAGGTAACCTTTTTATCAGCCGAAAACTGCAAGCGGATGATGTTCCTGCCTTCTTTTAATGCCTTGGAAGACTTTAATAAAACCTGCTTAACACCGTCGTTAAGCAGGTAATGCAGTTGGTTTTGTTTGATATAAAGACTGCTCCCACCCAGCAGCCCCCCGTTCGCGAAAATCACGCCTTCCGCATTTTTACCCGTCTCGACTTCGGCTGTAATATCTATCGGCCCTTTTCCGATGTAAACCCGCGTTTTGATCGTAGTACCTTCGTAAATCACCGTCTTCGGACGGATAGGCGGTGGCGTGAGCCCGGCACGAAAGTTTTTCAGCGGGTATACATTGTATTTCTCCGCTTCTTCATCAAACAGTTTTTTCAATACTTCCAGCTTTTCGGGGTGCTCGGCAGCGAGGTCATTGATCTCGTTCCAGTCTTCATTGATATTGTAAAGCTCCCATTTGTCACGCTTGAAATCCGCAATAAAATTGATATCCGTCGTCTCCTCGCCAAAAGTATTCCGCGGATGATAGACGCTTGCTTTCCAGCCATCTTTGTAAATGGCACGGCCGCCGTGCAGCTCATAATATTGTTGGGTATGCCGCGCCGCAGCTTGCGCGTCATTGAGCGAATAGACCAGCGACGTACCGTGGAAGGGCCATTGTTTATAGCCATTGATTTCCGCGGGCACCTTCACACCGGTCAGTTCGATGGTCGTTGGCAGAATGTCGGTCACATGCGCATATTGCGTCCGAAGCCCGCCTTTATCGGTAATGCCTTTGGGATAATGCACAATCAGGGTTGTATGCGATGCACCTTCAGCGTTCACATCGCTTTTCCAATAACGGAATGGCGTGTTGGTAGCCTGCGACCAGCCCAGCGGATAGTTGGGATAGCTGTATTCGGTACCCAGCTTATCGTATTGGGATAAAAGAAATTTGACATCATCTCCGGACGACTTTTCTGCTGTTCCGGCCGTGCCGGTGTAAGTTCCTTCTTTACTCCCGCCATTATCCCCGACGACGAGGAAAATCGCCGTATTATCTAACTGACCGATCTGTTGCAAGTAATCCACTACCCTGCCCACCTCGTAGTCGGTATAGGAAAGAAAGCCTGCATATACCTCCATAAACCGTGCGTAAATTTTCTTCTCATCGGCCGAGAGCGAGTTCCAGGGTTTGATACCGGTTTGTCGCGGGGGCAGTTGCGTGCCTTTCGGCGCGAGGCCGCCGGCCAGTTGTCGTTGGAAAACCTTTTCACGGTATTCGTCCCAGCCGCCGTCGAACTTACCTTTATACTTATCGCTCCACTCGCGGGCTACATGATGCGGCGCGTGCGCAGCGCCGGTTGCGAGATAGAGAAAAAATGGCTTTTCAGGATCGGCTGATTTTTGATTGGCAATGTAGGAAATGGCTTTGTCAGACAGCAGCCGGTTCAAATGCTTTGTGTTGGGCTCGATATCGATCGGTGAGGTTTCCTCTACCAACTGCGGGTGCCACTGATCGGTAGCGCCACCCAGGAAACCATAGAAATGTTCAAAACCCCTGCCTGTCGGGTAGCGGTTGTAGGGTCCGGCGATAGTGAGGTCGCGCGGCTGGTTACCATGCCACTTACCTAACGCAAATGTGTTGTAGCCATTTTCTTTAAAGATTTCGGCCACTGTTCCCGCCTCGAAGGGGATATTACCGTTGTAACCCGGTGCTCCGATGCCCAGCTCGGCGTGGTGCCCCATGGCTACGGCATGCGGGTTCCTGCCCGTGAGCAGGGATGCGCGCGTAGGGCTGCAGATGCCTGTGGTGTGGAAGTTTGTATAACGCAGGCCGCCTTTGGCCAGCTTTTCAAAATTAGGGGTATCAATTAAACCGCCAAATGCGGAAGTTGCGCCGAAACCCACGTCGTCGAGCAGGATCCATACCACATTAGGTGCACCTTTGGGAGCCTTGGGTTGCTCCTGCCACCACTGTTCAGTCTCTTCGATCGTTTTCCCGATCTTACCGCGGAACGGCTGAACGGGGTCATGCTGGGCGGATGCGTGGCCAAAAACGGCAGTGCTGAGCACAAAAAGGCTCAGCCGCTGCCTGGTCAGGGCGGATAGTAGTCGTTTTTTCATGAAGGTTTTGGAATTGAAGGTAGAAGAAAGCAGCGGGCACCACACAACGTCGTGCCCGCGGGCGTGCAAACCTTACTTTACAGCCTGAAATCTTTCGAGTTTCTCTTTCTCGTCAGCCAGCCTTTTGGCGTCGGCTTTCAGATAACCGAATTGATGAAGGTCTTTCTCGGCATTCGCCGCTACCCAGAGCAGGAATTTCTTCGCTTCCTGATTCGAGTTATTTTTTGCGATTGAAAAATGGATGTTTTCAACCGGCACATTTTTTACTTTTTCTGCTTCCAGCGTTGCAATTACCTGGTCGAGGTTTTCCAATGCTTTTTCTTCCTTCGAAACGCGTCCATTGCCATCCAGGTCCACAGGAATGATCGTCAGGCCTTCCAGCGGCTTGCGGCTTGCCAGATCATAGGCGAGACCGGGCGTGGTGTAGGTAATGCCCGTTTCATCTTTCAGCAGGGCTTTGATCAAATGCTCATCGGCACCTGCAATGGCCTTGCCTTTGATGTTTTGTTGCTCATAACCGAAGTACCGGGCGAAGGTGAGCGGCGCGCCTGCTTTTTGAAGACGGGTGTAAATCGTGTATTGCGTCGTCAGCGACTTGTCTTTTTCCGCATAAATATCGTGGAAGAAAATCTGCTTGTAGGTTTTCTCGTTCAGCCCTTTATCGGCATATTCTTTCGCAAACGCCGATTTTGCATTCGCTACCGGCAGCAAAGCATAGCGACCGATCGAGATATACTCGCGGGTATCCTTCACTTCTTTTTCCTGGTCATACGCCTCGATGAGCAAGTCGTATTTTGCCGGATCGGTGATGGTACGCGTCTCGATCACGATCTGCGCCTTGGGATTAGCGGCGGTATATTCCTTGATCCATTTATCGACCAGCGGATAGGCGAAGCGTACGCCGGTGATGATCACTTTATTTTCGTTGGATTCCTGTGCAAATGCATTGGGGAAAGCGGCCAGCGCAAGACCTGCTGCCAGGATGATTGTTCTAAAATTCTTCATGATGTAAAATGGTTGGAAGCGTGGGCCAGTCAACCCACAGCATAATTAATGATATGTAACAGGGTGAAAATCAGAATGCGGCGACACGTGCCGTCGTCAGAAACAGCTCAACAACAGCAACAGGATGCAAGTGCGTAGGAATAACCGGGGAAGCCCACCATAGGCATAATAATACTGCGCGAAGAATAACGATCCATCGATTTCATGTTTGAAAAAGATTGTGGTATTGATCTTGTCTGCTGGTGGTTAACAGATAAAATCTACTAATTTGATAGACAAAGTAAGTTTAAAGAAATTAGAAACGCAAGGGGTTGGGCTGAAATTCGTTGAAAATTGGGAGTAATGGGAGATTACCCAAAAACTCAGTGCACTGACAACGATTTCATTGCTTTTATTTCAACACACCTGCCAACGAGATCACCGCTTAATGTCCAACCGGCGCCGATGCATTATCAAGCGTCTGAGATTTTCCTTTCCTCTTACTCCATTTCTTAAAATCCTTCCAGATGGCCTCAGGATACAAGTTGACTCCGTAACTATAATAAAACCCGCTGAACCGTTCGCGGAACTCGCCGGAGGAGAGTGCATTGCGGTAGCCGATCTGGGAATTGATACCGGCCCAGCGGAATGCGCGGTACTCGGCGTAGACACCTACCTGCAGGGGAATGAAGTAATCCTTTCGCGAGCCGGAGGCGACGCCGTCGAAAAGGTCGCGGAAGCGGGTGCTTTCGTTACCGATCCCTATTTCCAATGGTGTGGATAATACCCAGCGCTTGTTGCGGATCGCTGTGTGCCAGTAGGCAAAATTGGCAAAGCGAACGTCGGTAGCGGTGTAATAAGAGAGGTTCAGCGGGTTGGGGAGTATTTTACGCCAGTTGACGAGCCGCCGGGCGGCATTGTAGCCCAGCCAATAATAACCTGCCGTAAGGCGATTGCGCTTTTCGCCAAAGGTTATTCCCGCATTGACTCCGAAAACATTGATATGCTTATGCTGAATGAATGTGCCCCGCGCATCAAAATTAAAGAACAGCTTGGCTTTGTTTTGCGCAGCGGCATTGCTTTGTAACGCGGTGGTGTCTTTTACGACAGTAGCTTTTTGTATAGCAGCAGTGGAATCTGTTTGGGCATAGGCCAACCGTTGCCCTGCAAAAAACAGGATTAATAGTAAAATGTTGATCTTGTTAGGGCGCTTGCGCGGTTCCTGAAAACCGTATTTCATCTGGACTTCAAAACAAACGGCAACGGGCCTGCTTCGTCTTTTGTCTTTGTCAGGACCACCGGGGATATTGCAATCATTAACGCAAAACCGGTGAAAGAAATTTACGGATTAAAAAAATTTAATCCGCAAGCCTCAGTTTACACGCTTGGCAAGGGCATTCAACTCATTTTCAGTAGGAGTCGCGGAAGGTACTCCTTCGGCAGGGATATCGATTTTTGCTGCCCAGCTGATCGCATTCAGCACGAGTTTGCGAAAATTATCGTTCCCCCAGTTCTTGTGCATATGCCCGCCCGTAAAGCCGAATCCCCGACCTCCGTCGGGCCGCTCGAAGGCCCAGGCGAGGGTTTGCATTTCCTTTCTGGTGATAACTGCCTCGCGCACGGCGGGATTGTTGGAATGCGTCCCGTCTGGCTGTTTCAGCGTCGCTTCCGGTGGTAATGCCTGCAAAATAGGCGTTACACCCTTCATGTCAGCCGGGAAACGCATATGGTAATACCACTCGTCCAGAATCGAGAAAGGTTTTACACCGCGTGCGACGGGATGATCGGGAAACCGTGCGAAACTGGCTTCCCAGACAGGATTTACAGACCAATTAGTCTCAAAATATCCCCCTATCCATTTCAAAAAACGTTCGCCGCCAGCGTCTGCGGATACTTCAAGGGAAAAATGCAGATTTACAATACCAGTGCCGCCGGCTACCAGTTTTTCCATTTTCGCAGCATGAACCAACTCCAGGTGATCGCTACCGCCGCCGTCGAGATAGAAAACGATGGCAGCGGCATTGTCTAGTACCGATTCATCCTGTGGCCAGCCATTACGCACCACCACGGCTTCTACACCCGGCATGCTGTCGTTCAGGGCTTTGGCCAGTAAAGTACAGCCGCCGTTGTGCTCATGCTCGCCTTTGCCATGGCTATCGGGGCCTGCAATGAAGACAATCTTCTTTCGCGCCTGCGTATTTTTTCCGCCCGGCTTTCCCGAATTCTGAGCAAAAACAGCCGTGCAAAATAGCAACAGAGCCAAAATGAAAGTGTATTTCCTGTCCATCGCGTCGTCGAGTTAAGTACCGGCTCGCGCAAGCCCGTGACCGGGCAGCGAAGCTTATCAAACTTTTGATGGACATTGTAAAAAATCAGGCCATTGGGTTACTTCATCGCAAGACTAATAAGCTCGGCGGTGTTTTTCACATTGGCCTTTTTCATAATACTGGCGCGTTGATTGGCCACCGTATTGGAGCTGATATCAAACTTTTCAGCTATATCCTTGCTGCTCATGCCCTCGGTAAGGCATCTGAGAATCTGCTGTTCGCGTGGGGTAATAATTTTCCAGATTGATTTCTCCTGAATCTCTTCCCGCACGGGTCGGGCATCGGACACACGCGAGAGCTGTTTGAGGAGGCTTTTGATGATCACCGACGACGCGTAGGGCGGGAAATAGAGCTCTCCCTTGGCAATGGCACGGATCGCCCTAAGCATTTCGTCGCGGCCGGTGTCTTTTTCCAGATAGCCGGATGCACCGTTCAGCGCGGACGAAAGCATGTAATCGGTATTGTTATGCATGCTGAATACGAGGATTTTCGCAGACGGAAATACCGGCACGATCTGCCTGATCACGTCCAGGCCCGACATACGGGGCATCGTCAGATCGAGCAGGATCACATCGGGCTTCACTTTTTCGATCATATCCCATACCTCGTCACCGTCCGAGGCTTCGCCGGCGATGATCAGGTCTTCCTCATCTTCAAGCAGGGTAATAATGCCCTGCCTCACTACCGAATGATCGTCTACAACTAAAATCCGAATAGGCATACGTGGTCAGCAAATCAGTAGTAAGTCATTATAAATCAACACGAACGACCAGTTTCGTTCCGCTATCCACCTTTGAAATGATTTCTATTTCACCATTCAGAAGCTGGGTGCGTGTACGGATATTTTCCATCCCATTACGGGTCAGGAACTGTCCTTCTGACTTTAAATTACTAATTAAAAATCCTTTTCCGTCATCGGCGATTTCCAAAACAATGCGATTCTTATTTTGTTCCAATTTAATCTTGATCTGATCCGCATTCGCATGTTTCACCGCATTATTCAACGCTTCCTGGGCAATGCGGTACAGTCCGATCTCCATTGGGCGACTCATCAGGATCCGCTCACCCGTTTCGCCTTCGAACAAAACCTTGATTCCCGACAAATCGGCGGTCTGCTGGCAGAGCAATTTCAATGCCGATGCCAACCCGAAATCACTGAGCACAGAAGGCATGAGATTGAATGATACCTGCCTGGTTGTCTGGATGATGTCCTGGATAAGCGTTACCAGCTGTTCAACGCGTTTCTGGTGTTTTTCGTCGTGAAATTGCATGGCCTTCAACTTCTCCGCATGCAGTTTCAATCCTGTAAGCATCTGGCCTATTCCGTCGTGCAGCTCCAATGCGAAACGTTTTCGTTCCTCCTCCTGCCCTTCTATCAGCGCCCCTGCCCTGACGCGGTCTTCGGCCAGTTGCAATTCATATTTCTCCTCTTCGAGACGTAACAGTTCTTTCTGTGTTTCGACAAGCTGGATATTAGCCTCCTTTAATCTTTGATTGGAAAGCTGCAATGCATCTTCCGACTCCGTGAGCATCCGCACGACGCGCCGGGTGGTATTCACTACCGGCCTGAAAATTAGTAACCCCTCCGCGACGAGCACCAGGATCGTCATCAGATCGAGGATCCATTCGATACGTTCCAGGTTTTCAAGCCTTTCAAAACTCTCCTTGTCGAATTGAAATACAATGCGATCCATCTGCGCCAGGAACCGCGGCTCATTTGTGAGGACTTCGGCCAACGCCCGTTGCTTTCCGGCCAGGCCGGCGCTGTCGCTGCTGATGATGCGCAGATTTTGATAGATATGGTCAAAAACGGGAGCCAGCTCGCGGAACATCGTGTCCAGCGGCTGGCTCTTCCAGGTAACAAAACCCTTTTCAAGGGGAAGTTTTCTCGACACCAGATCCTCGTGACTGTCTTTCCACAATGCGAGTAACGAATTGAAACTCACCGTGTCGCGGTGCTCGAAGCTATTGATCTTCAATACGGCGAGCTTGGTAAGCCGCTGACTTAGCATCCGCTGACGCCCGGCCACATTCACGACGCGACTGTCGTGGTTGAGGTTCCTGATCGTGCGCCTGATCAGAAACAGGCCGCTCATGGTAAGCAAAGCCACCACACACAACGCCACTACATAAAACCGCGTCAGGCTACCCGCTACGCGCTTGTCAAGTCTCTCCATATGGTACCAGCCCAGGGGTGAAACCCTGGGTTAATGATCGGTCTGTGACCGGACGGCGCTGCCGTCTATGTCCCTTTAACGGGCCGGGACGACTACAAGCCGATGTAGACGCGGTTCTCTTTGACCATCACCGGGAAAGTGTTGATCCGGTATTCGTCGTCGTTCAGGCACTGTCCGGTTTGCAATGAAAAGGTTTTTTTATGAAAAGGACAAGCTACTTTCGGTTCTTCTCCCTGACTGCCGATCATTCCCCGCGAAATTGCCATCTGCTGGCGGTGCGGGCATTGGTTGTCGGTAGCATACCACTCGCCCCTTCTTGAAAAGTTAAATATTGCGATTTGTTTACCACTGATGAATGCGCAGCCTCCGCCATCTTCCGGGATGTCGTCGACATAGCACGCCATGTGCCAGGTTACTGCATTGATTGTGTCGGTGATCGTTTCCATCTGTCTGTAAGGTTGATCGTTGTGCCTCCCCAGGCTGAAGCCCGGAGTTGAAATAATAGTAGTTATATACCCCAGGGTTTCAACCCTGGGGTGGTACTGAAACGCAATACGGCCTTACGCCCACTCCGTCGCCTTTTTCTGCTCGCGCATCTCTGCGAATGTGATGCTTGGGTCTTTGATCGGCGTGTTCACGAAATGGGTGAATCGCTTGCGCAGTTCAGGACTTTCGACCACTTCGCGCCACTCGCATTTGTATACGTCGATGAGGTTTTGCATGTCGCGTTCGAGTTCTTCGGCGATGCCGAGCACATCGTCCACAACCACGGCTTTCAGGTAGTTCATCCCCCCCTCCATTTTGTTCAGCCAGGTAGCAGTACGTGTCAGAGGATCAGCCGTTTTAATGTAAAACATCAGAAAACGGTCGATCAGGCGGAGGCAAGTTTCTTTGTCTACATCGCTCGCCAGAAGTTGGGCATGCTGCGGTTTGGCGCCGCCATTGCCGCACACAAACAGGTTCCAGCCTTTGTCGGTAGCGATAATGCCGAAGTCTTTACTTTGCGCCTCCGCACATTCGCGCACGCAGCCGGATACCGCCGATTTCAATTTATGAGGGGAGCGCAGCCCTTTGTAGCGGTCTTCGACTTCAATCGCAAAAGACACCGAGTCCTGCACCCCAAATCGACACCAGGTAGAACCCACGCAGCTTTTCACCGTTCTCAACGATTTGCCGTAAGCGTGGCCGCTTTCAAAGCCCGCGTCGATCAGTTCTTCCCATATATCCGGCAAGTCGCCCAGGTGGGCGCCGAACAAGTCGATGCGCTGGCCGCCGGTGATTTTAGTGTATAATCCATATTTCTGAGCCACCTGACCGATCACGATCAGCTTTTCGGGCGTGATTTCTCCGCCCGGAATCCGCGGAACCACCGAATAGGTACCGCCCTTCTGGATGTTGGCCAGGTAACGGTCATTCGAATCCTGCACTACCGCACGGTCTTTTTCAAGAATATTTTCATTCCAAAGGCTGGCCAGTACCGAGGCTACCACCGGCTTGCAGATTTCGCAACCATCGCCTTTGCCATGATGATCGAGCACGGCGCCGTAGGTTTTCAGCCCATTCATTTTAACAAGATCCATCAGTTCCTGGCGCGAATAGTCGAAATGCTCGCAAACAACGTTCCGCACATAAACGCCTTTTTCCTTTAACACACCCGTGATAAGGTCCTTCACCATCGGGATACAACCGCCACAGCCGGTACCGGCTTTACAGCATTTCTTCAATGCATCCACAGTCTGATGGCCGTTTTCGCCTACTTCATGGCAGATCATCCCCTTGGTAACGGCCTCGCATGAGCATATGAGCGCGTCGTCGGGCAGGCTCATCACGCCCGCACCCGCTTCCTCGCCCCCGCGGGAGCCCAGGATCAGATCTTCGGAGTCGGGCGGCAGAATGGTTTTATTTTTGCAGGTTTGGAGGAGCATATTGTACTGCTCTGCTTCTCCTACCAGTATTCCACCGAGCAACGTTTTACCGTCGGTGCTTACGTTAATGCGTTTGTAAATGCCTTTGGCTTTGTTTTCGTAACGGATCGTCCTGCAAGCCGGCTCTTCCACAAACGGATCGCCGAAGCTCGCGACGTCGGTCCCGATCAGTTTCAGTTTGGTCGACATGTCGTAAGGAAGAAACTCCTTTTCGCCACCCGTCAACATGGTAGCCACCACGTCGGCCATTTCATAGCCCGGCGCTATCAGCCCGTAGATCATATGGTGGGCCAATGCACATTCACCGATCGCGAAAATGAAAGGATCGGAGGTCTGCAACTGATTATTAACTACAATACCACCGCGCGGGTGTGTTTCGAGGCCGGCGATTTTCGCAACTTCGTCACGCGGGCGGATACCCGCGGAGATCACCAGCATATCTACTTCAAGGAAGGTATTATCCGCGAACTGCATTCCTTCAATGCAATCGTCGCCTTTGATTTCCTGTGTGCTTTTTGAAAGGTGTATATGTAAACCGAGTGATTCGAGCTGGCTTTGCAGCATGCGCGAACCGGCATCGTCGATCTGCCTTGGCATGAGCCTTGGAGCGAATTCAACGACATGTGCCTCTTCCAAACCTAAGTCCAGCAGCGCCTTTGCCGCTTCAAGACCCAGCAAACCACCACCGATCACCGCACCTCTTCTCGCCTTTTTGGCATACGACTGGATCAGTTCCAGGTCCTCGATCGTGCGGTATACAAATACTCCGTCCTTTTCAACACCCGGGATCGACGGAACAAAGGCTCCGGAACCGGTTGCCATGACAAGGTAGTCATAATACACTATATGTCCATGATGTGAACGCACCAGTTTCTCCTCCCGGTCAATGTCCACCACCGGATCGGACAAAAACAACCGTATCCCGTTCTCGGCATACCAGTCGATGCCGGCCATAGAAAGGTCATCTGCCGTCTTGCCTGCAAAAAACTCGCTCAAATGTACTCTATCGTAGGCAGCACGAGGCTCTTCGCCAAATACAGTGATGGTAAAATCCTGTCCATCTTTTTTTTTCGAGAGGAGCTTTTCACAGAATTTGTAGCCCACCATACCATTGCCAACTACGACGATCCGGGTGTTTGAAACAGCTTTCATAGTAATTAATAACTATTGATTTGTGAAAACATAATTATTTTGTTGCACTATTTTAATATTATGTGTGTATCATTACTTTTTCGATAAGTCAAAAGTAAATCGTGTTTTTTGGATTTCCTAACTTTTTATTCGCAACTATGGTTAAAAACAAACATAAATTTTGGCAAAATGATTGTTTTATAAAATTTGACTAGTAAATTTGAACCAGTAATCGATATAGTTACAAAATACTATATATAGTACATTTCCAATATTCACTCTATTATATATAAGAGATGGAAGCGAAACTGACATTGGTAGGAGCCGGCCCCGGAGATAGCGAACTGATCACACTGAAAGGAATGCGTGCATTGCAGACTGCGGACGTGGTACTCTACGACGAACTCGCCAATGCGGCGTTCCTGGATTTTGCGCCAGCCCACGCATTGAAGATGTATGTAGGCAAGAAAGTGGGCAACCCTTCCTTCTCACAGGACGAGATCAACGGCCTGATCGTCCGCCTCGCCCGCAAGCGCGGTCATGTTGTAAGGCTCAAAGGCGGCGACCCGTTCGTGTTCGGCCGCGGGCATGAGGAGATCGAATATGCACAGGACCACGACATCCCTTGCGCAATAGTACCGGGTATTTCCAGCAGCATCTCAGTGCCCGCTTCACTTGGCGTACCTGTTACGCGCCGCGGTGTGAGCGAAAGTTTCTGGGTGATCACGGGCACAACGCAGAACGGCGAGCTTTCGGACGACCTCCGGCTGGCGGCGCAGTCACGGGCTACGGTGATCGTGTTAATGGGTTTGAATAAACTGGAAGAGATTTGCGCATTATACAAACACTTCGGACGCGGCCATTTGCCAATGGCGGTGATCCAGAACGGCACCCGGCCGGATGAGAAGAGTGTGGTGGGACAGGTTTGGGAGATGCCCCGGCTCGTACGCGAGAACGGGATCGGCACTCCGGCTATTATGGTAATGGGCGAAGTTGTGGCCCTTAGCCCCGCCTACGCATTAGAATACCTGCAAAACATGCAGATGGCATTTTAACCTGCTTTGCTTTCACTCCAACCTAAACATGAATAACAATGAGAAAAGCTGTTTACCTCCTTTTGCTGGGTATTACGGGAACGGGCTTGCTGGCCCCGACACGAACGATGGCGCAGTTCAGCCTTTCGGGGCAATTGCGAACCCGGACGGAATTGCTTGACGGACAAGGCACAATGCTTTCCAAAGGCGAAAATCCTGCCTTTTTCACTTCCCAGCGTACCCGCCTGAATGCGGGCTACAAGGGTTACCGGACACAGTTTTTCGTAGCCGTGCAGGATGTGCGCGTTTGGGGGCAGGACGCCTCAACCAACAACCGCATTACCAACTCGGCACAGAACGGTCTGATGCTGCACGAAGCCTGGGGGGAAATCAGCTTGCTCGATACCAATCAGACCAAGCTCGGTAAGGAGTTTGCATTGAAGATCGGACGGCAGGAATTTCTCTACGACGACAGCCGCGTACTCGGCAATCTCGACTGGCTGCAACAAGCCCGGCGCCACGATGCGGCTTTGATCAAATACGGTTTCAATGGTTTCACGGCACATTTAGGTGTCGCGTATAATCAAAACCGTGAGCTCAAAACCGGTACTTTGTATGACGGTGTGCCCGTAGGGTATGCAGCCGGAACGAACGGGATCGGGACGATGTATAAGTCACTGCAATTTCTCTATTTAGGTAAAAAATTGAAGCAGGGAAATGCCTCGTTTCTCGTTGTGAAGGATGATTTTCAGAAATATACGTTAGATACGGCGGGCGTTAAAAAGCTGGACAACGGCGTGCGGAGCCGCGTGACCATCGGTCCTTACCTGCAAACAAAAATCGGCAAGAGCTGGACGCTGACTGCCAATGCTTTCTATCAAACCGGAAAAGACAAAGACGGTGCTTCGCTGAGCGCTTATATGTATTCTGTCCGGGGGTTGTATGCGATGAGCCGTGCATTTTCCATTGGTCCCGGCTTTGACTACACCTCCGGTACAGCTACCGGATCGGCCAAGAACCACACATTCGACCCGCTCTACGGCACGCCGCACAAGTTTTGGGGGCAAATGGATTACTTCTACGCGGCAAATGGCTTCGGCAAGGGCGGACTTTCGGACCTTTATATTAATACGACCATCAAGGCTTCCGAAAAACTTTCAATCAATACCGACCTGCATCATTTCGCAAGCGCAGCAGCAGTACGTGTGGCTGATAACCAGAAACTTTCGTCCAGCTTCGGCGAAGAACTCGACATCATCGCCAACTATAACCTGACGAAAACGATCAGCTTCCAGGGCGGCTATTGCACTTTTTTCTCCACCAACAGCCTCGCACAGGTGAAGGGCGTGAAAAACCCGCAGAAAATGTCCAACTGGACTTACCTGATGATCAATATCAAACCTGAATTTCTGAAATAAGCTTCTGTCACAACCATCACTTTCAAACTCTTATTACTATGGAAACGACCAACAAGCCGCTTGAAAAACTCAACATTTTCAGCTTCAAGGGTGTACAAATGCGTACCTTCCATCTGACCTGGATGGCGTTCTTCCTTTGTTTTTTCGGATGGTTCGGACTGGCCCCGCTGATGACGGTTATTAAAACCGACCTGGGTTTGACCAAACCACAGATCGGCAACATCATCATCGCTTCCGTGGCCGCGACGGTCATCGCTCGTATCGCGATCGGGAAACTTTGCGACACCTGGGGGCCGCGTAAAACTTACACTGCATTGCTCGGCCTTGGCTCGATTCCGGTAATGACAGTCGGCCTGGTGGATTCCTACGAAGGCTTCCTGTTGTTCCGCCTCGCTATCGGCGTGATCGGCGCGTCATTCGTCGTGACACAATACCACACATCGGTGATGTTCGACAAGAAAATCGTCGGAACAGCCAACGCGGTGGCTGGCGGCTGGGGTAACCTTGGCGGAGGGATCACCAACATGGTGATGCCATTGATCTTCGCCGCATTCGTTGGCGCAGGCTACCTGCCCGAATCGGCCTGGAGAATTGCAATGGTAATCCCGGGAGCTGCGCTGCTGATCTTCGCATTCGTATATTACTTCTTCACCAAAGATACCCCGGCAGGCAACTTCGAAGACCTGGCCGTGTCCAATTCGAAAGCCGCCAAAGCGAAAGGCACATTAGGCATCGCAATGCGTGATCCACGCACCTGGGCGCTATTCCTGGCTTATGGGGCATGTTTTGGAATAGAAATCACTTTCGACAACGTAGCTGCATTGTATTTCTTTGAAAACTTCGATACCTCACTGGCAACCGCGGGGATCCTGGCAGGCACATTCGGCTTTATGAACATTTTTGCCCGTGCGGTTGGGGGTATCGTGGCTGATAAAGTAGGTAACAAATGGGGAATGTTGGGCAAAGGTCGCCTGCTGGCATTGCTGCTCGTGCTGGAAGGCATCGGCATTGCATTGTTCGCGCAAAGTGGCAGCATTGTAGGCGCGGTGATCACCATGCTCTGCTTTGCAATGTTCCTGAAAATGGCGAATGGTGCCACTTACGCTATTGTTCCTTTTATTAATCAAAAGGCGATCGGTTCGGTAAGCGGTATCGTGGGTGCGGGAGGTAATGTAGGCGCGGTACTCGCGGGCTTTCTGTTCAAATC
Source organism: Dyadobacter endophyticus (assembly GCF_014641595.1). GTDB lineage: Bacteria > Bacteroidota > Bacteroidia > Cytophagales > Spirosomataceae > Dyadobacter > Dyadobacter endophyticus. The sequence goes on along the minus strand of NZ_BMIA01000004.1, from coordinate 400,598 downwards.
GACCACTATTACCTACTCGCAGGCATTCATGTACATCGGCGTAGCCATTGCATGCATCGCTGCAATTGTTGCATTGATCAATTTTGAAAAAACACAAGCCATTACAGCAGAGACCGGCCAATTGGAAGCCGTCGAGGCATAATGGCATCTTCCGGGCCGTTTCCGTTAGTTGAAACCAACGTAAATGGATTGCAGAATCATTCCCATAACCCCAGGTTTTAACCTGGGGATCCACCCAAAAAAGACCAACCATGAAACCGACCCCCAATTCCTACAAATCGACCTGCTGTTACTGCGGCGTAGGCTGCGGGGTCGTGGTGACGAAAGAGAGCAACGGCCAGCTAAGCCTTGAAGGGGATAAGGAACATCCTTCGAATAAGGGAATGCTGTGCTCGAAGGGCATGAACCTGCATTACACGGTGATGGATCAGTCGGACAGGCTGCTTTACCCGCAGGTGCGCCTCAACCGCTCGATGCCTTTGCAGCGCGCGACCTGGGACGAGGCTTTGGAACGTACAGCCGCCGTTTTTAACACATTAATCAAAAAATTTGGACCCGATTCGGTAGCGTTCTATGTCTCCGGCCAATGCCTCACGGAAGAGTACTACCTTGTAAACAAGTTGATCAAAGGTTTCATCGGGTCCAACAATATCGACACCAACTCCCGCTTGTGCATGAGCTCGGCGGTGGTGGGTTACAAGTTGTCACTGGGCGAGGATAGCGTTCCTGTTTGCTACGACGACATCGAGGCGGCCGATGTCATGTACGTAACCGGCGCTAACCCGGCCTGGTGCCATCCCATTATCTGGCGACGCGTGGAAGCGCACAAAACGGCGAACCCGGGTGTAAAAATCATCTGCGTGGACCCACGCGTGACCGACACTGCCCGCTCGGCCGACCTGCATTTGCAGATCCGCCCGGGCACCGACATCGTTCTCAACAATGCGATCGGCCGTTTGCTGATCGAAAATAATTATCTCGATGAGCGGTTTATTGCTGACCACACCGATGGTTTTGATTTATTCCGGCTACAAGTAATGCAGCGCACCTTGGCGGAAGCGGCCGACATTTGCGGTATCCCTTCCGCCAACATTGCCTTAGCCGCCGAATGGATCGGTCGTTCAAAAGGCTTTCTTTCCTTTTGGACAATGGGATTGAACCAATCGGTAATTGGGGTAAACAAAAACCTTTCGCTCATCAACCTGCATTTAATTACCGGCAAAATAGGGAGACCTGGCAACGGGCCATTCTCGCTTACCGGCCAGCCGAATGCCATGGGCGGCCGTGAAACAGGTGGCCTTGCCAATATCCTGCCGGGACATCGCGAAGTAGTAAATGCCGAACACCGCGAAGAAATAGAGAAATTCTGGAACACGCCCGTCCGCATCGCCGACAAGCCCGGACTTACCGCCACAGAAATGTTCGAGGCACTGGCCGACGATAAACTGAAAGCGATATGGATCATCAATACCAACCCATTGGTAAGCATGCCCGACATGAACGCCGTGGAAAGCGCGCTGAAAAAGTCGCGTTTTGTCGTCGTTCAGGATGTTTCTAACCGCGCCGACACCGTGCATTTCGCCGATGTGGTACTACCCGCGGCGGCCTGGCTGGAAAAAGACGGCAGCATGACGAATGCCGAACGCCGCATTACCTATCTCCCCAAAGTGCTCGACGCGCCGGGCGAAGCATTGCCCGATTCCGAGATCCTCTGGCGTTTTGCACAGAAAATGGGTTTTGAAAAAGCATTTAATTATAAAACCACTTCCGAAGTTTACGATGAATATGTGAAGGTGACCGCCGGAACGACGATCGACGTGACCGGTGTGAGCCACAAATTGCTGAAAGAAAAACGCAGCGTACAATGGCCCCTGTCCTCGCTGGACGGTGCGCGATCCACTGACGTTCGCCAGCCGGGCACCAAGCGCCTTTTTACCGACCACCAATTCTACACACCCAACAAAAGAGCGAAAATCCACGGCGTACCCGACGAAAACACCTCCGAGCCCACCGACCATCAATTCCCGTTGGTTTTAACAAGTGGAAGGATCCGTGACCAGTGGCACACAATGACTAAAACCGGTCGCGTCGCAAAGCTAAACAAACATATCCCCCAACCGTTCCTGCAAATACATCCGGAAGACGCACGCGAGCGGGGCATTCTGGAAGGAAATCTGGTAACGGTAAGCAGCCGTCGCGGGGAAGTGCGCGTAAAAGCGCAGATTTCTGAGGACGTGCGCAAGGGCCTTTGCTTCCTGCCGATGCATTGGGGCAAAATATTGGGTAGTAATCTGGTCCGGGCAAACAACCTGACCAGCTCGTTAGTTGATCCCAAATCCAAGGAACCCGATTTCAAGTTCTCCGCGATACAAGTAAGTTTACACGAAAAACCGGCCGAAAAAATCATCATCATCGGAGCCGGATCGGCCGGGCTGGGTTTTATCAATTCCTACCGCCAGCTGAATGCGGACGATGATATCCATGTTTTTTCCAAAGAAATATATCCGTTCTATAACCGGGTAATGCTGCCCGACTATATTAGCGGCTCGCAAACCTGGGAGCAGCTTGTGAAGTTGCGCGAGGACCAATTTGCGGAAAACCGCATTACCGTTCACAAAGGCGTGAGTATCGAGCATATCGACCGCAAACACAAAACTGTGATCGATAGCAACGGAACGGAACACCATTACGACAAGCTGATCCTCGGCATGGGCAGCAAGGCATTTATGCCCAAAGGAGTTCCTGACCTGCCCGGCATATTCAACATGCGCTCGCGCCTGGACGCGGATTCGCTTCTGCCGTTCCTGAAACAACCAGAGCCGCACGCGGTGATCGTCGGCGGCGGTATCCTTGGCCTGGAACTCGCGGCTTCGTTTCGCGAAATGGACGTAAAAGTGACGGTTATCCAGCGCAGCGGCCGGTTTATGGAGCGTCAGCTCGATCCGCTTGCCAGCGAATTGCTCTACCAGGAGCTGCTCGACAGAGGCATCGAATGCTATTTCAATGATGAGGTTGCCACCTTCTCGGGTTCGGATACCGTGGAAGGGATCAGGCTAAGATCGGGACGGAAGATTGATTGCCAGGTGGTTGTACTGGCGATCGGCACCGTTCCGACCATTGAACTTGCCCAAACGGCCGGCTTGGATTGTAAGCGCGGCGTAGTAGTGAACGATTATATGCAAACCTCCGACCCGGATATTTACTCGGCCGGTGAAATCGCCGAATGGAACGGGCAAATGTGGGGTATCACCCTCGCCGCCGAGCAACAGGCGGAGGTGATCGCCAATTACCTCGCGGGCGATATTTCGCAACCTTACAGAGGCAGCACGTCGATGAACATCCTCAAAATGGAAGGTTTACAGCTTTGCAGCATCGGTATGACAGACGCCCCAGCCAACGACCCAGCTTACGAGCAGATCGTATTTATCGATAAATCGAAGCGTTATTACAAAAAATGCATCGTGCACCGCGACAAGCTCGTGGGCGCGATCCTGATCGGTGACAAAAACGAATTCCTCGAATTCCGCGATTTGATCGCCAACGGAGTCGAGCTTTCCGAAAAGCGCCTGCAACTTCTGCGCGCAAGCCAGCAAGTCGATCCTATGATTGGCAAACTCGTATGCTCCTGCAACAATGTGGGCCAGGGAAATCTCGAAAAAGCCATTACCGGTGGTTGCAGCGACTTCCAAAACCTTTGCCAGACCACCGGTGCCGGAACCGGCTGCGGCTCCTGCCGGCCCGAGGTGCGGTCGATACTTGAAAAGGCGTTGGAAGCAAATTTAGTAGCCAGTTGAAATGATCTGACACCATGCGCGACTATTACCATATAAAAATCAACCTGCCGGGCGGGATTGCATCGCCGGGGTACCTGAAAGACATACTTTCGGCGTCATGGAATGCGAATGTCCGTAAGGTCCGGTTCGGATCGCGGCAACAATTGCTGATGACCGTACATTACGAGGACATGCGTTTTTTGGAAAGCGATTTTAAAAAACTGGGGATTTTTTACGAGGTCAATACCGACCGCCAGCCTAATATTGTGAGTTCCTACTGCGGTGAAGACGTTTTCCGGACAGGGCAATGGCTCAATGCGAGCGAGTACCATTCCGTTCTCGATAGTTTTGACTTCGAACAGGGCTTTCGGCCGGGTCTCCGGCCGGGTTTGAAAGTCAATATCTCCGATTCTAATCAGAGTTTCACTCCTTTTTTCACAGGTAATCTCAATTTTATCTCCTCGCCTGAGCCGCATTTCTGGTACTTATATGTGCGCTTGAAGCAATCCAACACGGTTTTCAAATGGGACAAATTAATTTATACCAATGAAATCGGGCGCCTTGCGAAAGTGGTGGAAGAATGCATGCTCGACGAAGGCATTAATGAAGAAAATGCACTGAAGGCCGCAGTGAGCGAGCGCATTCACTATGTGTCCCAACAATCGACGCAAGAGCTGGAATTACCCTCTTTTTCCCTGCCCTATTACGAGGGTTTCAACCGATACGAATCGCGCACATGGCTTGGGCTTTACCGTCGCGACGAGGAATTTTCAATTGAATTCCTGCTCGACGTGTGCGAACTATGCCTTAAAACACGTGTCGGGGAGATTTGCGCAACACCCTGGAAATCACTGGTAATTAAAGGCATTGAAGACCAATATCGCGAAGCTTGGAGCAATATTCTGGGAAAACACAATATCAATGTGCGCCATGCGGCCAATGAGCTCGCCTGGCAAACCGAGGACCACAACGGCGATGGCGCGGAACTCAAAAACGACCTGATCCGGTATTTTTCCAAAAACGACACGCGCACTTTCGGGCTATGCTTCGGTATTCAGACCCGTCCGAAATCCGAAGTATTCGGTTCTATCCTGATCCGGAAGCGGCCATTGCTGCGCATAGGACAACTGCCGCTATTCAGTGTTTACGATCTTTACTATACCGAGAATTTCAACCCCAACAGCCGTGCGCAAGTGCTGTTTGAAAAGGGTTTGTTCAAAATACATTTGCCTGCCCAGTTGGAACGTCTTTGCAGGCGGTTTAATAATCAGCGATCCAGGGATACTCTGAAAACTATGCTGTCCGAGCCTGATGAAGCCAAAACGGCTGTCAAAGCGGTAAAGACGGCGCACCAATGCCCTGATTGCCTGACTGTTTATGATCCCGAGTTTGGCGACATTCTCGGCGATATCCCATCGGGAACCGCCTTTGAAGACCTTCCGGCCGGCTACTGCTGCCCTACCTGCGACAGTGGCAAAGCTATTTTCCTGCCCATCGAATTAACCCGGTCATCAAACCTTGAACCAGCCTGATCATGACATCCGAGCCTGCCATCGAAACCCGTTTTTTTGCATTTGAAAGCGATTTTGTCGACAGTCTGCGCTGCATTCCGATGATCGTTCGCTACAAACTCGACACCTGCCGGGTGAAGGTCCAACTCGCCGATTGGGCCAAATTCAATTACCAGGAAAAAGACGACCTTGCCGAACATCCCTGCCATTCGGCCGCGGAGATCGAGGCATATGCTGCTTACGTGAATGAGTTGGTCTGGAAATACACCAATACCGTTCCGAGCCTGCTCAAAAGCCTCGACCCTGCGTGGGTGTACACCTACGTACCCGCGGAAGTGCGCGAGAAGGCGCAGGAATGGAATTGCCCGGTCATTTCCGCCAATCAATGGATACAGCTCGATGTGCTGGAACGCTTTGCATTGGTAAAGCTCAGTCGTTCAGGGCATGAAGGAAGGAATTTCCCGAGGGCAATGGTGGAGTTTGGGTTGGCGGTGGCTTGTTAAGTCCACCGATTAGAAAATTCGCTATTTTTGAGCTAACTGATCACGAGTTAACAGTTTGCGAAGCTCTTTCGAGACTTTACCAGAAGACGGCCGGTCCGCATGCGTCGCTACCATTCGCCCCTGCGCATCAATCAACAAATATCTCGGCACTCCCCACACGTAGTAGAGGTTCCAAACGGAATTGGGAGAATCTGAACTATTAATGATGTGAATGCCATTCGGGACTTTTCCGCTGGCTACCATTTTCTTCCATGCCAATGTATCGCGATCTACCGAAACGTACAGAAATGCGACCTGATCATTGCCTTTGAAATCTGCCTGTACTTTTTTGGAATTCGGGAACTCCTCAACGCACGGCCCGCACCAGGTCGCCCAAATGTCGACGTACACCACTTTGCCATGCAAACCTGACAACGAAATTTTCTTTCCATCAGGTGTAGTTCCTGCAAAATCCGGGGCGGGTTTCCCAGGACCCAGTTTTTCCCAGCGGGCAATGTCTTCGCGGATTACTTTTCTGAAATCATTTGATGCTATCTCCCTTTCCAGCGTGTTTGCGAGCTTGATAACGGACGGCGTAAGTCCATACATGCTAATCTGATAGTCAGCACTTTTCGCACGAAGAAATTCTTCGATTACTTTCGGATATTTAGAGGATTTAATTTTTTCTTCTACGAGAAATGGAAAAATCAGGTCAAGTGAATCGCCATCCATTTCTTCATTCTCTCCATAAATTCCATTACTGATTTTATGCTGATAATAAAAAGATCCGATCAAAGCGAAATCAAATATCCCGGTTTTCAATGCAATGGAATCGACAGGCATTTCGCTGGTTGCTTCCCATACGGATACCGGTATATCGATTGAATCTCTCCCGATTGCATAATTGTATTGGTAGAATAGAACACTCATCTTGATTTGCCGTGTTAGAAGATCACGTATTTCCCCTGATATATTCGGATTTGATTTTAATTTGGCCAACAATTGATCGTAACCTTTTTCTAAAGAATCTCTCGCATTTAAAAACTCCTCCTTGTCAAGACGGATCGCAAGATTACCTTTCCACCGCTCCATTCCCTGTCTGAACCGCACCGCTTCGTTAAGGAACTCCTGTACAACAGCGCCGTCGCCTTCGAAACCCAGCATATGTTTCGAACCTGGCCTTGATGGCACAATGGAAATTTCATCTCCCGGCGAAACAAGAAGGCCTGCCGCCAACTGCCCGGCACTGATACCCGCGAAAACCGGCGCATCGAGTGTAAATTCTACAATCCCCTTTCCGGCACTATCCAGCACTACTCTACCCATGCCGATACTATCCAGGCTAACCATGTTCGTACGGGCTATCAAAACGGTATCCCCGGCCGCCTTGGGATAGTTAAAGGAAATTCTAACCAGATTATCTTTCTTCTGGCCACAGCCAATCAATTGAAAAATAATACCAATAAAAAACAGAGAAAGATAGCCCGGATAGCGCATTTGATTTAAAATTTGATTGAAGAGTATTTGTTCAAATCTAATTACGCTTTATCGTCATATTCTGTGGAGCATATTTGTCTTACAATAGAATTTTATTGAACAATAAACTTTTTAAAAACACGATCACTTCCTATCATCACGGTTATAATGTAAGTTCCGGTTTTCAATGTTCCAAAAGAAATTGTGCGGGCACTGTTGCCGGAAGTCAGTTTTCGTTTTTCAAGAACATGTCCGCTAATATCTGTCAGAACTAATTCCAACTCACCCAAGCCCCCGGCAATTTCTACTTTCACATCTCTTTCGTTTGACGGATTAGGTTGAACGCGGATCAGATCGTCATTAGGAACAGCCACTTGTACCGCGATAATCCGGGACGTCTGCTGCCGGCCGCCCAAATCCACTTCAATCAGACGATAATAGACCCTCCCCAGCTTGCCCGCAATCTGCGGATCCTGGTAGTCGTACCGCCTCGTCACCGACGATTCGACCGCAGCTGCGACCTTGCCAACTGCTTCGAAATGACGTCCATCCTGCGAACGCTCGACGACAAAATGACTTGCATTGGTTTCCTCGCTGGTCTGCCATTGCAACTTAACCCCTTCGTTTCCCCAAAATCCCGAAAAACTGGTTAGTCGTACCGGTAACGGGTCGGTAACGACCACCGTCATCGTATCGGCAAGACAAGTTTGTTGGTCATGCACTGTGTATTCTGTAGTTAGGGAAGGGCTTACTTCCACTTCGCGGGTCGTCTGAGCCGTGTTCCACACATACCCGCCTACATAGGAAGCGCTGAGCGTCACAGTGTTGCCTTTTGATATCTCGTACTTTTTTTTCGTGTTAACATCCTTCATGATGGTAAACCGGTCGCGAACAATCCCGTCGGAAGCGATCCATTGACCATCCAGCCGGTTTTCCTCTACTTGCAGCAGCAACGCGCCCCCGTGCTGGGCATCGGCTACGGGCAGCGCATCGTGGGGGTAACCAGCCTTCGTGGCACCCAGTTGTCCCGCCGAGCCTGCTACCACATACACAGTCCCTTCATTTTCCGGCGACTGCTTGATGTACGGACAGGATTCCGGTGTCCCGTCGTACTTGCCCGACGATTGACTAAGATTATACACATCCGGCACAAATGTATTTTCAGCTTCATAATGCCCTTTCAAGAGCTTCGAACGTTCATAGTCGTGGCTATGCCCGCATAGGATGAGGTCGACCCCATTCCTTTCCAGAATTCTGATGAAATTCTTCCGAATCTTCACCAGGTCAGCCTCGGTGTCCGAATCATGCGAACCTTTGGTATACGGGGGATGATGCCAGTAAGCGATCACCCATCCCTTGTTCGAGTTGGCAGCCAGGTCGGCTTTGACCCACTGCACCTGCTTGCCAAGCGTGTCGTATAACCGCGTGGAATTATCCTCCTTTCCATAAGAGTCGAGTGACAGGAAATGGATATTTCCGTAGTCAAAAGAATAGAACGACTTCGACCCCGACGCAACTCCACCAGCCTCTCCCGCTGTGGGAATGGTGAAAATGCTGTAATAAGGAACCGCGTGGTCGTCCTGGCGCACTGGGTTGTTGGCGTAGTCGTGGTTTCCCGGACACGGATAGAGCGGGGATTGTTTTAAAAACCGGCCTTTGTACATATTAAAAAAACCGCTTTGATATTCCGGGTCAGTTCCGTTGAGGTAGGCGTTATCCCCGAGCAGAAGCCATGCATTCATGTAATCCTGGCCAAGGTAATCAGTTAGCCGGTCACGCACGGCCAGTTGATTCGGCGAGTTATTGCCGCAATCCCCAAACACCCCGATCCGGTATTTTCCAGCCTGGCCGGGCGGCGGAGCGGTTAGAAAAAAGTTATCGGCATCGCCCTGCAACACGGCCTGCGATGAGCCGATCGAATAGTAGTATTTTGTTCCGGGTTGAAGGCTGGACAGCTTTACCTCGTGCTCGGTTACGAGGGAGGCGCTATCTACCGTTTGAAGGAGCGAGCCGGGAGAACTGCCAAAACTCACGCGGCTGTCGGTGCCCACATCGGTACGCCAGCGGATGACGACGCTGGTCGATGTGACGGATTGAAGATACGGACCCCTCAGAAGTCCGGGCACCATGTGCGATAACAGGAGAAAAGTTAAAATAGATGGTTGCATAAATAGTGTGTTTACAAATCATATCATTCCCCTAATCTTTGATGATCTTCAATCCTCCGTACCCAACGCCGGGCGACAATACATACAGGCCGGGCTTTAAATGTCGAATACTGAAATTTCGAGTATTGCCGGGAGCAGAAAGCGATTTCAACACCACACGGCTTCCCTGCATGTCATAAAGGAAAAGCGCATCAGCAACCGGCTTACCGAAAGAATTACTAAGGGTAAAAATATCGCGTACCGGGTTGGGATAAACCTTCCATACTCCATTCTCCGGCCCGCAAACGGCCGTTACAATGCGCGTTTCATGCGTCTTTCCATCCGTATCATATTCCTTAATGCGGTAATAACCCCGATCTAATGTCGCCTCAATGTTAAAGAGGTATTCGTTGGTTTCATTGGAATTACCTGTGGCCTTTACGGTCCCCATCGCCTCCCAATGCCGGGCATCCTTACTTCCCAGTATTTCGAAATAATCCGCATTCACTTCTTCGGTCGTTTGCCAGGTCAGCCGCGCGTTCGTACCGCGGCATTCAACATTAAACCTGCTGAATACCACCGGCAACGGCCCTGAGGTTTTGGTGAAGGTGTTGTTGCGCGTGATCAGCCAGACGTCCGGGTCGAAAATCACCTCAGTGGCCTCAAAACCGAGGTTGTCTGTAAAAAACTGGTCGTTTTCCGTGTTGCTGAGCACCACAAGCTTCTCTTGGTTGGTATTGGCATTGCGGAAAAGCAGCGGAACGGGCAACTGGAAGAAGCTCACCGATGCGTCCGATTGCGTCTGGTGCATTTTTACCTGGACCGAATTGCCCATCGGGTGCCATTCGATCTGGTAAGATGGATAGCCCTGGCCTGTAAACCACTGATTGAAAAAATAGGTCAGGTCTTTCCCGCTTGCCGCTTCCAGATGGAGCCTCAGGTTGGTTGTGGTCGCGTAGCCATAGGCCAGCGCCGGATCATTGAGGTAACTGTTAACCCCTGCAAAAAATGTAGCATCGCTCAGTATCCAGCGCAGCATATAGAGTAAATGCGAGCCTTTGAGATAGCTCAGCCGATTGCTGAAAATGCGGTTTACGTCATTTACATTATCAACCCACACCGAACCGCCGGGCAGCGATGTGATACTGTTAATTTCATTGGTACGGGTCGCTTTGGTACTGGCCGGATATTTCGCCTCCGCATAAATGCTCGCAAGGTGCGTGGCAAAGCCCTCGTTCAGCCAGATATCCTGCCAGGTTGCACAGGTTACTTTATCACCAAACCACTGATGCGCCAGTTCATGTGCAATGAGCGTTTCGCCCATATTCACCATAAATGAGCAGGTCTGATGCTCCATTCCTCCTCCCCAGCCAAATTGGACATGACCATATTTTTCGTTTTTGAAGGGATAATCGCCGAAAAGATTGCTGAACTGCACCATCGCATTAAGCGCATTCTGCACGCCATTCTGAAAATTAAACTGGCTTTCGGGATAGCAGTAGGTTTTGAAAGGCACATTGGCCCCTCCGATCATTACGCTGTTGTCCAGCACATTATAGTTGGTCACCGCGATAGCCACCAGATAGCTCGCGATCGCATACCGGTGCTTCCAGTGCGTACGTGTTTTGGAACCTGCAACAGCTGTTTCGCTTTTCAGGAGGCCATTCGAAGCCGCCTTGTAAGCTGCGGGATGCGTAATGTAAATATCCAGCGAATCGGCCTTGTCGTCGAGGCCATTTTTGCATGGCCACCAGTCGCGGCTGCCATAAGGTTCACTTAAAGTCCAGAGAACAGGCGTAGCGGGCTGCCCATGCGTGGTAACCACAAAAGCGGCATTGGTGGCCGGCGGAGTTCCCTCGTAACTGATCGTCACAGAATCTTTTGTTCCCTGGGTAAGCGGATTTTGCAAGGTGATCGTCAACGCATCGCCGGCATGCACAAAGGCGACATTACTGCCGCGCTGCTGGACGGCCGACACTGTAAGTGCATTCGAAAGGTCGAGGGTAATGCTGTTCCCCGCGATACTCATCACAAAATGGGGCGTCACGCTGCCTTTGATGTTGTTCACCGAAGGATCAACCTCCCATTCGCAGCGGTAATACTTTACGTCGAAATTGTTGGAAGCCATCACGCGCAGGCCCGAAGCATTGATCCGTAACCCGGCGCTCCGGCTTTCGAGCGCCGCAATGTCGGAAGTGCTGTAATCCGGCCCGGATTCCTGTGCAAGCACCTGCCCGGCAAAAAGGGGGAAAAGGAATAGGAAAAGTAATCTCATAGCGTGCCGTTTTCTGTAAATACATCACTATCAATACGCTAACTTAACCAATTGCGGGCAATTCTTCACCTATTCCTTTTTGAATGTTCAAACGGCAGGTTCGAGTTAAAGGGCGGTAAGATCATTACAAAAGCCGAGCAGCTTTTGCAGATCGTCCGCATTGCCGAAGTCGATACGATTCTCACGCAGGTAGTGCGTAAGCTGGCGTCTGTTACGCGCGTACACGGCCATGAATGCACGCCGCGTCGCGGGATGTGCAACCCTGTTCTGGTCGATCAGAAAATAACTGGTTTTCAACTTCCAGCGGTGACCGGATGCATTGTTTTCCCACTGAAAATTGCCTCCCTGGTTGCTGACCATTAATGCATGCGCAGCGTTACCTTCCAGCGCGGAAAAATGCTGTCCCGAATGACTGAGCTTGTTCCCAGCCGGTTCCGGCTGTACCCGAGCTGCCAGCATAACGCGGCCCGCCGTCCCAATCACCTCCATATCCGAGTGTTCGTCGGTGAGCACGAACCGGCGTTCTTCTACTTCAATGTAATCGATCAGGTATTTGCCCGTAAAGAGCAACGTATCTGCCGGCGGGTTCAGAAACTGCATCTGACCGCCCAGGCGATGGTAATTCAGGAGGGCCGTGCGCTTCGTACCGTTCCGGAAATGAACCATTCCCTTCACAAAACCGGGAAACAGGTAGGCATTCTGGCGTTCTCCCTGCGTATTTTCAATGTTAGCGGTAGCCAGGTCGCGCGCGACGTTTAAGGAAGCGTTCGCATGAATGGTTGGGAGAAGGACAAGTGAAGCAAGCAGTAATGTTTTCATAGCATCTCAGGAAAGCCGTTTGTGTTACACAACCCTCACTAAAGATGTTTAAAGCGCATCCTCATACCCTTATATTTTTCTTGAATTTCTACAATTATTTATCAAAATAAGCTCGGGCTGAAACTATCCTGAAACATTTTGACGAGTTTTTCTACAATATCCTTTCCAAAATCCGACGAAAATCAAAATAATTCGTCATATTACTACTACAATTTAAGTCTAAAACGTATATATTGCCGTTCAAGCGGTTCACTAAAACCGAACAACGTTGTTTATTTGTAAAAAGGGCACATCGGCATGGTTTTGGTGCCCACTAAGTCCTACATCAAAGCAAATCATGATGGAAATCGGAACAATTAAAGCGGTACATATATATACCCACCGACGACTTTATGTTGCGGCCGAGCTGGAACTAAACGTGAAAGGAGTTAGATATACTTTTGGCGGACATGAAGAATTTTTGTCCGGCATAAACGGGGGCGAGCCTGCTGATCCGCCCTTTCTGGGCAGGTTCCTGTTCAGATGCATGCAGGTTTGCCGCGTCGATAACTGGGACGAACTGAAAAGCTCGAAAGTCCTTGTAGAAATACACCACGGCAAGGTAGTGGCGATCGCCGACGTCGCCGGTAACAACTGGTTCCACCTGGCGAAAGAGTTTGCGGCAATGAGCCTCGAAAAAGAACAGATCGAAACAGGGACCAAAGAAAAACCCTAGCATCCTCTGCTTATCCCAGCCGGATTTCATAGGTATCATTCTCACCTTTCTCGGGCACGGCCAAGGCCAGATATTCCTTCCCGTTGGACCGCAAGTAATTTTCGGTCGCCAGCACGGCATCATTCTCCGACTCCGCTCCCGACACCGTCAGAACCACTCCCGGTTCCAATCGGCCTGTCTGATCACGATTTATTATACTCGGCATATTGTATGGTGTTTTTGGTTGAGAAAATCTGAATAAAGCCGGACACCTACATGCCCGGCTTTATCCTATTTAACTTACAAAACTATCATTCACACGCCCAACTAGCCCCTCACGGTTTCACCGGCGTGGTAGTACTGCCAGGCACGGTGGATGACGGAATGGTTGTGCTTTGAGGAACCTGCGATGGCTGTGTGGTAGCGCCGGGAATCGTGGTTCTTGGTACGTTGCTGTTCGGATTTGTTCCCTGCTGCAAGTTGCCCGGAACAGTTGTACGCTGAACTGCGTTCGGGTCGCCCGGGATTGTGGGTACTGTCGAAGGCCGGCTGGTGGAGCTCGGCGAGGTTGTCGTTCCCGGTGTGGTTGCGCTGCCAGGAACGGTGCTCGATGGCACGGTGGATGGCTGCGTGGTGCTACCGGGCACGGTCGACGGCTGCGTGGTATTGCCGGGCCTCACTGCTCCGGGCAGATCGGACGGCTGCACGGTAGCACCAGGGACCGTTTTCGGTTGCGGTGTACTGCCGGGCGCGGTCGACGGCTGTGTCGTGCCGGGAACCGTCGTTGGCTGCGTGCTCGATGGCGTAGTTGCCGGGGTGGTCGTCTGCGCAAAAGTTGCGCCGGTGCCCAAAGCAGCCCCGCTCAATATAGTTAATGCGATGATATTCAACTTCAAAGCTCTCATGACGATTTATATTTAGTTGATGAAAAATTTTAGTGATGAGGTCTGGGAGGATAAAGAATCATACCAGAAGCAGGTCGCCTGAATTAAAATCAACACTTAGTCGTGCAAATCCCTGATCTGCAAAAAGTGTACAAGGAGTTAGCGGTCGCTAAACCATTTTGTCTCAAACACCCCCTTAAATAGACGTTTTTACACGCGCTGTTTACCTGATTTATTCGTGAGTTTTGTATTAAACTAAATCCCGCAAACCAATGGAAAAGCAATTGGACACCATGGCAGAGCGCCTGGAAGACGCCCTTGCAGCGCACCGGATCGTATCCCGCGAAGAATGGACCAAGGCACGAAAGGATCTTCTGAAAAAAGAGAAAGAGCTCACGCGGCTCAACGACGAACTCAGCCGCCAACGCCGGGCCCTGCCCTGGGTAAAGGTCGATAAGGCCTATATTTTCGAAGGCACGGAGGGGAAACTATGGTTTTCGGATCTCTTCTACGGCAAAAGCCAGCTCGTCATCTACCATTTCATGTTTGCCCCGGAATGGGAAGAAGGTTGCCCGGGCTGCTCGTTCATGGCCGATCATATCGACGGTGCTAACCTCCATTTGCAGCACCACGATGTGTCGGTGGTCGTCGTTTCCCGCGCTCCGTTGGAAAAACTGCTCGCTTTCAAAAAGCGGATGGGTTGGAAGTTCAACTGGGTGTCTTCCAATGGCAGCGATTTCAATTATGATTATCACGTGTCTTTCACCAGCGAACAACTAAAGAACGGCACCATTTACTATAACTTTGAATATTCCAAACACGACGAAGGCACCGAATCGCCGGGAACGAGTGTGTTCTACAAAGACCGGGCAGGTAACATTTTCCACACTTATTCCAGCTATTCCCGTGGCGGCGACATCCTCATCGGAGCGCACAACTACCTCGACCTCACTCCGAAAGGAAGAAATGAGGACGGTATCATGGACTGGATGCGCCATCACGACAAATATGAAGATTTCAAAGGCGATTCGGGGTGTTGCAGCCATTAGCAGCAGCCTCCCCCTTATATTCCGATACGTTATAGTCAGAATCTTCGAAGCGCTCCTGAAGTAACCAGGAGCGCTTTCCTCCTTTCCTGCCCTCATAATAGTAAAACGACCGTTTAAACGCCTTTAAAGCGTGAGTATCAACGATATTCGCTTTCCCTAAACCTTACGATCAAGCATCGCTTTCCTTTTATGTTTGGAATTAACCAATTTCAAAAGCCGCCTTTTAGAAAAAGTCTTCTCGCGCTTTCCGCTATCGCCGCATTTTCCGGGCTGGTAGCCTATCAACACAGGGTGCAAACCGACCGTTCGTGGAGCATTTACAAGGCCGACGCGGAAAGTACGAGCTATTCCGAACTCGACCAGATCAACACCTCGAATGCTTACCGGTTGCAACTCGCCTGGACGCATGCCTATCAGGACATGAAGGAAGGCAGCCGCGCAGGCAGCAGCGAATGCAACCCGATTATTGTCGACGGCGTCATGTACACGACGTCCGCGAAGCATTGGGCCTATGCCATCAACGCAGAAACCGGAGAACAGATCTGGTCATTCGATCCGTTTGAGGGCGCGGAAGGCGGTGGCGTAAGCCGCGGAGTCACCTACTGGGAGGGTGGCGACGGGGAGCCGGACAAACGTATCTTCTTCACCGGCGGCGATAACCTTTTTGCACTCGACGCGCGCACAGGAAAGCCCGTCCCGGGTTTTGGCGACAATGGCCATGTGAGCATGAACGTCGGCCTTCGCGATGACCCTTCGACCATTTCGGTTATTCCGACTTCGCCAGGCATTGTCTATAAAGATTTACTGATCATGGGAGCCGAAGTTTCCGAATTGTACGGCGCGCAGCCCGGCTATATCCGTGCTTACAATTGCAGGACCGGCAAACTTGAATGGACATTCCACACCATTCCGTTGCCAGGCGAGCCTGGGTACGAAACCTGGCCGAAAGATGCTTATAAATACGCAGGTGGTGTGAACGACTGGGCAGGAATGAGCCTCGATATTCGTCGGGGTATCGTCTTTCTGGCATTGGGATCCCCGTCCTATGACTTTTATGGAGCCGACCGAAAAGGCAATAACCTTTATGGAAACAGCGTGGTGGCATTGGATGCCGCCACAGGCAAGTACATCTGGCATTATCAGTTAGTCCACCATGATCTTTGGGACTACGACTTGCCCGCACCGCCCAACCTGGTCACCGTAAGGCGTGGGGGAAAGGAAATCGACGCGGTGGCGCAGGTTACCAAACATGGGTTCGTTTTTGTTTTTAATCGCGAGACCGGCGAACCGCTATTTCCGATCGAGGAACGGAAAGTACCGGCATCGAATATCCCTGGCGAATACGCGTCACCCACACAGCCGTTTCCGCTGAAACCGAAGCCATTCGCCCGGCAATGGATGACCGAAGCGGATCTGACCCATTATTCCGAAGCGGGGCACGATTCGATCGTCCGGAAATTCCACTCGATGCGGTATGAAGGCCTCTTCACTCCTCCCGACCTCAAAGGCACGCTGATGCTCCCCGGTACACGCGGGGGAGCGGAATGGGGCGGCGCTGCTTACGATCCGGTCTCCACGGTGCTTTTTGTAAAATCCAATGATTCGCCTGAAATCCAGTCGATGAAAAAGGTTGACCTGGAACAGGAAGCGAAAGACCAGACGGTCTTCGATCAGGGAAAAACGCTCTATATGACCTACTGTGTGGCATGCCATGGCAAGGACAAAAATGGCGACGAGCCCAATTATCCGTCACTCATTGGCCTGCGCAACCGCATGACGCGCGAAGCAGCGCTCGATAAGATCAAAAAAGGCGGCGGAAAAATGCCTGCATTCGCTTCGGCGATCAAAGGAAAAGAAAAAGGCATCATCGCATTCCTTTTCGACCGGCCGCAGCATTCCGAGAAAGTAACCAAGCAAGAAACCGGCCAAACCGGGAAGGGAGCTGATAAATACCTCAACCTGACCGCTTATGGCCATTTCCGTGACCCTCAGGGTAATCCCGCATTGCGTCCGCCCTGGGGAACGCTCAATGCGATCAACCTCAGCACCGGCGAATATGAATGGCAGGTAACGCTCGGCAATGATGAAAAGCGACAGGAAAACGGCGCCACCGAAACCGGCCAGGAAGGCTCCGCGGGGCCAATTGTTACTGCCGGCGGCCTCATTTTCATTAGTGGTACCCAGGACCGCAAGCTGCGTGCATTTGATAAAAAAACCGGCAAGCTAGTCTGGCAAACTACGCTTCCGGGCATCGCGAACGCAACCGCCTGCACGTACATGAGTGGCGGCAAGCAATATGTGGCGCTGTCCGTCGGCGGAACCAGGGAAAACCCATCGGGGTCTGTTATGGCATTCAGATTGCCTTGAAAAGCGTAACGCCCGGGAGTCGATGCTGGGCGCGCAATAGTCCACGCAAACGCTTCCACTGATTATTCCACAGCCGGCAAATGCTCAAACTGCCTATTTAAATTACCAATCGCTGTTTTTCGTTTTGATTTTGCCAAAAAACAGCTACATTTACTATACAAATGATAGTAATACACAAAAGGTTAGCAATAATCTTTTGGTTAGCAAACATCAAAATGGCATTTACCCATCACAACGGTCCCAGACCCAGCCCGGCGCAATGCTACAACAAGCTGAATGCCGCGGGAGATGCATTGTATGTAATCGGGGGCAAATGGAGGCTGCGGATCATCATCGCACTTTCCGACGGACACAAAAGGTTCAACGACATTCAGAGAGCTATTCGGGGCATATCGGCGAGAGTTCTTTCCAACGAACTGAAAGAACTGGAAATCAACGGATTTGTTACACGAAATGTCTTCACCGACTTTCCGGTTTCGATCGAATATGAACTGACGCCTTACAGCGATACCTTGTCGCCGGTTATTGAGTCGCTTATTACCTGGGGTGAAATGCACCGCCAACGGATCATGCATTCGGAAAAAGCAGAGCAAAAAGAGGCTACTGCTCTGGCAGAGATACTGTAATGTGCCACATATCGCCCGAGTTGCTGACCTTCTCGGTTCCCCACACACCCGGGCCGCCGTCGGGCCTCAGGTAAACATTGAAGACCAGCGTGGTGATCTGCGAACCTTTGACAAGCACACTTCCGCAGGCGGCACCGCTGCCGCAGTTGCCGGTAATTGGTGTTTTGGAATGCAGTACCTTCTTTTTGCTCATGTCGATCTGCATTTCTTCACTGCCCGAAAGCTTCGTCAAAGCGACCGCCGGTGTTTGCAATTCGAGCTCAGTGGCGAAACCGAGGCGCTTATTACCAAAATTGGTCGTCGCGCCAAGGCCGATAAAGGAAATCACCGGGTCGCGGACCGGCTTGTTGAATTGCAGCCGTAACTTCCCGTAATAATACCGGCTTGTATCGGTCTTGGGCGCATCGGCTGCAAGTAATGGCTTTGCGGAAAGAAATACCTGTAAACCCGCATTCATCAACAGATTAACACCCTTTCCCGCAGGTCCCTGGGGATGCGCTGTAAAGATTGTGCGGGCCGTGTCTTCAAAATAATAGTTGGTATTGACCACCGGCACAGACCGCACGTGCGTGCTGCTGGCGCCTGACGCCGCGCCAAAAGTCATCCCCGTTACATGTTGGGGGACATTATTATACGGCTGATCGTCAAAACTGAAAGTCACAGACAGCTCCGATTTCAGCTTCTCGAAATAAATGCCCTCGTCGGTACTTCCGTTCTTATTGAAGAAGAAAGTCATTGTCTGAGGAATGGAGGTAGGGCCCTTGGGTACCGGCAGTTGGCGGCTATTGTTGACACCGTCCTGAACCAGTTCGTAGGTGTTCAGAAGATTCGCGCTTTGAGCCAGGGAGTTGCTGACCGAGACGACAACGAAAATACACGCAAATGCCGCTCTTAGCGGTGATAATGAGAATGTTAGCATGTGTAAAATAATGAATCGTTGAGATAACTACCGGCAATATAAACTTTATGGTTGAAGGTATCCAGTGATCCGTGCTTGTCGTTGTCATTTTAGCAGGATAATTCAAGTTAATCCCCGCATCCTACTATCCGGGAGCCGGAGATTACTTCTACCCAAACTAAATACGTGATTATTAACTAAATGTAACGCTATGATTATTTTTCTCTCCCTTGGGAAAGTTAAAGGCAGGTATTGCTTTTTTTACGGCAGGTCGGATAAGCCGTTGTTTCCGGAATTTCACATTCCATTATACTTTCTCCTGCAAAATGTTCGCAACACTTTCCTGTAAAGAAGGATGCAGGTCGCTGAGTAGCCACCAGGTGTGAATTTTAGCCCCGGCATCTACGAGCTTCCGGACTATTTCAAGATGATTTTCGCGCACGCCTTCGTGCGCGGTACCCCAGAGCGTCTGATCGAGTACGGTACCACCAAACTCGTTTCGTGCTTCCAGCGGTGCCTTGCGGGCGAGCAGCAGGTCTACAATTTCAGGATAGGCGAAATACCCAGCCCAATGCAGGGCCGTCCAGTCGCGGTGATCTTTCGAAGCAGGACTTACGCCTTTTTCGAGCAGGAACCGAACGGTTTCCTCCCGGTTTAGCATGGCAGCCCAAACGAATGCAAGTGCAAGGTTAGCTTCGGGCGTTGCAGGTACTTTCAGCCATTCTACGTTCACCAGAGGCGCACCGGCTTTCAGCTTGCCTGTATCATCGAGGTACCCGGCCAGTTGCGTGGTCTTGCCCATGGCACTCGCCGTGACTACGTTATCCACTCTGGCGCCTCTTTCTACAAGCGTTTCTGCACTTTTCGGATAGTGGAAATAAATCGCCGTTACCAGCGGTGCACAATCATCCCTGACGCCGTTAACAGCCGCACCATAATCCAGCAGCTTTTCCGCCAGGGCCGTTTGCAGGCCCGCCTGCGAGGGATGCGAGCTCGATACCAGCAGTTCCAGCGTAGTCCCCCATTTGGTGCCGTAAGTATAGGCCAGGGCGTCGGGCTCGGCACCGGCAGCAAGTAAGGTTTCCGCAATGTCCAATGCATTCGGTGGGGTAACCTGCCGGAAGTTTTCCGTCCCGTTGGCAGCGATGTAGTGCAACAGCGTAGCCCCGTGCCCGCGAGCCGAACGCTCACGCACGAGGGCCGGATTATCCCGCAGCAACGCCTGCAATACCTGCCGGTCGCCTTTCACGACTGCGTCCACTGCCCGTTCGAATTTCGCTACAGACGAACCGGGTTCTTTCAAATCGGAGATGAATTGCAAAAATGCGGACCAGTCGGGGAAGCCATGCTCTCTGGCCACCACAAGCCGCGCGTCGTCAGTACCAAAATTAGTATCAGGATGATTAAGCCGCGTAAGCCTATCGGGTTCAGGATGGTACACCCGCATGTATTTAATGGAGTCGTGATGGATCGACCGGCATGTGTCCACCAGGGCGGCGACTTTTATTTCGTAGTATTCGGGGGTCGGGTCGGAGATTAAGGCAATGATATCGGTAGTGTTCATAGGTTCGGTTTAGTAGCGGCTGAAACATAAGACAATTAGTGTGTTTTTAGATAGAATACAAAATCCGGTTAGTGATCGTAACCGGACTATACTTGTCAGCTATCTAGCCCGTCCTGAACCACGGGTAACCGTACGCCAAAAACCCATAATCCGGTTGATCTCCGCGGGAACCATGGCGCGAATCCACGCCGTAAAAATCACTGATATCATTGTCACGATTCGGCGTAGGCTGGAAAGGTGCCAGCCGAATCGTGTCCAATCCTAATGCGTGCAAGTAGTCGAGACTGTAAATGACGGCATTCTTATACCAAAGTTCTTCCAGCATATTCCCCAGGTTGATAACGGCTTTTTTGTATAAAAAGCAATGCCAACGGGGCGTTCAGCCGGGGCCGGTAACCAAAGCTACCGGTCCACCGTCAGGTGTTTTTGTATTTCGACCTTCCCGTCGGGAGCAGTGACCGTGAGTACATAGTTACCGGGCCGCAGCGTTCCTGTCGCCACTTCAACTTGCCTGCCTGCCGCCGTCGAGCGCTTGACGATGCGCCCGCTCGTATCGCGTATCAGAACGACCGCTCCTGCACTTATGTTTTTAAGCACAACCTGCTCCTGCGCCGGATTGGGAAACAAAATAGCCGCCTCGTTTCCCGCCCTCACAATCGGTTTCATCGCCGAAAAGCTGACGGTGCCGTCGGTATCTGCCTGACGGATCCGATAGTAGGACGTTCCCGGCAATGGTGTGTTGTCTAGAAAATCGTAATGCTGCTCAACAGACGTGTCACCTTTCCCTTTCACTTTGCCCAGCGACTGAAAACGGCGCGCATCGGCACTCCGCTCGACCTCGAAATAATCATTCCGTACCTCCTCCGAAGTAGACCAGCTCACGCGCACCGCGGATTGCTCGACTTCCTTCACTTCAACTTCTTTGAATGTAACGGGCAGCGGGCCGCAATTTTCCGACGAGATAGACGCAATATTAGCATCCATCCAGGCCAAATGACCGAGCAGCCAGGTTTTCAGGTATTGCACCTCTTTCGCGTAAGTATTACCGGGTAATGTGTAATGTTCGTTGAACATCACGGCCGTTTCCAGGATGTTCCACTTGGCAAAATTGCGTTGCATGGCACTTTGCGCGGTCAATTCTGTTTGTCTCTGATCGATAAAGGCAGCAATGGAGGCATCGCTCCATTGCGTCTGCCTGAGTTGCGCATAGCGTACGATCAGTTTGTTTTTAAAGTAGCAGTCAGTAAGCAGGCGTGCCGGCCAGAAAACGGTCATAGGCGGGCGGTCGGGGCAGAATATATTGAATTGCCAGGCCCACGACCCCGTCGGCAGCACCGACAGCTCATAGCACCATTGCTGGTTACCCATCGATTTGTCGAAGTCCCATGGCGCGCCCATTACGATCTGTCCGCCTTCGTCGTTCCGTTGTTTATAAAAAAAAGTACTCGCCCGCCAGTTATCCGAGTTCTTGGTGATTTCCTGCAACAACAGGTAGTCGATCATCGCGTCTTCATCTAGAAGCGGCCGGTAGCCCGTTGCGGCGTCTTTGTAATTTGGCCCGGCTAGTACCTGTTCAAAGTTATCGATGTAGTTTTTGATGTAATTAAACTGCAAATCCCGGTTTGGAATGTTGGTGTAATTATGCAGCTTGGGATATTCTACATGGAAAAAGGGGTTGGGCTGCCCCGGCGCATTGTTTCCCGGGTATGCCGATGTCCATTTCATATCTTCATCCTCCGCTACCTGCAACAAATACCCACCGGTGATCTTCGCCGGATCGGAGTCCGTATCGGCAAGTTTTTTGATATTGATCCGGTTTGAATTCCGCTTCACCTTCTCCATCAGGATATACACCCCGTGGTAAGACATTCCGCCGATTTCATTTTTAAACACCTCCACGTAGCGGGTACGGGGCGAATAGCGGCCCGTACGCGTATACATTTCATGTGCGAACACGTCGCGAATGAACGATTTATCACCATAGCATGCATTCAAAACCCAATCCGATTCAGCTGGCATACCCAGCAGCGAAGCATCCACGCCATTCCCGCCGACATCCCTGATCTCGACGCTGTAAGATTTTTTATCCCAGAAAATAGACGTGTTCCCGCGGATCTCGATCCCGATATTACTTTCAAATTGGAACACATTCGAACCCGAGTTTATATCGAACGAATGCATTCCGCCCCCGTTCGGCGCGGTGATCTTGAATGTCGCCGGAATTTTGTTATCATTCTCGATCACCCCACCATTCGTATTAATGACAACGATGGGTAAATTAGACGTAATAGAGGTTTGGGCGTAGGCGGTAATGCAGCAAAGCCACAGGAAAAGGCCGACTGGTCCTTTCCTGAGTAAGTGTAAAATTCGAGCCATAAACGAAGTCTTGATTAACTTTCATAATATTTTAAAAGATAAATATAAAAAGTTAACAATTTTTTCATATTCGGGTAATGCATGTTTCTAGTAAGTGGTCATGCCGACCGGTGCTCAAACCTCCAAAACCTCCCATTTCCGAATATCCGTCCAGTTGTGCGTGGTCAGTTCCGTTGAATAAATTTCGATGAACATTTTGTTCTCCGAGTCATATTCGCCGTCGCGCCACTCCTCTTCATCTATCCGCATGAACCGCACCAGCGAGCCGTTTTCGGGCAAAGTTTTTTCCTCCATAAAGCCTGTTTGAAAAGTACAGCATGACGGATTAAAAAACCTTGCCCGGAGAATCCTTATCCGCCGTATATATGGAAGGCAAGCAGGTGTTTTTTGAAGATCGCTTCAAAGCGGTCCGCATCCTTGTCCTGCTTTGCCCGCCGGCATTCGCGAACGATGCTTTGCAGGATAAACAGGTCTGTATTGACGTCGCGGCTGCGGCCGTCGCGGTTCCGGCTGCCTTCTTTCTCCTTGATCCATGAGAGGTTTTCATCTGAACGGACGGCCATAGCACGGGCAGAATCCAGCGCCTTTTGATTTTCACCCACGTCGAACAACGCTCCGATAAACCCCGCGGATACCTGGTCGTACGGGATGGTGTCGTCGGGCATTACGCCCATTGCCTTGTCGACGACCTTCCGCGCTTTATCGATCTTGTTCTCTGCGATCAACTGCTGTGCCAGCCGCAGGAACGATAGCCTCGCCGTAACCACCGGCGAGCCCCGGTAAGTATCATCGTAGTATACTTTGGGGTTGTTCATTTCGCGCCAATACATCTTGTTCATCATGTTGTCGTACATAATATCCGTGTTGACATAGCCATCCGAGGCCCCCGGCACCCGCACGGGCAGCAGGCGATAAGCATAACCTTCGAGTTGCAGATATTCCTGTAAGCCCAGATTGTGCGACGAGCCCATTGTCGACGAGAAATACACCGGTCTTTTCCAGTTATTGCTCGAAATGATGTCCAGCATGACCAGATCACCTTTCAAAAGGTCGGTTTCACCAATTTTCCAGCTCATCGAATCGGCCAGGTAAGGCTGCAAGTCGCTTTTCACAATATTCATCTTACCCACCTCGCGGGTATCGACCGGCAGGAACAACGTCGACGACGGCAATATCGAGGTCATATCGCCGCTCGTAAGCGGAACCTGGATGGCCTTGTTATCCTGCCGGATCAGTTCCAGATACTCTTTCAGGTTAATGCCCCCTTTTACGGAAGCAATTTCATAAAACGGCAGGTATTCGTTTTTACCCAACTGATAATTACCCGAATCCAGCGACAGCGGCAGCGCGTCCGATTGGTTAATCTTCCGTTTGAGTTGACTGATATACCAATCCGCGCCAAGGAAGGTCTGCACGCACACGCGTACGTCGGTGCGGAAGCCTTCCACTTCCTGCACATACCAGAGCGGAAAAGTGTCGTTATCGCCACCAGTGAAAAGAATCGCGTTGGGGGCGCAGGAATTGAGGATGTTACGGGCAAAATCCACCGATTGGTAACGGTCTGCCCTGTCATGGTTATCCCAACCTTTCGCGACCATGACCGCAGGCACCGAAAAACAGGCCAGTCCCGCCATTCCAGCCCGCAATGCAGGTTTATGAATGACCTTTTCCAGAAACTTCGCTGTCGCCATGACGCCGAAGCCAATCCACACACAAAAAATGTAGAACGATCCCACGTAAATATAATCGCGCTCGCGTGGTTCCGATGGCGGCGAATTGAGGTATATCACCAGGGCCACGCCCGTCAGGACAAAGAGGAAACCCAGTACAAGGAGGTCTTTCCGCCGGTGATAGTACATATATACAATCCCCGCAATACCAAGCAGGAAAGGCAGCATCAGGAAGTTGTTGTGCCCGCGGTTCAGGCCAATGCTCTTGGGAAAAGACTGACTGGTCTGCCATGGCAGTAGGGTACCGGCCGCTTCCCTGTCGCTCTCCCGTCCTACAAAATTCCACAGAAAATAACGCCAGTACATATGCCCCAGCTGATGTGAAAACAAATAGGACAGGTTGTGTCGCATGGTGGGCTTTTGGCCCTCGGCTACACCGGTCATTTGCTGGTACAGCTGAGGATGACCCGGCTGGGAACTGTACATCCTCGGCAACAGCATATTGCTGCCAGGCTCATATTCATATACCGGCTTGTAGTCGATCAGCACGTATTTCCCATCTTTCTTGGCATACACCGGCGCTCCGCGCTTCTGACTCACCGGCCTTGAAACAAACGACGGACCATAAAGGAGCGGACGGCTTTCGTATTGTTCCCTTTTCAGATAATAGACAAACCGGAGTACGTCGCTGGGGTTGTTCTCATTGATGGGCGTATTGTAGCCCGACCGCACCAGCACCAGCGCGAACGAAGCATAACCTATTAGGATAAACGCAAGAGAAAGCAAGCCTGTATTCAGTAAGGCACGGCCCGTCCGATGCGAGTACCGGATTCCCTGGACGAGTCCGCCTAAAAAGAGGATCGTGAAGAATGCGATGCCCGTATTGTAAGGCAGCCCCAGCGAGTTCACGAAGAATATTTCGAATTTCCCGGCCAGCTCGGGCAAGCCAGGTATGATCCCTGCATTGATAATACCCAGGATCAAAAGTCCCGCCAGAAATGCAATCGAAGCGCCGAAGAAACCGGGTTTGGGATACTTTTTGAAATAATACACCAATGCCAACGCGGGGATTGTTACGAGGTTGAGCAAATGAACGCCGATAGAAAGGCCCACCAGATAGGCCGTCAGTATCAGCCAGCGGTTGCCGGCAGCCGGGTCCTCGATGGTCTCCCATTTAAAAACCGCCCAGATCACGATAGCGGTAAAAAAAGACGACAGACCATAAACTTCCGCTTCTACGGCCGAGAACCAAAACGAGTCCGACCACGCGTACGCGAGCGCTCCCACAACGGCAGCACCGCTGACCAGCCATACATCGGCGACGTTACCTTCCCCCGGCTTCTTCCCAATCAGCTTCCATGCGAGCAAACTGATCGTTTTAAACAGAAAAAAGATGGTAAATGCGCTGCTTAGCACGGACACCATGTTGACCCAATAGGCGACTTTCATCACGTCGCCAAGGGCCAGCAAGGCAAACAGCCGTCCTATCAGCAGAAAAAGCGGCGCACCGGGCGGGTGCGGCACCTGCAATTTGAAGGCGCAGGCGATGAATTCCCCGCAATCCCAGAAGCTGGCGGTCTGCTCCATGGTGACGACGTAGGTGATCAGGCTGATGGCAAATACCGCCCACGCAGCCAGATCGTTCCATTTCTTTAAGGATATCATGTTTGAAGGTGTTTTGGATGAAACTCCAAAACTATTCAACACGAGATCATCGCACGGCACCGGCGATCTTAAAAAAAGTTAACAAAATCCGCTGATAATGAGGCTTTAACTTTATTTAACACCCACATACGCACCGTGCCAAACGGAGCATAATGATCAGAAAAGCAGGGAAATGCAATATATGAGAGAACTCCAAAGCACGGCACCCGCCGTCACTGTAATAAATACACCACCCAGAAACGGCAATTCTGCTGCTTTTGAAAGTTTTACCGATGTTTCCATTCTTACAACACTTTTACGATAGAGGTATTAAGACCGCGACTTGGTTGTCACAGTTCTATCAGCAAAAATAAATGTTAGAATTGAAATATGAAGTAGCCCGAATTAATTTGTAGTTTCCTAATATATCGATGAAGAATCGTAGCAATTCTACAAAAATATAGTACAACTTCAATTGGCTTCACGTTAGTTAAACCCAGTCTTCCTCCGCTTGTAAATTTCGACCTTCTTGAATAGCTCGAGAATGTTGGTCACTTCCAGCTTTTCGAATATGCGTGCCTTGTATGTCGACACAGTGCTTTCCTTAATGTTAAGATCGAGGGCGATATCTTTCGTCCACTTTCCGGTTAGCAGCATGTCCATGATTTCAAGTTCGCGGTTGGAGAGGATTTCCAGTGGGCTTTCCTTGCTTTCCCGTTCGAGCAGGGTATTGTTGACGAGCTGGTCCTGAATCACATTGCTGATGTAGGTGCCGCCTGCCATAACGGAAGTGATCGCCTTTTCCAGCTCTTCATTGGAGGTATCCTTAGGCAAATAGCCGTTCGCGCCCGCCTTAACGTAGTGAATGGCATACAATTCTTCATCTTGCGAAGAAAAAATCAGGATTTTCACCTTGTTCTGAACGTCGCGGATCTTGCTGATCATATTGAACGTCTCGCCCCCCGGAATTTTGATATCCAGAATAACAAGATCAAAAAACCTGGATTGGAGAAGTTTGAGAGTTTCACTAAAAGTAGCAGCCTCGATGACCGTTACCGAGGGTAAAAAATCTTCAATTAATAATTTCACGCCCATTCTCACAATGGAATGGTCTTCTACCAGCAAAACTGTTTTCATTCAATGATACCGTTACTTCAAATCAGTTTTAAAAGTAGTTTAATATAAATAAAATTTTATGTAGAAAATTGACTACATCTGAATTATTTTAAAAAAATAATATGAACCGAAGTCCCAATCGGCTGATTGGGCTGCGCGAGTAGCCGGGCGCGTATAAGCGTACTGACCTCCTTCACGATCAATAGCCCCATTCCGAAGTTTTGTGACGCGTTTTCATTTGCCGGAAGCTGCATGGACTCGCTGTTGATCCACTCGCTCACAGCGCTTTCCATCCCCGGCCCGGTGTCGTTGACGATCAGGTGAACTTCCTCGCGGAAATCCTGGTGAGTAACGCTGATTGTGCCGCCGTTGGTTGCCTTGTTCGCGTTATCGATGAGGTTATGTAGAATGATGCTCACCAGCTGCGGGTTGTTTTTGATGATCACACCGGGCGATACCTCATTCACAAACCGGTTGGCATTCACCTCCGCATCCTGCGCAAAAATCGCAAACTTTTGCTCTACCATTTCGTTCAGATCGAGGTAGGTAAACTGGACATTGGAATTCTTGTAACGGAATTCGGTGTATTCCAGCAAGTTTTTCATAAAATGATACAGCCGGTAGCTCGACTGACTGATCGCCCGCACCGTCGCCATATCCGGATGGTTACGCGCGAGGCGCCCGGTGGTTGTCATCAGAAAACGCAGCGGGCTTTTAATATCGTGAGAAATGCTGGCGATCAGGTGCTTCTGGTGGACATACTCTGTTTCCAGCTTTCTCTGCGACTCTTCCAGGCTTTCGAGGCTGGCACGCAGTTCGTCCCTACGTGCATCGAGGTCGCTGATCGTCTCATAGAACGAACTGAAAAAGAAGTAGTTGATCAGCATGATGAGCGTGAAATTCTGAAACAGGAGGATCGCGATCGTGATTCGCCCCGATCCGTGCGGCCCCCAGGTAATGTAACCTCCAAGATGACGCCCCAGCAGCACAAATACAATGAACGGTGCTATTGCGAGCATCGAATAAAAAATTCCCCAGCGATTGCCGAGCCCGTAAAAAGCAGCAATGCTGACTACGATAATGTATTGCAGCGTGACCACGTCGAACCCTTTCTGAAAGACATACAGGTTGGACCAGATGATGACCATAAAGATCAGCATCGCCGCATGAGCAGCCTTTCGCCATTGAAAGCCACTCGAAACTGCGATATAATAGACGATCACGATAGTGAGCAGAACGGCCGCTCTAACCGCCTGCACCCGATAATTCTCCAACTGGTAAAAAATCAGGAGGAGCGTGGTTGTTAGAATTTTGAGGTTAAGCGCGTAAGATAGTACTTTGATACGAGCCCGATTGAGGATATTCGTTTCTCCTCCTAACTGTTTTCGGACAGGCCATTCCAGGATCGATCGAATCATGTATTCACGTTTTCAAAATCGCTCTTCGCCGCGGGGTCCGACGATGCGGTGAGAGCCAAATCTACCTAAAAAACGCAATAGATAATGTAGAGAAATTGCCACAAGCAAAACTATGGTAAACTACAATAGCTTTTTGGGGCTGATGTTAAATTTGTAAAATCCTGCAACTGAACGACTGGAGAGATGAATGCGGGAATCCCGATTTGAACGTATGAAGTACGTTAATACACGTTGAGTATAACTTACACCTTCCGGTACTACCGAGAAGGTGTTTCGTTTTAAATGCTGGTGGATGTCCGGCTGGCCGCTGGGCTGAGTCGTGATGAAGAAGAGGAACGTGGTAAATAACGATTCGAGACAGTGTGCGTACCCGGAATTACTTCGCCGGTTTGTCCTGTGCTTGCTTTTTTGCTTTCTTCACTTCACCGGGCGTGAAATCCCCGTTGATCCACCTGACAAAGTTTTTTGATTGTACCTGATAAACCTGGGCTGAAAGAGGTTTCAAGTCGGATTTTTCGATTTCGAGAAGATAATCAGCCAGAAGCCTGTTGATCTCTTCCAAATATTTGCTTTGCGTCTTCATGAGAGGATTTTGTGTTTTTACAAAGAAAGAACTATTCTGATACTCAATCAAGTGTGCGATTTGAGTACCACTATGCAAGTATAGTTCTTTCCGGCGGACCGGTTCCTGGTTTTGGGGTGAGAACGCTGAATTTGAGGGTGTAGCAGGCCCTCTATGGGGAGAGAAAATAGGGCTATCAAATCCCTTCAGTGGCCATTTAATTTTTACTACAAAGCACTACCAAAAGCACGCTACCTATTGATTCTCAGATATATGATGGACTATCAAGAATGCTTCTACCACGATACGTAACAACCCATCTGCCGGGCCAAAGGCAAGTAGTTGTACCTCATATGTTGTGTTCGGGGGTACATATACGAAAAGCGGGGACACGACCAGATCCTGACCGTGTCCCCAGACCACAACCATTCCAGACTGACTAATCCTTTTTCCGCAGATATACATTGTTACTGATCGACTCCAGTTTCACATCCGGCCCGCCGCCATTGATCTTCCCTTCGAGCAGGTAGCCGACGATCGGGTTCTTCTCCTTTTTGTTACCGAAATCGATGTCGAGGTCGGAGTAAACCTCGCCCGTGATGGTCTTCACGGCCACGTTGGCTCCCTTGGATTTCGGCCACGTCATATCCACATAGCCGCTAATTGTTTTCGCAGCCACACCGGCGGTAGCGCCCTGAATATCGATATTCCCGTTGATGGTTTCGAGTTTCAGTTTGGCTTCGCGGGGCAGGGTGACGTGGTAGTTGATCTCGCTGCATACGTAATATCTGTTCTTGCCGTCGTCGGTGCTCCACGTGCTTTTTTGCCCCGGGCAGTCCTCCCCTTTCCCCTCCTTTATTTTTTCCTTGTCAATATCGGTTTTCAGGATGATTTCTTCGGAAGTAGTGCTCGTAGTGACCAGAAACGCATCATTCAGTTTGTTCTGATTGATTTTGACGGATATATGAACAGACACTTCCGGCTTGTCCCAGTACCGGACCTGAATACTATCGCCGAAGCGCAGGTTAAGATTCACAGTCTTGCCTGATTCGTATGGCAGCTTTTTATCGATGATCTTTTGGGCAAACGATGGCCCGAATACGGCGCAGATAATGGCCGATAACAATATTTTTTTCATGGCAATAGATGCAGGTTTGGGAGTTATTTCTGCTTACGGATATAGATATTACTGCTGATCGTGTTGAGGGTCATCTCGACGCCCCCGCCGTTGATCGCCCCGTCGACATTGGCCATACCGCCCACTTTCGACATGCCGTCCTTGGTACTTTTCGTCCCCAGGTCAAAATCCGTATACATTTCCCCGTTGATCGACCGCAGTTTAAGGTTCGATTTTGCCGTCGCTGGCAGGGTAATGTCGACATCCCCGCTGATGGATGAGATGGCCGTCGGCTTGCCTTGCGCCAGATTCGAGAAGGTGGCGGTTACCTCGCCGCTGGTGGTATTGGCTACCACGGGCCCGGTGATGTTGTTGAGAACGATGTTCGTGTTGTTCGTCTTAATTTCCAGGTCGCCGTCCATATTGGAGATCGAAAGCCCGGAGCCACCCTGCCAGTTGGTTTCTACAAATTTTACAGCCACCTGCCGCGGCAGTTTGATCGTGTATTTGATCGACTTGCGGGTCGCCTTCTCGATCCTCAGCCCGGAGGCATCGGGCGTTACGGACAAGCCGATACCAGAGTTGTCTACCGCCGTATAATACAATGGTTTCAGCCCCTTCGCGCGATCCGGCGGCGCCTCGA
Organism: Dyadobacter endophyticus; assembly: GCF_014641595.1. Lineage (GTDB taxonomy): Bacteria > Bacteroidota > Bacteroidia > Cytophagales > Spirosomataceae > Dyadobacter > Dyadobacter endophyticus. The sequence goes on along the minus strand of NZ_BMIA01000004.1, from coordinate 369,487 downwards.
ATCCCGAAGACGCTTGAATGATCACTTCGTCGCCATTATACCCTTCAATTTTGACCGTACTGGCAGAAAGCTCGAATACCACTTTTTTATCTTTCGAATTGGCCAGTTTGGTCTTGTATTCGGGAGTTTGGGCGCACGCAATGCTTAGGCCCCAAAGGAGACCCGCACTAATCAACAGTACTTTTTTCATGGTTTTATTATTAGGATTTATTTGCTTGGTTTGATCCGAAGGTTGAAACCTTTGGTTGTAATATATTGAGGCCAGCGGCGCTCCAACTTTTCAGACGTCGGCATTTAGCCTATTCAGGCCTTCGGTCGCTTTCAGGCGTACTACGTCGAGCACTTCCTGGTTGCGGGCGAGTTGCTGGAACTGGTCTACCGCCCGCTTTTCCTTGATCGCCACCAATGCTTCGATGAGTGATATCTGGATATTAGGATCCGTCTGGATCGCCAGCGACTGGATAAGTGCTTCCTTCACCTCGGCTTCACCGGCAAAGTGCGCCAATGCCTGGCAGGCCGCCAGCCGTACATTGACGTTCGGATCGAAATTGAGGGTGTTGATCAACAGCTGCGTAATGTCGCGGTCGGCATCGGGAATCTCATAACTATGGTTCACCGCCTGGATGCGCTCACTCGCCGAGGTATTGTTCATTTGCTCAAATGCGAGCACCTTTTTCATTTCCGCAATTTCCCCTGTCTTTTCTCCGCTCAAAGCCGCCAATGCAGCACCTTTTTCAGATTTAGATTGAAACAACCACCCCGCACCGAAACCGATGATCAGCAATGCGAGCCCGGCTGCAATGCGCAGCAGCCAAGTGCCCAGCCTCCGCACCGGTCCCTGCCTCGGTGGGTCGAGCATTAATGCCAATTCATGGTTAAAACTCAATGAAGGCTGCTCCTTCCGCGCATTGGCGAAATAGCCGAACTGTGCCGCATGGCTCTGCAAATGCTCCGGCACCTGGCCACCTTGGAAAAACTGCTTCAATGCACGCTCCTCTTCCAGCGATGTTTCACCGTCGTAATATTTTTCTAACAACTTTTCAATATCCAGTGCCATAATTCTCTGCTTTTAAATAATTCTCGCGCAGCTTCTGTCTTGCCCGCGAGAGGATCGTGCGGATATTCGCATTGCTCAACCCTGTCACTTCTTCGATCTCTTCCAAAGTGTACTCCTCCACGTCGCGCAGGTGCAGTACCAGCTTTTGCTGCTCGGGTAGTTCGCCGATAAGCCGGTGCATAAGGCCCGCGCTGTCGCTGTTCTCAACCTGCCGGTAAGGCGATACGTCCGCTGCCTGCAAGGCTATCATATCCGTTTCGTGACTCGTTTTCTGTTTATGATGGGATTTAAGCCTGTCCAGGCAAAGATTTTTGGTCATCTGAACCGCCAGCGCCTCCACACTCTGGTAACTTTCCAGCTGTTGCCGGTTGGTCCAAAGCCTCAGGAACACGTCCTGAATGGCATCCTCAGCCTCCTCGCGGTTGCGAAGAAACATTTGCGCCAGTCGGAACAGGCGCCCCTGAACGGGAAGAATGCGTTTGTTGAAGGCTTGTAAATCCATATTCAATGACATAGACGACCCGCTGCCGGAAACGTTACAGGATTTACAAAAAAATTTTCATCCGCGTCCAGCCCCGAACAAAACTGTTCGGTTTCGAACAGATATGCCTGATCGAAAAATGGCCCATCGGGCTGCAAACAGCATTTTCGCATTTTGGCAAACTATTTGTTTTGCATTATTATAACTAATGAGTTATCCGGATTATGAAAAGAACTTTTCTGGGAGAATTTGAAGAAATCGTCCTGCTGGTTGTGGCCGGTTGCACGGAAGAAGCCTACGGTGTAACAATCTGGGAGCGGGTACAGGAAAATACGGGCCGTACCATTTCGCTGAGCGCCGTGCACGCTACTTTATACCGGCTCGAAGAAAAAGGGTTTCTCAACTCTGAAATGGGTGGCGCCACAGCCGAGCGCGGCGGGCGGCGGAAGCGGTTTTTCAGCATTACCAACTACGGCAATCGCGCCTTGCAGGAGATCAATGAGATCCGCCAACAACTGTGGCAGGCCATTCCGGCCGAAAAGTTGCAACCTAAACTCAGCTTTTCGTGATATGGAAAAAGTGCCCAACCATGGCAGCCCGCCCCGCTGGGTCGACCGGCTGCTAACAATCATCATCGCGCCGCATTTCCTGGAAGACATTCTCGGCGACCTGCACGAGGTATATGCGCAGCAGGCGCGGCAAGGGAGCGCACGGATGGCGCGCTTGCGCTACCTGCTCGCCGCTGTACGCTACATACGACCGTATTTTATAAAACGCAAACCCCGCACCTATTCTCCCACCTATATTTTCAGTCCTGCCATGCTCAGAAACTATCTCAAAATCTCGCTCCGGACGCTGGCCAAGAATAAGGCTTATAGCTTCATCAACATCACCGGCCTGGCCATGGGCATGGCCGTCGCCATGCTGATCGGCCTCTGGATTTACGACGAGCTATCGTTCGACAGGTATTTCGAGAATCACAACCGTATCGCCCAGGTGTGGCAGCACCAGACGTTCAACGGGCAGGTCGGCACGCAAACTTCGCTGCCGTTCCCAATCGGGGACGAGATCAGGCGAAACTATGGTGCTGACTTCAAATATGTCGTCATGGCCTCCTGGAACAACTGGCATATCCTGGCCAATGGCGACAAGAAGTTCAACAAAAGTGGGGCATACATTGAGGCGGACGCACCTGAAATGTTCAGCCTGCGTATGCTACGCGGCACACGCTCGGGTTTGAAAGACCCCTACTCCATTATGCTTTCGGAATCCATCGCCAAGGCCTTTTTTGGCGACGCCGATCCCATCGACAAAACCATGAAGATCGATAACAACCTCAACGTGAAGGTTACAGGGGTTTATGAAGATTTCCCCAACAATACCTCCTTCCGCGAAATGTTGTTCATGATGCCCTGGCAATTGATGGTTATTAGCAATCCCTGGCTCAAAACCATGGAAGACCCGTGGCGTCCGAATGCCTACCAGACGTTCGTGCAGCTGATCGATCACGCTGATATCGACCTGGCCACCGCGCGTATTAAGGACATTAAGAAAAGAAATATCAATAAGGAGCAACTGAAATATAAACCCGACGTGTTCCTGAACCCGATGAGCGAATGGCACCTCTACTCGGAATTCAAAGAAGGGCACCGCGTAGGCGGCCGCATCGAATTCGTGTGGCTCTTTGGTACCATCGGCGTGTTCGTGCTGCTCCTGGCCTGCATCAATTTCATGAACCTTAGCACAGCGCGTTCCGAAAAGCGGGCCAGGGAAGTAGGCATCCGCAAGGCCGTCGGATCGGTGCGCAACCAGCTGATCACACAATTCTTCTCCGAATCATTTCTGGTCGTCGGCTTCGCATTCGTGCTTGCGATCTTGCTCGTGTTGCTATGCCTGCCGGTTTTCAATGAAGTAGCCGATAAGAAGATCGTCATGCCTTGGGACAGGCCCGAGTTCTGGCTTGCAGGGGCTGGTTTCAGCGTTATCACGGCAGTTATTGCGGGCAGCTATCCCGCATTGTACCTTTCTTCATTCCAACCTGTGAAGGTACTGAAAGGCACTTTCCGAGCAGGCCGTTTTGCCGCGATTCCGCGAAAAGTGCTGGTAGTCGTGCAGTTTTCGGTTTCTATCGTCCTGATCATCGGAACAGCCGTAGTATTCCGGCAGATCCAATTCGCTAAAAACCGTCCGGTAGGTTACAGCCGCGACGGGCTCATTTCCATTTTCGCAAATACCGGAGACATTCACAAACATTTCGAAGCCGTACGTCTGGACCTGAAAAGCAATGGCGCGATTGTGGAAATGGCAGAGTCGGGCAGTCCTACTACCGAAACATGGTCGTCTACGAGTGGTTTTGAATGGAAAGGCAAAGACCCGGAGCAATCGGTCGATTTCTCGTTCGACGAGGTCTCTTATGATTACGGTAAAACTGTTGGCTGGCAGTTCGTGCAGGGCCGCGACTTCTCGCGGGATTTCGCGACGGATTCGGTGGCACTCATCGTGAATGAAACCGCAGTAAAATTTATGGGCTTGCAAGCCCCCATCGACGCCCCGCTGACCTGGTTTAAAAAGCCCTACAAGATCGTCGGTGTGATCAGGGACATCGTCGTGAACTCGCCATACGCCCCCGCAAGGCCGCAATTCTTCTGTATTTCGGCGGGACAGGGCAATGTGATCAACATCCGTCTCAATCCGGCCGCAGGCTCGTCCGCTTCCATTGAAAAGATCAAAACGGTTTTTGAAAAATATAACCCGGGCTCCCCGTTCGAATATGAATTCATCGATGAGAGATACGCCCGGAAGTTCTTTGACGAAGTACGCATCGGTAAACTGACCACTTTCTTTTCCCTACTGGCCGTACTGATCAGCTGTCTCGGCCTTTTCGGTGTGGCGTCATTTATAGCCGAGCAGCGGACCAAAGAGATTGGTGTCAGAAAAGTACTTGGTGCGACGGTTATGAACGTTTGGAGCCTGTTATCGCGTGATTTTGTCATGCTGGTTTGCATTGCATTCCTCATCGCAACGCCCGGCGCATACTATTTCCTGAATGCTTGGCTGCAAAAATATGATTATCACACCACCATTTCGTGGTGGATATTCGCCCTAACCGGCCTCGGCACGCTGCTGATCACGGTGCTCACGGTGAGCTTCCACGCAATTAAAGCGGCTACGATGAACCCGATCCGCAGCCTGAGGTCGGAATAATGCCGTATGCTGCCGCCGACCATTAGATCATTTCAAAAACACTTAGAGATGCCTGAACACCGTCCGCCCCGTTGGGCAGATTACCTGCTCGAAAAGTTTGTGAACCCACGTTTTCTGGAAGACATCCAGGGAAATCTGGAAGAGATTTTCCTGCGGCGCGTACAAGAGGCGGGTCCCACGCAGGCACGACGCGAATATGCGTGGGCGGCTATGCGGCACCTTACCCCCTATTTCACAAAGAAAAGTCCAAGACCATATCCAACCGTCTCCAACCTGAGCCCTGCAATGTTGCATCATTACTTCACCTACGCCTGGCGGCATTTTGCCAAAAACCGGCAGTTTACATTTCTGAATGCCGTTGGACTTACTACCGGCCTCATCTGTACGCTGCTTATCTACCTTTGGATAACTGACGAACGGACTTTCGATAAGTTTCACGACAAAGATGCCCGTCTCTACCAGGTGATGGTCCACGAGAAAGGCGGCGACAGGCTGGTTACCTCGGAAGGTACCGGCGGCATTTTAAGGGTATTTCTTCCCCGGGATATGCCCGAAGTCGAAATGGCGGTTTGTACGACGCCGCCTGTCTGGTTTCAGAAATTCAGTCTTTCACTCGGCGGGCGGGCCCGCGGCGGGCGGACGGTAAGCGCGGCGGGAAACTTCGTCAGCAGCGATTATTTCAAAGCATTCTCTTTTCCCTTAATACAAGGCAATGCGCAGTCGGTACTCACCGACAAAAACACGGTTGTGATTTCGGAGCGAATGGCTAGCAGGCTCTTTGGATCACCCGAAAAAGCGATGAATCAGCTGGTAGAATGGAAATGGCAGGCATTCTCCCGCCAAAGTCAGGTAACCGGTGTGTTCCGGGATCAGCCCCGCAATTCGAGTGAGCAGTCGGAACTGCTGATACCATTGAGCGCCTGGGACGACATATTACCCCAGGGAAGTATGCCCAATACAGCTACCGGCCCGTTCCATAACTACCTCGTGCTGAGGCCTGGTGCCGACGCACATTTATTGGAAGCAAAACTGGCGGGCTACGCAAAAAAACATTTCAACGACCCTAATGCGACCTTATTCATCCGAAAATACTCCGATAAATACCTCTATGGCACCTATGAAAACGGCGTGCAATCGGGCGGGCGGATCGAATATGTGAAGCTGTTCGGCGCTATTGCGGTCTTTATCCTTCTCATTGCCTGCATCAATTTCATGAATCTCTCGACGGCTAAGGCATCGGTAAGGGTCAAAGAAGTGGGTGTCAAGAAAGCATTGGGTGCCGGAAGGCTGACGCTCGTTTTTCAGTTCCTCGGGGAATCGATCCTGATGAGTTTCGTGACGCTGCTTATCGCACTGGGCGTCGTTTGGCTTATATTACCTTATTTTAATACACTCACAAACAAGCAGCTGACCTTGCATTTCGGAGGACAGTTCATAGCGGCACTGGCCGTGATCCTGCTGTTGACGGGCCTGCTCTCGGGTAGCTATCCCGCATTGTACCTTTCCCGGTTTAACCCCGCCCTCACCCTAAAAGGCAAACTATTACACGGAATGGGCGAACTCTGGGTGCGAAAAGGGCTCGTAGTGTTCCAGTTCGCCGTTTCTGTGATCTTCATCATTTCGGTAGTCGTGGTTTACAAACAAATCGACTATGTGCAAGCTAAAAATCCGGGTTACGAAAAGGATAATATTGTGTATTTCGAAATGGAGGGTCGTGCCGCAACACAGACAAACGCATTCCTGGCAGGGCTGAAAACGGTACCCGGTGTCGTAAACGCGTCCAGCATTCAGCAAAAAATCGTCTTGCCAGCATTCATGCCGTCGGCAGGCGTGCGTTGGGACGGTAAAAACGAGAAAGACGAGATCCGTTTCTATAAAATGCCGGTCAATTATGGCCTTACCGAAACACTGGGAATTCCGATGGTCGCAGGGAGGAGCTTTTCAAAAGATTTCGGATCGGACTCGACCGCGGTCATATTGAACGAGACAGCTATCCGCCAAATGGGCATTACCGACCCAATCGGCAAGCAGATCATGGTCGACGGCCGGAAGACCCGTATCGTCGGCGTGGCGCGGGATTTTCATTTTAATTCACTCCACGAAATCATCAAACCGTTCATTTTCAAACTATCGCCTCAGGAGACCATGCTGGCGACGGTCAAAATACAGGCCGGCGAGGTGCCCGCTACTGTTGCCCGGATACAGGCATTTTATGCTAGCTTCAATCCTGGCTATGCATTCGACTACGACTTCCTCGACCGTGACTACCAGATTCAGTACGCCTCGGAAAAGCTTGTGGCACAACTGGCCAGGTATTTTGCCGTTTTGGCGATATTGATATCATGCCTCGGTCTTTTTGGCCTGGCTGCATTCACGGCCGAGCGTCGGCGGAAGGAAATCGGTGTGCGGAAAGTCCTGGGCGCCACCACTGGCAGTGTGGTTGCGATGTTGTCGCGGGAATTTCTCGTGCTCGTGGCCGTCGCCATTGCCATTGGCTGTCCGCTGGCGTGGTGGCTCACGCGCCGCTGGCTGGATCATTTTGCCTATCGCGCGACGATCGGAGCCGGTATATTCGCCGGCGCTGGGTTGGTTACGATTGTCATCACGCTGGCAACCATCAGTTTCCAATCCGTTCGCGCGGCATTGACCAACCCGACGCAATCGCTGAAATCGGAGTAATTTAAGGTATATTTGATTGTTATCTGGCCTATGCAACGTATCGTCCTGCTTCCGGTTTTGTTGTTCTCCACGCTTACCGCAGCGTGGGCGCAACCTGACTGTTCGTCACGCCGGGTCCAGGACAGCCTCTTTCATGCATATGTCCAAAAGGCGCACTCAATCGGCGTGGATAGTCCTGACTGGGACGCAACTTTTGATACGCTCATCTCTATTTGCCCCAACATTTCGGAAGCATATCAGGAAAAAGGAATCCGGCAGATGTTCCTGGGCAACTTTGGAAGAATGATCGCCTATAACGACACCGCCGTGACGCTCGATCCCAAGCGCTGGCTGGCATACCGTGGGTACTTGCATTGTTTGATAACCCAGGATTATCCAAAGGCCATTACCGATCTCCTGGCGGCGGAACAGCTCACACCCAATGCATTCACGATGGATCACACCTTTTCGTTTTTCATCGCATTAAGCCACATGGAATCAAGGAATTACAAGGAGGCAGAAATGTATTTCCTCAAAGACATTGCCCAGCAAAAACGCGGCGAGGGACAGAACGATCTTCATTTCAATTCCCTGCTCTATTTTGGCATTTTGTATTACCTGATGAACGAATTCGATCAGGCCGAGCGGAAATTCAGCGAATGTCTGCAACTGTACGAAATGCACCCGATGGCTAACTATTACCTGGCCATGACGATGAAAGTAACTGGCAATCAGCACCATAATATTTACTTCGAAAAGGCAAGGCAGGCGATACAGGACGGTTATGCATTAAACGAGCCCAATCTGCGCTACGCAAAGTTTCCCCGGCAGATTACCCTGGAAGACATTGACAAACGTTGAAATCACAACTTCGGCTCGATCCATAGCGCAGCCAGGCAGAGCATTAGCCAGGTAAGCCATGCCCAGCCGGGAAGCTTTTTGGTAGCAAACGAATCGTCCCTTCCACCAGCTGCTACTTTTAGTTTTTGTGTTGATTGAATAAAATGCTGCATGCGCGATGCATACCGCAACGAGGAGTAATCCTGCACGTAAAGTTCGGTATTGAGCGAATCGTGGAGAGATACCCACCCATTTTGAACCGGCAAAAAAGCAACAGTGGCCGAACGATCATTCACTGCCGAAGTAATCGTAGGCACAGTGTCCTGCCCCACCGTCAGAAATGGCGGAATGGGCTGAAAATTGTTTAAATGCATTGTCACAGGCACATTTTGAAAAACCGGGGCGTCGCATTCAATCACCGACGCCTGCGCGGGACGCGCATATGCGAGGATTTCACTCCAAACCTTTCCATAAGCAGTGCTATCGCCCGACAGTTGCATCGGAAAGGTTTCGTTCAGCAAGCTGACCGCGATGATGCCGGTCGTCTTTTCGGTCATCACCGGGTAATGCGACGCCCTCGCCTGGAAACGCTGCGGCTCGAAGCGGAAAGGCTGGGCTGTTAACGAAGTCGACACCGGTACCGACTCTTCATTAGAAATTTTCGCCGCCTGAAAGCGCGTGCCCAACGCCGCATTAATAGCCCGGAGCTCGGCGGCAGGGTCTCCCAGTTGCAGAAAAAGTACACTTTTACCGGCATTAACCGCCTTCCTGATCACCGCGTCAGCAGCATTCGCAGCGGTGGTTATGATCAGATCAGGCTCAGCGGCACGGTTGATATTCAGTTTGCTCCGGATATCGGTGGATAATGTGGCTTCATAGAGTGCGGCATGGCCCTGTTTCCCGAGCCAGGTAGCCAGATTTCTTGTTTCAAAATCGGGTGCATCGAGGAGAAACCGGATCGTCAGTTTCTGCCCGGGCAGTGTAAAAAAGCGTACCGTATCGATGGTCTGCCCGTTGAGATCGAGGGTCGTGGTGGTCCGGCCTTCGCTGAATGCGGGAAATGCAAGCCGGAAATTGTTGGTACCCACGTTGAGCATGACGCTATCGAGCGTCTGGCCGGCGTAGCGCACATGCAAGGTTTTTTTTCCCGTCGCTTGAATACTTCCTACAATCCGCTGCATTCCGCCTTTTCGCAATATGCCCTTCCAATGCAAATCGCTCAGCTCTTCCCGTGCAAAATAGGGCTCCCAATGCAAATCGGGCACATTTTTCAGTTGCCTTACCGACGCAAAAACCGTATTGGGGAACTCCTGACCGACTATTGCCAGCGTATCTACCAGCCCGGTACCGATTGCATCCTGACGGATCACCTCCGCCCCCGCCAAGCGATCACGGATGTCCCCCACAACCTCCGAAGGGACATTTTCGGCAATCAACAGTCCGATTTTCGACCTGCTACTTGATTTAAAATATGGGTCCAGTATCCATACAACGGCACTCAGCCATAATATTACATTCAAAATCAACCTGATACCCACCCTTCCCGAATGGCGGTGCCGCGTGTACAACAATCCGCACTGCACCGCGAGCAATGCCGTTGCCGCGAGCAGCAATGTTAAATCGACGGGTTCTGTCCAGTTAAAATCGGTATGAATCATTCGGTGAGTAATTCTTGCTAAATTCATTTAAAACGGGTTAACGTAGCGCTTTGCGGAATGCAGCCTCCAACTTTTTCTCGCCCGACCATGAAGCGCGGCTTTGCAATGTGACATCCGTGCGTTTGTACAAATCCCGTTTCAAACTAGCCATTTCAGCATCCTTCAATGCCCTGCCCGCCGCCAGTTTTTGCAGAGCCGCAATCATGTTCCAGTTCTGCAAACCTCCGTTGAACGGTCCGCTGTCGGACAGCCGCTGAACCATTTCAAAGCTTAATGCTGCCAGTTTCGGCCGCTCAACTTTGCTTAAATCACCCTTTTCCAGGTAGCCAAGCAAAGTAGTCGCCAGCGCAGTAGTTTGTTTTTGGTTAAACTCCTTTTCAAACTCCCATTTTGTCGTGAGATCTTTCATCTCGCCGGTCAGCCGCTTCTCCTTTTCCTTGATCGGCGGCGGGTCGTAACCACTTTTCTTCACGTAGGTCCTCGCCTTCTGCTGGGCAGTTTTAAGGTACTCCAAAGCCTTGTGCTCGAATGGAAGCGCTTTTTCAGGCTCATAAGTGCGCAAATGCAGCTCCGATTGCCACATTTGCTCCAAAGCCATTTTCAAAAGGCTGCGCGTCGATTGCTCGTAAAAGGTGTTCGTCTCGGCATCGTCGTGCGAGTGCGTATATTGTTCCATTAGCGCCGCAAGCGGGTCTTTCTCGCCCGCAGGCTCATTATGCTGATGTGTGTGCTCGTTCGTGTGCGTGGGTTCGCCCGTGTGAGGGTCGCCACCGCCAGGCTCGCCCGTACGCGATTCGGCGCCTTCGCCCTGCCCGTCGGAATGGTGGGTAAAGGCATCGACGATATTGCCATTATCGGACGCAGGATCGCCGCCGATGCTGGTTTCGAATTCTTCACCCAGATATTGCCCATAGCGCAGCCGGAGCACTTTTTGGTCAAAGCCGATTTCGTTGGAAGTGGAATTAAATTCAGTCTTTTTGAGCTTTTTTCGTCTGGCAATGAGCTTCTCCGTGTCGATAATAATCTGCCTCTGGCTTCGGAAATATTCGGGCATCACATTCACGGCCATGGTTGCCAACTCCGCCTCTTCCACATTCGCGGTGTCCTTGTACACCATGAAATAGGTGTCCGACTTGCTAAAATTCGCTTCGGGCCGGCGGTTGTCGATCGCCGCCCAATAATAGTAGAGCTCGTCGCCCGGAGTAAAATTCAATGCATTGAGGTCGATGGTTTTCTGAATGTTGGCTTCCCGGAAATCGGCTGGGGCAAGTGGGAGCCGAATTTCCCGGAATTTCACATTTTCGCCCGAACCGCGGGCTACGGTAGCGACGATAAATGCCTGCCTGACTTTGAAATCGTCCGATATTTTGGCAGTGACGCGGATGGTTTTCGGATCTTTCAAAAAATGATATTGATATAATTCCTTCGAGGCAGGTTCGATGCGCGGGGCAAGGTCGGGCAATGCTTCGAGTTTGTAGAAATCGGACTGATAAACGAGCGAATCCTTCCAATAACCTTTTATGGAATACAAACCTGAACCGGTAAGGCGGTCCTGATAGACGAATACGCCATTGATTTCACGCAAACTAACTTCTTCGCCCCGGCTGTTGGCAATCCGGACTGATAGCTGCTCTGGCCGATCGAACCAGACAGACCATTCTATCCGCGATCCGACGATCCCGCTGACATTCAAGTCGCCGGATTTACGTTCCGGCAAGCCGGTATAGTCGGGCGGCACTATTTTCACGGCGGAAGACGCAAATCTTGGAATAACCGGCTCAGAAGCGTTTTTACCTGCGGTCGCAGCTGATATCGGCTTCCCGTGCGAGGCATTTCGGTCACGGATTGTCGTCCAACTGTGGAAAATGCAGGTAGCCAGGACCACCGCCGCGAAATACTTCCAGATACCGCGGTACAATATGCGGCGCGGAAAGGTGATATTCCGTCCGCCGATCCGTTCGAGCTGCATTTGCTCGGCCACATTCAGATCGTTCCTGTCGAGCAAGTCGAGGCTGTATTCTGCATCGAGGTTATGGCTATGTATCAAAGAAATAGCGGCACTCCGCTTATCAGTAAATGCCCTGGTAATCCATATCCCAATCAACCAGCCGATAAAACGCGCACTGGAACTCAGCCACGGACTGTCGGGTAAAAATGCATTGGCCAGCATGTGGGCGGCTAAACCCAGCAAAAAACATTTGAGAATGGCAAGCCATTGCAAATGGGTATTCACCGAATTGACGAGTTTTCTTACATCAGCCATGGCTCCTACCCGTTTTGCGTAGCGCCAACCAGCGTTCCGCGGCCATCAACAATATCAGTATCAGCAGCAACCAGGGCCGCAATACCGCCTCTTCTTGCGCACCCGAAGCGGCAACTTTTTTAAACAATGCTTTCAACTGACCTCTGCTCAAAGGCGGGTTGGTTGTTCTGAAATCCAAATGTTCCACCAGCAAGTCGCCCAGCCACTCGGGCAACCGGCCGCTTTCGACCAGCTCCGAATCCGCCATCCGCAAGGTGTCGCGCAGCTGAATGACATTTGCCGGAGCATTCCATCGGGGCGCATTGCCTGATACGACATAGGTTGTTCCTGGTTGCGGATCTGGCCATTGTCTATCGGTAAAAACCCAATCGTAGTGGTCAACAGAGCCTTTTTTTTCTTCAATTTCAAAAGAAAAACCATAAACCTCACTCAATGCCGAAAGCGCAGCACGGACTGTGTGCCTTTCCGCCGCGTCGCGGTAGTCCAGCAGCACATGAAGGGTTCCGTTATGTGGTGGCCTGTTTTTCAAAATATCGACCTGCTTCTTTTGTGATGAATCAACTGCCGGAAAAAGCTGGTATTCACCGGGAACATATACTGGCGAGAACCCCTCCAATCCGCGGTCGTTTCGGAAATACAATCTAAAATCCTTCGCATTGCCCCCCGCCAATGCATTGATATTCTGCTGTAAAAATCCTGACCACGAAGTACCGACAGGCTTTACCGCGAGGTCGTTAACCTTCTCCGGCCTAGCTCCGAGCCAATAAATATGCTCGCCATTACGCTGCGCTTTTTTGAGCTCAAAACGATAGGTATCGGTAACAAGCCGGTCGGCCTGTACCAGATGAATCACTTCCGGCTTGCCTGCATTTTTGAACCAGTCGGCGGCCGGTTTGCTCAATATCAAAGCCAGCAGCAAAACCACTAAACACCGCAAGATCATCAGCCACACTTCATTCAATCGAATGCCTCGCTGTTGCGGCGTAGTTTGCTCGCCCAGCCAGCGCATTGCCGCCCATTCAATCGTTTTACCTTTTTTCTGGTACCAAAAATGAATTGCGACCGGTACCGCTACGGCCAGCATTCCCCAAAGCATATATGGTTGCAAGAATGCCATCAGCCTTTTCTTCTGGTTAAAAAAGCCTTCAAAACCATTCCGACAGGCTCGCTCATACGTACACGAACAAGGCGCACATGAGGGATTTGCAATGCCGTTTTCAAATCGGCCAGGTAGGCTTGGATCGACATTCTGAATGCGGTGCCTGCCGACTCTGCGTCCAGCTCCATCTCCCGTCCGCTTTCCAGGTCCTTGAACCTGTAAAATCCCTTTAAATTAAATTCCTCCTCCTGGTCGCCCAATATCTGGAAGATCACTATTTCTCTCTGAGGCCCGGCCAGAGAGCGTATCCAAGATAACCACTCGTCGCCGGTTTGCAGCAGATCACTCACAAAGATGAGTTGCTCCTTCTTTCTCAACTGAAATTCTGCGTGCCTCGGCCCGGACATTCCCCAGGACCCAGCCGCGGTGGCTTTTTCCAACCCTACCAGTATTTTTTGAAATGCCTGCCTGGCCGATGACGCCGAGCCTGTCCCGGCGATCGTTTCGACCTGCCCTTCCTTCAATCCATACAAACTCATCTGGTCGTTCTGGATGTAGCACAGGTAGGCAAGTGATGCCAGCAGGATTTGCGCATATTGTAGTCGGCTTACGCCATTTTCTGCATAATTCATCGATCCCGACAAGTCCAGTACAAACCGTATCTGCCGGTCGCTTTCCGTGGAGGATTCGCGGACGAGGTGTTTGTTGGTTCGCGCAAACAATTTCCAGTCAATGCGTTTCGGATCGTCGCCGGGTTCGTAATGGCGATATTGCTCAAATTCAATACCGATCCCCGACCGCTTGCTGGAATGAATGCCCAGCATCAGCTCCTCACTCACCAGTTTCCCGGTCAGTTGCAGGTTTTTGAGCTTAATAAGGCTGGACGCCAGTAATCCGGTAGTTTTTTGCATGGTGGCATTATTTGTCGGTTTCCGACGTCATTTCATCATCGTCTGTCGTTGCATGGTTCCATACTTGGAATATTACAACCCGGTCAATAACTCCATAATGGCATGATCGCTGGTAATACCCTCCGCCTCCGCGCGGAAATTCATGGCAATGCGATGCCGCAGCACCGGGTATGCCAATGAGCGGATATCCTCGGGCACCACGGAAAACCGTTCGTGCAACACCGCACGCGCCTTCGCACATAACACGAGTGCCTGCCCCGCGCGCGGGCCCGCGCCCCAGTCGCACCATTCCCGCACGAACTCCGACTGGGTCGTTTCAGGCCGTGACGAACGCACCAGATTGTTAATTCGCACCAACAATTCATCGGCTATATGTACCTGCCGTGTCAGCTTTTGCAGATCGGCGATTTCCGAATCGGACAAAATCCGACCAATTTCAGGCTTTGAAATGCCGGTAGTTGTCCGTAATACGTCCAATTCCTCCTCTTCGCTTGGATAACCCAGTTTGATATACAATAAAAAGCGGTCGAGTTGCGCCTCGGGAAGTGGATAAGTACCCGCTTGCTCGATAGGGTTTTGCGTGGCGATGATCAGGAATGGGTTAGGCAATGCATAATTTTCACCACCGTATGTCACGCTTTTTTCCTGCATTGCTTCGAGCAGTGCCGCCTGTGTTTTGGGCGGCGTCCGGTTGATCTCGTCGGCCAGAACCACGTTGGCAAATAGCGGCCCCCTGTTGAATTTGAAGAATTTTTTACCTGTCTCATGATCCTCTTCCAAAATCTCCGTACCGACAATATCGCCGGGCATCAGATCGGGCGTAAACTGGATCCGGCGGAAGCTCATATGCAATGCTTCGGACATTGTCTTGACCATCAATGTCTTGGCCAACCCCGGAACGCCCTCCAACAGGCAATGCCCGGAAGCGAGCAGTGCGATTAATATCTCGTCAATAGCCTCCTGTTGCCCAACAATTACCTTGGCGATTTCGGCTTTGAGTAACGGCAGCTTTGCTACTAATGTCCGGTAGTGTGACGTTGTCGTTAAGGTTTCCAAGTTTTGAGTGTTGTTTTGACCGCCGACGGCCGACCGCCGGGCATACATAAATATTTTTTACTACCAATTGTTTCACATTGACCACCAACCCGAACGGAACCAAAACTCGCATCGGCGGTCGCACCGCAGGCGCCCCTACCCCGTCAACGCATACACCACAATATTTACCCCGAACCGCGTATTGTCAACAGCCAGGAAACGTTTGTTCCTGAAATCATAATCCCATTCGCAGCCGTAGTCCTTATTGCTGTACAGGACGCCGATCTTTCCATTGATGGTGATGGCTTTGAGGTAATCGTGCACGAGGTCGTCGCCCCAGCCATTCAGCTCGAAGGAGGTGGTCGGCGGGCCGTCGTCGAATTTGAAAAAACTGTGGTATACCGGATGGTCGTTCGGAATCTTTTGCAAGGCTTTCGGGCCGAATGTCCGGGCCATTTCCTGCTCGAAAGATTTCGCAAAAAGCCCGTCGATGTCGTGGTTGCAGTCGTCGACGAACACAAATCCGCCGTTTTGCACATACCGTTTGAAATGGTCGCGCTCCTGGGCTGAAAACTCCACCAGTTTGTGCCCGCTCAGATAACAGAACGGGCTTTTGAATATTTCATTACTGCTCAGCTGAACTACTTTTTCCTTCTCGTCGACCGGTATTGTGGTGTACTCAACCAGCGAATGCAGCAAATTGGACGGCATTCGCTGGTCGGTATCCCAGTTACCGGAAGTGTATTGTATTCTGGTGAAGAAAAAAGGTTTCAATACTAAACTGCGTCAGATAACGATGAGAATGTGAACTCGCGGATTTTCATCGGCGGGATCAGGTAGTTACTATTGCTTTCGGTGCTCACCACGCGTTCGGGTTTGCCGAGCGTTTCGAGGTTGTTGAGCATGATCACCGGACTTTCGTTAAAACGGAAGTTTTTAATCGGATGTTTGATCACGCCATTCTCAATATAGAAAGTACCGTCGCGCGTGAGGCCCGTGAGCAAGAGCGTTTGCGGGTCGACTTCCCGGATATACCACAATTTGGTAACCAAAATTCCGCGCTGCGTGGATTTGATCATTTCATCCATACTGGCCGTGCCGCCTGCCATGATCACGTTCGTAGGGAATGGTACCGGCTTTACATTGTTCTTTTGAGCCCAATAACGCGAATAGACGAGATTTTTAACTACTCCGTTCTCGATCCAGTTGATCTTGTTCGCTGCCTGTCCGTCCCCGGACCAGGGTGATGAAGGCAAATCCGGATGAGTCGGGTCCGAATAGATATGGACACGCTCGTCGACGATCTTCTCGTTCAACTTACTTTTCCCGCCTGCTTTGCTCAGGAATGACCGGCCTTCGTCGGCGCTTCTCGCATCGAAATTGAAGAATATGTTTTCCAAAAGCACGACAGCTGCCGTGGGTTCGAGGATCACCGTGTATTTACCCGGTTCCAGTGCTTTCGCATCCACAGACCCTTTGGATTTCTGAATGGCGATTTTGGTGGCCGCTGCTGTATCCAGCTTATTTACATCGCTATATCCTTTGGCAACATATCCCGAGCCCTTCCCATCCGGCGTGCGCACGGTGAGCGAAAAATTGACGCTCGTGCTGGGGTAATAGGCAAAAAGCCCTTTGGAATTCATCATGGCAGAGTAGCCTTTCTGATTTTCCAGGAAACCGGCCGCCGTCATATTCTGTGAACGGGTCAGTTCGAGGCTTTTCGCGACTGCGTCGGCACGGTACGCGGGGTTAACGCCTGCGGTGGATTCGAAGAACCCATTGGATTTCAAATACGTCTGCGGTTCGAGTACGCCTACGTGCTCAGGGTTTTCGGGCGCCAGCCTCGCCAGCTCCTCCGATCTCCTGACTACTTTTTCAATCGACTCGTCGCTGAATTCGTCGATAGTCGCGACACCTACCTTCTTCCCGAATGCGGATTGCACCTGCAAATTCTGGTTGATCAGCGATCCGCTCGTCGACACTTCGTTGCGGGCATAGCGCAGGTTACCCCGTTCCTCACCCAGGATATTCACCTCGCATTCATCGGCTTTGGAATAGCTCAGCACTTTTTGGCACAGCGCCTTAGCTTCTGCTTCTGTTAATATGATGGCCATTTGCGTAATGCTTTTTTGATGGTCTATTGATTTTTAGGAGGATGGAATTCTATTTTCTGTTTGTTACTCCTTCCTCCCCTTCCTCCTTCTTCCCCTTCCTCCTTTTCTTCCCTTTCTTCCCTTCCTATATCTTCCTCGCGGTATTGATCACGTTAACCCCGTTAAACCGGGCCGTCGAACTGCCGTGCGATACGGCGCTGGATTGCATGGGCTGACCTTTACCGTCGAAAAACGAACCACCCAAACGGTAGTCGCGCTCATCGCAAACCTGCACGCACGAGTTCCAGAACTCCTGCGTATTCGACTGGTAAGCCACGTCTTTCAGCATTCCGGCGATTTTACCGTCTTTGATCTCATAGTATAGCTGCCCCCCAAACTGGAAGTTATAGCGCTGCTGATCGATCGAGAACGACCCGTCGCCGATGATGTAAATGCCTTTCTTGACATCCTTAATCATGTCATCCACCGATAATGGCGTTTTGCCCGCCGCCAGCGACACATTGGGCATGCGCTGGAATTGAACAGAACTCCAACTATCCGCATAGCAGCATCCGTGCGATTCTTTTGCACCGATAATGTGCGCCTGGTCGCGGATCGCCTGGTAGTTCACCAGCACACCGTCCTTCACCAGGTCCCATTGCTTGGTATTAACCCCTTCGTCGTCCCAGCCCACAGCGCCCAGCGAGCCTACCTGCAACTTATCCGCCACCAGGTTCACCTGCTTGCTGCCGTATTGGAAATTTTTGGATTGCCATTTATCCAGCGTCGCAAACGAAGTTCCGGCAAAGTTCGCCTCGTATCCCAGCACGCGGTCGAGTTCCAGCGGGTGGCCTACCGACTCGTGGATCGTAAGCCACAAATGCGAAGGATCGAGGATCAGGTCATATTTGCCCGCTTCCACCGACTTGGCTGTCAGCTTTTCCTTGGCCTGTTTGGCCGCCGCGGTCGCGTCTTCAAGCATGTCGTAACCTTTGTTGTAGCGGGTCGTGACGCCGGTAACCTTGTCTGCCGGGTTCGATTGCAAGTAATCATAACCCATTCCCATGGGCGCACTCAGCGATCTGCGGGTTTCAAATTTCCCAGATTTGGGATCAATGGTAGTCACATTGAAAAGCGGCCAGATGCGATGAATATCCTGGTCGATGTAGGAACCGTCGGTAGACGCGAAATATTTCTGTTCATTCACCTGAAACAGTATCGAATTCACATAGTTAGCACCGTTTTTCAAAGCGGCGTCGTTCACTGAGAGCAGTAAATCCACCTTTTCTTTAATAGGTACTTCAAAGGCATTCTTTTTAATAGGCGCCTTCCAGCTCACTTCTCCGAAACCTTTTTGCGGGGCGAGTTGAACCGGCTCTTTCATGAGTTTCGCATTGGCCTTTGCGATTGCCACGGCCTCTTCCGCCGCTTTTGCCATCTGCGTTTCATTTTTGACATCCACTACCGCGGCAAAACCCCAGCAGCCATTGGCAATGACCCTCACGCCAACACCGTAAGATTCGGTATTGACGATGTTCTCGACCTTGTCCTCACGGGTGGTCACATACTGGTTGAGGTAGCGCCCAATACGCACATCGGCATAAGAAGCTCCCTTGGATTTGGCGGCGTTCAGCGCAGCGTCGGCGAGCCGCTTTTTGACGACCACGTCTTCACCCGGCATCAGCAATGCCTCTGGCGACACCGCGCGGCCCATTGCAAGGCCCGGCAACATGAACGCTCCCGTTCCGAGCCCGGCCATTTGAATAAAATCTCGTCGTTTCAAAGTGTAGATGTTTAGCTAATAGAATTGATTGGGTGAGTTAAAAAAGTGCAATCCATAAGTTAATGAACGGCTGCGCTTGTTTCAACTCACCTGTTATGGATGGCGTGACGCCGGGTTAAATGGATTGCCGTATGTGCTATACAGCGTCCGAAAGGCTCGTAAATGTAAAATCACGGATTTTAAGCGGGGGAATAAGGCTCCCGTTAATACGCACCGATTTCCCGATCGCTTCCACATTATTGAGCATGATCACCGGACTTTCGTTGAACCGGAAATTCTTTACGGGATATTTGATCTGACCATTTTCAATATAGAAAGTTCCGTCGCGCGTGAGGCCTGTATAGAGTAACGTCTGCGGGTCGACGGTACGGATGTACCAGAAACGCGTAACCAGGATACCTTTCTCGGTGCCCTTGATGAGATCGGCCAGTGACTTGTCGCCACCCGGAAAAATGATACCATCCGGCGATGGGATCGCCTTTACACCCTTTTTTTCCGCCCAAAACCGCGAGTAGTACATGTTTTTCACTACCCCATTTTCAAACCAGGTTACTTTCTCTTGCGGCCTGCCGTCGCTGGCAAATGGCGACCCCGGTATTTCGGTATTTGTGGGGTCGGAATAGATCGTCACGCGTTCATCGAGCAGCTTTTCACCCAATCGGGTCTGGCCGCCTTTTTTGCCCAGAAAGCTTCTGCCTTCATCGGCGCTGCGTCCATCCATATTCCGCATCATGTTCAGAATGAGATCATGGGCGGCGGTCGGTTCGAGGATAACGGTATATTTGCCTGGTTCCAATGCCTTGGCATTCACAGATGCCATTGCCTTTTGCATCGCAATTTCCGTGGCCGTCTGGGCATTCAGTTTGGCCGCATCGTTGTAATCGCGCTGCACGAAGCCCGAGCCGGTGCCATCCGCAGTCCTCACCGTAACCGAAAAATCTACGGACGTCGATTTGTTATAACCAAACAGCCCCTTGTTGTTCCCCAGCGCCGTAAACCCGCTCGTGTCTTGCATGAAACCGGCTGCGGTCAGATTCTTTTTGGAACAAGGTTCAATGCTGCCGAAAGCCGCCTTGGCGCGGAACTCCGGGCCGATTTCCGCCGTGCTATCCGCGAAAGCATTGGTATTCACATATTGCTGTGACCCGAGCATAGGCATATATTCCGGATTGTCAGGCGCAAGCTTCGCGATTTCCTCCGCGCGCCGCACGGTCTTTTCCAGAGACGCGTCGTCAAATTCATTGATCGTAGCCGTCCCCGATTTTTTGCCATAAACAGCTGTAACGGAGAGCGACAAATCAGTGGTCTCACCGCTCGTCGACACCGAATTGCGTGCATAACGGATATTGCCCGTCCGGTTGCCCGAAAGCGACGCGCTGATCTCGTCAGCCTTCGAAAACGCCAGGACTTTATCTATGATTTTTTTTGCTTGTTCTTTTGTAAGGATTGCCATTTTGCGTGATGCTTTTTGATGGTCGTTTGCAAGGGAAGAAAGGGAGGAAGGAGAAAAGGGAGGGAGGGAGATGTGAATGCATTCCTTCCTCCCCTTATTCCTTTTCCTCCCCTTCCTCCTCTCTTAAATTTTTCGTCCTGTATTAATAACATTCACCCCGTTAAACCTCGTCGTCGAACTTCCGTGCGAGACGGCGCTGATCTGAGCGGGTTGACCTTTGCCGTCGAAAAACGATCCGAAGGTGCGGTAATCGTCCTTGTCGCAAAGCTGTACGCACGAGTTCCAGAATTCCTGGGTGTTGGATTGATATGCAACATCTTCGAGCATTCCCGTGATTTCGCCGTTTTTGATTTCGTAAAAAACCTGTCCTCCGAACTGGAAGTTATAGCGCTGCTGATCAATTGAGTAGGAACCTCTTCCGACGATGTAAATGCCCTTTTCCACACCTTTGATCATATCGAGCACGCTGCGTTTCTCACTACCCGGTTTAAGACTGATATTCGGCATGCGCTGGAATTGAACCGAGCTCCAATCATCGGCATAGCAGCAGCCGTGCGACTCTTTTTCGCCCAGTATTTGTACCTGGTCGCGGATCGCCTGGTAGTTGACAAGTATCCCGTCCTTGATAATGTCCCATTCTTTACAGGGAACGCCCTCGTCGTCGTACCCCACCGCGCCCAGCGTATGTGCCTGCGTCTTATCGGCGACGATATTGACGAGCTTGCTGCCGTAATTAAAGTTCTTTGTCTTCCATTTGTCCAGCGTCGCGAAGCTCGTACCGGCGTAATTGGCTTCATAACCCAGCACCCGGTCGAGCTCCGTTGGGTGCCCTACCGACTCGTGAATGGTGAGTCCGAGGTGGTTGGGATCTAAGACAAGGTCATACTTGCCCGGTATCACCGATTTCGCCGTTACTTTCTCCTTAGCCTGCTTCGCCGCCATGATCGCATCCTCGACCATGTCATAAGCGTTGCGATAGCCCACCAAACCGTTTGGGCCGGCGATTTTTTCACTTGCCAGGGCGTCAAGATACTCGTAACCCATACCCATAGGCGAGCTGATCGCGTCACGGGTTTTGAACTTGCCCGAAGCTTTATCGGTCACGGTCACGGTGAATGTAGGCCAGATCCTGTGAACATCCTGATCGATGAAAGAACCGTCGGTTGAGGCAAAATATTTCTGCTCGTTGATAAAAAACAGGTTGGACGTCACAAAGTTGGCACCATTGTCCATGGCAGCACCGTTGACGTTCATCAGCAGGTCTATCTTTTCCCTAACCGGAATTTCGAATGCATTTTTGGTGAGCGGCGTCTTCCATACCTGATCGCCAACGCCTTTTTGCACGGCTAGTACGACGGGTTCTTTCTGAAACTTCGAATTCGCTTTGGCGATGGCAACTGCGGTAGCGGCGCATTTAGCGATACCGTCGGGCGTCACGTCGCTCGTAGCCGAAAAACCCCAGGTACCGTTAGCGATCACACGGACACCGATGCCGTAAGACTCGCCATTCACGATATTCTGAACCTGCTTTTCACGGGTAAACAGGTATTGCTGCAAATAGCGGCCGATACGGACGTCCGTGTACGTGGCACCCTTGTCGCGGGCGGCATTCAACGCTATTTCGGCAAGCTTTTTCTTGGTTGTGGAATCGAGCCAGGGGTTGAGCAGCTGCTCTTCGGCCACGGGATTCCCGATGACGGGGACCTCGGAGAGCATCATAGCGCCCAAGCCAAAGCCTGACATCTGCATGAAGTGTCTTCTTTTCATTGGTTAAGGTTTAGCCTTCCGGCAATAGATGAAGAATGTCGGATGTTGACTCTCCAATGTAATCAATATATCCTCAACAAATATTCGTGTGGCAATTTTTTTTACGGCAAACAGTTTGCGGTAAACGATTTGCGGCAAACAAAAAAGCGCCGGAAACCACATGGGCTCCGGCGCTCTCCGCATTCGGATAATCAATACCTAATATAAACGTGAGATCATCAACGTCCGGAGCTGCTGTTCATCCCATGGCTTGTTAACATAGCTATGAAAATACCCCTTTCCGGCGGCCCAACGAAATTCTTCCGTGTACGCATTGCCCGTAAGCAGTACCCGCATGCTGGAAGGATATTGATCGGAAGCCAGTTTGAGAAATTCAAGCCCTGTCATTTCAGGCATCTGATGGTCTGCAAAAATGACGTCTATCTTGTGTTCATCGAGAATTTTCAACCCTTCTTCGGTTGAATTGGCCAGATAAATTTGGGCATCTCTTCGGAAAGTCGCCTTAAAGGAATTCAGATTATTGATTTCATGGTCAACATAAAGGATGCTCATAGTTATTAGATCGATCGGGGGGTTACTACAAAGCAAATTTATGAATTAACTCATTAACCAGAACAAAATCCGGGGTTGCACCAAACAACCGAAAGCCTTGTGTAAATTCCCAAAGGTATCACATTTTGCACCTGTGTAGCTAAAAAACGACTCACACTCAGCATCTTATTGACAAGGATTTTATTTAACGGTAAAATCTTTGTCAATTAAAATGTTGAAAAATAATTAGATCGATCGCCTAAATATGCTGATACCGGTCTTTCAACAGGTGCATCATATGCACATTCACGTCCCACTGGCTCACGAGAGGCATTTGCGTGTAGGGCATAGCCGGCATGTAAGGTGCAGGTCCAAACTCGGTGGTGATCGTGAGCGTAGTTCCGTTCTGAGCATGAAGCGATGCGATACGGTCCCACCAGCTAAGATGTGCTTGGAGCACATCTTCCCATTCTGGTGCGCGGGGGTCGTTCACTTGCGGACCTTCCGGGTGGCCTACGCGGCTGTGGATATGGACGGTGCGGGAAATGGCGAGGGCTACCTCGTCGGACAGATCCGCCAAAAGTGATTCGTGGACGCTGCACCAATGCGAAATATCCAGCGCAATGCGGAGCCCGGGGTCGGATTGGAGGTAACCCATCGTGATATGGGCCGCGAAAAGGCTTTTGCCCCGATGTGTTTCGTGGATAATTGGTATTCCGGAATCGGCGGAAAGTTTTGCAGCCAGCGCAAAAAGTCTTTCATTTTGGGCTGCATTGAAATAATCCTTGCCCGTCTGACAATTGATGAGCACCGGTCGGGCTTCGATCAGATTGCGGAGGTATTTCTCGTAGTTTGCCGCGTGCTCGTCGATATCTTTCTCGAACGACTGCCAGTACTGCCCGATTAGCAGGAGATCATGGGTTGCCAGCGTGTCGAGGATGGTTCGCTTTTCAGCCGGATCGAACGGCAGTGCCATTTCTACACCGTCGTAACCGGCGGTTTTAACATTTTTACAGAAAGTATCAAACGGAAGGGTATTCCCCCACTCCGGAGCATAAAATTGAATGGTCATTCGGTTGGCAATCAGCTTTTTTGCAATAGTTTTTCAATTTCTTCCAAAGAGCGGCCTTTGGTTTCGGGAATGCTGGTCCGGATGAAAAAGAAGTAGACCAGGCATATCGCTCCATGGATCAAAAAGGTGACCGGGATGCCGAAATACTGATTCATGATCGGAAACAGCGCCGTGGTGAAGAAATTGGCGATCCATAATGCGAGTGTCGCCACCGCCATCGCATTCCCACGGATGCGGTTCGGAAAAATCTCCGAAAGCGTCACCCAGGTAACCGGCCCAAGCGTGGCCGAGTAAATGCCTACAAACGCCAGTACGAAGACCAGTACCCACAACCCGGGCCATTGGAAATAAAATGCGGCCGACAAAGCCAGCGCATCAATGAATAGAAGCAACGAGCCGTACAAGAGAAGCTTTCGGCGACCCGCCTTGTCGATCGTACCAATGGCAATAAATGTGAATACGAAGTTGGTCACTCCGATAATAATCGACTGCAAAAAGGCCGAGTTCTGCGCCATGCCCGCCTTTTTAAAGAGCTCTGGCGCGTATGAGAAAATCGAGTTCTGCCCGACGATTTGCGAAAATATGGCGATCATGATTCCGATAAACACAATATGCCATACATCCTTGCGGAAAAGGTCGGCGACCTTGTATTCGGTTTTATCGGCGAAACTTTGTTCAATCTGTTCCTGTTCGGCCAATGCATAATCCAATCCGCCAACACGTTCGAGAACGATGTGTGCTTCAAATTCCCGTCCGGCACGTATCAGCCAGCGCGGACTTTCGGAGGCCATAAAAAGGCTGAAATAAAATAGCAGCGCGGGGATCGACTGGGAAGAAAACATCCACCGCCAGTTGTCCTCGATATCCAGTAATAGATAGTTAGAAAAATAGGCTAGCAATATGCCCACCACAATGGAAAGCTGGTAAAACGATACTGTCGTGCCGCGCATGGGTGCGGGCGAGATTTCGGCCAGGTAAATAGGGCAAACGAGCGCCGCAGCCCCTACGGCCACGCCGCTGAGCATACGAAAGC
The DNA here is from genome assembly GCF_014641595.1 of Dyadobacter endophyticus. Lineage (GTDB taxonomy): Bacteria > Bacteroidota > Bacteroidia > Cytophagales > Spirosomataceae > Dyadobacter > Dyadobacter endophyticus. Next base: position 344,549 of record NZ_BMIA01000004.1, on the reverse strand, counting down.
CTATAAACATGGGAAAGTTCTCGGCCCAGCCGGTACCACCGCCGGTAACCGCAAAAAGTATCGCGCAGATCATCAGGAGCTTCTTCCGTCCAAGCCGTTCGCAAAGCCAGCCGCCCATGATAGCGCCAATTGCAGCCCCCAGGTTGATGCAACCGACAGCCCAGCCCGTTTCCAGTTCATTCAACCCGAAATGTGCCTGGAAAAACCCGACCGTCCCGGAAATGATGACCAGGTCGAACCCAAATAATATCCCGCCCAGCGCCGCGATGGCACTGAGCAAATAAACATACCCTTTGTTGATCCGGACAGGCCCCGGCCCATCCAGTCCGGGCTCGGAACCCGAAAACGTCCCGGCAAGGTGCGCCATAGTGTGTATTTTATTTAAGTGATACGTCTGCTTCTTTGCTCAGAAAATCAGCCTCCGACTCAGTCAGGCCCGCCGTGTCCCAGGTAAGCAGCGCTTCGTCAGGAACGATTTCAATGGGCGTTATGCTCGCCGCCGACGATGACGATTCATTATGTCCGACATTGGTAGAACGGTTGTAGCACGAAATCAGCGACCAGCGCGGACGGTCCGAGACGTTGGCATCCGAACGGTGCAGTATATTGCTGTGAAAGAACAGCGCATCGCCAGCGTCCAGCTCCACGAAAACGTGTTCCAGCGTTTTTAGCGCGAGGTCAACATAACGCTGCGACGCGCCCACCTGCTCGCCCGAGAAGCCGTGCTCTACCCGGCCCATCTTATGAGAGCCTTTAATGACTTGCAGGCAGCCGTTTTCTACATTGGCGTCCGTCACTGCGATCATCACCGACATCATCTGTTCGGGATAGAGAAATTCATTTTTATACCAATAACCGTAATCCTGGTGCCATTCCCAGGCCCCGCCTACGCGCGGCTCTTTTTGCATGAGTTTGGAATGGTAATGGCAAACCGAATGCCCCTCGTCGCCAGGCTGACGTTCGAGAAGCTGATCCACAGCCCCCACTAACGTGTTGCCCCTGGTCAGCAGGCCGTACACATCATCGCCGGGTTTGTACCACAAGGAAAGCTTGCTCCGCTTACCGGTGCTGTCGTTGACATTGATGGCATGCTTGCTGATCGAGGCATCCTCTATCGCAATATGATAGAGCCTTGAAACTTCCTCTTGGTCGTAAAATCCGCGGACGATCAGGTAACCATCCTTATTGTATTGCTGAATCTGAGCGTGTGTCAAAAGTTGCTTTGCCATGGAAGTGGGATTAGGAATAGTACTTTAACATCCCAAAATTCAGCTATTCCAGGAAATAAACGAATGAACGATTTTGTCTAAAACATGGATTATTTTATCTTTACCTAGTTCATTACCTCCTCATTAAAACACACATTATGCGCAAAAGCAGAGGCTTCGAAGGTGAGCTGATCATTGATATACCCAAAGTGGCAACTTCCCATTGCGAGCAGTTACCGCTGATCAGCCAGCTGTTCATCGCAAGGATGGGTTATTATCCCAAAGCACTACACCATTATTATCAGCGACCAAACGGCATTTCACAAGCTATCCTGCTGTATTGCAGCGCCGGTCAGGGTTGGATTGAACTAGGCGGGAATGTCGCTCAGATACACGCGGGCGAAGTCGTTGTCCTGCCGACCGACGTACCTCATTCGTACGGTGCCAACCAGATCAATCCGTGGAGCATTTACTGGCTTCACCTTGCAGGCGGCCATAGCAATGCAGCCGCAGCAGCGGTCATGGAACGGGACGGCGAACCTGCAAAGGCGGTCCAGGTAGGGTTTTCCGACGAGCGCAACGCACTTTTCACGCACATCGCCAGAACTTTGCTGAAAGGATACAGCGCCTCTAATCTGATCCATGCCAATCTGGCCTTACCGCATTACCTTTCGTCATTCATCGCGCCCGAGCATTTTAGCTCGCAGAAGTTGTCAGAATCCTTTGCAAGCCCTACCGAAAAGGCAATCCTGTACATGCAGGAAAATCTTTCCAGTTCCCTTACACTGGATAATATTGCCCGTTCGGTAAATTTATCGGTTTCATTTTTTTCCAGAAAATTCAAAAAAGATACCGGCTATGCGCCGATTGAGTATTTCAATTATCTCCGCATTCAGAAGGCTTGCCAGCTGCTTCATTTCAATACCTGGCGGATAAATGAAGTGGCTTCCGCCATCGGAATCGACGATCCGTTCTATTTTTCGAGGCTGTTCAAACAGCAAATGGGCCTGTCGCCTGCGCACTATCGAAAAAATAAGGGGATAGAACGGCAGTAAAAAAGACAGGTGCCGGAATTATTAAGCATATTAAGACCTAATCTAATCACCATAGGACATGTTAAGAAAAATCCTGCTCGCCCTTCTGGCCGCTTTCATTATCATTCAGTTTATCCGTCCCGAAAAAAACCTCTCCGACGACCAGTCGATGAACATCGCGACGAAATATGACGTCCCGGCCGACGTGAAGAACATCCTGGAAGTGGCCTGCAACGATTGCCACAGTAACAAAACCGTCTATCCATGGTACTACAATATCCAGCCTGTGGCATGGTGGATGAACAACCACATCGTAGACGGCAAGCGGCACCTCAACTTCTCGGCATTCACCGGCATGTCCATTGCACGGCAGAACCACAAACTGGAAGAAACAGTCGAAATGGTGGAAGACAATGCCATGCCGCTTGAATCGTATACTGTATTGGGTATGCATGGCGACGCAAAGCTCACCACTGCGCAGCGCGAGCGCCTCATCCAGTGGGCAAAAGCGCAAATGGACACGCTGAAAGCAAAATATCCGGCCGACAGCCTGATCATGCCTAAAAGAACCCCCGCGCCCGGACAGCACTAGGCTGGTGATATAACGGGCAGCGATGCATTCGTTTGTTGCTGCCCGTTACCATGTCAGTTTTTAAAAATCCTTTGCGTGAATAGCTTTTCATTTCCCTTCTCCACACTCAGGAGATAAATTCCTTTGGCCACATTGGGAATTAATATACGGCCGCTGCCATCCATTTTGCGGCGCATTACTTCCACGCCGGCCATACTGGTGAGTTTCACGGTAACGATACCGGTGTACGGAGGCATTTGCAAGTCCGCGTAGTCGCTCAGCGGATTCGGTCCGACGCGGAATGGCACATCGCCCTTGCGATACAGGGCGATGATTCTGGAATAGTCAAATTGTCCGTCAAAATCTACCTGTTTTAGCCGGTAATAGGTAGTGACAGCCGGCGTTTCGGTGTCGGTGAAAGTATAATGGTGGGCCACGGAGGTGGTGTTGTGTCCCTTTAATTCCCCTATCATACGAAAATCAACGGCGTCGGTCGAGCGCTCGATTTCGAAACGGTCGTTATCGGTTTCCGAAACCGTTTTCCAGTACAATTGCGCCTGTCTGTTATCCAGCTCCTTTAAATAAAAACCAGCCAGCTCCACAGGTAACGGGTCCTCGATCGGCAATGTCGAATGCGCGAGCAAGCGAACGTAAGCAGCCTGATAATAAATCGCCGGCTCTGTGATCTCCCAGCTGTTGGTAGGCCAGCCGGTGTTAAAATCGAGGTAGCTTTTCTGGCGCGGCTGGCCGAACGGGGGCGATTGGCCACCGATCGTGTAGTCGGCATTGGGCCCGCCCACAACGTAACCCGGCGCCGGGCCGTTCGGCGACGTAAGGGCATTGTCGTAAATGGTGCCGTCGTTGAACCACGTATGATAAATCTCGTTGGCGCAACGGTCCCCGCCCACCGCGTACATATTGGACAAATACACCACTCCCTGCGGATTAACCCCATGAAAATAATGGATCTGCTCCGCGGCCTTGCGTTGCAGGCTTGCCGTACTGCCAAGACCGGCTTTAAGCATCGTACGGTTTACATTGGCATAATCGGCTTTGGGCATGTTGCTGCCCCAGTGATACGACCAATCGGGCATAAAAGCGCGGTAAAGATCGGCCGTCGTCCAGCCGAAGAAGTCGTTCCAGTTACCGTTCACGGCCGTTCCTGCCGAGTTCAGGATCGCCGCCGCGACCGTCGGATTGGCGCCCGGAAGCTTGGCGTAGCGCAGCAATGCATCCTGCAATTCGGTAGCATCGACGCCCCAGTAACCCGAGCTCATCACGTCGGTACCCGCGTAATTGTTGGCCACAAACTGGTTATAAACTGCATTGCCGGTCCGCTCGAAAAGGTAAATCGCAGCGATCACCATCATATTCCGCTGCGGCCCGACCCCCACATCGGCATCGCCCGAAACAATACTACCATCGTCGCAATTGGTTTGCAGGGTATTTGAATTATAAAATGGCAACACATAATTAAAGCAGCTCACAGCTTTTGCTTCCAGCTGTCCCGCGTACGCACTCAGCGCGGGTACACCCGCATACACAAGGGCCGCATGCGAGAACACCGATGCGATGGTTGCCGACGCCGAAGTGCAGACAGGGCCATAGTAGCGGCCATCCACATTCACGCTCGGAGGCGAGGAAACATTTTCGCTGTAATTCCGGCTCCCCATTTTGTTGTGCGTACTGCCGTCGGCGTTCGTCATTTTGAAGAGCCAGTCGAGCTCCCATTTCACCTCGTCGAGCAGGTCGGAAATGCCGTTTTTGCTTTCGGGGATATTGAAATTATCTGTAAAAACAGCTGGATTTTCTTCGTAGGCATACAACAGGTCGTGCAGCGGACTGTGCGTGAAGGATACATACTTATTGTAATCCCCGGCATCGAACCAGCCGCCCGTCAGGTTCTTTTCCAGGGCTGCGTTCGTCTGGTCATACACGTACCGGCATTGCTGATCCTGCAATGCATGCATAAAATTGTTTCCGTCGGTCCATTTGCTTTGTGCGTACGGGGCTGTTTTTGCCATATTGCAGCGGTTGTAATAAAACATTTTCATGGCTGCCAGCATCACGTTACCGTAAGGATTAGTGGTAATTTCAAAAACCGCCGATCGCTGGTTGCCCACCGGATCGAATACATAGTAAGTACCCGCGGTCGTCAACGCAGAGAAATCGAACCACCAGCCCTGATCGCCAGAGGTGCTCTGGGTATTGCCGTTATTCCAAACGGTAACCGGACCTGTGAACACTACTGCATTGGTGGCACTATTACGCACCTCCATGGTCGAAGGTGGCGTGTAGCTCAACGCGGCGTTGTATCCCACGACCGGGTTACTCAGTACCGCGACCTTTTCGGCCGTCGGCGCATAACCGAACTGATCGACGTGAATGAACTGGCTGATCTGTGCGAGTCCCTGCACGGACAGCATCAGACATAACAAAAGTGTAAGAATACCCTTCCCGGGCAAGCGGAGGTAATGCTTTCTCATGGCTACATGGTTTGAGTTGAATGAAAATCCTGTTCAAGAATCAACAACAGAGCCGGCCAATGCCCTTTTCGGCTAGGATGGGAATCGTTTCAGGTTGTTCCGAAAGGCTCGGCCTGAAATACATTCAAATTTATTCTTAATATTTTACAGAACAAATAGACAAGTGTCGTAGAATTTATTAACCGGAAGCATTTTCTTGTTTTTAAAAATAATGCAAAAATTTATTTAAATATTGATTTGTTTTTCTTATAATTGCATAGACAACTATTGGCTAACTTACAATCACGAAGTGCATGCCGATCTATCAACAACTAGGAACCATCCCGCCCAAGCGGCACACGCAGTTTCGTAAAACCGACGGCGGGCTTTACTATGAAGAACTCTTCGGAACAATCGGTTTCGAAGGCATGTCTTCCCTCCTCTATCATACCTGGCGACCGACGCAGGTCAAATCGCAGGGCGAGCCTTACGACGTGGCGCCACGCATTGCGGTGGCGAACAATATGACCATGCGGAAGCTGATCGGCTTCGATGTAAAACCCGCCGCGGATTACCTTGAGAGCCGCATCCCCCTGCTCGTAAACCGCGACCTCATTCTGGGCCTGGCAGCCCCTACCGGCACGCCGATGTCGTATTTTTATAAAAATGCGGATGCCGACGAACTGCTATTTATCCATCGGGGATCGGGCAGGCTGCGCACGCCGTTCGGGCAGGTGCCGTTTACTTATGGTGATTACGTATTAATTCCCAGAGGCACTATTTACCAGATCGAATTCGACGGGCCCGACAACCGTCTGCTCTACCTCGAATCACACTCGCCCATTTACACGCCCAAACGGTACCGCAACCATTTCGGGCAGCTTACCGAGCATTCGCCGTATTGCGAGCGCGATTACGTTCTCCCGCGCGACCTCGAAACCTACGACGAGCACGGCGAGTTCGTGGTCAGGATCAAGAAACAAAGCCATATCCACCCCGTCACCTACGAAACACATCCGTTTGATGTTATCGGTTGGGACGGGTACAATTATCCCTGGGCTTTCTCGATCCACAATTTCGAACCCATTACCGGCCGCATCCATCAGCCACCGCCTGTGCACCAGACATTTCAAACCGACGCATTCGTGGTATGCTCTTTTTGTCCAAGGCTTTACGACTACCACCCGCTAGCCATTCCAGCACCATACAACCACAGTAATATCGATTCCGACGAAGTGCTCTACTACGTCGACGGCGATTTTATGAGCCGCAACGACATCGCGCAGGGACACATTACGTTGCACCCGGGCGGTATCCCGCACGGCCCACACCCGGGCGCGTACGAGCGCAGTATCGGCAAAAAAGAAACGCAGGAACTGGCCGTCATGGTCGACACATTCCGCCCCCTGATGCTCACTGAACAGGCGATTGCGATTGACGATGGGCGGTATTGGCGCAGTTGGGGGCAGGGGTAATTTTGAATGAGTGAATGGGCGATCCGGTCAGTCATTCACTCATCGCTCCGGCGACCCAGTCAATCATTCAATCATTCAGTCATTCAATCATTCAAAATTCATGTCCACACTAACAGCACCTCCCGCCCCAACCGTATCGACCGACTTCCTACCCATCAACGGCACGGATTATGTTGAGCTCTACGTCGGCAATGCATTGCAATCGGCGCATTATTTCCGGAACGCATTTGGTTTTCAGCCGTTGGCGATGGCCGGGCTTGAAACGGGACTTGGCGATCGTGAATCATACGTGGTGGTGCAGGACAAGATCCGCCTGGTATTTACTTCTCCATTGCACGGCGGCACGGCCATCGGTGCGCATATTGATCGCCATGGCGATGGCGTGAAGGCCATTGCATTATGGGTCGATGACGCTAAAACAGCTTACCGGGAGACTGTCAGCCGGGGTGCGCGGCCATTTTTAGAACCCGTTACCGAGAAGGACCACCATGGCGAGACGGTGCGGTCGGGCATATGTACTTATGGAGATACCGTGCACGTTTTCGTAGAAAGGAAACATTATGATGGTGTTTTCCTCCCGGGCTTTGTCGCGTGGCAGCCGGAGCATTCGCCGGAGCCTGTCGGACTACGCTATATCGACCATATGGTGGGTAATGTAGGCTGGAACGAGATGAACCGGTGGGTGAAGTTCTACGAGGATGTAATGGGATTTAAAATGATGGTTTCTTTTGATGATAAGGACATTTCAACGGAATATTCGGCGCTGATGAGCAAGGTCATGAGCAATGGCAACGGGCGGATAAAGTTTCCGATCAACGAACCGGCTGAGGGCAAAAAGAGATCTCAGATCGAAGAATATCTCGACTTTTACGGCGGCCCGGGCGTACAGCATATTGCCGTGGCGACGGACCATATTGTAGATACCGTGCGTGCATTGCGCGACCGGGGTGTGGAATTCCTGCGGGTGCCCACCGCCTACTACGACGACCTGCTCCACCGCGTAGGGCATATCGATGAAGACATTGCCAGCCTGCGCGAGCTCGGTATCCTCGTCGACCGGGACGATGAAGGTTACCTGTTGCAGATCTTCACCAAGCCAGTCATGCCACGTCCTACGTTGTTTTTTGAAATTATCCAGCGAAAAGGTGCCCAATCTTTTGGAAAAGGCAATTTCAGAGCGCTGTTCGAAGCGATAGAACGTGAGCAGATGCTGCGCGGCACACTTTAATGCCAACCCTTTTCAACCATGAACCAGGATTATGCACAATATACCGAAGCTGACCACCAGATGTGGAAACAGCTTTTCGAACGGCAAATGGAACAGCTTCCGCGCATTGCCAGCCAGGTCTATCTCGATGGTATCGGCAAAGTAGGGTTCGTCCCCGGCCATATCCCTGAATTTGAACGCGAAACCAATCCCGCGCTTCGTGCATTGACCGGCTGGGAAGTGTTTGTAGTGCCCGGACTGATCCCCCACCGCGAATTCTATACACATTTGTATAACAGGCAGTTTCCGGCGTCGAGCTGGCTGCGCAAGCCCGAACAGATCGATTACCTCGAAGAACCCGACATGTTCCATGATACATTCGGGCATGTGCCGCTGCTTAGTAACCAGTCTTTCTGCGATTTTATGGCGCATTTGAGCGAGGTGGCATTGAAGCACATCGACCAGGAGGAAGTTCTGCAACGCATTTCGCGGTTGTACTGGTATACGGTCGAGTTCGGGCTGATCCGCGAAAAAGGGGAGCTGAAAATTTACGGCGGCGGTATCATTTCTTCCTCCGGGGAAAGCCGGTACTGTCTGAAAAATGATGTCCCGAAAATCGATTTCGATCTGGCCCTCGTGCTCGATACGCCTTACCATATCGACCGCTACCAGGACCATTATTTTGTGATCAATTCCTACGACCAGCTTTACGAATCGGTAACAGGCATTGAGCCGTTGCTGGAAGCTTATCTGGCGCAACAAGCTTAAAAACCCATAAGCACCATGTTACAACCCTGGCTTCCGGTCGCACCAGATTCTGATTTTTCCATCCATAACCTGCCTTTCGGGATATTCAGCGACGACCGGCCTGCGCGTGCGGGAGTAGCCATCGGCAACTGGGTCGTGGATCTGGCAACGGCCTATGGATTAAACATGTTTCCGCATTATCCCGAAGCAGGGAACGCGTTCAGGAAGCCGGTATTGAATGAGCTGGTCGCACTCGGCCGGAGCTTTTCCGATTATGTACGCAAAATTATCCAGACAGCTTTGTGCGACCGTGAGTCGGTTTTGCACCAATATTCCGACCACCTGCTGATCCCACAAAAGAAGGTACAAATGCATATGCCTCTAAAAGTCGGCAACTACACGGATTTCTATTCGAGCGAGGAACATGCATTCAGCGTCGGGCAGATCTTCCGGCCCGAAAACCCGCTTTTCCCCAACTGGAAACACCTGCCTGTCGCCTATCATGGCCGGGCGTCCTCCATCGTCGTTTCCGGCACGCCGATACCACGGCCCCGGGGGCAAATCGGGCAAGCAGATGGCACTCCGGCCTTCAAACCGACCCATGCGCTGGACTATGAGCTGGAACTTGCATGGGTTATCGGCAAGGATTCTGCTGTCGGCCAGTCTGTTCCCGTTGCCGAAGCAGAAGACTACATTTTCGGGCTGCTGCTTTTTAACGACTGGTCGGCGCGCGACATTCAGCGGTGGGAATACCAGCCGCTGGGGCCTTTCACGAGCAAGAACTTCGCTTCGGGCGTTTCACCCTGGATCGTAACCTGGGAAGCCTTGCAGCCTTTCCGCGTACCCGCGCCACTGCAGCAGCCCCAACCGCTCCCCTATCTGGCACATCACCCGCGCCAGAATTTCGACCTTTCGCTTTCCGTCGGCGTCAGGCCTGGCCACAGAGAGGAATTTTTAGTATGCCAAACCAATGCACGCGATATTTACTGGACCGCCGCGCAGCAGATTGCCCATCACACTGTCACGGGCTGTAACATGCAAATCGGCGACCTGCTCGCCACCGGGACCATCAGCGGCAAAAACATCACCCAAAAGGGCTGCCTCCTCGAAGCTACGCTGAATGGAACTCAACCCGTAAAGCTGGGCGAAAATATCGAGAGGCGCTTTCTGGAAGATGATGACGAAGTGATCATGCGTGGTTTCGGGCAAAATGTAAATGTCCGGGTCGGCTTCGGCGAACTGCGCGGAAAAGTTCTTCCCGCGTTGCTGTGATTTCTATACCGTGCTACTTATTTTGAAATAAACATCCCATTCAAGCATTTGCAATAATAAATACCAATTGGTATATTTGTATTATGAACTTAGGAACGACCAAAGCCGAGCGCACCAGAAATTTCATCATCGAGAAAACCGCGGAGATTTTCAACCGGAAAGGATACGCGGGTACCTCCATGGCGGACATTACCGAAGCTACCGGCCTTACGAAGGGCAGCATTTATGGAAATTTCCAAAACAAGGAAGAAGTAGCCCTCGCGGTATTCGAATACAACCGCTCCCTTGTGTTCAACCGCGTGCAGGCCGAGCTGGAAAAGGCAGGGTCGTATTTTGAAAAACTGATGGTGTACGGCCGTATCTACAAAGATGTGATCGCGAGCGTGAGCAACCGCGGCGGCTGTCCTATCCTTAATACAGCCGTAGAGGCGGACGATACCAATATCCCACTGCGACTGAGCGCGGCCAAGGCGCTGTTCAGCTGGAAAAAAAACCTGGTCGGTATCATCGAAAAGGGGACCGGGGCCGGTGAATTCCGGAAGGGGATCAATGCGGAGGAAATGGCTGTTTCCATTATCGCATTGATCGAGGGCGGTGTCATGTTTTCGCAAGTGACCAACGATTATACCAACATGGATCACGTGCTCGCGACGGTGCAACTGCTCGTGAAAGGTATCAGGGCCTAACCAGTAAGCTTTCAGAGCCCTACTCTTCCTCTTCATCCGTGTTTTTCATTTTGGATAACAGCGCATAGGCTCCCTTTAAAACAAACTTGGGACTTCCGGGACTTCCGGCCGGCATTTTCACTGCTGTAAAACCATTTTCAGAAACGCCTTTCGTTATTTCCACCATTTCAAAGCTTCTGGCGTTCGTGGGATCCTGCACAAAAACATAGGATTTGCCTTCAAAATCGAGCACTGCTTCATCAGGCAATGCATTCACCGGGTTTGTACCTGTTTCGATAATGGCTTTTACAAAATTCTGCGGAAGCAGGCTGTGGTCCTCATTTTCAAGATGGCAATGCACCCGCACAGTGCGGTCGTCGTTGATCTTTTGATTGATAAGGTAAACTTTGGCAAGATCTTCCTCGGCCGGGTTGTTGCTCACCCGGAACCGTACCAGCTGCCCCAGCTTTACTTTTGGAATATCCTGCTCAAATACAGACAGTTCCACATGTAAATGATCCGTATCCACGATCTCGAACATCACATCGGTAGGGTTGACGTATTTGCCCAGGTTCACGTTCACGACCGTTACCGAACCGGCAATAGGCGAGCGAATGGATGCGGTACTGGTGATATTGCCCTTTTCCAACCCTGCAAAATCTACACCCGCCGTGCGCACGCGCTCTTTCAAACCCGCCAGCCTGGCATGCAGCATTTTCAGTTCCGACGCCGATTGTTGTAAGGCCTTTTGCGCATTCACATTTTCTTTGCTGAGGTCGCTTTGGCGCTGAAATTCCTGCTCGGCATATTCCAGCTTGCTGCGTGTTTCGAGATATTCCTGCTGGATAGGGATAAAATCGGGATTTTCGATCACGGCGATTACTTCACCTTTCCGCACTTTCATGCCTTGCAGCAACTCCGATTTTCGTACAAAACCGCCCAGCGGAGCGGAAATGCTCACCAGGTTCTGCGGTGGAATGTCGATTACCCCGTTCGCGGCGACGGTCCCGCTCAGTTTCCGCACAGAAAACCCGCCAGTTTCTATCCCGGCAGTTTCATATTGTGCCTCCGTCAGCTCCACCCTGCTCGTTGCTCCATTTTCAGGCACCGCCCCGGCCTGAGCAGTCTCCTTTTCACTCGCCGGTTTGCAGGCAGTTATTCTCAGGAGGAGAACCAGGCCTAATACTATATTTTTCATCGATATATTCGGATTACTGCTCATTTAAAAGATATTCTATTTGGATAACCGATTGATTGTAAGCATACAACAATTCAAGCCAACTCAGGCGAATGCTGAGCGCGCGGTTCCACGCCTGCCCGTATTCGATATACCCGATTTCACCCGATTCGTAAGCTTTGCTCGCATTGCTCTGAATGGTACCGGCCAGCACCAGCGTGCTGGTTTCGTATAAGCCAAGGTTTTCCCGGGCAGTTTCCAGACTTCGGATAGCTTGTTGAAGATCGCTTCCAAGCTGCAAACGGGCCGTTTCGACCTGGTTCCTGGCAAGTTGCTCGCCTATTGCCGAGGCCCTCACCCTCGCTTTGGAAGCGCCATTGAAAATAGGCAGCTGCACGCCTACCTGCACCCCCTGAAAGCGCTTGCCAGGACCGTAAAACACTTCCCCATTGCCGGTATTCTGGAAACCCGTCAGTGACTGATTAAAATACCCGATATTAAACTCCGGTAGCATGACCGCTTTCTGCACGGCCGTCTGCCTGCTGCCGATAGCCGCCTGCTGTGCGAGGTAGCGCAGGTACGGATTGGCGTTCAATGCGGCGGTGTCCCGTGCTGCGAGGTCTAAGCGGACCAACGAATCGGTTTCGGCTTCGGCGAGACTGGTACCGTTCACGAAAGTCTGTAATGCGCGTTGCAGGTTGAGTAAGTCGCCCTGGTTCCGGATGATCTGCGCTCGCACCTCGCCGAGCTGGCTTTGCGCGGTCGCGAATTCCAGCTGATTCGTCTCCCCGGTTTTGAACCGGATTTCCGCTGCTTTTACAAACCGCTCGGCCCGAAGCAGCTCGCCGGCAAGCAATTTCCGTCTCGATTTCAGCAGGATCTGTTGCTGGTAATTGTCCTTCACCTGCTTTATCAGTTCTGCTTTTGTAATCTCCATTTCAGCCTGCGCGCCATTCGTTTCCTCCGATAGCAACGATTTCCGCTTAGCCACGGCAACCGGGTTCGGCAGGTTTTGGGATAAAAGAAAATGATGATCAAACTTGACACTGTTGTATTGTCCGCCCACCCATACCAGCTCCGTCTTTCCCGGGTCGGCAGCCGTTTTCATCAGAGCCTGCCGGTAACCCACGCGGTACAAATCGCCTTTGATCACCGGATTACGCTCCAATGTCTCGTCGATCGCCTGCCGGAGCGAAAGTATCCGGCTTGGCAATGCCTGCTGGGCATTCGCACGGCCCGGCATCAGCATCGCGAGCATGACCAGCACCCCGGCAGCCGCTTTGCCACCCGGCCCCGATCCCCAGCGCCGCTCGACGATCCCATACCAAACCGGGAGCACCAATAACGTGAGCAATGTAGCCGATACCAACCCGCCGATCACCACCGTCGCAAGCGGACGCTGCACCTCCGCCCCCGCGCTCGACGACAGCGCCATCGGCAAAAAACCCAGCGAGGCCACCAGGGCGGTCATCAATACAGGCCGCAGGCGCGTATCGGTACCCAGAAAAATCACTTTTCGCAAATCCGTCTCGCCCGATTTCCGGAGCAGGTTAAACTCCGCGATCAGCACGATGCCATTTAATACCGCCACCCCGAACAGCGCAATAAACCCTATCCCGGCCGAAATACTGAACGGCATATCGCGCACCCAGAGCGCCAGCACGCCGCCTACGGCCGAAAACGGAATCGCCGTGAGTATCAACAAACTCTGCCGCAGCGAGTGAAATGTAAAATAGAGGAGTAGGAAAATCAGCAACAGTGCCACCGGTACCGCCACAGCCAACCTGCTGTTGGCTTCCTGCAAATTCTCAAACTGACCGCCATAGGTCACAAAATAACCCGGAGGCAGCTTGATTTCCCGGTCAATCCGGCTGCGCAGCTCATTTACAACACTTTCTACATCGCGGCCACGCACATTGAATGCGACCGTAATGCGCCGTTTAGCATCTTCCCGCTGGATCTGATTGGCACCCGTCTTCATTTCAATGGTCGCGATCTGGCCAAGCGGGACTTGCTGGCCTTCCGCATTGGTGACAAACAACCCGCGGACGTCGTCGATATGCTGGCGGTCGGCCTTTTGCAGGCGTACCACCAGTTCGAAACGTTTTTCGCCTTCAAAAACCAACCCCGCGCTTGCGCCCGCGAATGCGGCATTCAACGCACGATTGGCATCGGTTACCGGAATGTGGAATTGGGCCAATTTATCGCGCTCGAACCGGACCACAATTTGCGGCAGGCCCGTTACGGCCTCCACATAAATATCCTCCGCTCCCTGCACTGCGCCGGCAAGCTTGCCTATGCGTGCACCCTGGCGTGCGAGCACGTCGAGGTCTTCCCCGAAAATCTTGATCGCAACGTCCTGTTTCACGCCTGTCATGAGCTCATTGAAACGCATTTGAATAGGCTGCTGGAACCCGAATGTGACCCCGGCAATGGATTCCGAAAGAACCGCGTGCATCTTTTCAGCCAGCTCCTCCCGGTTCGCTGCTTTTTTCCAAAGCGATTTTTCTTTTAAAATCACCATCATATCCCCGGCTTCTACCGGCATCGGGTCGGTTGGGATTTCCGACGAGCCGATTTTACCGACTACTTCCACCACTTCATCGGGAAAGTGTTTTTGCAGCACCGCGGCGGCTTTTAGCGTGGCGTCTACCGTTTCTGATAGCGAACTGCCTGTGAGTACGCGCAATTCAACCGCGAAATCGCCTTCATCAAGCTGAGGGATGAACTCGCCCCCCATCCGGGAAAAGAGCCAGAAGCTTCCGCCCAGCAGTACCAATGCGAGCAGCGATACCAGCCATTTCCTTTGTAATGAAAAATCCAGCGCCGGGAGGTAAATGCGGCGGAAAAAGCCAACGATCCGGTCGGATATGCCTGGCTTGTAGTCGTTCTTCTTGCTTAAAAACAGGGCCGACATCATGGGAATGTAGGTTAATGAAAGAATAAATGCACCTAGGATCGCGAAGCTGACCGTCTGTGCCATGGGCCTGAACATTTTGCCTTCAATGCCGACCAGGGCAAGTATCGGCAGGTAGACGATCAGGATAATGATTTCTCCAAATGCAGCCGAGTTCCGGATTTTTGAAGCCGATTCGTACACCTCCCGGTCCATTTCGTCCTGCGTGAGGCGATGGGTGTAACGTTTCGAAACAATGTGATGCAAAGTGGCTTCCACGATAATGACCGCGCCGTCGACGATCAGCCCGAAATCGATAGCCCCGAGGCTCATCAGGTTACCCGAAACACCGAAAAGGTTCATCATGCTCACCGCGAAAAGCATCGCCAGCGGGATCACCGATGCCACCACGAGCCCTGCCCGCATGTTTCCGAGCAGCAGGATAAGCACAAAAATGACGATCAATGCACCCTCGATAAGGTTTTTTGAGACAGTCCCTATTGCATTGTTGACCAGCTTGGTACGATCCAAAAATGGCTCTATCACCACACCGTCCGGCAAACTCTTGCGGATTTGCGTAATGCGCTCCTTCACATTACCGATCACTTCTGAGGAATTGGCGCCTTTCAGCATTAATACCAGTCCTCCCACTACTTCGCCCTCATTGTTGCGCGTCATGGCGCCATACCGTACTGCGCTCCCGAAACCCACCTCCGCAATGTCCCGGATCAGTACCGGCAGGCCGGTTTCCGTTTCCCCAACCTGGATTTTGCGGATATCGTCCAGTGTGCCGATCAACCCTTCGCTCCGAATAAAATAGGCATTGGGTTTCTTGTCGATATAGGCACCGCCGGTGTTCTGGTTATTTTGTTCCAATGCTTCGAAAATGCGGTCAATGGAAATCCTGGCACTTCTGATTCTCAGCGGGTCGATAGCGATTTCATATTGTTTCAAAAAACCGCCGAAACTGCTCACATCGGCAACTCCGGCCGTTCCGAGCAATTGCCGACGCACGATCCAGTCCTGAATGCTCCGCAGCTCCACGGGCGAGTATTTGGTTTCAAAACCCGGTTTGGTATGCAAAACATACTGGTAAATCTCGCCCAGGCCCGTGGTAACCGGGGCCAGACTCGGCGTGCCGGTACCAGGAGGAATCTGCTCGACAGCGCTGTGCAGCCGCTCCGAAACCTGCGCGCGCGCCCAGTACACGTCGACATCGTCTTCAAAAACAATGGTCACAACCGACAGCCCGAAGCGTGAGATCGAACGGATTTCTTCGGTATGGGGAATGGTAGCCATCACCGTTTCTACCGGAAAAGTGACCAGCCGCTCCACTTCCTGAGCAGCCAGCGACGGGCTGGTAGTGATGATCTGAACCTGATTGTTGGTTATGTCAGGCACGGCATCGATAGGCAGCCGGGTAAGCGAGTAAGTTCCCCAGGCCACCAAGGCAAGCGTGAATATTCCGACCACAAGCTTGTTGTGGATCGAAAGATGAATGATTTTATCTAACATTTTGGAATTAAATAGAATGGATATGCCGCGTCACGTCAGTCACCTAATGCAACTGTGCGACGAATTGTCCGGTAAAAGAGTGCCAGCCGGCGGATTATGCCTTGTTCTGCGGTGGTTGCCAGAACCCGGCCCTGTCGCCGGTGTATAGAATTTGGAGGTAGGAGAAGCCAGCGGGTGGAATGAGCTGCGAAACAGCGGTTTCGGGCAGAACAGCGACAGCAGCGCTGATGGTCACGCTGGCACAGCATGCGCAAATACAGAATGGGGAACAGAGGTCGATGGCCTCCTGATGGCCGTCCTGGTCGCCGGAGACAACGGCCGCTGCGACGCCGCTGTCGGGCAAGGGTATCGCCTCGTCCTGGCACGGAATGCAGGAAAGCGCGAACACGTAAAACGCCAGCAGATATGCAACGATGCCTTTCATGTTTCAAAAGTAGGGGAAATGCCGATGCAACAGGTAGGCAAAAACAAAATCGCGGCAAGTAAACGGCGCATTGCCGTTAATCAGCCGTTAACACCGATGGTAATTTAGTTACTAGAAATATAACATTGCCGCGATCGCAACATATCTGCTTTTTTCTAAATTGGGGCGCAATGTCATTTAGTAATCAATCTTTCAAGCAAAAACCATTAAAACAATGAAAGTAAAGTATCTGCTAACCATGATTCTCGCTGTTACCATCTTCGCGGTAACCGCTAAAAACATTAAAACAGCCAACGACCTTGTGGGAACCTGGAAATATACCGTTTCTAATGTGCCACCAGAGTATGAAACCGGCATCATGACTTTCGAGCAAAAGGACGACAAAACGACCGGCTACCTCGGCCAGCAGGAGCGTATGGAAATGAAGGAGCTGACCATAGACCAGGGCAAAGTAACCTTCAAACTGGACTTCCAGGGAGGTTTACTGACCTTCACCATGACGCAGGATGGCGACAAGCTCACCGGCACCATTGTTTCACAGGACGGCGAATTCCCGATCACCGCAACGAAGGAACCAGCCAAGTAAAGGGCAAGTAAATCATTAAAAGCCGGAGGTAATTATCCTCCGGCTTTTTGCATTACATCAATTCACCCGCACATACTTCTCGATGTTCAGCCGCTCCACTCCTGCCGCCTCCACCTTCTCCACACCACGTTGAACGAGCGTATCGTTTTGAATGGAAATTGTAAAATGAAACTCGTTGCCTTCCCACTCGCGGGCAGTACAATATTCCAGTTTTTCGGTGTAAGCACTGTCTTTCAAAGTATAAGCCCCGCCACCGGCGGAAAAACTCGCTGTGGAGTCCTTGCCCTTGTTCAGATCGTGCTGTAAGAAGGCAAAGTGGCTGTCGTTGATGACTTTAATGAAGGACACCTTCTTCGTATAATCGGTCACGGTGGTGTCCCCCTTCTCGATCAATGTGCCGCTAATGAGTTTCCAGGTACCTTCGAGCTCGCGCGGCTTGCTTTCATTGCTTTGTTCCGTTTCCGGGCGGCCGCATGCTGTGAACATCGATACGGCGAGCAGCAATGCAGGGAAATGTGTTTTCATAAATGGTTGAAATGGCTGGGTTTTTGGATGGCGCAAGATACATTCGAGAAAGGAGTTACCTCTTGCCGGCAACTCCTTTTTCACACAAAAGCTCTATTACTCCAAACCGGTCACTCATATCCCTTCACCGCCGAATACCCATTCGCAATCACATTCACTGCCCTGGCCCGGTATACATCCGGGTCGGTCGGCGCAGTAGTCGCAAGGCCATCGACGTACCGGTTGAACATGCAGAATGCGGCAGCGATGAGGACGGTATCGTGAATCTGGCGGTCGTCGGCGCCGTGCTCGCGGGCGCGGGCGACTTGCTCGGGCGTCACGTGCTTGCCGCCGCGCTGTACGCTGCCCGCGATCGATAACAGTGCCTTCATTCTTTCCGAAAGATCCGTTTCGGGGTAATTTTCCTTTACACTTTTTACGAACGACCAGTCTTCATCTTCCAGGTAAGCGCTGGCAATGGCGCCGTGGATCGTCTGACAGAAAAAGCAGTCGTTTTGGGACGAGACGTAAGTACCAATGAGTTCGCGTTCGCCGCGGGTAAGCCCGTCGTCGGAACACATTAACGCGTTGGCAAGTAAATTCATCGGTTCGGCAGTATGGGGGCTGAACCGCATCGGGCCGAGGATGCCGGGGAAGCCAGGTTCGAATTGGATGTGTGGCATGGTAAAGTTAATAGGTGAATGATTAAAGCTTTGCGCCCGCCAGCTTCGTCCCTTCTACGCGGGCCCGTATCTTTTCAAATGCAATCTCCCGTGCGGTTGAAACATCGTCGGCGAAGGGGGAGAAACCGCAGTCGTCGGTGGAGCCTAGCTGGTTCAGCGGGATGTATTCGGCGGCTTGCACGAGCAGGTCGCGGATTTCGGCTGGCGTTTCGATTCTCGGGTTCAGCACGTCGGTGACGCCGAGGAATACCCGCTGCCCCGGCCGGATATTTTCGCGGATCGATTCCAGCACCGATACTTTGTCTTTTTCTGCTGCATATTCCAGGTAAAAATTACCCGCATTCAATTGAAAAAACAAGGGCAGAAGGTCTGAATAGGGCACATCGGCACTGTGGGTTGAATCGTGGTCGCCGCCGGGGCAGGTGTGGACGCCTATCCTGCTACGCTCGTCGGCGGTGAAACGTTCGAGAACCTGGTTGTTGAGCGCGATAAATTGCCGCAAAAGACCTTTGCCCGGGTCCAGTTTCAGGGCCAGCCTGGCTTCCGTAAAATCGATCTGAACGTTGTAGGCTTGCTCGGTGAGGCATTTCCGGATATCGGCCTCCGCCTGGTCGAGCAGGTCGGCGATGAACTGGCTTTGCGGATAGCCATCTATTCCGGCCGCCGGGTAGAGCAGGCTCATGGCCGACGCAGAAATAACGGCTTGCTTTACCGGCAATGCCGTATGTTTTCGTGCCTCCTTCAGATAATCCACCGCGAAATTGCGGTAACGGAATGGCCCCGACGTTAATACCGGTAATTGCCGTGTATGCCCGTCTTCAAAAGGAATGGTTACACCTCCCGCACCGAGGTTCAACGCGCCGTGGATAGGGTACGTCGCAAAGCTGGGCTTACTCTGTTCGCCGTCGGAGATCACCGGCGAGCCCGTGCCTTCCAGGGATATGATCGTTTCGCGGGTTGCCTGGGAAAACAATTTGCCAAGGTCGGCGGTGGAAATTTCATCTTGGGTATAAGCCTGCATCGCTTGTTGCAGGTATGCGGGCCGTGGAATGCTTCCTATCGGCTCGGTAGGAATAGTTGCCATATTTGGAAATGATACGAGTTAATGAATGGGTACCGTACATGCACACACACGCCTGCGCCAGTGGGCAGGCCGTTGCAATGCATTTAAAAATGTGTTACCCAATCATTTCCGGAGGTGGGGTGGCGCGATTGAACACACCGGCTACGACGACGTGAAACGGCTCAGCAAAGCGGACAGGCCCGCGAAGCCGGCAGGTACCATTAGCCCATTCATCTTTCGCGGTCGCGCCCGGCAAATAGGTCTTCGCCAGGTCACCCAGCATTTTCAATAGGCTTCCCAGCGGCGTAGGCAGCGTTTTGGCAAGCTGCATTTCCTGCATGCGTTCCGACAATTCGGCAAACCTGTGCCAGGCCGATGCGTGGGATTGCGGTGCTACGTTCTGCTCCGGCACCTCTCCCTTTTCCCCCGTAAAAAGCATAGCCACCGACCATCCCAGCGAATGGGATAGCAGCAATGCAAGCAAACCGAGACTGGCAACCGTTTTCATGAACAGGGAGATGTACCTTAAATCTACAAGAATACCGCATTATTCCTTGTAGCAATTATTCATTTCATTTAAATGAATCAATAAAAAATACAGTTTTGCAAAACCGCAAAGTAATTCCATTCCTAACTACTGCTAACCACTTCTTTATAGCATTACTTTTACCTCCGTCAAACCCTTTTAGTGACAGGTCCAACCTTGCCTCGCGAACCCATGAACCGTTCTTTAACCACTTTTTTGTTCATATTATTCGCATTGAATGCTGGTAAGGCCCATGCCCAATGGGAGCATTTACTACACAAAACCTATCCGCAGCGTTATAAAGATCTGGGTAAAATCTACACCCGGCTGATCGACAACCGCGATTCGACATCGGTATTTCGTGAGATCGCCTCCATGAAGGAATGGGCAAAAGGCCGTCACGACAGGGATCTGGAACTGGAATCGGATCTGTTGAAAGCCTATTACCTCACCACTTGGCATAGAAACCAAACCCCTCGCATTGCCGCGATGCTCAATGAGCTTGTGGCAAAGACTGCCGAACAAGACATCAAACAGCTCAACGCACGGTCGCTTAAAGTACTCGGGGATTATTATTGGTCCGACGGCAGAAATTACGAATTGGCATTTGAAACCTTCATCCAGATGGAAAGCATTCTGAATGAATTAAGTACAGATGAATTCCCCGACAAAAGTTATGCATTGAGCAATATTGCCCACGCCTACTACAATTTTTCGGATTATAAAAAGGCATTATCCCTCTTCGGGCAGATCCTGACTTTAAAATTCAACCCGGACATGTATGCGGGACATAACTCGGCGCTCGTTATGACCGCCGTCATTTACCGGAAGCTGGGCAAGCTCGATTCGTCTGATCATTATTTCCGAAGGGTGCTCCGTAAGGAATCTCCCGGAAACTACAAGACTTGGGCAGCTATTGCACAAGGCGGACTGGGCGAAAACGCCTATCTGCGAGGTAATTACGCAGAATCGATGCCGTTACTGCAAGCCAATATCGATGAAGCTATTCTACAAAAAGATTACGGTTTGGCCGCCCAATCACTGATCACTCAGGCCGATATTCATTTAAAAAACAATGCCTTCGACAAGGCGGGGCAACTTGTCAATACGGCGCGGCATTATCTGGACGTTACGCATCCCGAACGATACAGGCATTTCCAGGACCTATACACGATTTTGGTAAAGTTGTCTGCAGCGCGGGGCAACCCGAAACTGGCGGAGGCATATCTGGACTCTGCCATGTTCGCCAAAGACAGCATGAACCGCAAATACAATGAAAAACTGATGCTGCGGGCACATCAGAAAATGGAGTTGCAAAAACTCCGGGGCAAGATGGAAAAGGCAGAGTCCGACCAGAAGCTGAAAATAACTGAGCGCAATCTCTCGCTAATCCTCGTACTGCTCATTGCGGGCGTGGCCATCTACGTTTATCGAACCCAACGCAAACGGCACCAGCAGGCGCAGCTTTTGAAGGAGCTCAAAATCAGGCAAAAGGAACAGGAACTGGAAAATGCGACCTTGCAATTAAGTGAGTTTGCCCGCAATATTTCCGAAAAAAGCAAACAGATCGAGGCATTGGAAAGCAAGCAGGGCCCCGATGCTGAGGCCCTGATGCAATTGCGTGAAAGTACCATCCTGACGCAGGAGGATTGGGATTATTTCAAAAAACTCTTCGGCAAAGCGCACGGCGACTATCTCCATCGCCTCCGCGAGAAGTTCCCCGATCTCACGCAGGCCGAAATCCGGTTCATTGCGCTCGCCAAACTGGGCCTGGGTTACCAGGAAATGTCGGTCACATTGGGCATCAGCAGCCATGCCGTGCGCACCACCAAATACCGGTTGCTAAAAAAAATCGATGTGCCCGACGACCAGAGCCTCGAAGAAGTCATGATGCAAATCTGACTTATTCGATCGCTACTTTCCGCGTCTGTACCACCGCTCCACTTCGTACGCGCAGCAGGTAAATGCCTTTGGGCAAATTACCTACCAACAATGTTGCTTTCCCGTTTTTCAGTTCATTACGCATCACTGCTACACCTTTCGTATCGAGCAGTTCGACCTTCCCCGAAACCGTACCGCCCGCCGTCATTTCCATTTGCAGCAATGTCGTTGCCGGATTGGGGAATACCTGCATTTGAAATGCATTCCGGTGTTCTGCCGTGACAATCTGGCTATATGCAAATGATCCGTCTATATCTGTCATTTTTAAGCGGTAATAATTCAATCCCGCGAGAGGCTCGACGTCGCGCGCTGAGTAGCGATGCCCCCCACTACCAAAAGCGGCAGGTTGTTCGGGCAATACCTGCCAATGCCGTGCGTCGGCGCTGCGGTGTATTTCAAAATGGCTGGTATTAACCTCCTCGGCTGTGAGCCATTCGAGTAATGTGTTTTTTTCAACCGCTTTGGCCGTAAAACTAACGAGCTTTAAAGGCAGCGGGTCTGCATTGCTTATAAAGAAACCGCTGAACCCGGTCACGTCAAAACTGACTTCCCACCGGTTCAGGTCGCCGTTCCAGACAATATCATTATCATCGGGATTAATCGTGGTCGTGTCGCCGCTGTACGATCCGGGTTGTCCGGTGGCTGATGTACCGTGATACTGAACAACGAGCAGATTGGCCTTGCCAGTGCCGTCCGAGAAGAACGCCGGCAGTTTTGCAGCTCCGGCGCCGGCATTGAATGCATCAAATTCTGATTGGAGAAAAAACAGTTTGATCCGGGCAGTCGCATTTTCCGCATTAGCCGCCGGGAGGATTTCGTAATGTCTTTGTACAAAATTTACCGCTCCGCCGCTAATGATACCTCCCTCCACGAACGTCTTCGCCTGCACGCTACCGATGACGGGCGCCGCGCCCATAGGCGTTACCTGTGCCAAAACACGGCATCCGGTGGCTAAAAAACCAGAGGTCGTACCACCAATGACATTGTTTGTCGCCACATCACCGTCCTGTGACAAGCTGGTCCCGTCACGGTAAGATTGGAGCTCGAAAGCACCGATATCGACCATAGTATCAAAAATTCTAACCTGCCGGAGAATATCCGACGGGGCAGTCACAAAAACATTCACTCCCTTATTGATGGCCGGGCTGCAAGGAAGCGGTTTTAATCCGTCGTCGGTTGTCATCCATTTCCCATCAGCACCGACGGGAGCCGGTTGGTTTGCAAAAAATGGGTCCTGGTTCAGAATAGAAGTTCCGGTATGACCGTCCTGCACAAGAGAGAACAATACATTAGGCGTCGCCGAGTTATCGAAGATGCCAGCCGGTGCCGGGCCACTATTCCCCCAGATCAGCGTGTTGGAAACAATTGGGTGCGCCAGCAGATAGTTATGCATGCCCGCTCCCTGGACAACTCCCGAATTACCCGCAATAGTACAGTTCTGAATGGTTGCACCGCTGTCATAACCATTGAAAATGCCGCCACCGGCACTCCCAGCAGAATTACCGGTAATGATACAATTAGTAATCAACGGATTAGCCGAGCTTCCGAAAACATAAATACCCGCTCCATCCGCACCTGAATTTTCTGTAAAAACGCAATTCGCAATAACCGGCGATGCGGAATAGAGCACAAGCCCTCCTCCTCCAAAAGCGATCACATTTGCTCCCAGGATACTTTGCTCGATACCAGCCCCGTTCGAATTACCATCCCGGACGATAAAGCCATCGAGCCGGGCCGTATTGTTATTGAGTACCGAAACAAGGGTGTGATAGGTGTTATCCGAAGCATTGGAAGGCACACCGATGTCGCCGGAAAGGATCGTCTGGTTCGCGCCCGCATCCCGTTGCCCGAGCGTCGCTTCATTTCCTGCGAATCCACCATAGATGGCAACGTTGTTTATCAGGTAAAAAGCGTTGTTCCGCGAACCCGTCAGACTTGCATTATAGGGAAATCCGGAAGGTTTGTAAGTACCTGCTTTCACCCATATTTCCGTAATTCCGGTGCAGCCGTAGGCCGCATTCAGCGCAGTACTGAGGTCGCCCAGGGCATCTTCCCAGCCCGAACCTCCCCCGGAAGCTCCTTCCGCGACATACAAACGGTTTGCAACAACAGTCAAAAGCGCGCTGTTCGAGAAAGCGTCGCCGCAGCTGTTACTGATTTTGACCTTGAATTGACCGCCGTTATCACCGGCACCGATGTTGTTCACCGTGAGCGATGCCGTGTTGACGCCACTATATTTACCGTCATTGGACAATGGCGTATTCCCCAGGTACCATTGATACGACAACGTGGCGGGATTGTCTCCCGTAACGGTAAAAACGGCCGAAGAAGCGCCGGTGCACGTTGTGACCTTAGCCGGATGTGTACTGATCGTCGGGCTCACTCCGGTTGCGAGGGCAACACGCGCCGCCGGGTCGGAACTGGTTAGGTAACCCGCCATGACATTGGCGCTTCCCGGTCCCACGCTGGTTGCGGTATAGGTAGCCGTGGCCTTGCCGTCGGCTTGAATGGCACTTTGCGCGCCCGAAATATTCCCGTTCTCTGAGCTGAAACTCACAGGCAAGCCGATCACCTGGCTGAGATTGCCTAATGATATGGCCGTGCCCGCAGAATTATTCAGAAAACTCGCAGTCACGGTAGTCTGGCTCGTCGACGGCAAACAAAGCGCAGCATTGCTTACAGCCGGTTTCAATACCAGGAACGGAACGGTAGTAAGTGTACCCGTGCCTATTTCACCGATAACACTCGCGCTTTCGCTGCACGTTCCGGCAGCCTGCGGGTCGGTATTGCATCCCCACCAGTTGTGGGTGGCATTCACCACCCCATCGCTCGATTTACGCGACGACAGTGCTTGTTTTACCGAGCCGCCCAGCGTATTACCGGCAAAAACATTGTAATTGACATCCACGGCAAAATCGCTGGAAATGGAAATGGCCCCACCTTCACTGTTCGTGGTCGTCCCGGTGCTATTATTGAGAAATTTGTTCTTTTCTATTTTTGTGTAAAAAGAAGGGCTTTGGGGCGACTGCTCCGCATTCAAATGAATGGCCCCGCCGGCGGTAAAAAGCGTAGACGATACGAAGTTGCCGGTAAAGGCAGAATTGGTAATGCTCACGCTGCCTGTCACTGTAATATCCGAACTAACATAGCCGATCAATATCGCACCGCCGCTGGCATTGTCCTGGTTCGTAACATTGATCTGATTGTTTGTGAATGTGCAGTTGTCGACAGTGACCACGCCACCGCCCCCTATCGACAGCGCGCCGCCGCCACGGCCTGTGGACACATTGCCCTCGAACGCACAATTAGTGATACTGACAACATTGTTTGGCCCGCCGCAAAGAATGGCGCCGCCTCCATAGTTACCCGGACTTTTCCCACCCGTGAACTTGATGCCGGAAATAGCAGTCGTCACACCCGACACATCGGCGAACTCGTTGATCAAAAGGATACGGTTCTGCATCGTGGCGGTCATATTGACGATCGTAGAAGCCGCCCCGGCCCCTACGATCGAAATATTCTGCGCTTTGGTTCCAAGTTTGATCGGTCCCAGCGTCAGATTGTAAGTTCCCGCGGGCACATTAATCGTATGCGGCCCACCACCGAGCGCATCCGCCGCCAGGATCGCGCCCCGCAATTGCGAGGCGGCGTTGCCATCGCTCGTTTGGGTTACATTGAAGGTATTTGCATACACACCGGGCATTATGCCGGACACCAGCAATGCAATAGCCAAGATCCTGAACAGGCGAAGGCCGGTAGAAGTTTTCATCATAGATAATGTGGTTAAAAAGAATCAGGGGCGCTGAGGGTAAAAGCCAGCGCGCACGATCAGATATTGAATTGCCTGAAAGGGCATCATGTTGTTATGCGGCTGATCGCCGCCGACTTCCCCCAGGGCAGTTCGGTTCATGGGCGCGCCCGCGCCCTTTTGGCTGGCAAAGCATTTGACCGGCGGGCGGTTATCGTCGTTGGCCCATACCTGCCCTTCGGGACTTTGCACATTGCCGTTGATACTGGCCACGGCCGGGTGATAGTGCACCGGCATTTGGTCGGGTGTCAGTGTTACCGTCGTTACGCCCGCAGCCTGACCGAGCTGGTATTCCGTCAGTCCGAAATCGTGTCGGCCCGTTGCGAAACATACCGGCGCCCTCCCCCGCAAATCGGGCAATGCGAAAGTTGTTTTACCATCACCGCCATAGGACGAGCCTAGGAGAGAAAATAACGCCGTATGACTTGCTATGGGCAACACGCGGCCATCACAGGGAACACAATCTTCCGATTCCAGTTTTCCAGGAAACAGCTTGATGCTTCCAAGGTATCCACCGAAGTTCCCACTCGGAAAGATTCCCTCGGTAGCGATAGCATAGTTGATAGCCTGGTAGGGCGACATGTTATCGTGCCCCTTGCCATAACCGACCAGCACGAGGGCAGCAACGCTCATGAGTGCATTACTTTCCTTGGTATACCCTGAATCGGCAGGCCAATAATGTCCCTCAGGCGTGGAACTATCCCGGTTAATAGTACTCGCAACAGCCTGGTGCGTGTGCCTTGGCATTTCATTCTCCGTAAGGGGGTGCCTCTCCTCGCCGCCCTGGGCGAAATAGGGATAAGCCGGGCCATTGCCAATCGTCACACGTTCACGAAGGTCCGGTAGTTTAAAAGTATTTCCATCACCGCCGTAGGTGTTACCGATCAAGTGGTAGAGTGCAAGATTAGTGGCAACAGGCAAGGACCTGCCGTCACAGGGAAGCCATCCTCTGGGGACAAATGGAAAGGCAAATGCCCTGATCTCGGAAAGATAATTATCCATTGGAATCTTAGTTTAAGGTTAGTAATAGTCAGGATTTACTCGGAAACACTCCCCCAATTGCGATGATATAGGACATCGCAAGAATCGGCATCCTGTTTTCATGCGGGACGCTGCTACCCACCTTCTCCACGCTGTCCAAGCCCAGCTTAGAACTGATGTCTCCTTTGTCTGAACCGTACCGGCGTCCTCCCGCCGGCGCGGCCGACCAGAAAGCATTTGTAGCGTCTTTCGTGTTCGCAATACCAGAAGTGCTGCATGCCGGCGTATGCGAGTGCCTCGGCAATTCATCCAGCTTCAACTGGATTGTTTCCATACCGGCTTTTTGCCCGATAGGAAAGAGCTCGCTCTGCCCCAGTGCAACGCGCGAGCGTAAATCCGGCAATGCAAAGTTGGTCACCCCGTCTCCGCCGTAGGTGGTCCCGAGGAGAACAAAAAGAACCTCGTAGTCTTTAATCAATAAAAGGCTACCATCGCAAAAGAGCCAGCCAATGGGAGCAAAATTTCCGGCAAATAACTTGATTTCACCGATATAAGATTCGTCCATATAATTTGAAAATAAAGGTGGTTTGGGATTGACGGACAAATAAAGGATCGGATGTCAACGAAGACCAAAAAAGACGCGTCACAAAAACGTCACAATTATCAAAATAGAGTTACAACGGCACAAAAAACCCGCCCTGAATCATTCCAGGACGGGTTTTGTTCATTATGCAAAGAAATTTTGAAAACTATGCCAATCCCTGAACGCTCCCCCTACATACGCGTACTCCCAGGCACGGATACGCTTGACATTATCCTCAAAAACACGCACTTTCCCGACAACCTGCTTTCAGAAAACGTCGAATGCCATTTAAGGTGGGAAGAAGGCTCTCCGGTTTTGGTATTCCAGTTCAAACAGGCCGCCTACGATTTCAGCGAACCGCTCCTCGCCTCCGACTTGAAAAACAGCGAACGCGGCTGGCTGCAACAGCCTGCGATAACGGTACGGCTGTTGCTCGCTGATAGTGTCATCGCCGACAAGATTTCACAACGAACATTTTCAATATCTGAACACGAAACCGACGGGATCAGAAAGGCATTCGACTCATAAGGGCGGTGCCGTTCGGAGTTGTCAGGTGTTGTCAAGCAAGGCCTGGCATTGCAAAATTAATACCCCGGATTCTGCGGCGCCAGGTTTGGATTTACCTGCAACTCGACCCGTGGCAGCGGCATGAGATAGTCCCGGGTAGCGCTGAATGTCTCGTGCGGTTCGAGCGAATTGGGCCCTTTGAATACCTTTTCTCCCAAGTTGCGGCGCTTGATGTCGTACCAGCGTTTGTATTCGAAGGCAAGTTCAAGACGGCGGTCGTCGAGGATCAGGTCTATCAACGCATCCTTCGCCAATCCGGCTTTCACGTCTTCCGGGAAAGTCGTCTGCCTGCCGGCCCAGTTTCTGGCGCGTGCCCTAATCTGGTTGATATACCCCAGCGCTTCGGCATTCGGGCCGTTCACTTCCACGGATGCTTCGGCGGCGATGAGCAGGATGTCGGCGTAGCGCATCGCGGCATAGTTGTGATCGGAATCGCGGCCTTCGGAATTGGAATTACCTGCAAAACGGGCGTACTTGGCAATATGCGGGCGTTTAGTATTCGTGAATTCGGTGTAGGGAACAAGCTTTCCGCCAATCAGGAGCGAATCCTCGAAACTAACCTCCTTGCGGTAATCGCGGTTATCCCACGTGCTGTATACTTTCATCGACGGTACGATCACACTCCATCCGCTGCGTGGCGCGTCGCCTCCGCGTACGCCGGTCATGGGTGCCATAATGTCGTCGTTAGCCCCGCCTTCGCCCGTTTTCATCCCGAGAAAATCAATGTCGAAAATATGCTCCTTCATATTCGGGGCTTGGGGTGCCTTGAATAGCGTTTGAAAGTCCGCTTCCAGCCCATAACCAAACTTGTCTTTGTTATCGATCACCCATTTCGCTTCGGTGTAGGCCTTCTGGTATTGCCCCATCGTGAGATGCACCGACGCCAGATAGGAAGCGGCCGTTCCCTTCGTAGCCCGGCTGCGTACCTCCGACGGCTGCTTGTCGGGCAGCCATTGTTTGGCAAATTCCAGGTCCGCGATAATGCTGGCATAAACCGTAGCCGCAGGCGTTTTGGAAATCGACTTGACGGACTCCGGATTGCTGATAAAATAGTCGATGTAAGGAATATCGCCGAACACCTGCACGAGGTGGAAATACGCGAATGCGCGTATGAAACGGGCCTCGGCAATGAGCGGATTGGCCGTAGCTTCCGGCAAATTCAGCCCCTGCGCGCCGAAAATGGCCGCATTTGTCCCGCTGATGACCTGATACCACACCGGCCAGAACTGGTTGACCATGTTGTTGTTGTCATCCATATTGAAATCGTTAACCTGCTGGCGTTCGGCCGGCGTACCGCGGTCGCCAATGTCCTCCATATCGCTTCGGAGCATCAGCGCTGACACAAACTGCCGACCGTAGAGTCGTTCGGTGGCCATCCAGCCGTATGCACCCATGATGGCCGTTTCCACATCCTTGGAAGTCCTGAACAGCGACTCCGGTGCAAGCAGGCCCACGGGCTTTTCGTCCAGGTCCGCGCAGCCCAGCAGCAGCGAAACCGCCGCGGTAAGGAATATTGATCTATTGAATAAATGTTTCATGTTCTGTCCGTTTAATGCTTTAAAAGCCCAGGTTCAGGCCGATGGTGTAGGATTTAGCGTTCGGGTAGCTGCCGTAATCGAGTCCCAGGTTACGGTTGCTGTCGGTGTTACCATCCGATGAATAGTTTACCTCGGGGTCGTAGCCTTTGTATTTGGTGAAAGTCAGGATATTCTGGGCGCTGGCATAGACGCGCAGTTTGCTGATTTTCAGCTTTTCAAGCACCGGTTTCGGGAAATTATAACCTACTGCGAGGTTTTTCATCCTCACAAAACTACCATCCTTGACCCACCTCGTCGATACCCTGCGCGTGCGGCCGACCGTCGCTTTGGGCACGTTCGTATTCGTATTCGTCGGCGTCCAGCGGTTCAATGCCTCGGTAGTCGCATTGTTGATCGCCGAGAGCAGGTTGAGCTCCATCAATGTATAGCTCAGCAGATCGTTGCCTTTCGAAGCCTGGAAGAAAACATTCAGGTCAAATCCTTTCCAGCTGAAATCGTTGTTCATGCCCCAGGTGAATTTCGGGTGCGGATTACCGATAATAGTGCGGTCGTCGCTGTTCAGCAGGCCGTCAGGCTCGCCGGTAAGCTGGCCGTTTGTGTTCTTTTTACCATTAATATCCCGGAATTTCTCACCACCTGCCACCACCTCGAAACCGCCGCCAGGGATAAAACTGTCGCCTTCCTGATATACGCCGTCATAGATCCAGCCGTAAAAACTGCCCACCGGATAGCCTTCGCGCAGAACCTGTGTTTGTCCCATCCCCACCATATGCCCCGGTGCGGAGCCATAAAGAATGTCCGTTCCCGCGGGTAGTTTTAGGATTTTATTGCGGTTTATAGAAAAATTGAGATCCGTGCTCCATTTGAAAGCACCGACCAGATTGCGTGTGTTCAGCGTGAATTCAAAGCCTTTATTTTCAACTTCGCCGATGTTCTGCAACTGGTTGGTATAACCTGAATATTGAGGCAGTTGGACACTGAAAAGCAGGTCTTTGGTCACACGCCGGTAATAGTCGGCTACAAGGTTGATGCGGTTGCTGAACAAACTCACATCCGCGCCGAGGTCAAACTGGTGCGTCGTTTCCCAGGTAAGATCGTCGTTAGCGACGGTCGTAGGGCGAACGGCATTCACCGGCGTGCCGTTGATGACCGAGTAGACGTTCGAGAAGCGGGCCATCGTCTGATAAGGCTCGATGGCCTGGTTGCCTGTCAACCCGTAGCTCACGCGCCATTTCCATTGACTGATCGCCGCAATGTGTTGCATAAACGGCTCGCTCGACATTTTCCACGCAAATGCGCCCGAAGGGAACGTCGCCCATTTGTGATTTTTGCTAAAATTCGAAGAACCGTCCTGGCGGATATTGGCAGTGAAAAGGTATTTATCTGCCAGAGAATAGGTTAGCCGGGCATAGTAGGAAGCCAGCACCCATTCGGTGAGCCCGGAGTTCGGGCTTTGCCATACCGACGAGCCGCCCAGGTTCCAGTAAGAAACCGCATCGGTAATGAACGACTGCCCCGAGCCGCCCCAGTTTTCGCTCGACGATTTCTGATAGGAATACCCCGCCATCACCGAAAAATCGTGCAATGCACCGATCTTTTTGTTGTAGGTCAAATAGTTCTCGTTCAGCAGCAATGTGCTTTTCGAGCCATTCACCGTCGCCGCGCCGCCCACATTGCGCCCGTCGTTCAAAGTGGTTGGCGTAAATGTGCCTGTGCGGCCACTGTTAGTGGTTGCTCCCAGGGTAATTCTGAATTTCAGGTCTTGGAGGATGTTGTATTCTGCATAAAGATTCCCCTGAATACGATCGGCGAGCGATTCGTTTTCGAGCTGCGTAGCAATCGCATAAGGGTTATCGATCGGATCGCTGAGCCGCCCCACCGTAAACCGGCCGTTGGCGTCGCGGATCGGCTGGTCGGGTTCGAATTTCAAGGCCGCCGACATCACGCCGGGCGTAAGGCCTCCCGAGCCCTCCTGCGTACGCGACTGCTGGCGCGATACGCGCTGCGCAAACAGGTTCAGCCCCAGTTTCAGCCTTTTGGTTGCATTAATGTCGATATTGCTCGTCACCGAATACCGCTTGTACCCGGAATTCAGAATAATGCCTTTCTGGTCATAATAGGCACCTGATACATAGTATTTCACCGCCTCGCTGCCGCCTGCTACCGACAGTTGGTGGTTTTGAATGCCGCCGCGACGGAAGATCTCATCCTGCCAGTCGGTATCGGCGCCTTGCGAAACGATCGTGGGGCGCGCCTCCTTTACATAGTCGAGGAACTGCGTCGCATTGAGCAAATCGAGGCGATTGATCTCCTTCTGGCTGGAAAACGAAGTATTGAAATCGATGCGCGGTTTACCCGCCGTACCTTTTTTGGTGGTTACCATGATCACGCCGTTGGCGCCGCGCGATCCGTAAATGGCTGTCGCCGAGGCATCTTTCAGGATTTCGATCGATTCTATATCCTCCGGCGGAGGCAACGTGC
This sequence comes from Dyadobacter endophyticus, assembly GCF_014641595.1. Lineage (GTDB taxonomy): Bacteria > Bacteroidota > Bacteroidia > Cytophagales > Spirosomataceae > Dyadobacter > Dyadobacter endophyticus. Next base: position 312,632 of record NZ_BMIA01000004.1, on the reverse strand, counting down.
CGCCGACGAAGCCGTCGACAACATAAATCGGGTCGCTGCTGGCATTAATGGAAGTCCCGCCCCGGATCCGCACCTTGAACGACGAGCCCGGCTCACCGTTGTTGGCCTGTATCTGCACCCCGGCGGCACGGCCCTGCAGGGCCTGCACGGTCCCTAGCGCGGGATAGGCGGTCAATTCCTGTGATTTGACTGACGCCACCGAACCGGTAACATCGCTCTTTTTGACGGTACCATAACCCACTACCAGCACCTCTTCAAGCGATTTCTGATCGGTTTTAAGACTGATATGGATCTCCGTCCGGCCACCTGCCTGAACCTCCTGCGGCTCGTACCCTACAAAGCTGTAAATGAGCACTGTATTAGCATTTTCAACCGTCAGTATGTAGTTCCCTCCGGCGTCCGTGGACGTGCCCGTTTGTGTACCCTTTACGAGGATATTCACACCCGGTAACGGTTCCCTGGTTTCCGAGTCTGTCACCCGGCCTTTAATGGTAATTTCAGCGCCGACCTGCCAGCCGCTTTTTACGGAAGCCTCAGGCTCGCCGGAGCTCCATTTGGGTGTTTCCGCCGGACGGATGACGATGTTCTTCCCCGAAACTTCGTAAGTAAGCCCCAGCGGCACCAGAAACTCTTCCAATACCTTCGAAAGCTCCTGGTTCGATTGCTGGATCGTCACCTTCCGCCCCGATTGTATCATTTTAGAACTGAATATAAACCGGACACCGGCCTGCTTTTCAATCTCGTGCAGGACTTTCTTCACTTCCAGGTCCTGCGCTTGCAGGCTGATGCGCTTGTTGAGCAGTTCCTGCGCATGCACGTCCGCCGCGAGCGCATTCCCGACCAGCCAAACCGACATTATCAATTGCGCGACGCTTATCCGCATAAGAACTAACCATTTACGATGGAACTGTACCGGTATTTTCATAAATTTGAACGGTTTTGTTAATTGAAACTTGGCAAAATCTTCCTCCTCATCCCATTTACATAGGATGTGACGGTCTGCTAACCACTGAGGATATCCGAGCCGGCCATGTTGGCGCATGGGCCGGCTTTTTCTTTAGTTATTTCTGCAACCTTTTCCCTCCACGACGATCCGCCCGTCGATGCTCTTATAGCTGGCGTCTACGGCCTTGCAAATCAGGTCCAGCTTCTCGTACAGCGACATTTCGGTAAGCGTGGCCGTAACCGGGCACTCGTCCATAATGTTCTTGTCATAAATAATTTCGATGCCGTAAGCGCTCTGCAATGCACTGAATACGGCCGACACAGGCGCTTCGTCAAACTCAAAATGGGGAGCGGCACCGGCGTTGGCAACAACTTCCGGCTCGGGGACGAGGCTTTTCGTGATTTTGACGGTTTTCCGTACAAAAACCACCTGTTGGTTCGGTTCGATTACCACGCCTGTAAGCTCGCGGGAGCTTTGCTTCTCTGTCGCGTCGGGATCTTCCCTCGAGAAAACGGCCACTTTGCCCGTTTTTACAGCCACCGAAACCTCCCGCTCGTTGGTATAGGATCTTATGGTAAAACTTGTACCCAATACTTTGGTTACCAACTCATTGGCATACACAAAAAAAGGTCTGGAAGGATCTTTGGCAATATCGAAAAACGCTTTTCCGGAAAGAAACACCTCTCGCCGGGCACCGGTGTGCCGGGCACCGCCGTGCCGGGAGCTGCTGAAATGTGCGGGATAACTCATTTTGCTCCCGGGATCGAGGGTAATGCGGCTGCCGTCTTCAAGGGGGACGGTCAGCGGATGGGCGGTCTTGTTTACGGTTTCGCGCATCTCGACGTTCGCAGCAGCAACAAGTTGGTCATAACCGATTGCTTTCGGCTGATGACGCAACCAGAATATCCATGCTAACCCTGCCAGCAACACCAGCATCGCTGCGATTCGCGCCGGCCGACCTGCGTACCAGGGCAAATGCAGGCTTTCGACGACCTCCGGGCCTCTCACTTCCAGCCGCTCCACGATCCGCTCCAAAGCTTTCCTTTTTTCAGGACTGCTTAATGACGCGTTGGCCGGACGAATGGAAAGGACCAGCTGGCGTGCGCGCTCCACCGTTTCGCGTTTGTCGGGGTTGGCGTCGAGCCAGCTTTGCCAGGTCTCATCCTCCTCGCGTGTAGGGCTCAGCACCCAGCTGCGGAACGGTTTATCCCAGACAAACTCCCCCAAACTGAAATCGCGGTAATGGTCCATGTTCAAAATTTAGCTTTTCAAACACCATTAGACCATCACCGGACGACGATACTGTATTTTTTTGATTTTTTTTAAAATTTTTTAAATGCGGCATTTCAAATTCAAAACGGCAGGGTCAGGGCCAGCGAGACGATGGCTTTCCAGTGCGATTTGATAAACTTGAATGCCTCTTGCAGGAGATTGGAAACGGACTGAGGCTGAATGTCCATTACCATTGCAATCTCCTCACGTTCCATATCATTATAAAAACGAAGGAAGACAGCCTCTTTTTGCCGTTTGGGGAGTTCATTGAGCATTTCGGTCATACGGGAGGCTACCAGCCGGTCATTTTCGGATTCTATCAATTGGTACTCGACACTGAATTCGATATCGAAAACAATATCTGATTCATTGTAGTAATCCATGCAATCCATCCGCAGGCGCGACGCAAGGCGGTGCAGGCGGCGGCGTAGCGACGCCAGCAGGTAAGGTTTAGGCGGAATTTCCGGATTTAACGCGTTGCGCTTTTCCCAGACACTCAGAAAAACATCCTGAATGCAGTCCTTGATCAGCTCGCGGTCGCTGTTAAACTTCGTCCCATAGTGAAAAAGCAGGTCATAGGTACGATCAATAAGGTGTTCATAAGCGGTGACATCCCCCGCCAGCATTTCCCGCCACAGTTTCTGCTCTTCTTCGAAATACAAGTCCGGACGGAGTCCCGGACGGGTTAAGGCCTTCATGAAGACGGATGAATTTTAGACAGGTTCGAGAACAAAAAGCAACCCGGACTGCTTTCTTACTACCATACATTTCATTAAATCATGGAACAATTATACTTACTCAACTAACGCCAACCCTATACGCCGGCACCGTTCTTACGATTTAAACATCGGCAGCGGATTGAGAGGATGGCGCAAAAAATTAGCGCTGATCTTTTTTATCAAAAACCAATGAAACCCGGCATTCGGGAACTTCCGGCGCAGGCGACGAAGCATTTGTGCGTTGGCACCGAATGTGAGCAGGCCTAGTGACACGTCGGTCCAGTCTGCTTTCCGAAAGGTTTCGACCGTTACTGAAAATGTACCGCGATAGGCCCTGATCTTGTGGTGCCAATAAATCATAGCTGTGATTTCGGCAACACCCGCGCCGCCTTGTGTGGTATTCAGGTAATGCTCAGCTTGCTCGATGGATGGCGGAAGGTAGTCGATCGTGTGGGCCGTCCAGATCCCGATGTCGTGAAATACGGCTGCAATGGCATATTTGTGGCGGTTTGCAGGGTCGGTATCGCGCATCACACAAGTTTCGAAAACCCGGTGAACGTGATTGGAATACTTTTCAAGGTCGGCCCCGATTTCCTGTCTGAAACGTTCCAGGAGCTCGCCGATCAGCGGTTCGTGATCTCGCATCGCATTAAAATTGAGTGAATGCGATAATTTACGGATAATCGCGGTAATGGCATGAACTCCGGTGCTATTCGAAAATCTGTTTAGGTTTTGAAGGACTATTTCCGACTGCGATATGCAGCGAATCGGAGCCGAAATGCGTCTGCTAAGCAAGCAGTGACATACCAAAGGATTCAATGGTCATCTTGTGCGCAACAAGGATAAATCTGCCCTTTTGATACTTGATAAAAATAAGTTAAGTTGCAATAAGTTACAACACTATACAATTCAGTTACAAGACATTCCATATCATTTCCAGATCTGCAAGCCCTGTAAAAAATCTAAATCCAACAATAGCCAACCATGAAGACAAATCTATTTCTATTCGGCATTCTCATCATTTCTGCAATCGCCAGCCATGCACAAAACATCCAGGGAGGTCTTCGTCACGGCGGCACGTCCAGCCAGGTCATTTTTGTGATCAAAAACAATGGATCGACCACCATTACGGGAAACCTCACAGGGATAAAGTACACCCTCAGTTTCGGCAGTGGTAAGACCCCGATCAGAAGGAAATTCTTACCTACCTATCCCGACCCGAAAGACGTCATCAAGGATAATTCGTATTACAATTTTGGTGTAAAAAACATGCAAACATGGACCGGAAGTTTGCCCATCTCCCTCGCTCCGGGGGCCACGCTGGATCTGGTCGAATTTGAACTTTACGACGCGCAATGGGGGATCGGCGGGAATTCGAATATCGCCCTGATCGGAGGAGAAATCGAGGCATATCATGAGTGGTCAGTTAAGGTAAATGGTGTAGAAGCGGCTGATCAGGTCAACAGGTTTTTTAGTCCCGAACCCAGCGTAAACGTGTCTAATGATGCAACGCGAAGCTTATTATACATTCAATTGTTTGTCTTACCGCTCCCTGTGGTTTTGAAATCTTTCTCCGCTTCGAAAGAATTGAATCAGACCGTCTTGAATTGGGCTACCACCGAGGAATCCAATAGCCGACACTTCGAAATACAAAGAAGTCCGGATGCAAAACAGTGGTCTGCCATCGGAATTGTGACCTCGGAAGGCGAAAGCAAAGAGCTGAACAACTATACATTAGTCGATCCCACTCCGTTCGCCGGATCAAACTACTACCGGCTCAAAATGGTGGACAACGACGACTCATTCGCTTACAGTAAAATTGAGGTTGTCAACTTCCCCGAATTTTCGCAGGCCTGGCCCAATCCTACGTCGGGGGTGATCCATCTTTCACCGACTGTCGGCCGCAAAATCAAGGCAGCGCAACTTTGGGATATGTCGGGAAAACTGGTAAAAAGTTTCGAGCTATCGGCTGATAATACGGTCCATGTCGGCTCCACTGCCGGAGGGCTCTACCTGATGAAAATTTTACAAGACGACAACAGCCAGGTCACATCCAAGATTGTAGTTAACAAATAAAATCTGTGCTATTCGCTCCCGTGCTGAAAATCCGTTGATGATGGTAAAATTCAGCCGGGAGTGCATAGACTCGATCAATCAAGTCTATTCATTCTTCGAATTCGACTTATCAATAATCACCGCCAGCAAAATCACCAGCCCCTTCACCACCTGCTGCCAGAACGGCGATACATTCAAAAGGACCAAACCGTTGTTCAAAACCCCAATGATAATCGCTCCCTGCACGGTGCCGAGAATGCTCCCGCGTCCGCCCGAAAGCGAGGTGCCACCGATAACGACGGCCGCGATCGAATCCAGTTCATAGCTGATACCCGCGTTGGGTTGGGCGGAATCGAGGCGCGATGTGACCATGATCCCCCCCACCGCCGCGAGCGCTCCGGCAATAGTATACACGATTATTTTGACCTTGTTGACATTGATGCCCGACAACCGCGAGGCACTTTCATTGCCTCCAATGGCGTAAATGTAACGGCCAATGCGGGTTTTATCGGTAAGAAAAACGGCGAGCGCCACCACCACGATAGAAATCCAGACCGGCACCGGAATACCCAGAAACCAGCCCGTACCGATAAACAGAAACGTATCTCCCAGCCCGCTGATCGGGAAACCACCCGTCCAGAGCATGGTAAGGCCCCTCGCGACAGTAAGCATGGCCAACGTAGCCACAAAAGGCGGCACGTTGAACTTGGTGATGGCCCACCCATTGAATGCGCCCAACGCCGAGCCGGAAAGCGCGCCCGCAAGAATTGCGCCCAACACTGTAAAGCCGATAAACAGATTTTGGCCCGGTAACTCAATACCATTTTTAAGCAAACCAGCCGTAATGGCCCCGCATAATGCTAGTACCGAGCCAACGGATAAGTCAATCCCAGCAGTTAACACGATCAAAGTCATCCCCACCGAAATGCAGATATTGACCGAAATCTGCCGCATGACGTTCCAAAGGTTCGAAAACGTCAGAAACTTGTCCGACAGAATGCTTAATGCGAGGCACAGCAGGAACAGCGCGATGAGCGACTGGAACTTGGCAAGGTTTTTTGGGCTGTATGCAATAGGCATTAGGCTGTATACTTATGTTGAATGTTTGTGTTTACTGCGTCGTAAAAGTGCTTACAGCCTACTGCATAGCACTTATAGCCTTTTTCAAAATCCCATCCTCCGACGCTTCGCTTGCCAGAAACTCGCCCGTCAGACGCCCCTCCGCCATTACGAGGATGCGGTCGGAAATGGCCAGAATTTCGGGGAGTTCGGAAGACACCATTAAAATACCCAAACCTTCGTCGGCAAGCCTGATAATGAGTTTGTAAATCTCCGTTTTGGCATTGATGTCGATGCCGCGCGTCGGTTCGTCGAGCAAGAGCACTTTCGGGCGCGTCGCCAGCCATTTGGCGAGCACGATCTTTTGCTGGTTGCCTCCGCTGAGGTTTTTAGCCTTCTGTTCTTTCGTTGGCGTTTTAATGCGTAACTCACTGATATAGTGATCAGCCAACTCGCATTCTTTCGAGTCGTTGAGCGTGCCCAGCTGCTCCATTTCCTGCAATGTGGTGAGGCTGATATTGTTTTTCACTCCAAGGCCGAGCACGAGACCGTCTTTCTTCCGGTCCTCGGGTACGAGCGCGAGCCCGGCTGCGATGGCACGTGCGGGAGAATCGCAACAAATGGATTGTCCGCCGAGCAGCACCTGCCCGCTAGAACGTGCCGGATGGAGGCCGAAAATGGTTTCAAGCAACTCGGTACGTCCTGCACCCATTAGTCCGAAAAGACCTACAATTTCCCCTTTACCTATATTAAAAGAAACATTGCTCAGCACATTCCCCGCTTTCAACCGGCTTTTTAGGCTCAGGTTCTTCACTTCCAGCAACGGTTCGCACACGCCGCGGTCAGTGGTTTTACGCATAACCTCAATTTTCCGCCCCACCATTTTACTGATCAGCTGATCCTGGGTCATGCCCGCCATTTCGCCGGATTCGATACTTTTACCATCCCGCAGCACCACGTAATTATCGGCAATGCGGAAGAGCTCGTCGAGCTTGTGCGAAACATACACAACGGCTTTGTTTTGGGACTTAAGATCGGCGACAATATCGAAAAGGACTTCCACTTCCGCGCCCGTAATAGCGGAGGTCGGCTCATCCATGATGATCAGTTCCGCGTCGGTAAGCAGCGCTTTGGCGATTTCGACGATCTGCTGCTGCCCTACCTTGAGCTTAAAAACCTGCGAATCGGGATTGACTTTCAGCTTCAACCGGTCGAGCAATTCCTGCGTGCGCTTACGCATGCGGCTTTTGTCCATTGTGCCATACTGGGTCACGAGTTCGCGGCCCAGGAAAATATTTTCAGCAATGGTCAAATAGGGAATCAGGTTCAGTTCCTGGTGGATGATCGCCACACCGTGCTGCTGCGCGTCTTTCGGGTCCGAGAACCGCGCTGGTTCTCCTTTGTAATAAAATTCCCCTTCAAAATCCAGGTAAACGCCCGACAAGATCTTCATCAATGTCGATTTTCCCGCCCCGTTTTCGCCGATCAGAGCCGTAACCTTGCCCGCTTCGATCGACAGTGAGACTTCGTCCAGCGCAACCACACCCGGAAACCGCTTCGTAACCTTCTTCACTTCCAACAATGTCGCTGTTTCCGTCATGGCTTTTCGATTTGGAGACTTACGGGAATAACTTCAATGTCATTCACCTGCAAATGCTCGCGGTTCAGTTCGATCGCGCCGTGAAATACCACGCGATCACCTTTTTTTACTTTGGATTTGAATGCCCGCACCACCTTTTCGCGGATCAGCTTGTTGATCTCGGCCGATACGTTATTAAAATCCATGGAATTTGTAAATGCATTAATATCGATAGCGCCCGAAGCATCGCGGACCGCATTGCCGAAAATGTATTCGGTAGCAATGCGCGCTTCATTCCCGCCCACTTCCAACCTCACCTCATTCTCCTCCACATCGCTTACAACACCTGCTCCTTTTACGAGGAAATAACGGATGTTACCAATGCCCAACGCGTGTGAATGCGCACTGAATGCTTTTTCCTTGTCGGTTTTCAAAAGTGTGGTCAATGCGTTCAGGTCCACGGCTTTGGAAAGGCCCGGCGTTAGCTTTTTTTGCCAGAAATCCCTGGCATAACGGGCGGCGTCGAATGACGTGGTGCCGGCCCTCACTTCATCCAGCTTTTTAAAATACACCGAATTATAAGCCAGTAATGCAATCACCGCCACGTAAATCAGGTATCGGATCGGTTTAGGCATAGCTATTCTTTTTCGCCGTAAGCGGCATAATTTTCGACATTATCCTTTTTCACCAACTCCACAGCCACCGGCATTTTGCCCGGAAAATCACGTTTTCCTTTGAAGTACTCGTCGGCAAAAGTGGCTGCCGTCTGCGCCATTACCTCCGGAAACTGCATGCCTGTTGCCAATATCTTCCCGTCCTGAATAGATTTCACCACATCCTCGGCACCATCGAAGCCAAATACCTTCACGCGATCGGCCTTTCCGGAAGCAACCAATGCCTGGTAAGCGCCCATGGCCATGGCGTCGTTGCCGCAGAATACCCCATCGATATCCGGATGCGCTTGCAGGATCGATTCCATCACTTCCATGGCCTTGTTACGGTCGAAATCGGCACTTTGCTGTGCGACCATTTTTAAACCCGGATAGAAATCCACCACGCTGTGAAAGCCCTTCGAACGGTTCCAGGTGTTGTTATCGCCTACCATCCCGAGGATTTCGACGTATTTACCTTTCTTGTTTAATGTCTCGACGAAATACTTCCCGATAGCCACGCAGCCGGAATAGCTGTCGGACAGGATCTGCGAAGTAGCAGCGCCATTGGCATTCACCTCCCGGTCCATGCAAAACACCGGTACGCCCGCTGCTACTGCATTCTTCACATTCACAATGGATCCGTCGGCATCGGTAGGATTGAATAGAATGGCGTCGTAGCCCGACGCAATCGCATTGTCGAAATGGTCGGTTTCCTGGGCGGTATTGTTTTGGGAATCAAATATTTTGGATTCATAACCCAGCTGCTTCGCTTTCGCTTCGGCTTTTTGAGCGAGGAAAACGAACCAAGGGTTGTTTAGGGTCGACACGACGATCGCGATCTTCTTCGGCTCGTCTTCGGATTTTTTTGTTTTACAACCTGTAAATCCAAGCCCGAACAGGATACTAAAAAGTGCTATCCGGTAATGTATGCTGATTTTCATGCTTCAATGGGTTTAGACGGCTGCACTTACTGGCCCCCGGCCAGGGGCGCCCGGCTAGGGGTACACGGTCACGATCACGCGCTGGTAACGCGTCAGCGCGGGCGAGCCATTGTCAGTAACGGCCAGTACCACGTGAATGGTCTCCGGTTTTTCCACCTTTGGAGCCACAAAAGACGTCTGCGCAGCCTTTATATCTTTAATGCCGAGGGATTCTTTGATATTGTAACTACCCGGCTCCGGGTAATAGATCCACTCGTAGGCTAATGCGTTGCCATCCGGGTCCTGCGAACCTTCCGCACTCAGCTGCACGGTTTCACCCACTTTGGCATGAATGCGCGTACCGCCTTTCACGACGGCTTTTGGCGGATGATTAGCCTCTTTGTAAGGCTTGATCGTCCAATCCATCCGCGCTGCGAAATCGTACTGAAATGCTTCGCGCCAACGCCAGAGCGTCGCTTTGTTGCTGGTATGGTAGGCACCGTCCACGCCTTTCACCTCGTCCATCGCGTCGGTATAGATCGGACGGGTTTCGGGTTCATAAAAATATTTGAGTGTACGCGGCGTGTAAAGTTCGTACCGCCCGCCCCAGCCGCCGTACTCGGGGTGCTCGGGATCGTTTAAGCCATTATCAATCAATCCTAAAAAAGAAGGTGTATCGCCCTCCATCAGGAATTTGGTAAATGGATATTCCTTGCCCATCGGGCCGTGGCTGCGTACGTGCTCGTCGAGCCAGGGGTTGTCTACTATTTCAAAGTTAGCGCCTGCAAAACGGCCGTGAAACTTGTCACCGCTGATGCCCGACCAGGTGGCATAGTGGTAAGCGCCCGCCGCGTGATAGCCGGGGCTGCCCACGTAAAACAATTCCGGAAAATTCTTACGGATCCACGGACCTGTATCGTCCTGATCCGAAATAGTATACATTCTTATTTTAGACACAAACTTCTTAACGTCTTCTGGCGAACGGGTCATTTTGACCTTCCAAAGTGCCTGTGCCAAGCAGTTGGCACCGCCCCAGACGGGAATCCATACCGGCCGATCGTCTTTTTTATCTACTACTTTGATAATCCATTCAGAACCTTCCGAATCTTTGCCCTTGCCTATTGCATTCAGGCCAAAATCGGGATAGGCGCTCTTAGTAATACTTATCAGATAGTCTGCCTCAGGATAACCTTTTTCGTGCAAAAGCAGGTTCGGACGCACTTTGCGGTAGGCTTCTATGAGCTGTTTGATTTTTTCCGGTGCCACCCGTTTTTGCTGGTGAATGGAGGTCGTGGCCACGAGGCCCTCGATGTCCCATTGATTGGAATAGGTCAAAAACCGGATCATCGACTGGGTGTCGTCCGGCTCGTTCTCAATGTCTGTCAGTACCAGCACGCGGTGTTTGGGCGTGTTCACGCCGGGCGCTTCCTGTGCACACGCGACGCGGCCGGCTGCAAGAAGCAGCACGGTAGCACAGCACATTTGTCTTATCAGTTTCATAAATTTTGACCAAATAACCCTATTTGAAAAATACCTGATGCTACAACGACTAATTAACCGACCGTTTACACTTACACGGACTGTTGCTTACCTGACAAGGCCAAGTGCCGCGGCGGCGATGCCTCCTTCCGAAATGCCGTAATGGTTGAAAATTTCTGTTTGAGAGCCGGTAACGGTGTATTCATCGGGAATACCCATGATCTTGAACCGGTTATGGAAGTTATGCTGAATCAAAAACGAAGCGCAAGCCTCACCAAGCCCCCCGTAAATGCTATGCTCTTCTACTGTAAGAACAGGCTGGCCGGCAGCAGCGATATTTTGCAAAAGATCGTAATCCAGCGGCTTGATCGTGTGCATGCTCACCACCGCGGCGGAGACATTGTACTCGCGTTCGAGCTTTTCGGCAGCCAGTAATGCAGGTGCCACCGTTTCGCCTGTTCCGATAATGGTAATGTCGCTTCCCTCTCGCACGATGCGCCCTTTCCCGAACCCGAAAGTCTTTTCATCCTCGGAAAGCAAAGGCATCTGTTTCTTGCCAAAGCGGATATACACCGGAATATTGCTTTCCGCAGCCAGCAAAATGGCTTGCTCCGTTTCGAAATTATCTGCCGGAGCTACTACTATAATGTTGTTAATGGTGCGCAAAACGGCAAAATCGTGCAAGCTGTGGTGCGTGGAGCCCAATGCGCCATAGCTCACGCCGGCACTGATACCGATCAGCTTCACCGGGTTGTTGGAGTAGGCCACATCGTTTTTGATCTGTTCCAACGCGCGGGCCGTCAGGAAACAGGCGGGAGAAACGGCAAAAACCTTTTTACCTGCCGAAGCCAAACCTGCCGAAACGCCCACGAGGTTTTGCTCGGCAATGCCTACCTCGATGATCTGCTCGGGAAATTTTTGCCCGAACGGCACCAGTTTTCCAGAACCGCGCGAATCGCTCGTTACCACGATAATGTCCCTGTCGGTTTGGGCGAGGTGCTGCAATGTGCCTGAAAAAACTTCCAGGTTAGCACGCTGGCTCACAGCAATGTTCTCGATAGTCGCATCCAATATTTCTTGCATTTAAATTGGTTATCGGGAGTGGCTCAGGAAAGTGTTTCTTCCAGAAGGTCCAGTTCCTGTATCGCATCGGCATACTGCTTTGGATCGGGTACGCCGTGGTGCCATTTCAATTGGTTTTCCATATAACTCACACCCTTGCCCTTCACGGTGTGCGCGATAATCAGGCTTGGCTTGCCTTTTTCAAAGGGTAATGCATCAAATGCCGCCATAAGCGCTCCCATATCGTGCCCATCCACATTCCGCACGGCCCATCCGAATGCTTCAAATTTCTCGTCGACAGGATCGGTATTACACACGGCACTGGTTGGGCCGCTGATTTGCAAGGTGTTTTTATCCAGAATAGCGCAAAGGTTGTCGAGCTTGTAATGCGCTGCCGACAATGCAGCCTCCCAGTTGGACCCTTCGGGCAGTTCCCCGTCGCCCAGGACGGTGAACACGCGGTAATCGCGCTTGTCGAGCTTGCCCGCGATCGCCGTCCCCACGCTGAGCGAAAGTCCGTGGCCCAATGCACCGGTATTTTGTTCCACGCCATGCACTTTGCGGGTAGGGTGGCCTATGTAATGCGATTGGTATTTGCACAAAGTATCCAGATCCGATTCCGGGAAAAAGCCCCGGGAGGCGAGCACCACATACAACGCTTCCACCGTGTGTCCCTTGCTTTGAATATACCGGTCGCGGTCGGGCGAGTCGAAATGGTCGGCGTCGACATGCATCGTGTAATTGTAGAGCACATTCAAAATATCGATACACGACAGGCTGCCGCCGGTATGCCCTGCTTTGGCCTGGTAGATATATTTGAGTATTTTCTTACGGTATTCCACCGATTTCTGCGTCAGTTCCTTTTCCGACATGACTTTTAGCATTAGTCCGGCATTGCCGGTATTTGTAATTCCGATAGTTCAGGGTTTCAGTTTTGCGAAACGAGTTCGCGGTCGGGCATGCGGGTGGGGTTCGGTTGCTGCGTGGGTTCGTCGAACACCTGCACTTCCCACCCCATATAGTTGCCCAAAGCTTCTTTCAATATGCCCGCCGTTTTGGATGCATTCATCACCACATGGTGTTCGAAACCATTGCGGCAGATGTATTGCATGAGGTTTTGCAGGTTCGGAATCTCGGCCACGGCACGGTTACCGAATGTTTTCAGCGAATCGTCTGTCAGCCTACCCTCGCCTATGTACGCCTTCATTACGCCGCGCGGGTCGTCCGTGCTGATGCGCCCGTACGTGAGCGGCATTGCGGGCGTGCGGCCAGCCAATGCACCCCAGGTATTCTCCTCTCCCACCGATGTGCCCAGAATCGGCGCCGTCGCGATTTCGATATCCGGCAAGAACGATTTTGCCCAGTTACCGCAGTGGAAAAGCACGCATTTGTTATCGTCGTTGGCGTAGTTGTTATTCCAATCCACCAGCGCGCTCGGCGAGCCCGAGGCCAGTTGCAATGCATACATACTTAATGTACCCGTCACATCCACCTCACAGCCGCTCGGCATCATATTTTCGCTCATCATGCTCATGCTCGTGCATACATTACAGCCATAATTCTGCTGCACCGAAGTCCAGCATTGAATGGCCGTTGCATCCAGTGCATTCGCCTCTATAAAATCTCCCAAAACCACGTCCAGCTTCGCCATTTGGATCAATGCTTCATCAGGCGTGCGACCCCGCGAGGCATAGGAAGTGATTTTATCTAAACGCTCCTTCACTTTCAAATCCTGCGCGTGAAGCTTGTTGGCATTACCCAAAATCTCCGACAAATCGACCGTAACAACCGAAATACCGTTGCGCTGCAAAATTTTCTCGCTGTAACGCACCGTGTTGAACCCGCCGGGGCGAGCACCGATAGCCCCTATGCGCACATTACGCAGACCCTTGGTCACCCGGCAAACCGCCACGAAATCATTCAGATCTTTAATAAATGAAGGATCGGTCGGATGCACGACGTGTTTTGTGGTGAGCGTGTATTTAATACCAAATTGATACAAATTATTACAGGCGGAAATCTTCCCGCACCACGAATCGCGGCGACGGGCTACATCCAGCTTGTCGAGGTCGTCGGGATAGCCCTGAACCAGCACGGGCACATTCAGATCGGCGAGTTTCAACGTTTCGGCGATACCCCGCTCATCTCCAAAATTGGGCAACACTACCAGCACGCCAATGATCTCATCCCGGTGTGCCCGGAATAATGCCGCACATTTGTGCGCGTCCTGAAACGTCTCGACACCACCCAGCTTCGTAGCCTCGGTGTCGAGCATAATGCCATTGATATTTAATTTTTTAAGTAAATCAACAATCTCCACCCGCGCCTCGGCCACCAGCCGGTCCGGAAAGAAATCCCTGTTACCAATAATGACTCCGATACTTTTCATATTCATGGTATGTATTAAAATCCGCTCCGTCCTTGCCTTCTTCCTTCCCCGGAAACCTACTCCGCGATGATCAATTCAATCTCATTATCATGAAACAACTGCTGATGCTTCTCCTCGATTCCCGCGTCGGTGATGATGTAATCGATCAACGACAGCGCCCCGAGGCTCGCGAATGCGCTTTTTCCTACTTTCGTAGAATCCGCAACCAGGTAAGTCGTATCCGCTGCGTCGATCATCGCTTTTTTTACAACCAGGTCGGCGATACTCGGGTACGTAAGCCCTGCTTTCAGCGACAAGCCTGCCGTGGCGAGGAACAACTTCTGCACATTCAGGCCTTTGAAAAAATCAGCGGCTTTCTGACCCGTCAGCGACAAGGTAGGCGGCTTAAACTCGCCTCCGGTCATGATCACCTCGATGCCCGTTTCGGCTCCGAGGATTAATGCGATATTCAGCGCATTGGTAATCACCGTCAGGTGCTTATTACTGCCCCGCAGCTTCTTCGCAATCTCCGTCGTGGTAGAGCCCGAATCGAGGATGATCGTATCGCCATTGGAAATAAATTCCAGGCATTTGGCGGCGATCAGCTCCTTTTTATCGAGATTCTCCTGATTGGCCAGCGAAAAATTGCGGACCTGATCTTCGACATTCTTCAAAAACGCCCCGCCGTGTTCCTTGATCACGAGGCCGTCTTTTTCGAGTTTGTCCAAATCCTGACGGATCGTTACCTCGGTTACTTTAAAGAGCCTGGCGAGATCGATCACCTTCGCCGAGCCATCTTCTTTTAACAATTCAAGTATTTTCTCTCTTCTCTGATTTGCCAGCATTGTATCAACTTTTGTTTTTTACCTAAAAATAGATGGAAAAGAAACAATTCGTCACATACCGACAAAAAATAAACCTATTCACAGCTCAAATAGAACACCTAAACTTATTAAAAGCAAATTTACGTAAATAAAAGAAAATAAAAAGAGAAAATTGAAAATAATAGTGAGTTATTGTGCTACTATTTCTTTGTATATCAACAACAGTCTGATTTATGCTTCATTTTGCTATTCCAATCATGCCACACAAATACGCTATAAAGTACCTGTTCACCGGGGCACTTGTACTGGGGATCAACGCTCTGGTCACCGGCCAATCCGGAAAGGAAGACAAATTACCCCCGCCTTCCGCGACCGAAGACTGGTCGTTCAAACCAGCGCTCGTGACGCCGGGCGAAACCTACGCGCAGCCGCCCTCCGATGCCATCGTGCTATACAGCGGCCAAACAGACCTCCCCAAATGGGAGCATCCCGATGGCTCGCCCGTCAAATGGAAAACAGACGGCGAGGCGATTACCATCGTCCCAAAAGCCACCGACATTCGGACGAAGCAGAGGTTCGGCAACATGCAGCTTCACCTCGAATGGCGCACGCCCGACCCGTCCGAAGACAAGGATTTCAACCGTGGCAACAGCGGCGTGCTCATCATGGGCCTCTATGAATTGCAGATTTACGAATCCTGGAACTACAACACCAAAATTTACTACAACGGCCAAGCCGGTAGCGTCTACAAACAGCATGCCCCGCTGGTGAACGCCGCCAGAAAACCTCAAACCTGGCAGACCTACGACGTGATCTTCGAAGCCCCCGTCTTCCGCGCGGACAAGACGGTTGAGAAACCTGCCTACATGACGGTTTTTCACAATAATGTGTTGATTTTAAACCATGTAGAATTGAAAGGACCGATGGTGTATCAGGGTTATCCTAAATACAAATTCCACGACTCAAAGCTGCCTTTGCAATTGCAGGAACACGGGAGCCGGGTAAGTTTTCGGAATATTTGGGTTAGGGAGTTGCAGGGCCGGCCGTAGGATAACGGATCAGGGCGGTTCGGGTAATAGATTTCATTTGATAGAACAGTGCATCAGATATTATGGGCTCTGATCATTTCATCAAACAATCATGGTCATACTCACTAGGTCTATCCTTAACCGATATTCTGCAAAATATCCCAACGCCCGTAAATCACTCGATCAATGGTATGATATAGTAAAAAACGCTGATTGGTCGTGCCCAAATGATGTAAGAAGATTCTTTAATTCGGCTGACTATGTCGGCAATCACAGATTTGTCTTTAATATCTCCGGCAACGACCACCGGCTAATTACAGTTGTTCATTTTCGCGTACGAACACTTTATATTGTATTTTTAGGAACCCATTCCGAATATGACAGAATAGACGCTTCCATTGTTAGATATAAAAGATAGTTATGGAAAACGATCAAATCATTTACAAAACAGAAGCGGAGTACGACTCTGCAATGGATGAAATCTACGAATTGATGAACCGTGGCGAAGACAATCTAACAGAAGATGAGACAAATAAGCTGCGAGCGATGGCGATTGCCGCCGAGAAATATGAAGAAATTCACTTCCCATTTCCGCCTCCTTTAACTATTCCCGAAATGGTGGAGCAAAAACGCTTTGAACTCAATTTGACCACAACAGGTCTTGCCGATTTGCTGGGATTGGGGAAGGAAAGACTCTCCCAAATCCTGAATGGCCGACGGGAACCAGATGTCACGTTCTTAAAAGCAGTTTACCACAAGCTAGGTATTGACCCCGGTGTTTTGCTGGATAATGCATAAGCTACTACCTTACCAGTGGCAGCCAAACCGACATATCCCCATGCCCCCGGTTCCCCCAGGCATAATAAGGCACCAGTCGCACGGGAATGGTTTTGGGCGCCTCGGCTGATACTTCGCGGTACAACTTTTTGCTCCAATCCGAATTATCAACCAGCACCGCATCGCCCTGCAAGCTCATAATCGGGCTATTTTCGATGGTTAAAAGCGACGGTTTGAAGTTATTTTTAACGCCGATCGCTACATCAAAGATCGTTTTACCTTGGGGCAGATCAATGGATTCCACACAATAAACGACCGGGCCACGCTTTACGGCGACCTGGTTACGGGTTTCCTCTACCAACGGATTGGATTCGATCAGTTTGACGGGCATATCGAGTGTTAATTCAATCTTATCGCCTGATTTCCAAGCTCTCCGAAGCTCAGCATAACTTCCCGAAGCCAGTTTAACAGTTTCCTTTTTACCATTAACCACCAAACCCGCATTGCTGCACCAGCCCGGAATGCGGAAAAATAATGACACCGCTTCTTTTGGTGCTTCTTCAAGCGTTATAGAGATTTTGCCATTCCACGGATAATCAGTGGTTTGTGTCAGGCGCAGCTGGCCCCCTTTAATCGCTGTTTGAAACTTATTTCCTCCATACAAATTAAAGAAAACACCAGCGTCCGAAAGACTGTAAGCATACTGGCTAACCTCGGCGACCGTACGCACCGCATTGGGCGGGCAGCAGTTGGATTTCGAAATGTAGGCCTGCCGGTCCTTCTCCCAGCGTTGCTTGAACGGCAATGCGTCGGAATAGGCCAAGGGATTGGTATATAAAAACTTGTCACCTTTGAGATTAATGCCGGAGAGCACGCTATTGTATAGTGCAAGTTCCACGATATCAGCATATTTGGCTTCGCCTGTGATTTGGAGCATGCGCCAGTTCCATAGGACATTGCCGATGTTCGCGCAGGTTTCGTTGTGGGCGGTGAAGTTGGGCAACTGGTAGTCCCGTCCATATGCCTGATGGATCTTCTGGACCTCGTCGGGCTTGTAGGAGGTACCATCGGGTGAAACCCCGTCGTACAGTGCGCCACACCCGCCGGTGACGTACATCTTGTGTTGGGTAACGTCGTCCCACATGGCGTGCAGCTGCGCGAGCAGCGCCTCGTCGCCGGTTTCTGCGTACACATCCGCTACGCCTGCGTACAGGTAATTGGCCCGCACAGCGTGGCCCATCACTTTGGTTTGTTTCAAAAACGGAATGCGGTCCTGGTTGTCGTCGGTGCCTTCGGTGGCGCCTTTAATGGCGATCAGGTGCTTTACCAAGGTCAAATACTTTTCGTCGTGCGTGGTGCGGTAGAGCTCCGAGAGGCCCATGTAATGTGCCGGACAAATGGCGTTACGGCTTTGCTCGGGGGTGGCCGCATTATAGAAGGTTATCAGAAAATCGGCCGCCTTTTTGGCCACATCCAACATCGTGGTTTTGCCCGTGGCGCGGTAATGCACGCACGCGGCGGTCATGAGGTGGCCAAAGTTGTAGGCTTCGAAACTGAGGCGATCGGCGAACATTTTGCCCTCCCCCTGCTGCTTTTGCTCTATAATGGCTTTGGTATAAATGTACCCGTCCGCTCTTTGCGCTTTGGCGATCACCCCGATGGTTTTGTCCATCAGCCCG
Organism: Dyadobacter endophyticus; assembly: GCF_014641595.1. Taxonomy (GTDB): domain Bacteria; phylum Bacteroidota; class Bacteroidia; order Cytophagales; family Spirosomataceae; genus Dyadobacter; species Dyadobacter endophyticus. The sequence continues at coordinate 294,212 of NZ_BMIA01000004.1, read as the reverse complement.
TCCAGTTTCGGGTCTTTCGTGGCCGCGTACAGGCTGGCTACTGCTTCAAATGTTTTGTAAAAATCGCCGTCGTGAAAAGACGGTCCTTTAAAATTGCCGGGTTCGAGGCCCGCTGCGATCTCGAAATTGCGGAAGGAATGGCTGAGGTTCGGGTCGGTATAGATTTTCCAGAGCTGCGGCACCATCGTTTCGCGGCATACTTTGAAACGATCGGCCCAGAAGCCCTGCGTCCATTGCACGGCGGTCATGTCTGCGCCGTGGAGTTTCACGAATTTACTTTGCGAGGTATTCACAAGCGCCTTTTCCTGAGCAAATGCATGGAAGCTCAGCCCTATCGAAAGTGCAATAATGGTTTTAGTAGTTTTCATATTTTCAAAAATCAGCCATGCCTTTCCGGCGAAAACCTGCATTAGAATGGCTTGGTAATCAAATAATCTATTTCAAAAACCGCCTCCGGGTCCTGAATACCTGCATTTGGCAGGTCGTACATCTGGTCCGTGGGCGTATCGGCATCGGGAAAGCGGCGGGTTTCGCCGGTACGGAATGCAATGCGGCTCACAGCTTCCAGCGGGGCGAAAAGTACACCGGTCCCCACCTGTTTACCATTCACAACGACACTGTAAAGCCGCGTTTCGGTGTTGGCCTGCACCTTAACGTCGTAGCGCTGTCCTTTTTGGTATTCCAAAAGTGTTTTGTTGCGGTAGCCTGCTTTTAACCTGAATATCCCGGTTGAATCAAAAGACAAACGAATGCCCGGCGTACCCTTTGCATCGAGGAATTCTATGTCTAATAAACCGGTGTCGTTCTGGCTGGGCGTCACCGAAAATTCGGCATCCAGCTTTTTCGTCGCGGGAATCACGCGCTCAACGCGGGCATAGTCGAAGTGATCTGCATCTTTGATAATCAATGATTTACCATTCTGACCTTCACCAACACTTACCGGCGCTTGCAAAGGACTGTAAATATTCCATTCATCAAGCTCCTTACCATCCGGCATTTGCGCAAAGCGGTCGGCGGCGTGCTTTTCGGCCTTCTCGCGTACGGGAACGGGTATTCCCGACACCCAGATATCTTCCTTATTCATACTGTAAGTCACCCAGAGATTGCCGTCCGGTGGTGCGCCATCGCCTTCGGAAATACCGCGGACGTATTGCGGGCCGTAAGATTTATAGTTGCCTCCGTAGCGCATTGACGTGATTTCGCCATTTACTAGCAGCAGGTTTTTGTAATCCAAACCATCATCACTCACCGAAATCGCCAGCGGCCAGCGGAACTCGGAGGGATTATAAACCGTCGCGTACTTGCCGTCCGACGTTTTTTGCCCCCAGATTTTCGCATTACTATTCACAAAACCCGGCGCGCGTCTGGGATTGTACAGCCACGTTTTGCCCTCGTTCCTGCTGATACTGGTCAGTGCATTTTTCCAAAGACCGACCACACGGCCGTCGGGTAAGTGATAGGAACTGAATGCCTTATATTCCCCTTTCAAACTGATCACCGGGTCATTACGGTCAGCTTCTTCCACCCATTGCTGGGTTACGAGCTTATTGGCCAGCAGTTCGTCGCAGGCTTCTACAAAGCCTCTGTCCTCGCTTTCGGTGTACATTGGATAATCCGAAGGCGCTTTCCAGGATGCATTGTGCCGAATAAAATAGATTGGGCCGTAAGTACCATCTTTCCTAATCTCCCGCACCACCCGTCCGATCCCGTGACCGTCGTTCGGATCGTCTTTGGCATCGAGCACCATTCCGAAGTAGGCCAATGTGAGCAAACGGTTGCTTTTGGAGACATAAAAACCCATCCGCTGATGCATTACCGCGTACAAATCTTTCGCTACACCGGGGTGTCCCTCCTTTTTCGTACCGTCGGGAATTTTGTAAGGCGGAAAAATCGCAACCGGCTTCGTCCAGGTTTTACCGTTTTTCGAGGTTTGTAAAAGGGTCTGTCCCGGCGGGATGTGCTCACCGACGGGATTACTGAGATAATTCAAATAAAATGTACCATTCCAGTAGGCTAGCATCGGGGCGTGGTTATAGGTCCAGGTAATGGCCGAATCCCTGCTCGCATCGGTGCGGTTGGCCCGTAAAGTCTGGTACGAATGCACGCCGATGGCGGGGCTCAATTGTCCATGGTGGTAGTCGACATTCACAAGCGTTTTGCCTGTGTAACGAATGGTTTCCTGCGCATTTGCCGTTTCCATCGCCATCAAAAGGGCGAACATTCCTGCTAATTCCTTATGCATACCGTTATTTTTCCAACACCAAAACCCAATCGTTCCCGTTTCTAACCTCTCCGGGCGGGTCAAATGTTTTGATTCCTCTGTTTGTTACTTTTCCTAAAACCCGGGTTTGCCCTGTGCGCGGGTCATACCAGCTCGCATTCAACTTGGCACCACCTATTTTCCCCATATTAATCTTCATATCACGACCATTCCAGGTGTAAATCAATGCATAATCTTTCCCACGGGTGGCCAGCAGGCGATCGTAGCGTTCGCCATTTTCCGCAAGGAGCGACTGGTCGGGCACGCGCTCGAAATAGGGTTTCGAGTGCATCAGGTTTTTCAAATGGATCATCTGACCGGCCCCGGGATCGTCAATCGCCTCTTCCCAGGAAGGCAGTTTCGGGTCTCGTGCGTACCGCATTTGCATTACGCCATTGTTCCCGTACGTGAACCCGCATGCGCCCGCGAACACCGACCAGTAAGCATATCGCCGCACGTCATCGGCCGTCCAAACGGGCAATGTCTTGTCGTGCAGGCCGTACCAGATGTTTTCGTACGATGGCTCGCCGTCGAGCACCGGCTTGATGGGCGTGCGGGCATAGTCAGCCTCTACATAACGCCAGTTGTCCTCGCCATACCGCAAATCTTTGGCCTCATTATCCTGTGCATACGTGCGGTGGCCCGATTGGAACATATTGAAATCCAACCAGTCGCGATCATGAAACCATTTCGAAGACTGCATTCTGCCAAACGGATGAAAGGTAATGAGATGGTTCGGATCTTCCGCCCGCAAGGTACTGCCAATCGCTTCCCAGACATCAGGAACAACGTCACCCTGAATGTCCCCACCATTGATCCATACAATATTGGACCGATCCCTGTAACGCCGCGCCAGAAACTGCGCATAGGCCCTCGCCTGCGCCGCGCTCGTCTTCCCGTTCTTCACCGCGTTGCCCCAAATAGGCACCATACCGATCTTAATGCCCTTCTCACCAGCTTTTCCGACGACATAATCAACGTGATCCCAGTAATCATACTCCTCCGAACGCTCAAAAGTATTCCCGTCAGTCACTTTCGGCACGCCCAAATCGTGGTTTGTCAAAGCGGAATCGCCATATACATTCACCGTTCGCAATGCCTGCACCACCATTACCTGCACCACATTAAAACCTTTTTGCTGCCGATCGGTAAGGTAGCGATCAGCTTCCTCCCGAGTGAGGCGATTGAAAAGCAGCCAGCCCGTATCGGCAAGCCAGAAGAACGGTTCCCCTTCCTGATCTGTGAAAAAGCGTCCATTTTCAGAAATTTTCAGCGTCTTCGACTGACTATAAACAGGCTTTGTGCCGGCGATAAAACCGGCACAAAGGAGCATCAGGAGTTTAAGGTTCAAGAGCTTAGAATCCATGCGTCAATACCCTGCATTCTGCGTAATCTTGGCGTTCTGATCCCTGACAAAGTTCGGAATCGGGAATACCAGTTTGTTTTGCGTTACGGGCTTGCCCTTTGCCACCAGGACATCTACCACGCGGTTGGTGCGTTTTAAATCAAACCAGCGATGAAATTCGAATGCGAGCTCCACGCGGCGTTCGTGCTCTACGGCCAATGCTACCGTGTTGTATTTCGCGGGGTAACCGGTTTCTCCGTACAATGGCAATCCGGCCCGTTTCCGCACCTGATTCAGGTAAGTGGCGTCGCCGGTCGCTTCGGAAAGCAACAGCAGCAGATCGGCGTAGCGCAGCACCATGAAATTGTTGTTCGCAGCGATGTTCTGGTTGATCAGCGGCGCGGTTTTATCCTGCCATTTTTTAGGGAATTTAGTTTTGGTAAAATTGCCTTTTGCATCTGTAAAGCCGGTATCGATCGACGCCTCGCGGCGGCCGTCTCCTTTTTCGTATTCATTCCAGATATCGTCCACAACCTGATTCATACCTGCGCCGTAAAAGCCCAAAGCATTGGAATTCGGGAAAAATTCGAGGTAGTAGTTGCTGTAAGGCGATGTCGCCGAGCCTCCCAGGAACTGAATTTCAAAGATCGACTCTTTCGTATTTTTGTTTTTGGCATCCCAAAGCGATGCATAAGCCGGCAGCAAATCGTATTGCTTGCTGTCGTATACCTCTTTGAGCTCCTTCACGCCATTGGTTTTGTCGCCAACGGCCAGGTACACCTTCCCGAGCAAGGTTTGCGCAGCGCCCTTCGTAGCCCGGCCGGTGATCGCCGATGCAGCCGGAAGTTTGGATTTAGCTTCCGCCAGGTCTTTGGTAATCTGGGCGTAAATCTCAGTCGCCGGGGTACGCAGGATGTCGTAGGCTTCCGCCGCGCTTACCGGACGTGTTACCAGCGGCACATCGCCCCAGAGCTGTACCATATTATAGTAATACAGCGAGCGCAGGAAGAGCATTTCGCCTTGTGTCTGGGCCTTGTAGGCAACATCGAGATCGGCGCCCTGGATCCTGTCCAAAATGATATTGATATTGTAGATCGAACGGTAGAAATCCTGCCAGAATTGGTACACCATCGTGTTTGCAGGAGCGAGCGTATAGTCACGGAACTGCCATTTGTCGGCTTGGTTGCCCGAAATGTTGTAGATCGTGACGTTGTCCGACATCAGCTCGCCGGCGTAGGAAACCGGGCCCTGCGGGTGATACACGGTATAAAGCGTGTTGTAGGCCGCATTGGCAGCGAGGTCGAAATCCGATTTTGTTTTGTAAAAATTCTCCGCACTCGGGTTCGATACCGGCGCCAGTTCGAGAAATGAGTCCTTGCAGCTCCATTGCGTAGCGATCAATGCGGCGAGGGCTATGGATTTGATATATCTTTTCATTTTTCGTCTTTTAAAAATCAGCCTTAATCCCAACAGTAATCACCCGAGGCAGCGGATACGATCCATAATCAACACCCTGGAAAGCGCCCGGTACAGGTGCATTACCGCTGCTATACGAGCTGGAAGTTTCCATACTCGAAGAATAGGAAGTGGTACCATAAGTAGTATTCTCCGGATCGTAACCAATGTATTTACTCCACAAATGCACATTCTCCGCATTCACATATACCCTCGCCCCACTCACTTTCAGCTTTGAAGCCCATTTGCCAGGCAGCGCATACGATACGCGCACATTCCGCAAGCGTACGAACGTCGCATCCTCGACCCAATAGGAAGAAAACTGCTTCTGCAACCCGAGGTAATTCACCGACGGCTTGAAATGCTTCCCATCGCCAGGATTGCTTTCCGACCGCCAATAATTGTACATATCGGCGAAGAAATTCCGGCCATTATCCCAGGTACCGAGGTAGCGCACATTGTTGTTGGCAATTTCGCCGCCGAACGAGCCTTGGAACAGGAACGACAATTCGAATCCTTTGTAACCCACCGTATTGGTAATACCGGCGATAAAATTGGGCTGGTAATTACCCAGAACTGTCCGGTCGGCGTCGCTGATCTTGCCATCTCCATTCACGTCACGCACTTTCGGATCACCCGGTGTGGTGCTAGTGTGGTGCGGATAAGCATCTATTTCGGCTTGATTTTTGAAAACCCCGTCGAAAATGTAGCCGTAAAAGTTGGAAACAGGCTGGCCTACTTCGGTACGCACGGTCACTACGTTATCGACATACTGGATAGGTGCGTTGCCAGGGCCCAGTTGCAGCACTTTGTTGCGGTTTCTGGAAATGTTAAAATCGGTTGTCCAGGTAAATGCGCCCGTCAGGTTTTTGGTTGAAATATTCAATTCCACGCCCCGGTTGCGCATTTTACCAATGTTGGTAAGCTGAGTTGAGAAACCGGTAATGTCGGGCACCGGCACGAAAAGCAACATATCGCGGGTCACAGAGCTGTAATACTCGGCCGAAAGGTTAATGCGGTTATTGAAAAGGCCTAAATCAACGCCGATGTTGAACTGATTCGTCTTCTCCCATTTCAAATTCGGGTTCGCCAGACTGCTCACTTTCAAACCATTGGCCAGGTTTGTCCCATTCACATATTGCGCCGCAGCCAGCAGACTGATCGCCCCATAGTTCGGGATCTGGTTGTTACCGGTCACCCCGTAGCTCGCGCGAAGTTTCAGATTGTTCACAGCCGTCACGCCCGACATAAATGCCTCGTCCGAAAGCAACCAACCCGCCGAAACGGAAGGAAAATAGCCCCATTTGTTGTTCTCGCCAAAGCGCGACATTCCGTCTCGGCGCAGCGCTCCGGTCAGGAAATACCGGTTTTTGAAATTGTATTGAACCCTCGCCAGGTAGGATAGCAGCGACCATTCGCTGGCTGTCGTGTTACCGGCTGTCACCGTTCCGGCATTCAGTGTGTGGACGAGGTCGTTCGGGAAATTGTTGGCCGCCACGTACATGGTTTCGTCGCGCTGCTTCTGACTGGTGTAGCCAAGCAGGCCGGTCAATGCATGTTCGCCAAACTTCTTATCGTACGTCAATGTATTTTCACTCAGCCAGTTCAGCATGTACGCATCGCTCGCATTGCCCTGAGCGGCCAGTACAGCAGAATAGCCGTATTTCTGTTTATCATTCCAATAAAAATTGCTACGCGTATTGTAAAGGTTGCCGCTCAGGCTCGTACGGAACCGGAGCCCGTCGATGAGTTCGTATTCCAAATAACCCGTCGCCAGCGTATTGAACGACTTCCGGCCCTTATCTACCTCGCGTGTAAGCGAGTACGGGTGCCACAGGTTCATATCGGCAAAAGAAGTAAAGCGAAACCAGGTCGAATTCGGATCGCGGAAACCGAGGTTGCCGTTTTCATTGTAGACGGGAAAAATAGGGTCGCTTTGCAGGCCGAGGCTGATCACGTCACTTTTGCCTTGCGTACCCTCCGTACGGTCAAAAATAGAGGTTATTCCAATATTCAAACCTGCGCTGAGCCGTTTCGTAATCTGGGTTTTAAGGTTTGATCGCACAGCCAGGCGCTTGTAATAGTTAGCGTCCAGTACAGCCGTCTGATCCAGATAAGCGCCTGAAAACATGTACTGCGTCTTTTCGGTGCCGCCCGTGATCGTCACTTGGGCGTTATACGAAGGTGCCGTGCGGAACATCACATCCTGCCAGTCGGTACCCTTCCCGAACTGTTGCGGATTGGTCGTAAAGTCTTCCGGAATGCGTAATGTCGTCGGACGGGCGCTGTTGGGATCGCTCGCATTCCCCCCTTGTGCGGTCCATGCATTGTTTTTTGCATCAATGTAAGTCTCGATATACTGCTGCGCATCCATCATTTTCACGCGGCGCGTTACTTTCTGCGAACCGTACTCGACGTTCGCACTCACATTCACCTTGCCTGGCTTACCGGTTTTCGTGGTCACGATAATCACCCCGCTCGATCCGCGCGACCCGTAAATCGCGGCCGAAGAAGCATCTTTGAGTACTTCGATCGACTCGATATCCTGCGGGTTGATCAGGTTGAGATTGAAGTTTTCCAACGGCACGCCGTCCACAACAATCAGCGGGTTGGTACCGGCGGTAATCGAACTGATCCCGCGGATTTTAATCACCGGCGAAGCGCCCGGGGCACCTTGTGATTGCGAAATATTTACACCCGGCAGCGTTCCGGCCAGCGACTGGCTGACGTTGCTGAATGAACGGTCTTTGAATTTGTCATAATTGACGGAAATAACCGCGCCGGTCACCGCCCGCTTGCTTTGCGTTCCGTAACCTACTACCACCACTTCTTCGAGTGATTTGTTCTCAGGCACAAGCCTTACGCCGATGTCGGTGCGGGCACCGACAGTTTCCTCCACAGATTTGTAACCTACAAAACTGAATACCAGCACGGTAGCGTGATCCGGAACTTCGATCTGGAAAGCTCCGTCCGAATTGGTGGTCGTGCCGCGCTGGGTGCCTTTGATGACGACACTCACACCCGGCAGCGGGTCGGCGTCGCTTACACCCGTCACCCTGCCCTTCACGGACAGCGTCTGCGCATGAACCGCCGGAACTACCAGGAGACATGCCAGGATGATGCGTAAGAGTTGTTTCATAAACATTCAAACGATTAGGGAAGTAGTGATTTTCTTTTTCTTTCTTTTATATTCTAATTTTTACGAAAAGTATGAACAATTTTATTTTAAAAAAATATTTGTAAATTTTTTCTGTCTTATTTTTATAAATAATTGTTAAAATCGGGTTTTTGTTACTTCAAGATGCGTAAACAGGGCATTTAATCGCCTTTAAATCGAATCAAAAAGAACTATATTCGTAAGTATAAATATATCATCAGGAAATAAATGGAAAGAATAACGGCACGGTATTACATTGAAACCCCCTATCCAGTCGAAAGAGCAGCAACGGTGCTGGCCGGCGAGCAATCGTCGGGAACATTCGTGGCGGTGCCGGGCGAGACGGAGGAGCTGAAAAACCGATTCGCAGCCCGTGTGGAACAAATCGAACACCTCGAAACCGTTGCTCAACCAGCCATTCCGGGCGCTTCTTCCCCCGACGGATTGTATCGCCGTGCATTCGTAGACGTTTCCTGGTCGGCAGAAAACTTCGGACATAACCTCCCTACGCTTGTCTCGACCTTGCAGGGTAACCTGTACGAAATCACGCAGTTTACAGGCCTGAAACTCATGGATATCCGCTTCCCGGAATCTTACGCAAACTACTATTACGGTCCCCGATTCGGCATCGACGGCTGCCGCGAGCTTACAGCCACCGATATCGGCAAACCGCTCATTGGAACGATCATCAAGCCGAGTGTGGGACTTACGCCTGCGCAAACGGCCGAAACCGTGGGGGTACTGGCAAATGCAGGCATCGATTTCGTGAAGGACGACGAGTTGATGGCCGCCACCGCCAACTCCCGCTTCGAAGACCGCGTGGATGCGGTAATGCAGGTCATCAACCGCCACGCCGACCGTACCGGCAAAAAAATAATGTACGCATTCAATATCAGCGACGAAATGGAGCCGATGCTCCGGAAATACGAGCATATAGTCAAATCGGGCGGAACCTGCGCGATGATCAGCCTCAACAGCGTCGGCCTGTCGGGCACCAAGCGCATATGCGACCTGGGCGAGCTAGCGATCCACGGCCACCGCAACGGCTGGGGCATGCTGAACCGCCACCCATTGCTCGGTATCGAATTTCCGGCTTACCAAAAACTCTGGCGGCTCGCCGGTGTGGACCAGTTGCACGTGAATGGCATCCAAAACAAGTTCTGGGAATCGGACGATTCCGTGGTACGCTCAATTGCCTCGTGCCTCGATCACGCACCGCTGGATAAACCGATCCTGCCGGTAGTATCCTCCGGACAATGGGGCGGACAGGCATTTGAAACTTACCGTCGCACGAAAACCACCGACCTGCTTTACATGGCCGGAGGCGGCATCATGGCACATCCGGGCGGACCTGCGGCCGGTGTTGCCGCATTGCAGCAAGCCTGGGAAGGCGCTGTAAACGGCTTGACACTCGAAGAAGCCGCACGGCAATATCCGGAATTCGGGCAGTCGGTTGAAAAGTTCGGAAACCTGCAATTCGACCGCGCATGAGTTCCAGCAACGTGCTCCTGGCCTTTTATGGTGACGATTTTACAGGCTCCACTGACGCGCTGGAGATCCTTGAACGAAACGGCGTCCGCACCGCATTATTCATAGAACCACCGACGCCGAAAGACCTCGCCCGCTTCCCGCATATCCGGGCATTCGGCATCGCGGGGATGACGCGCGCGATGGCCCCGGCGCAAATGGAGGCTACGCTCCGCCCTGCGTTCGCGGCGCTTAAAACTTCCGGTGCGCGGCATATTCATTATAAAGTCTGCTCCACGTTCGATTCGTCGCCGGCCATCGGCAGCATCGGCAAAGCCATTGACATCGGAGCGGAAGTATTTGATCCGAAATTCACATCATTAATCGTGGCGGCGCCTGTGCTCGGTCGCTATTGTGCATTCGGGAACCTATTTGCAAGGATGGGCATCGGCAGCAACGGCCACATCCACCGACTCGACCGCCATCCTAGCATGAGCAAGCACCCGACCACACCGTCGGACGAAAGTGATCTACGGCTACATTTGGGTAAGCAAACGGGCAAACTCTGCGGCCTGATCGACATTTTACAGATCGAAAAGCCCCGGAAAGAGACCTCGGCATTACTCCAAACCATTGTCGAGGAAAATGATATTGTACTTTTCGACGGGCTTTACGAACACCAGATGCGGCGTATCGGCGCACTTATCGACCCATACGGAAGCCCCGCCGCGCCGCACTTTTCGGTTGGTTCATCGGGCGTTGAAATGGCGCTGACCGGATTCTGGAAAACCCAAGGTTTCGTCCAAAATCGCACCCAATGGCCCGATCCGGGCGAATCCACACCGTTACTAGTTATCTCCGGCAGTTGCTCGCCAGTCACAGCGCAGCAAATTGAATATGCATTGGCGCGCGGTTTCACCGAAATCACCCTCGACACACCCGCCATAGCAGCGGGAACGCACGACGCTGCCTTTTCAAACGAAACAAACAAAGCCATGCACCTGCTCGCGACAGGTAAAAGCGTGATCATCCACACCAGCAAAGGCACGCAGGACGAACGTTTTATACAATCTAATAACGTTCTAAAAAGCAAAGGCCTATCATCTACGGAAATTCAGGCACTTACCTCATCCCTGTACGGCGAAGCACTGGGCAGTATTGCCCGATACGTTATCTCGGCCTCTCCTACCAAACGCATTGTCATCGCCGGTGGCGACACATCGGGTGTGGTAGCACGGGCAATGGGCATCAAAGCGGTTGAAATGATCGCCTCTTTGTCCCCCGGCGCACCACTCTGCCGCGCATTTGCGCCCGGCACGGCTGCTGATGGGCTGGAAGTTGTTTTTAAGGGCGGACAGGTTGGTGGGGAGGATTATTTTGAGGTGGTTCAAAGAGGAAGCCGCACTGACCGATAGTAAGTCAGAGCATTCCTTCTGCTGATCCATATATAGTGGTTGATAAATAGCACTCCAAACCTCCTATTAACTTCGTATCTTTATTAAAATCAATCTTTCAAAATCATGCAGCACTGGCAGGAACGGATCAGCATTAATCCTGAAATAAGGTTTGGAAAACCTTGTATTAAAGGTACGAGAATAGCTGTACGTGACATACTGGGTTGGCTAGCGAGCGAAATGACATATGAGCAAATCATCGAAGACTTTCCACCAATCACCCGTGAAGATATTCTTGCTGCCCTGGAATTCGCGGAAAACGGGGAAGAAAATTCTAAAATTCTGATCACAGCAACATGAAATTTCTTTTTGACGAGAACATATCTTACCGAATCGTCAAAAAGTTAAAAGCCTCATTGCCCGATTGCATTCATGTTAGTCAAACGCCACTGAGATACGCCTCCACAGACCGCACCATTTGGGAATACGCCAAGGCCAGAAGTTACATTATTGTAACCTTTGATGCGGACTTTAAAGGCTTGGCCAACGTACTCTCATTTCCCCCAAAAGTCATCCTTTTAAAAACCGGAAACTGCTCCACAGAGTCCGTAGTGACCTTATTGCAAAATAGGCTGGGGGAAATCTCAAAGTTTAACAAATCTGAAATCTATGGCGTGATGGAGATCTCCTGAATCTCCTCCCCCCGGCTTATCTCGTTCCGCCGCCAGTAATTCGCCAATATTGACCCTGAAATATTCATCCAGGGACTAAATACAGCCGCGGCGAGCCCGACCGTCCCCAATTTCCCCATCGCCCCTGCCAGGCCCGAGGCCATTCCGCCATTTTGCAACCCCACCTCAAATGCCATTGTACGCGCCGAGGGTTTATCCAGGCCCAACAGTCGGCTTAGCCAATACCCAAAAAAATACCCGGCCGAATTATGCACAACCGACACGAAAAAGAGCAAAAACCCGACTTGCAAAAGATTGTCGCGACCGGCCGCGGTGGTTACGGTGGTGAAATAAATAATACCGAACATAGAAACGTAAGGCATATACCGGTCAAGTTTTTTGAATGATAATGTGGCTAAATGATACACCAAGCCTACCAGCACAGCACCAGCGAAGAATGACAGCACTTCCAGCGATTGCAATGCAGGTTCGGAAACCGCTTCGGCCAACCACGACCACAAGCCGAAAGTCAGCGATCCCAGCCACATCAAAGACACTAACGCTACGCTATAAACGTTTCTTTTTCCATGAGGCGTCGAAGTTTTCATAAAGTCGTGGATCAATGCGGCGCCTATGGGCACAATGACGATCTTGATGATCTCCATCATCATATCCAGAAACCGGATCTGAATGAGCGTTCCCGCGAGAATTTTCATGAGGAACGGGGTCAAAAATGGAGCGGCGAGAGTCGTCATAGCGGTTACGGCCACGGAAAGCACGAGGTTCGCTCTCGCAATGTAAACCATCACATTGGAAGCCAATCCGCTCGAACAAGAACCTAGAAGGATGACCCCCGCTGCAATTTCAGGGTCGAAATGAAAGACCTTAGTCAATGCAAAACCGGTAAGGGGCATGATGGTGAAATGACTGCACAGGCCAACGAGAACTCCTTTACCCGAGGTAGCAAGCTCCGAGAAATCACGCAGGCTCATCTGTATGCCCATTCCGAACATGACAAATTGCACCACGATAAGTATCAGCCACTTATTTCGCAGATCAAAATCTCCCACATGCAGCAAAGATTGCGGATATGTCATGCCGGCCACTACCGCAGCAGCGATCCAGGCCGTGTATTGATACCCTTGCAAAAACGGGACTGCGCCCATGCCGATAGCCGAGGCGACTGCCGTACCCAGCGCGACTGCCCTGAACAGCTCATCAGCCTGTGTTAACCATGCGAAAGCCAGTAATGCGAGGCCAAACGAGGCCAATGCAAGACATATTTTCCTAAATATCAGCATCATTATAATGGGTTAATAACCGAAGCCAGGTAACGTACCGCTTCCGGCGGGCTAGCTATAATCGGAACCGTTTTCTCCGCCTCCGACAGCGCGTCCACAACACGCGCCATCGACGCCTGCGCGAGCAGGATCACATCCACTTGCGCAGATAACTCGCGTAACGCTTGCGCGACCATCTGATCGTGCAAACCCGGATTTCCGCCCATCAGCGCGTCGAAAGCACCCTCGCAGAGCCTGGTGGTCAATTCACTTTCCTTTCCCGCAACCCGGGCACGACGCGTTACCAGATCGGCGGTCGGTTCCAGCGTAGTGGGCAATGTCGCCACCACGCCTATTTTCTTTCCTGTTGCAACGGCCAGATCCGCCATAGGCTGATCAACACGGAGCACCGGCACCGACGAAAGTGCGGCAGCGGCCTCCACAGCTCTTCCGATGGAGGAGCATGTTACCAGAATATGGTCCGCACCCGCCGCCTCGGCCGAGGCCACATAATCGACAACCCGGCGGGCCGTTGCCGGCACAAGTTTCCCTTTCGCGATGACATCCTTGATCAGACTATCGTCGACGATATTGAACACATTTACGCCCGGCAGGTACTCACTGCATAGTTGCTGAAAGATCGGCACGAGCGTGGCCGAGGTGTGAATCAATCCTAATGTTACTGGTTTCATGAATGAGCTTTCGGAAATCAATTGTGGACCTTGTAGCGGAGTGAAACGAAAAAACCTTTCGTTTATATTCTAATTATTTCGAAATTTAACTAAATAGAATAATTTCACAAAGACAAACCAAAAAAAGACCGGACATCGCCCGGTCTTTTTAATCCTTTACTATCTATGTTAACCAATCAAAGTCTTTGTCATTCCCGGTATTCTTTGATCCGGAGCGCTAGGTACGGCGTCACAGGCAAGCGGATCGATGTTCTTTTCTTGTCATAAATGCGGTAATCACTTGTTTCGGCGATCTCGAAAACCTCTGGTCGCACATCGACCGTCATATTCCAGGTGTCGATTACTTCTACCTTAAACTTCCTCCCTGCTCTCGGCCCGCCCTTGCGCGGAAGGCTGAATTGCCATTCAGGCTGCATATTTTTACCCAAATACACCAGGTAATAACTGCTGTCAGCACGCGACGTGTGATGGTCTTTCCACGGATCCGATAATTCCAGCGGACCGGGCGCCTCTTCCAGTATCTTTCTCAAAAAACCAATCCGTGCCGGACTACTGCCAATCAGGCGGCCGCCTTTGGCCCAAAAAATAGTGTCGCCCTCGTTTTGATACGTCTCCCCATGCGTTACATACGTACCCGCGATCACGCCCTGCCAGAATGCTTCGGTCATTTCCTCTCCGCTCAAATGGCCCCAGCGCTGCTGCAAATCGCCTTCATAACACACTTCGTCGTAAACCATGGGCTTGAAGAACACATCTCTTAGCAGCGTCGCCCTGCCAAAGTCCTCCACTGCCGAACCATTCTGAATACTGACATGCGTAAATTCCGACTTCCAGTTGTCGTAGTAAACGCTACCGTTATGGATCGAGCAAAGGTGGCCATATGGATCTGCATCCACGACGGCCTTCGTATAAACGTCCCAATCGGCGCGCGGCTTCGTTTTGACGTAATCAAACTCATTGGCCATCGACCACCATACATTGCGGAATGATGCCAAGCGGGCCGTCAGGTATTGAATATATTTAAGGTCGTTCTCCTTACCAAGACTATCAAATCCCCAATGACCCTTATCGTAAGGATGAAAAACGATCACATCCGCTTCGATACCCAGCTTTTTCAGATCGTCAATCCGATCTTCGAGGTGTTGAAAAAAAGCTGGCTCAAAACGCGAATAATCCCATTGAAATTTGATTTTACCTTTCGCATCCTTCTTTTCCGACGTTTTTACATAGGGATAGTACGGAGGCTCATTCTCCACATGCGAGTAATATTTCGGAAAAACACACATCCTGACCTTATTGAAGGGTGCATTCGCCAGCGTTTTAAGCGTAATTTCTTCCAAACCTTCGGGCTGGTGCGTCCAGGCATACAGCGTTGTACCGAACGGATAGTAGCGTTTGCCATCCGCATATTTAAAATGATACGTGTCAGCCACTTGAACCGGTCCGTGGTTATCCTTCCCTGGCTCCACACAAGTGAAAGTCCCTTTTTTGCCGTTGAGTGATTTGCTGTTGCTGGTCGTTAGATACTTCCATTTGCCTGTTTTTTGAGGCATAAACCGCACCTTATACTGGCCACTGCCATCATAAAAGCCCGCCACTTTTACCTTTTCCGTACCATTTGAAAACTCGGCCGACAGATTCACGTCAGCGAAAGGATTTCCGGTTCGCGGTCCTGGCAGCGTCACTTCAAACCGCTCCCACCGCTCCACGGGGCGCTCCACACCATCCTGGCCGGAAGCACTAAGAATACACCAAAAAAAAGCAAAAAACAGATAAAAAAACTTCATGTTCAATGTGTTATATAAACTTGCGGAACAGAGCCCACGGCTTCCTGCCAACCGCGATAGACCGTTTTTACCGCATCGTTGGCAGCATTGGGCGCGACAGACAAATGCCCTGCGTTTAATTTCTGCAAATAGTCGATATCAGGATAAACACCTGAATATAAACCCGAAAGATATGCTGCGCCCAGTGCCGATACTTCCGGAAATCCGAGGTTAACGACCGGTTTTTCCAGTAAATCCGCAAGCATCTGTACGACGAAATTATTGGAGGTTAACCCTCCGTCAATTTTCAATTCCTGCAATGCGATCCCCGTATCAGTTTCCATGGCCACGATCACATCTTTGATCTGAAATGGAATGGATTCCAGCGCAGCGCGTACGATATGGTTTTTATTTGAATTAAATGTCAGGCCGGTAATCGACGCTTTGCGGTTCATGTCCCAATGCGGCGCACCAAGTCCGCTGAATGCCGGAATAAGGTAAACGCCGCCGCTATCTTTCACGGAAAGCGCCATGGATTCCGTCTCCCGGATGTCACTGAACAATCCGAGATGTGTTTTAAGCCACTCGATCGTCGCTCCGCAGGTCACAATCACGCCTTCCAGCGCATATTCTACCCGATCGCCCGCACTCCACCCGATCGTCGTCACCATTCCCTGATGAGACGCTTTCGGCTCGGGGCCGATATTCATTAAAATCGAAGACCCGGTTCCTAATGTAGCCTTCGCAATACCCGGGAAGAAGCAACCTTCCCCAAATGCAGCCGCATGCGAATCGCCGATCATCGCTGTGACCGGTATGGATGCTGATAACAAACCACCAAAGTCAGTCTCGCCGAAATGCGAGGACGACGACTGGATATCAGGCAAATGCAAGCCATCCAGTCCAAACGACCGGATCAATTCCTCGTCCCAGGAGCGTGTTTCGAGGTTAAAGAAAAGCGTGCGCGACGCATTCGTATGATCAGTGAGGTAAGCACCTCCATTAGTCAGCTTGTAAAGCAGCCAGGTATCAATCGTGCCAAAAAACGCGTCGCCGTCTGAAATAGCTTTCCTGACACCTTCATGATGAAGATTCAACCAGATTACCTTCGAGCCGGAAAAATACGGATCGGCCAGCAGGCCGGTTTTTTGCCGGATCATTCCTTCCAATCCCGCAACCCGCAATTCCTCGCAAACCGCTGTCGATCGCTTGCATTGCCAGACTACCGCATTATGCAGTGGCTTTCCGTCATTATCCCACAGCACGAATGTCTCCCGCTGATTGGAAATTCCGCACGAACGGATGTCCTCTATACGTCCCTCTTTTGCCGTAAAATCCGCAATGCATTTCGCAACCGACGTCAATACATTCTCATAAATTTCCTGCGGATCCTGTTCCACAAAGCCGCCATCGAGGTACATGGTACGCAACGGTTCGCTGCCCCGCGCCACAACCTCTCCTTTTTTATTAAAAATGACGGATTTAGTACTGCTCGTACCCTGATCGATCGCCAGAACAAATGGGCCGTTCAACATTCCGGAAGCCTTGTTATGAACTTGTTAAACCATTCTTATTATTAAAACAAAGAAAAGAAAAACAATCGAAAACAAAGCTAAAAATAGATGGAAAAATATTAATTTATTTATGTGATATACTAGCTAGGGTGCAATTTTATCCCGTACAGACCGTCCGATCAAAAGACAAGCAAATAATTTTAGTGCAGAACAAATTGCCAAACAATCTGCAAAAACGGTTACAATGTTCCTTTCCTGAACATTCTGGAATCCGTGCTTAATCGCTGCAACAACCACATAAATTAAACAGCCCAGTAGACTAACCGCCAAAACTAGCACTATTTAAAAACCATGTCAAGACTCTAACTTTATTTAAACGTTTACAATCGTTTAAAAGCGATTAGCCACACATTTAGAACAAATTACGTCATTTCTTCGATTCTCCGGCGTCACTTTCAGGTTCACCATTTTACCTCCTTTCCACTCTCCTTCGACGACCGTATTCAGCGGTGCGTGGAGCTTAAATTGCACATCCCAGTCGTCTGGCCAGGTGGGCAGAATGTAGATCGAATCAGCATGGGTCTGCATGAGCATTTCCTGCAAGCCGATCATCCCGGAGCCGCCCCAATTATGGTCGGGTACCCAGTCGTGGCCGGGACCCCAGAATGCGGGGAAGCGGCGGCCGGAGTTTTGCAGCTTTTTAATGGTCAATGCGGCAGCTTCTTCCGTAAGCCCCAGTCGGGCGCAGAAGATATTATCCTGGTGCCAGCTGGTGTGGTTGCGGTTTTTGATCGCTTCGGTGTCGTATTTCCAGGTATTGACAGCCGTTTCAAGATCAGGCTGACCGATGCCGTAAATGCCGTAGGGAAAAACTGGGTACAATTGCGGAATTTCAGTGTTTTGGATACGCTCCCACGCTTGTGCGGGAGCGATTGTCCGGTGGCCTTGCATTTCGCGGAAGCTCAGCGGCGGAACGCGCCTCAGTATCTCCTTCCAGTGCGTGCGCTGCGCCTCACTGCCATATTGCGAGGGTAATGCTACCATCCTTTCGAGCACGATTTTTAAACCCGCAACCGTCGTCACGGAATTATAGGCCATTTTATAAGTTTCAGCGGCGCTTCCAGGGAACAGAACCAAATGCCCGTTCTGATCAAGTTTCGCCGCGCCGCGTTGGGCGGCCAGGTATTGGTAATGCTCGTCGAAAAACACGACACAGCTTTCGATCAATGGAAGGTACCGCGTAATGTCTGTTCCGGTAAAATGCTGCTGGTCGAGGATCATCAAACAAAATTCCAGCGAAGTATCCCAAAGATATTCCAGCCATTTGTTGTATTCCAATCCCGGATCATAGCCAGCAGGCCGTTTGGAACCATATTCGGCATAGTTGGGCAGGCCGAAATTCTCGATTTGTTCCGTAAACGACGCCCCTTTGTGTCCCCAATAGTGCTGTGTACGGATTTCTGCATTGCCTAAAATCCGCAGATAAAATTCAAACTGCGGCTTCATCATCTCAAAATCACCGCTTTTGAGCATCGGCCAATAAACGAGCCGTTGGTTTTGCGCGGTAAAAATGCCACCTCCCCAATTTCGGTGATCGGCTGTAAAATGATATGAACTATCCACAAAAACCGGGTCATAAGTAAAGAGCCCACCGTTGAATTTGGTCGGATAGGTACCATATGCATTGCATCCGAGCATGTAGCGGAAAAGCTGATAGTTACGTCCCACCTGCCATACCGGCGAGGCGCTATCTTTGTTGCTGGCATTCAATGCAATATAACTTCGCTGCCAGTATTGCTTCCACCATTCAAGCGTTTTAACCCACTCCGTCGGTTCCGCTTTGGCAACAATTTCAAAAAGCCCCTTCTTCCAAACAGCAAAGTCCTTCTGCTGATCGGTATGCAGGTAAATATTCAGTTTAACGTTCCGGGATGGGGATTTGCTTTTCAATCCGAACCCGGTGAAAGGCGTATCGGCATACTTGCCGCCCGATATTACCTTGTCGGCGACCATGCCGGTGCCCGCCATCCAGCCGCCGTAAGTCAGGTTTTTCAGCGGGTTCCAAAGCTTCGATTTGACGTCTTCCAGTTTTTGCTGACTTACAATGGCATCAAAAACCGTTGAATCGCGGTTCCGGTGGTAAAATAGCACGCCGTTGTTTTCATACCGGACGCTGTCGGGAAAAACGGCGATGCCAGGTTTTGCCCATTTATAAGAGCTGGCGCTTCGTGCATTGCCTTTCAACTCGCCGGGAACCGTCCGCCAGCTTTCATACCAGGCCTGTGCGGAAACGGGGCTGCTGCCATTGATATCAACGTGGATCACGGGTTTGAAAACATCTATCCAAACCTTGATAATGACGTTCAGCTTGCCTTTTTTGCCGGTTACTTCAACATAACCCTCGTTCAATTTCAACTCCTGCTGAAAACTGCCGCCCGCTTCGAACGGACTCGGCGAAAGTCGCACACGCACGCGTCCGAGCTTTGGCACTACATTGTTTTCATCAAAAACGCCGCTGCGCGAAACATAGAACAGCAAATCGCCCTGCTCCACCCATACATTCAACCCCACATCGCCCCCGCCGCAAGGCATCGATTCGCCAGAATTTCCACTCTGGCTCGGCCATTTCAAATTGTACTGTTCCGGCAAGAAACCCTGCGCATGTACACCCCAATGGCCTGCAACTATTAATAAAATCAGAAAGAACCGGCAATAGCAGCGATACATGGCGGATGGTTGAGAGGATCAAACTGGGAAGGCCAGCGTTAAAATCTGGACTGGAAAACCGTTTTCATAAAAGCGGTATTCGCGCTGAAATTACCTTTCACATCGCGCGGCCTGGCAGCGTCCCGCGAGCGCTCGATGACGAGCCAGCCTTTCCAGCCCATTTTGTCGAGCGTGGCTTTCACTTTCTTCATGTCCAGTCGTTTGTTGTTTTGCAGCCAGACGCCGTCCTCGTCGGTGCAGTGTATCTGGCAAATGCGGTTTTTACCTAAAATACGCAGCTCTTCGCAAAGATCGCGGCCTGCTTTAAGCGGATTTGAAAAATTGAAATAGATCTTAATCGACTTGGATCCGATCTCGTTCAGCAATTCCACCTCTCCTTTTGCGTCCAGTGCAGTTTCAATCCCAATTACCACACCAGCCTTTTCAGCCATTGTACCAACCGTTTTTAGCCTCTCTACGATCGCAGGCCGCAATTCCGGTTTTTTGACCAAATCTCCCTGAATACCAAGTGGTAAAAAAGCAATTTTAATACCCATCAGTTTCATGGTATTAATACAATCGCCCACCGTCGTCTCGGCGCCATCGCGTTTCGCGAACGACTGCGCATAAAAACCGGTCATGGCCAGCGAACAGATTTCGAGGTTCAACTCCTTCGCTTTGTCGAGATATTGCTGGCGCACAGCCGGGTCGGCGAGTTTGTTATCGAAAGTAGGCCGGTCACCCAGGCCGCCCATGTCCACTTCAAGGCCGTCGGCACCGATTTCGTCAGCAAGCGGTAATGCGCTTAGTTTCTGTCGTTTCAGGATCATCAGATCGATCACAGCAATTTTATAGCGTGATTTTTTCACCGGACCAGCCATGGCAGCCACCCACGGCGAGAACGGCAGCGCCGCCAGTCCGGCAGCGCATATATTCAGGAAATTTCTTCTTTTCATTGTTTCTAAATCAAATAGGCCACTGTTCGTCTACGATCACTTTGCCTTTCAGCTTCGACGGATCGATTTTCACGTGCTTGATGCGTTGCCTGCGCCAGGTGTACACAATGTGCACCATCCCATCGGCAGTCTGAATGACAGACGGATACGAATACTGGCTGATCGGCGAGTCTTCCAAAACCAGCACCGCCTCCCAGTTCTTACCATCTTTCGAAACAGCCACATTAAGCGGTGTCCGCGGCCCTTTTGGTTGACCGACCGGCGGTTTCACGTGATTATACACCAGCAATTGCCGGCCGTCGTTCAAAGTCACGGCATCGGTCCCGGAGTTATTGTTAGGTAAACCCGATGGCGCCACCTCCGACCACGTCTTACCACCATCTTTCGACCACGATTCGACGATCGAACGGCTCTGGCTGCGGCAAAGTATCTGCATGTCGCCGTTCGCATAGGTAAGCAGGCTCGGTTGAATGGCCTTGATCGTTTTGCCATCGTTCAGCGGCCCTACTTTCCGCCATGTTTTACCAAAATCGGGCGTTACTTCGAAATGCAGGCGCCAGCCATTCTCGCCCTCGGTGCTCGACGGGCACCACAGCTCGCCATTCGCCAGCAATACCGGCTTATTTTTCACGGGCCCCAAATAGCCTTCCTGCAATTCAACGGGTTTCGACCAGGTTTTGCCATGATCTTTGGAAGTGATCAAAAAACCTTTCCAGCCCGCCACATTTGGTCCTACCTTGTAAAAAAGCATCAGATCGCCCTTCGGAATCTGGTACAAGACCGGGTTCCAACAGGCATAGCGTAGCTTTTCGTTCACTATTCCATTGGCCACTTCGACCGGCGCCGACCATCTGTCGTTTTCCAACCTGCTTACCCAAATCCCTACGTCGGGATTTCGCTCTTTCGTACCGCCAAACCATGCCGCAACAAGCCCGTGCGGTGTTTCCGCAATGGTGGAAGCATGACTTTCCGGGAACGGAGCGGTGTCAAAAATGTTTTCATCTACCAGAATACCTTCCTTAAAATTCTGTGCGTTGGCAGACAGTACCAGAAGGGCTGCAGCACCGCCGAAGAGCCATTTTCGTAGTATTTTTCGCATGGTTTGGGTTATGTTATGGGTTAATTAAAAGCCTTGAAATCGTATCGGAAGAAGCCGCCTTTTTGCCATTTACAAAAACCTGCAAGCCGCGTCCCTTTTTATAATGGCTCCCGTCGCGGTCCCAAAGAATAGTGAGGCGCTTGCCGTGGTAATGCACGTCGTCGAGGCAAAACCACTCCCATTTATCCTGCGGTATGAGGGGATTAACTTCGATTACCTCGTCCGTACGAGGGCGCAAACCCACGAGCCCGGTGATAATCAAGTCATTAAATGTCGAGTGATTATAGTAGCGGCTGCGCTCCTGATCACCTTTGAGCCAGTAACCCGTCTTTTCGTCCAGGTATTCTCCGATATAAGGCCTGCCACGGTAATACTGCGACTCTACGTACTTTTCCAGCAAACCAAAATAGGTCGTATCGGCGACCACTTCCGGCTTGGGCGCATTGAGGCGGTTGGCAAGGCCGGTCAGCGTCTGTGCGGTGGCAAAAGGCCACACTGCGCCGTCCCACTCGCATTGGCAGCAGCCGTGCGTTCGGAACTCCGGGTGCCTCCGCTCGGCAGTTGTAAGGCCGAATGGCGCATTGAAACCCTTTTGGTCGGAAACCTGCTTCCACGCCGCATCCTGTTCATCATCAGGAATATTAAAATACCAGGGAATAAACCCGATCGCCTCGCGTACCCCGGCAAAAGGCCCCTTACCGCGCTTCTTTACCGTTTCAAAAAAGGAGCTGTCGGCATTCCACAATTTACTGCGTATCAACCGCTTCAAGGTATCCGCTTTACTTTCATAGAGCCCTGCTAATGCCTGGTCGCCCTTCAATGCGGCAATAGCCGAGAGTGCTTTGGCATTACCATACATATAGCTGTTGATCGTGGGACGCGCATTCTGCTCGCGGCGGCCTCCGCTGAGCGATTCTTCCATGCCATCTTTCACATCTGTTTGCCAGAAAAGCCCGCTTTCGGTCCGGCGATCTTTTTCCCAGGCTTTGTATTCCGAGTCGAGGTCCGGCAGCATATCGAGCAGATACGCCTTGTCTTGCGTCACTTTGTAGCGATTGTAGAGCGCATCGGCCGTCCAGCTACTGAAATTGAGCAGCTTTTTCATGCGGGAACCGTCATTGCCCCGGAACCACACATGCACATTGTCGTTCAGATAACGCTGATCGTGCAGCCAACGGCCTTCGTAAATGTGATGGCCGAGCGCGCAACTGATCATATTGTATTTATCTGCATAATTCCTGTCGACCAGAAACTCGGTAATCACAAAGCCCTGCGGCGTGTTGTGAATGTGCTTCCGGTAGGTCCACCAGCGGTAATAGTAGATCTCGCGAAAATTATCCTGCGGACAGTCGAATAGCGGGATATTGGCCTTCATCCACTCCCACGACTGCGCATTAGGGATTGCATTCACCTTATTTTCATCCTCCATCCGGTTGAAATACGCCACATGATGCCGGTAATCTTCCGCTTTCAAAACCGCCGGACCGGCTGTTTTACGCGCACAGCCCGTCAAGCCTGCCAAGATGATACTTAATATTCCAAAACCAATTTTTAGATACCTCATTACTTTTTCGAAAACCAATAGATAACCGGCCCCGCCTCTTTGGAAGACAGCGAAACCATTTTCCCTCCTTTCATTTTTTCAGGTTTACCCAAAAAAACGCCCGTTCGTGCATTGATACGATTCAATTGATAACTGCCTTTGAATTGGGTGAGGTCTGCCTCCCCTGACCCCTCCTGATAAATGACCAGCCCTTCGCCTGGTCTGGCTAAAACATATTGCCTGTTGCCCTGCGGCTCCTCTTTCTTTTCCGGTTGCCCTTTTACATCTAGGGGCTCCATCATTGAAACCGCCTCCAAAAGCGCCTTAGGCAGGTCCGGTACCGCACTCACCGAGCCACCCGCCAGCAGCACTGCCCACGCGTTTTGCTCGGCACCGTTCGCATTATAGAGCACCGCTTTTTCCGGATATCTCTTTTTGTATTCCAAAACCGCATTATAAACCGAGCGGAATGACACTTTACCCGTTTTCTGGATGCGCGCGTGCTGGCGCGGAGCGAGGTTCTTGCCGCCTTCGGGTGCATAATCGGTCCCATTTTCGCGGCGGTGCCAGTAACGAATGTCAATAATATCGACCAGCGCGGCATATTTCGAATCGGCCAGGATCGCGTCCTGCACGTCTTTGGTGGTGCTTAATGCTACCAATGCGTTTTTGCCCTTTTCCCGCTCCCATTCACCGATCACATCCAGCCAGAACTGCGCAAAATGCAGCGGCCCGGTATATTCGGCACTAATGAACTGGATCACACCGCTCTGATCTACGAAATTGTCCAGGCATTGCCGGATGTAGGCCCGGTGCAATGCTTTCCGCTCCGCATTGCTGACATCGTAAAACTGATCGGCGATGAAAATGCGCTTGTCGCCCGCATAAGGTGGTGGTTCGGGAAAGCCTGTCTGGTTGATGTTATTCGCAGTCCGCCACGGGAAATCCGCGTAATGCGCACCGGCTTCGAGGATATTGTGCTGGAAATAGTTTTGGTGGTACAACAAAAGTCCCTTCTGGTCCGCCAACCTTACAAACTCGCGCAGGCGGTTCCAGTACCATTCATTATAATGCTGTAAATCGTATTTGCTCAGATCATCCCAGGCGGCATCCTTCCCGCTTCGGGCAAATGGCTGTTCATAGAATGGGGCCCAGGTTTCGCCATCCATGCGGCGAATGCGCTCGTGATCGTCGCGGCGGCGGTCGTACCAGAGGCCGTAATTATGATCCACGACGGTAATGTGCTGCTTTTGCAGCGAATCGGTCATTTCCGACAAATCATCGGTCCAACCTTTACCCACGCGGCCGGGCACATAGCGGGTAATGTGCGGTTTGGCAGCATTCACATCGTGTGGGCGTATGCTGCCCCGCCACCAGGGAACTTCGTGGCGCGCACCGGTCACCAGCTCATTTCCGCGTACGAGTCGTCCGTTTCGAATGCTTAATGCGGGTAGTGTGTTAGTGTTTTCTGTTTTTACTAAACCAATTTCATCAATCGATTTGACCGGGAAACCCACGGAGGAGCCCTCCGGGGAAACGGCCACTGTCATAGGGTTGCGCTGCGCAGATTGATCGATCCAATCTGTCAATAAAACAGCGGACCGATGCGAACCTGCGACCAATGCAGCGGCCTGGTCGAGGCTGGGGCTACTGGATGCTTCCGTTTCCTTCGGCAGGAGAAAAGATCTGGCCAAAACCTGCTTTCCAAGGCGCTCTGCCAGTTGTGCATAATAGAGGCTGCGTGGCTGAATGTGCTCATTTACATTCTCCCAAAAACCATCTCCTGCAAAAGCCGCCCACGCCCCGAATGCAAAGTTTTGCGTCCCCGGCGGTACGAAATTCTCGATCCGAGAAGCCGAGCATTGCCAGAATACCGAATTAGCGGCCGTCCAACCGGCACCCTGACCGTCCTGGCCTCTGTTTTTAAAACTCAATGCATTCCCATCCACATTCACGATATCAAACAACACACCGGAAGCCCAGCTGTCAATGGCCCCGCTGAAACCGTTCGATAACCGGGATTCGCATTGCACGAATGCATTCGGGCCGGGGGCAATGTAGCCGGTCGCGAAATCATGCAAGCCATTTTCGGCGTAGCAACGCTGGAAAAGCGTCTGCCCGCCTTGTGTAAAAAAGGTATTCCGCCGCTGCCCGGCAATCTCCGAAATCGGCTCCAGCGACTTGCAATCCTCCACGGTAACCTTCGAAGCCGATTCATAAACCGCCACCGCCGATCCCGCCAAATGCCGGAAGGTAACCTGCCTTACCCACGCATTTTCCGAATTTTCGAAAGTAATTCCCATCCAGCGATGGTTCTCGTCTTTTAAGTTTTGGGGATCAAATGTAGATTCAATACGGATGTTTTCAATCCCAACATGATCAATACGTCCTGCCCATTGATAAGGCACTACAAAACCACCGCCAATTTGGGCGTCCAGTGCAGTCGTAATGGGCGCATCGATGGTAACTTTCCTGCCCGAAACACCGGTTACCGTCCGGTCCCAGCTCATATCGCGCTGCCCCGGTTTCCAGCCTAGCCAGCCTGTTTCGCCACCGAATTCTTCCATTTTCAGACTTCTGATCCATTCGGCGGTAGAGGGCCGCAAAACACGAATGCGGTCACCAATTTTTAATGAGCTTGCGTTTTCAATCTCAAAACTTAGCGCACTCACGGGCACATAATGGTCAGAAACACGCAGTTTAGGTTTAAATACCACATCATTATTCCCTAAAACCCGAATCACCGTCTCCCGCGTACGCCCATCCCCGAGCAGTACTGTTCCATGCTCTCCCATTCCGACCCCGCGAATGACCACACCTGACTTCTTCACGACAATACCAGATAAAATCCGATGCGTTCCGCGCCCGAGCAACACCGCGCCCCGCAACCCGTTCGCATCCAACGGCAAGCTGCCCACGTAGTCGATCGCCGCCTGAATGCGTGCTGTGGCGTCACCCTCTCGGGCAGGCACAGTCACGCGTATGGGGGCGTCCGGGATCGCCTGCGCTCCCGCCATGAAGCCCGCATACGAGAAATCGACAATGCGGTTGCCGAGCGAATCGGGCGCATAGGCAAGCCGGCCGTCTTCGGCCAATGTGACCGGCGAAGGCGTTTTCGACTTCTTTTGCCCAAATGCCATGGGTACCAAAAGAAAATACAATCCTGTCAGCGACAGGATCGTATCGAATTTCATCACCTTAACCAAGTATCTCAGTCTGTCCAAAGCAATACTTATTTTTGGCCCGGCGCACTTTTCAGCGAAGCCAGGGTATCATGGTTGTTTTTAGGGTTTTTCCAATCCATTTTCTTCTTCGGATCGATGCCGTTGATGAACTTCTCGATGTTGGAATACCCATCTCCGCTCATGTCCTTGCGGGCATCCGACGGGTCTTTCGGGTTCAGGCCGTATTTAACTTCCCAGTCGTTGGGCATGCCGTCGTCGTCCGAATCCGGGTAAGGCGTTCCTTTATACTCGGGGTAACCTCCTACCTGTGAAATGTCGGTGATAATGCCGTTTTTGTACGAATCGATCGGCAGGCGGCGGTGCTCAAACTGCTTCTCCGGCAATTTTACATTATCCAGCGGATTGATCTTCCCTGTACGTACCTGTGTCGTCACGCGCGCATCCACGGGATCGCGGCGCGGGAGCGTGGCGCCTGCATTCGCGATCACGTAATCGAACGATTCTTTCGCGCTCATGATCGGGAACTGCGGCATCGGAAGCGGCTCGTGCCATCTGATGTTGTCTGTGTATTTACCCGCATCGGCATGGTCTTCCACCTGTACGCCGCCATCCCAGTTGTTTTTCGTGACTTTGTCGTAGCCTTCCATGATGTTTCCATTCACATAAGCACGGCCGTAAACCTGGTATTTCAACTTGCTGCGGCCCGCTTCCGGTTTCAGGATCCGGTAACCGATCGGCGAGTCTTTCGGCGTTTCGGGACCGGGCTTGAAGTAGTTGTTCACAATATTATACATCGCGCGGTAGTCGCCGCCGTCAATGGAGCGGTGCACCCAGTTGAAGACGACATTGTTTACAAAATTGAATATACCGAACCAGCCGATCGACGGGTTACGGCCCGCATTATTGGCCCAAAGGTTACGCATGAACGTGCAGTTCTCGCCACCCAACGTACTCCCGAATGCGTGGTTCCAGGTATCGAGCGTTTCGGAAAAAATGGAGTTCTGAATGGTGATGTTGACAGTCGGCAACTTTTGTTCCTGCGCACCGGTGCTGTCGTTGTACATATGCCGGTACATCGACATATTCTCGTCCAATCCCCAGCTTGCCGACACGTGGTCGATCATGATGTTGCCGATCGGGTTACCGCCGATGGAATCGTCGCGGCGGCCAACGAATGTCTCCCCACGGCGGAAACGCATATGCCGGATCACGACATCGTGGGTATTGATCCACACGCTTTCGCCCGCCACACAAACCCCATCGCCCGGCGCGGTTTGCCCCGCAATGGTAATGTACGGCGCGCGGATAATGAGCGGCGTTTTCAAACGGATAATACCCGCCACATTGAACACGATAATGCGCGCTCCGCCTTTTTCGCAGGCGTCACGCAGCGTCCCCGGACCACTGTCGGCAAGGCTTTTCACAACGTAAACCTGCCCTCCGCGACCACCAAAACTGAATGCACCACCGCCCTCAGCACCCGGAAACGCCGGAATGTCGGACTGCGGCAGATCCACCGGACGTGCCGCCCAGGGAATATAAGGCTTACCCTTTTTCGCCTCGGCTTCAATGATCGGCAATGCCTTCTGCCACGCAATCTCCGACTTGCGCTCGGCCTCCGCCAGGAGCGAATCGCTCGTTTTTTTGGCGGCTGCTGGGATTTTCGGGTACTGCGCAAAGACGGCTGTGCCAAGAAGCATGCCTGCTAATGCCAGTTGGAGTGAATGTTTGGGGATAGGATTCATTTGTACGTTTTAGGTCTATGGATTAGTAGATATTATCGGATGCACGTTGTCGCGGTACGGACTGTCTTCGACCGCCGGGCGG
This sequence comes from Dyadobacter endophyticus, assembly GCF_014641595.1. Taxonomy (GTDB): domain Bacteria; phylum Bacteroidota; class Bacteroidia; order Cytophagales; family Spirosomataceae; genus Dyadobacter; species Dyadobacter endophyticus. Next base: position 265,895 of record NZ_BMIA01000004.1, on the reverse strand, counting down.
TCGAAGGGTATTGCGAAATGCCCACCTATTTCAAAGGATCAAACGTCCCCGATGGCCAGCCGATATTCTGTTCGAGCCGTGGGTTGTTGGTCAATGCCTGCTGCGGGATGGCGAAGAAATAGTACTCCGGTTTCCAGTTAACGAGGTATTTGGTATCCAGCTTTTTAGGCACGATTTCCAGGTAGTTTTTGTAAACAGAGTCGAGGTTCATACCGTCGCGGCGTGCTGCGAAATCTTCGGGAGCAGATGATTTCAGGTTAATGGTCACCCCGTTGCGGCTTTTGCCGTTCAGCAGGGTTTCAAATTTCTTCCAGCGGCGCAGGTCGTAAAAGCGCTTGCCCTCGAACGCGAGCTCCACCTGCCGCTCGTGCAAAATAGCTTCAAACATTTCCGCACGGGTCATTTTAGGGTTCAAACCATAATAACCATCCGCCCCTGGGTCGATACCGGCACGCTTGCGAAGCTCGGTCAGTTGGGTATACGCCTCGTCGAGTTTATTCACGCCGCAGGCAGCTTCCGCCAAATTGAGCATTACCTCGGCATAACGCATTTCGATCCAGTCGGTGCCGGCATTGGCCACTGCGCCTGGTGCGAGGTTCGGGTCGATGGCTTTGCGGACATAGAAACCGGTAGAAGTGGCTTTTTGCTCAACGGTTTTATTGTTTACAAAATAGGTCCACAACCGGTAGTTCGGGTTGCCGTTGATCGCCCAGGTAGCGCCATTGAATGCGATGGTCTGGTTGAAACGCGGATCGCGGTTTTTATAGAAAAGCTGTGGGTCGTAGCCGGAGCCTTTTTCATCGATATTCCTGCCATTCTTCATCGGAAATGTCTGCACGATTTCCCAGGTAGGCTGGTTGGAACCGCCCGCGGTACCGAGGTAAGATGGCCGTGTATTGTTGTCCCAGGTCATATTCTTGTTGATCTGATCACCCACCTTGTTATTGTAGCAGGTAACCCAAACCGCTTCGGGGTTATTCACCTCCTGGAACCACAGATCGCTGAAACTGTTATGCAGCTTGAAGCCATTTGCAGTAAGCAATTCGATGGCTTTTTTGTTGGCGTCATATGCCGCCTGCCAGCGCTCTGCCAGCTCGCCTGGGTTGTGTTGCGGACTTGCGTAATGCAGGAGAATGCGGCCTTTGAAACCCGCCGCGGCACCGCTCGTAATGCGGCCCCAATCGTTGGTGTTGCCCCAACGACCGGGCAGGGTGGAAATGCTGTAATCGAGGTCCTTCACGATGAGCGCAATGCTCTCGGAAGTACTGCTGCGCGGAATGGCCGCTTCTTCCTTGGCCTCCTCACCTACCCCTTCGAGCGGTTCGAGCACCATGGGCACACCACCGTAAAGCTGCACAAGGTCCCAGTAGCGGAAAGCGCGAATGAACGTTACCTGCCCCATCAGGCGCTTCCGGGCATCCTCACTCAAACTGCCAGTCGGCAACTTGGCCAGAAACTGGTTGATTGAACGGAGCTTACCATAGTTGTTCGTCGCATTCACGCCTATCCCGAAATCCTGTACGGTATTGACCTGCACGGTGCCTTCGAAAAACCGGCTTTCACCTCCTATCTCGTCGGTACATTTCAGGAAATCGCCCGTGGGCCAAGTAGGCAGGTTCTGGTCATAAACATAATCCACATAACCCTTTGCCAGCAGGGTGTCGTTAAAAACCTGCTCCTCGTTGAATGCGGAAAGGTCGGTTTTGTCGAGTATATTTTCACAGCTTGTCAATGCAAAGCCGAGAAATCCTGCTATTATCCAATGCTTTTTCATCGCTGTACCGATTTTTAGAGTGTAAGGTTTAATCCCAATGACCACGTGCGCATCTGCGGGTACACATTATAGGAGCCCGAGGCAGCCTTGTAGTCGTACGGGTTGAAGAAGGTGACCGGGTTTAAGCCCACACCAATAATTTTTGCTGAACTGATTCCCAACTTTTTGGCGACATTCTGGCTTAGCTGGTACGACACATTCAGGCTGCGCATATTGAACGCAAATGCATTGCGGAACCAGAATGACGACACCATCGAGTAGGTTTCTTCCCAGTATGGATCGGGATATTTCGCATTCGGATTTTCCGGTGTGTAATGGTCGGCCCAGAAAACGGGGCGGGATACGTCCTTCGCGGCTTTTTTGCGCGCGTCGCCATCTACGAGGCCTTGCCCGCCGAACGAACCGGCCGTTACCACATCCACCTTAAACCCTTTGAAACCGAAACCGAACGACAGACCGAACGTGTAGTGGTTATTCTCCTTTTTGGTCAGATATTCCTGGTCATCCTCGGTGATCTTGCCATCCGGTGCGGCGTAACTGCCGTCGGTCTGGCGCGGGCCGCGGATATCCTGGTAGTAGAGCATCCCCGGCTTCGGAGCGTAACCCATAATGGTGTAATCCGGGTTCTTTTCAAGGAAACGGTCCACATCTTCCTGCGAACGGAACATGCCCAGGTAGCGATAGCCCTGCAAGCCGCGGTCGCTCGACCGGCCCGTGGGATCCTGCCAGCTGCCGCGGTTGGTAGTGGCCACGTCCACGAGAACGTTCTTGTTATCGCTCCAAGCGAGGAATGCGCCGATGTTGTAATCGATGTTCTTGCCGATGCGGTCGCTCCAACCGGTTGCAAATTCGAGGCCGAACGAGTTCACCGTTTCAAAGTTCTCGGCCGGCATCACCGAACCGATCGTAAGCGGTACGGACGAGGTGAGCGTCGTGAGTAAATTGTAACCATGGTCGTGGTAAGCATCGATGGTCGTCGACAGCCGGTTGTTCAGGAACGATGCGTCGATACCCACATTCTTTTTCGTCACATCGTCCCAGCGCCCGTAGTAGTTGGGCAACTTTTCGAGTTTGATACCCACCGTGCGGTCGCTGTTGCCGCCAAACACCGCGCCATTTGAAGCCTGCGGCGTGTAGCGTTGAAGCCATTGCCAGGCCGCCGTGCGGTCGCCGCCCAGGAAGCCGATGGACCCGCGCAGTTTCAGGTTGTTGATGAAAGGTAATTTTTCGCGAAAAAACCGTTCTTCGGACATCACCCAACCAGCCGAAAGCTGCGGGAATGTACCCCAGCGGTATTCCGGAGCAAACTTCGTGGAAGCATCGCGGCGGAAGGAAACTTCGAACAGGTAGCGGTCGGCGAAGGAGTAGTTCAGGCGGCCTACATAAGAAAGAATACCGCTTTCGTTGGCCGCATTCGGGCCAATATCTTTCGCACCAAATGCCGACATCAGGTAATCGTTGCCGCCTTCAAAGATGCCTTCCTTCATCGTGGCAATGCTTTCAGTGTAAATTTCCGATTGCTCGACCAGCGCCAGCGCACTCACCGAATGCCGTCCGAAATCACGGGCGTAACTCAGGTTGAAATTCAGCTGGTAACCGTCGGTGTAGCCAGGGTTGAAGCGCAGGCGGTCGCCGTTGTTGAGGCGGGTTGGCGCATTGGGCGTGCCGCCGTAAATGTGCTTGTTTTCTCCGAGCATCGAGAAGCCGTAAGTTTTATAATAGGTCCCAAACTGCTTGCCCCAGTCGTTGCCCAGATTCTTGTTGTACACCGTGCGGAGTTTCAGGCCGCGGATGAACGGTACATTGTATTCCAGATAAGCATTGACATTCAGCACCACATTCCGGGCGCGGGTGTAGTTGTTCAGTTTTTGTGCCTCGAAGAAATGGAAGCCTGTTGCCCCCGATCCGCCCGGCAGCAATACCGGTAGGCCGTCGACGTAAGGTGGGATGAACTGCGGTGTATTAAGCAGGTTAGTCACATCCTTTTCGACATTCTCCCCGCCTTGTTTCAGGTAAAACAGCTTGTTGTCGGACAGGTTACCGCTTACGCCCAGTCCTACTTTAATATGCTTCGTCACGTTCACATCCGTGCTCGCGCGGAAATTCCATTTTTTGTAGCTGATATTATCGACATTACCATTCTGAGCGAAATAGGTTGCCCCAGCGAAGAAGGTCGCGCGCTCGGTACCGCCGCTGATATTCACCGCATGGCGGGTGTTGAACGACGGCTTCCAAGCCATATCGAACCAGTTATTGTTGTTGTTTTTGAAATATTCGAGTTCGTCGGCTGAATAATATTCCGGGTCGTTGGCTGCGAGGCCGCGGCTTCGGTTGAAGTCGTTCAGATAGGTCGCATGCTGAAAGCCGTTCATCATTTTGGATTTATAGGAAGCATCGGAAACGCCCACCGTCGTCGTGTAGCTTACGGTTGGCTTGCCTGCTTTTCCGCGTTTCGTACGCACGACCACTACCCCTAATGCCGCCCGTGCACCGTACACCGCCGCCGCGCCATCTTTCAGGATCGAGAGATTTTCAATTTCGGAGGCATCCAGCAGCTGGAAATCCGCTTCCGAACGGATCACGTCATCGATAATATAAAGTGGGGAGTTGCTTCCGCCGTCTTTCGAGGCTTTTGTAGGGTTACGGATCACGATCGAGGCAGGCGTGCCCGGACGCGCCGTACCGCCCGAAACGTTGACTCCCGGCAGCTTGCCCACCAATGCGGAAGAGATATCGCCCACGGGCAGCTCCTCCACGTCCTTCATTCGTACCGTCGCGACCGCGCCGGTGAGGTGCGAGCGCTTCTGCTCGCCATAACCTACCACCACCACATCTTCGAGTGCTTTCACATCCGGTTCGAGCACCACCGTGAGCGAACCCCGGTTGGCCACGTCGATCGTCTGTTTCACAAACCCGACGTAGCTGATAATCACGTTAGCGCCGCTTTCCGGCACATTCAATGTAAATTTCCCCTCGACATCGGTAGCTGTTCCCGAATTGGTTCCCGAGATAAGGATCGAAACCCCTGGCATCGGTTCCTTCGAAACGCCATCGATCACAACCCCTTTCAGTACGCGGTTCTGCGCCTGCACAGCCAAAGCCGCCAGCAGCAGGGTAAAGATGAGTAGAAGTGGTTTTCTCATGTAATTGAGTCATTTAGAATATAACTATTTCAAGATATTCGCCGGTTTTCATTGATAAAGTCCAATTGAAACCACGATCAAGTCTATTTGACCCCTTCGATTCCCCCAAACATTTTACGGGATTTATTTCTGCACACGATACCGGGAACGATTGCATTGGGTAGTACAAGTTCTACTTCGCATCAAGTTAGTGTAAATTCGACACATTTTCGATTATTTGCTTTTAGTAAAAAATTGAAAAATAATCGAAGCATTTATTGCACTATTCAAATACAGTAAGCTGACACTTTTTCTCGCATTTGCATTGTTTTGAAACCGGCCGCGTGCGGCTTCTGGTACATCGATTGCTTATCAAGAATCGGTATAAATCCAAATTTCTATCCCTAATGCACAAAAAGCATCCAAGCCGTTGAATCCATCCCGGAAGCTGTGTATGTTTGAATGAGTGCTACTTAGAAGGGATATGGTGAAGCAAAAAGTTTATCGGAAACACATACAACTTACTGACTTTCAAATCAAAAGATTATACGAACTCAGTGAGTTCGACGGCATCGACCCGGCGGAGCATGCTATGCGTGCCATCGATGCCTATCTGAAAAGCAAAAAGACGGAAGTGCCTGCCAAGAGCCAGGTGCAAATCCGCACGAAGGTAAAAGACCAAAGCAACGACCCACAGATCGAAGGTGCGGTGTGGCTTTCGGGAACCGTGAACCAATACGAGTTTTCGGCGCTCATCCTTAAAACACCTGCCAAAACAGCCATGGAAAAGGGGCGTATTTCCAAACTGTCGATCTGGGACCCGGTAGTTCGAAAAACTACAAACAACTTCATTGGCGCATGTATCGTCAACTACGACCGTGGCTGGGACATCCGCCCGAGTCGTCGCGCCGAAATCTACTACCATCCCGTAAAGTCATTGCTCGACGAATTTATTGCCGCACATTAAAAAAGCACCTTACCACTAAATAAATAGCTGATTTACAAATCGCTATGACTGACGGGGTATGGCTAATTTCGCGGCATGAAAACAATCACACTCGCGAACTGGTGTCTTCTTGGCCTCTATACCGCCTTTCTCATTGGGTTGCTTTTGTTTAGCCGCTCCGGCTCGACAGACGACCGGCTGGCCACCGCGTATATCGTCTTGCTTTTTATTCCGCTGGGTATCCTGGCGGCTATCAACCTTCTTCCATTTCAATTTACCCGCATTGCAGTTCTCGTCCTATGCGTTACCCCGCCCGTAACAGCGTTGCTTATGCTGATCACGTCGCCCATCATCGGAAAATGGAAGACCGCCACCTGGGCACGCGAGAGCGCGGAATTAGCCGATGGTTCCTACTATTTCAAAGATGACCAGCGCAGGAAACTGGCGATGTCCATCGTGGCGCTCGACGCGGAACAGCTCGCCGAAGACCTGAAACAACCGATACCCACCCTGAACCAGACGGCCCGCGAGCAGGTCACGTTGCTAGACTTTGCGGCAATGCAGGGACTCGAAGCCGACACCGTGCGCCTGATCGCCTGTTTGGAAGTGCTTTTAAAGAATGGCGCGAAAATTGACAATGGCGACCCCGCGCATACGCCTACCCATTTCCTGGTACGCGGCTACTCCCCCGCCCTGCTGAAATGGTTCCTGGAAAACGGCGCCGACGCCAATGCGCGCACGGCCGGCAAAGGGATACCTCTTTTGTTCGATGTCGTATGCGGTGAAAACTCAGAACCAGCCAGGCTGCAAAAGGCCGAACGGGTACGGATGCTGCTGGAACACGGGGCCGATCCTAATGCGAAAATCCCTAAGGCCGACGAGCTGACGCTGGAATCGTCGATCCTGCTGACGGCGGCCGATTTGGAACTATGGATGATCTGCGATATGCTCATCGAAGCCGGGGCCGATATTCATTACCAAACCCCAGGTGGTTCAACCATCGCCAGTTCGGTGGGATACCAAATCAAAAATCACCATTCTTGGGGTAAAACACCACCCGACGATCTGGTAAAGCTTGCTAAACGCCTCAATTTGCCCGTAGCGTCAGGTACGCCGCAATGAATGCGATAATTGCGGCAATAGGTCCCAAAACAAAGGCGGCCGTCATGGTCGCCTCCATCGACTTGTCGTGGGAGTTGGAAGATAATTTTGTAATCAAAAAATAACCACCCACAGCAGCGATCAGATAGGCAGCGATCGCGATAAGCAGTGACAAGAAGAAGATTTTCATGCAGAGGAAGTCTAGGTTATCCGGAACCCGGCACCTAAATTTACTAATCCACCTGCTTTCCGCACTTAAAAAATGGTACAACCGGACGACTTTTTATTTGCCGACGTTGAAAAGGTAAAACAAATACCTATCGTTCAAACCGTATTAGAGGTAATCTGTCGCTCAACGGGCATGGGTTTCGCAGCTGTGGCGCGCGTCACGGAAGACCGCTGGATCGCATGCAGCGTGCAAGACGAAATCGGATTTGGGCTTAGCGTGGGTGAAGAACTGGAAATCGGCACCACCATCTGCAACGAAATCCGCGGCAGCGGCCAGGCCGTCGTGATCGACCATGTGGACGAAAACGAATTTTACAGCGGACACCCCACCCCCAGGATATATGGTTTTAAAAGCTATATTTCCCTACCTATCACCTTGAAAAGCGGAGCGTTTTTCGGAACACTATTTGCCATCGATCCGAAACCCAACCAGTTGCAGAACCCGCGCGTGATCGGGATGTTCCATCTTTTCGCGGAGCTGCTTGCATTTCACCTCGACAGCATCCAGCTCATGGAGCGCACCCGTGCAGCCATGCACGACCTGGCCACTCAATTGCTTGTTCCGAACGACGAAACCAGGCAGTATCGTCATATTTCGAGCCATAATTTGCAGGAACCGCTCCGGAAGCTGCGGACTTTCAGCGATATGCTGGTCAATGCTACCGATCGCTACGAGATTGAAAAGGCCAGGGAACTCGCCGTGAACATCCGCAGTAGCGCGCAACAGTTCTCGATGATGATCAAGGACTTGTCCGACTTCTCGGGACTGAAAGACAGCGACGCACTTACCAGTGTGTGCCTGGACCACGTCGTGGCAGACGTTACCACACAACTGCAGCCGCAGATCGAACGCCGGAATATCACCGTCGAAACCGACCGGCTGCCGTCGATAATGGCCGTACCCCACCAAATGGAACAGCTTTTTTTCCAACTGCTGGACAATGCCGTCAAGTTTTGCGGGCACGACGAGCCGCCACGTATCCGGATTTCCAGCCGCGAGCTGGCACTGCACGAAATAGACGATCTGCTGCCGGAGCCCCTTCAAATGGCTTACGCGGAGATCAGCGTGGAGGACAATGGTATCGGGATCGGTGATTCCCAACTCGAAAAAGTGTTCGACATATTTGCCCGTCTGCCGACCGGCTCTTTCAGACAAGGAGAAGGCGTAGGGCTAGCCTACTGCCGTAAAATCGTTCGCAACCACAAAGGCATCATCAAAGCGGAAGCTAACCCGGGAAAGGGCACGACATTTGTTATCACCCTTCCATTGTCACGTTAACTACCCGAAAAAAATGAAAATAGCGACTTATAATGTGAATGGTGTTAATGGCCGCCTGCCCGTCCTGCTCCGCTGGCTGGACGAAACCGCGCCGGATATCGTTTGTTTGCAGGAATTAAAGGCCCCGCAGGAGAAATTCCCCGAACAGGCAATCCTTGACGCCGGCTACAAGGCCATTTGGCACGGGCAAAAGAGCTGGAACGGCGTCGCCATACTTTCGCGCGGCGACCTTCCCCGCGAAATCCGCCGCGGGCTGCCCGGAGATCCGGACGACACCCACAGCCGCTACATTGAAGCCGAAATCGGCGGTTTGACCGTCGGCGGCTTGTACCTCCCCAACGGCAATCCGGCCCCGGGGCCTAAGTTTGACTACAAACTTAGCTGGTTCGACCGCCTCATCACGCACGCGGAAGGACTCCTGGCGGCAGAAAAGCCTGTGCTGCTCACCGGTGATTTCAATGTAATGCCGACTGAACTCGACGTGTACAAACCCGAAAGCTGGGTCGAAGACGCGCTCTTCCGGCCCGAAACCCGTGCAGCCTTCGCGAAACTGACCGCACAGGGCTGGACCGACGCGCTCCGCACATTGTATCCCAATGAAAAGATCTACACTTTTTGGGATTACTTCCGCAATGCATTCGCACGCAATGCCGGCTTGCGCATCGACCATTTCCTGCTCAGCCCGCAACTGGCGCCAAGGCTCGTAGGAGCGGGGGTCGACAAACAAGTGCGCGGCTGGGAAAAGACCAGCGATCACGCGCCGGTCTGGATAGAACTGAAAGATTAACCCTATTGCTTATGAAGACAATTATTTACGGATGTATGCTTATTGACGCCACCGCGGCGCTGTTTCTCTTTTTTTCCCTTTTCAGCAGCGGACAGGATTCAGCGGGGAAGGGCATGGTATTTCTCCCGATACTGGCGCTTGTGGCGTGTATCGCCGGTGCCTGGTTCCTGCTCGGGGCGGGACATTCCGGCTGGGCGCTCACGATAAGCGGGTTTCCCGTGATCATCATTGCCTACCTGGCGTTCATCAGTTTTACCTAAAGAATATTAAAAGCTCCACGGGTGCGTAGATTACCGCCAGTTTTGCTTTTTGAGATGATAATTCAAAGCTCTCCTATGGAAAACACAATAGCCCGGATCCTGTTCATAGTACTGGCAATCTGCCCGTATTTAGCGCATGCGCAGCAACCTAAGGTATTTAAGGTTAAAGCGGGCGAATATCCCGACAAGGTAATTCCCTATGCCGACCGGTACCAGTTCGGCCAATTCACGACAGGCAAGGCAGATTTTGTCGATGGACGCACGTCTCAGGCACGTTTCAATTACAACTATATCGGCGGCCATGTGCTTTTTGTGGATGCCAAGCTGGATACCCTGGAAATCATCGATAAGGCGATCCTGAAAAACATCACGATCGGCGATAAATCCTACCGGTTCGACAAGCGTTTCGGATACTGCGAGGTTGTCGGCACCTTCAACCGCGCCAGCCTGGGCAAACGTGAGGTACTGGCCAGGATCGGCACCGAAAAAGGCGGGCCCTACGGTATTTCCTATACAGCATCCTCCGTCACAACCTACCGCTCGTATTCCAGCGATCAGGCCGCCGCGTCCAAGAAACTCAATCCCGATGCGGCAGGCGTATTCTCCCACCGGACAGCCTATTACCTGATCGACAACAATAACCGCTTCTACATCCCCACCGCCGGAAGCCTCAAGAAGCTCTACCCTGCACACAAAAAGGCGATCGATCAATACCTGAGAACAAACCCGGCCGACTTCGGTAAGGAGCAGGATTTGATCCGGCTGCTTACTTATTGCGATACCCTGCCAAAGTAGTTTCATCGCAACGTTTCGGAGCCACTTTGTGTCACTGGGGATACAAACTTAAAACGCTTCGGATATGAGAAAGCTCCTGCCTGTAATTTCCCTCTTTCTGGTATTCAGCTGCTGGCCTCCTGGCATGGACCCAGACAAAAAAGATGGTAAGTTTCTTTCCGACGTCGTTAACCTGGAAGAGATCAATTCGGAGTATGACGATTACAATTCGGACCTCCCCAACAATCGTCACGGAGATTTGGAGCTTGTGTTTTCGTCGAGACGGGAGAAAAAAGATGTGCTGAATCTGGTGCATATGCATGCCTATATGGATTATGACAAGCACCTAAGTCTGAAAAAAGGCCGAAAGCAGACGGGAGGTTATTTTTCAGGTGACATCTATAACAGTGCACAACAACTGGTCGGCAAAGCAAACGGTAATTTCAATGTGTATGGCCCGAAGTTCCTCTCGCTCCGGGACGATTTGATTAATTATGGCACGGAGGATGACCTGTTCCTTTTCTATGCCGACGATTCCTCCGGTAAAATGGATATCAAATATACCAGGCGTGGCACTTCGGCCCCCGAGCCTGTCAGATACCTGAATTCTCCCGCGAACGACGCCTACCCTTCCTTTTCCTGGACAGGCGATCGTATCTATTTTTGTTCCGATCGCGATGGCAACTTCGATATCTACGAGGTAAAAATCCCACGCAAGGAAACAGAGAAAATTACCATTGAAAGCATTGTAGCACCGCCAAAATACGAGCTAAGAAAAGTCGAGGAACTTTCGGGCCCCTACAACGACAAATGTCCTTACATCCAGCAAGACATGATGGTATTCGTGTCCGACCGGCCCGGAGGGCAGGGAAGCGAAGACATCTACTATTCCGAATACAAAAACGGCAAATGGTCCACACCGATCAACGCAGGACCTCGGATCAATTCTTCGCATAATGAGTACCGTCCTATTCTCCCCAGCTTGCCGAATTTCAATTACCCGCTGATGCTCTTCTCCTCCAACCGCCCGGGGGGCAAAGGAGGGTACGATCTCTACATGACCGGTCTTAAACGGGACTGGTAGATCGGAGATTACCGAAGAGATTAAGCACCAAAGGCCGCCATCGCTGGATACATTCAGCGGGGCGGCCTTCAGTATTTACGGGCATGCAATCCAGTATAGTCGAAATGTTGAAATTATTTCACAAATAAATACCACACATGTGGCAATTTCTTGTAGTAAGATTTCAATTTGCCAATAGAAGTAATTTCTCGAATTATAAAATATGTATCTTTCGCCATGAACCGGACGATATCAGTTAAGACCATCCGTTATTCTCCCGACCCTTCCATTCATCATCCTCAAAATGAGCCGATTAATACAGATTTACTAAAAAGAACTACGTTATGAAAAACCTGGAAATGATCGGCATTAGCCCGATGGAGCGACCGGATACAGGCCTGGCGCTGGCACTGTCAGAAGCAGGCGCCTTCCCGGTAATCCACCTCGGAAGGGATCAACAAATCGCTACGAAAGCGTTGAAAAAAATGGCTGCCAAAAGTAAAAAGCCCTTTGGCGTATGCTACTCCGACAACACCCTCCTGAACATCCATTTACCAGAACAAGTAACCTTAGCAATACTACCATATGGTCTGACTTTTCCTAGCCCGTCATATTCTCTTCAAATCATCTATCAGGTCCGCAGCGTGGACGAAGCACGGCAGGCGAAAGCGTCAGGTGCAACAGGCCTCATCGCCAAAGGCAATGAGGGGGCTGGCCTGGTTAGCAACGACTCTTCCTTCATCCTCTTTCAACGTATAATGAAGGAGGTTAGCGGCATTCCGGTATGGGTGCAAGGCGGGATCGGCGTCCACAATGCCGCTGCGGTAACAGCTCTCGGCGGACGCGGTGTCGTACTCGACAGCCAGCTGCTGTCATTTGCCGAATGCGCTGCTCCGGCTTCACTGAAAGCCATCAGCGAAAAGCTGAACGGCAACGAAACCCGCGTAATCGACGGTTTCCGTGTGCTCGTACGGCCCAATTCGCCCCCATTGCCCGCACAACCCACACGCGAGGACCTGCAACCGCTATTACACACACCCGATCTTGACAAGGGGTACCTCCCTCTCGGGCAGGATATTGCCATCGGTACGGATCTTGTTAAACAATATAAAAAACTTTCGCGGCTCGTATTTGCCTTCAAGGAGGCCATGCACGGCCATTTGCGGCAAGCCAAACATCTTAACCCGCTCGCAGCGCACAATGCGCTCGCGCAGGCACTCGGCACACACTACCCTATTGCACAGGGCCCTATGACGCGCGTCAGCGATGTACCCGCATTTGCGGCAGCCGTCGCCGAGGCCGGCGCACTGCCTTTTGTAGCATTATCACTCCTGAAAGGCGAAAAGGCCCGCAACCTGATCCGTGAAACACGTGAGCTGGCAGGCGACAAGCCATGGGGCGTTGGTATTCTCGGCTTTGCAGACGCCGATCTGCGCGAGGAACAACTTGCCTACATTACCGAGGAGAAACCACCGGTGGTACTCATCGCAGGCGGCCGTCCATCGCAGGCCAAACCATTGGAAAAGCTGGGTATCAAGACATTCCTTCATGTTCCGTCGGCGCCACTGCTCGATATGTTCCTGAAAGAAGGGGCCAAACGATTCATTTTCGAAGGCCGGGAATGCGGTGGCCACGTAGGGCCGCTTTCCAGCTTTGTACTTTGGGAAAAGCAGATCAACCGGCTTTTGCAGGAAGAACAGACCGAGCAGCTCGAAGTGTTTTTCGCCGGGGGAATCCACGACGCGTTTTCAGCGGCGATGATTTCAGTAATAGCGGCACCATTGGCCGCCCGGGGCGTTAAAGTAGGTGTTTTGATGGGCACCGCTTATCTCTACACCCACGAGGCCGTGGCTACCGGCGCCATTCTGCCGGGTTTCCAGGCTCAGGCATTGGAACATACCGAAACGATACTGCTCGAAACCGCTCCCGGGCACGAAACCCGCTGCCTGGAATCGCCTTTTGCAGCTGACTTTAATGCAGAGAAGGCGCGAATGGAAGAAGCGGGACTGGATAAAAAAGAGATCTGGGCGGAGCTCGAAAAACTGAATGTCGGCCGGCTCCGCATTGCTTCCAAGGGCATTGAGAGACAAAGTGAAAACCTGGTCGCGATTGAACCGGAAGCGCAAACGAGGCGCGGCATGTATATGATTGGCCAGGCGGCGGCGATGCTCGACAAAGTCATGACCATGCATGAGTTGCACGAAGACGTGGCGACCCAAAATTATACATACATCGAGCAGGCGTCTCTGCCAAAAGTCCCGAGAAGAAAGAAAAAAGCGTTGAATGTTGCCATCGTCGGAATGGCTTGCATTTATCCCGGTGCCCGCAATATCGAAGAATTTTGGGGCAATATCCTGGCCGGCAAAGACTGGGTGACCGAAGTCCCTGACGCCCGCTGGAACAAGGAGCTATATTACGACCCTACCGTTTCCGACGGCAGCAAATCGCATTCGAAATGGGGAGGTTTTATTCCAAAAATAGATTTCGACCCCGTAGAATTCGGTATTCCGCCGCAGTCGCTGGCGGCTATTGACCCTACTCAACTGCTGAGCTTGCTCGTAGCGAAGCAGGCGCTTGAAAATGCGGGGTATGGAGCGGATACGAACCGCGACAACGTATCGGTGATCATCGGCGCGGAAGGAGGTAACGACCTTGCCAACAACTACGGCTTCCGCTCACTATACACACAGTTTTTCGGAGAAATCCCCAAGGAACTCGACGACGCATTACCCAAACTGACCGAGGATTCGTTCCCGGGCGTGCTCGCGAATGTGATCTCCGGCCGCATTACCAACCGCCTGAACCTGGGCGGTCGCAACTATACCGTCGACGCGGCCTGCGCTTCCTCGTTGGCGGCGATCGACCTGGCATGTCAGGAGCTGATTCTGGGCCGCTCCGAAATGGTCCTCGCCGGTGGCGCCGACCTGCATAACGGCATCAACGACTACCTGATGTTTTCCAGCACCCACGCGCTCTCCCGTAAGGGGCGCTGCGCTACTTTCGACTCGGAAGCCGACGGTATCGCCCTGGGAGAAGGTGTGGCCATGGTGGTGCTGAAACGCGAGGAAGACGCATTGCGCGATGGCGACACCATTTACGCGGTCATCAAAGGGGTGGGCGGTTCGAGCGACGGTAAGAGCCTCGGTCTCACCGCCCCGCGAAAATCGGGACAGGTAAAGGCCCTGGAACGTGCCTACGATCAGGCGGGGATCTCCCCGGCGGAACTAGGCCTGGTGGAAGCGCACGGCACCGGCACCGTAGTAGGCGACAAAACCGAGCTCAGTGCATTGACCGAAATGATGCTGGCCTCCGGCGCATTGACCAGCCAGACGCACTTAGGCTCGGTCAAAACGCAAATAGGCCATACCAAATGCGCAGCCGGACTTGCGGGCCTCATTAAGGCTGCATTGGCCGTATACCACGGTATCAAGCCGCCGACCATTAACCTGAAAACGCCAAACACTTACTATAATCCCGAAACCAGCCCGTTTGCGTTCCAGACCAAACCGGCCCTTTGGACAGACAATCGCAGGGTGGCGGGAATCAGCGCATTCGGTTTTGGGGGGACCAATTTCCACGCCGTAATCGAGAATGCGTCGGCCCAAAAGCCGCGTAAATCGGCAAAGGCGTGGCCTGCTGAAATGCTGGTATTCCGTGGGGACACGCTTGCCGAAGCGTTGCAACTTGTCAAAACTGCCCATGATATTCTGGGGAACGAATCGGTTTCGTTGCGGGATGTGGCGAATAGCTTGAATTTGTACGGCGAAAAGCCCGTGCAGCTTAGCATTGTAGCTGAAAGTCATAGCGATGCACGTGCCAAGCTGGCCCTGGCGCCAACCGGTACAGAAGCGAAAGGTATTTACTATACCAAAAACATTGCTGGCAAAGTAGCGTTTATGTTCCCTGGCCAGGGCAGCCAGCGTGCGGATATGGCGCGCGATTTGTTCGTGGCATTCCCTGCGATGCGAAAGTTGTTAAAAAAACATCCTGCCTATCAGCAGGTCATCTTCCCGGATGCTGTTTTCAACGAACAATCTGCGCGCATTCAAAAGGAGAAAATCAAAGATACACGTCTTGCACAACCACTGCTGGGTATTGTCGACCTGGCGATCGCCGAACTGTTGAAAGATTTTGGTATACAACCTGATATGGTAGCCGGCCACAGCTACGGCGAGCTGCCTGCATTGTGTTTTGCAGGTGTATTCGAAGACAGTCAGCTCGTTCCGCTCAGCGAAAAACGCGCCAAATCGATCCTGGACGCGATCGGCGACGACAAGGGTGCCATGGTAGCCGTGAATTGCCCGGAAGATGAGCTGACCCGCATTGTGTCGGAGATCAACCATATTTACCCGGTTAACCACAACTCGCCGCGTCAATGGGTGCTGGCAGGCACCACTCCCGCTATTGCAGAACTGACTGCAAAACTGACCGACCTGAAAATATCCTTCCGCCAGCTGGAAGTAGCCTGTGCGTTCCACAGCCCGCTTTTGGCAGGTTCGAAAGCACTTTATACCGAGGTGTTACGCGACGTACCGTTCAATGAACCTGCTGTTACAGTGTGGTCGAATACCAACGCGGCGCCCTATCCTGTTTCGCCGGAAGCCATTAAGGAACGCCTCGCCGACCACCTCGTGAGACCGGTGCGTTTCTCGGAAGAAGTGGGGCAAATGTATGAAAACGGCGCCCGTATTTTTATAGAAGTAGGCCCCGGGAAAGTGCTTACAGGCCTTACCAAGTCGATTATAGGTAAAGAAGAAATCTGCCTCCACACCGAAGACAAAGACCAGCCGGGCATCGTGCAACTACTGCACACCCTGGCTGGCTATGTCGCCACCGGCAGAAATATCGATTTTAACAAACTTTTCGAAGATCGCGACGCCCGGGTGCTCGATCTCGACAAGCCGGAACAATACCGCAAGAGCCTCACCACCTGGCTCGTCGACGGCCAGATGGCGCTTCCATTGCACGGAAAATTGCCCGCACACGGCGCATTGCCGGTAACCGAGCCGCTCAAACTCGCTGCATTTCAGCAGCCGACAGTTCCGATAGGTGCCACTGCGGCTGGCGCAGCAATGGCTGGCAGTACCGAGGCCGAGCGGGTTGTTCACGAATACCTGAATAGTGTGAAATACCTCATTCAGGCCCAGCGTGATGTGGTATTGGGCTACCTCGGACAATCTGTGCCGCCGTCGCGAAATATCGACGTGTACGAGCCTGCCCCGGGAGGACTTACGGCCAATGCCCCGTCACCGTTGCCGATTGTGATTGAAAAAACCGCTCAGGCCGCGCCTGTACCAGTTACTGCCAGGCCGGTTATCGATGTGAAAGCATTGGTCATGCAGGTAATCAGTGATAAAACAGGCTACCCGCAGGAAATGCTTGGCATGGATATGGATCTTGAAGCCGACCTGAGCATCGATTCCATCAAACGCATGGAAATCATCGGCGAGTTACGCAAGCAGCTGGGCGGCTTCGAGGCTGGTCAGCAAAGTGAGGAGACGGTGATCGAACAGCTGGCAGCTATCAAGACGTTGAATTTACTGGTTAACTGGATTACCGAACACCAGCAGCAAACCACGGTCGTCGTTCCCTCCACCGAAAACGTGCCGTTGAGCAAACTGTCGGTGACGCAGGACGGCATTATCGAAGAATGGTCGGAAAGCCGCATTAAATCGGTGCTTCTGGAAGCTGTGAGTGCAAAAACAGGCTATCCACAGGAAATGCTAGGCATGGATATGGACCTCGAAGCCGACCTGAGCATCGACTCCATCAAGCGGATGGAGATCATCGGTGAACTTAAAAATAATATCGATGGGCTAATTCAGATTTACCAGGAGCGCGGCGAAGAGTTGGTCGAAAAACTGGCGTCCATCAAAACGCTGAACGGATTGATCGACTGGTTGTCGGAAGCAATGACCGGCGCGCAGGATTCCATCCAGAAAGCGGAAAGTCTGAATGTCGTCCCCATTCCGAAAGCAGTATTGAACGAAAAACTATCGCGCCTCCGCTTCGGGTTAACACCCTCGGTTATTCCGGTACTCGATCCCGCGGCACTGAAAGGCAAACGGTTCGCAGTAACCGATGATGCCGGTGATGTTGCGACGTCCATTAAGTCCCTTTTCGAGCAGCATGGTGCGGAAGTGAGCATTATCTCAACCGAAGAACCCTTGCAAGGCTTTGATGGGCTGATCATCCTCAACATTTTCACTTCCCGCCTGAAACCGACGATCATCGAATCGTTCTCGCTGATCAAGAAGTTGGATTTCGGCAAAGTAAAATGGATTTACACGGTTTCGGACACCCAGAGCGCGCTCGATAAGGATACCGACGTGAAGCTGCTCCGGCATTTCCAGGGCTATGCCGGTCTTTTAAAAAGCCTGGATAAGGAATATGACCAAACCAAATGCCGGTTGGTGAGCTTCACCTCACAGCTTGCGGCGGATAAAATCGCGGGCATCACATTAGACGAAATCCTGCATACCGACGAGCCTTGCGAAGTGGTTTACGAAGGTAACCAGCGACAGACTGTGGAATTGATCCGCTCTGAAATCGCGACGGGCACCGATCCGGATATTCATTTGGACAAAAAATCGGTCATTCTCGCACTCGGTGGCGCACAAGGCATTACTGCCGAGCTGACCGTACGTTTCTCGAAAGATTACCCCTGCAATTATGTGCTCGTAGGACGTTCTACCGACCCACGTACAAGCGCCGATCAGTCGTTTGCAGGCTTAAAAAACAAGGAAGAAATCCGTAAACGCATCATTTCCTCCGGAGCATTTAAAACCCCGGCGGAGGTTGAGAAGAAAACGGAAGAAGTCCATAAAGCGAACCAGATCCTCGGTACCATTTCGGCACTCGAAGCTAATGGTTCGACGGTAACTTACCATTCCCTCGACCTGCGTGACGAAAAGGCGCTGATCGCGGTGGTGGAAGGTTTGTACAACCAATATGGCCGCATCGATGGCGTGATCCATGGCGCGGGACTGTTGGAAGACAAGCTGTTCCACCAGAAAACACCGGAATCGTTCGAGCGGGTAATGTCTACCAAAGTAACGCCATTACGCGTTTTGGCGGAGCATTTGAAAGATGATGTGCAGTTTGTGACCCTGTTTTCGAGCGTGGCCTCCGTTTACGGCAGCCGCGGGCAAACCGACTATGCCGCCGCCAACAGCGTGCTCGACAAATATGCCCGGGAGCTTCAAAAGAAAATAAAAGGCAAGGTAACGGCCATTAACTGGGGGCCCTGGAAGGGTACAGGCATGGTATCGCCTTCGCTCGAAAGGGAATACGAACGCCGTGGTATTCCGCTGATCCCGCTCTACGACGGCATGGAAACATTTGTCAATGAACTGAAATACGGCACCGAAAGTCAGGTGCTGATCATGGCCGAATAATGAGCGCGACGCATTGAACAACTTGTGACCATCATGAAAAGAAATGCAGATATTGCCATTATCGGTATGTCGGGTATTTTCCCCGGGGCTGGCGATTTAAACGCCTTCTGGGAAAATATCCGAACCGGCGTAGACGCCATTGAAACCGTTCCGGAAAATCGGATGGGCAGCCTTTTCTTCGAGAAGAACGGCGTCGCGGTGGACCGGTTTTACTGCCGTCGCGGTGGTTTTATAGACAATTATGCCGAATTCGATCCGATCCAGTTCGGCATATTACCCCTTGCCGTGGAAGGCACCGAGCCTGAACAGTTACTTGCATTAAGCCTCGCACATCAAGCACTGGTTGATGCCCGCGCATTCAGTAACGGCGCCAATTTTGCCAAAACGGGTATTATCATCGGCAAGGGAAACTACACCGGTCCGGGCGCTACGCGCGCGATCGAGATCGTGCGTACGGGGCAGCAGATCGTGGAAGTGCTGCAAAGCATTCTCCCCGATCTCAAAAGCGAAGATCTTGAAAAGATAAAAAGTGAATTTCAGCAGAAAAAAGGCCGGTTTTCGGCCGATACTGCGATGGGCCTCATTCCCAACCTCACGGCCTCGCTGGTAGCCAACCGCCTCGACCTCGGCGGTACCGCCTATACCCTCGACGCCGCCTGCGCGAGTTCGTTACTGGCGATCGACCACGCCGTGCAGGAACTCAACTCCGGCCGGGCCGATATGATGATCGCCGGCGGTGTGCACGCCTGCCAGAATGCGCCGTTTTGGAGCATATTCCACCAGCTGGGCGCATTGTCCAGGAATCAGCAGATCCGGCCGTTCGACCAGCGTGCCGACGGGCTGCTTATCGGCGAAGGCTGCGGTTTTGTGGTATTAAAAAGACTTTCCGACGCGATTGCCAGCGGCGAACGCATTTATGCTGTGGTGCAGGGCGTGGGCGTATCGAGCGACGGCGCGGGCGCAAGCGTAATGAGCCCCACCGTGCACGGGCAGGTGAAAGCGATCCGCCAGGCATGGGAAATGGCCGGTATCGGCACCGACCAGATCGGCTACCTCGAAGCACACGGAACCGGCACGCCGCTGGGTGATAAAACGGAACTGGAAACGCTTGCTGCCGTATTTGGGCCAGATGGCGCCAAAGCCGGGATTGGCTCTGTGAAATCAATGATAGGACATGCGATGCCCGCTGCGGGTATTGCTGGGATTATTAAAACCGTACTCGCATTGTACCACGGCCAGCTACCTCCTACCCTGCATTGCGAAGAACCCATAGAAGCATTGGCCGATACGCGTTTTGCACCTGTGAAGCAACTTACCGACTGGCATCAGTCGGGTTTGCCGCGTTATGCGGGTGTGAATGCATTCGGATTTGGCGGGATTAATGCGCACGTTGTGCTGGAAGGTTGGGACAAATGTCCGGAAGATAGTGCAGACAATGTATTAAGTAACAGTACAAACGTCCGAATTCGCGACGAAGTTTTACTGCTCGCTCGTCCCACGCACGAGGCACTTCTTACGGCATTAGAAACCGGCGAAAAAGAAACCGGCTCCGGCAACTACCGTGTCGCGATTTTCGAACCCACACCCGAGCGCATTGCCAAGGCCATTAAGATTGTTACTAAAAACAATATCTGGCGAAACAAACAGGACATCTGGTATACCAGCGAACCTTTGCTCACTAACGGCGGTAAAACTGCATTCCTTTTTCCCGGCCTCGACGGCCTGGCAGGAGGAGAAATCGACAGCGTGGCTGATTATTTCCAGCTGCCGCGCTTTGAGGCGAGCGAAACCGGCGAGGAGCAATCGGTTTTCAATACTGCCATGAAACTGCTCGAAAAGAGCAGGATACTCGATTCCGCCATTAAAAAACTGGGCGTAAAACCCGACATGAATGCCGGCCACAGCCTTGGCGAATGGCTTGCCGGCCGCTCATCCGGACTAGCCTCCGAATCATCGGTATTACAACTTCTTACCCGGCTGAACCCGGAGCTTTTCGAAGTAAAAAATACGAAATTCCTCGCTGTTGGCTGCGGGTATGACCAGTTGAAACCGTGGCTGGAAGGCCGGGAGGACATTTATCTGTCGATCGACAACTGTCCGCAGCAGGTCATTCTTTGCGGTACTATCGAGGCTGTCGAGGATTTTTCTACCATTTTACGCACCCATCAGATCTTCCATCAGCAGCTACCGTTCCAGTCCGGCTTCCACTCGCCCTTCGTGAAGGACAAGCTGGACCGGATCTTGGACGGTCTGGAAACGATGGAGTTCCAACCCACGGCCATTCCGCTCTGGTCGGCCACGACGCTGGATATTTATCCCGAATCGTTCGATGAAATCCGCTCGCTGAGCGTCGAACACCTCGTAAAACCGGTGCGCTTCCGCGAGCTGACCGACAAGCTGTACGCGGAGAATGTGCGGATGTTCATTCAGGTCGGTTCGGGCGGGCTGGTAGGCTTTGTAGATGATACTTTGAAAGGCAAGCCATACAGCGCCATTGCTTCGAATGTACCGATCCGCGGCGGTTTGCAGCAATTACAGCGGGTAATGGCCGCATTATTTGTGGAAGGCAAAAATATCGACCTCGCATTCATGGGCATCCAGGCACAGCAGCCCGCGCAGCGCAAGCCAATGAAGCTGCAATTGGGGTCCCCATTTGTAACAGAGCTGGATTCTTTGAAGAAAATTACATTTACGCAGCCGAAAAAGGAATTGGCGATGGACGATGTGGCCCATCCGGTGATGCAGGCACTGTCGGCGAACCTGGATGAGATCGCGTTCGTGCAGTCGGAACTTGCGGGGCTGTTCCGAAACAGACCGGCGGCCATACCCATTGCCCGGCCTGCTGACTCACAAACGGCCATTAAGCCACCCGTGCAGAGCCAGCGGCAGCCGCAGCTGCCGCAGCAACGGCTGCCGTTCAAAAAGCAACTCGACATTTCACTGCAAAACAGTCCATGGCTCATCGACCACTCGCTTCTCAAACAAAAGCCTGGCTGGCATTGCGTGGAGGATATGGACCCGGTGATCCCGATGACGATGATTTTCGAGCTTTTCGGCGACATTGCCCGCGAGCAGGCCCCCGAAATGCGCGTGCAGAAGATCATGGTTATCAAGGTATTTCAGTGGATGAATGTGGTGGAACCGTTCCGCGAAACGGTTGCCGGTGAGTGGAAAGCTCCTAACCGCGTTTACCTGGATCTGGATAAATATGCCAATGCGGAAGTACAACTTTCGGAAACGAAAGGGATACCCGAAACACAGGGGTACGACATAGGCGAATCGCTTGGCATACACATTACGCCGGAGCAGATATACCGCGAAAATATGTTCCACGGACCTGCTTACCAGGGAATCAGGGAGGTAAAAAATGTGGCTAAAAACGGCATTACCGGTCTCATTGCCGGGGACGCGGGTAAGGGCTCGCTACTCGATAATGCAGGCCAGCTTTTCGGCCTCTGGCTTCAACTCACATTGACCAAGGACCGCATTGCATTCCCGGTGAAGATCAACGAAGTAGAGTTTTACGGGGATATGGAAGATCAGGCGGGCGTTTTCGAATGCACGTGCCGCCTCACCGAGCTTACCGACGAGTTTGCCAGCGCCGATTTTATCCTCAAACGCGATGGAAAAGTATGGTCGATCATTCGTGGCTGGCAAAACCGCCGTCTGGAAATCGACGACAAGCTCTGGAACGTCTCCATGGCTCCGTTGCAGAATGTACTGTCGGAAGAAGTGGCGCCCGGGGTGTTCCTTTTCCGCAATGCCTACCAGCGCGTTGTTTCATGGGATTTTATTCTAAAAAGATATTTCAACCAACCCGAAAAACGGCACCAGCGGGGATTAATGCCTACTAAAAAGAAGGAATGGATGATTAGCCGGGTGGCAGCCAAAGACGCCACGCGTATGCTCCTGCTGCGCGGGCGCAAGGAAGCTTACTTCCCGATCGAGTTTGAAATACGGTCGGATGAGCTGGGCAAGCCGTTCCTGGATGGTGCGATGACAGGCGGAATCCACATTTCGCTGGCGCACAAGAACCTGGTAGCGGTTGCCATCGCCAGCGAAAAAGGCCCCGTTGGGATCGATATTGAAGAAATACAGCCGCGGAGCGCGGGATTTACCGAGATCGTTTTTACCCCTTCCGAAATGAAACTACTCGAAGGCCGCGACGCCGATGAATGGATGACGCGCTACTGGGTAGCAAAGGAAGCATTTGGCAAAATGCTCGGCAAAGGGCTAATGGGAAACCCGAAAGGCTACCAGATCGAGGAGATTAAAGAGGATGCATTGCGCATCCGGGATACATGGATCAATACTATCAAACATTTTAATTACATCATCGGATGGACCAACTGATACAGGAAAACAAGCTGAGCAAAGAACAGATTTTCGAAACCCTCAACCAGTTCATTACCGAGGTAATCGGCGAGGAGTTTGTGGAAGAAATGGATATTACACCTGCCAGCTCATTTACGAAAGACCTGGAGATGGACAGTATCGAGATCGTCGCATTCTCGGAAAAAGTCAAAAACCATTTCGGCCCGAACATCGATTTCACCGGCTGGCTGTCGAACATGGACCTCGACGAGATTATCCAGCTGAAACTCGAAAATATCATCAATTATATTCAGGAATGCCAATAATCGATCTACCGAATATCCGCCTCCACGTGCAGGAACTGAACCCCGCGGGCCGGGAAACGATCATCATGGTCCACGGGATGTTCAGCAACCTGGCTGTGTACTATTTCAATATCGCCCCCATGCTGGCGAAGCATTACCGCGTGGTGCTGTTCGACATGAAGGGGCACGGTATGAGCGAAAAAGTACAAACCGGCTACGACCTCACCTCGATGACCACCGACCTGCGCGACCTGATGGACGAGCTCGGCATCGAAAAGGCGCATTTGGCCGGTTACAGTTACGGTGGATTGGTAGCATTAAAAATGGCGACCCGTTTCCCGGAGCGCGTGGGTAAACTGGCGATCATCGAAGGCCCCGATCCGAGCGAACAGGAGACGCTCGCGATCATCGACACGTACAGCAAAGAGTTTCTGATCCATTACATCGAAAACTTCGCCGATACCACCCGTTTGCTGGCTGGAAAAAGGCAATTGGAGAAGAACCACCGGATGTACGAGTTCTTGTTCAATGAAACTTCCATCCGGTCGGATATGGAGGGAGAAAAGGCATTTTTTAATGATCCTGCGGTGGCAGCAATCACGAATGACACTTTGCTGATTTATGGTGAAGAATCCAATTGCGTGCCTTCGGGCCGTACGCTGGCTTCGAGAATACCAAATTCGAGGCTGGTACTGGCCCCCGGCGATCACAACGTGCCCGTACAGCAACCGGAGGTGATTGGAAAGGAGCTGATAGAGTTCTTTGTGAGACATGACGAGATGATCGTGACTGGTGCTCCGGCGGACTGTGGCTGAAGCCACCAGTATGGCATGCACCAGTGTCCCCAGGCTGAAGCCTGGGGTTGCACTGTCGAGCGTGCGTAGATATAGTGGCGCAAGTGCGACGATAGCACAACCCTAGGCTTCAGCCCAGGGCAGAGCGCATCGCAGCCACCGAGATAGATAGATAGATAGATAGATAGATAGATAGATAGATAGATAGATGTCAAAATTCGCTTTTATCGTCCCGCCGCTAACAGGCCACATCAACCCGACGCTCAGCGTTGGCGCGGAGCTTCTCGCAATGGGCCATGAGGTGGCGTGGATCAGTCTGGACGAGCAGTTGCAGACAAAATTACCCGCGGGAGGCCAGCTGCTGGTGATCCGTTACGACCAGGCCGATTCCGAAAAGCAGGCCAATGCTGAATACCTCGACATTATCACCAAAAAGAATGTGTACGGCATCGAGAGCATCAAGTTCCTGTACGAAGAAGTACTCGTGCCATTGAACCGCTACATGTTCGACGGTATGATGCAGATCCTGCAAAGTTGGCAGCCCGACGTCGTCATCAACGACCACCAGGTTTTTGCCGGCGGTATGGCGGCGCATTTGCTCGATATTCCCTACGCTACATCGGTAACCGCTCCCGCAGCCGTGAAAATGATGGAAGATTTACCCAAAATCCACGAATGGGAGGTGAAGCAGATTATCGGCCTGCAACGGGAACTGGGCATTGAAGGCGAAAAATCGCTCGCTACCTCGGAGTTGCTCACACTCGTTTTCACGTCACGCGAATTTTTCGGTGAAATGGAGCTTCCGGACCATTACCGTTTTCCCGGGCCCGTAATCGCCAATCGGGTTGCCGATATTTCTTTTGATTGGGCAAAATTAAAGAGTCAAACCGTCCCTAAAATCCTGATTTCTATCGGTACTACATTCGATCATCAGTTCAAAAAAGACTTTTTTACGAAAGTGGTTGATGCATTTGGCGGGGAGGAAATATTTGTGGTGGTGGTGTCAGATGACACTTTGTTCGAAACGTGGCCTTCCAATTTTTTGGTACAACAACGTGTGCCCCAGCTTGAATTACTGCCGCACCTCGACGGCGTCGTGTGCCATGCGGGTCACAACACCGTCTCGGAGGCATTGTCAAATGCCTTGTCGCTGGTAGTGGTGCCGATCGCTTACGACCAGTCGCACGTAGCCGGGCGCGTGGTAGCGAACGGGTGCGGGGTGAGGCTCAATTTCAACCGGTTTAAAGCTCCGCACCTTAAAAAGGCGGTCAACGATATATTAAATGATCCGGCTTACCGGATCGCGGCGCAGCGCATCCAAAGCTCTTTCGAGCGTGCGGGCGGTACCGGCACCGCGGCGAAGTGGCTAGACCAGATACCAGTCAAAGTCTTCCAGAATGTCTTCCAGAATGGCTAAATTTCTATTTGTAGTACCTCCGTTTTTCGGGCACATCAGCCCTACGCTCAGCGTGGGCGCGAGCCTGCTTGCCCATGGCCATGAAGTCGCCTGGACGGGGCTGGTCCCCCTCCCAGACAAACACATTCCCGAAGGCGGGCGCTACATGCTGCCCGAAGCGGAACTCGCGCCGCATCAGGACGAGATCGAACGCATACTGAAACGCCAGGACGACGGCCCGTCACTTTCAGGGCCCGAGGTAATGAAGCTTGCATTGGAAGAGACTTACATTCCTTTTGCGAGGATTATGGTGCCTGGCGTAGCACGTGTTGTCGACGATTTCCAACCGGACGTCATCGTAAACGACTGCATTACCTTTGCCGGGGCATTAGTAGCCCATCTTAAAGGCATTCCGTGCGTGACCACCACGCCCGTACCGCCGGATGTCATGGGCGACACGGCCAACTCGGCCCCCAAAATATTCGAATGGCAGCAGAACCTCATCAAAGGCCTGCAACGCGAACTTGGCATTTACACGGACGAGTTTGTGATCCATTCGCATCAGATGAATATCGTGTTCACTTCCAAAGAGTTTGCCGGATTTCCCGAGCCGGAAGCGCATATGAAGTTTGTAGGCCCGGTTAAAGGTCGCCCGAATGAAACGCCTTTCGATTGGGAACGACTCGAAAGGGCTACTACGCCCAAGGTATTCGTATCGCTTGGCACCTTGCTGGTTGATATCAGAAAAGAGTTTTTCCTGAAACTCATCGAAGCATTCGGCAACGAGCCGATTACCATCGTGGCGGCTACCGACCCATCGGTGATCGACGAATGGCCCGAAAACTTCATTGTGCAAGGCTTTGTGCCACAGGCCGATATTATTCCAAAAATGGATGCGGTGATCTGCCATGGCGGCTTCAACACGGTGAACGACTCGTTCATGAACGGCCTGCCGATGCTCATTACCCCTATTGCATACGACCATTTCCATACTGCCGCGTTGATAGAAAATGCCGGTTGCGGCATTAAGGTACGATACAAACGCCTGCGCGTCGCCGATGTAAAAAATGCGATGCGGGAACTGCTCGAAAACCCGAAATACCGAAATGCGGCCCGGCATATCCGCGACACTTTCAATGCGGCTGGCGGCAATGCGAAGGCGGTGGAACTGCTCGAAAATTTCGCCCTGGCAAACCGTGTAACCGAAAATGCATAGCCGATGAAACGAAACCTGCTTTTCCTCGAAAGGGTGCTTTTTGGCAATGGTAGCGAGCCTTTTCACGGGGTTTATGCACTAAAAATCAATGGGCAGCTCAACCAAGGACAACTCCGCACCGCGCTTGCCCGTTTGCAGGAAAAGTATGCGATGCTGCGCACGGCCATCGGTATTGATGCTACGGGGCTACCTTTTTTTCACACACCACCTTCCCGGCCGGATATTCCACTCAGAATTGTGGAACGGGCGGATGACGACGACTGGAACCGCGAAACAGTCCGTGAGCTGGGAACATCGTTTGATATCAAAAATGGCCCGCTGCTGCGTATTACCTGGATCCGCTCGGCCGAAGTTTCCGACCTCATTATGGCCTTCCACCACTGCATGTGCGACGGTGGTTCGGGTGTAGCATTGCTCAATGATCTTTTGACCTTACTCGACGACCTTCAGGCGGAAATCGGCAAAGCACCGGCGTTTCGAAACATCCGCGACCTGATCCCGGCCGAATTATTGCACAACCGCCGCAACCGCTTCAAAGCAAAGTTTTCGGCTGCGTTGGTACATGCGGGGCTATCGCTGGGCTCATTGTTTATTTCCACCAAAAGGAAATCCGGCCCGCGTTCGGGCGGCCCGCGCACGGGTGATTACCTAGTCAACTGGAAGCTAGGTTCGGAACAGTCAAAAGCGCTTTTTAGACAGTGTAAAAAGGAAGGCGTCACGGTCAATACGGCCATCGGGCTGGCATTAATGGAAGCTTTCAAAGCAATAAATGGCCCAGGCGCGCATGGCAAGGCTACCTGCCCGGTGGATATCCGCCGCTATATGCCCGAAGTGAAGCGTGATATGCTTTTTTCGTATGGGTTAGCTTTGAATATCGGCCTCAAACAAGCTTTCGGAAACAGTTTTTGGGAAAAAGCAAAAACACTGCAAATCCACGTTTCCAAGCAGATGGCCAGGCTGGACCCTTATGAGTTTACCATGATCATGGAAGCTTCGCATCGCTCCGTCCATAAGCTGCGCCGCTTTTTGACCTACGCCAAGGTGGGCAACGATTTTATGTTTTCCAATATGGGTAAACTCGATATTCCTGCCCAATTCCGGCATTTCACAGTCGAAACGATTTACAGCCCGACGGTAATAGGGCCGTTTGCGAACCCTAATACGATCATTACCACCACTTTCAAAGGCCAGATGGATTTTTCATTCGTATCAAACCAGGAATTTATGCAACGGGCAACCGCCATGCAAATCCGGGAAAAAGCAATGGAAATCCTCTTTGAAACCGTATTCATACCAGATTCCGTACGCCTATGAAAAGAAGGATGGTTTTTCTGGAAGCCTCCATGTACGCTGGCGCGGATACGCCGGTGAACGTCGTGTTTCCGGTGAAAGTCGAGGGTTTCTTTGAGGAAAGTGCCGTAAGGAATGCATTGCAGAAAATCCAACAAAAACACCCTTTCCTGCGTGTAACCGTAGAAACCGGAACCGACGGCATTCCGTCGTACGTCACGCAGGAATTGATAGAACCCATTCCATACCGCATGATTGAAAGGCAGTCGGACGACGATTGGCTGGCAGAAGCAGAAGCCGAATGGAGCACACCTTTCAATGCAAACAATACCCCATTGGCGCGACTCGTATGGCTCCGCTCTGAGCAGGTCTCCGAACTGCTGATCGTTTGCCACCATTGCATCGGCGACGCCACCTCCATTATCACCCTCATGCGGGAACTACTCGAATGCCTCGCTGAGCCCGGCACCACGCTGCATCCCTATGCTCCTTTCTGCCCGGAAGCGCTTGTTCCTGCCGAAATGCGGCAAAGCCAACTCAACCGCCTGGCCGGAAGGTCGCTGGCCGTTGTTACCCGCCTCTTCCTTTGGGGGGTAGCCTGGATGAAGGCAGCCCAAAAAGACCGGTTTTACACAATCCGCTGGAAACTCAGCGAAACAGAAACGGCCACATTGCTCTCTGCATGCAGGAAAGAAGATATCAACCTCAATGCCGCATTAATTCTAGTCTTCATGCGTGCATTTGGGCGCGCTCGTAATGTGCGTACGAGTGGGCAAATGTTTTCGTCCGTCGATATGCGCAGGTTCTTACCCCAGATCGGCAAGGATCACCTGTTCGCGTTTCCATCCATGGCCGGATTGAAAACACCGAAAGACAGTACCGGCTTTCGTGCCCAGACAATCGCCGTGAAGGAGAGTTTGTACAAGCAATTAGCGAAAACAAACGCACCTAAGCTACTGTTTTTCAGCGAATACCTGCTGCCATTATATTCCCGGACCAGTAAATATGCCAAAGCTGGTAGAGGTGGCCACGATTTCGCATTCGCCAATATCGGCCGCATTCCGTTGAACGAAACTTACGGACAAATCAGGGTCAGGGAAGTGTACAGCCCGTTTTCACGATTTCCGATGGGGAATCCTTCGAAAGTTTCGGTATCGACATTCGGCGGCCGGATGGACTTCGCGTTTCACTCCGAAGAACAATATATAACCAGGCAGGATGGCGAATTCATTATCGGTACTGCCATGGCCCTGCTGAGAAAGCATTTATTGGAAGCTAAACCCGTTACTATCCAGGATTGAAATGAACAGACCAATGATTGTCGGAGAACGGATCATGTATGCCGATGGACTTGTACCCGTCAACTGCGTCTTTGCGGCTTCGGTTGAAGGACATTTTTCCGAACAGCAGATCACATCCGCGCTTGCAAAAATTCAAAACCGGCATCCGTTATTGCGCACAAATGTAGCGTGGAGCAGGACAAATATCCCTGTATTTGTTACCAACTCATCCATTTCGTCGATACCAATCGACATTATCGAGCGGACATCCGACGTTCATTGGGAAGAAGTAAGTCTGCTGGAATGGGAAAGGCCGTTCGACCTAACCACAGAACCGGCCGCGCGGCTGGTATGGCTCCGATCCGAAACCGTTTCCGATCTGTTGCTGGTATGCCCGCACTGCGTTTGCGATGGTTCCGGATTCGTAACGCTCATGCGCGAACTATTGCTGCT
Organism: Dyadobacter endophyticus; assembly: GCF_014641595.1. Lineage (GTDB taxonomy): Bacteria > Bacteroidota > Bacteroidia > Cytophagales > Spirosomataceae > Dyadobacter > Dyadobacter endophyticus. The sequence continues at coordinate 236,116 of NZ_BMIA01000004.1, read as the reverse complement.
CCTCGACGATCCGGAAATGAACCTGGAACCTTATGAAGGTTTTCAATCGGTCGACGCGCTGGTTCCCGCTTCCATCCGCGAGAGCCGGATGATACATTGGAAAGGCAAGCTGTTTTCATCGCTCGCAAGAGGCCTTTTCGCGATTTTGAATCCTAAACCTGCGCCTCGTGAGGGAAGCTATTATCTGCTTACGCATACCCTCGACAAAGAAACGACCTCTGGGCTGATCAAAAAATGCAAGGCCGAAAAAACGACTGTCCAGGCAGCATTATGCACGGCCTTGTTGCTCGCATATCAGTCCGTTAATGGAAAAACGTCGCGCAACAAAGTCATCAGCCCCGTCGACATACGGCGTTACCTGCCGGGCGTCGGCCATGATCATCTGTTTGCATTCGCGCCCATTGTAGAGCTTTCGCTTAGCAGGAAAGGGGCGCAACACGACTTATGGCAGGAAGCACGGCAACTGAAACAGGCACTTGTTGAAAAAGCCGACAACGTCAACGCGGCGGAGATGCTATTCATTACCGAATATTTCCACAGTTCCACCAACGCATTGCTCAGGCACATGCGCTCCACAACAGGCAGCCACGACATCACCATCTCCAATATGGGTGTGCTGGACATACCTTCGCGCTACAACAATTTCATTGTCGGAGCCATTCACAGCCCCTCGGTGGGGTTTCCCTGGCGCAACCCCAATACACTGGTAGTAAGCACATTTGCAGGAAAAATGAACTTTTCCTTCTGCTCCCACGAAAGTTTCCTGCCCATGATCGACGCGGAAAAGATATGCCGGGAAGCGATGTGGATGCTTTTGGAAGACACTCGTACTGCGGCTCCGCAACAGGTGTAATAGATCTCTCTTTCATTATCCGGGTTAATTTGTAATTTTGCTAACTCACGTTCCAATGCGGCTCTGATTTAGACCATCCAAACAGATCACCGCTCGCTGAAATTCATTGATTTAAACATTACACAAAATGAAATATTCAGGCGATACCATTTCCAAACCGGTCGTGGGACGTGAAGCAGAAGCGCTGTCACAAGCTATCAAAACTGGCGGCTACCTGGCCAACGAAGAAGCCTGGGCCACCATTCACAGGATCACCGAACAGATCAAAAAGGAAAAATCAAACGCGCAGAAGTAATGCCCTATCCCAAATTCTCCGGGATAGATTTTTCACAACACGATGTCACCGAATTCAATCCAGATCGAACGGATGTTGGGATTGGTTTTCGTTGTGGTCGGGGTGAGTTTGTATCCTATATCAAAGGTCAGAAAATTCGAAATGAGCTAAAAAGCTTCACCAGCAAATGCTGGCTCGTGAGCTGTGAAGAAGGCCTTGCGGCATACATTACGTTACTGGCGGATAAACTAACAATGGGGGCACCCATTCTCATCAATGAAGATGTTCGCTATACTACTTTTCCGGCCGTAAAGATTGGCTGGTTGGCAGCTGATCCTCGGGCCAAAGGTTCCGGCCGGAGGCTGATGGACTGGGCGATGAAATATGTCATATTAGAATTGGTTCCGCGGCTCGGAATCCGCTTTATGACTGTGGACGCATTATTCGACGCCGACTTGCCGGAAAAGCCGTACGATGCATCCGGATTTTATGCAAAACTGGGCTTCCGTTTTACAAACCCCGACGAGCTTCTACCTCCTGCCGATGGTTTTAGGACTATGTATTTTGACCTGATGCCACTTATTCAGCAAATCAATGCTATAAAACACTCCTAACTAGCCCTATTCCCTTTCAACAACATCCCCATTGCATCGCTCAATGACCCGGCGCGGTTTACTTCGCCGGAGTTGACGAAGAAGATTTCGTCGGCGTTTTCGATGGTGTTGAGGCGGTGGGCAATGATGACTTGCGTGGTAGATTCCGGGAGCTGTTTCAGAATATCGCCGAGCAGCTTTTCGGTAACGGTATCGATGTTGGCCGTGGCTTCGTCGAGTATCAGCAACTCGGGGCTGCGCAGGACGGCACGCATGAATGCGATGAGCTGTTTTTGACCCAAACTCGCAGTGTCACCGGTTGCGGAGACTTTTGTTTCCAGGCCGTCTTCAAACAATGCCAGTATTTCCCCCAGATTGGCGCTGCGGATCACCTCTTCCAGTTTTTCGTGGGAAAAATCCTTTAATTGATCGTTGCCGTAGAGGATATTCTCACGGATGGTGCCGGAGAAAAGGAACGGCTCCTGCAAAATAAAGCCGATCTTCCGGCTCCGTTCTTCGGGCGTATAGGTGCGGATGTCGCGCCCGTCCAGCAGCACAATGCCCTCGCGCGGGTCGTACAGGCGCGCGATGAGCGAGGCCGTGGTGGTTTTTCCGCCGCCGGTCGGGCCGATCAATGCATAGGTTTTGCCCCGTTCTAGTTTGAAATTGACCTGATGCAGGATTTCACGGCTGTCGTAACCAAACCGCACGTCGCGGAATTCCAGCAATGCGCCGTCGGTTTTACGGGTTGTTTCCGGCTCGGGCAGGAGATCGGTTTCCAATGCAAGGATCTGCGAAACACGGTCCCAGCCGGCCATCGCAACCTGAAAACTGGCCCATAATGCCGCAAGTTGACGCAACGGATTATAAAAATTGGTCGCATACGCCAGGTAACTCACCAGCAGCCCTACACTGAACTCGCCCAGGCTGATCAGATGGATTCCGTAAGTCAGCACGACGAGCTGGGCAATATTGGAAAATAACGAATACGTAGGCAGGAAAACGTTGTTCGCCAGGCCCGCGCGAATGGCCGTGCGGTAATTTTCCAGGTTAGCCAACTGGAAACGCTGCCTGAAATAGTCGCGGCGGTTGAAAGCAATCACCACTTTGAAATTGTTCAGGCTTTCCTGTATTTCTGCACTCAGCGCACCGGTACTTTTGAGGTTTTTGGCATTGGTAGCCTTCACCCAGGGCGACAATACGATCGTAAAAAGCAGGATCACAACGGCAGGCGCCAATGCCGCCGACCCCAGTTTTACATTAATCACCATTAAGAAAATCCCCGCACCGAGCATCGTAAAAATACTCCCCACAAATTGCATCAGCGATTGCGAAAAGAACTGATTCAGTTTATCGGTGTCGTTATTGACCCGCGAAATGAGGTCACCGGCCTTGTTCTGGTTAAAAAACGCGACCGGAAGCTGCTGCAATTTATTGAAAATGGCATTTCTGAGGGTAAACAGCAGCCGCTGCCCCACCCCGCCCATCAGTTTGGTCTGGGTATAGGCGGTAGCAAGTCCGAGCAGATACATCACGAGCAGAATACCTCCGAAAACGAGCAGCCCATGAAACTGTTTCGTCACCACGTACCGGTCGATCGCGCGGCCGATCAGGTACGGGCCGACCAGGTTCACAGTAGTATTCAGCGCAATCGCGCCCAGTGCCAGCGCCAGGTTGCCGCGTTCGTGGGAAATCAGTTCCAGCAACTTTCTGAGCGCTTTCAGCGTCGAGGTTTTCTGCCGCTCTTCTGAAATTTTATTAAGATCGTAGTTCATAGTTGCTGGTGCTTTGTTGCGAATTGAAAATCTGCACGTATTCGGGGCTTGTCAGCATCAGCTCGTCGTGCGTGCCGCAGCCGATCAGCTCGCCTTCCATCAGTACCACAATCTGGTCATAATGCTCGATGGCCGCTATTTTCTGCGTCACGGAAATCAATGTAATGCCGGGGTAGTTCCGCTCCACATTCGCCAGGATCTTCTTTTCGGTCATACTGTCGACCCTCGCTGTAAAATCGTCGAGCAGGAGTATTTTCGGATTCATGGCCAGTGCCCGCGCAAGCATAATACGCTGCTTCTGCCCGCCGGAAAGGCTCGCACCGCGCTCCGAAACAACGGTATCCAGGCCTTCGGACAAGCTTTCGATGAATGCCGTCAGCTCTGCCGTGTCGATCGCTTTTTGCAAAGATTCGTCCGTTACCGTCGTGCTGAATGCAATGTTTTCGCGGATACTCATATTGAAAATGATACTATCCTGAAAAACAAAGCCGACCTGGCGGTGAAACGACTCGCTGTCGTAATAATCGATCGGGTGATCATCAAAGGTAACCCTGCCTTCCTGCGGCTGGATAAGCCCGGTGAGCAGGTACAGCAACTGCGTTTTGCCCGCGGCTGTCGGGCCGATCACGGCAATCCGCGAACCAGCATTTACCGACAGACTAATATCTTTCAATGCCGGCTTTTCGCCGTAACGGACAGTTACCTCCTCCAATGCGATATTACCAAGTAACAACGCGGTAAAAGCACCTGCCTCCACCGGATCCGCAACATTCAAAACAGCCGAAATCCGCTGATAGGAAGCTGTGGCCTGGGCGATCACATTGCTCATAAAACCGATGACAAGAATTGGAAAAATAAGAATGCCGAGATAACTGTTGAATGCGGCGAAACTGCCCAGGGTCATATCGCCCTCGATCACGAAATGTCCGCCAAGCACGAGGATCGTCAGCATCGAAACGTTGGCCGTAAACGTCACCACCGGAATAAGCCCTGCAAAAAGGCTCAGAATGGCAAGCCCGAAGCCCTTCGCTTTGGTATTCGCTTCCAGGAATTTCACATATTCAAGCTGCTGGGAATTCACGACCCGTATCAATGCAGAGCCGAGAATGCTCTCGTTAATGATCTTATTAAGCCAGTCGATCACCTCCCGGCTTTGTACGAACAATGTGCGGACTTTCTTCAAAGTAAAGGCAAACATCCCCCCGATAATGGGAATGATCGCCAGGACCGTCAATGCCAGTTTCCAATTGATGCTCAGTAGCAACACACTCGCCCCGATGATGAGGAAAAGCGACGAGACGATCGCGACAATGGCCTGGGACACAAACATTTTAATCGAATCGATGTCGGCCGTAAGGTTGGTAAGCAGTTTCGCGGCAGTGGTTTGTTCGATAAATGCGTGACTTTGTTTTGAAATCTTGTCCGACAACCTTGTCCGCAAGTCGCGGGCTACTTTTTCGGAAGCGTAGGTCTGGATAATACTTTGCAGGTATGCAAATACGAATATGAAAATCACCGCGCCGGTGAACTCGACTAGCGTCACGTTCAGGTCGAAACGCCCCTGGGTGTAATCATCGATCCCGTCGGCCACCAGCTTGGGAAGCCAGAGGTTGATACCGTTGCTCAGCACTGCAAACAGCAAAAGCAGGAAGACCAACGCCTTGTATGGAGCCAGTAAGCTGAATATGCCCGGCTGTTTGGGCTTTCCGGGGTTGGCTTTTTCAGACATATGGGTTTAGATTAAATACGGCGGCAAATATAGCAAGGTATATTTTTGAATCACTGCCCGTTACCGTGGTTAAATTTTGGTTAAATTCCCGGCCGTCTAAATCCAAACCGCATCTGAATGAGACTCCTTAACCTCTTTTTACTGACATTAGCAATTACGCACTTCGCCATGGCCCAGCAGGCCAAACCGTCGCCCGGCAGGCTCCCGAACATCATCTACATCTATGCCGACGACCTCGGTTACGGCGAACTGGGCTGCTATGGGCAGCAAAAGATCAAAACGCCCAACCTCGACCGCCTTGCCAAAGAGGGTATCCGCTTCACGCAACATTACACAGGTACGCCCGTGTGCGCTCCCGCACGTGCGATGCTCATGACGGGCAAACATGCGGGCCACTCGGCCATCCGTGGCAACTTCGAACTCGGCACGTTCCGCGACGACGAGGAACGCGGGCAAATGCCTCTTCCGGCAAACGAATTCACCGTAGCCGAACTACTCAAACAAAGAGGCTACGCCACTGCGCTTACCGGCAAATGGGGTATGGGTATGAACAACACCGAGGGCACGCCCTCCAAACAAGGTTTCGATTACTACTATGGCTACCTCGACCAGAAACAGGCCCATAACCTCTACCCTTCGCATTTATGGGAAAATGACCGCTGGGATACCCTCGCCCAACCCTGGCAGGATGTGCACCGGAAGCTGGACCCCGCCACAGCCACCGACGCCGACTTCGATTCGTTCAAAGGCAAAGAATACGCGCCGTCCAAAATGACCGAAAAGGCATTAGCATTTATAGAACGGAGCAAGAACGGCCCGTTTTTCCTATATATGCCTTACACCATTCCCCACGTATCGCTGCAAGCGCCGGACGAGTACGTTAAAAAGTATATCGGACAGTTCGATGAGAAGCCCTATTACGGCGAAAAGGGTTACGCTTCCACCAAATATCCGCTCTCCACCTACGCCGCCATGGTCACCTTTCTGGACGACCAGGTTGGTATTATTTTGGACAAACTCAGGGACTCGGGTTTGGACGGAAATACAATCGTCATGTTCAGCAGCGATAATGGCGCCACTTTCAACGGGGGTGTGAACCCGCAATTCTTTAACAGCGTAGCCGGCTTGCGCGGCTTAAAAATGGACGTTTACGAGGGAGGTATCCGCGAACCGTTCATCGCCCGCTGGCCGGGGAAAATTAAGCCAAGCCGCGTAAGTGACCACATTTCCGCCCAGTTCGACCTTTTAGCCACGTTAGCCGAACTCACCGGCCAGGCAACGCCTCCTACGGATGGCATTTCCTTTTTACCCGAACTTTTAGGCCAAACCAACCGGCAGCAAAAGCATCCCTACCTCTATTTTGAATACCCCGAAAAAGGCGGCCAGATCGCCATCCGGATGGGAGATTGGAAAGGGGTCAAAACAGATTTAAGGAAAAATCCGGCCAACCCGTGGCAGCTCTTCAACCTCAAAACCGACCGCGGCGAAACCACCGATCTAGCTGCCAAACACCCGGATATCGTGAAAAAACTGGATGGAATCGTCAAAAAGGAACACCAGGAACCCGCTAATGCGGCCTGGCAGTTTGTACTGCCGGTGATTGCGGCGAGTGGTAAATAATATGACCTACACAGAATATCGTCCGCATCTGGCATTGGCGCCCTACATCGATGCTTACTGGCAGGTAATTACCGGTATGAGTCCATGCACGCGTTCACCGATCAAACAGCCGAGTTCGAGCATAGCATTGACGATCGGTAGTTTTGTAACATCATCAAACAAAAACTACCATGCAACAGAGACTGAGCGTAATAATGCTGGCCGCTGACGATCTTGCCACGCTTCGCAACTTCTACAACGATGTACTGGATTGGAAAATCGAAGCGGCCAACAAGGATATTGTTTTTTTTAAGTTGAACGGAATTCTGCTTGGTCTTTATGGACGGAATGATCTCGCGAAATTCCATCATGCGAATCCGGAAGGAAGCGGTTTTCGGCCGTTCAACATGGCATTAATGGTCAATTCCCGTGCGGAAGTGGAGAACATTTACGATGAATTGTGCCGGAAAAGCGTGAAAATCGTGCACGAAATTGTTGAACCTCCGTTTGGCGGTTGCTACTTCCTGTTTGCCGATATTGAAGGAAATATTTGGGAAATTTCACATAACCCGTTCATCCGGGTCGACGGGTCCGGCAATGTGCTCGGCCATCAGCCAATCGATCATCTTTAAAACCCAAAAAAATGGCAAATTTCGCATATACAATCCTGTACGTCAAGGACGTAGCAGCATCGATCGAATTTTACGAAAAAGCATTCGGCTTTCAACGAAAATTCATTTCTCCCGACAATGACTATGGCGAGTTGAGCACAGGAACTACCACGCTTTCATTTGCACAAACAGCCCTTGCTAAAACCAACATCCCCGGCGGCTTCATCGAAAGCGACCCAGCCGCAAAACCGTTCGCATTCGAAATCGGGTTTACAGTCGACAACGTGGAAGAGGTGTTTCAAAAAGCACTAACCGTTGGAGCGACGCGCGTTTCAGAACCTAAAACCAAGCCTTGGGGCCAAACCGTCTCGTATGTACGCGATCCGAATGGGTTTCTCGTGGAGATTTGCACGGCGATGGAGTAAATGGCGCATGAATGGCGCGAAGCAGGAGCTTCGCACCATCACGGCTCAACGGGAAAGGGACCTTCTTCAAACGCTTCTTCGTGGTAACCTTTGCTTCCCACTTCCCGGGCCAGTTCGCTCCTGAAATCGGTACCGTCGCGCAGGCTTTGAAGCACGCGTGCAAAATCATATTCGGGCGACCAGCCCAGCTCGCGCCGCGCGCGCTCGTTCACATACACGCGATCGATTTTCGGAAACAACTTCCAGCCTTCCGCCTCAAACAACCCTTCACTTTCCGGATAGAGTGTGCGGATTACCGCCGCGGCGTCGGTATGCAGTTCCGCGAGGTGGGCCGGCGTAAATGGCGTGGTGGCCGAGATAATGTATTTGCCGAAACCGATCGCCGGGGCTTTCTCCACAGCCGCTAAATGCGCGGCAACAGCATCGGCAATGTCGACGCGGCGGTAAAGCAGCTCCAGTGCCTGCACATTGGGCGTTCCGTAAAGCTGGCGGGTTTCAGCATTGTCGTCGTCTTCGGGGAAAAAGCGGGAGGTCCGAAGGATCAGCACCGGCAAGCCGCTTTTCCGGTAGAACAGCTCGCAGAGACTTTCCGCGGCCAGTTTGGTAACACTATATATGTTTTTGGGCTGCGGGGACACGTCCTCGGTAATCCAGGCGGCCGGTTCGCCCTTCGCAGGGTTCATCGCCGCACCGAATGTGCTGGTGGTACTGGTGAAAAGAAAGGCCGAAACCCCTTGAAGCACCGCTTCTTCGAGCAGATTGAGGGTACCGGTGATGTTGGTATCCACAAAATCCTGCTTGCTGTGCGTCGCCACGTGCGGCTTGTGCAAAGTAGCGGTGTGGATGACGGTACGGATACCGCGCATCGCTGTTTTAACAAAATCCCTGTCTGCGATATCACCTACCAGGTCGGTGTAAGGTGAATGGTTGACGTCGATGCCAATGGCTTGCCGCCCCTCGGCCCGGAGCGTACGCATGAGCGCCTCGCCCAAATGCCCTGCGCTTCCTGTTACTAAAATACTCATGGCTGTTTCAATATTATTTTCGGCAAAGGTATGGCTGTCCGGTTTTGAAAAAAAGATTGATCCTGTTCAAATCATCCATTTTCGCTCGGTAGTGAATGAAATGTTAAGCCACATCTTGTAATCTCCCCGGATGCCGTCGTACAGTTCCTGCCTGATCGCGTCGAGTTGCTTCACTTGCGTATGCGCGAGTTCTTCGGGTAACAAAAAATCGATTTCGATGGTGTAGCTGCTGCCGGTTTTGATCACACGCACATATTCGTCGATGAAACCGTGCCGCTTCGAAATTGCTTCCGCTTCCTGATGTATTTTCTCCTCCACCTCGTCGTCGGGCGCGAATTGGAGGAGTTCGCGGATGTTTTTCCAAAACGTCCTGACGGGAATGCGCAGGAAAAGCATGGAGATGATGATTACCATTCCTGGATCGAGGTACGGGATAAGGTAAGCCAGCGACGTTCCGCGGAGAAAATACCCCAGCGACAGCACTACCAGTACGCCCGTACTCAGCAAGGCATCGAGCTGCCATTCGGTGGCTTCGATCCGCACATACTCCGAGCGGATTTGCAATGCCATTCTTCTGAAATACAACCAAAGTAAAAAACAGCCGATAATGGAGGCGATCAGGTAAGGCAACGCAATGTCGAGCTCGACGATCTTTCCGCCGCTGATAATATCCATGACCGAAGTCGCCAGCGAATACAAGCAGAGGAAAATGATCACCGCCGACTGCAGCGTCATCGAAAACGGCTCGAATTGCGCCCGGCCGAACGGAAGGTCGTCGTCATCGGGCTTGCGGACGAAGTTGTTCACCAGCAGCGACACACCCGACAGGCTGATCCCCACCATCGAAAAAAGGGCGTCGAAAATAATGGATTTGGAATCGCCGGCAATACCGACGACAATGGCCCAGATCGTAAATGCCGAGCCGGTAATGATCGAAAGTTTGATCAGCCGTCGCTCCCTGAGCCGTTTTTGTCTCTCATTCATAAAGCCGGGCAAACGCAGGATACCACGCGATCACCCTTAATAAGTTAGAAAGACCTTTGAAGGAAAGCAAGTTCCGGGGAGTGTGTTATCAATTTGTGAATACTTGCTAAGGCGTCCCCGCACGTCCGACACCAAACTGGTCGCCTGCGCGTACAGGTTTATCGCCTGCAAACTGAATCTCCACCATCTTCTCGCTGGCCACATTATTGTGAAATTCATCCGTCAATATGCCAATGACTTTGCGGGTTTTCACATCGATTACCTCCCCGCTCGACGGATACGCATACCGGCCATCCAGGCTGAATGTAACCCAGCCCGGCATGTCCTGCACGGGGATCGTGGTGAGTTGCTGGTAAGGTGGTTTTGCGCTGAAAACGTGCATGCGCATATTATGGCCGTCGCAAAGCCATATTTCTTTTTCATCGGGCGTGAGGCCTATGCCGTGGCTCGGGTTGCCATGTCGCCGCACGGGGCCGCGCTCCCATCCTTCTACTTCGATGTGCGCTATTTTCGTGCTTTTTTGAATGTCGCCCACTTCAAACCCCAGTAGGCTATCGACCGTGATATAAGCCATCGATTCGTCTGCCGTAACGGTGAACGGCCGTACGTAGTTGGCAAACAGACCTACTTTCCGGGTCAGCTCATGCGTTTTGGGGTCGGCAATGTGCAGCCATGGACTGGCGATATCGCCCATGTACACGGCATTGCCCGAAGCACCGTAAATTGTATTGTGAGCCCTTTTGTGCACATTGATTTTCTTGATAATATCGCCCGTTTCACAACTCACCACATTCCAGAAACCTTTTTCCAGCGATGGCAGGTACATGGTACGGCCATCGGGCGAGATCGCCATCCGGTCGCATCCGCCTTCGAAAGCTTTTTCCCAAACTACCTTTTCCGTCGTGAGATCGATGCGTTGAAGCCCTTCGAGCGTGCTGACATAAATGCTGTTCAGCGGAAGGCTAACGGCTACTCCTTTAACGTTGGAAGGCTTTCCGTTGGGATGCAGCCCGCGAGTAGTGATTCTTTTCACGAACCGGTGACTGTTATCCATATCAAAAACCAACAACCCGTGCCCCCCGTAACCCAGGTAATCCCTGATACCGGGCGTGGCTACGTACAGGTACCGCTTAGCGCCTGCGGTTTTGCGCGCTTGCTGCGCAATACCCGCGTGGATGAAAGCTATTTGGAGAAAAATCAACCAGAGACAGATCCTTTTCATATTCAATTATAAAGTTTAGGAAGCAGAAGGCAGCTTGTAGCCATTATGATATTCTTTGGCGATCAGCTTATTGGCTTCGTCATCCGTAAACTTCCCTTTTTCCTTATCCCAATAAATCTTCTTGCCCGTACGGTAGGCAATGTTGCCCATTTGCGAGAACACGGCAATGTCCGAACCCACCTGAATAGGCGCATTTAGATCGGTCATTTGTCTCGATTTGATTACTTCAATGAAATTCTTCGCATGCAGGTCGAGGCCATTATCCACCGATTTCTGGAATGATACGGGTTCCATTCGCTTGGCTTCGGGGATTACCTCCCAGCCGTCGCGGTTCAGTACCAGGGTACCATTGTTGCCGATAAAAGCGATGCCGTGCCCGCGTGCGTACGGACCGCCGTCGATGCCCATGGCATGTTCCCACTGAATATTGAATTCGTCGAATTCGAAGACGGTCGTAAGCGTATCGGGGGTTTCCGCGCCGGAATCCTGGTTGGCAAATTTACCTCCGGCTGCCATAATGCTGTTAGGGGTAGCTGATTTCATGCCTAATAATGCATAATCGAGCAAATGCACGCCCCAATCGGTCATGAGCCCACCCGCATAATCCCAGAACCATCTGAAATTGAAATGGAAGCGATTGGGGTTGAACGGCCTGTTCTGTGCCGGTCCGAGCCACATTTTGTAATCCACACCGGCTGGCGGGTTACCGTCCGGCAGTTTGCTGATCGGGTTGACCCACGCAAAATACCCCCACACTTTCACCAGCCTGATTTTCCCAAGCTTGCCGGAATGCACAAAATCGATGGCATCGCGGAAGTGCTTCTGGCTCCGCTGCCATTGTCCCACCTGCACCACGCGGTTGTACCGCTGCTGGGCAGCCACCATCGCGCGGCATTCGGCAATGGAATTCCCGATCGGCTTTTCAACATAAATATCCTTCCCAGCCTGGCAAGCCTCGACCATCATCAGGCAATGCCAGTGATCCGGCGAGCCGATCACCACGGCATCGACATCCTTGTCGCCCAGCAACTGCCGGTAATCGCCATAAGTTTTGACCTTCGCGCCGCCTTTGGCCAATTCGGCAGCGCGCTTGTCCAGCACATTTTTATCGACGTCGCAAAGCGCCACACATTCCGTGCCCGGATTTTTGAGGATAGCATTCAGATCGGCCCAGCCCATTCCGTTGACCCCGATGGCCCCGATGCGGATTTTATCGGCAGCAGAAACCGGTGCGAATGCGGAAACGGAAGAAGGTACAATGGCTGAGAGGCCGGCGCCGGCGGCTAGTGCCGAAGCGGTACCGAGAAAGTCGCGTCGTGAATGGGTCATGGGTCGGATCAGGTTGGTTGCTTTCTAAAAGTGACCAATGGCCCTATATTACCCATGATGCGGGTAAGGAACGCCGGCGACGTCAAGCGTTATGGTTTCACGCCGCCGGCAAGGGCATTAGAAGGGGTTACGCGGAGTTGTTATAATGTTGTGAATCAACCGGTCCAGCTCTTTTTCCATATCTTTCAGGCGAGCCAGGACATCGATATCACGCGTGGCAGCATAGGAATTTTGCAAATCCCTGACTTCCTTGATCCGAAGTGCAAAACTGAGGAGCGTCATGAGTTCGTTGAATTGGTGTATCAGAATATGACGGCAAAGTAAATGCGAATCCTGCGTTTGTGTAATGGGGTAATAGGATTATAATAAAAATCTAATCCTGATTGTACGAAATGTCCTTTCGGGATATTCCACTGCCTTTCCGGGCTAACCTGCTTCCAACCGGGGAAACTAATTTTGCATCATCAAAACAGTGGAGCGCAACTTCACATCACCTGTCACGAAACATCGAAAACATGAAAACGAACATCAAATGGGCAGTAGTTGCCATGTCGCTATGGGTTGCTTCATGCAGTACTGGCTATAAACATCTGAAAACTTCGAAAGAAACCGGTTTCTCAGTCCGCAACTACCAGACTTTCGACCTTCAATATACTTTCCCCGAAGGAGCGGACACGCTCGCGCCGCGGTTTGCAGAGAGTAAGCAGTTGGCTACCAAAATGATCGCGGGAAATATGGCTGGGAAGGGTTTGATTAAAAGTGATAATCCGGAACTGATGGTCAACCTGTCGGTACAATTGCAGGAAAAAACGCAGACCCGTGCCACCGACTTCCGGACCGACGGTTTGCCAAGATACATGGGCCAGCGCCGCTACTCCTGGAAGAGTGAGGAGATCGAGGTAGGAAAATACCAGGAGGGCACGCTGATCCTCGACGTCATCGACACTAAAAACGACAAGCTCGTGTGGCGCAGCGGTGTAAAGGGCATCTTACCCGACAATACCGCCAAAGCCGAAGCCGGCCTCACGGCGGCTATCAACGAGCTGATGGGGAAGCTGCAATAAGGCATTTACCAGGTAATTGAGGCCCGGACACCGGATAGGTGTTCCGGGCTATTTGCTTTTGTATATATTTATACGTCGGTTAGCCTTGTTTTCCCGGATATACATTTGCCATGCCTGCCTCAAAACCGCTTACGATCACCTATAAGAATGACGATCAATGGTTTGCCCAGGTCGGCCCGCAACTCGATGCTATTTTCGATGAAAACTCGCTCACGTTCGACAACGAGATTGGCAAAGGGGACTTTTACCGGGTGAATATCGACCAGGGCCTGCGGGTGAGGCGGGTAACTGCACGATTTCACAAGCCGGTGGTATTCAAGCGGAAAATCACGCACGACCCGGGTTATTATGTACTCGTTTCAAACCTTAGCGAGCAGTACCTCGAAACCCGCACCGGCGAACAGCAGTTCAACCTGGGTTATGGAACGGAAAACGGGCTGTATTTCAGCTCGCCCCAGCTCACGGCTTCCTACACTTTCGAACCCGGTGTGCAGTACCACCTCATTTTCATTATATTAACTTACGAAAGGATCCATAATTTCATTTCCCGCCAACCCGAGGCACAACAGCCGCTGCTCTTATCGTTTGTAGACCCCAACAGGCCGGTTTACCACGTCGAATGCCTCGATACCTATTCGCTGAACCTCCTGAAAGAGATGGACAAGCAAATGCACGACGGACGCGGCAATAACCTGCTCATTCATTCGCGGTGCCTGGAACTCTGCTATCATGTACTGCAAAAGGTGGAGGAACGGAGGTCGCGGAAATCCCAGGCGGCAGCTGTACACCCTTCGGACATACTGAAAATGAACGAAATCCGCCGGGCGCTCCTCGAAGGTTATCAGCTCCCGTGCCCGCCCCTGCATGTGTCGGCGCAACGCGCGCTGATGTCGCCTACGAAGTTCAAAAACCTCTTCAAACAACTATTCGGCCACACCTACTATCAGTTTTACAAGAATGTACGGATGCATAAGGCGAGAGAGTTGCTGTTGACTGAAAGGATGAACGTGTCGGAAGTGGGTTACCTGCTGGGCTACAACAACCTGAGCAAATTCAACAAGGCATTTAAAGATGCTTTTGCCGTGACTCCGGGAAGTGTGGCGTCGTTGACGCCCGCATTCAACCCGCATTAAGGTTTTTGATAATATAAAAAACCCGGAGCAAGCTCAGCAACTTAGCATCCGGGTCGAAATCAACAACAAAAAACCAAACCTCTGCCACGAAACTAAACGGCGTGGATAAGGCCACCAAATTTTATAATCCTGCGGTGCGAATGGGATTTCTATCGGCAAACGCGCTATATTGGTGCGATTCGCGACCTTGTACAAATATGAAGAAAATCGCATTGTTCATTGCCCTGGCGCTGGTTATTGCCGCCTGCCGCCAGACATCCGAAAAGAAAACAGAGATCGCCGTCCGCGATACCACCATCACGGTCGAAAACTCTTTTACAGAGCTTTTTATCGATACGACGGCCCTTAGCTCCTACATTACCGCACATTCGCTTGACGATAGCCTGAGTGCTAAACTCCGCAGCTTTTACAACCACCGGAATTACCAGTATGCCTGGTTTTTCCCCGATGGCGTGGCCGAGTTTGTCCCCACTTTCCAAAGTTTGCGGAACGATTACATCCATTACTCGGGCGACAGCACGCTGTACAACCCGTCGCTCGACGAGGCAATCGACTCCCTGTCACAGTTGAAAAAGATCAGCCCGGACAATGCACTGGTGGTCGATGCGGAGCTGGCGTTGACGGAACAGTTTTTCCGCTATACCGACCTCGCCTATTCCGGCGACCACAAGATCAACACGCAGGAACTCAACTGGTTCATTCCCCGCCGAAAACTCAACCCGGAGGTTTTTCTGGATTCGCTTCTGAAAAACAAGGGCCGGAACGTTACCGCTTACGAGCCGGTCAACCGGCATTATAATTTGCTGAAACAGAAAGTCCTGGAATATTATACATTAACTAAAAACGGCGAGCCGGACACCGTCGGCACCGCCAGAAAATTCCGGGAGGGCGACCACGACACCCTGCTCGTGGCTTTGAAATCCCGGCTGCATTTGCTGGGCGATATGCCCGAGCCGGACAGCACGCCTGTGTTCGACACCACGCTTACTAACGCCGTTAAGCATTTTCAGCAACGTGTCGGACAAAAACAAACAGGCGTTACAGGCCCCGCGTTTTTTAAAGAGCTGAATGTACCCGTTGCCAGCCGAATCCGCCAGATCCTTATCAATATGGAGCGTATTCGCTGGATGCCGGCCGCCCCTCCTACCGACTACATTCTCGTGAACATCCCCGAATTCACTTTACATGCTTACGAAGATGGCAAATTGTCATTCGATATGGTGGTTGTAGTGGGTTCGGAAGCCAATAGTACTGTCATTTTTTCAGGTACTTTAAATCAGATCGTATTTAGCCCCTACTGGAACGTGCCTGCCAGCATTCTTAAAAAGGAAGTTTTACCGGGAATTAAGAAGAACCCTAACTATCTGGCGCGGCACAATATGGAGTGGAATGGCGGATCGGTGCGGCAAAAACCGGGCAAGTCCAACTCGCTGGGTTTGGTCAAATTCCTCTTTCCAAACAGTTACAGCATTTATTTCCACGATACACCCAGCAAAAGCTTATTCAAGGAAAGCCAGCGGGCGTTCAGCCACGGGTGCATTCGCCTTTCAGAACCTAAAAAGCTGGCGGAATGGCTCCTGCGCCGGGATAGCACGTGGACCAGCGAGAAAATTACCGCCGCGATGCACGCAGGTAAAGAAAAATATGTGCGCCTGCGCGGCAAGAATGAAGTGCCTGTTTTTATCGGCTATTTCACGTCATGGGTAGATCAGCACGGCAATTTGCAGTTCCGCAAGGATGTTTACGGGCACGACCGCAAGATGGAGGAGCGGCTGTTTGGCAACACCGAAATGCCCTTGGCGCAGGCGGTCGTCCGCTGATATACCGGAGATGCATTCCGGGCACTCCATGCCGGGCACGATTTTAGTTCGGACAGTTTTGCAGAGGTTACCCGGATGTTACCGGTTGCGGATTGATATTGTGAAAAAGCCGCCTTACCTTTGCTAACATCGTTAGGTAAATCTTGTATTACCATGGGAATCCTCGAACGAAAAATTCGGCAAAAAGAAAATATGCGGACCAATATTCTGGCGGTAGCCTTGCAATTGGTCAAAGAAGAAGGCTGGCAATCCCTGTCAATCAGAAAGATAGCCGATGCCATCGAATACAGCGTACCGGTGATCTACGATCACTTCGAAAATAAAGAAGCGATCCTCTTTGAACTTTCTATGGACGGTTTCCGGTTACTCGATAGATTGTTGGAAAAGGACAAGCGCAAATACGCGGATCCGGAAGAACGGCTAAGGGCCCACGCCGAGACTTATTGGAACTTTGCTTTTAAAAATCCCGAATACTATCAGCTCATGTACGGTTTGGGAATGCCCTGTTCAAGCCCGGGCAAGGCAAAACCAGAGTTCAACAGCTTCCGCGACCACATAGGCGAAGCGATCGAAGGAATCGTTACCGATAAAAAATCTTCAGATGAGGAAACTTGCTTTAAAATTCATGCGTTCTGGTCAGTACTCCACGGTCTGATTTCAATCGTAATGATGCGCTGCTCGGATATCGACGACTCTCAAATGAACAAAAAAGTTATGGACGACTCAGTGAACGCTTTCATTAAAAACCTGTAATTTTTTTTCTTTTGGGTTAACACCGTTAGTAATAATAACTTCACTACCTATTCACAAACAACTGATTATCACCGCAAAAATGTCCACATCCATGAAAACCGTTCAACTAAAAACAGCAAAAGGGCTAGCCGCATTTCTGCTACTAGCCGCGGGCTCCGCAGCCATATATAGCTGTGGTTCATCCACCGCCAACGCACCCGCCTCGGCACCGCCTGCGCAGGCATTGCCGGTTATCACTGTTAGCGATCACGAAGTGACCGCGCACCGTGAATTCACCGCGTCCATCCAGGGTAGCCGCGATATCGAGATCCGCCCGCAGGTGGATGGCTACCTCGATCGTATTTCCGTAGACGAAGGCGCATACGTACGCAAGGGCCAGGTGCTGTTCCATATCGACGCCCGCCCATATGCCGAGCAGCTCAATACGGCAAAAGCGAGTCTCCAATCCGCGAAGGCGTCACTGGAAAGTGCCTCGATCAATGTGGAGAAGCTTACTCCGCTGGTAGCCAACAAGGTAGTATCCGACGTTCAGCTAAAAAGTGCGAAAGCGGCGTACGATGCAGCCAAAGCTAATGTAGCCCAGGCGCAGGCAGCCGTGGACGCAGCGAAGATCAACGTAGGTTACACTTCGGTAACGGCTCCGGCTGATGGTTATATCGGTATTATTCCGTTCAAAACCGGTAGCCTCGTAGGCAAGAACACCGTAGAAGCATTGACCGTTCTATCCGAAACGAAAGACATCCACGTGTACTTCTCGATGAGCGAGCTCGATTTCCTCGATTTCAAGCAGGAATTTGAAGGTAATACCATCGAACAGAAGATCAAAAACATCCCGCCGGTTGAACTCGTACTGGCCGACAACAGCATTTTCCCACAAAAAGGAAAGGTGCAAGTCGTTGAAGGACAGTTTGACAAAACCATGGGTGCGATCAACTTCCGCGCAACGTTCCCGAACGGAAACGGATTGCTGCGCTCCGGTAACACGGGCAGGATCCGCATCCCACGCCTGCTTGCGAAATCGGTACTGATCCCGCAGGAAGCCACATTCGAATTGCAGGACAAGGTGTTTGTCTACACCGTGCTCGATAGCAACAAAGTGGAAGGCCGTCCTGTGACAGTCGCCGATCGCAGCGGACGTTATTACCTGATTTCCAAAGGGTTGAAGCCAGGAGAAAAGATCGTATACGCCGGACTCGACAGGTTGCGTGACGGAATGGCCATTGCGCCGCAGAAAATGTCGATGGACAGTCTGCTGCACGCCAATCCGATCTGAGCAGCCGGGTGTAAAAGGTTTACGAATTCCACACCAATTAGCAGGGCACCATCGCATTAACCAATGCGATGGACCGCTCCCGCTTTGCCAAAACACTCGATCATGAGCCCCGTGAACGGGGACAAATTCAAACAATATGTTTCAGAAATTTATAGAAAGGCCCGTCCTTTCGACGGTAATATCCATCCTGATATTGCTCCTGGGGATCATATCGCTCACCACGCTGCCGATAACGAAATTCCCCGACATCGCGCCGCCGACGGTTCAGGTAACCGCCGTGTATCCCGGAGCGAACGCAGAAGTAGTTGCCCGCGCAGTGGCGACACCCATCGAAGAAGCCGTTAACGGGGTTGAGAACATGACCTACATGACGTCGTCGTCGAACAACGACGGTACCATGGCCCTGAACGTGTACTTCAAACAGGGTACCGACCCCGATATCGCTGCCGTAAACGTGCAGAACCGCGTTTCCAAAGCGGTAAGCCAGATTCCGCAAGAGGTTGTACAAGCCGGTATTTCCACGCAAAAGCAACAGAACTCGATCATCATGTTCGTGGCGCTTTCGAGCGAAGACAGTACTTACGACGAGACGTTCCTTTTGAACTACATTAAGATTAACCTCGTACCTCAGTTGCAACGTATACCGGGGGTCGGTCAGGCCCAGCCATTCGGTACGCGCGATTATTCAATGCGTATCTGGCTCAAACCGGACCGCCTCGCAGCCTACGGACTTTCGCCTCAGGAAGTAACCGGCGCTATTCGCGAGCAAAGCCTTGAAGCCGCTCCGGGACGCCTCGGAGAAGCCAGTAAAGAGGTTTTTGAATATGTTTTGAAATACAAAGGGAAACTCACGCAAAACAAAGAATATGAGGATATTATCATCAAAGCCAATAGCGATGGCTCGGTGATCCGCCTCAAAGATGTGGCGCGGGTGGAGTTCGGTTCCTACACTTACTCTTCCAATGGTAAACTGAATGGCAATGCATCGTCGGGTGTGGCTGTGTTCCAAACCGCCGGTACCAACGCGAACGACATTCTGATCCAGTCGGAAAAACTGATAGAAGAATTTTCCAAAACATTGCCGAAAGGTCTGAAAACGACCATTATGTACAACTCGAAGGACTTTCTCGACGAGTCGATCAGCCAGGTACGTTCAACGCTCTTCGAGGCCTTCATCCTCGTGTTTATCGTTGTGTTCATATTCTTGCAGGATTTCCGTTCGACGCTCATTCCGGCTATCGCCGTGCCTGTGGCGATTATCGGTACATTCTTCTTCATGCAGCTTTTCGGCTTCACCATCAACTTCCTGACGCTCTTCGCATTGGTACTCGCGATCGGTATTGTGGTGGATGATGCCATTGTGGTCGTCGAGGCGGTGCACTCGAAGATGGAACGAACGAACCTGGCTGCCAAGAGCGCTACGATTGAATCCATGAACGAGATCTCCGGTGCGATCATTTCGATCACCCTCGTGATGGCGGCGGTATTCGTGCCCGTCGGATTCATGGAAGGCCCGGCCGGTGTATTCTACCGACAGTTTGCATTTACATTAGCCATAGCCATTTTGATTTCCGCATTGAATGCATTGACGCTCAGTCCCGCACTTTGCGCATTGTTTTTGAAAAACCCACATGCAGAAGAAGGCCACGACGGGAAACGCAAAGGTTTCGGCGCACGCTTCTTTGCTGCATTCAATGCAGGGTTTGAGTCGATGACCGGCCGCTATGTGAAAAGTCTCCAATTCCTGATCCGCCGCAAATGGGTGACCATCATCGGATTGCTGGTGATCTCAGGCACAACTCTTTGGCTGACTAAAACAACACCAACCGGCTTCATCCCGACGGAAGACCAGGGCTTCCTCCTGTACGCGCTCAACACACCTCCGGGCAGCTCGCTGGACCGTACTGCGAAGGCCATGGCACAGGTGGATAGCATTGTGAAAAAGTCCCCTATCGCCGACCAGCGCTACATTGTGGAGGGTATGAACATCATTTCCAACTCCAATGCATCGCCTTACGGTGTGGGCTTCATCCGCATGAAACCGAAGGAAGAACGCGGAGAAGTACAGGATTTCAACCAGATCGTGGGTATGATGTCGCAGCAGGTGCGGGCGGTGAACGACGCGAACGCGTTCTTCTTCACCTTCCCTACCGTGGATGGTTTCGGTAACGTCAGTGGTTTCGAGTTTATGTTGCAAGACCGTGGTAACGGTTCTTTGGAGAAACTCGGCACGACCACCAACGCATTCCTCGGCGCATTGATGCAACGTCCTGAAATCGCTTATGCATTCACAACGTTTGCTACGGGTAATCCCCAGTTTATGCTGGAAGTGGATAATGCGAAAGCGAAACAATTGAATGTGCCTGTAAACGACTTGCTGCAAACGCTGCAAATCTACTTTGGTTCAAGTTTCGTGTCGGATTTCAACCGGTTTGGAAAGTACTACCGCGTAATGGCGCAGGCCGATCCGCTGTACCGTAAAGACCCGTCGTCGCTGGATGGTATTTATGTTAAAAACACCGAAGGCGAAATGGTGCCGGCCAACCAGCTGGTGAAGCTGAAACGCGTGTTCGGACCTGAAACCGTGACCCGTAACAACCTTTACAATGCTGTTATGATCAACGGAACGCCGAAACCGGGTTACAGTACGGGTGACGCGATCCGCGCCGTGCAGGAAACCGCTGAGAAGGTTTTGCCGAACAACTACAAAACCGAATGGACGGGTATGACGCGTGAAGAAATCAACTCCGGCTCGCAGATCATCCTGATCTTCGTACTCAGCCTCGTGTTTGTATACTTCCTGCTCGCGGCACAGTATGAAAGCTACATCCTGCCATTCGCGGTGATCCTGACGATTCCGCTTGGGGTATTCGGTTCAATGCTGTTCATCAACTGGATGGGCATCGAGAACAATATATATGTACAGGTTGGACTGATCATGCTCATCGGGTTGCTCGCGAAGAATGCGATCCTGATCATCGAGTACGCCGTACAGCGCCGCAATGCGGGTATGAGCATCGTAGAATCGGCATTAGAAGCTTCACGGCTCCGTCTGCGCCCGATCCTGATGACCTCCTTCGCATTCATCGTCGGTCTGTTACCACTGATGCGCGCAACCGGTGGTTCAGCGCTAGGTAACCGTTCGATCGGTACCGGTGCGGTAGGCGGTATGCTTACGGGCGTAATCCTGGGGGTATTCGTGATCCCGGTTCTGTACGTGATCTTCCAGTATTTGCAGGAAAAAGTCGTCAAAAAACCGGTTCAGCCGAAACTGGCCGAGGCAGAAGCGATCTAGTCCATTATTAGAATAACATCATGAAAAATATATTTAGATTAACGCAAATACCCGTTCTGATCCTGCTGGTAACCCTGCTCGCCTCTTGCAAGGTGAGCAAGGACTACCAGCGTCCGGAACTGGCACTGCCTACGGAATACCGCAATGTGCCTTATGGCGATACCGCTACCATCGCGGATATGGGTTGGAAGCAGTTCTTTCCCGATACCACGCTGCAACGGCTCATCGAGCGCGGCATTGCTTACAATTATGACCTGCAAATCGCGCTGAAACGCATCGACATCGCGCAACAACAGGTGAAGCAAGCCCGATTGCTGCAACTCCCACGCCTCGACCTGCGCGTTGCGGGCACGTACAACAACCCTTCGAACAATAGTTTGAACGGGCTCAGCGCCAGCAGCTTCCTGAAATCGAGCCATATCGAGAACTACATTGCCTCGGTGGATTTGTCGTGGGAAGCCGATATCTGGGGCAAGATCCGCCGTCAGCAACAGGCGACCATGGGTCAGTACCTGCAGACTTATGAAGCTACCAAAGCCGTACAAACGCGGCTCGTAGCCGATATTGCGAAAGGGTTTTTCAACCTGCTCATGCTGGATAAGCAGCTCGAAGTGGCCAAACACAACCTCGAACTGAGCAATAACACATTGAAGCTCACTAACCTGCTGAAAGACGCCGGCGAAGTAACGTCGCTCTCCGTACAGCAATCGGAAGCGCAACGCGAGGCCATCGCATTGCTCATTCCGCAGCTCGAACAGGACATTACCATTCAGGAAAACGCATTGCAGGTACTGACCGGCCAAATGCCGAATGCGATTGACCGGAAAGTAAAACTGGCCGATTTCAAAGCGAATGACAGCCTCGCTACCGGTGTACCGGCAGCGCTCGTGAGCCGTCGGCCCGACGTGCGCGCCGCTGAAATGTCGGTGCTCATCGCGAACGCGCAGCTGGGCATAGCGCAGGCGAGCATGTACCCGTCGCTTGTCATTTCAGCCAGCGGAGGTATCGAATCGTTCAAATCGAGCAACTGGTTCAACATCCCGGGTTCGTTGTTCGGTATTGCGGCCGGTACCATTGCCCGGCCGATTTTTGCCAGAAGACAATTGAAAACCAACCTGGAAGTCGCCAAAATCGAGCGTGAGCAATCGGTACTGGAATTCCGGCAATCCGTTTTGAACGCGGTGGGTGAAGTTTCCAACTCGCTGGTTCAAACAAAAAAACTGAAAGAACAGGAAGCCATCGCCAGCAACCAGGTAAATATCCTGACACAAGCCATTTCCAATGCGCAGCTGCTCTACCAGAGCGATATGGCCAACTACCTGGAAGTGATCACTGCCCAGAGCAGTGCATTGCAGGCCGAGCTCAATCTCGCATTCATCCGCAGCCAGTCGCTCGTAGCGCGCGTAGACCTCTACCGCAGCCTCGGTGGTGGCTGGAAATAGATTCCACTCAGACCTACATACACTATAGTTAGCGTCTTTGTTAAGTGTAGTAAGCACAAAAAGCCGTCAGACTCGATCCGACGGCTTTTGTATTGTATACCAAATGTTGTTCAGGGCTTTGTGAATGTCTCGGTAGTGTCGTCCACACCCATAATCACGGTCGTGGCAATATCAATGAACAATCCATGCTCCACCACACCGACAATGCGGGTTAGCTGATCGGCCAGCAGAGCGGGGTCCTGAATCAACCCAAAGTCCCCATCAATCAGCACATTCCCCTGCTCGGTAATCAATGGTTTGCCATCCACCAGCCGGATTTTGCCTGATCCATTGAGTTTCGTAATCTGGGCTAAAACATAGTTCTGCGCGTAAGGAATCACCTCTATCGGCACTGTAAACTTGCCCAGGAACTCAACTTTTTTTGTAGAATCCGTGATAATGATTTCCTGCTTCGAGAGTGATGCGACCACCTTCTCCTTTAACAGAAAGCTGCCGCCGCCTTTGATAAGCTGCAAATCGGCAGTAAACTCATCGGCGCCATCTATCGTAATATCGATCGAATCCACGTCTTCGATTTTCAGTAAAGGAATATTCAACGACTCGGCCAGTTCACGGGTCTTTTCGGAAGTGGGTACGCCTTTGATATCCAGCCCATTTTTCACCAGTTCACCGATTTCTGCAATGGCAATATAAGCGGAGCTCCCGGAGCCGAGGCCGACGATCTGGCCATTGCAGAGGTATTTGACCGCATCTTTCGCGGCTAGTGTTTTTTCGTATTTGAGATCTTTCATTTTGTGATTGTAAATACTGAGAACCAACTACTTCCTGTCCACTTAGTCCGAGAGTGTCTCCCAAATTAGCATCAGACCAAGCACTATACTAAGAATAGCCGAAAAAACGAGTTTGGGGGTGCTTATTGGGGTGTCTTTGTAATCGGCATCTTGTATTTTTTTTACCAGCCAATATACACCCATCGTCACCAAGATGATTCCTCCGACAATTTTAAGATAATGGGCCATTGTGTTTATTCCGTGACTGTTCTACTGCCCAACGCATTTGATCACCATCGCACACCCGACAACAATCAGGATTACCCCTGCCGATATCCATTGACCATTTCCAAACGTCATTTGAAAATCCTTTCGTGTCACCCTGTCAGCTATCATTAAAAAACCTCCGATAATAAGTAGAAAACCCATCGAGAAATTATACCAATCCATCGCTATTAGTGCCATACATTGCTGTTTAGGTTGCTTCCGTTCCCACACTATCTTCATTTGCAAATCTCCGGCTTTGCGCGACGGATCTTCCCAGTCTCGTCGGTGCTAACTGCTATTTCTGAATCAGCCGCATCACCGTATGTGTGATTGGTAATTATGTATTGATGTTTCGGTAATAGTCGAAAGCTATCTACTGGCAGCGCAACATCTCCCCTCGTCAGTGTATAAGATGAGCTTGGTGAATCCAAATGAAAGACATTCACCCCCTCCGTTCCAGCCTTCCTGTGAAACTCCCATACTTCTCCCTTTTCAGATTCAATGAATAAATATGATATGTCTTTGCCATTACACGTTTTTATTGTTTGTGCTTCAAGGTCGTAATGGATTTGATTATCATAACAAGACATGGCTAATAGCATCATGGCTCCTACTACGCAATTTATAATCCCCTTTTGATTCATGACGCTTGTTCTTTCCTGTCTATTTTCACCTGTTTCTTGCGCATTCCTTCACACGAACGGAAAAATTCTTTCTCGCCATGATAATCATAACCGCATCGCCATTGCTAAGCATCAATTCTTCCATTCTTCAACGCCAGAAGTTTTGCATTGACTTTCTTTGCATAGTATTCCCGATCCATTTTAAAGAAAAGCTTCCACGCTTCCATTCCGCCAAGAGCGAATGCGTATACCGTATTGTCATCCAGAAAAAGGCCATATTCATACCTGGATATACCGATGGTCTCAACCTTTTTAAATCTTTCGATGCTGACGATCTGCTTTTTATACAGGTTCTTGAAATGGATATTCCCGTTTTCATACCATATGCTCCAAAAGTCACGACTGCGGTAATGAAGGAAACCAAAAACAGCTGCCTCAATCATAGCGATTGCAAGCAGGTTCGGGTTAAAATCCCAAATGAAGAATGGCACCAGGGACACAGCATTTAATCCAGTAAACACCCACAGCAAGGCCTGCATGGCACCCGCGTCATAGTTGCTAATTTTCATCTTGTCGTTCATCGCTGTTGACGGGTAAGTCGGCTTCTACTTCATAACGGTGATATCCGAATCGGCGGCGCCACCATATGTGTGGTTTGGAATTGCTAAGACGTTCAATTCCATTTTTCAGTCTTCCAGAAAACGTACGGGCGTTCGGATCCTCATTTTCTTACACGTCTCATTAAAGTCTGAAAGAACCATAGGCCCCATTACACCTTGCTCCGGCATTCGTAGCCTTTCAACGTCCGTATCAACGATATAATAGAGTGGCTTCCGCGTGCTTTTCGGCTCCAAGAAAAACTTTGGTCTCTGCTTCACCAAAATATATTTCCCGCTTAAGGCGTAACCAACAACGGTTGGCCCAACTACTCCCACATAATCCCGGTCATTGACACTGAACGAAAGCGAACGCTCCTCCGCGTCATAATCCATATCCACCAGGTAAAAATCCTGTGTTACATGCGTTGTGTCCATGCCCTCACACGCACAGGTAAGCAAACCGAGGAGAATGAACTGCAAAAACCATTTGCGCGGCAAGGTTTTTGCACAGAATCCGGCAAAGGGAGGCCCCTGGCCGGTTACGGAACATATTTTTAATAAATCACACATAACAACAGCCTTATGCCCAAATACATGCTTACTATGTCTGCGAAAAAAGATGGGGTAATTTTAACCAACTCGTACAGTTTCGAAGCAAAAACACTTTTCTCCGAAGATATGCTGATCAACGATTTTCGGGAATTTTATCCGGGTCACGAAGATATTCGTGTAATGTCCTACATCGAAATTGCGTCCGATCTTCGGATGAGGCCCATCATCGATAATTCGCCGGTCCTGAGCAAGCTAGCTTACGCATGAGGCAGTGGCCGGAAAGTGATGAATGCGGCAAAGGGACCTTTCACCATTTCCCGCGCTCGTACTGCACCGGCCACGCGACGGTATCTTTCAAGTCCCGCGCAGCTTCCAGCGGAAAGTACGGATTCCGCAAAATCTCCCTGGCCATAATAATCATATCCGCATCGCCATTCACCAGAATCGTTTCGGCCTGGATGGAATTGGTGATCATACCCACGGTGCCGGTAAGAATGCCGGTTTCGCGTTTGATACGTGAGGCGAACGGGAGTTGGTATGCCGGACCGACCGGAATTTGCTGGTGGGCAGCTAGACCACCTGTCGATACGTCGATCAGGTCGATGCCTTTTTCTTTGAGAATCTCTGCGAGTTGCACCGATTCATCGGCATTCCAGCCACCTTCGGCCCAGTCCGTAGCAGAAATGCGGGTAAATAACGGCAGATCGGTCGGCCATACTGTTTGGATACCCTCGATAATGCGCAGCAGCAGGCGAATGCGGTTCTCAAAACTCCCGCCATATTCGTCAGTGCGGTGGTTACTGAGCGGCGACAGGAACTGATGCACTAGGTAGCCGTGCGCGGCATGGATTTCGATCACTTTAAAGCCGGCTTGCAATGCCCTTTTGGCGGCGGCGGTGAAGTCAGCAACAACTTTATCGATACCCGCAACGTCTAATGCGACCGGCTTAGGGTAAGTATCCGAGAATGGAACCGCCGACGCCGACACCGTCTGCCATCCCCCCTCGCCCTGAGGCACCTCGGCACGGCCCTTCCAGGGTACCGCAGTACTGGCCTTCCTGCCCGCGTGAGCGAGCTGCACGCCCGGCACACATCCCTGCGCGCTGATGAACGCGGTGATCTGCGAGAGTTTTTCGATGTGCTCGTCCTTCCAGATGCCCAGGTCCTCGGAGGAAATGCGGCCTTCGGGTGATACGCCGGTGGCTTCGGTAATGATCAGTCCCGCACCGCCTACGGCACGGCTGCCGAGGTGGACGAGATGCCAGTCGGTGGCGAAACCATCGACGGACGAGTATTGGCACATGGGGGAAACGACGATCCGGTTTTTGAACTGGACGCTTTTAATGGTAATCGGTGAAAACAGCTTTGACATGTTGGCAGAATTAGATTGGGCTAATATAGACTATCAACCCGCATTATCCTGCAAACGTGCGATATTCCTGAACAGGATTGCTTTGTCCGACTCCGAATGCGCGAGTTTAATGGCCGTCTCATAATGCGTAGTAGCCTGCGTATCGTCTATACCGGCATAGAGATTGCCGAGCAACGAGTAATAAAAAT
This sequence comes from Dyadobacter endophyticus, assembly GCF_014641595.1. Taxonomy (GTDB): domain Bacteria; phylum Bacteroidota; class Bacteroidia; order Cytophagales; family Spirosomataceae; genus Dyadobacter; species Dyadobacter endophyticus. The sequence continues at coordinate 208,546 of NZ_BMIA01000004.1, read as the reverse complement.
GGTTATTGGTCAGGTTCAAATGCTCCGCCTCCCCGATCGCGGCTTCTTTTCCGCTCACTTTGGCAAGCGCGTAAATCCGGTTCAATGCGGCGATGGGCGAATACTCGATGGCCAGCAAATGGTTGTAAAGATCCAGGATATGCGTCCACTTTTCGTGCGAATCTTCCTTATGGGTATGCCAATAGGCAATGCCGGCTTCGAGATGGTAACGGCTCAGTTTTTCACCGGTCGAAGCACGGCTCAGATAATACGTCCCGCGTTCGATGAGTTCCCGGTTCCAGAGCGATTCGTCTTGATCTTCGTAGAGCACCATTTCGCCATTCCGATTGGTACGCGCTTCGAAGCGCGACGAATGGAAGCACATCAGCGAAAGCAATGCACTCGCTTCGGGGCGGTCGGTCAATTCATTGTCTATTAAAAGGAAATTGAGGCGCATGGCTTCCGCACAAAGCTCCTTACGCAATGTAGTGTTCTGGGAAATAGAGTAATACCCTTCGGAATAGAGTAAATAAATGGTGGTCAGTACGGTTTCCAGCCGCTCGCCGATCTCGGGCACGCTGGGCTGTGTGATGCTGATCCTTCCTTCTTTCAATTTTTCCTTCGCGCGTTGGATCCGCTTGTACACGACTTCCTTGTTCAGCAAAAAAGCATCGGCGATTTCCTGCACACCAAAACCGCAAAGCAGGTTCAGCGCGAGCGCCACCTGCGACTCCGCTGGAATAAGCGGGTTACAAACCGCGAAAATCATCGCCAACTGGCTATCCGTGATATTTTTTGGCGACATATCGATATCTATTTCCGCTTCTTTGTCCGACGAATAGCGGATCTCCGACGCCACCTTTTGCTCGAATACCGTATTGCGCTTCAGATAATTCTTTGTCCGGTTTTTTGCAACGGTATACAGCCAGGCGGCAGGGTTTTCGGGCACTCCTTTGATGGCCCAGGTTTCAGCGGCAGCCAGAAATGTATCACTCGCAATGTCCTCGGCGACCTCGACGTGCTCGATCCCGAAAAGGTAGCATAGCACGGCCACCAGTTTGCGGTATTCAGTCCGGAAAAGGTGCGGCAACAGTTCTTTTTCCTCCATGATAGTAAGGTCCGGCGGGAAAGCCGGACCTCGCAAATATCAAAAAGGATCAGCAAACTGCAATCAGAGCGCCTTCCGGATTTCCACATTTCCGCCGAATTCCAGAATAGGCACAGCTTTGGCAAACTCGGCGGCCTCTTCATAATTCGCCGCGCGGATGATCACCGCCCCGCCTATCGCCTCCTTGATCTCCGCATAGGGACCATTGAGCACAGTCTTTTGGGCATTTACCACCAGGCCTTCCCCATCCCACCGCCTCTGGAGCACAATCCGGTCTTCGGAGGCCATCTTATCATACCAGGCATGCCATTTCTGGAAATGCTCCTGCAATTGCTCGGGGGACGGCTGATTTTCCCTGTTCTGAAAATCGCGTCGGAATACCAATAAGAACTCGTCCATGATTCGGTACTGTTTTTTAAAGTGGCTAAGTTGTTTGAATGCGAAATCTAATCAGTTTTGGGCAAATCAACCGAACTGGCCTACCTGGTAAGTCCCGATCGCGGCCGGGAATGCGATGTTAATGCGGTTCCAGCTGTTGATCGCCGTAACGACCATCGTCAGGTCTACGATCTCTTCTTCTGAAAACTGCGCGGCCACTTCCTTGTACACCTCGTCGGTCACGTGCAGGGCATTAACGGCTTCGGCCCATGTAAATGCGGCACGTTCGCGGTCGGTATAGTAAGGTGTCTCGCGCCACGCGCTCAGGCCGTACAGGCGCTGCTCGGTTTCGCCCATGGCACGCAGCTCTTTGGAATGCATATCAAGGCAATAAGCGCATCCGTTGATCTGAGATATGCGAAAGTCGATCAGCTCTACCAACTGACGGCCAAGCGTCGATTTTTTGATATAGCCATTGATACCGAAAAGTGGCTTTACTGCATTTTGTCCTTTTTCGAAGAAATTAAGTCTGGTTTCCATTTTTGAGAAATTTTTGAGTTAAAAAACCTAATGACAACCGACTTTCCGGATCTGGACAGAACTTGGAAAAAATTTCAAAAAAAATCTCCGGTCCTCAAACGGAACCGGAGAAAGAAAATTTAACGTGAATAAATAGGCTTAAAGAATAGCAATGCGCTGCTTTTGCACCATTCCGCCCTGCCTCCTGATATGAACCTGGTACATCCCCTTAGCCAGTCCTTTGATCGGGAGCTTGTCAGGAACGCTGCTGGTTTCATACACCTTTTTACCCTCGGTGCTGATAATCTGAAGCAGGACAATTCCTTTGTTATCTTCCACGTTCAGCACATCCGAAACGGGATTTGGATAAACAATCGCAGGTATCTTGCCTGCCCCGTCAAATTTAAGCGTCACAATCTGGCTGTAAGCATAGGAACCGTCGAGATCTTTCATTTTGAGACGATAATAGTTCGGTCCGTCGGCGGGTGTAAGATGAATCCATTGGTAGTCGACAAGCTTGTTGCTTTTACCCGCCGCATCCTGCTCACCAGCCTTGTACCACGTTGCAGCATCCAGACTATGCTCAATTTCAAAGACAGCGCTGTTGCTTTCCTCAGTCGTTGCCCATTGTAAAAGCGCGGTGCGGTCTTCGATAGTCGCTTTAAAATGAGACAGGGTTACCGGAAGCGTCGAACAACCAATTTGCACGGCAGCCTGAGTTTCACAACCAGGACCGTTTCCACTGATGGTCGCAGTGTTGGTGCTGATAAAACTACAAACCGCGGAAATCGAACACGAGGTCAATTTGATATTGTTGCTGATTGCCAGTCCACCGATTGTGAGCGCAGCAACCCTCTCGTTGGAGCCCGTCCGTCCCCCGCTGATACCTGCGCCCAGGCGGGAGATGCTGGTCAGCTCCGGGTTGCCACTGATCTGCAACCATCCTACATTCGTCAACCCCTCCAATCCCGATAAACCGGTCAGCAAGTCGTTATTCCGGATGATAAAGTTGGTTGCCGAAAGCAGATTATCCAATCCCGCCAGGCTGGTAAGGCCGCCGTTTTCTCCCACCACCAACCAGTATACGCCCCTTACATTCTCCAATCCCGATAAATCAGGCAGCAGGTCGTTGTCGGTGATATATGCCTCGCTCAAATAATTAAGGTTAGTCAGGCCATTTAAGCTGGTAAGGTTCTTATTTGAGCTTACGTGCATCTGATATGTGACGGAAGTTAACGTCTCTAATCCTGAAAAATCCGTCAACGCATCGTTTTCCCCTATGTTGATCCGGCTCACGGTGGTCAGGCTATTCAATCCGTTGAAACTGGCCAGGCTTTTGTTTGAACCTATCGCCAGAATGTCGGTGACGGTTGTTAAGGCTCCTAGTCCGGCCAGGCTGGTCAGTGAATCGTTGTTGGTAATGTAAAATGTCTTTGCATCCGTCAGACTATCCAGCCCTTCCAGATCAACAAGCCCCTTATTGTAGCGAATATGGGTAGTACCGCCAGCAGATTTCAACCGCTCCAATCCTGTCAAATCAGTCAAAAGATCATTCGTGTAGATCAATAAATGCTGGGCCGCCGTCAGGTTATTCAATCCGTTCAGGCTCGAAAGGGCCGGATTATTCTGGATCGTAAGCTTTCCATTTATTATTTCGACATTTTGCAATGGGCTGAGGTCTGTAATATCCGCTCCTGTAACGGTAATATCTCCGTTAACTGTCTTACAGGTTGAGCTAAATGAATTAACCAATGCCTGTGAGTCGAGGCGCAGATTCGTAAAGTTGCAGGTTTGGGCTTTCAGCGCAGAGAAAACCAGTGCATTAAGCAGGCAAATTTGGGCAAACTTGCATAGAGTTGTTTTCATGAGCAGTAAGATTAACGTTGAGTATGACGGCTTGAATATAATTGATTTATAGGCGAATAACTATTACCAAATAGTAAAATTTCCTGTTCTGTTTGCATCTATCGGAGTCTGTTTAGAACAAACGCAGGGACACGCATTCAAGGCCGACCTGCACGCCATTTCCGAGGCCGTGGCACATATTGTCGGTCAACTGATCAGCAAAGGGAGGCGACTTGCCCACGTCTCCCCTACGCTACAAATACGGGTACTGAGTTATCGTACCACGATTATCTTCTGGAACTGCACAGCTCCTGCTTTTGTCTTGATTTGCCCCACGTAAATCCCCGGGGTGAGACGATCTACGGAAATACCTGCCCTGGTATTTTCAAAAGACCGTAACATGATTCGTCCGGCGCTGTTAACCATCGTGATCGATTCTATTTTTGCTGCTTCTGCCGGATCACAGTATAATTTGTCGGATACGGGATTAGGATAAAGGATACTTCGGAGCTTCTTCCCAAATAACAGGCTGATCGTCCTGCTGTATGCAAAAATACCATTCGTGTCGACCATTTTGAGGCGGTACAGGTTTGCCTGGCCATGGGGATCTTCATCCGATGGATTGTCGTCTGTGAAAGCGTACGACCTGAGCTGATCACTTTTAACGGCCGCCCATACACGTCCCAGCGTTTTCCAGTTATGGCCGTCACCACTTTTTTGAACGTCAAAGTATGCCGAATTGCTTTCCATGGTTGTCGCCCAGCTCAGCAGCACCTGGTTTTCTTTCTTGACAGCTTCAAAAGTGATGATTGTAACCGGCAGCGGAGGCCCCAATTTGAAAATATAAGCAGACCCGAAGTTATCGTCTGAATAAGCCCCTACAAGGGTAAAATCTCCGCTCATCGATGTCGCAACACCAAAATTACCACCGTGGGAGACATTCTGCATCGGCCCCCAATTATCGAGCCCTCCCAGATCTTTCTTAAAAAAGTCAGCCGAACTTTGTCCGCCCACCACGGCATAATCACCGCTGATTGCCACCGAAGCGCCCCCGCCGGGCCGTTTTTGTACCTGCCCCCAATTATCAATTCCTCCCTGATCTTTCTTAAAAATATAACCTCCCTTTGTATAAGCCGCCACAATGGCATAATTGCCGTCGATCGATACAGACCAGCCAAAAGCGTCGCCGCTAGCCCGGTCGGCGGCCGTGACTTTTTTCACTTGTCCCCAATTGTCAGCTCCCCCCTGATCTTTCTTAAAAATATAGGCGGATCCTGATCCATCCAAACTATTGTTTTCCAGGCTGTCTTCATCTTCAAAATTGGCTCCCACGATGGCATAGTCGCCACTTATGGAGACAGAAACGCCGAACCAATCTACGATGCCGCGTACAGAAGCCGTAATTTTTTTCACCTGCCCCCAGTTGTCCGTACCACCCTGGTCCTTTTTGAAAATATAAGCCGAGCCCGAATTGTCCAGCGTATTGGTTTCATTTACGTCGTCGTCTTCCAAATACGCACTTACAATGGCGTAATTGCCGCTCATCGATACCGAATAACCGAATCTGTCTTGTACATCACGTGTGGAAGCCGTTATTTTTTTCAGCAAACCCCAGTTGTCCGGCCCTCCCTGGTCCTTTTTGAAAATATAAGCCGAGCCTGCATTGAACAAAGTATTGGTCTCCAGCGCATCGTCGTCCTCCTGGTGGGCACCAACGATGGCATAGTCCCCACTGATGGAGACCGAAACTCCAAAGTTGTCAGCAAACTCACGGACAGGTGCCGTGATCTTTTTCACCTGGACCCAGTTTCCGGCATCGTTGTAAAGGATATAAGCAGCTCCCGTAAGTGCGACCGTATCTAATCCATTTCCGTCTTCACTTTCACGATAGGATCCAACGATAGCATAATTTCCGGATATTGACACGGCAGATCCGTACTCATCGTTGGCGGTTCTTGCCGAAGAAGCGTCATTGTTTTGTGCTGTAACTTTGATCATCTGATTCCAGCTTTGACCAAAAGTATGAACTGTGCTGATCAGGAAAATGGTGTAAAAAAGGACCATTTTCAGTAAGGTTTGCAGAGGAGGTTTCATATCAGTTAAGTTTGATAGATTGAAAACTTTAACCAACAAAAACAGTATAATTATGTAACCGTTTAGCTATATGAAGTTACACAATTTCCCTCAATATTCCTATTTTAAAACAACCTTATTTCCCCCTGGCCGGACAGATTTTATGCCCCTTACCACCGCTCCTCGGCTATTTCCTTTTCGATGCGTGCATTGATATCGATTCGCGCGTCGCGGAAAATGAATACCGTCGTCCCCCATTCGCGGGCGTAGCGGTTTGTCACCGAATCTGCCGCAAAGCCCGTCGCAAATAACGGTCCGGTTTCCTTCATTTCGACCTCCCGCTCATGCCAGCTTTTGACTCGGATGAGATGTTTGTACTTCTTTGAAAGGTCAAACCAATCCACATAATCCGCATTGAAAGTTACGGCACGGACGCCCGTTTTGGAATAGTAATTAATGGCTCCGGCCTGCCCGTAATTATCGCAAAGCACGAGCGTTGCCGCTTTGTCCGGCATCAATGCGTAAGCTGCATCCACTTTGCCCGCCAACTCGCGCCAGCCCAGCATGTCGGCAAAATCCTGGGGCAACTGGTGATCCTTGCCATCTTCCCAGCGCAGAAGTCCCAGTTTTCGATAGCGCTCCGGATTCGCGGCGATCTGTTCCGGCGTTTTGTTAGGAAATGCTACATTAAACAGCGGTATAAAAAGAGCAACGGGGATCAGAACGAACACGCCTCGCAACCAGGCCACATTCACTTTTGAACCAATATAAACCGCCCCGAAAGCAATGTAGACCGGGTAAATGCCGATCGCGTAATAACCCTTCGCGCGCAGGTACGTGAAGACGGCCAGGGTAATGATCATGGAGAAAAAGAACAGCCGGTAGGGTGCAAATGGCTTGTAGGTTAGCAAACCATAGAGCCCTGCCGCAATGACGAATAAAGAGCCTATGAAAAACAGCAGTTGCTCTTTCAGAAAATCGGCGCGGTTGACGTTCACGAGCTGTGTTTCGGCCAGCAGTTTCATGTGGTGAAAAACCGGGAACTTGTGCTGGCATTGCCACACGAGGTTGGGTGCGATTAACAGCAATGCAAGTAATAATGCTAGGCAAACGTGCTTGTTGAACAGCAAGTTGCGCTGCGGCGTAAGCAGTATGGCCGGAAGCAGGCCCACCGCAGCGAACGCAATATTGTATTTATTTAAAACACCTAACGCGAACACTGCCGCAAAACCGTAAAGCCAGCGATGGTCCCTCGACTGAATAAAACTGATCAGAATATAATACAGCGCCGTCCAGCACAGGACATCGATGGAATTTGGTTGAAATAACTGATTTAACCTTAACAAAACCGAGAACAATACGCAAGAGCCAGCCAGGACGCAGGCATATAGGCCTCCCCCCAACCGCTCGACTGTCCGCCAGACAACAAGCATCGTCAACGCGCCGAACAATGCCGGAAAGAACCGGACCGTCCATTCCCCATTCCCCAAAACGCCGATCAGCCAGGCAATCCAGGAGGTAACCGGCGGCACCGACATAAAACCCCACGCCAGGTGGTTGCCCTGGTCGAGGTGAAGATATTCGTCGCGGTGCAGGTCGTAACCGGGGATAATGAGGAAATATTGTAACAGGAATTTCAGGGCGATAAATGCAAGAAGCAAAGCGGTTTTCTTGGTCATACGTGTTTGAGCTGTAACTGAAAAATTGAAGTGCGTCCTGGCACCACTTCCGCAACGCACCGGCAACCCGACAATATACAAAACAGGCACAAAACAATGGCGGCCCCGTCGAAACAGGGCCGCCATTCAGGAAAAATGCTTATCCGAAACGTGCACTACTGCGCCGTCGAAGCCAGCACTGCCTGTGCACTCATTACAACCATCAGACTACCGGATGACTTCGAAGGGTTTACAAAAATCATATACACATCATGGGGCTTGCCGTCGGCCGTCGGAAGTTTTACAGGGATATCGAGGGTCGATGGCTTGAAATCCAGCTTGTCCGTCGGTTCCAGAAATGCCGATTCACCAATTAGTTTACCTGTTGGGCTGTCGAGCCTCAGCTCCACCTTCCCACCCGAGGCATTCAGCTGCGGTTTGGGCGCCATAGCCATCACCCGGAAAGCCGATACGCCATTCAGGTCGACCTGTTTCAGGCCCATGTAAGCGCCCGACTTGGCTGGAATAGCAAGGTTATTGCCGCCATAGGACATTTTATTAACGTCGTCGTACACATCGAAACCATGTACGTCCAGGATCGAATTCCGAAGCACGAATGTCTGCTCTGAACGAAGCGCGGGCAAGCCCTTGGCGCCTTTATCCTGATATGCGGCGCGCAATACGAAAACGCCCTTACCCTTGTCGCCACTCGGTAATGTTGCTGTATAACTGCCTTTGACAGGCAACGAGGCTTTCTCGGCGGCATCGCCGGAAAGGTTCAGGATATACCTGACCATCTCCGCAGCGTCGGTCGCCGAAAGTTGCGGGTGCGCGGCCATAGCCGTTTCGCCCCAAACACCTCCTCCGCCGCTGATCACCTTCTTAGTGAGCATTTCAACCGCCGAACTGTTGCCTTTGTATTTGCGCGCAACCTCAGTATATGCCGGGCCTATCGATTTTTTGCTGATGCTATGGCAAGCTTTGCAATCGCTCGCTTCGATCAGCTTCTTACCGGCTGTCGTAGTCGCCGACGCGTCGGCGGAGCGGTGCCCCTGGGCAATGGCTACCTTATCGAAGCCTTCGGGCAGGTAATCGATATTGACCGCCACAGCATCGGCATCGATGCCGCTTCCCAGCGCACCGTCTTCTTTATCTTTCACCTTTACGTCATATTGAAATGGCTTACCCGGCACAAAAAACGACTTGTTGGCTCCCGGCATATCCAGGCTCAGCACCGGCGCTTCGTTACCCACCGTGACGTCGAGCGACTGCGTCGAAATACCGCCTTTACCGTCATTTACGGTTAAAGTAGCCTTGTAAAGGCCCGTTTTGGCGAGTGTCAGCTGCGCATCCTGGCCGTTAATGGTTTTTGTAAATCCGTTTTTAGAAGTAATTTTCCAGGAATAAGTCAATGCATCCCCGTCGGCATCGTCGGTACCGGCCGCTGTAAGTTTTAAGGCCAATGGCACGGAACCGCCTTGTTTATTGGCAGTCAATTCGATCTTCGGTTTACGGTTACCCCCATTGTATTCGATGCGGATCAGGCGGGCATCGTCGTTGGCCGAGAACCAGCCCGAGCCATATTCGAGCATATACAGGTCCCCGTTTGGTGCAAATTCCATATCCATCGGATTCGAGAATTTGTAGCTGGGCATAAAGCGCTCCATCGAAGCGTAATTACCTTCCTTATCCATAGTGACGGCCATAATCCAGCCCCGCATCCATTCATAAGCAAGCAGTTTACCATTGTAATAGGCAGGAAAAGCGCCCGGCTGAGGCGCCCCCTGCGCATTCTTGAAATCGTCCGAATAAAATACCGGCCCGGCCATTGCGTTGCGCCCACCCGCGCCCACGAGCGGGAACTCGGGCGAGGCGTCATAAGGATACCAAATGAATGCTTTTTGTGCCGGCGGCAGCACTTTCAGACCCGTATTGCTGGGAGAATTGTTGGTCGGTGCTGCAACATCCCATTTCTCTCCCGATTGGCTTGCCGTGAAATCATATTTGTTGTACGCTTTGTTATCACCTACAAAATGGGGCCAGCCGAAATTGCCGGGTTTTCGGGCCTGCCCTACTTCATCATGACCGGCCGGGCCGCGGTTGGCATCGGGTTTTGCGGCATCGGGTCCCACCTCGCCCCAATATACGTAGCCGGTTCGCTGATCTACCGAAATGCGGAACGGGTTGCGGTGGCCCATTGTGTAAATTTCAGGACGTGTTTGGGGCGTTCCTTTCGGGAACAGGTTGCCTTCCGGAATGGTGTATGGAGCAGCCCCTGCCGTTCCATCGGACTGCGGTTTGATGCGAATGATCTTACCGCGCAAATCGTTGGTATTGGCCGATGATTTCTGCGCATCCCAAGCCTCGCGACCGGCGCGTTCGTCACTCGGGCTGTATCCGTTGGAGCCGTGCGGGTTGGTATTGTCGCCTGTGGAGAGGTACAAATTGCCGTCCTTATCCCAGGCAATGGAACCGGCGGTGTGGCAGCATTCCTCGCGCTGCGTGGGCACATCGAGCAATATCCTGCGCGAAGCAAGGTCTAACTCGTCGCCTTTCAGCTCAAAGCGTGCGAGCACGTTCTTCGATTCGTTCGGGTCGGAATAGTAGAGGTAAATCCAGTGATTTTGTGCAAAATTCGGGTCTTTATTCAACCCCAGCAAACCATCCTCGCCCATCGACTCCTTGCCCTCCTTGCTCACATATTTGGTGCTAACGGGAAGTTTGGCAATGGTTTTCAACTCTTTGGTTTTGGTATGGTAAAGCAGTACCTCACCTTTTCGCTGAATAAACAGGATGCGGCCGTCGCCCAGCACGCTCAGTTCCATTGGCTCATCCAGCTTTTCGGCCAGTATTACTTTTGAAAAACGGTTTTCTTCGGGGCGTGCTTTGGCGAAATCAACCGGCTTGGGCGTGTCGCCGCCGGTAGCGTAGCGAATGCCCGCCCAAAGGTGGTTGAGGAAAAGCGGCTCTTCAAACGTTTCGTCGGTATGCCCCATGGCGGTGTAGAACGACCGGCCACCATCGAACTCCTGGTACCAGCTCATCGGATGGAAATCCGGGTTTTTACCGCCCTTATAGCTTTTCTCATCGATTTTAAGGACGACGTTGATTTTCGGAGAAATGTTTTTGAAGCTGTAAAACTCATCGCTCCGCTCAAATTCATCGGGCATACCCTGTGTGGCCCAGTGGTTTTTCTGCGTTACGATAAACTTCCCTTTCTGCACATTATCGGGCATGGGGTGGTCGAGGAACCAGGCGCCAGCCAATGCGCCGTACCATGGCCATTCGTATTCCGTATCGCTGGCTGCGTGGATGCCCACGTAGCCGCCTCCCGCCTGAATGTAACGTTCGAAAGCGCTTTGCTGCTCCGCGTCGAGGATATCACCTGTCGTATTGAGAAATATTACCGCGTTGTATTTTTTCAGATTGCTTTCCCTGAACTGGGCGGCATCTTCCGTAAAACTGACGCCAAAGCCTTTCTCTGCCGCCATTTTGCCCAGCGCCTTTTTCCCCGCGCCGATCGACTGGTGCCTGAACGCCGCAGTCTTGCTGAAAACCAGCACCTGCATTTTGGGCGCCTGTGCCATAACATGACCTACCAGGAGCCATGCACAGCAGAGGAGCACACCCTGTATTTTTTTCTTCATCTGGTTAATCGTTTGAATTGTGACCTCCAAATGTACAGTAAAAAGCATTATTGTCTATCTTTGAGACAATAAAATTTATTCAATAAATTGTTTCAACAATGCAATAAATAGTCACATTGCCGTCATTACGCGTATGGACTTGAACAGGTCTGCAAAATGTTTCCGCCCTCCGTTTTGTGCAGGAGAACCGTTTCTGCGATATTGCCGGGTTAAAATTGAGCGACTATTTCATAGCGATTACTACATGAGGGATATACAATCACCGAGCGAACAGGATTACATTCAGCAGCTTTCCATCGACTGCGTCATTTTTGGCTACCAGGATTCGCAGCTTAGCGTTCTGGTACCCAAACTGAACTTCCGGGGTGATTTCTGGGCTTTACCGAGTGGTTTTATTTACCAGGACGAGGGGATCGACGAGGCCGCACGCCGGATACTGGAAGACCGAACGGGCATTAAGGACATTTATCTCGAACAATTCAGGGTCTTTGGTAATTCGCCGCGCTCCAACATCCGTTTCCTCGAAAGGCTTATCGAATTGAATGAGGATACCCTGGGCGACAAGCGGTTCGGCCGTAAGGAGTTCGACTGGATCACCCGGCGGTTTGTCTCGATAGGATATTATGCGCTAGTGGACCTCAACAAAGTGGTCCCACGCAAAACCGAGCTTGACGAATCCATTGACTGGTATCCGGTGCGTGCATTGCCTCCGATGATCATGGACCATCAGGAAATGGTAAACAGTGCGCTGGAAACCTTGCAGCTCAACCTCGACCAGAAGCTGATCGCATTCAACCTCCTACCCGAAACTTTCACGATGCGCGAGTTACAGGAGCTTTACGAATCGATCTTCGACCGCGCATTCGCGAGGAACAATTTTCAGAAAAAAATACTCGACCTGGACGTCCTCGAACGCCTGGAAAAGAAGTTTACCGGAGCTGCCAACAAAGCGCCGTTTCTGTACCGGTTCAGGAACGGGAATCCATAGGCGGGCATTTTATTTAGGTCTCGGGATAAAAAATTTTTATGTGCGTGTGGCTGCAAAGCCACATAGGGGTCGGCGGGGAGCCACTACAAATCATGCACCGCAGGTGAATATTTGTATCGGTAATAATAATCGACCACCCCGTGATGATGAAACCTGAGAGCACCCTGAAAGTATTAGTATTCGATCTGCACCCGATTTCCCGTAAAGGAATCCGGCTTTTGCTGGATACAATGGATCTGCGTTTGAAAGTGACCGAAGCCTCCCGCACGCGTCAGTTTTACAAATATGCGACCTCCCAACGCTACGACCTCGTACTCCTGAGTGTGAACGACGTAGAGCGCTTCGACCACGAAACAATCTCCGCCATACTGCCCAAAACCGCCGTGCTCTATACCGAAGAAGGTGCTGAAAACGCGATGGATCTAATGGCCCTGGGAGCGGGAGCCTGCATATCGAAGAAATGTACCGACGTTGCGTTAAGGGAAGGTATCTTGGCCGTCCTTCAACGGCGGCGGCACGTATGCGCCACCACCCAGGCCCATGTGAATGCTGAATACTGGCGCTTCAGGGCCATCAGAAATGGCGCCGACAGCTATCGCCCGCGCGTACGCCAGCTCACTTCCCGCGAACGCGAGGTAGCGTCGCTACTGAAAACCGGTCTCAAAACCGGCGAAATCGCCGACCGCCTTCAGATCCAGCACAGCACGGTGAGCACCCTGAAAGCACGCGCGTTTCGCAAGCTTTCGGTGACCAACCTCGTGCAGGCGATCCATACACTAGACTAACCACACCAAACTCCGGCCCCGCCGGCAAGCCTCTTCGCCAATCAGCACCTTTACTATGCTTCACGTAATTTTATACGACTCTCACCCTATTATCCTGACGGGTCTCAAGGAGTTTTTCAAAAACATTGAAAACGAGTTTACGTTCTTTGAAACGAATACCATAAGCGGCCTTTCAAAACATCTTTTGCATCATAAAATCGACCTGGTGGTAGCCGGTATCAATGAAAAAACGGGCATCGACACCAGGATGATCCAGCGGCACAGCGCTATCCCGTGGGTGATCATGTACAACGATAATCTTTATAAAAAAGCATTGTCGCTTGTGCTTTCCGGTGCCGGCGCGTGCATTTCCAAAGGAAGCAGCGACCTGGAAACGGAGACCTGCCTCCGGGAGGTACTGGAATCGCGGCGGTACATCTGCCGGAGCACGCTGGAAAAGTTCGGTTACGAATTTCTGTTCGACCCGGGCAATCAGGCACAGATACGTAACTTCCTCAAATACAACCTGCAAAGAAAACCCAACAAGCTCTCTCCCCGTGAGCAGGAAGTGGCGAACCTGCTGATCAGCGGCATGAAGACTTCGGAAATTGCGGCAGCATTGAGCGTCAGGCACAGCACGATCAGTACCATCAAACGAACGGTTATGTTGAAGAAAAATGTCATAAACATTGTTGAACTGGCCTCGGTATTGTCAAATTAAATTGGCCCGCCGCCATTTTGTAATTCAGTGTGAAATGCGTTAATTTCAGTCATTACGATTGAACCGTAATCCCGAAAGGCCTCATTTCAACTATGCCGCTTTCTATACTCATTGCCGACGATCACCAACTTGTCCGAAAAGGACTTCAGATGGTCGTTAAAGAAGTCCTGGGATTCAGTACAATCGTAGAATTCGCCGAAACAGGGCGGGAAGTGATCGGGAAAATTACCGCACAGGAATTCGACCTGCTGATCACCGACCTGAACATGCCCGAAACCAACGAACTCGCACTGATCCCTGATATATTACGCATTCGACCGAAGCTGAAAATACTGGTCGTGACCATGAAGCCCGACAAGGTTTTTGCAGCCCGATTCTTACGCGAAGGCGCGTTCGGGTACGTAAACAAGACAGAACCGGACGAAGTACTGGCCGAAGCGATCCATGTGGTGAGCCAGGGCCGCAGGTACATTTCCAGGTCCCAGAACGAAATTTTTTCCAACGCATTGATTGGCAACGTAACCAACACGCCTTTCGACAAGCTCTCCAAACGGGAATTCGAAGTGGCGCTTCTGCTGCTCAAAGGTTATGGTGCGCTCGAAGTAGCCAATACGCTGTCGATCAGCGCTTCCACAGCCAGCAGTTTCCGTTGTCGCGTTTTCGACAAGCTGGAAATCAAGAACCTGCTAGAATTGAACCACCTTGCGCAGACGTATCAAATTGATGCAGATTTTGAAGGAGAATAGTGAAAGTACTGCCCCGCCCCGGCTCGCTGGCGATCGAAATGCTTCCCTGAATGTAGTCGAGCATGGTATGGATCAGCAGGCTGCCGGTACCGCGGTTCCCGGCCTGTCTGTCGCGGCTCATAAACAGGGCGATCTGCTCGTCGCTCAATCCCAGGCCCGTGTCGCTGATCGAGATCAGGAGCTGGCCGTTTTCCTCCCGGCATGAAAGCCTGATCTCTCCGTCATAGGTGTTTTTGTTGGCGTTATCGATCAGGTTACGGATTACAACGGAAAGTATCTGGTAATCTGAAACACATTCCAGGCTGGTATGCACGATGGCAAGCCGGTTATGGTTTACTTTAAAAAGCTCCTTGTATAGCGAAGCGATTTCCTCAAACAAAGCATTTACCGGAAAGAGGTTCTTATTGATTTTGAACCCCTGCTGCTGCGTGCTGATCCACATAAAAAACTGCTCGGTAAAGCCTAGGAGGTTTTGCGTGCCCATATGCAGATCGCCCAGATAGGCGTCGAGGTCGGAGGACGTGAGATGCGTATGGTTTTTCAAAAGTTTGCCGCTGATAAGGGATATAAACCGCAGCGGCGACCGCATATCATGGAGTACCATTGTAATCACATGGTCCTTGAACCGGTTACTTTCGAGTAGTGCCATTTCCGATGTGGCAAGTTCGTCCACCGCGTTTTTCAGTTCGGAGGTTCGGGAGGAAATGATGTTTTCGAGTTCCTGGGCTTCCTTTTGCAGCTTCGTGAGCCGTCGTTTAAACAACAGGTAACCGATCCCCACCGATAAGCAAACGCAAAACAAATAGAACCACCAGGTGGTATAGAACCATGGCTGCACGTCGATAGGCAACACAAACTGCGTCGAGCTGTCCGACATGTTTACATTGTTCCGCCGCACCAGAAGCTTGTAATCCCCGGGCGGAAGGCTGGTGATCGTTATCTGGCCATTTTTCTCGACTTTATGCCAGTCGGGTTCCAGCCCGGCTACCTGGTATTCAAGATCGAGGTTTTCGGGGTTGCCAAAATACGGCGACGAAACCTGAACGGCCAACCGTTTGAAGTCGGGTGAAAGCGTAATGCCTTTCGCATTGAGTGTAACCGGTCGGCCTTTCACCGTCAGGCTATCCGCAAAAATATCGCGGTTGGGATAATAAGGTTTAAGTTTATGGGGATAAAACCAAACCAGTCCTTTCATTGAAGGAAGTGATAAAAGACTGTCTTTCAACCACACATAAGATGGATCGCATCCTCCGTTGAACTCGTTCGTGGGAAGACCGTCGGTCCGGTCGAACCGAAAAAAATTGACCTTCTCCTGCCGCCGTTCGGCATAGGCCAGCAATTCGCTTTTCTTAACCTTAAAAAGACCGTTATTACTTGGCAACCAGAAGAAGCCGTGACCATCCTCAATAAATGAATGAATGGTTGTCAGGGCCTGGCGCGGACCCGCCGGCATACGGTAGAGTTTCTTGTTATGTAAGAGATAAAAGCCTTTTCCATAAGTGGAGATCCAGATCTTGTTGGGGGCTTCGGCATGCACCGTTCGTATCGACATGGATTCCAGCACCGACTTATCGACGCGGTTCCGCTCGTAATCGTACCATTTCAGCCCTTTCTCAGTACAAACCAGGAAATAGGCAGGGCGGATCTGTTTCGCAAAAAGGATATTCGCCTTTTGCGGAAACGCTTTGATGCCTTCGGCTTTGTCATTCACAAGTTTACCGAATCCCCTGACCGATGCAAAGAAGTACTGTCCTTCACCAGCCTCGCTCATGTGGACGATCCCATCTTCCGACGCCACAACCCGGCTGTGGCCGCTTATAATATTCAGCTTGCGAAGTTTAAAGTTCTGTTCGTAGTACAGCTGCCGGTTGTCCGGGGTGAAAAACCAGGAAGCAATGCCGGAGTCAATCGGCAATTGCCGGGGTGGCTGATCTATCGAAATCAGTGTGTTTTTCACGATCAAACGGTCATCGCCAGCCTTAACCTGTGCATAAAGGCTCTGGTCGAGGACAGGGGATGGAAAAGGCGGAGCAGCAAATTGTTTTTTTTGTACCACAAACAGCCCGTCGGTGGTTGAACCGAGGTAATAGGTTTGCTGCTCCGGCGAGAAGCGGACACAACTTAAAAAAGGTACCTGAATACCTGCCAGCCCGATTTCAGAATCGAGGCGGCCATTGCGTAGCATTACTTTGTAAAGGGTCTCACCCGCGTACGCGTAAAACCCGTCGGGGCTGGGAAAGGTGACAAAATCGCCGGAAAGAAAAAGAGCATCCGAAGCCAGAGGCCCTCCAATGGACGCATAAGCAGGGATCAAACGGCCGTTTTTCCAGGCCTCGACCCGGTTTCCCGGTAAGATGCACGCCAGAAATTGCCCCGCAAACAGGGCATATTCCGGCTTCCGGCCTGTATAGTCCCTGATTTCCAATGGTCCTTTCTGACTTCCTGAAAAGTAGATCAGGCTGTTCTCATTTCTGAGATAAACTTCAGTATTTGAAATACTCGACGAAAAGAGGAATGGCTTCTGGCCCAGGTGACGGTAAAAAGAGGCTAGTTTAAGCATCATTCCCTTCTCGTCGACCGCCACCCCCTGCCGCCCTACGTGTACCGACCATGCCGGCAGCAGCACCGGCCCGGGTGCTGCATGCTGCCCCGAAACTGCTACTTTAATGTTTTGCCCACCATACAGCCGCGCGTATAATGTGCCGCGCGCATCGGCAGTAAGGCCTTCCACCCGCGTCGACTTCATCCCCGGCAATTCGGAGGTTCCGTAAGTGACAAACCGTTGGCCGTCAAACCGCACCATCCCCATTTCCGTGGCTAGCCAGCAATAGCCCCATTCATCGAATGCAATATCTTTAACACTGTTCTGGGGAAGGCCATTGTCGGTATTGTACTGCGAAACAATGAAACGCTCCGGCTGCGCAGCTGTGGGAAAGCCATGCAGAATGAGAGAGATCAACGCGATCAGGAGGGTTCTCATAGATCAACTGTACACTATATAGGGACTATTTATCCTGAAATTACTAAAATATGCGACTTTCAAATAATTACTTCTTTCTGTGCTAGAAGTACTACGTCGTACTCCGGCTTCCATCTGCGATGGAAAAAAGTCCGCTCCCCTTGTGTAACCAAGAATTACCCTGTTTTTTGTAGAAATTTTTCTATAAAAACCATCTACGCTCGGTACAACAAATTCATCTGCAAGTACTGACCTTTCGGACAAGAAATATTTCGACAGCCTTGTACCGCGGCATTCGCTGCGGCAGAGCGCCCCTTTATCAAATCTAACTTCAAAACAATCTCACCTTATGAAAATCAGACAATTACAGATCCATAAACTACGCGCTATCGTGGCGGTTTTCGGACTAAGCCTTTGTGCTTTCCCATTGTTTGCCCAGGTCAAGATCGGCGACAATCCGACGACCATTAACGCCAATTCCGTCCTCGAAGTCGAAAGTACCAGCAAAGGATTGCTATTGCCCCGTCTTCCACTTACACAAACTACAAACCCCTCTCCACTCAATGCACACGTGGCCGGTATGACCGTTTACAACACGGCTACCGCCAACGACGTTACACCCGGTTTTTACTACAATGACGGAACAAAATGGGTTGCTACCGCCGGGGAATCGAACTATACATACACTTTTGGCGGAGGCCAGCCCGCCGGAAGCTGTAACGACGGCGAGCTGTATACGGACACGCTGGAAACCAGCCCGACCTTCGGGCAGCAATTCATCTGTAAAGGCGGCAGTTGGGCAACCTACGTCTCTCCCAATCGTACCGCGTGGTACCTGAAAGGGACAACCAATGACGCAGGTGGCAATAAAGTCGCCTGGATTTACCGCAACGGTTATGTAGAGGCTCGTAACGCGGACGGCCTCAAACATACCCGCATTACTCCTGACGGCGGGCTCAAACTTTATCGCGACCCCAGTGCCAATGCCGGCGTTACCAACGGCTATATCGATTTCACCAATACCACCAGCGATAGCTATCCAATGCGTATCGCCATGCGCAGCGATGCTACACTGGGAGACCTGGCCTTTACGATACAGGATCATAGCGGCGTGCGTATGGCCGTTACCCAGGCGGGCCTCGTCGGGATCGGAACAGGCGTTACCGCTCCCAATTCCCGCTTGCAGGTAGCGGGCGTTACTCGTGTGATGCCCGCAGGAGCATTTACCGGAGCGATGATCCTAGGAACTTCCAGTGAGGACGGCGTTGAACTCAATCCCGCCGGTACACTCGCCGTGCAGCGCTCAGCGGTAGGCGCAAACCTCTATCTGACGAAAACAATCGGTGGCGGCGAGGCATTGAACTGGCAGATATTCAACCGTTCGGGCAATACCATCGGATCTATCAGCAGCCCGGCCAACAACGTGAACTCCGTGCAGTACAATACCACTTCCGACGTCCGCTTGAAAGAGAATATAGGTAAAACAAAATATGGCTTGTCAGATTTGATGAAGATCCGCGTAGCCGATTACAACTACAAGATCGACGAGAAGAAGAACCGCCTCACCGGCTTCCTGGCCCAGGATCTTTATAATATCTTCCCGAATGCAGTAACAGTAGGCGGTAAAAACCCTAAAACCGAACCGTGGCTGGTTGATTATGGGAAAGTAACCCCGCTGATCGTGAAGGCCGTGCAGGAGCAACAGGCGCTGATCGAACAGTTGCAGGCACAAGTGACTGAATTGAAAGCCAGAAATGCGTCGCTTACGGCAGAACTTTCCGTAGAAACCCTCTCGCGCGAAGAAGTAGCATCACTGCGCAGCCTGCTGAAAAATGCGTCGAACAACAATACTTCCGGTACAGCCATTGGTAAATAACCCTTCCTGAAATATGAAAAAAGCAACTTATTCAGGATCATGGGTGCACCGTGCTGCATTCCTTGTGCTGATAGCCTTGTCGGGAGCAGTACAAGCCCAGCAGGGGAGTTCGGGCAACACCTATATTTTCGGCGGGGCCCAGATGACCTTCTTCGGAGCACACGACTTTGTCAACGGAGGCAGCGGCACATTGCCCGGCATTATCGGCACGGTACGGTCCGACCCCAACGGCGTCCTTAATTTCGCGGAGGCCGCATCGCATACCGGCGCGTCCGACGCCGCCCATGTGGATGGTTATGTAAGGAAATACGGCACTTCCCAGTTTGTTTTCCCCGTAGGTGACAATGGCTTCTACGGCCCATTCGCTGCGGCTGCCGACGCTACCAACGGTGCTTACTATCATTCGGACCCTACTTCGGCCATCACCGATAACCTCGGAGGCGGTAATTATCCGGTACTTCCGGCTGGCGGCCCGTTTCCATCGGCCACATTCGAAGGTACATTACAAGCCGTCAGTACGATCGAGTACTGGGATATCAACGGAACAAACGCCACGGCGATTACGCTCACCTGGGATGCGGGCAGTAATATTTCCAGTCTCACGAGTGCACAGCCCGACAAGCTGACCATTGCCGGCTGGAATGGCTCACAATGGGTACCGATAGCTTCCAAGGTGGATGTAAATTCGATTTTAGGCGGAACAAGCAGTCTCACGGCGGGTTCTATCACCACCACCAGCGCCCTTGTGCCCAACACCTATACGGCTTACACATTTGCCTCGCGTGTTACACCGCTGCCTGTTACGCTGGCCGCTTTCGATGCGAAACAGGAGGGACGGACAGCGCTGCTGACGTGGGTTACCACGGAGGAAACCAACAGCGATCGCTTTGAGATAGAGCGCAGTATCGACGCCAGGGCCTGGACTGTGATTGGTACCGTGAAAGCAATGGGCGAAAGCGTTGTACGTAATGAATACAGCTTTACTGATGCACGACCATCAGGCGGACGGAACTTCTACCGCCTCAAGATGATCGACCGTGCGACGGGCGTGCTTGACGGTACATACGCATACAGCCGCATCAGACTCGTCGAATGGCACAATGCCGGGCAATGGGTATTTCCAAACCCTGCCAGCGGGCCTGTGTACGTCAGCAATCCGACAGGCATTACCCAAGTCTTGCTGACCGACCTTTCGGGCCGCCTCCGCCAGGATGTAAAAGTGGCTGCCGACGGCGAGCTGGATATCAAAAATGTACCCGGCGGCACCTATTTGCTGAAAGTGTCACGCAAAGACGGTACCGAAGCAACAAGCCGTTTCTTCCTGCGGAAATAGAGAAAACACCGGGAGGCTAACCATGTCCTCCCAGTAGTTTCTTCAAAACCAAAAAAGGTATCAAATCTGACTAAATTGTCAGCCAGGAGCGGAATCGAAAGCGTCCATGCGAGACGCCTTCGACTCCGCTGACAATGAGGTGTGTCAATTAATTTTTATTGAATCTCGTGTTCTGCACCACGCCGTCGGCCGATTCCACTTCCACCACATACATCCCGGCGCGCAGCGGCCTGATACCTGGCACTGAAATCACTTCGGCCGGATTGGTATAGCTCCTGGAAAGCATGCATTTGCCGTTCATATCCACGAGCCGCACCATCACTTTCCCTTCCAGCGACTCGCCGAGCCTGATATTCAGCTCGTCGGCACCGGGATTTGGATAGATATTAATGCGGGATTTGGTATCGTCCGAGTCCCGGTAATTCACCGGCCTGACCGCCGACCGCTCCGACTTGCCGTCGAAATCGACCTGTTTCAAACGGTAGTAATTGATGGCCCCGGCAACCGGCGCGACGTCGTGGTACGCATAGCTTTGTTCTTTGGAAGAATCACCCGCCCCCGCCACTTTGCCGATCGCCCTGAAAGCCTTGCCGTCGGTGCTGCGCTCGATGACAAACTCCTTGTTGTTGGTCTCATCGGACGTTTTCCATTGCAGCAATGTGCCGGTATTTGATTTTTCAGCCGTGAAACCGATGAGCGTCACGGGCAGCGTCGTATTGCTGAACTCCACAATGGCGGCATCTGCGGCTGGTATGGTGATGGAAAATGTGCCTTGCACATGCGTTGCCGTTTGGCGGGCGTTCTGGGCGCCACTGAAAAGCTCCCGGGTCGAGTAATTGTCGGAACCGCTCATACCGGCTCTTTGCAGATTTATGTTAAAAGTCTTGGCCGTTCCGCCGTAGTTGAAAATAGCGAGGTAGGATTTGTTACCTGCATTTTTAACAAACAACTCATTGGCCTGATTGCCCGTATTTCCCTCGACAGGTGTAAACACAATGCCGCTTGCTGCCAGATTAAGCAGGTCTTCGTTTTGCAGGAGCGTCTGCGCTTTGGCGGTCCATGCGCCGGTAGCCGAGAAATCGTCGCCGGTTACGAGCGTGCCGGTAACAATGCCCGAGGCAAAACGGGCACGGTTTTCACCGTCGGTCTGCGTCCCGAAAACGAGGTGATCGGCGTCGAGGTAATTGTAAATGTGCTTCTGCCACCAGCCGTAGGTCGTGCTGTTCAGGGTGTAGGCGGTTTCGTTAATGTCCTTGTAAGCATCGCACGCGATCCTCCGCATATGCGCATAGCGCCCGGTGGCGAGGTTGGGCGAAATGGCTGCATAAACCAGCATTTTACCATCCAGCTGGTCGGTGAGATACTCCATTCCTTTGCGGTAAGCTTCCATCCCGGTGTGAACGGTGTTGTCGTAGTAGCTGTCGGCTTCCAACGCCGCGTGGCCCAGGAAGTCTATTTTAATCATTTCGAAACCACAGGCAATGAACTTACCGATCACCATTTGCAGGCGGGCTTTCGTGCCCGGGTGCGTGGGATCGAGTGCATATGCGCCGTCAAGTTCGACGGGATTCCCATTCACTTTGGTCCAGGCGTCCTGATAGTTATGGGTACTGCCTTCCATTTGTCTGGCAAATTTCCCCCAATCCACAAAAGGTGCCCAGTAAATGCCCGGTTTGAAACCCTTGCTTTTGCAGTAGTTTGCAAATTCTGCGAGCTCGGCGAAGTTGCCGTTCAGGCCGCCACCCGACATATTATCCCAATAAGAATCCAGGTCGATGTAAAGGGTATTATCGCTGTTCCGGAAATCGGGCACGCCGGTGGAGAAGAAATCCACGACCGACTTTGCTTTGGGCAGATTAATCGAAGACTGAATGGCTCCCCAGCTATTCCAGCCAAAGGGCGTTGCACCCGTCCAGTTGAAAATGTACCGCGGCTCGGCCATTGCATTTGCCTGTCCGTACGTGTCGAAACCTGCACGCCAATCGTCACCATAGCTCACCAGAATGCGAGGGGAGCGGCAGGCTGTTTGCCCAACCGACACCCAGCCGTGGCCGCGTTTGTCGCGGGTAACGCTCTCCTGCGTCCAGCCAGCCACTACCGCCACATAGTTGGTAGCCCCCCTGCCCTCGCCCACGAGGTTAACCCCGGTTTTCCAAACAGCATGCTCTACTGAGCCGATCACAAGGCCCTTCCGGTTGGCATTGTCATAAATCGAGCCCGCTTCCGAGCTGAAAAAATTGGCATAACGGCTTTCCTTGGCATCGTAGCGGCCCCAGGCATCGTTATCGAACGGCACAAACAATGCGCGACGGTCCGTATTGGAATGAATATCCACGTAGTTGGAAACGAGCGGGGCCATTTTGTAAGAATTGGAACCATTCCCTGTCAACACCAGCTCGGTAAAGAAATGCTCCTTGCCGGTGTAAGTATAAAACACCTGCTGCATGCCAATCGCCCCGCTTTTGGTCATGGTAATTACATGCTTCGTGCCGCTGCCGAACGCATCGGTAACCGGACTCGAAGAATACGTGCGGCCCGTAAAATCGGTGCTCTGATGCACCTGATCCGAGTAGGCCGTAGCGGTAGCTTCGCCGATGACCTTGTTGTTATCGAAATACACCGAGTAATATCCATTGGCAAGGTCATAATCGATCCGGTTGTTCGTCCCGAATGCAATGCTTTGAATATTAGGTGTATTGATCGGCGAGAAGGCGATCTTGTCGATATTCGGGCCCCAACCGCCAGGATTATCGAGCCGGATGCTGTTGCTGCCGGCATTCAGCACAATGCGCACGGTAATAGCCGCCGGTGTTGACCACCCACCCGAAGCCGGGCAAGAAATGCTGACCGGCGTTCCGCCATTGGCTGTCGCATTAATAGTTCTCGGGTCGCCGGTGCTGTAAGTGACCGTCAGATTGTAGGTTCCTGCCGCGGCTACGTTCACCGGGATCACCACGGCACCATTGCCGAGGTTACCCACCTGGCTCCCGCCCGAGCAACTTCCGCAGCCCTGGATGTCGGCGCCGTTGGAAAGCACCCCGCTTTCGGCCTCAAAACTCTGGCCGAAGGCATTGGCCTGCACGAGCGTAAGAGCTCCGAGACACAAGCCAACCAGTCTGCGGAATGCCGGGCGTCGGAACGCCCGGTACCGCATTGAAAATAATTTCTTCATACCTAATGATTTACAGGTTAATGTTTTTCAAAAACGGAGGTTAGTAGCCCGCATTCTGCTTCAAAGTCCCACCCGACGCCTGGATTTCGCTTTGCGGGATCGGCTGCCAGTAGTTTTTGTCATGGAACTTCCGCCCTTCCAATGCGATGATCTTTACATATTCGATCGAACCGTCGGTCTTCTTTTCAGGCCGTACGCCGTAGGCCGGCACGTTTTCGGTGATATTGGCGATTTTCCAACGGCGGACGTCGAAGAAACGGTGCTCTTCGAATGCCAGCTCCACGCGGCGCTCGTTGCGGATGCGCTCGCGCATAGCCGCCTGTGTGAGGCCGGCGGGCAAGTCGGGCATGCCCACGCGCTTACGGAGCATGTTAATGGCGCTGTAAACCGAAGCATCCGGACCAGCAGCTTCGTTGCGGGCCTCTGCGTAGTTTAGCAGGATTTCGCCATAACGAATGTATTTCCAGGGCTGAGTGGCCGTCTGGTTGGCATTGCGGATCGGGCTTTGGTCATTAATGAATTTGTTAACATAATAGCCCGTCTTGGTGGTATTCCAGTTTTCGTTACCGTCCTTGCTATCCTGCCCGCCGGGCACAAATGTCTCCACTTTGCGCTCGCGGTAAGCAGCGCCATTATACAAAACGGTCATTGTTAAACGCGGGTCGCGGTTTTTGTAGGGGTCTTTCGGATTATAGCCCGATTTCGGGTCTGTGATTTTCGTACCGTCCATCATTTCATAATCGTCCACCAGATTCTGCAAAGGCGTATTGCCAGCCCAGCCTCCGTAGCCGTTCGGGCCGTTCACGAGTTCGAGGTTGGTATGCTCGTTGGTAGGTGAATAGAGGCGGATGAAAATGTCTTCCGAAGTATTATTGGTGATAAAAAGCTTGCGGTAATCATTGTAGAGCGAGAACGCATTCTTGTCCATCACCACTTTCGCAGCGTCTGCTGCTTTCTGCCATTTCGCCGCGTCGTTCTGGTCGTTGTTATATAGCGGGCTGGCTGCGTAAAGCAGCAGCCTAGCTTTCAATGCCAACGCCGCATTCTCGGAACCACGACCGGGTATTACGGTCGATCCGGCCAGCCCCGCAGCAGCCGCGTCCAGCTCGGCAACGGTATAGGTAAGGCTTTCTTCGATGCTTTTGCGCTGGTAGAGTTCGGTGTAATCCCGGTCTTCCAATGAATACACCTTGTCTCCGATGATCGGAATGCCTCCGAAGTTACGGATCAAGTCATGATAGCGATAGGCGCGGATAAAGCGCAGTTCGGCTTTCAAACGTTTTTTACCCGCCTCGCTCATAGGCACCTTGTCAAGGTTCGCCAGGCCGTAGTTGCATTCGCGGATACTGCGGTAGCCGCGTGTCCAGGTGTTGGAAATCCAACCGGTGCGGTCGGGAGCGGCATTGCCCTGCTGCACGAAATAGGTATCGTTATCAAAATTACAGATCGACTCGTCGGTGACGGAGCTCATCCAGGCATCCTCAAACCCACGCCCGAAACCCGGCTTGTCGCCTTCGGTCGAAAGCTGCACGCCTACGTAACGGCCTACTACATACGCATCCGCGAGCGCAGAGTCGGCGAAGATAGCCTGGTCGGAAATAATGTCGGTCGGTTTGGTATCCAGGAACGCGTCGTCGCAGGCGGTAAGGCACGCAGTGACGCCGGTCAGCAAGCTAAGTATCAGTTTATTCAATCTCATGTCTTTGTCAGTTTAGAATGTCACGTTCACGCCCACGTTGTAGATTTTCTGCTGCGGATAGAAGAATGCATTGCCATTGTCCCCTTCCGGATCGAAATCCTTCACTTTGGTGAATGTGAGCAGGTTAAATCCGTTGGTGTAGATCCGCAAACCACCCAGCCCGATCCTCGAAATGATTTTCTGCGGCACATTGTAAGCCAGTTCCACGTTTTTCAGGCGCAGGAAAGCGGTATTCTGAAACCAGAAAGTGTTTTTATAACTCCCATTCACACCCGTGCCCGTGCGCGAGTCTATGCGTGGCGAGTTGCCGTTCGTGTTGGTAGGGCTCCAAGCATCTTGGGCACGCGATTGCATCACACTGCTGAATTCGCCCGCTTCCACCACCACATATTGCGCCACACGCGCCTGGCCTTGGAGGAGTACATTCAACGTAAGGTTTTTCCAGCCACCGCCCAAATTCACGCCATAGGTGATCTGCGGCACATTGCTGAACTGCGAACGGATGCGGTCGGCTGCGTCGATCTTGCCGTCTCCATTGTAATCTTCGTATTTGAGGTCGCCCATGCCCGCTCCCGAAACGTGCGGGTAGGCGTCGAGTTCCTGCTGGGTTTTGAACACGCCTATGGCACGATACATGAGGTCGGCATTGGGATTACCGAGGTCCGAGCCAAGCGGCATGCCGGTGGCGCGTTGGTAATCGAGCGTGTTGGGGGCTTCGTCGATGAAAATCACCTCGCTTTTGGCAAATGCAAAGTTACCGCCAATCGTGTAGTTGAAATTGTTTTTGCTACCCGTATACTGGATCTGCGTTTCCAGACCGCGGTTATGCACCTCGGCAATGTTCTCTTTCGGAATTTGCGCACTGCTGATACCCGTCAGCGCCGGAATGCTCACATTGCGGCTGGCGAGAATGTTCGTGCGGTTTTCGTAAAACAAGTCAAGGTCGAAGGTAAGCTTTTTGAAAAGCGTCGAGTTGAGGCCCACATTATACTTTTTGGCCACCTCCCAGGTGATATTCGGATTGGCAAGCAGTGAATACTGAATGAGCGGCACGTTGTTGGCATTGTTGCCGGTCGAGAATGCGCCGTTGCGTACCTGGAAGTTGTCGCGGAACTGGTTGGGATTCACGCGGTCGTTGCCCAGCTCTCCATACGACGCCCTGATTTTAAGATCATTGACTGCTCCGCCGGTCCGGAACCAGGGTTCTTGCGAAACCCGCCAGCCCAATGAAATGCCTGGAAAAAATCCGTAGCGGTTGCCCGGAGGAAACACGGAAGAGCCGTCGTACCGCAACTGAATTTCAGCCAGATACCGGCCCATGTAGTTGTAGTTCACCCGCCCGAACACATTCCGGCGCGATTTCCGGTAGCTGCTTCCGCTGTTGCCGAAATCCACCGGCTGCGCTCCGCCCTGGCTCAGATCAGGCAATTGCGTAGTGATAAAGTTGTTACGCGACGCGCTGAAAAACTCCTGAGTCTCGCGGCTCTGCTCATAGGCGATGAACGACGACAATCCGTGATCGCCGAAGTTTTTGGTATAATTCAACTTGATATTGCCTGTCAGCAACGCCCGGTTGGTCTGGCTTTCGTACATCTGTGCCTGCGCGGGGCCGCCCAGCACGGTGCTGTATTGCTGGGTGGTTTTGTTGTATTGATAAACGATCCAGTTGGTTTTCATCTCCTTGGTGAATGCAAAACTCTGGTCGGCGGAAAAGAAGCCATCCACCGACAAACCATCGATCGGCAATTGATAACTAGCTCTGAGAATGCCGTTCGAAACCGTGGTAGGGCTGTTGTTTGTACCGGCCAGCGTCGCCATCGCGATCGGGTTCTTACCTTGTTCCACGCCAGCGCCCAGTTTGCCATCGGGATACCTGGCAGGCAATGTGGGATAGGTTCTGTACAAAAACTCAAACACATTACTCGCACCGAAACCCGCAATGTAGCTGCGGTTCTCCCGCCGGGTCGCCAGCTGGATACCGAAGCTCAACTTGTCGTTTACATTGACATTCACATTCGAACGGACGCTGTACTGGCGGTATTTGTTCACGCCGTCGCGGTAAAGGCCGTCCTGATACAACGTCCCCGCCGACACGAAGTAATTGATCTTCTCGGTACCGCCCGAAACGGACAGGTTATGCTGGTTCTGCTTCGCAACGGGCTTCATCAGTTCCTTTACCCAGTTGGTATTGGGGTAATTGATCGGGTCCGAACCGTCGCGGAACTTCTGGATTTCGGCGTCGCTGTACCGTTGGTTCATCCCGCCCGACGGGTTGCGGTAATAGTCGATCGTATTCAGGATTCCCGCATACGTAGGCGCATCCACGAACTTGGGCAGGCGCGTAGGCTGCACAAATCCCTGGTTGAAGGAATAGTCGAACCGTGGCTTTCCGGAAACACCTTTTTTGGTAGTAATCAAAATGACCCCGTTCGCAGCCTGCGCACCGTAAATGGCGGCCGAGGCATCTTTCAGTACAGAAATGCTTTCGATATCGTTCGGATTGAGGCGGTCGAGCCCTCCTATTGCATTGGCGATCCCGTCTATTACGATAAGCGGGTTGCTGTCGCCCGTAGTGGCCCGGCCGCGGATCAATATGCTCGAACCATCCGAACCCGGCTCACCCGAGCGGTTGTTGGCGATCAGACCCGGCAAACGGCCGGCGAATGAGTTCGAAATGTTCGCTTGCGGGCTGCGGGTGATTTCAGAGCCCTGCACGGTCGCTACCGAACCGGTAATATTCTTTTTAGATTGTGTACCATAACCTACCACCACCACCTCTTCCAGCGACTTCGAATCTACTTTCAAAGTCACATCCACCACCGCCAGCGCGCCCAGGGTGACTTCCTGGGACAGGTAGCCGACGAACGAAAATATCAAAACAGGAGGCCCGGCACTGGATTTATCATCAGGAATGTCGAGTGCGTAGGCACCTTCCTCATTGGTAACCGTACCGCGCTGCGTGCCTTTCAGCACCACGCTCACGCCGGGGAGTTTATCGCCCTTGTCGTCGATGACGGTACCGGTAAGCCGGATGTCCGCAGCGCTCGCCGTGCCGATAGTTTGCGTTTCAACGGGAGCAAGCGGATCCTGCAAAAACGACACTTTGCGACTGCGTTTGAGGATAATCTGGCCATCGCCGGGCTGGTATTCGATCTGCAAAGGAATGAGGAGCCGGTCGAGCACCGTCGAAAGTTTCTCATTGCTGGCGTTCAGGCTTACTTTGGTACGCACGGGGATAATGCTGCGGCTGTACGCGAAACGAACGCCGGCCAGGTTCTCCAACCGGTCCAGAGCCGTGCCTAGCGAGATATTTTCAGCCTGAATGCTCACGTTCTTAGCGAGCAGGTCCTGCGCATTGATATCCCTCGCATAACCGCCCGCTGCAATCATTCCGATCAGGAAAAGCTGTAAAATGGATAACCGCATAATATGGTATGCCGTCTTGCTTTTTAGGAAAAAATACATAAGTTTGAAATGGTTAATATGAACAATAGGAAGCCTTGCATCACCGGCCAGTGATGTTCCATCAAGGTCTTCGTTCAGGATCAGGGGTGCTTCCATCACTCCTGATTTTCTTTTTGAAGCGGGTATTATTTGGGCTGGTTGAATAGAATCATAGGGCGGAAATTAGGTGTCTGTTATGTTGGCTATTGACTGGGTTCTCTGCTATTCCGAAGCGGCACATCCTTCGCCGCGGATCACGATTTCATCATTTTGCATCGCATAGCGCGCGTCCACGATCTGCATCGTCATATCGAGTATTTCCGAAAGCCTGTTTTCATCGAACGTCGCTTTCACGCGGCAGTTTTCAAGGTTAGGGTTTTCGAGACGGATCTTGACGTCGAATTTATCTTCAAGCCTTTTCACTACTTCCCCCAGCTTCGCATCGGTGAAAGTAAGGGAAACGGGTTGCCACAACGGTGCTTTTCCGGCCACTTCGGGCACTTCCCCGCTGCGAAGCTCTCCCGAAGCGACTTTGAAGACCGCCTGCTGATGCGGGAGCAGCATTACCTCCCTGCCTTTGTCGGCCGTCACGGAAACTTTACCGGTTACGACGGAAACTTCATATTCTGCCTCTCCTTTGTTGGCGCGCACATTGAAACTCGTACCGAGCACTTTCACCTGCACCGATTCGCCGTGCACGAAGAACGGCCGCGACGGATCGTGGGTTACCTCAAAAAACGCCTCGCCTTCGAGCGAAACCTCGCGGGAATCTTCCTTGAAATCTTCTTTGGCGTAGGTAAGGCGCGTACCGGGGTTCAGCCACGCTTCGCTGCCGTCGGGGAAAATATGCTTGCGTACCTGACGCGTTTTGTTCACAATAGCAACCGTATTCGAGCCGAATTTGAATGCGGATTTATTTTGGGACAAAACATACCAGGTTGTAATGCCGCCGATCAACAGCACGATCGCCGCCGCATAATTCATGAACACCCGAAGGCGTCGAAGCCGCAATGGCAGCACCTGTGCTTCGCCGCGCGACGCTTCGCCGGGCGACGCCTCGCCGGGCGACTGCCTGCGGATTTCGTCCTGTACCTTACCCAGATGCCGGAGCTGGTCGAACGCGGCCTCGGCACCGGTTTCCTCCGATAGCGACGCGTACCATTCGTCGACCAAAAACACTTCTTCCGGCGTGCATTGCCCGTCGGTATAGCGCTTCAACAACTCGGACGAGATATCCCTTTTATTCATAAAATATGAGTAATGACCTTTTATTTCAGTTCCCTATAAACAGGACGCAAGGCAGGCAGGCATCCCTAGTGTGTTTTGAAGAAATTTTATAACAAATACTATTTGAATCCTTATTACTTTTGAACGAAGTTGAAGAATGCACCCAATGAGTAACGCTTACCGCGATAGTGACGACCTCGAATTATGGCAGCTTGCAAAGGTTTCGGACGATTCGCTGGCCTTTGCCGAGCTACACCGCAGGTATTCGTCCCGGCTTTACGCCCTCGCGGTGAGGAAAACCGGCAACATTGAAGTCTCCGAAGATCTTGTTCAGGATCTTTTTGTGCATTTATGGCTGCAACGTGCGGGCATCGCCATTGAAAAAGCATTCAATCTCTACCTTTTTTCCGCACTTAAAAACCGCATTATTTCCTATTTGCGCAAGCAGATCGCACAGCATACCGTGTCGCTGAACGACATCGACCTGGAAACGCTTTCGTCACAATCGGCCAATCTGGTGCAGGAATGGCTATCGCTGAAAGAAGTGCAGGAAATCTACTCCCGCGAGCTCGCGAACCTTCCCGAGAAGAGCAAGCACGTATTCGAAATGAGCCGTAGCGGCGTTCCCAACAAGGAAATCGCACAAATGCTTGACCTTTCCGAAAAGACCGTCGAGTTTCACATCAGCAAATGCCTGCGCGTGCTGCGGGCCAAATTCGGCTATGTGGTGAATGTGCTGGTGTGGGTGCTAATGTCATCCTGAGCACAGTACCAACGCTTCGACCGCCCGGCACGCATTTTGCACGTATATAGGCAAACCATCCGCTTGCCATGCCTGAATTCGCCGATTGGAGAAAAATCCTCATGCACGACCATCCCTTTACTTTCCTACTGGAAGTGGTGGTCAGGACCATCATTATGTTCGTAATCATCCTCGTTGCGCTTCGTGCTTCGGGAAAGCGGGGGATCAAACAACTGTCTGTTTTCGAGCTGGTGCTTATTATCGGCCTGGGCTCGGCGGCGGGCGATCCGATGTTTTATGAAGATGTGGGTATTTTGCCCGCGCTCGTAGTTTTCCTGGTGGTGATTACACTCTACATCATCGTCACAAGGCTTTCGGACCGCTTCGTAAAGGTTGAAAAAATTCTGGAAGGCGAGCCGCTCTACGTGATCCGCGACGGCAAATTGCTTCTGGACGCATTCCGCGACTCGGGGCTCTCGCAAGATGAATTCTTCGCCGCGCTCCGGCTGAGCCATGTGGAGCACCTCGGCCAGGTACGGACCGTGCTCATCGAAACATCCGGCGAATTCAGCATCCTCTTTTACGCCGATGACGAGGTCAGGTACGGCCTGCCCATCTTCCCCGACGAGCTTAAACGCAAGTTCGCCGGCAACAAAAACTGCGATTACATTGCCTGTGCTAAATGCGGCAGCGTGCGCAATGGCAGGGAAATCACCACGCTCCCAACCTGCCCCGAATGCGACACGCACGAATGGATAGAGGCCTCGAATGCGAAACGGATTGGGTGAGGTTCGTGACGGCCGACGGTCGACCGTCACGAATCTCACCTGTACTTCGCCAGCACAGCGGCATGCAGCTTATGACCCAGCCCGGGCGCGTCGGGTACACGGATGAAGCCATTTTCGAACCGCTCGGCGGGCGATAGCAGCTCCGCACGCCACGGGACTTCGCCATAGGCATATTCAAGAATAGAAAAGTTGGGAATTGAGGCGCAGACCTGTACGCTGGCGGCCGTGGAAACCGGGCCGCTGGGATTATGCGGCGCGATAGCGATATTCCCCGCCGTTTCCGCTAATGCCGCAATGAAACGCAGCTCCTGAATGCCTCCGCAATGCTTCACATCAGGCATGATCACATCGAGCGCACGCGTGGCGATCAGTTCCGCAAAGCCCTGGCGGCCAAAAATGGACTCGCCACCTGCCGATGGCTGTTGTGTGGCATCGGTAATGGCGCGCGTTTCGACCGGGAATTTCTGCGGATCGACGGGCTCCTCGAACCAGTATAAATGGGACTTTTCCAAACGTTTGGCCGTAGAAATAGCCAGTTCCTGGTTCAAATGGCTATGTACGTCGATCAGCAGATCGGTATCCGGGCCAATGGTCTTCCTTACAGCCTCGATGCAGCTTATCGCATAGTCGATATCAGCGGCAATTTGGGTTTCAGTCGCGTTTTTCAAAGGCTTCATATCGTCGAAAGGTGCTAGCTTCACGGCTTTGAAACCGCTTTTCAATGCATTTTCAGCATTAGCCTCGAATGCACTGATCAGCCGGCGGCCATTGGCGTCCCGTTCATTGGTAGCCCGGTTGATATTGGCATACACCTTCAACGCATCGCGCAGCTTACCGCCCAGCAACTCGTAAACAGGCACGCCGAGCGCCTTTCCTTTCAAATCCCACAAAGCATGTTCGATAGCACTGAATGCCGTAATGGCAATCTTGCCCCGCTCAAATGCCTTCTGAAAACCACGCTGCCGGTACTGCTCCACCGCGAAGGGCGATTCCCCTTTCACAAGTTGAAACAGACTGTTCAGCTCCGCCCGTAATTGCCCGCCACCATCCTTCACCGCAGCCGAAAACCCATGCGAAGCCTCGCCAAGCCCCGTAATGCCCTTGTTGGTCAGCAGCTCGATAAAATGCCAATTCCCGCGCTGGTTCACTTTGACTTCATGAACGCGGATGTCCGTAATGAGGAGCTTCGCATCCCGCGCAGGAAAATCCTGCGCAAGCAAAGGCAGCGAAGCCATGTTTTGAAGAAACCGACGACGTAGCATCATGGTATCACCTCCTTTACAGGCCGCTTGTACTGCCCCTTCTCATCCACCGGACGGGCATCGGCGTAGTCGGGATTGACGTAGCCAGTCGCCTTTTCCTGCTTGCTCAGCTCGCCGAGCAGCTGTTTCTTTAACTTTTCGCCGCCTGCCGATTGGTACAGGTTGGTGGTCTCATTCGGATCTTTGGAC
Organism: Dyadobacter endophyticus; assembly: GCF_014641595.1. Classification (GTDB taxonomy): domain Bacteria; phylum Bacteroidota; class Bacteroidia; order Cytophagales; family Spirosomataceae; genus Dyadobacter; species Dyadobacter endophyticus. Next base: position 175,429 of record NZ_BMIA01000004.1, on the reverse strand, counting down.
AGATCGTACAGCTCCGACCAACCCTCTTCGCCCGGGTACTGGATCAGCTTGCCGGTTTCGGTGCGGATAGCCTTGATGGTGGGCGTATTGAAAGGTGTTTCGTAGAAATATTCATACAGAAATGAAGTCCGCCAGTCTTTGGCCTTCTCTTCAATGAGTGGTACCCAGCTCTTGCCCTGGAACGACGCCGGGGCCTGAATACCCGCCAGATCAAGCAAAGTCGGCGCGTTGTCGAGGTTCAGAACGATCTTATCGATCTTCTTGCCTTTGGGAAAACGGGCCGGGTAACGTACCAGCAACGGAATGCGGATCGACTCTTCATAGGCCGCGCGTTTATCGCCGAGGCCGTGCTCGCCGAAGAAAAACCCGTTGTCGCTGGAAAATATCACGACGGTGTTCTCGTCGAGTTTCAGCGAATCGAGCGTGCGCAATACACGGCCGACATTTTCATCCACGCCCTTGATCGCGCCGAAGTAGTTACGGATCTTCTGTTCGTTGTTTTCGGTCCATGACTTACCGGTGTTGGTATTCTGGGCTGCATTCTGTCCGCCGTTGCCGTTTTGACGGCGCGGGGTTTCGATCTGGCCTTTGTATGGCGAATCGAGATTTTCGGTGGCAGGTTTCGTGAGTTTTACATCCGCGAAAGTGTCTTTATGCCGTATCGGCGGCTGGAATGGGCCGTGTCCCGATTTAAATGCGAGCGTTACGAGGAATGTCTCGCCCTTATGCTGGCGGATGTAGTCAATGGCATTTGTCGTAGAAACATCGTCCACCCAGCCTGTGCTCGGCTCAGGTTTTCCGTTGATTTCGATCGGGCAATCAAAATACTGGCCCTGGCCTACGAAACTGGCCGAATATTCGAACCCAGGGCGTTTGCCGGTTTCCTTACCCATATGCCATTTCCCGAAAAAGGCGGTGCGGTAACCAGCCTTGTGCAGTTCCGTAGCATAAGTGACGGTCGTGTCAGTCAATCCTGTATGGTTATTGGCAATGCCATTCAAGTGATTATAGCGCCCGTTGAGCATCGTCGAACGGCTGGGCGAGCACAGGGAATTGATCACAAATGCATTCCTGAACCGCACACCCTCGCTGGCGAGGCGGTCGAGGTTGGGCGTCGTGAACCACGGGAACCGCGCCTTATCGCCCTGCTCTTTCTGGACCACGCTCAGTGCATCAAAACGCTGGTCGTCGGTATAGATGAGGATGATGTTGGGCCGGGCCTGACGTGGCCCGGCCACCGGTTTTTCCTGCTGCGCAACGGCGAAACTGCCTGTCAGGAGCAGGAGGTTGGTAAGAAATGTTTTCATCAGTTCTCAGGAGCAATAGGTAGTGGTAAATAATCTCTGTTTAAAATCATCCATTCCTGCAAGCGGGTTTTCAAATCCTGCTCGACCTTGGCTACTTCCGCTCTGCCCGACAGGTTGTTGGTTTCATCGGGATCGGCCTGTAAATCGTAAACTTCGAACATCTTGCGACGGTCGGCGAAGAGCAGTTTATCGTACTTCTCGTCCAGTTTGCCTTCTGCGTGCTGCTCTTTTAATTCCAGCCAGAACGGCTGTCCCGCAAAATCGACCGGATGGTACGGAATCTGCCAGATCGCATTGTAGATCAGCTTGTATCTTTTGTTAAAAATCGTCCTACCCAAATCGAAATTGGAAGAGTTCGTAGGCAATCCCTGTCCATGCGCACCGCGAACGGCAAAGATGTACTCGTGGCCTCCCTGCTGCGGATCGGCGAATGCGGGCGTGAGGCTTTTACCGGTGATTTCTTTCGGAATAGGTACACCTGCAACAGTGAGGAACGTAGGTGCAATATCAATGCCCGAAACAAGCGCATCGCTTACCTGCCCACCCTTGATCAACTTCGGATGGCGGATAATCAGCGGGACATGAATACCGAGGTCGTATAATGTGCCCTTGCCTCGCAGCAATGCACCGCCATTATCGCCGATGAACACAACGAGCGTATTTTCTTCCAGCCCCCGCTTTTTCAAATCCTCCAAAACACGGCCCACGTCGCTATCAAGCCGCTGAATTTCGCCGAGATACGACGCAAAGTCAGCCCGGACGCCTTTCGTATCCGGCCAATGGCCCGGTAATGTGAGGGATTGCGGATCGGGTTCAAAGTTTTTAGCATTGAAAATCCGGTGCGGGTCGCTGTAACCAACCTGCACGAAAAATGGCTTATTCTTCGGTGCCCTGTCGAGGAACTCGGTGTACTGCTGGAAAATGCTGTCACGGTTACCGGTTGCATTCAGGTAGTCGACGCGGTTTTTGAAGGTTTCCAAACCATATTTTTCCAGCACAGCCACCGTTTCGGGTACACGACGGTTGCCGTCGAGGTGGAAGTTCCGACCGAGGATACCGGTGTAATAACCGCCCTTGCGCAACAATTCCGGATAGGCCGTCACCGAGGCGTCCAGCGGGGCCGAGAAGCGGGTCATCTGCACATCGAGCGTGTTACGCCCGGTCATGATCGCCGCCCTCGAGAGCACGCATTGTGGCGCGGGCGTGTAAGCGCGCGTAAAGCGTATACCCTCCTGCGCGAGCCGGTCGATATTCGGCGTCTTGATCTGCGGGTAGCCATAGCTGCTCAGAAACGGCGCGCTATGGTCGTCGGAAACGATGAGGACAATATTGGGGGGCTGGGGCGCTTTCTTCTTCTGAGCGTGGGTAGGCCCGAATATCATGGTAAGAAGCAAAGAGGCAACGATTACTTTTTTGATCATATTTCTATTTATTTATCGAAACTTCTACATAATACGGCCCCGTCACCCCTCCCTGCCCTTCAAACCACGACTCCACGAGGTAATCCCCTTTTTTTAACCACACTTTATTGATCGGAACAGCATTGCTATGTCCTTTCGCAACGGCGCTCCGCTGCACATGGCCTACCCGCACGAGGCTTCTTGTGCCTTTGGCGATGGGCGCGGTGTGAATGGAGCGAAGGTTGTAATAACCGTCCTGCGCAATGGTGATATTCCAGTAGCCCGTCGCTTTGTCGGAGAGCCAGGCGCCCATATTGGTTCCGTTGGCGTCCTGACGCGTGAGGATGGACACCGGTTCGTGAGGCGAGCCTACGATCACGTGTCTGGGTGTCAGATTGGGACTGTTTGAAATATCGGTAAAGACGCTGTCCAATCCTTTTTTCAATTGCCTGGCCAACGCGGGTTGCGACTGCACGAGGTTGTTTTGCTCAAAAGGATCTTTTTCCAGGTCAAACAATCCGAACGTGTCCAGGTCGTCGCCGTCCGCATTGGATGCTACGAGTTTGTAATTGTTTTGGTAAAAAGCCGCATTGCGGTAGGGTTCCGGCCAACCGCGGTTCCAGGAGTTGTAAAAAGTGCGCGAAGCCGCCGGCTTGCCCTGAATGGTCTTTAACGCAGAGCGACCGTCCGTTTTAATGCTGGCCGGCAAAGGTATTTTCGCGGCTTCCAGCAAAGTGGGTACCACGTCGATATGTGCCAGTAATGCATTTACATCCTTATTCTGCTCAAAAAGTCCTGCACCCGAAATCAGGAACGGCACCCGCGTACCGCCTTCCCAGGTGCTGCCTTTCAATCCGCGGAAGCCGGTATTGAAGCGCAGTTGCTGATTTCCATTGTCAGTCAGGAAGATGACGATCGTGTTTTCTTCGAGACCTTGTTTTTTAAGTTCTGCGAGAATGCGGCCCACATTGTCGTCGATATTGGTCGCCATGCCGTACACTTTGCGGGCTGCTGCCTTGTCGTTGTCGGTCATTTTCGCCCACGCCTTGCCTTCCTGCCGGTCGGTTTCGGTGTCGAATGCCAGGTCCTTGTACATATTCTCATACTTTTTCGGCAATTGGAGCGGGGTATGCGGGGCATTGTAGGAGACGTAGAGAAAGAACGGCGCAGCCTTCTTTTCTTTCAGGAATTCCAAGGCCTGATCGGTGAAAACATCCGTGCAATAACCCTGTCGCTGTACTTTCCGGTTATTTTCCGAAAGGGCCGTATTAAAGTAGCTGCTGTCGGTGCGGATGAAGTTCTCGTAGAAATCGCCGGGCTGCCCCACGCCGCCACCGCCGTGAACGAGGCTGTACTGAAAGCCCTGGTCGGATGGGCGGAACGGATAGTTATCGCCCAAATGCCACTTACCGACAATGCCTGTTTGGTAACCGTTTCTGGAAAGAATTTCGGGCAAAGTGGTCTCCCCGGCAGCCATTATAGCCCCGCCATTGTAGGTATCGTGCACGCCCGTGCGCTGGTGATAGCGCCCCGTAAGCAGGCTCGCACGCGTTGGAGCGCATACGGGTGAGTTGTGGTAATTGGTCAATCGCGTTGAGCGCGCCGCCAGCTGATCGATATTCGGCGTTTTTACGTGCGGATTTCCCGTGAAGCCGAAATCGCCATAACCCTGGTCGTCCGTCATAATGAGGAGGATGTTGGGTGCCTGACGGCCGACGGCACGTTTCTGAGCATAGACGGCCGACCATCGACCGCCGATCGCCATTATTACCAGGATTAGGATCGTGAGCCGCTTCATTTCGCTTCCTGCTTTTTGGGATAAACCCTATCAATGGCAGCGCCTTCGTCACCCTGCTCTTTCATCCAGCCTTCGAGCTTCGTCCTGAGCCCGGCAATGCGTTGCGCATATTGCGGGTCGGCGGCCAGGTTTTTTAGCTCAAACGGATCTTTTTCAGTATCATAAAATTCCACGGCAGGCCGGTTTTGAAAGCGATCGGTAATCTTTTTGGCATTCGGGTCGGTGATATCGTCCACCCACGAAAACCACACGGTATTGCGGTCTTTGCGGTTACGGTCCATCATGAAGCGGTTGTAATACTGCTTGTCTGGTGTGAGGTTGAGGATCAGCTTGTAACGATGATCGCGGATGCTGCGGATCGGGTACGGATCGCCTTCCGGGATATTGTTATGGATGCCAAATGCATAATTACGCGCCTCTTTGCTTTTACCGGTAATCACCGGCAAAAAGCTCCGGCCGTCGAGACCCGCAACAGGCTTTCCGCCCGCAATGTCGATCAAAGTAGGGGTGATGTCTTCATATTGTACCAATGCCCGGGTTTCCGACGACGGTTTCACTTTTCCCGGCCATTTCACAACCATCGAGCTGCGCTGGCCGGTGTCGTACAGGTTCCATTTTGCCCCGGGGAATTGCGCACCCTGCTCGCCGAGGAAGATCAGGATCGTATTCTTGTCCTGCCCGGTTTGTTTCAGCAATGCATTGATCTCCCCTACCTGATCATCCAGCCTCCGCACTTCGGCGAGGTATTTTACAAATTGCCTGCGTGTAACGGGCGTGTCCACCCAGTTGGCTGGCAATTTCAGCTTCGCGGCATCGAATTCGGTCGTGTCGCCTACCGTCCATGGTGCGTGCGGATTAATGCTCATAACGAACAGGCAATAGGGCTTGTCGCTGGCGGTAATATACTTCTTCACGTCGTCGAGGCGGTAATCGTCGGTGGGCGCCACGCAGTTGGGTTCGAAACCTTCGACAATATCGAACGGAAAAATGCTTTTGGGCTTCGTCACATGATCCTTGCCCGTGAGCCCTACCCGGTAACCAAGGCCTGCCAGGTAATGCCCTACGCTTTTCAGGTTGTCGTACACCGGCTTATGGTTCTGAAACGAGCCGTGCCGCACCGGATACAGCCCCGTGAAAAGCGACGCGCGCGTGGGCACGCACATCGCTTCCGAGGCAATCAGGTTCTGAAATTTCAACCCGTCCTTCGCCAGAGCATCGATATGCGTTGTTTTCAGGTTTTGCCCACCATAGCAGCTCAGTTGCCGGCTATCGAGGTCGTCGGCCATGATAATGACGATGTTTGGTTTTGCGTCGGCCGGCTTTCGACGGCCGACCGCCGCTGTCGACAGCAATATGAAAACGTTGAGAATAATGCAGATTTTGAATGATTCAAGCATATGTTTTGGTGATTGTCCTTCTGATAATACCCTACCACCCCGGATTCTGCTTCCCTTGCAACTTCGGATTGTTATCGATCTCCTGCTGGGGGATCGGGTACAGGTAGTGCTTGGGTTGCGCGTTCGTTTTACCGGCGGCGTGCAAGGATTTAATAAGGTAAGAATCAGGCCCTTCTAATGGTTTATAGCGGATCAGGTCGAACCAGCGCGAGTATTCGAATACAAATTCCAGACGGCGGTCTACGCGCAGCGAATCGCGGAAACGTGCCTGCGACAACCCTGAGGTAAGATCGGCCAGGCCCGCCCGCCGGCGTACTTTGTTGTAGGAAGCATATGCCGCGGCAGTAGGTCCATTCTGCTCGTTTTCGGCCTCGGCGTGGATCAGGAGTACATCCGAGAAACGCAATATGGACACGTTCGCCGCCGATTGCGAAAGGTTACCGGCCTGTGCAGGGTCCCACCATTTGTTGAAATGCGGGTTGGGCTTCGTACCACCTGTTGCAGGATCTTTCACAGTCAGTTTATAGGTCTGCCCATTGGCCGGACTTACAATGGAAGTGATAAAACTTACGTCCCGGCGCTTGTCGTTCGCTGAATAAAGTTCGTAAATGCCGGGCAACGGCTGCTCGGCGAAGTTGCCGTTCAGACCCGGGATGCCCGTGGGCGCTTCCCGCATGGCCTGGTTGTTGCCGTGCGAATCTGCATTGGATTCGAACTGGGCCGAGAAAATATGCTCTATACCGTTTTTATGAGCGGGCAAAAAAGCATGCGCATAGTCAGCGAACAACCCGTAGCCGAACGGCCCGTCGATTACTTCTTTCGATTTCTGGATCGCATTGGGATAATCGTAGCGCGTCAGGTACACCTTCGCCAGTAACGACCGCGCCGCGCCGCCGGTAGCACGCCCGGCATCTCCCGCACTGTATTTCGCACCCGATTTGGCGAATGGCTCATTGGGCAGCCCTTCGGCATCCTTCAAATCCTGGATAATCTGCTGATAAACCTGCTCCACAGGTGTGCGCTCCACGTACAGGTCGGCCGGGCTGAGTGAAGTGGTTTCATGCAAAATCAGCGGCACATCGCCATACAGGCGCACAAGGTTGAAGTAAAACAATGCACGCAAGAACTTCGCTTCCAGCACAAGGCGGCTACGCAACGTTTCGTCCATCGCAATTTGGGGGATTTTGTCAATGGCGATGTTCGCACGGTTGACCGCGTCGTAATGCTGCTGCCAGATCTCGCGCACGCGTTGGCCCGTGGACGAATGCGAGAGCACCGATTGTGAGCGCACATCCGCATTGGTCGCGCCCGGGCCCGGCTGCACATCGTCGCTCATCATGTCCATACCTGTCGAAAAAAGGATGTGGTAGGGCGTTTGCCCACTAGAATTGAGGCGGAAATATATCGCGCTGACGCCGGCGAGGGCATCGGCCTGGGTTTTGAAAAACTGGTCGGAAGAAACGAACGATTTCGGTGATTCTTCCAGGTCCACGCAGCCGCCCAGCAATGCAGATAATGCTGCGGCCAGCAGGCTTTTTTGTATTTGATAACTGAATTTTCTCATGGTTGTTTTCCTAAAATCTTCTGATCAGAATGTGAGCGTCAAACCGCCCAGAAAGGTTTTGCTGGCAGGGTAAACCCCGTTGTCGACGCCTTGTGTGAGCGTGGCCTGCTCGTTGCGACTCACTTCGGGATCGTAGCCCGTGTATTTCGTCCAGGTTACCCAGTTTTGCGCGGTGACGTAAAAGCGCAATTGACTGATCCCTAACTTGCCCGTAATCGAAGCCGGCAGCGAATAACCCAGGCTCAGGTTTTTCAGCCGCAAGTACGACCCGTTTTCAATATAGCGGTCGGAGACGGTCACGGCCGGGTTTTCGATGGCCCGGTGGATCACATTGCTCGGGTTAGTGGGCGTCCAGCGGTCGAGCATGGTGGTGGAGCCATTAATGTAGCCTGTACCGAGTTCGAGGTTGGCCTGATTGGCATTGTATACCTTGTTGCCCGACTGCCCTTGCAGCAGCACATTCAGGTCGAAATTTTTGTAGGAGAAATTATTGGTTAATCCAAAAATAAACCTCGGCTGTGCATTGCCTACTATCACACGGTCGTAAGCCTGGGTGATGGTACCGTCGGGCGTCCCGTTCGCGCCGCTCACATCCACATACCGCTGGCTACCGGCCTTGTCGTTCGCATTAAACTTAGGCAGGTTCGCGATATCGTCGCCGGACTGGAATATGCCGTTGGTTTTCAATACTAAAAAAGAACCTAGCGGATAGCCCACCTGCGCGATAGACACGCCGGAAATCACCGAGCTCACACCGGGGCCAAGGCTTAGCACTTTGTTACGGTTGGTAGAAAAAACAAAATCTGTCGTCCAGCCAAGTGCGCCTTCGGAATTCACGGTATTGATCGACAGCTCGATCCCCTTGTTCTCCACGCTTCCGTAATTCTGGAATGCATTGGGATAACCGCTTGTGTAAGGCAGCGGCACGTCGAGCAGCAGGTCGGTCGTTTTCTTGTAATAGGCATCCAGCGTTACATTCACGCGGTTTTTGAATAAACCCAAATCGATACCGGCATCATATTGTGCGGTCTGCTCCCAGCCGAGGTTGGGGTTGGCAATGCCGTTCGGCGCATAACCCGCCACGAGTTTCCGGCCGAACAAATAGCTGTAATACGCTTCCTGTGCGAGCGACGTGTAGGGTGCAATCTCCTGGTTGCCCGTCACACCTCCGCTCACACGAAATTTCAGGTTACTGATTTCCTGCACATTACGCATAAAATCCTCCCGACCCAGGTTCCACGAGAATGCAGCCGAAGGAAAGAAGCCCCATTTTTTGTCCTTACCAAGCCTCGAAGAGCCATCCGCCCGGGCGGTGAGCGTGAGGTTGTATTTGCTACGGAAAGTATAGTTCACCCGGCCCAGGTACGAAAGCAACGTCCATTTGAAATAATTGGACGAGGCATTCTGGAAAGTGGTACCGCCGCCGAGGTTGTGGTAGCTGAAATCGTCGCTCACGAAAGTAGCACCGCGGGCTATGGTGTTTTCGGTGGTGGATGCCTGCTGGGTGATGCCCACCACGGCATCGAGGGCGTGGTCTTCGCTGAAAGCTTTATTGTAGCTCAATGTGTTCTCGTTCAGCCAGCCGATGGTGTTCTTATTCCCTACAATGCCCTGGCCGTTAAGCCCGCTGCCCTCCTGCAAGGTAGATGGCAGGTAGCGGTTTTGTTTATTGAGCAGAATGTCTGTACCGAGCGAAACCTTGGCTTTGAGGCCGTCGGCGATCTGGTACTCGCCATAAGCGTTGCCGAAGCCGCGGAAAATGTGGGTTTCGTTCACTTGCAGGAATAGCGTCGCAATAGGGTTGGCCAGCGGGGTGTCGTAAATGCTTCTTAATGTAAAGCCGTTAGCACTGGTAGGGTCATAAACAGGCATGGTCGGCGGCATTTGCAGCAGGTTGGGCACCACGTTTTCCGGTGCTACCTGGGCCGACGACTTGCTGCCCGTAAAATTGAAACCGATCTTAAAACGCTTCGTCATATCGCGGTCGATATTGATCCGGAAAGAGTAGCGCTCGAAGTCTGTATTGTGCAATATCCCATTCTGTTTAAAATAGTTACCCGACAATGCGAAGCGGGTCTTCTCATCCCCTCCCGAAAACGAAAGGCTGTGGTTCTGGATGGACGCCTGGCGGAATGCCTCGTCCTGCCAGTCGGTACCGACGCCCGGCCTCCCCAGGCTATCGATTTCCGTCTGACTGAACGCGGGTGCCTTTTTGGAGTCGGCCATCGCGTCGTTTTTTAGTAGCGCCCATTGCTGCGCATTCAGCAACGAAAGCCTGTTCAATACTTTCTGAACGCCATAGTAGCCGTCGTAGGTGATCACATTCTTGCCCTGCTTCCCTTTTTTGGTGGTAATAATCACCACGCCGTTCGCACCGCGCGAGCCGTAAATGGCTGTGGCGGAAGCGTCTTTGAGAATGTCGATGGATTCGATATCGCTGGGGTTCAGGGTAGATAATGCGTTGATAGTGGGGCCGTTGGTAACGCCCGCATCGGCATAGCTATTGTTGTTGTAAACCGGGAATCCATCGATGACATACAGCGGTTCGTTCGCGCCGTTGATGGAGTTGCCGCCGCGGATCTTGATGCTCACTGAGCTTCCCGGCTGCCCCGACGATTGCGTGACCTGCACACCCGCCGCACGCCCCTGCAAGGCGCGGTCGAGCGAACTGATGGGTACACCTTTGAGATCGCCCGTAGAAATGGATGATACAGAGCCGGTTAAATCACCCTTTTTCTGCGTTCCGTACCCGATTACAACCACCTGATCGAGCACATTGGCTGTTTTCAGCACCACATCAATGGGCGCGGTCGAGAGTTCATAGACTTCGACGTCCTGTTGCTCGTAGCCGGTAAGGTTAATTTGCAACGTAAAGGGAAACTCTTTGCCAGCTGCGATTTCAAATGTCCCGTCCGGGTCCGTTACGGCATATTTGGAAGTGCCTTTCTGGACGACCGTAGCTCCCGGCAGCGACTGGCCGATATGGTCTTTCACAAGACCCTTCACGGTTTCTTGTGCGGAGGCCAGCGTGGCGGCCAGCATCAGCATTGTAAACAATAAAATTCGCTTCATGTATGACGATCAGGTGAGTAAGAAATGGGTAACGCTTATAGGTAAACGCAAGCTGCTATAACACTCCCCACAGACAGAAGCATTATAGCAGCAGGTCGAAATTAAAATACTATTGGGTGAGAATGCGGCAGTTAAAGCGGAGCGATTTCGGGTTCGTCGAGCAGCACTTCCTGGCGGGAGCGAATGCGTTCAACGAGTGAGTCATAATGCAGCAGGCCCGAAGCTTCCACTACGAGGACCCCCACAAACTCGCGCCCTCGCCCGATGATGTTCAATCGCTGGATTCTGACCCCTTTGACCGATTCTACCAATGAAGTGATATGGTGTACACTGAGCGTCTCCGGATATGTGAGTTTGAGTTGATAGGTTTTCATGCGCCTCGTATTTAGTCGTTTCTGAATTTTATTAATCTATTAATTTTATAGATTTAATATACAAATATAATAAATCAAAAATCATAGCCTGCTTATTTCCCCAAAGATCTGATATGATACCACTAGAACCCCGGACTTAAGTCCGGGGCAATGATCTCCCGGGCAACGGATTAGGGGGCAGAGGATGCTAGTCTAGCAGCAGCTTGTTGGTCACGATCTCCGTGTTGGGTAATGGAAACACATAATTCGCCTGTGCAGATACCACTTCGGGAGCCACTAGTCCGTTGCCGGATTTGGCGGGGAATGGTGCCAGGTTACGCAGGATATCGATCGAGCGGAGCCCTTCGCCCAGCAACTCAATCCGCCGTTCGTTGAGGATCGTCGCGACCAATGCCTGCTGCGTGCCGGTTGCCTCTTTCGGGAACTCGTAGCTCGCGTCGGAACGGTTGCGGACGGCTTTGAGCAATGCAGTGGCCGTAGCGAGGTCGCCGGTGCGGGCTGCGGCTTCGGCGTAGTTCAGCAATATTTCCGAATAGCGCAGAATGGGCAGGTAATCCAGGAATGGTGATGGCTTGGCATATTTCGTGAGAAACTGCACGCCCGAGGCCGTCCGCGCGAAGGTGCGCCGAAGGTCAGTCGTCCGCCACCCGGTATCGCCCCAGATGCCGGCCGGATTGAGGTTGTACTCCGAATTGGCATTGATCACGTAAGGGAAAGACGTCTGTCCGGTCACGTTGTCGAGCTCGGTCATCGGCACGGAAAGGATCGATTCGGTGCTGGTGTAATTGGTCGTAAAAATTTCGACGATACTGCCCAGTTGATGCTTCACGCCCGTTGCTGCCGCGAATGGCGGGGTAATGGAAACAATCTTTTTTGCTTCCTCCACCACTTTCGCATACTTTCCGCTGTTGAGATATACCCTGGTTTTGAGCGCAATGGCCGTATTGCGGTGTGCGCGGGTGGTATTGAGCAATGCGGTGCTGTAATTCAAAGGCAGGTCGGCCTCGGCATGGTCCAGGTCTTTGATGATCTGCGCGTAAACCTCGGCGACGGTACTTCTTTTGAGATCGTTGTTAGCCGTGGTGGTTTCCGCCTGCAACCGGAGCGGCAAGCCTTTCGAAGCGCCCTGATCTTCATTATAAGGTCGCGCATAGGCGGTCACGAGCGCGAAGTAGCTCAGTGCCCGCACGAATTTCGCCTCGGCTACATATTGCTTCGCCACCGCTTCGCTCACCACGCCCGGATGCTCGCCAATGCCCTTGATGAGGATATTGGCGTTGTTAATCGTCTCATAGCCGCTCGCCCAGAAACCCGCAATGAAGTTGGAGCTCGCATTCAGCGTATGGTTCCAGGCCTCAAATGCAGTAAAAGTGTTGCTGGTGCGGTTGATAAACTCTTCGCCCCTTACTTCGGAATAGGTATAATAGTTGCCCCCGTAAAAATTACCGCCTTTGGCCGATTTGTAAACCCCATTGACTAGCCCCAGAACGCGTTCCGGCGTTTCAAACGCATTGGCCCCGGTGATAGAAGTTTCGGGAACCGGATTGAGCAACTTGTCGGAATCGCACGAGGGCAATAGCAATGCAAATGCGACAGAAAAGCCCCAACCTATTGATCTATGGCCTATTTGAGTGAATATTTTCATATTGATAATACCTGATAAGTTAGAAACTAAGATTAACCCCGAGTGTAAAAGTCCGCGCCTGCCCTACCGAGTTTTTCTCGATACCGGGCGTGGTGTTGGAATTGCCGTTCACCGACGATTCGGGATCGGTGCCGTTGTACTTCGTAAGCAGGAACAGGTTCGATCCCTGCGCGTAAATGCGCACCGGCCCTATGCCCGAGTTGCCGAACGCCGAAGCAGGCAGCCGGTAACCCAGCGAGAGGTTCTGCAGACGGAGGAAATCGGCCTTTTCCGCATTGGTAGAAACCGGAAACGAAGACCCACTCGACAGCTGGTCGTTGTAAACGAGCCTTGGAATGTCGGTCACGTCGCCGGGTTTTTGCCAGCGTTTCAGGATTTCGGTGGAGTTATTGTAAGCGCGCTGGTCGAGCAAAGTGGCACGGGTGCCGTTCATGACGTAGTTACCCCCCGCGAATGTCAGGTTCACCGAAGCATCGAATGCACCATATTTGAATGTGTTGGAAAAACCGCCGTACCATTTCGGCAGCGCGTCGCCGATCAGGTAGTAGTCGGCACCGGTAATGGCGGCTGCTTTGGAACCGTCCAGGTACGTCCAGTTACTTTCGCCCGGGCCTACAATCTGGCTGTATTGCACCTTCTCGCCTTTGGCATTGATGAAAATCCGCCGGCCATTCTCCGGGTTCACACCCGCCGTTCGGGCACCGTACAGGCTACCTACGGAATGCCCTACGCGGGTCACGTTTGTCGTTTCGTAAGCGACATGCGTGGTACCCACAATGTCGGTATTACCATCCGAGAGCGCCGTCACCTTGTTTTTCAACTTCGTGAAGTTGACCGACGCATTCCACGAAAATTCGCCCGAGCGAACGATATTGGCCGAAATACCGAGTTCCACGCCCCTATTGAACATCGTGCCTACGTTGCGAAGGATCGAATTGCCGGGAATGCCTTTCGATACAGCCTGTGGTGCGCTCAGGATCAGGCCGTCGACATTGTTGTCAAAATAGGTAAGGTCGATCTGGATGCGATCGTCGAACAGGCCCAGGTCGGTACCGATGTTGGTTTGCCGGCTGGTTTCCCACCCCAGGTCGGAGTTACCCGCCTGCGAGATCGCCCAGGTGGGCGAGCTTCCGTACAGACCGCCGTTGTACAATTCCAGCGAACCGAATGCATTGCTGATATTGCCATTTCCGACCCGGCCCCAACTTGCCCGCAACTTCACCGAACTCAGTACCGAAGCCAGGCCCAGGTTTTTGTAAAATGCCTCCTCCGACAATGCCCAGCCCCCCGAAATGCCGCCGAAGTTTCCGTACTTTTTGTCCAAACCCAAGGCGGAATTACCATCGCGACGGAAGTTGACCGTTACAAAATACTTCTTGCCCAGGTCATAACTCACGCGTGAAAAATACGAAAGGTACGCCCGCTGGTCGAGCTCGTTGCCGGAACTGGTAATGGATCCCCAGTTGCCCTGGTAGTTTTCAAAAAACGGATCGGCCCCTTGCGAACGTGATGCGCCCCAGGCTGAATTATTGAATTTCTGCACATCATATCCCGCCAGTACCGACACCGAATGCTTGCCGAATGTGGGCGTGAACGTCAATGTATTCGTCCAGTTCCAGTTGTCGCGCAGGGCCGATACGTTCACGGCATTGCCTTTGGTGGAATAACCGTTGCCCTGCAAAGCGCTATCGAAGGTTTTGGTCTCCGTACGGAGGCGATCGATTGCGTAGCTCGTGCGGAATTGCAGGTTTTTCAGGATTTGCGCCGTCGCGGCGAAGCTGCCGATGATGCGATCGTTGGACGACGTGTAATGGTTTTTGTCCAGCTGCGCCACCGGGTTACCCCAGTTGCTCACCACCAGGTTATTGCCCATTCCGATCGTGTTCGGGCTGGCGGTGCTGATGTTATAGGAACCATCCGGGTTGTAGGCCGGCACGTTTGGCGGCAATGCGGTAGCGAGCCGCGCCAGGCCGACCAGGAAAAAGTTCGAACCCGGCAAAGAACCGGCGTAGGGCGATGCATTGTTGGTAGTATTGTAGGAAACGCTTCCGTTCAGTTTCAGCCATCGGTTCACCTCCTGATCAATATTGAAACGGGCCGATTTGCGGTCGAACTCATTGGCACGGAGGAAGCCGTTCTGCTTGCTGTAATTGGCTGAAAAGTAATAGCTGGTGCTTTGCGTACCGCCCGAAACGCTCAGGTTGTGGTTCTGGGAAACGCCGGTGCGGTAAATGTAATCATACCAGCGCGTGTCGACCGGCGTGCCATCGGGATTATTATTGGGAAAAAACAATGCGGAAGGTACTTTATCATTGTTTTCATTTCCTCCTAAAATCTTGGCATTCAGCACCGCCTCGTTCTTGATAGCAATGTATTGACCGGCATTCAGGAGCTCGGGAAGCCGCGTTACTTCCGATACGCCCGCCCAGGATTCGACGTTGATCCTCGGCTTACCCGTTTTGCCTCTTTTGGTAGTAATTAAAAGTACGCCCGCAGCCGCCCGTGAACCGTAAATGGATGTCGAAGCGGCGTCTTTCAGCACGTCAATCGACTCGATATCTGCCGGGTTAATATCCCCCAGCGGGTTGTTTGGCACCGCAGTGCTCGTCGAGACATTACCGGTGTTGATCGGAATACCATCCACTACCACCAGCGGGTAAGAGCTCAGTGAAATAGAGTTAACACCCCGGATACGGATCACCGGCGGGTTATTGAGCACACCGTTTGGCTGAGAAATGCTTACCCCCGCCGCGCGTCCCGCAAGTGCCTGATCGAAGCTCTGGATCGGCTGTTCCTTAATGGCTTCGCCCTTCAAGCGGACGGCCGAACCGGTGAATTCCGCCTTGCTTTGCGTGCCATACCCCACCACCACGAGCTCGCTGAGCTGGCGTGTATCGGGGCTCAGTTCCACGGCGATCTGCGTTTGTCCGCCAACAGGCTTTTCCACGGACGCATAACCGATAAAAGAGATGACCAGCGTCGCGTTTTCCGGCGCAATAAGCTGGTATTTACCGTCCTGATCAGTTATCGTGCCATTGGAAGAACCCTTGACAATCACCGATACGCCCGGCAGCGGCTGGCCGGAGTCCTTGTCGCGTATCACACCGGTGACGGGCTTGTCTGCCTTCACAACTGCCGGCGCCAATGGCCGCGAAGCATAAGTCTGCTGTGGCGTGGACAACCCGAGCAACAGTGCCGCCAGCGCGACCCTGCCTGTATTACCGTACTGCTCTATACGCAAATTTATAAAGTAAGGTTTTGTCATGTTAAAATGGGTTTTAATATGTTCTGGGAGTGAAAAAGCAATGGAAAGGACAACGAGCCCCATGCGGGCGCCCAGCCAAATGTTGGACGCCCGGTTAAAGGTCAATGCGAGGAATGTGAATAGTAAATCGGAGAAATCCGGAATGCTAACGCGGATCAGTGATCTCCGTAACGTCTCTCGCCCGCCGAAACGGCCAGCGCCAGCTTGTTCTGCTTCGGTGGCAGCGGACAAGTCGCATAAGGAGAGAACGCACAGGGTGGGTTGATGGCTTTGTTGAAATCCAGCCAGGCCGTACCGTCTGCCTCGACGGACGAGTACAGGAACCGGCCCGAGCCGTAAGTCTCGTGTTTGTTGGTCTGGTCTGCGAAGATGATGAACAGGCTCTCGGGCTTACCCACGGCGTCGAGGTTGTACTCCTTGCCGTCGACAGTGAAAACGAGTTTGCCAGGCGACACCTGGTCGTCGGTGCGGCCTGTGATGTCGGTAATCGACACCGTGCGGCCCTGGGTTGGTACAAAGCGCGCCTTCACCCTCCATTTTTCCTGTACGGGGTATCTTTCGATGCCCGTAAACCCTTTCAGGTACTCGCCTTCCAGGTCACGCAGGCGGATCGCGTACTTATCGCCGCGCTTAATCACAAACCAACGCAGCGGACCGTGTTTCAGCGTCACCGGCTTTCCGCCGGGGAAAATATCCAGCTCGGTCACAGGCTGATCGCCGTTAAGGATCTCCGCGTCGGGCTTTGCTTTGAGCGTGACTTTGTCATTTTGCAGCACAAACTCGCCCAGAAAGGGACGGCTTTTGCCCTCCGGAAACAAAATATCGTTCTCTTCCGCACTGCCGAACGTGTTTTTGCCTTCCTTCAACCAAAACAGCCCGGCCAAATTCAGCCAGCCCGATTCCGCTTTCAGGCTCTCGACTCGCTTTTGGTGCCAGTCACGGATCTGCTCTTCGTAAGTATTGTCGGTTACAGCAAATGCGGACAGCACCCACGCCGCCGCCAGCCCCAGTAGATGATAAACAGGCCTTTTCATATTCAGGTGTTAGTTAAAGTGATACATAAGCCCTGCTCCGCAGACGGCTCGTCGACGGATAGGAAATCGTAAAATGGTGGTGGCTGGTGCACAAAATTAATTAAACTATTTAGTCTACCAATTTAATAGTTTAATATTTTAAGGAATTTTATTTTTAGTCAGCTGGCTGGTATTCCATACCTGCAAAAACCACCCCTTGACCTTACAATAAGAACCGGGAACCCCCTAGCGGCATTTTTCGTAATTTCAGCTTATGAATACTAAAACGGCGTTTCCAACACTTGGCATCGATGCTTTCGACTCTTCTGCGGAGTCGGGTTACAAGCTTTTACGCCATGAGGTGGACGGTAAAAGCCGGATCGAGAAGCCGCATAAGCACGATTTCTTCATGCTTTTTGTGGTGCGGAAAGGCGGAGGCACACATTCCATTGACTTCGTCGATTATGCCGTCGCGGAGGGCCAGGTGCATCTGCTGTTCCCCGGTCAGGTACACCGCTGGGAGCTTGACGAAGATACGTCGGGTTTCCAACTGATGGTTGGGCGACGGGCTTTTGAGACTTCTTCCAACTTCCTGCGGCTGTCGTTTATAGCTTACCGGAGCCACCAGGTGATTGATTTGCCGCACGCTGTCTTCGGCGCATTGTGCTACGAGCTCGAAGCGCTTGAAGGAGAACTGGGTACGGCTGCGGTGGACTGGGACATGGTACAACTTCGCAGCCGGGTGGCGTTACAGTTGGTGAGCCGTGAGGCCGAGCGCATTTACGAGGATATCGGCACTTACCGCGCCAACCCGATCCTTTTCAAATACCACGCATTGGTGGATACACATTTCAAAGCACACAAAACCGTGGCATTCTATGCCGATCAGCTAAATATCTCACCCAACTATCTTAACATACTCTGTAAAAGGCACTTGCACGTACCGGCCACTTTCCTGATCCACAACCGCGTGGGCCTGGAAGCGAAACGTCTGCTGCTGGTTTCAGGGCAGTCGGCGAAAGAGATCGCATTTGATTTAGGTTTTAGCGACCTTCCTCATTTTTCCAACTTTTTCAAGGCCCAGACAGGTCTCTCGCCCCGGGCATTTCGGAATGCGTTATAAATTCTACAAGTTATAGCATAAATAGCGCATCGTTTCGAAGCGTTATCGGGGTTAATTTTGCAAAAACCTTAATCCCAGCCACATGGAATCCATTTCCCGCAAAACGTTCATTCAAAGTTCCGGTTTATTGCTGGCAAGCGAAATACTGGTCAAAAAGCCCGATGCGTTCGCTTCCGGCGCGGTGCTGCGAGCGAATAAATCCGCTAAGAAATGGACGCTGAAAAATGTGCGGCTGGAAACGGGTTTCATGTATGAAGACGGTGAGGTGATTGCCACTGAAACCGGCCTCTTCCGCGTCGAGATCGAGGACGGTAAAATCAAGGCGGTGCTACCCAATGACCCGAAAGCAGACGCTACTGATGCAAAAGGCCAACTAATGCTGCCGGCGTTCAGGGATATGCATATCCATTTAGACAAAACTTTTTACGGAGGTCCATGGAAGGCGCGGTTGGCGAAAAACCGGTCGGTAAAGGACATGATCGTGTTCGAGCAGAAAACTTTGCCCGAACTCCTGAAAACTTCCACTTACCGCGCGGAAAAAATCATCGAACTCCTGCAATCGAAAGGGACCAACTTTGCCAGAAGCCACGTAAACATCGAACCGACCTCAAAGCTGGATTCGCTAAAAAATCTGCAAAAAGCGATTGAAAATAAGAAAGATACATTCGGAACGGAGCTCGTCGCATTTCCGCAGCACGGGGTTTTCTATTCGCATTCCGAACAATTGATGAAAGAGGCTGCCGCAATGGATATCGATTTCATCGGTGGACTCGACCCTAATGCGATCGACGGAAGCGTGGAGAAACAAATCGATTTTATAGTCCAACTCGCGCTCGATCACAGCAAGGGTATAGACATTCACCTGCATGAAGGCGGGGAGCCGGGCTTGCGGACGGTCGAATACCTGACCCAAAAAGTATTGGAAAATCCGGCCCTGGCAGGCAAAACGTTCCTCAGCCACTGCTTCGTGCTGGCGCGCCTTGAAAAACCAAAACTGGAAGAAACCGCTGAAAAGCTCGCACATGCACGCGTAGGCGTGATTTCGACCGTGCCTTTTGGTAACACCATCATGCCAATCCCGACCCTTTACCGCTATGGCGTGAACGTGATGACTGGTAATGACAGCATTGTAGACCATTGGAATACATTCGGCACGGGCAGTGTGTTGCAGAAGGCCAACATGATGGCGCAGCTTTACGGGCAGTCGACCGAGCTGGACCTCTCGCGCTGCCTGAAACTCGCCACCTGCAACATCCTGCCGCTCGACGAGAAAGGAAAACAGCAATGGCCGAAGGCGGGTGACGAAGCGAGCGTGGTGCTGGTGGATGCGAGCTGCTCGGCCGAGGCTGTTGCGCGTGTTTCGCCCGTTAAGGCGCTCGTGCACCACGGGAACCTGGTTTACCGGAATTGAAAAACGGTCAGGGGCAAGTGATTATCAGCCCTTAACTTGGTGGATATTAACCACTTCATTACCTATTTTAGCACACCGGGTGCAAGATCGGGCAAGTGTATTTGAAACGATATACTTTGCAACTTCAATCCTGAATCCCAAGCTAACCGGTCATGAAACGCCACCACCTCCTGACATTTGTCCTTATTGGAATACTCCAATTCCTTACCCATGCGCGCAGCTCTGCGCAAACCAAAGAACTGTACATTCCTGCCAAAGCCATGCGGGTGCCCGACGGCAACGATTACAACAGCGAAGAAAGTGAGTTTAGTTACAAACGTATGGTGCAATCGGACAATATCGCGATCTTTTGGCATAAGGAGTTCGGGAAAGATCCGATGGCGAACCCGGACTCCACCCGGCGGTTCGATGTACAAAATGCATTACGCGAATGTGAGCGGTTTTATGATTATTACGTTAATGATCTAAAAATTGTTCAAAAAGGAAAGTCACTTACCGATCAATATAAAATGATCCTGTACGTGATCGGCGGCACCGAACAAACGGCTTTCGGCGGTGGGGTGGAGAACAAGATCGGCATACTCTGGACACCGGCGGTGCGCATGTCGAAAGCCCCATATGGCGCCCTCGCGCACGAGCTCGGGCACGCGTTCCAGTACATGTCGCGCTCGGACGCGAAAGCGGGCCCGCGCGGACCTGTGATGGAAATGTCGGCACAATACATGCTCTGGCAGGTCTATCCCGAATGGATGACTTTCGAAAACTACCACTATGTCAGCTATCTTAAAAAGACGCATTTCGCGTTCCTGCATCCGCAGAACATGTACCACTCGCCTTACGTGCTGGAATACTGGTCGGAGAAGCACGGCAAGGAGTTTTTCGGCACATTATGTCGCTCCACGCAGGAGGGCGAAGACCCCGTAATGACCTACAAAAGGCTTAATAATCTCAGCCAGGAGATATTTAATGACGAGATGTTCGAAGCAGCGAGCAAGTTCATAACCTGGGATTTGAAAAGGGTTGAAAAAGTAGCGGCGCCTTATGCCAACAAACATGCTACCAAACTCACGGCAACCGAAAACGGCTGGTACCAGGTTGATTCCCTGAATGCTCCGCAAAATTATGGCTATAATGGCATCCCTCTCTCGATTCCTGCTGCCGGCAAGTCGGTAACCGTCGACTTCGAGGGCATTGCAGGCGCAAAAGGTTACAGCGACGTGAAGACCGACAAGGCCGGCTGGCGCTATGGTTTTGTGGCACATACCAAAGACGGTAAGCGCGTTTACGGAAAAGTCGCACGGGAAGCGAAGGGCAAAGCTACATTCAAACTCCCCAAAGACACGCAGCATCTCTGGCTCGTCGTAAGCGGAGCGCCTGCCGAGCATTGGCCCGTCGCTTTTGGCAGGCAAGCTGCGCAGCAGAAAGAAGAGCAATGGCCCTACCGCATTAAACTGACCGGAGCGTCTCTGGCTGAAAAGTAGCTCCGTGCAACGTTGCAGGCTGTTCGATGCCGCCACTGCCGGTCATTGAGCCGGGTCGCGCTCGAATCCGCGGCGCGGATGTGCAGGACATGCAGAAGGCACCTGCCTGCTAGGCGATCAACCCCTTAATAACCTTACCATGCACGTCGGTAAGCCGGTAACGCCGGCCCTGATGCTTGAATATCAGCTTCTCATGATCGAGCCCGAAAAGGTGCAGCAATGTCGCCTGGAAATCGTGCACATGTACGCCGTCTTTCACAACATTATAGCTAAACTCGTCGGTTTCGCCATAAACCTGCCCCGTTTTAATGCCACCTCCCGTCATCCACATCGAAAAGCAGCCGGGGTGATGATCGCGGCCGTAATTGTCTGCCGTAAGCTTGCCCTGCGAAAAGCTCGTGCGGCCAAATTCCCCACCCCAAACCACGAGCGTGTCTTCCAGCAGGCCCCGCTGTTTCAGGTCCTTCACCAATGCAGCCGACGCCTGATCGACATCCCTGGCTTGTTTGGCAATGTTTTTGGGCAGATCACCGTGCTGGTCCCAACCCATATGATAAAGCTGGATAAACTTCACGTCGCGCTCAGCCATACGCCGGGCGAGGAGGCAATTTGCAGCGAAAGTTCCTGGCTTGCGTGCGTCTTCTCCATACATTTTGTAGATATAATCGGGTTCCCCGGAGGTATCCACCGCGTCGGGCACCGAAGTCTGCATTTTGTACGCCATTTCATATTGGCTGATCTTCGACTGAATTTCCGGATCGCCCCAAAGCGTATATTGGTGTTCATTCAGCTCTTTAATGCGGTCCAATGCACGGCGGCGGTCTTCCTTATGCACGCCGTACGGATTTTGCAGGTAAAGCACCGGATCCTTGCCGGCCCTGAGCTGCACCCCCTGATGGTGCGACGCCAGGAAACCGTTCGCCCAGGCTGCCGTGCTCAACGGCTGATCACCAGTTACACCTTTGGAAATCAACACCATAAAGTGCGGCAGGTTCTGATTATCTGACCCAAGCCCGTAACTAAGCCAGGAACCCATCGATGGCCGGCCGCTTTGCTGTGAGCCGGTTTGTACAAACATCACCGCCGGCTCGTGATTGATCGCCTCCGTAAATACCGATTTCACAATGCATAACTCATCCACAATGCCGGCCGTGTAAGGTAAAAGCTCGCTCACCCACGCGCCCGACTGCCCGTACTGTTTGAAATCATAGATCGATTTGACCAGCGGAAAAGTCGACTGGCCGGCCACCATGCCGGAATTCCGCTGCGTCGACTTGATAGACGCCGGAATTTCCTGGCCATGCCATTTGGCCAATGCAGGCTTATAATCAAATGTTTCCAGCTGCGACGGACCGCCGCTTTGGAACAAGTAAATGATCCGCTTGGCTTTCGGGGAAAAATGCGGGCCCATTACGAACGGCGACTCTGCCCCCTTGTCCTCCTGCCTGCGTGCGCCGGGCGAGGTACCCGCCTGCAAAATGCTCGAAAGCGCGATGGAGCCGAAACCAAGGCCTGCCTTCGTGAGGAAATCCCGACGGTTGAGTTGCGTTAATACCTTTCTCAGATCTTCCATAACAATATCATTTGCGGGTATGCCCCTCGTCGGTGTTCATGATCGAATTGGAGACTGTCGCCAGGGCGGCGATTTCCTCCGGTTGCAACGTCGTGTCCCACTGGCGCTCGCCCGTGCGCAGATATTCGAGCGCCTGCGCGGGCTGGGCGCGAAAGCGTTTGAGTTCGTCCGCGTAGAAATCGGCGAGTATCTTTTGCTCGGTACGGTCGGGTTTTCGCCCTGTTATCATTCTGAACGCAAGACTGGTTGCCTCCAATCCGCTGGTTTTGCATGCGTGTAGAACCTTCTCCGCCAATGCTCTCGCCGCTTCCACATATTGGGGGTCGTTGAGCAGCACCAACGCCTGCAAAGGCGTGCTCGTGGAGCGGCGCTTCGCGACACATTCACCACGTTCGGGCGCGTCGAAGATCAACATCGACGGTGGTGGTGAAGTACGTTTCCAGATCGTGTACAGGCTTCTACGGTAAAGGCCATCGCCGGGTTCCTGCTGGTATTTGTAACGCCACACCTTATCGCTCAGCTCGTCCCAGAGGCCCACCGGCTGATAAGGGTAAACGCTCTTTCCTCCAATTTTATCCACCAACAAGCCACTGATAAACAATGAGTTGTCCCGTATCATCTCCGCAGTAAACCTGAACCGCGCACCTCTTGCCAGCAATGCATTACCCGGGTCTTTTTCAAGAAGCTGCGGCGTTGCTTTGGATGTTTGCCGGTAAGTTGCCGAGAGCATGATCAGCTTGTGCAGCCTTTTAATATTCCAGCCGGATTCCATAAAATCGACGGCCAGCCAGTCGAGGAGTGCGGGATGCGACGGCAGGTTACCCTGGTTGCCAAAATCGGCCGAAGAACGCACGATGCCATTCCCAAAATGCATTTGCCAGATCCGGTTGACAAACACCCGCGCCGTAAGCGGATTGTTCCGGTCGAAAAGCCAGCGCGCGAGGCCCAGCCGGTTCTGCGGAAATTTTCCTTCGAAAGGCATTACCGCATCCAGCGCACCTGGCGTCACCCGCTTGCCGGGCGCATTATAGGCACCGCGTGTGAGCAGGTAGGTTGGGCGGGGTTTGGGGAGATCGCCCATCACCATCAGTTCAGGAATACTGTTGATCAGCTTGTTCTGCTCGTCCATTCGGGCTTTCAGGCTGTCGCGCAGCATTTGTGCTTTTGCATTGAAACGGGCATTATAAAACTCCTTTACCATCAACTGTTGGTCTGCGGAAACCTGCGTTTTAAGCATTCCTGCCGCCTTTTTTGGGTTATGGTTAAATAAAACTTCAAGGGCAGTGAGCGCCGTGTCGTAAATCCTTAGCTCATCGATCCCGCCGTCCTTAAATGGAATGAGCAAGTTTCGCTGCCCAACCATAAATCCCTGAAAACCATAGGTATGAATATCTTTTTCGTATAAAATACCCTTGTAGAGGTTGTCAAAGTCGATCGCCGTTTTCGCCGCCTCCCCATTGACGTAAATTTTGGCCCCGGCCGCTTTGCTCGAACCATCGTAAGTGACGGTAACCTTCGTCCATTGCTTTACGGGCACAGGAGCGAGTGTACTTATTTGGATAGCGTTCTGCGGGTAGGAATGAGCGATAATAAACTGTAACTTATTGTCGGCCAGTCGCAATGAGTACCCTTTATAGCCGAGGCGCAGGTCTTCGCAATGGTAGAATATGCCCGCGTCGGGATAGACGGTGTTGGGGTTAATCCACAATTCAACCGAAAAAGGCTCTGTCCTTTCGTGCCAGCCGATATTGTTGCCAAGCTTGATGGAGTTGTAATCCGACACAAAATAAGCATTACCCCTTACCCCGGGTTTCAGAATGATTTCGTTGCATTGCGCCAACTGTTTTGGGTCAAGTGCATTGGGCATAACCGCCTTGCCATCGGCTGTTTTTGTAGCTTTTTCGAAAGGATACCACGCGACCAATCCCTCCCGGATCTTTTGATTGAGCAGCTTTTCGGATAATGCCCCTGTATTCAGCCACTTTTTCAGGTCGTCTTGCGAATTGTCGTTGCCAGCCGCGAGTTGGTTGGTCAGCCCCGTGATCTTTCGGTCGAAAAAGCGGAGCAATGCTTCGTTTTCCCTGCCGGTAAGCAGCAATGCAGGGCCGGGTGTCTGGTCGGGGCCGTACACCGGACTGCCGGTTTCGTTCGTGCTGTTGAAAAGCCCGAACATTTTGTAATATGCTTCCTGGCTGATCGGGTCATATTTGTGGTCGTGGCAGCGGGCGCATTGTACCGAGAGGCCCATAATCCCTTGTCCCAATGTCTGCACGCGGTCGGCATTGTATTCCACCCGGTATTCTTCAAAAACGATCCCTGCCTCGGAGCTCTTCTTGTGCAGGCGGTTGAATGCAGTAGCGAGAATGGTTTCTTTGGTTTTATCAGGTAAAAGGTCACCCGCAAGCTGCATGGTAACGAACCGGTTGTAAGGAAGGTTGCGGTTGAATGCGCTGATCACCCAGTCGCGCCAGGGCGAAAAGTCGCGGTGCTTGTCGTCGAGGTAACCATCACTATCGGCGTAGCGCGAAACGTCCATCCATTCGCTGGCCATCCGCTCCCCGTAAGCGGGCGATTGCAGAAGGCGATCGATCACCCGGGAATAGGCTTCGGGCGATTTATCGGCCACGAATGCGTCTATTTCGGCCAATGTCGGCGGTAAGCCAGTAAGGTCGAAGCTCGCCCGGCGGATCAGGTCTTCGCGGTTTGCTTCCGGAGAAGGAGCCAGTTTCTCCTTTTCCAGCTTTTCGAGAATAAAATGATCGATCGGCGTCCGCGCCCACCCAGCCAGTTCCGGTTCCGGTAGCTCAGGCTTCTCGGGTTTGATGAACGACCAATGCGGTTTGTATTTCGCCCCTAGCTCGATCCACCGTGTGAGTACCGCTATTTCTTTGACAGACAATGCAAGATTAGATTCCGGCGGCGGCATTTTCATGTCCGGGTCCTGCGAAATGAGCCGCGTATAAACTTCGCTGGCTGCCAGGTCACCGGGGACGATCGCGTGGCGCTTTGGGGCTTTTTTCAGTGCTCTATAAGCGCCCTCCTCGGTATCGAGCCGGAGCCCGCCCTTCTGCTTTTTGGCATCCGGGCCATGGCAGGCGAAGCATTTGTCAGAAAGGATCGGCTTTACGTCGTAGTTGAAATCCGGTTCCGCGGGTATTTCTCTCAATGCCTGTTCCACTTCTTCCGGCTTTTCCACGCCGCAACCGGCCATGAACAGCATGCACATTCCTACCGCTGCCACAAGGTTCCCGCACTTCCAAAATGCAAATTTCTTTACCCTCGACTTCATGGATTTTTTGTCTTAAATCAATCCTCGGAAGTTAAAAGCGGGAACGCCTTATTTTTTAGTCACTTATTGCAATTAAAGTTTTTAATTTAATTTTTCCAATATCACCACAAGTCGACAATTACACATTCCAGACGCCTAATCCACTCATTTACCGTCTTTGCAGCGCCCACACATCTCCTTTCCAAACCGGATTGGCGCCGGTGTGTTTGCCGCTGAAAATCCACATCTGATCGTGGAATACGACGCTGTTGCCGCCGCTGCGGACGCTCCAAGGAGCGTGTTCGGCGTAGCGGTACCAGTCGGTACCATTAGCGGAAAACCATATGTCGTTCAGGGCGCCTTTGTGATGGTCGGTATTGAGGTCGCGCCCCCCGAATAGCCACAGCCTGCTGTCGTACACGTGCACGCCCGCGTCGTAGCGCTTTTTCCAACCGGCTTCGGCGGTGAGTTGTGTCCAGTTTTTGCCGTCGGCGGAGCGCCAGACGTCCGCCATCCCCTGCGCACCGACCATATAAAGCGTATCGCGCATTACCACCATTTGCGGCGAGTCTCGGGGCGACCAGGGCGCCTTAGCTACTTCCCGGGTCCATTTCAGGCCGTCGGGTGACGACCATACGTCGTTTTTCATTTCGAGCGATTCGAAATCCCGCGCTATTCTGGTGGTACCTCCGAATAGCCACATTTTATTTTTGAATACGACCAGTGCCTGGCCTTTCCGGGGTTCCCATTCCGCATTCACAGCCTTTTTCCATTCGGAACCGTCCTTGGAGTTCCATATTTCGTTCGTCAGTTCCCTTTCCTGGTAGCGCATACCGCCGGTGAGCCAGAGTTTACCGGCGAAATAAACGCCGGTCAGGTAGATGCGTTCACCCCAGTCGTTCTTCGCGTGGCGCGTCCAGGAAATGCCGTCTGCCGACGACCACGATGCTTTTTGTCCTATCATCCAGAGGTTACCTCCGAATGCAACATGCGGCACGAGGCCCATGGGGAAAGTGCCTTGTTTCCACTCGTACTGGTGCGAACCGCTTCCAGCCGGGAGCATTTCCTTCCACGTGTAAACGGGTTTAAGCGGCGCGGGTCCCCGATCGCGGGTAAAGCAGGCCAGTATCGAAACCAGAAAGGTGATAATGAGCCAATTTCTAAGCGTTTTCATAGCGAGGCATTTGATGATATGTAAAGGAAGTAAAATGCCTGCGCCGTGAAAAATAATGTAGACGAACCGCTGAAAATGTAGACCAGCGAAGCTGCTCCGGACCGGTGGACTACTTTTCCAGTATCCCCTTTTCGACGCTTTCGTTAATCAGCCCTTCGGCATATGCCCACAATGCCTCCGATCCTTCTTTGATGACTTTCTTTTTCTCGTACACCTTCTCATATTTCACCCCAAACTCTTTCCAGGTCCCGCCGCTATTGGAGCTGTTTTGAAGGAGCGGTTCCAGGCGGTCCATCGACCGGGCAAATTTGGCTTCGCCGGTCTGCCCTGCTTCGAATTCCTCCCAGATGGCGATCAGTTCGCTGGCCTGCTCAGCGGGTAGCATCCCGAAAATCCGGTTCGCTGCAAGCCGCTCATCATCGGTATTGGTGTGGTTCTTTTGGGTGTCGTAAATAAAGGTATCACCCGCGTCGATCTCGACAATATCATGTATCAGCACCATTTTGACGACTTTGAGAACATCGACCGGCACATTGGAATGCCCGGCCAGGACAATGGCCATCACCGCCAGGTGCCAGCTGTGTTCGGCGTCGTTTTCATTCCTTTCGCTGTTGAAAAGCCTGGTTTTCCTTTGAATATATTTGAGTTTGTCAATCTCTTTGATAAACTCGATCTGCTGTAAAATGCTGCCTATGTCCATGACCTTGCTGATTGGTTATTTCAAAAAGTGAAATTACAAGGCATTTCCGGCTATGACAAAAAGCGCTCGGTAAGTTCGAGTGCCTCTGTGAAATGAAACAGTTGATTTTACCAGGTTATTTTTCCCGGACAAGAATGCTCAAACTACCTTCGCATGTTTCCATGACCAGGCTATCCGGGGCAGTTTGCGTCAGTTTCATTTCAGGACAGCCCCGGCACAATGCATACGAACAGATCGGGTCCAGTTCAACCGGCTTAGCAGGCTTCGGGACAAAAGCCGTTCCGTTCAGGGAATAGCTCGATGGAATGCAGCAGGGCACATATCCGTTCCCATTCAAAAGTACCCCATCATACCGGATTTCATACACGTGCGAACTGGCTTGCGCTACCGGCTGCGTAACGGTCGAATCGCCGTATATTTGCTTATATTCAACCACGCGCCATTTGCCAACGATCGAGATCACTTCAGGTGCCGGATCGCGGTTTTCCTTCTTGCATTGGGCAAATACGAACAGGGCTAAGATAAAAAGTGAAAGTGTTTTCATAACGATGTGTTTTATCAGGTAGACTCTCCCGGCCCATTATCAGTTGTAACCTAAGTTTATTATTTACAACGGAATATTACTATGCTTGAAACAGTGAACTATGTTTTATAGCCGACTTCGTCAATCTTTCTGTGCGTCGGCAGGCGGCGCCTGCGGCAGGCTATTGCACTGTTTTTGCGTGCTTTTGCTCTTTCTGGCCAGCCCATGCCGTTCGCAGGACCAGAACTGGCAGATAGCGGGCACCGTTTATGACGAGGCCGGGAAGGCGCTGCCATCGGTCACCGTTTATCTTAACAATACTTCCTTAGGCACCTCGACCGACAAAGCCGGCAACTTCCGCATTAACGTTCCTGCGCGCTATAAAAAAGCGGAATTGGTCGCCTCTTTCGTTGGATATAAGCCGGAAGTAAAACTATTGCAGGCAACGCCCGACCGCACGGCGAATGTGGTCTTCAAGCTTGATCTGAACAATACCATACGCGAAGTCATCATTAAGGGAAAGCGCGACAAGCATTGGCGCCGCAAATGGAGAATCTTCAATAACGGCCTGCTGGGGGATTCCCCATTTGCCAGGCAATGCACCATTTTAAACCCCGAATCCATCACCCTCGGCCTCGATGAAGCGACCGGGCGTGTGACGGCAACGAGTACTGAGCCTGTACTCATCGAGAATTTGGCACTCGGCTATCGGATCCGTTTCCATATGAACAAATTTGAGTCAGATGGGAAGAAGACGTTCCTTTCCGGGTATAAATTCTTTGAGTCTTTACTTGCAGACAATCCTGAAAAACAGCAAAAACAACTCCGTAATAGGGATATTGCTTTTAAGGACTCCTTCCGCAATTTTTTGGTCGCACTCTCCAAAAACAATCTGGAAGCCAACGGCATTGAAATGTTTACCATGAAAACAACAAGGGAATTCTATCTGACGAAAATCCCTTTGGAACGCGAGGTGATCAACGGCAATTTCACTCCCGTCACTGCCGACTCGGTCTGTGTGTTCGATAAAACCAGAGGCAACTTTATTTTGCATTCCAGATATCCGCTGCTTGTGTTCCAACGAAGGCTCTACAATAGCGCTTCGGTTTTCTCTGACTACCCGTTCAAATATTCCCAGATCGTCCTGCCGAATGCGTACTGCTTATTTACAGACAATGGATGGCTGGTAACGCCCAACGGCATCACTATTCACGACGCCTGGGCCCGGGAAGGCTTTGCCGAAATGCTCCCGATCGACCATCCACTCCCCGGAGACGATACGCCTCAGACACCGGTTGCCTCCATTCAAAATACAAGGCAGGTCAAAGAAACCGCAGATTTAAAACTACCCACCATTGAAAGCCAGCAAACCCTTTTGGATAAAGAGGGACTGCTACAACCTGCGGCGAAACAGGATGATGGCCTGGTCAAGCCGGATTACGTCCTGTCGGTCAGTGAAAGTGACAATTCCGGCTCCGTTTTTGACCTGCTGAAAAGGATACCAGGCCTACGCGTAACCTTCGACGGAGCATCCAATACCTACAAGGTCCATTTTACAGAGAATAATACGAACATTAACGCGAGCGGCAGCTTTGACAATACGGTGGCGCTAATGCTCGACAAAGTCTTTTACAGCGGCGCAGAAACCGTTGTCCCCATACTCAATTCCCTGACCGTCCGCGACATCAAATCCATCTCCGCCGTCAGGTATGGAAATTCCGCAGCATTTGGAGCCCGGGGCAGCAATGGGATATTGGTTATCACCACGAATAAATAGCAAGGCATCTCCTCAATGCATACTCGCTTCAAAAATTCAAAAAGAATTCAGAATTCAAAGGTATGTTTAGCGGCAAAAGAAGTATTTAAGCCCGACTGACACCACCAAATACCGGAAGAAATGATTACTGCCACTCAGGGAGTTGGAGCAAAGAGCATACCCTATTCAAAATCAGATTTTTTAACGCGTGCTATAATTTTAGCCGCATTACTTACCGGGATCTCGACGCTGACCAGGATTACCCTGATGCTGAAAGCCGGCAACGGCGTAGATTACAGCGTCACCAATGTCCTCGGCATTTTCGGCATCGGCCTTTTCTACGATCTGATCAATTCCCTGTATTTCGTTCTCCCTGTGATGCTGCTCGGCTGGGTGACGCCCAGCAGGTTCGCGGGCAAAAGGGGATTCAAAATCATCGCCTTCATTTTGCAGTTTATCCTGGTGTTCCTGCTTTTGCTGAACGCCGTTTCCGAATGGGTCTTCTGGGACGAATTTAGCTCCCGATTCAATTTCATCGCCGTCGATTATCTGGTCTACACGCAGGAAGTGGTAGGCAACATCCGCCAGTCATACCCGGTAGAGGCAATTATAGGCGTGCTGCTGGTGCTTACGGTGTTATTGACCGTGCTCGTATCCCGCATGGCCACGCGATGGACCTTTCGTCCAATGCGCTTCGGTAGGCGATCACTGGTTCTGGGTGTGTATTTACTCGTTGTTGCAGCGGCTTTTGCGATGGTCGACAATAAGTTAAGGCAATTTAGCGGCAACGTCTACGTCAATGAGCTTGCCGGTAACGGAATGTACGAGCTATTTGCGGCCTACCGCAACAATGAATTGGATTATAACCAGTTCTACGCAAAGCTGGATGAGCAGCAAGCATCGTCGCTGATACGCTCGATGGTCCAGACACCGGAAAGCCATTTCACTGACGGCAAGCGCTTCTCAATCGAAAGGGACATTGTCAATACGGGCACCGAACTACACAAAAATATTGTATTGATCAGTGTAGAAAGCCTGAGTGCCGACTTCCTGGGAAGCTTCGGGAATACGCAGGGGATCACGCCTTTCCTCGATTCCCTCGCCGGCCAGAGCCTTCTTTTCACCAATCTTTACGCGACGGGCACCCGTACGGTCCGCGGCTTGGAAGCATTGTCGATATGCGCCCCGCCCACGCCCGGCCAATCCATCGTACGGCGGCCGCATAATGAAGATCTTTTCTCCATGGGTAGCGTGTTAGGCAGCAAAGGGTATCAGGCCCGTTTCATTTATGGCGGTTACGGCTATTTCGATAATATGGGTTATTTCTTCGGCCACAACAGCTACGGGGTGATAGACCGGACGGCACTTTCGAAAAAAGAGATCGACTACGAAAACATCTGGGGGGTAGCCGATGAAAATCTTTTTGAGCTGGCCAGCCGGGAGATCAGCGCGGCGACGCAGACGGGCAAACCCGTCTTCGCGCACATCATGACGACTTCCAATCACCGTCCTTACACCTACCCGGAAGGGAGGATCGATATCCCTTCGCACACCGGGCGGGATGGCGCTGTCAAATACACCGATTACGCGATCGGTCAATTCATTCGCCTCGCGCGAAACAAGCCATGGTTCAACAACACATTATTTGTCATCGTTGCCGACCATTGTGCATCCAGTGCGGGTAAAACCGACCTTCCGGTCAACCGGTACAAGATCCCGCTGCTAATCTACTCGCCAGGGTTTGTCAAGGCAGGGACCATGCCAAGGCTTATGAGCCAGATTGACATCGGGCCTACTATTTTGGGACTTCTCAATTTTTCTTATCGCAGCAAGTTCTTTGGATATGATATTTTTAAGCTCGAACCGGGCCGGGAACGGGCATTTGTAAGCACATATCAAAGCCTTGGGTATGTCAAGAATGATTCGCTGGTAATATTGAAACCCCAAAAAGTAACCGAAACATTCACCCCGGACTTTAAAGATGGCTCTGCGCGCCAGACTTCCCCGAACAGGCATTTAGTGGACGAGGCCGTGGCGTGGTACCAGGCTGCAAGCTTTCAGTTTAAACACGGGCTCATGAAAAGATAGTCGCCACTAATGTATGGCACATGAATGTAAATATTAATCTAAAAAATATAACTTTGGCAAAAATGTAAACTTGACACCTATTCACTGCAATGCCGGATAGCCAGCCAGTTTCGGACCAGCAATTGCTGGAAGCTTTGTGCTCCGGGCACGAATGGGCCTTTACGGCTATTTATGACCAGTATTGGTATCCGCTGTACCGGGCAGCATTTCACAAACTCGGGCAAAAGCACATTGCCGAAGAGATCGTACAGGACATTTTCACCCGCCTTTGGAACGAGCGCCGCAACCTGCGGACTACTGCATTGAATTACTATCTTTTTTCGGCCGTGCGGTTCGAGGTCATCGATTATATCCGGAAAGCCGGGCCAAGAAGCCGGTATCTTGCCTATTATCAGGCTTTTGCACGCCAGCACGAGCATTATACCGAAGATGAGGTTGCTTATAACGAGCTGCTCCACAACATTGACGAAGGTCTCAAACCCTTTCCTGAAAAGACCCGTGAGATATTCAAACTCAGCCGGATAGAGAGCTGGACGGTGGCGCAGATCGCCGAACTCATGAACTTGTCGGACAAAACGGTTGAATACCATCTGGGCAAAGCCTCCAAGGCTGTCCGTGAATATCTGAACGAAACCTTTCTCCTGTTACTCCTCAGCATCTTCTCCTGACCTTCATTTCAAATCAAGTAGCACCCAGGTTGCCCGCATTGCATTTTTAGAAGAAGTTTATCCCTAAACTTCGCATTTCTTATAAACTTTTCAAGTTATTTTAAAAACATTCAGGGACAATACCCGACTAATACGGTTTAGAGGTTGAATCAGACAAAAGGTAGTCTGAGCCAGCCAACCCCTGAACCTGTGAATTACGACGAAATTGAAAACCTGCTTTTGAAATACCGGGCAGGAAAATGCACTCCCGCGGAAAAGGACCGCATCCATCAATGGTATGAACAGGTACAAAGCGATGTACCGCAAACCGAGCTTTCGGACACTGAAAAATCTGTGCTGAAAGCCCGGATGTGGACGGCCATTCAGCACGACAGGAACGCGCCAAAAAAGCCGATTAGATTTTTACCGCGCTTATCCGGCACAGCAGTACGCCTGTTTTCGTCGGTGGCTGCGGTACTCATTGTGTCGCTGTCGCTGTTTTATTTTTATTCGGGCAAGTCCTCTTCTGCGAGGTCCGCGAACGTTGCATTGCTACTGGAAGCCAGTCGTGAAAGCCTGGTTTCCAGGGCTAACAAAACCACCCAGCCTATGCGCATCAAACTGAGCGATAGCAGCGAAGTGACCCTTGCTCCCGGTGCCGGGCTTACCTATCCGCGCCAGTTTTCGGCCGGTAAACGGGAGGTCCAGCTTAAAGGCGACGCGTTTTTTAACATTACCAAAGACAGCCGCCGACCCTTTTTTGTGTATAGCGGAAAGCTTGTAACGCGTGTCCTCGGGACCAGTTTCTGGGTGAAAGAAGGCGGTGAAGAGCATCAGATGCAGGTTGAAGTCGTTTGCGGAAAAGTTTCTGTATTCGAAAATGAAAGCATCGGAGCAGAAGAACCAACGTCCCAAAACAAGCACCAGTTCAACAAGGGCGTGATCCTGACCCCAAACCAACGTGTGACCTATTTTGAAGAAAGCGGACACCTGATGACCAGCCTCGTCGACCAGCCTGTGTTACTTACCGCCCCCGCCGAACTACCGGCAGCGATTTACAAGAACATTGCATTGCCCGACATTTTTCAACGCATGGAAGATGCTTACGGGGTAGATATTGTGGTATCGGGGGAAGCGGTGAATGAATGTACGTTTACCGGCGATCTTACAAATATGTCGCTTTTCGACCAGCTCGACCTGATTTGCCAGTCCAACGACGGCTCTTACCAGGTTCAGGGAACGCGCATCCTGGTTTCGGCCACGGGCTGCAAGTAATTTTTGTTTAACCTAAATAGAACACTATGCGATAAACCCGTCCAAAAAGCCCAAAAAAGAAACCGGCAGAAAGCTATCCTGCCGGTCAGTACTTTCCTACTGCCGGAAATCCGCCAAGATGCGGCAGCGGGACATTCATTAGTTATAAAAAACCTTTCTAAACTATGAAAAAAAACCGATACCGAAAAAACCGGGCATCGCTTTGCTTGCTCATGAGAATTTCTTTGGCCCAGCTTATCTTTTCAATCGTCTTTTCCAGCCTCACCTACGCGGCGCACGTCAGCAAGGCGCAGGAGGTATTGGAACGGAACGTGACGCTCCACGCCGACAGGGTGGAACTGGCGAATGTGCTTGACCAGTTGGAGCAGAAAGCGAATGTAAAATTTGTGTACAGCAATAAGGCAATCCGCGCCGAGCGTCCGGTTGCGCTCCATGTCGTCAATCAGAAACTGTCGGCGGCATTACAAACACTGCTCGCACCGCTCCAAATTTCCTACCAGGTTACACCATCGGGACGCATTCTGTTGAAAGCCAACAAGGAACTGCAAACCAAAACCGCGGGGCAACTTCCCATTCAGATGAGGGATATGCTCGCGCAGTTACTGAAAGGCAGGGTAAGCGACGAGAACGGCGAAGGCCTCCCGGGCGTGAGCGTGCGTCTGAAAGGCACCCAGCTGGGTACATTGACGGACGCCTCCGGCAATTTCGAGCTCGAAGTGAGTAATGTGGAAGCCGTGCTGGTATTCAGCTTCGTAGGCTACAAAACGCAGGAAATCGCTGCGGGTGACCGGGCGGTAATTAATGTATCGATGGCTCCCGACTTCAAATCACTCAACGAAGTGGTGGTGATCGGGTACGGTAGTTCGCGGAAGCAGGACGTAGTCGGCTCGGTGGATATTGTATCTTCGAAAGACGCCGGCGCTACCACCGCCACTAATCCTTCGCAGTTGTTGATCGGGAAATCGGCCGGTGTGCAGGTATTGCAATCGAACGGCACGCCGGGTTCCGACGCCCAGATCCTCATCCGCGGTACCGGCTCTTTTACCGGCGTCGATCCGCTTTACGTAATCGACGGTATCCAGGGCAGCAAAACGATGTTCAACACGCTGGCGACCCAGGATATCGAAAACATCACGATCCTTAAAGACGCTTCATCCACGGCGATTTACGGTTCGGCAGCGGCCAACGGCGTCGTGATCATCACTACCAAAAAAGGAAAATCGGGCGCGCCCCGCATCAATTTCAATACCCAATGGGGCGTCGCCAAGGCATGGAAAACGCTGGATTTGCTCAATGCGTCGCAATATGTGGACTTGCTGCAAGATTTTGCCGCTACGACCAATTCCGCATTGCCTGAAAAGTTCAAAACGGCTGATGTTCGCACAGATCGGACCGACTGGCAGAAAGAAATATTCCGCTCGGGCCTGGTTTCGCAGAATGACCTGAACATCAGTGGTGGAAGCGAGAAAGTGGCTTATAACTTTTCATTGGGTTACATCAAACAGCAGGCCATTGTTAAGAATTTCACCAACAGCAGGCTGAATGCCCGGTTTGCCCTGGACGAAACCCTGGGGCGCTTTCATTTGGGACAAAGCCTGAATGTCCGCTATACCAAGGACGACGGACAGCTAGCGAGCATTTCCGACGCGGTGTATTATGCACCCTACAAGCCCATTTTTGACGCTACGGTTCCGGGCGGCTACTCCAATACCACCAATGTCGATGATTTCAGCAACGGTAACAACCCGCTTGCGGCTATTAACCTGAACCACCCTGTCAATACCGGCTTCGTGTTCTTCCCGCAGGTATTTGCCGAAGTGGATATCATCGGCGGATTGCGGTTCCGTACGCAGCTTTCGGCTGAGATCGGCGGCGGCAAGACCCGGAGCTACCAGTATGGCTACACGGGGGGTAACAACCTGACCAACCCGCAACAGGCTACCCTGGGGTTCAACAACTACTCGTTTTACACGCTTGAAAACTACTTTTCCTATAATAAGGTTTTTGGCAAACACAGTGTTTCTGCAACGCTCGGTAACAGCTATCTCGACCCGGGAAATTCGTCGGGCCTCAATGCGACCGGTACGAAAATCCCGAATGATGCCATTCAGAATATCAGCGTAGCGCAATCACAGGCGGTCACCGGTTCCAATTATGGCTATGCACGCTCATCGGTTATCTCCTATTTCGCACGTTTGGGCTATACTTTCGACGACAAATACATCCTTACGGGAAGTTTCCGCCGCGACGGCGCTTCGAACTTCGGTGCCAACAACCGGTTTGGGAATTTCTACGGATTGGGCGTTGCATGGCGCTTTATCGACGAAGAGTTTATCAAGAACAACCTGAACTTCCTCAGCGATGGCAAGTTACGGCTCGGACTTGGCAGAACGGGTAACAACACGATCCCGACCACAGGCGTGACGTCGGTACTTACTTACAGCGGTAGCCCTAATGGTAACCTGGTCTATTCACTGGGCACCAATGAAGGATTTAATCCAGGCACAACCATCAACACGTTATCCAACCCGAACATCCGCTGGGAGTCGACCGACCAGACCGACATTGGCCTCGACCTCGGGTTCCTCAGCAACCGCGTGAGCGTTACCGTTGACTGGTATAACCGCAAAAGCTCCGGCTTGCTGGTGAGTGTGCCGGTTTCCGGAAGCACGGGAGCATCGGGCAGCGGCGGGCAACCGAGCAAGTATGCCAATGCGGCCAGCGCGCAAAACAAAGGGGTGGAGTTCTCGGTAGGCTACCGCGACCAGGCACAGGGAGGTTTCCAATATAATGTAAGCGCCAATCTTGCCTACAACAAAAACATCGTCAATTCCCTGGGAAGCGAATTTGCCGCTCCTATTCAGGCAGGCGCATTCAGTAACCTTCCTACGTTCACCTACACGGCTGCCGGTTCGGCCATCGGGTCGTTCTTTGGTTATGAGGTAGCGCATGTGGCCAAAGACCAGGCGGAAATCGATGCATTGAATGCAAAAGCAGCAGAGCAGGCAGGCGATGCCACTACCAAATACCAGGCTGGCCTTTTACCCGGAGATTTTATTTTTAAAGACCTCGACGGCGATGGCAAGGTTACTTCCACCGACCAGAAAATCCTGGGTAATCCTATCCCTAAGATTGTGTACGGTTTCAACGCCGGTGCGAGCTACAAAGGCTTCGATCTGAATGTGGTCATCTCGGGTGTTTCCGGTTTGAAGATTCTGAATGCGTTCAAGTTCGTGACCGATAATGAATCGACGGGGCACAATGCTTCTACCGAGATCCTGAAAAGATGGCGCCAACCCGGCGATGTGGCCGAGCTCCCGCGCGCAGGGCAGAGCGCAACGGGTGATGGTAACCTCCGCCCTTCCGACTGGTGGCTTGAAAACGGCTCCTATCTGCGCCTTCGTAACGTCACTTTGGGCTATACCCTGCCCCAGAGCCTGATCAGCGGCATCAACGGCGGCAAGGTCTTCAAAAGCATCCGGGTGTATGTGGCGGCACAAAACCTTCTGACCGTCACCAAATACAAAGGTTACGATCCTGAGGTAAGCACCCAGAACGGCGGCAGCTACATCTTCTCTCGCGGTATCGACGACCGCCAGCAGTTGCCGCAGCCGAGAACTTTGCTTTGCGGCTTGCAGCTTGGGTTTTAATGGTTAGAAGAAAACTTACTTGAAGTGAACATGAAAAAGATCATATATTTTCTGACAGGACTAATAGCTGTCTTCCAGCTTGCCGGATGTGATGAATCCAAACTGGAACTGGAAAGCCAGAGTGCCTACGATTACAAAACCTATTTTACATCATCCGAAGGGCTAAATCAGGCAGTAATTGCGACTTACGCCACTTTGCTGCACAACGGGCTGTGGTCACGCGAGTATTACTTTATTTTCGACCTGCTCGGTTATGAAGCCAAGAAAACGACCAACCTGCAGGGCGACATGGCGCAGCTGGCCGACTACTCATTCGGTACCAGTCAGGCGCAGATCGGGCAGCTTTGGAACAGCCTGTACCGGCTTATCCTTCGGTCCAATGTTGTTATCGACCGGGCGGGCGTCTGGAATCCCACAGCAGCGGCCGATCAGCAGGCCGCGAAGCAGTACATTGCCGAAGCACGTTTTTTGCGGTCGTATGCCTATTTCAACATTGTAAACCTATGGGGGAAAGCGCCGCTGATTACTGCTTACGACAGCACCGTGGCGAATAATTATCCTTCGCGTGCATCGGCGGAAGCGATCTGGGCGACGATCGAAAGCGACCTAAAACTGGCGGCAGCCGACCTGCCTGTATCCTACGACGCCGCAACCGGACTCGGCAGGGCAACCAGAGGCGCAGCAGTGGCATTGCTCGGAAAATCCTATTTGTACCAGAAAAAGTGGGCCCAGGCAGAAACAACGCTCGCTCAACTGACGACAGCGCCTTTCACCTATGCGCTCGACCCGTCGTACGAGAACCTGTTCAGCTCGACAAACCAGAGCAGTCCTGAAAACATTTTCCAGATCATGAATGCCAAATGGACCGACTGGGGGATTGGTAACCAGTACTACGTTTTCGGTGGGCAGGAAACATGGGGCGGCAAAGCAACCCATTCCGACCGTGCGCAGGAATATGGTTTTAAAGACTGGTTTAATGTTTACGTGCCGACTACTACCGTCAAATCGTTTCAATATCCCAATCCTGCCACCAGCGCCAATTACGTAGACCCGCGCGCGAAGTTTACTTTTTATGGCAGCAAGGAAAGCGGCGGCGACACCCAGTATTGCCAGAAATGCGCAGGCGGCCCGATCGACTTCCCATTCAAAGCCGATGATCCTCAGGGATATTATGTCTGGAAAAAATATCAGTATTACACTGAAGTCGCCTCATACGGAGGACCGCAAAGCTCGATCAACGGGCAGGT
This sequence comes from Dyadobacter endophyticus, assembly GCF_014641595.1. GTDB lineage: Bacteria > Bacteroidota > Bacteroidia > Cytophagales > Spirosomataceae > Dyadobacter > Dyadobacter endophyticus. The sequence goes on along the minus strand of NZ_BMIA01000004.1, from coordinate 136,678 downwards.
AATCCGCTATGCCGACGTGCTGCTGATGCTTGCCGAAGCGCAAATCCAGCAGGGCAAAACCGGCGCCGACCCATTGGCATTGATCAACCAGGTACGGAAACGCTCAGGCGCGGTTGCCTACACCACGCTGGGCGCACAGGCCGACGCGCTTAAAATCCTCATGCGCGAGCGTCAGGTAGAACTTTGCGGCGAACAAAGCCGGTATTTCGACCTGATCCGTTGGGGGATTGCGAAACAGACGATCAACGCGCAGCGTGCAGCCGAGCCAGGAGACGGGAAGCAACCTTTCCAGGATAAAAACGTCTTGCTCCCGATCCCCGACGTGGAAAAGAATTACAATCCGAATGTTGCCAAAGACGTAGCGAACGCCTGGAATTAATCAGCGGACGCTTTGAATTGAATTGAAAACGGGCTGTCCCCAGGGTTTGAAACCTGGGCCAGCCCGTTTCGTCATTTTGCCCCTTTCCCCAATGCATTCCCCGCGCTAACCCGATGAAATTTTTTCGTCAAATTACTATCAATAAGTAATAGAAGTAGATTGACAAGCGAATCGCTTTATAAACATTGGGTCACAACTTTTAGGTAATAGATAACACATTTTTTTTCAACTGTCCGGCAGAGCAACGCGCTTGCTTTGAAGCGACTACTATGTGCATTCTTATTTTTTTAACCATAAATCAATTTCGTAAATCTAAAACCTATCAGTTATGGCAACCTTCACAATCAATTTTGTTAACAATTCGAATTCGTCGGGTGATTTTTGCGTATTCCAGCAAATTCACAACAGTCCAAACCCCGACGTTTTTCCTTTGGCATGGCGTGTAGAATTTGCGCAGCCGGGAACGCGGTTAGCCATATCATGGAATACCGATCTCTATTTTTTCTGGGCTAAAACCGGCGAATTATTGCCTGGGGTAGTTTTTAATCCCGGAGCAAATGCGCCCACCGATCTGACCCGGGGAAACCAAATAACACTCACGAAGAGGGACCGTGATTACCAATTCATCGATCAGCAGGATTCTTATCAGCAAGGGTCATTACGCATCATGTCCGATGCCAGCACGGCCATCCGTAACGCCAGCATAGGCTATGGTATGTCTGGTGTACCGCAGTTCGCCGTGCAGGCACAGCCCAATATGACTTTTCAATTTACGCCCCGTTTCGAATTCTGGGTGACGTTCGGAAATCTCACGCAAGGACAGGTATTGGATCCCGACCAGATCAATAATCCGGTAAAGATTGATTTTCCGCATGGTATTTTTTCGATGAATGCTACGCTTAATGCGAACAACACCTGGACGATCACACAGGGCCTGGATTAAGAATGACCGATTCTTAAAAATGACCATACCTTTAAATTCCTCTATCTAAAGATTTATTCCTTTGAGAACACTTCACTTTAATCTCTCCCACCTGGAAGCCCAGGAAGGGTTGATGCTCCATGCCAATTTCCAGGATTATCCGTTGCAGGCGCATACCTCGCTTACCCGGCAGCATGCAGCACAAAACAATCCGCTTTTTCAGCACCTGCATGCCGGGCAGTTAACGCATTTTGTAACGGGTGTCGATACTCCCCCATCGCGGCCGTCGCTGATACAGATTTCGGTTCCCATGGTAATTAACGGGCAAACTATACAGCATATCATAGGCATGCAAATAGCTTTGCCGGCAGAGGGTGTGGCACGGGCCCTGAAAATGATCAGCCAAAATCCCGAACCGGAAGACCAGCTGCCTCATCCCAAACTGGCGATGATTGCCGCCAAATCGTCGGGCCTGTTGCAAGCATTGCCTTCGTTGACGAGCGCTAATGGATTGGGCCAATACGTTGACCATTTCGACACTGCCGTAGCATTGCTGTTCCAGCATCCCTCGCTCATTAACCTCAATGAATCGGAACACGGCAAGATCCCTTCGTATATTATCGAACGTGCCATTACAAGGGCCATCGGGCGGGACAACGGACTTCCCAACATCCTCGAAGAACTGGGCACAAACTGGTCGACGGAAGTACCCGTTTACGAAGAAAATGCCGACGGCTCCAAAACGCACATGCAGGACCCCGACAGCCCGGGCACTTTCCTCTATACCCCGCAAATGCACCCACGGGTGATAGCGGAGATTGAAGGTGCATTGAAGTATGCTTTAACACGCGTACAGCAGGATAACGAACTCCGGGGCCAGCAATGGAATGTCCAATACGGGATTGGCGCCGATGCCAAATCCGCGCTGGCTGTCGCACCCGGCCAGCAATTGAAGGCCAACCTGAGCAAATGGATACTTTCGAACAAAACGCCGGGCAACGGGCTTACCGTTTCTCCTAATGTGCGGATTGAACCCAGCAACCCGGAAAAAGGAAGTTATGAGGGCATGGGTTTGTGGTCCGACGATCCGAAACATGAAAAAAGGGACCCGCTCAATACAGAAATGGTGGCACTGTTGCTCGCCGAAAAGGTTTATCTTAAAATCAATACACCCGATATACCGGCACTGGCATTTGTCCCCATCAAGCTCAACCAGATGGGTAACGGTGGTCCCTATATCGGCTCGATAGACCAGGGTTTGGGGACGGGGAACGTCAAGGCAAATTTTACGCTCAACTCTTCCAAATCGGGATTAGATTATACCTTAAAGTGCACCAAACTCGACCCGAATGCCAGCGCCGAATTCGCTGTGCTGGACGGAGACACGAAAAGGGTAGTGAAGCAACTCGAATGGGTCAATACCGAGGGGTCGTCCTGGCGAAATTACATTACGGTAGATTGTACCAACCACTGGCTCCGGCATTTGGGCGCCTATGTACAGTTTATCGACATGGCCGGAAATCCGATCGCGGTAGATTCGTCGTGGCCCGAGCAGCTTCCCGGATTTTTACGCCCGGGTTTTCAAAAGGATTCGACCAAGAAATACCTCGAGATGCTCGGACCGATCAGCACGGCATTTGGCATTCCCGTATCCGACGAATCCGCTACGATGCGTTTTCCCGTTCACAAAGATGCCCATACGGTGAGGTTGCTTTTAGGAGGCCTCGGGACCGGCGAATTCGACTCGGGTGTTTGTATGCCGGGGCTGACCATGACCGTGGCGCTTGAATTGGCCCTGCCCGTTTTTATGCTTACCGCCGGCGCGGCCATCACCAATTCCAAATGGGTAACCGATTTGATGAAAGACAAACGAGTACTTTTTGGTGTAATCGCATTAGGCCTCACGCTCACCGGCCTGGATACCCTCCGCACGGGCGATTCGAGCAAACCGCTGCTCCGATTGGCTAATGCGGCCGGCCCGCTGCTGCTGAAAACGGGCCTCAAAACAGTCATCACTTCGGTTGTCGCTTCGGCCACCGCAACTAAAATGCTCCCTATCGTGGGTACTGCATTTCAGGTAATGAGCGCATGTGTGTCGCTTGCCCAGCTGGGCCAGACCATCGCGGCTGTCACGCAGGCCCCTTTTGTATATCAATGCGATATTGTGGCTTCCATGGACGTGGAGGTAACACTCGTTCCCGACACTACTTTTAAATACTTCCCGCACCTGGCCGTAAGCTATAAAGTACAACTCGTGTACGATAAGAGCGCGACGACATTGGTTTATAATGGCGCCCTCAGCGGCACTGTATTGAGCGATCCAATCAATGTACGCTTCAACGACGCGCCATCAGGGGGGAATGTGAAGGTATATGTATTCTTCTACGCCCGGAACGGATGGCAGGCAGGACAGGGAGAATCGGCCTGGTATGCCGCCGAGGGAAATGATGGCACCACACTTCGCATCCGGAACGTCGAAGTAGTGAACAATATCGTGCCATTAACTAAAAAATCCATTTACAGCCATAAGGTAAAAATTGCCATTGAAAATGATGTACACGTCTGGAAGGAAAGTCCTGCTCCAACTACCACCAGAAAAACGGCAGCGCCGGACCTGAATCACGAACTGCGTAGTTTAAGCAGCATTTCCCTGGCCCAGCGCCCGACCTCATTAGGTTACAGCTGGCAGGCAACCGGGCTGAATATCGCCCGTGACACCAACCCCGACGGGCCGCCGGTTAACGATTCGCTGTACATTACCCAGAATATCTCGATCCTTCAACATCCCGAGGCCGGGTATGCGGCTACCAGGGTGGGGTTTGACTATGACCCGGGCGTTGCCTACGATATTGCCACCAAAGACGATGGTACGGGACATAATTTTATCATCACCCGTGGTACGGATGACAATTACCATTTGCGAAAGGTGAAACTGGCCTTCGATACCGGGAAGCGCCAGCCTATCCCTCCTGAATTCAATCCCCGGGATAAAGAAAGCTGGGGCAGGTTCTCCGCCACATTGCTTCGCTATGTCGTTCACCCACAAGGCTATGTATTTGGAATCAGTGCGAACAATTCGAAGATCTACAAACTAAAACTCCCGGCCAAATCTACGACCGATGATCAGGCTATTTTCGCGAGTATGGCTTCCGGATTAGGTAAACGCGACGGATTGATCGACGGGCCCGTGGCTATTGCCGTCGGAATAGACGGAGTGCTGCTGGTATTGGAAAAGAACAATAACCGCATCCAGGCATTCGACATCAACTGCAACCCCGTGGCAACCTATTTCACCAACAACGGGACCAAATCATGTTTCCTTAATCTTCCCGCCAAACCCGGCGTGGAATACCTCGATCTGTCGGTCGAGGGCAAGGGCTATTTGTATGTGCTTACGGAGGAAAACGGCGGGCGAGATCCGAATGACTATGTTTTAACCATTTATACCCCCGATGGCCAGCAACTGGTTACCACAAGTGGCGTAGCCGCAGCAAAACTGGCACTGGGCCTCGACCGTAGCCTGTATACGCTCAATTATGAATGGATTTTCGGCAAAGGCCGACGCACCGAACCATCCATAAGTCTTTGGGTCCCGCCGGCACCGGAAGCCCAGTTTTAACACCAGTATTCCCTCACAAAAACCAACCATTCAAGATGAACAATCTGAACGAACCCAACGAAAGCAGTGAATCAAATGACATGGAGAATCCCGGCCAGTTCGTGGCGGCATTTTTCATGTGTGTGAAGGCCGGAGACCCGTCGAGCCGGCACCGCGACGATAAGTACATAAGGGAAACACGCATGTCTCCGGCAGGCAGGCATCTTGGATTCATCAACTGGCAATACCTTGGCCCTGATGTTCCCTCGTTCATTACCGTACTTTACCAGAGTCCGGGATCGAGCGATTTTAATGTTCAGCTAATGGCCATGCCCATGTCGGGATACCATGACTATACCGGCGCATTGGCAGAGCAAATCTGGGAAGAGGTGGACGGTATGCGCAGAAAAACCACCCGGCATTTGTGGGGCATGTTTCCCGGCCGCAGCAGGTCAGGGCTGTCTTTTAATGTCGATATGAATGGCAACAGGGTCGATATTGGGTTACGGGGCCGCAACGGCGAACGCGCGGTAGCCAGCTCAAACGGGCCGGGAGAGCACCAGTCCGCTTTGTGGAAATTCAACGGCGATGAACGTAAGCTGGATATCACGATGACCAAACTCGGTCCATTCGATTATACCCTGAACATCCCCAACAAAGAAGAAATCCTTTCCGGTGACGAGCATGCCGACGCGGATTTTTTGAATATCAAGTTCTACGACATGAACCTGAGGGGCAGTAACCTGCCACGGGCCAATTTTTCAAAAGCTTCGCTGGTAAATACCAAATTCGACCTGGGCGTGCTAACGGGTTGTAATTTTTCCTGGGAACATGATTCGTACCCAATGGAGGCCCTCATGAAGAAGGTTTCATTTACGAGGGCCGATTTAACCGATGCACGGTTTGACAAGCGCCCATTGGAGGATTGTAACTTCGACAAAGCTATTCTGGTCAATACGAGTTTTAAAAGGACCTATTTTAGAAACGTCAGCATTAAAGGCGCAGATTTGGCCAAAACCGATTTTTCGGAGGTAGATTTTAATGGCATTGTCATGGATGGGACCGAGAAACTGGGCCGCACCGCCGCCACTGGGACGATCTTCCGAAAAGCGACCATACCCTATTCTATGATTGGAAAAGACTGGCAGTACCTGGATTTAAGCGAAACCCGGTTCACCGGAACGATAGGCGCCGCAAAACTTCAGGCCACCGGCGTAAAACTGGTGGGCACGCAACTACCCGGGGTTAACTTCGCAGAGGCTGTTTTTATTAATGCCGATCTTTCCGGGGCAAATCTGACAGGGGCCGATCTGACAGGGGCCGATTTTACAGGAGCCAATCTCACAGGTACGATCCTAACCGATGCCAAGCTCAATAATGCCATTTTTACAAGAACGACGCTGGCCTCGACGGTGTTGAACAATGCTGATTTGACAGGTGCCAGGTTTACCGAACCACCCTTGTTTGGCCGCACGGTAGATAACCGTACGCGTTTACAGCGGGCTACTGTCCCCCTATCGTTTCTGGGCGCAAATTGGAGCTTTCTTGACCTTACAAAGGCTAATTTGCTCAACAAAGAACAGCTTCCGAAAGATTTGAATGCAGCTTATGTGATCCTGGACGAAGTGAACCTGAACGGGGCCGATTTGACCGGCGCCAATCTGGATCACGCACAGCTGAAAGGGACGCAATTGCCCAACAGTATCCTGACCGGGGCCAAAATGAATAACGGCATATTGATCGGAACGATCTTTACCAATTCCTACATGTGGCAGGCCGAAATGCAGAATGCCGATATTACCAATGCCGAATTTTCGGGCGCCGAACTTTGGGGGTCGAAGGCAAACCTGACGGGCGCTACGGCGGTAAATGTATCCTTTAATCACGCCTATCTGGCCAATATGGATTTTTCCAATATCAAGGATAAGGCGTTCCAGGGTTGCAATTTTGCGGATGCCTGCCTGGTCAACGCCAAGTTTATGAATACGGTACTGGGTACTTTTAATGGTAAACAGACCTCCCTGGCCAATACGTGCCTGCAAGGTGCCCAGTTCGAAGGCGCTAACCTGACGGAAGTAAACCTCACCAACGCAGCCATTGCCACGGCGGAAGGCACTTTCGAGGCTACCATCAAGAGCAAGACCAGCGTCCAGCGCCTAACTTTTGATCCGACTGGCATTCCTAGTGCTACCACCTCCCCAAGGACAGTTTGCCCGAGCGGGGAAAGCGGCCCCTGCAATGCACAAAAATGGACGCCCAAAAGTCCAAGCCCAAGGCCAAATTCCTGGAGTTACAAGGGATTTCAGAAAAAAATCGAAGAGTAGTTTTTTGGAGGGATAGCCAATGAGGGGGATGCGTATCAGCGTCCCCCTTTTTCGTTACTACCCGATCATCCGTTGCTTGTTCCCTATTATTCCGGCTTCCGCACCGACATGGTGTCGTAGCGCGTGACCGTAAAGACATCGATGGCTTTGCGGTCCGGTTTGAAAGAAGACCGATAGTTCAGGATAGTACCGGGTTTCCAATCGGTTATTTTACTTTCCTGGACGTCGGGACCCACGAGTACCGATTTGGATTTCGAATCGGTTGCTATGTATTTCAGCTCGGTATGGATGTTCACGGTGTCGGGCGTATTCCAGCTCACCTGCAATACCTTCCGGGTCGAATCGTAGGAGGCGTTACTAATGGTACGGTTGAGCAGGCCGTTTTCATAATTTGCTCCGAATGTCCTGCCATTGAACCGCAGCGGCACCGACCGGTTACCCTTGGCATCCAGTGAATACATTTCAAAATTGTACGATCCTTCCTGCAACGGATTGATCATGATCCTGACCGTATCGCCGATAAGGTCCGAGGGAACGGCGGCTTCCAGGGAATCGGCCCTATTGTTCCAGTAAAGCTTATAACCGGTCACGCGCGGATCGGCGCTGAGGACCCACAGTAGCTCCGTTCTGTTTCTACCCGATGCCACCAGCACAGTATCGCCACGCCCGGGGTAAACAATCTCCCCGCCTGCCTGGTATTTTTTGAAATCGTCCCAATCCGTACAGGATACCGACGCGAAAAGAAGCACCAGCAATCCTGTAATTTTATGTTTGATAGCCATCATAGCTCAGTTTTAAATTATTTGGTATCTCCCCAGAAGGTGAGTTCGGTAAAATGGACAAACTTGGTATCGGACCAGTTCTGGTGGATCTGCATCCGGATATAGCGCACTTTGGGTGCCGAAAGCGGGAACACAAACTCTTCCCCGGCCGACATATAAGCAATATCGTCACCGGTATTCACGCCGTAAGGGCTCCCCGACGGCTTGATCGACTCACAATCCATGAGCTTAGTCCAGCCATTGAAACTTCCGTCTGGGTTGGGTGCTTTTTCACTGCCCCACATCGTCCATTTTCGGGGGTTACCGTGTTTATAAAACCAGTCGCCCTGCCGTTGCCACAACCGGAACCGGCTCAGCTTGGCCGCCGTCCCGAGGTCGAATGTGAAATGGATCGGCATGTCGCGGTCCGAAAGCGGGATGGTGTGGAAGCCAGGTTCCGTCATCTTCTCATCCCACAGATAGGGTATCTGCCACCCGTAACCGCTCTCTTCGTCGGTTGGCAGCACATATTCCCGGAAGCGGGTTTTATCCAGTTTCTTTTCAAAGAATGGTTTCACCTCCTTGAAAACCGTATCGGAGTAATTGTTCCAGCGGTCGCGCACATACACCCCGAACTTCCTGCTGAGAGTATCAAATCCCCGGGCAGCAAAGGAGCCGCCTTTCATTTGCGTGTACAGGGTTTCCACCGGAACATAATCGCCATTATTATCTGCTGTAATCACCACGATCGCCAGCTTGGCCTCGGAAGCATTACTAAAAGCAACATTCACCCCGCCGAAGTCTACACCCAGTTGCAGGGAGTTGAATACAGTTTGGACGGGCGGGGCCTCCGGGGCGATTTTCACCGTGACGGGCTCCGATTTATTGTCGCTTTTATCGACGGAATACAAGGTTACCTCGTAATCACCGCCAGCGGAAAACCCTTCTACCGTCACTTTGTTGGTGTAATGCGATGCCTTCGCCTCACTCACTACACCGGTGCTTTTATTGATCGCATATTCGGCCACTACATATTGCAGGTCTTCATCTTTCGGCAGCGAATAGGTGATGGTAGCCCCGCCGGCGAAGTTGACGACCGAGGTATTCGTCACCACGCCGGGCTTCACAGCATCTGCACCCAGGGGTTTACGGATGTCATCGGTGTCCGCACAGGAGCATAGCAATGCGAGCACCCACACGATTGAAACTAATATCGATATCTTTTTCATAGAGCGCGGTGTTTACCAGCCAGGGTTTTGAACAAGGTTCGGGTTGACAATCAGTGAGTTTTCTGAAATAGGCCAGAAATAGTCTTTGAGGCTGAAACTACTCGTATAAATCGGCTTGACCCGGTAATAGTTAACCGCCTCGCGTTGGGCGATATCCCAGCCATTCACGGACCTTTGCAGGTAATTTTCCGCTACTTTCCATCTGCGCAGGTCCCAGAACCTTTTCCCTTCGAAAACCAGCTCGATCAGCCGCTCCCGCTGGATAATTTCGCGCAAGCCTTCCTTACTACTGAATTTCGAGGATTTGTTAGAGAATTTCGTCCACGACTCCACTACCCCTTTCAATCCGGCCCGGGCCCGGACCTTGTCTATCCAGCCATATACTTCGGCGGATGGTCCCTGCGATTCGTTCAATGCTTCGGCATATAGCAGGTACAGGTCTGCAAGGCGCATAATCGGGAAGGGGTAGCCCTCCACGTTGTATTGCTGTGCCGGGTCATTAATCGTGTTGTTATAATTGGCCAGTTTTTTGGGCCAGTAGCCTGTCACCGAATACAGGGAAGCCCCCTGCCTGCCACCGGTTTGGCCGAGTTTTCCTTCCAGCACCCAGGTATTGTCGTCGTCGTTTTTCCCCTGCCCGAACCAGATTCCCCCGTCAAAACCGAGATCAGCGTAGAAACGGGGCTCCCGATCGAAGTTGAGCTGTACCGTAGTATAGCCCTCCCGGATGTAATAGCGTTCGCTTTTCAATGCCTTTCGCAATGCGGTGAAACGGGTACCATATTTGTAGCTCTTGTCCTCCTCTATCGGCACTCCGTTGTTGCTGTAAAACATTTCGGCGATATGGAGCGGGGGCGCGAGCATGGAACCGATGTTTTCATTGGGAATAGTGCCGGTAAACGGGCTCAGCCGGGCTTGTGACAACGACTGAAAGCCCCGGCTGCCACCACCCGTTGAATTGGAAGCACCCCATATGAGCTCGACGTTCCACTTGTCGGTGACGGCCGCTCGGATCGACATCAACCGTTGGGTAGAATCCGAAACCTTGGTGGTTACCGAACGGGGAACAAATTCGTAAAGCCTGTTACCATTTGCCTCGCAGGCGGTGATCGCCTCGCGGCAGGCTTGTGCGGCCCGCTGCCATTTTTCGGGGCTGGCGGTGTTGCTGAACAGCGGCTCATTATCCTTGTTCCTGAAATTGGCATAATTCTGGTTACCATTGTAAAGCGGGCTGGCGGCCGTGGTGAGTATCTCTGCCTTGATAGCCAGCGCAATAGGCTTGGTAATCCGGCCGAGTTCCGAAAACTCATTGGGTAAAATTACCGGAAGATCCACTGCGGCTTCGTCGATCAGGCTCACGGTGTAGTTGAAAACCGAATCGACATGCTGCCGCTTTACCTTCACCTCCTCCACCGACGCCGAAATAGGAAGATTCTTTTTGATGATCGGGATCGGGCCGTACATCCGTACCAGGTAATAATGGTAATAGGCTTTCAGGAATTTCACTTCTGCCACCCATCGTTTCTTCTCAAAATCGGTGAGGTCGCGGACTTTGTCGACGTTTTCCAGAAATATATTGCATTCGCGTAGCGCCTGGAAATATTTGCTGTCCCAATAGTTGGCAATAGGTGAAACGATGTTCTGCTCACCTCTTGCAATCCGGTAAAGGTTACCATTGATATTCCCCAGCACCGGGTACACGGTCGCAAATTCGTCGCCCGTCATAAAACCGGGATCGGCCCCTTCGTTACCGAATTGCGGAAGATTATTATAGCAGGTGTAGAGGTACTTTTCCGCATCCGCACGCATTTTGAATGCATTATCGATCGTCGCGACGTTATCCGGGACAATATCGAGGTATTTCCGGCAGCCCGCGGTGGTCAGCACGAGCAAGGCGGCAAGGCAAAGACTGTTGTACAGTAATTTCATAGTAGGTTGCTTAGAAATTCATATTCAAACCGATATTGAAAACCTTCTGGACCGGGTAACCCAAGCCATTTCCTCCCATTTCGGGATCCCACAGCTTGAACTTACTGAATGTCAGCAAATTCGTCCCGTTGAAATAGACCCGAAAATTGGTCAGTTTCAGCTTTTCCAGAAAACGCCCCTTGACGGTATATCCTGCTTCCAGCGTTTTCAGGCGGATGAATGACCCGTCGCGCATGAACCAGGTGCTCCGCTGCGAATTGTTTTGGTTTTCTACGGTCGACATTCTGGGCCAAATCGCATAAATGTTACGGTTCTCTTCCGACCAGTGGCTGTCCGCAAATGCTTTCAGCAAAGCATTTTCACCGATGAGGTTGGCCGGAAAAAGCGCGTTTCCATTGTTGTCGCTGCTGTAATTGATAAAGGGAGCGGAAGCGACGGGATTGATAAAAAACGATTCCCGTCCCAGGCCTTGAAAAAAGAGCGAAAGATCAAATTGTCCGCGCCCGGCCGAAAGGCCAAACCCATAGGTAATTTCAGGTGTTTCGGGGTGGCCTATTGCCACAAAATCCGCATTGGTAATCTGCCCGTCCCGGTTAATATCCCGGTATTTGATATCCCCGGCCCCATACACCCCGAAGTTCTGGCGGGGCGAGTTCTTTACATCGTTTTCATCGATAAAGAGCCGCTCGGCAATCAATCCTCTGGGCTGATTGATCGATTGCCCTATCCTTGACAGATAACGGTCTTTATAGTCCGGCTCTTCAAAAATAGAGAACACTGTCCGGGCCATTGTCAGGTTTCCCCTTGCTACCAGCCAGGCCCCGTTTTTGAAATTCTGGTTAAAATCCACCGCAAGGTCAAATCCTTTTGATTTCGCCTCTCCCACATTCGCCGACGGAATAACCGATAGCCCCATTGTGCTGGGGATCGAAGCCCTTTCCATGAGGATATTGGAACGCCGCTGTTTGTAGATCTCGGCAATGACATTCAGTTTCTGAAGAATGGAGAATTCCAATCCGAGGTTGGTCTGATGGGAGGTTTCCCAGGTAATATCCTTGTTTTCATACCGGCTGATCGACACGCCATTACGGGTAATTCCTGAATTGTACCCGAAAGACGCCCCCCTGTTCTGATTGTTCAGGTCAACCTCCGAAAGGAAAAAGAAACGCTGATCGGGCCTTCCGATGGCATCGTTACCCACTAGGCCGTAAGAACTGCGTATTTTCAATTTGTTGATGAAGTGTTCCATTGGTTTCCAGAAACCCTCGTTCGATATCACCCAGGCCCCGCCGATAGTCGGGAAAAAGCCGAACTGCTTGCTCCTGTGAAAGCGCTCCGAGCCGTTATAACCGAAGTTGAATTCCGCAAAATACCGGTTATCGAACGAATAGGACAAACGCCCTGAAACACCCGTGTTCCTGCTCGGTAGCGATTGTTGCAGGGATTGCACTTGCCCCGCGCTCGAATTGTCTTTCAGGCTCTGCTGCAAGGTCGTCACCACTGTGGCATTCAGTGAATGTACCTCGCGGAAAACCCTTGAATAATCCAGTGTACCTTGCAGGTAAAGAAAGCTTTCCAGGTTTTTCGCACCGGGTTTGTAGTTCAGGTATTCCGTGGCGGGCTCATTGAAGAACTCATTGCTAGTCTGCTGGTTAAGCCAGTTGAGCGTGTAGGTGTCCGTTTGCTTGTCGTACGAGCCGGCGTTGTAAAAATAGGGGTTGTAGGCCCTGGTAACATCGAAATACGACGACCGATTGATATTCGCCAAACCTCTGACGCTAAGCCCTTTGGTAACGAAATCGAGCTTTTGGGTCAGTTCCAGCTGCGTCAGCATTTTGGACCTTGAATATTGCTTATACCCTTTCACCATATCCGCGTAAGGATTCAGGTATTGTCCGAGGTCAAAGTTCCCGAAGAGAATATGGTCGGTGGCCTCGTTGGCTTTGTCGGGTGCATAGTAGGCCGGATAGGATGTGGGACTGGTTTTCAACGCTTTCTGGTAAATGCCCGAGCCTCCGTCGATCGGGCCGTTGTAATCATCGAAATTCCCGTACAATCGCACGATCAGCTGTGTTTGCGGGCTTAGGTTGATATTGACGTTGGAGCGGACCGAGTAGCTGTTGAGCTTGACGTTATTGTTGAAATTATTCATCTTGTCCACTTTCAGCATACCATTGTCGTTGCTGAATGAGGTCGCCACGTAATACTGGGCCACTTCTCCCCCACCCGATACGCTAAGGTTCGCGCGGCGGTTCTGGGTGTACTTTTTAAAAAGCACATCGCGCCAGTCGGTCGAAGGATATACGTATGGATTCTTGCCCTTGCCGGTATTTTCGATCTGGTTTTGCGGATATTTGATCGCCGCGAGCGGGTCGCGCGTGAGCTGGGCCTCATTATACAATTTCATGTAAGTGATCGGATCGGCCAGTTCCACATTCTGGGTCGGCATGGAAACCGAATTTTCGATACGGAAGTTGATCTTCGCCTTCCCCGCTTTCCCCTGCTTGGTGGTCACATACACGACCCCGTTCGCACCCCGTGCCCCGTACAAGGCTGTGGCACTGGCGTCTTTCAGGATAGAAAAGCTTTCAATATCGTCGGGTTGCAGCCTGGCCAGGTCCGTTACGGTCAGCTCCACGTTGTCGACCAGTATCAGCGGTGAATTGTTGTATCCGAATGTAGTAATCCCGCGGATAAAAAACGTCGCATTGTCAACACCCGGTTCGCCGCTCCGCTGGTAGCCGATCACTCCGGAGAGACGGCCCGCGATGGCTGTCGTGAGGTTACTCGCAGGGATTTTCAGTTCGCCCGGACGGATCGTCGTCACCGCGCCCACCACCGCTTCCTTGCGCTGTTTCTGTCCGTAAGCCGTCACCACCACTTCTTCCAGCGCCTTGTTATCGACTTTAAGTACCACATTCATAATCGATTGTGCCCCTACCTGCCGCTCGTCGGAAATGTAACCCACGAAAGAGAAGATCAGGACCGCATCGTTGTCCGGAATGGCGAGGCGGTAAGTGCCGTCGGCCTCCGAGGTCGTTCCTTTTTGCGTCCCTTTCAATACGACGCTTACCCCGGGCAGTCCTTCCCCTTTTTCATCGGTAATCTTTCCGGCTATTTGCTTTTCCATGAGCGGCTCGCCCACATTAACAGGCAGCATCCCGGTTGGCCCTTTTCCTTCATCCGGCGTCCTGGAAAGGATGATCTGATTGCTCTTCACAACCTGGTAAATGATGTTTCTCGGTGAAAGCACCCGTTTCAGAAGATCTTCCAGCAATTCGTTCTTCGCTTCCAGGCTGATCTTCTCCTCGGTGGCGATCACCTGCTTTTGATAGGAGAAGGAAAGATCGCCCTGTTGTTCGATATTTTTCAGGACGGTTTTCAGTGAAGCATTCTTAACGCTTATAGATATACGTTGTTTGAGCAGCTCCTGCGAATACGTTGGAGACGCATAGCTTAGCCCGGCTGCGAACATGGCAATGAAGAGTTGTTTCATCATCATGCAAAGGAATTGAAAAACTTTTTTTTCACTCGTAAAAATGCCCATACCTGTTTTGGTTTTCATTTTTGAATAAACATCCGGGTCCGCCGGGTACGGCAAACCGTCGTCAATGGCGCATTTCTCCTCAGGTAGACAATCTGTTTTCCATAGTTGGATTAGGTTAGGTGACGTTCGCAATGAGGCCATTGCGAAAAAAAGACATAGCTATCCGGTGCCGGATGACCGGTATGGGCAACGAAAACATGTTTTGCAATGGGTAGCGCCGGAAACGTCCGGCCGCTCTATTTATACAGGTACAGACCCTGGAAAAAACTAACCCTTGTGACGAAATTATTTTTTGTTTTTTTATCAATTATCGAAGAAAGCCCCTACCTGAGCGGAAACCGGGACCTTTCCGCCATCAGAAACAACCTTTTGCATCGATCACAATCTGCGCGTCGATTTCCTTGTAGGTACCGCCTATCGTGCGGCAGATCACATCCAGGTTATCGTACAGCGATTCGTTGCGGATAGAGGTCGAGATAATGCATTTGGATAATAGCTCATGGTCGCAGAGGATCTGCACCCCATATACCTTCTCCATTTCAGCAAAAACTTCGGTTGCCGGCACCTCATCGAACCGGATCTTTTTCGTCTCAGCAATCGGAGTGATCGGCAATGGTTCTTCCACCAGGTTTTTGACCAGCATTTCACTGTCGCGGTTAAACGTCCCTTTCTGATTAGGCAACAATACCAACCCGGTTGTTTCCGGATCGCCCGTCTGAATCCGGCTCTGCTTGTACACCGAAACCCGCCCGGTCCTGACATGCACGGTCACATCCTTGCTGTTCTCAAATGCCCTGATCTCGAAGCTCGTTCCCAGCACCTTCGTCACCGTCTCGTTGGCGTAAACCAGGAATGGACGGAAAGGATCTTTGGTCACATTAAAAAATGCCTCTCCGCTAAGGAAAACCTCGCGCTTCTGTTTTTGGAAATGTGTGGGATAGCTCAGTTTACTATTTTTACCTAACGTAATGACGGTTCCGTCTTCCAGGCGTACTTCCATTGCCTCATTGCCCTGGTTTTGCTTTTCAACAAGCTGGTTTTCCACTTTTGCGTGGGTAAGCAGTTCTTTGTAGGTAACCCGTTTCCGGTCTGTCCGCATGGTTTGAAAAACACCAAATGCAGCGATGAGCAACACGCAAGCCGCGATCAGGAACGTTTTGAACAGTTTCTTCCCCGGAGTTGCCGGCACGAACGGCTCCTCCCGGCTCTCTGCCGTGGATTCAATCCTTGCCCAAAGTTTCTGCTCATCTATAGAAGGTACCGCTTCCCGCTCGGCCCGGTGCAGGTCCAGCACGATTTTCGAAGCCTTCTCCAACAGTTCTTTTTTGTCGGGATTAGCGCGGACAAATTCTTCCCACAACAATGCATCATCATCTTGCAGCACCCAGGTTATGAAAGAATCATTACTTAACAGATCCTCAATATTTAAACTTTCATCATTCATGGTCAGGGATAAATGGTACGCGCACAATTAACAGGTGCAACAATGGTTGAAAACTAACCTATCTTCCAGCATTTTTCTCAAAATCATTTACACGATCCATGCTTGCATTTCGCCCATGGGCACCAGCAGCGAGAGGATGGTCAATTCGCCGAGCCTTGTGCGCAGCACAGCATAGGCTTTATAGAGCAGGTTGCTTACGCCTTGTTTGGACAAACCCATCAGCTCCGATATTTCGTCGAGGCTCATTCCGTGATAAAAACGCAGGTTAATGACCTCTTTTTGCCGGTCGGAAAGGCTCCCGACCGCGTGGCGCACGCGTTGCGTACGAACATCCGCGCCCTCAGAATCGATGTGCTGTTGCTCACTGGAAAGCGCCACCAGATAATCCAGGAACCCGTCGATATCTTCGGCTTGCTCAAAAATATTGTTTCTCCCATTGCGTGAAAGCCGGTTACGCAATGCGCGGAAGAGGTAAAACCGGATGTTGTCCGCATCGTTGAGATGCTCTTTTCTACGCCAAAGGTCGATGAAAAGGTCGTGTATTGCATCTTCGAGCAACTGCCTGTCGGGCGTAAGCCGGTGGCCGTAGCTGGTCAGACTCTTAACATGGCGTTGGTACAGCGACTGAAAAGCCTGCATATCCCCTTGCCTGAAACGATGCCAGATATGCAGTTCAGCACTCAAATCTGATTCAGCTCTCGTAAAAGTAGACATCCCGGTCGATCTCCGTTGGATAAATGATGTGAAGTTTTTTGACAAAGAAAAGGATTTCAATCAAACACGCTTTATTTAATTGCAAAAAATATTGAAAATATACAAAGAAAATCCATCAGGTTGTGCGCAATGGCTTTCGCCTCCACGCAACCCGATGGACATGCAAGGGGGATAGCGTACACATTGGATCCGGGGACCCGCTATTTCGTGATGATCACCTTGCTCGTTTTTGTTGAACCGTCCGCGAAAACCAGCTTGATAGTGTGGAGCCCGGGTTCTGCCGTACCGATGTCAATCCCTTGCGCAGTCATCTTTTTGCTTTCCAGCAATTTAAACCCCGCCACATTGTACAAAACAACAGATTCGACGGCCGCGTAGTTGTCAAGAAATAGCCTGCCGCTGGCTGGGTTAGGATAGATGCGCACTTGAAAAGTATCGCCAAAATCGACGCGCTGGATACGGCTGTATGCAAACGAGCCGTCCCTGCCCTCCACCGCGCGGTCGACCATTTTCAACCGGTAATAGTTCAGGCCCCTCCCCGGTGCCCTATCTTCAAAAATATAAGTTCTAAGCACTGTGCTTTCTCCGCTTGAAGCCTGCACTCCGATCTGGCGCCAGCCCTGACCGTCGCCGCTACGCTGAATTTCAAAGCGGTCGCTGTTGGTTTCTTCGGTCGTTGCCCACGTGAGCACCGACGACGATTCCCGCCTGCTTGCATCGAAAGAAACCAGTGTGACAGGCAAACTGACGCAGGTTACGTCGAAATTGTCGCCGGAGATAGTCCAGTTCTTACTGGTAACGAGGAACTCCCTTGCCGCTGATGCATCTGACCCATAGGTTAAACCAGTTGCCGTTAACGTCAGGCCGGCAGGGGTTGCCGCATTGGTTCCCCAGCCGATAAGGGTACTGCTGTAATGCGCGCAATCGATACCGCTGCCGGTAAACATATGGTCGATGTTTACTGCGCTGTTCAATGCCCATTTACCTAAATTTTGGTTAAATGCGGCCGCGCCATTGAACATATAATGGGCTGCGGTCACCTTGCTCATATCCCAGGCATCAAGGGATTGATTAAAGGCCGGCGCGCCGTAGAACATATATTGGGTTGCGGTTACGTTACTTACATCCCAGCCGTTAAGGGGTTGGTTGAACGCCAATGCGAATGTAAACATGCTGTTCATATCAGTAGCCGTGCTCACACTCCAGCTGTCGAGCGGTTGATCAAACGAACTGGCATAATAAAACATCCCGCCGAAATTGGTCACATTACTTACATCCCAGCTATTGAGTGGCTGATTGAAAACTGTTGCGGCAAAAAAAAGGGAGAACATATCAGTTACATTACTGACGTCCCAATTACCGAGCGGCTCGTTAAACGCCCGGGCATTATAGAACATTTCCCTCATGTTGGTTACATGGCTTACATCCCAGTTATTGATATTGGGTGCGCTGACAAGACCGGTACAGCCTGCAAACATGGCAGACATATTCGTAACGTTGGTCAACACGGGCGCGTCTGTCGCGGAAATGGCGGATAACGTCGTGTAGTTGATGAACGCTCTTTCAAAAGTTGACCATACTGCTGTGCCCCATTGTTCTATGGCTAACACGTCTTGAAAAGAACTATTAGAAAGAATCCTATGGAAGGGTGTAGCGCCAACGGGCCTGATAGCAAAACGATAAGTACCCGGAGCTGGCATCTGCAGTCCGGTATAGTCTGTATGAACGCCAGGAATTGATCCGGAAATGCCGGCAGGAATGCTCTCATAGTAAATAGTATAGTCACCTTGTGCATCGATTATTATCCCCTTTTCAAACCCGAGTAGATCACTCGTCTTGCAAACGAAAACGAAATCGGATGGGGCAATCTGGGCACGTAAGGGTGTGTTATCAAACAATGCGAGGAAAATCAAGACAAACCGAAAGAGGCGACCGGGGAGGGCATATTTGGTTTTAGGAAAGATCTGTATCATATAACGTCTGGTTAGCTTTTCTGTTGGCTGTTTAACGCATCGAAGATATTCGATGCCCCATATTATGACGTACTCATTAAAACTATACGACTGTCGAATAATCGCGACGGACACATATACGGCGACCGGGAGGGGGTATTGAAGACAAACATTATTTTATTTCTTTGTATTAATTGGTTACATTTTGCACGTTATCCGACCGTTTCAGCCACTTGAAATCAATCCGCCAATACGCCAAATTCATTTGGGTTCTGTTGCTTACCACCGCATGTTTGCCCGGTGGGCACGAGCTCGTTGGCATGTGGCACACCGAATTGGAGACAATCCCCGGATTTCGAAGCGCGCTGGACATCCAGCTGAGTCAGGATATCACGGGCAAATGGAGCGGGCGGTTCGAGATACCGGAACTGATGGCGGCCAGCGAGCTGCAAGCTGTCATCGTGCGGGATTCGAAGGTCGAGCTGAACCTCGGCGGCGGGGCGGCATTTAAAGGTGCGCTTTCCGGTGACAAAAAGACGATCAAAGGTGTGCTGAGCGTCCCTGGACAAAAGCCTGAAAATTTGACATTTACCAAATTTTCGCATTGGTCGGCCCAGGTACCTGCCCGGACCGGCAAAGACGGCCAGCCCGTGAAAAACTGGAAATACCAGCCTCCAATGGCAACCGGCGATGGCTGGCGGGTAAGGCCTTTGCCTAAAACAGTGGTGGGTTCAGAATCATTGAATGAGCTGTTCGACCAAATTCTGCAAGGAAAATTCCATGGCCTCGACGCCTTTCTGGTAGCCCAGCATGGTGAGCTGGTCCTCGAAGAATACTTCTACCTGGGCGGCCGGGAGCGGCTGCACAGCATCCAGTCGGCTACCAAAAGTGTAACGTCACTCCTGTTCGGCATCGCGCACGACCAGGGCCTGATCAAAAATCTGGACAAGCCATTGAAAAGCTATTTCCCACAATACGCCGACTCTACCGAAAAAAGCGCCTCGTCGCCGACTTTGCGGCATGCGCTGACAATGTCCGCAGCCCTGGACTGGACGGAGGACATTCCGTATTCCGACCCCAAAAATGACGCCGTGCGGATGAACCAGAGCAGCGATCTGTACAAATATGTTTTATCCAAAAAACCCGACCCGGTGGACAAGCCGGGCAGCAGGTTCGAATACAATAGCGGCCTATCGATCCTTTTGGGCGGTGTTTTATTGAATGCCACGGGAAAGCCGGCCGATACCTACGCCAGGGAAACACTTTTCAAGTCCCTGGGCATAGATCATTTCGCCTGGACTATCCTGGGCGGTAAAGTGCACACCGGCGGCGGGCTGTTCGTCCGGCCAAGGGATCTGTTGAAAATCGGACAGATGGTGCTCGACAGCGGAAAATGGAATGGCCAACAGGTTGTTTCCAAAGACTGGATCAAAGAAAGCACGGCGTTTGTCCTGCCAATTACCAAAGAGAACAAGGACTTTGGCTACGGCTACCAATGGTGGCGCGGAACGGCCAGGACCGGTGTCAACGCGTTCCCGGTCATATATGCGGCCGGTTATGGAGGGCAAATGCTGTACATAGTTCCGGATCTCGACCTGGTGGTGCTCACATTCCACCACAATCCCACCGACAACGACGGCTCTCATAGCATTACCTGGAAGAACATGGAAAGTGTTGTTATTCCTTCATTCAGGTGATCATTTGTAAACAATTCAACTCGAACCATCATGTTTCGCAATTACTTCAAGATAGCCTGGCGTAACCTTGCCGGGAACAAGACTTACTCGGCAGTTAATATCGGAGGGCTTGCTGTGGGGATGACGGTTGCCATGCTGATCGGCCTGTGGATCTATGATGAGTTTTCCTACAACAAATACCATCAAAACTACGAACGGATTGCGCGGGTAATGCAGCAACAAACCCTCGACGGTGAAATTAACACGGGCGGTAATGTCCCCGCGCCGTTGTTCAAGGAGCTCAAAACCAACTTCGGAGCAGATTTCGAACGGGTAGTGTTTACTTCCTGGGTGCAAAGGCACGCCCTGGCCTATGACGGGACCAGTTTTACAAAGCCGGGCAATTTCATGTCGGCAGGCGCGGCAGAAATGCTATCTCTGAAAATAATCGAAGGAAGCGCGGCGGGGCTAAGCGATCCTGCAACAATACTGCTCTCCGAATCGACTGCCAAAGCAATTTTCAAACATTCCAACCCGGTGGACAAGATGTTGAAGATCGATCAGAACCTGGATGTGAAGGTGGTAGGAGTTTACGAGGATATTCCTTACAGTTCCGAATTTCATGACCTGGCTTTCATAGCGCCATTCGACTTGTTTGCTTCCTCTACCGAATGGGTGAAAGAGGCATTGCAAAACAATGAATGGGAAAACAGTTCTTTTCAGATCCTGGTGCAGCTATCAGAAAACAGTGATGTAAATGCAGTTTCCGAGAAAATCCGGGACATCAAGCTCCGAAAAGTCAGCGGAGACGAGTTGAAATTCAAGCCCCAAATCCTGCTGCATCCCATGCATCGCTGGCACTTGTATTCGGAGTGGGAGAACGGAAACAACGTTGGAGGTCGTATTGAATTTGTGTGGCTTTTTGGCACGATCGGCGTATTTGTGCTGCTGCTGGCTTGTATCAATTTCATGAACCTGAGTACGGCGCGTTCGGGAAAACGTGCCAGGGAAGTCGGAATCCGAAAGGCGATCGGTTCCTTGCAGCGGCAATTGGTGGGCCAGTTTTTCAGTGAATCTTTCCTGGTTGTATCGTTTGCCTTCGTCCTCTCGCTGGCATTGACCCGCCTCGCTTTGCCGGCTTTCAATGAAATTGCCGACAAGCAAATACTAATTCCCTGGAACGACCCGATCTTTCTCGCGGGTGCAGCCGCTTTCGCACTTCTGACTGGCTTCGTGGCAGGCTCCTACCCTGCTTTCTATCTATCTTCATTTCAACCTATTAAGGCACTAAAAGGCAAATGGAGCCCTTCGGGAATGCGGGCGACCCTGCCGCGAAAAATTCTGGTAGTTGTTCAATTTACGGTTTCAGTCATGCTGATGATCGGGACAGTGGTCGTTTACAGGCAAATTCTTCATGCGAAAAACCGCCCTATCGGCTATACCAGGCAAGGCCTCGTGACCATGCTGGTAAACAACAAGGACATCCATGGGCATTTCGATGCGGTGCTGGACGATCTCGTCAAAACAGGAAGCGTAACCTCGATAGCAGAGTCGGCTTCCCCGCCTACCGAGGTTTTTTCGGCAAATGTAGGCTTCGACTGGAAAGGCAAAGATCCCGGCCTGCATTCCGAGTTTGCGACAATTGGTATTTCACATGGTTTTGGAAAAACAGTCGGGTGGAGCTTTATCGCCGGGCGCGATTTTACCAGAACCTTATCCTCGGACTCCGCCGGGTTTGTCGTCAACGAAGCGGCGGTGAAGTTTATGGGCCTCGGAAAACGCGATTTGAACGACGCGATCGGCGAAACCGTAACCTGGGATGGAAGGCGTTTCAGGATCATTGGCGTGATCAGGGATATGCTTATGGAATCACCTTACGACCCCGTCAAAAAGTCGATATTTTTCATTCATCCCAAAGGCGGCCGGTTTGTGACGGCGAGGCTCAACCCGGGAGCTAACGCGAGTTCGGCATTGAAAAACATTGAAGCTACTTTCAAAAAGTACAGTCCCGACTCACCGTTTAGCTTTCAGTTTGCGGACCAGGAATATGCTTTGAAATTTGCAGCCGAAGAACGGATCAGCAAGCTGGCAGCCATATTTACAGGCTTGGCCATTTTCATCAGCTGCCTCGGCCTTTTCGGAATGGCCTCTTTCATAGCGGAACAGCGGACGAAAGAAATAGGGATCCGCAAAGTGCTCGGCGCGTCGGTTACCAGCTTATGGCAGTTGCTTTCGGGCGATTTTATCATTCTGGTGGCGGTTTCTTGCCTGCTGGCTACACCCATTGCCTGGTATGCGATGGATCGCTGGTTGGAGAAATATGCCTATCACACCCAGATTTCCTGGTGGATTTTCATGATTGCGAGCCTGGGAACGCTCGCAATCACGCTCATTACAGTGAGTTACCAGGCTGTTCGCACCGCCTTGCTAGACCCTGTAAAGAGCTTGCGCACGGAATAGGCATGCCTGCTCTTAATGCCGATAGGCAACTTTACCTGACAAGAAACGCATTGGCTGGGTCGGTGCCGGTGAGCAGGTCTTCCCGTGACGGCTTAATGGTAACGTCGGGCAATATCCCGCGCCCGGGCGTCGGCTCGGGCTTCACGGCCGAGTAGTATCCGCCGAGCGGGATGCCCAAATCTAGCCCGGTAGAGGGCAATTTATATATGGCGAACGTTCCGCTATTGTCGCCATGGTAGGTCCCTCCGGATTCCTCGCCCATGAACACGCCCCGGTTTTCGTCGCGTGCCACGGCCAGAAATTCCGATGTTACCGAATAGCTCAGGCCGTCCATCAGGAACACGACCTTTCCCGTGTAAGCGCCGCGGCGCGGGTGATGTGTGCCAAAGTTCTGGTGTTTTTTGAACACCAGCCTACCCTGGGAGTCTTTTTTGATAACCAGCCTGGCCAGACCAAGAAACCGCGGCAGGTACACGTGCCCGCGATCCGGAACATCTTTTTTGCGTTTTACTTTCACTTCGATGCGGTCGTAATACCGGAAATCCTTCGTCGCGATATAGGCATAAAGATGCTTCCCGAGGGCATCGTTCCCGCCTTCATTGCCCCTCACATCAATAATCAGCTGACGTACCGGCCGACTGCCGATCTCGGTAAATACCGAATCCAGAAAGTGCCTGAAATGCTTGTCGCCTTCGCTTGAATAGAAGTTCGCGATCCGGAGACGGGCCACCGTATCCGATGGGAAGCTGAGCTGATTGAGGCCGGTTAAGTAGGAGTTCTTCCGATTAAGTGCCTGCCACGCACCGACATTAATGCCCATCATTTCAATAACCGTACTGGTTTCGGTGCCGTCCGTCAGGCCCACTGAGAATGACCCGGTACTGCCCTGGATAAAATCGGCATACCAGGCGCTGAAATACTGCTGGATCTGTGCATCGGCAGATGATTGCACGAAGCCGTCGACCATCATATGAGGGCGTAACGCACGTAAAACCGATTCGATAGATTGCCCGTTGATGTGCATTACGTACTTGCCGACGGCCTGCGGATAGCTGGAATGCGTCACCAGCAACCTGTCGGAATTATCGAAACGCACGATCATTGGTATCAGTTTGTCTGTAAAAAAATAGAACGGGAATTCTTTCATAGGCGCAAAGAATTTGGTGTGCCCGCAGCGAAGTCGGGCCAGCACGGGGTTCACCATCCTAAAAAACGACACGAAAGTTGTAGAATCGGCACCGGCGACGACGGTTTTGACGGAATCGAGCGAATGCAGAAAACGTTCACGCGGCTCAAAGCGGCCGAGGCCCGGATGAAGGGCTACCACGGCCGAACGGATCATGGCGAGGTCTGTGAGCAATGCGGCGGAAGAAATCTTTTTCCCGGGCAGGGATTGTGCCCCGGTTGCAAAGCAGGTAACAAGTTGCAGGAGGAATGTAAGTAGTATACGGCGTTTCATTTTTCAAAATTTTACGCAAATTTGGGTCGAAACAAAGCAGGGGTCGTCTTTCCCGACAAGTTCAGACCTCTTCAATGTACACTTTTAGCACATTCTCCCGGCAATCTTGATTACAGCACTCCTTCTTTCAGGGATCATCCAGGGCGGCTTCCTCGCTTTTCTATTGCTTCGGAAAACGGCCAATCAGTTGCCCAACCGAATCCTGGCAATGCTGATTATGGTGGTCATGTTCCATCTTTTCCTGATCTGCCTGGACGTTCGGGGCCTTTTTACAACTTATCCGCATTTCAGCAGGCTGTCCTGGCTGCTGCCGCTTTTATATGGCCCGCTCATCTGGCTGCTTACTCAAAGTATTACCGACCCGGACTTCCACTTGCACCGCCGCCAGCTGCTTTCGCTCGTTCCTTTTTTGATATACCTGGTCATTTTAACACCCTACTTCGCGCTGCCCACGGTCGAAAAGACAGCATATTTAGCCGACGCCCGGCTTGTAGCGCAGGCGGATTTTGGCTGGATGAACACCCTTACCAATTTCATGCACGTAGGTTTTACTGCCTATGCATTGGCGGCGTTTTACCGCAACATCAGGAAACGCTCGGAGTATTTTTCAAACAGCGAGCTCATCGATATCCTCTGGCTGAAAGAATTCCTGTGGATCGTATTTTCGATCATGCTTTTTTCGGTAGTCACCTTCTACGCCCATAAGTACCGGCTGGCATACCTGAGCAGTATTTATCCGGCCCATTTTTTACTGGTCGTCATGCTCGTGTACTGGATTGCATTCAAGCTCCTCAATGAAAAAACCTCGCTCGCTCCCGTGAGCGAAGCTGCTGCCGAACAACTGCCGGCGGATCAGGCCGAACCGGCTGCCAAATATGCCAAAAGCAGTCTTTCCGGACAGGTTAGCGGCGACATTGCGGAGCGTCTCAAAGCGTTGATGCATTCCCAAAAGCCCTACCTGAATAATAACCTGACCCTCAGCGACCTGGCCGCACAGCTCAACATCCCGCGACATCAATTGTCCCAGGTGATCAACACGGTATTTGGTGTCAACTTTTTCGAGTTCATCAACCAGTACCGGCTGCAAGAATTCAAGAAGCAGGTACTGGACCCTTCCAACGATCACTTGTCCATTCTGGGAGTCGCCCTCGAATGCGGCTTCAATTCGAAGGCCACCTTTAATCAGGTATTTAAAAAACTGGAAGGGATCACTCCTTCCGACTTTGTGAAGCGATATAGGGAAAGTGTGGAGAAATAGGCCCGCGCATAAACGCCTGGGACGTATATTGCGGTACTGAAATCATTCACGAATGTATAGGATTTTATTAACCATTGCCCTGGCGTTGGTTTCCAGTGCTGTTTTTGCCCAACTGAGGATCGAAATTACAGAGGCTCCGGCGCTTATCTCTCCTGGCTCCTCGCTTTTTCTGGCCTCGGACCTGAACAACTGGAGTCCCGGTGACCCCAATTACAAGTTCAAGACGGACCCGACGGGCAAATACTATCTCGATATCGCCAAAGTTCCTCCGAAGTTCGGGTACAAAATCACGCAGGGAAACTGGACGATGGTGGAGGGCGATTCGGCCGGAAAGCCTGTTTCGGACCGGATTTATGACGCGTCAAAGGAGGCAGACAGGCATCTCGTACGCATTCATATACGCGGGTGGGAGAAAAAAATAGTTTATACATTCATTATCAATAGTCTCCCCAAAAACACGCCTCACGACGCACAGATTTTCATTTCCGGTAATTTTAACGACTGGGAACCGGCCAACCCGCTTTACAAAGTATATAAGAACGTCGATGGCACATACAGGACCACCATTTACACCGACAAAGACCCGGTTGAATACAAGTTCACGCGGGGTAGCTGGGAGTCGATAGAGGGCCGGCAAAGCGGCAAAGCACTCCCCAACCGGACAATCTACCGCGATTCAAAAGTCGATCATACGTCCATCAATGTGGAAATAGACGGTTGGGAGGACCTTTCTGCTTCTTTCCATTTTTATTCGCTTTACGATCTGTTACTGCTTTTTGCAGTCTTTCAGGGCATTCTGCTGATCATCGCGATCCCCTCGATGCAAAACTATAACCGTGCGGCGAACCGGTGGCTGGTAATTACCATCGCCGTAGCCTCGCTGATGATCCTGCTGCGGACAATAGGAGGCTATCGCGAAGCTTCGCAGGCTTTTGGTAAAATATTGCTCCTGCCGGACTTCATTCTCTTTCTGTACATGCCGGCCTTTTATATTTACCTGCAAAAGCTGCTTTTCAACCATTCTGAAAAGCCGGTGAGGCAATTCGCCCTCTTTTTGCCGGTATTGCTCCAATGCTTTGTTTATTTGCCGTTCTTTTTGATCAGCGATAGGGAGCTGCATCTGCAATTCCTTGTCCGCGACGCTAAACTTTTCGGGGTGTTTCTCGGCACAGGCTTGCTTGCTTTGGGCTGGAATACCTATTTCTGGTTCCTTTTCCGCAAAACTTTCCGGTTTTACAGGGAGCAGTACCAAAGTCATTTTTCTTACGAACAAAACCTGCATTACCTGAATACCGTCATGTTCATCCAGGGGCTTTGCCTGAGGTTATGGTACTTCCTTTTTGTGATGCTCGGGCTGGGTTACTGGTTTGGGTTTAATGTCACCCAGATCGTCGAGGGCAGCGTGGACGCCATCTGGCTGGCTTTTTCAACGATTACTTATTTTGTAGGCTATTTCGCCATTCACCAGCCGGAAATCTTCAAATTATCTTCTCAACCCCAGTCGCTCTTCGAGGCGGCAACGAATGCGGCGGACGAGGAGGTCCCGGAAGGCTCGGGGAGCAGGAAGGTCGAACAAATAGAGGACCTTGCCGGGCTGAAACGGCAAGTGGAGGAATTCATGGCGAAAGACAAGCCCTACACCAACCCCAAACTTAGCCTCAGCGAATTGGCAGGCAAGCTGAAAGTATCTCAGCATATCCTGTCAAGAGTGATCAACGACGGATTCGAAAAGAACTTCTTCGACTTCATTAACTCCTACCGGATAGACGATTTCAAGAAGCGGGTCGACAACCCCAGGTTTAAGAACTACACCCTGCTGAGCATTGCCTATGAGGTAGGATTCAACTCCAAAACCGCATTCAACCGGTCCTTCAAAAAAATCACCGGACAGACGCCCCGCGACTACTACAACGCCAGCCGCCCGGAGGAATAATTGACCTTTTTCATTTAAAATTATCAGGAAAATAAGTGCCATTTTATAAAGTGGCGCTATTTTACTATTCATAAATACCTGTATCATAAACAATTATGTAACATAATACCCCTAATGCTTAAAAAAACGCCGGATCGGTGAAGTGGGACGACAAGGGCTCTGAAAGCAGGTAGTTTTGCCAGAAATATTTTGATAAATAATTGGATTTAGCCGGTTAGACCTATCAGGTATTGAAAAGCAATCGCTCACATTTTATCCCTTTATGATGAAACAGCTTTACCAGAAAACAGTCTGTTTTGCCCTTTTGCTCCTTCTCGGGAATTTTGCATTAAGGGCCCAAAGTACCGTCACCGGAGAAGTTACCGACGAGCACGACGGCTCAGTTCTACCCGGCGTGACCGTCATTGTCAAGAACAGCGCATTAGGTACCCAAACCGATGAAAAAGGAAGGTATTCGCTATCCGGCGTTCCGGCCGGGGCCAGGCTTGTTTTTAGCTTCGTGGGAAAGCTCACGCGGGAGGTGGATCTCGGAAACGAGTCGGTGATCGACGTCGCGCTGGCCGACAACTCCAAGGAATTATCCGAGGTGGTGGTCATCGGCTACGGTACCCAGAAAAAGCAAGAGCTGACAGGCTCCATCACGAGTATTTCTGCGAAGGATTTCCAAAAAGGGAATATTCAAAGTCCCGAACAACTGATCGTTGGCAAAGTAGCAGGTGTTTCTATCACTTCGAACAACGGACAGCCGGGTTCTGGCAGTACCATCCGCATCCGGGGCGGCGCGTCGTTGAATGCGAGCAACGATCCGCTGATCGTCGTCGACGGCGTACCCCTCAGCGGCAGCAGCCTAAGCGGTGCGCCTAACCCGCTGAGCCTGATCAATCCAAATGACATCGAAACTTTCACCGTACTGAAAGATGCATCCGCGACAGCCATTTACGGGTCGCGGGCATCCAATGGCGTTATCCTTATCACCACCAAAAAAGGACAGAGCGGCACCCCTGTGATCCATTTCAGTACGCAGGCGGCCGTTTCCAAAATCATCAAAAAGGTGGAGGCGCTCAATGCCGATGAATTCAGGGCTTACGTCGAAACGAATGGAACCGATGAACAAAAAGCATTGCTGGGTTCTTCAAAAACCGATTGGCAGGAGGAAATCTATCGTACCGGGGTGAGTACCGACAACAATCTGAGCGTTTCGGGGGCTTTAAAAAATACGCCTTACAGAATCTCGCTGGGCTACATGCTGCAAAACGGGATATTGATTACCGACAAGTTGCAGCGCCCTTCGGCATCGATCAATGTAAGTCCGAGGCTCTTTAACAAGCATCTCAGAATCGACCTGAACCTGAAAGGCGCGCAAACCAGATCGCATTTCGCCAACCAGGGAGCGATTATCAACGCGGTCCAGTTTGACCCTACCCAGGCAATCATGGATGAGTCGAGTCCTTTTGGCGGCTACTTCGAATGGGTCACCAAAGACGATGCGGGAAAGATCACCCTCAATCCCAATGCGCCAAGGAACCCGGTGGCGCTGATCCGCCAGCAAGACAATAACGGCACTGTTACCCGCAGCTTCGGCAATGCGCAGTTTGACTACAAACTTCATTTCCTGCCCGATCTTCATGCGAACCTTAACCTGGGTTACGACATTTCGAAAGGACATGGGACAACATTTGTTCCCGAATATGCCGCACAAAACTTCACTACCAGGGGACAGAATAACCGCTATTTACAAAAGGTCGACAATAAGGTGGCCGAGTTTTACCTGGCCTATGCGAAAGATATCAGCAGCATTAAAAGCTCCGTGAGCGCGACAGCGGGCTATGGTTATTACAACAACGCGACCAAAAATTACTTCTACCCGAATTTCAGCGCCGACGGGCAGATCATCGAAGGCTCTCAACCAAAATTCGAATACGATATTCCAGAAAACACGCTGATTTCGTACTATGGCCGGCTTATCTACACCTACAACGATAAGTACATTCTGGCTGGCTCGATACGCACGGACGGTTCTTCGCGCTTTTCACCTGAAAATCGCTGGGGGGTATTCCCGTCCGTAGCACTAACTTGGAGGCTCAACCAGGAGGAAT
This sequence comes from Dyadobacter endophyticus, assembly GCF_014641595.1. GTDB lineage: Bacteria > Bacteroidota > Bacteroidia > Cytophagales > Spirosomataceae > Dyadobacter > Dyadobacter endophyticus. The sequence continues at coordinate 106,997 of NZ_BMIA01000004.1, read as the reverse complement.
TCACCAAAACTTTCAAGGCGCTCAGCGACCTGAAACTCCGTTTGAGCTACGGCGTCACGGGCAATCAGGATGGGATCGCCAACTATTCTTACCTGGGCATCTACTCCGTAAGTTCCAACGCGTCCCAGTACCAGTTCGGAAACACTTTTTACAACATGACCGCCCCGGCTGCCTACGATCAGAACATCAAATGGGAACAGACGGCTACGGCCAATGCCGGTTTGGATTTCGGCTTTTTCAACAACCGGCTTTCAGGGAGCGTGGATGTTTATTACAAGAAGACGAAGAATCTGCTCAATACTGTTCCGGTTCCGATTGGCTCGAATTTCAGCAACCAAATCCTGACCAACGTCGGTAATATTGAAAACAAGGGGGTGGAATTCTCCGTAAATGGCTCGCCCATTGTCAAAGACCAGCTAACCTGGAATATCGGGTTCAATGTTACCTACAATAATAACAAGATCACTAACCTCACCGCCGTCAACGACCCCGAATTCGCAGGAAATCTCGCGGGCGGAATCACGGGAGGCACCGGCCAGAGCATTCAGATCCAGTCGGTAAACTACAACACGTTCTCTTATTATGTTTTCAAACAGGTATACGATCAGGAGGGCAAACCACTGGAAGGCGTTTACGCCGATCTGAACGGCGACGGGGCCATTGACCAGAAAGACCAGTACCGCTACAAATCGCCGTTCCCAAAGGTTATGTTTGGTTTCAATACGCAGCTGACCTATCAGAAATGGAGCCTGAGTACCATTTTGCGGGCCAACATCGGCAACTACAATTACAATAATGTGGCCTCCAACTTTGGCGTGCGGCGGAACATCCTGAATCCCAACAACATTCTGGGAAACAGCACGACCGACATTTACAATACCAACTTTTTCAACAACCGCTACCAGTCGGATTACTACGTCCAAAACGCTTCCTTCCTGAGAATGGACAATGTGGGTATCGGCTACAATGCAGGCCGGATTTTGGGCAACCGCATGAACCTGAAAATCAACGCCAGTTGCCAGAACGTGTTTGTCGTAACCCGCTACAAGGGCCTCGATCCGGAAATCAATGGCGGTATCGACTACAATTTATATCCAAGGCCGAGAACTTTCGTACTGGGCCTTAATCTGGAATTTTAATTCAAAACTCATTAGTTATGAATATCTTATACAAAACGCTGATAGCGTCCGTCATCATTGCAGGCGGAGCATCGTCCTGCACGAATGACCTGAATCTTTCACCAACCAATTCCATCACCGCCGAAATTGCCTACAAAACACCTGCCGACTACAAGCAGGTACTCGCCAAGGTATACGGCAGCTTCGCACTGGCGGGCAACAACGGTATCAACGCTTCCGACCTGGCGGGTATCGATCCGGGCCAGGCCGACTTTTTGCGGCTTTTCTGGAACGCCCAGGAGCTTACTACCGACGAAGCGGTTTGCGTGTGGAACGACCCCGGCATTCCTGATTTTCACAACCTTAACTGGACGGCCAGCAATGTGCTTTTGAGCGCACTTTATAACAGGAGCCTTTTTCACGTGACCGTCTGCAATGAATTCATCCGTGAGTCGTCGGACGAAAAATTAGCCAGCCGGGGAATCGCAGGCGGGGAGGCTGACGAGATCCGTCGGTACCGGGCCGAGGCCCGGTTTCTGAGGGCTTTCCAGTATTGGGTACTGATAGACCTTTTTGGAAACCCTCCGTTCGTAACCGAGGCGGATCCGATAGGCAAGTATATTCCGCCCCAAATCAAGCGCGCTGACTTATTTGCCTACATTGAGTCGGAATTGAAAGCTGCGGAACCTGTTTTGGCCGAACCGCGTAAAAATGAATATGGCCGTGTAGACAAGGCCGCTTCATGGGCGCTATTGGCGCGGCTTTACCTGAATGCGGAAGTTTATCTGGGCAAAGGCCAGGCGAAATACGGGGAGGCGATTACCTACTCGGATAAGGTAATTCAATCGGGTTACTCGCTGATGCCCGAATACAAACATCTGTTTCTTGGGGATAATGATCTGAACAATCCGGAAGTGCTGCTATCGATCAATTATGACGGGATCAAGACACAGAACAATGGTGGTACTACCTTCATTATCAACGCGGGGATCAATGCGGCCATGAACCCGTCGTCGTTTGGCATTCCCAATGGCGGGTGGGGAGGCAACCGCGCTACGAAAAACCTGCCATTGCGCTTTGGCGATTACAGCGGAAACAAAGATAAACGCGCGATGTTTTTTGGCCAGAAGATCGAAATGGATGATCCTGCCTTATTCACCGATGGCCTGGCGATCACCAAATTCAGGAACATCACGCGCGCCGGTGCCATCGTGCCTTCCACGGGCAACTCGTTTTCATCGGTCGATTTCCCGCTGTTCCGGCTCGCGGAAATGTACCTGACCTATGCCGAGGCCGTCAAACGCGGTGGAACGGGCGGTAGTGAGTCGACCGCACTCTCCTATTTCAACAAAGTGCGGGAGCGTGCATTCGGTAATGCGAGCGGTAATGCGACGGCTATCAGCCTCAACGATATCCTCGACGAACGAGGCCGCGAACTGTATTGGGAGGCACATCGCCGGACAGACCTTGTCCGGTATGGACTACTCACTTCCGGCAGCTATTTATGGCCATGGAAAGGCGGAGTAAAAGAAGGCAGAGGTGTTTCCGAAAGCTTCAATCTCTTCCCCATCCCGGCTACCGACCTGATCGCAAACCCTAACCTGAATCAAAACCCATGAAGAAAAATAGCATACTATCCGGTTTCCTCGCCCTGATCGCATTTACAGCGCTCTTCTCCTGCGAAAAAGACGAAATCAAGGCCATCGCCACCACCGGCTCTGTCCCTGTGTTGTCGGTAAACAACTCCGTTCTCGCGTTGAGCAACGAGCATTCTGCCAAAGAAGCCGTTGTCCTTTCGTGGACGCCTGTGGATTACGGCTTTGCCAGCGTGGTCCGTTATACCATTCAGTTTGATAAAAAGGGAAGCAATTTCCAGAAGCCGGTTGAAATCGATGCAGGAAATTCCCTGAAACGTGCCTTGACCACCTCGGAGATTAACGGCCTGATGATTAACAAGCTTAAACTCGTTGCCGGCCAAAAGGCAGATATAGAAGCGCGTGTGGTATCGTCCCTCGGCGCGGACGCCAAGCGGATGGATGCCATTTCAGAAACTAAGAATCTGTCCGTGACACCTTATTTTGTCGTAATAGTTTATCCGGCGATCTATGTCCCTGGCAGTCATCAGGGCTGGGCTCCCGAGAAAGCACCCAGGCTGGTTTCTGTGAAGGATGACAAAACCTTCGAGGGCTATGTGTATTTCCCGGAAGAAAGCACCGAATTCAAATTTACCAATGCACCCAACTGGAATGAGGGCGATTATGGCAGTGGCGGCCCCGGCAAACTGGGAACTACCGGCAATCTTGTCCAGAAAGGTTCGGGTTATTACCTGCTCAAAGTAGATTTGAACAAAAGCACCTGGTCGTCGTTAAAGACCGCCTGGGGCGTTCTGGGCTCGGCTACGAAAGGAGGTTGGGATAAAGATCAGGACCTTACTTTCGATCCAAAAGACGGGGTTTGGAAGACTGAACTGGCCCTGACGGCGGGAGAGATCAAGTTCCGGGCAAATGACGACTGGACCTTGGCGTTCGGTGACGGCAATGCCGACGGCATACCCGACACGCTCGACAATGGAAATATCCGCATCGAGGCGGCCGGCACCTACCAGATCACCCTCAATCTGAGCAATGCAGGCAACTATTCGTATTCTGTCACTAAAAAGTAGCTTCTCATTATTTCATGGATTTCACTAAAATAAAAGGGTGCTGCCTTTCCGTCTTGTCGCTTCTGACAGCGGCCGCCACCCAGGCACAAACCGGCAATCCGCCCGCTGTCTGCTATGAGATATTCGTCCGCTCGTTTGCCGATTCAAACGGGGACGGTATCGGCGATATCAATGGGATCACCTCAAAACTGGATTATCTGAAAGAACTGGGTGTGGACGCCCTCTGGCTGACGCCACTCTGCAAATCGCCGACCTATCATAAATACGATGTGATGGATTACCGGCAGATCGATCCGGAGTTTGGTACAATGGATGATTTCAAAAGGCTGCTATCGGAGGCCCACAAGCGGAAGATCCGCATTATCAAGGACCTGGTGGTAAACCATACCAGCGATCGGCATCCGTGGTTCCAACAGGCCCGAAGCGGAAAACAGAATCCTTACCGCGACTACTATGTCTGGCTGGATCAAAAGACCATCGACTCCCTCGGCATTGCCACCCGCGAGAAATCGGGGGATTCCTGGGAGGTAAACCCCTGGCATGCATTAAAAGAAGGAGGCGCCGAAAAGTATTATGGCCTCTTTTGGAGCGGTATGCCGGATTTGAATTTCGACAACCCTAAAGTGCGTGAGGAAATCTATTCCGTAGCCGATTTCTGGCTCAAAGAAGTGGGTGTGGATGGGTTCAGGCTCGATGCGGCCAAACACATTTACCCCGACTGGGAGGCAGAGAAAAGCCATGCATTCTGGATCGAGTTCAGAGAAAAGATCCTGCGCATGAAACCGGATGCCTATCTGGTCGGAGAAGTATGGTCGACACCGGATAAAGTGGCACCGTATTTCAAGGGGTTGCCAGCCAATTTCAATGTCGACGCCGCCCTGGCAACGCATCAGATGCTCAAAACGGGGTTAGCAAGCGACCTGATCGGGCAATTGCAGCAGACCTATCAGGCCTATGAAGCAGTGAACCCTAACTTTATAGATGCGATTTTCAACAACAACCACGACCATGTCCGCATTGGAACTACCGTTGATGGTGATATCGACCGGATGAAGCTCGCCGCCAGTCTGCTCCTGACGCTTCCGGGCGAACCGTATTTGTATTATGGAGAAGAGATAGGTATGCTCGGCAACAAACCCGACGAACACATCCGCGAGCCTTTTTTATGGAGGAAACAGGCACAGGATCAGCAACGCACCCGCTGGATGAAACCATCCTACTCTACCGACGATAGCGTCCGCAACCTGGAAGCACAAATGCAGGACTCGACCTCCCTGTATCACCATTACAAAAGGCTTATCAGGCTCCGTCATGAACATCCGGCATTAGGGCAGGTGGCACCAGCCAACCTTCTTCACGCGGGCGTTGCCCAGGAGGGCGTTCTCGCCTTCGCCCGGCCGCATGCCAGCGGCGACGTGCTCGTGATCCACAATGTAAGCGGCACGGAAAAGACCGTCGAACTGCCCGCCGGGGCACGCAACAAAGGACTATTGTTTGCTTCTTCCGGCAAAACCAGCATTACTGCTTCGAAGTTGAAAATCCCTGCCTATTCATCGGTCGTTTTGCAGTAAATCGGGCGCTTTCCTAACCCTTATCAAAATGAACAAACGCGTTCTGCTCTTTTTATTTTTTCTGGCCTGGCCCACTCCCACCCGCGCGCAGCTTCGATGGCAGCTATCTACCGGCGGCGGCATTCACGGGGCGCCGGCCGTGACCGGGTCGGCTGTGTATTTCGGAAGCGACGACAAAAACCTGTATGCCGTAGACAAAAAGACAGGCAAGCAGATCTGGAAGTTTGCAACGGCGGGGCCGATCAGGTCGACGCCTGCTGTTACAGGGAACAAAATCATTGTTAACAGCGCAGATGGGAGCGTTTACGCTCTTGACAAACAAAAAGGCAAGCTGCAATGGGCCTTCAAAACCGGCGGTGAACTGACCTACGACCTTTGGGACTACTATTTATCTTCACCAGTCGTAAATGAAGGCATAGTATACCTGGGCAGCGGCGACAGCTCGGTGTATGCGATCGACAGCGAGTCGGGAAAAATGGTATGGCGTTTCCAGACTGGCGGTGTCGTACATGCCTCACCGGTGGTGCAAAACGGCAGGGTTTTCATCGGTAGTTATGACGGTCATTTTTATACACTGGATGCCAGGACCGGCAAGGTGGTTTGGAAATTCAAAACAATCGGCGACCCCTCGTTTCCAAAAGGTGAAATCCAACGGGCTGCTTACGTGGATCAGGAAAGAGTGATCTTTGGCAGCCGCGATTTCTTCATTTACACGCTCGATGCCGAAAGCGGCGAGGTAATCTGGAAAATGAAGGAAAAAGGCAGCTGGGTTATCGCCACTCCCTTGTCCGACCGGAAAAGTATTTTTGTCGGAACCTCGGACACGCATCAATTCTATTCGCTGGATGTGAAAACAGGCCAGGTAAACTGGGTATTACCATTAAATATGCGTGTTTATGCCACTGCGCTATTTGTCGGCAACTCGCTGGTTTTCGGATGTTTCAACGGGAAAATCTATTTTGTAGACCCCGGGACGGGGAAGGTCAACAGTACATTTCAGACCGAGCAAAGCAAACGGAATTATTCGCAGGTTTATGATGCGACCGACCATATCCGCAAGGACTTTGATATGTATGGGGACAACTATATCAACGCCGAGAAGCAAATACTTTCGCTGGGTTCCATTCTCTCAGGGCCAACACTAGATAATGGCACCCTTTATTTCGGCGACGCCGCTGGACACTTATATGCACTGAAAGCCGATCCTGCTGCGATAGACTAACAAACGCATTAATCTACTTAAATAATAGATCAAATGAGTTAGTTTTGCGAAAAAACTGACTCATTTGTTGCGTTTGGCCTTTCGAAGCATGAAAAAACGCTACCTGACTGCTATTCTTATTCAAATTTGTGTGGGAAAGGGCCTTTTCGCGCAGTCGGACTCGCTACGCCGTGAGCTGACCGTCGATTTTGAGATCAGGCCCCGAGCCGAATACCGCGACAATTTCATGTGGACTCCCGCTGATACCCTTATGCCGGAGGTTTACACCACCCAAAGGAACAGGCTTAGCATTACTTACCAATCCAACCGGCTCAGGCTGCATGCATCGCCGCAAGAAATCCACGTCTGGGGCGAATCCGGGCAGTTTTCCCGCGTCGGTAATGTCAACTTCTTCGAACTCTATGCCGAACCGAAAGTTACCCCCAATTTTTCTGTAAGGATTGGCAGGCAAGCACTTTCACTGGACAATGGCAGGATATTTTCCGCAGCGCCCTGGGGCCAGCAAAGCCGGGCACATGAGGGGGTCAGGTTCCTGTACAAAAAGAAATTCGAGACCGATCTGACAATCGCATTCACTAGGCCTTATGCGCAGCATTTTGATCCCGCCTACTCCCCTGTCGCCTCACATACCTACAAATACCTTTTTGTACACCACCTGAAATACAAGTTCGCGAATCAGGTTTTACTGACGACGATTAATACGATCGACGTATTTCGCAGGGCGAGTGGTAACAGACAATACTATGAGCGGATCACGAATGGCGGGCGGCTGGACTACACAAGCGGGTGGTTCTACGCGACTGTCAGCGCCTACTACCAGTACGGGCAAAATGCGGCGTCGAAGGCAATACGCGCCTACTACATTCAACCTGAAATCAGCGTGAACACCGGCAGGACATTATTCAGACTGGGAGCGGAAATCCTGAGTGGCAGTAACAGTTCGACAAGTAAGGAAGTATCCGCATCATTCTTACCGCTTTACGGAGTAGCCTGGAAATTCATGGGCAACATGAATCTTTTTACCAAATTCCCGGTGGATGTGAATGAACGAGGACTTGTCAATCCGTACTTGTTTATCCTCTATCAGGCAGGCAAAAAACTTTCTCTCCGAGGCGACTCTCACCTGTTCTACTCGCAATACCCGCTGCTCAGAGATGGCAGCGAAATCGGCGGGACCTATCTGGGATTTGAGAGCGATTTGTCCTTAAACTACAAGCCTGTCAAGACGCTGGAAATCATTTATGGGTTTTCTTTCGCAGTAGCCAATCAGCGCATGGAGTTGCTCAACAAGGTTCCCGATTCCGGCAAAATACCGGTATGGAGCTATCTGATGGTTTCTTTCACACCGCGTCTGCTTTCCCTTAAGTGGGTTGGGACGCGGTAATTGCGTGTTAATTCTGCCAGTAGGTTGCAAGCTTTATCCTGAAAGTTGTGCCTTCTCCCCGCCTGCTTTCAATACTAAGACCTGCCCGCAGCAGTTCGCATAAGCCTTTCACAATGGACAGGCCAATGCCTTCGCCTTTATGGGAAAACGCTGTTTGAGGGGAAGGAGTAAGGAGCATTTCCTGATGACAGCTGTCGTCCGCAGTCATGTTGACGTTTTCCATCGGGTGAAGCGACGAATCATCCGTCTGTGCAAAAAAATCGTTCTGAATGGCATTTGGCAGTCCAGGGCCGGAATCCTGTACACTAATGGTCCAACAATTGTCATTTCCCAAAGTCCATCCCACCGATACCCAGCCTGATTCGGTATGCTTCAAGGCATTCAGTACCAGATTTTGTACGATACGCTGAAGGTGAATGGGATCGCACTCGACCAGTAAGCTAGCCGGGCCTTCGCAATTTAATATAAGGCCGCGATCATTGGCCAGTGGCTGGTACCTCGACACCAGGTCCGTCAACATTTGGGCGGCATCGATGCATTTGATTTGCAGCACCTCCTGCCCTGCTTCGAGCCTGGCCAAATCCATCAGCTGCGTAACCAGTGTGCGGCAGTTCACCAGGTTGCGGCGCAATATCTCCAACAGTTCCTTGCGTTCCTGATCGGAGTTATTCACCATTTCTAAAAGCGAGGCTGCGCCCTGAAGTGCTGTGAAACTTCCCCTGAGATCATGGAAGGAGTTGCGCAACAAATCACTGCGCTGCTTCCCGATTTCATTTAATTCGGCTAGCGTTTTCTGCAATGCTTCCGCCCGGTTCAAAGCAGCCTGCCGTTGCAGATCGGCATACTGGGTGATACTGCCCGTGTTGATCTCGTTACTAAACTCTGCGAGGTGTTCATAGCTGAATGCCAGACTGGCATTCGTAGAGGGGTTGAGCTTCCAGAACGCCCTAAGCTCTCCAAGCAAAAGACGGTTCAGGTGGTGCATTTCGGCCGATAAATCGGAAAGGTCATATCCTTTCTGCCACCGATGAAGTCCATGTCCGGCTGTTAATAGCCTGAAATCCTCTCTGTCGGCTTCGCCATTCAAGCGCTGCCCCAGCACGTTAAGCATTGCAGGAACCTGGTTGATAAATTGTTCCCTGCTCAGGCTCTCGGCCCCTTTCAGCGAAAAATCATTCCCACAGGCTGTACGCCAGTTGTCGAGCAGGTCATGCTGTCTTTCCGCGAGGAATAGTGTAAGGTGCCCGACGGAAGATCCGTCAGAATCATTATAAGATATCATTGTGGAACCTGGTAAATTGCCTACGTCCGGCAGGAGCGGTTTGTCCGGAAGTTGTTTCCTAATTAGGCGACCAGGCGTTTAGTGCAAGTAGGGAGGTTAAACTAAATGACGGATTTCACTCATCGCGTCAGGCTTGGAAATTGTTGCTACTTCCAAAGTCAGCAATTATTATGCCAACAAAAACCATTGCACTATGCAAAAGACCGTAGCAGGAATTTCGTATGAAAGGTGGCATTCCATTTGTTACCTTTACAATACTCCAATTTTCCGGAGTTTGTGCATCTGAAAAGTCGTTAGATATCAGCCTTCATGGATCAAAAATCTACAATCCCCACACTATTCGAATGGGCCGGTGGAATGCCTGTTTTCGAAAGACTGACGGATTTGTTCTATCAAAAAGTACTGAAAGACCCGATCTTGGAACCGGTCTTCAAACATATGTCGCCCGAACATCAGCAGCATGTTGCGCATTTCATCGCGGAGGTTCTGGGTGGTCCCGAATGGTACAGTACTGCTGAGGGAAGCCATTTTAAAATGGTCCAAAAGCATTTGGCCAGGCACCTCACCGAGCAGCATCGTCAGCGTTGGGTTTCGCTGCTTTTGGAAACCGCAGATGAAATCAATCTGCCCGACGATCCGGAGTTCCGTTCCGCTTTCGTAGCCTACATCGAATGGGGCACGCGGATTGCTGTCATCAACTCTCACAGCGACGAGCTGCAAATGAACCCCGAAGAGCCAATGCCCAAATGGGGCTGGGGCGTTCCGGGAGGTCCTTTTCTGGGATGAAAGCAGGTGCCCGTATCACTGCTTTTAAAGCATACGTAAAGGTTGCCCAGCTTACTTTTTACACTATTGGTATCGGTAAATCCTGCTTGCTATTGACTGATGGCGGGCCTCACTTTCTTAAATTTTTCAATCATACGTTGCAGCCTGGGACGGGTGTACCGTTGCAATAAAACAGGGTAAACATTCAACAAGATGTTGAATACCAATAGCCAAATGGCGTTTCGCGCTGAATAGGCAAATAGAACGTAGCCATTGACTATCAAAACGATCACGGCGACAACTATATGCCCAACTTCGGCCACCCGGGTTCCTCGCTCATATGCTTGAAAGTCGGAAAGGCTTTTTTTAATGGGCGTCTGCTGTTGTCTGATCTTTTCCCATCCACTTTTGATTAAAATGGCCCGATACCACTCGATGCCCAGCATCCGGTACAACGCCCCTTGTTTTTCAAAAGGATAGGAGTTAAAGTATCGTGAGTGCAAAGTCGGCCTGAGCTGAGATTCAAGTATCGTGAACCAGAACATCAGGGCGAAGTTAAATCCTAAACTAAAGGCTCCGGAGGTAATATCCATATAAAGCAGCATTAAGCTTAAAGTTGCCGTCGCCAAACAGACTAGAAGCACTATTTTGACCCATTTAAGAAGCATGAGAGAAATATCTTTTCCTGTTATTTTTTGATTAATTGGTTCTAACCGTTTCCTGGGGTTGAATCTAAGCACTAAATGGGAAATGTTCTAGCCGCGCGATTGAAATAGAACCGCAAGCGTTTTATAACAATACATCAATAGCCGCCCTGAAAAACAAATTCGGTTTTTCAGGGCGGCTATTGATTGATAGGAATACTGCAAAAACTTACTGTTTAATTAATTTGATCGTAACGGTATTTTCCCTGTTTGCCATCCGAAGCAGATACAATCCGTTCGATTTGCCATTCATGCTAATCGTATGGTTCTCCTGATTTGACTTTATTTTCAAATCCTGCTGCATTAACCGGTTACCGTTGATATCGGTCAGCGTCATTTGAATCGATTGTCCACCGGCCCCGCGAATCTCGGCGACAGCCTGATCGCCAATAAAGGGGTTACCCTGGATAATCACTTCAAAAGCCTTCGACTCCTTATCCGGGCCTTCCGCGGACAGTCTTCCGCCGGTAGCATATGGCTCCGTTCCATAAATAAGCGTTCCCTGGTAATACACCCCAATGTGGGCGTTTTCCGCGAAGCTCCCCACTGGTTTGTAGGAATAATCATTGGTATGACTGAAAGCCGACCAGTCCGATTTAGCGATCCTATACTGGATATTGCCTGTACTGCTCGATGGATAAAAGCTACCAACGGCAGGATTCACACTTAATTCGAGATAGGTATCCGCACCGGTAACGGCCGGGGTCACCGTCACAAACTGCCCGCTGACATTCGCGGCACTAAGTTTCGCGTAATCTGTCCAATAGTTCAGGCTGGCGGCAGTTTCTCTCGTGAACCAGTAGCGGACTTTTACATCCCCGTAGTTGACAGGCATATTGCCTTCGTTATTGATTTTCAGATAGGTACTGATCGTGTTGGAATTCACATTTGAGCTCTTGTTTTCTGAATAAACTTTAAGCGCGACAACCGGCGCGACAAGGGTTGGCTCCGTGCCCCATACCAACAATCCATTCCGGTAAAGGGCCATGTGGTCATTCAAAACGTAAGCGGATGACGCCAGATAAGCATAATCGTCCGCTTCGTTCAGCGAACTGCCGTCGGTGTTCGCAAACCTCGATTTAATCTCTCCGGAATTCCCATTCGCTGCCAGCGTACCTGCCGATGCATCGAAACTGTATTCAATATAGGCATAGGCGCCGTTGCGCGGCTGGGCGAGCGCAACGTATTTCATTTTCACTTTGCCGCTGCCTAGTTGTGCATAATCGACCCACGTGTTGATACCGGCATAATTCTCGGCAGTGAACCAGTACCGGGCCGTAAGTTCGCCGTAAGCCACCGCAACGGAATCGTTATTGACAATTTTAAGATTAGGTTTGATCACATTGTTGGCAGGCTGACCGGAATCTGCATTCTGGTATTGTATTTTAAGTTGAAGAGGCGCGACCGTCAGCGTTTGATTTACAGAATACGCCGCATAATAATGGCCATTGCCGGCTTGAACGGCTATAATGGTGGTGGTTCCTGCTCCTGTTATATGCAGCTTTCCACCGACAACCGTGGCCACCGTCGTATCCGAACTGGTGTAGCTCACGGGCAATGTCGAAGAGGCCGTCGCGGCCGGGACGAAATCGGTATCTCCGATGACCTTTTTAGCCAAAGCATTGAAGGAAATTGTTTGATTTCGTTTGATCACCAGCACCAACGTGTCGGTAACTTCCCCCCAGGTGTTACCGGCTTCCAAAATGACGGGAAACGTGCCTGTAACGGTAGATGTACCCGAGATGATACCGGTGCAGGTGTTCAGGCTTAAACCTTCGGGCAGGCCCGTAGCGCTGAAATGATCTGGCCGGTTGGTCGCTTCGATGGTGTAACCGAATGCTGTGCCAAATACGAGGTCCCGGGTAGCCGTGGAGCTTGTAATGACCGGAGCGTTGGCTTTCAATCCCCAAAACTCGACTTCCGCGACATTGCCAAACCCATTGCCCGGCGACAGGTACCGGACGTAACGATATGGTGTGGCATTTGAAATGATCTGTTCCGTCAATATCCCGACCGCCGGTTGAGCAGTGACCGTGAACAACGTTACCGCATTGCTGAAATCCGAAGTATTGGCCCCTTGAAAAACGCCGCCCACCATTCGTACAGGGAAATTGGCCCGTGGCGCGTAACGCACACGTGTAATCACGCTAATCCCGCCGGAACCAAGGTCGTATCCAACCCACCCGCTACCCTGCGGAGCATCGAAGTAGGTGTCCAGGTTGCCATCCACCGCGGCAGCTTTGGTGGTGGCAGCTACATTGCCAAACGAGCCTTCGGTACCTACGAGTGTACCGCCGGTTAACTTCCCTCCCAATGAAAGGCCGGAGGGAGACGTGTCGGGCCCTTCTCCTACATTATTAATGGCTGATACCTTATAGAAATAGGTATTACAATTGGTAGCGGCCGTGTCGACATAAGTCAACGTATTTACATTGGCAATCACTGTATAAGGTCCGCTAAGGGCAACGGCCCGCTTCACATTGTAACCGCTTGCGCCCACAGGAGCCGTCCAGTTTAACGTCACGCGGTTGTTTCCCGCCGTAACCGACAACGGTGCTGGTGCTGCCGGAGGTGTCGAAAGGATCATGATATTCGATATTTCCGAAGCGCTTAATGCACGGCTGTAAATCTGAAATTCATCTATTTTACCTGCTAAAAGCGGATCCGGAAATTGCGATTTGCCGATCCAGTTCTGGGTCGCATTCCCCAAACTGGAAGGTTTGAGGGTCAGATTGACGTTTCGTCCAACCTCAACACCATTTACATACAAAACCCCCACTGTACCCGACTGCGTCATAGCTATGTGCGTCCACGCGCCGGTGGCGATCACCGAGCTGGTGGTTATTTGCTGTTCGCCGGAACCCGTGGTGATTGCATAACGCAATGTCCCGTTAGCTCCGTTTTTGGCCGTCAGAAACATGTAATTTGTCGTCCCCGATCCAAAATCAAAAATACGCGCCCAGTTCGGGGAAGCGTCCAGTTTCACCCAGGTTGCAACACTGAAATCGTTCAATGAATTAACCAGGCCCGCCGGTAGCGTAACAAACCCATTGGCAGTACCATCCAGACTGACGGCATTGTTGACCACACCCGGCACCAAAGTCGCGCCGGAAGCAAGCGTTCCGTTTCTCCCACTCCATGAATCGACCGCCGTAGTACCTCCGGTTTCATCGAATTTATAATAATTAGCCTTGCCAGGCACCGCACTCGTCTGTGCTGAATTGGCCGACTCCCCTATCGCATTTACTGCCGAAACAACATAATAATAGGTCGTGGAGGTTGTCAAGGGGGTATCCATGTAGCTGGTCGTGGAAGGACTGGCAATGGTCGTATATGGGCCTCCGCTCACTGTGGCTCTTTTTACATGGTAGGAAACCGCGCTTAAACTGGCTGTCCACGACAGGTTAATCTGGCTGGCAGACGCAGAACTAGCCGTCACGCCCACGGGAACGGGGGCCAGCGCAAGTACCGGTGTGGCATTTACCTCCGAAGAGTTGGGACTTTCACCTGCAAAGTTCGTGGCCAAAACGACATAATAGTAGCTGGTACCGTTTGAAAGCCCGGTGTCGATATAATTCAGTGCGGCAAGACCTGTCGCAACCGTGGTGTAAGGCCCGCCGCTGACCGTTGCGCGTTTTAACGTATAGCTTGCGGCGCCGGTTACCGCATTCCAGTTTAACGTAACTTGCGTATTACCCGGCTGGGCAGTCAGGCCTGTCGGGCCCGGAAGCACCGTGCTGTCCCCGCCTGCCAGGGTCACGTTATCAAAAGTAGAATTGGCCAACGCGCCCGTCGCACTGCCTGAACATGAAGCAAATCCCACGTAATAGGTATTGCCCATTGCCACCGTGCTGGTCGCGATGGTAAACCAGGTTTCACCATCTGAAGACTGATAGGCCGTGAAAGTATTGCCCGTCCGCTGTATCCTGAACCAGGCAGGGATCCACGTATAATCATTCGCACCTACCCAGCTCATATTTCCCCCCGCAGCGGCCCGTGTTCCCACACCCGCCTGCCGCCAGCCTGCATCGCCCAGCTTCATCACGACCGCCTTCGCGTCCGGAGCCAGTGATTCGCGAAACATAATGCCCGTTTTACTTAAAGTTCCGCCTACCGCCGATAGCCGGGCCGTCATGGTGAAATCGCCGGTAACTATTCCATAAGTGTAGCCAAACGAATCGGAAGTGCCGCCTATGCCAGTCCCCGAACCATTGACGATAAACGTGCTTCCGGAAACATTGGCATAACTGGCACTGCCCGCCGCACTTACCGTCCCGATATCTTGCCTCGCCCAACCGGCCGGCAAACCCGCTGCGGCCATGGGAGTGGCCGTAGTTTGAGCCGAAACACCACTGGTGCCCGACTGGTTATTGGCAGATATTACGTAATAATAGGTTGTACCATTGACCACCGTGCCGTCCGTATATTCCGGATAGGTGTTCTCTTTCCAGGAGGCAATGGAGGTGTAGGGTCCTCCGCTCGTGGTAGAACGCAGTATGTTGTATCCCTGGGTAGTGGCCTCATTTGCGGGTGTCCATTTCAGGAATACCCGGCCCACACCAGCCGTTGCACTCAGCCCTGCGGGCACAGGAGGAGCCGGCGAAGGCGGGTAAGGCGAAGCGGCTGCGGTCCGCGTGAATGCCAAAGTGCCGTAACCAAAATGGTCGGCACTCCCGTGTTCAGGCCTTACCAATTGGGCCATTGACTTTACATTGGGAGCGCTTAACCCTTTGCGTACCACATAATGGTTGTAGATCATTTCCCAAACGGGACGATCATCCAGCCGGCCCATTCCATTAATCGAAACCCAAAGCTGGTTTGCATTCTGGCAATTATTGTAGGCGGTATAAGGGACCGGCAACGACAAATTGGTTCGCGCCACATATTCTGCCCCAGCCAACAAACGGCTGTTGTCATAGCCGTACAAGTCGAGCCCCTGGTTCCAGGCGATCTCACATACAGACGCCAGCATTCCTACCGCAAGCTGTGCATGTTCCTGGTCCCGTCCGCTTTCCTGCCACTGCCCGAGATTGCCCGCGTGTACATAGGGAATCGTATTCATGATGCTTCCCATTCCTGCGCCGTTTTTAAAATAATCCACGGCCTCGTCGTATTTGGCCTGATCATCGCAGAGCACCCCCATCGCCAGAATGGCGCCTATGTTACTGATGTCCCAGTTGGACCAGTAGTTGCTGATACAGGACCCATTGTGGTTTACAAGAAAATTATGGGCTACCGGATAAAAATAGGTGAGCATCATATTTTTAAAGCGCGAAAAATCCGTCGGGGCCCATCCGGGATAAATGCGCAGCAATTCGGCCGCCATTCCAAAATCAAAAATAGGGATACCACTCAAACCGGGAATATCCGTACCGGTGGGAACCTGGTTCACCGCCGAAGACCATGCATTACAGATCCGTACCGCACATTCGGCATAGGTGGTGTCGCCGGAAATGTACCAGCGAAGCGCATTAAGGTAGGCGGCATGCGCGTCGGCATCGGCCCGCTGGCGGCTGGAACCCATATTTGCCCTTGCGGCGGGCGCATAGGTGTTCTGTGCCTGCGGATCTGTAATGAGTTTATTCCAACTGTCGATCCAGGGATGTTCACCGGCAGCCACCTTCGTTTTCATCCGGTCGAGATCTGCCTGCGTGTGTAAACCACCGGGGTGTGTAAACGTCTGGGCCTGCGCTGTCGATCGCGCCCCGCCCAACAACCAGAAGCACATCCAAATGAAGGTAAGTAGTGTTCTTGCATGAGGTAATTTTACAATGCTCATAGTCATACATTTAGATAGTAAAATTTAACATATTACGCTCATCTCAGTTATCGAAGGAGGTGTTGAAATGGTGATCGGTGTGACGGGATTGGCGATGGAATATCCGCCAACCCCGTCAGGAAGGTATCCTTGGTACTATAATTTTCGAAGCGAGGGAAGCGGTTATTACCAGCCGGGATTTTGAACCAGATTAGGGTTCAGCTGTAACTGGTTTGTAGGCAGCGGGATCAGGTAATTTTTCTCGGTGAATTTACGCTCATTAACCGGATCGGCGATCACGTCGCCTTCGGCCGTCAACGCCGGGGGGTTGGTCGTGTATTTGGTGGCGTATTCGGTACCAGCCCAACGAACGCCAAGGACAGGCTTGGCCAATTCGGTGTGCGCAATATACCAACGCTTCAGATCGTCCATCCGAAGGCCGTCCCCCTGCAATTCCACAGCTCGCTCGCGGCGTATTTCTTCCTGCATTTTCAATCCGTTGGCGGTAGCAAAGGCATTGCTGAGCTTCGGCATGGTGCTGTTTACGCGGCTGCGGACCAGGTTAAGGGACTTATCCAGATCCTCATCACTGATGGATCCGGTCCTTTCGTACACGGCTTCTGCATAATTGAGATACACCTCTGCCAAACGGATGACCGGGTAGTCGTATCCTTCCTGCGAGTTAGGGACTTGCCTTTCTGCCGCCCATTGCTGGTTGCTGTAACCCGTTATATCATTGCTCCATGGATCGTGGGGCAGGCGTGCATTCTTTAAATCGGTGGCACTCCAGTCCCAGTTGATATGCCAGTTCGTGGCATTTTGCCAGTACCGGTAACCGGGCACCATCATAAAGTAGCGCATCCGGTTGTCGCGGTTGGCAAATTCGGATTTCAGCGTGGCGCGACTGAACGGCAGCTTCGTTTTACCGATCGGCAAACCGTCAGCGGACAGGTACATATCTGCCATAACGCGGCTCATATCTGCCCCCAATGCTCCGAAAGAAATCTGGTTAGGGATCGTTTTGAGCAGGTTGTTCGACTCATAACGAACCGCCAGAATGTACTCCTGGTTGGCAGACTTGGTGATATTGGCAGGATTAGATTTCTGGTTTTCAAGAATAAACAAGTATTTCAGTGCTGAATCGCCCAAAGCTTGTGGCTTGAACAGCGAGTAAGCATTGCTGGTAATCACCGCATTACTATTGCTGATCGATTTATCCAGCAATGCATTGGCTCTTGTGGCATTTTGGTTCCTGAACTTCAACCACGTGCCTTCGTATAAGCACACCCTTCCCAAGAAGGCCTGTGCCGCACCTTTGCTCACACGCCCTTTATCGACGGCCGTAATATCGCTTTCCAAAGGCAGGTCCGCAATCGCTTCTTCCAGGTCCTGGATAATGAAATCGATGGTTTCGTCGCGGGTGCTGCGTGCGGCCTTCAACTCGGGAGATTCCGTGGTAAGCACATTTTTGATCAGGATTACGCCTCCGTAGGAAGTAAGCAGTTTGTCAAAATAAACATATGCACGAAAGAATTTCGCCTCAGCCACATAGGTCTTGATCTGATCCGGGCTTTTGAAGTCTTTTGCTTTTTCCAACATGTAATTGATGTTGTGTATCCATTTGTAGGCATCGTTATAGTTGCCGTCATTGGAAACGATCGTATTGGTGCCTCTTGCAAAAGAGCCCCGGTCGGCGCCCAGATCGGACCCGCTGTGCCCATCCCCGTTACCGTTGTTAAAGGAGCGCAAGTAGTCATAGAATTTGTTAGTCGCCAGTTTAAACTCCGTAGCCTCCTGCCAGAAGGAAACGTCCGACACACGGTCGAGCGGTTGCAGGTCCAGGGCATCCTTGCAGCCCGAGGGTACTACAATGCATGCAGCCGTCACCAATGCAATGATCAGGTGGTTATATAGTTGCTTTTTCATATTTCAGTTTCTCGGATTAGAATGTAACGTTTACACCAAAAGTCAACAGCCGGTAGAATGGGTAGCGTTGCGCCCCGCCGTCGACTCTGTCGGTCTGTTCCGGGTCCCACTTATCCTTTACCTTGGTCAGCTCCCAGAGGTCGCTACCTGAAAAATACACCCGCAGTTTTTCAATTTTCGCCCGTCTGGTCAGTGGCTGGGGAAGCGTGTAGCCGAGCACGATATTCTTTAATCTCACATAAGCCCCGTTTTGCATGGACCAGTTTGAGATCTGATAATTGTAGCTGGCATAGTTCCCGAATCCCTTGTTGGTGGCCGTGGTCAGGATTGGTAATTCAGCGTTTGTGTTTTCGGGCGTCCAGGTTTTGCCCACCCACCAGTCGGCATGGCCTTGCCAGATCGTACCGAAGGGTGTACTCCAGTCGGAGCGACGGTAGATCTTTCGTTGTCCTACCCCTTGAAAGACCGCAGAGAAATCAAAGCCCTTCCATTCGGCACCCATATTGAAGGCAAAAACATAGCGGGGGTCGCTCCTGCCGAGATAAACTACGTCGCCATCCGCGACTGGTTTGCCGCTCGCGTCTTTTTTCCCGAGCAGGTACTGGTTGGCCCCGGCGTTGGTCAGCTTGCCGTCGCCGTTGATATCCTGGTACATATTGATTCCCCTGATCATCTGCGTAGCTCCCGGCATGTTCGTAATACTGCTTCCCGGCACGAGCCCTGCATAAGCCGCTGCTTCATCATCCGTTTGAATACGGCCAGCATATTTCAATCCGAAGTAAGAATCCAGCGCATATCCTTCGATTTTGTTTTTACCGGCAGCAACGATATTATTTCCGCCGTAATTCACGAGTTTGTTGCTATTGTCGGTAAGGGTACCGTTGATGTGGTAGGAAACGCTTCCGATCTTATCGCGCCAGCCCAGGGACATTTCCCATCCCCACACTTTCAGCTGGCCAATGTTGGCTGTCGGGGCTACGGCACCCAGCACAGCGGCGTAGGTTTGGGGCAGCAGCATATTCTTGTTCTTTTTCCAGAAATAATCGAAACTACCGGTCAGCCTGTGGTTGAGCAATGCAAAGTCGACACCGATATTGGAGTTGCGGATGGTTTCCCAGGTCCGGTTCAGGCTTACGAGGGTGTCCGAGGGCGCGGCGGTAACCGAGCGTGAGGTATAGCCTCCCAGGATAGCTCCTGCGTTGCTGAGGTTCGTCAGCTGGATATAGTCATAAAGCCCGATCCCGGTTTGGTTTCCCACGGTACCAATGGACCCGCGCAGTTTCAGTTCATCCAAAAGCTTGATATCCTTCATGAAATTTTCCTGGGTGATCCGCCATCCAGCCGAAACTCCCGAGTAGAATTTCCACCGGTTGGCTGCGTCGAATTTGGAAGAGCCATCATAGCGGGCATTCGCTTCGAACAGGTATTTATCCTTAAAAGAGTAATTGAAACGGCCGAATGCGGATGCGATCGCCCAGTGGTTACCCACTTCGACGTTAGAGCGGGTGGTGTTGTCGCCCAGGCTCAGGCCAAGCGCAGGCACATCGTTGCTTGCCAGGTATCCTGTGCGGCTGGAAAAATAGTTGAATTCATCCCGTTCATAATTACCTCCTGCCAACACGCTGATATTATGGCTGTTGTTCAACACCTTCTTGTATTCCAGAAAAGCATTGGTATTGAAATAGGCATCCTTTCTCAGCGAGCGCTCGTACCAGGATTGCGCCTGTGAAGGATTGGCCTGATACTGGTAGCTTTCCGTATAGTTATAGATCTCCGAAATGTATTTGTACTGGTTCTTGCCCTCCGTCGCTGCCCAGTTGTACCCGGCCTGCGCAACGAGGTTCAGATCTTTGGCGACATTGAATTCCAGTTTCGTATTCACAAACACCCGGTTGTTCAGGGTCTTATTCTCTCCGCCCAATTCGAGCAGCCAGTTCCGGGCGGGCTGCGTGCCCCATGCGTACGGCTTGCCATTGACGGTCGCTACCGGGAATCCGGGCTGCGAACCGAAGTTGATTTCCCCCTGACGACTTGGTACGATCACGTCGTTTTTTTCGAGCGAGATATTGGTTTCCAGTTTAAAACGCGGAGAAAAAGTGTAATCGAAAGCCAGACGGGTATTGTAGCGTTTGCTGGAATTTTCGCCCCATTTGAGCATACTGCCGTCATTGAGATAACCAAAAGACAACCGGTAGCCCAGGTTTTCATTGCGGGCAGCCAGGCTCAGGTCATGCTGGTTGGAGACAGCCCGGCCGTTTCCCCACAAAAGATCGATCGGATTGGTATCGAAGAACGTATAATCTTTAACATCCGTAAATCCGATCGTTTCACCGCCCGCAATATATTCGGGGGTATTTTTATCGATGTACCCGCTGGCAGGTCTGTTGATCCACGCCCTGGCGTACTTGGTCCAAATCCAGTTTTCGTCCGGCACTCCGCCTGTGGAGGCATTGGAGATAGCTTCCAGCAAATATTTACCATATTGGTCCCCATTCAGAAAGGAAGGCCGTAAACCCATCCTTTTTTGCGATACCGAGCCATTGTACTGGATGGTCGCTTTCCCTGACTTAGCCCTTTTGGTAGTGACCAACACTACACCTCCTGCCGCACGCGCGCCATAAATCGCCGCCGAGGCGTCTTTCAAAAAGGAGATATTGTCTATATCCTGTGGATTAATGGAGTTCAATGCGCTTGAATTGACGAGGGGAATGCCATCTACAATAATCAAAGGTTCGGAGCCATTGGAAGAAGCGGCGCCCCTGATCTGGAAATTCCAGCCCTCCTGCCCCGGCGCTGCCGAGCTGCGGGTCACAATCACACCCGGTACCTGTCCTTGCAAGGCAGCCAACGGATTCGAAACGACGCCGCGATCCTGAAAAACTTTCGAATCGATTGAAGAAACGGCGCCGGTCAATGTTTCCTTCTTTTGCTCACCATACCCAACCACTACCACCTCTTCCAGTGCCTTATTGTCGACCAGCAGCGTTACATCGATTTTCGACCGGCCGTCTACCTGTATTTGCTGCGATGCGAACCCCACGAATGAGAATACCAAAACAGCATTATCCATGGGCACAACCAGCGAGTAATGGCCGTTGGCATCCGTAGAAGTACCGGTAGTGGTTCCCTTTATCGTGATATTGACACCCGGTAATTTCTCCCCGTTTTCGGCCTGGACCTGCCCCGAAACCGACCTTTCGGAAACCGTGGCCCGGTATTCGGACGATTGGGAAGCATCCATTTCATGCGACCCCGTTTTTAACGGTGCGGGATCAGGTTCTTTACTTAAAATGATAAAATCATCGGCAACGGAATACCATATACGTAGCGGTACAAGCAGCCTTTCCAGCACTTCCTCCAATCTTCCGTTTTTGACCGAGATACTCACCTTTCGGTTACTCACCACACCGACCACATAGGAGAAACGGACCTTTGTGGATTTCGATATCTTGTTCAGGACGACTTTAAGCTCCATGTTTTCTGCCTCAATACTCACCTTTCGGTTAAGCATTTCCTGCGCAAGGCCAGTTCTTGCGTGGCTCATCCCTGCCAGCAACAGTATCAACACGAACGGGACGCTGATTTTCATAATTAAATAGGCACAGTGATGCCACCAAATTCTTTTTTTCATAATTTGACACGGGTTTTTGAAACTTTTAGATAAAACCTTCCCCTGACTCTTTCCTGAGAGCTTCGTTGAACGCGAGAAAATGGGGAGTTAAACATAGTCGGTGATGCTGGACACATCGCCGGCTTTTTTTAAGTAGTTTTTATTTGCATATCCAATTGATTTAGTTGAACAAGGTCTTAGTTGCAGCCTGCTCCTGAAATCACCACTTCGTTACCCGAGACGACATATTTGGCCTGTATAGTCCGGCAAATGATGTCGAGTTTGGTAAAAAAAGGCTCTTCCCTGAATGGAATAGTAATATTGCAGTTGCCGAAAGTCTCTGCGTCGTAAATAATCCTGATCCCGTACGCTTTTTCCAGCGATTCGAATATTTTGGAGACGGGCAATTCTACGTAGTCGAAGCTAAGTGTTTCCTCCTGGCCCTGCAGAACGACCGGATTTTCCACCAGTTTTTTAGAAATCAAGTTCTTTTCACTGATATACTCCGCCTTCTGGTTTGGTACCAGCAAAAGGCCTTCTTTTTGATCATTTTCAGATTCCTGCATCCTGTACACGGCAACCTTGCCCGATTTCACAGCCACGGAAACATCGGCGCCGCGGGAGGAAATCTTAAAACTCGTACCCACCACACGCGTTACGAGTCCGCCGGTGTAAACCAGAAAGGGGTGTTTTTTATCCTTCGCTACCGAAAAGAAAGCGTCTCCCTTCAAATAGACATCCCGGGTGGAGTCACCCAGCAAGTGTTTCGAATAACTGATCCGGCTGCCTTTCGAGAGTGTTATCTTACTACCGTCGGGAAGCGCGACCTCATGGTCGGCATTGCGGTCGTTTGCAATTTCAACCAGCTCTGATCCGGATCCTGCCGTAAGTTTCTCGTAAGTGTAATCCTTTGTGCTGCTATTTTTCCTTGTCAGCAGCCATGCCAACCCAACGGTGAGCAACAAAACGGCAGCGATTTTATACCAAATACCAAATGCAGCATAAAAAGGTGTGCTGATTTCGTCCCGTACATCGACGCTCGTCATGATCCGCTGGATGTTATCCGAAAGCTTTTGATCCGAAAGTTGCGACGGCAGGTGTTTCCATTCCAGGATCAGCAGCCTGGCTTGTTCCATTTCGGCCCTGGCGGCGGGATCCGAGTTCATCAGCATTTCCCAGCGCGTTCCCTGAATGGGTTCCCCCGAATGCACCCATTCCACAAACTGGTCATCCGCGAGAAAAAAATCAATATTGTAATGATTATATTTATCCATATCTAAGCACAATTAGGAATTGCTTGTACTCATATGGTAAACGTTGTGTTATTATCTCATCAAAAAATATGAATTATTTTACGACAAAATCACAGAATTAAAGTAACTAGCTGATATTAAAAAACTTACAAATCAACAATAAAAACAGTAAAGCATTGAAACAGGTCTTCCAGTAGCTGCGGAAAAGTTTGAGCGAGAGGGACAGCAGATTATATACCGCAGGCTCCGAAATGTTTAGCACCTCGGCTATCTGGGAATTAGACAGGTTCTCAAAAAAACGCAGGTGCAGAATTTCCTGCTGGCGTTTCGTGAGCTTTAACATGACAAAGTCGATCCTGGAAAGTTGCTGCTCGGTCACTTCCACGCGGATAATCCGGGTTTCCGCATCGTCGGTTTCCTCAAAAGGGCTGTCATCCTCCTCGTCCGGAAGCTCTTGGGTCAACGACAGTCTTTTCTTCGCCCGCCATATCTGGTTCCGCAATGCGCTGAACAGATAGAGTTTCAAATTGGTGGTCGGCGTCAGGAATGCGCGGCGGTCCCACAGGCTTAAAAACAGGTCGTGAATGTCGTCACTCAGCTGGTCGTGATCCCTTTGAAACCTAAAACCATAATCGAACATAGGACGATAAAAAATACGCAAGATCTCTTCAAAGGCATCCTTGCTGCCGCCTTGAAAAGCTTTCCACAATTCTTTCTCCTGCTCAGACATCCTGTTGAAATATCCTTTAAAATTATCATCGCTGCAATCCGGGAAAGGCTCCTGGCCTGCTAAATTCAGGTGCATACCTGTCCCTAAGGCAAGAGCCTGGCCTGTGTCGTTGTGTCTCGGTTGGTTTTAGGAATAATTTTGTAAATATCAGAATTATTTTAATAATAATTGTAGCCTGTACAATTATTCTATCGGCCGGAAAGGCAGATTTGAGCTTTCATTTTCGTCAGCTCTCCCAGCAGCTTGGTTTCGCGCACCGCTTCGCTTTTGCCCAGCCCTTCGGCCATCCGCGCGATTTCCAGGTTCAAAGTATCAATCTCGGTATTCCGCTGGCGGCGAATGTCCTGCAAAGTCGAAATCAGCTGGCCGTCTGAGGCAAAGCTGATTTCCAGCAAACTGTCTTCGATGTCTTTTTGAACTAGCCATATTTCTTTGTGATGTGCAATGGAAAGGCATTCCGAAATAATCCTGCGTGCGATTTGCATTGCGTGCGGGCTGCGGGAAAAAATGCCGTTGTCAACTTCCAATAAAGGGCATACAGAATTGAACACACAGTTGATGATGGCCTTTTTCCAGATAATGTTCTTCAGATGCGCTTTGGTTTCGAAAATAAATTGTGGTGTGGTCAGCTGGCTTACGATTTTACTGAGGTTTTCCATGCTCCCGCGTTCAATACCGACGGGACAGGCAGCGACAGGCCTGAACTGGACAGTCGCATCGTCTATCACCTGGCTGGTCACGAAAAGAACGGCTCGGTATATTTCCTGAAAGTTCTGCTCCACGAAAGGCTGCTCTATACCCAAACCGTTTTGCAAAAGCACAATAGGAGAATTGCCGATCTTTTCTTTCAAGTCAATGGCAAGTTGTTTGTTTGCGTAAGACTTGCTCGCCACCACAATGATCCCATCGATCGCTGAAAATGTGTTTAAAGCGGCCACGGTAACCTCGGCTTCCAACACCGTTCCATCCGGCATCCGCGCTGAAAAATGGGCTGATTTATAGCTTCCGTCGTTGAGGCTACCTCTGATAATCGTAACCCTTTTGCCGGACAATCTAAGAAAAACCGCCAGCGCCCTGCTGATCGCCCCCAAACCGACGATGTAAATGTGTTCCATATTCGAATGCATTGCTTGGTTACTGTTTCTGTTCGTTACAAAATTGAAGAACGAAACGCCGCAATAACAGATGCAGTTTTGTTATTTTCAACAATAACAGTTTCCAGCCAAAAGCCTGTCAGCACTAAAAAAGCTGACTGGTCCCATTACTTGCCAGAATAATGCGAATAATATCCCGCCCGAAATCCGCGGCTTTCGCTTGTCCGAAATTTTTGATTTGGGATAATTGGGTCAATGTGCCCGGCATTTTCTGCGCCACCTGCGTTAAGACGGCATCCGACACGATCGTATATGGCTGTACGTTTCGCTGACCGGCAATACCGGCGCGCCATTCAAGCAATTTATCGAAGAGCGCCGCATCGACTTTTGGCTGCTTTTTGCCGCTCGCCACCGGCCTGGTCTCGCTTTTATCAGACCGATAATCGCTCAGCGCCTTTGCAGCCGTCGAAACCAATTCATCGAGGCTCCTGGTTTCGGGCAACATCAAAAAGATTCCCGTTTTCAGCCCGATGCAGTGCCTTAGCCGCGCCGCGGACAAATGGAAGTCAGGGTCCAGTGCGCGCCGGTCGCATTGAGCGAGCAATTCGCCTATTTCCTGCATGACTTCATTGAGTTTGAAAAAGAAATAGCCGATGGCCTTGGTCAGTCTTTCGGGCAAGGCTGGTGCGCTCCGCCCCTGCGAAGAATCCAGGAGCGCCAATAACTCTTGCCTGCGAAAGCTGGCTGAGACCTTTATTAAATCAATATTAATCCATTTCGATACGGCGTCGGTCCTCTGCCGGACAAGCCCATCAAGCAGCTCATTTCCTCTGATAAACCCTGACACCTGTTCCCAGGACTCCGCCAGGATTGAAAAATCGAACAGGTCTATCACCGCTTCCCTTAGACTGTCATGCCGCTGCGCAGCCAGGCCCGAGCCATCGTACGCGTTAATCGAGGCATTTTGCATAAATGCTTTCACTGCGGGGGCCACCATAACACTGGCTGAACCGACCGGTTGAAGCAGCACAAGCCCATCCAGCGAGCGGCATCGGCTCAGGGCCACATACACCTGCCCGGGCGCAAATGCGGTGCGGACGTCGACCACCAGCTTGTCGAAGGTCAGGCCCTGGCTTTTATGAATAGTTACGGCCCAGGACAGTCTCAACGGCAACTGCGTGAATGTCCCCGCGCTGGATTCGCTGATTTTCCCCTCGGTCTCCGACAAAGCATATTTCACATTCTGCCAGATTTCCGCACTTACAACAAAGTCGGAGCCATCATCTATAAATGTGACATGAACACGCCCGTTGTCGATCCGCGAGACCCGCGCGGCCCGCCCGTTGTAGTATTGCTTTTTACCAGAGCTGTCGTTTTTAATAAACATCACATGAGCTCCTTCTTTTAGGACCAGTTCCTTCTCGGCCGGATATGCCTCGGAAGGAAAATCGGCGGAGATAGTCGCACTGAAGAGATGTTCGGGAGCCTGCAACGCGTCGAGCCACTGCTGATTGATCTCCTTGACCTTTTGGTTATGAGTGGAAAGTGTAACGTATTCGGATAGCTCTGAATCCGGCCGGGAAATGTACCGTGCATTAAGTGTAGAAAGCGTCTTTTCTGTTACCTCACCATTTCTGACATTGTTGAGGATGTCGATAAACACCGGATCGCTCTGACGGTAAACGCGCGACAGCTCAAAGGTCAGAAAGCCTGACAAGCCCCAAACCAGACTATCAAAGAAATACGGGCTTTTATAGAAGCGGCTTAGCAAATCCCAGTCGTTGTTGGCAACTGGCGGCAACTGGTAAGGATCGCCGATCATCAGCAACTGCACTCCTCCGAAGGGCCTTGCCGATGCCCTCGTAAGCCTGAGAAGGGCGTCTATGTAGTCCAGCGTGTCGGCGCGCACCATACTGATCTCATCGATGATTAGTAGCTGCATTCGCCGAAGCATTTTCTCTTTCTCCGGGTTCACAGACCGTATGGCTGGCTGTGGCTGGCTCTTTCCGCGTACGCCAGGCGTTAACGGGCCCAGCGGAACCTGGAAAAAAGAATGTATCGTAACGCCTCCCGCATTAATGGCCGCCACGGCCGTCGGAGCGACGACGACCATTTCTTTGGCCAGGTTCAGACGGATATGTTGCAAAAAAGTTGTCTTACCTGTTCCCGCTCTTCCTGTCAGAAAGATAGGTTTATCGGTCAGTGTCAGGTAATCGAGGATAGTTTGATGATGAATGTCGAGTTGCATGCCGGTTTTTTACTGCAAATTAACCTGAATCCGAAGTCCGCGGAAATACTTTTCTGATTTTTAGCAAGCCAGGAAACATACACCTTTGGGCAGACGAGTGCACTACCGGAAAGTACCGGGGCTACGTTCCAAGACTTCCAGCCGCCGTCCCCTTGTTTAATAATAACCGTCAGATAACTAATAAGTTACAAGCAGTTATATTATTGAAATTTTATTATAAATTAGAAGAAATAAACAATCTATACATACATGAAAACAGCTCTTCTTATTCTCATCGTATTCATTGTCCCTCTCACATCCCACGCGTTTGGAACCATTACTTATGCGAGAGCTCTTGAACCCACATCCGGCGTTGCGTTTCCTAATCCGAATGCTCCAACGGTATATGCCGGTCAGAGCATAAGACTGAGTGGATTCGCGGGAGGCCCAGGCGGAATTAGTCCTTTTTTTTGGTTTGGCGAAGGGTTACCTACCGCCGGGGGCGACAGAGAATCGTTGGTTACATTGCAGAATTCAGGAATTGAGCCAAGAACTGTTATTTACATTTTTGCGGAAGACGCGTCCAGCGAATATAAAGCTGTGGTGACAGTGACAGTGCTTCCTGCGCAAACAGTGTCCCCCGAGCCTGTTCTCACAGGACTTCCAATTTGCGCTGGTAAGGATGTGCCCATAACAATTACTGCCTCCGGCTGTCCCGGAACAATCAAATGGTATTATATTAACCAGCAGGGTAACTATCAAATAAAAAGTTACATGCCTGAATATAACGGTTTAACAGCCCTGGTACTATCCCCGATGACCACTCCACGGTCTATTTGTGCTACCTGCACCGTGGGAGGTATTGAAAGCCTGGGCGGTAAAAGATTTACCATTTACCCCAACGGTGCTTCGGGATCATTGACAATCCTTGCCGAAACTGATCCATCCGATACTCTTTGTCCGTGGACAAAAGTCAATCTTACGGCAACGGGCGTAGGAATTAACACCGGATTGGTAGAATGGCAGAAAAGCGCATCGGGAAATGGCCGCCGCCTGGGGACTGGTCCCAATATTTCATCGACGGTGGACGACAGAAATACGTCTTTCCTCGCCTGGCATGAGGATGGCTGCAGTACTCAGTATGCCAGTATCGATTACAAAGTAAATCTACCTACAGCTGTCGCTGCTACCAGCTCGTCACAGACCTTCGTATTTCCCAACTCTCTTTATACTTCGGTGTCAAAGGACTGTCAACAAATTGCTTACTTCTCAACCTTATATAACTATAAAGAGTCCTTTTCAGGGAAGGAAATAACTGTAAAGGTGAATGTCGAGCCCCAAGTTGGTGTGTATAAGGGCCAGCCATATTTGCAGCGACATTATGATTTTGAACCTGTCCAGGCCATTGCCCCCACTGCCAAATACCAAGTCGGCCTCTACTTCACCCAAGCCGAGTTTGATGCCTTTAACGAACACAGTAGTGTCAAATTGCCGTCGAACAACTCGACCGAGGAACTGGAAAAGTTTTCGAACCTGAGGGTTTGGCAGGCACACGGGCTGCCGTTGTCGCAACCCGCAACTCCCGGTAATTATTCCGGGGGAGCGGTCACCGACTATTTGGCTGATCCCGAAACGAAAGTAATCTGGGACAAAGAGCTGGACTGCTGGCGGATTAACTTTTGGGCTTCCGGCTTTTCCGGTTTTTTCATCACGATGGATAACGCGATAGCATTCCCGGTAACACTCGTCGATTTTTCCGCAAGGTTGAATGAAAAAGTAGTAGACTTAAACTGGCAAACTTCGGACGAAGTCAACAGCGATCACTTCGAAGTTCAGCACGGAACAGATGGAAAAAACTGGGCAACATTGCATAAAATAGGCTCAGCTGGCACCAGTAATACAGCCAAAAAATATTCTTACCGGCACGAAAACCCGGTTCATGGCGAAAATCTTTACCGGCTCAAAATGGTCGATTCGGATGAAACCTACACGTATTCAAAGATAGTATCGGTGAATTTCACCAGCCCGGGCGGTCTGCGAATTTTCCCTAATCCGGCATTCGACCAAATTGTTTTCCAAAACGAAGTACCCCTCAGGAATTACCAGATATTAAGCGTAACTGGAAAGGTCGTACAGGAAAAAAGGTTTGAAAACGCGAGCAAAAGCGAAGCAGATATTTCTTCCCTCGCCGCCGGAGTGTATATTGTCAAGGTGACGGATATCCATGGCGAAAGCACTAACCGGAAATTTGTGATAAAAAGGTAGCGCGGGAGTATCAGCGCCGTGGTCCCTACAAATTTGAAACAAATCCGGGGATTGGGACAGCATACCAAATAAATTCCCTTTTTGGACAAGCCCGGTCATCACAAAAAGATCACCGGAGCATAGCTCTTTAATTGAAATCCCCAGAGAATGGAATCAAATCTGCGGCAACATATCGAGAAGCTGGTGCTTTTGACTGACGAAGAATTCGCGTTTGTTGAAAAGCATTTTATTTTTAAGAAATTCAAGAAACACCAGTTTATGGTACAGCAAGGCGAGCCCGTGCCTTATAACTATTTCCTGCTTTCAGGTTTGACCAAGCTGGTATATACCGACGAGACCACCGATAAGCAACATATTTTGGCCTTCGCGATGCAAGACTGGTGGGACAACGACTTTCAGGCATACTACACCCGCACCAGGGCTACACTCTCCATGGAATGCCTCGAAGACACCGAAGCGCTTTGCCTGTCATTGGACGACTTCAATGCCCTACGTACCGGTCTGCCAAAAATCGAGCGCTTCTTTCTGGAAAAGGTGATTGCCGGCTTCCTGGCATCCCAACGCCGCATTCTTTCGTTGATGACTTCCAGCGCGCAACAACGCTATGAACAACTCGCGGCGCAGCATCCTTCATTACTGCAACGTCTTCCCAAAACGCAACTGGCGGCTTATCTGGGCGTTTCCAGAGAAACACTCAGCAGGATGAGCTTTTAGTGTGAGGTACCTCACAGCAAAGTCGTGAGGTACCTCACGGGATGATTTCCCGCGCCCTCAGTAGGTTTGCATAGAAATCAACTGAAGCAAAAATGGAAAAGATAGTCATCAATCCCTGGCAATGGCAGAACGAGCGCCACTATGCGCAGGGTATAGAAGTGAAGCACGTTGAAAGCACGCTGTACTGTGCCGGACAAGCAGCCGTACATGCTGATGGTACATCGAGCTCGGCAGATATGCAAACGCAGCTGCTGATCGCGATAAGTAACCTAGAAAAGGTCATCAGCGAAGCTGGCTACGAATGCAAAAACATTGTCCGGCTAAATGTTTACACGACCAATCAGGAGGAATTCTTCAAATGCTTCGGTACGTTCGGTGATTGGGTTGCGAAAAACGAAATCAAACAAGCAACAACCTTCTTTGAAGTGAAATCGCTTTTTGAAACGTTGTCAGTGGAGTTGGAGGCTACTGTTGTAAAGTAAGTTCCGGGGGTCTGCCCTGGCTCCACATAAAATTGAACGTTGAATTTACCGTTGTTCGGATTCGGCCAGGCTATTAAGCCGCTTCGACTGGTAAATTCAACGGTTATCAAAAAACATGCCGCACGAGAAAACCATCGACCATCTGCTAACAACCCATGAGATTTGTCATGAGCCGTCACAACCGCTCTTAGTTGATCTTTATCATGCAGTTACAATCTCCTCTCGGCTTCGCTGATTGGCAGGTCGTTGATACTTGCATACCGGCGTTGCATGAGCCCATGCCCGTTGAACTCCCAGTTTTCGTTTCCATAGGCACGGTACCATTGCCCCGCTGCATCGTGGTATTCGTACTCGAATCTTACCGCGATCCGGTTATCGGTAAATGCCCAGAGTTCCTTTTTGAGCTTGTAATCCAGCTCTTTGCGCCATTTGGCGGTAAGGAACCGAACCACATCCTCACGGCCATTGATAAACTCCGAACGGTTTCGCCATTCGGTGTCCTTCGTATACGCGAGCGATACACGCACAGGGTCCTGGCTATTCCAGGCGTCTTCGGCCAGTTGCACTTTTTGAAGTGCAGTTTCCAATGTAAATGGCGGGAATGGGGGTTTTTGCTCCATGCTATATACTGTTGTGTTAAATTTGTGATAATTCGAAAACCGTCGGGGTGGCTAGCCAAGTTCCGCTATTTGCCGGATCATTTGATTCGTAAAGCCCCATTCATTGTCGTACCAGGCCATCACTTTCACCAGATCGCCATCGACCACACGGGTCATTTCCAGATCGACTACCGCGGCATAGGGGCTCTGCTTAATATCGGTTGAAACGAGCGGCTCGTCTGTTACAGCCACCACCTTTTCATATCTTGCAGAAGCAGCCTCTTCCGTCAGGATTGCATTGATCTCCTCCGCGCTCGTCGGCCGTTCGGCGATAAATGTAATGTCGGAAATGGAACCTACCGGAACAGGGACGCGCACGGCAACGCCATCGAATTTGCCGGCATATTGCGGCAATGCTTTGGTTGTGGCAATGGCCGCGCCGGTTGCAGCCGGTGCCAGGTTAATGCCTGCTGCCCTGCCCATGCGCGGTTCTTTCTTCGAGGGAGCATCTACCAGCGCTTGCGAGGCTGTGTATGCGTGCGTGGTGTTCAGAATGGCCTTTTTAATGCCGATCCTGCGGCCCAGGATTTCGATAATCGGGCTGATATTATTGGTAGTACAGCTCGCGCAGGAGAAGATCGACGTTTTTCCTTCTTCGGTATTGACGCCATGAACGATCGTAGGCGTATCCTTGGTAGGACCCGAAATGACCACAAAGCGTGCACCCGCTTTGATATGCTTTTCCGAATCGGCGTAGTTGGTAAATACGCCCGTACTCTCGATCACCACATCCACTCCGAGCTCCTTCCAAGCCAAATCATCGATAGACCTGGTCGTTGAATACCTGATTGCCTTACCGTCTACCAGAATGTCGTTCCCTTCGACCGTTACATTGTGGTCGTACTTGCCATAAACGCTATCATACTTCAAAAGGTAAACCGCATTCTCGATGCTCATCATATCGTTGATACCCACTACTTCGAGCCCTTCCGTTGCAGTGATTACTTTCAAGGCTGCCCGGCCTATCCTTCCGAAACCATTAATCGCTATTCTTTTCATTGTTTTATATTTAAATTATTATACAGAACAGTCTGTCTATTTTTAGATAAAAAAATTTTAAATTCTTTTCAATAACACCTCTGCCATCTTCCTGGCCTTTTTTACCGGCCAGGTATCCCGGTAAATTTTCGATTCTACGATCGCCCCTTCATACAAAAGGTAGATCGAGTCGCCCACAAAATCGACGTCAAGGCCACCATCGCCTTCCAATGCCTTCTCCACAAAACCCTTCATATACTGCCTCAGCTTTGCCTTATGCTCGATAATCTCCTTAAACATCAGCGGACTATTGCCACCTACCTCCGACAGGATATTAATGAACTTGCAACCCAGATAATTGTCTTTTTGCAGTGCATATTCCAAAAAATCAAAGCAAGCAGTGAGCTTCTGCCCGGGAGCCTTTTTGGCACTCGTCCATTGCTCAATGCCTGAAAACCACTCTTCCCTGCCCTCTTTCAGGTAAACAACACCCAGTTCATCCTTCGACCCAAAATGCTGATACAGACTCGCCTTGGCCACATTCGCCTCTGCAAGGATCTGATTGATCCCCGTGTTGTTATATCCCTGGCTGTGAAACAGCCTCGTAGCCGTTTCCAGAATCCGCTCCCTCGGTCCAAGTTTCTTTGTCATGTCACAAAGATACAACAGTTATTATTATAGACAAGTTTGTCTATATATTTTTCTCAAAAGTTATTTTAGAGCAGCACATTGAGCTCGATGTTATGCAAATCTATTGATTCATTAAACGCCTCATTGTGCGGACGGAGGGGGTACGGATGTCCCCCAGCTCCTATTGGGTTCGTTACCCATTGTAAAAACGAGCTTGCCTCCTTTCATCAATTCGTCACGGTACAGCCAGCAGTTCTGAATCTTTCGCCCATTGAATGTCAGGCTTTGAACATACACATTCTCCTTTGAATTGTTCTTTGTTTCGATCACCAACACTTTTTTATCGCCAAGACTTATCCTTGCCTTCTCAAATGCCGGACTTCCAAATTCGACAATTGGTCGCAGGTCGGTAAACCCCTTGACGTCAAATAATCCCAGACTCGCCAGAACATACCACGATCCCAATTGGCCCTGATCTTCGTCCTGGCCATATCCGTAACCGTGAATGGGTTCAGTTCCATAAAATTGATCGCAGATCATGCGTGTCCATTTTTGCGTCAGCCAGGGTTGCCGCGAAAAATTAAACAGCCAGCTAATGTGCAAACTGGGCTGGTTACCGTGGTTGTAAACCGCGTTAATCCCTGCAAATGCATCGATGGACTTTCCACCGCCAAAACCATTTTTCTGAGCGTCGTTAAAAATCCCGTCGAGCGTTTCATTAAACTGCCCGTTCCCCAAGGCACCGATCAGCGCGGCGGGATTGTGCGGAACATAGTAGGTATACTGCTTGGCATTGCCTTCCTGAAAGCCGCGCCATGCCTGGTACGGATCAAAATCCTTGATAAATTCGCCGATTTCCGTCTTTGGCTGGATAAGTTTATTGGCCGGATTAAGCAATTTTCGCCACCCGTTCGAATAATTCATGAACATCTTATAATCGGCGGTATTGCCCAGGCCCCTGGCCATTTGAGCGGCAGCAAAAGCACTAAAACTGTATTCCAGCGTATGGGAGGCCGAAAAACTGGATCCCGTTGTATCCGATACATAATTGCTCCCGTTCTCGACCTGCGGAACGTAGCCTAATTTGAGAAATACTTTGGTATCCATTTTCCCGGACCCCTTCAAGCGGTTTTCCCAGCCAAGCTCGTTCTTCCGGACAGCCTGATAGGCCAGGTTTACATCGTAGTCCCGCAGGCCCAGCTGGTAAGCCGCAGCAACGGCCAGGCCTACAAAATTGGTACCCACTCCGGAAACGAATTCACTGTGGGCGATGCCGTCCCCGAACCATCCCCGGTCCTTGTAAATGCGCAGGTGTGTATTTACAAACCTCTGGTACCATTCCGGATAAGAAAGCGCCCCATATAGCGTCGGTAT
The DNA here is from genome assembly GCF_014641595.1 of Dyadobacter endophyticus. Classification (GTDB taxonomy): domain Bacteria; phylum Bacteroidota; class Bacteroidia; order Cytophagales; family Spirosomataceae; genus Dyadobacter; species Dyadobacter endophyticus. The sequence continues at coordinate 72,589 of NZ_BMIA01000004.1, read as the reverse complement.
TCATGAAACCGTACTTCTTTTCCTGTTCAGACAGTGTCCCGGACATCCCGCCATGTTGGGGGTAAGCCCCATTGAAGTCGGATAGGTAATAACGTGACCTTCAAAATGGGTATCATCGATCATATGGACTGCACTGCCGGTTACCGCGCCGCTTTCACCTTGCGTTTGCCCTATATCAAGGATGATGCGGGCCTGATCCGATTTTGGAAAAGTGTAGCGATGAAATCCGACCCTTTGGGTTGCAGTAAGTTCCGCGGTGATCTGATAATCATCCAGTAGCACCTTATAATAGCCCGGCTGAGCGACTTCGCTGTTGCGGGAGAATGCTGAACGGTAACCGCTTCCCGGCTTGTCTAGCTCCCCGGGATTTAATTTCAACGGACCTGTGGTAGGCATAAAACTTACACCACCTACTTGCCATTCATGAAAATGTACAAACCCTTCGATCGTATTTTGCCTGACATCGTAACCTACCGCCTCCCAGCCACTCGCGTTACCATAGTGACCATTGGTAGATGGGGCAAGTTTAGCCATTCCTCCGGGCACCGCCGCCGGTGTAAAAAAGAACCATCTGCTATGCGCGGTACCGATATTCGGATTTACATATTTTAAAACATCCTGCGCATCCGCGCCAAAGGTGACAAAAGAGGCGAAGAAAAAGGCGGTTGCTTTCTTAAATGATATTTTCATTTTGGTCAGGTTAAGTCTAATTTTCACCCTGTTCAGACAATGTGCGGAAAAATGAAATCATATAATCGATCTATGCATTGCCCTGGTGATTGGGTGGCGGAATTCAGGACCAGGTCAGGGCTGGTGGGTGATTCAAAATCCGCATTGATGCCGGTGAAATTGCCTATTTCGTTATTCCTTGCTTTTTGATATAAACCCTTAACATCCCTGGATTCACAGATCGCAACCGGGCAGTCGACAAAAACCTCAAAATATTTCTCTCCCAGTTCGATGCGGTTTCGATTGCGTTGGCGTTGCAGAGGTGTAATAAAGGAGCAGATAACCACGATTTTTTTCTGAACGAGCATCTTGCTTATTTCCAGGACCCTGCGGATATTTTCGGATCTATCAGCTTCCGTAAAGGTCAGGTCTTTGTTAATGTTCGATCTGATCAAATCCCCGTCCATTACAAAAGTAAAGAACCCGTTTGCATTCAGTTTCTCTTCCAGACCGGTTGCTATGGTGCTTTTGCCGGCACCCGACAAGCCCTCTAACCAAATCACAAGCCCGTTCTGGTCCAGGTTACTTTGTCTCATTTAGAAATGCGGATTGATTGACCAAACAAAGGAAACTTCCGTTCAAAAGTGATTCTTTATTATACAAAAACGGTTCACCCGTCGGCGTGGTAACACTACCCCCACTATACGTTAAAATAGCCTGCCCGGCTGCGGTATCCCATTCCATTGTCGGCCCGAGCCGGTAGTAAATCTGTGCTATTCCTTCTGCCACCAGGCAAAATTTCAAGGAACTTCCAACTGAAACGCTTTTCACAACCGGGTATCTGGCCAGCATTTCCGCTTCTTCGGGAGCGCTGTGCGTACGGCTGCCCACTGCTGTCCAGCCGGAAACCCTTCTATCCACTTCCAATGCAGTTTTAACGCCGTTTGCATCAATTTTCCATGCGCCGTCAGCTTCACTTGCGTAATACATGAGATCGGTAACGGGCACAAAAATCACCCCCAAAATGGGCCTGTTTTTGTGGATCAATGCAATGTTAACCGTGAACTCTCCATTCCTTTTCACAAATTCCTTCGTCCCGTCCAGCGGATCTACACACCAGAAATAATCCCAATGCTTCCGTTCTTCAAATGGAATATTCCGTCCTTCCTCCGATAAAACGGGAATGTCCGGTGTGAAATCCTTTAGTCGTTTCGTGATCACCTCATTGGATGCTTCATCCGCCAGTGTCAGCGGCGATTGGTCCGATTTATACGTTACCGCATCTGATTTTGCAGGATCGTTGTAAATTCTCAGAATAGCCTCTCCGGCCTCCCTCGCAATAGTCAGCAATTCGTTTATATCAATATCCATTATTAACCCTGTCAAAAACCCAACTTTTAACCATTACAAAACGGGCATCCGGCTGCTTACCGAGCGCAGTAATTCTTCTTGCGCCTTCCTTTTTAGCAGGTCTTCCGGTTTTAACTGCCGCCTGACTTCCTGCTTCATTTTCAGGTTGCTCTCTGAAAATAAAGCAATTTCCTCCTCGCTAAAATCGCGTTCCTTTTCTGTCGGAAAATGCTTTTTGTATCCTAGTTTTTCAAGGGTATCTCCCGCAACTTGCTCAAAGATCAGAATGTCCTCTTCGCTCAGTTCTTTCAGGAATTTGTTATGATTATCCGACAAAACCGGCTTCACGACATTCTGCCACATCAAACCGGAGTTTGCCGTTTCTTTCGACTCATCAGATTGATAATATTCCATTGCTGCATCCGAATACTCGGCACCGATGAAACTACATAATTCGCTCAACACCCTTTGCGGCTGGCTAAGTAAATCCTCATACCGCACCTGTATCACTCTCCCGGCACCCAATGATTCTCTCAACTTAATGGATGCCTCCTGTTCCTGCTTCCATTGGCGGGCAATATGGTAGATGTGCTTTTCCCCGACTATCGCCTTTTTAAAAGACAACGCTACATCTCTCCCATCTCTGAACAAATGTAAATACAGCGGCTTTTCGGTATATTTTTCAAGTTCTTCGGCGTACCGGATGTTTGCCATGCTTTTGCACATCCAGATCGCCGCACCTTCATGCTCAGCCTTCATTTCATAAATGATCCGCGTTATTTCGGGAAGTGTGGGACGTTCGACTCTTTCAATAATCGCTTTCCGGTCCAGGAGAATGCCTGGCCAGGGCACGGGATTATATTCTACCAGAAGACAAACATCTTCAACCAACCGGGCGAAATTCTCCGGGTTTTCCAAATCGCCATATGCCGGGAGCAAAGGCATAAACCTTTCCAGGATATGGGGCGGATGCGGTGCGGAAACTCCTTTCAGCTGATTTAACATCAATCGTAACAGGTTGGAACCCGACCGCTGGGTCCCTATCATTTGAACACAAACCATAGCTATAAAATCAATAATCCTGCAATTCCAGCTGCGGGTATGAGGTACACCGGATCTACCTTAAAGCGCATAACCAGAAGCTGGGCCACGACAAAAACAACCACCGTAAAAACTGTAAATCCGCTATTAGCCATCATCGTATAAGCCGCGGAGACGATCATCCCGATGATAGCCGGGCGCAAACCTTTGAAAACCGCAATCAATGCAGCCGATTTGCTGATCTGATTAAAAAAACGGGTACAAATAATCGTCAGGATCGCCGTTGGAAGGAAAATCGACAAGGTTGCGTTCAATGCGCCCCAAAATCCCGAGAGCTTGTATCCGATAAAAGTTGCGCTGATAAAGATCGGGCCGGGCGTAATTTGTCCCATGGCAATGGCATCCACAAACTCTTTGTTGGTAAGCCATTTCATGCCATCGACTATCACTTTCTGCATCGTTGGTATGATCACGTAGCCGCCGCCGAACTGGGTCAGGCTCATCGTCGAGAACGTCAGTAATATTTGCCGGTGCAGATTGACGATCACGTTTTGTCCTTCGTAAAAGTAAACGAGTGCCGCAATCACTGTAACGAGAATAATGGAATAGACGATAGCTCTTCCCGGGGTTTCAGTAGTCTGAGTTTCCTGCTGTTTTTTCTTTTTTGCCTGAATGGTCTTCACTGGTGGTGCTTGTCCGTAGTAAAAATAACCAATCACACCGCTCACTACCAACACCGCCAAAGTGGTAAGGTAGGACTTCGAAAATGCTGCAATCGATGCGGAGGCAATGGCAATCAATATCTGGGGCCAGCCTTTAATACTTTTCTCACCCATGCTAACGGCAACGCTGATAATCACGGCCGCAACAGCCGGAAGGATTCCCGCGAAAAAATGATTCATGGCCGGGATATCTCCAAACGCTAAATACAAATGAGAAAGCACCAGCATGAGCACAAAAGAGGGAAGCAGCACTCCAAAGATGCTTATCAATGCGCCTTTAACACCGCCAAGTTTGTAGCCTACAAATGATACTACATTTACGGCCATTGGACCGGGAAGTACCGACGCCAGCGATATGCCTTCCAGGATAGTCTCATTTTCAATCTGCCCGTCTTTCTCTACCACTCTTTTCTGGATCATGGAAATGAGCGCCATAAATCCACCCCACGACGTCGCACCTATCCTCAGGAATGTCAGGAAAAGGTAAATCAGGCTGGGTTTCATAGGCTATTTGTTCACAAGATAGGGAGCAACCAGATTGCCCGGGATAAACTCGGCGCGATAAGGCATGATCCTGCTTTTGAGCATCCACAAAAACCGTCCTTCTCTGTTTGTAAGTACTACTGTGTTGGTTTTGGAGCTGCATTGCAGGATGGTTTCGCCTGTTACCAAATAAGCGCTGCCCATTCTGGCGGTATAAATTTCTTTGGGTAAAATGATTTGTCGGGTAACGGCTGCTGTTTTGCTTTTTTCGTCGAGTCTAAATGTCAACGTACGCGTTTGTTCGCGGCTGGTACCGTTATCAAAAAGCATCAGATCTCCTTCTGCGTTTTTATGTACCGCATGGCCCTGGTCGAAAATACCTTCCTCGGGGATCACAAAATCGCCTTTCTTGCCAAATTTCCAGATTACCTTCCCGGTTTTGGCATCGATTTTCCAGACCTGCCCATTGTTGTAAAATGAAACCAGATAATTGCCGTCGGTATCGAAGTTGACGCTGTTGGCATGCATCCAGTCTTTCTTCTCCTGCATGATCTTCGGATCTTTCAATGGATCGAGTACGTCAAAAACCGACCAGCTCCATACTTTTTTCCCTTTTCTGTCGAGTACAATGATTCCGTCACTTTTGACAGTGTCTTTTGCCGTCCCACCCACGCTGGTAAGGTCCATGATCCTCGTCTGCACGCTCAACGTTACTATTTCACTTTTCGGGTTCAGGATAATTTCGTGGTGTACCGTTTCTCTGAAATCGCCTTCACCTTTTTTGAGATGCAGCAGCGTATCGCCGGTCATGGATAGTTCGAGAATTTCATTTCCATAGCTCGTCGGATATTCCTCGGTTCCGAGAATGGATAAAATGGTTTTGTTGTGTGTAAAATGTGTGGTTTTAAATCCGGTACCGTTCACCTGATGATACCAGCGGATCTCACCCTTTGAATCCAGCATAAAAATAATCCCCGGGGTTTCCCGGCGGGCGATGAGCACAAAACCTTCTTTGAATGTCTGTGGTAACACCGCCGGATCGGGCGCGATCACCCAGAAGAAATCCTGAATCCAGACAGGATAACCGGGCGTTTTGAAATCGTATACTTTACTGCTGGTTTCCGCTCCCCCGTTTGTCGAGATGATCTGATAAAGGTATTGTGAGCTGGGACGGAGATTGGTAAGTACAAGGGCGTGCTCAGTACCTTCGGGAGAACTTGGTGTGGTGTATTTGGTAAGCGAGTCGCTTTTTGTCCAATAGTTGATGCGAAGACTGTTTTTATGAGTTGTTTTTACATCAATTTTCACTTTCAATGTATTTCTGCCGGGCGCGCTCAGGCTGATCGTTTCAATACCCGAGCCACCACAACCTGTCAGGAACATTCCAGCCAGGAAAATCAGAAAGTTGAGGAAAATGCATTTCATAAATAAGAGAGACGTGGGTCTGCGTAAATATAGTAAAGTGCTTCGACCGCCGGGCGCCCCCCTGCGCTCAGCATGACAATCTTTTGTCACCCTGAGCGCAGCGGCCGCCGCTGCGGTTGAAGGGTTATTGCCTGTCGCTATTGCTTAGGCTTGGGTTGAGGTCTACCTGTGTTTGTGGATAGGGAAAATACTTATGCTTGTTGATATCAATACGTGGAGCCTTTCCGATGGAGGAGAGATAGGTGTTCACCACTGATTGATATTTCCCCATACGGATCAAATCCTCGCGCCGTTTGCATTCGAAGAAGAACTCCCAGCCACGCTCTTTCAGGATCTGATCACGCAATCCGTCTTTCGTGAATGTACCGGCAGCGCCCAGCAATGTCGCTTTCGAGCGTGCTTTTACCTGATTGATCAACTGAATACTTTCCGCATTGGGTCCATTCAACTCATTCAAAGCTTCGGCGCGGGACATCAGGATATCCGCATAACGGATGATCGGGAATACATGCCCGTCCAGGTAAGTGGTTGACCCTTTGGGGTCCGCATATTTTTTCGACGCCACGTTCGGCAGATAATAATAACCGGCGGGTGGGTTGGTTTGCCCGGCGGGAGGTTGTACATAATGCAGGCCGTCACTGCCGATATAGTCATAAAAGAACATTTCGCGACGATCGTCATTCTTTTCAAATGTATTCCAGAAATACCACGTGATCGCGAAATACTGCCACCTGTCGGTTACCTGCTTATTGTTGATGGGCCCAAAATGGTTCATCATTTCGGTGCCATCCACGAGATTGTTGGACAGCGCGCTAAAAATATTTTCGGAACACCATTTGTTATTTTCTTCAAAAAGTCCCGAATAGGTAGGGTAAAGAGCGTACTGTTTCAGGTCCATGATCTGCTGGGAAACCTCAACCACTTTTTGCCACTGTTTTTCACGCATATACAATTTGCAAAGTAATGCCAGCGCCGAACCCTTTGTGGCTCTGCCAACATCATTGGTTGGGTAAATCGCGTTGCTTCTGTAATTCGCCGGTAAATTTTTTGCGGCATATTCCAGGTCGGCTATGACCTGTTCGTTGATTTTTGATAATTCCGTTGGGGGGGTATGAGCTCCATAGTCGGGACTTTGTACGCTTTTGGCTACGGAATCTTCCGTCATCAAAGGCACGGGACCGAATGCATTTGTCAAGTCAAAATATCCTAGCGACCGCAAGAATTTTAGCTCGCTTAGAAATTGCGTCTTTTCGGCATCCTTCAATGAAGCGATTTTCGGGATATAATAAAGCGCATTATTTACGTCGGAAACGAGCTTAAACTGGTGTTGCCAGGCATAAGCCAGGTAGGTATTGCCCGGCCCCCAGTTGGACTCGGACATGAGGCCAACGTCTCCGCCAGACGCTGCGTGCCCGACATCGGTTGTGAGGTCAGTAATCGTTACCTGAAAACCAGCATAATACATCCACGAATCATTCGTTCCGCTGGGCTGTTTCAGCCTCGAATACGCTGCATTGACTGCCGCAATGGCATCGTCTTTCGATTGGAAAGCGTTGGCGTCGGTGAGGATGCTATACACTTTGGGTTCAATCAGCCCTTCACAGGATACTGCAAGGCACAATAGGAGCAGCGATATGATTGATATATATTTCATTGTCAGAATATTAAAAGTTAATTTTTAAACCAAGGGTATAGGAACGGTAAGAAGGGAACGCCGTATAATCCAGCCCAGAAGCAAGGTTGATAGCAGCGGTTGAGACCGCAGAGGGAGGAGTTCCTCCAATGGCTGCCGTACCTGAATTGGAAGCCCTGGTGTTTGATTCTGGGTCGGTTCCGGTATAATTGGTTATGGTGAAGAGATTTTGAATAGTTCCGTACACTCTTACATTGAGTTTTTTAGCTGTGCCAATCGGGAGATTATAACCCAAAGTGATCATTTTGCAACGCAGGAACGAAGCATCCTCTACAAAGCGGTCATTGATATAGCTTCCATATGAAGTGGTTGCATAGCCATCGCGTGGAATGTCCGTGTTCTGGTTGTCCGGCGTCCATCTGTTTAAAGCGGCCGTTCCATAACCGGATTCAAGAACTAATCCGTTACCGTTGAAAAGACTGTAACCCAGGGCACCTTGCATGAATATATTCAGATCGAAATTTTTATATCTGAACTCATTTCCAATACCATAAATATAATGTGGGTTAGCATTCCCGAGGTAAGCGCGATCATTTGCATCGAGTTTGCCATCATTGTTGACGTCCACATATTTCGGGCTGCCGGCTGGTGCGCCGGGTTGCGGCGTATAGGTTTCGCCTGTTTTGATCACCCCCGCGTACTTATATCCGAAAAAGCTGCTGAGTTCCTGGCCCTTTTCCAGTTTGGTGAAGTCAATAGCCCTACCACCGTAAGGATTGGCTGTTTGGGTGATAATATACGGACGACCACCCAGATTCAGTACTTTTTGCTTGTTGTAGCCGATATTGAACGAAGATTTCCATCTGAAACTCCCTTTTGCAATATTTTGGGTATTAAGAGAAAGTTCAAGACCACTGTTTTGAATAGAACCTGCGTTCACGATCTGGGTAGTGAAACCCCACCAGTCGCCAACCGGAATATTCAACAGCAGGTCCTTCGTTTTTTTACGATAGTAGTCGAAAGTTGCAGAAATACGCCCATTACCGAAGGCAACATCCGCACCAATGTCAAGCTGGGCTGTACTTTCCCATTTAAGGTCAGGGTTGGGCAAACGACTGGCGGCTGTTCCGCCGTAAGAATTATTACCGTCCAATGTTACGTTAACGGGGGAAAACGTAGTCATGTACGCGTAATCCCCGATGCGGTCGTTACCTGTGACCCCGTAGCTCGCTCTTAGTTTTAAGTCAGAGAACACATTCAGATTCTTTACGAAATCTTCATCACCGAGACGCCAGGCGACTGAACCGGATGGGAAGTAACCGTAGCGGTTGTTTGGTCCGAAGCGGGACGATCCGTCTCTCCGGATAGTAAAGGTGGCCAGGTATTTATCTTTAAATGCGTAGTTAATACGTCCGTAGGCGGAAGCAATTTTAGTATTTGTTTTGGAGCTTGTTGAGAGCACGCGTTGCGTACCGGCTCCAAGATTATTGTAAAGAAACGCATCTGTACTAAAATTTTGAACAGCCGAAAAATGGTTTTCGACGATATCGTCTTGCATCGATACTCCTGCAACAGCATTAATAAAATGGGCCCCGAAGGTTTTGACATAGGTAAAATAACCTTCTACAAGATTTCGGGCAGCCGTATTTTCCTGGACCGTCGCACGGCCCCTTACTTTTTCCCCATCTACAAGGGTACGCGGCAAATAAGTGCCTTCCTTCGATGCGTTGTATTCCGTACCGGCATTCACCTTGAAGGATAATGCATCGGTAAACTGATATTCTATAAATGTGTTGATATTGATCTTGTTGCCATAAAGGTGGTTGACGGGTTCCAGCAACCAAGCAATGGAGTTATCGCGGCCCTGAAATCTAGCGTATGTCCCGTCAGCATTGTAGGCAGCTATTGCGGGCGAAGCAGACAGGATTCCATACATCACATTGGATGGCTGAATGTTACCGTCATAATTTTTGTACATAGAGAAAGTATGCGCCCCGTACATATTCGCGCCCATTTTAAAGCGTTTACCAAATTGTTTATCCAAGTTTAAGCGGATAGAATACCGGTCATAATCGGTATTTTTAAGCGCTCCGTCCTGAGAGAAATAGTTAAGTGAAAGCGCCACGCGGGTATCCTCATTTCCACCACTGGCAGTTAAACTGTAGCTCTGTACTTTTGCATCACGGGTGGCCAGCTTGAACCAGTCGGTGTTGGTCCCGCTCGCCAGATCTGTCGGTGTGTAGGTAGGGGGCAAACCTCTCTCCTGATTTTTAGCATTGGTGATTTGCATGGCCTGTAAACCAGTCATTTTATCATACGAGCTGGCTACTTTTTGAATCCCATAGTAGCTATCCAAAGTCACCGTAGGCTTGCCCGTCTTACCTCGTTTTGTGGTGATTATCACAACACCGTTCGCACCCCTTGCCCCGTATATGGCGGTAGCCGAGGCGTCTTTCAATATCTGAATATCATCGATATCGTTCGGGTTTATCTCTTTTCCAGTTTCGGAAGGAAATCCGTCTACCACATATAGCGGTTCGTTGGTCGAGGAAATGGAATTTCCACCTCGCACACGGACGACCGTCGAGCCACCGGGAGCGGAGTTGGACTGGCTCACCTGCACACCTGCCGCTCTTCCCTGAAACGCCTGCGCTACGTTGGAAGTAGCACCCCCGAGGTTCAGGCTTTCATTACCGATGGAGCTTACGGCGCCTGTCAGGTCCTTTTTCTTCTGTGTACCATAACCCACCACTACCAATTGGTCCAGTGTCCTGGAATCCTCTTCCATGGTGATGCTAAACTGATTCTTATTACCAACGGTAACCTCGGTGGTCTTGTAGCCAATAAATGAAAAGCGAAGTACCGCCTGACTGTTGGGTACATCCACAGAAAACATTCCCTTTGCGTCGGTAATTACGCCGGTGGTAGTTCCTACGACAGAAACATTTGCACCGGGAATTCCACCTCCCTTTATATCTGAAACCGTTCCCGACACACGGCGTGCGTCACCCGACGCAACCGTCGCCTGCTGAGAATAGCCGGGTACAGATAAAAATAGTGAAACAAAAATGAGTGTAAATAAAAGTCTAGGTGTCATTTAAACTATGTTTAGGGTTATTACTGATTGTTTTATAAAGCATTGCCAACACGAGAGGAACACAGCCACTAAGTAACTGATAGCAAGTACTTTAAAGGATGCAAACAAATATATCAAATATATGTGCTCGTACACACGCCAAATTAAATATTCCTGATCTTTGAACCTTTAGAAGAAAATTTTACTGCAAAAGGGGAAAGAAAAATATTTTTTAACTTTTCAGGCCATTTCGTAAGCCAACTTGCCGCTTACCGACAACGTTGCGTTTGATGTGTGGTGCTCACAAGATGCTACCCGGACTTCCGACAAAAGAGCCCGGGTGAATGAGAAATTACGGTCCCCTCACCTTACCATCGCCTTTAAGTAGTGAACCTGATTGTTGACCTTATTCCGGATTTTGATGGTATAAAGTCCCGGCAGGATTTCCGATTTTCCCTTTATCACCCAGCCTGCCGGCGCCTCGGAAAGTTCCTTGCTGACAAGCAATTGCGTTCCGTTTAATGCTATGAAAGAAAGATCGTAGTCCGCAGGGCTTTGCATTGCTATACGGAATTCCTGCCCGACAATCGGGTTTGGGAACACGTAGAACGGGGCAAGGTCCTTGCTACTGACCACATTTATGATCCTCGAAAAAGTGAATTTTCCATCAAAATCGAGCTGCCTGAGCCGGTAATAATAACGCAAGTGCTGTTGTACATCCGAATCAAGGAATGTGTACTTCGATTTGACCAACGTTGTATTGCCGCCTGTCACAAGTCCCTTGGTCTCGAAACGCAGCCCATCCAGGCTCCGCTCGATCTTAAATCCCTTGTTCTGCTCTTCCTGGGCCGTCTCCCATGTTAATTTAATGCCTTCCGCATCGGGCTTGCCGTCAAAGCTGATCAGGGTTACGGGCAAAGGGTCCTGTATTGTAATAGAAAAGTCTTCAATCTGGCCTGAGCCGTAATTGACCAGCGTACGGCCGGTATTGTACCCTATGATCGTACAGGCATCTGAGGTCGAAGCAGGGTCGGCCAGCACTCTGACACGCAATGGAATATTGCGTAATGCGGTTAACGGCATTGCGATACTGCCCGATATGAAGTTGTCATTCCCGCCGGGTGTCGTCCCCTGGAACGCCAGCTCATTGTTGGCTACGCCAGTGGTAAAAATCCCGTCGTTGTTGTAATCGATATAAACCTTTACACGGTGTGAATTAGTGTAGTTTCCCCGGATCGAGACCGGATATGAATGGCCCGAGTTCATAACCGAAACGTCGGTACAGGTGCGGTCCACATAATTGGCACCATCTTCCTGCGAATTGCCCGAATTTTTGTTGATGGTCCCGAAGGTGAAGTTTGTAAGGCCAAAATAGACACTTAGCCCGTTCGATGCCGTTGGTGAACATTGCGCTGCGGGGGTTACCTTCTGCGCGCAGCAAGGAATAGCCAATGTAACCGAATTGCCGCAGCCGTCTCCATCCTCAATGTTGATGATCGCCTCTTCTGTATTCGGAATACCCGTAATGGTGTTTCCCGCAACTGTACCCGCAGAAGAGGTTACCAGATAATTCCGCGGATTCTCGAACTGCACCTGCCAGCTATCTTCGGAAGAGCAGGAGGTCACGACATTCCTGATACCGGGATTATAAAAGGTAATGGATTTTGAAGCCGTCAAACCGTTTGCACAGGTCAGCGTATAGTTCCAAACGGTGGAGCTACCTGCGCCGGGCAGTGGTTTAGTCCCCAATCCCGACTCATTGATAACGGAGCCGTTACGGGTGATCGAGGATACTTCGCTGCAAATACAGCTAACCCTGGTGGTCGGGAAACCATCCAATGTACAGTACTCGTCTGGCCCTGAGATGATTGCTGCCGCTGTTGGGGCCGAGGGCGCTAACATAGGCGAGGTAAGCAAAGTCGCGTGATAGGTTTCCAGCGTCGCGCGCATCGCATTCACCTGGTCATTGGTAAACAATTTGTCGCAGCCGCCACCAAGGTAGTTCATGATGTTCTTCTGAATATTCCCATAAGGGGTGTTCGTGCATGGGTTTATTAATGCCATGGCGGCATCCGAACATCCCCAATTATGGTCGCAATTACTTCCAATTCCATATGAAATTAACGGAGGAGTATCGGCAAGGCCATCGCCGTCGCCACATCCGCATTCACTCCGGGAAGGGAACGGGTGTGCGAGGCCCAGATAGTGGCCCACCTCATGCGGTGTTACGTAATCGTGCCCTCCGCTCATTTCCCCGGCCACCCCGATAAACCCCTCGGCTGGCCCTCCAACACCGGACGCTCCATTGTCAAGGCGGTTGACGATCCAGACGTTAAGGTAAAGGTCCTTGTCCCAGGTAACCCAGCTTTGCACCTGTCCCCAGGTCACCCCCTGGTTGAAAACCCCTTTGGATACATAGGTCGCGTTTCCAGACGCATCAAACCGGGTAATTGCGCCCGCCGGATATGCAGAGCAGTCGGGCCCATATTTTGCCAGCTCAAACGCTATGTCCACATCCGGGCTTCCGAGGTAATACCCCTGCCCGCGGTAAGCGTCGTTGAGATTGGTGATAATGCCATCAATCTGTGCGTCAGTAATCAACGACGATGCTGTGCTGGGTTCGATCACGTGGACAACTACCGGAATCCGGTACAGATCGTTGGTACGGAGGTTGGCGCCGTCAGACTTTTGCTTCAAGCGTTGCCGTATCAGAAACCTGATTTGATTTTCAAGGACCGAGTCGGGCTTGTACCCGCAAAAGCCGTTTGCAGTTTGCGAAACAGGTTCGTTGGAAACCTGACAAAAAGCACCTATGCTCACCAAAAAGGCGCAAATCAATAAAATTAGCTTCATTATTAACCAGTTAGTTGAAATAAACAATTTCTAACGCAACGGGAGGGTTATTTCACGGAATTCTGAAATTGCACCGGAATTCTGCTGAGCAAGTCTTTCAATTCAGGGTCACTGTCATCAAACAATACAGGAAAAAACCGGCCATCAAGTACCTGGTCCTGCTCCATCGCGGGAAAAGCCGCCAACGCATCCAGGCGCTCATAACCGGCAGTATTCCCTAATGTTTCGTGCCCCATTGCATTAATGACCACTGCCCTGCGCGACCGCTCGGAATAGTTGGCGTAGGAGCCGTGCATGGTGAGCGGATGGTGAAAACTTGCGTAGCCCTTTTTCAATTCGTTAGCTACTTTCTTCTCAAAAACAGCTTTCTGATCGTCATCCAGCACCTGCTTCACTGCTTCCATATCGCCTGCAAGTCCTGTAATGGGCAGTAACCCCCACTTATGGCTTCCGGGAACGTAGTAGAGGCAACCATTCTCGACACTGGCGTCATCCAGACCAATCCAGCACGTCAGGTGATTCATGGGTTTAGTGAAAGTCCAGTACGAAAAGTCCTGATGCCAGGCTACGACGCCCCCATGCCTGGCCGGTTTGCAAAACAACTGGTCGTGAAAAAGCCGGAACGGCTGACCTAAAAGCTGATAGGCTGCCATACGATACGCCGGGGCCCAGATCAGGTCGTGAAAACCGGGTGTGACCCGCCAGGCGCCAATCGCATGAAAAAGTACTTTGTCGGGATCTTCGGATTCGTTACGCTCATAATGATAAAACAACTTCTTTTCCTCGCTGGTTGCCGATTGCAACCTTACCAGCTCTGTATTCAACAGATCCACCTGCTCCTCGCTCATGATCCGGATACCCGCGACATACCCATTCTCCCGGAATGAATGGAGCTGATCTTCTGTCAGTACATATTGCTCCCATTCGGCTGCGGTTGTGGGCTGCGCGAATATGCTGGCTATCGGGTTGCTGAAATTCGCCAGGTCAGCAGGCGATGTTACCTTGTCGTTTTCCATTTTTTAACACTTTAATGTTTCATCCGAAAATCTAAAATTGGCGTTCCATGTGTATTGGCTATTACGATTTTGTAATCGTTTCCTCCATGTTGTATAAAGTGTTGATCACCCGCATCAACGCCGCGGCCCGGCTTTCATTCACCTTAGCCTGGTGAGGATATTCTCCCACATTTAATACCTTAAATGCCTGTTTCTTATCCTTCGAAAAAATCGAAACTTCGTTTTTGTAATATTCCGTAAGCAATTTTAATTCTTTGTCTGTCGGAGATCGGCAGACAATCCGTTGGAACGACTCCTTAATGTTGGCCTCTGCGTCCGTAGATTTTAAAGTCAGCCGCTCAGCCAGCACCCTTGACGCTTCCAGGACGGTCGGGTCGTTGAGCATCACCAATGCCTGCAATGGCGTGTTCGTTTTGGACCGTTTAATCTCGCAATGGTCGCGGTTACTCGCATCGAAGATAATCATGGAAGGTGGCGGCACTGTGAGTTTAATAAAAGTGTACATTCCCCTTCGGTACAATGCCTCTCCCTTATCTTGCAGATACATCCGCAAACTGCCCCTACCCGAGGACGCTGCCTCCCATAATCCCTTAGGCTGGTAGGGTTTGACACTTGGCCCGCCGACCTTTTGGTTCAATAATCCACTCGTCGAGAGCACCATGTCACGGACCAATTCAGCTGGAATGCGATACCTGGGTCCACGTGATAAATAAATATTGTCCGGGTCAGCTTTGAGTTTTTCGTCGGTAACCTTGGCCGACTGCCGGTAGGTTGCCGATGTCACGATTTGCTTCACGAGCCTTTTGATATCCCAGCCATGGTTCATAAAATCAACGGCCAGCCAGTCGAGCAGCGCCGGGTTGGTCGGCAGATCTCCCTGCATCCCAAAGTCACCGCTGCTTTTCACAATACCGCGCCCGAAGAACTCCTGCCAGACCTGGTTTACAAAAACCCTGGCTGTGAGTGGATTACTTTTACTGGTCGTCCATTTGGCAAGTCCCAGCCGGTCCTGTGAAAATTTGACAGTGTCAAATTTCATAACTGCCGGCAATGCCGAGGCTGTCACCCGCCGCCCGGGCGCATCGTACACCCCACGGTTTAATATATACGTAGGCCTGAGTGTATCCCTGTCACCGAGCACAGAAACCATCAACGCGCTTGTGTCCGGCTTGTTGATAAACGACAACAATGTCCTGGCCTCCCGGTCCGAAATTTTCATGACCGGCTGTTTCGCTGGTTTCGTCTGCTGGCTATACCCTTCATAACCGACTTCCCTCGAATTGTTGAAAAACGCATACAATCGGTAATAATCTTCCTGCGAAACAGGGTCGTACTTATGATCGTGGCATTGCGCACATTCGACGGTAAGCCCTAAAACGCCGGTGCTGAAAGTTTTGGTCTTATCGATATTATATTCCACCCGGTATTCTTCCAGGATCACGCCTGCCTCTTCCGTGTATTTATGGTTCCGAAAAAATGCCGTGGCCAAAATCTGCTCTTTGCTTGCATTCGGCAGCAAATCCCCCGCTATCTGCCAGGTAAGGAACTGGTCATAACGCATGTTCCGGTTGAATGCGCTGATCAACCAGTCGCGCCAGGGCCACTGCGTGCGGTATTCGTCGTCCTGATAGCCGTAGGAATCGGCATAGCGCGCTACGTCCAGCCAATGCACCGCCATTTTCTCGCCATAGGTCTTCTGGCTAAGTAGCTCGTCCACTATTTTTTCATAAGCCTTTTCGCTTCCGTGAGCCTCGAACTTCTTTTGCATTTCGACCGTCGGCGGCAGGCCCGTAATGTCCAGCGATACCCTTTTCAGCAGGTGGCTCTTGTCAGCTTCTTCGTTAGGGGTAAGTCCTGCACCTTCCATTTTTTGTAATACAAAATGGTCTATCTCGTTTTTGGGCCAATCTTCTTTAGAAACTTCCGGTACAGCTGGTAGTGCGGGCGCGGTAAACGCCCAATGCTTTTCATATTTAGCGCCTTGCTCGATCCACTTTTTCACCAGACCGATCTCATTTTCGTTCAAAAGCCCCAAATGCGATTCCGGCGTGGGCATTTGGTAGGACGAATCTACCGAAGTAATCCTTTTATAAACTTCCGACTGCTCAGGCTTGCCCGGGAAAATCGCGACGCCCTTGCCGTCCTTCAATTTCGCGTAGGCGCTTTGGGATACGTCCAGCCGTAGCCCGGCTTCGCGTTTCTTAGCATCCGGTCCATGGCATGCAAAGCATTTGTCCGACAGGATCGGGCGGATATCAAAGTTGTAACTGACAGATCCGCCGATAGAACTGGTTTTCGACGTTCCGGTCTTTTGAAAACAAGAAACTGCGAAGAAGGCAACTATGGCCGACAATACGATCAGCCGCGAAACGTAATTTTTCATATTGAGAATCGCAGGACTCTATAAGTCAATTTTAAAAAACAGTCAGTTATGAAGCTGGCTGGCTGTGTCTTGATATCCTTCATTTTAGATTGATTCATCCGTTTACTACATGTACAATAAGACCGCCTGTCTCTGAAAATCTCCAAAGCCTGTCCCTGAAAACTCTTGCAAAGTTTGGGCTTCTCCTCTTCTTATGTTTGTTCTAGCTTTTCAAATACTTGACTTATATTGCCTTTTTTTATAACAAATCTTATCAATTGCGATAAATGAAGGCGGTTTTCGAACATGTCAGAGCTGGGAGCGGTGAATCTTTGATTTACAAAAGGATAACTCTCCCTGTATTTGATGCTCCATTTCACTTTCACCCGGAATACGAAGTAACTTATATCAAAAGCGGTAGCGGGATGAGATATGTAGGAATGGGGGTTGAGCCATTCGGCCCCGGTGATTGCGTGCTCCTCGGACCTGACCTGGCACACTGCTGGATCAATCACCCCGAAGAAGACGGCAGGGATGTAGAAGCTTATGTCATACAGTTCAATGGCGAATTGTGGAATCAAAATTTAACTAAATGGCCAGAATTTGAGGGAGTGATGCGGTTATTGGATTTTTCGAAAGGAGGAATTGTCTTCCATGCCTCACAGGTAGAAGACCTGTTCGGTAAATTTGATGAAGTTGCCCCCGCATACCGGATACCCCAATTACTGAATCTCTTACTGCGGCTGTCCGAATCACCCCATCGGACCTTGACTGCCACCTACGCTGTTTATGAGGACCACCAGCGATTTAATTTGGTATTCGGCTATATCATTAATCACTTCCGGGAACAGATCGAACTGGAAACTGTGGCAGAATTGGTTGGATTGACGCCTACGTCGTTCTGTCGATATTTCAAAAAAATGACAGGTAAGACCCTTTTTGATATCGTCTTACATTACAGAATGGAAGCGGCTGCACAGCTGCTGGCCGCCACGGAACACCCCATCAACCTGGTGGCATTTGAATCCGGATTTGAAAGCCTCAGCTATTTCAACCGTGCGTTTAAGAAATGTAAAGGCAGCGCGCCTAAAATGTTCCGTCAAAAATACCGCGGGAAATTGAAGCAGCCCAAAACAAGATAGCATCATTAAATTCTCATCAGGGCGCTTCCATAGCGCTAAGCCGTTTTGATTGAAAATATTGCCGTGCCGGCAATATTGGTAGACATACCCGTAATCTATGTAAGTCCCATCTGCGGGATAAGCCTGAAATTTGTGTTATCAATTTGGAATTTGAAAGGCATTAACAGAATGACAAGCATCAATATGAAAACTTGAAAATTAGGTAGCAACGGATTAGAGGTATCTGCGATAGGTTTGGGGCGTATGGGTTTGAGTTTTTCATACGGTCACAGTATCAGTAAAGAAGACTCCATCTCCCTACTACGGGCAGCTGTCGAGAAAGGAATCACTTTTTTCGACACGGCGGTCGAAGGAAGCCTCAAACGGTTGGGGACAGATTACATTGATCTGTTATATCAGCATCGTGTCGACCCGAATGTACCTATCGAAGATGTAGCAGGTACTGTCAAAGACCTGATCACAGAAGGAAAAGTGAAATATTTCGGACTGTCGGAAGCAGGCGCTAACACGATCCGCAAGGCCCATGCCGTGCAACCCGTTTCCGCGCTGCAAAATGAATATTCACTCTGGTTCCGCAAGCCGGAAGATGAAATTATCCCGCTACGGGAAGAGTTAGGTATCAGGCTGGGTACAGCCATTTCAAGAAAAAGCATGGCGGCATTCGTGGCGAAAGTCATCAAAAACCCCAGTTACATCAAAATGAGAATCCGGGGATCAGCAAGCCATCATTAGCGAGCTCATAGTACGCAACAAGTCCAAGCAGGGAGGAATCAAAAATCTTCCCCGCTTGGACTTTATGTATCCGATTAAAATTTACTGGATCGCTCCTAACATGGGATCTGATACAGCATCACGGTCGCCCGATACCGTGCCGTGCGTTGGCAAGTTGGCGCCTCGTATCAGCAAAAAACCCGCAACGTGCGGGGCAGCCATAGAAGTACCGCTCAAAGTGGCATAACGCCCACCCGAATACGTCGATCTGATGCGCACACCATATGCACAGATATCAACACTGCTTCCGTAATTTGAAAAAGATGCAAAACGGTTGTTCTGATCCATTGCCGAAACCGTAAAAACATTGGCATGGTTAACCCGCGCTGGAGAATAATTTACGACATCCTTACCATCATTTCCGGCCGCGATCGCAAACAATATACCGCCATTGGCCGCCTGAATAATCGTCCGTTCAAGCGTCGTGGATATACCTTCCCCGCCCAGGCTCAGATTAACGACATCGCCCGCATGACCATTCTGTATCACATAGTTCACTGCCTGAATAATCCCCGAAAGTCTGCCCTCTCCCTCATCGTCTAAAACCCGCAGTGCAACCAGCGTGGCTCCGGAAGCTATTCCTGTAATGCCAATGGTATTATTGACAGCACCGATTATTCCCGCTACGTGCGTGCCGTGGCCATTTTCATCGTCCGCAGAGGTTTGTCCGCTGATAAACGATCTGCTACGCCCGGCGTCTACATTCAAATCCGGGTGGTCAAGATCAATACCGGTATCGATGATCCAGGCGGTTTTGGTTGTCTGCAAATCCCCGCGGCCGTATCCTGTTTGAGAGACATTCCAGGTCAGAGTGGATGTATTGGCGAGGTCGACACAGCTACAAACAGACATGATCCTGTCCGGTTCCACAATCGTTACAGCCGGATCCTGTTTCAGCGTCTTTGACTCCGCCTCTGTCAAATGCGCCAGGAATGTGGTTTGGTCGCCTGCTACAAGCACCTCTGCCTGTGCATTGGCTATTTCTTTGCCATTTAAAAACTGCTCGGCGATTGATTCCGCTGCGGCTAACCGGGCAGTGGCCGATTTCGGTAATGTTTGTGCGGGTTGGTAAGTGACAATATAAGCCCCGGCAACGACCTGACCGCTATTCGCAGAGGCTGCCACCAGGCAATCCGCAGAATATTCAGGCTCCAAGTCATCGTCGGTCTGACACCCTAAAAGCGCAAAACCGAACAGAACAATATTAGTGGCTGATAAAGACAGGTATCGCAACATGTAAATGTACGGATCAGGTTAAAAATCAAATTCCAGTAGAAACGTACATTTATACCATGCGTGTCGAAGTTGGTTTATTTCAGATAGTAATACGCAAAAAAGATCCTGAACGTGTAATGATTTCTAAAAATTTCCGAATCCAACTTTCTTAGTTTGCATGTTATGCTTGGATTAAAGTCCAAATTCAGACACCACAAGAACAACCTTGCCGTTGACGCCACCAGCCGACACGTAATCCTGGGCTTGCGCGGCTTCCTCTAAGCTGAATGTTTTTGAAACGATCGGGCGGAGTTTTCCCTCTTTAACCAATTCCAAACCCGCGGTCAAGCTGTTCGCTGTGATATTCGAACGGATAAAACGTGCGTCAACCTGGTATTTTTCAGCCAATTCAGCGGACGGTGGGGTTACTATACTGAATAGTTTACCTCCTGGCCTTAACACTTCGAAGAGTTTATGTTGAGACTCACCACCGGCACAATCCGCCACCAGGTCGACATCCTTGACCAAGGCCGTAATGTCTTGTGATTTGTAATCTATTACCTGATCTGCGCCCAGGCTCCCCACTAAAGCAATACCTTCTCCAGATGCCGTCGCGGATTTCCAGGAAATTATCCCTCACCGGAACGTTAATTAGTTCTGAAAACCGTTTGATAAAGTCAAAACCCGGGGCCGCTGTGAATTCTAAAATCATTGCACGAAGTAACTGGTTGACAAGTCTAAGGTTCCTTAAATTTACTGAGATAAGTCACTTTCTTCCGGTAGGTTCTCAGAAACTCTCAACAGGCATAGCTAAACGCTGTGGGAGATTTAGGCAATCACGACTTCACAGTCCCGTTGAGTAGATCAGGGTTTCGTTCCACTTGTCATAAGAACCTTTCCTCTCAATGCTTTAAAGTGGGCAAATGATTAAAAGTTTTGCACTGTTTCTAATACTACTGTGCCCCACGTATATAGTGCTGGGACAGACCAGTAATCGATTTCCGGCACCATTTTACAAACTCCGCACAGACGGAGAAAAAGCATTTTACCTAAAAAAAATAATAAGCGATTCAATCAATGCACAGGCCCACAACCGCGTCCCTGAATGGTGCCACATTGCGCTCGGATTTGCTAAAAAATCAAAAAAGGACACATTAAGTCCTATTTTATATCAATATCTGGGTAATGCGTATGATGAGAGCCGCCCGGATAGCGCAGCCATTTATTTCCGGAAATCGCTGTCTGCATACCGGAATATCCCGTTGAAAAAGAAATTATACCTGTTACAATCGCTGTCCTACAACTATCAGGCACTCAACAAGAAAGACTCCCTTATCAAGTATATTCATGAACTTAAAAAAGCGGTTGAACCATTGTCTGACAAGGATAGCCGGAAGATCAAAGCTACAACTACCATTGCGAGCAGCTATGCAGCCCTAAACGAGTATGAAAACGCCATCAAAAACTACCGGCTTGCGGTAAGACAAAGTATGCTGATCAAAGATTCGGCCAGCATTGTCGGCGCGCTGGTAAATATCGGACTAACGTATAACCAGCTGGATGATAACAGATTGGCAATCTACTACACCTTGCAGGCCCTACCCTATCTGGGAAAAAACGATTACTACAAGTTAGTGACATACTTCAATCTGACGGACTACTATTCAAATATGGAGAATCAGGATTCCGTCCGGTACTTTTTAAAAAAGGCTAAGGCTATCGCAGTAAAACTGAATGACGATGCGGTGATCAATGCGATCGGGATCAAGCAAGCCCGGGTGCTGATGGCCGAAAAAAACTACGCGGCTGCGAAAGTTGCGTTGCAGGAAGGTCTCGACTATCTGTTAAAAAAGGAACCGGGCACTGAACTTGTCAATTGCCTGCTGACATACGCTTCACTGGATACGGCCCAAAATAACTACGCCGACGCCGACAGGCATTTGAATTTGTTGCAAGGCTTTACCAAAAAAATAGACGTGAAGGTCTATGAATTGGAGGCGCTCCGATTACATATTGCCGTGAAACAACGGTTGGGACAATATAAGCAGGCTTTCGAACTTCAAAAGAACTTTATTGCGCTCAATGATTCGATCAAAACGAATAATACGCAAACCGAACTGGCCAAACTCCAGACAGAGTATCAGACTTCCAGAAAAGAGGAAAAGATCCGATTGCTGCAAAAGGAAAATCAGATCAAAGATCTTGAAATAGAGGCCTCATTCCGCAATAAAATGTTGCTCATCACACTCATACTCGGCCTTATCTTTGTGTTTGGGGTTGTGTATTACATTCGGCAGCTTCGTAGTAAAACTGTACTTCAAAATCTAAAAACTACATTGGAAATGAAGGCTTTGCGCAGCCAGATGAACCCGCATTTTATTTTCAATTCATTAAATTCCATTCAAAAATATATTTGGGAAAACCGGCAGGAAGACGCATCCGAGTATCTGACGAAATTTGCTCGACTGATCCGGCTGGTACTGGAAAATTCGCTTTACGAATCCGTAAAACTGACCGACGAACTTGCATCCCTCAGGCTTTACGTAGAAATGGAACAGCGGCGCAATAATCAAAAATTTGACTATACCATTTCCGTGGCCGAAAACATTGATACCGAATCAACACTGATACCGCCGCTACTGCTGCAACCATACATTGAAAACGCGATCTGGCATGGTTTAAGCCAGAAAGACGGGCACGGCCAGCTCGACATCGTCATAGAAAAAACAGCAGAAAACCTGATTTGCCGCATCGAGGACGATGGCATCGGGAGAGCAAAATCGGCGGAGATAAAGGTGGATGGTATTCAGAAAAAATCGCTGGCGATGAATATTTCAAGTCAAAGGATCGAATGGCTAAAAAAGGATTCCAATGGGCGATCTTCTGTGGAAATTATCGATAAATTCGACGGTAACGAGGCTACCGGCACGACCGTCCTGCTCACTTTACCACTTCTGCAAAAACATGATTAACTGCCTGATTATCGACGACGAGCAGCATTGCATTGACACACTATCCGCCATGCTGAAAGCCCGGTTTTCCGCAAAAGTATCTGTTGCCGGCTCCACGACCGATAGTCGCAAAGCAGCTGAAATGATTGAGCAGCATCAGCCAGACGTGCTTTTTATAGATGTCGAAATGCCCTATTTCAATGGTATACAGGTAGTTGATGCTATTCCAAACAGGAGTTGCGCGGTCATTTTTACAACCGCCTACGATCAGTATGCATTACAGGCGCTCAAAACCGAAGCTGTCGACTATTTATTGAAACCGATCAGTCTGCGGGAATTGGGTGAAGCCATCGAAAAAGCGGCTCAGCGATTACAGCTTTTGCGTGCGGAAGTTGTAAAGAAAGACCTGCCGCTGCCTCAGAAGTTGCTTTTACCTACCAGCAAAGGTCTGCTGGCTGCCAGTATCCCCAGCATTATCCGGGTGGAAGCCGATAGTAATTACTGCCGTTTTCACATTGACGGAAAGCCCGAAATAGTGGTCGCAAAGACATTGAAGGAGTATGAGGAAATACTGGTACCTTCCAATTTTTTCAGGGTACACCAGTCTCATCTGATCAACTTGCATTATGTCGAATACTTCCACCCTGGCCTGGAAGAATATGTGATCCTGACCAATGGGGAACAAATAGAGGTTTCCAGGCGCCGCAAAGCCGAATTTCTTCAAAAACTGGCTGCATTATAGCACCATATTAGTTTTCTGACCGACCAGTTTCCGGACAAACCGCGCCGGATTCTAGGAATAGTATGCCATCTGCTCAAAGCCCGGAAAACTGATTTCGGGCCGGTTTACCTTGCATTGAATCTAAATCACAAGGTCTAAACTAAATCATCGTCATGAAACGGAACATTACCTGGACGGCCTGCATACTCGCATCGCTTTTGATTGCTTCCGGTATCCGCCGCACATTTTTGCCGGCTGGTAAAATCGCCCCTGTTCAACCCGGTAGTCAAATCGCCCCATATGCTGTATTTAAACCTAAACTTCCTGCATTTCCCGGCCAGACTAAATTGTCGAATGTCAGTAAAGGGGAATCAGGTGAGGATATTGAAACACTGAAAGGCGGCGACTGGTACAAAAAGGTAATCGGCGACATGGAGCGTAAAAGTTACTTTGTGGCACCCTCGGGTGACAGCGTCAATAGCATTAATCCAAAACAGAAAATGCAGGCCGTGTATAGATCCGGCGGTTTTGCATTGTCGAATATGCCGGATCGCCAGGAGCTTGAAAAACCAGGAAACGGCGTTTCAAAAGACTCTTCACGGCAAAATTGGAAACTGAATATGACCGTGCAGGGCTTGTATGCGGACGGTGTATTGGCCATTTCAAATGATCCCAATTCAAAAGTTGCCACCGACACGAATGAAGTTACATTTACTCACCATAACCAGCTGGTCGTGCAGTACCAGAACCGGGAAGATGGTGTGCGGCAAAATTTTATTGTAAAAAATAAACCTTCCGCAAATGCCAAGGAACTTCGGGTTAAAATGGGTTTTTCGGAAGAGTGGACCGTTAACCAGACGGATCAAAACGAGCTTCAATTTGCATTGAAAAATGCCGAAGGAGACCTAGCTACCAAAGTGATTTACAAGGACATCAAGGCCTGGGACGCTAATGGAAATATCCTCGCTGCAAAAATGGAAACGGGTAATCATCAAGATTTTAGTCTGGTCGTGGCGGTTGCCGATGCAGCTTATCCTGTGACCATCGATCCGCTTTCTACCACCGCCAATACTACATTAACCGGCCCGTCGGCCAATGCCAGTTTCGGGTGCAGCGTGGCCAGCGCGGGCGATGTGAATGCGGACGGCTATGGAGATGTAATCGTAGGCGCTTACGGGCTGGCCGCCAATGCGGGTGCAGCGTACATCTATATGGGCAGCGCGACGGGATTGTCCACCAGCGCGGCCAGGGTGTTGAACGGACCGGCAAACAGTTATTTCGGCTACGCTGTGGCAAGTGCAGGTGACGTGAATGGGGATGGGCGGGGCGATGTGATTGTGGGTGCCTATCAATATGCAAACAACGCCGGTGCAGCCTACATCTATTACGGAACTGCCACCGGAATCAATGCCACGCCAGCTACCATATTAACCGGGGCAGCTGGCAGTTCGCTGGGTATCAGCGTATCCGCGATCGATCTAAATGCGGATGCATATAGTGACATTATAGTCGGTGCACCCAATTTCAATGCCGGTACCGGCCGTGCGACGGTGCATCTGGGCAAGTCCACAGGGATTTCTCAGACACCGGATTATATTCTGGCCGGTACGGTTGCCAATGGTCGCTTCGGGCGCAGCGTCGCTGGTGCAGGTGATGTAAACGGGGACGTTTTCGGAGACATGATCGTCGGGGCAAGCGAAGCGAACAAAGCCTATGTTTACCACGGAAATGTGGATGGCATGAATGCGTCAGCCGCATCCACATTGACCAGCCCTGCATTTAATACATCTTATGGCCTGAGCGTGTCGGGTGCGGGAGATGTGGATGGCGACGGGTACTGTGAAGTGATCGTGGGTGCCTACGCGAACAATGCGGCTTATGTGTACAAAGGCAGCGCCGCCGGAACGCAGACGTCGCCGGTAAAAAGCTTATCCGGTTACGGGGGCGTAAGTGTTGCCGGCGTTGGCGACGTCAATGGTGATGGCTATGCAGATATTATGGTGGGTGCGAGCGGCACCGGCACTTATGCAGGCTCCGCTTATCTTTTCCAGGGCAGCTCATTGGGATTACCTGCTGCACCCAGCCAGACTTTCCAGGGATCTGTGTATTACAGCTTTTTTGGTGTCAGCGTCGCTGCTGCGGGAGACATCAATGGAGATGGTTACAGTGATGCCATTATCGGCGCGTCGGGTACTTCGTCCAACACCGGCTCCGCCTATATTTACCTGGGCAGCCCGGTCATGGTCACATCGCCGGCAACGTTTTTGACCGGTACTGGCGACTTTGGGTACAGTCTGGCCCATGCGGGAGATGTGAATGGCGACGGATATGGTGATGTAGTTGTAGGAGCCAGCCACAACAGCTCGCGTTATGGCTTTGTCTATCTCTATCTCGGCAGCGCTAACGGCTTGTCTACCAGTTCATCGTCTGTGGCAGGTACGTTTGCAGATTCGGACTTTTACGGATTTAGCCTGGCCCGCGCCGGAGATGTAAATGGGGACGGCTTCAGCGATATCATTGTGGGTACGCTCAATGCCGGAAAAGCTTATGTAGTGCATGGAAGCGCGCAGGGGCAGCTGATACTTGGTGCAACATTGCAAAAAACCGGCGAAGCACGCTTTGGGTTTATCGTTGCTGGTGCGGGTGACATCAATGCGGACGGTTACGATGATGTGATTGTCGGATCAGGCACAGTTTCCAAAGCATATGTTTACATGGGATCTGCATCTGGTGTCGCCACCACGCCCACAACCACACTCACCCGGCCGGACACAAACTTTGGTCGTGGTGCCGGGGGAATAGGAGACATCAACGGCGACGGTTATGCCGATGTAATGGTGGCAGCCTGCCACGAGGTCGCTGCACAGACCTTTCCTGAAATGGGCTATGTATACCTGGGCAGCGCCGCCGGCTTGTCCAATTTTCCATCGACAGTCATTTTCCCACCCTCCGGGGCAAACGGCTTCGGTATGCGGATTGTAAATGCGGGAGATGTGAACGGCGACGGGTACGGTGATGTCATGGTTGGTGCATCAAGCTCTTATTCACTGGCTGGTGGTGCCTATCTATACAAAGGAAGTCCATCCGGTATTTCAAGCAGCAATTACACCCCGTTCCCGGGTGCTCCCGGCGAATATTTTGGGGTGGGCGTCAGTGCGGGTGATATTAACCGCGACGGATACAATGACGTGGTGATCGGCGCCTCCGACAGTAAGACTGTCCGAATTTACAAAGGCAGCCCGGCTGGTCTGGTTTATTCAAATACCATTAGTGGATCTGTCAACGGGTTTGGTTTCAGTGTCTCGGCATCGGGCGATGTCAATGGCGATGGTTACAGCGACCTTATTGTTGGGTGTACTTATGGTAATTCAGCATTTGCGTATCTGGGAAATGGCGCAGGCAAACGAGATAACACGCTCCGGCTTTACAATTCCGATCTAACCTCCCGGATCAGTGCTTCCAACAATCTGGCTACCAACTTCGGTGTCGGCCTTTTCGTTCGGCCTGCCGGTGGAACAGCTTATGCAAGATTAATATGGGAAACAAAGCCTCAGGGAGTACCATTCAGCAGCGGATCTTCCATTACCAATTATGTAGGCAAAACAGGTACTGAGTCCTACACCAACATTGGCCCTGCCGGTGTAGAGCTGAAAGCTGTGGTTGCCAAAATAGCGCGCTACACCAGGGTCCGGGTCAGGGTGGAATATTGGTCGGCGGCCCGCCCATCCGGACAAACTTTCGGTCCGTGGATTTATTTACAAAACCATAATTTGGGTGTTTTAAACAAAAATGTTCCGTCTGCCAGAATGGATGCTTCTGGATTTTTTGAGGCTCCAAAAGAAGAAGTGGTAGCAGCCGCATTTAAACTAACCGTTTATCCAAACCCCGTTGTCGACAAGCTGAACTTGAAACTGGAAGATGGCTTTAAGTGGAACCAGGTAAAGAACATTCAGATCATCAGTACCAATGGAAATATCATGTACAATGCCACTCAGGTGCAGCACGGCGAACTAAATGTATCGACGCTGGCCAGTGGTATTTACCTGATCAGACTTGTTTACGACGACGGTAAGGTCTATAATTCGAAATTCACGGTCATCAGGTAACACGAGATTTGTAGCTGGTATATCCTATGGTAGTTGCATAAAACTTGCACCGATCACTTTCAATTCATCACCAAAGCGTTTCCAAACTCTAAAATATCTAAATTTCCCCTCTAATGGCGTTCCCATCATTTTTCCTTTCGCTGTCATTGTTACGATTGAAAGTGCGGTGTCGCCAATTATTTTAATCTCATCAATGATCGTGGAAGCGTCTTCAACGATCATTGTTTTTGCTTTATGTGAGTCCAAGTCCATTTTTTTGGTCAGCACTTGTCCTGTCGGCGCAACTGCAATTAAATCATCGTGTAACAGTAGGTCAAGAATATCCACGTTGCTCACAAGTTGAGCCGAAAAAAGTTTGTTTTCAGCCTCAAGAACGTCTTGTCTGGTAATTTCTACTTTTTCCATATTTCTATTTTCCAAAACCGTTAGGATCCATTTGGCATGGCATCGTGGTTGGCGAAACAAAAATATAGCGGCTTGTCAAAAATGGTTGTCAGTAAAACTTGAGATTTTATGTGATTTGCTTGAGAATAGGGTGGTTTCGCGGGAAGGCTTGCAATTGTAGCGAAACGATGCGACTCGTTCACTCACAATTGCAAGCCGGGTAATTCCATTAGTTATTATTTTTCAACGAGATCGCAATCCGTAACCAGGCCGTCGGAGGTCAGATGGACGAGTATGTAGGTGTCCGGCTGATTGGATTTCAATTGGTAAGTTACTATTTCGCTAACGTCGCTTTCATGGCGTTTAATTCCCCGGCCCGCGACGTTTTCTGAATGAATAAAAGTTAATGATTTCAAAGTTTCCGGCTCTCGCATTCCTCCTGCGAAATCGCGTTTGGCTCCCAAAGTGAGGCCAGATGCTTCTTCTAACATTTTACCTCCTTTTACCATAGCCTGCAAAGCCGTCATGATTTTGGGTGTGCGTGACGGATCAGGATCGGCATTGGTTTGATGGGCAAGCGGCCCGATGCGCGGTACTGTTCGCTCATAGTGTTGATCATTGTCTTGAAGCGTGAAGCCAGTCACATTTTTATTGGCGTCGGTAATAAAGATCACAGAAACATTGCGGTCAGTCGATGTAAACTTATTAGGAGCGACGGGCACAAATTCTTCATCAACAAAACCATCTTCCAGGGTAAAGAGTCGCTGACTCTCAGCCTCAAAAGTGACCATTCGATTATTAAATAATTCATATCGACCTTCGAAAGCCGTTAAGCTTTTGGCATCCACATCTACCGCGGCCAGTTTACTCTTCACAGGAAATCCATCCCAGTGGTAATAGTCAGCGATAAAGTCAACAATCCTGCCCATCATATGGGAGTTATCATTCGCATTGATCATGATCACAATGCCTTTTCCTTTGTCCACACTAGCGGTAAGTAACGCATCAAAACCCTCGTCGCGCCCATTGTGACCGAAGCGGAGCGTAGTACTGTCACCCTGCAAAAAAACACCAAGTCCATCCCTGTTTTTCTGATCTGTCAGCATCTGGCGGGTCATGGATTGGGATAATACATTTCCTGGTTTTCCAGCATAGGCATTCTGAATACTGATCGCGAATCGAGCCAGATCGGACGGCGTAGTCCACAGTCCCGCTGCTGCCATCTCAGGATAAATGTGCCAGCGACCTTCGACTAAACTTCGATTGTTGTAGTGACCGGTTGCCGTCAATTTTGCCAGTTCCGGAGGTAAAGGCTGTTGGTAAGTGCTATTTTTCATACCCAATGGCGAAAGCACATTCTTTTTCATGAATGCCGGAAAATCAGCGCCGGTCACATCCACCATCAGTTGTTGCATGACGGTATAACCGCCGCCTGAATACCTCCAACGGGAGCCCGGAACAAAGTCTACCCGAACCGGAGGTGTATTGGCCGGGGCTGTCCCATCCAGAATCTGAACTACCGAGGGGATCTTCGCGCCCACAGCGTATCCCGGGAATCCGTGCACGGTAAGACCGGTAGTATGGCTGAGTATGCCGCGCAGTGTAACCTTTTTCTCATTTGTAAATTCATTATCAGGCACTTTCCAACTTTTAAGTTTGACGTTAACATTCTCATCCAGAAAAAGTTTATTCTGTTCAACCAAATACAGAGCGCCCATAGCCGCAACCGATTTACTAACAGAACCCGCCTGAAACAAGGTATTCGTCGTGACGGGCACCTTTCCATCCTTATCAATAAATCCATATGCCTGAGCCTTCAGGATTTTTCCGTCCTGGATGATAGCCAGCGATAAACCGGGAATACGCCGTTTCTGCATTTGGCCCCGGATAAAATCGTCCAGATCATCCGCATGGACGTGAAATACAACTACTAGAAAGGAAAGGATTAGAAAGAGGCGTTTGTTTTTCATGGATGGTTTGGTTGGAATATTTTTCAAGGATTTCAGCCACCGCGGTGGATCGCCACTGCGGTGGGCCGCCACAGCGGTGGATCGCAAAGCTAAAAAGTTTCTATCCTATCGTCTGTTAATGAGCTGTAAAAGAAGGTTAATGAAATGTAAATGCCGCACTTGGCCGATCAAGGGGTGGGATAGCGCAATTACTCGCAGGGTAAACAGGATGTCCGTGAGATATTTGACCCGGAATTGCAAATGGCGACCGATCCAAAATTTGCTTTGCTAATCATTCAAAAGACCGGTGAAGATGAAATCAATTGAGAGTTCAAAACCGGCTGTCTGGCGTCAGCTTATTCTAAACTTAATTTTTGAAGTTTATCTCTTATCTCCGAAGTGTTCTTCAATTTTAATGCCCGCTTAAAATAATCTATTGCCTGGGGCTTTTTACCGATGGCTAAGAAATAATCACCCATGCCATCATAAACATTAAAGCTATTTGGGTAATACTGTACGTTGGTCTCAAAGAAAAAAAAGGCCCTTTCAAAGTCTTTCTGCTGCAAGAAGGAATATCCTAATTGGTTCATCAACGGTTCAGGCGGTTTCACCTGGTAGCCCCGCTCTTTTGAAACGAGACCGTAATGCGCATCCATATTTTTTTTCAATTGTACAACAGAATAAGCTCTATCCAAATATTGGTTCTGTGGTTGATTTAGTGGAAAACGGTTGCTGTTAAAAATGAAGCGTAGAGCATCATATTCTGCTATCAGGGGTATCGAGGCATGGTCGTCGTCAGCATAATATTTGTAACGCCAACGCAATCCGTTATCCGCGGCTTGTGCCAAGTTATCTTTTAGCATCAATATCGATCTTATGTGAAAAGTAATTGCAGTAGTATCTGATCTAACCTGTACGGTATCCATATCAGCGTTCATCGTGTTAGCAATACCTAAAAATAGGCTCTGTTGCTTCCAACTCTGTTGACGCAAAAGCTGCCTGGTTTGTTTGAGCAGGTTACCGTGGTCATAAGACATACTGGGGTCTAAGGCGACATAGGCGTTGAATAGTGAAGGATGCTTTAATAAGGTGTTTAATACCATAAGGCCACCCAATGAATGCCCGATCAACGTGCGATACGGTGCGGTGGCGTAGTGCTCATCCACGTAAGGTATTAGTTCTTTTTCCAAAAACGTAGTAAATGCCTCTCCGCCACCAGAGGCAGGATCCATAGTACTGGGAGAAGGGGTAAGGTCGCGATTCCTTTTGCCTGGTAAATTAGGAACACCCACAATCACCATTTGAGGAAATATAGTATTGCCATTATGAACACTAAGTTGCTGTATCATGGTTACCAGCGAGGCGAAATATGCGTCGCCATCCAATACATAAAGTACTGGATATGCTGGCTTGCTGAAATAAACAGAATCATAACTCGGGGAATAAATTAAAATCGGCCTTTTTTCTTTCAGGACCTCAGAGTATACCGTATCCACTTGCCCCATTACGATGGGCTGCGGAACGGACTGCCCTTTTGCCAAAATGGAAAGGCACAGCAACCCTGTTAAAAAACATAATTTTTTCATGGCTGGTATTTAAAAGATAATCTCTAAATTAAGATTTATCCATCTGTTGGTAAAAGAAATGTACCAACAAGCACCTTGCTCTCAATCAGCCACTTAATACATCTCAATTCATCCCTTTTGTGCGAAAACAACCTTTCTTGTGCGAAAATGAACCTTTTGTGAAGCCTTACCCAAAAGGAGACACGACGCCGCTGTTTACATGGGCTAAATGGACGGCGTTCTATCAGGCCTCAATACAAAAACTTCGGAATGAAAATGCCCCAGAAGATCCAAAGGTTGCGCGGGAATGGGCAAGATTCGGCGATGCATCCGCACCCGACGAACTTATCAAATCCGGGGCGGCATAATGAAAAGCTTGTCTGGCAAACCGCTGATGGAGAACCCACATTTGAGATCGTTTACCCTTAGCCTATCAATATGGACTTGATAACTTTGCTATTAACTACGGCTCACAAGCTTCTTGTCATTGCTTGATAAATTGCAGTGCCTGTTTCTCTTTCCGGGATGCCGGCCCAGCCGTTTGCAAATACAAAAAGTAGGTGCCCGTAATCAGATTATTAGATGAACATATAAAGGAAGAATTCATTGTAAAATCGTTTTAGCGCTCGATGAAAAATGATGATGGAATTATTTTTTCGGGAAATCTTCCATCTGTTTCCTGAACTGGGCAGATTGCAGCTGACCATGGTCGACCGCCCATTCAGCCATGGCAAACAAAACGGGATATAATGCTTTCCCTTCCTCGGAAAGTTCATAGGTCACATACGGCGGGATAACAGGCTTCGACTTCCTAAGGACCAAACTACTTGCTTCCAGTTGCTTCAACTGTTGTATCAAAACCTTCTCTGTAATACCTGGAATCGATTTTCTTAGTTCGTGGTATCGCTTCGTGCCTCCAAGTAAGTTGAATAAGATGATCGGTTTCCAATATCCTCCGATCCGCTCCATGACGAATGTTACAGGGCAAGCCGCAAAAGCATTGCTCTTATTTTCCTGGATAACCGATGTGTCTTTGATCTCTGCCATACTTGAACATACCATTGGGTAAGTACTTGTACAAAAGTAAGCTCAAATCTAGTTTTGCCCAAACATTTTAAAAACAGGAAAAATGAAAGTAACATTAACAGGTTCGCTGGGAAACATAAGCCGTCCCCTTACAGAAAAATTGGTGGCAAACGGGCACGAAGTAAACGTCGTCAGTTCTAACCCGGATCGGGCGGAAGAAATAAAGAAACTTGGCGCGGCGGCTTCGATAGGTTCGGTCGAAGATTATGAATTTATCAGGCAATCCTTTACGGGAAGCGATGCAGTGTACCTGATGATCCCACCTAGTTTCACCACAACCGACCCGAAAGAGTATATCAAAGCTGTTGGGGAACAATATGCCAAAGCTATTGAGGAAACCGGGGTTAAATTGGCAGTTAATTTAAGCAGCGTCGGGTCGCACATACAGAATGGTCTTGGGCCAACCGGATCAAACTTTCAAGTCGAACAAAAATTAAATGAGTTGGTTGGCGTAAATGTCCTCCATCTGCGGCCAGGGATGTTCATGACCAACTTTTATGGCGCCATACCAATGATTAAATACCAGGGTATGCTCGGGAATAATTTTGGCGGGTCTGTCAGCCTATCCCTCACACATCCCCGCGATATCGCTGAGGCGGCGTTCCAGGCAATCGATCAAATGAGTTTTTCAGGAAAGAAGGTGCAGTACATCGTCAGCGACGAAAGAACCGGATTTGAAATTGCTGGTTTACTGGGTGAAGCCGTCGGGAAAACCGGCGTAAAATGGATCGAGTTTTCCGATGAACAGCTTCTGAATGCCTTAATGCAAAATGGTTTTTCGGAGCCAATGGCGAAGGTCTATATGGTCGAGATCGGCATAGCACTTAGGGATGGCAGTTTTTCAGAAGATTTTCGCAAGCACAAACATTTGTCGGTTGGCAGGACCAGCTTTCAGAAATTTTCCGACGAGTTTGCATTGGCTTATGGCCATGTAAATTAGCCCGTGCGACGAGCCAAGACAAACCCACAAACGAGCGTCTTAACTAGGATGATTGCTGATTTTTTGGCAAAATCAGCAATCGACGTTTTGGCGGCTCTTCGTTGAACATGCCCTAAGTGATCCTAGAATATGGAAACAAAAGGATTTGAACTTCGGGATTGCCATTTACAAAAGATCTCCCCTACCCTAATTTTGTCATTTCTGGCAAGTTTAGCATCGACTTTGTATCAAAGCCAAGTTCAGAATATTCCGCTGTATTTATTCCTTTTCACTGCTCATCGCAATAGATTTGAAGCATTTGTAAACCGCCTGCCGAAGCGAATATCGGTAGATTTTCTCCATTTTTTCCTGGTTCGCATCTCTCGATTCCACACCGAAGTCAGCCGTAGATTCGCAAGAAATAAGCTGTTTATCCGTCGCCAGATCATACAAAGTGACCTCCATCTTCACATGGCCCCTTTCTCTTTCGGTCATCGCAGTAGCGGAAAACTCCTTGTAAGCATCAACCAAAATAACGATCGCCTGTACGGATGGCCCAGAGCCATTGATGTTATTCCTGCAAAAACCCTCGATTTCTTGTCGATGCTCGACTGTAACGGCCGGGGAGTGCTTGGTATAGCTTTTCGGAGTCGACAAGGTCGGGATTTTCATTTCAGCCCCCGAGACATTTCTTCTGTTGTCGACGATCTCGATACGCTGGACCTGATAGGCCAGGTTTACCTTCGGGACATCCTCGTCCAGTATTTTTGGAGTTTGCCGAGTTGGAGCGCAACTCATAATCAGAGAACTGACCGTTGCAATAAAGATAAAGAAAAGGAAACGTTCAATTATTCTCTTAAAAGGAATGCACATTGTGTTGGTAATTATACTGTCACCGAAGGGCTTTCAGGGCCCTTTGGTTTTATCCGTGATAACAAGCCTCCGGATAATTGATTGAATTATGGTGGCTGAACTATTACTCTCGCAAATGTAGCCAGGAAACGTTTAGGATGGTCTTTCTTTTTCAACAGTCCATGTAACGCGCAGATGATGTTACGCTGGCCGGTGGGATTAGAGGCTTCATTGCTCATTCAGTGAATTTTTGAGGAACATCAGCAACCGGTTTGCAGGGTGACTTAGGCACTTTGCTTTGCAGGTAGGATTTACCCGGTTTTGACTTTTTAGTGTTCGGCCATCTAAAATGGCGCTACTGTTACATCGTATTCCAAATTCTTAGTTCCATGAATCGCAAAATTTTGATTGTCACCGGAGATGGTGGCGAAAGTTACGAAACCCTCTATGCCGTTCACCGATTTCAGGAAGAAGGTGACATTGCCGTGATTGCTGCCCCCAGCAAGCGCCGGCTTAACCTGGTGATGCACGATTTTGAACTTGGCTGGGATACCTATGTAGAGCGGCCTGGCTATTGTCTGGTCTCAGACCTTACGATTGAGGAAGTGGTGGCAGACGACTATGAAGCCATTTTGCTACTAGGTGGCAGAGCCCCCGAATACCTGCGCAACCATGCTGCGCTTCTGGAAGTAGTCCGCGAGTTTGACCGCCAGGGTAAGTGGGTCTTTGCCATTTGTCACGGTATCCAGATCCTGGTTACAGCCGGACTTGCCAAAAACCGCGTCTTAACCGCCTATGAACATGTGCGTACTGAAATAGAGATGGGTGGCGGCACCTATTCAACGGAACAGGCCGTCCGCGACGGCAATATTGTGACTGGCCAGACTTGGCAATCACACCCTGACTTCTATCGCGAAATCTTTGCCTGTTTCAAAGAAGTGGAAGTGATTCAAGATTAATTGCGGAGACGACAGTGGTTTGGAAAATGTACGTCTCTCTGGTTACGTGCTATTGAAATCGATTGACACATAACCGGTTTTCAAACTGAACAACAAGAATTTACCCATTTTTGGAAATATCCGTCCTCGTATGCTACGGAATGGCGTTGACAGCTAGCCATTTCGCTGAAAATGAACGCCGTATTGGACATTTCCAAAACGCACTTTTTTATAAGGATATCACTTTAATGGGAGTGGTCCCGACCGCCGGTGCGCCTGGCTGGGCGTGAGATAACCGATTGAAGCGTGCGTCCGAAGATTGTTGTAAGCGTGAACGGCTCTTTCGATCGAGACACTTGCTGCTGAAAAAGAAAGAAAATCTCTCAGTCTAAAATCTTCCCGCTCCGGCGGCCCGGTTTAAAGTCCGAAAAACGCGTACTAAGATTCGATTACGACAATCTTAGATTCAGCGACTTTTTTTCGACGATCGGAACAGACCTTTGTTCATCAAAGGAATTTAATTATGAAAATCACAATCACCGGCTCTCTGGGCCACATTGGACGTCCACTCACGCTGGATTTGGTAAAAGCTGGTCATAAGGTTACCGTCATCACCAGCAACGAAAACAAGAAAAACGAAATCGAAGCCCTTGGTGCGTTGGTGGCCGTAGGAAGGGTCTTCTAGCTGAAACATTTTCGGGTATGGATTCAGCATTCTGCATGATCCCTCCTGATTACAGTCAACCGGACCAGGTGGAGTACTACGCCCGTCTCGCAAACGTCTATGCAGAAGCTATTCATAGCTCAGCGATTTCGAGAATAGTCCATCTCAGCAGTTACGGCGCGCACTTGCCGTCAGGAACCGGCTTTATTTCCGGATCGTACAGGACGGAAAAACTTTTCAGCGGCATACCAAACATTCAACTTACTTCACTCCGTCCGACCTATTTTTATTACAACCTTCTCCACTTCGTTGGTATGATAAAACAGACCGGGTTCATTGCTGCGGTGTATGGTGGTGAGGACAAATTGTCAATGGTGTCTCCACTCGATATCGCATCCGCAGCAGCCGAAGAACTTCAGGTTACGGAAAATGTTTCGCACATTCGATATATAAACAGCGATGAGAGGACTTGTAATGAAGTAGCGCAAATATTGGGAAAAGCGATAGGGATTGACGATCTGAAATGGCTTGCTTTTCCGCAGGAAAAAGTACTCGAATCGGTTCTCGCTACGGGTATGCCGGAAAATGCGGCAAGGAATCTCGTCGAACTCGGACAGGCCCTTCACACTGGAAAACTAAATCAAGACTATGTGTTACACAAACCCTCATTTGGCAGGGTGAAGATCGAGGATTACGCAATCGAGTTCGCCCGGATCTTTAAAGCCGAAAAAAGCGCTCATTAAGATGAAAAACAAAGCACCGCTTCACATTAAAACGATCAGTGAGTTCCATAAGCTTCGCGGTTTGCCAAAGCCGGAACATCCGTTGATCAGCGTGGTTGACTATGAGCTGATCAAATACGATCAAAATAGACATCCCGACAGCTGGTCATTGGATTTTTATTGTATCTCTTTGAAGCGAACGACCAATGCAAAAATAAAGTATGGCCAGCAACAGTACGACTTCGATAATGGCGTGCTGTTTTTCATGGCGCCTGGCCAGGTCTTCAGGATAACACACGAAGCTGGCCTAGTACCGGAACACACAGGATGGATCTTGTTGATCCACCCTGATTTCTTTTGGAATACGGCGCTTGCCAAGGCAATTAAAAAATTTGAGTTCTTTGATTACTGTGTCAATGAAGCGTTGTTTCTTTCCGGAAGGGAAGAAGAAATTCTCAATAATATCATTCAAAATATTGTTCGGGAATATCATTCTAACATTGATGAATTCAGCCAGGATATTGTCGCCACCCAGATTGAAACGCTGCTCAACTACTCACAACGTTATTACCGTCGTATTACACCTGTGAAATTTCGTCAATCATTCAATTGAAATTACTAGAATCCGTATTTCCCTCCCCATTTTGCCATTTCATTAAATATGGGCTTCAAGCTTTTGCCCAAATCGGTAAGAAAATTCTACCAGTGGCGGGAATTGATTAAACAATTGATCAAAAAATGAACCCGTCGCATTACCACTGCTGAATAACAATACCAAGTTGCTTGTCAGTGATTGCGAATTCCCTCGCTCCCCATGGGCGGAGCGTTACCTTGTTGAGATTAGGATGCAGGAGATTTGGGTACTTCGATGAAATTTGATTGTAAACATTTTCAATGTCTTCCGTTACCAGCCGGAATTCGGGATGATGTTCGTTTGCCAGGCCCGCATCTTCAAACAAGTTGATGCGCAGCTCTCCTTTCTCGATCACGCAAAATGGTCGGTGTGTTTTAATTTCATCGTGGGTGATTGTAAACCCGAGACAGTCTACAAAAGTGGTCAGGGCGTCCCGTATATCTATATAAAATACATTCGGAACGAGTTTAGTAAATTTAATTTCGGACATAGCTGATCAGAGTGATGACGGTTTGAAGATATGCCCAGGTCGCCAGATTTGAAAAGGGACATTTGAGGGGTAATAAACACTTTCCCAAAGCCAGGATCGCGATAGAAATTCCTGGAACGCTCAAAATCCTTGCATCCAACAAACGGCCTGATTGATATCGATTTATGAACCATGATTTTCGATTAAGTGAACGGCAAAATTATCGCTCGCACACGACTAACGCTATTGATTCAAATCAAGAAATGCGAGGTTTCATAATCGACTTCCTCACACGGCTCAATGTCTCGGGGGTTATTTGAAGGTAAGAAGCGAGCATTTTCAGCGGAAACGTCCGAATTAGCTCAGGGCGCTGATTGATCACCAAGTTGTATTTCTCATTCGGGGACATCGCCCTTTCCAAAAATTTCATTCTTGATGTGGCCCCTTCCAGTGCTTTGTTCAATTGAAGGAATGCCAGCGACCGACCTATGAGATAGTGCATCACATTCAGATCCATTTCAAGAATTATGCACTCGCTGAAAGCGCTAACAGTCAACTCCGAAGGAATTTGTGAAATCAGACTCTGATAATTGGTAAACCACTCACCTCCAACGTGCAGATCGACAACCTGGTTGCCATCAGGAAGCTGACGGTATTGAAAAGCGGAGCCTTGTATAAGGAAAAAAATGGATTTGCAAACCTGTCCTTGCGGTATCACTACTTCATTTTTTGCTAGTTTTCTTTGCATAACCGAAGCTTCAAACAAGCGGATATCATTGTCAGTGTAGTGACCCGTCGTACGCAGAATGTCTGAAACTTTCATATTTATCAATATAGAACGCGGCAATGATAAAAATAATCGTGAACGCTAGAATTAGAAAGAGGCTATTGACCAGGATCCTCTGCCAGAGTAATTTATGTTTCGATTCCACGGTGATGAGTCAAATTACAGTCCTTTTTCAACTTCAAAACCGAGCAGACAAGCTATTGAGCAGGCCCAGGAGAAAGATTATATCAAAGTTACGTAAAAGGTAAATTTGTTTCGAATCATCAAAGCTTTCTCCCCTGGGAAGTGACTATGCTCCTCTGAGCAAAGCCATCAACAGCTGGCAACAAACAAAATCTCCGCCAGCATTGTATCTTTAGAGCCTGGGCAACTGACCAAAAACAGGAGAAGAAATGAGCCTCAACAACAAGCTGATACTTGAAAGTGCCAATAAAGCCATTTCTCGTACAAGCAATGGGAGGTGCTGACTAAATCGAGCGATTATGAACGATAATTGAGAAATAAAAATGAGCCAAATTGCCAAACAGTTGGGCTGATTCGCAAGGAGTTTTAAACACGAGTGTTGCAACTTTGCATTGTCGATATCGACAGCAATGTCTAACAAATATAAAAATGAAACGTACAGCAAAAGCCCATTGGGCAGGAAGCGTGAAAGAAGGTAGAGGGGAGCTCACCACACAAAGCGAGATTTTAAACAAAACAAATTTTAGCTTTAAAACCCGGTTCGTTGGAGGCGAACAAGGAACCAATCCCGAAGAACTCCTGGCAGCAGCACATGCTGGGTGCTTTACAATGGCGGTCAGCTATGCACTGACGGAAAAGGGGTTTGCAGCAATTGAGCTGGATACTGAGGCAACTGTATCCATGGATAATGCGGGCATAACCGGCGTGCACCTTTCAATTTCGGGAAATGTGCCGGGGCTTGGCTCCGAGAAGTTTGAAGCAATCACGAAAGAAGCAGAAAGAAACTGTCTAATTTCAAAAGTTTTGTCTATTCCTGTGTCATCGCAGGCACACCTTGTGTCTCTATAATTGTTTCTTTCAAGGCTATTCTAATGGTCACTGATTATAAAAAATTCGACTTGTATGGCCAAACCGTCCTTCAAAGGGTGAATGTAAAGTCGTCTTTTGAATTTACGTTCCCCGTTGCCGAGCAAGCCTGTTTCTTATACATGTTGAAAGGGGAAGTGGAATATCAGTCAGGGGCTGATCACTTGAATATTCCGGCCCACCAGTCCCTGCTTCTAAACTGCCTTAAAGCAGGTAATCAAATCAGGGACATCCATTCCAACGACAGTAGTGAAATTGTGATTGTTACATTCCACGCAGAAATCCTCAAAAGAGTTTATGAAAAGGAGTTTCCGCTTGTATTTACAAAAAATGATCAAATAACTAATCAGCAGCGCGGGGTAATCAATAACGACTTTCTGATTCAGAAGTACATCGAAGGCTTGCTCTTCTATTTTGAAAATCCATCGTTAGTAAGTGAGGATATTTTGATATTGAAGCTGAAAGAAATAGTGCTTTTGTTGTCGCAGACACAACAGGCAGACATCGTACAGACCATATTATCCCAACTATTTTCACCAACGACCTTCACCTTCAAGCAGATTGTAGAGGCTAATTTATTTTCACAGATTAGCGTAGAGCAGCTGGCTCAAATGAACAATTTGAGTACTTCCTCATTCAAAAGGGAGTTTAGAAGGCTCTATGATGATTCTCCCGCCAGTTATATCAAAGCAAAGCGCCTGGAACGGGCAGCACAGCTACTTTCGGCTTCTAATGAACGTATATCGAACGTTGCTTTCGATTGTGGGTTCAATGATCTGGCTAATTTTACCAAAAGCTTCCGCCATAAATATGGTGTGTCACCGACCAATTATCGTTCGAAGTTCAATCAAAGCTAAGGGGAGTTATGCCCCAATTTTGCCGGCGTCTCAGGAATAGGTCACCGCTGACCCAAATTGCCAAATCATTGGACTAGCCTGCAAAGTTATTTTGCTGCCTGTCAGGCAACTTTGCAGTGTTAATCAAACAAAACAAAATTATGGGATTGTCATATTTGGGTATTTTTCATACCGTTATTGGTGTCGTTGCCATTGTTGCAGCGGTTGTGTCTTTAGTGAAGAGCGCTAAAATTGATCTGGGCAGGTTGTCCGGGAAAATCTATTTTTACTGTACTTTGGTTACCTCACTCACTGCATTGGGGATATCGAGTGTCAAGGGTGTTAACCCCGGTCATATCCTTGCCTTGCTAATCATGTTATTGGTACTCG
Organism: Dyadobacter endophyticus; assembly: GCF_014641595.1. GTDB lineage: Bacteria > Bacteroidota > Bacteroidia > Cytophagales > Spirosomataceae > Dyadobacter > Dyadobacter endophyticus. The sequence goes on along the minus strand of NZ_BMIA01000004.1, from coordinate 31,808 downwards.
TGGCTTACTTTCTCTATTTGAAAAAGCCAGGAAACCGCCGGTCTCGTTTTTTTGAAAACTTCCTTTTTTCCCTCAGTTTCTTTTTGTCCCTACTTCCGACTGTCAATGAGACATTTACGCGAGTTCCATTAGGGCATCCTCTGGCAAACGGGCCGCAGGATCCACTGATTGCAAAAACGCTTCTCTTACTCTTTGTCCTGTTTATCGCAGGTTCGATTTTGCAATTCAGAAAGCAAAGCCGGATCAATAGGTCGATCACCAATCACCCTCGTTCTGGCTACAAATCGGCTTGATTTGGCTACAATCGCCACCCCGGCAAACCTGAAATTTGCTTTCTCAAATTTCAAAGTAAAAACAGATGGAAGCAAAGAAAAGTAAAGTAGCGCTGGTGACAGGTGCCAATCAGGGAGTGGGATACCAAGTGAGCAATATCTTCGCTCCTTCCGCAGCAAATAACCTTGCTTCTGATTCACCCATTCCACCGGCAACTCCGGTGATGATCACCACTTTGTTTCCTAATCCTGCCATGACTTTATTGTTTTGATTCAAGGGCAAAATTAGGTTGACCTATTCGGGCAAAAATTGACACAGATCAATGAATTCGCTTGTTTCAAATCAAACCGACAGTTGCTCGGTATTTCCTATTTGTAAGAAAATACTAATTTCGGGTAGCCTTAACAGACCAGATTCCGGCAGAACTCACCGGTTTAACCAACATGTTCGACAAGCTGCGCAAGTATATCGACCGGGTCACATCGGCCGTGATCCCCGACGAAGAATTCGTATTTATAGAAAAAGCATTTGAGGTTAAACGCCTCAGGAAGCGGCAATTTCTCTTGCACCAGGAGACGGTTTGCCGGTATATGGCATTCGTAGCCTCAGGCGCGCTACGACAATATAGTATCGACAGCAATGGCTTTGAACATATTACAAACTTTGCCATCGAAGATTGGTGGATCAGCGACCGTGGCAGCCTTATCAGTCAGACTCCGTCCAGGTATAACATCGATGCGGTTGAAGATTCTGTGCTGCTGGTGACTACACTCGACAAGCTCAATGTCCTCAAAGAACAGTCGCTCTCCTTTCTTAAAATGGCGCACATCCTGGATCAAAACCACTCTGTCGCCTCCCAAAGACGCATTGAGGCCGGCATTACGATGACCGCAGAAGAGAAATACCGGTATCTGATGGCGGCCAACCCCGAGTTTTTACAGCGGTTTCCCCAAAACATGCTCGCTTCCTACCTTGGTCTCACCCCTGAAACAATGAGCAGGGTACGAAAACAGGTACTGGCCAGATAGTTACCAAACAAACAAAGACCGCCTCATAGTCATGTGGGGCGGTCTTTTGCTTATTGCCTTGCACCTTTCGATAGTCAAAAAAGTGACATTCGAATTGATCTATATCAACTGCATTTCTTAATCCAGGTCAAAATTCCCAGCGCGACCATGCCCCAACTTTGCATCATCGAAAGCGGCCAACAAAAAACACCAGCCGGTATTCGTCAATGACCAAATTCTTAACTACTAAACAAAAACATCATGGAAGCGACCGCCACATTGAACCCAAAGGCAGGACTTGGAGCACTTTTGACCCCGGATAACTGTGCATTGATACTGATCGATCACCAACCGTTCCAGTTTGCCGGGCTCAGAAGCCACGACACCCAAACCATCATCAACAATGTGGTGGGACTCACCAAATCGGCCAAAGCATTCGGCGTGCCTACCCTGTTTACGACGGTGGTCGAGCATCGGGGCGGGTTTTTGATCAAACAGCTTCAAGACATCTTTCCCGACCAAAAGCCGATCGACCGCACGTTTATCAACACTTGGGAAGACACCCGGGTGACCGACTGGGTAAAAGCGACTGGTAAAAAGAAAATTGTCATGGCCGCCTTATGGACCGAAATATGCCTTGCAATGCCGGTTATCCAGGCATTGGGGGAAGGATATGAGGTTTACATTGTCACGGACGCATCGGGTGGCGTAAGCCTTGAAGCGCACGAAATGGCCGTGATGCGCATGGTCCAGGCTGGCGCTGTGCCGCTGACATGGACGGTCTTTGCCTCCGAGCTGCAACGTGACTGGGCCCGCACTGAAACCGTGCCGGCGCTGGCGGAAATGCTCATAGAACACATGGGCAACGTAGGCACAAGCCTGAGCTGGGAACTGCAACTACTCGCAACGCCCCCTACCGTTTCGTCAGCGGCACCGGAAGGTATTTAAGTCCCCAGACATCAGTACAATCATTTCGAACACAGTCCGGCGCCTTCGTGGTGCCGGCTAAACCAAGTTAAAATCATGCAGCAAACAATCGGAATTATCGGCGCCGGCCACATCGGCCAGACCGTTGCCCGTCATCTTATAAAGGCAGGGCATAAAGTTATACTTAGTAACCAGCGCGGGGTGGATGCGCTTCAAGGTCTGGTAGCCGAGCTCGGCCGGAACGCAAGGGCCGGATCGGTCCAAGATGCCGCCCAGGCAGAGATCGTTTTACTTTCATTGCCGTGGTCGCAAATACCATCCATTACCGGCATTGCCGACTGGAATGGGAAGATCGTGATTGACGCGACAAACCATTTCATCTCCTATGCGCCCGACTTCAAAGTAGAAGACCTTGGAACAAAAGCATCCAGCGAAGTAGTGGCCGGGCTTCTTCCAGGAGCAAAAGTGGTCAAGGCATTTAACACCATCTTTTACAAAACGCTTGCCGAAGATCCCCGGGTAGCCGGTGGTAACCGCGTACTTTTTGTTTCTGCCAACGATTCCGCAGCAAAAGCACAAGTAAGCCAGCTCATCGAATCGATCGGCTTTTCGCCCGTAGACCTTGGAGATCTGGCCTCCGGCAGCAAGCTACAACAGGCAAAAGGGCCGCTGGCCACCCTCAACCTAATCAAATTGTAGCAAAAAAAGCCGTAGCCCACACTGGACTACGGCTTTTTACCGGTTGACCAAGACTACCATCCCTGCTCGGTAGGTAATACAAATACTTCCGAAACGTTCACATGGGCAGGTTGCGACACCGCGTACAGGATGCTCTTACCGATGTCTTCGCCCGTCAGGAAGGTCATCTGTTTGGCGAGCTGCTCCATATCATCACGGTATTTAGCATCGGAAATGTGGTCGTACAGTTCTGTTGCGACCGCACCGGGCTGGATGTTGGTGACACGGATCTTGAATTTGGGGGCAAGCTCCATTCTCAGACCATCGGAAAAGGCGGCGATGGCGAATTTGGTGGCACAATAGATCGAAAGCCCTTTGAAAACCTTGCGGCCGGCGATCGAGGACATATTGATGATGTGTCCCGAGTTCTGCTCTTTCAGGTAGGGCAGCACGGCGGCCGTCGAATTGAGCACGCCTTTGATGTTTACATCGATCATCTGGTTCCACTCGTTTACTTTTAAGCTCTCGATGTCCGACAGCGGCATCAGTCCCGCATTATTGACCAGAATATCAATAGTGCCAAAAGCAGCAACAAGCTCTTCAACGCCGTGCTTAACGGATTCAGGATCAGTAACGTCCATTTGAATAACAAAGGCTTCTCCGCCGGATAAAGTGATCTCATTTTTCAGCTCGTTTAATTTGTCTATTCTACGGGCGGCGATGCCGACTTTGAATCCGTTTGCGGCCAGAACTTTGGCAGTACCAGCGCCAATCCCACTTGAAGCGCCGGTTATCAGGGCTATTTTTGATTGCGTTTCCATTGCTTAAATTGTTTGAATCTGCGATTGATAATTGTTTATTTGTTCAGATCTGATGTTACAAAGGTATGCTGGGGAACCGGCCCGGCAGATGCAAGCTTCAAACCGATAATTGCGAAAAACAAACAATCAAAACGTCGCCTTCGGATACAAACGAAAAGGCCGGGTTTCACATCCACTTGGGAGGTAAAATCCGGCGTTTGGCCTGATATGGAAAGTGTATGCCTACAAGTTTTCGGGCCTGAGCCGCTCGGGGAATGAAATGTGCTCACCCGAAACCATAAATGTACCCCCACCCCGTGTGCCACCGCATTGTCATCATATTGCCCTCTCCGTCACAGCTTGAACTTACCAGCACGATCGGGCCTGGTTCCAGATACCGACGGATGCCGTCGACTGGAAAATCGCTTTTTTCGTAGCTCGTTTTCATGATGTGTGATTTTTGGTTGTATTAGCAAAGTTCGTGCTACCCCGCAATGCAGCCATTGCAATAAACGATCGGATCCTTGCAAATATCAAACAACAAAAGGGGCACCTTGCAGCGCCCCTTTCCTGATGGCAAGATATCATTATAAAGACCTGAATGCAGATGGCGAGACCTCTGTATGCTTCCGGAAAAAGTTGTTGAAGTGGGCCGGCTCTTCAAAACCCAGCGAGTAACCGATTTCGGCGATGCTCCAATTCGTATGTTTGAGCAGCGCCTTTGCTTCGCTGACCAGCCTAGTGGCAATCAGGGCAGATGTGGTCTTACCGGTTGTTTCCTTTACGGCGCGGTTCAAATGGTTGATATGCACGTAGAGCTGGTCTGCGAAATCCTTCGGAGAGCGCATCGTAAATCGCTGATCGGTCGAATCGATCGGGAACTGCCTTTCCAGCAGCTCCGAGAAAATCGAAGTGATCCTCGCATTGGCGTTGACCTGGTGGTGAAGTGTTTCGGTAGCGTCCATTTTTAGTGCAGAGTGAATCAGCTCTGTAACGTAGCTAACCAACAGGTCCTGCTTGAAACGGTAATCCGAGCCTATTTCGTCGATCATCTTCTGAAAGATCCCGCTGACAAAATCCTTCTGCTGCTCGTCCAGGATATAAGAAGGTTTGCCGCCAATGGCAAACATGGGCAGCTCACCGAGGTTACTCCTGAGCTTTTCCATAAAAAACGCTTCTTTGAAAATACAGAAGTAGCCCGCGTTCCCCTCGGCAAGCGTCTCCCACCGGTAAGGGACATTCGGGTTAAAAAATATCAGCGACGTACCCTTTACATGCAAGGTTTTGTCGGCATAATGGAAAAGATTATCGCCGTTGATCAGGCTGATTTTATAAAAATCCCTTCGCGCGTAGGGTACAGTGACCTGCCCTTGCGGGTTGACACTGTCTTCCACCACGAAAACATTGAAATCACCGATCTCGCGTTGAATGTTTGCCGGCGTTCCTGAAAATTTGTGCTGGTAAAACTCTTCAAGTGTTTCTGTACTAGCCATAGTTTTTGGATACCTTTGAGAATATGTAAAGATACACAATGCAGCCAGCCGCTCAGGTGCCGCCACCTCCGTTTCTTAGCCCACAATGGATAATTTGGACTACATAATTGCGCATCAGGTCCAGCTTATGGGCATATTCGGAAGTTAGTTCGGCAAGAAGCAGTTCAAAGATCCGGCTTACCGCAGCTGCCTGTACCCCACTCAGCTGGACTCTCCCTTTGTATTTAGCCGTAAATATGGAAAGCCGTTCGATACGTCGGGCCAGCTTTTCGGGCATAAAAAACGGCGTGAATGCGCAGTAAAAGCCCTGCCGTCCCGCGAGTGAGCAGCTGCCAGCCTGCAGGGATTGCCCACTGGTAAAAAGCAGATGACCGGAGTCTTCCAGGTGCAGGATCACCCAATAACCGAGCAGTTGCCCCGCTGCAAATGGGTCTTCGGCAGCGAGGCGTTCGATCCGCCCGGCGTGGATATTGGTGGCGGTAGCTTCCATATCAATGAGCTGGTCTTATTTCTGTTTGTAAAGCACCATCCCGGCATGGTACAAAATACCATCCCGAAATTCCCCATCGGCCGTAAAGCCGGTGTCGTCCTTGTAGTCAATATGATCCCCCGTGACTTTGTAGGAGCCCTGATAAGCGCTTTCATGTTTGCCCCTGGCTTCATCGTACCGGTTCTCGGGGAGCAGGTTATGGCGTATGTACCCGTCGGCTGTTACCCACATGCCGATATATTCTTTACTTTCCTGCATTGTTTGTATGGTTTTCATAGCGGTTGGTTGGTTCGATTTACATTGAATGAGTAGGATCGTCAGGGTGGCCAATATGCCCGACCTGACAAGTAATCCATGCAGTTCTCATCTTTGCTATTCGTTTAAGTGGTTAAATTTTTGATATAGCAAAGGTATATTGGCCTGACAGCAGCAGGTTAGCAGCAAAGAAACAGCTTCTTGCGTAAATCAAACATTGATTCAATTTGCCAGGAATATCAGCGAATTTCTTTCCGCAAACTTCTTCCAGGCCGGCTGCGTACAAAACGAATTACATTTAAACACGCATTAGACGATGTTTTTTTGAACCATACAGATAGTCTGGATTCATCGTAGCAAGAATTCAGAAAAATCACCGAAGTACACTTTAACGACTGTCTCTTTAGACTCACAAACGGACCAATACGAGCCACCCTCAAAATTGAAACTGAGTAGTGAAACGTAATGGGCTTCTTTATTTTGCACACATCCTTTTCAGATTGGCCAGGTATTTCATGGTTGCGGAGGGAGACAAATCGTCTTCACGACAGACTATAAACCAAATACTTAATTACCCGTAACATTCGTTCTCCCCGAATTCACCCCTTGGGTCGGAACCCGGAATGGTGGAAAAAAGCAAAAGCCCGTAAATCAGTTTTACGGGCTTTTGAAAGATTTGATTATTACTCTGGTGGAGATGCGGGGAGTCGAACGGCTTTCCTATTCCATATGATTATCAAGCAATTATACCAAGATATAAAAATCTGCTCACCGAAGTGCTCACTAGATTGAGCCGACATACAATAATACTCAATCCTATGCGAATGATAAAGGAATAAATCGAATTTCGAATACAAAAAGAGTTCAGATCTGCTTATCGCTGAATAACCCACCAAGGTTGAACATATGGTTGCATATCCAAACTCTCACACCAAAGTTATCACCAATCCGCTAGAAATAATAGTCGGCTATATATACCTCGTTACCCAAAGAGTCGTTCAAGACACCCTAAGAACTGCAAGGTTTTTCCAGGATGACACATCGACAAAGGAAACTAGTATTCCATCGCCTTTAAAGGAGCCCATGTTTTAGACTAAATGTTTGAGCTGCGTCTTGAGCGATGCTTTATTCGAACGGGTAGGAAAATCTCCTTGCATTATTTCCAAACGAAGGTGATCGCTCAACTGCGTGATGCTGGGGTGCTGATTGCAAGTAGCTCGCGTGGTTACAAGCTACCGGCGAGCGAGTCTGACCTCTATGATTTTGTGACCCATAGTAATGCGATTATTGAGCCAATGCTGTCAAGGGTAAAACGTTTTCGCGATCAGATTAACACGGCTACGACCGGCGAGATTGTATCTTAGCACAAGAGGAATATTCATTGATCTGGAAGGTTGTTGTCGACTATTAAGATGTATCACAAATGACATACAAACCAATATCTCAATTGCTTTACGACGAACGGGCATGCAAGATAATTTTTGAGCTGGTCACTACTGGTTGCGGACCAACCCAATTTGGTCATGCTGAAGATTCTGAGCTTGGCTATCTAACCTTATGGGAAAAGTATGGCAGTGGAAGCACCCGACACATCCACATCATGCATGACGGGTTAATCGAACACTATTATGGTGACCAGCTCGAACCACTCGGGAATATTTTTGAACTCGTCGACCAAATACGAATGCTCGGTTATTCAGCTTAAAATCTTTCGTCTACATATCCAAAGCTTTAAAGCACTTGCTCAAATAGTCCCGATAACAGGCAGTCTGATTTAGGGACAGATAAAGACCCGTCTTTTTATCCAGAACAGACTACCGCACCGCAACTATTAAGCAAAGACGTGACAATGAAGCAACTGACGGACATCAGCTATTGTGGAGATTTGCTTGAAGAATGGCAACTGGTCGATGTTACACGTTTTCATTTCTCAACCGCTTTTACGCACAATTCCTCTATATCGGCTTACAATGGTGTCCATTTGAAGCGGATTGCCATTTAAGGAATGATCAAAAAAAACATCTAACAGGCTGACGGTGGACAGATGGGTTCTTCTTGATACTTGACCAAGGCCAAAGATATGTGCAGCTAACAAGCGTGCAGGTGGCGACAACAATAGCGGCACATCTGTAAAACTGTAATGATCGGCATTAGACAATTCGTACCGGTAGCCACCGCCAAATGTTTTAAATAGTAACTGATTACCTGCTTCATATCTGGCGAAACGAGCTGTGTCACTTTTATTACTTTCTACCAGCAGGAAGGGACGGGGAATAGTTGATTCAGGTAAGCCGCCATACAAAGTGCCGTCTATGTTGACCGCTGCTTTGATTCTTGAATCATAGGCCATTGCGGCCGCACCGGTAGCGCCCCCCAGGGAATGTCCGGCGATACCAATCCGATTCAAGTCAAGCGAAGCGAAAAAGGAGTCGATCGAAGAATTTCTATGCTCCAGTTGATTGAGCACGAATTGCACATCGGCAACACGGATGTCGAGCCGGTTTTTCATGAAACCAAGTCGGTCCGGAGCGCCCGGCTGAAAGTTTTCGATCGTTGTGGCTAGTTTACCGTTGACCAGTTGCGTAATTGCTGATTCATAGGGGTGGTCAAGACATAAAACGACGTAACCATGACTCGCAAGACCGGCGGCAAAGCTGGTATAGAAGGCTCGGGCTGCCCCATAGCCTGGTAGAAAGAGAATGACAGGCCATTTATTGCCAGTCTTAGCCGTTGGTGCATTCAGTATTCCATAGGTGTTAATTTGATCGTAGTGATCCATTAAAAAGCTTGGTAGAACATTCACATTTGGTGGTAGCCTATGTAAGCCATCCAGGTAAGGTGCATGCGTACCGCCTGTCTTCCCCCCGGCCGGATACCAGGCCTGAACTATAACATTTCTCAGGTCAGAAGAGTCTTTGGTTATTTGTTCAACTCTGGTTGAATCTACCCAGCGAAAAATTTGGGTTCCAACGGCATAATCACCGGAAGGCGCAATTAGAGTGGGAACAGGCAAAAAGATACTCCATGGTATTAAGGCGGCAACCAGCAACACGACCAAGACAATACGCATCAGTTTTTTACGCAACGTTTTGCTAACGAACACGGTGATCAAAACGCACATTTGCAAGTAGGCAGGCAAGTATTGCCAATAGAAGCCCTTCCAAAAGAGTTGAAATGCTAACAGCAACGACAACAAAGAAATTGATATTGCAAGTACTTTATTCGCCCGATTTAAACGGTGTATTGAATAAGCGCTAGTCATTATCAGTAAAATTAAAATCAAGACATCTAAGCCATTCATCCGTGATAACAGGGGTTAAAAACAAGGCTGAAACTAGCCTCCTGGTAAGCCACGAGATCAATAAAAAGTATGAAAGGCATAATAAAGGATATAATCGGAGGACGCCTCTAAAAGCTGCCAATTGCGTAGTTAACTTTTCTGATAATCCTAAGGCATCTCCTAAGTGCGAGGAGTACGACAAATGTTGCATCAAAGGAAAGAAATGTTGTATATCAATGCATTAAGAAAGTAAAAGACCGTATTTAGTCTACTTTGAGGAATAGGCAACGTGCCCCAGTACCACATACGGTTTCAATGAACACACCTCGCTCACCTTTCCATCGCCTTAACATCGACACGTTCGCTCGTCATGCACAACAGGCAGGCCATTTAATGAAGAACCATATCGCAATCATGCTGGTAATTGCAGGATTGTTGAATATGTCACCTTCTTGCGCCCAAAATCAACGGCCCGACAGCCTGCTGAGAGTGCTTTCAAGGCATCGGGGACACGATTCGGTACGTGTGAACCTTTACCTCAAACTGAGTCATTACTACTTCGGTGTGGATCAAACGGAGTCATCTGCATATGCACGAGATGCAATTATGCTGGCCGCCAAACGCGGATATGCCTATGGTGAGGCACGTGCGCATAACCAATTGGCGCTTATTCACAGCCTGGCCAACGAAGCGGAACTCGCTATTGCGTGCGCATTACGGGCCGAGTCTATCGCCGAGCGGAACGGCTTCCGGGCACTGACGGGCGAAAGCTACCGGGTAATGGGCCTCACCTATCTGGATCAGGAGGATTTTGCAAAGGCAGGCAACTTTTATCGTAAGGCAGAAATGCGCGCGCGTGAAATGGGCAACAAGGTATTGCTCGCTAAAACATTGAACGGCGAAGGTGGAATGCGTATCCGGCAGAAAGATCGACCCGGCGCGCTGAAATACTACCTCGAAAGCTTAAAAATAGCGCGGGAGATAGGGATGTCATTTTATATGGCACTGATCCTTTCGAACATAGGGGAAATATATCTGAGCGGTGATCCGGCAGACCTGGACAATGCCAGTCAGTATTTTACGCAGGCGTTGGAAAGTGCACGCATAAGTGGAAACAAGAACGGCGAGACGAATGCACTGGCTAACCTGGGAAAGGTATACATGCTGCAGGGTAAGCTGGCCGAAAGCGAGACGCTGCTGCTGCAATCATTGAAAATGTCTGACCAGATGGGTATCCGCATTACCTCGCAGCGGACCTACATGAAGTTAGTGGATCTTAGCCTCCGCCAATACAACTACAAAAAAGCCAGCGAGTATATCCAAAAATATTATGCGGTGCGAAACTACCTTATGAACGATGAGCGGACGAAAGAAATGGCCCGGCTGGAAGAGAAATACCAATCCGAAAAGCGCGAGCAACAGATTCAGCTATTGAAACAGGAAAAGCGATTTGAGACTGCCTCGAAAAACTTCTGGATAATCGGCTCGGCATTCCTGCTATTAGCCGCAACGGCAATATATCTGCTGCAACAGTCGCGAAACAAGAAAGCGCGCCAGGTGATGACGATTCAAAAGACCTTGATCGCCGAAATGGAAGAGATGGACCTGATGAAATCTCGATTCTTCGCCAATATCTCACACGAATTCCGTACGCCGCTTTCGCTGATAGCTGCGCCATTGGAAGAACTTACAAAAGAAGTAGGGTCATCCGGGCAGATCAACCTGAATTTGATCAAACGCAATGCAAACAGATTACTTGAACTTGTAAATCAACTACTTGACCTCTCCAAATTTGAGGCGGGCAAAATGGAGATAATTGTGTCCATGGGAGAGCTTGGGCAGTGGTTACGGGTTTTCATTGCCTCCTTCGAATCTCTGGCCGAAGCCAGGAAAATCAACTTTCAAACCACCATCGATGTACCTGAGGGAATGTTCGCATTTGATCAGGACAAGCTTGAAAAAATACTGACGAACCTGCTGGGAAATGCATTCAAATTCACTTCGTCAGGGGATACGGTGCAGCTGTCGGTGCAGGTCACAAATGATGAAGGCGACCTTGAAGTAGTGGTGAGCGATACCGGGTCCGGTATCCCCGAGAAAGATCTGCCACATATCTTCTCCCCATTCTTTCAATCACAGCACATTACCAGCGACGGGCAGCCCGGCACGGGGCTTGGCCTGGCGCTTGTCAATGAAATCGTAAAACTCTACCGGGGACTCCTCCACGTGCAAAGCCGCGAGCACGAAGGCACAACGCTGACGGTTCAGTTACCCTTAGAAGTAGGTAAACTGACATTCGCCCGTTTTGCTTCTGAGCCGATACCTCCTATTTTAGCGGCCAGCCAAATGCACGACGAAGCCGTTCTACGGGATGAAATAATGGGCCCCGTCACAACAGAAGCAACGATTCTGGTCGTAGAAGATAACCGGGAACTGCGCGAATTTATTGCTCGTGCGTTTCCAAATCGATACAAAGTGCTCACCGCCGAAAATGGCGAGATAGGCTTACAAGTTGCAACTGAACAAGTACCGGACGTGATTATTTCAGATGTAATGATGCCAGGAATAGACGGTATCCAGTTAACCGAGTGCGTTCGCCAGCAGGAGGTGACATGCCATATTCCAGTACTACTATTGACGGCCCGATCGGACGGTGAGTCGCGCATGAGAGGGCTCCTTACTGGCGCGGACGACTACCTTTCGAAACCATTTTCCACAGATGAACTGCGAGTGCGTGTGTTGAATATGATAAGCCAACGCAAGCGCCTGGCCCAAAAATTTCAGAAAGAACTTGTCACGCCGTCTCCCGCAGACACGATCCCATCCATAGACGACAAGTTCTTGATACGCTTACGGGAAACCGTTAGCGAGCACCTGGCCGATCCGGTATTCGGGGTAGAACAACTGGCAGCTGAAATGTGCCTGAGCAGAACCCAATTGTTCCGCAAGGTGAAAGCGCTGCTGGATACCACGCCTGTTGATCTCATCAATGACATTCGCCTTCAACGGGCCGCGGTTTTGATTCGGTCACGAGCTGATACGCTCACCCAGATCAGCTACTCCGTCGGTTTCAGAGAACAGTCGTACTTCGCCAAAAAATTTCGGGTAAAATTTGGCGTTTCACCGCGTGAATACGCCAATTCGTGATATCACGCACCTAATCTATTCTTGATTGCAACATTATTGGTATCCAGCCCAAGCTCATGGAAATAGTTTTGTGCCACAATCCGCAGTCCACTCGGGGCTGGGTAATTCACACAATTCAATTAACCATGAAAATTTTTAACAAACTGTTGCTTGGGCTGGCTACACTGGCCCTACCGATTTATTCATGTGAAGACCACGTGCCCTCGGGTGGTGACCCGGTAGAAGTACCGGGCCCGCCGGAAGGGATAATTTTTGCATTAGCAGAAAATAACCTGCTGTATGAGCTCGATGTCAGCAACCCCTCGCAGCCAAGGCAGGTCATTAAAATTGAAACCCAATACCCAAAGGAAAAAGTCATCTCCATCGACTTCCGGCCTGCTACCGGGCAGCTTAATGCTTTAACAGACCATGGGACGCTTTACGCAGTAAACGTAAATACAAACCGGATCAGCCGCCCGAACCCGGTAAACCCCGCGCCGCAACCAGCCGAAAAGCCGGCAGTCCTTCCTTACTTACCGTTTGATTTCGACCCCGTTTCCGATGAAATCCGTTTAATTGCATTTGGAGCAATTATCCGGTACGAATCCGAGACTTTCAAAATTGTCGAAGGCAGCGGACGACCGGCGAGTGACCAGTTGTTGTACGTGGAAGAAATCGCTTTCGGGAGCAATTATTCCGGGGCTAAAAGCGCAGCACTGTTCGGTCTGGATCCTACGCATGACAAACTAGTGCGCTTCAATGCCGAACAGGTTAACACCGTCGAAACCTCGCTCGACCTGGGAAAAGACATCACTTCCGTTGGCGGTTTCGATATTTCGCCCCGTACCAGCAAATACAAAGAGTACGGCTTTGCCGCAGTACAGGTAGACGGCCGGTGGGAACTGGATGTGCTCGACCTGAGCAATGGTAGATCACGCAAGTTGGGCAACTTGCCAGACGGAGATAAATTTATCGGCATTGCGGTACCAACACCGGTAGCTTATGCACTCACGGCTGACAACCATCTGATTTCTTTCAATCCAACATACGGAGCAGACAAAGCGCCCGGTTTGATAGTAGATAAAACCATAACCGGCTTGCCTGCAAATGTGAAACTGCTCGGCCTGGATTTTTCGGTTGAAGTAACACCCAGGTTGTATGCGTTGGCAAGCAATAGCAAAATTTATCGCATCAATCAAGTGACCGGCGCGGCAACTGAGAAGTCCACATTGTCGATGCCGCTGGAACTCACCAACGATCCCGCGTTCGCGCTGGATTTTGACCCGGTAGACAACAAGCTAATGGTCGCCAACACGACGAAACATGCATTTAAGGTAGATATTAATACCGGTCAGGTATCCGAATTCGGGGCGCTGACAGCCGGCGACCAACCTTTCGGACCGAGCGGCATCGCTTTCAGCAACAGCCAGGTAGGCGTTCCCGAAGGCTCCGCCAAACTATTCGCGATCGACGGTGAAACGAAGAAGTTGCATGAGCGGATTGGTCGGAAAGAATGTAAGGAAGTGGGCGACCTTTCCACCGGTTTTGATAAATACAACGGCTTCGACATAGGCGGTACCCCTGACGAATTCGGTTTTGCATTACTGACCGACCAGGGCAAAACCACCCTGTGGCGCATGAGCCTTGAAACCGGCGTCAGCGATCCCGTTACCACAATCCCCTACAAAATTGTTGGCTTTACGTTGGGAGCATATTTAAATACAATCACTGAAATTTAATCCAAGAGCACATTTAAGCCATGCGTATATCCATGCTCTGCATTCGCATCGCGGCCGCTTTCTTGGTCGCCATCCTGATAAACTCCTGCCAGGATCACGAAGGTCCGGTCGATACCGGCCAGTTTCCCCGTTCCCTCGACGAAAGGATTTTTTACGCGCTCACTGACGATAACCTAATCTACGAACTTGACGTGGCTCGTCCGCTCGCCTCCTCGCGGATATTGCGGGTGGTAACCAGGGATGCCGACGAAAAAATCATCGCAATCGACTTTCGACCCGCTACCGGACAGCTCTACGCGTTGGGCCGATCAGGCACATTCTATGCCGTCAATCTGGATTTAAATACAAATGGGAAACCCACGGTTGTGAATGTGAAAACGGAAGTGGAAGCTGACTTTTCGGCCAATACCTTTGGTTTCGATTTCAACCCGGTAACCGACCGTCCGCGGCTGGTGACTGACAAAGGGGAGAATCTGAGCCTGGACCCCTACACCGGGTCACTGGATAACCGTTCAAATCCAGTACGCGGACGGGCTACACCAAACGTTCATGCCATTGCCTATTCAAACAATTATTCGGGCGCCTTGGAAACAACGCTCTACGGCATTGATCCCGTCGCTGACCAGCTCGTGCGCTACAAGGGTGCAGATGCAGGGCAAGTGGAAATGGTGGGAAGACTAGATGCAGATATCACCGAAGTAGGCGGTTTTGATATTTCTCCCAGGACCAGTCGGTCCCCGGAATATGGCATCGCTTCTGTCCGCCGGGGCGACCGGTGGGAAATCGATTATGTGCATTTGGCGTCGGGCAGGCTGCAAAAGATCAGCGACGCTCCTGCTGGAAACATTATCGGCATCGCGGTTCCAACGACTGTGGCGTATGCAGTAAGTAGCTCAGGTAAGCTGCTTGCATTCAACCCGCTCGACCGCGTGGAGCGTGACCCGGCGAAGCTGATTTCGGCCAAAAACATCACCGGATTGGCACCGGGGGACAGCATTCTCGGAATGGATTTTTCGGTCGATCGGTCAACATTTTATGCCTTGTCAAGCGACAGCAAAATCTACCGGCTCGATCCTGCAACAGGCAAAGCAATCTTCGCCAGAGATTTACCTGTAAAGCTAAATCTCGCTGCTACGGGTGCATTCGGCTTTGACATCGAGCCATTCAGCCAGCGCGCGCATGTGGTAACAGGCATTTTTCAACGATTTTATGCCCGGCCAGATATATCGGATTTCCGTTCTCTGAACGCGTTCATTTACAACGGAAGAATGCAGGGAATAGACGGCCTGGCATACAGCAACAACCAATCCAACTTGCCACGTCAGACCGCTTCGACGCTTTACGGGATCGACAGCCAGTCGCGCAACCTATTCAAACTGGACACTGTATACAATGAGCTAAATTTGGTGGGCCAGCTGGATCTGGCGTTCGACAAGTTCAACGGCTTTGACATCGGAGGCATGGCTGAGCTGGGCTACGGTGCCTTTAAAGTCAACGGGAAAACGCGGATTTACGAGATCCTTCTTGATGACGGAACCATTATCAGGGAAGTTTCTGAACTGCCTTATGATGTCCGGGCATTCGCATTGGGGCGATATTTATACAACAACATTCCATAATATACCTAACTAATCGTAACACGTTCAATTGCATGGCCGCGAGGTATGTCAGCGGCTTTTGCAGTTTTGACATATCAGTAATTACATAAAGTAGGAAAGGCCACTATAAAACACGAAAAGAGGGACAATGCGTTGGATACGCATTGTCCTTTTGCATTTGACGTATATTGGCCCCCGGAAACCTTGTTATTTTTCGATAATGGCCATCAGTACTGGCCAGAGTTCTTCGCGGTACTTCTTCCGGAAAATCCCCGTGTGCCCCACCTTACCCCGCGTATGTTCCCGAACGGAGAGTTTGAATATCTGGTGCGGTGAATTCGGGAAGAACCCCATCATGAGCGGGACGGTTTTGTCGTTGGCAATGAAATCGTCGCTCATGTACACTGCGGTAATGGGCCTGGTAAAGTGCACAAACTGACCGGCATCGAGCAGCTGCGTCAGGCTCCCGCGGAAGTATGAGCGGTTGAGGCACCAGGTGCGCCATTCCAGCAGCATATTGCGCGGCAGGTTTTCGCCCCACCCTATTTTATTCATCACGCCATAACCGTAAACTTTCACCATCAACGGCCCTACAAAATACCATAGCGCCCAGATCAGCCAACGCCACGGCAGCGGGAAATACCTCCAGTAACCCAGCGCGGAATTGACCGACACAACTTTGGCAATGTGTTCGGCATGGTCCACAAACCCTACGAGTTGCGCGCCTACGCTGTGCCCCAGCCAGATAATTTCTTTCAAACCTTTCTCATGCACGAGGTAATCCACCACAGCATTCATATCCTTGGTGCCCCATTCGTGCATGTAGGCGTCCATCGTGCGCAGGTCGGCAGGTGCGGAACCGCCGATGCCACGGTAATCGAACAGCAGCACATGGTAGCCCTGCCCGACAAGAAAACCTGCAAAATGGATGTAAAATTCTTTCTTGACACCGGTAGCGGAGCTGATCACGATGGACCCCCTGCATTCCTGGTCGGGTGAGGCGTACAATGCGCTGAGCTGATAGCCATCGGACGCTGTGATTGTAAGTTTTTCCATGACAATGTTTTTTTTAAAAACGGATCAAAAACGGGTCACGAAAATAGGCTGGCAGCCCGGAAACGAGCTAATACAAATGTTACAAGAAAGGATAAGGATGTGCCATCAAGCTAATTCGGTGGAATACAGATCGTTGTATAACTTACATTATGTTAAATAACAGAGTTAGTACTATCCTCTTAAAAAACTAAGCAACTGATCGAGCAAAGCAGTCAGCTGAGTTATGAGCGCATCATGTCCAGAATCTTTGCCAATTTCAAAGGCAGCACCCAACAGGTGTCAACATACCTGAAAAGACTGGGGGAAGACAAAATCGGGCTGATTGCCGAAGTGTTGCCCAGGACAACGGCCCCGCCGGCGCAGAGCACGCCCGGAAGTGGCTGTAAAAAGACACAGCTAAAAAATGCGATGGAGCTGGCCGGGTACCGGCAGCAACTGCGGGGGCAAGGGCTGGATACAGGGAAAAATAGAGGAATTGGTTTAGATATGTAGAAAATGTCTATATAGCATTTTCTGTGTGATTCTTACTTCTCACCACTAAAGGTGTTTTTTTGTACCGTTTTAGCCAGTTCAAAAAGAAATTGATATATTGCATATGTATTAACATGCCAACGGAACCCTCTTAATTGATAGTAATATTTAACAAAAAAATAAGTTATTATGAAAATTAAGAATGTTCTATTTTTTCTAGGAGTTTCACTTCTCGGTTCATGTACTGATGACATTGATCCAGCGGTAGAAACAATACGTGTTTATAGCGGCTTTGAAGCAGAACGAGAGAAGGCATTCCCGAACCTGTATAATTATTATGTTGCTAGCTCAAAGAGTAAGGAGTATTACGAAGTAATTTCCAAAGGTGATTTTATACTAAATTATTACCCAAAAGGGCAGCTTTTAACCATATGTGCTGATCAAGGAAGTGGTTGGCTAAGTCAATACAAGGATATTGACGAATCAGACTTGAAAAAGTTTGTTGACGACGGAATAACATTTGATCAAGTGTCGAGATTCGGCACCCTAGATAACGATTTGGATAGTTCATACAATTCAATATTAATTGAAACAGACCCTTTCATTGAGGTAAAAACAAATGGGGAGCCTCGATAAAAATCCGCATCAAAAAAATGGCGCTCGTTTGAGCGCCATTTTTTGTAATTGTCTTATAATCAGTTGAATATTATTGCAGACGAACTAGATATTGCTGAACTCCTGTTTGTAAATCAAACAACTTGTTCCAGACATAATCACTATCGCCTCCATGTGGTGCTAAAATTTGTGCACGAGTATGGACGGTACTAGCATCTGCCTTACCTTTCATATTATTAATGATATCTTCAAAAGATGGCATTGATCTAAATGGGCCAATTCCCCAGCTGGTTTCCTCTTTCATCCAAGTCCTTGCAGCCATATTGTTAAAGAGGTCCATTGCCGACGCATCGGTTCTAATTTGATTGCCATTATCATCCTGTTCATGTTTTGAAGTTCCATCCTGTGTAAAATCTACTGCTTGATTTTCACTTGCCGGTGCGCCTTTGAGTATATATCTAATTGAAAGCGCATTCCAAATCGCATGTTTAAATGCATTATTGCTTTCGTTATCAGCATCTCTTTGATAAACTACAACAGTCCAGTGGTTTGATTCCTGTGCAGCAAACGAGTAATGCTGCCCGTAACCTGGATTGGCAATCAAGTGATTTCGCTCCGGCACCGTTAAAGTTTCAGGAGAGATACCTCCTAGGGTTCTCTTGTTAACATTATTGCTCTCAAAAGTTATTACATCTTCGATTAGATCTGGCTTTATAAGTGTTTGATAGTAATCGTAGATTATTTCCTTTTTACTATTAGCATCTTCAGCAGTTTTTATTTCGGGGAAATCGACGAAGATCCTTTTTAAATCTTGTTCAGAGAAGTCTTTTTCATAGCTAACATCAGGTATGCTTGAAGTGTGTCTCTTTAAAATCTCAAGTAAACTTTCATAAGTAAGATTAGTTTCATCTGAGGCTGTTCGCAAGGAGCTTTTTTTCGAAATGCCTTGAAAATACCGGTCAAATTCTTCCTGAGATTGGCTAAGTAGCTCTTTGGGGAAATTTGAGGGAATTATCGCTTTTTCTCCTCTAAAGTCAACGACGACCTTTTTGGAGACTTCGGGTTCATTTGTTGTGCCGACTTCCGGGTCATTACAAGATGCGATACCGAATGCCAACGTTGTAAAAAAGAATGCTGTCCTTAGTGTTTTTTTCATGTCTACAGTTTGTTCGTTTAGGTAAAAGTATGTTATATATGGTTACATATTAAGCGCTTCGAGGTTATGGTAGCGTTATTTTCGACCAATAGTCACAATTACTCGACGAACAGTTACATACCAGTAGACGAATGATATTTATTGATTAACCGGCATAGATTGAAAAAAAAGCGGAAAAATCTAACCTTATCTTTTGACCAGCGGGAAGCAAAAGCAGCATTAAATCCAAAAAACCCCGGTGCCGTATGCTACGGATAGCAAATTTTTTAAAAAGAATTTGTAAGCTTCGTGCCTTCTCTGCCCCACCTACCTTTTGAGTAAATAAAGGGCCGCTACTTTTCAGTAGCAGCCCACTTGCATTCTTAGTACTCACTCGGAAGTAGAATCACATTGCCCGAAACGTAAATTTTGATTTCAGCGAGTGGAAAGTCTGTGTAGGGGATTTGCTTTGAACAAAGGACCCGGTCGTGGCCGTCTTCGCAACTGAGTAACGCCGTTGACTCTTCGAGATTGGTCGCTAGTATCCAGACCTGGAATTCTTCCGTTTTCACTCTTGGGTGGAACTGCTGGTATGCAATTTCGTCGACCAGCCAGTACGCTCCGGCTTTGTTCATCATATGCCTGATCCCATCGGTGTATAGCATTTTGCGGACGATCGGGTGACGGTACCAATTTTCCGTGCCGGTGAATTGTGAGAGTTCTGTCGATGTCAATTGCTGAGTTTCCATTTTCTGCTGTTTGAATACCTCCACCGTTGGAGAACAATGCCTATCAGCATGAGGCAGAACCTGGCAAGGCAACACCAACACGGGAGCGAAGCGAATGGAGCGGGCAGCGTGATTGACGCCCAGGCTGCTTTATGCATCTTGCGTTGTTTCTCCTCAGTGGTAGGCTACTGACGAAAACTATGTGCTGAAATCCGAACGGCTGATACATTCGATTATAGTCTACGAGTTTTCAATCAGCAACTAACAATCTAGCCAGCAAGTATTTAGGTAAAAAAATGACGGTTGCATAAGGAAAATTACCTAGCCTCTGAAGTTGGATGTAATCCTTAGCAGCATATTCTATCGTACCATTAATGTCTGCAACGTACTGGCCGCCTATCTACGGAAGCAAAACCGTCCGGAAGTTCATACATTCAAATAGCCAACATCCATTAAAAGCTTTGAGCTCGGTAGTTTTGAAATAAGATCGGAAAATACTGCTTTGAAAAGTCCGTGCTCCGCAGTATTATAGTGTTTCAGCGTAAAACCCCTTAATATGAATTGGATGTCAACAGAGTTTTGGAGCCAAGGATGGTGGCAAGGATTTGGCGGCGCAGTCGCTTTAATAAGTCTTTTGACTGCATTTATGGCGATTTACATATCAATGCAGCATAACAAGGCGAAAAAGCTGTCATATGAAGTTATATATGCTGCCCCTCTATTAAATATCGATAATAAAGTAAAAGGAGATCTGCAAATCACTTACAAAGGTCACGGCGTCAAGCAATTAAATATCCTAAAAATAAAAGTAATTAACAATGGGAGCTTACCAATTAAATCTGATGATTTTGAGGGGTTACTAGAAGTCCAGATCGAAAATGCAGAAACCCTAATTGACTTCCATTTTTCAGATGCGAAACCCCACAACTTGCCAGTTATCGGAGATAAAAATGGGAATGCCATATTAATCCAACCATTATTACTTAATGTTGGCGAATATTTTACCATTCAAACTATATTTGACGGACCAGATGATACTTTCTCTGTATTCGCAAGAATAATTGGTGTAAGCGAAATTAAGCCAGTTACAGAGCGACCAGTCAGTATGACGCTTGGAATATTGATGGCGATATCACTTTCCGCCACCTTCGCATACATTTTCTTCATTGAAGGCACTCGCTTTGCCCTGTATGTTGGTTATTCATTATCAATACTGTTACCGTTGGTATCGGTATATTTCTTCGCCAAAATGTATCATTTACGAGTGAAAAATGGCAGATAAGATCTGAAAGAATATTTAAATATTAATAAACCATATATTATTTTCATGAAATTACTTAAATACGAATTTTTAGATGCACCGGAAGGGTCTTACAACGGCGTGCTTAAACAACTAGTCACTCAAATTCGAAATCTCAGAAATAACAGCACAAGTGAAGATTTTATCAAAGCCGGACCCAGTGTTCGAAAACTAGAACAGTGGTTACAGAACGTCGACGATTCTATGAGCAATGGCTCCCATAGGGAATATATTCAAGAGATTATGGATGAACTGTCACAAGAAGATGATATTGAGAGCAATTTTTTGGAGGAAATCGAGCGATCTTTGAAAACCATACTCAAATCAGTCGCCAATATCGGCTTCTCGATGGACGATGTAAATTTCTCATTCGAGAACGTGGAAGCGGTACAATGGATTGAGTACTTAGGCTACAATGGTGATAAGCAAAAACAAGAAATCGTAAGAAGTACGTTCCAGTCGATCTGTTACAAAAATGGACTTATTTTTATCGATAAAACGGCAGAATGAATAAAAGAACTACCTTACCAGTAGTCTGTCAATAGTTTACAAATTGAGGATTAGATAACTTTCGTGGTCTAATCCTCAACTCAAATAGCCCATTATAAGCAACGCGAGTAAGAGCCAGTTGTCATTCTAGTTTTTGCTTCGGCTCGTTGGAACTTCCCCAATCTAAGATCAAATTCTTAATAACTCGCTCCTCCAAATAATTGATTTCAAATGTGTTAAGCGTTTTCCCAAGTTCAGATTTTGCGACATCAACGAGTGCTGCAACCTCTTTTTCTACCCAATCAAATAGAGGAATGTAAGACTTAATTTCATCGTAGGCAGGACCAGTCCGAGCGGTTTTAACGTTAAAGTAGGTATCTGGTTTTGGAGTTCCATTCTCCTTAACAGTCACTACTACAACTGCATTTTCAAAAGGCGATGAGTCTCGATGGGCCACAAACTTGTCGCGCAACATCATTATTCGATCATGAAGAACTAAAAGCTCCGGTTTATTAGCGAATATACTTTTATCTAATCGCTCGTTTTTGTCCCAGTTCTTTGTAAAGCAACGCCCATACATTGTTATTAGGCCGTACCATTGCGAGTCGTTCTGTGATTCGACATATTCTTTTTCTCCATCCTCTCTTGGCTCTTCCAACTTCTTCATCAGGTCCCGCGCCGCGTAGCGCAAAAACATAAAGTCTGCTTGAATGTAAGCCAAAGAATATAGCTTTCGAGCGTGCTCAGGGTCTAGGTAAATATTAAGATGTTGTGAATTGCTTTCTTCAACTTGGCGTAATAGCGTTCGAATAGCGGGGTTCTCGATCATAAATAGTGTTAATTTGGCTTCGAAAGCAATCAATTTCTGGTTTACGTACTAAGGTACTTCGAATAGGGTACAATACTGAAATTATGCAGCAGCACTTTCCGATGTTCCATCTATCTTCTCCTGGATTTCTTTAAGCTGCTTTAAGATTGTGTCCATGGTTTGCGAGATATGTTGCACTCCGAGACCCTTTCAGGAACGTCCTTGGAAAAGTAACTGTGAAACTTCCAGATTTCAATCACATCACCGGCACTCACCTCGTAAGGCTCATACGCCCGGTTCAGCGATTCGAGAAGCATTTTATTCCCCTCTGGCAAAACAGTCAATTTCTTGAAGACAAAATCCTGCTCCCCATCCAGGATCACAATGCATAGCGTGCCTGCCTTCAAGGCCGTCCAGTCCTCGACATACCGGCAGATCACATCTGCCCCCTCCGGCACCGGCAGCATCGAATCGCCTGTTGTGGGAAACATCCGGAACGTGCCCGTTTGCGGAAGGCCGGGCACGGAGAATTTGGGCAGCGAAGCGATGAATTCCGGGTTCGCATACCCGCTCCGGTAACCAGCCTTGGCTTTGACCGGCACATACTCGACGTTCTCCTTATTGGCTTTATCTGTCGAGATGGCCAGCACCCGAAGGTTGGTTCCTTTCATGTAGAGCTCATTCCCCGCTTCCAGCTCTCGGAGCGGGAGCTCCCCTACCCTTCTCAGGTCAACCCGGAAAAGATTGTCGATCGATAGCCCGAAAAAATCCGAGAATTTGATCAGGTCAACCGCAGGCGGGTTTTCCGTCCTCCCAGCCTCAATCGCAGCAAGTTTCACCCTTGTGACGCCCAGCTGCTCGGCGAAATCTTCCTGGGTCATTTTCCTTCGCTCACGGAGAAACCGGATGTTGCTACCAAAAAAAAGTTTTGCGCTTGTCATGGCATAATGTTATTATTGAAATCACATCAATGGTACTAACAATACCAAAGATATAAAAACATTAGTATTATGGAAACTGCATTGAAAAAAAGTGAGCTGGTTGCCAGGCTCAGAAGCGATATCGCCGCTTTGCAGGGCTTCCGTGCGCCGGCGTTGGGCGTAAAACAAGACGACTTTGGCCTTGGGCCCGTAATGAAAGCCTTTCCGCAAGGGGTGTTCCCCCGCGTGGGGATGCATGAGTTTATCAGCCAGTCCGCTGAGCAGACTGCCGCCACCTCCGGCTTTATGGCCGCGCTGGCCGGTAAGATGATGAAACAAGACGGGCTCTGCCTTTGGCTCGGCACGCGCCGCACAGTTTACCCGTTCGGATTGAGCCAGTTCGGTGTATCTCCCGACCGGGTAATCTTTGTCGATTTGAAAAAGGACAAAGACCTGTTGTGGGCGATCGAGGAAGCGCTTAAATGCGATGCGCTCTCAGCAGTCATCGGCGAGATCAAGGAATTGAACCTGACCGAATCGAGAAGATTACAGCTTACCGCCGAAGAAAGCAAGGTGACTGGCCTTTTACATAGGGTATCCCCTCGCCTTTCAAACCCGGTTGCAGCCGTCTGCCGCTGGCGGATCAGCCCGCTTCCGGGCGTAACAGACCACGTGCTTCCCGGCATCGGATTTCCGCGCTGGCAGGTACAGGTCGAGAAAGTACGTAACGGCGAGCCAGGCAGCTGGCCGCTCGAATTCCGTGATGGCAGCTTTGAGCTGATAGACGAATCTGTTTCTTTTCACCAGTACATATCAAAGGCCGGATAAAGCTGCTTGGGAAGATGAAAAGATATGTGGCGATATGGCTTAGGCACCTTTTGGTTGACCGCGTGCTGCTCATCCGGCCGGAGCTGGATGGCAAACCCTTTGTGCTTGCCGCCAAAGAGCGTAACCGGATGGTGGTGAAAGCATCCAGCCGCGATGCTTTGAAATTGGGAATTGAAGTGGGCATGGTGCTCGCCGACGCGCGCGCAGTACAGCCTGAGCTGGAAGTGCTGGATTACGATCCTAGCTTACCCGAAAAGCTGTTGCACGCTCTGGCCGAATGGGCCATCCGCTACTCGCCGCTGGTAGCCATTGACCTGCCCGACGGATTGATCCTGGACGCAACGGGCTGTGCGCACCTGTGGGGTAGCGAGGCAGCTTACCTGAAAGATATTGCAACCCGGCTCAAAGCCTCAGGCTATGATGTCCGGACCGCGATGGCCGACACGATCGGGGCGGCCTGGGCAGTTTCGCGCTACTCTCGCGCTTTCCCGATCATCCCGCCAGGCGAGCAGCTGTCAGCACTCTTGCAGCTGCCGCCACATGCATTGCGGCTGGAAGCTGCGGTTATCGAGAAAATGCAGAAGCTGGGGCTTTACCAGATCAAAAGCTTTATCTACATGCCGCCATCGGTGCTTCGCCGAAGGTTCGGCCAGGCCACGCTCGACCAGATCGGCAAAGCGCTAGGCACCATGCATGAGGCCTTTGAGCCGGTGTGCCCTGCCGAGCCCTATCAGGAGCGGCTTTCCAGCCTGGAACCGATCCAGACCGCGGCAGGCATCGAGATAGCCATCCAGAAGCTTCTGGAAAAACTCTGTGAACGCCTGGTCAAAGACGGCAAGGGAGCCAGACAGGCCGTGCTACGCTGCTACCGGATCGACGGCGAGATCCAGCAGGTCCAGATCGGCACCAGTGGGCCCTCATGTAGCGCCTCCCATATGTTCAAGCTCTTTGAGCTGAAAATTGCCAGCATCGAGCCTGCCCTGGGCATTGAGCTTTTTGTGATGGAAGCCCCGGTAGTTGAGCCGTTGGCAAACGCGCAAGAAACGCTCTGGGATTTAAGCAGCGGCAATAAGATCACGCGAATCGCAGAGCTGATCGACCGGCTCAGCGCCCGCGCGGGCACGGGCGTCATCCACCGCTACCTTCCGGCTCAGCATCACTGGCCGGAGCGCGCGATCACTGAGGCCACAACACTTAACGACCAGCCCGAGATAGAATGGCGGACCGACCAACACCGGCCGGTGCAGTTGCTGGCCGAGCCCGAACGGATCATCGTATCTGCCCCGGTACCGGATTACCCGCCTATGCTGTTCCGCTATAAAGGGGATATCCACCGGATCAAGAAAGCGGACGGGCCTAACCGGATCGAGCAGGAATGGTGGATTGATGATGGGATGCACCGCGACTACTACGCGGTCGAAGACGAGCAGGGAGGCCGCTACTGGATCTTCCGGCTCGGCCACTACAATGAAGAGCTCAGCGCCGAGTGGTTCATCCACGGCTTTTTCGCATAAAACCTTCCCGACCTCATGCAGTACACCGAATTACAGGTAACCAGCAATTTCAGCTTTCTTCGCGGCGCTTCGCATCCCGAAGAGCTCGTTGATCAGGCGATCCACTATGGCTACAAGAAAATAGCCATCACTGACCGGAATACGCTGGCAGGGATCGTGCGCGCGCATTCGGCCGCTCGCGGCAAAGGCTTTGAGATTATCCCAGCCGCGCGGCTCGATCTCATTGATGGGCCCAGTCTACTCGCCTACCCTACCGATAAGCCCGGCTACGCCCGGCTTTCAGCGCTGTTATCGCTAGGCAACCGAAGGACCGAAAAGGGAAAATGTGATCTCTACCGAAGGGATGTATACGAGCATGCCGAAGGAATGAAGTTTGTTGCCGTCGCCCCGGTGACGCTGAATGCATCCTTTGAGTTTGATCCGGGTTTTGAAAGGGCGCTCCGTGAATACAGAAGTGAGCTGGGCAGTGAGCTTTACCTGGCCGCTACCCGCTCCTATGTGGAAAGCGATGTTAAGAAGTTCTTCCGGCTGTCTGAAATCGCCAAGCGCCTGGATGTTCCGCTGGTGGCGACCAACGATGTGCATTACCATCACCCCGAACGCCGCCAGCTGCAAGACATCGTCACCTGCGTGCGTGAGAAATGCACGATCTACAATGCCGGCTTCCGGCTGCACCAGAACGCGGAGCGTTACCTGAAAGACCAGGCAGAGATGCTCCGGATCTTCCGCGGTTTTCCGGACGCGATCAGGCGCACACAGGAAATAGCCGATGCCTGCACCTTCTCGCTGGACACGCTGCAATACGTCTACCCCGAAGAGATCACCGGCGGCGACCGGAGCCCGCAAGAGGAGCTCACCTACCTGGCCTGGAAAGGTGCCAGGGATTTTTACGGGGAGCCGGTGCCAGAGAAAGTAGCCAGCGCGATCGAGCATGAGCTCAAATTTGTGGCCGAGATGGATTATGCCGCATACTTTCTGACGGTATATGATATCGTCCGCTTCGCCCGTGAGCGCGGCATCCTGTGCCAGGGGCGCGGCTCAGCGGCCAACTCGACGGTCTGCTTCTGTCTTGGCATCACCAGCGTTGACCCTACCAAGTTTGATCTGCTCTTTGAGCGCTTCATTTCATCAGCCCGTAACGAGCCGCCGGATATCGACGTGGATTTTGAGCATGAGCGGCGGGAAGAAGTGATCCAATACATCTACCAGAAATATGGCCGCGACCGCTCAGCGATCGTGGCCACTGTCACCCAGCTGCACCAGAAGGGCGCGGTCCGCGATGTGGCAAAAGCGATGGGGATGTCCGTCGATGCCATCAACAAGCTTTCCAGCTCGATCTGGGAGTTTACCGACGAGTGGTTTGAAGGAAAACGTATTTCGGACCAAGGTTTTAATGCAAACGACCCGCACCTTTTGAAGGTGCTCGACCTGACCAAGCAGTTTATGGGCTTTCCGCGCCAGCTGGGCCAGCACACAGGCGGGTTTGTGATCACCCAGGGCAAGATCACAGACCTATGCCCCATCATTAACGCGAGGATGGAAGACCGGACCAATATCGAATGGAACAAAGACGATATCGACACGCTAGGGTTTCTGAAAATAGACGTGCTCGCCCTGGGCATGCTAACCTGCATCCGCAAAGGCTTTGACCTTTTAAAAGAGCATTACGGAAAAACCTATACGCTAGCCACTGTGCCGCAGGATGACCCGGTCGTCTATGAGATGATCTCGCATGCCGATACGATCGGGGTCTTTCAGATCGAAAGCAGGGCGCAGCAGTCGATGCTGCCCAGGCTCAGGCCGCAGAACTTTTATGACCTGGTCATCGAAGTGGCTATTGTCCGGCCCGGCCCGATCCAGGGGGATATGGTGCACCCGTATTTGAGAAGGCGAAACGGCGAAGAGCCGGTCGAATATCCTTCCAAGGAGCTGGAAGATATTTTAGGCCGGACGCTGGGCGTGCCATTGTTTCAGGAGCAGGCCATGAAAATCGCGATCGTAGCCGCTGGCTTCACCCCTGCAGAAGCCGATAAGCTCAGGCGCAGTATGGCGACTTTTAAGCTGAGTGGGCTTGTCACCCAGTTTGAAAAGAAGCTGATTGACGGCATGACCGGTCGGGGCTATACGGAAGAGTATGCGCGCCGGATCTTTAAGCAGCTGGAAGGTTTTGGTAGCTACGGGTTTCCTGAAAGCCACGCGGCCAGCTTCGCGCTTTTGGTCTATGTTTCCAGTTGGATGAAATGCTATTATCCCGATGTGTTTGCGACAGCGCTGTTGAACTCTCAGCCGATGGGCTTTTACCAGCCTTCCCAGATTGTGATCGATGCCCAAAAGCATGGGGTGAAGGTCCGGCCCGTGGATGTGAACATTTCCCAGTGGGATAACACGCTCGAAGAACCAGAAGGGAAATATAGGGCCGTCAGGCTCGGCTTTCGTCAGGTCAAAGGGCTTTCTGAGCAGGATGTCGCCGCTTTGGTCGCTGGCCGCACCACGCCTTACACGGCCATCCACCTGATGCGTGATGCCGGCGTATCGCAAGGGGCGCTGGAAAGGCTCGCGGATGCGGACGCTTTCCGATCGATGGGCATGGACAGGCGGCAGGCCATGTGGGAAGCGTCAGCGCTCTCCGACCGGCCGATGGGCGTTTTTAAAGGTCAACAGTCAGCCAGCGAGTTCGAGGCCCCAGTCGAGCTGCCCAAACTATCGCTTTCAGAGCATGTCGTCCAGGATTATATGTCAACCTCGCTTTCACTAAAAGCGCACCCGGTCAGCTTCGTCCGTAGTGAGCTCGCTGCGAAACGGGCGGTACCAACGGCGGACCTATCCAAATTTCGCGACGGGCAGTTTGTGCGCGTTGCAGGGCTAGTGCTGGTGCGCCAGCGGCCAGGCACTGCCGGTGGGGTTTGCTTTATAACCATCGAGGACGAATCCGGTGTGGCCAACCTGGTAGTCTTTCAGAGCCTTTTTGAGAAATTCAGAAAAGAAATCCTGCGCTCTCGGCTTTTGATGGTGGAAGGAAAGCTACAAATCGAAGGGGAAGTGATCCATGTGGTCGTCCGGCGCTGCTATGATATGTCGCCATTGCTTCGACAGCTCAACCAGAAGGATGAAGATCCTGACGTGATGACGCTCTCGCGCGCCGATGAAAAAGATGAATATGTCTCCCAGTCTGTTAACCGTAAAACCCAGATCAGAAAGAAGCCCGTGCAATTGGAAATATTTCCTTCTGGCCGTAACTTCCATTAACCATGGTAGCCGCTTATAACCCTTTCGAAATCCTGAACCTGCCCATGATCCGGCGCATCACCCAGCATGGCAACCACTTCATTGTCCTGCAACGCTTCAACTGGCCGGGGATCAAGGAAGGTCATGGCTTTATGGCAACACCCTATAAGGACGAAAAATCAGGGAAAGCCCATGCGGCCCAGCTGGCAGAAAAGGAAGGGAAGCTGCTGAGCCTCTCGGCCGATATCGAAAAGATCACCTCCCTGATCAATGACCCCAAATACAGCCTTTTCCTTTGCACCTTCCGGGAAGAATCATGGAGCAAGAAAATGATTAAATTGTACCAGCGAAATATGATATGTTACATCAAAGCCCGGATGCCTATCGCCTCCAACGATGCGATCGTCATTCACCTGGATCTCAAATTCGGAAGGCTCAAAGCAACTGTGACGGCTAACGGGCCAGAGCATGAGTTCGACGCCTATGAAATGATAAAATAAGCACCCATGATTTCATTCTTGCATCGGCGTCAGCTTTGCTACGACATATCCCTTCACAGCGATATTGAGCTGACCAAAGAGATATTTCCCAAAGTCAAAGATCAGCGTGTAAGCCTGATCGCGCCAGGTGGCGACCATGTGCTTTCGTTCGGCTTCCCTGAGTACCCGATCATCTCGCGGCAAGGCAGTGACCTGGTTCTCTCTGAAATGGAATGGTCGGTGGATCCTGTCTATGAAAAAGACCCAGTAGAAAGGAAGAAAAAGCGCATCCGGATGGCCGATATGCGCTCAGAGCGCGTGTTAGAGGATAAACGCTCCTACTGGTACAAGCTCCGCACGAACCGCTGCCTGATCCCCGTATCGGGAACCTATGAGCACCGCGCTATACAGGGCTGGGCCCAGAAGGTCCCCTACTACATCTGGCCCAAAGACCGTAAGATCCAGTTCCTTCCCGGGCTTTATCAGCTCTTTGAGTCGATCGGACCAACTGGTGAAAAGATACAGATTGGCAGCTTCGGGATGCTCACCCGCCCGGCAAACGAGCTGATGGCAAACATCCACAACGACGGCGAGTTCCGTCACCGGATGCCGCTGTTTCTGACGCCCGAATTAGAACAGTTCTGGGTTTCTGAGAATTTCTCCGATGATGATATGAAAGCGGTTTTTGACTATTGTTTGCCCTCAGAGCTGCTGGATGCTCATACCGTTTTTAGCGTCAGGGGAAAGAAGCCGCGGCCGGATGGGAAGCCGAAGTTTGAGTTTTGGAGGTATGAAAATTTGCCGCCACTGGGGGACGATCATGAGTTGTCGAATCAGATGGCACTGTTCTAGCAAAGAATATAGCACTAGCTGTCATCAACGTAATTCAACGTAAGAACACTTTCGCCGTCAACTGTGATTAGCCAAACGTGTTGGTAACGACTGCCAATTTGATTTATAAATGTATAAAACGCTATTAACACGAACGATGAAAAAACTATATGTGGCTATCCTCTTCTCGACCCTCTTTTTAGCTTTCAACTTATTTGCAAAAGCACAAATCAAAGAACCCGATTTCATTGGCGAGTCATATATAATAAAAATTGACAGCTCTTATTCTAAGCTCGATAAGTCCATTGGTAATTTCACATCAGGAATGTCGTTCTCTTCGAATTCCTGGAATGCCCTTTCACTCGAAGTCGACGGCGGAAAAGCGCAAACCAGGATTGCTCCGGCCGAAAAAATCATGCTCATAGTGCGCGCAGTTGATAATAACTCCGACCCCATGAGTATCATAACCATCTACAAATTCAATGCAAAGAAGAACAAAAGGACGGTTGTAGTTAGCAAGGACAATTCTGGGACAGTTATGAAAAGTCGCACTAACTCGAAAGAAATGATCAAGTTTGATGGAAGCAAATATGGGTCTTCTTCATATATTTTGGATTTGGGACACCTAAAATCCGGTGAATATGGAGTAGTTGTGTCAAATCCGAATAGCAAGGATGAAAAACGCGTAATTGTATCTGGCTTTGGAGTGGACTGAGTGGTAGTTAATTAAGCCAATGTGCTTAGATCACCAATACCAGGAAGTCCTCTGTCTTATTAACTTAAATGATGCTCCAAGAGTAGATACACTGAATCATAAGACGGCTATTTGAGGCGCTTTTCAGCCGGATTTGGCCGGCCTGCCAGTCGGCGCACAGTGTCGCAAAGAACGGGGGTTATTATGCGAAAAATCAAAATAGAACAATTCATTGATCAATGTGTCTTAGATAGAAGTCTACAATTTGTTCTATCATCATAGCTGGTTTATCCAAGGGTATATTGTGTGAGCTGCCTTTTGCAACAATTAGTCTTCGATTTGGATACCCTTTAACCAAATTTCGTTGATCTTCCTTGAATCGCTCATTTTCAAAACTTTCTTCAAAAGGGCCATTTTCCGCCATAATATCTAGCAAAGGAATATTAGTTGGTAAAGGGACCTGTCTGACGTAATCACTGGTACTCTCCATTCTGGCCAGCAAATAATACAAACTCATATATTCAGATTCGTAATCTTTTCGATTCATACTCTGAAAATATCGTTTGGCAAATTGCATATCGCCGTAGGATGGTATCCTGGGATCAACAAGGATAATCCCTTTCACCTGATCGGAGTGGCGAGCGGCATAAACTCTGTTATAAAAGCCGCCCAATGAATGTCCAACCAGCAGTAACTTTTCGTTTATGAAACCAAACTTTTGCAAAGCCGATTCAAGACTTTTGATTTCCCGAAGAATCGTATAGCCCAAAGTGTCAAGGCTACTTTGGCCAAAACCTGCCCGGTCATACGTAATAACAGTTGCTTTGAGACGCTGATGCACTATTGTTGCTATCGAATCCCATTGTGACGCATCTTGTCCGCCACCAGATTCAAAAAGTATAGGGGTTCTCTCCCCTTTTATCATTTTAAAGTGCAGCTTGTACGGGTTAGCATCTATGATTGTATCGTATCCGGCCTATCAACTACGTATTTGTTAATTGGTGAACCTTGTTAAAGTGTTGCGGATACAGGTCAGTGATGTTTTTATG
>NZ_BMIA01000003.1 GCF_014641595.1 Dyadobacter endophyticus | reverse complement strand
TGCGTTTATAGACTCGGTGTTCAACTCTTCCCAATGGCAGGCCATCCCGGCCCGAACCGCCGATGATACTTGGACTACGCGTCTCGGATCAAACCTGGTAAAGTAGGTAGCCGCCACAATTATTAATACACACAAAAGCCCATCCTTTTGGGGATGGGCTTTTGTGTGTTTATACCAATCTACTCACCTTTTCTTACTAAGGTTAAATGTGTTGAAATCGGCTCCCCTTTGAGTGGATGCTCTGATAATAAGCTCGGTAGGTAAAGAGATCTCTTGCACTGGATAGCTTTGTTTTTGAATATGCTTAATAAGCACCTCGCAGCTTTTTCGTCCTATTTCGTAAGCGGGTTCGGCGATCGTGGATAGGGATGGAGTGATAATTTTCGAGATGGGGTCATTCGTAAAGCCTATTACGCCTACTTCTTCCCCCACTAAAATACCCTGTTCACGCAGCCAAAGTATCGCCCCAAAGGCTTTGCGGTCATTAACCGAGAAAATTGCATCGGGTTTTGATGTGCTATTGAACAGTATTCCCATGTCGTGCCGACCGTTTTCATCGCTAAATCCGGAATGAATGACACCGTAGGATTCAAGATTGTGCTTCTTTAATGTGTCCAAATAGCCTTGTAGCCGTTGCTGGGTAAGGTTCAGGCCACGGGGGCCGGCCAGATGAGCAATTCGGGAATACCCTTGTGCAATCAGATGCTCAGTGGCCAGGCAGGCACCGGTATAATCATCCTGGACTACCACGGATGTACTCACAGACTCCGGCACACGATCAAAGAACACCAATGGCACATCAGCTTCGATCAGTTCCTGGAAGTGGCTGAAATCGGCCGTTTCGTATGTGATACAGGCAAGCAGACCATCTACACTACTCAGTGACAGTTCCCGAACAACTTTCGTCTCCCAGTAGGCCGAATCGTTCGTCAGGTACAGCATTACCTGATAATTGTGTTCCAAAGCATATTCCTGAATGCCTGTAATTACCGTAGAAAAATAATAATTGGTAATAGCCGGAATGATTACGGCGATTTTGTGCGTCCCGCTTTTGACTAATCCCGTAGCATTAAAGTTGGGGCGATAATTCATTTTTGCGGCCGTATCCAGCACAAGTTTTCTTGTCTCTGCACTTACATCATACGTATCCCTCATCGCCCGCGAAACCGTGGCTACCGATATTCCCAGCGTTTTCGCTATGTCTTTAATTGTGGTTAATCTTTTTGTCATTTAACTGACCTGTTCATGGCTGAGATGAAATTCTGGTTTCGATAACGTTCTCGCTACTATTTAAAGTAAATATCTGGAATGCCGCTATAAAACATTGTAAAATTGCACGATTGCAAATGTTTTTTTGGATTGTATACCAAATCAAGGCAAATGAAAAAGCGGGAATTTTTGAAAATAGCGGGTTTAGGCACACTTGGAATAGCTGGTGCAAAGGCCGAAGTTGAAGACGCGCCAAGTATTGTAGCACCACCCGAGAAAAAGCAGGTGTTCAACATGAGTGGTTACGCAGCACCCAAGATAGATGTTGTACGTATGGGGTATATCGGTATGGGTAACCGCGGGAGTGGGGCCATTAAAAGGATCGTGCATCTGTCCGGTGTGCAGGTAAAAGGCGTCGCGGATATCGTGCCCGAGAAGGCCGATAATGCCAGGAAGTTTCTGACTGAGGCAGGACATTCGCCGGATGCCTATTCGGGCTCGCCGGATGCATGGAAGAAGCTTTGCGAGCGGGAGGACATCGACCTGATCTACATTTGCACGCCCTGGGCCCTGCATACGCCCATGGCATTATATGCAATGGAGCACGGTAAGCATGTTGCGACGGAAATCCCCGCTGCTACGACGGTCGAAGATTGCTGGAAGCTCGTTGAGACTTCCGAACGTACCAAAAAGCATTGCATGATGCTGGAAAACTGCTGCTACGATTTTTTTGAATTACTTACCCTTAATATGGCCCGGCAACGCTTTTTCGGAGAGATTGTTCACGTTGAAGGCGCCTATATTCACGACATTTTCGAATCGCTCTTTCAGAAGGGCAAACGCTACGACCTGTGGCGGTTGAAAGAAAACCAACGGAACGGCAATTTATACCCGATGCACGGACTCGGGCCCGTGGCGCAAATTCTGGATATCAACCGCGGCGACAAAATGGATTATCTGGTATCCATGAGCAGCAACGACTATATGCTCCAAGCCAAAGCGAATGAGCTTGCCGCAAAAGACCCCGATTTTAAGAAGTATGCAGGGAAATCCTACCGGGGTAATATGAATACGACAACCATTAAAACCAGTAAGGGGAAAACGATCATGTTGCAGCACGATGTGTCGTCTCCCCGACCCTATTCGCGTTTGCATTTGATTAGCGGAACAAAAGGGGCCGCGCAAAAATATCCATTGCCGGAAGACGGCGTGCAGGGACGTATTTCTCACGGGCATGAATGGGTCAACGCGGAAGAATTCAAGGTGATTGAAGAGAAATATAAGCCTGAGATTGTCAAGCGGGTTGGAGAACTGGCGAAAAAAGTAGGCGGGCATGGCGGAATGGATTTCCTGATGGATTGGCGACTGATTGATTGTTTGCGCAACGGACTGCCGCTAGATCAGGACGTATATGATGCAGCGTCATGGAGTGTGATCTCACCTTTGACCGAATGGTCGGTGGCGAACAGATCCAACTCAATCGACATTCCCGACTTTACACGGGGGGCGTGGAAGAAAAACACACCTGTCGACATTGCATTGAAGGAGGGCGGTAATACGGAAGTAAAATCATAAAGGAGCATGAAAGTTATTATTTCGGAGACAAAGGAAGAACTCGGGCAAAGTGCCGGCGCTTATGCAGCCATGATCATAAGGGATACATTAGCGAGGCAGGGTTATGCCAACGTGATCCTCGCGACTGGTACCAGCCAGTTTGAGACACTGAATCAGCTCGTTGTTGAGAAAGATATCGATTGGTCGAAGGTCACAATGTTCCATCTGGATGAATACATAGATCTTCCCGTAACGCATCCGGCGAGTTTCCGGAAATATCTGGCCGAGCGTTTTTTGTCGGTAGTGCCTCCTTTGCGCGCTTCGTATCTTATCAACGGGGAAGGCAATCTCGAAGAAGAATTGAAGTATTTGGCTCAGCAGATTACTGAGCATCCGATCGACGTGGCATTAGTTGGAATCGGTGAGAACGGGCATTTGGCTTTCAATGATCCACCGGCTGATTTTGATACGGACTCGCCCTACCTGATCGTAAACCTCGACGAGCCTTGCCGCCGTCAGCAAATGGGCGAAGGCTGGTTTGGATCACTCAACGAAGTGCCTTTGCGCGCCATCAGCATGTCCGTCAGGCAGATCATGAAATCGAGGCACATTATATGCTCGGTTCCTGATGAGCGAAAGGCGGTTGCTGTCAAGGATAGCCTTGAAAACGAAGTCAGTAACGCGTTTCCGGCGAGCATTTTACAGCTCCATGCGGATTGTACCTTCTTCCTGGACAAGGAATCGGCTAGCTTGCTGACAGCAGTGGAGACCGTTGATCGAAATGCTGAACTACCCAAATAGTGCTTGCGGTTTCGGGTAAAAATCAGGACCAAACTACCTTATATTCCAAATAGTTATCCTAAACCTATGGAAGCACCGTCTACTGCCGTTCAAAAGGAAACAAAGCAAGCCAATGCACCCGGCCGGCTTGCGTCCATCGATGCGCTGCGAGGATTTGATATGCTGATGATTGCAGGCGGTGGGCAGTTCATTGCCCTGCTGGGAGGAAAAACGGGATTACCGTTTATCGATACCGTCGCTGCGCAGTTCGAACACCCCGCCTGGAATGGCTTTACATTTTATGATTTCATATTCCCGTTATTTCTTTTCCTGGCAGGTACCTCGCTCGCGTTCAGCGTTACGGGCGGTCTCGCGAAGGGAATTCCGCCCTCGGTGATTAGAAACAAAGTATTTAAACGGATGCTGATCCTGATTGCCTTGGGTATCCTGGACAAGAATGCACCGATGGACATTTTCGATCCCGCGCACATACGTTATGGAAGCGTACTCGGGCGGATTGGGCTCGCGACCTTCATTTCGGCGATTTTATATATGAAATGCGGGACGACTCAGCGGCTATACATCGCCGCGGGCATTCTGGTCGCCTATTATTTGACACTCATACTAGTACCAGTACCGGGCTTCGGCTCCGGCGACCTTTCTTTCGAGGGCAACCTGGTAGGATGGATCGATCGTAATTTCATGCCTGGTATATTAAAGCAAGGTACTTACGACGAGCTCGCATTACTCACGCAATTTCCTGCGATATGCCTTACCATTTTCGGTACAGTGGCTGGTGATATGCTGCTCGGAGGAACCAAAGCGGGTTTGAAGCTTGGAAAACTCTTTGCATTTGCTTTGGCGGGCATTGTTATCGGATTACTCTGGAATTTTGTGTTCCCTGTTAATAAACACCTTTGGTCCAGCTCGTTTATCATGCTCACTTCCGGGATGGCATTCGCAATGCTCGCGCTGTTTTATTGGATTATCGACGTGAAGGGGTACCAGAAATGGGCATTTTTCTTCCGGGTTATCGGGTTGAATTCGCTGGTGATTTACCTCGCCGTTCGCTTTGTGGATTTCAACGAATCGTCAAGGCTGCTTTTTGCGGGTATTTACAAACATGCGCCGGAAAACTGGCATGAGGTTTACAATGCGCTGGGTGGCTTTGTATTAGTTTGGCTGTTCCTCTACTTTTTGTATCGTCAAAAAATATTTGTTAAAGTATAGCTTATGAAGACCGTCGACACGGACCGCAATGCTGATGAAATATCGAGAAGATCTTTTTTAAAAAACACCGCCGGCACAGTCGCCCTGTCGATGGCAGGAGGTGCTTCGGTAGCCTCAGCGGCTCCAACCTTTCATACAGACAGTATCAATTCCCTATCTATGGCATCAGAAAAAAGCCTGATTGGCGCTTATGGTCCCTGGGCCGCCTCATTGCTCCCGGCGCAGCCTCCCCTTTCTTTTCGTAATAAAAAGTGGAGTAATGTGGACGCCTGGCGGAAAGAAGCATTGGAAAAGACAAAAGAGCTCGTGTCGGCTCCGGCAAAACCGGCTTCACCCAAAGTTACTGTCAAGAAAAAGTATACCTACGATGGGCTGGAAATAGAGGAACTCTCGTGGCAGCTGCCTTATGGCCGTCCTACCGAGGCTGTTTTGCTTAAACCGGCAGGCGTTACCAAGCCATTGCCAGGCATTTTGGGGCTTCACGATCACGCAGGAATGAAATATTTCGGGCTACGGAAAATTGTCAAAACATCCGACGACCAGCACCCGATATTGAAGGAACATCAGGAAACCGATTACGGTGGCCGGGCCTGGGCGAACGAGATCGCGAAGCAAGGCCACGTGGTGCTGGTGCATGATACTTATGCATTCGGGAGCCGCAGGGTGTATTATGAGGATACCAAAGGCCTGAACTGGGGTGCAGTGAGTACCGAAGGGAAGTCAGACGCCGATCCTGAAAAGGCTGAAAATATAAGGACCTACAATGCGTGGTCGTCCGAACACGAGCATGTAATGTCCAAATCGCTGTTTTCGGCCGGGACGACCTGGCCGGGTGTATTTCTGATGGAAGACCAGGTCGCACTGGATATTCTGGCCGGTCGAAAGGATGTAGACGCAGGTCGCCTCGGTTGCGGCGGGCTTTCGGGAGGCGGCTTACGGACAGTATACCTGGCCGGGCTCGATCCACGGATCAAATGCGCGGTTTGCGTTGGTTTTATGACTACCTGGAAGGATTTGATTTTAAACAAATCATTTAATCATACCTGGATGACCTACACGCCATTACTGCCGAAATACCTCGATTTTCCCGAAATTTTGGGACTCAGAGTGCCTTTGCCTACGCTAGTTCTAAACAATAACCAGGACGAGCTGTACACGCTTCCGGAAATGAAGAATGCAGATGCTGTGTTAACCGAGGTTTACAAAAAAGCCGGTGCTTCGGATAAATACAAGGCCAGTTTCTACGACGGCCCTCACAAGTTCGATGCCGATATGCAGAAAGAGGCATTCGAATGGTTCAGGAAGTGGCTGTAAGGTAAATTTCCGCCCAGCGGAGATCTTCGGGCGTTGTGATTTTGATATTCTCGTATGCGCCGTCTATGAGGTGGATGTTATACCCTCCGGCTTCGACTACGCTGGCGCAATCTGTGAACGATTCGTGGTAGTCGGCAGCGAAGGCAGCCTTCATCCATGATGACCTGAAAGTTTGCGGAGTTTGGATCAGCCTGAACAGGGTGCGGTCCATTGCCTTGTTGCCTTCGTTTTGGCCCACGATGCGGATGGAATCTTTTAAAGGCACACTTACAACCGCGGCGCCATGTGAAGCGGCTTTTTTGAAGCTGTCGGCAATAATTTCCCGAGAAATCACGGGCCGTACACCATCGTGAACGGCCACGAGGAATTCTTCTTTCTCTACAATGCAGTTCAACCCGTTTTTGACCGAATGAAAACGTGTTGCGCCGCCCGCGACCAGCTGATGGGGGATGGCGAAGCTATGTTTTTTGCATAATTCCTCCCAAAACCCAAACTGCTCCGATGGTAGCACCACCATAATGCGCAGATTTTGGGAGTATCCGTCAAATGCCCGGATCGTATGCATGAGCACAGGCAGACCGTTGACGGGCAGAAACTGTTTGGGGATATCGCTTTTCATGCGGCTACCACTGCCGCCGGCCACTATGATGACGTATTCTTGCATTGATTTCTTGCTAACAAAAAAATGGTCATTTACGGCTCAGGACGAAGGTCGCTGATCATAAATGACCATTGGATTCTAGGGTTGTATATTAAATGATCAGCATCGCGTCGCCATACGTGAAGAATTTGTATTTCTCCTTGATAGCGATGTCATAAGCTTTCATTACCAGATCAAAACCTCCGAAGGCACATGCCGCCATCAAAAGGATCGATTCGGGCAGCTGGAAATTCGAAAGTAATGCATTGGCTATTTTGAAATCGTACGGAGGGAACACGAATTTGTCCGTCCAGCCTTCTACCGGCTTCAAATGGCCGCTCGCCGATACCGACGATTCGACAGCCCTCAACGAAGTGGTCCCAACCGCGCAAATGCGTTTTTTACCATCGATCGCCTTGTTGACGATTTCGGAAGTGCTTTGCGTAATGCGGTAGTTTTCGGAATCTGTTTTGTGTTTTGTCAAATCTTCCACATCCACGGTACGGAATGTGCCAAGGCCCACGTGCAAAGTAACCGGCGCGAAGCTAACCCCTTTGATTTCAAGGCGTTTCATAATGGCCTTAGTAAAGTGCATACCCGCTGTCGGAGCGGCTACGGCACCCACGTGTTCTGCGAAAATGGTCTGGAAACGCTCACGGTCGGCACTTTCTACCTTACGGCGTGAAATGATCTCGGGAGGAAGCGGTGTTTCGCCCAGTTCGTCGACCAGTTTCATGAATGCGTCGTTGTCGCCGTCGTAAAGGAACCGGATCGTACGGCCGCGGGAAGTAGTGTTGTCGATAACTTCTGCAACCAGGTCGCTGTCGCCGAAATATAGTTTGTTACCCACGCGGATCTTACGTGCGGGATCAACCAGTACATCCCAAAGGCGCATTTCGCGGTTCAATTCGCGCAACAGGAATACTTCGATCTTTGCACCCGTCTTTTCCTTCTGGCCGTAAAGGCGCGCAGGAAATACCTTTGTGTCGTTAATAGCCATTACATCGCCATCGTCGAAATAATTAA
This sequence comes from Dyadobacter endophyticus, assembly GCF_014641595.1. GTDB lineage: Bacteria > Bacteroidota > Bacteroidia > Cytophagales > Spirosomataceae > Dyadobacter > Dyadobacter endophyticus. The sequence continues at coordinate 1,183,767 of NZ_BMIA01000003.1, read as the reverse complement.
TCACGTCGGCGAATGTTTTATGTTCAATTTCTCCTGTTTTCCGGTGAACGACCATCAGGCGGGACTCTCCGCGGTCAGAAGGATGAAGTGCGATTAAACTCTGGGGAAGATCAAACTTAAATTCGGATAGCTTCATAGCTGGATATTCTGTGAATTTCTTTGGTCGTAGATAACGTCAGGATGAAAGAGTAATTCCCTGTTCTGACGGATTCAGGCACTTATTACAACTGAATTATAGCAATTATTAGCCAATAAGCATTCTTCTTCTAAAGGAAATTTGAAGTCGGGAATACTTGCAAGTGTTCTAAATTGCCCAAAATTTTGTATACGCAGCCCTTCTCTAAAATAAGACCGCAAAAGTATGAATTTTTTTAAAAAATTTCAAGAAATGCGGCGGATTTAATGTGCGGCAAACCGGCGGGCTTTCCATTTCGATGCGTTAACCGCCACTTCCTCATTTTGAACGGGTTTACTTTCCGTTGATGCATCATTCAGAAGTACGGAAATTAATGCTGCAAGGCCCGCTTCCTCATGACTGGTATTTGTACTTAACACATCTGGCTGGAAATACCTGCCCACAAAATTGGTATCAAAGCTGCCGTTTACAAACGCTTCGTGTTGCATCACAAACCGGCAAAACGAAAGCGTAGTCTGTACGCCGCTGATCTGATATTCGTCGATCGCCCTCGTCATTTTCCGGATCGCTGTTTCACGATCTTCCCCGTAGGTGATAAGCTTAGCAATCATAGGGTCGTAATAAATCGGGATCTCCATACCCTGTTCAAAACCATCGTCTACGCGAACACCATTGCCGTCGGGTTTCACGTATGTGTGCAATGTGCCTATGTCCGGCAGGAAATGATTAGCCGCATCTTCCGCATATACCCTTATTTCGATCGCATGGCCGCGGATTTGCAAATCTTCCTGTGCGATGGCGAGCGGCTGCCCTTGGGCGATGTTGATCATTTCCTTCACGAGATCCACGCCGGTGATCATTTCCGTTACAGGGTGCTCGACTTGCAAGCGGGTGTTCATTTCGAGGAAATAGAAGTTCCGGGCCTCATCCATGATAAATTCCACGGTTCCCGCACCATAGTAGCCGCAGGAGCGCGCCACATCAACGGCACAGCGGCCCATTTCTGCCCGTATGTCGGGTGTAATGGAAATCGACGGGGCTTCTTCAACTACTTTCTGATGTCGTCGCTGGATCGAGCATTCTCGTTCGAACAGATGGATAATGTTGCCATGGTGATCGCCTAAAACCTGGATTTCAATGTGCTTGGGTGAGGTAATGTATTTTTCAATAAAAACGGAGCCGTCACCGAATGCGGCCCGGGCTTCGCTTACAGCCCGGTCCATTTGCTCGTCAAACTCCACTTCGTTTTCCACCACCCGCATTCCTTTTCCGCCACCGCCCGCACTGGCTTTGATGAGTATAGGGTAACCAATGTTGCTGGCAATGCGTTTGGCCTCGCCGCGGTCGTCGATGGCATCCGGCGTACCGGGCACCATCGGGATATTGTATTGCGAAGCAGCGTGCTTGGCGGCCAGCTTACTGCCCATTACTTCTATCGATTCCGGCGACGGGCCAATAAAAATCAACCCCGCGTCTCTGACGTTCCGGGCGAAGCCGGCATTCTCCGAAAGGAATCCATAGCCCGGATGGATAGCATCCACGTGGAGATCTTTACAGATTTTCAGTATTTTATCAATATTTAAATAAGATTCTGCGGAGGGCGCCGCGCCTATGCACACGGCCTCATCTGCATAGCGTACATGTGGGGACGTGCGGTCCGCCTCACTGAAGACCGCAACAGTCGCAATGCCCATTTCACGAGCGGTACGCATAATACGCAAGGCTATTTCGCCCCTGTTAGCGACTAGGATTTTTTTGATTTGAAGCATGCAATCGGAGAGAGTTGAATGGTGCTGGTCTGTCAAGTTAGAAAAGCACTCGGTTTCCTCTACCCTACTCACTGCATTGCCAACACTGAAAGACTTTTACTAGGCTTTGTATAAGTTTTGCCGTAGAATCATTACTCCGTTGCCGAAGGATTTTTAGATAGTATGTCGACGATTCATACGAGAAAGATGCATTGTAGCTTTGGTTTTAACCAAACAGAAATAACCATGATAACAAAAACTGCACAGCACTATTTTTTACGTTCCGCATGCCTGCTGACGTACTTACTGTTCAACATCGCGTGTGACGATCATCAGACTGAGCCAGAGCCAGATACATTTCCGATCCCCACGGCAAATGACAGGCTGCTATTGGGATCTACTTTTGCTTTTGGTTTGGCCAATGCCGCTTATAATAAAGAAAAGATGCCTGAAAAATTTCAATTTACGGATCTTGGGCAAGACGTTGTAATTAACTACACACCTGCGGCGGCAGTCTATGTGATAAGTGAGGGTGGACAAATTAAAAATAAACTGATTTATACTCTCAAAAATGGTGTTGCGCAGAGTCGCATCGATTATGAAGTTGGCCCAAACGGAAAGGAGTCGGTCATAGGAACAGTCACTTATATTTACAAAGCGGGGAAACTGCACAAGACGTTAACCATGCAAAATGGACAGGTTGCCGGGAGCAGGGAATATTACTATGATAATGCGAACGAAAATGTGATTATGATGGAGGATTATGACAAGGATGGGGTTCTGACTGTGAAAATAACATTTGAATACACCAATATTCTGGACAAATCTGGATCCTTCAATGAATGGAATGTAAATATGGATGGGACGCTCTTTCCCCGAAAATCAAAATATCTGGTGAAGAAGAAAATAATTGATTTTGGCAGCTTTGTGCAAGAAGCAAATATGTCTTATGTACTGGACCTGCAAGGTTATGTGATAAGCGGCGAAGAAGCTACCCCTTCAGTAGGAACTTACACCTGGACTAATAAATGGATGTAGTCTGGCGTCACTGCGCCATTTCGGCAAGTCTTCTCATCCGAATCCCGGCGTTACTGCCGGGATTTTTTGTTGGTGGGAAAATACCAGATTCATTTATAGGCACATGGCCTCATTTTTGCTATTTTACTAACTTACCGTAAGTTGCAATGACAACGGTCTTTTTATGTTAAATGTAAATTCTTTATTTTTGCATTTATCTAACATTTAAATCATCAGTTACCCACATAAAAAAAGAGAGAGTGGATATTTTCGAGAAATTGCGCAACAACTCAGGTCCGATCGGAACTCCGGCTAAAATGCTGAATAGCCATCACTATTTTTCGTTTCCGATGCTGGAAGGAGAGCTTGGTCCGCGCATGAGGTTTATGGGACGGGAAGTGCTGAACTGGAGTCTTAACAATTACCTGGGCCTGGCAAATCATCCGGAAGTCCGCACGGCGGATGCCGAGGCTGCTGCCAAATGGGGTCTTGCATACCCGATGGGCGCACGGATGATGTCTGGGAATTCCACCCTGCACGAGATTTTTGAAAAGGAACTGGCGCACTTTGTCGGTAAAACAGATGCATTCCTCCTCAACTACGGTTACCAGGGTGTCATGTCTGCGATCGAATGTCTTTGCGACCATCGCGATGTGATCGTTTACGACGCGGAATCGCACGCCTGCCTGATCGACGGAATCCGTCTTCACAAAGCCAAACTAGGCGAATATTACAAGTTCAACCATAACGATATGGTGAGCCTGGAAAAAAACCTGATCCGTGCCACCAAACTCGCGGAAGAAAAAGGCGGCGGCGTTCTGGTAATTACCGAAGGCGTTTTTGGAATGTCGGGAAAGGTTGGCGATTTGAAAGCCATTGCCGAGCTGAAAAAGAAATACAACTTCCGTTTGCTGGTGGACGATGCGCATGGTTTCGGAACAATGGGTGAAACCGGTGCCGGAGCAGGCGAGTTGCTGGGTGTCCAGGACGAAATCGACCTTTACTTCTCTACATTCGCGAAGTCGATGGCGGCTATCGGCGCATTTATCGCTTCGAACGACCCCGAGATCATCATGTTCCTGAAATACAACATGCGTTCGCAAACCTACGCAAAGGCGCTCCCGATGCCTTACGTGGAAGGTTGCCGCAAACGTCTTGAGATGATCAAGCAAATGCCGGAACTTCGGACAAAGCTGTGGGAAAATGTGAAGGCAATGCAGGATGGCCTTCGTAGCCGCGGTTTCAACATCGGTGAAACAGAATCGCCTGTTACGCCCGTGTTCCTGCACAGCGAAGGCGGCGTTCCTGAGGTTACCCGCATGGTAAGAGACCTCCGCGAGAACATGGGTGTTTTCTGTTCGATCGTCGTTTACCCCGTAGTACCAAAAGGGCAGATCATGTTGCGGATCATTCCGACGGCGTCGCATACACTCGAAGATGTAGAATATACGCTGAATGCTTTTACGACGCTTGCCGAAAAACTCAAAAACAGAGTTTACCAGAGCGACGACGTACAGGAAGTCGTGGAATAGTTATAAAACCGCTTTTTTTGCGTGCAGAGGGCCTTTTTTTAAGGGGCCCTCTTTTTTATTGACCGCCGGGCAATAAAAGTATGCGGATGTAACTATCTGTTATTGAGATAATTATAGTGATGAAAGTATTTAATTGTATTTTAGAAGTGTTTTTTTTTGTTTTTTGGGTTGCTTAAATGGTTTTAATTACTAAATTTCGGTCAAAACATGCGTTTTTAGCGTGTGAGAGGCATTTTTAAAAACTAAAAAACAAGGAAAACATGGCAAGATTCGATGAAGTAAAAGATTTGGTTCTTTCATTGGAAGGCGATTTCGATAAGTTCTATAACAAAGGCAACCAAGCTGCCGGAACTCGTGTTCGGAAGGGTATGCAGGATCTGAAAACGTTGGCTCAGGACATTCGCGCAGAAGTTCAGAACAAGAAGAACGACGGCGATAAGTAACGAAGCACACGGAAGATTTTATAAGCCCCGACGATTTTCGCCGGGGCTTTTGCTTTCTTTAGAATTTCTCCTCGTTGACCATCGTGGCAATGCCACGGACGGTGATTTTTTTGGTGGAGGCATCGTAAATCTCAGTGGAGATTTCGGCAATATGCTTGGCAGGATTGATGGAAACGATTTTGAAAACGGCACGATACTCCGTGTCGACGAACATCGGGCGCAGGAACTCCACGGTTTGTTTCAGATAAATGGATCCGAAACCGGGAAACTGGGTACCCAGCACTTTTGTGAAAACAGTAATGCCCAGCATTCCGTGGATGATAGGCTTCTTGAACTGCGTCGTGGCAGCATATTCGGCGTCGAGGTGAACGGGGTTGTTGTCGCCGGTAAGGTCGGCGAATGCCTGTACCTGTTCCTGCGTAAATTTAAAAAGATGGTCGAATGTCGAGTCGACGACAGGGTCTATTTGCATAACTGGGGTTATTTTGCTTTGATGGAATTTCAAAAATACACCTAAAACACAAAAAGCCGCCTGGCGGAGGCGGCTTCTTGTGTTAAGTTGGAACTGGCCTATTCTTCAATATCCTCGGCCAGCACGACTACCCCGTTATCTTCGGAGAGTCCGTCAAGGCTTTTCGGAGCCCTGGAATTGTTTCTTTTATTTTTAAATTTTTTAACCTGCATTTTCAGGGTATCTATTGCCAAATCGGTTGCTTCTTCAAACGTGGTTCCCTGCTCCCTCACAAACATCGTCCCGCCGGGTACGTAGAGCTTTACTTCAAGGAGTTTGGTATGCAACTTGGTATTATCATTCCTGTCGAGCTTAAGGAATACCTCTCCACTGGTGATCCGGTCATAGAACGTATCCAGTTTATCCAATTTTTGCTGAATGAAAGTCAGTAACTTGGGATCGGCATCAAAGTGAATTGCTTGCATCTGCAGTCTCATAAGCACACATCATTTTAAAGTAAAACATATTTCCAACCGCGTTCGCGATTTTCGAACCAGAGTTTTATTCATCTTCGGATAGTTATAAAAAACCGTACTAGCCGGGCTGATCTCCTGGTTAAATCTTCCTTAACGGTAGATTAAATAAAGGGAAATATTAAGTTAATGTCAAGTAATAACTGTGGTTTTTAAAGCACGATTAACTGGACAAAAAAATAGCTGCAAAGTTCTCACGCTTCTTCCAGAAGTGTCCTGAAAGAGACATATTGTCCATTGAAAAGCTCGTGGTGACGTTCCTGCAAGGTGGGCTGAAAATGGGTCTGATAGGCCAGGAAATCTTCCATTGTCCTGAATGTAAACTGGGTAGTGTAGGTCGATCCTTCGTTCTCGATCTCGGTCAGCAGCCGCAGCAGCCTGCATTCCAGTGGTAGTTCAGTAGCAACGATTTCCGGGATGTACACCGATTTCATATAGTTCAGCCAATCTTTTTCCGCCTGGTAGCTGATGTTGACGGTGATGTTATAAACGATCATCTTATAAAAATTTATGTTTGCGAGTTACATTTGCATGCATATACTTATTCACCGTAACCAGTATCATCATGAATATTCTTCTACACGCCCATTCGGGCCTCCGTTATGTGGTGTTAGGACTTTTGATTGCAGCCATTTTTACGGCATACTCCAAGTGGCAGCAAGGCAGCCAGGAGGATAGTAAGCTGTACCTCTTTACCCTCATCGCGACCCACACCCAGCTGTTGATCGGGCTGGTGCTGTATTTCATGAGCCCCAAAGTTAACTTTGATCTGATCAGCGAGAAAGTATTTCGTTTTTATTCGATAGAGCACGTGTTCATGATGCTGATCGCGATTGTGCTCATTACTGTGGGCAGAGTGCGGTCGAAAAAACTGACAGGTGCCGATAAGCACCGGACGGTACTTTACTTCTACGGTTTGGCGCTGGTTATTATTCTTGTGGCTATCCCCTGGCCGTTCCGGAATCTGGGATCGGGCTGGTTCTGATTTGACGATGGACCGCAGACCATGGACCATTCGATCATCGCGCATCGTGTAATGCCGTGGTCTGTGGTCCATCGTCTATGGTCAGCGGCGCAGCCGCTTATCCGAAAAGATCGCTCGACAAGTACCGGTCTCCCCGGTCGCAGATGATGAAGACGATCACGCCTTCTTCTAATTCCTTCGCCAGCTCTATGGCGGCCCATGCGGCGCCTCCGCTGCTCATTCCTGCAAAAAGTGCTTCTTCGTTGGCCAGACGCCGGGTAGTAAGCGTGGCATCGTCCTGCGACACTTCGATAACGCGGTCTACGCGCTCCTTTTCAAATATTTTGGGAAGATATTCCACCGGCCATTTGCGGATGCCGGGAATGCTCGAACCGTCGTTGGGCTGGCATCCGACGATCTGGATATTGTTATTCTGCTCTTTTAAATACCGCGAAACACCCATAATGGTGCCGGTAGTGCCCATCGACGATACGAAATGGGTGATCTGCTCGTCGGTATCGCGGTAAATTTCAGGGCCTGTGGTGCGGTAATGCGCCTTCCAGTTATCGGGGTTTGCAAACTGGTTGAGCATGAAATAGTCGCCTGCCGCCGCTTTTTCTTCGGCGAGGTCGCGGGCGCTTTCCATGGTTTCGGTAAGGATCACCTTCGCGCCGAATGCTTCCATCGTGAGCACGCGCTCGCGGGTGGAGCTTTGCGGCATGAGTAGTTCTATTTCGAGGTCGAAGAGTCGGGCGATCATAGCGAGCGCAATGCCGGTATTGCCGCTGGTGGCTTCTACGAGCTTCATGCCGGATTTTACTTCGCCGCGTTCGAGGGCACCTTTGATCATGCTGTATGCTGCGCGGTCTTTCACGCTGCCGCCGGGATTGTTGCCTTCCAGCTTGCCGAAAATGCGGACTTTGGGATTGGGATTAACTCTTCGTAATTCAACCAGGGGTGTATTGCCTACCAGATCCAGTAATGATGACATGGTGTAAATTCGTGATGTTGTGATTCAAAAAAGGTACGTGTATAAGAGTTACCGGCATTCCGGCCTCACTTTTTGAAAGCGTAAATCAACAACATCGAACGGTTCGAAAGAATGCCCGCTTGGAGGAAAATGTAGAAAATTTGACCGTTAACAGCATATTTACCCTATTAAGCTAATGGGCTGCAAATATACCATATTATTTACGGGGTTTTGGCAAAAAATGCCTGCGTGCCCGTCAGGAACACTAAAATGGACGAGCTGTGCGTACCGCCGTTGACTGGGATTAACTCCACGTTGGTCGCGCCCAGTTTCTGCATCGCATTATAGGCATTTTCCGAATTGAAATAGAAAACGAGTGGATCTTTGGTCCCGTGGTACAGCTGGGTCGGTGTTTTCGGTTTGAACTTGTACACATCGTTGTCAGCAATGGCATCGATGAAACCTTTATCCGTCCCATCGTTGAGAGCCTTTTTGAACGAGTCGTTCAGTGCCAGGTGAAAGCTCTCCGGGATGGAAACATTTCTCCCGGCTGCTGCGACTTTCGAAGCGTATTTTTCTGTAAAATAATAGGAAGCAGGCTTGTCAAGCTTATAGATGCGGTCGTAAGTAAGCAAAACCCAGAGATATAGCGAGTTGTATCCTGCAATTCCATCTGTTTTATCGTTGATGACGTGTTTCATAAACGCCGTCTTGTCGTAAGCCCCGGCCCCACAGCTCGACGCCCGCAGGTTAAATTCCGATGAGGCTTCTTCTTCAATCTTTCTTTGCAGCGACATCGTGGCAAAACCACCCTCGGAATAGCCCGCTACGTACAGCTTTTCATCCCATTTAACGTCTGTTTGCCCTTTCAGGAACTCTTTTGCGGCCCGTAGCATGTCGAGAGACGCCGAAGCCAGGCTCGCGCGGTGCTCGTACGGGTGTGGAAGATTGTCGGAAGCCCCGTAACCAATGTAATCGGGGTAAGCGATAATGTAGCCCATAGAACCAAAAAGCGATCCGAAAGACGAGCCCTCAGATCCGTCCGTAAAAAGTGATGGTGCCTGGCCTGGATCGGTGATGGTGCCGTGCTGCACGCTGATCATGGATGCCGGGCCGGTTACGACAGGTAATATTAATGCACCAGAGGCGTTGATCTCAGCCCCGTCGGTGTTTTTGGTTTTATAAGTGATCTTGTAAACTTTGATATCGTTCTTCACGTACGCCGAAACAAATGTGGCCAGATTGCCCGCCTTTTCAAGAACCTGGGCTTTGCTTAGGGAAGTAATGGGCCTACTTTCCTTTAAATAGACATTTTCCTCCTTTGGCGGTGCTGGATTGTTGTTATCGTCGTTACAGGAGTTGAGGATAAGCAAACTCCACAACAACAGAAAACAAAGTGCGCGTAAGGATAGGGTAGGGATAGTTTTTTGCATAGCTAAAAGATAAACAGGCCATTAGTACAATTTCAGTAACGCATAATGGCCTGTTTTTGATGACGATTTCTCCTAGTTTCTTCTATTAAATTTTACTCATATACCAGTTGATCATCCTGGCAGTGGCATCGGGCCGCTCCACCATCCCCATATGACCGGCTTCGGCGAAGATCAGCGGATAACTTTTTTTCGGGAATTCGGCGAGTTCGATAACGCTTTCGAAAGGGATCAGCTTGTCCTGCATCCCGATAATGAACAGCACCGGAAAGGGCAGGCTGGCCAGTACCGCGGTACGGTCGGGGCGGTTGCGCATTGCCGTGATACCGGCAATCAGCGCCTCGGCGGGTAGCTTGCCGAAATAGGCGATGTGTTCTTTGATGCGCTCGGGATAAAGCTCTTTGTAGCGATCGCCAAAAAGGTTTGCGGCGGTGCTTTTAACGAACGATTCCGTCCCGTAAGTCCTGAGCAGGTCTATCATTTGGCCGCGCTGATGCTTTTTGGCATCGTCGTCGGCGTAAGCGGTAGAATGGAAAAGCCCGAAACCTTCGAGCATATCTGCATATTTTTCAGCAAATGCCAGGGAAATATAACCACCCATCGAATGGCCGATCAACGTGCATTTCCGGATGTTCGCGTTGGTCAGGAAGCGATGCAGCTCGTCGGCATAGTCCTCTACCGACTGGCAGGAAGTGAAGAGCGAAATGTTTGGCCTTACTACCGTGTAAGTGTCATTTAACGCAGCGTCGAGGCTGTCCCAAATCGTGTCGTCTATGCCATGACCATGTAGAAGTACCAATGTTTTCCGGTGTAGATTCATATAGATTTGCAATCAAGGTTGAGAACTTGTTTGCCTAAATATACTAAACCTTCTCCCGTTTGCGGCCCTAGTGGCTAACTTTCGCCATTTCTTCCTCGCGCAGCGCGCGGCGGAGTATCTTGCCTACATTGGTTTTGGGAAGCTCCTTCCGGAACTCGATCTGACGCGGGCATTTATAGCCCGTGAGGTTCTCTTTGCAGAATGCTTTCACCTTTTCCTCAGTCAGTTCCGGGTCTTTTTTGACTACATAAATCTTCACCATTTCCCCCGATTTCTCATCCGGAATTCCGACGCAAGCCACTTCCGCAACACCGGGGCATTGGGCTACCACGTCCTCGATTTCATTGGGATAAACATTGAAACCCGAAACGAGGATCATATCCTTTTTCCGGTCCACGATCTTGAAGAAGCCGTCCGGGTCCTCGATGCCGATATCGCCCGTTTTGAACCAGCGGCCGCTCTCGTCTTCCAAAATTACTTTGGCGGTTTCATCGGGACGGTTGTAATAGCCTAGCATGATCTGGGGCCCTTTCGCACAGATTTCGCCTCTTTCACCTACCGGCAACCATTTGTTGTCCTCACTGAGAATACGCATTTCGGTGCTTGGAAACGGCAGACCGATGGTACCTTGTTTGTGTTTGCCGTTCAATGGGTTAACGGAGAGCACCGGCGAGGTCTCAGAAAGCCCGTAACCTTCCACCAATGGGCAGCCTGTTGCTTTTTCCCAGCGCTCGGCTACGATTTTTTGCAGCGCCATTCCGCCCGCGATCGTGATTTTGAGATTAGAGAAGTCGACTGAGGCAAATTCCGGGTTATTGAGCAAGCCATTGAAGAGCGTGTTCAAGCCGGGGAATATATGGAAAGTGAATTTTTTAAGTTCCTTGATAAATGCAGGAATGTCCTTCGGGTTCGTGATCATTACATTCAATGCACCCCATTTAATACCACATAAGCCGTTGATAGTCATGGCAAATACGTGGTAGAGCGGCAATGCAGCAATGAGCGTCAGCTGTCCGGTGGTCTCCGAGTTACGCATTTTGGACATCAACCATTCATTAATGCCCTCTACGTTGGCGATCAGGTTCCTGTGCGTGAGCATAGCGCCCTTGGATACGCCGGTGGTGCCGCCGGTATATTGGATAAATGCGATGTCCAGCCCGGATACGTTCGGTTTTTGGTATGTGATCCCCGAGCCTATCGACAGGGCATGGGCCAGTGTTACCGTATTTTTGAGGTGGTACGCGGGTACCATTTTCTTCACATATTTCACAACCGCATTAACGATTAGCTTTTTGGGAAAGCCCAGCAAATCGCCGATCTCGGTAATGATCACATGTTCGATAGTCGTATTGGCAATAACCTTCTCAAGATTAGCGGCGAAATTGGCCAATATTACAATGGCTTTCGCGCCCGAATCCTTGAATTGGTGCTGCATTTCGCGGGGCGTGTAAAGCGGGTTGGTATTCACGATCGTAAGCCCGGCCCGTAGCGAACCCATCATTACCACTGGATATTGCAGCAAATTGGGCATTTGCAGGGCGATGCGGTCACCCTGTTTCAGGCCGATGCTCTGGAGATAAGCGGCGAAGTTCTGTGAAAGTTCATCCAATTGCCCGAAAGTCAGCTTTTTATCCATATTCGAAAAAGCTGCTTTGTCGGCGTGTTCCCGAAAACTCGCTTCCATCAGTTCGAGCAGCGAAGAGTACGCATCCGGATTTATTTCATAGGGAATGCCTTCCGGATAGTTTTTAAGCCATGGATAGGTATCCTTCGATATCGCGATCATAATGTAGAGAGCAAAGGGTGTGACGAATATTTGTGAATTAAGGTAATCAATTAAGCCAAAAAAATATCGAACCAATCCAATTTATTTTTGGCTGTAAAACCGGCGAATTTGCGTTAAATCGCGGACATTACGATTACCGGCGGCTAATTTCCCAGCGCCACAGCAGCCCTTCGTCGGGATCTCTGATATCCTCCGTTTGAGCAAAACCCAGTTTTTCCAGAATGTGCCCCGAGGCATTCTCTTCCGATAGCGTGTGCGCGATTACCTTACGTACGGACGGGTGCTGAAAGGCGTTATCCAGCAATCCTTTGGCGGTTTCGGTACCCAGGCCTTTCTCGCGGTAAGACGGAATGATCTCATAGCCGATTTCCACCATGCCGTCCGAGTCCGGCTCTCCTTTGTATCCGCAGGAGCCGATCAGCATATTGTCGGGAACGTGTATAACAAGGTAAACCCACCAGTCGCGCAGCGGCGGGTGGGCTTTCCAACGGTGATAAGATGGTGTGAAAGTATCGCGGAATTCAGTCCACTTTTTAGGGACATTTACACCCATTACACGGGCTAATGTATTGTTTCCCATGCGGATTGCATCATAAAGCGTATCGTCGCACGAGATAATTCTTAAATGGGGGGTCAGAATCATAATAAAGGAAATGAACCCCCCAATTTAAGAAACTATGAATTGTTTTCGTCAAATCGGTCGGTAATTGCCTTGCGGATCGCCTGGTGCGGGCGCATTCCTGTGCTCCGCGTACGGGGCACGGCACGGTCGGCCGACGCGTTCGATCTGGCGCGCAATGCGAGGTTGGAAACCGTCAGATGGCTGTTGCGCCAGGCGTCATATTCTTCTTCATTCATCACGTCGCGGGTTACCTGCCCGTGCGCATAACCGTCGCCGAACGACTGCACGCGGCTATCGGTCAATGCGGTTTTTCGCTCGTTTTCCAGCGCCTCGATTTCGGCCCTGATCTTCGCTTCTTCCGCTTTCAGCTCTTCCAACTTAGGCAAAAGCTCAATGTCGTTTTCCAGAACGGTTTTCTGGGTCATGTGCTGGGTTACCAATAGTTGCAGTGGCTCCATTTGTTTCAGGATCCGCTTTCTTCTTCTGCGTAGCCGCCATAGTTTGGGGTCAACCTGCAACCAGCGGTACCAGAAAGCTTGCAGCACCGGCAAGGCCATACCCAGTGAGACCGCCCCGGCGATCGCAAACAGCACACCGCTAAGCACGAACGATAGTAAAGCCCAGGGGCTGTTAACCAGGTCGAGGTTCAGCTGATCGGAATTTTGAAGCGCCTGCTCAATTTTCTTGGTTAAGGCCGGGCTATCCACCGGCGCGCCGGTTAATGGGTCAACCGCATTCAATTGCAGGTTTTTGACCGATTTATTGATCGCCTCTTTCAGCTTGTCGGTACGGTAGGCTTCGTAACGGAACCAGCCGAGGACGATCAGCGTCACGATCGCGAAAATGGACAATACCAGTTTAAAACCCGCATACCTTGATTTCGCTTTCGGAGATTCGTCTTTGTGGTAAGGCTCTTCCACAAGGCGATCATAGGCAGGTTTCAGCAATACCGAAAGCATCGCCAAACCGATCGCAAATGCCCAGGCCTCGTTCGGGTTCCTGATATTCAATGCGTAGGCTACAATTTCGTGCGAAATGATGAGGTCACCGGCGATGAATGAAATACCGGCGGCGAGAAAGATCAAACCGGCGATCAGCGAATAGGAAGGCGCTTTGTCGGCACGCCGCTCTTTCAGCTCCTCCGTCTGTGCATCGATTTCATTAACCGACCGCTCCATATCCTTCATTTGCGTAGCTGCATTGTTAAGGCCCATTACCTCATTCTGCAATCTGCCGTACGCAGTTTTGTGTTCTGCCAGCGCCTGCTGGTTCCTTCCTCTTGTTTCGGAAAGCTCCTGCTTCTTCTCACTGAGCCGTTCCTCTAACCAGCCATGGTTTACATTGCTGGACAAATAGTTTTCATATACTTCACGGTCGATACCTTCCATTCCACGCGTGTAGCCGTGTTGGTAATCTCCGTTTTCATTTAGATTTTGCTCGTTCATGATCCTATTTAGGGTTGATCGAATGTAAGTTTGGGTAAAAAATCGCGCCATCAGCGCATTTCCTGATCATATTTCGCCACTATTTGCCCTTTTGGATCAGGTTGAGCTGCCGGGTAGTGAGCTCGTTTTTCATGCGGCGCGCGAGGAAGAATTCACTCTCAAAAAGCTTGATTAGCATGTCCCGCTTGGCAAAAAGGCGGTCGCGCTCGGTTTCGGCGTGGCTCTGTTCACGCAGCACCTGCCATTTATTTACACGCAGGTTGTCGATCTCTTCTTGCAACGTCTGGCATTCCGACTCCCAGTTGTAGTTATTTTCAACATAATCCTGCCGGTCGCGGCGAATATTTAACCAAACTTGCAGGTCGTTGCGCAGGACGGTAATGTTGCTGAGCAAGAGTTTTCCCGCAAAAAGGAAGAGGAAAAACACGAATACGAACAGCGCAAATGCCTGCCACCAGGTCTGGTAGGTGATTACATTCGCGAAGACGAACAATGCAGCCGCAAATGGCAGCCCGATCTCTTCCAGCAGCGATTTCCAGGTCACTTTCGAATCGGTATCATGGAAGAGGGAAATGCGGCCGAATAAACTGAACATCCCGGCCAGGAATACGCCTAACGCGATCCAGGAGTTATCTGCAAACGCCGGTTTCAGCGACTCGCGGATCAAAAAGAAATTACCTACACACATCGCCGCGCATAGCGTAATGCCTATGAGCGTGCGCGGGAGCTGATGCTCGCCTTCCGTACGCTCACCCGGGGTTTTCAAACGTTCTTGCAGCTCGTCGATGCGGTTTTGCTTCTGACCAATGAAGAGGTTCAGCTCCTGAATGCGCTCATTATGCTCCTCGATGTTGGCCAAATGCGAAGCGGCCAGGTTTGAGAAGTATTTGTGAATAATGTCGGTCTTCTCGTGCGGGTCCGATTCTGAAAGGCCGAAAAGCACCCCTTCATCGCGCAGCGTATCTTCGTCTTCGAGCCAGTAAGGGATCGGTACTTCCACTTTGGGTAATTCCTGCGGCGCCGGCTGCTGAGGTACTGCTGGTGGAGTCGCTACCGGCTGAAATGCCACCGGCTGTGGCGTCACTGGCTGAGCGGCAACAGGTTGAGGAGCTAAATGCTGAGGTGCCCCCGATTGATTTACAGGAGACTGGTACTGCAGTGCAGCAGCCATTACGGGTTGTGCTGATTGCACAACGGTCGTTTGCGTGATCGGATTTTGTTTCACTGTTTGGGGAGGGGTGTCGTTCGCCTGAACAGGCTCGTCATCGTAAAAATCGTTTTCGTCGGACTCTCTCGGACGAAACCAGCCGGCAATTAATTCAGTCAGTTTGGCCATTGTTTTTCATGGGTTAGCCTGCGATTATCCATGAAAACAAACAAAATCACTAAAATATTGTGATGACCGGCTATTAAAAAAGCTAATCCTCTGGGGATTAGGACATTTCAAACATCTTCTGTAACGCTTGCCAGAGTTTTTTCTTAAGATTCCGGTCGGCTTCGATTACCACTAACGGATCGACGAGCAGGAACCAGATTCCTTCCAGATTCTTAGGCGTATAAGGCACCAGCAGCAGGTCGAGGTTGAGCTTGATCAGCGGTACGCCGAAGGAGATAAAGAAGTTGGTTTTTTTGCCCGAAAGCACTGTGCGCGCATCTTGCCCGGGCATGAAGCTGAAATTCAGGACATCGCTCGTTTCCAGCGAATGGCCAACGGCTTTCAGGATGTTATCGAGGAATAAAGCCTCCGACATAAGCATTTCCTGTTGCTTCGGCTCGTCGGTAAGAACGAGCACCTTATGCTTCAGTGCGGGAAATTCAGTGCCCGGCATCGGAGCGGGTGCATTTACAGGCGCAGCTGGCGCAACGGTCGCCTGAGGCGATGCAAGCGGAGTTGCCGGCACCGCTGGCGTGGCGGGTAATGACGGCACAGGCGCTTGCACCGTGACGGGTTCGGGTACAGGCGGAGCGGGTTGTTCCGCGACCTCTGCAACAGGTAATTCGGGCAGCACACGATCTTCCAGTTGAAACAAAGTTTCATTCTGATAAAGGATCTGAAAAAGTGCTACCGGTGAATGCTCCATATTTTTACAAATGACCGAGCTCCATTCCGGGCTGTGTCCAAATGCCTATTTTTTGTTTGTTAGCGGCTATTTCAAGATTGGCATATTCCTGGTCGTGCGAATACTTTTTGAAATGCACTGCCAACCCTTTTTTTACCAATTCCTTGTTTAAAACTTTACCGTCAGGCAGTACCACTTCGCCCAATAGACGGCCATACTTGTCAAATTCGCCTTTGTGACGAATGCTAACGATCTTCCGGAAGCATTTTTCGCTTGTAAACTGCTTTGCATTGTTGTAAAAGGGTGTACCGCGCTCCGGGCAGTTCACGTGCAAAAAGCGTATCCGCACATTCTTGCCCATTCTGCGCCCTGCCTTTTTACCTGAATAGATAAATTTCAGCTCAATCGTGTCGCCATCCTGGATACCGATCACTTCGGCTTTGAGCGGATTGGGTAAATCGCTGTTGCTGCGTAGTTGCTGGCTTTCTTCCGACGTCAGTGCACACGAAGCGAGGATGGTCGGGGTACTGGTGAGAACGAAAAACAGCAGGCTGAAAAAAGCAAATCGGGAAATCAGGAAACGGAAATGGGGCACGCGAATGATTCATAAAGTTTGAGTGCCAAAGATAGGTATTGTTTCCGATCAGTTTTGTTCCAGTTTGTACCACTTAATGTCCTTCAAAGGCGCTCTCCTTGCCACTGAGGCAGTTGGCGAGTAATTTTTTTCCAGATAATCGAGTACTGGCTTCTCGGCATCGCCGAGCTCCCAGAGGTTATGGTTGGCCTGCATCCAGCGGATCTTCTGCTTCCAGCCATCGCGCGTGAAGCGGTTGGCGGTAATGAGTTTAGTAGAATGGCAATTGGTACATTGCGCTTTCACCATATACAGGTTCTCATCCACGATGAGGCCTGTTTCCGGATCTTTCTTCGTGGTATCGGCGAGCACTGCGCCTACATTGTTATGTGTAGCCGGTGTTTCGGGCAAGGTTTGAAATACAATACCTGCACCGAGCATGGCAATCAAAAGGGTTTTCATAAAATATCAGATTTGCCCGGGAGCGTTATTATACATTATCCTACCTTGACGGCAATTCTTTCACATGCATTGTTGAGGTACCCGCCCGGGTTCCAGGCCGGCGTCAGCATCGGCTGTGCCTTACCTGTATCGTCCGTTGCTTTGACCCAAATCTCATAGTAGCCGTTCACCGGAAATTTGATATTCGTATTCCAATGCTGCCACGCCAGTCGGTTCACCGGGGCTTCAAGCTTACATTCTTTCCAGGTAGCACCGAAATCGATGGAGACCTCCACTTTTTTGACCGAATGATCACCCGCCCACGCGTGTCCGCGCAAGGCAAGTTCTTTTCCCGGATCGATCATCGCGCCCGTTTTGGGGTAAGTGATCAGCGATTTCACCGGCATCGATTCGATGATTTTGTAATATTCGTCGGTAGCGGGAACATCCGTGCCTGGCGCTACCGGGTTGCGTGGTAATTTGTAGCTGTGCCCTTCCATTTTCGAGCCGTCGTGCACCTTGTTGCGTACCGAAATACCGCTCAGCCATTTCCCTGAAACCGAGGCAGGCCAGCCGCCGATTACGAGCCGGAGCGGGTAGCCATGGAACTCGGGAATATCCTGGCCATTCATTTGCCAGGCGATAAGCGTCTCATCTTCCAATGCCTTGGCCATAGGCACGCCGCGCGAAATCGCTTCTTTTTTTGGGTCACGGCTCAGGTGGAGATCCTTGCCGTGGTAACCTATATATACGGCGTCGTTTTTAATACCCACATCATTCAGAATGTCTTTCAGCCTTACGCCCGTCCATTGCGCACAATGCACTGCGCCCTGGCCCCACTGGTTGCCCGACGCCTGCGGCTGGTACCCGGAGCGGCCGTTTCCGCCGCATTCCAGCACGAGTTGGTAGGTATGTGTTTTGAATTTCTTTTTGAGATCCGCCAATGTGTAGGTTTTCGGCGCTTTCACCGACTCGCCGTCGATGGTCAGCGTCCAGTTAGCTACGTCAATTTTCTCGGGAACAAGGCCATTGTTGCGGATAAACATATTCTCGACCGGCGTAATGCGGTCGTCGAGCAAGTGTACCGGTGTTTCCACGTTCCAGGGTTTGTCGCCCTGCACGATCATTTCCCCACTTTTGCCTTTCAATGCATCCTTTTCATCAAGAAAAATGGGGCGGTAACCCGCCGGCATCCGGTTAGCGAAAACGATCTGGCTGCCCATTGCGGTAGCCAGCGCTGTAAGGCTCCCTTGTCTGAGAAAATCTCTTCTGTTTAATTCGGAATTCATCAACTGGTTCAGGAAAACTTGTAAAACATTATTTTCAAATTTACATAAACCACGCGGCTTAAACCATTATATCACGCCAATTTGGACACTTTACCCATAAAAAAGAGGCCACCGTTGCCGGTAACCTCCTGATTCATAATAGTGTGTAGTCTGGCACTTTGAGCGTAGCCCAACAGAAAGTGCATGTATATGCCCAACAGGGAAAGTTTACGTTAATTACTTTGATTAAGCCTTGATAAACGGGCCGGCAATGGCCAGTACAGCTTCCTTCGTCAAAGGCTCGTCGAATGCTTCTGTTACGGCCGCGTCCGATTTGGATGCGAGGCCTTTGATGTTCACACCGCCCTGGATCATGTTGTCTTCGCCCGCGTAGATAGGGGCAACCGCACCTTCCTTGCCGGTGATCCATCCTTTCATGGCAGGCATACCCAGCAGCATAGCCGCCAGCCTGCGGGCCACAGCCGCGTGGCGTGCCTCTACCGAATGCACCTGCAACGCATATTCCAGGATTTGCGGATCGGCGATCAACGCGCCGGCTTGTCCCTTGTAGGCACGCACACCGGTATCCTCCAACGCACTCGAAACGGTCACGAATGTTTTGTAATTGCTGAAAACATCCGCAAAGCCACCTTTGTAGGTGAAATCGAAAGTGGGCTTTTTAATAGCCTTGTCGCCCAATGCTTTCACGAGGAATGCGACGTGCTGCGATTCATGCTTGCCGATTTGCATGAAGATCGTTTTGTCGGAGGCGGGAATCAGGTTCGCAGCCGCGATGCCCGCCTTGTAGAACTCATCTTCCAGGTATTCGAGCGTAAGTGCGTAGTTGAGCACATCCACGGCCGCAGCCGATTGCGCAAATGCCTTGTTCACGATCGCCGCAAATGCGGTCGGGATCGCCGCCGAAGCCAGCTTGCTTCCAACCCTGCTCATGAAATGGCGGCGTGACGCGTATTCGAGTCTCCCCACGGCGTCGCCGTCAATCTGCTGGAACTTGTCTATAATTTTGAAAATATCCATTGTGTCTGATCCTGTTAGTGTGAATGATTATTTACCTACGTTGGGACCGGAAATGGTGTCTTTCACGTAGCCCTTTACGGCCATAAGAATGTCGGCAGGTGCAATGGCCTTGTCCATTCCATTCATGTCGATGATGTCGTCACCGGCGAAGTCGGCGGATTTGGGGTTGATCAGGTCACGGATAACGGAAGCGTGACGTGCCTCTACGGAAACGATTTTTCCGGCGAGTAAAAGGTAGTTAGGGTTTTTGATTAGCTTTCCGGCACCGTTGTAAGCAGCTACGCCGGTGTCTTCGAATAATTTGGCTGCGCCAAGTACGGCGTCTCTTTTGGTGAAGTCGATGCTGTCGAAGTTAGGGGTCAGTCCTTTGATGGCCTTGTCTGCCAATGCGGCTTTAAAAAAATCACGGTGTACGATCTCGTGGTCACGGATGTCGGTCAGGATTGTTTTCTCTGCGTCGGTCATGCCGTTATAAGGCGTCTGGATCACTTGTGTGTAGAATGCAGCCTCCAATTGTTCCAAAGCGTATGCATAGTTGAGTACGCCGATGTCCCCCGAGCCGAGGTCTACCGCGTCACCGGTTCCAGGAATCGGGTCGTCGTCGTCCTTGCATCCGGCAGCGATTACAATCGTTCCTAATGAGGTCGCTAATCCGGCCGAGCGAAGGAAAAGGCGTCTGTTGACGACCGATGTAATTTCTCCTTCTGCCTCACCGGAGCTGTGCTTCGTGTTTGTGTGTTTGATCATAGCATTAAGGTTGTTGAGCTCTCCCCGTGTGTCGAAGAGTCTAAGCAGACCTACGCAGCGCGGATTACTTTAGATCAAACGGAGTGAAGAAAGGAGACAAAGAGGGAGGATGGAGGAAAGGGAGGATGAAGGAGAGGGACTTGGACCAAAAAACAAAAAGAGTCCCGGGTTGGGACTCTTGATGCTTTCAGACTAACCGATGTTGGTATTAAATAACGTTGAGTAAATAATGCCTGAGATATAATTCAATATTGAATGTATAGCGCTAAGTTTTTGAGCGGTGTGTAGTATTTGTGCTACCTATTCTTGGTAAATAATTTCTACGCAAATATAAGCGAATATGTTCCTATAAAAACAATAAATATTTAGAATTTTTTTTAGTTTGTGTTATAGGATACGGGCACATGTAGAAACTGGCTATTAAATTTCACATTGCTGACGTGAAATTCCACAACCTGTGGCACAGCTCCCGTCTCCTCCGGTTGTCCGGACATTAATTTAAATTGGTTAATATCTCATTATCAGCTTTTTTTGCACCTTACTCTTGTTGGCACGAATATCTTTTCTATATATATTAAAATTAAATGCCTGATCAAACATGCGAATAACCCCGATAGTCATCGCCCTCTTGCTAACAGCCATTATTCCGGATGTCGACGCATCCGTACAATCTTCTACAAACGTAGCCGTTATTGCCGAACAGAGTAAGGTTGCCATTAGGCCGGAGGATCTTCCTGAGCCTGTCAAAAGTACCCTGTCTAGCGCCTATGCCGAATGGAAGGTGACCAGTGCCTACCTGGTTACGCGTGACGATAATTCACAGTATTACGAAGTCAATATCAAGCGAGCGGAAGAAACATCTACCCTTAATCTGGACAAGTACGGAAAGAAGATCGACTGAGAGGTGGTCGCTCCCGATGTCTGACAGGCTCATTATCAAAAGCCGGAGACTTCTCCGGCTTTTTGGTGTTTGTTTTTGTACTTTTACATAATACCCACTCGTTTATTAGTATTTATTTTTCTTAGAAATAGTATCACCCATGGCTCATCTGCTCCTCGTTGAAGACGATTCCACATTTTCAAAGTTGCTCACCAATTTCCTCGGCAAGCATGGTCATCAGGTAAAAGTTTGTTCAAATATCAAAGAGGCGAGAGAAGCGCTTGGGAAGAACAATTCAGACGGCCCGTTCGAAGTACTGATGCTCGATTACCGTCTGCCTGATGGTAATTCTGTGGATTTTCTTAAAACGCTCAGAAGCGAAGGCAACCGCACCCCGGCATTTATCATGACCAGTTTTCATGACGTACGGACGGCAGTGACTGCCATGCAAATAGGAGCTTTCGACTATATCACGAAACCGGTGAACCCGGAAGAATTGCTTATGGTACTGAGAGAGGCGCTGAACAAGGGAGAGGTGACGAGCGTAAAGACTGCGCCGAAGGCTAAAAGTAATTCGAAGTCGGACAAACAATCGCTTGACTATATAGAAGGCAAAAGCAAGATCGCAAAGCAGCTCTTCGAATATGTGCGACTGGTGTCGCCCACAGATATGTCGGTGATCATCCAGGGCGAGAGTGGTACCGGTAAGGAACATGTTGCCAAATCGATCCACCGCCTCAGCAAGCGTGCCGACGGCCCTTTTGTGGCGATCGACTGCGGTTCGTTGTCCAAGGACCTGGCCGCGAGCGAGCTTTTTGGTCATAAAAAAGGAGCATTTACCGGTGCGTTGCAAGATAAGATAGGCCAGTTCGAGGCGGCCGATGGCGGTACGCTATTTTTGGATGAGATCGGTAACCTGAGCTATGATGTCCAGATCAAGCTGCTTCGTGCATTGCAGGAGCGCATTATCGTTCCGATCGGCAGTACACAGCAGGTGAAAGTCGACGTACGCCTCATCGCCGCGACGAACGAAGACCTTATTTCCAGCGCAGCTGCGGGGGATTTTCGAGAGGATCTTTATCACCGCTTGAACGAGTTTAAAATCGAGGTGCCCGCATTGCGCAAGCGCGGCGAGGACCTGCCGATTTTTGTACAGCATTTTGTGGACAAGGCCAATGAAGAGCTTGATCGCAATGTGAGAGAGCTGTCGAAAGAGGTAATGGATGTTTTCCAGAAATACGATTGGCCGGGTAACCTGCGCGAACTGAACAATGTGATCAAACGCCTCGTGCTCTTATCGAAAGAAGAAATTGCTACGCTAAGCGCATTACCTCCGGAAATGATTACGGCTATGGAAGACCAGCAAAAGCCTGCCCCAGGTTCCGACTTGAAGGCTTTGCAGGAAACACACGAGAAGGAAATGATCGAAAAGGTATTGCAGGAAGTACGCTACAATAAAAGCAAAGCGGCGAAATTACTCAACATCGATCGTAAGACTTTGTATTACAAGATCGAAAAATATCATATAGAGTAGGAGAGCGCTTTTTCTTCCACTTGCTCCACTACTGACGCAGCGTCGTTTACGACCTGCGTCATTTCTTTTTCCGACACTTCCGATGGGTTTTCGCGAAGGGCGATTTCCAGGTTTCGGAACCGCGCCGACAAGTCGCGCGCGCCGATCTGTCCCGTGCGCCCTGCCATGCGGTGCATGAGTTCCTGAGCATGGTCGGACTCACCCGCCGCGATATGATGCCTTAATGAACCGATATCACTCCGGGAATCTTTGACAAACTGATCCAATATTTCACGCAGAAGGCTTTCATCGCCAAAAGTCATTTCGGTTAGCATTGAGAAGTCGAAGTCTAGATTATGGCCCGTATGATCGTCCACAGAATTGTTTTCGTTAGATGCGGCAGGGGTCTCAGGCACTTCCGTGGTTGAGGAAGCTTCGAGCAGTTCCAGCAAATCGCGGGAATGGAAAGGTTTCATCAGATAACCGTCGAAGCCCATTCCAAGCAGTTTTTTACGTTCCTCGGGCAATGCCTGTGCCGTGAGTACGAAAAATTTAACACCATCGGGCGCCGATTTGCGGAGGCGTTTCACCAATTCGGCCCCGTTCATGCCCGACATGCGCATGTCGGTCAGTAAGAACTTCACCTGATTATCCCAGGGCCGGTTCAGGACCTCCTCTGCCGAGGAGAACGCTGTATGCGAAATGCCGTTCATTTCGAGAACGGATGAGCACCATTTGAGAATGAAGGCGTCATCATCAACCAGCCATACTTTGCCATTGATCTGATAGCTTCTTTCCGGCGCTTCCTCTGCCAATTCCAGTGTGTCTGCCTTTTTCATACTGGTGGTGACAAAAAAAGTCGTGCCCTCTCCCTGTTTGCTGATGACATGGACGCTGCCCGACATGCCTTCCACCAATGCTTTTACAATGCTGAGCCCGAGCCCGGTACCGCCGTACCTGCGCTGAATAGATGGGTCGGCCTGCTCAAATTGGTTAAATATGCGTTCTGTCTGCTCTTTTGACAATCCGATACCTGTATCCGAAACCTGGAATTCG
Source organism: Dyadobacter endophyticus (assembly GCF_014641595.1). GTDB lineage: Bacteria > Bacteroidota > Bacteroidia > Cytophagales > Spirosomataceae > Dyadobacter > Dyadobacter endophyticus. The sequence continues at coordinate 1,160,293 of NZ_BMIA01000003.1, read as the reverse complement.
ATTTTAGCAAGATTACCGCTTTCATGGCCTGCCACTTTCAGAACCACCTCGCCGTTTTCTGTGAACTTGATTGCATTAGTCAGCAGATTGTACAGAACCTGCCGCAGTCGGAACGGGTCGCCGTGCAGGTACAGGTTTGGTTTGAGTGAATTTTCGAGCCTCATTACCAGCCCTTTCGATAACGCTGTGGGCCGTAATACCTGTACTACCTCGTTCAGGACCGGATTGATGGAAAATACCCTGTCTTCGAAAGTAAACCGGTCGGAAATGATGCGGCTGTAATCGAGTACTTCGTTGACCAGGTATAGCAAGTGTTCCGAAGCGGAATGCAGGGTTTCAAGATCTTGCTTCCGTGGTTTTTCCTCATTCTTCAATGCTTCCGCGTAGCCGATAATGGATTGCAGCGGTGTACGGATTTCGTGGCTCATATTGGCCAGAAAGCGCTGCTTGGCCATGCTGTGGTATTCGGCCTCTTCTTTGGCTTCTTCGAGTTGCTCGCGGTATTCGTTACTTTTGGTAATGTCGGTAAAGATGAAATAGGCCATCACCGCGGTGAGGAAGAAAAAGCCCAGCATGATCCATTCGAGGTAATCGATACTGCCCTCCACAATCTCTTTGGCTTCGACACTATTCTCACCCGATTCTTTCAACACTTCCTTTTCAACCTTTTGCATTACGTCGAGCAGTTGCTTCACCAGCGAGTTGCCGGCAGTTGCAAGCTCCTGTTCGCGGTCGACGAAGGTTACCGCCCGTTTTTTCTGGGATTTTTCGATGGCGTGAACGGCCTCGCCTACCTTTTCAATGGTACTGTCCTTCTTGGCCACGCGGATGGTATCGACCTGGACGTTTACTTCCTGCTTTTGCACCAGTTTGGTGGGTTCCGGCGCTGGTTTTTTAGTCTTTTTACTTCCACCGAAAACGCGGCCGAAGAAGCCTTTTTTTGCTCCTGCCTTTTGCGACGTATCAGGCACTTCCGTGTAGACGGTGGTGGTAGTGGTCCGTTTTTCGGTTTTGACTACCGTGCTGTCCGGTTTCAGTGCCTTGGTGGTGATAAGTCCGGAAATGGATTTGACTTCGTCTTCCAGGGCCTTGTTACTGACCAGCTTGGAGCGAACTTTTACATAATCGCCGTATATTTTTTCGCGTTCTTTCAGGATCTTCTTCATGGAGTCGATCCGGATGATCTGCATGTCGTCGCCGATGCTCATGTCGCTCAGAGAATCCAGTGTCGCTATCAGTTCGACGGATTGAGCCAGTACTTCGTCGTTCAGTTCTTCGCCTTTCAGCTTACGTTCGTTCTGAAGGTGATCGAGTGTGAGGATATCCTTGAATATTTTGTTGACCAGCCGCATTTTGTTATCCGGGGTCGAGAGCGAAGTGAGCGTAGTAAGCATATTGCTGAACGCCAGTTTGCTCGTAACCCACGACGCTGCCAGGGCGAGGGAGGCGATAAAAAAACCGAGAAGGATTTTTCCTTTCACCGATTTCAGGAAAGACGGGCCACGCAGAGTAGACATAGTTTTGGTAACATTCAATACCAACTAACGCATTTACAGGGGTAAAACGTGCGATTTACACCGCGTTAGTCTTATTTGTAATGTGAAGATAATGTTTTAAAATGTATTCTAAATGAGCTGATCCTCAACTAAAAAGGCTGCCTCCGATGCGGAAGCAGCCTTTTTTATAGATTACCCGGGCCAGGCCCGGTTTGAATGCAATTATTTCGCAAGCGAATTGATCCAAGCTGCGATTTTAGCAGCTTCTGCCTTGGGAACCTGAGGCATTGGCGCCATTGGCGTCGCGTAGTCAGGCCAGTTTTCAGGCTTCGGTGCGTAAATCAGTTCCACGATTTTCTCATTGCTGTATTTGCGTTTTGCAACGTCAGCGTAAGAAGGACCCACTACTTTCTTGTCGGGTGCGTGGCAGGCAAGGCAGGTGTTTTTCGCCAACAATGGTTTCACTTCTTCCCAGGTTGGGGTTTTGGCCGCTGCTCCGGCTTTCGCGGGAGTTGCTTTGCCTTTTCCATCCGGTGATACGTGCTCTTTCGCAGGCTCGGCCGAAACCGATGCCTGTGCTTTGCCCGAACGGGTAGTTTTCAGATCAGAAACTTTCAGCTTGTCGCCGTCAGGGATATTGTTCAGCGTATAGTATGCATCGGGGTGAACCAGTGACCAGCTGTTGGTAGCCGAACGAACGCCTTCCAGAGAGATCTTGTGAACGTAATACTGTTTCATTCCGTCGAGTACGATACGCACCTTCTTGTTGTCGTCGGAAACTTTCACACCTGCGATTTTCACATCTTCCAGGTTGATCTGCGGGCTACCGTAAACAGGGTAATGCTTGTAGAGGTAGCTGCTCACTTTGTAAGAATCCAGATCCTCCGCCGACTTGCGGTCAACAGGCATCGTGAATTCGATTTCAAAACCGTCTGGCTGTGCTTTTACAGTGTACATTTCGAATGGCATTTTGCCGTTCCAAACGAGACGTTGCAAGCCTTGGTTGGCATCACCGGCAGACCCCCAACCACGGTTGGTTTCCCCTACGAACATCGATCCATCCTTATCGAATGCCATACGCAATACACCCGACTGGAATCCGCTGCGGAAACCGATGCTGGCGCCTTGGTATTCCCCTTTTACTTTTTCCATCACGATACGCATGATATTGCTTTGTCCCTGGTCACCCACAAACACCTGGCCTGTGAATGGGCCGAAGTTTCCTTTGGTATCATCCAAAATCAGTTCCGCGGTAGAAACACCGTGTACACCATAAGGCAACCATACAGCCGGAAGCTGCACCATGTCATATTTCTGTTTCAACTGGTACAAGAACTGTGGCTCTTCACCCATTGTGTTTTCAGGCTTGATAGCGCGGTCCTGTGCATTGCGGTGCTGGCGGTTATCGCGCTCCGCGAAGAATTGCTTTTCAGTCAGTTTTACAGGCGAGTTAGGCAATCCAGCCCATTTCAAACCTGCCGGGTGACCCATGAAGCCGCCTTTTTTAACCTGGAAAATAGCACCGGTACCCATCCAGTCGCCCTGGTTGTCGGTGTAGAATAGCTCGCCGTTCAGCATGCTGATACCCGCAGGGGAGCGCACGCCGGTTGCGTATGGTTCGAATTTGCCGTCATTGGTGATGTGGAATATCCAGCCACGCCCGGGAACACGGCTTTCGCCTCTCCACCATTCTTCGTCACCGAATGCTACGTTGCCACTCACGAAAAAGCTGCCATCCGGAGCGAGTTTAGGACCGAACGAATATTCGTGGTAGTGACCTGAAAGCGGCCACGCGTAAACAGTTTCGTAAACATCAGCCTTGCCGTCGCCATTTTTATCGACCAATTTGGTCAACTCACCACGCTGTGCGCAGTACAATGCACCTTCTTTGTATGCCAAACCCAGGATTTCGTGCAAGCCGGTCGCGAACTTGCGGAAATATGGCGTGCGGCTGGTAGGGTTATCCACGATCCAAACTTCACCACGACGGGTTGAAATCGCCAGTGAACCGTTTGGCAGGGTCGTTAAGCCACCCACTTCGAGAATAATACCCTCCGGAATCGGCGGGGTGACGATCTTGTAAAAATCTTCTTCTTTCGGAGACTCCTGCGCTTTCAGCGTAGAGAGGGAAGCCAAAAGAGCGAATGCTATATGAGCAAGTTTTTTCATTGTCAAATCAGGAATAATAGGTTAAAATCAGAACAGGATGGAGTACTTCACTTCGCCGTTGGTAACAGGCACGATGAGTTCCTGTTCGCCTTTTGCGCCTCTGATTTCTGGTTTAAGTTTTTTGTCGGCCAGCTGGATGTAGTACGATTTATCGTCTACTGCGTAAAGTCCTTCCGAGATTTTTTCAATGGAAGAACCGTCAGCTAGGCGTGCCACGAGGTCTTTTGCAGGGTTATTCACCTTTACAATGCGCTCGAAATACTGGTTATTCACGACGGACACGTAGTCGGTGATCGCCGAGCCGAATGCCTGATATTGGAAGGTAGGCACGTCGGAATCATCCAATACATAACCTTTCGGACGGTAACCGCTGCCGGTTGTGTCCGCTTCCCACTTAGATTTACCTGATCTACCCAAGAACATATCGTCGCCGAGCAACGTCACGCTGCCTCGCGGGCGTGAGGAGCCATCGCCGCGGTCGTGCCACATTGGGGTTGCATCCAGGAATTCGCCACGCCAAACTTGCAGGATTGCGCCTTTGTCGAGGTCGTACGTATAATGCAGGCTCGCAGGGCTACCCACAGACGCCGCGTGTACAACGCGTATTCTTTTCGCTTTTTCGTCCTTGCGGAAATCCATGAAAGAGCGGGTAATCGTGTTGGTAGGTGCCTGGATCAGGATCGGATCGGTAGAACCGCCACCCATGGCCGAGCTTTTTGCATGGTAAGCCACCTCGCGGAAGCCAGGACCGCTGGTCCAAAGGCCCAATACCGGGCGCATCCAGCCATCTCTTTTGTTGTTGAAAACTTCGATCGTATGGTCGCCGGCTTTCAGGTTTACTTTGCCTACACGGAATTCGTTGTTCGATTTCCACTCGGGTTTGATCACATCTTTACCGTCGATTTTCAGGTAGGAATTACCCGAAGCCTGCAAGCGGAAAGCGTATTCGCCTTCGGTAGCTGCGTTGAAACGGCCATTGTAAACGTAAGAGTAATTGTTGTTCTCTTTCAAAATCTCCCAGTTCAGCGATTCCGACTTGCCGGTTTCCGCAGGAGTAAGTTTTGAAAGGTCCTCGGTTTCGGACAGACCGCCGTAATAGGTTTTGTAGGTCAGCTCGGAAAGGGTCGCAGGTTTCTTGTCAAAATTATTAACCACAATATTGCGGATTGCCAAAGAACCGTGGTCGCCCTGGATGCGGATCGGACCCATTGGCACGTCCTCAGCCGTCAGTGAACCGCGGGTAGGCCCGCTAACTTCCACGTTTTCGTGGATAGTCACACCATTTAAGACGATAGAAAGGAATACCGCATTCGCGATTTTCTTGCCATTTGCGTCGAAACGCGGTGCCTGGTAGGAGATTTTGATATGCTGCCACAATCCCGGCGCTTTCGCCACATTGAAACGCGGTGCGTATCCTTCGTAACCTTTTTCACCTTCGGGCTTGGAATCGTTCCAGCGCTCGTAAATACCACCACAGTCGTTGTATTTGGCGCCTTTTTTACCCCAGCTGTCGAAAAGCTGTACTTCGTAGTTGCCTTGCAGATAGATTCCTGAGTTGGAACCTTTGCTCATCATGAAATCCAGTTCAAGGTCGAGATCGCCGTGTTTGAAGTTGGAAATCAGTTCATAGTCGCTGCCATACTTGCCTTTTTCATGGAGGCAAGCCAGTACTCCTTTACCCGGGCTGGTAATCAGCGCGTTTTCTTTGGAGAGGTCGGCCGATGCATTACCGACGATTTTCCAGTCACTGGATTTGGTCGTAAAAGCACTGAGGTCGTTGAGGGGAATAGGCTGCTGGGCGTAGGCGGTGTGCATGGCAAAAGCCGCTACCCCAGAGGCGATTAATTGAAAAAGTGAACGGTTGGTTTTAAACATACTTGCAGTAAGCTTAGTCGGTTTTAGATTAGCAATCAGGCCAGGAGTGCCTTTAGCCCTGCAAATTACGTGATAAGAATCGGGAAAATTACATTTATATAGATGAGAATCCTTTTTGTTAGTGCTTTTTACTTAATGTTGTGTTTTGATACTATTTCAAAAAGTTATTAGACTAAAACTGTTACTTTTCAAATGAGAAAATTGATGCTTACCGCGTTCAGCATGGCCGCAGCCTTCGCCGCACACGCGCAATTGCAACCTGCGAAGCAAACTCCTGAATCCAGCGAATTGTGGAACCCGGTTCCCCGTGTTGTAACGCCAGGTAAAGGTTCTCCGGCCGTTTCAGGCTTCACAGCCCCTTCGGATGCTATTATTCTGTTCGACGGTAAAAACCTCGATCAGTGGGTTTCCGGTAAAGACGGCAAAGCGGCTGCTCCCTGGACAGTTGGCGACGGCGCAATGACCGTTGCCCCGAAATCAGGCGACATCCAAACCAAACAGACGTTCGGCGACTATCAGCTGCACATCGAATGGAGAACCCCCGCGAAAGTAGACGGAAATGGACAAGGCCGCGGTAACAGCGGTATTTTCATGCAGGGCGTTTACGAATTGCAGGTACTCGACAGCTACAACAACCCGACTTACTCGAACGGTCAGGCCGGTTCTATCTACAAGCAAACAATGCCCCTCGTAAACGCGGCCGTAGGCCCGGGCGAATGGCAGACTTACGACGTGATTTACACACAGCCGCATTTCAACAAAGATGGCCAGATGAGTATCCCGCCTTACATTACCGTGATCCACAATGGTGTATTGGTTCAAAACCATACCGCGATCCAGGGAACGACTCCTTACATCGGCCAGCCGACAATCGAGCCGCACGGAAAAGGCCCTATCAAATTGCAGGACCACAACAATACGACGAGCTTCCGCAATATCTGGATTCGTGAATTGTAAATTTTAGAGGATATTGAAATCAAAAACGGGCTGCTTCAAATGAGGCGGCCCGTTTTGATTTTTAATCCACCAGCTAGCTAAAACTTGATCGCCAGGTTCGCCGAGAAATTCCTCGGCATCTGGGGCGTGAGCACACCCTGTCCGGCAAAATATTTCTTATCCAGCATATTGTCGAGTTTCAGCCCCAGCCGCCATGCTTTGGTGTTATAGAATACCGTCGCATTCAGAACCGTGTAGGAAGGAATCGTGAAAATACCCGTCACCGCCGAATTCGAAGTCAAATGTTCGCTGATGTAGTTGCCGCCAATACCGGCCCCGATTCCTTTGAGCTTTCCGAAAGGCAGATTGTAGCTGATCCACGCATTCGCCAGATCCGCCGGGCCGGCATTAGCGGGGCGGCGACCTTCCAGCGCGACGGTAGATTTGGTCAGTTTGCTATCATTATGGCTATAACCCGCCACGAGGTTTAGCCCCGTTATCGGGTTAGCAATAATTTCTACCTCAATTCCACGGCTGTATTGCGTGCCGTTCTGCACGGTGACGTTGTAATTCTTGCCATCGCGTACGAGCACGTCGGTGCGCGTGGTGTTGTCTACTTTAATGTCATAATAGCTGATGGTCATATTCAGCTTACCCTGATAGCTTTCCAGTTTAATACCGCCTTCGAGCTGATTGGCCTGCTGTGGCTTAAACACCCCGGAAATATCAGGTAGCGGCTGGGTTACAGGGGCAACATTGAAGAAGCCGTTCATATAGTTTCCAAAAACAGAAAGCCGGTCTTTGATCAACTGATAGACAAGGCCCAGTTTGGGCGAAACGGCCGTTTGCTTGAACTGTGTATTAGCGACGTAGGTGCGGGTCGCGTGGTTTAATGTGCCTTTGTTTTCAAAACGGTCGATGCGCAGGCTGATCATCGCGAGCAGGCGGTCGGTAACATTGAGGACGTCGGAGAAATAGGCGCTGTACACATTACCCGAGTTATAGTTACGTAAAGGCGCGTCGTTGTTCATGGCCAGTCGCGCCTCCACGGACGTGCGGTTGATTTTGAGGTAATTCGGGTCATTGTGAATCCCGCTTACATTGTCGAACACGATGTAAGGCGAGTTGTTGTTGTGCGCCGTGCGGTTCAGGTAGTCGAGGCCGACTACGATGCGGTTGCGTAACGTGCCGATTTTGAAATCGCCAATAAAATTCTGCTGGATGTCGATCGCATTGTTGGTCGTGTTTTGTAAAGAAATATTGCGTTCGAGCAAGGTATCGGCCACGGCGCCTCGAATGAACTGATATTGGTAAAAACCTTCTGATCTACGTGTATTGCTCGAAAATGCGGTTTGCGACGTCCAGCTTTGCGAAAGTTTGTATTTCAACTGACCATACACATTGATGGTCGGCGTTTTCATCGTCAGGTCGTTGCTGGTGTAGGACTTGTTCCAATCAAAACCCAGTTCCTGAGGCGTGTGTGCTGCAAACTGGCGGGTACGGTTGAGGAAAACGGCCGACGGGCTCGTCATCTCGCTCTGGTAAATGCCCGCGTTGAAAAGGATGGTCATCTTTTCATTCACACGGTATTCCAGTGATGGTGCAATCACGAGACTTCTCCGGAAACCCGCATCCTGGAAGCTGCCCTGATATTGATAGGCTGCATTAACCCTCAGCAAAAGATTTTTGGAAGCATTAATAGGAGAATAAATGTCGGCGGTCAGACGGTTCAAGCCGAAACTGCCGGTTGTGTAACCAATTTCACCGCCCGCTATTTCAACCGGTTTTTTAGTCACGATATTCATTAGCCCGCCAAACGAAGTAACCGAACTGCCGAACAGTGTAGCCGATGGCCCTTTGATCACTTCCACTTTTTCGACATTGATCGGGTCGAACTCGCCGTTCGTTTGTACCGGCAACCCATCCACGACGGACAATTCCGTGCGAAAACCGCGCAATGCATAGAATGTCGCTCCATCGGAGTTAATACCACGATTGGCCTGGATTTTATAAACCCCCGGCGCGTTTTTAACAATGTTGGAGAAGTCTGTAATAAGCTGTTCTGTAAAAAGTGTTTTGGATAATGCACTGTAAACCTGCGGGTTCTCCATATTGCTCACGGGGAGCTTGGCTACGTAATCGCTTTCTTTTTTGGAAAACTTGTTGATATCCCCGCTAATCACGACTTCCTGCAATGCCTTACTGTCCTCGTTCAGGAATACCGGTTCGAATATGACGGTTTGATCAGAACCGATGGCTGCCGGGCGTTCGATAGGCTCATAACCAAGCAACTGGATTACGACCCTATGCTCGCCGGCAGGGATATTCCGGATGATAAATTGCCCGTCTGCATCACTTTGCGCTCCTTTTCCAGTTCCTTTAATGGTAATGTTGACAAATTCGGCCGCCTTGCCGTCGGAAGTTTTCACGGTGCCCCGCAATGCACCGCGGCCTTCGTTGGCCTGAGCGTGGGATTGGTTGGCGGAAAATAAAGCAATAATGTAAAGCATGACGGCCATGCACTTTCGGAATTTATTCCTCGGATTCATTGGGATACTATTAATATAAACGGATGGATTTGCAATGCGGCGCGGGAGCGTGGTTCGTGGCAAAGCTACGACACTATTTATATTAAGTCCAAATAATAATTTGTCTGAGTCCAATAATTATAATGCCTTAAACGATTGGTAGCATCGGTTAATCCTTTTCTATTTTTCATTTATATTCGTTTTCAATGCCATTCCAAAAGTTGCCATGCAGGAAATAGAACCCTATTACAATTGGGAAAAACACTATGTAGCCAGCCACGACGAGCGTTCGCCGTTCTATGGCCGCACGTATAATCTTGATTATTATGAGAATGCGATTTACGGCTATTATATCCACCCGCTTTGGGACCATATCGGGTCGGAGACGTTGTATGTGAAAATCCTTTTTGCCGATTATAAAAAGCGCTTTGTGATTATTGAAATGTTTGGGGAATGGAACGATGCGCTGCATAATGATATCATGTTCCTGAAACGGCAGGTGGTCGATCCCCTTGTCGATGAGGGTATTAACCAGTTTATATTGCTGGGAGAAAATGTCCTGGACTTCCATGGCGCGGAGGATGATTACTATGCGGAATGGTTCGATGACGTGGAGGACGGATGGATCGTCGCCGTCAATTTTCGCGAGCATGTGGAGGAGCAATGGACGAAATTCCGGCTCGACTATTATATTAATTTCGGTGGTACGCTGCACCTCAATAACTGGCGTACGTTGCAGCCGGAGCCGTTTTATGAGCTTGTTAAAAATTTGATGGTTAGAAGGTTAACCTGACAGAAAGCTGCCCGGATTGCTTGCAACCTTGGCAACTCCTTTGTAGCTTACGCATTCATCGTATCAACTGTTTTTTACCTTAAAACCTCATTTCCCATGGCCGAGAATACCGAACCTACACCAGAAGACGAAAAAGAATCGCTGGAAAATAAAGTTGAAGAACTCAAAACTACTGCTACCGAAGCCAAAGACCAGATCGCGGAAGAGGCAGCCGAAGCGGTGAAAGAGGAAGCCAAAGCATTGGAAATAAAGGCAGAGGACAAAGTGGACGAGGTAGTGGATGCAGCTGATGGAATCAAAACCGAAGTTTACGAGACGCTCGATGACCTGAAAGCGCAGGCCGAGACCAAAACCACCGAAGTGGAAGAGGTGATCGAAGAAAAAGCGGAAGCGGTTAAGGAAGCTGTGGCAGAAGTGAAGGAGGAGGCGGCTGTGAAGGCTGAGGCGGTGAAAGAGGAGGTTGCGGAAAAGGTCGAGGAGGTAGAATCCGGCTTTGCTGCGAAACTCGCCGGTCTGACGGAGGCAGCAGCAGAGAAATTCGAAGACCTGAAAGAGGCTGCGACAGACAAGTTTGAGGACATCAAGGAAGTTGCTGCGGAGAAGTTTGAGGACATTAAGGTAGTCGCAGCCGATAAGTACGAACATATTAAAGAAGATGCCGCCGAAGCATTCGAAGACGCGAAGGAAGTAGCCGCCGAGAAACTGGCGGAAGCGCAGGCCAAAGCCGCCGAACTGAAAGCGAAAGCAGCTGAGGAAATAGCCGAATTGAAAGAAGAGGCAACGGAAAAAGTCGCTGAAACGAAGACCAAGACAAAAGGATTCTGGGCGCGGCTCTTTGGCGGATAACTATTTGCAGATAATTTCCCGGCCCGGCCCTTTTCGATTGGCCGGGTTTTTTATTTACGTTATTTGTTTTATCAAAATTGCTTCTGATGTCACAGGAAACTTTCGTTCTTCCCTACCAACATCCGTTTGTCGCGGACAGCAAATACAAAAAATCAGTCGCCTACTTTTCGATGGAATTCGCCGTCGACCAGGCATTAAAGATTTACTCCGGCGGTCTGGGCTTCCTCGCAGGTTCGCATATGCGCAGCGTATACGCGCTGAAACAGAATCTGATCGGCATTGGGATGCTCTGGAAATACGGCTATTACGACCAGGGCCGGAAAAAGGACGGCAGTATGGAGCCGGAGTTCACGGAGAAAATATATTCGTATCTCGCCGATACCCAAATCCGTTTTCAGATACCCATTATGGGTAAAAACGTTTGGGTAGCAGCCTATTATCTGGCTCCTGAAACATTCGGTTCCGCACCATTATTTCTTCTGACTACCGATACCGACGGCAACGACGAATCCACGCGAGCGATCAGTTATTCATTGTACGACTCGGACGTTACCTACAAAGTAGCGCAATGCATGGTGCTCGGTATCGGTGGCGCGCGGTTGCTCGAAGCGCTGCAATACGATCCGGAAGTTTACCATTTGAATGAGGCACACGCGGTATCCGCTCTTTTTCATCTGTATAAAAAATACCAGGATGTGGCTGAGGTAAGGAAAAAGGTAGTTTTTACAACGCATACCCCCGAAGAAGCCGGTAATGAAAAGCACGATATTCATTTTCTGGATAAACTGGGCTTTTTCTCAGGACTGGACCTGGAAACGGTGCGTAAGATCAGCGGCATTCGCGACGGAGTATTCAACCATTCGCTGGCTGCATTGAGCCTTAGCCATAAAGCGAACGGCGTTTCCAAACTGCATGGGGAAGTTTCACGAAAAATGTGGAAAACGCATCCCAAAATCGCGCCGATCGAGCACATTACCAATGCGCAAAACAATACTTACTGGGTTGACCCTATTTTGGAAAAGGCCAGGAAAGAAAAGGATACCAGCGCGATTGTCGCACGTAAGAAGGAACTGAAAGAAGTTTTGTTCAAAACAGTCGCCGACCAGAGTGGGAAGTTATTTGACCCGGATGTGCTCACGATCGTCTGGGCGAGGCGGTTTGCGGCTTACAAGCGGGCGGATATGCTGGTTTGGGACCTGGAAAGATTCAAACGCATAATGGGCAATAAGGAGCAGCCGGTGCAGGTGATATGGGCTGGAAAGCCGTATCCGAAAGATGAAGGTGCAGTTGGGACCTTTAACCATCTATTCTATCTGAGCCACTTGTTTCCTAACATGGCCGTACTGACAGGCTATGAGCTGGCATTATCCAAGCTGCTCAAAGACGGGGCCGATATATGGCTCAATACGCCGGTCGTGACGCGCGAAGCATCGGGTACCAGCGGGATGACGGCGGCTATGAATGCGGCATTGAACCTTTCGACCTACGATGGCTGGATCTGCGAATTCGCAAAGGACGGGCACAATGCATTTCTTCTGCCGGTTGCCAAAGGGGAGGATATTAATAAGCAAGATTGCGATAATCTGATGGAAACTTTGGAGCGTTCCGTGATCCCGACTTACTATAATGCGCCTGAGAAATGGCGGGAGATGACTTTGAATAGTATGAATGACGTTTCCGAACCGTTCAGTTCCGACCGGATGGCCAGGGAGTATTATGAGTTATTGTATAATTAAATTTAATCCGCGGGAAGCGGCGGCAGGCAGTTGGTCCTCATGAATATGTCCTGTGAAAATTGACTGCTGGTCGCCGCGCAGCCTTCGCGGCAAAATGGAGCTGCCCGTTCGCCGGACGTCGCCTGGATTAATAGTGAGAGGTGGAATGCACTGCCGGAATCCGAACACGAAAGATTCGCTCCTTTGTGTCCTGATTTTGTGATTGAAGTGCGTTCAAAAACGGATAGCATTATTTATTTACAGAACAAAATGCAGGAATATATGGCGAATGGTTGCCGCCTCGCCTGGCTGATAGACCGGTATGGAAAGAAAGTCTACATTTACGAACCCGGCTGTGCCATCATCGAGCATTCAGGCTTTGACATTCAACTTTCCGGGGAGCAGGTTTTTCCCGGGTTTGTATTGAATTTGGGTGAGATCGGAAACTTCTGAAATGCGAAATGCTATTCAACCTATTTGCTTAGCCAGCAACGCAATCCCTTCCCGAAACGAATGCGGCTCGTAGCCCAAAACATTCCTTGATTTCGTAAGATTGAATCCCGTGCGCGGAGGCCTGCGGGCGGGTTGGGTGAATGCTGATGCGTCGGTAGGCGAAATCAGCGAGGCATCCAGTCCGAAGTAGTCTGCGGTTGCGAGCGCCATTTGGTAGGGCGTCAGGAAATCCTTGCCGGAAATATGGTAAATACCCTTGGCTTCCTGGTCGGCGATGAGGAAGCAGCCTGATGCCAGGTCTTCGGCCAGTGTGGGCGTGCGGAACTGGTCGGTTACGACGTTGATCGCCTTGCCTTCTTCCAATGAATTTTTGACCCAGAGAATAATATTGCTCCGGCTCATATCGTGCGCGACCCCGTATACGAGCACCGTGCGGGCGATGGCCCATTCGATGTCGGAAGACTTGACTGCCTTTTCGGCGGCATATTTACTCCATCCATAAAAACTGATCGGGTTAGGGACATCTTCCTCACGGTAAGGCCCGGAAGTTCCGTCGAAAACGAAATCTGTCGAAACATGTTCCAGGAAAATGTTGTACTTCGCGCAGGCCGCGACCAGTGTTTCGGTCGCGGTTACATTCAGCTTCCAGCAGGCATCCTTCTCCGCTTCGCATTGGTCCACATTCGTCATCGCGGCGGTATGGATCAGCACGTCGGGGCGCTCGGTTCCGAGCACCTGATCGACGGCTCCGGGATCGGTAATATCCATTTCAATATACCGGTATCCCGCGCTGATCGGCAGCCGGTTCTTGCCTATTGCCGTAGCAACGGTTTCAATATGCGCTTTTGAAACCAGCAGTTCCACTAATTTTTGCCCCAGCAACCCGTTGGAGCCGGTGATCAGGATTTTCTTCTTTTCCAATTTAAGCTTCGTATTTCCAGCCGTATTTGCGGGTAATCTTCTTCTTTTTCATCTTTTTGACAGACACTTTCATCGAAATGTCTTTCTCCGGACGGTCGCGCTCGTCCTTATCCACGGATGCAATCTTGTCGAGCACATCCATGCCGTCGATCAGCTGTCCGAAAACGGTATACGCGCCGTCGAGGTGCGGGGTGCCGCCAACTGTTTCATATACTTTTTTCTGGGCATCGGTCAATTTGCGTGCCGCGCGTGCCGACTGTTTTTCAAGATCGGCCTTGCTCCATTTCCGGCCTTCTACAATATAAAACTGGCATCCGCTGGATTCTTTCGCTGGATTATTGTCGCGTGCGGCCGCTAAGGCGCCTTTTTGGTGGAATAATTTGCCATTGAATTCCGCCGGAACCTTGTAGCCGTTATCACCGCGGCCGAGCATTGCATCCGGCTTTGCATTACGTGATTCGGGATCGCCGCCCTGGATCATGAAATCGTCGATAACGCGATGGAAAAGTAGTCCGTTATAGAACTTATCCTTGGCAAGTTTGATAAAATTGGCTTTGTGTTTCGGGGTTTCATCAAAAAGGATGAAGCGCATCGTGCCCTTGTCGGTATTGATGGTGATTACCTCGTCTTTTTTAGACGGTTTCTGTGCACAAACATTCAGGGCAATGAGGCAGAGCGCGCCGAGTAGAATCGATCTTTTTGTTTTCATAGGTGTTATTTGGCGGCCAGAACGTTTTTGTCTGCCGGGAAGAATTGAAATTTCAAACCATAATCTTTCCCCTCCGAAACATCCTCCATATTCACTCGGACAGTCTTGTTGTTCCAGGTGATTTTTTTGGTTTCCTCTTTGGGGGAAGAATAGGTCTCGCTGAAATACTGCTTGCTGGCGTTCCAGAGCTGTTTTGTTGCCTCCGAACTGTTCAGGTAAACGTCGATCGTGATCTTGTTCACCTTTTTTTCCGGGGTCAGAAAATACTGTACATCGATCGTCTCCAACCGTGCCGTTTCCGAGGTATAGCCCAGATGGTCGGGCGTTTCTTCAAACATTTCGAATGTTTCCGTCGCTTTCACCTTTGTGAGCGGATCACCGAACGCAATACCCCGCAGGACCGTACCGGAAGGATTTTGCGCGGACGGGCCAAGGATCGTTTTCAACAATGCCGATTGATCGCTATTCAGATCAGCGGGGACAGGTTCGTGCAGGACAACGGAATCCGCTGCCGCTTCGTTTTTTTCATTCGTTTTAGTGTCGCAAGCTGATGCCAGTAATGCCATCATGAGCAATGCGATTCCATTTTTCAGCGTATTCATAAGTGTAGAGGTTGTGGCATTCGGTTTAAATAAGTTGAGAAATTATCGTGCCTTGCAACTAGTTCGAATATCGGTCAAATGCAATATATACATATTTACGGCTTGGGGAAATCTGGTTAAAATTCTCTCGAAAGGTTAAAAAAGAACCTCCGCTCGCCCAAGCCGTTCAGTGTGATATTGAATCGGGCGACAATGTTATAGAACGTCACAACATCGAGCCCGGCCCCGGCGCCATATAATGTCGAATTGCCGAGTCTCGTATTGCTGAACTCGGGATAGCTGTTTTTGACATAGCCGGCATCGGCAAAAGTGTTGATATAAGCTGCGAGTGGAATGGTATTGAACTGGCGGACGGGAATAAATGAAAAATGCTTTTGAATAGAGAAAAGCCTGTATTTCAGTTCGTTTTTGATCAATGCGTAATCCTGACCGTCGATCACGTAAAGCTCGTACCCGCGCACGAGATCATTGCGGTAACCGAGACCCACAGTTTGTGTATAAGGCTGGCGTTTCGGAAATGAAATCCGCCCACGCAAATTGGTGTTGAAAAACCATTTCTTGCCAAGCGGGATGAATTTTCGGTAGGAGCCATACAAGTAAAGCGTATTGACGTCGTCGGAAGCCAGTAGCCCGGTTTTGGAAATTTGCAATCCGGCGGTTTGGCCCTGCAGGGCATATTGCGCATTGTCGCGCTTGTCGTAACTGTAAGTGTAGGTCAATTGGAAATAACGTTGCCGTTTATCCCCATTCAGCAGGTAATTGGGGTTTAAAGCCGCTACCGTGTCAGAGATCGTCAGGTAGCTCCAACGGAGGTCAAGGGAATGAAATGTGTAGTATTTATTACGGCGTGTCAGGCTCACATAGGTAAAGAATCGCTCGCGGTTGATTTCCTCGCTGCTGAGGTATTGCAGCTTGTCCCGCCAGGTCCTGAATGCGGTGTTTTTGTTGATGGAATAGGAGGTCCCGACGGTAATCCCCGTTTTTTGAGCCTTATCGATGTACGGTAACGTATAGGCCAGCTCGAACTTTGGAATGAAGCCGAATTCGGCCAGGAAACGAAGCTTATCGGCCCGGCCTGTAACATTACCGTAGCTGAGGTATACGCCGTAAGTAGTGCGGGAAAGGTCCCGCTTTCGTTCGTACCACCATTCATTGAAATTGCGATCGGCGAGCTGGAAGACGGGGAGCATGATAAAGTACCAGCGTTCCTTTACCGCAATGAGGATATCGGTGTGCACCGAGTCGGGATTAGGCTTCGTGAGCAACTCCACGGTAACAAACAGATTGGTATTAACCACCTTCCTGCGGTCGATTTCGAGCTTTTCTTTGAGTGATTCTGCCGTAAGCGTATCGCCCCGATGGATCGCCATTTCCCGCATGATAATGCCCGTGCGGGTACGATGGTTCCCTTCCACCGTAACATCGCCCACGATCACATTGCCTGTACTATCGGCAACGACCGTCTGGCCGGAGGCAAAATGGGAAATCAGTAGGATAAAAAGCAGAAAGTAAATCTCCTGACAGCACTTCTTAGGGTTCATTCTTCACGATCCGGGTTTCGGTATAGAAACGATACTTCCTGTTAATATGATAAAATTTTAGCAAAAATAGGGGTTAGTGAAGAATGGCAACAATCAGTTGACAGAAATCGGGCTTTCGGGCGCTTATGTTTTTTATCGGCTTTCAAAAAAAGGAGCGCGACGGGATGAAAAATCCGTGTCGCGGGAGTAGTCTGTTATGGGGCTTTGCCAGTATCCTTGTCACATACCAAAACTAACTAACACCATGTCATTATCCCGTGCTGAAATTTTGATTAACAAGCTAATCAGCAACAAGATATCCGGGGACGAATTGGCGGAGTTGCTTGCAGGAATTTCCGATGACGAACGAGGTAAAAACTACTCCGACGCCCTCGAAATTTATTTCAACCGTTTGTTAAGGGAAAGCAGGCCCAACGGTGAAGCCGGGCCGAAGGATTTATAGCAGATTACAGATATTACCATTACTCACCCTCCTCTATCAATTGTTTGGTCAGAAATTAAAAAACTTAGATCCGTTAGAATAGCCCAAAAGACACCATTCCTAGTAACGTGAGCAGGATTTCAATCAGTTTTTCTCCCGGGAGCAAACCTTCCGGAAGTTGATCCGCCACTCACCTGATACCATGTTATTAATACCGCTGACACGGATTATATAAGTCTGTATTGTGTTCCAGTTTTTAACATAAATCTCTATTCCCAGTATCATGAACAGTGCCCATCACCTTAAAAACAAAAACTATGGATCCAAATTCTACTGCTAGTCTGCGAAGGTTGCTTTTATGCATTTTCGTGGCCGTTTTCCTCGTCGCTCCGGCGTTTGCGGGGAAAAATTTTGATAAGACGATTAAGGGAAAAGTTACTTCGAAAATAGATGGGGCGGCGCTTCCCGGTGTCAGCATTGTTGTGAAGGGCACCCAGGTGGGAACGTCTACCGACGCAGCCGGCAATTATTCGATCAATGTCAGTGACGCTTCGAAGGCCATTCTGGTCTTTTCCTACATTGGTCATGAAACCCAGGAGGTGATTGTGGGTAATGAATCGGTGGTCAATGTGGATTTGGCGGAAGGTGTCGAAACCCTTGGAGAAACCGTAGTCACAGCATTGGGTCTCTCGCGCGAAAAACGCTCATTGGGGTATGCGGTCGCGGAAGTTCAGGGAAAAGATATCAGCCGGGTAGCACAGGAGAACGTGCTGAACTCCCTGTCGGGCAAGGTTCCGGGTGTTACCATCAGCTCTACGGGCGGCACCGGTTCGTCGGTGAGTATGATCATCCGCGGTGCGACATCCCTCAGTAATGACAACCAGCCACTTTTTGTCGTGGATGGTGTCCCTATTGCCAACACCCTGAACAATATAAGCCAGGTAGGAAATGACAACCGCGTCGATTATGGAAATGCGATTTCAAATATTAACCCCGACGACGTAGAAAGCGTTTCGATCCTTAAAGGACCTAACGCGGCAGCGCTTTATGGTTCACGTGCAGGTCACGGGGTCGTGCTGATTACCACTAAAAATGGCAGCAAAGCGAAGAAAATGACCGTTTCTGTTAATTCCAGCACTGTTTTTGACAGACCTTACAAATACCTGAACATGCACAGCAAGTTTGCAACGGGTATTCTTCCTTTTACACCCGATAATAATCCTTACCCGGGCGGTGTGCTGCTTATCGATGAGGGTTCAGCCGGGGGCGTGGGGCCGGAACTCGATAAAGGGTACAAGGCGATCCAATGGAATAGCCCGAAAGACGCCAATGGTAAGCCCATTCCAACAGACCTCGTTTCGCACCCTGATAATGTAAAAAACTTCGTACGCACGGGTATCACCACGACCAATGGCGTTTCGATTTCCAATAGCAACGACCTCGTCACGTACCGTTTGTCATACTCAAACATGTCCAACCGGGGGATTATCCCGAACTCCGATCTTTTCCGGAATTCATTGAACATCAATTCGTCGGTCAGGCTAAGTAAAAAGTTGACATTGAGTACGAACATCGATGTCAGCCGCAACAATTCGAACAACCGGCCAGCAACCAATCGTGGTACGAACCCGCTGCAATGGGCATACGCTGTTTCGCCGCACATTGATATCAACGACCTGCGTAATTACTGGGTGCCGGGGCAAGAAGGCTTGAAGCAACTCTCGCAAGGTCCGGGCGCTTATAACAACCCATGGTTCCTGGCCTACGAGGTAAACAACAGCTTTGTTCGCGACCGTGTTTTCGGAAATGTGAAGGCTGACTGGCAGATTACCCCGCATTTGAGCCTTATGGGCCGTTATGCACTCGATACTTACCGCGAAGAGCGCCAGACCAAGATCGGCAATAGCTACACCAACGACAGCCGGGGCGGTTACGGGATAATTAACCTGTCGAGATTCGAGCGTAATGCTGACTTCCTTTTGACCTACAAGCGCGACATCAGCGATTTCAGTGTGTCCGTTTCGGGTGGTGGCAATACGCGCTATCAGAAAAATACAGACATGACTACGGCTACCAAAAACGGTACAGGGCTGATTATCCCGGGCCTGTATACTATGTCGAACATCGCTCCTGCGAACCTCTCTTACGGTAGCGCGATGTATGAAAAGGCGGTATTTAGTGTGTACGGATTGGCTAACCTTGGCTTCAAAGACATGGTTTACCTGGATCTGACGGCCCGGAATGACTGGTCGAGCACATTGCCAAAAGCCAATCGTTCCTATTTCTATCCATCGGCTTCATTGAGTGTTTTGTTAAATGAAATGTTCCCGATCGCGAACCAGATCAGCTTGCTGAAACTCAGAGGCGGTGTTGCTCAAGTTGGTAACGATACTAATCCTTACAGCTTGCTGGCAACGCTCGGCAATGCAGGGGCATGGGACGGCATCACACGTTTGTCGAAATCAGGACAAATTCTGCTACCCGACCTCAAACCCGAGATCGCGACTTCTTATGAATATGGCCTCGACCTGAATCTTTACCATAACCGCGTACGGCTCTCGGCCACTTACTATCAGGTGGAAAACCGCAACCAGATCATACCGACCAAACTTCCGGGATCCAGCGGGTTTACTTCAAAAAACATCAATGCAGGTTTGCTCGTGAGCAAAGGGCTTGAATTTACCCTGGGAGGTACGCCGATCGATAAGAATGGATGGCGCTGGGACATTAACGCCAACTGGTCGAAAAACCGGACCATTATCAAATCGTTGTCGGACGGTCTTGAATTCTACACCCTCTGGACAGACGCAAAAGGTGGCGCCTGGACCTATGTTGGGGACAAGATCGGTGATATTTACGATGCCGAGCTCGTGACAGTTCAGGATAAGAGTTCGCCTTACTACAAGTATCCGATCCTGGATGAAAACGGTTCGTGGCAATCGGTCAGCGCTTCCAAAACCCGCAATAAGATCGGTAATTTCAATCCGGATTTCACGATGGGGTTACAGACTTCCGTTTCCTACAAAGGGTTTAGCCTGAATATGTCGTTCGACTGGCGCCAGGGAGGCGACTTCGTGTCGCAAACATATCGCTACGGCGAATCGGATCTCAAATCCCAACGCTTCCTGGATAACCTGATCAATCCGAACGGAATGACGGGCGATCAGTTGCGCAACTACCTGGTTGAAAACAACAAAGTGGTTGTCAATGGAAACAAGTTCAATATCGTCGGCGGCCCTACCAAAGCATATGGAGGTTTCCCATTTGAGTACGGAGGCAACACTTACGACTACGCGGTGTTCAACCCGGGCGTGATTGCGCAATACAACGAAGCCGGCGAAATTACCGGTTATACCGAAAACCTGGGTGGCAAGGACACCAAGTACATTCCCTATGGCGACAACTACCCATGGGATTTCACCCGCGCGGCTACATTCGATGCTTCATTTATCAAGCTGCGTGAAGTGTCCCTGGGTTATGACCTGCCCTCTACGTTCGTGAAACGCCTCGGCCTTCAAAATGCCAACGTCGCTGTTTATAGCCGCAATATCATCCTTTGGACCAAAGCGAAAATCGGTATCGATCCGGAGCAGGCGTTCCAGCAAGAGTCGGGCGCACAGGCGGGTACCCAGTTCAAGCAGGGCATCGAGCGTTACAACGTTACTCCCTGGGTGATGCCGATTGGCTTCAAGATTGGTTTAACTTTCTGATACAGAATCATATAGTTTATTTTATATAAATATACTCATGAAAAAAAATCACAACAAGTTCGTCATCATACCGCTGCTGCTGGCGTGCATGATCTTTTCTTGTAAAGACCTGACGGAGATAAACGAAAACCCGAATGGTGTCGCACCGGAGTCGGTAAACCCGAACCTCGTGTTGCCGACTGTCCTGACGGAAGCCGCGAAACTTTATGTAAACCTGGGTTATCAGGACATTGCAGGCGTGGTGCAGCATACGCAGAAAGACGCGTGGTCGAGCGGGCACAACGATTATGATTGGGGCGGCGACCAGAGTTGGAATGCCTATTACGACGTGCTTCGCAACAACGACCTCGTTTATCAGCGGGCCGTTGCGACGAATTTCGAGTTTCACCAGGGCGTTACCCTGGTAATGAAATCGTTTATGTTCGGGCTCATCACCGATCTCTGGGGCGATGCACCCTACACCAATGCATTGAAAGGGGAGGCGGGCTCGGTAGCCGACATTCTGCCGGCATTCGATAGCCAGGACAAGATCTATGCGGGCATCATCGCAGACCTCGAAAAGGCTAATGCGCTGCTTTCCAAATCAAAGGCCGAGTATGAGGGGATTGTCGACAACGTGGATGTTTTTTACGGCGGAGACCCTGCTAAATGGCGCAAAATGGCTAATTCGCTGATGTTGCGTTACTATCTGCGCATTTCGGCCAAGCAGCCGGACATCGCCAAGGCGGGTATCGAGAAGATTGTCGCCAATGCGGCCCAATATCCGATCATCACATCCAATGCGGATGATGCCACAATGGGCTTTCCCGGCAACAGCGAAGCCGATTCATGGCCTGCCAACACCGTAAGCGACGCCAGCGGAAGCAATTACCGCCGCATCAAAATGTGCGCCACATTGGTAGAAAAATTGCAGACCTTGAAAGACCCGCGGCTCGGAATCTGGGCCAACAAGGTGGAAGTGCCGCTGGTAGTAGATCCGACACAACCAGCCGGAACGGACAAAATCGTAGACGGCAAGCGGATACTTTCGCCGGATAAAGTGAAGAATACACCAGTCGACACCGACCCTGAATACGTAGGTTTGCCGCCAAGTTTTTCAGCATTGCCATCGGCATACAACCTCAATCCGACCCCCGGACAAACGTCTTTCAACCCGCACGTGTCCTTTTTGAATGATATTTATAAGGCTGCAAAGGGCCCGTTGTTGCGCGCACGGCTGATCTCGGCTGCCGAAGTAAACTTCATCCTCGCCGAGGCTGCATTGAAAGGCTGGGCTACCGGCGTTGCAAAAGACCGTTACGAAGCCGGTGTGAAAGCATCGATGGAAACCTGGAAGGTAGGCGACAAGTATGCCGCTTATGTTGCTACGCCGGGTGTGGTTTTCGACAATACTTTGAAACAGGTCCTCGAACAGAAGTGGATTGCCAGCTGGACTGCCGCCACCGAAGCCTGGTTCGATTTCCGCCGCACCGGCCTGCCTGCGTTGAAAGCTGGCCCGGCAGCTAAAAGAGAGGTTTTGCCTGTGCGTTTCTACTACATGCAGGATGAGTTGCGCATCAACAAGGCGAATACCGAGACCGCGGTGAGCAAGCTGGAAGTTACTGGCTATTCACAGGCCGACAACGGCAACAGCGCCTGGTCTAAACAATGGCTTTTGCAAGGAACCGGCAAGCCGTGGTAGTCATATTTGTTTTAAGGTGAGTATTTAAAACCGGGACTGTCGGGATCATCCCACGGTTCCGGTTTAGTTTTAATATGTAAACCCATTTCAACATGAAAGTTAGGGCCATTGTATTTTGCTGTTTCTGCCTGTTTCTGAACCAGGTTACAGTTGGGCAGCATTTCAGGGCTGCGGCGGCTGTGCGGGTGATCACGCCCGATCCGCTGCTGCCGGTTTCGGGGGGCATTGGTACTCCCAAAAAAGCGACACAGAAGAATGGTGAACTGTACGCGAGGGCATTTGTGATGGAAAAAGGTGGAGTGCGGGTCGCAATTGTGAATGTGGATAACCTGGGGTGGCCGGCTGCATTAGGAAACAAGTCGCGGAAGCTGATAAAGGGCATCGCACCCGAGAACGTGCTCATAGGCGCCACGCATACGCATAGCGGGCCCGATGCTTATGGTTTTCCCAATGAAAAAGGTGAATCTTTCGCCGACCTTACCTACCTCGACCGGTGCGTACAGCAAATCGCCGATGCTGTGAATGAGGCCGTTGGGAAACTGGAAGATGCTTCGTTGAAAATCGCGGTAAGCGATGCAAAAGGGAAAATCGCCTACAACTACTATGCCGATCAGCTTTATGATCCCCGTTGCGGGGTGATCCAGGCAGTGGCAACCTCCGGAGTCAATAAGGGAAAGGCCATTGCTACGTTGGTCAATTACGCGGTGCACCCGGAAATTATCGGATCGGGCAGGGGCATTCTGAGCCCGGACCTTTGCGGGCCGCTGTACGATCGGATTGAGTCGCAGGGCGGCGGAACGGCCATTTTCATGAATGGCGCACAAGGCGGAATGGTAACGGCCGACAACCGCCTCGAAAACGGGAAAGAAGCCAGCGATTGGACTGAATGCAAAAGGATAGGCGAGCTGCTGGCCGACGAGGCATTGCGGATCGTGAAAGACGCGGCGGTGCAGGAAAACCCCGACGTTTATTGCGTTTCCCGCAGGATTGAGTTTCCGGTCGATTCGGAGATCATGCGTTATATCCTCCAAAAATCACCGATTAAAAATGAGATGGCCGGTGATAACCGTATTGTGACGCAGCTTAACCTGCTTAATATCGGTACCGCTCAGGTACTGACGGTGCCCGGCGAAGCATTGCCCAATATCGGGTATTATGTGAAAAGGAATATGAATACCAAACAACCGTTTCTTTTCGGACTCACGAACGACGCCTTCGGTTATATGCTTACGAAAGTCGATTTCAATAGCTTTAAAAGGTATGACTATGTGAGCCGCACAAGCCTGGGCGAAATGACAGGAGAGATTTATATCGAGCAGGCATTGAAACTAGTAAAAGACAGCCCTAAGTCGGCCGCATCCGTGCCGGCCACCACAGCGGGCAAGTAAACCGATTCTTCAAACCAAAACCGAGTGATCATGTTTTTGAAAATAGCCGTCAGGTCCGTTTTGTCCATGCTGCTGGCAATTGTGGCCATCGTGTTTGTGAATGCACAAAAAGTAACACCTGAAAATGCCCTGGAAAGTTATCTTAATAATGGCGACAAAACCTTTAAATGGGAGCTGAAAGAGACGTTCAAGCGCGACGATCTGACATTTTACCAAATACTCGTTACCTCGCAGAAATGGCGCCAGTTCACCTGGACACACCAGATGACGGTGATTGTACCCAAAGAAAACCGGCATGACGACGCGTTGCTCTTCATCACCGGCGGCTCCAATGCCGACGGACTGCCGAATTGGAACAGCAAAAAGGATGAAAAAATGTATGCCTCGCTCGGTGCGGTGGCTACTACGAACCATGCCATCGTAGCATTGCTGAAACAGACGCCCAACCAGCCGTTTTTCGACGATCTTACCGAAGATGCATTGATTTCCTATACTTTGCACAACTTCAAAAAGGATAAGGACTATACCTGGCCGCTGCTTTTTCCAATGGTGAAGAGCGCGGTGAAGGCGATGGATGCCGTGCAGCAGTTTTCTCAAAAACAATTGAAACATACCGTCAACAGCTTCGTGGTTACCGGGGCGTCCAAGCGTGGCTGGACCACCTGGCTTACGGGCGCTAGTGATAAGCGTGTGGAGGCGATCGCGCCGATGGTGATCGATGTGCTGAATATGCCGGTTAGTCTTGATTATCAGATCAAATCATGGGGCGATTACAGCGTCCAGATCGAAGATTATGTAAAACTGGGCATTCCGCAGTCGACCGGCTCGGCCGATGGGCAGGCCATTACGGCGATGATAGACCCCTATTCCTACCGCGCCAAGCTGACGATGCCGAAGATGATATTCATGGGAACAAACGATGAATATTGGGTGGTCGACAATATCAAAAACTATCTGGACAAGATCCCAGGGAAGAATATGCTGCATTATGTACCCAACGCGGGGCACGACCTCGGCGACGGCAAGCAAGCGATGGAAGCCCTGAGTGCATTCTTCGGGGCGACGATTAACAAACGGCCTTATACCGAATGCAAATGGAGCCAGTCGGTGGCCAACCGGAAAGTAAACCTGGACATTAAGGCTACGCCGGATGCATTGGTAGACGTGATCCTGTGGTCGGCCAACTCGCCCGACCAGGATTTGCGGAATGACACCTGGACGGCTCAAAGTTTGAAAATAAGTCAAAAGTCTAGCGTGAAAGTGACCGCAGAGTTACCGGCAAGTGGCTTCCGCGCATTTTATGTGGATTTAAAATATAAAACACCGCAGGGTGACACTTACACCGAAAGTACGAGGGTGTTCCTAACGGATAATAAGTCAGTTCTGTAAATCCCTGAAATAGATGTATCTATACCTGACGGGAAACTTAAAATAGCCATGATCAAAAACAAAAGAATGCGCTGGTGGGCCTTGCTATGCCCTGTTTGGATGTCTTTTTACGCGCTAAGCGGTGAACAACCCGAGAGAACGGTGAAGGAGGTGATCGATCGTGCGGTGACCAGGTTGTATGCAACTCTTACACCGACGCAGCTCGATACGATTTCTGATGCGTATATTCTGAGCGTTCTCAGCGAGCGTGACAAGGAAACGCTGGCGACGCGTTTCTGGACTTTCGAAGTGAGTGTGCCCGTAAGAGTGTCACTGATGCGGCATACCGGCCAAGCCGTGCCGCCTTTCTGGATACAAAAAAGCGGGTTCCGGAAAACACAGATGCTCGTTAAAAACGAAGAATATACTTACGAGGTCTGGCAGAAAGATTTCGAAAAAGGGGAGGTCGGGCTTGGTATCAATGGTTTTGACAAAGACCGGCCGGTTTATTTCATCAGCGTGGCGCCGCTCGACAAGGCCGAAAAATTGACCGTTTCGAATGTCATCCCCGCACAGTATGCATTAAGCACATTGCAAAAGGGGGCATTTACCTACCATGACTGGGATGGGTTGGTATTGACCGAAGTTCCTGAGGAATTGAAAGGCCAGACGCTCCTCACGACCGTGCGGGGACGCGCGCGCGAGGCGCATTTAGTAAATGCATTCAGAAGGACTTCGACGCCTTCCTCTGAAAAGCCCGACCAGGTAGTCATGACATGGAGCGGCGACCCCGCTACCACGGCGAATATTCAATGGCGAACCAGTCCCAAGGTGCTTAGAGGCAAAATAAAATATTGGAAACCAGGTGCTTCCGATACGCTTTTTACGGATGCTTCTGCATTCAATATGGAGGACAGGCTTTTACAGAACGACCGGTTCGTAAACCGCTTTACCGCGCAGCTTAAAGGGCTGAGCCCGGGCACTCTGTACCATTATTCGATCGGTACAGGGCAATTGCAATGGTCGGCGCCGGCGTCGTTCCAAACTGCCTCCGATCGTGTGAAAGACTTCTCGTTCATCTGGTTCGGCGACACGCATTATTCGCCTATCTGGGGTGATATGGCGCAAAAATCGATCAAACGGCATCCTGAAATCGCTTTCTTCTCGATCGCCGGCGACCTGGTAACAACCGGCTTGCACCGCGACGATTGGGACCAGCTTTGGGCACACGCCGGCCCGACGTTCAGCACGCGGCCATTGATGCCGGTGCCTGGTAACCACGATAGCCAGGACGGGCTGGGCGCAGCGATGTACAAAGAGATGTTCAGCCTGCCGGAAAACGGCCCCTCGGGCCAGCCTTCTGAAATGACCTATGCATTCAATTATCAGGATGCATTGTTCCTGATGATTGACGCCACGCTTTCGGTGCCTCAGCAAAGTGCGTGGATTGAAAATCAGCTTAGGAATTCGAAAGCCAAATGGAAGTTTGCGATGTTCCATTTTCCGCCCTACAACTTCGAGGAGCCGTATGACGAGATCAAGCGCGAGTGGTGTACGCTTTTTGACAAATACCACGTGGATATGGTCATGAGCGGGCACATGCATTACTACCTGCGCACCAAGCCGATGTTTAATGAAAAAGAAGTTGCCAGCCCGGCGAAGGGGACGATTTACCTGATGTCTATCAGCATTCCCGGCAAGCAGGTGCGCTGGCCGAAGGAGGATTATGCCCTGGTAAGATATAAAGACGGCCCGCTTTATCAGCACATATCCATCAAGGGAAACACGCTGCATTACAAATGTTACAATCCCGAGGGCGAGATCAAGGACCAGCTGACGATTACGAAGTAGTATTTCATAATTTCAATTATAATGACCCGCATTACAGTATCCGCGATTCTATTACTATTTGTTGTTTTTAAAACCCATGCGCAAGTCCGACCGATCAGAAAGGAATTTTTGGGCCCAACGTCGAAAAATGTGCTGGTTGCATCGCACCGCGCGGTGCACCATCAACTACCCGAAAACTCGCTGCCTGCGATCAGGGAAGCAATCAGATTGGGCGTCGATATTGTAGAAATTGATGTGAAAGTAAGTAAAGATGGCATTCCAATGCTCATGCACGACGGCAAGGTTGATCGTACGACAACGGGTAAAGGCAATCTTGAAACACAGACTTTCGATGAACTCCGGAAATTACGGCTCCTTTCGAATGGTAAAGTGACGGAAGAAACAATTCCCACGTTGGAGGAAGCCTTACAAGTGGCCAAAGGGCGCATTCTCGTCGATCTTGACCTGAAAACGGAACAAATCGATAAGGTAATTGAGGTGGTGAAAAAAGCCGATGGCAGGGAATTTGTGTTCTTCTTCGATAGCGACTATGAAATTCTTTCTAAGGTCGACGACGCTTCTAAAAAGTACATGCTCATGCCGCGGGCCTATTCTCAGGCCATGGCCGATTCTGCGTTGACGCGCTTCAAACCGGAAGTTATACATATCGATTCGAAATTCTACACGCCCGAAGTCACCAGCCTGATTAGGAACAAGGGTGCGAGGATCTGGATCAATGCATTGGGCGCCCCGGACGAAGAAATCAGAAAAGGCAATGTCAGCGAAACGTTGAAAAACCTCACGAAACAAGGAGCCAATATCATCCAGACCGATGAACCGGAGAAGATGATCCGGGGGTTACGTGAGCTTGGGCTGCACCGATGAAAACAAAAGCCATTCCGGGAAAAACCGGAGTGGCTTTTTGATTATAAATGTAAAGTGCTTAATTCTTCCAGCAAATGAGGTAAATAGTTGGTTTTG
Organism: Dyadobacter endophyticus; assembly: GCF_014641595.1. Classification (GTDB taxonomy): domain Bacteria; phylum Bacteroidota; class Bacteroidia; order Cytophagales; family Spirosomataceae; genus Dyadobacter; species Dyadobacter endophyticus. The sequence continues at coordinate 1,132,330 of NZ_BMIA01000003.1, read as the reverse complement.
ATCTCCCAGACAATCGCATAGTCGATACCAAAATAGTCGTGGACGATTCGGTTTCTGAAACCCCTGATCTTATGCCAGTCAATAGTTGAATGCAGATCTCTGAATTCCTCTGGTAAGCGATTCGCGGCCTCGCCAATTATTTCGAAGTTTCTGATTACGGCGTCAATCGTCTTATCATCGTTGATGAACTCGTCAAATGATTGATCCTGCGTGTAAGTAAGGATTTTTTTTCCGCTCTCAAGAATGTCCTGAACCAGTAGTGACGATTTGCGGCTAGACATAGATTATTTCGGGAGCGATTTCTTCATAGTATCTCGGTTTAACTCCATTTTTAGAAACCAAGTCGACAGATTTGCCAATGCGGTCTTCGATCAAGTCGGCGAGCTCAATGAATTCGACACCCACTGGTTGGCTGAAATCCACAATAATATCGACGTCGCTGCTCACGGTAAAATCATCCCGAACGATTGAGCCGAACAGGCCGATGGAACTTACGTGATATTTATCCACAAGCTCCGGTTTTAGCTTTTTCAATATTTGAACAATGTCTGACAGCGCGTCCATTCGAATTTTTTTGCATACTAATCTAACTCTTTTTACTACTAAAACGGAGCCAGCCGTAAACTAATTTCAGTCTGTACCATTACTCAAACCGCCTGTTAGCCCCATTCAATTCGCCGTGCGTGCTGATGGCGACGGCCGTGAGGATGGCGAAAATGGCGATGATGAACGCGAAGTTGATCGCCCAGCGGCTGAGGTTCAGTCCGCGGTCGGAAAAAGAAGCCTGTGTCTTTTTGACCAGGAAACCCAGTATAGCGACGTTCAGGATGTAAAGGTATTGCTCGATACGGTACAAGCTCATGAACGCACAGGTAATGAGGATGCTGTAAATCGTGTACAAACCCAGATTGAGAAAGAAGAACAGCTGGATTCCCTCGTACCGCAGCTCAGAAAGCGGAGCATTTGACCGGATATAATATTTAAACACACCATAGGCGGCAAAAGACAGCACCAGTAACAATGCTATCCATTGAATGTAAGTTGTAATTCCGGCTGCATCGGCGAGTGGGTCGAAGCTCCGGATCGTTTCAACCAGCCTTTCTGTTTTGAACGATTGATCCCAGACGATGAAGGGGATAATCAACGTCAGAATAACAATCGGGGCCAGTAAGCCGGAGCGCGAGGCTTGTGCGTCGGTGGTTTCCCATTCGGATGTGAAAGTGCCATAAGCCATTCCCACACCGCCAAAAAAGCCGATCGAATATTCCATAACGTTCCAGAAATTGAAATGAATGCCGGAAACGTTTCCCATTACCTGTAAAAAGTTGCCGAATGCGAATCCGAACCCGCCGCCCAACCCAGCGAAAATGGACAGTCTTATAGCCGAATGTTGCTTGTGGCGGATCATATACCAGAACAGCGCGACGGCCATCCCGAGACAGGCTGCCCAGGCTTCCGAGCGTGGAGGGGTCATGAGCCAGCCGAGCTGTTCGATCAGAAGATAGTAAAATAGGATCGCGCCAGCGGTCATTTCCGTGATCAGCTGCGACCATCGCACGGGCTTTTCGCGGGAAGAGGCCAGCGTAAGGCCGAAAAGCCCGCCGCCGATCAGCCCGAATAGTCCGCCGATAATGCCGAGCATCAAAAATCCGTAATATACATTCCCGAATTCGAGCCCGCGCGCAAAACCAACCACTTTGCCGTAGCTGATAATGCCGCCTACGCCCCAACCGGCAGCCGAAGCCAGTGCAAGTTGGAATGCTTTGGCATACCAGTCTTTGCGTTTGGCGATGAGGACGATGCTTAATCCGTCGATGCCACCTGCCCAGGCGGCCCCTTGTTCGTGCCCAAACTGGCCGCGTATGGCCCAGGCCGTGCCTAATGACATGCCTGCAACAAGCAAGGCGTAAAGTAGTTGTCTGTTATTCATGAATGCAATGCGACTATGGGTTTGTGGGATAAATACTGGATAGTCGTTGAAAAAGACTATAATCGAGCTGCTGGCTGACAGGAAATAGCCCGATTCCTTTCTCCCATAGTATTTCCATTAAAACTTGCCACGACATTTCAGGAATACCATACCATGAGCAGCAAAAAGGAACAACTAGCGATTTACGGCGGACCCAAAACCCTCGACAGGACATTTCCATGGCCGATTTACGATGAAAAGGAGGTGAACGCAGTTGCAGCCGTTGTCGCGAGCGGCAAATGGGGCAACCCTGATTGCGGCGATGAAGTGGAGCGTTTCGAACGTGCATTTGCAGCATATTGCGGGAGCAAGTATGCCATTACCTGCGTAAATGGCTCGGTTTCACTCCGGCTGGCATTGATGGCGTGTGGCGTGAAACCGGGCGACGAGGTGATTGTTCCGCCTTATACGTTCATTACCACGGCTTCTACGGTGATCGAATGCAATTGTGTGCCTGTTTTTGTGGATATCGATCCCGAAACTTACAATATCAGCCCGTCAGCCATTGAAGCGGCCATTACCCCGCGCACGAAAGCGATCATTCCGGTGCATTTTGGCGGGCTGGCCTGCGATATGGACGCGATCATGGACATTGCGCAACGACACAACCTCAAAGTGATCGAGGATGCTGCGCACGGGCACGGGGCGGAGTACAAAGGCAAAAAACTAGGCTCTATTGGTCACGTGGGCAGTTTCAGTTTTCAATCTTCCAAAAACCTGACCTCCGGCGAAGGCGGCATTGTCATTACCGATGACGATGAGTTATACGCGACCATGCATTCCCTGCGCAACGTTGGGCGGATCGAAGGCGGGCAATGGTACGAGCATTACAATCCCGGGTGCAATTACCGCATTACCCAAATGCAGGCCGTGCTGCTTACGGAACAGCTCAAACGCCTGGAAGAGCAAACCCGCCGCCGGAATAGTAATGGGTTGTATTTGAGTGGTTTGCTGGAAAAAATAGAGGGGATATTCCCTCTGAAACGCGACGAGACCATTACGCTGCACGGTTATCACATCTATATATTCAAATACGACGCGACGAAGTTTAGCGGCCTGCCCAAAAGTGAATTTGCGGCAATGCTCGCTGCCGAAGGTGTGCCCAGTTTCAAGGGTTACCCACATCCGCTCTACAAGCAGCCGCTTTTTCAGAATAAAACTTTCATGTGCTACGCCATTCCCGATAGTGCAGATTACAGCCGGACGTTCTGCCCCGTGGCCGAACAGGCCTGCGATACCGACGCCGTCTGGATCCTCCAACATGCAATGTTGGGCGAAAAAGAAGACATGGAAGCTTTTGCAAGCGCAGTTTTGAAAATTCAAGAGGCAGTCAGCTAATAGCGATGCCTTCTGAGTGGCGCATTATAGCTCCCGACGCATCATAATGTCGGTCTGAATATCGTCCCCGAGTTTGAAAAGGTGTTTGTCGAACTCCACAAAACCATTCCGTTTGTAAAAGCCGATGGCCTTTTTATTCTCTTCCCACACGCCCAGCCACACGTACGCGTACTGGTGCGTGCGAGCGATCTCGATGGCTTTGTCATAAAACAGCTGCCCGATTTTCAGTCCCTGCCAGGCTTGGAGGACATATATCCGCTCGATTTCCAATGATGTACTGTCTTTCAGCTCGCTTTGGGCGGGGCCGTGGTTGATTTTGAGATAACCGATCAGCTTACCGCCGTCATAGGCAAGGTGAAATTCTGAAAACGGATTATTCAGTTCAGACGCTACTCTTTCCAGACTGAAACCGGTTTTCAGGTAATGAGCCATGTTTTCCTCCGTATTAACCGAAGCAAACGATTCATAAAAAGTATCTATCCCGATTTGTCTGACGGTGTCCAGATCGTCGATGGTAGCTTTAACGAGTTGTATTGACATATTACTTGCTGGGTAATGCTTTTAATCTGACGCCCTCGCTGTGGGCAGTGAATTCCGGCGCGTACATGCATTGGATCGTGGTGATACCATTGCTAAAATCGCCCTCATGTGTTATAAAAAGCGGATATTCGAACACATAAGTTCCTTTTCGCAATGCATTGAAGAAGAAATTGGTGCTGGCGTCGCGCGTGCTTTCGTAGTAACCCAATCCTCCCTGCCAGTGGTAGCCGCTCAGCACGTTCACCGGTTCGAGGCCGGATGCGCGCATGTCTTTCATATGCACATATTCCATATCCCGGTCGACGCGCAGTTCGATGCGAACCTTTATTTTGTCGCCCACCTTCACGGTAGCGCCTTCGCGTACGGGTGAGAGTACCGGGCCGGAATCGCTGTTCGTTTCTACAAAAAGCTGTTTGGAGAGTTTTAAGGGCGTTTCTGCGAAGGTGATTTTATCGAGGTCTTCGAAGTATTGCCAGTAGACGGCGCCCCAGCCGGGCAGTTGGGAAGATGCTGCGTTGCCATTTACAATAAGGTCGATATTGCCCATTTGTGCCGTTATGCCTGTACCGATGGTCTGTTTAAAGTAACCTGTACCGCTCTCTGTTTTTTGGTCCGTTGAACTGACCTCGGTATTGCCTACACGGATTGTGGCTTTCGGAGATTCGGCCAGCCAATCGCCTCCATTCATTAGCAGGGCATAGCAAGCCTCCGCGGTCGCTTTGGTACTCTCCCAGCTATTAGTCTGCTTGTTTTTCAGGAGCCAGGTTTTAAGGTCCGCCACTGTCGACTGGTCATTACCGATTTCTTGAAATGCTTCAATAAGCAAAGCTTGGCGCTCAATGGGCGCCTCATGCCACCACCATCCCCGTTGGTTGGTTTTCCAGTACATACCCAATTCTTCATGACGGACTGCCGTTTGTCGCAATGATTCGAGGATCTGATTAGCCGTTTTTGGGTCCTGCGTGCGATGGCATATCAAGGCCGTCATGCCCTGAAGGAATTTAGATTGAGAAACCCAGGTAAGCCTGGCACGATCGCGGTAATATTGAAAAGCCTTTTGTGAACCAGCGGGAATAGGATTCTTGAAAAAACTCCTCGCATAAAGATATTGCAGTTCGCCCGGGCCTGGGACATACTGTTTCAGATCCGATTTAGATTTGATCAGCCTGTCGTAATCCTCCTTGATCCGCTTGTCGAGATAAGGCAGGGCCTTTTCCAGGATCGCATTAACATTTTCCAGTTGTGAAGAATGCAGCGCATTGATTTTCTGCAAATGGGCAATTCCTGTAACGATGTACTGGGTAATGTAGCGATCGTCCGGGCCGCCTTTGAACCACACGAAGCCGCCGTTAGGGCTCTGCATTTCCTGTAATTTGCGCATGCTTCCATTCAGCTCGTTCTCCATTCTGACGAGGTCGAAGAGCAATGCAATATTCCTTTTTTGCTCCTCTTCGGATTTTGAAGCCAATACCCAGGGTGTTTCCTGAATAAGCAGTGATTTCAGTTCCTGATTTTTTTCAAGGTTGCTTTGCAAGGCATCCGTACCCTTCCAAGATTTGAAAACCGCGGCAATCCTGGGCGAAGCATTCACAATATGCGAGGCCAGGGAGTTGGCATAATAACGGTTCCAGGTTTGCTCGGCGCATTCGTACGGATATTCCATTAAATACGGCAGCGACTGTACCGCGTACCAGGCCGGGTTGCTGCTGTATTCGACTGTTACCGACTGGTGGGTTAGCGTAGTCGATCTGGCCGAACCCAGGAGTTTTTCAAGTGTAAAGTGCTTCGTGCCGCTTCCTCTTATCGATATGGGCATACTTTCGGTAACCAGCATCCGGTTGGGAAGAACGGGCAGTATATTCTCTTCACCATCAGAAAGATTGCCAGCTTTGGCAACCGCCCGCCAGGTCAGCATTTTATTAAAACCTTTGGGTATTTCTAATGAAAAAAGGGTGGTACTACTTTGTCCGGCTGCGATGGTAAACTGTCTTGAAGACTTGTCGTTTTTGAAAAGTTTATCAAGCGGTTCATTGCTTTCCGCATCGGATAGAGACAAAGATACTTCCCCATTCACTGGCGAACTGCTCAGATTCGCCACTTTTACCGGAAAGCTGATCCGATCCCCCTCCCTCAGAAAGCGTGGGGCATTGGGCTGGACCATGAGGTCCTTCTGCGTGATGATCTCTTTGCTGCTGTAACCCATTGCCAGTTCCTGCGTATGGGCGAGCGCCTGGAATTTCCACCTGGTAAGCGCCTCGGGCAGCGTGAATGAGAAGGTAATGTTGCCCTCGCTGTCGGTTTTCAGATCGGGGAGGAAGAAGGCAGTTTCGTTGAAGTTGGTACGAATGGGTGGAGCCGCATTGTTTGGCGGGGTGTTTTCACCTTTACCGGTTTTGGGTTTTTCCTGGTCTTGCCTGACGTCATTGCCTTCGCCTGCTTTCATCGCGATGGTTGTTTCTTCTACCTCTGATTTATCCATCTTCATTGGGGCGGCTTGTGGCATGGGCTCTGCTACTGAGCCCTTAACTGCCATTCGCATAAGCCTTGAACGCCCACCGCCTGCTGCACTCATAGGTCTTCCTTCACTATATATCCCCAACCCCTGAAATAATACATCGTATCTTTTGTCAAAAGACTTGTATTCTCCATACTCGGCATACCGGATATCCGCATCTGCCGACCGGAAGTTGCCGTTGTCGGCCCAGTATTTCAGGCCGATTCGTTCGCGCCAGATGTTAGGTTTCATCCATTGATGCGGGTAAAACTGATCCAAAGACGCGTCGTACATACTACCCAGCATTTCTGCAGCCACTTTTTCTTTCTGATAACCGCTGATTTTTACCTTCCAGGTTTCCTTGCTGCCTGGCAGTGTTTTGTCACGGAATGTTTGATATTCAATTTTCAGCTCTTTGTTTGTCCACGGTACTATGATGGTTTCCATGTAAGTGTGCACACGGTTGTGCTTGACGAACATGTAATCCACTGAATAGCCCCCACGGTCTGCTTCCGAAGCGGTATAGTCGAATCTCCTTACTTCATCATTTAATGTTATGTAGGAGAAATCCTTCGACGCCGATTTTCGATTGCTGCTGGTGATCAGAAATGCCTTTTCGGCGGAGGTACCCAATGCGTAGTGTCCATTGTCGCCTGGTTCAATAGCCTTGCTGTGCGTGGGAGCGAAATACTGAGGGTGAGTCAGTTTTTTGGCATTCGGATCAGTTAACTCGATGAACTTTATGTCGGTGAGTTTTTCTCCAGCGGCATTCACGGTGCTGATCTGAATTTTGTAAAAACCGGCAGGAAGCGCAAAATCTGAAACCGGGATTTCGGTATCCGGACTGAGGCTGACCGTTTTGCTCACGCCAGCGCCAATTACCTCCCAGTTTTCCATTTCTGTTTCTTCATCGTACTCGTCGTTTGGAAAACTGGCCGTGTACGCATCTTTGGTCATGACAAACAGGTCGGGCCGTTGCCAGAAACGATTCCTGATCAACCTTTTTTCCGGTATGATCCGTTCGATCCGGATCGTTGCATCCGCAGGAACGAATGCTCTGGCCAGGTTTTCGGTGCGGACTGACAATGATTTGAACCGGCTGATATCCAGCTTTGCAGGGATATCGGCTTGCAGCACATAGGATTTATAACTGACCGAAATCTGCGTCTGCGAGCTCCGGGTCTCTCCATTGCTGTCAGTTACATCCGCGTAGACGGTGTAATCAAACACCGGGTCCGTTTTAGGGTCGATTTTCAGGTCGGGAATGGCTTTAAAGTTAACGTGGAATGTACCGTCAATACCCGTGACGGTGTCGCCGTGCGCAATTTCCATTGGCTCCGTCGGTTGCCACCAGCGTTTGACCAGCCACGGATAGATTATCCGTGGCGTGCGCACGACCCGGTATTTCACTGTCGCCCCATCGATCGCATTTCCGGCGTAGGCCAAGGCCTTACCTGTTACTTTAATCTGCTCATTAACCTTGTAACTGGTTTTTAATGTATCAAACCCGACGGCAAACCGGGGGCGTTTGTATTCCTCCACACGGAAATCAGCCCTGTACTCATCCCGAATCTGTATATAGACATTACCGGTGAGCCCGCCTTGCGGAATGTTGAATGAGCCTGAAAAACTGCCAAATGCATTGACGTGATGCTTCGTTTCAGCAACATGCTCTGCATTCGCATTATAAAGTGTAACGGTAAACTCCTCCCGCTGGTCGTTGAGCACACTGTTACCCTTTCTGACGATGCCTTTGTAATAAACCGTCTGGCCGGGGCGGTACAAACTGCGGTCTGTGAAAAGGTATGCTTGCACAGTATTTTTCTCCTGATCCTCCGTTTCCTCCGCGTTATAATAGTAGCGGTCGTTGTTTTCTTGCAAAAAGAGCCTGTCCTGCTGATAAGTGATTTCGAACAGCCGTTGCTTGTCTCTCTTGCTTTTGGGCGGCGACGGCACCTTGAAATGCCCGGATGGATCGGTAGTAAGTCGCGCTCCTTTATTGCTGACGTAAGCCCTTGTATTATAGTTGTAGCTTTTTTCCCACAACTGCACTGTTGCCCCTGGCAGAGGCTGACCGTTATCACGGTTCAGGACAAAGAAGTCGTCTTCCTTTTGGACAAAACTGATGTCGGACACGTAAAACAACGTAGCCCCGAGCACTGCTTCACTATTTTTAAAACCCGGATCGGAGCTGGCCAACAACACGTATTCGCCGGAGGGTAAGCCATCGGATTTTACTTCCACAGCATGTTCCTGATGGTCGTTGGTTTCAGGAAGTGATTGTTCCCAGGCACGCAACGGTTGCGCACTGGTCAATCGGGGCCATTTTGCATTGTTATCATCCCGTTCCAAACTGTTTTTGATCAGATCGACCGCCTTCACGACCCGCAAAAACAACTTGCTGAAATTCTTATACTTCACCAGCATCCGAAACGGTTTGCCGACAACATTCACATTCTCCACTGAAAAGTAGAGGCTTTTGCGGGTAATCTGTTTGGCAAGATTGAATGCATTAATGCCTCCTTCCGTCTCCGGATTCTCCCGGGCGATTCTTTGACAGACTTCTAATGCCTTCACACGCTCAAAGCGAATCGTCGAATCAGCCCCAGGCTTGTAATTATCCGCCTTTTCATTCAGATATGCCGCTTTCAGGTACCAAGCCTGCGCAGCCGCCGGAGTCGATTGGTACTGGTCCGCAACGTGGCTTACCGCCATCAAATAAAGCTCGTCCTTATCCGGATGCACCGATTTCTGCCGCACATATTGCAACCGCGCCAGATCCACGTCGATCAATGCGCCCGGGTCCTTGTCTTCCAGGTGAAATGCGATCAGTTTCTGATAAAGTAGCAGCGCATGATGTTCCAGCGAGGCCGAATCTTTTGTTTCAAACTTTCTGTGTATGAAATCCGCAGCCGGATCAAACGCCGCCGCCTTATTGATTTCGAATGCATAGGCAGGCTTTTTGATGTTTCGTTCATCCGAAGAAAAATAATCCAAAGCCCTGAATGCGAGGAGATCGAACAGCGTCGGACGTAGCTTGCGCATGTTGCCTTTGGTGATGATAGCGTCGTAGTTATCGAGCTTTGTCTTTTTCAGAACAGCTTCGTCCTGAATCGATTCGAGAAACAATGCACCTATTTTTTGATGAAAATCTTCAGTACCCCAGGTCGCAATATCAGCCTTGTCGAAGGTTACGGTGGCTGTCCGGTCGTACAATTGCCAGCGAACTGTCTGGTAGTAAGCGTAATACTCCGAAGCCACCAGGCTCATCAGGATTGATCGCGCCGGGCCTGTGCTTGCAGCCACTTCCTGTTCCAGCTCCTTGATAGACGCAATGGCGTTATTTTCGCGGTTTTCGGTCTGCAATTGGGTCATATACACAGCCGCTTTAATCAACTGGGCATCCTGTTTTTCCTTCTTTGCAAGTCCATAGATTTTTTTCACTTGTTCAAGGGCGTCCTTGCTAAGTCCTTTGCCGGCGAGTTCATCGACTTTTTTCCATTCTGCGGCGTAATTCTTGACCGGGCTTTGTCCGTAGGTGTGCATAGTTAACAATAGGATAATGGTGATGATCAGGTAGTAACCGGTGGTGTACGCTATTTTCATCGCGTGAAGAGTTTGGTTTGTGATGATTTGATAAAGATAATAAATCGCCGCAGCGCCAAAAGCGGCATTGAGCAGCCGGAATACGTCATTCAGCAAACAACCGGGGAAAGCCTTGCCGTGCAGAAGTATAAAACATCTACATTGCCTCTTTTTACAATATGAAGTATCTTTAAATACTACTTTTACAAAATATAACTAATTACTACTCTTCTTGAACGAATTTTATTTTTAGGTAATCATGCGTACGATCATGTTGGTGGCGGGGATCATCGTCGCACTGGTTTTGGGAAAACTCTTCATTTTCTCAAAACCCGGTGAGGGGAAAGGTGCCGATGCGAAAAAGGGCGGGGATGCAAAGAATGCGAAATCCGGTGCCGTGCCGGTGAATGTATTTATTGTAGGTAAAGAGTCCATTGAAAACCAGATTTTCGCCTCAGGTACGGTGCTGCCCAACGAGGAAGTCAATCTAATGTCGGAAATATCAGGCAGACTTGTGAAGCTCGACATTAGGGAAGGTTCGTACGTAACCAAAGGACAACTCATCGCGAAGATCAACGACCGCGAACTCCGGGCGCAGCTGCAAAAAGTAGCTTACAACCAGGATTTGAGCAAAAAAATAGAAGCAAGGCAGAAAAAGCTGCTCAATGTGGAAGCAATCAACCTGGAAGAATATGATGTGACTTCCAACAATATCCGTGTGTTGGATGCGGAAAAAGAGGTGATCGAGGCGCAGCTTGAAAAAACGGAGATCCGCGCACCATTCAGCGGACGGATCGGGTTGAAGTTCATCAGCGAAGGCGCATTTATGGCCCCGGGTACGCCCATCGTTACCATTGTTCAGAGTAATCCTATTAAAATAGATTTTACGGTTCCCGAGAAATACAGCCCGAGCATCCGCGTGGGGAGCACTGTCAAATTCAACCTCGACGGCGACCCGTCGACATACAGTGCCAAAATACTGGCCATCGACCCGAAAGTGGACGAGAACCTTCGCACGCTGCGTGTACGCGCGCTGGCAAATAACCCCGAAGGCAGGTTTATACCGGGAATGTTCGTGAAAGTACTGGCCGATCTCGATGCGAACCGTACGGCGATGATGATCCCGACGGAGGCCATTGTGCCGGTTTTGAAAGGGAAGAAAGTATTTGTCGTGAAAGACGGTAAGGCACAGGAAGCTATGGTGACCACCGGCTTGCGCACTGATAAAAAGATCCAGATCATAGACGGGTTACAGCCCGGCGACTCCCTCATTACGTCGGGGATCATCGCTATCAAACCTAACACCGCCGTGAAGGTCAACCTATGAGTATCTCGACCCTCTCCATCAAAAGGCCGGTTCTCGCGATTGTGATGAACCTGCTGATCATCCTGTTCGGGTTTTTGGGTTATAAATTCCTGGGAATGCGGGAGTTCCCGTCGATCGACCCGCCGGTGGTTTCCATACGCACGAGCTACACGGGCGCGAATGCCGACATTATCGAGTCGCAGATCACCGAACCGCTCGAAAAGCAGCTGAACAGTATCGAAGGTATCAAATCCATCAGCTCCACCAGTAGCCAGGGTACGAGCCAGATCACCGTCGAGTTCGACATCGGCGTGGATATGGAACGCGCCGCGAACGACGTGCGTGACAAAGTAGGTTCCGCCTCACGGACATTGCCGCTCGATATCGACGGTCCGCCGGTGGTAGCCAAGGCCGATGCCAACTCTGAGCCCATTATCGTACTCACTTTCACGAGCAACACCCGCTCGCACCTCGAAGTAAGCGACTATGCCGAAAACGTGATCGCTCAACGCCTGCAAACGATAGAGGGCGTGAGCGAAATCCGCATTTTCGGACAGAAGAAATATGCCATGCGGATCTGGATGGATCCGGTCAAAATGGCGTCGCTCGGCATTACAACCCAGGATGTGAAATCCGCGCTCGACAAGGAGAATGTGGAACTGCCCAGCGGGAAGCTCGCGGGGGATAATACGGAGCTGACGGTGAAAACGATTGGCCGATTCCGTACCGAAGATGATTTCAACGAAATGATCGTCAAAAATACGGCAACGCAGACTATCCACCTGAAAGATATTGGTTCGGCGACGCTAGGTCCTGAAAACGAAGAAACGATATTGCGCCTTGACAATGTCCCTATGATTGGTCTGGCGATTTCGCCGATGCCGGGAGCTAATTACCTCAATATCGCCAAAGAGGTGAATAAGCGGATGGAGGCCATCAAAAAGGAGCTTCCGAAAGATTACAAGCTGGATACGCTGATTGACAACACGATTTTTGTTGAACGATCGATCGAAGAGGTAGGAGAGACATTGCTGATCGCCATTATTCTCGTGGTAATCATCATTTACCTTTTCTTCCGCGACTGGCTCATTGCTTTCCGCCCGCTAATTGATATTCCCGTTTCGCTCATTGGTACATTCTTCATTATGTACGTCATGGGATTTTCGGTGAACGTACTCACGCTGCTTGCAATCGTGCTCGCGACGGGTCTCGTTGTGGATGACGGTATTGTGGTCACCGAGAATATTTTCAAGAAAATCGAGCAGGGTATGAGTCCGATCGAGGCGGCCATTAAAGGCTCCAACGAGATCATATTTGCGGTTCTATCCACATCCATTACGCTGGCTTCCGTGTTTTTGCCGGTAATTTTTATGGAGGGTTTTGTAGGAAAACTGTTCCGTGAGTTCGGTATCGTTATTTCCGCCGCTGTATTGATCTCCGCTTTCGTTTCGCTGACGCTGACACCTATGCTGAATGCGTATCTGGTGCGCAAGACCCACAAAAAAAGCTGGTTTTACGAAAAGACGGAGCCTTTTTTTGAGAAAATTACCAATGACTACGGCAATGCGCTCGGGAAATTCCTGAAAATGCGCTGGGTGGCTATTCCGCTCGTGGGCATTACGCTGGGGATGATCTGGTTTTTTGGGAAAGACTTGCAATCGGAACTTGCGCCGCTCGACGACCGCAACTGGTTCCGTATCAATATGACGGCGCCGGAAGGCTCTTCATTCGAATTTACCGATCGTTATGTACAGAGTGTGAGCGATATGCTCATGGATTCCATGCCGGGCCGCAAAGGTCTGATGATGATCACCTCGCCTGGAAACTCCGGCCTTGGTGCAGCAAATACCGGTAGTGGCCGCATTGCATTGGTAGATAAGAAGTTGAGAAAAGAGTCGCAGCAGGAAATTGCCGATTATATCAACAAGAAACTCAAATCGATGCCCGACGCTAAGTCGTTTGTGGTACAACAACAGACGATCTCCGTGGATTCGCGGGGAGGCCTGCCCATTCAATACGTTATCCAGGCGCCGGATTTTGAGAAATTGCGTGAATACCTTCCCAAATTCATGGAAGAGGTTTCCGAAGACCCGACTTTCGCGATTACGGATGTTAACCTGAAATTCAGCAAGCCTGAGATTCAGGTTATTATAGACCGCGAAAAGGCAAAATCGCTCGGCGTTTCGGTGCAGGATGTGGCGCAGACGATGCAACTCGCTTTTGCCGGGCAGCGTTTTGGTTATTTCACCATGAATGGCCGGCAATACCAGGTAATAGGCCAATACGACCGCGCCAACCGCGACGAACCGCTGGATTTGAAAAGTATGTTTGTCAAAACCAATACGGGAAATCTGGTTCAGTTGGATAATATCGTCAAAGCCGAAGAGGAGAGCAGCCCGCCGCAGCTTTTCCACTTCAACCGCTACATGAGCGCCACCGTGCAGGCAGCACTCGCTCCGGGTAAGACTATCGGCGATGGTATCGCAGCCATGGATCGCATCCGCGACAAGTTGAACGACGAAACGATCCAGACCGCATTAAGCGGCTCTTCCCGGGATTATGCCGAGAGTTCGTCGAATACGATGTTCTCGTTCTTCCTTGCATTGGTGCTGATTTACTTCATCCTGGCGGCCCAGTTCGAAAGTTTTGTCGATCCGTTCATTATCATGTTCACCGTGCCGCTGGCGATCGGTGGGGCGGTATTCTCGCTCTGGTTCTTCGATCAGACGCTCAATATTTTCAGCCAGATCGGGATGATTATGCTCATCGGACTGGTAACAAAGAACGGAATCCTCATCGTCGAGTTCGCCAACCAGCTGCGCGAACAGGGACGAAGCATTCAGGAAGCAGCCCTGGAAGCAGCAACAATGCGTTTCAGGCCTATCCTTATGACGAGCCTGGCGACAGTGCTTGGTGCATTACCCATCGCGATGGCGCTAGGCTCCGCAGGCCGCAGCCGGATGTCCATGGGGATTGTGATCATGGGAGGCCTTCTGTTCTCGCTTGTGCTCACGCTGTATGTCATTCCAGCCATTTACACATTCTTCTCACGGCCCAGAAATTTCGAGAAAATGAAAATGATCGAGCGGGTGGCGCGGGATAGCGAGCTCGAAGAACCGGCGCATTTTTGAGTGGATGGGGAGAATTCAGTATAGATGGGAATGCGGATTACCGCGTTCCCATATTTTTTAGCATCCTCACATGCGAGCTTAATGCGTTGCCGAAATTGGCTTTTGCATTGTAAACCAATCCGAATTCCAGTGCAGTAGCTCTTACAATGGGAGATAATGCGTGGTAGTGGATGTGGGAAATGGAAGGGAACAGGTGGTGTTCTATCTGATAGTCGAGGCCGCCGATAAACCACGAGAGTATGCGGTTTTTTCCGGCAAAATTAGAGGTGGTTTGCAGTTGGTGAACGGCCCAGGCGTTTTCAATGCAACCGGCGTGGTCGGGTTCGGGTTGCTCCGCACCTTCTACTACGTGCGCCATTTGAAATACTGTGCTAAGGATCATTCCGGCCGTACCGTGCATGATCAGAAAGCCGATCAGCCATTGAGAGAAAGTAACGGACGTCAGGCTAAGCGGGATAACACATATAAATACGACATAGGCCAGTTTGGTCGATATCAATTTTACCAGTTCCTTTCTTGGAAAGGGCTTTGTCATTCCCGATTCAGCCATTTTATTGAATAGCGAAATTTCCTTGAAATCCTTCCACAGGAACGACAGCGTCATCAGGCTGTACAGGAAGAATGCGTAGATGTGCTGAAAGCGGTGAATGAATTTCTGCTTTTCGTGGTAGGACAACCTGAGCAGGAACTTGCCGGTGATATCCTCGTCTACTTCATGAATATTGGTGTAGGTGTGATGCAGCCTGTTGTGCTGAACTTCCCAGTTATAGGCATTTCCGCCAAGCAGATAGATGGATGCGCCAAAGATCTTGTTCAATACATTGGATGTCGCCAGCGAGCCGTGAATGGCATCGTGCATGACCGACATGCCCACTCCCGCCACTCCAAGGCCCATCACAAAAGCAAAACCCGCCATGGCCAACATGCCGAACTGATTGGAAAGGATCAGTATGTATGGCACCAGATACAAGCTCAGCATAAACAATGCTTTGTAAATAATGCCGGACCCGCCCGACTTGCAAATTTCATTGGTTGAGAAATACTGATCGACCCGTTGTCTGAGGGTGGGGAAAAACGTACTTTTCTCTGGATTCGTGAATTTGACTTTTTGATATTGCATTGAGGGCAAGCGGAAAACGCAGTTTAGATTAATGGGGTGGTTCCGTGAAAACGGAGTTTGGCTGCAAATATTGGCAAATGCTTGATTTAAATTCAATACTAACCTCAAAAATGATGTCGAAAGTTGATATTTAAAACATTATTTTGAGAATGTACCTAAAAACAAAAGAGGCCGACATCTGTGCCGACCTCTTTATTATTGGTATAAGCGAAGGCTTAAAGAGCGAATTTCGCTTTGACTTTGTCTACGAAATCAAGTTTCTCCCAGGTAAAGAGTTCAACTTCGACCTCTTTCTCTTCGCCGTTGGCACCTTTGAACGATTTTTTAACGATTTCATTCTTGCGTCCCATGTGGCCATATGCCGCTGTTTCGGAATAGATAGGGTTGCGCAGTTTCAGGCGCTGTTCGATCGCGTACGGGCGCAGGTCGAAGATCTCGCTTACTTTCTCCGCGATAGCCCCGTCGTTTTCAGCTACTTTCGCAGTTCCGTAGGTGTTGATGTACAAACCGCAAGGCTCGGCCACACCGATCGCGTATGAAACCTGAACGAGTACTTCGTCGCACAGACCTGCCGCAACCAGGTTTTTGGCAATATGGCGGGTTGCATATGCCGCAGAACGGTCTACTTTGGAAGGATCTTTTCCGGAGAACGCACCACCACCGTGTGCACCTTTGCCGCCGTAAGTATCCACGATGATTTTACGGCCTGTAAGACCGGTATCGCCGTGAGGACCACCGATCACAAATTTTCCGGTTGGGTTGATATGGTGGGTAATGTCGCCTGTGAACAGTTTTTGCAGCTCCGGCGTCAGTTTCGCTTTCACGCGTGGGATTACGATATTGACGATATCGCTTTTGATTTTCGCAAGCATTGCTTCTTCGCTATCGAAGTCGTCGTGCTGTGTCGAAACCACAATAGTATCGATGCGTTGCGGTACGTTGTTGTCGCTATATTCGATCGTTACCTGTGATTTCGCGTCAGGGCGCAGGTAAGGGATCAATGATGGCTCGTTATTGCGGATGTCCGACATTTCCTGCAGAATTTTGTGCGCCAGGTCGAGTGCAAGCGGCATATAATTCGCTGTCTCGCGGGTAGCATACCCGAACATCATACCCTGGTCACCGGCTCCTTGTGCATTCGCTTTCGATTCGAAATCTTCGGCTGCTGCTGCGCGGTCCACCCCCTGGTTAATATCCGCACTCTGGTCATGGATTGCCGAGAGGATACCGCAGGAATTGGCTTCAAACATGTATTCACTCTTCGTGTAACCAATCCTTCTGATCACTTCGCGGGTGATCTTCTGAACGTCCAGATAGGTGTTGGTCTTTACCTCGCCGGCCAAAACTACCTGCCCGGTCGTCACCAGTGTTTCGCAGGCTACCTTACTGGTGGGATCCCATGCTAGAAAATTGTCAATCAGTGCATCTGATATTTGATCGGCTACCTTGTCAGGATGTCCTTCAGATACGGACTCCGAGGTGAATAAGTATGGCATTGGAAACGAAATAAAAGTTAAAGAAAAGTTTAAATGTGTGATAGAACTACCTGATAAGAAGCTCTTCTATTTTCGTAGTTGTTGGCAAAAATAAGTAATCATTTAGATATTGACTTTGTGAATCGTACTGTTTAGGAATAATTTCCTCAATTTTATCAAAATTCAATCCCTTTCCCGTCCGATCCTGTAAATGTTGAAGCTCAGGATTTTAACTGGTTCTATCAGCTCGCTGGCCGGCGCTTGCAATAAATGCCTGTTTATTTGGGTGCTGCGGTCATCGGCTACTTAGCAAACGGTGACAATGCGTAATTTTTGGGTATTATAATAAAGCCGGCGTAGTCAAACTGCGCCGGCTTTGCTATGTGATAGTTATGTTCTGCTTGATCAGATCGGCACATTCACATGCCGCTCCGCATGGTAGCTGGAACGAACGAGTGGTCCGGACTCTACATATTTCAATCCACGTTTCAGCCCTTCTTCCCGGTAGTTATCAAACATCTCAGGCGTGATCCATTCAATCACCTCGTGATGCATTTTTGTGGGTTGAAGATATTGTCCCAATGTAAGAATATCGAGGCCGTTTTCAGCCAGATCGTCCATTGCTTTGTAAACCTCATCCTGTGTTTCACCAAGGCCCAGCATAATGCCCGATTTGGTGCGCTGCCCGAATTCCTTCGTGCGTTTGATTTGTTCGAGGCTGCGGGTATATTTTGCCTGCGGGCGTACCGCGCGGTATAAACGTTCCACAGTTTCCATATTGTGGGAAACCACTTCCTGCCCCGCTTCGATCATGTGGATCAGCGCGTCCCAGTTGCTTTTTACATCGGGAATCAGTGTTTCGATGGTCGTTTCAGGGGTATTTTCTTTTACCTGACGAACGGTTTGATACCAGATCTCCGCGCCTTTGTCTTTCAGCTCGTCGCGGTTAACGGATGTGATCACCGCGTGTTTCACCTGCATCAGCTTGATCGCTTCCGCTACGCGCCGTGGTTCGTCGGTGTCGTATTCGTTGGGGCGGCCGGTTGCCACCGCGCAAAAACTACAACTTCTGGTACACACATTCCCGAGGATCATGAAGGTGGCCGTTCCGGCGCCCCAGCATTCTCCCATATTAGGGCAGTTTCCGCTTTCGCAAATGGTGTGGAGTTTATAGTTATCGACCAGCTGTCTTACTTTCCTGAATTCGGGGCCTGCGGGGAGTTTAACCCGGAGCCAATCGGGGCGTTTTCTGCGTTCCGACGGTATTACTGGCAATTCAATCATATCAATCTGTAATGGTAATTATCTTTTCTTACTTCCAAAATAAAGGGTCAGGTATCCGGATGTAAAAAAGGCCTTGTTCTGCGCATCCGCCATAATCGTAATTTTTCTTGAAAAAGCCTCCGCGATGAACCCGATCTCGACGCCTGTCACATTATCCCGGAAGGCGCTCAGCTCGAAGCTCATTGCTGTTTTAATATGCAGCCCCGGCACAACTTTCGATTTTCCGAAACCCTGAAAAAAGCTGCCAGCCCCGATAATGTCACCCGACTTGTCCGGATCGAAAGGCTCGGTAGTAACGCGACCAGCATTCTGGTACTGCACCATATAAGGCTTTTCGAAACCGAGCGAAGGCCCAGCTGCAACGATCCCGCTGATTGAAATGCCTTCGTCGTCCTGCCTGCTGAACAGCGCTATTTCGCGGCCATATTCAGGACGAAGCACGAACAGGTAGTTTTGTTTACCATAAACCAGCCGTGCGCCTGTTACAAAATCTTGTGTGGATAGTTCTTTCGGGTGTTTTACGTTCACCAGCTCGAGTGCCAGGTAGCGATAGGCGTTCTTTCCGAACATTTTTGAACCCAAAGCCGCTGACTGACGGAATACCGCACCGCCGAGAATCCCGGAGTTGGTATTAGTGGTGACACCCACAGAGGTAAATGTCTTATAGGTCTCCTCGGCGTCCTCATTCTTCACAGACCTGCGCTGAGCGTATATTTCTGTCGATAGTGCAAACAGAATCGTTACTGAAAGTAAAAGTTTTACACGCATCATATTATTGGTATAGTTCTCCGTGACTATGTATGTGTCGTATGAACAGTGAAAGTACAAAATAATAGCGTATGCTGCTGTATACCGACATCACTTTAACGGTTTTTTGTACATTTATGTTCTTTAAACGAAAAAAGATGCAAAAAAGCCAACCAGAGGTCTCTGATCCGCAAAATAGGCGGTGGTATGCTTCTTTTTTAACATCCTTTTAATCAGAGTGCTTTGGTGAAAATCATTTATCAGATCGCCATTCAGGTTTTCGCTTTTTTAATCAGATTCGTTGCTCCTTTCAATCACAAATTAAAGTTAGGCGAAGAGGGGCGGAAGGGCCTTCTCGGCCGCCTGCGTGCTTCATTTCAGGCACAGGCTGCGGGTAGGCCGGTGGCTTGGTTCCATGCGGCGTCATTGGGTGAATTCGAGCAGGGGAGGCCCGTGATGGAGGCGTACCGGAATGCCTATCCCAATCATTTCATATTGCTTACCTTTTTCTCGCCTTCGGGTTATGAGATCCGGAAGAATTACAATGGAGCGGATTTTATTTGTTACCTGCCGATCGATACGCCATCCAATGCACGCGAGTTTGTGGAAATTGTAAACCCGCATATTGCGTTTTTTATCAAATATGAATTCTGGTTTAATTACCTGCGCGAATTGCGAAGAAACGGGAGTTATGTTCTTTCGTTTTCTTCCATCTTCCGGCCCGGCCAGGTTTTTTTTAAACCTTATGGCGGTTTTTTTAGAAAAATGCTCGGCTATTTCGATCATTTGTTTGTCCAGAACCAGGCGTCGGTTTCGCTTTTGAACCACGCAGGAGTTTCCGCTTGCAGCATCGCGGGCGATACCCGTTTCGACCGTGTGCGCGCGATTGCGTACAATGCGCGTGAGCTTCCCGAAATCGAGCGTTTCAAGGGTGAAAGTCCGTGTCTGATCGCGGGCTCGGTGTGGGATGCGGATATGCAGGTACTCATTCCCTCGCTGAACGGACTGACAGGCAAACTAAAGGCGATCATCGCGCCGCATGAGATCAAGGCCGATGAAATAGCCGGCTGGCGAGCTAAACTGAACGGTCGTTCCATTTTATATTCAGAAGTGGCGGCTGGACAGAGCGCGGAAGGGTACGACTACCTCATTATCAATAATATCGGAATGCTCTCCTCGCTTTACCGGTATGGTAATATGGCTTATATCGGCGGCTCATTCGGCGCCGGACTGCACAATATCCTCGAAGCGGCGACATTCGGCTTGCCGATTGTTTTTGGTAACAAAGGCTATCACAGGTTCCAGGAAGCGGTGGATCTGATGGAAAGGGGCGGTGCATTCGCTGTGGCCGATACCGATCAGCTCTTAAAGATCATGCAAAACTGGGTCGGGAACGCTTCCGAGGCCGCAGAAGCAGGCCACATAAGTGCTGAATACGTATTGTCGGGAACGGGTGCTACCGACCTGATTATGCAGAAAGTGAAGGAAGCAATAGGCTGATGACGCCCATTAGAAGCGCCATCAGTATAGGTATTTTCAGGAAAATTCCTTTGCGATCAGGTTGTCGAACAGGTAAGCCTGCGTTCCGAGCAAGCGCGCTTTGGCGCCCAGCTTGGAAATGTGGATCGAGAGCGGGTTTTTGAAATCCGACAAGCAATATTTGTTGATAGCCTGCTCGATCGGGTTGGAAATGAACGGTCCGGCCTCGGCCAGCAAACCGCCCACGATAATTACCTCGGGATTGAACAAATGAACGGCGGTAGCCAGTCCTTTCCCTAATTCAGTTCCGACAGTACTCAGCAGATCGATCGAAAACTCGTCGCCTGCGTGAACGGCTTCAATAATGTGGGAGGTTTCCAGTAATTCGAGATTGTCGTTCACGATCTGTTTCAGGATCGTTGCGCGGCCGCTGCTGATGCCTTCTTTCGCCTGGCGGATCAATGCAATAGCTGAGGTAATTGTGTCGAGGCAGCCTACTTTTCCGCAATGGCACAGCATCCCGTCCGGTTTCACCTGGATATGCCCCAGCTCACCGGCGAAGCCCGAAGCTCCATTGAAAACCTCGCCATTAATGATTATTCCGAGTCCAACTCCCCAGTCGATATTGATCGTCAGGACCTGCGACTTATCCACGGCATAGCCAAAGCGGTGCTCGCCGATGGTGGTGGCCTTAGTATCGTTGAAAAGGCACACGGGAAGGTCGAAATGCGCTTTGAGGTGCGTTACCAGCGGCACGCCCGGAGGCGTCAGGTTGAGGTAGGTTAAGTTGATCCCCTGCGAAGAATTGATGAGGCCGGGCATCGAAACGCCTATGCCCCACAATTTGCTGCGGGTGATATTGTTGGATTTCAGGAAATCGTCGGTCGACTCAAACAGTTCTTCCAGGAAATTTGCCGAATCGTCGAGGCGAATGTCGACTTTCCTTTTGAGGATCAGTTGGTTATGAAGGTCGAATATACAGAGCTGCGTGTCATGGCGGTTAATGTCCATGATCAGCGTAAGGTATTTCTTTGCATTCAGGCCATATAGTACGGGTGGGCGGCCGGCTCTTGCAGGACCAGTGCCTGTTTCCGTAATCCAGCCCTCTCGCATCAGGTCATTCACAATGCCGGTTGCAGACGGGATACTCGCATGGAACAACTTGGCCATTTTATTAATGGATGTGTCGCCCGATTGATATAGATGCAGCAACAGACTGCTTCTAATGCGATTTTTACGAATATCAATGACCGAACTCGGTTCTTCTGCCACTAAGTCCATTATGCGAAGTGAAAATAATTATAGGATGACGTTTTTAATTTTCTTTACGATTAAGTGATACTAATGTATGAAATAATCAGAAAAAACGGGTCTGATTTTAAAAAATATTATTATTTGTTGTAAAATCCTTAGCGAATCGGGCGATAGGCCAAACGTTTTATAATTAATGCAGTGGTCACAAACGGGATTTTCAGGCTTGAAGTAGCTAATTATACGTAATGCAGAATAAAAATCAGGGATCTGCGAAAACTACTTGTTTTGATACAGGTTTTGACTTCACGGGTAATTTTTAGGGACTTCTGGTAAAGTCCTTTTAAATTCGCTGGTTCCAAAACAAAGACAAATGAGTTTAATAAGGGGTTTGGTGCTTCGTTCCACCGGTTCGTGGTACGAGGTCAGGGATAGCAGGGACGGACACATCTGGCAGTGTCGTTTGAAAGGCAAATTCAAAGCATTGGGTTTGAAAGTGACCAACCCGATCGCGGTAGGGGATTATGTGAATTTCGAAGTGGAGAATGAAGGGGAAAACTTCGGTATTATCCACGAGATCGTTCCACGCGAGAATTATGTGATACGCCGTTCTGTCCACAAAACGGCCCACGCGCACCTCATCGCCGCCAATGTGGACCAGGCGATACTGATCTGCACCCTGGTATTTCCGCGTACTTCGCTGGGTTTTATCGATCGTTTCCTGGTAGCTATCGAATCATTCCGGATTCCGGGTGTGCTCGTTTTCAATAAGCAGGACCTACTGAACGACGATATGAAGGATTTCCAGACGGAGCTCATGGAATTGTACACAAGTCTGGGTTACCGTTGCCTGACAACAACCGCGTTGGAAGAATC
This sequence comes from Dyadobacter endophyticus, assembly GCF_014641595.1. Lineage (GTDB taxonomy): Bacteria > Bacteroidota > Bacteroidia > Cytophagales > Spirosomataceae > Dyadobacter > Dyadobacter endophyticus. The sequence goes on along the minus strand of NZ_BMIA01000003.1, from coordinate 1,109,735 downwards.
CGGCCTCGGGGAATTCAATTCACTCCTGAAAGGAAAAGTCTCGCTGCTTTCCGGGCATTCGGGGGTCGGTAAATCGACGCTTGTGAATGCAATCGCACCCGGCCTGGACATTAAGACGCAGGAAGTTTCCACATTTGCAAACAAGGGCGTGCATACCACCACGTTTGCGGAAATGTTCGAGCTCGAAAAAGACACATTCATCATCGATTCGCCGGGGATCAAGGAACTTGGCCTGGCCGATATGGAAAAGGAGGAAATCAGTCACTATTTTCCTGAAATGCGCGATTTGCTGAATCAATGTCGCTTCAACAACTGCCAGCACATCAACGAACCCGGTTGCGCCGTGAAGGACGCCGTCTCGGAAGGGAGGATCGCAATGAGCCGTTTTGAGAGCTACCTGAGCATTATGGCTGGGGATGATAACCGGAAATAGGGCTTGCCGTTCATGAGTGGCAGTCGCTCGGTGGAAAGTTTAGAGTTTACTAGTTGAATAATGCGTATCCGCTTATGAAGAATGTAGAGCATATTGGCATTGCGGTCAGTGACCTTTCAGCGGCAGAGAAGCTGTATTCGGCATTGCTTAATACAATTCCTTACAAACGCGAGGCCGTTGAATCGGAGCAGGTTACCACTTCATTTTTTAAGATAAACCAAACAAAAATAGAGTTGCTCGAAGCGACAGGACCGGATAGCGCCATCGCCCGGTTTATTGAAAAGAAAGGCGAAGGCATTCACCACATCGCATTCGAGGTGGAAGACATTGTCGCGGAAATGGAGCGGCTGCGTAATGCAGGTTTTACATTACTGAATGAAACTCCCAAACGTGGAGCTGATAATAAGCTGGTCTGTTTCGTTCATCCCAAAAGCGCGAATGGGGTGTTGATAGAGCTTTGTCAGGAGATCCGCTAGCACTATGGGAGGCACTAAAACGGTAACCCGACCGCTATATTCAATATCAAATTCTCCTTTCGCCAGGCTTTACTTCCAAAGTTGATTTCATTGAATACCCACGGATTTTTGTATTCCAAAACAGTGCCTTCATCGCTCACAGTCTTGGCCTCATTCACATACCACGGTTTGCGGAATGGTGTCGCGAGATCAAGGCGGAAAATCAGGTACGAAAAGTCGAGCCGTAAACCGATACCTCCACCGACTGCCACTTGTTTCAAAAACTTGTTGCTGATTAGCGCAGTGCCAGGGTAGGAGGCGCGGGTACTATCTCCGAACGACCAGATATTTCCGGCGTCCACAAAAACGGCTCCGTTGATGATGTCGGTGAATTTCATCCGTACTTCCGAGTTGAATTCCATGCGGATATCCGCAAAAGACTGATAACCCAGCAAGCGAATAGATAACGTATCCGGAGCTACCGATCCCGGCCCCAGCGAGCGTGCGCGAAATGCCCTGATCCCGGTACTACCGCCCGCAAAGTATTGTTTAAACTGTGGTATGGGCATTGTTTTCGAGTTTCCGTATGGCTTGGCAGCTCCCACGAGAATGCGGTTCGCCCATTTGATCGAAGGTGTGATGGTGCGGTAATATCTTACATCTCCATCTACTTTTACATATTGCAGAATGGGTACTTTAAGAAACTCTTTCGGATATCCTTCGGAGTTTTTCTTTGCCAGCAGACTTAAAATATTCCCGCCCCATTCGACACCGCCACTCATCGCGATTTGGTTTTTACTAAAAGGCCGGGGAGTCGGGCGATAGGATACAGAATAGTTTGACCCCATGATAAAGAATTTAGTATCGACAAGCCTGAAAAGCCGGTCGACGTCCAGCGGGTTGGTATTCGGGTCCGTTGCAACTTCCCCCAGCAGTTCGGTATTGATATTCCTCGGTTCCACAAAGTTGATGGAAATCGGCGCGAAAGTATGCTCCACTTCCGAGTTGCGGCGCCACACATACGACCAATCGCCCCGGATGGAACGCGTAGTATAAAAGTTACGCTGTATCCGGTTTTCGTAGGTTAAGGAAAGAATGGTTTTAGGCAAAGACTGACTTTTTTCTGGCCTGATCCTTACAAACGGAATAATAAACCTTGGAAACGAAAGATCGGCCGAGGCACCATACCGGATATATTCGTTCCCAATGTTATTGGAAGTAGTACGGCTTCCACCCAGCTGCACGTCGAATCCGAAATATGCTTTGATCGCCAGCATTTCGGCACCGCGGAAGAAGTTCCGGTTGCGCCATTTCACTTCCAGCTCCGAGCCGCCAAGGTTGTTGGATTTGGTACTGGCCGAGAGGCTTGTCTGCAGCGACTTTTTCTTCATCGGCGCAAGGTCATAATACACATCCAGCAAGGCAGAATCGGAGCGGGGAACAAGTTCGAAACGGTTTTTGACGAACCGGAAATTTTGAAGGTTGATCAGCCTTTGCAGGGAGACGTCATGCATTGTATTGGTATACATATTTCCCCTTCTGAAACCGATGGCATCATAGAAAATGCGGCGTTTGTAATTGTTGCCGGGATCCGTGATGGTAATGCCCCGGCGCAGCGGGCCGCGCGCAGCGAGACCGGACGTGTCGGTCAGCTTGTTTTCGTCCGTCCCTGTATTGACGTAAATGCGGTTGATAAAATACTGTTTCAGCGAAGTCTGAGCCGTTTCCTTCTTGGTTTCGAGAAACAGATTCACCTGTTGCGGACCCAATGTGGAGTCGGCGCGACCAATAGTTGAATCTACTTTTACAATCAGGTAATCGGGGTTAAAATAGTAATAACCCTTTCCTTTCAATTCCTGGTCAATGCGCGTGCGCTCGGTCGTGATCACTTCCAGGCGGATCGGGTCGCCTTTTTTAAGCAGCGTTTTTTCTTTGGCTAAAACCAGGTCGCGATTGAAAAGCGAGCTATCGGGCACGACGTAGCTAATCTCGTTGATCACGTAGCGCGGCATCACGTATGCATCGAATTCCGTGATCGCGGTACGTTTTCGCTTGTTCTTGTTCGGGACGATCTTACCCTTAGCGTTGGAGCGGTAGTAACCTTCATTATCGAGGAATGCAACCATATTGGCGGCATTGATATCCACAATCCGCTGGGTTGCATAACGTGGAGGTTCGCCGAGCTTTTTACGGAACCAGCTCCGCAGCCCACCCTCATCTTTCGGTTCGCCGATCCAGTAGTAGAACCAGACTTTCCAGGGGAAGCCAAAAATGGTCTTATTAGCAGGTGGTTTGATCAGTTCTTCCAGTTGATCAGCCACCCCGGATACGTTCGGTTTGTAAATGCTGTCGGGCTGCACATTCACCTTGTTGCCTACATAAATGCTCTGGCCTTCGGGTACATACCTATTGACCGAGCAGCTGCCCAGGAAAATACAGATCGCCAGTATATACCCTACATTACTTCTCATTGTGCTGCTTTTGGAAAATTTCGCGGATCAGGTCGTAATCCGCCGTAATGATAAAACTGACCCCCGTTTCGATGATGAAACCTTCCAGTATCGACTGGTACTGGTTTTTCCGGTAACCCCGGAACATATACCGGCCGTCCTTGCTGATAGAATAGTCGAGGGCGATGTTGTCGAAAACCTCGGTTGAGTTGCCCGAGTTGGTTTTGCTTTCGAGCTCGAAGTTTTTGCCTACGGAAATTTTCAACCGGTTGTTCAAAAATGCCTTGCTGAGGCCCACGTTCAGGTCGGTGCGGGCACCGGTGGTCTGGTCGGCGGTGGAGTTCAAGCCAATGTTGAGGTCGACACCCTTCACAAGATCCGACGCCAGGTTATTGAGCTGATCGCTGAGCAATTGGCTTACGCTTTGCCGGGCCACAGCTTCTGCGCTCGAACCGATATTAAAGCCGGCGGTAGATTGGTCGGTAATGAACTTGTTCGTGATCAGTAATGCAAATGCCTGCTTGTTCGCCTCGGAAGGGTTGTTCTCCATATCCTTCCAGAATGTCTGCTGGGTAATGTCGTTTTGAACCTGCTTGTCAACGGAGTTTTCGGGTATTACGATCTTAAATGTAATGTTAGGCGTCGTGAGATTTCCTGTAATCACGATCTGCACCTCGACCTGTATTTTGCTTGCACCCTGAAATTTGGCGGCGATAGAGCCCGGGTCTACCATTACGGGATAGGCGGCGGTAATATTCAAATCGGCCTTCATCGGATCACCCGTCCAGAGGAGCGTACTTCCCTTTTTAATCTCGAACTGCCTTTTCAGGATTTGCAGCGTGAGGTCGTAGGAGCCTTCCGTCAGGTCATATGATCCGAGGAGAAACAACTGCCCGTTCGGGGCGACACCCGTATTGAGCTGCGCATTACCTTTCAGCCGGATATTATCCCCGTTCAACTCGTCGATCACAACTTTGAATTCCGATTTGTCGTCGACAGCGATATCGAGCGAGATTTGCGAAGCAAAATCTACCATGACATTCTGTTCAGCCTCAATAGAATCCTTTTTGACCACCTGCGTCGGGTCGCTCATATCCACGAACTCGATCACCCCCTTGGTAGCGTCGCCTGCCTCGGTCGCATCGCTGGGCATTACCACCGTGATATTGCTGCCGGGATCCACCTTCACATTCCCATCGATCACCGATTTGGCGCCCTGGCCTTTTACAGTCAGGTTAGCATCGATATTGGCCTTCCCGAAAAACAGCTCATTCTGTTTCTGGGTTGAGTTCAGGACATTGAAGTTTTTAGCGGAGATAGTCAGGTTATAGCCTACATCCGGGAGCTTGGCAATGCTCACATTCCCGTTGATCTTCATCGCCTGGTTCAGCGAATCGGTGATCGTGAAGTTGTTGAAATTGATATTCTGACCATTGAACTGGATCTTTTGCCCGGCGAGAGCGTATCTTGAACCCAACTGCGTCGCATTAAATGCTACATTGTCGAAATTGACGGCACCGTTCAGCCGGGGGCTGTCAGTGGAGCCCGTGATGGCGATATCGCCTGTCAGGTTACCTTCCGCCCGTTTCAGTTCGCCAAAACTAAAAGCTTCGATGGTTTTGGCGCTGAGTTTTTTCAGATCCATCTTGAAATCCATCGGTGTTTCGGATTTCAGATTGTAGCTTCCATTGATATTAACGTCGTTCTGGTCGTTCACTAGCGACATCGCCACGCGGATCAGGTTTTCGGTTTCGTTGGTCGATTTCAGTGACAGGTCACCCACCGGTATTTTAGTTACTGCCAGGTTATTGACTGTCAGTTCTCCCGTGTACACAGGTGCAGTCATATAATTACTCAGCAGGACTTTACCGTTCAATGTCCCGGTAGCAAGCGTAGAATCGAGGGTGGCGATTTCAATGAGCGGGCCGATGGAGATATTCGACATCGTGACGTCGAGCGGGCTGTTCGGCGCTTCGGAGGTCGAATTGATCTTCAGAGACTGCCCTTTGTTGCTGATCGCGAAATTTTTCACATACACGCTGTCGGATCCGTATTGCACGTAACCCGCGGTGTCGGCCTCCCATTTATCATAATTCAAAAGCAGGTCGTCACGCAAATTGAGACGGTATTGATTGTTGTTGACGACCAGGTCACCTTTTACGGCGTGTCGTTCGGTACTCAACGAGTCGCGGACGACGAAATCGAACTTGACATCGTTGTTGACGATCTGACTTGCCAACGATGCATTCTGCATTCTGAAACCGCCCGTATTAACCAGCCCTACATTCGCATTCAAAGCTGCATTGGCCTCCACGGTGCTGAAATCCACCGACACGCGCTCCACGATGGTACTGTCGTAATTTACCATCGGGACACTTAGCCGGGCCACCAGCGACGAGTCTTTCTGGTTATCCATTTGCGCATGCAGCTGTATCGCTTTCATTTCCCGTATTTCAGGCACAAAAACCTGGATGGCCGGGTGATTGGTAAGCGTGGCATCCAGGGCGAAGTTGACCGGCCTGGTAACTTCTTTGTAAGTCAGGTCGGGTGATTTGAAATGCTTTCCTACCTCGGTCAGGATCGCGTCGCCAATATCTGTATAGGAATACTGGCCGGTCATTTTGGCTTTCAGGAAAGGTGATTCGATATAAGCCTGTCTGCCGCCGGCGGAATCGGTCAATTGCACATTGATATTGGAAATACCGACCGGCCTGCGATGGTGTGTCAGCACAAGGCTGTCTACATTTACGGTTCCGAGCGGGTTTTCCGGATTGGTGGAAGGCATATCGACTTTGATGCTGCCTTTTACCTGCAACGAATCGGTGTACAAATTAAGGGCGGTCAGGTCGAGATTAGTCACTTCGAGATCCGCTTTAACCGATGGATATTCTTTCGAAAGGTCGGCCTGCGCCGTCAGGTCGAGATCGATGTTGCGGTCGTCCATATCTGCGGAAATATTGGCCAGGCCATGGTCGATATCACCTTTTAATTTCAGGTTTTGGTAGACATAACCTTTAATATCTGCACTTTCAATATTGCCATCCAGCCGCGCTTTCATTGTTTTAGAGGCATACCCCACACCATCCACGTCGGCACGGAGTGTGAGCTTACCCATTTCGGCAGGGGGCTGTTTGGTGAGTTTTCCGAGATCGAATTCCGTAAGGGTCAGCGTACCATTATATTGTGCCCGAAGGCTGTCGGTGATGTTTTTAAGGTTACCTGAAAAAGTGCCTGTTCCAAACGTCGTGTTGATGGTCGTCGCCAGCGTAAGGTCCTCCATCGAACCTTTCACTTTTCCTGAAATCTTGATAGCATCAGGCAATTCGATTGAAGCGGGAACCACGCTGTCGGGCAGCATTTTGAGCAGATCCGCTTTTGTGGAAGATATTTCATTGATATTGAGATCCAGATCAAGCTTTTCTGCGTTCGGGAGACCTTTCAGCCGGCCGTCGGCGCTCAGAACGGTGCCGTCGAGCATGGTGAACTTCGCTTTGGAAATCAGCATATCATCCACCGACCCGCTAATTTGCCCCGTGCCTTTCACGACGCCGTTCGGCTCCGCATCAAATGGGGGAGTCTTGGCCAGATCGGGTACAAGCAACAGAATGTCTGCAAAGGCAATGCGACTGTCGGTGAGGCGCAGTTTGAGTTTTACCTTGTCAATGTCGTTCGTAAGCTGGTCGAGGTTTTTATAACGCAGGCTCAACTCGTCGCGCAACAGGGTATTGGGTGTTTTTAAATAGAGATTGCGGAGGTAAGTTTCGTGGTCGCCATAGGCGAAATCGGTCCGGAATGCATCAAGGCGGAAACCGCTTTTGTCCTTGAATGAGGCAGATTTGAGCGCCCCTGCTATATTTTCGGGTGAGAAAAGGAAGTTCTGTAAATCGACATTCAAGTCTTTGACATTCAGGTGTGCATAGTCGAGGCCTTTGGGTATGGCAGGTGAATTGAAATCGTCGTAGCGAATATCATTGTCCGCCAGTTTAATCTCACCCACTTTTACATACCAGCCGGGGCTGTTTGCCGCCGGGGCTCCGGCCGCCGGGGCCTCGGCCGCAGTAGTATCTTTCTTTTGCTCCGGTGTTTTCGGCTTTTTAGCAAATTCCGCAAAAAGCGACATGCTTTGCAGTGAAACGTTTTTCACATCCACGCGCTGGCTGCCCATGTAAACGCTGTTCACATGCCCGGCGAGTTTGCCCACCGTCATGCCGTTTTTGAGCCCTGAAACCTCGTCATCAAACTGCCATTTGAATTGCTGAATATCGATGTCGCCTACTTTAATATCCAGTGAATCGGCCGGATCGGGCTTCGGCTCGGGACCGGCGGCAGCTGTTTTCAATGCGGGGTACATTCGCAGCTTCACCTTGCTGTTGTGCAATGCCGTGCTGGTGAGGTGATATTGCGAAATAGTCGGATTGAATTTGTCGAATTTCACAACCGCTGAATCGATGTTGCCCGAAGCATCGGTGCCGATAACCGCGTCGCGATAAGAAAACCGGACATTTTTAAGGGAAATCCGGTCAAGCCGCATTTTGAGCGGTTTCGACGGCGTTGTGTCGACCTCCGCGGTGCCGGCGAATGCGTCGACAATAAACTGGAAATTAAAGGTCGTATCCGGCAAAACGCGGTTGATATTGGCATTCACCCCTTCCAGTTCCACCTTGTTGATCCCAATGTCACCCTTAATGAGGCTGTACATGTCGAGGTCTACGTACAGGCGCTTGCCCGCCACGAGCGTATCGCCATGGAGGTCTTCGAAATAAACGCCTTCGAGCAGTACCCAATCCGGAATATCGAAGCGCACCTTTTCGATATTGACCTTGGTTTTGAGTTTTTTACGTAAAAAGGAATTTGCCTGGGACGTTAAAAAATTCTGGCCGAACGGTGTCTGGATACCCCAGATCAACACGCCAACCAGAATCAAAACTGTCAGGATTATTATGGCCAATACTTTCAGTGCTTTCTTCATCCCTGGCTGTTTTCCGCCACATCGAGGCGTTGAGAATCTAGGTTTTTATCTTTTAAACAGTTCGACGTTTACATTGTCGTTGACCGTCAATGCCGATTTGATCGTAACCGGTTTTTTATCGGAACTGTTGAGTTCCACGAGTTTAGCAGGGTACAAAATACCGTACGCGGATTTCGCATAATCTGAAAAATCGGTAGTGGTTTCAACGCCGCCCTGATTCGTCTTCTGGCGTACCAGCAGACCTGTTTTAGCGTCGAAATAGAGATTGTACTTTACACCCTTTCCCTGTAATTCAACATTATTGACCTGAACACCATTGACGGTTTCGACACCGACAGTCGTGGCGATCAGCCCGCGGTTTTTATAATCGATAAAAGGCACCAGGTTATCATACAATTCCAAACGCATATTCTGCTGCTCGGCCTGGCTGAGGTCTTTCACGTCCACTTTCTGCCCGATCGGCACTTTAATCCACCCCTGGTCGCCCTTCACCGTATACACGAAGCTGCGTTTCATGATGGTTTTGTTCTTGTAAATGGACTGTTCGGGTATGGAGGCCGTGATCACCGCGTTGTACGGAGTGGCCGCGGCGGCGGAATAACTTCTCGTCAGACTATAAGATTTTACACCGTCCCATAAACCTTTGCCGCCCGTTGCTTTGTAAAACTGTGAAAATATGGAGTCAGCGGGCAATTTCTGTGCGTACGAGCCAGCGGTTACGAGTAACAGAGCGGCCAGCATTTTGAGCTTTTTCATTTGTGTAAAGATTTTGTTTAAAGTTTTGGACCTTTTCCGTAGTCCGGTTGTCCGGACTACGTTTTTAGATCACTTTGCGTGTTCGGGGTTTAAATAAGCAAAATTAATCGACTCCTGTGCCAGCTATTTGCAAAAACCGTTCCATGAGTCGGCATTTGGGCAAGAATGAGCGTAACGACACCACCAGTGGCAATTGCGAACTGCTTGTAAATGAAAAGGAAGGGTCGCGACGGCCCTTCCTTTTCACATATATTAACAATTGTTCCCGGGTGTATCAGGCATCGTCGCCACTTGCGGAGATTTTGCCAAACCTGTATTGGAATGTCACATTCACAAGCCTGTTGGTCTGATGCCAGTTCGACGTCTGCGAATACGTGGCGGTATTCAGCTGGCTTCTGTAATTCCGCGATAGGAAAATGTCCTGCACATTAAAGGAGATGGTCGCTTTCTTTTCAAGCAAATCCTTGCGGATACCCATATTGGCTATGAAGACGCCGTCGCGCGTGCCTTGTGCGATTGCCCGCGGGCCCTCGTAGTTTACATAAGCCGACGCGCGGAAGTCGGCCGGAAGCGTGATGAATGCATTCAGGTTACCGGAGTAGCTCCATGTGCGGTTGTCGATCTGCGCAAGGGTCGATACCACCTCGCTCCGGAAAACGCGACCGCTGCCATTGAGCTTCAACACGTCGCCAAATAGTTTTTGGGAGAAATCGGTTTCAAAACCATAAGAGAACTCGCGCCCCACGTTGTCGTATCTGGTGAGCGAAACACCAGCCTCATCGATCGTCCGGATCTGCGTGATTGCATTGTTAGAATAATCCATGAAAAGCGATGGCCCCCAGCCGCCGTTGGCCTCGTAGTTGGAATAACCCATTTCGGCTTTGTGGGTAAACTCGGGACGCAGATTGGGATTACCGGTTTTTACATTGCGCGGGTCAGAAACATCGGTATAGGGGTTCAACCAGTCAGCTTCGGGACGCTGCACGCGGCGGCTGTAATTTAGCTTTACCTGGGACGATTCGCCCAGTTTGCGCGTCACCGCAAGGGAAGGCACGAGCGTAAGAAAATGCACGCTGAAATCCTGGTTACGGCTCACCTGGTCGATATCCTGGTTATAATCTGTTACCCGAAGGCCGGCCCGGAGTCCCCAGAGGTCGGTTTTCTGTGAGAATGTCATAAAACCGGTGTAAGTCGCATCCTTGTAGCCGAACACATTGCTGATATTGTTGTCAAAAACGTATCCGTTCGTCTCACGGTCGAGATTGTAGAACGCATTTACATTGTCGTTCGAGCTCGTGCGAGAGCGTACACCAGCTTCAAGTGTCGCTTTGGGCGTGATGGGCCAGGTGTAATCGGCATTCAGGAAAAGCGAATGGCGGTTGTTGTTGCGCAGGTTCTGCTGGTTGCGCAGCAGGCTGTCGACAGCGCTTTCCTGTGCGAAATACGATTCTCCGTCGGAGCCGCCAAGGGAGTAGCTCGAGTTGAAATTGAGCTGATGGTCTTTATCAGCAAATTTCCGGCGGTAATCGAAGCTGAAATTGACATTATCGCCATTGCCTTTGCTGTTGTTGAGGCGGCGGAAGCTTTCTGATACCACACCCGAAGCGAGCGTGGTTTGGTTGAAGATATTGCTGTTGTTGCGGCTGTTGTCGCGGGAGTAGTTTACGCCGGCTTCAATGGAGTTTTTGTCATTAAAATCATAGTTGACACCCACACGACCGAATGCATTCTTGCCCTTATTGCCGCCGGTACCATCCTGCTGCAGATGCGAGGTCGATTCGGTCACGAAATTATCGCGGTTCAATTTCCTTTCCCAGGTGGTGGCTCGTGTTTGCCCGCTGAGGGACGCATTCAAACCGAATTTCCCGGCTTTGTAGCTCAGGTAACCCGACGCCGCATTGTTGTTTTTGTTGCCAATACTCAACCGCGCACCGCCGTTCATGCCACGGATTTTCGTCTTTTTAGTAATAATGTCGATTACCCCCGATGCGCCCTCGCCTTCATATTTCGCGGAAGGGGTCGTCATCACGTCGATCCGTTCGATGAGGTTCGCCGGAAAAGACTGCAGGATGGTAGGAAGGTCGCTGCCGTAGAGGTTGGACGGCTTGCCGTCGATCAGTACGACCACATTCCCTTTGCCGCGTACCTGCGGGTTGCCGTTCTCGTCCAGTGAAACCGCCGGTACTTTTTCGAGCAGGTCGCTCACGTTGTTGCTCGTAGCAAGCATGTCCTTGCCGATATTGACGATCTTCTTGTCGATATCGTCGACAATCATCGTTTTTTCACCTTTCACCACCACCTCGGCCAATTTTTGTGCCTCGGCCTTCACGGTAATGCTACCCAAATCGAGCAAGTTGGCTTCGGCGGCTACTTTTACATTGGGCCGGTAAAGCGTTTGGTAACCCATATTGGTTACACGCAGGATGTAGCTGCCTGGTTTTACATCGGCAATCGTAAACACCCCGTTCTCATCGGCCACTGCGCCATTGGCCAGGGACGAATCTTTGGGCATTAGCAACGCGATTGTGGCGAATGCTACCCCGGCATTATCGGGCGCCTCCACGATTTTGCCGACAAGTTTACCGCCGACCACGCGGTGTGATTTTGTACCATTCACAGGAAACGGCCGGCTTTCAGGAGATGCAAAAAGAAGTTGTGCAGGTAAAAATAGGGCAAGACTGTTAAGAAGCAAAGTGCTTTTCACGGGTATAGGATTTAGATTTTATTAGGAGTTAAGGTTGCGAAATTGGCTGACAGCGTGTGAAGAATGTAACAAAACCTAGTTGTAAAGCGGTAGAGGGTACAAAGTTACACCTAATCATGGTAACGTGCCCGTTTTTGAAATAATTACATAAAATTATAAAAAATTTAAGATCCGCAGTATTTTAAATAGGGAACACATTAACTTGCAGCATTTTTAAATAATTTTAATAAATACTGAATTCCTACCTGATGAAACGCTTCCTTTTCGGACTGATCTGTTGCGTGCTCGTACACTCTGCATTCGCGCAGATCAATGTCATCCCCAAACCCACCCAGGTCCTGACCGCCAAAGGCGCATGGACGCTCAAAGCAAAAACGAAAGTCGGCGCACCTGCCGACGCCAAATGGGCACATGTAGCGGACATGCTCACCGCGCAACTTAGAAAGGCCACCGGACAAACTGTGACAACCACCAAAGGCAAAGGTGATATCACGCTCGCGGTATCATCGGACGCCAGCCTCGGCGAAGAAGGTTACCGCCTGCTGTCGACATCCCAGGGCGTAACCATCCAGGCGCAGACCGCCAAGGGAGCATTCTATGGTGTCCAAACTCTCCTGCAACTGTTGCCGGCAGAGGTATTCAGCGAAGCTCCGGGCGCCGGTGCGTCGGTCACCGGCGTGAAATGGACCGTGCCTTACGTTACGATCAAAGACGTGCCGCGCTACGCTTACCGCGGTCTGATGCTCGACGTGTGCCGTCATTTCATGCCGATTGAATTTGTCAAGAAATACATCGACCTGATTGCATTGCATAAGCAGAACCAGTTCCACTGGCACCTGACCGACGACCAGGGCTGGCGCATCGAGATCAAGAAGTATCCTGAACTGAAAACCATCAGCTCGAAACGCAAAGAGACGATGAAGGGGCATTACGGCGACCATAAATACGATGGTCAGCCTTATGAAGGTTTTTACACACAGGATGAAATTAAAGAGGTTATCAAATATGCAGAGGATCGTTTCGTGAATGTGATCCCTGAGATCGAAATGCCGGGCCACGCGTTGGCGGCACTGGCAGCTTATCCGCAGCTGGGTAACAATCCCGACAAGATTTATGAAGTAGGTACGAAATGGGGCGTTTACGACGACGTTTTCATGCCGCGTGAGGAGACTTTCAAGTTCCTGGAAGACGTTCTTACCGAAGTGATCGACCTTTTCCCCAGTAAATATATCCACATCGGCGGCGACGAATGCCCGAAAGTACAGTGGAAGGAGAGCCGTTTTGCCCAGAATATCATTCAGAAAGAAGGCTTGAAAGACGAGCACGGTCTGCAAAGCTACGTCATCAAGCGGATCGATAAGTTCATTACTGCCAAAGGCCGCCGGATGATCGGCTGGGACGAAATCCTCGAGGGGGGCCTTTCTCCAAATGCCACAGTGATGAGCTGGCGCGGCATTGAAGGCGGTATCGCCGCGGCGAAAGAGCGCCACGACGTGATCATGACACCCGGTAACTTCTGCTACCTCGACCATTATCAGGCCGACGCCAAAACACAACCGATCGCAATTGGCGGTTTCACCGACCTGGCTGAGTCCTATTCCTACGAACCAACGCCCGCGGAACTTACAGCCGACGAAGCGAAGCACATTCTCGGCGTGCAAGGCAACGTGTGGACCGAATACATGAAAACTCCTGCCTACGTACAATATATGGTATGGCCCCGCGCCACCGCGCTGGCTGAAGTCGGATGGACTTCTAAAGAGGGCAAGAACTTCGAAGATTTCAGCAAACGCATGGAAATCCACAAAAAGCGCCTCGATTTCCTCGGTGTTAACTACTTCGGCGCGCCGATCAACGGCAAGTTCGAATATGTGTGGCCGGAGAAAAAGTAGTCGTGTTACTTTGAAAGTTGATAGAAGCATCCTGAAAAGGGTGCTTTTATTGTTTAGTGAATATCCCGATATTTACTCTGCATAGATTTTTAGAGGCATGAAAACGAAGAAGAGAATAATCACTATTTATAAAAGCCTCGATGACCCGTATGTCGATGTAATGCTAACCGGCATGGGGGAAACGCCGCGTGAGCGATTCGACAGGTTTTTTGAGATCCGGAAAAAATTCGAACTTTTTATAGGCTTCGATCACAGTACCCGTGATAGGACCATTAAAATCCGCAAAGCAGAATGGATAAATGACTTACGTGAATTGAAGATACTCGCGAGGAGACCACAAGACCTACGGGACGTCGTGATGATCGATGATTTTATCCGATTTGGTGGCGGTGACGGAGCTGATTAGCGATCTGACAGTCATTTGAAACAACTGCTGCAAGACTTAAAATAAAATTCCCCGACCCACCCGCGCCTTCCTGTGAAACATTCTATTTTTGCAGGATGTATAAGATTCTGATCTCCCCTATACTTTTCCTGTTTGACGCTGAGCGCATTCACTATTTTGTATGTGAAGTGCTGCATATCGCTTTTAAAATCCCCTTTATGCCGAGGATCATGCGTGCGTTGTACACGTACGAGCACCCCGACCTGGTGCAGGAAGTGGCCGGTTTGCGGTTCCGTAACCCGGTAGGGCTGGCCGCGGGGTTCGATAAAAATGCCGAAATGGTAGACCAGCTGGAAGCATTAGGTTTCGGGTTTATCGAGATCGGGACGGTTACGCCGCGCCCGCAGCCGGGGAATGATAAGCCACGTTTGTTTCGGCTAAAAAAGGATAAGGCGCTCATCAACCGCATGGGTTTCAACAACAAGGGCGTGCAGGTGGCTGCGGCGAAACTGGCGAAACGTAAATCCAAAATACTGGTAGGAGGTAATATTGGTAAAAATAAGGATACACCGAACGAGCAGGCACTAAGCGATTACCTGATCTGCTTTCGGGAGTTGTTCGATGTGGTGGATTATTTTGTAGTGAATGTAAGCTCGCCAAATACACCCGGATTGCGGGATTTGCAGGAGAAAGGCCCATTGACTGAAATTTTGAAAGAACTGCAAACCCGGAACGCCGAAAGGGTCAATCCCAAACCCATTTTCCTGAAAATAGCGCCGGATCTTACCAATAGCCAGCTCGATGATATTATCGATATTGTAAAGGAAACCGGCATCGCAGGAGTGATCGCTACCAACACGACGATCAGCCGCGAAGGCCTTGTAACCGATCGGACGGAAGTGGCTAACATAGGGGCGGGCGGATTGAGCGGCGCCCCATTGACGCATCGCTCGACGGAAGTAATTCGTTACCTTTGTGAACAATCCAATCATGCATTTCCCGTTATCGGAGTCGGCGGTATCGCCACTCCCGGGCAAGCTTTGGAAAAAATAAATGCAGGGGCCGGCCTGATTCAGCTTTATACCGGCTTTATTTACGAAGGGCCCGGTGTGGTCAGCAGGATCTGCAAGGCATTGGTCAGGAAGTAAAATCTAAAACAGCACTTCACGCATTCCCGGAATAGAAATAAATGTCAGTCAACAAGCCAAGAGGTAACACACAGCGCCAGAAACCGGAGGAGGCCGCCGCTCCCCGCTTTCGTGTATCCCTCGATTGGGAACACATTTTCACCAGTCCGAAGAACACGTTGGCCTGGGGCACTTTCTTTATCATCCTGGGATTAATCCTGGAAACATCGTTTTTCTCCTACATTGTCACCGGTCTGTCCGACCAGAGCGTGCTGGACGGTCTGGGGCACCAGTCGCTGCGTGACGCAGGCCGGCAGACCCGCAACTTCCTGGGCGTGCTCGGGGCAGTGGTTTCGCATATTTTCGTCTATCGCTGGTTTGGGGTAGGAGCATTGTTGTTGCCGCTCGTGCCGTTTGTAGCCGGCTGGAAAATGGCATTCGGCAGGGAAATATTGCCGTTAAGCAGAACGACCCGGGAGGTGATCTTTTTTACGCTCTGGGTAAGTGTGCTGATGGGTTATGTGATTCTCATGAGCAATACCGAAAACACGCTCAGCTTCCTCTCCGGCGGTTTCGGTTACCTCATCAATGTGTCGCTTTTCGACTGGCTGAAATGGGGGAGCGTATTGCCGATTCTCTTTGCACTATTCGTTTTCGCGGTGTTCTTTTACGATGTGCGCGACAGATATGAGTCGTGGCAGGCAAGGCATGCGAAACCGGAAGTAGCGGGTGAGGATACAGGAGATCCGCATTCTCCGAGCGATCCGGCTGCCGTTACAGCTTCCGAGAGCGCATTTGTGTCGGTCGTAAACGATACTTATGATGATGAGGTGATGATTTCGGAAGAAGAGCCGGATTCCGATCTGGAAACAGAAGAGGAGACGCCCCGCCCTGCTCCGCATCCCGCAGTGGTATTGCCGGTTGCGGCTCCACCGGTACCCGCTGCATCGACGACCATGGAGTTGCCTGTAATGCCGATGGAAGTATCAGCGGTGCCATCCGAACCGCTTCTGGAACTGGAAGTAGAGGATACCACGCAGGGGAAGGAAGCTGAGGAAGAGGAGTTCGAAGATGAGGATGTCAATGCGTCGATTTTACGCGAATTCGGGCAATATGACCCGATGCTTGACTTGCCATCCTATCATTTTCCGCATATCGACCTGCTGAACGAAGTTGTTGAGAACCAGCATGAAAAAGTAAGCCAGGAAGAGCTGGAAAGCAACAAAACCAAGATTGTCGATACGCTTGGCAGCTATGGTATCAATATATCGAAAATTAAGGCGACGATCGGGCCGACGGTAACGCTTTACGAGATCATCCCGGAAGCCGGTGTCCGGATCTCGAAGATCAAGAACCTGGAAGGCGACATCGCATTGAGCCTTGCAGCGCTCGGTATCCGTATCATTGCGCCTATGCCCGGCCGCGGAACGATCGGTATCGAGGTGCCCAACAAGAACAGGGAAACGGTTTTTGCCCGATCGGTGCTTGCGAATGAACGTTTCCAGAAGTCGAACTACGACTTGCCGATTGTTTTGGGCAAAACCATTTCGAATGACATTCACATTGCCGATCTGGCAAAAATGCCCCACTTGCTCATGGCAGGTGCGACCGGGCAGGGTAAGTCCGTCGGTTTGAACGTCATTCTCGCCTCATTGATTTATAAAAAGCATCCGGCAGAGCTGAAATTTGTGCTTGTGGATCCGAAAAAGGTGGAATTAACCCTTTTCAACAAGCTGGAAAGGCATTTTCTTGCGAAGCTCCCCAATGCCGAAGAAGCCATTATTACAGATACCAAGAAGGTAATTTTTACACTCAATTCCCTGTGTATCGAAATGGATTCTCGCTACGACCTGCTGAAAGAAGCCGCGGTACGGAATTTGAAGGAGTACAATACGAAATTTGCGGCGCGAAGACTGAACCCCGAAAAAGGGCATCGCTTCCTTCCATACATTGTATTGGTGATCGATGAGTTGGCCGACTTGATGATGACGGCCGGTAAGGAAGTTGAAACGCCAATTGCCCGTCTGGCCCAGCTGGCACGTGCGGTAGGTATTCACCTTGTAGTGGCGACGCAGCGACCTTCGGTGAAGGTTATCACGGGGTTGATCAAGGCGAATTTCCCGGCACGTCTGTCGTTCAGGGTGACGTCGAGTATCGACTCCCGTACCATCCTTGATATGGGTGGCGCCGAACAGCTGGTGGGGCAGGGGGACATGCTGCTGGCGATCAACTCGGAGGTAATCCGTTTGCAATGCCCGTTTATAGACACCCGCGAGATCGAGGATGTTTGCGAGTATATCGGCGCGCAGCGCGGCTATGACGAAGCTTATGCCCTGCCAGAATATGAAGGTGAGGACGCCGCGGAAGGTAAGGCGGATCTTAACCCGGATGATTTCGACAGTTTACTACCCGATGCCGCGCGCCTGATCGTGACGCACCAGCAAGGGAGTACTTCACTGATCCAGCGTAAAATGAAGCTCGGGTACAACCGCGCAGGCCGGATCATGGACCAACTGGAAGTGCTGGGCGTAGTAGGGCCTTTCACCGGAAGTAAAGCACGCGATGTGATGTACCACGACCTAAATATGCTGGAAGAGCATCTCCGCGTAATGGGGGTTAGCTAGTTCGAACGGCATTAAACCCCTGGATGCTTGCAGAGTCTAAAATTGAAATATTTCACTAAAAACCCCGTTTTTATAAACTTAGTAAGGATTAAATAATTGAATATGAGAAATTTGAAGAAATGTGCTTGCCTGTTTGCGGTAATGACGGTTATGCTTTTAAACCCATTCGCTTCCAATGCGCAGGGTGATAAAAAGTCATCGGATATATTGAACGCCATGAGCAGCAAGTACCAGAAGATCAAATCCTTTAAAGCACTTTTTACCTACATTACCAAGGGTGAAAAGCCATTGAAAGGAGAAGCGACCGTGAAAGGAACGAAGTTTAGGTTGAAAATGGCTGGTCAGGAGATCTTTAACGACGGTAAACTGATGGCCACGTACATCAAGGAAACCAATGAAGTGAATTTGCAGGATTTCGACCCCGCTGCTGGCGGCGACCTGGACCCGACCAAAATTTACACAGCCTATAAAAAGGGTTTCAAATCCGCTTTTGTAAAGGAAAGACAGGAAGCAGGAAAGGCAGTCGAAGTGGTTGAATTAACGTCAACCAACAAAAACAGCCAGGTTAATAAAGTGCAGATCGAGGTGAATAAGGCAGATAAGTCGATCAGCAGCTGGAAGATCTTTCAAAAGAACGGACAGGAGGTAACTTATAAGGTAGATCAGTTTGTAGCGGACGTGAATGTGGCCGACAATTTTTTCGCCTTCAATGCCAAACAATATCCGGGTGTGGAAGTGGTCGACCTGCGGTAATTTCCAGAAGTATATCAACATAGCAATGGGTGAGCCTCTCGGTCTCACCCATTTTTCTTATACGCGTTATATATTCTCTTTTAATTGACCGCCTGATGCAGATCGCGGTATTTCTTGATCAGGTTGTGCGATTCGAGCAATTCTGCTTTCTGGTTGGCGATCAGTTGACGAATATCGACCGGCAGATCGGCGTCGGTAGCTAATGCATCGTCGTAAGCTTCTTGCGCGGCATCCTCGCCATACTCGCAGCTTTCGAGAACCGATGTGCGGTCGTGGCCGGTAAATGTGGCCTTGATGTCCATCCACACACGGTAGATCTTACCGGAAGTGGTCGTTCCCGATGTCACTTCGCCGCCGAGCCTGCGGATTTCTGTGCTCAGTTCATTGATATTCTCACGGCTTTCATTGGCCATTTTCTGAAAGATGCCTCTCAGGTCAACATCTATGTCTTCAACTTCGGTGAGCGCCTTTTCATAACCATCCACGCGGTCGTTGTTAATTCGGATCAAATCATTCATTACTTCAATTAAATTCTCATTGGTTTCCATGGTTCTTCAATGTTAAAGTTTGTGACAAGTTTTGTTTGTAAACAGTTGCATTGTTTTCAAATGCTGTGCCATTATTTAACAGCCGCGGAAGGAGCGCATAAGGCGTTTTTCGCCTGCGTATATGTTGGAGATATTTCCCGCCGCGAGGGAAACGGCACGCGTATATGCTTCCGAATGTCGGCAGAACCCTCAATTGGGGCGGGCTAGCAATGCCCGGACATGCTGCTCGGTTTCTGAAAAATAGGCGGCTTCTTCAACCTGCCTGTTCAGGAAGCGTTGGATGCGATTGTGCTCGTAAGCTCTGAAAACAGCGGGGTGAACATAATATTTCTTGCAAACCGCCCGCGTATTTCCCAGATGAGTGGCCACGGCGTCGAGACAGGTGTTTAGTACACGGGTCAGCTGCCGTTGCGACGATGTCTTTTCCTGGCGACTGAGGTATTCGAACGCGGTAACAGTTCCCATCCAGGTCCGGAAGTCCTTTGCCGAGAAGGTAGCGCCTGTATGGCGGCGAATGTAATCGTTGACCTGTTGGGCGTTCAGTGCGCATTTGCAGCCACTTTCCGTGACATATTGAAACAACCTTTTCCCGGGCATTTCCTTACATTGCTTTACCAGGCGTGCCAGCTGCTTATCTTGTAGGGTAATGTCCTGCCGGATGCCCTTCTTTCCCTTGAATATAAATCGGATACGGCTTCCGGTGACTGTCGCACTGCGGGCATCGAGCGTAGTAATGCCCGACGAGCCGTGGCGAACCTTGTAACGCTGGTTGCCCACGCGCATACAGGTTTTGTCCATCAACTTGATCACCAATGCTATGGTTTTGGAAAGGTCGAAGTCGCGCTTTCGGAGATCATGTTCCACCTGCTCGCGCAATAGCGGCAGGGCTTCGGAAAAAGTCAGGAGTTTGTAATATTTGGTCTGGTTCCTGATGAGGTTCCAGTAGGGATGGTAGCGATATTGTTTCCTGCCGGCAGCGTCGATTCCCGTGGCCTGCAAATGTGCGTCCGGATCGGCGCTGATCCATACATTGGTCCAGGCGGGCGGGAGCACCAGCGATTTAATGCGCTTGATCGCCTGGGGATCTTTGCAACGCAGGCCGGCAGCATCGGTATAGTAGAACCGGGGTGCTTTTCCTTTGCGGGTATAGCCAGGCGCATCGGCAGACTGGACATAATGAAGCCCGGCCGCTTCCGCTGTCAATGCAGGATTCTTTCTTAGTTTTTTAAATTGACGGGCCGTGATGACAAGCTCGTCGGTTGTTAATGCAGGGGCTGCGGCTACTGACATGTGGTTTACTTTTTTGTTGTCCCACAAATCCTAATAATTTAATACCAATCCGCGCCGGTGACCGCTAGACGATTCAAAACCGCCTGTCAGCGGCATTGCATTCATTTTAAACTACATAAAAATCCTCAGCCTGGCCCGATGAGCAGCTAAGCTGAGGAACAATGTACTCACAGAAATCGGCTGTTACGCAACCGGGAAATATATGGTGAACACAGAACCTTCACCGAAAACCGATTTTGCATCAATCAGCCCTTTATGGTTTTCCATGATTTTCTTGCAGATCGCCAGACCTATGCCTGTGCCCGGGTACTTGTGGGCGGGGTGCAGGCGCTGGAAAATATCGAAGATCCGGCTTTCGTATTCTGCCTCGAAGCCGATTCCGTTATCGTGAAAAGCAATGGCGTGATATCGGGCAGATGCGGTTTTTTCAAGGGAAACAGCTGTCGCTTCGACGACGTCTGCCGTTATTCTGATAGCAGGCCGTTCGTCGGTTTTTACAAATTTGATCGCATTGCTGATCAGGTTAATGAAGAGCTGGTGTACCTGGAAAGGTATGATTTCAAGGAAGGGTAAATCTTCCGCATGAACCGCAGCACCTTTTTCATCGATAGTATCCTGCAATTCCGAAAGTACATTCCGTAGCACCTCGTTCAAATCTGTGAGGACGAAGGTTTTTTCCATGCTGCCCGCTTTCGAGTAGGTCAGGATATCTTCGATCAGCATTTGCATCTTTTCGGCTGCGAAACGCATTCTTTCAACCGAATCTTTAACCTGAACAGACAGGTCGGGATCTTCGCGATCAAGCACCCTTGATGCGAAGATCTGTATTTTCCGAAGCGGCTCTTTAAGATCGTGGGTCGATATCCAGTTCAGGTTGGCCAGTTCCTTGTTGGCAAGCCGCAATTCATCGTTGAGGATACTGTTTTCATCTTCCTGCGCCCTGATAATCCGGTAATTAATATGCTTTTGCAGTGCATAGGAAAAGCTCGACGCCGCATTAACCTCCGATTTGCGCCACGGGGCACTTTTATCCTTCACAATCTCCATCCATAGCTCGAACGATTTGCGCGGGGAAAGCTGTACGCCGTCTTCATTAGGTAAAACAGCCTTATCCGGGTTACCGGCCCAGTTGATTGTCTCGATTTTTTCTTGCCTCAACCATAAAATCCCGTCATTTTCGCCGGAAACCATTGAATGGTAGATCGCCCCCGCGGCATATTTGGAAATGTCTTTCGCGGCCGGATAAACGTCGGAGAGGTTGTCTGTCTCGAACGCCTGATTGGGGTATGCATTTGCGAGAAATGTGAATAAATCAAGCAGTTCGGAATCTGAGGGGACCAGGCCGTTGGTATACAGGACGCCTTCATGGTAAATGGCGGCGCCGGTCGCATTCGCGAGTTTCAGCAATGCCGGCGAACGGTGGCTGGCTTCCATGAAGTTTTCGGTCTCGTGCAGTAGCGCCAGCGCTTCCACCAAGGCTTTGTCCACTTCTTCACTGATTTTGTATTCCTCGGCCACTTCCCGTACCGCTATTTGCGAGGTCAGGAAATGGCCCTGCAGCAATGCGGAAAGGCGTGTATAATGTGGCAATATCTTCGGCGCATAATGGTGGCAGGCGATAAGACCCCAAAGTTTCTGGTTTTGGAGCAGTGAAATGGTCAACGTCGCACCTACACCCATATTTTTGAGATACTCGATATGCATGGGAGATACGCTGCGGAGGATCGACAGGCTGAGATCCAGGGAATGGTTTCCCTTGTCAGCAGAATCGTCGATGGTGAGCAGCGGTACCGGCGTATAGCTGATGTCCGCGATCATTCGCAGCGGATTACGGATATACAGTTCGCGTGCCTGTGCGGGGATGTCGGTATGCGGGTATTTCTGGTTAGCAAACGAAACCAGGTCTTCGCGTCGGCTTTCGGCTATCACCTCTCCATTGTACTGGTCGTCGAAGCGGTAGATCATCACCCGATCGTAACCGGTAATGGCGCGCGTTTCATCGGCGATCTCCTGGCAGAGGTCCAGCAAGCCGCTGGATTTTTCCATGATCGACACGAAATTCCGTGTCTGCGTGTAGAGGTTCGGCAAGTTCAGGGTACCGTCGGGGAACGGTTCCAGCTCCATGATCACATTGCCGCCGCTCTGGTGAACGGTGGTATTGAACGAAGTCCCGTTCAGCGAGAACACAAACGGCTTTGCGGAGTCGATAACCTCTTCGCCGGCGTACATGGCGAATCGCGAGGCCTGTTCCCCTGGGAAAATATCCGAAATATCTTTGCCAAGCAACGTTTCAGGGCCGACGCCGATGTATACGGCACTATTGGCACTGCAGAATTCGATCCTCGAATCACCTTTTTTTATTCCCAGCAAAAAACCATGGGGTTGAATACTGCCTGGTATATGGATGGGTTCACTTTCGCAATTGGTCAGATTGACAATGTCGCGATTTACGATGTCCTTAATATTCATTCATGCTGATCAGTTACGACCGGCCGGGTCACGCTCGCTGCGCCTGTTTGCCTCAGCCAATTGTCAATGATGGTAAAAGTATTTTTTGCACTGGCGATTACCTCGCCCCTTTCTTCATGCTCTTCGACAAATTGGGTAAGGGCGGAGATGAAACTTTTCCACAGGTTCCCTGTTTGCGTACCATATCCCCAGAAGTAGGAAGCGCCGTTTTCGAATTTCAGTCCCAGCACTTCATGCGTGTGTTTGTATAAAAACCTTCCGCCGAGCGTCGAACCTTCCAGCACATACATGATACCCAGCGCCTGAGCGACCGAAGAAAATTCGAAATGATAAACGGGTAATGCGTCGATCTCAGCTTCTGTAAAACCCGTCGCAAGCAGGTCGTCGATGATCAGTCGCGATTTGTAACGATCGGGCAAGTCGGTGATAACGTGGGAAATAGCGGGGAATATCTGATCCTCGCAGGCGACAGTCACTCCGAAAAGAGCGGCCAGGTAAGTCTGGTAATCCTGAATGGAAACGGAGGGATTGAGTATTGCTTTGGAAAGTCGGTTATCTTCCAGTGACTGGTGGCTTTCCGCTGTCTCTTGTCTTAATTGTTTGAAAAATAAGTCTTGCTCCGTGTTGAAAGCAGTTGCTTCACTCATACTGAATGCAAATTGAAACCTGTTAAGACTAATTGGTAATCAAAAATTGTTCCAACCCCACCGGCATTGCTGTTCCCGCCTTTTCGAGCAGGCACATTTTAAGGATTTCTATCAAACCTTTGAAGCTGGTCGGTTTCTGGATATAGAGGTTAGCGCCGCCCTTATACGCCGATTCCCACAGGTATTGCGCCACGGACGTCGAGAGGATCACAACCGGAACCTGTTCGTACCCGGCCGTACCCCTGATTTCTTCCAGACATTCAAGCCCGTTTTTGACCGGCATATTCATATCCAGAAATATGATATCCGGCTTCGCATCTGCGCCTTTCATTAATTGGAGGAGCTGCGCACCATTTTCAGCAACAGAAAGCCGTGTCTCAACCGGGACCTGTTCCAATGCTTCCCGGAACAAGAAAGTATCATCGTGGTCGTCGTCGGCCAGCAAAATACGCGTAAGAGTAAGGAAGCTCATTAATCGGGGAAGAGGGGGTTATAAAATGGCTGAACAACACATCGCGATGTCGACGGATAGCTACAAAAATATGCATTCTTTTTCCAGAAAACTAAATGTGCCTGCCGCGGGTGCCGGCCGCAAACGGGTTTGTGATGGGGTGGCACAGTTTTTTACTTTTTAGCACCCAAATCATCAAAAAATGAAAACCTGTTATGAAAAAGATCACATTGAGTATCCTAATGGCCGCTACTACTTTGGTGGCCACCGGCGTGGCGTTCACTGCCTGTAACAGCAACAAGACTGAGGACAGCAAGGAAGTTGCCGAAGAGCAAAATGAAGCGAAACTCGATACGACTGCATTGGAAGACGACTCCGAGTTTGCCGTGGCAGCTGCCGACGGCGGTATGATGGAGGTGAAACTGGGCGAACTGGCGAAGATGAATGCGGCAAGCGCCGACGTTAAAAAGTTCGGCGAAATGATGGTTACCGACCATTCGAAAGCCAATGATGAATTGAAAGCGCTCGCTGCTCAAAAAAACATCACGCTTCCCGCTACATTGAGCGACGACAAGCAGAAAAAGTACGATGAACTGGCCGAAAAGAAAGGCAAAGAGTTTGATAAAGCCTACGTATCCTTCATGGTCGACGACCACAAGGAAGATATCAACGAGTTCGAAGAAGCCGGGAATGACGCTAAAGACCCGGATGTAAAAGCATGGGCGGCAGGAAAAGTGCCGACATTGAAACATCACCTGGAAACGGCTGAGGCGCTCCATGAAAAGGTAAAGTAAGCTAAACCGTTGGTTTGAAATGCCCGGGGCGCCAAGCGTTCCGGGCATTTTGCGTTTAAAAAACGCGGGATAGTGAAAACAAATCTCCAATTTGTAATTTTAAACCCCGTCGGGAGCCGGCCTCGCAAAGTAATTCCGGTAAAACGCTTGCGATTTGATTTTGCATAAGTTTATTTTGTCTACCTATTATATAGAGTATTTCATGTTTGCTATCCTTACCCGTACTACGAAGTTGATTTCAAAGGCCTTTTCAGGCCTGGTTGCATTGGTTGTGTCGGTTACGCTGGCGTTCGGCCAAGCCGCTCAGCGCCCGAATATTATCTTCATATTCTCCGATGATCACGCCTATCAGGGCATTGGTGCCTATGGAAACAAAATCGCCAAAACACCGAATATCGACCGCATTGCCCGGGAAGGCGCATTGCTTACCAATAACCTCGTTACCAACTCCATATGCGGCCCGAGCCGTGCTACACTCCTCACCGGCAAATACAGCCATCTGAACGGCTACAAACGCAACGACCGCACGAAATTCGATACCAGCCAGACGCTGTTGTCGGAAACGCTCCGCAAGAACGGCTACCAGACGGCGTGGATCGGTAAAATGCATTTGAACAGCCTGCCGGCAGGTTTCGATTACTGGAATGTACTTCCCGACCAGGGGCATTATTACAATCCGGAGTTCGTGGGCCAACCTAACGATACCACCAAATACACAGGCTACGTTTCCGATCTTATTACCCAGTTTGCTACCGGATGGCTCGAAAAACGTGAAAACGACAAGCCGTTTTTCCTGATCGTCGGACACAAAGCCACGCACCGCGAATGGATGCCCGCCCTGGAAGACCTTGGCGCTTATGATGATGTGACTTTTCCGCTGCCTTCGACATTTTATGATGATTATAAGGGAAGAAAGGCCGCCGCCGACCAGGATATGACGATCGACAAAACGATGCGCATGAAGCTCGACCTGAAAGTGGGCGTGGATTATGAAACAGATTTTCTCTACAAACGCCTGAACTCCGAGCAGAAAAAGGTTTTTAAGGCTTACTATGACAAGGTTTCAAAAGAAGTTACCGACAAGAACCTGACCGGGAAAGCACTGGTGGAATGGAAATTCCAGCGTTACCTCCGTGATTATTTCGCGACGGCCAATTCGCTCGATCGCAACATTGGTAAGTTGCTCGATTACCTCGATAAAAGTGGTTTATCTAAAAACACCGTCGTGATCTACGCCTCCGACCAGGGTTTTTACCTCGGCGAACACGGCTGGTTCGACAAGCGGTTCATTTACGAAGAATCGCTCAAAACACCGTTTGTGATCCGTTATCCGGGGGTGATCAAACCGGGTACGAAAGTGAGCGACCTCGTGGTGAATATCGACTGGGCGCCTACCGTGCTAAATATCGCAGGTGTGAAAACTCCCTCGGACATGCAGGGCAAATCGTTCTTCCCATTGTTGAAAGCGAACCGCGCAGCACAAATTCCGTGGAGGAAAGAGGCATATTATCACTATTACGAGTTCCCCCAGCCGCACCACGTACACCCGCATTTCGGGCTAAGGACAAGTCGCTACAAGCTGGCCTACTTCTACGGCGGTGCCGATTCATGGGAATTGTATGATTTGCAAAAAGATCCGAAAGAGGTTTCGAATATCTACGGAACAAAAGGAACAGAAACACTGACAACCGATCTTAAAACGAAGCTGAAAGCGTTAATGAACGAATACAAAGACGACGAGGCATTGCAGATCCTTGCGACAGCTAAACCCTGATCAGCGTGGCAGACACCCGAGTGGATATTCCAGGAGTGGGTACTCCCGAATACGATGCGATAGTGGTCGGCTCTGGTCCGAATGGGCTTGCGGCGGCCATTACCTTACAAGAGTCGGGGCTTTCGGTGTTGTTGATTGAAGGTAAAGAAACGATTGGCGGCGGTATGCGTACAGCGGAACTGACGTTGCCCGGTTACCGACACGACATTTGCTCGGCGGTTCACCCGATGGCATTGATGTCGCCTTTTTTTGCAAAGCTGCCGCTCGCGGATTTCGGGTTGACGTTCGTTCAACCGACTCACGACGCGGCACATCCGCTGGACGGAGGCAGGGTGGCAGTATTGGACCAATCGGTGGAATCGACGGCGGCGCAGCTGGGTGCGGATGGGAGTACTTACCGCAAATGGATGAGCAATTTGCTCGAATCGGTCCCGAAGTTGTTGCCGGATTTGCTAGGGCCGCTGCAATGGCCTGCCGAGCCTTTTCGCCTGGCAGGTTTTGGATTAGCAGCACTGCCCCCGGCGACCTGGACTGCCACGAAGTTCAAAACAGCGGAGGGACGTGCATTATGGGCCGGAATGGCAGCGCATTCGATCCAGCCGCTGGATAATATTGCCACGTCGGCGTTTGGTATCATGCTCATGGCGGCGGCACATATTAAAGGATGGGTGATTCCCGTAGGCGGAAGTCAAAGCATTGCGGACGCACTGGGGGCGTATTTTCAATCGCTCGGCGGAAAGATCCAAACAGGCTGGATGGTGGGCTCATTGAATGAACTTCCACCGGCGAAGGCGGTCTTAATGGATGTGACGCCGCGACAGCTGGTACGCATCGCGGGCGACAGGCTGAGTACTTCGTACAAACGTCGTCTCGAAACCTACCGGCAGGGTCCGGGGATTTTCAAGGTCGATTGGGCACTGGATGAGCCGATACCCTTTCAACGCGAGGAATGCAGGAGCGCAGGGACGGTGCATCTGGGGAATACATTCGAAGAAATTGTGCAGTATGAACGTAATGTAGGAAATGGCAAACGGGGCGAGAAACCTTTTGCCCTTGTAGCGCAGCAAAGTCTTTTTGATAAAACGCGCGCACCGGAAGGCAAGCATACGGCATGGGCCTATTGCCACGTACCCAACGGCGACGACCGCGATATGACCGACGCCCTGGAAAGCCAGATCGAACGCTATGCTCCGGGTTTCAGGGACGTGATCAAAGCAAAACACATTACCAATGCCAGCGCATTGGAACAATATAACCCGAATTACATCGGAGGTGATATCAACGGGGGTATTCAGGATATCTGGCAGTTGTATTCGCGGCCAGTACTGAGTATTTCGCCTTACCGGACGTCGGGCAGAGACATTTACATTTGCTCGTCGTCCACACCGCCGGGCGGGGGCGTACATGGGATGTGCGGGTACCACGCTGCGCGACAGGCTTTGAAGGATGTTTTTAAAGTAGAAGTAAAAAAAGGATAACCGAGTTTTCTGGAATATGGAGTTTTCAATAAAAGGTTTTTGCGGTCTGGTAGGAGCGATGGCTGTGACGTTGTGGAGCTGCGGAAGCAAACAAACCGCCGAAGAAAAACGCAAAGCCGACAGCCTGGCAGCCTGCATTGCCGACGGTATGCCTTCCCGCGCAGCCGCGATCCGCAGTGCAAGCCTGGTGACGGAAGGTGCCGGCGATAGTACCGGTATGGTGTGGATTCCCGGCGGAAAATTCCTGATGGGCGCCGACGAGTTTCCCGATGCGCGCCCGATGCACGAGGTAACCGTGAATGGCTATTATATCGATTCCCATGAGGTAACCAATGCCGAATTCGCCGCTTTTGTAAAAGCGACCAATTATAAAACCGTCGCCGAACGCCCATTGAACCCGGCCGATTATCCCGGTGTGCCGGCTGATAAGCTGGTTCCCGGCTCGGCGGTTTTTACGCCCACGCCTTCACGCGTGAGCCTGGATAACCCGCTGCAATGGTGGAATTACGTGGCCGGAGCCGACTGGGCACATCCCGAAGGACCTTCCAGCTCGATCAAAGGCCGTGAAAACTATCCGGTGGTACATGTTTCGTATGAAGATGCTTCCGCTTATGCAAAATGGGCAGGTAAGAGGCTCCCTACCGAAGCAGAATGGGAGTTTGCAGCACAGGGCGGGAAAGGCAATCACACCTATTACTGGGGCGACCAGCTAAAACCCGGCGGCAAATGGGTTGCGAATATTTATCAGGGAAGTTTCCCTGACAAGAATACCAAAGAAGACGGCCATCTTACGGCAGCGCCCATTAAGTCCTTCCCTTCGAATCCTTACGGGCTTTACGACATGGACGGCAATGTCTGGGAATGGTGCGAGGACTTGTATCGTCCCGATTATTACCAGAAAAGTCCCACCGCTAACCCGAAAGGGCCGTCGGATAGCTACGACCCCGACGAGCCCGGCGCAGTGAAACGCGTCCAGCGCGGAGGCTCGTTCCTTTGCAGCGACGACTATTGCATTCGTTATAAAGCCGGAAGCCGCGGCAAGGGCGAAGTGACGAGCGGGAGCAACAATCTTGGTTTCCGTTGTGTAATGGATAAAAAATGATGTGATCATCAAATCGATAGTATTATGAGTACGCGCTTTCTGACCGTACCGGGGCTGGCGAGCTCGGGCTCGCAGCATTGGCAGACCATCTGGGAAGAGCAATATCCACACCGTTTCGACCGCGTACAGCAGGAGAACTGGGACTGGCCGGTGAAAGAGGACTGGGTTGCGCAGCTTCAAAAGCAGGTCGGCGAACTCACCGAGCCGACGATCCTCATTGCGCATAGCCTGGGATGCATTACCGTGGCGCATTGGGCGCAGGAATTTAGTTCGGAGCTGATCAAGGGCGCATTATTAGTGGCCCCGGCCGATGCCGAACTTTCGAAAAGATTGAATTTTGTCGTCGGGTTTACGCCCATACCTGTGCGTACGATCCCTTTCAAAACGATTGTGGTAGCGAGTACGAACGACATTTACGCGACAATAGGCCGGTCAAAAGTATTTGCCGCGAACTGGGGAAGCGATTTCGTCAATGTGGGCAAAAAGGGACATATCAATGCCGTATCGGGGCTCGAAGACTGGGTCGATGGTAAGAAGATATTGGAGCGCTTTGATGACGTAAAATTGCTGGAAAGCGAAGCAACGCGCTCCTGACAAACGACGTATAGGATTGTTAAAGCCTGTTAATGATTTGTTAAGTACTTTTTATTCTTTATATCTTTCAAAACAATTCTTCTACACTTTAAACGATTGAAATTATTATGAAAAGAATGTTTGTACTCGCAGCAGCTGGTTTGCTTTTCAATGTTGCTGCAATTGCCAACGGTCCTGGAAAGAATGCTGCCGACAAAACTTTGAAGGTGGATCCCAAGGCAAGCACTATTAATTGGGGCGCTAAAAAAGTGACAGGAACGCATGCCGGAACTGTGCCTCTGGAAAGCGGCACACTCGTGGTGGATAACGACAAGCTCAAAGGAGGTAGTTTTGTGGCCGACATCAAATCACTCGTTGTGACCGATGTGACCGACAAGGAAATGAACGGCAAGCTTACCAATCACCTCAAAAGCGACGACTTTTTCTCAGTTGAAAAACACCCGCAGGCTAAGCTCGTGATTTCTACCGTGACGCCAAAAGGCGGAAATGCATATGATGTAACCGGCAAGCTGACGATCAAAGGGATTACCCAGGATGTGAAATTCCCGGCAACCGTTACAGCCGATGCTAAAAAGGTGACTGCCAACGCGAAAGTAGCGATCGATCGTACCAAATACGATATCAAATTCCGCTCGACCAACTTCTTCGAAAACCTCGGAGACAAGGCGATCGAAAATGATTTTACACTCGATGTAAATCTGGTAGCGAACAAATAATCAACGCATATTTAAAAGGCATGAAATCCGGTTTGAGCAATCAGACCGGATTTTTTATTGCCCGCAGAGCCTTATATTTGAGAGGTATGATTTGATAACTGATAGAAAATCTATGAAAAATTTTATCGCCGGCCTGGCTATATGCACATCGATCTTCACAGGGCAGACATTTGCCCAAACCGAAAACAAACTACCCGATTGGACTATCGGTGGTTTCAAACGACCAGCCGGCGTGAATCCCGTGATATCTCCCGACAGCACCTCGCATTTCTTTTGCCCTATGAAAAAGCGGCATGTCGATTGGGAGTCGAATGATACATTCAATCCCGCTGCGGCTATCAAAAACGGCAAGATCGTGGTGCTCTACCGCGCGGAGGATAAGGCCGGCAAGGCGATTGGTATGCGTACTTCGCGCCTCGGCTACGCCGAAAGTGAGGATGGGATCCATTTCAAAAGGAGAAAAGAACCGGTGCTGTTTCCTGCTGAGGACAGTCAGAAGGCTAATGAATGGCCCGGCGGCTGCGAAGACCCGCGTGTGGCTGTAACAGAAGATGGGTTGTACGTCGTGATTTATACCCAATGGAACAAGGACAAGGCGCGCCTTGGAGTCGCTACGTCCCGCGATTTGCTCAAATGGGAGAAATATGGGCCCGCTTTCAGGGAGGCCTATCATGGCAAGTTCAACAACATTTGGACAAAATCCGGCTCTATTGTGACCAAATTGGTTGGAGATAAGCAGGTGATCGCAAAAATAAACGGCAAATACTGGCTCTATTTTGGAGAGGCAAATGTGAATATAGCCACCTCCACCGACCTCATCAACTGGGAACCGGTGGTCGATAGCAAAGGCGAGCTCGTCAATCTGATTTCGCCAAGAAAAGGTTACTTCGACAGCAACCTCACCGAATGCGGCCCCCCGGCCATCCTGACCGACAAGGGAATTGTATTACTTTATAATGGTAAAAACGACAAAGGCGAAGACGGCGACAAACGTTTTACGCCGAACAGCTACTGCGCCGGTCAGGTATTGTTTGATAAAAATGACCCTACCAAAGTCCTTGCACGCCTCGATGCGCCGTTTTTCCGCCCGATGGAACCGTTCGAAAAGAGCGGCCAGTACGTAGCAGGGACGGTTTTCATTGAAGGAATGGTGTATTACAAAAAGAAATGGCTCCTCTACTATGGCTGCGCCGATTCACGCGTAGGAGTGGCGGTATACGATCCCGCTGCCAAAACCCCTGGCGATCCGCTGCCCTAATGCGTTGGTACGAAGCAAGAGCTTCGCGCCGGTAGCAGGTCAGTACAGGATAGTCCATCAGATATTTTTAGGAATTTTTGGATATTAATTTCTGCTTTTTTAAGAGGAGGTTGATGCCCCAATAATTCTTGAAGTAAGGGAAGTCAGTTGTTCAGAAGTCACTAAACCTATAAATGCGATCAAAAATGAGTTTCAGATTTATCAAGGCCGGAATGCTTCTGGCCGCCGTGATGACCCTCACCAGCCAGGTCGATACTTTTGCCCAAAAAGCCGAAAAAGGCTTTAAATCCATCTTCGACGGAAAAACACTGAAAGGCTGGGACGGGGATCCGAAATACTGGCGTGCCGAAAACGGCTCCCTCGTGGGGGAAATAACTCCTGAAACGCTTTTAAAAACCAACTCATTCATCATTTGGAAAGGCGGCGAGCCGGGAGATTTCGAATTAAAGGGCTCCTTCAAGATCGCGGCTGCCGGTAACTCCGGTATCAACTACCGCAGCGAACAGTTGACCGACGTACCTTTTGCATTGAAAGGCTACCAGGCCGATATCGATGGCAAAAACAACTACACCGGCCAGAACTACGAAGAGCGCAAGCGTACCACATTGGCCTACCGCGGCCAGAAAACGGTCATCAAGGAATATACAGGCGAAAAAACACCGGAAGCTATCCGCAAGAACGTGGCGAGAAATGCTTGGACAGGCTTCGAAGTGGTAGGCTCGCTCGGTTCTTCCGATTCTTTGAAGACATTGATCAAAAGTGAAGATTGGAATACTTTCCACCTCGTAGTGAAGGGAAATCATCTCCAACACTACATCAATGGCGTCCTCATGAGTGATGTTACCGACAATGACACGGTAAATGGAGCCAAAAAAGGCCTTTTAGGTGTACAGGTACATGTAGGCCCACCAATGAAAGTGGAATACAAAGACCTGCGCATCAAACAATATTAATCAAACATCTGCTGTCGGCTGTTGGCCGTCGGCTTAATGCCTACTATGAATAAAATCGGATTTAATGTGCTGGCCTGGACGGCGGCAGTTTCGGATGACTTGTTTCCGATCATCGAACGACTGAAAACGATTGGGTACGACGGTGTCGAGTTCTATTTAGGCCCCCAGGAAGCCGCGGCTTACCAACGGATGGGCAGTTTTGTGAAAGACTTGGGCCTTGAAACTACGGCGGTAATGACGGTCGGTGCCGACGAAAATCCGGTGAGCGAATCAGCGGAGGTTCGGGGAAGAGCTTTGGACAAAATCAAATGGGCTGTTGACCGTGCCCATGACCTGAATTCCAAAGTCATTTGCGGACCTTTCCACTCGGCACATACTGTTTTTGTAAACCGCCCGGCCGAAGATCGGGAATATGCATTGGCGGGTGAAGTTTTGAATGCGGCTGCCGATTACGCCGCACAGGCCAACATCACATTTGCCCTCGAAGCGCTTAACCGTTTCGAATGCTACCTGTGCAATACCATGGAGCAGCTGCTCAAACTCGTAAAGGCCGCAGACCATCCGAATGTTCGGGCGATGTTCGACACCCACCATTCCAATATCGAGGAGAAAAGCTATTTGAGTGGCTTGCAGACGATCGCACCGGTGCTGGCGCACGTACACATCAGTGAGAACGACCGCGGCACGCCGGGAACCGGGCAGGTGAAGTGGGATGATGCTTTCGCGGCGCTGGCGGCTATTAAATACGATGGCTGGCTGACGATCGAGGCATTTTCGCGGAACGATCCCGGTTTTGCGAATGCAATCGGCGTGTGGCGAGAATTCAATGAGCCGTGGGACATTGCCGAAAACGGCTACAAATTTATCCGCGAAATGGGCCTGAAACACGGGCTTTGATCAACCACCTTTTTTAGTCCGGGTTTATGAAGAATCTATTGAAATCAATGCTGGCGTTCGGCATTGCACTGATCACTTTCGGCTCCAATGCACAGGACGATCCCGCGAAACACCGGGTCGTGTACAAAGGCGACAAAGGGCCGGGGGTGGGTAAAAACATCGTTTTTATTGCCACCGACCACGAATACCGCGGCGAAGAATCGCTTCCCGCACTGGCGCGGATTATGGCCAGGCGCTACGGGTTCACGTGTACGGTCGTGTACGCGCTCGACTCGAATGGCTACATTTACCCGGGTAGTTCCAATGTAAAAGGCCTCGACGTGCTCGATAAGGCCGACTTGATGGTGCTTTTTATGCGTTTCGCGCATTTCGAAGACAAGGAAATGCAGCATTTCGAGAACTACCTCAAACGAGGAGGGCCCATCGTAGCGTTCCGCACGTCGACACATGCATTTGAAATTAAAAATGACCCGAAATGGGAGCATTATACCTGGAACTATAAGGGGCCAAAAACGGAATGGAAAGACGGTTTCGGCGAACATATTTTGGGTGAAACCTGGGTGTCGCATTATGGGACGAACCATAAGCAATCCTCTAAAATCGTCATCGACGAAACACAGACGAAGCATCCGATCATGCGGGGCGTGAAGGATATGTGGGTTCAGTCGGGAGGTTATACGGCAGCGCCCAAAGGAACTGTGCTGGCAAAAGGCCAGGTGCTGAATGGCATGACCGCCGATTCGCCTGCCGATCCGACGAAAGAACTGCTACCGGTTGCCTGGATTCGCGATTATCAAATGGAGGGAGGCCGGAAAGGCCGCGCCTTCACCACGACGCATGGCGCGTCCGAGGATTTGTTGAATGAAGGTTTCAGAAGGATGATCGTGAATGCGATGTTCTGGGGGCTGGGGCTTGAAAATGCTATCAAACCGAATAACGACATTGCATTTGTGGGCCCTTACAAGCCTACTACATTCAATTTCAGCGGGTACAAAGCGAATGTGAAGCCCTCCGATCTGGCTGGTTGGGATTCGCTGATCATGCCGGGCGAGGTAGTGAAAAAGAAGTCGAAGTGATTTTTATGTAATTGAAAATAAACTTTTTAATGTCTCAGCAACTTCCATTTCGCTTTGGATCAGAGGTTTACACCTGGTTCATGAGCAACAGCGGCCAAACACACCAGGGCCGGTTAGGACACATGATCGAAGTCATCGCCAAAGCGGGCTTTACCGGTATTCAACCTATTTTTACCTGGATGGGCGATCTTCAGGACCCTGATCTGCTCGAAGCCAAACTGAAAGAACAAGGTATCGAACTCGCCGCATTGGCCCTCGCACTGGACTGGAACGAGTCCGAAGAGACCGAACGCGAACGCGAAGTGGCGGACCACGCCATCCGTGTGCTGCAACGCTTCCCGGGTGCGGTTTTGAACACAGTACAGATCCCGGCCGGCAGGCATAACATCGAAGAGCGCCAAAAGCGCCTCGTGAACATCGTCAACACCGTTTCGCGCCGTGCCGCCGACAAAGGCGTGCCTTGTAGCTACCATCCGAACTCGCCGCATACCTCCATAATCCGTACCGAGGAAGATTACAAGATCGTTCTTGAAGGCCTGGATGCGTCGGTAACCGGTTGGACGCCCGATGTAGGCCATATCATCAACGGTGGCATGGATCCGCTCACGAAAATGAAGGAATATCAGTCGCTGATCAACCATGTGCATTATAAGGACTGGGACGGCAACCCTGAGTTTACATTAATGGGTAATGGTAAGGTAGATCTGCCCGGCGTAACCCAGTGGCTGAAAGACATCAATTACAAAGGCTGGATCATCTGCGAAGATGAAGGCGAGGAAGCCCTCGAAGACCCCGATTTCGTGACATTGCACGACGGGAAGTGGATTCAGCAGGAGTTGATTCCGGCACTAAAATAGCATCTCCCCATGCCCACAATAAAAACCAACGGTATCAACTTTTACTACGAAGAACGCGGTTCCGGCGAGCCTCTGCTCCTGATTATGGGCATAACGGCGCCGGGCGCGGTATGGAATGTGCATCTTGCCGACTGGAAGCATCATTTCCGCTGCATTATCGGCGATAATCGTGGTGTAGGGCTGACAGATAAACCGGCCGGACCGTATTCTACCGAGCAAATGGCGGATGACTATGCCGGCTTACTCGATTCTTTGGGTTTGGAAAACGTGCATGTGATCGGTTGCTCCATGGGTAGTACCATCGCGCAGCAACTTGCGATAAGGCATCCTCACAAGGTCAAATCGCTCGTGTTAATGTGCCCGTGGGCGCGTTGCGACAATTATGCCAAGGGCCTTTTCCAACATATTATGAATGCCAAGGCCCGTTTCAGGCCGGAGGAGTTCAGCTTGTATATTCAGTTGCTGATCTTTTCGAAATCGTCGTGGGACGATGCGAAACAACACGAGGACCTCGAAAATGGCCGTAGTGTAGATGCATTCAACCCATTCCCGCAGCCATTGCACGGATTGGAGGGGCAGGCGGCTGCCTGCATTAACCACAATGCATTGCCGGAACTGGGTAAGATCAACGCCCCGACACTGGTCATAGGCGGCAGGGAGGATATTTTTACGCCGGTATGGATGGCGGAAGAGGTCGCCGGTGGCATTCCGGGTGCCGAGCTGTTTTTGTACGACAAGCTCGGGCACGCGTTCCATTTTGAGAATACAGAAGATTTCAATGCAAGAGTGAGAAACTGGCTGACTAGCGCACCGGTAGCCTGACCTCCCATTTTTTGAGTTAAAAGCATTAAAGCCAGGCATTTTGCGCCTTTTTGAGGTTTAGATAATTAGTAGTTTAATTAAGATATAATGGAGATCGGCGATTCGAAAGGCATTGAAAAGCTAGTGGAAGACTGGAAAGTAAAAGTTTCGAACCACGCACAAGTAGGCGGTATCGAAACTTCAGTGCTGGACAATGGCGCTGGTCGCGGTACCCGCATTGCGTGGATCAATACCGGGGGCGGTTTGCGCTTTAAGGTGGTGATCGACAGGGCGATGGATATTGCCGAGGCGTTTTATAACCAGCATAGCCTTGCGTGGATCAGTCACGGCGGCATTACCTATCCGCAACCGTTTTCTGACAAAGGCATTGACTGGCTCCGCACATTTGGCGGCGGGCTGCTTACTACTTGTGGCCTCTCACACGCGGGCGGGCCGGAGTCTGACGGTTTCGGCGACCGCGGATTACATGGTTTGATCGGTAATCAGCCTGCGGAAATCGTTTCGATCGTTCAGCCAGACTTGCGCGCTGGGAAATACGATATGAGCATTACCGGCATTATCCGTGAAACGCGGCCTTTCGGACCAAGTTTGGAATTGAAAAGAACGATTTCAGCCACGTTGGGAGAGCCAAAACTGCGCATTCACGATGAGGTGATCAACAAAGCCAATACCGCCACGCCGCATATGTTGCTGTACCATTTTAATTTCGGATGGCCGATCGTGGACGAGGGTACCGACATTCTCTGGAATGGCCAATGGCGCCCGCGCTTTGAAGAGAATGCCAAGATTTTCAAAGAAGGTAATGCATTCAAAAAAGCCCCGGCACCGCTGGAAAGCCACTTGGGAAGCGGAGAAGAAGTAGCCTTAATTGATGTGGACGCCGACATTTTCGGAGATAGCATTTGTGGATTGCACAATGCGAAGCTCGGATTGGCCGTGGCATTGAAATTCAAAAAAGAACAGTTGCCCTGGCTGGCCAACTGGCAACATTGGGGCAAAGGGGAATACGTAACGGGTATCGAGCCGAGTACGCACCCGCTTTCCGGGCAGGCCAAGGCAAGGGAAGACGGAACGTTGATTTTTCTGGAACCGGAAGAAACGCGGGAATATGATCTGGAACTGAGCGTATTGACTGCGAGGGAAGAAATCGAAGAATTTGAATTAAAGGTGAATGTGTAGCGATACTGTCCCCCTGAGCGGCCCGGTCCGCTCAGGACGACAAGAACGACAGTACATTAACACACAGTGAAAATTTTAACTAAGTATACCAAAAACCAATTCTTTAATACAAAAACAATGGGACTTTCAAGTATAGCTGAGAAGGCGTTGGAGCAGGGGAAGGGAATTTTACGTCTGGCTCCGACATGGGTGCCGCGTTCGTTTTGCGTTCCTGGCCGCAGGATCAAGTTGCACCCCGACGATTATTACGTGCTGGGTGGAGAGCGTGGTGGTATCGATGAGCGCTGGTTGTCATCCACAACTCCTGCGGAAAACGGGCCGCTTACAGGTGAAAATGAAGGTTTGAGCCAAATCGTTTTGGAAGATGAATCAGGGATTCAAAAAGTGACATTGCGGGACGCGGTAGAAGAGCTGAAAGGTCAGATTATAGGCGACAGACTTTGGGATCAATACAAGAGCTGGCCCATGTACTCCAAGTTTTTTGACAATATGGGGCCACTTCCGCATCACATTCACCACAGAGATGAGCACGCCGCTATGGTGGGCCAGAATGGAAAGCCGGAAGCCTACTATTTCCCGCCTCAACTGAACAATCACGGTGGTGATTTTCCATACACATTCATCGGAATCGCTCCCGGTACAACCAAAGAGCAGATCAAAGAATGTCTGATGAACTTCACCAAAGGTGACAACAAGATTACCAATTACTCCCAGGCGTTTCGTCTGGAGCCGGGAACAGGCTGGGATGTGCCTCCTGGCATGTTGCATGCGCCGGGTAGCTTGTGTACCTATGAGCCTCAAAAAGCATCGGATATTTTTGCGATGTATCAATCGCTTGTCAACGAGGCGGTGATTCCGGAAGAGTTGCTTTGGAAAGGAACGCCGAAAGACAGAATAGGCGATTATGACCTGTTGATGGAAGTGATCGACTGGGATTTGAACGTAAATCCTAATTTAATGGAGAAGCATTTCATGCGCCCCAAACCGGTAAAAGATGTCGCTGTGATGGCCGAAGAAGGATATAGCGAAAACTGGATTTGCTATAAAAACGAGGCTTACAGTGCCAAGGAACTTACCGTTTTTCCAGGACAGACTGTTACCATTACTGACGCTGCTGCATACGGAATGATTGTAATGCAGGGACATGGAAAATTCGGTGTGTGGGATATCGAAACCCCTGCATTGATCCGCTATGGACAGTTAACCAACGACGAGTACTTCGTAAGCGAAGCTGCTGCGGTCGAAGGCGTAGTGATCAGCAACCCTTCGAAAACAGATCCTATTGTGATCTTGAAGCACTTCGGTCCGGGCAACCCTGACCTAGTATTGTAAATAAACTTCGGCTTTCGGCCGACGGCCGAAGTCCCCCACCATAAATTCCTCAAACCATGCCTGAAAATAATTTCCCTAAACTCCACAACGCCACATGGCCTGGCATCGTGGGCAAAGGTTCTGATTCGGAACCGATCATTCCTTTTGATACGCTTTTGGAAAAAACTGCCGCTGCCGAGGTGGACGGTGTGAAATTCGACGGTGTCGATATCGGTCTTTTCGACGAGCATATTGGTGAATATCTGAATAGCGCCGACGGTGGTAAACGCCTGGCGGATAAGCTGGCTGGGTATAACCTCGAAGCCGGCAGCCTTGTAGCCAACGTTTGGGCTGGTTCTGCAATGGGCAGCAAGGAGGCACGCGATACGTTTGTGGAGCAGGTCCGCAAGGCATGTGAATTTGGGAAGCAACTCCGTGATGCCGGTGTAAGGCAGGGAGGCGTAATCCGCATCGATTCGGCTTCTTCGCCGGAAGCATGGTCGGCTGATCCCACAGGTAATACCAAGCAAATTGCCGAGACTTTCAGACGTGCTGCCGACGTTGCCGCTGATTTCGGTGAAAGGCTGGCTGCGGAGGGGGAAATCTGCTGGGGTGGTATGCATAGCTGGAAAGCTATGATCGATACGCTCGAAGCGACAGACCGCCCGAATGTAGGTTTCCAAGCCGATATGTCACATACATTCCTTTATTTGCTCGGCTACAATGCACCGGAAGATCGTATTTTGCCCGCAGATTTCCAGTGGAACGACCGGGCCACATTGGATGAAGCCTTCAAGAAAATGACCGCTGCGCTTCGTCCGTGGACCATCGATTTCCACGTAGCACAAAACGACGGCACCGTTCACGGCACCGGTTCGCACGACAAAACCGGCCGCCACTGTCTGGCTACCGATCCAAACGGCAAGCTCGACATCGTGCACCACGCCGGATTCTGGCTCCGCGACGAAAAAGGCGAACCTACGAGAGCGTTCCGCCATATTTGCTGGGATGGCTGCATGTTCCCCAACGAGGTAATGTACAAGCAGCAAACCTGGAACGACATCCTCGCTGCGCTCGTGAAAGTGCGCAATGCGCATGGGTGGGTAGCGTAATGGTTTTCGATTACAGACCATAGACCGCCGACCATGGGGCATGATATGGACTAGCAAACGCATGGTCTATGGTCCATCGTCCATGGTCAAAAGTATATTCCAAAAACCTAGGGCCCGAAGCGAATCGCTTAAAGCCCCAACCAACAAAACCTTATGTCAGAAAAAAAGCAAATTCGTGTAGCACTGATCGGTTCCGGTTTGATGGGCCGCACGCATACCAATGGTTATAAAAGGATCGGGGACTTTTTTCCTGAGCTCGAATACCGCCCGGTGCTGGCGGCTGTTTGCTCCCGTAACGAGGAGAAAGTGAAGGCCTTCGCCGAGCAGTGGGGATACGAATCGTACGAAACCGACTGGCGCAGGATCATCGAGCGCGACGATATCGACGCGGTGGATATTTGTACACCGAATGATACCCACGCCGAGATCGCATTGGCGGCGGCTGCGAAGGGAAAAATGATCCTTTGCGAAAAGCCTCTCGCACGTACGCTCGCGGAAGCGAAGGCAATGGTGGAAGCCATTGAAAAAGCGGGAGTTAAAAATACTGTCTGGTACAACTACCGCCGCGTTCCGGCCGTGACCTTGGCGAAGCAAATTGTGGATTCAGGTAAACTGGGACGTATTTTCCATTACCGCGCGAACTTCCTGCAAGACTGGACGATCAGCCCGGATGTGCCGCAAGGTGGAACCGCTACCTGGCGCCTCGACGTGGACGCAGCAGGCTCCGGCGTAACCGGCGATTTGCTGGCGCATTGTATCGACACAGCAATGTGGATCAATGGCGGTATCAAGGACGTTTCGGCCGTGGCTGAGACATTCATCAAAGAGCGTAAGCACACCGGAACCGGCGAGGTTCAGAAAGTGGGCATCGACGACGCTTGTATCTTCCACTGCCATTTCGACAATGGCTCACTTGGCCTTTTTGAGTCTACGCGTTACGCACGCGGCCATAAGGCGCTTTATACTTTTGAAATCAACGGTGAACATGCATCGATTCGCTGGGACCTGCATGATCTGAACCGCCTGGAATACTTCGATCACAACGACGAGTCGATCGTTCGCGGATGGAGATCGATCCTTGTCACCGACAGCGATCAGCCTTACATGAAAAGATGGTGGATTCCCGGGACCAGCATTGGTTACGAGCATTCGTTCATCCACCAGGCAGCCGATTTCTTCGAAAGCCTGCAAACCGGCAAGCCTTGTTCACCGACTTTCCGTGACGCTTACGAAACACAGAAAGTGTGTGAAGCGGTATTGGATTCGGCGGCTTCCAAAAGCTGGAAAGATACCGGCGTACATTGGGAAGGCTAATCCAATAACGCATTCATAATCTGAGGCTTTGACCATTCCTGCGGGATAGGTTAAAGCCTCAGTTTCGATACTGCTATGTCCGACTACATTCTGAGGATTAAGGGAATTTCCAAGTCATTCTCCGGTGTGAAAGCGCTGGACAATATCCATTTTGACCTGATAAAAGGCGAAGTACATGCCTTAATGGGTGAAAATGGGGCCGGGAAATCGACGTTCATGAAAATACTGATCGGATTGGTTGCGCCCGATTCGGGGGAGGTTTTGCTGGAAGGCGAAAACCTGATCGGTAACAATGTAAATGAGACTTTGAAAAAAGGTATTTCCATGATCCATCAGGAAATCCTGATTATTCCCGAACTGACCGTGGCACAGAATATTTTCCTGGGAAGGGAAAGGGAGGTTTCTGGTAAAAAAGGACTGCTTTCCGGCTGGTTGAATGATTCGGAAATAAACCAGCGAGCGGGCGCATTGCTTGACCGGATGGGTGTTGACATCGCGCCAAAGACGAAAATGAAACACCTCAGCGTGGCGCAAATGCAGATGGTCGAGATTGCGAAGGCTGTTTCGAACGACGCGAAAGTAATCATCATGGATGAGCCTACTTCGGCTATTTCAGATAAGGAAGTCGGTACATTATTCCAGATTATCCGTGATCTGAAAGCGCAGGGTGTTAGTATTATTTACATTTCCCACAAAATGGATGAGATATTCCAGATTTCGGATACCATTAGCGTGCTCCGGGATGGGAAATACATCGGCACGAAAAGTGCCGCCGATCTGGATCAGAATGCATTGATCGCCATGATGGTGGGAAGAGAAATAGATCAGATGTTTCCGGAAGCAACGCAGCCGGCAGGGGGGGAAGTACTTTCGGTGCAGAACCTGGGCAGGGCTGGTAAGTTTTCAAATATCAGTTTTGAAGTAAAATCCGGCGAAATACTGGGGTTAGCGGGGCTGATGGGTGCGGGAAGAACTGAAATAGCGAGAGCAATATTCGGGCTGGATCAATGGGATGAGGGAGAGATCTCGATCAAACAATCGCCGTTTTGCGCACGTACGCCACGCGAGGCCATCGACCGGGGAATCGGATATGTGAGCGAGGACAGGAAAGGACTTGGGTTTATTCCAAGGATGTCGGTAAAGAGCAATATCACACTTTCGAGCATGAAAAATCACCGCAAAGGCGGTTTTATCAATACACACAGCGAACAATCGGTCACCGAAAAAATGATTGCCGATTTGAAGATTAAGACAGCCGGGGCTGATCAGCACGTCACTTATTTGAGTGGAGGGAACCAACAGAAAGTCGTTATCGGCAAAGTACTGCTTGCCTCGCCTGAGATCATTATCCTCGACGAGCCAACCCGCGGCGTGGACGTAGGGGCCAAGTTTGAAATTTACAAACTGATCCGCAGCCTGGCCGATCGGGGCATGGCGATCATCATGATATCATCGGAGCTGCCGGAAATCCTGGGACTCAGCGACCGGATTCTGGTTTTATCCAAAGGAAAACAAACCGCGCTGCTTTCCAGGGCGGAAGCGACGCAGGAGTTGATTATGCGGTATGCGGTAGCGTGAGCGGAGTGGCGACGGCCGACCACTGACCGCCGACATGTAATGCAGATTACATACGAATCGAAATTTAAAAGAAGCAAACGGCGGTCAAACCGAACCACGGCACAATACCCAACAAACGAATGAACAAGCTCTCCAAATTAGGCCAGTACGGCATCTTTTTCGCATTTGCATTGATATGCCTGGTGCTGGCGTTGAGTACGCCGAAGTTTTTTACCGTTTCGAACCTGCTGATCATTGGTAATCAGGTGTCAATCAACGCATTATTAGCATTTGGTGTCACTTTTGTGATCATCACCGGGGGAATCGACCTTTCGCTTGGCTCGATGGTAGCGGTAACAGGCGTAGCCGCCGCGACATTCGCTCACCCCGATACTTATCCGCTCGTGGTGCCGCTGCTCGTCGGACTGGGAGCCGGCTCTGCCATGGGTGCATTCAACGGGCTGGTGGTTACCAAAAGCAAAGTCCCTCCATTCATAGTTACGCTCGGAACGATGA
Organism: Dyadobacter endophyticus; assembly: GCF_014641595.1. Lineage (GTDB taxonomy): Bacteria > Bacteroidota > Bacteroidia > Cytophagales > Spirosomataceae > Dyadobacter > Dyadobacter endophyticus. Next base: position 1,066,472 of record NZ_BMIA01000003.1, on the reverse strand, counting down.
CAATCGGGCGAGGGCTCGCATTGATTCTCAGTAAGGGAAGGCCGGTATCAAATCTTTCCGATTCATTCAATTTCATCGGAGGAGGTAATATTGGCGGAATTCCATTTCCTATCATTATTCTGCTCATTGCATTCGCGGTATGTTCGGTTATTTTGAATAAAACGATTCTCGGACGCTATATGTACGCGGTAGGGGGCAACGAGCCTGCTGCGCGTGCGTCAGGTATACGTGTGAGCCGTGTCAAGATGTGGGTATATACGATTTGCGGGCTGCTTTCTGCGTTAGGAGGTATTTTGCTTACGTCGCGCATCACGACTGGTCAGCCCAATGCCGGTGCCGGCTTCGAGCTGGATGCTATCGCGGCTGCGATAATCGGCGGTACCAGCACCTCGGGCGGCACGGGAACCATGACAGGCACATTGATCGGCGCCTTGCTGATAGGAGTAATCAGCAACAGCCTCGATTTGCTGAATGTAACCTCCTATTACCAGCAGGTGGTAATGGGTGTGATCATTATCGGCGCCGTGGTGCTGGATGGGGTTGGGAAGAAGGATTGATTGAAGGAGGAAAGGTGGGGGAGGGAAGAAGGGGAGGATGGAGAAGTGGGATTTGAAAATGATTTTAATATTAAAACATAAACTGACGGGCTACCGCTGATAACTCTATGAAACGCAACGCAATTTTCGCAACATTCATCGCGACAGTCCTTTTGGCGGGCTGTAATCAATCGTCTGACAAAGAGACGGGATCGGATGGAGGGAAAAAACTGGTGATCGGCGCTACGATGCTGAGCATGCAGAATGAGTTTATCGTGAATGTGAGCGACGCAATGGAGGCGAAGGCGAAGGAGATGGGCGTAGAATTGATCACCGTCGACGCCGAGCGCTCTGCGTTGAAGCAGGTGGAGCAGGTGGAAAGCTTTATCGGCCAGGGAGTGGACGCGATTATCATGAATCCCTGCGAAGTGGAAGCAAGCTCGCCGGCGATCAAACTGGCGATGGATGCGAAGATTCCCATTATCAATGTCAATTCCGAAACTTCTGCCAAGCCCACGGCATTTGTAGGCTCGGATGATACCGAGTCGGCGCGCATAGCCATGAAATACATTGCCGAAAAGCTGGGAGGAAAAGGCAACGTGCTGATGATACACGGCTTCATGGGCCAGGCCGCGCAGATCCGGCGCGATAACGGGGCGAAGGAAATCCTGAAAGCCAATCCAGGCCTCAAACTGCTCGCCGAGCAAACCGGCGAATGGGACCGCGCCAAGGGAATGTCCCTCACAGAAAACTGGATCCAATCCTACGGCGATAAAATCAACGCCATTTTTGCTCAAAACGACGAAATGGGCATGGGTGCCGTGAAAGCACTGGAAGCCGCAGGCTTAAAAGGCAAAGTACTAGTGGTTAGCGTAGACGCTATTCCGGATGCATTACAAGCTGTAAAAAAGGGAACCTTGGACGCCACAGTTTTCCAGAATGCCAAAGAACAGGGCGGAAAAGCGATAGAAACGGCAGTGAAAGCAGCTAAAAAAGAGGCATTTGATAAGGAGGTGATTATTCCTTTTCAGCTGGTGACGAAGGAGAATGTGGGGGAGTTTTAAAAGAAAAACATTCATAACCTGGACCGAAGATAGGAGATAAATCCGCGCCTTCCAGAAGTTTCATGGCCTGTTCAAGCTTGGCTTGGGTGAATGCTTCAACGGATGGATAGGTAACTACCTCCCGAGGGCGTCTTCTTTCACTTTTATTCAATGTACTTTTCATAGTCTTCTAATTAAGAACGCGTCATAGTGTTTACCAGAGCGAAATGGCTCAATTTGCCAGCCGTCCATTCCATAAATTTCGATAAAATTTTTCGCTTTTGAAATCTCTCTGCTGATGGTAGCGCGGTACAGTCGAGTACGTGCAGGAGAATTGCCTGTGATGTATACGGTAGCCGAAGGGTATTTTTCCAGAAACAAAAATACGCATTGGATCACGGTTGCCATTACTTTGGGCATGTCCGAATTGTTGCTGACAGTGACATCAGTGGTTGCTCCATACTGATCAAGATCCATCAGCGCAAGGTTGAAGACGGAGGGGGAATCGGGTAAAGCAGCAAATGTGACACGTTTTGAAATCCGCTTTTGTTCGCTTATACTTTCAAACTCGAAAAGAAGACGGTTTTCTCTTGCAGTTAAAGGATAAAATTCTAAATCCATACAATCGGGAGATAACAGGTACCATATCGAATGCAGGAAGTTGAGCGGAGTATGTGTAACAAATGTAAAATAATCTCCCCTTAAAAGTAAAACGGGCGGCGCCTTGCCCTTTTACCTCCGAATGGCATTTGCCAGTTTTCCTAAAACCAATCAAATCACTGATGAACACTTTCAATATCAACCGCCGTAGCTTTCTCCACGGGGCCACGGCTGCATTGGCACTTTCCACTTTCGGAGCGCAGGGAATGGACCTGATGAACCCAGCGAAAACCTGGCGCGTGGGATTAATCGGTACGGGTTGGTATGGCAAAAGTGATCTTTTCAGGTTGATTCAGGTAGCGCCCGTGGAGGTGATCGCGTTGTGCGATGTGGATAAAAACCAATTGAACGAAGCGGGTAAACTGGTGAGCCAGCGGCAGAAGTCAGGTAAGACGCCTAAGTTGTACGGTGATTACCAGAAAATGCTTGCTGAAAATGAAATGGATATTGTACTTATCGGCTCGCCAGACCACTGGCATGCATTGCAGATGATCGACGCAGTGAAGGCCGGCGCACACGTGTATGTACAGAAGCCCATCAGCGTGGACGTGCTGGAAGGTGAAGCGATGGTTGCCGCAGCCCGCAAATACAAGAAGGTAGTACAGGTGGGAACGCAGCGGAAAAGTACGCCGCATTTGATCGACGCCAAGAAAAACATCGTCGACGCAGGCTTGCTGGGCAAGATTTCCCACGTCGAAATGTGCTGCTATTACCACATGCGGGCCAATGGTAATCCGCCGGTAGAAGCCGTTCCGGAATACCTTGACTATGAAAAATGGACAGGGCCCGCGCCCCTGCGCCCATACGACGGCTCGCCGCATGTGCGCTGGTGGCGGACGTTCATGGAATATGGCAATGGCATTACCGGAGACATGTGCGTGCACATGTTCGACACGGTGCGCTGGATGCTGAAACTGGGCTGGCCAAAGAAAATCACGTCGACGGGCGGTATTTATGTGCAGAAAGAAGGCAAGTCCAATATATCCGACACGCAATCAGCCATTTTCGAATACGACGGGTTGAACTGCGTTTGGCAGCATCGCACGTGGGGCACGCCAAACAATCCCGATTATCCATGGTCATTTACACTCTATGGCGAGAAAGGGACGCTTTGGGCGAGTACGATGGCTTACGATTTTATTCCGCAAGGCAAAGGCGAGAAGATCCATAAGGACGTTGTTTACGAAAAGGAAAAATATCCCGAGGATTTAAAAGAGGACAAGATTGAGCTCAATGCGGCACCTGCAACGCGCCTGCATATGCTCGATTTCCTGAGCGCTATAGAGAATAACGGCAGACCTGTTGCCGACATCGAGGAGGGACATATTTCGACTGCAAGCTGCATTTTGGCAAATCTTTCGATGAAAACAGGCCGTTCGATTGTTTATGACCCAATAAAGCGCGAAATTGTGGGAGATAGAGAGGCGAATGCGTTACTGGCCCGTTCTTACCGGGCTCCTTACAAACATCCAGACTATAAGCATGTCTAGGATACCTCATTAAAGTTCGTGGTCCCTTATATATTCCCAGTACATCGCGTCCGGCAAACTCCGGGCGCGTTTTTGTTTAAGGCCGGTTTATTTTCAATACGCCGCTGCAACAGACGAGGCAGGACTGCGGTAAAGTAAATAGAGGGGTTGAGTGCTATGCAAACGTTTGAAATGCACCGAAATAAGTAATTTTGTCGATCGATATATCAATTTTATTTGTTTACAAGTTTAATAGATGTTTCGCGGTCTTTTAAACCAATTACCCCCTGAAACTGTCAGAGTAATGTAACATAACCAAACGTTCAAAAACACAATGAAAACCATAGTGAAGTTGATAAAATCCGCTGGCATGGCGGTTGTGGCGGGTGTATTCCTGATGGCGTGCAGCAATGCCCTTCAAGTCAGTTACGATTACGATTCGGCGGTGAATCTCAAGCAGTTCAAAACCTTCAAAGTGGAGGCCGAGCATAATATGGAGCAAGACCCATTGCTGGGTAGCGAACTGAACAGACGCCGTCTGGGCGATGCCGTAGTAGAAGTGATGGAAGCCAAAGGCTACAAACTGGATCAGCAGAATCCCGAAATCATAGTACGTTTCATGACCGACGTGAAGGACCGTCAACAAGTACGCTCCAACAACATGTATTCGCCTTATATGTGGTGGTACGGCGGCGGTAACAATATCTCGACTTACAATTATCAGGAGAGCCGTTTCATTCTGAACATCTACCAAAAAAACACCGAGCGAATGGTGTGGCAAGGCTGGGCTTCGGGAAAAGTGAAAGCGCCAACCAAGAAGGAAGATCAGAATACGATGATCAAAAATACTATGGCTGATATTCTTCGTTCTTTTCCGCAGGCAACGCTGGATACTTACAGCCGGAAATGATTTTTAGGGTTAATAGTCACAAAAATGCCGGGCTTGCGTCCGGCATTTTTGTTATGAATCAAAATCTTCTTTCAAACCCGCTTCTTCCATTCTAATCCTGCTATATTCTTCGGGCGCGGGCTCATCGATCGGATAATGTTCTTCCTCATATCGATTGATCAGCAACGCGAGAACATCAGCCTCTTTGGCCTCCTGAGTGCCCACAGACGCGTCAAAAAAGCATATCGAGTCGTTCAATGCCTCATTGTATTCTTCTTCGGTTTCTATCAGTTTTACGTCTACCATCTTCTAGATTGTCTTAGCGGTAATGCGGTCATATTCAGCATGGGTACCGAGCCATTTGATCATGATTCTTTTGTGTTCAAAGCTGATTCGGGTTACCATCTGGTAAAATTCTTTCAATTTTCTGAAACTGATTACATTCATGAAATACTGTGCATAGATTTAAACAAAAATAGAGCGGGAAAGTGGTCGGACAGACCACTTTCCCGCTCCAATGAACGAACGGCTGATGTTATGGTAACCTGTTACAAATCCTGCCCATTCCGATACTCTTCCGATGCTTTCTTCACAATCGCGTCGCCGTCGTGCAAATCCCCGAAAACTTCCACGAGCGTGTCTACCACAACACCGCGTTTCACGGGCACCCATTCGGCTTTTTTACCTTTGTCGCGGATCACAAATACCTGCTCGCTGGAATTGACAACGGCGGTAGTAGGAACAAAAAGTGTGTTGCCCGTGCGCTCCGTATTGAGTTGAACTTGCGCGTACATGCCGGCTTTCAGCTCGTTTGAGCGGTTGTTGACGTCGAATTCCGTCATCATCGAGCGGTTTTCTTCGGATAATGTGCGGGAGCTGCGTGCATAAACGGCTTTGTACACCTTTTCAGGGCTGGCCGAAACGGTAAAACTTACTTCCCCTTTGTTCGGAATGGCGCTCGACATGTTTTCCGGGATCGCGAGCGTAAGACGCAATTTCGTATTGTCTTCCAAAACAAATAATGGCTTTGCGCCGCCTTCTCCCGGGCCTACTAGCGCACCGGGGCTGATATTCCTTTCGGTAATAATGCCGTCGAACGGGGCAGTCACGGTCAGGTAGCGCGAGAGTTCGGTTTTTGTTTCCATGAATGACTTTGCAGCTTGTACGTTGCCCCTTGCCACGGCCATTGCCGAGCTGTCGGATGCTGCACGCGCTTTCGCCAGATCCAGTTCGTTCATAGAAACGGCCCCTTCAGTGCGATTGGTTTTTTGCAAGCGGCTGTATGTCAATGTGCTGGCCTGGTAGCGCGTGGTGGTTTGCTGCAATGCGGCTTCGGCGGCGATGAGCTGCGCCTTTGCCTGGCTGAGTTCGGAGATAATTTCCGGTGCTTCCAATATGGATAATACCTGACCTTTTCGGACAAAACTGCCGCGATCGACATTTACCGTTCTGACGAATCCTTTCACTTTTGGATGAATGCTCACCTTGTTCCACGGCTTCAATTCGCCCGGTAACGCAATTTGCTTCGCAGGTTTCATGCTTTTGACGTAAGCGAGTTCGACGGTGGTAGGCTCCTTCGCGGCGGTTCCAGCCTCGGTTTTGGCTTCGTGGCTTTCGCTCGTTTCGGCGGTGCTGCTGCATGCGCTCATACCGGCAACGACGGCAATCAGGATCAGAATGGATTTCAGGGTATTCATGGAAACGGATGTTTGGAGTTTTTTACGGAAGAAATTGCTTTCAGGGTCTTCGGGGTCGAGGGATACCGAGTTGACGGACGCTTTGCGTTGCACGAGCGTGAACACGGCCGGTAGTATCAGCAGCGAAGCCAGCGTGGAAGCGATGAGCCCGCCGATTACCGCCTGCCCGAGCGGTGCGATCTGGTCACCTCCTTCGCCGAGGCCGGACGCCATCGGAACCATACCGGCGATCATTGCGATACTGGTCATGAGGATCGGGCGGATACGGCTACCGGCTGCGAGTGTTACGGCTTTATGGGCATCCTGTAATTTAAGGCGCAGGTTCTCCGCATTGGTTACCATCAGGATCGCATTCGCAACGGATACTCCGACGGACATAATCAGCCCAATATAAGATTGCAGGTTCAATGTCGCACCGGTAAGCAGCAGCAGGCCTATTGACCCTACAACCACGGCGGGGATCGTGGAAAGTACGACAAGAGACAGTTTGAACGACTGATACGTAGCCGCGAGCAGGAGGAACATGATCACCACGGCGATCAGCAGACCGGTTTGCAAGCTGTTTAACGTCTCGGTCAGCAGCTCGGTTTGCCCTTTCAATTCCACAATAATCCCGCGTGGCGGCTCGCCTGCATTCTTAATTGCCTTTTGAACAGCAGTGCTGGCAGCTCCAAGATCCTTTTTATGGATATTCGCGGTAACGGTCACCAGGCGGTTCGGGCCGGCGCGGTCGTATTCGCCGGGGGCTGTTTTTTCCGAGAATGTGGCCACATCGGCCAGTAGCGGGTTGCTCACGCCGGTTTTTAATGGAATAGTTCCGATATCCTGAACCGAGGTCATCTGGTATTCCGGGATTTGTACCTGGACCTGATAGGCGAGTCCTTTCGCATCATCGAGCCAGAGGTTTTTATCGGTAAAACGGCTGGAAGACGTTGCCGCTACCATCGATCGCGCCACTTGCGTCGAGGTAATGCCTAGCTGGCCGGCCCTTTCGCGGTCGATTTTTACGTCCAGAATGGGGTATTGCAACGGCTGGGCGATCTGTACATCGCGGAGGAATGCGATCCGCTGCATTTCTTTCTGAATTTTCCGGGCGAACCTTCCGGCTTCTTCCACGTCTTTAGCGGCCACGCTCACCTCGATCGGAGTTGAGGCCCCCTGGCTCATGATTTTGTCTACCAATTCAATCGGTTCAAATGAAATGGCGAGGTTTGGAATCTCTTTTTTAATTCTCGAGCGAAGTTCTTCTTTTAATGCATCCATTCTCACAGGAAAATCTTCTTTCAAAGACACTTGTAGAACAGCTTCATGCGGGCCGCTGTTGAATACGAAAATATTGGAAGTACCATAGCTGGAAGGCACGGTGCCGACATAAGCCGAGGATATTTCTACATGCTCTTTCCCCACCTCCGATTTAATCAGGTTCAAAACCTTCAATGTGGCCTCTTCCGTACGTTCCACGCGCGTGCCGTCGGGCACCCGCAGGCGCATCTGGAACTGGTGGCTGTTGGCTTTGGGCAGAATGTCGGTGCCGATGAGGAAAAATCCGCCGACGATCAGTGCAATGGTACCTACGAGATAGACCGGAACGATAAGCCGCCTGCCCATAATGCCGCCAAGCACATTCAGGTATTTCAATTTGAATTTTTCAAAACCGGTCGGTGGCAGCGACGGGTGCGCACCTTCTTCAATCACATCATCAATTTCCTGGCTATCCAATGCCAAAGTCGGTGCTTCATGGTGCGGATGATCCTTCAAAAGCCAGTTGGCAAGTACCGGTACCAATGTTTGTGAAAGCAAAAACGAAGCGATCATTGCAAAACCCACGGCCAGCGAGAGTGGCAAAAACATCGATCTTGGAATACCGCTCATAACGAAGGAAGGCGCAAAAACGGCGAGGATCGCGAGCAGGATCAGAAACTCGGGGAATGCGATTTCCTTGCACGCGTCCCAAATGGCCTGCTCCTTCGGTTTACCCATTTCCTGGTGCTGGTGGATGTTTTCAATTGTCACCGTTGCCTGGTCGACGAGTACACCGATAGCCAATGCCAGGCCACTCAATGTCATGATATTGATCGTTTGGCCAAACAAATTCATCAATATCACCGCCGAGAGAATGGAAATGGGGATCGTCACGATCACGATGATCACGCTGCGCCAGTCACGGAGGAACAGGAGTACCATCAAACCGGTGAGCAATGCGCCTAAAATACCCTCGGTAATAAGGCTTTTCAAAGAGTTGGTCACATACACCGACTGGTCGAATTCATAGGAAATCTTCACATCCTCGGGCACCGCGTTCCGAAGTTGCGGCAATGCGGCGCGGATATTGTTGACCACATCGAGCGTCGAAGCGTCCGATTTTTTTACAACAGGAATATAAACTGCCCGCCGGCCATTGATCAATGCATAGCTCACAGTCACATCGGCACCATCTTCTACCACGCCCACATCACGGATGAACACGGTAGGCCCTGCGCCCACACGGATAGGAATATTCAAAAAGTCTTCCGGCTTCTTAATGAGGGAGTTGACGGGCGTCATCAAGGTCTTATCACCCATACGGATATTGCCGGCCGGGGAAGGCTGGTTGTTGGCAATAATAGATTTGATCACCTCTTCCGGTGTCAGATGATAACTTCTGATGCGCTCAGGATCGACGCGGACGACAATCGTGCGCTGGTTTCCACCGAATGGCGGCGGGCTCGAAACACCTTCAATGCGGCTGAACATCGGTCGTACCCGCGAGGAGGCGAAGTCCTGGATTTCGTTCAGCGACCGCGAGGCGCTTTCGAATACCATCTGCCCGATCGGCACCGAGCTGGCATCGAAACGGACCACTTGCGGAGGTACCGTCCCCTCGGGCATATAGGCCTTCGCGCGGGAGACGTTGTTGGCGACCTCAGCGGCTGCCTGCGCCATGTCGGTGCCGGGGTAGAACGAAAGTTTAATGAGAGATAGCCCCTGAATGGTTTTCACATCCACATCGCGGATCCCGGAAACATACAGGAAGTGGTCCTGATAGCGGGTTGCGATGAATCCGTCCATTTGGTCGGGGGCCATACCGCCGTAGGGCTGCACCACGTAGATGGTGGGAAGATCGAGATTTGGAAAAATGTCGACGGGAATGCTCCGTATCGACAGAATCGAAAAGAATAGGATGCCGATGACGACCACCACTATGGAAATAGGCTGTCGGAGGGCAGTTCTGATGAGTTGATACATAAGATTATCTGTTTATCTGGCTCAGGAAAATGTCGAGGTCACCGGCGGCCGCGGCTTTGAGCAGGAGCGAGCGCCAGGCGTTGCCGTTGGTGACGAACTTGTCGATTTCAGCCCGGTTGAGTGCATTTACACTTTGTGCGAGCGTGAAAAGATCAGTCAAGCCGCTTTGATAGCGTGCCTCGGCCTGGTTGAATGCGGTCCGGGCGGCTGCGAGCTGCACGGGTGTGAGGCGTGCTTGCGCGAGGGAAAGCTGGAACTGCATTTCAGATTCACGCGCCTGGCGGTCGAGTTGCAATTGCTGGGTTTTGTATAATGATTTGAAACGCTCTGCCTGGAACTGCTCGGCGTGGTAATCATGTCTGACTTTGAAAATGTTGGTCAGATTCCAGCGCGTGGAAACGCCGATCAGGTAATTGTAAACCTGGTATTTGACCCCGCTGCCAAAATCGGTGCGGAACGAATCGTCTTTGTTCGACACCCCCGAGCCGCGTCCCCAACCGGCGCCTACGAGCGAGACCGAGGGTAAGGATGAGCGTTTTACGGCCAGGCTGCGTGCCAGCGACGCATCGATTTGCGCTTGTGAAAATCGTAATGCCGGATTTTTAAGAAATGATGCGGTTTCCGCCGGTAAAGGCAATTGGGAGTAAAAGCCCATTGAATCGACCTGAATGCTGTCGCGCAGCTCGCCGGTCAGTTCCGAAAAGCGGAGGCGCTGCGCTTTTTCCGACCGCCGGCTTTCCAGCAACAGCAATTGTGCTTTGGCATATTCCGCGGCGGCAAGCGAGCTGTCGACACCCGGGCGCATGCCCGAACTTACCGCGGCATCGGTCACCCGTTTGAAAATAGCCGCCCTTTGAAGGTTCTGGCGCTGCGCCTCGACGAGTTTTTGATTAATCAACAACAATAAATAGGCATCGATGATTTTGACCTGATGCTGGAACAGCTCGTTCTCATAATCGGCCTGGCTGCGGGCGAGGTCGGCTTTGGCAGCGTTCACATTCGCATTAACCTTTCCGAAATTAAATACTTTCCAGTCGACCATCGCCGTGGTGAAGCTGCCGAATGTGGCGGTATAGATATTTTCGGGACGGATACCGCCTGAGGGCGACAATGCGCTTCCCTCGTTGGGCAGGAATGCACCGGCAACGCTGTTGCCCGTGGCATAAGTATATTGATCCTGCACGATGAATGCGGGCAGGTAGTCGGTTTTGACGGATTTAATGCGGCTTTCGGCGCTGTGGATCTCAGCCTGTTTGGCTTTCAGGAAAGGAAAGTTGCCTTTGCCTTGTTCCAATGCTTCGTGCAGCTTGATTTGCTGGGCATTCGCCTGCATGCATGCGAAGGCAGCGAAAAACAATGCGAGCCAACGGTTTTTAATGTCGAAGGTCCGGTGTGCCGGAGCATGCGCGTTCCCCGGCGGAAAAAAGCGGGAATCCGAATGGTACTGGGAGTGCTTCATAATTCGGGTTAAAGAGATTTTTAGCCGAAATTAGAGCCCAATTCTGGAAACATTTGGGAAACGGAGCTTTGCAATGGGCTGTTTATTACCCGATTATCCTTCCTAAATGTTTCCAACTTCCGGGTGTATTTTTGTAAAGTATCTTTTGAAAGAGGAATGAAAATTTTAGTTGTAGAGGACGAAAAAGGGCTTGCAGAAAGTATCACCGACTACCTTTCCCGCGAAGGGTTTGTTTGCGAAGTAGCCAACACTTTCTGGCAGGCAGATGAAAAGATCAGCCTTTACCAGTACGATTGCACGATCGTGGATCTGACGCTGCCCGACGGCAATGGTTTCGATATAATCCAGACATTGAAAAAGATTGCTTCCGCAACCGGTATTATCATTATTTCAGCCCGTAATACATTGGAAGACAAGTTGAAAGGGCTTGAAATAGGATCGGATGATTACATGACCAAGCCATTCCATCTTTCTGAACTGAATGCCAGGGTGAAGTCACTGATCCGGCGCAGGAATTTTGGAGGAAATAATGATATGATCTGGAAGGATATCAGGGTTAATCTGCCTGCCCGGAAGGTTTTTATCAAAGATATTGAAACTACTTTGTCACGGAAGGAGTACGATCTGCTGCTCTATTTTCTTTCCAATATCGATGTTGCATTAACGAAAGAATCCATTGCCGAGCACCTCTGGGGCGACAACATGGATTCGGCCGATTCACTGGATATGGTGTATTCGCATATCAAAAACCTTCGCCGGAAAATAGTGGAAAAGGGTGGGAAGGATTACATTCAATCGATTTACGGGATAGGCTACAAATTCACCGCACCTTGAAACTCCTCGAAAAAGCCAGTCGGATTTACCTGCTTGCCTCGCTGCTGATTTACCTGGCGGTGGGGATTGCGTTTTTCTGGATCATCAAATTCATGATCTACGACGAAGTGGAAAGTCGCCTCATGGTTGAGAAGCAGGATTTTGAGACATATGTCCGTACGAATGACACTTGGAGCAACAATTCATATTTTGTAGAAAATAAAATTGAAGTGCTGCCCGTATTCGGCAAGTACAAGGCCGAGGTGGTTTTTACCGATACGCTCATTAATAACCGCTACGAGGAGAGTGCCGACCCATTCAGGCAGCTCACATTCTACACGTTGATCGGTGGCGCGCCCTATCGCGTCGCGATCAGGAAGTCGATGATCGAGTCCTATAAACTGATTGAGGCGATTTCGGCGGCGATGATCGCGTTCCTTGGGTTGCTGTTGGTGAGTACATTCCTTTTTCACCGGGTTTTATCGGGTAAGCTCTGGAAGCCGTTTTATGATTCACTGGCAAGGATTAAGGACTTCGACTGGACGAAAAACAAGCCGCTGGAAACTGTTCGCAGCGAAATCACGGAGTTCAACGAGCTGGGCGATGTGATGGAGAAAATGGCCTCCAAGATGCAGCACGACTACCGGAGCCTGCGCGAATTCACTGAGAATGCTTCCCACGAAATCCAGACACCCCTCGCGCTCATCAATGCGCGGGTTGAGCAGTTTATCCAGTCGAAAGATTTAGGAGAAAATCATACTTACTGGATTGAGGAGATTTACCATGCAGCCAGGCGGATGTCGCGGCTTAATCAAGGGCTTTTGTTGTTGGCCAAAATTGAAAACCAGCAGTTTACGGAACAGGAAGAACTCGATCTCTCAGAACTCGCATTGAACAAGCTGAAAGATTTTGAAGACATTTTGCAGCATAAGGAAATCAGGCTCGATTTACAGTCGTCGGGCAGTTTCCGGAAACTAATGTCACCTGCATTGGCGGATATTCTGCTGACAAATTTGATTAACAATGCGATCAGACATAACTACACCGGCGGCGAGCTCAGGCTGGAATCGGGTACGGATTATGTGCGGGTAAGTAATACGGGCAATCCGCTGAAAAGCGACCCTGAACGGCTATTCGAGCGGTTCAAAAAGGAATCGACCGGCGCGGAGTCGTTGGGACTGGGGCTGGCGATCGTGAAGCAGATTTGCGATAATTGTGAGCTGCGGATCTCGTACCAGTATGACGCGCCGATCCATTCGATTAAAATCACAGGATAGTGCGAAGCTCCTGCTTCGCACACGCTATGTGGAGGAAACGCAACTATTTCGCAACCTTCTGCAACTCGGCTTCCAAAGTTTTATTATTGGGGAACTCCTGCGGAATCCATCGGTTCACTATTTTGCCCGAACCATCCAGCACCAGGAACGGATACCGGATGTCAATGCCGTATTTCTCCTTCAAAACCTCGATATTATCGTCGGAAGCCCATAAATGCTTTGCAGTAGGCCGTATTTTTACATATTTTTTCCAGGTCGGAAAGGGTATGCCTGTCGCGACGGAAATGTAGGCGAAGGTCACTTTATCGGCATATTTATCTTCCAAAACCTTCAACCCGGGCTCGTGCTGGCCGATGCTGAACGAAAAGACCATGACGACCGGTTTGCCCTGCAAGGACGATACTGTTACAGCCGTGCTATCGGTGCTTAGCAGCGTGATATCCGGGATAGCCGCCCCTGGTTGCAGCGATTCTTTGGTTTGGATGAGTTTGGAAATGTATTCTGAGTATGGCGACTGAGGGAATGTCGCTTTGTAATCTGCCAGGAGCGTTTTAGCGGTTGAAATGTCGGGAATGGCCGTTGCGGCGTAATTGAGCCAGTAGGTCGCAAGGTATTCCTTTTGTTTCGGATAGCTGGCCAGCTTTTCCTTACTGAATGCGTATACATCCTTCAATGCATCGGGGCTGATTTCGTAACGGCTTTCGGATGCGAGCGGGAATTTGCGGGTCGAGGGGATCAGCGCCCAGTTGCGGAGCTCGTCGCGGTAGGTTTGGCTCAGTAATGCATCGTCGGGCTGGATTTTGAAGTCGGTTAAGGTAAAATCTTCCAGCTCTTTGCGTTGCGTGGCGTCGAGTTTGGCTACGCGGTTGCGGCGCATGATCTTTTCCTGGATGAGCTGGCGTGTAAGCGATGGCTCGGTAGCCGTCGTCGCAAGTACGTAGGCCTCGAACGCCGGCACCACCGGATTAGCCATTTTAAATTTCTCAAATGCTTCGAGCCGTACTTTTTTCAGGCTGTCGCTTTGCTGTACCACGCTTTTGTTATCGATTTGCGATGGCTTGTAGCCGAAAACGGGCAGATATTGATATTGGTTTTCAAGAAAGTAATTTTTCAAAAACGTCTGGTAGCCGGCGTTCTTGCCTGTGAAAGTCACATCCGCATTCTCCGCGACATTGATCGTCAGGTCGTCGCCTGGTTGCAGGAAGAGCATCCACGTCTTGTTCACGCCGCTTCCGCTGTATTGCAGGCGCATCATTTTCGGTTCGGTGAGCTGGATAATCGTTTTTTCGGTGGTTTTGTCTGCGAAATTCACTGAGGCTACGGCGTCGAGCTTTGCATCGGCAAGGCCTGTGCCCAGATTGGGGTGAAAATGTACATCTTCCAGCACCAGCGTAACCGTTATCGGAGCTTGTTTGGAGGCGGCGAGCGTAATGTTCGCTGTATTCTGCGCATACGCAGCCCAACCTAATGCGGTCCAGCCGAATAGTGTGAGGATCAGAAAGTTTATGTGTTTCATCGTTTCGAAAGGGAAAACAGTTTTTACCAAAACATGCGGTGTAAAAATTGTGCCAATATACGTAACTCCCGCCGGTAAGTGTTCCGGCAGCTTATTCAGCGTTGTCCGGGAGCACATTAATGCAGTTTTTCAAAGCATTAATAGGCCAACTACCGTAAATTCGCCATCTGATTATCGATTGTTCCCATGACCCGCGTTTCACAATTTCAGTTCAATACGCTCCGTGCCCGGTTCGAGGGGGAGCTGTATTTTGATAATTCCACGCTACACGCTGCCCAGCGCACGGTTTATGCTACCGATGCGTCTGTTTATCAGGAAATGCCGGTTGCAGTAGCTTTGCCGAAAACGGTGGAAGACATCCGCGCGCTGATCGGTTTTGCGAAAACCAATAAAGTGACACTGATCCCGAGGGCAGCAGGAACCTCACTCGCGGGGCAAGTTGTAGGAAATGGCATTGTGGTCGATATTTCGAAGCATTTCAGGGAAATTGTCGAGGTTAGCGCGAAGGAGAAATGGGTACGCGTGCAGCCGGGCGTGATCCGCGACGATCTCAACAAGCACCTGGCTCCTTACGGCCTGCTTTTCGGCCCTGAAACTTCCACGGCCAGCCGCGCGATGATCGGCGGAATGATCGGTAACAACTCGTGCGGGCTGCATTCCATCACCTGGGGTGCCACGCGTGACCATTTACTGGAAGTGAAAGTGCTGCTTTCAGATGGCACTGAGGCGATATTCAATGAGAAATCCATCGCTGATTTTACACGTGAAATCCGGGAAAAGCAGATCAAAGGCCAGCGCCTGCAATCGATTCTGGCGGGCATGTTTGGCTTAATATCCAATCCTATTGACCACGATTTAATCAAAAAACAGTTTCCCAAACCGAGCGTTACCCGACGCAACTCCGGTTATGCGCTCGACGCGCTGGTCAGGAATTTCGAAAACGGCAATATCAACCTTTGTAACCTCATTGCGGGCTCGGAAGGCACATTATGCCTTGTTACCGAAGCGAAAATTGCGTTGGTGGACGCTCCTCCCGCAGCTGTCGGCGTCGTGTGCGTGCATACCAACTCGCTTGCGGAAGCGCTCCACGCGAACCGCGTGGCGATGCAGCACGATCCGAAAGCCTCTGAGCTGGTCGATAAGTACATTATGGATTTTACCAAAAACCACAATGTGTATTCCCAAAACCGCTTTTTCATGCAGGGCGACCCCGCGGCAATGCTCATGGTGGAGTTCTGGGGCGTTGCAGAAGAAGAGGTGGAACAGAAAGCTTCCGCATTGATCCAGCAGTTGAAAGTGGAAAACCTTGGTTACGCCTATCCATTGCTGTTTGGCGACGATGCCAACAAAGCCTGGGACATTCGTAAAGCGGGCCTTGGACTGATACGCAATCTCCCCGGCGACACGCAGCCCGTGAACCTGATCGAAGATTGCGCCGTAGCGGTAGAAGATTTGCCCGCATACATCGAAGAATTGGAGGCTTTGCTGAAAAAACACGGTTTGAGCGCCTCGTACTACGCGCATGCGGGTGCGGGCGAGCTGCACGTGGAACCGATGATCAACCTCAAAACCAGTGAAGGAAAACAGCAATTCCGCGATGTGCTGGCTGATACGGCGATGCTTGTAAAGAAATACAACGGAGCATTGTCGGGCGAGCATGGCGATGGTCGCTTGCGAGGGGAGTTTATTCCTTATATGATGGGCGAGGAGGTGTACGAAATGTTCAGGCAGGTGAAGCGCATCTGGGACCCGGATGGCGTTTTCAATGCGAACAAAATCGTGGACACACCGCCGATGAACGAATTTCTGCGCTATGAGCAGGACAAGCCTAACCCGCAGATCGATACCATATTCGATTTTTCGAAGCAGGAAGGCATGCTGCGCCTGGCCGAGAAATGCAGCGGCTCGGGCGATTGCCGTAAAACCGAACTAACCGGCGGTACGATGTGCCCCAGCTACATGGCCACGCGCAGCGAGCGCGACACGACGCGTGCCCGTGCAAACATTTTACGCCAGTACCTTACGCCTGAAACCGCCCCGGCAACCAGCCAGGAAATGGTGAAGGAAGTGCTGGACCTTTGTCTTTCCTGCAAAGGCTGCAAATCGGAATGCCCTTCCAGCGTGGATATTGGTAAAATGAAGGCCGAATTCACGCAGCAATATTACGAAAGCCATGGCGCACCGATGCGCAGCAAGCTGATCGCCAATTTTTCAAATCAGATGAAACTGGCGTCGATCGCGCCATGGGCATTCAATGGTATATTCGGGACGCCTGCATTGCGGAAAATCGCCAACAAAATGGTGGGTTTCCATCCCGACCGCTCAATGCCTAAGCTGGATAGCCAACCCTTGAAAAGCTGGTGGGAAAAGCATCAGCGAAACAAACCGGCCGCCGCGCCACATTCGAGGAAGGTTTATTTGTTTTGTGATGAGTTTACCAATTATAATGATGCGGAAGTAGGCAAAAAAGCCGTGCTATTGCTCGAAAAGCTGGGTTACGAAGTCATTATCCCCGAGCATGTCGAATCCGGCCGCTCGTATTTATCCAAAGGTTTTGTAAAAGAAGCGCAGAAACTGGCTATCCGGAATGTGGATTTGTTGAAGGACAAAATCAATTATGACGCGCCGCTGGTGGGTATTGAGCCATCGGCAATACTTTCTTTCCGGGACGAATATGTGGATCTGGTAGGGGAAAAAGAAAGGGGCCATGCGGAGAATATCGCGGCGAATGCATTGCTTTTCGAGGAATTCGTCGCGCGCGAAATCGATGAGAAGCGCATTCAGAAAAGCGCATTTGTGGCGAAAAATCAGCTGATCAAGCTGCACGGCCATTGCCACCAGAAAGCCCTTTCGACATTAACGGCTTCTAAAAAGGCATTGCAATTGCCTGAGAACTATCACGTTCAGCTCATCCCGTCGGGGTGCTGCGGAATGGCCGGGTCGTTTGGCTACGAGGAAGAGCATTTTGAAGTGTCGATGCAGATCGGGGAACTGGTACTGTTCCCAACCGTTCGGCAGCAGCCCGAAGATGTGATCATCGCGGCTGCCGGAACGAGTTGCCGCCATCAGATCAAGGATGGCACCGGACGCATAGCGATGCATCCGGTAGAGATTTTATACGATGCATTGATCAAATAATGCCTATTCTGTGCCGCGTACATGCTCGTTAACCGTATCGGCGCGCATTTGGGTACCTGCTGTATCAGAAGCAATGCTGTCCACCACAGTTGTGCCCTGATCGGCCGGGTTATCTGCCTGGCCCGAAAAATTTCTATCGTGGTTGAAGAAGCCGCCAAACCAGGCGATCAGCGAAAGAACGATACCGATGCCGACGATCCACTTCCAGACGTTCTTCACGTTCTTGGTGGCTCTTGCTTCCTTATCTGTTTCTTGCCTGTTCATGGGTTTAATGATTTAGTTTAATAGGAACCTTACCATTTCCATACCAGCGCGGATTCAGCACTTTTTAAGCGAATTATATAACATTGTGTTGATAAAATTTCCCCAAACTAAGTAGGTGAATAAAAATGTAATATATCGGGGATGTTTGATGTTACCTTAGCGGGAAATTTCGTTTCACGTACTAGTTCTTCTCACAAACAGCCATATTAATGAAAATTAGCCAACGTTTCTCTATCCCGTTTTTTGCACTTTTCCTATTTACACAAGTCGACGCCACGGCGCAGAACGACAACCGGAGCTTCTTGTCCGTCGCTGGCGGGTATAGCTTACCCGTGGGCGAGCTCGCCAGGGAAAAACTGAACGACCCATTTGCCGGCCTGACAGGCTCGGGATATTATTTCCAAGCCAATTATGATTTCCGTATCGCACGCTGGTTTGGTTTGAAGCTCTCAGGGAGTATGAATAAAAATACGACACGCCCTCAGCCGATCGTCGATATTGCCGACCGTCGCGTCGAAGAAATCAAAGGTTTTATCAATGAAACTACCACACATACCTGGGACACGCGCGTGTCGCGCTGGAAATTCAACGCGATCATGGCCGGGCCCGCGATATTCCTTAATTTCAACAGAGTGCAAATCGAAGGGCACGTGCAGGGAGGTTATGTAGAAGTTACTTCGCCGACGGTGGATATGACGGGGACATTCCAGTCCGGAGAAAATCAGATCCTCGTGCATTTAAGCCCCGCTTCCACGAGCGGTTTCGGCGTTGGCGCCGGCGCCAGTTTGCGCTTGCCCATTGCCGGTCCATTGTATTTTCATATTTCCGGCGACTTTCTTGCTACCGAGGCCCAGTTGGAGAATGTGGCAGTGAATGTACGCGTCGGCAAATATCCCGAGGTAAGTATTCCAATCAATGAGAAGCGCTTCGTGGGAGTTGCCAATGTTGGTGCAGGCTTGGGTATTTCATTCTAAATCAATATTATACTCTAAGAAAATGGGCCGGATACCGCACGTATCCGACCCGTTTTGCTTTTTAGGACTTTAAGCCTGCATTATTTCGCAAACCAAAGTTTCATTTTCATGTCATTCTTGCCTCCCTGGGCGGTAAGGGCCGCTGAGAAATTTTGGTAATTCAGCGATTCTTCCGAGTTCGGGTAAGGCAGCCGCGTGGGAATGACATTCTGGTTGGTATTCAATACAGGAGGTTTCAAGTCGGGGATGCCTGTCCTGCGGAATTCTGTCCAGGCTTCGAGTCCCTGCCCGTACAATGCGATCCACTTTTGCTCCATAATTTGTGTGAAACCGGCTGCCCCTGGTTTCAAGGCATTCGCACTGAGGTATTCAGGGGTAATGGCCAATTTGTACTGGGCAAATGATGCGGTAATGGCATCCGAATAGTTTTTAGCTGCGTCGCCGGCCGCCGCTATTCCTTTGTAGGCAAACTCGCTTTTAAGAAATAACAGCTCCGCATAACTCATGACAACGCCCGGGGCAGTGGGGCCCGTGAAGTAGCTGCCAACCCTGGAAGTACTGTCGAGGCCGAGCTTACCTGCTTGTGAGGAGGAAAGTCCATTGGGGACCCCCGTGTACTCGTCGCGTAATACCGGTTTGTTGGCGTAAATGGGCAGGCGCGCATCTTTCAAATCTTTCAATTTGTTCACCAAAGTGGCACTTACGCGGTGGTCGTCGCGTGTTTTCCGGTTTACATTCACCGGATTCTGGTTGTTGGTGGCATCCAGGTAATTGAGCTGAATGTTATCGGCCACGGAGGCGATCACGGGATATTTGACGGGATCGCTCAAAATCCGGGTGATTTCGGCCTTTACGTCGATGGGCGCGTCGGCTTTATCGATCATGCGGCTTAGCACGCGCAAGCTCAGAGAGTTCGCGAATTTTTTCCATTTGGAAAGGTCATTATTGAAGAGGATATCGCCCGCGATCGCCATACTTTTGTCGGATGTGTTGATAGTCTCTCCGGCCGATTTAAGCTCGGCCACAATGCCCGCGTAAACATCCTTTTGCTTATCATATTTAGGCAAAAGGTTTCCTTCCAGCCCCTGCAACGCATCGGTATAAGGGATATCGCCGTACACGTCACTGAGGAGCATGAACGCCCACGACCGCAATATCACCGCCACCGCCTGGTAATTGACGTTACCCGACTCTTTGCCGATTTTGTAAATGCGCTGATAATCCGCGAGTGATTCCACATACAATCCCTGCCATGCTGCGGTGTACACGTCGCTTGAGACCGTGTATTGATCAATGTCCGTGTACTGGATCCGCGCCCAATGCTGCGAATAGCCGTCGCCGATATCCATTCCCAGCGAACCGCCCCAATAAATATCGACCGCACTCTGGATGCCGTGCGGCAGGAAAAGATCGGCGGTGCCGGTGGCAGCGCTGTTGTTGTTCGTATTAATGGTGTCAAAATCGCTGGTGCAGCTCGTTGCGCAGATAATCGTCAGCGAAAGCAGCGTCGAAATGCCCAATGAATATATTTTCTTTTTCATCGTCTCGAAAAATTATCCTATAAGTTGAAACTGATATTAAAGCCCATGGTCTTGGTGGTCGGGATTTGCCCGTTTTCGATCCCTTGCAGGTTACCGTCGTTGTAATAGCTGGTTTCAGGATCAATATGCGGCAGATTGCTCTTCAACAGTGCCAGGTTGCGTCCAACAATGGAAATAGCGATGTCGCGGAACGGCAGCTTGTTGAACACCTTTCCGGAAATCATATAGGTAAGCTTTACCTCCCGTAGCTTGATATAGCTCGCATCGAAAATGGTGTTTTCGTTGTTGGTCAGCAGGTAGTATTTGTGATGGTATTCTTCCGATGAAATGCGCTTCTCGTTAGGCACATATTCGGGAGCGGCCGAGGTTCCGATATTTACCACACCTTGTCCGACCACACCATCCTCGCGCCCGAAAGTGGTTTCTTTCAGGACGCCGGTATACCTGCCGATATTGATAGACTGCGAGAAAATGTCCCCGCCCTGTTTCATATCGATGAGCGTGCTGAGCGAAAAGCCTTTGTAGGTAAATGTGTTGGAAATGCCGCCAATCCAATTCGGCGTAAAGCTGCCGAGCACACGGCTTACAGGGTCGATCATCGGATACCCCTGGCTGTCGTACACAATCTGGCCGTCCGGCGCGCGCAGGAAGCCTTTACCAAAGAATGTGCCGTAAGGCTGTCCCACGCGGGCTTCAACCGACAATCCTCTGAAACTGTTGCTTGATGTCGCCTGGGTCAATGAATTATAGCTGGTGTTCAGCTGGTAAGTAGTGAGCCCTCCGTCCAGCGCAACCACCTTGTTGTTGTTCTTCGCCCAGTTTAAACCGATATCCCATGAGAACTTGTCGAGCTTCACAGGCGTTGCAGTCAGCTGGATCTCGATACCCGAGTTTTTGATCTTACCCGCATTCAGCAATTTGGACAAGAACCCGGTTGCGTTGGAAATGTTAACATCCAGGATCTGGTTTTTCGAAACCTTGTTGTAGTAGGTAACATCGAGGCCTACACGGTTGTGCCAAAGCCTGATATCCGCACCAATCTCGTAGGAAGATGTGATTTCAGGTTTCAAATTCGCATTCAGCATCGCATTGTTCTCCGACAGGCTTGGTGTGCTTCCCCACGCGTTTTCATATTTGTAGGTACTTACCAGACGATAAGGGTCAGTGTCATTTCCAACCTGGGCTACACCGGCGCGTATTTTTGCAAAAGATAAAACCGACGACTTAATGTCGAATATGTCTGTCACGATCGCGCTCACCGCCGCGGAAGGGTAGAAATAAGAGCGGTTATTGGACGGCAGTGTGCTCGACCAGTCGTTTCTTGCAGTCAGATCGAGGAAAAGGTAGTTGCGGAAGCCAAGGTTGGCAGCTGCGTAAAGACTGTTGACCGTCTTTTTGATGTAGCTGTTTTCGCCGACCAGTTTCTGGCGGGAGTTTCCGAAGTTGTAAACCCGCGGGATCGCCAATTCAGTGGCACCCATATAGTTGCGTTGCGCATAGTTTGTCCGGTGGTTTCCACCAATATTCGCGGTAATGTCGAAATCTCCGAACTTGTGGGTCGCATTGAGCAGGAAGTCGGAGTTAGATTCCCGAACGAAGATTTGTTCTTCATTATAAGCGTCGTAAAGCGCCGAGGTTCCAATGATAGCCTGGCGTGCGGCACTTTTGGTCTTGCGTCGGTCTTCATAGAAATCTGTACCTGTCCGGGCGGTCAATGACAGCCAGTCGGCGAACTTGTACGTTGCCGAAAAATTGCCGTAAAGCCGGTCTTTTTCGTTCGCGCGGGTGCTCTCGTTGAGCAGGTAATAGGGGTTTGTCCAGTAATTGTCGTTCCAGTTGTACTGATAAATGCTACCCGGCTTTTTGTAGGCTTTCAGCTTGTCCATATCCACCTGGCGACCAAACCATATGAAATAGAGGCCGAAGTTGTTACGGTTGTCTGAGCCGTCTTTGATGTAGTTTCCCGTTGCCCGGATGCTCAGTTTGCTGGTGAGGTTCCAGCCGGCATTCAGTGAAACTGTTCGTCGTTTATAGTTGGTATTTGGCAAAATACCCGTTTGGTCCAGGTTGGTGAATGCAAGCCGGAAATCGGCCTTGTCGTTGGAGCCCGTCACCGCCACGCTGTTGGTAAGCGTTCTGCCGGTTTCAAAAAACTTGTCCACATTGTCGGGATGCGCGATCCAGGGTGTGGGAGTCCGGGTACCGTCGGCGGCGATCGGCGAATCGAATTGTGCGATAAGGCGGCCATCCAATCTGGGTCCCCAGCTTTCGTCCACCCCGTCGCCCTTACCACCGCCTTTGCCATCCACATAAGTAAATTGCCCTGCGGCTCCCTGACCGTACTCGTTTTGCCATTCAGGCAATCTGAACGGGCTTTCGAAAGCTGTATTTGAGTTGACCGAAACCCCGATCCCCTTCGTGCCCTTACCGCTTTTGGTAGTTACCAAAACCACCCCATTCGCTCCGCGCGAGCCGTAAAGCGCCGCGGCGCTCGGGCCTTTCAATACGTTGATCGACTCCACGTCGTCCGGGTTGATCGACGCTGCCGCATTGCCATAATCGATACCCGTACCCGAGCCAAAGTTACTGTTGTCTACCGGTACGCCGTCCACCACAAACAATGGCTGGTTGTTGCTGCCGATTGAGCTGGCCCCGCGGATGATCATCCGCGACGAGGAGCCCGGTGCGCCATTGGAATTGGTAATTTGTACACCGGCAAGCCGCCCTGAAAGCGAGTTGACGAGGTTTGTCTCGCGTGCCTGCGTGAGCGTTTTGCCGCTCACTTCCTGCACCGCATAGCCCAATGCCTTCTTCTCACGGGCGATGCCGAGTGCCGTTACGACGATTTCATTGAACTGCGTCGCGTCATTTTCGAGCATAATGTCGAAGACGGTTTTCGAGCCCACGGGGATTTCCAGTGTTTTGTATCCGATAAACGAAACCACGAGGGTTGCATTGGCCGGCGAGGTGAGGGTGAAATCGCCGTTGGCGTCCGTGGTGCTGCCACGGCTAGTGCCCTTGATGAGGATGCTGGCTCCGGGAAGGTACCCGTCGGCCGATTGCACTTTGCCTTTGATAGCCAGGTCCTGCGCAAAACCTGCCCCGGTAAGGAATAGCAGGAGAAGCAGGAAGCCTAATGTAAAGACTTTCTTCATGATTGATTAAGTAATGGAGTGAAACAGTTAGGTATTCTTATTAAAACAGAAGAATCTTCTATTTTTAATTAATTTCAAAAAATATATGATCGAGAAAAAATGTTTTAATGAAATATTCCACGATAAAAATGATTTTGTTTAAAATTTTATATTAAAAATCAGCATGTTTATATGGAGTAACATTGGGCGGCAAGTTGCTGAGTGTGAGTGCGGCGGGGATCGGTGGTTTTTATTGCCCTGCGAAATCCAGGACGGTCCCTGCATTTAGGGCTATTATTGAAAGTAAGCGGCGTTTGAATTGCTATATTTGCATTCTGTTCAAAATGAGCGGTCCTGTGCCGTTCACATTCGCATATTTCGAATATAGCTTTAAATGAAGGTTCTTAAATTTGGCGGCACCTCTGTCGGTTCGGTCGACAGCATCAAAACGGTAATCAGTATCCTCGAAGAAAATCTGTCAAAAGGCGAACGCATCGCGGTCGTTTTCTCTGCCATGGGCGGGGTCACGAACAGATTGATCGAAATCGGGAAAATGGCGGCCGCCGGCAATACGGAATATGTCGAATTTTTGAAGGGCGTTGAGGAGCGGCATTTTGCGGTAGTGCGGGGCCTGATTCCCGTAAAAAACCAGAGCAGCACATTTGCGGCTGTGCGCGGCCTTTTCAATGAGCTGGAAGATATTCTGCGCGGCGTTTCCTGGATCAGGGAACTGTCAGAACGTACCCTCGACTTCATTATGAGCTTCGGTGAGCGGCTTTCTACGCTCGTAATCACTGAAATTCTCAAAAGCAAAGGCGTAGCTGCGGAATTTTGCGATGCACGCCAGGTTATCCGCACCAATGCTGCTTATGGCATGGGCGATGTCAATTTTGAAATAACTAACCATCTTATATTAGAGCATTTCGCGAAAAGCACGGCACTGCAATGCATTACCGGCTTTATCGCGTCCACTGCCGAAGGCGTAACGACGACGCTCGGACGCGGCGGCTCTGACTACACGGCCTCCATCGTCGGCGCGGCACTCGAAGCCGATTCGATCGAGATCTGGACGGACGTCGACGGTATGATGACCGCCGATCCGCGCAAGGTCGCGAATGCATTCACGATCCCGTCCATTTCCTATGCGGAAGCGATGGAATTGTCGCATTTCGGTGCGAAGGTGATTTACCCGCCAAGTTTGCAGCCGGCATTTGCAAAGAACATTACATTAAAAGTCCTCAATACATTCAATACGGGTTTCGAAGGAACTTATGTTCAGAAATCGGCTAACGGTAAGGAATATGTGATCACAGGGATTTCGTCGATCGACGAGATCGCGCTGGTGAATATCCAGGGTAGCGGGATGATCGGCGTGGCCGGTATTTCCGGGCGCCTTTTCACGGCCCTTTCCAACAATGCCATCAGCGTGATCCTGATTTCGCAGGCTTCTTCGGAGCATTCGATCTGTTTCTCGATCGACCCGAAAAACGCCCAGAAAGCGATTGATGTCCTGGAAAAGGAATTCGCTACCGAAATCGGTCTTGGCCATATTGATGGCATTTCGGTAGAAAAAAACCTTTCGATCGTCGCCATCGTGGGCGAGGGAATGAAAAAGAATACCGGTATTTCAGGCAAGTTGTTTTCGGCTTTGGGTAAGAACGGTATTAATGTGGTGGCCACTGCGCAAGGGTCTTCCGAGCTGAATATCTCGGTGGTTATCTCAAAAAGCGACCTTTCCAAAGCACTGAACGCGATTCATGGGGTGTTCTTCCAATCGGAAACGCGCTCGTTGAACCTGTTTATCGTCGGGGTAGGGCTTATTGGCAGTACGCTGATCGAGCAAATCCGTAATCAGACAAAGTTCTTGCGTGACGAAAAGCTGCTGAACCTGAATATCGCCGGTTTATCCAATACTAAAAAAATGCTCCTGGACCCGGACGGCATCAAACCTGAAAACTGGCGCGACCGTGTGATGGACGAGGGCGTGAAGACGAGCCTGCCTGCATTCGTGCAGCGCATGATCGAGCTCAACCTGCCGAACAGCGTTTTTGTGGATTGTACTTCGGATAAGGACATTGTGCAATACTATCACATGCTCCTGGATGCGAGTATCAGCGTGGTAACACCTAATAAAGTCGCGAACTCCGGCAGCTATTCGGAATACATTGCATTGCAGCGCACCGCATTGCAGCGCGGGGTGAAGTTTTTGTATGAAACCAACGTAGGCGCAGGCTTACCTATCATCAACACGATTCAGGGGTTGATGGCGAGCGGCGACAAGTTTTTGAAAATAGAAGCAATCCTTTCGGGAACGCTATCCTATATATTCAACAATTTCGGAGGCGACAACCGTTTTGTGGACATCGTGAAAGAAGCCAAAGCGAAAGGATTCACCGAACCTGACCCGCGCGACGACTTAAGCGGAGCCGACGTAGGTAGGAAAATCCTCATTCTTTCTCGGGAAGTAGGTGTGCCGTTGGAGCCGGAGGAAGTGAAAATCTCACAAATCCTGCCTGGGAACTGCCTGAACGCGCCGACAGTGGATGCTTTTTTTGGTGAGCTGGAAATTTCAAACGCCTATTTCGCCGATATGCAGGCAGCAGCCGAGGCCAGAGGAGAGAAACTACGTTACATCGCAGCGCTCGAAAACGGCAAAGCGACCATCGAGCTCAAAACTGTGGACGCCTCGCATCCGTTTTACACGCTCTCGGGCAGCGACAACATCGTGTCCTTCACCACCGAACGTTACAAAGACCGTCCGCTCGTGATCAAAGGACCAGGCGCCGGCGCGGAAGTGACCGCTTCGGGCGTGTTCGCGGATATCATGAGTATCAGTAGCTATTTGGGATAGAAAACAACCATTTACAGTGAATTCAGTAAAAGCTTTTGCGCCGGCGACAGTCGCTAATGTGTCGTGTGGGTTTGATATTTTCGGGTTTGCCATTCAGGAGCCGGGGGATACGGTTGAGTTGATCAGGCGTGACGAACCGGGCGTTGTCATAACGGAAATTACGGGCGACGGAGGGCGGTTGCCACGCCAGGCGGAAAAGAATTCAGTGACGGTGGTCATGCTGGCTTTGCTGAAACACCTGGGCATCAGCGACCTGGGCTGCGAAGTGGTATTGCGTAAAAATATGCCTTTGGGTAGTGGAATGGGGTCCAGCGCGGCAAGTGCGGTGGCTGGTGTGGTGGCGATGAACGAATTGCTGGGTAATCCGCTGAGTCGCGGTGAGCTTTTGCCGTTTGCTATGGAAGGTGAGCGTATTGCTTCCGGTTCGGCGCATGCGGATAATGTGGGGCCTTCATTGCTGGGAGGCTTTGTCGTGATCCGAAGCTATAATCCGCTGGATATATTTACGATCCCGGTGCCCGACGATCTTTATTGCACCCTCGTGCATCCTGATATCGAGATCAATACCAAGGACGCCCGTTTCATTTTGCGAAACGAAGTTTCCCTGAAAAATACAATCGCCCAAATGGGCAATGTGGCCGGTTTGGTAGCAGGCCTTATGAAGGCAGATTACGAACTGATCAGCCGCTCGATGGTGGATGTGATCATCGAACCCGTCCGTTCGATCCTGATTCCTGAATTTAAAGACGTAAAGCAGGCGGCCATTTCCAATGGCGCTTTGGGATGCAGTATTTCTGGCTCCGGGCCATCGATGTTTGCATTGAGCCGGGGCATCGAAAATGCTCAAAACGCCGGGAAAGCGATGCAAGCACGGTTTGCTAGCGCGGGGATTGAGTCGGCGGTGCACGTTTCCGGCATTAACCAGGGTGGGGCGGTCATTTTGGAATGAGCCGCCGTGGAACGGGGAAATGAATGGTTGAATTGCGTTTTTGATCGGAATGTGAACTTTCAGGTTCCAAAAATGCGTTAAAACGTACAGGTAATAAAACATTAGAGAAATGGTTACGGTAAGCGATACAGCCAAAAACAAAATTGTAGAACTCCGCAAGGCTGACGGTTTTGATGAAGATTATCAGATTCGCGTCGGCGTACTTGGCGGCGGTTGTTCGGGTTTGACCTATAATCTGGAATTCAACTCGGATTCAAAGCCGAATGACATGGTTTTTGAAGACAAGGGAGTGAAGATTATCGTTGACAAGAAGAGCCTGCTGTATCTCGCCGGAACGACCCTTGATTTCAGCGACGGACTGAACGGGAAGGGCTTCCAGTTCATCAATCCAAACGCCACACGTACTTGCGGTTGCGGCGAAAGCTTCGCGGTATAGTTAAATTATTAAAATATTTTATTTTGAAAAAACGCGCTCCGAAACCCGGGACGCGTTTTTTTTATCGTTTTGAATGGATTTAATTTGAACCGTCTTTTACACACCACATTAAGGAACGTTTAAATCCATTTGAATGAAACCAACTCTTTTGATTTTGGCTGCCGGCATCGGTAGCAGATACGGAGGTATCAAGCAGCTCGACCAGTTCGGTCCCAACGGAGAAACCATCATCGATTATTCTTTATACGACGCCATTCGCGCAGGTTTTGGAAAAGTAGTATTTATCGTACGCCAGGAGATCAAGGAAAGTGCCGAGGCTATTTTTGCGCCAAAGCTGCAAGGTAAAATCGATTTCGACTTCGCCATTCAGGGCATTCAATCCTATGTTCCGGAAGATTTGGGTGCCGTAGAACGCACCAAGCCCTGGGGCACCGGGCATGCCACGCTCTGCGCCTGGGAACAGACCGATACGCCATTTGCAGTAATCAATGCCGACGACTTTTACGGTCGCGATGCATTCGAAACCATGGCTAATTTTCTTCAAAACGATACCAACGACAAGCAACATGCGATGATCGGCTACGAGCTGAAACGCACGCTATCCGAAAACGGCACCGTTTCCCGCGGCATTTGCGTCGAGCGCGAAGACCATAACCTCGAATCCGTCGTCGAGCGTACCAAAATCTTTGAAGACAACGGCGTCATCTATTTCGAAGAAGGCGAAACCCGCACCGAACTTGCGCCCGAAACACCGGTGTCGATGAACTTCTGGGGCTTTAAACCGTCGATGTTCCCCATTACCAAAGACCTTTTCGACAAATATGCCCGCGAAAATATCAATACCCCCAAAGCCGAATTCTACATCCCGACCGTGATGACCCACATCATCAAAAGCGGCCTCGGCGACTGCCGCGTATTCCGCATCGCTTCCGACTGGTTCGGGGTTACGTATCCGGAAGATAAGCCAACGGTACAGGCTTCGCTGAATGCTTTGCATGCGGCTGGGGTTTATCCCGGCAAGTTGTGGGATTAATTTCCTGGTGATAAGTTCTTCCGAGCGATCAAGGCTCCAAATAAAAAGGCGTTCACGAACCTCGCGAACGCCTTTTGCATTACCCTAAACCTTATTAATACATTGTTCTTTTTCTCCGCATTCAGCGGCGTATCAGGATTTTGCAGGTGGTGCGCGTGCCGTCAGTTTTCATGATGGTCAGAAAATAAGTACCGGCAGTAAGATTCTTCACATTGATGGGCGCATTAAGATTTGCGACATCAATTACCAATTTACCGTCCGGGTTAAGCAATTTAATGCCGCTCACCAGTTCAGGACGTTCATGCCAAATATGAAGAAGATCAGAAGTTGGATTCGGGTAAACGCTAAACCCGTCCGGCTGAGCAACGTCTGTATTTGTCTTTCTCCTGATGGTCGCCGACATATCGCTCAAAGCCTTTTCAGGTAACGGGGAAGTGCTGTTGCCCATCAGATCAGCAGGCAGATAACGCCACGGGCCATAGGTTTGGCCAGTCAATGCCACCACAGGACTATACTTCACCCGCGCCCGCACCTTTGTGGAAATCCCCTGTTTGAGAATCAGATTTTTTAATTCAACACCATTCGATAACAAATGGCTGAACCCTTTTTGAGTACCACCAATAACCGTACTGGTCGTGATTGTATTGTTGGCTCCTTTTGAAAAGCCCTGTCCACTGGCGATGGATTCCCACACGAGTTTTCCCTGGTTGCGGCCCAGGAAAGATTTGGCGAAAAGGCCGATACCAAAGTCGCCTTTACTCTTTTGGGTTTGGTTGAGTATGGTCGTGAGGTCGGAATTGTAAAGCCGGAGGGTGTTCCGTAAACCGGTGCCGTTGTTCCCATAATAGACAAAAGCCGCATCGGCGTCGGTTTGGGCGGAGCTGAAATTGGGTGAGCCAATGAGCATGTCGCTGTACCCATCTGCATTCAAATCCCCGGCGCCGCTTACTGCCCAGCCAAAGAAATCGAATTCGTCATTCAGATTGCCGGTAATGCGTTGCGGGCTGGTTCCGATACCGGTTGGAGTGCCATAAAAAATCATCGTCATTCCCGTAGTTACCGAGGTGTTTTCATCTATAAACCAGGGTTCGCCGACTGCGACATCGCCGTAACCGTCACCGTTCAGATCGCCCACGCCTGCGACGGATTCCCCCATGGCCGCCGCCATTGCGGTTTCGTGAGAATGTAGCTCTGTAACATTCAAAGGCATAATTCCAGAGGGAGAGCCGTAATACAGAAACGCAGCACCGTCTCCGTTATCATAACTGTGTGCTCCGACGATCAGGTCCTGGAAACCGTCCCCGTTAACGTCTCCTGCACCCGAAACGTCCCAGCCGAAATGCGCCTGGTCGTGGATACCCTTAATGAGTTCGGTCGTAAGCGAAGCCAATGTGTTTCCCTGACCATAGCCGATGAATATCGCACCCGCATCATAATCCCCGACGCTGTAAGCACCTATCACAATGTCGTCATGCCCGTCGCCATTCAGGTCACCGGCCGCTGCGACGGAGTTGCCCATCCGGGCGTCTTCGAGGTTGCTTTCGAGGATGCGTTTACCGGCGACATCGGGGCCTGTGGCTGAGCCAGGGAAGATGTAGCAAGCACCTTCTCCGGATTCACCGTTGGAATAATTCATCGCTCCTACAAGGATATCTGAATAGCCATCCCCATCGAGGTCGCCCCCGTGTGCGACGGCACACCCGAACCAGGCGCCGGTGAGATTGCTTTCGAGTTTTACAGGATTTGGGTTAATGCCGGCGGGAGATCCGCTATAAACAAATGCAGCGCCTTCTTCATCTTCGCCATTGTGGTAATGCATGGCACCGACGATAATGTCCCCATAACCATCGCCGTTTACATCGCCCGCGGCCGACACCGAAGCGCCGAAGCCAGCCTCAGCCTGGTCTGCTTCCAGCATCGTGGCAGGGATCTGATTTAAACCATTGGAATTGCCCAAAAAAATAAATGCAGCGCCCTCGTCATTTTGTCCGTTGTCATAACGCGGCGCACCGACTACCACATCATCATAACCATCCCCATTCACATCCCCCGCACCCGAAACGGTATAGCCAAATGCAGATTCCGGCTGACCGGAGAGCAATGCGATGACGTTGACGGTGTCGGGCCCGGTGGCGCTTCCATGCCACACGAGGACTGCACCTTCATCCTTTTGTCCGTGGTCATACAGGTGTGTGCCTGCGATGATATCGCTAAACCCATCGCCATTGATGTCTCCCGCACTCGCGCACGACCAGCCCAGCAATGCATTGGCCTGGTTGCTTTTTAGGATAGATAATGGCTTTTTAGCAAGTCCTGCCGAGGAACCGGCATAAATGGTAACGACGCCTTCGTCGGCCAATCCTTTGCCCTGGTAGCGGCTGCCAATCATCACATCGGCGTATCCGTCGCCATTGGCATCGCCCGCGCAGGCGACCGGGTAGCCGAATTCCTCTTCCATTTGTTTTCCGGCAAATTCTATGGAGGGGGTGGTCGCGACTCCCATCGCCGAGCCGAAATGGATGCTTGCCAACCCCTGATCTTTGAATACCTTGTCGTAATGCGGGGAACCGACAATGATGTCTGAATAACCATCCCCATTGATATCACCCGCACATGCCAGGGCACTGCCCATATGCGCGAACGGCTGATCGCTTTGAATGATTACAGGAAGATTAACCGGCCCGCTGGCTGACCCGAGATATACAAATGCGCCGCCTTCCTCGGTTTGTCCCTGATCGTAAAATGGCGCTCCCACTGCGATGTCGCTGAAACCATCGCCATTTAAATCCCCGGCCCCGGCCACCGCGGATCCCATCATGGCATTGGGCTGATTCATTTCCAGTGTTGTAACCTTGTTGGGTAGGATACCCGATTTGGAACCATAAAAAACGAATACGGCGCCTTCGTTCACTTGTCCCTGGTCGAAATGGTTGGCACCTGCCAGCAAATCGCTGTGACCGTCGGCATTGATATCGCCAGCCAAGGCGATGGATATGCCAAATTTCGCTTCCGGCTGATTACCTTCCAGAATGGCGACAGGGTTGGGTTTGATACCGTTTGCGGAACCGAGATGGACGAAAACTACCCCCTCGTCGTTCTGCCCTTTGTCGTAAGAAGGGGCACCGATGGCAATGTCACCAAATCCGTCGGCATTGATATCGCCTGCATTCGATACCGAGTGACCCATCTCGGCATCCGCCTGGTTGCTCTCAAAAAGATAGGGAACCGGATTGAGTCCGTTGGCCGAACCGTAATAGAGAAAAACCGCGCCTTCGTCAGTCTCGCCATGATCGTAATGCGGTGCGCCTGCGAGAATATCGCTGTAACCGTCCCCATTGACGTCCCCTGCAGAAGAAACCGAGAAGCCCAATAGCGCATTGGCCTGATCTGATTCGAAAAGTGCGTCGGCGTTTCCCGGACCACCATTGACGACAAGCGGATCGATGGTGACCGGGTAAGTGGCATTTGCGACGTCAACGGTGATTTGAATATGTTCGTTATGGGCCGTCAAATGCGCTGTGAGCGGCCTTTGTTCTGCATCCCAGCACCGCAGGTCACGGTAAATAAGGGTTGGTTGAGACGCATCGTATTTTGAGAAGAATAATAATTCACTCTCCCCTTTTGAGATTGCCCGCAGGCCATTGGCTGTGAGTGCCACCTGCAATTGTTGTGCGTCTGTTGGCGCCTGGTGGATGATGAAATTCTGCCTTACGCCAGCCTGATCGTTGATAAACTCCTCTATAAATCCGTCGTGACAAATTTGCAGCCGGTTTTCTCGCGTTTCAACCTGAGCGTCGGGGCCAGGCTTGTGGATTAGACGTCCGTCTGCGAATATGCCCTCGTTTTGTAATGTGAGAGAGAATTGCCGGCCCGAAGAACCGGTGCGGTTTTGAATCGTCAAATGCCCCGGTCGATAGCGGGCCCGAAGGTTATGCCGGCGGTTCGGGCTTTGGAAGGTATGCTTCTCATGATCATAGGAAATGTGGTACTCACCGTCGGCGATGGTTCCCGAAAGGCCGGGTGGAATCCTGTTCGATTCGCTGGGTACATTTCGAGCGGAGGCGGTTGGCTTATTTCCGTGTCGCGATTGGATAGGAGAATAATGCTGAAAATGAATGTAAAGTGTGTAAACGAAAAGGGCAAGAGCGGCCGTCGCGACGGACTGGGAAAGGAGGTTACGGGATTGTTTCATAGGTGAAAATTTAGAATAAGTGAAGTGTGAAACCGGGGCGGACCAGCCCCGATTTCAATTTTGTACTTATCCTACTTTCTTCCCGAAACCAATGATCAGGTGACGTTAGCGGTTATTAAACGGCAAAATAGATGCCTGAAAAAAAGAAAATCCCGGAAACAGATTCCCGGGATCGATTCAAGTATTCGGAATACCAAACTTATTTTTGCTCCAAAGCTTCCAGCATTTTCTCCGCCAAAAACTGGTTGCCGGCCTCGGTCAAATGCACGCGGTCGCTTGTTAGAATGCCTTTTTCCTTGTTTTCCGGGTTGTTTTTAGCCAGGTAATCGAGGAAATGCTTGCGCAGGTCGAGGAGTTGCAGGTTGTTCCGCGTCGCGATTTCGCGGATCAGTTTGGAATACTGGTTCAAATCACCGTCTTGCTGGTTGGAATTGTCATTGCGCTCGCCGATGACCGTCGGCGTGCAGACGATCACGCGGATATTCTGGGCTTTCAATTTTTTGATTAAAGCCTCGTAGAACTTCACATATTTGTCGGGATCGGTACCGGTACCGGAGGATGCTTTGTGCCAAACATCGTTGATACCCACATAAATGAATACCACATCCGGCTTTTTAGCCAAAACATCATCTTCCAGCCTTAAATAGAGGTCGTACACCTTGTTACCGCCGATACCTGCGCCGATGAGTTCATATTGGCCTTCCTGACCTTTGGATTTTAACATTTCACCCACCTTGGTAATGTAGCCGGTAGGGCTCACGCCCGCCTGGGTAATGGAATCGCCGAAGAAAACGACTCGAAGTGGCTTGTCGGCACGCATGGCTAGCAATGGAAGCGCGATAATGGCAATTTGCAGCAGTTTGAAAAATACTTTCATGGTTTAGTGTTAAGTATGGATTTTGGAAAAAGACAGGTTGCTGTGGGAAATACCCTTATGGTTGGGGTTTGACCCTGACGGCCGATCGCCGATTGTATTTCAAATTAAGATCGATCGACGGTATTCAATCTAACAATCGGCGGTCAGTGGTCAATAATTCGAATTTCGGCATTGTTGGCGGTGTAGTTTAATGTGAATGTGACGCCTGGCTGCATGTCGGATTCTAGGTTTGCTGGTATCATAAATCGCCTGATTTTACCGTCGATCCAGGCGTTGACAGCGAGCATTTCGCCCTGGCGTTCGCAGGTTAGGACTTCTCCGTAAACGGACAAGCCTTGCGGCTCGGCGTCGGCCACATAAACCTGGGATGGTGTGCCAAATTGGGTGATTTTGCCCGTTTCCATGATGGCGACCTGATCGGCGAGGCGGAAAATTTCACCTATGTCGTGCGTTACGAGTATGATGGAGAAATTGTGTTGGCGATGCAGTTTCAAAAGCAAATCCTGCAACTGTAAACGCATTTCCGGGTCAAGCGCGGCGAAAGGTTCGTCCATCAGCAAAAGTTCGGGCTTGCGTACGAGCGCACGCGCGAGGGCGACGCGCTGCTGCTGGCCGCCCGAGAGTTGGGCAGGTCTCCGGTCGGCCAGTTGCGAAAGGCCCGTTGCTTCCAGTAAATCGTCGACGATTTCGGCAGATTGATTTTGTGCCAAAGCAAACAGCAGATTTTTATGCACCGTCATGTGCGGGAACAATGCATAATCCTGGAAAACAAAGCCGATATGGCGTTTTTGTGCGGGTAAATGCACGCGCGAGGCCGAATCCAGCCATCGTTCGGCATTGAATGTAATGCGCCCGTTTTCGGGGTGTATAAGCCCGGCGATGAGCCGGAGCAAGGTGGTTTTGCCCGCTCCGGATGGACCTGTTAAGGCCATCATGTGGCCTTTGGCAAGCGAAAAGTCGACTTCCATGGGCAGGATACCATGAGCGGTATGCAAAGTATGCCGGATATGGACGTCAAGCAGGCTGTCGGACACGGAGCAGTCGGTTGTTAATGGAATAAACCAGCAGCAAAATAATGAAAGTGACAGCAAAAAGCACCATGGCGTATTCGTTGGCTGCCGGGTAATTCAATGCCTCCACCTCGTTATAGACGGCCACGGATGCCACCTTGGTTACGCCTGGAATGTTCCCGCCGATCATCAACACCACACCGAACTCTCCCACCGTATGCGCAAATGTGAGTACGAATGCCGTCAGGATCGCCGGTTTGCAATTGGGCAGGAGCACTTGTACAAATGTTTGCCATTCATTTTTCCCAAGCGTGTAGGAAGCTTCCCGCAACGACACCGGCAGCGATTGCAGCCCGGCGCGGATCGGGTAAACCATAAACGGCAGGCTGTACAAAATCGAAGCAATCACAAGTCCGGGAAACGAGAATACCAATCGCAAACCCAGCCATTCTTCAATCCAGGCTCCAAACCAATGCGAGGGGCTGAATGCCAGCAGCAAATAAAAACCGATCACCGACGGCGGCAGCACGAGCGGCATGCCGATCAGCGCCTCCACCACACCACGCCCTTTGAACTTCCCAAAAACCAGCCAGTAGGCGATCGGCAGGGCGATTACGAGCAGCAGAATGGAGGTGATGCCGGCGAGTTTAAAAGTGAGCCAGAGAGGTTGACTATCGATACCCATACTTTTTAAAAATTGCCTTCGCTTTGGCTGAATACAGGAACTGATAAAACTGCTCGCTCGACGCTTTTTTGGGCGAATCTGCGCTATGTTTTAATAGGATAGCCGCTTGTTGAATTGGTTTATAAAGACTTGAATCTACGATGATATAATGCCCCTTGCCTTTCATTTCGGGGGAAAGTACAATGGATAACGCATTAAAACCGGCTTCTGCCGAGCCGGTTGTGATATATTGAGCGGTTTGGGCGATACTTTCACCGTAAACCAGTTTCTTTTCTGTTTGTTCGTAAAGTTTCAAAGCATTCAATGCCTCAACGGCTGCTTGGCCATATGGCGCCGTCTGGGGATTGGGGACGGCTACTTTTCTGACTTTCCCGGTCGCTAATACTTCCGGGTTAAGATCAGTTTCGGGAATGTCTTTGGACCATAATACCAATGTGCCCGTTGCGTAAACTTCCGGCTCCCGGTCGGAGCCGCCGTTTTTGAAGATTTCCTCGGGATACTTCGTGTCGGCCGAAACAAAAACGTCGAATGGCGCGCCTTCGCGGATTTGCGTAGTGAGTTTGCCGGACGATGCCACTACGATCTCGATCTTTTTCCCGGATTCTTTCTCGAATTCCTGCTGGATTTCCTTCATCACATATTGCACATTGGCAGCCGTAGCAACCATGATTTGCTCGGAAGGTTTGGAACAACCGGCCAGAAATACGGTAAAAAGGGCAAGGATACGTAGTTTATTCATATCGCAATTTAGAGAAATTGGATTGAAGATAGGTAAATGGGAGGATGTGCCGCCAGGAAATTGTCGTAAATTGCGCCCCGTTTCGCCGGGCTGTTCCGGACGGACATTTTAACAGCTGATAGCCAATGGCTAAAAGCACAATTCAATTCACTATAATGATTATAGAAACTGCACAGCGCACCAGGCAGACATCGGAATACTATTTCTCGGTGAAGCTGGCCGAAGTGCGCAAACTGATTGCCGAAGGGCATGACGTCATCAATCTCGGGATCGGAAACCCGGATATGATGCCCTCAGTAGAAACGCTGGAAGCATTGACAACCGCTGCCTATCAACCGCAGGCGCATGGTTATCAGCCTTATACAGGCACCCCCGCTTTCAGAAAATCAGTTGCAGATTTTTATTATCGTACCTATGGTGTAACACTCGATCCGAATTCCGAAATATTGCCGCTCATTGGTTCGAAAGAGGGCATTACCCATATATCGCTGACATTCCTCGATCCAGGCGACGAGGTGCTGGTGCCCGAGCTGGGTTACCCGGCCTACCGTGCCGTAAGCCAGATGGTGGGCGCGGTGGTGAAAGAATACCCGCTGCGCGAAGATCACGGCTGGCAACCCGACTGGACTGCCATGGAAAGTCTCGTGACGCCCAAAACGAAGCTCATGTGGCTTAATTACCCGCATATGCCCACGGGCGCGCCTGCGACGCAGGAGCTTTTCGAAGAAGCAGTTGCATTTGCCAAAAAGCACCGCATATTGCTTTGTCATGATAACCCATACAGCCTGATCCTGAATAAGAAAGCGCCGATCAGCCTGCTTTCTGTGGAAGGTGCCAAAGAGGTGGCGATCGAGCTGAACTCGATGAGCAAGTCGCATAATATGGCCGGCTGGCGGCTCGGATGGCTTTCGGGCGCGAAGGAATACATCAGCGCGGTGCTGACGATCAAAAGCAATGTTGATTCGGGGATGTTTTGGGCAATGCAGGAAGCTGGCGCGAAAGCATTGGGTAACTCTGCCGAATGGCATGCGGAGCGCAATGCCGTGTACCAGGGCCGTCTGGAAGCGTCCGAAGCGCTTTTGCGCACGCTCGGCTGCACGTGGGACGACAAGCAGGAAGGCATGTTCCTCTGGGGCAAGCTGTCCGATTCCACGGAATCGGCGGAAGCGCTCGTGAATAGCCTGCTGGTTGAAAAGCACGTTTTCATTGCACCGGGCGTCATTTTTGGCCCGAAAGGTCAGCGTTATATCCGTTTATCGTTATGTCTGCCGAAGGAAAGAATCTGGCAGGCGGTGGAGCGGATCAAAGGGTAATGTTTCAGGATATTTAATTTTAAAAATAATGATAATCAGTATCATAGGGGTCGGCTTGCTGGGCGGGTCGTTTGCCCTGGGGCTGCGCGAGAAATACCCGCACGTGAAATTCGTGGGCGTGGATAACTCGTCGGTTAATCAGAAAATAGCACTGGCGAAAGGGATCGTGGACGAGATCCTGACGCTCGACGAGGCATTGCAGGTATCGGAGCTGAACGTGCTCGCGACGCCCGTGGACGCCATTACCAAATTGCTGCCCTACATGCTCGATCATCTGCCGGATGGCCGGACGATCACGGATTTGGGTTCTACGAAGGAATTGATCTGCAAACTGGCGGACAAACATCCCAAACGTGGCCAGTTTGTAGCGGGGCATCCCATGGCCGGTACCGAAAACTCAGGCCCGGGTGCGGCATTCAAGGAGCTTTTGATTGATAAAAACGTGATCATCTGCGACAAAGAAAAGAGCAATCCGGATTCATTGGCATTGGTCGAAACGTTCCTGCGCGATGTAGGCATGAAAATCCATTATATGCAGCCCGTGGAGCACGATCTGCATTTGGCTTATGTGTCGCATCTGAGCCACATCAGCTCTTTTGCATTGGGTATGACCGTGCTGGACAAGGAACGCGACGAGCGTGCAATCTTCGATATGGCGAGCACCGGTTTTTCTTCCACAGTTCGCCTTGCGAAAAGCTCCCCGCAAATGTGGGCACCGATTTTTGACCAAAACAAAAAGAATGTTTCCAAGGCATTGGGGGACTATATCGAACTACTCAAAAAATTCAAAGACGCTATCGACGGCCGGGATATGGATGCCAGCCTTTCTTATATGGCCCGGGCTAATGATATCGGGCGGGTATTAGCGGGGATTGAGAAGAAATGATGAAATTGAATGATTGAATGACTGGGTAGTTAAGGTCAGGAAAAAGTTGAGAATTATTTCTTATAAGTAATTGATAGTTAGTATATTGCAAATGGTTCTGAAATTTTTCGGAACCATTTGCGTTTTAAGGCCTGTTAGGCTAGGGTCGCTTAGCAGCGCATCTTCTAGATTGATTTTGAAGCACATACTCAATAAAACAATAAGAAATGACAAAAGCGCATGGGGTTTTGGCAGCGGTATTGATAGCAGCAGGCATTTCATTAAGTGTTCACCGGGCCGACCCACTTTCCAGAATTTCTACCACCAAAAAATTGCCGTTCGCTAAGACCGATTCGGCTGTTACCCGTTCCGAATGGATTTCATTGTATGACTCGCTGGGCCTGAAAAAGCAGGGCTTGTCGGAACGTGCATTCTATTGTGCATGGTTTGGTTTTCAAAAAATCAAACTCGATAACCCGATCATGGCGATTTGCGACTTTACACAATCTTCGCGTAATAAGCGGCTGTATGTGATTGATTTGCTGAAAAAGAAAGTGCTTTTAAATACTTATGTAGCGCATGGCCGTAATTCCGGGAGCGAGTTTGCCGAGCGCTTTTCCAATGCGAACTCTTCTTTCCAATCCAGTTTGGGTTTTTATAAAACATTAGGTACTTACCAGGGAAAGCATGGCCTTTCGCTTCGGCTGGAAGGACTTGAAAAAGGCATTAACGACCGTGCATTGGAGCGCGCGATCGTCATGCATGGAGCGGACTATGTGAGTGAATCGTTTATCAGAAACACCGGCAGACTCGGCCGCAGCCTTGGCTGCCCCGCGGTGTCGATCGCCGATTCCAAAAAGCTGATCAATATGCTCTATAATGGGGCCGGACTCTTCATTTATTCCGCTGACCAGCATTATATTCAAAAATCTTCTTTGCTGGCCGGTATGGAAGCAATGGCCGATGTTCAGGCATTGGGCGTTTCGCGTTTGTAAACATCCGGGAAATACATCAAATCGCCTTTCGGATTACAATCCGCGGGTAAATACAGCAAAAACACCGGAACCCTCACTTTCAGCTTGTGCCACTTCGGCGGGTGCGAAACGGTATCGGGCTCGGCCATGAAATCGCTGTCGAGCAGTTTGGTACCAGCCATATAGTTGGCCAGGTCGGTCGGATGTTGCACGCGTACGCACCCGTGGCTGCGCCAGCGCTGGTCGCTTTTGAACAGGTATCTTGCATTTGTGTCGTGCAGGTAAATCGCCAAAGGGTTTTTGATCTCCACTTTTAGTAAACCCAGCGAGTTGTCTTCACCGGTTTCCTGCCTGAAACGGTAGGGGAATTTTTCGGCGGTAAGGTCGCCCCATTCCAGTTCTTCGGGATTTATCGCCTGTCCGTCTTTATCGATCACCTGAATGCGGTTTTTGCCCAGGTATTCGGGGTTTGCCGCAGCTTTCGGGAAAATCTCTTTAATCGCAATGCTTTTAGGCACGTTCCAGTAGGGATGCGTGACAATGCTCGTCGCATAGGTGTCGATCGTGGGCGTAGGCGTGTCGCGCTTACCCACGATGGTACGCATGGTGAGCACGTGCTGGCCGGCGGAATCCATCGCTGTCAGGTATGCGCCCCGGATATTGACCACTACAAACCGCGGTGCGCCCTGAATTTGCCGGTGAATCCAGCGATAAGCATTGAGCGTTTGGGCCACGTAAGCG
The DNA here is from genome assembly GCF_014641595.1 of Dyadobacter endophyticus. GTDB lineage: Bacteria > Bacteroidota > Bacteroidia > Cytophagales > Spirosomataceae > Dyadobacter > Dyadobacter endophyticus. The sequence continues at coordinate 1,026,172 of NZ_BMIA01000003.1, read as the reverse complement.
GCGCTGTCCTTTTTCTGCTCCTTCAATAACCGGGTGTAATGGATTTTCAGGTTATGATAAACCGGAAAAACCGGTTCTAGTCTTTCCAGAACCTTTTCCACAGATTGCCCGTTAACAAGCTCCTCGGCCGCGTCGCGGATCAATGTAGTGTCGGCTTTGATTTTTTTCTGGGTAAACCGGATGGTGGGCTTGTGCCCGAACGCTAATTCTTCCAACAATCCAAATACCGGCTGCGTGCCGGCCTTCGCCTCGAATTTACGCGTATCGATCCCCGCATTGCCTGCGAGATCGAGTAGTTGCTGATAAGTTTTCTTTTCACTGATCGCCACGGCAAGCTCCTCGTCAGTCATTTCCTTCGGGTTTTTCCGGCAGGATTGCATGATCGCGAGCGTAAAAAGAATCAGGAGGGGAATGTACCGGGCTTTGCCCAGGCCGGAGAGCATTTGCATGAGGGTTGTTGATTTTTGGTGCTGGCAAAAACAGTACAATTGTTATGCTAACTTAAAAAGCGCATACGCGTACTGCCAGCAGCTCAAAATGGGGAATTAAAGTGGCATCTCTGTACTTTAATTCCCTAAATCGATTATTCGTTACGAAGGCTGCGAACAGGATCGGCGGTAGCTGTGCGGATCGCCTGGAAACTCACGGTTCCGATCGTCACGACCAATGCCGCCACGCCCGTTACGGCAAACACCCACCAATGGATCGCCGTCCGGTAGGGATAACTTTCCAGCCACTTTTGAAGGCCGTACCAGGCCAATGGTGAAGCTACCACGATGGCGATCATCACCAGTTTAACAAAATCCTTCGAAATCAATCCTACAATACCTGCTACCGACGCGCCCAGCACCTTGCGGATGCCTACTTCTTTCGCCCGCTGCTCCGCCGCCTGCACCACCAGCCCGAAAATGCCCAATGCGGAAAGGAACATCGTCAGTCCGCTGAAAAAAAGGAAAAGCTGGTGCAGTTTGGATTCGGCTTCGTATTGTTTGAAAATCTGGTCTCCAACGTTGCTGATGCGTAGTGATTTGTGGGGCAAAAACTGCTTTCCGAGTTTTTCCACGGAGGCTACGACCTGCCTTTCGGTGCCTGGCCGAATGCGGATGAGCATACCGCCGTAGTCCGGCGACTTCCGAGCGAGTATAATCGTCGGTTTGATAGGCTCGTAGAGTGATTCGTTGTGAAAATCGCCGACAATTCCGACTGGCACCGAGCTCGCATTCTCGACGTGCTTGTCCAGTTCCCTGATACCCAGCATTCGTGCGGCTGTGGTAGTAATCAACGCATTCTGGTTCATTTGGGCTTTTTCAAACAGTTCAAAACTGATTTTTTGAAGCGAATCTCCATTGAGCGCATCGGCATAACGGTCGCTGAACATCCGGCCTTTCATCAATTTCAGGCCTAAGGTTTGCGGCAGGTCGATGTCGCCGGCAATATACCATATCGCGATTTGTCTCGTCGCGTCGGCAGGGTCTTTGATGTTTCGCCTCATGTAGCCGCCACCCTCGGTTGGCAGCCAGAAAGCAATACTGCTGGAAACTACGCCCGGAATGCGCTGTATTTCGGTTTTGAAAGCATTGCCTTTGCCTTCCCAGGAAATCTGTTCGATGCTTAGCAAGTCATTCTTTTTGTAGCCGAGTTCCTTGTCTTTCATCAGGCGAACCTGCTGCCATACCACGATCGTCGCCAGGAGTACCACAATGGAAATGCTGAACTGTGCCACGACGAGCGTTTTCCGCAGGCCGTTCCGTCCCAATGCCGACGTCATGATTCCCCGCAAGGTATTGGCTGGTTTGAAGCCGGATACCATCCAGGCCGGGTAAACGCCCGTGATGAGCGAGGTGATGAAAATTGTAGCCAATGCCGCGGCGGCCATCCCGACGCCCGAAATGAAGGTGATCACGAGCTTGTGACCCAGGAAGTTTTCCACTGGCGCCAATGTGAAGTAGTAGGCAAAGAAAGCAATGCAGGTAGATAGTCCGAAGAGGAGCAGGGTTTCGGTAAGCAACTGCACTATGAGCTGGAGTCGGGAGCCGCTGAGGATTTTCCGCACACCGGTTTCCTTGATCCGCGCAAATGCTTTCGCCGTACTGAGATTGACGAAGTTCACGCAGGCAATGAAAAGCAGCAATAATGCCACACCGGCAAAAATATAAATGGTACGTGCATTGGCCTTGATGTTCTGTCCCTCCGCGAAATCGGAATGAAGGTAAATGTCCTGCAAAGGCTGAAATTCAAACTGTTCCCGTCCGCTATTTTTCATAAAACCTGCATACCATGCATTCACCTTGCGGGCAAATGCATGTACGTCGGTGCCGCGTTTGAGCTTAATGTAGCTGCGGCCGTAGGTCATGTAGCCGGAGCTTAGGAGCGGCTCAATCTTCCTGGACCGGATCCTGATCGCGTCTGCACGGAGGTGGCTGTTGTACGGAATGTCGTCGATTAGGGCAGTAACTTCGTAGGCCACCGGCTGCGAATCGAATGTTGGAATATTATGGATGATTTTACCGATTGGGTCCTGGCCCGGGAAAATCTTTGCCGCATACGACTTGCTTACCGCGAGCTTCCATCCGTTTTGGGTGGAAGGCTGAAAGCTTCCTGCGAGCAATTTAATGTCGAGAATTTGGCTGATGGCCGTATCGGCGGTGAGCAAATGCGTTTCCACGCCGTCGCTGTCACCAGGATGAATTTTGAAATGAAGTGTAGTAGCATCCAGCGGCGACCACGATTCTACTTCTGCGTAGTTTTTTTGCAATTCGGGGCCCAGAGCCTCGGGCGAGGAGCTCGACCGTTCGACGATGTCGGCACCCATTTTGCTCCTTGTTACAATCCTGTAAATATCATCCTTCCTGCCCCATTGCCGGTCATACGAAAGGCTATCGATCACCACGGTAGCCACCATCATGCAAGCCCACAATCCTATGGAAAGCCCCGTCAAATGGATCAGCGAGTAGCCCCTGTTTTTTACCAAAACCCGCGAGCCGATTTTGAAATAATTACGCAGCATATCGCGGCTGAATGCGGATGGCGAGCCGTATGGCGACGGTTTTCGCCGCATGATCGAGGGTCGGAGCAATGCAGCCACTTCGCGGAGGAAAAAGAAATTGGCCTTGCGTGTGCCTGTGCGGCGGTGGCGCAGGGCGTAGCGCTCGTGGAGGTCGCCGAGGAGTTCTTCGCGCAGGTGCGGGGCGCAGATGCGCGTGGCCAGCTTATCGAGCCAGCGTGGAGGGAGTGGTTGCATGGTTCAGCTGTTTGAAAAATCGAGGCCCATTTTTGATAATTCGGCAGGCGTAATGCGGTTCCAGAGGCTGTTCCGCACGGAACGGGCTTCGTGCAGGATCTTGCCGCCGTAAGCTGTAACGGCAAACAGCCGTTTGCGTCTTCCGCCGCGTTCCTGCGTGGCCTCGCCGAGGTGCGAGTTCAGGTAACCTTTCTGTTCCAGCCGTTGAAGTGCGGCATGTACGGCACCGGTGCTCACGGTTTGCCCGGTTTCACTTTCGAGCTCTTCCGCAATGCTCACCGAGTAGGCGCCCGGCGCCAGTGCAGCCACTGCCAGCAGTACGATTTCTTCAAATTCACCCAGATCGCTTCGTCTCATAGAATGTGTCCGTAGTTATTATATCTATTTCTGTATGTAAAATATCTTGCCAGATGATGAAAACTGTATTTGCGTTGAAATTGTGCGTGTTTAACGAAAAATCCCTGTTCAAAAGCGGACAGGATTCGTCCGGCTTTGCACAGGGACCATAGGGCGAAACCGCGCTATCTCTTACCAAAAAACCGCTGCTTAGGGCTTTCCTTCTGGGCGTATTCCTTTACCGCTTCCGCGGCCTCGATTGGTAAATCCGATTCGAGAATGGAGGCGCCATCTTTCGCAATGGCAAGGTAGGCGGCTTTGCGCTCTTCGGGGGTTTTGAGTTTGTCGTAGGACGATGCAGCCGAGATCATGCACATGGTGCCTTTTTTGTTCAGTAATGCATACAATTCCTTGTTTTCGGGCTTGACGTGCGGGCCAATGTAGGCGATCATCTGGTTGAAGGGTACCCCGGCCTTTTCGTAATCCGCATATTCCTTCATATTCCGGACGAATGCGGAGAAGGTGTGGTTTTTGTTTTGGGATAAATAATAGGTCATTTCCGCGGCGCTGTGGACGGTAAGCATCACGAATGCATCTGCTTTGTGCTTTCGGATCAATGCTGCCGTCATCGCAAGGGGAACATCCTTGTGGTCGAGGTTGAGGACGGTTTTTCCACGCGCCCATTCGATGACCTCGGATAGCGTCGGGATCGGGAAGTCGGTAACGTTGCCTTCGGCGTCTTTCAGGCGAAATTTTTTGAGTTCTTCATAAGTGTAATCCGACAGCTTGCCCGTGCCGGTCGTCGTCCGGTCGAGTGTGGCGTCGTGCATGAGTACCATCACGCTATCCTTCGTCAGCCGCGGATCGATTTCGAAGAATGCCGGGGTGTGTTTCAATGTATTTTCAAAAGTGGCGATGGAGTTTTCGGGGAAGCCTTTTACCATGCCGCCGCGGTGGCCGGTGATGAGGATCGGGTCGTTGCCGGTGAATTGAAAATAGGCGTGCAGGTCTTTCGCAGTCTTGATTTTCAGAACGTTTAGTTTGTTCTGCGCATGGCTGGAAATATGGTTTCCCATTGCAAGCAGCGCGGCTAGTACAAATGGGTTAAGGAATTTGTTTTTCATAATAATAGCAAAAATTAAGAGCGGCAATTGAGTTTCAAAAGACTGAATTCGCCCTGCCCGTCGAGGCTGAATAATGTCACCGAAGAGTTCTCCTGGACGATCTGCCGGTAATTTTTTAGCGGCATACCCAGTTTCCAGGCCATGTAAAACCGGTTTACGGCATTATGCGCAACCACCAGCACCGTGCCGTTGGGATGTTTTGTTGAAATATCATTGAAAAAATCATCCATACGCGTCACAATCTCGACGGCCGTCTCGCCCGTACCGCCCGCACGTGCGTAGTCGGGCTCTTGCGCCCACGCGTCCCAGAGCGCGGGGTTTTCGGCTATAAACTCCGCTCGCGTTTTTCCCTCCCATTCTCCGAACGAAGCCTCGATCAATCGCTGGTCGACGGTGATGCCGGGATAGTTACCCGAAGCAATCGTGGCGGTGTGGTGCGCGCGTTGCAGGGGCGAAGTATACACGGCGTCGAAATGAATGTCTTTCAGCAATGAGGCGGCCAAATGTGCTTGTTGAAGGCCTTTTTCGGTTAATCCGATGTCAGTAGCGCCGCAGTAGCGGTTGCCGTCGGCGTTCCAGAAAGTTTCTCCGTGACGGAGCAGATACACGTGAAGCATGGTCAATGGATGATGGGCACGGGGCCTGGTATGAAACCTTTTTGAGTTAAAGTTTGGATAAAAACCTGGTATTGCTGCTCGTAAGCTTCGGTCAGGGCTGGTTCCGGTTGGATGGTTTTTTCAATGCGCGTCATCGCGCGTGCAGCCTGCGTGAGCGTCCCAAAATGCGAACCCGCCGCCGCGACGATCGCAGCCCCGGCGGCACCGGTCACATTGCCGCATTTGTGAACGGGCTTGTTGAGTACATTGGCGCGGATCGTGAGCCAAACATCGCTGTTGCTCCCGCCTCCCGCGGTGTACACCGCTTTCACTTTTTCGCCCGACAGGTTCTCGATTACTTCATAGGCATAGCGCTCGACGAATGCGACTCCCTCCATGTTGGCGGTAAAAATAGCCTCCTGGCTTGCATTTTCAGGCGTGAAACCCCGTGCGTGCGGTGCGATGAAGGGGAAACGTTCGCCCTGCTGCAACAACGGATAAGCGATCAGTCCGGTGGGAATGAGTGTTGCTGCCGCCTTATTCAGCAATTCGAGACTATCGGTAAAACCCGCTGAAACCCAGTCGGCACCGATATTACCCGCGCCACCGGGCATCCAGTAACCTTCGGGATGGCGATGGCTGTAAACGCGGCCTTCCGGGTCTCGGATTTCCCGTGTCGTTACGCCTTTTACCACGAGCGTGGTGCCGATAGTGGTATTCCAATCTCCTGGCTGTACCGCGCCCGAAGCGACTTGCGAAGCACAACCGTCGGTCATGCCTGCTATTACCTCTATGGCGTTGATTCCTAATCTTTGCGATAAACCGGGCAGCAATGTACCTATTGCAGTGCCGGAAGGGACTACGCTTTGCAGCCATTCTTTTCGCAAGGGTAAATGTTCCGTCAAGTAGGAAGGCCATTCGCCTGTGCCGACGTCGAAGCCGGACTTCAATGCATTGGTATAGTCTGTTATTGAAAAATCGCCGCAGAGTTTGCCGATGATAAAATCGGTTGCATGGATCCAGGTCTTGAGCCGCGCCGCTTTTTCGGTGAAATGGTCGGAATACCACACCATTTTGGATAGACCACTGGACGCATTAAAACCCGTGTAGCCGTCCGGGTGGAGCCGCTCCGCCGTTTCCCGGCAATATTTCCCTTCGGCCGCAGGGCGGGTATCGGAGTACATCAGTGCATTGTGCAGCGGTTCGTTATGTTCGCCGAGCGGGATCACCGTGCCGGACGTGGAGGTGACCGAAATCGCTTTGACGGCATTTAAATCAACGCTTCCCCGAACGCAGACGAGCAGGTTTTGCAGGCATTCGAACGCCGATTCCCACCACAAAGCCGGCGATTGCTCCTCGCGCGAATGTGCCGTGAGCGGAAAGATTTTCTCGCTACTGCCGACCGTTCCACCTGTTTCATCGAGCAACACCACCCGCACACCCTGCGTCCCGACATCGATTCCAATGAAATATGAATGCATTTAATTGTTCAATTTTCGATTAACAATAAATTATTGCGAGGTATCGACAGTCGCGGCGCCGACAAATATGAAGGTGCGTTTGTGTCGGGTGGAATTATTGGTGCGTAAATGATTTTAATGTATTTCGTGCGTTTTTCCATTCGTTGTGCCATTTCAGGTGAATATTGTTGCCATCGGGCTCTGTAACCTGCAAGGTCTCCGGGGTATGGTTTGGAATGCCTAGTGCATTGTTGCAAATCACCACCCCGCCCGAGACCGAGGCCTGGCGATAGTTGGTGCGTATCATCACTTTTACACCCAACAAATTGGCTATAAACTGCCTTAGGAGTCCGCTCTGCACGCCTCCGCCGCACATCCAGACATAACCCTGCTCATGGTGCGCTACTTCGCGGAGCACGTTGTAGTTTTCGGCAATGCTGCACGCAATGTCCCAAAGTGTGGCCCACACAAAATGCGCCCGGCTGAGCTGGTGCGATACGGGTGTGTTGAAGATAAACCCGCCACGTGTGAGCGGCGACTTTTCACCGGCCAGCAACGAGCCCAGCGCGCCTACGCAATGTGTGTCGCGAATGGCAGCTACCTCTGTTTCAATCAGTTCGTAGGGTTCATTGGGATAGAAAATTTCTTTTAACCGCTGGTAATTCAGCCCCGTAACGCCAGCGTTAGCTTCGAGCAGGAAGTTGGTGTTGTCGGTATGGCGGTTGGTCCAGGTGCGGGCTTGGGCGTCGGTTACGTAGTGATCTTCAATTTTAATAATAGGCGTGGTGGTGCCTGAAACGATCACGATATCTTCAACGGACGGTTCGAGGCTCATGATAGCGAGCTGCGTGTCCGAGCCGCCAACTACCACATCCGCCGTTTCTGAAATACCGAGTTCCTGTGCAATTGCAGGTAATATTTTGCCCAAAACCGAGCCTGAACGCACCAATGGCGGCAGTAGCGTACTGTCTAGCTGATAGATGTCGCAAAGTTTTGGTGACCATTCGCCTTTGGCGACATCGTACAGCAGCGTTTCAGAGGCTTGCGAATGTTCGTAGCCCTGCACCCCGCCGAACATGAACTGCGCCCAGTCACTGATGCTGACGAACGTTTCAACCTGCTGCCAGAGGTCCGGGCGGCGTTCGCGTACACCGACGAGTTTTAATGCAGAGAAAAGAGAAGTGGGGTAGCGGCCGGTAAGCGTGTAAATTTCATGCTTGTCGGGTGCATTGTCCTCCCACTCCCGGCCGCGATGGTCGATATTCGGCATGCCTATGAGCGACTGGCCGGTACTGTGGAGTGCTACAATGCCCTCGCGCTGGCTGGTGGCCGTAATGGCTGCTATGGTCACCGGTCCGGCCTGCGCCAAGGCTATCGACGACAGATTCTTAATCTGTTGCCAAAGCGCATTGGGGTCGAAAAATATGGATTCGGGATAATGAATGTCCTTTTCGTACTGCATATCGCCGCTCGCTACGCCCAGAATAGCGCCGGTGGTGTCGGCGATGGCGACCCGCACGTTGCCGGTGCCGATGTCGGCCACGAGGTAAGCCTGTTTCAATGTCATTGCTTTTGGGTTAATGGGTTCTGACAGACAATACTTCGCGGTTCACCAATTGGCGGATGGCGCGGTTGCCTGTTAGGTAAAAGTCACGCAGGGCCTTGTTCATAATGTCGGCATGGTGATCTTCCACTTCAAAAGTAGCCCCGGCAATGTGCGGCGTGGCTAGTACATTTTTGTGATGGATGAGGCGATAATCCAGTTCATCAGGTGGTTCGTGGTCAAAAACATCGAGGATAGCCCCGCGAATCTTGTTGTTTTCGATGGCTGAAAGCAGTGCTTCCCGCTTGACGACCACCGCGCGGGCCGTATTTACGAAAACGGCATCTTTTTTCATCAGCCCGATCAGTTCCTTGCCAACCATACCCTCGGTTTCTTTATTTACCGGTAAATGAATGGATACTACATCGCTGAGGCGGAAAACGTCTTCCAGGCTCACCTTTTTAAAATCCGGATCCTCCGAGGTGTAAAAGGGATCATAATAGAGAATTTCGGCCGGAAAATGCTTTACAAGATTGGCGATAGTCTGCCCCACAGCCCCAAAACCGACCATTCCGATCGTTTTTCCCGCGATTTCATTCCCCTTAAATTGTAAATAGGAAGTGTGCGCCCCGGCCTCCCATTGCTCCCCTTCCAGCCACGCAATGCCTTCGAGCGTGTTGCGCAGGAGGTTGATGAGGTTGGCAATGAACATTTCCGCCACCGCCTGCGCATTGCGCGCGGGGGTGTTAAAAACCGGGATGCCTTTGGCCGTGGCGGTGGCTACTGCCACATTGGAAGGCGTCCCCCGGCAGACGCCGATAAACTGTAAACCGGGGAATGCTTCGATCACAGCCGAGGTCACGTGGTCGTGTTCGGTAATGAGGGCATCTGCCCCGGTTTCTGTCAATAATGCAATGAGCTCGCCCTCGTTGTAAGCGCGCTCCTGCAATTTCCATGGCTGATAGATGATCTCTTCGAATTGTTCTTTTAATGCCTGCTGCGCCTTGTCGTGGTAGGGGGCGGTGATTAGGATTTTCATAATGGTGTCGGCGGTCAAATTGTGTCAATTGTTGTCATTAACTATCAAATGCTTCTCCCCAACGCTACTCTTCTGCGGCAGCGTTATAAACCGCGTCAGTACGGCGCTGATGAAGTACAAAATTGCCAATGTCCAGGCCACGCCTTCGCTGCCGATAGAGCCGATGAAGAGTCCTACGATGGCGGGGCCGATGAATACCGGGAGGCCTGCACCGAGGTTCAGGATGGCCATGGCAGCACCTTTTTCTTCTTTGACCAACGACGGTACCAATGCCGATAATGGTACATATCCGGCGAGTAATCCGCCCCATAGAATGCCCGGGATGAGGATGAGCCAGAAGTTGCCGTCGAAAAGCGCCGGTGAATAGTAAAAAAGCAACGTGCTCACGCCACAACCGAACCCTCCGAACCACATAATGGTGTTCTGCCAGCCCAGCCGGTCGCCTACGAACCCGAAAATGAGGTTGAAAATGATATTACTGGTAAAAATGGTCCCCCATATCCACAGCCATTCCTGCGTCGACAGCCCATGAGCAGCCATATAGGTAGGCATGAACACCGGGAATGCAAACTGGGCCGTCGTGTTGATGATCCGTACGATGCCGCCTATGAGCACTTTGGGCTCTTCACGGATAATCGTGAAGCCTTTCAGAAGTTCTTTGGCCTTTCCGGCAGCTTCACCAGTGGAGTGGAATTGATCTTTGTTTAAAACCAATGCAAGAAACGCCCCGACGGAAACCCAGAATATCGAGCTCCAAAGGGTGTTCTGGTAACCAATGCGCTCGATGGCCCAGCTCGAATAATAGGCGCCGAATACATTGAGCCCGCCGGTAAACACAAACCAGAACCAGCCTACCGCCCGCCCCAGCGCATTCTCAGGTGTGCGATAGGTGATCCACACAAGAAACGAATACGCAAACAACGGATACCCGAACCCTCGGACCGCATAGGTGAGCAGCATGACGGGGAAATTCAGCGATTTCATGCCCAGTCCCACAAAACCCACCGTGCCGAGGATGTACAGCAAAATACCCATCAGCATGGCCTTGCGTGGCCCGTACCCTTCGGCGAGCACGCCTGAAAACCACGACGAAATGGCGATGGTAATGCCGTAAACGGTGAATAGCGAGGCAGACTGCTGGATGGTCATCCCGCGGTCGAGGAGATAGGGGCTGAGCCAGCCTTGCTCCACGCCATCGCCCATCATGAAGATCAAAATACCCAAATAGCCCCAGGCGAGGTGCCTGGGCAATCCGATGCGGTCAAAGGGTGTCGTTGGTGTCATGTTGGATTGGTTTAGGGATGTAAAGAGGTTGGCGTTGGCAAGGGTTAGAGTAGACCTAAATTTTACATTTTGGCAACAATGAGTTAAAATTATTTCACTTTTTGGTGCCTATCCCGCGCTCCGGCAGCGATTTGGTCTACTGTTGGTATATTGTACATAAAATTCATGGAATAGTATAGTGTGAAAGCCATGCAAACAAAGTGAAATTAAATTATTTAAACAAAATTAAAGTATATTAAAGTAATAGAAACAACCTCTTTTAAGTGTTAATGAAATGATAATGTCCGCTTAGGGATAGTAACCGGGCCGTATGCGGTCTTTTGTAAGGGTATTAGCTTCTATTCAAAAAGTGAATCTGGCGGTATGGGTGCGAACGGATATGCGGGAAGGTTTCCATGTTTTGGAAACTATGGTTATACTTGCTTTCAAAGTGTATCGAAATGACAATTACGGAAAGGCATCAATTCATTTTGCAGGAGCTGAAAAGGGCAGGTACGGTGAGTATCATACAGCTGTCGGAACAAATGCAGGTTTCCGGCGTGACAATCCGGAAGGACCTTAAACTACTCGAAGACAAAAACCTGCTGTTCAGGACGCACGGCGGAGGTTCGCTGAACAACCCTTATGCAGTCGAGCGGCCCATTAATGAGAAGGAATTCATTAATTCCAATGAAAAGCAAAGCATTGCGCGAGAGGCATTGACGCTGATCCGGCAAACGGATTCGATCATGATCGGCTCGGGGACAACGGTATTTGAACTGGCGCGCTGCCTGCATCCGACGAAGCAGATCACGGTGATCACGCCGGCGGTAAAAGTGACGTTGGAGCTCAGTAACAGGCCCAATGTGGAGGTGTTACAGCTAGGCGGACTGATCCGCCAGAACTCGTCTTCCGTGGCGGGCTCCTATGCCGAATATATTCTCGAACATATTTCCTGCGGGGTGCTGTTTATCGGTGTCGACGGGATTGACTTCGATTTTGGGTTGTCTATCAGTAATTTAACCGAGGCCGGGCTGAATCAGAAGATGATCAGTACCGCGCAGGTTGTAGTAGTGCTTGCCGACCATACGAAGTTCGGCAAGCGGGGAATTGGCAAGATTTGCGACCTCGACCAGGTGCAGTACATCGTGACCGATGCGGGCGTTTCGGACGAGGCCATCAAATCCCTGGAAGACCGTGGCGTAAAAGTGCTGGTCGCAGGGAAGTAGCGGTTTAGAAAAGTAAGGGTTTAGGGAAGTAAGCCTGCTGTTATTAATCCATTTTATCGGCCAGTTCCAGGCTCAGTTTGAGCTGTTTTCTGGTCGATGCCGTGAGTTCGCGTTTTGCCAGTGCATGGCATTCATAAGTTGCATCCGCGAACATCATTTGTTGCGGGGGCGTTTTTTGGGTGGCGGCCGAAGGGCCACGCAATGCGCCCACGAGCCCCATTTCGCGCGCAACGTAAACATAGCGCACGGCGTCGATTACCACGCCGGCGGAATTGGGTGAATCCTGTACCGAAAGCTGTGCGTCAAGCGTCACCGGTGAGCCCATGAAGCCTTCGAGTTCGAGGCGGAAATTGGCAACTTTGTTATCTCCGTAAAATGCAATGTATTCCGAAGGCCCCGCGTGCAGGAAGCTGTCGGCCGTGGAAATGCCGCGGATGTCGTTTTGGGCACGGATCACATTCTCTTTGGAAATTTTCTTTGATTTCAGACGGTTTTTGTCTTCCATATTCAGGAAATCGGTGTTGCCGCCCACATTTCGCTGAATGTGTGCTTTCACATGGTGGCCGCGCTCGAAGGCCAGTTCCTGCAACATTTGGGACAATATGCTTGCGCCAAACTGGCTGCGCATGTCGTCTCCGATGATCGGAATGCCCGCGTCAATGAATTTTTGCTCCCATTCCGGGTCCGACGCGATGAATACCGGAATGCAGTTGACGAGTGAAATACCTAGTTCAAGGCAGATCTCCGCGTAAAACTCCGTTGCCAATTGTGACCCGACCGGCAGGTAGTTTATCAATATTTCTACCTCATGCGCTTGTAGATGGGCGATGATTTCCTGGCGGATGGTGGCGGTCAATGCTTCGTTATACCTTTCGCCGCTGGTCAGCAAATCGGTTTCTTTGAGTTCTTCCTTTATCACGAAACGGTTATCGGCCGGGTAGGCGAGCATTTGCGGCGAAACGCCGTCGAGTACCGGCGAGCGATAAACCGGCGCTTTACTGGTCACTTCCGTATAAAGTGCTATCGCGCAGTTTGGCTTAGTAAAAATGGCATCTTTCAATGAGAGACCGATTTTGCGCTCGTCGACCTCGAAGCCGCACACAAATTCAATATTCTCGGCGCGGTAGCCACCGATCTCGTCGGCCATCAGTCCGGAGGTTTTTTCTGTATACCGTGTGTAGTATTCAACTCCCTGCACCAGTGAACTAGCGCAGTTTCCGACACCTACGATCGCTACCTTTATCTTCTTATCGATATTTGACATTTCCAATAATCTAAGTTTATGATGAAAATATATTTTTAAAATATTTTAATTAATATAAAATACTTTAATTTGAGCCAAAATAAACTATTTAAATCTGATAATGCAACTGTAAATGCATATTAATGCAAACGTTTGCATTAATATGCGCGAGTTTAATTTTAGGTATATTACAATGCCACGAAGGCACGAATTTAACACGAAGAATATTCGTGTTAATTCGTGCCTTCGTGGCATTTAGACAGGCTATTAAATTCCCTACAAATACTTCTGCATATAGCTCACAAACAACTTCCAATCCTCCGGCAACACGGTGTGTCCTCCCTCATGCATGTAATACCCGAGGTTGTTCATGAGCAAAGACGTATCCCCGGCCGCTGGCATAGTAGCGGAAGCGTCAGGTCCTGTCTCTCCAAAAAGATGGTAAACAGGTGCCGCCGCAACCGCGGACAGGAACTCGCCTTTGGGATCCGACCAGTAGTCAGTGCTTCCGGTTTGCAGCAAGAGCGACCGTGGGGCCATGAGCGCCACTAGTATATGTGCATCGATCGGCATTTCGTTCACCTTGTCGGCCCAGCCGTGGTAGTTAGGCGCGAACTGATATAAATACCGCGAGGGGTCGGAAATATGCCGGATCGTCTCGCCATAATTGCGGCGCGCCAATGCAGCACCGCCCTCGCCGGAAATACTGGCAATTACCATTTTGAATCGCTGATCGTGAATGCCAGCCCAAAGCACCGTTTTTCCAAGTCGCGAGGCGCCCTGCAATGCTACACGTTTGGCGTCGATCTGCGGATCGGTTTCGAAATAGTCCATTGCGCGGCTGAGTCCCCAGCCCCAGGCGGCGATAGCGCCCCATTCGTTGGCGGCGGGTTCCGACTGACCGTTTTTGAGGTAGGTTTTGCGAATACCGTATCGCAGGCCGTCCTTGAAATCCGGCTCGATATCGCCGTAATAGACCGTCGCGAAGCCAATGCCGGCATCGAGGAACTGCTCCACATTGAGCTTGCCAAACGGTGTAGGCTTGTCGGCCTTCACTTTTTGGCCTTCCTTGTTCCAGATCTCGCCCACGCGCAAGCCAGTGTCGTCGATAATCTGGTTGTAGGCGGCGAAGGAAATATTCAATAATAGCGGCGCTGGTTTGGCGGCCTTCGCCGGGAGGTAGATCAGCAGGTTCATTTTGTGATCCGATGTGTCCTTTGTAAAATACACCGTCACCTGCTTGCGAATGGCTTTTCCATTGAAGGCCGGGGTGCCCTTATCGAATATATGGAATGCCAGATCTTTTGGTTTGGGCGGCATTTTGCCAAACTGATTTTCTTCCGCAAGTCGCAGCAATTCGGGACGGCGCTTGTCGGTCCATTGTTTGGCGGTGATGACCGGTTTCCTGTCGGCGGTTTTCAGGAGCTCGGGCAAGGTGTAAGTCCCGACGGAATCTTCATTGTAATTGACTGGAAAACCCGCAACGACTGTCGGGCGGTTTGCTGCTGGTTGCTGAGCGAATGCGCTCGCGGAGGCGAACAGGAATAGTGCAGGTAAAAATTTTATTCTCATGGGATTAGGGACCCTGCCAGGGGGATTGGTCATGTTTAGCGTCCTAATAAGTCCCGGGCTGCTAATGATTACTGACTTTGTTTTAAGAGAGTGGATGAATCCACAGGCATTACTTCCTAAATGACGTATGGTACCCGCGCCGGTGGGTCAAATCAAAAAATCCATCCATTCCCATGATGCCATAAAAGACCACCTTTCCATTCGTCAATTCCAGATATCCGAATTCACTTAGCGGGACGGTTTTTATTGGAAGCGGTATCATTTTAAAAGATTCTAAACCTCCAATCAGCTTGAAAATCCGGTTCGGCGTTGAATCCATGGGAAACATTTCCCGCTCCGATACTTTGCGCGCCAGGAATTCTTCAACATTCTCACTCATTTTATCATAAACGATCACATCTTTCCCGACATGGTATCCCTGACGATGCTGAAAGCTAGAATCTTTGAAAACCGGACGGATCGCCACTACGTCTTTCGGGAAAATATGATGCCGTTTTCCGCAGGAGATCAGGAAGGTTGTTAGGAATGCAAGGGTTAGTGACTTCATTGGTGTGGGTACGGTGGTTTCGATGTACGGTTGTAATCGGCAAGTAACAAAAAAGCCAGACAATATGCCTGGCTTTCGTGACCGCGACGGGAATCGAACGGCACCGGCCGCCCGGCCATATCTAGAGTTTAGTTGGAGTCGCATTCGACAAACTTCCATTCTTGCAAACACAAAAAAGCCAGACAATATGCCTGGCTTTCGTGACCGCGACGGGAATCGAACCCATATCTAGAGTTTAGGAAACTCCTATTCTATCCGTTGAACTACGCAGTCAATACCCATCCCCAACAACCGGGAATCGGGGTGCAAAACTGAGAAAAAATCATTTGAATTACAAATGATTATTCCTCAGTTTCTACGGCTGTGTAGCCGAGATCGAGCCAGTTCGGGTAAATGGAGAAGTGTCTTTCCTTCACCAATGAGAACAGCGTCCGTTTTAATTCATCGATATTTTCCTTCTGCTGGGCGGAGATAAATACCACATGGTCGGCTTTTTCGGCGATGTAGCTTCGTTTCAGCTGATTGAGTACGTCCTGCGTCGACAGCGCGGTTTCTTCCTGGTCTTCGTCGTCGTTGTACGATGGTTTGTACAAATCTATTTTGTTGAATACCAATATGGAAGGCTTGTTCGCTGCTCCTATTTCTTCCAGCGTTTTGTTCACTACATCCAGATGCTCTTCAAAAGAAGCATGCGAAATGTCCACCACGTGCATCAGAATATCCGCCTCGCGCACTTCGTCGAGGGTCGATTTGAATGACTCGATGAGGGTGGTTGGGAGCTTGCGGATAAAGCCGACGGTGTCCGTGAGCAGAAAAGGGACATTCTCCATATTCACCTTCCGCACGGTTGAATCGACGGTTGCGAAGAGCTTGTTTTCGGCAAAGACATCGGCCTTGGACAGGTTCCGCATCAATGTCGATTTGCCCACGTTGGTGTAACCCACAATGGCCACGCGTACGAGGCGGTCGCGCTCTTTGCGGCGGGTAGTGCTTTGCTTATCGACTTTTTCCAGTTTTTCTTTCAGGAATGCAATCCGGTCTTTTACGATCCGGCGGTCGGTTTCGAGCTCGGTTTCACCCGGGCCACGCATACCCACACCCGCACCCGATTGGCGGCTAAGGTGGGTCCACATGCGCGTCAAACGAGGGTACATATATTGGTACTGCGCGAGTTCTACCTGCAATTTAGACTGGGCCGTCTGCGCACGCATCGCGAAAATGGCGAGGATCAGCAAGCTGCGGTCAATTACCTTAATATCCTTAAAAACGGCTTCCAGGTTGCGGACCTGCGAAGGCGACAGATCGTCGTCGTAAATGATCATGTCAACCGGGTTCGCGGTGACGTAGATCAGGATTTCTTCCAGCTTGCCTTTTCCGGTGTAAGTCCGGATGTCGGGCCGTTCGAGGTTTTGTGTAAACGTCTGGACAGTCTCTACGCCCAGCGTTGTTGCCAGGAATGCGAGTTCTTCCAGGTATTCTTTTGTCTTTTCGACGTTTTGCTTCTGGGTACTTACAGCTACCAGTACGGCGGTTTCCTTTTTGGCGGCTGTCGAATATAATTTCTTCTTATCAATCATGCACTGGTGTTTTAATGGCTTGTTCCCGGCTCAAAAATCCTGCAAAAGTATACCGCACGCCGGAAATGGGGCAGAGTTGCAACGGTTTGTCCGGCGCAAAAGTTCACGGCGGGAATTCGTGAAATTACATTTACCATTTAACAAATCCATTTTTTTATTTGATTGTTCGAAAAAGTCTTTTGTATCTTTGCCGAAATTCTTTAAGCCTATGTTGGTGCTCATCTTCGGCTAATACTTAGCCACAAGTCATTCCCCGCCTTTTAACAGGCACTTTTTTTACGGTCCTCGATGGCCGCGCAATTTTCTATTTATCCATATTGCAAATTCTTATTTTCCATGAAAAAGTGGTTTACACTGCTTCGTCAGGCTATTCGTGGCTCCGAAGAAAGTTTTACCGAAGGAAGCATCAACCGTGCCATTTTCTTGCTGTCAGTACCCATGATCCTCGAAATGGTTATGGAGTCGCTGTTCGCGGTTGTCGATATTTTCTTTGTTTCAAAAGTCAGCACTGAGGCCGTTGCGACGGTAGGGCTTACCGAATCTGTTATTACGCTGGTTTATTCGGTTGCCATTGGTTTGAGTACCGCGGCTACGGCCACGATCGCCCGGCGTACGGGCGAAGGGAACCTCGACCAGGCCCGCCACGCGGTGGGGCAGGTGATATTCATTTCACTGGCGATCTCTTCTGTGACGGCGGTGGCCGGTTATTTGCTCGCGGGCGACATTCTGCGCATGATGGGCGCCGACGCCAAGGTAATCGAGACGGGTACTAACTTTGCCCGGATCCAGTTTCTGAGCAGTCCGGTGGTGGTGCTGCTCTACTCGCTGAGCGGGGCGCTGCGTGGTGCAGGTGCAGCAGCAACGGCCATGCGTTCGCTGATGATCGCCAACGGCTTCAATATGGTTTTGGGGCCTATCCTGATATTCGGTATCGGGCCATTTCCCGAACTCGGCGTAACAGGCGCGGCGCTGGCGACAGCCACAGGACGATCGATTGGTGTTGGCTACCAGCTGTTTTCGCTTGCGAAAGGCAAAAGGGCATTAGGTTTGCTTTGGGAAGATCTTAAACCAAACCCGGAAACGATCAGGGCCATCGTTAAAATCGCAACCGGCGGTACGGTCCAGTTCCTGATCGGTTCTGCAAGCTGGATTTTCCTGACACGCATTCTTTCCGAATTCGGCAGCGACGTGGTAGCGGGTTACACCATTGCTATCCGCGTGATCATGTTCACATTGCTGCCTGCCTGGGGACTTGCGAATGCCGCCGCGACGCTGGTAGGGCAGAACCTGGGAGCCGGCAAGCCCGAACGTGCCGAAGCGTCAGTTTGGAAATGCGCTTCATTCAACCTGATTTTCCTGGGCGTGCTTGCAGTCCTCATGTTTATTGGTGCTGAAAGCATTATCGGCTTGTTCAGTTCCCAGCCGCATGTGGTCGAAACCGGCAAGCTTGCATTGCGTGTGCTTTGCCTGGGTTACGGGTTTTACGCATACGGGATGGTGGTGATCCAGTCGCTGAACGGCGCTGGCGATACCAAGACGCCGACGGTTTTGAACCTGATCGCATTCTGGACGGTGCAAATCCCCACTGCGTATGTACTGGCCGTTATACTGGGCTTCGGGCCGGTTGGTGTTTTTGCTGCGGTACCCATTGCGGAATCCGTTCTGGCCATGCTGGGCATTTGGCGGTTCCGTCTTGGGGGATGGAAGGTGGTTAAAGTCTAACTATGCCGGGATTCATTCGGGGAGGTCACTTAGTATTGGGGTTGGTCAGGAGTTTTCTGATCGTGGTACGTTATTGCCTTGGGGTTATTCGACGGCGGTAGGGCGGTCAGGTTAGCTAGGAATAGTAAGGAACTGTCGGGAATTGTTAAGGGTTGTCATTGTTGACGATGAGTTTTAATTTTTAAGAAAAGTCGGATAATATCTGACAGGGACTGACCACTCTTGACAATACCTGACCATGCCCGACACGTTACATCCACATAAAGACGTATAGACAACATGAAAATAGAGCAGATATATACCGGATGCCTGGCGCAGGGCGCTTATTTTATTGTTTCAAACGGCGAGGCCGCGGTAATCGACCCGCTGCGGGAAGTGGCTCCCTACATTCAGAGGGCTGAAAAAACCGGCGCCCGGATCAAGTATGTATTTGAGACCCATTTTCATGCGGACTTTGTTTCAGGTCATATTGATCTGGCGGAAAAAACCGGTGCGGAAATTGTTTATGGTCCTGGCGCACAAACCGGTTTCAAAGCGCTTATCGCCGAAGATGGTGAGGAATTCAAATTGGGCAATATCATTATCCGCGCTTTGCATACGCCCGGGCACACCATGGAGTCTACAAGCTATCTGTTATTGGATGAGTCTGGTAAGCCTGTCGCGCTGTTTTCCGGCGATACGTTATTTATTGGTGATGTAGGTCGTCCGGATTTAGCACAAAAAGGCGATCTCACGATGGACGATCTGGCGGGCACTCTCTATGACAGCCTTCGTGCCAAAATCATGCCGTTGCCCGACGATGTGATCGTTTACCCGGCACACGGCGCAGGCTCTGCTTGCGGTAAGAATATGAGCAAGGAAACTTCCGATACGCTGGGCAACCAGAAGCGATTCAACTACGCGCTGCGTGCCAATATGACCAGGGAGGAATTTATTAAAGAAGTAACTGCCGGCTTGGCGGAGCCGCCGCAATATTTCCCCGAAAACGTGAAAATGAACCGCGACGGTTACGAAAGCATCGACGACGTGCTCGAACGTGGCCATCAGGCATTATCGCCGGAAGCATTTGAAGCGAAGGCCAATAATACCGGCGCACTGATACTCGATACCCGTAAACCGGCAGATTTTGCAAAAGGTTTTATACCAAATTCCATCAATATCGGCATCGACGGAAGCTTTGCTCCCTGGGTAGGCGCATTAATCCCCGACTTGAAGCAACAGCTCCTTATCGTAACAGAGCCGGGGAAGGAAGAAGAGGTAGTCACGCGTCTCGCTCGCGTTGGTTATGATTATACAATTGGCTATCTCAACGGCGGTTTCGAAAGCTGGAAACAAGCCGGCAAGGAAACTGACACCGTCGAATCGGTGAGCGCCGGGGAATTTGCGAACCGCTACGAATCGGGCGATGTCGAGGTGATTGACGTGCGCAAGCCTGACGAATTTGCCGCGGGGCACATCGAAGGAGCACGAAACCTACCTTTAGATTACATTAATGATCTTATGGCGGAGTTTCCAAAGGACCGGAAGCTCCACATTCATTGTGCGGGAGGTTACCGCTCCATGGTAGCCGCCTCGATCCTCAAATCGAGAGGAATAGAGGATGTCGTCAATATCGAAGGAGGCTACGGCGCGGTGGCCAAAACCAACGTCCCCATATTGGCCGAGGCGTGATTATTTAGTTCATTATTTGTAGCTTAGGGAAAAACAAAAGGTCGGTTATGGAAACGCTGGTTGTGGAGCTTACTCATAAAAATGCATTGCAATTGTTGAAAGACTTGGAAGCGATGGATATTATTCGTTTGCATGATGATAAAGAGGCTCCGAAGAAGAAAATGTCTGAAAAATACAAAGGAATCCTACCACGCGAGGCCGGCGAGGAACTTATTAATTATATAAATCACAGCCGAAACGAATGGGACAATACTTAATCGATACCAACATCGTTTCGAAATATTTGTCACGTTTGCTGCCTCCGGAAGGGGAACGTCTTTTAGACGCGGTGATTGATTCGACACCTCAGCTATCCGTCATAACGCAAATTGAGTTATTGTCGTGGAAAAGTGAATTTGAGAACAGGATTAGAGAGTTTGTGAATGATAGTTCTGTCTTTGCTTTGAATACGGAGGTCGTTGAGATGTGCGTTAAATTAAGACGGGGCCGGAAAATGAGAACCCCGGATGCAATAATAGCCGCAACTGCTATTATCAATGACCTCACTTTATTGACTGATAACGAAGTAGATTTTATTGGTATCTCAAAATTGAAACTGCTCAATCCTAACAAACTCTAGAAGTTTGAAAAATAGTCTTCAATTAGTATACAAAATCTATATAATTAATATCATTAACAATGGAAATAGTCGAACTTCTCAAAAGCCCATGGCCCTGGTACATTGCCGGGCCTCTGATTGGCCTTACGGTGCCGGTGCTGCTCTTGCTGGGGAATAAATCGTTTGGCATATCGTCGTCGCTGCGGCATATCTGTGCGGCGGTGATTCCGGCGGGGTTGCCTTTTTTCAAATACAACTGGCGGAAGGAAGTGTGGAACCTGTTTTTCGTCGCAGGAATCGCGGTTGGCGGGTTTGTAGGGAACTTCTGGCTTGGCAATCCGGATGCCATTGTGGTGGCCGACGATACGCGACAAACGTTGGCCGCATTGGGAGTTCAAGACTTTTCGGGACTTATGCCCTCGGATATTTTCGCAGTAAGCAATGTCTTTACGCTAAAAGGCTTGATTTTCTTTGTACTAGGCGGGTTTTTGGTCGGCTTTGGAACGCGTTATGCGGGAGGGTGTACGTCGGGACATGCGATAATGGGGCTTTCTAATCTGCAATGGCCGTCGCTCGTGGCCACGGTCAGTTTTATGATCGGCGGGTTTGCATGCACGCATGTGTTGCTTCCTTTCTTTCTCAATCTGGTCAAATAGGTGGGCTTTTTGCGACAATTCACCACCTTTAATAGTTACTCAACCATGGAAAAATTCAATCAGCATTCCTCTCTTGCCGAATCAGAAAACCCGGATTTCGACAACATAAAAATCGATGGCTGCGACGGTGCGAACCGGCAGCAATCCACTGAGGGTTTCACTGCAAACCTGAAATACCTGCTGGTGGGCGTCATCTTCGGGATTGTTTTTGTCAAAGCCGAGGTTGTTTCGTGGTTTCGCATCCAGGAAATGTTCCGGCTGGATTCCTTTCACATGTACGGTGTGATCGGCTCGGCCGTGGCGGTCGGGCTACTCTCAATATGGCTTATCAAAAGATTTAATATCAAGACATTATCCGGTGAGACCGTAAGCATTGCCGACAAGGTTTTCGACAAGGGCCAGATTTACGGCGGGCTTTTGTTCGGCTTCGGCTGGGCCATTACCGGTGCTTGTCCGGGACCCTTGTTTGCACAAATCGGTGCGGGTTACCTAACTGTGGCCGTTACCTTATTGAGCGCCATTGCCGGAACCTGGGTGTACGGACTGCTCCGCGCCAGGCTCCCGCATTGATCACTGCTTGCAGGCCACGAGGTACAATTGCTCGTCGCCCAGCATGAACGGATCGGCTTCGAGGTTGCTAAATGTGCCTACCACGACCAATCCGGCCAGCTCGAACATATAGGTAATTTCTCCAAGCGTATAAATATGCTGACGCACATTGTGGGCCACTCTTTCGGAGCCGGCGATGAATGTCTGTTCCGCTTCGATGTAGCCGCCTTCCGCCCGGTACTCGTTTTCGGCGAGGTAAACAATATCTTCCTGCACAGGCATCCAGTTTCGCGTCTGGAAATTGGGGAAAATGCTTTCGGCAAGATTTTCGGTGTGAATGGCCACATGAGCGCCGGGTTTCAATGCCGATGCAATCTGTCCGATAAACTGTTGCATTTCGGCCCTGGGGAAGAAGCTGAAACTGTTGCCAAGGCAGTATGCGGCATCAAATTGTTGGTCAGGCAGTGCATAATTCAGTACGTCCGCGCAAATCACTTCCAGCGGCAGTTGCTGCTTGCTGCTGATCGTCTGTAATTCCTCACAATATTCCTGCGAGATGTCGATGCAAGTCAATGTAGTGCCTTGCTCTGCGAGCGGCAAAGCGTGCCGTCCGTAGCCTGAGAGCACGTCAAGTACCTTGCTTTCGGGTGTTATTTCGAGTACATCCCGCAGGAAATCGACCTCAAAATCGGTGTATTCTTCGTCCTGGTTGAGTTTCCAGGCGCGTTGCGGGAGTCCTTTGAAATAGGTATGGTACCAGGCCACGGTATTGTTTTGGTTTAAATTAAAACCTAAAACTACTAAAAAAGCCCGCTTACATACGCATGAGCGCAGGCGTAATGCGCAGGTACACCTGTCCCGAAAGCGGTGCTTTACCGTAGACGCTTTCCAAAAGGCGGTCCGGTTTGTAAAGGCTGATCTGCGCTCCGGCTTGTAGTAATGTGTTGCTGAACGAGGCGATTTGGCGGTTCAAACCGAGTGAAAACATCGAAACGGGTAACTTTTCCAGAAGGGGGTCGGGGTCATAAGCTATCAGACCCAGCTCGCTACCGCTTTTTTGCACCCATTCATAACGGCCATAAACGGCCCATTTGTCCAGTTGCAGATTGGATTCAGCCAAAACCGAATTTTCCTTATGGTGCTCGCCCGCGTCATTTAATCCCCACACGAATGTGGAAGAAATCCACCTGTTTTTTCCTCCCAGATTTCCCGAATGCTGAACAGAAGCGGTCGTGCGGTTTACATCCTCGTCGGGTTCGCGCGGTTCAGGACTCTTGATAAAACCGCGTGAAACCTGCATTGCCCAGTTGGCCGAAGGGTTGAATAGCAAGCGGTAACTGTAAGAATTGAAACGTGGTTTGTCAAAATCGAAACGATTTTCGTCCGGCTCGCGACCGGTAAACGAAGACCCTTCCAGTTTGAACTTGCCATAACGGATACCCGCCGTTATTACCCCGAATGTAATGTGCGTAGCATCCTGCCAGTGATGACCGAGCACGGCATCCGGATTATTGAACGCCGACATCCGGTGCATGAATGCCGTAGGCCCGAGAGCCGGCTCGCCCGGGTAACCCGCGTAGATCGTTAAGTCGACTTTATCGTTAATCCGCTGAGTATAACCGATGGAAAGCTCTGAAATGAGGTCGTGCGGATGCTGGCGGTCGATCAGCGGCTGGCCTTTCCAGCTTTCGCCAGATTGAAAGAGTAGCGGATAACCCGCACCTCCGTCGACAATTCGGTCGAGGGAAACCATCGCCCGGACGTTCAGCAGGCCGTTTTTGCCTACCTGCCGCTGGGCCATTCCCATAAACCAGTTGGGGACGCTAAATTTCGAATCGGAGCCCTTTTTGCCGTCATTATTGAAGTTTTGCGCCGTGTAGCGAAGGAAAATGCTTCCGTGCAGCATGTAGTTCCATTTGTTCCCGTGCTTCATGTAGGCGTACATAGGGGTGGCGTCCGGCTGCCAGCCGGTACCCGAGCCATTGCGGGGCATGGGCAGGCTCAATGAAAAGCTGTGGGTCATGTGGGATGGGCCGTTGTGGTCCATTTTCGCATGATCCATGCTTTTCATGTCATGCATTTCATGGCTAACAGTGTCTTTCGCTGGCGCTTGATGATGCTCGTGCTGACCGAATGCGGGGAGCGTGACAGCCGTTGCCACGGTGGCCGCCATTCCGGCGGCCGTCAGCAAAATAAGTTTGTTGAGAAGCATGATGAATGAATTTCGTGACTAGTGTGCTGCGGCGGTTTTGCGGCAGCAGCTTGGCAATTTATCGTGCGCTTTCTGGCTGGCGGGCAACTCGTCGGCGTCGTAGCCGGTTTTGTTGATTGTCGCCTTGATCGCCTCTGGGGTCGTTTTGTCCGGGTTGTACTTCACGGTAATCACCTTGTTGGACAGATCGAGGTTCGATTCTTTCACTCCTTTCGAAAGTCCGAGATTACGTTCCAGGCGTGCTTTGCACATTTCGCAAATGGCCGAGGTTTTGATTTTTACCTCTTTGGTACCGTCGGCGTAGGCGATATTTAAGCCCAGAAAAAGGGCTGTTACAATGCTAAAAATGGTTGTTTTCATGATATTATCAGTTTAAAAAAATCAATGCTGATGTCCTGTTGAATCAGTTTCGGCCATTGCTACTTCCTCCAAATCCATTTTACAAACCGGGCATTTGCCAGCCTCGGCGTAGGTTTTGTCGCCCTCGCATTGCATCGGGCAGGCATATTTTTTCCCGCTTACTGCATGTGTTTCAGTAGCCTTTTTGTCAGATTGGTTTCCTGAACAGGCGATGGATAGGAACAGCAGGGAAGCAATAATGACTTTATTCATACAGTTGAAGTTTAGTAATTTATTGATAATCTATGTTTTATATTAATTTAATAACAGTGCTATTGTCCGACTTGATCGAGCGCAGTCCGCTGTAATGTGCCTTTTTTGAACTCGCCGGGCGTCATGCCGGTCACTTTTTTGAACTGGTTGCTCAAATGTGCCGTGCTGCTGTAAGAAAGTCGCCACGCTATTTCGCTCAAAGTGAGTTCGTTGTAGGAGAGCCATTCTTTCACTTTTTCAACTTTCTGCGCAATGATGTACTGTTCGATCGTCTGCCCGGTTTCAGAAGAAAACAGGTTGCTCAGGTAAGAATATTCATACCCGATCTTTTCCGACAAATAATCCGAAAAATTCATCTGCGCGGGCTTGTTGGCTTTCAGGTTCTGCACCTCGTCGATCACCAGCGTTTTGATATGCTCCACCAGCGCGAGGCGGCGGTCGTCCAGGAGCTCAAAGCCATTCGCTTCCAGCACAGCCTTCACCTCCTGCAACTTATCCGCATTCACCTCGGCCACCGTTTCGATCTCACCGAGCTCTACAAAAGTCAGTTCAATCCCCAGCCGGTTCAATTCCTCGCGCACGACCCGCTTGCAGCGGTCACAAACCATATTTTTGATATATAATTTCATAATCCAGTCAATTTAGCCTAAATCCTTCCTCCCTTCTCCCTTTCCTCCTTTCCTCCCAAAATTATCGGACAATCTTATAACGCATTCCTGCATAAATCATTCGCCCTACTACCGGCCCCCAGGCCATTCCGGCATCGAAATGCTGACCGAATGGGTCTCCGGCGCCCATTATCGGGTCTTTTTGGCGGAAGTTAGCAAGGTTTTCGCCGCCGAGGTAGATGTCCCATTTTGGGAATGTACGGGTGATTTGAGCATTGAAATTGTAAAATGAAGGCGCCTGGGTCGACGTCAGGTCGGTGGGCACGTGGTGGTCGGGAACGTGGCCCATGTACGGCAGCCGGCGTTTGCCGTTCCATTGCACCGTGGCATCGAACTTCCATTTGTCGTACGGCAGGGCATATCCGGCATTGAAAAGCACCCTGTCGCGGCTTACCATCATCCTCGGTTGCAAAGTATTTTGGTCATATACGTTACGGATCGTTTGT
Organism: Dyadobacter endophyticus; assembly: GCF_014641595.1. Taxonomy (GTDB): domain Bacteria; phylum Bacteroidota; class Bacteroidia; order Cytophagales; family Spirosomataceae; genus Dyadobacter; species Dyadobacter endophyticus. The sequence continues at coordinate 1,000,268 of NZ_BMIA01000003.1, read as the reverse complement.
TTCACGTCGAAGAGACGGTATGCCAGTTTCAGTTCGAACCGTTTGACGGGTGTCAGGTTCGCTTCGGCCTGAAAGCTGTTGGCATAAGCCCTCCCTTCGAGGTTGTAGAAGCGAATGTAACGCGGGTCTTCCATATCCGCCACGAGTTGGTTCTCAAAATTGGTCCGGTAGAAATCCATGATGAAATTGCCGCTCATTTCGCCGATTTTAAACTCCTGTGTGACGCTCGCACCGTAATTCCATGAAACCTCCGGCCGTATCGCCTCGCGGAAAACCACATTGCGTGAGCTCACAAGATTCCCGTAATATTCCGCCAGCGGGTTCGCTACCCTGAACCCACGGCCAGCCGACGCTCGTAGGGTTGTCTGGTCGGTGAGATTGTATTTCAAATGCAGGCGCGGCGTCCATTGCGTGCCATAAAGGTTGTGGAAATCCACACGACCACCGGCTACCATCACGAATTTATCGAGGTAGTTATAAGTGTATTCGAAAAAGGCACCCGGCACGGATTCGTTCCGTTTCAGGCGAATGTCCCTGTAAACCTCATCATAATTATCAAGCATATAGCTGATACCGGTTTTGTAGGAGTGATTGGTGTTGCCGATGATCGACTGGTAGATCAGGTTTCCGTACAGCGTTTTTTGCGTTCCATCATAATTATTCAATCCAAAATAGGATTTCGAATCATGTATCGAAGCATTTAAAATCAAGCCCAGGCCTTTGTAGGGTTGCTCAGGAAACAGCCGTGCGATTTTGGAGAAAAACTCATAGCGGTTCACCCGCGCACCGAAACCGTAGGCTTGTGTAGTGCCCTTCATTTCGCGTTCGAAGTTTTTCTGGCCGCCCAGACGGTCCTCATAAAGTGCTTTTACACCAAATTGGGCCATTAATTTGTCGCCCTGGTATTTCCAACGGTTCACGGCATTGTATTGGGTGTAAAGCGGCAGGTCGAGAAAGCCGTCACCGTTCTTGTCGATGCGGTTGCGCAATGTGCTGCCGTGCGTAAGCAGCCCGGTGCTCCATTTTTTGCTGAGCTGGTGTGCGAGGTTCAGGTTCACTTCGCCGCGACCGAAATTGTTGACATAGGTATTCAGGTATAACTTCTCCGGCGCATCCGGCTTTTGAAGCTCTACATTGATTTGCCCGGTCATCGATTCGTACCCATTCACAACGGAACCGGCGCCTTTGCCGACGTCGATGGACTGGATCCAGGTTCCGGGGACAAAATTGAGCCCGAATGTGGATGCCAACCCGCGTATGGAGGGGATATTCTCGACGTTCGTCTGAATGTAGGTGCCGTTTAATCCGAGCATCTGGATCTGTTTGGAACCCGTCACCGCGTCGCTGTAAGATACCGAAACGGATGCGTTCGTTTCGAAACTTTCGGACAGGTTACAGCAGGCCGCTTTGGCCAATGCGCGGGTCGTGATGATTTCGGTTTGGTGCGGCGACAACCGGTCGATTGACGTGTTTCCGGCGCGTACTACCACCTCGTCGAGCGTCTGGTCGCTTTGCAGCACCACCTGCAACTCACTTTCCTGGCCGATTTTAATGGTATCATTCCGGAACCCGACGAAACTCACTACCAGCAGGGCCGATTGTGCCGATCGTGGGATATTGAACCGACCGTTTTCGTCGGTAGCCGTTGCCTGAGTTGTTCCGGACCAATAGACGTTGGCCCCGGTAATGGGTTTCAGGCTTTTAGTCTGCGGCTCCTGCTCGTTGACCGAGCCGGTAATACGTTGTGCGTAAATGCAGGAGGATATCAGTAAAAGTAACCCTCCTAAAAGGTATTTGTTCATGATTTCATGGATTCATTGGAATAAGAGATTTATTGCTGACACCGTCGGTCAGATGCGAACGGGTTGCATTAAATGGCTGCTATTCAATGATATCAGATCAGGAACGACTGGATAAATGCGAGCATACTTCTCCCATGAAGACGGGAAGAGAAGGATATATCGGGGGAAAAGAAGGGAGCCGCAACGGCCCATTCCGCCCGGATGAACTGGTAGCTTGTTGCCGACCAGGTGACGCCAGTTGCCACCGATTTGAGCAGTTTCGCAAGCAAATGCGAATCAACAGATGCTACTTCGAGCTTTTCGAGCTTCTGGCTTTCTTTGCAGCAGGCTGTTTTTTTGAAGAATGTGCCCTTGGCCATTTTCAGCGCTGTACTTTTGGCACAACAGGAAGAAATGACTTTAGGCTTACGGGTATTTTCTTTGCTTTTCCTTACAACCTGCATCGACTTGCCACCCATCATCGCGCACTCGCGCACCGTCAGCACAAATCCGGTGCTGCTCAGCAGGACCAGGAAGGCCATCAGGATGGTGATCGATCTATGCAGTTTGTTTTTCATATAAATGCCAGCAATTGGTGTTTGGGCCATTGGTATGGCCCGAAAAACAGATTCCGGGCCAAAAGTACTAATTATCAGACGATTTCTTCGGCTACATACCCAGCCTTTTTGATGAGCTCCTGGATTTCCTCCGGCGAATAGCTCGTATCCACTTTCAGCACGCGATCCGCACTTTCAAGGTCGACCGCCCAATTTTCAACATTTTCATCCCCATTCAGAAATGGTGTAACAGTAGCGACACAGCCGCCGCATTTGATATTGGTTTTGAATTGCAAAGTTTCCATGGTTACTAAAATCCGGATCCTGGTCCGGTATGCTATGTGTTAAATTGTTTTACAAATATCGGTGGGAACCGGTTACAGAGTATTACAGAATTCTGGGAAGGTATTGCAGAGTTTTTGGGTCGAGGGAAGTTCTACAACCTGTGACCGATTGAAGATCATAGCGTATCAAGGGGTGTAACTTAAATCAGGAACACCTATGGACACAGCAACCCCCTCACCTCGCGGTGAAATCCTTCTTTATGAATCGGAAGAAGGCAAAATGACACTTCAAGTACAACTTCAAAATGACACAGTCTGGCTTACGCAGGCACAGATGGCAGAGCTGTTTGGAAAGGAAAGGTCAGTTATTTCGAAGCATATTTCTAATGTCTTCAAGGAGGGGGAGCTCGATGAAAACGCAAATGTGCAAAAAATGCACAATTGGTATTCTATCAAACCAACTGCGTTTTACAGTCTGGATGCGATCATTTCGGTGGGGTATCGTGTGAAATCAACGTAGGGAACACAATTCCGGATTTGGGCTAACCGGATTTTGAAGGACTACCTGGTCAAAGGTTTTGCGACACAGGAAAAATTGAAGTTGGATCAGCTGGAAAGCCTGAAAAAAACTGTTGCACTGCTCGCAAATGTCGTTCACAACAAAGAGCTCACAGCGGGGGAAGCAACCGGCCTGATTCAGGTGGTTACGGATTATGCTTATGCCCTCGATATCCTAGACAGGTATGACCATCGCGAGATAAGAATTGAAAGCGTATCGGAAAAACAGCTCTTTGTCATCACTTACGACGAAGCTATTAATGCATTGGTTACACTCATCCTGATGATCGCAGAAAGTAACCCGGCGGAGAAAGATATGATGGTGAAAGTGGTGGTAAGCCTGATTAACCAAAATAATTAGGCTTGCTACCACAAATTTCACAATCGCGCTCCCTTCAACCTTAAACTATTCATCACAACCGAAACCGAGCTTAGGGCCATTGCTCCGCCAGCGATCATCGGATCGAGTAGGAAGCCATTTATCGGGTATAGAACGCCGGCAGCGACGGGAATGCCTATCACATTATAGATGAATGCCCAGAAAAGGTTTTGCCTGATAGTAACCACGGTTTTGCGGGATAGTTTTAGCGCTTTCGGTAACGCCAGTAGGTCGGAAGTAATGAGGGTCATCTTGGCGACGTCCATCGCGATGTCGGAGCCTTTGCCCATGGCTACGCTCACGTCTGCCTGCGCCAGGGCCTGGGAGTCGTTGATGCCGTCGCCGACCATCGCGACGGTCTTGCCCTGGGCCTGTAATTTTTTAACGAATTGCATTTTATCATCCGGCTTTACTTCGGCCTGGTAGCTGTCGATACCGGTCTGCAATGCAACTGCGGCGGCCGTTTGCGCGTTGTCGCCTGTCAGCATATGTACCTCTATGCCCTGTGCGTGCAGTTTTTCAACGGCTTCGCGGGAAGTAGGTTTCAGTTGGTCGGCGATGGCGATAAGCCCGGCATGCTGACCGTCGATCGCGATACCGATTACGGTTTTGGCCTGGGCAGTGAGCACTTCGTAAGCGGGTTGAAGCTCGGCGGCGATGTGGACTTGCTCCTTTTCCAGGAATTTCAACGTGCCGATAATGTATTCGCGCCCGCGGGCGATGCCCCGTATTCCGCTCCCGGTGAACGACTGGAAGTCAGAAACGTCGATTTTCGTATCATTTTCGATATACTGTATGATGGCCTGCGCCAATGGATGCTCCGAACGCGCTTCAAGTGCTTTTATTGCCGCAAAATGTACGGACGGGTTCTCGAGGGAGGCTATCCATTTCCAATCGGTTACATCCGGACGGCCTTCGGTAAGCGTGCCCGTTTTATCAAGTATTACAGCATCCACTTTATAGGCTTTTTCAAGACTTTCAGCGTCGCGGATCAGGATATTGTTTTCAGCACCCTTACCAACCCCCACCATCATGGCCGTTGGTGTGGCGAGACCGAGCGCACATGGGCAGGCAATCACCAATACGGATACCGCTGTCAGCATGGCGTGGGTAATCGCATTTTCAGCACCCAGTAACATCCACACGATAAATGTGAGAATGGCAATACCGATCACGACAGGCACGAATATGCCCGCGACGCGGTCTGCAAGCCGTTGCACCGGCGCTTTGCTACCCTGTGCTGCCTGAACGGTTTTGATGATTTGTGCTAAAACAGTCTGTTTGCCGACTTTTTCAGCTGTGAAGGTAAAACTGCCCGTTTGGTTGAGCGTTCCGGCAAAGACGCTGTCGCCCGGTTTCTTTTCCGCCGGAATGGGTTCGCCGGTCATAAGGCTTTCGTCGACGAATGAATTGCCGCTGGACACCTTGCCGTCGACAGGTATTTTCTCTCCCGACCGGATAACGACCTCGTCGCCCAGGCGTACTTCGCGAGCCGGTATTTCCATTTCGGTGCCGTCGCGATGGACTCTCACCGTTTTGGGTTGCAGTCCAATGAGTTTTTTCAGCGCGTCGGATGTGTTCGATTTGGCACGTTCTTCCATCAGTTTACCCAACAAAATGAAGAATATAATGACTGCAGCAGCTTCGAAATACACATGTGGGTGCAAGCCGCGCGCGTGCCATAACGCGGGAAAGAATGTGTTGAATGTGCTGAAAAGAAAGGCAACCCCGGTGCTGAGTGCGACAAGGGTGTCCATATTGGCCTTTCGGTGCTGAGCCTGCTTCCAGGCATTTACGAAGAAATCCCTCCCGAAAATAAACAATACCGGGATAGTAAGGGCCAGCATAATGTAGTTAGCATAAGACCAATCCATGAAGAACATCCCCAAAGCAACCACCGGTGCAGTGAGTATGCCGGTGTACACGGCCTTGTTTTTCAGGTTTTGATAGTGTTCCTGCTGGATTTTCTCCTGTTCGGCGATCGCATCTTCCTCGTTTTCTTCGATGATGAGTCCGTAACCAATGCTTTGCAGCACGAGGTCCATATCGGGGAGATCAACGAGGTCGGGGTCGTAGGACACCGATACCGACTGGTTCGCATAATTCACGGCTGCACTCGCGATCCCTTTGGTATGGCTCAGCATCGATTCCACGCTCACTGCACATGCCGCGCACGACATGCCGGTAACCGGGAGTGTTGCTTTTTTTATATCTGTTGTCGTTTCCATAGTCTTTCAGAATTGGTATACAAAAATAAAGTCCAACTCTGCCGGTAGCATTACACAATTCTGGCTGTGGTTTACAAGATTAGTGGAAACAGGCTGTTATGCAAGGCGCGTGCCGTTCGGAACAGGAAAATCGGGGCTTGTGAGGATTACTTCGCCATCGGGCAGAACGAAACCGGTCGTGAGTACTTCGGAACGGAAATCGGCAATTTGTTTCGGAGGGAAATTGACCACGCAAAGCACCTGTTTGCCCAATAACTGCTCTTTGGTGTACCGTTTTGTGATTTGGGCAGAGCTTGGTTTGACACCGATTTCGGAGCCGAGATCAATGAGAAGTTTGAATGCGGGCTTTCTTGCTTTCGGGAAATCGTCGACCCGGATGATCGTTCCGGCGCGGAGGTCTACCTGCTCAAATTCCTGCCAGGTAATCGTGCTCATGGGTTTCTGGTTTGATTTTAATGATACTTATCCGGCAAATTAACATTAAAAAACTCTTTTGTTCCCCTTTCCGAAGCATTGAGGGGATCCATTTAAAACACGAACAATGAAAAAACTGCTGTTATCCATCATACTACTTTCGGCGGGGTTAAATACTTTCGCACAGGACAGGAATATCACTTTTTACGTCGGTACGCAAGATAAGGGGGCGAATTCTTCTATTACCCGCTGTGAGCTGAACCTTAATTCGGGGCAAATAACGCTGATCGATACCATCAACAAATCCGTTGCACCGGGCTATGTGGCCATTTCGCCAAATAAGCGGAATTTGTACGCGATCGGGTCGGATAATAAAGTGTCAGCCTATTCCATCGGGGCCGACCGCAAACTTACCTTTCTGAATAGCCAACCTTCGGAAGGCATGGGCCCGTGCCACGTTTCGGTACACTCAACCGGCAAAATGGGTTTTGTTTCCAATTATGGCGGCGGCAGCTTTTCCGCATATAATATTGGTGACGATGGAAAATTAAGCGCCCCGGTTTACAAAGAACAATACACAGGGAGCGGACCTAATGCCAAGCGCCAGGAAAAAGCGCATGCGCATTTCGCAACGGCTAGTCCGGATGGCAGGTATGTGTATGTGACGGACTTGGGAAGTGATAAGGTGATGAATTACAGCGTCGATGTTAATACCGGAAAATTGACGCCCAATGCGGCCCAGCCGTTTTTCTCCGGCAAACCCGGTGCCGGTCCACGCCATTTGATCATCCATCCTGCGGGCAAACGGTTGTTTTTGCTCAACGAGCTCGACGCGACCGTAACGGCCTGCTCGATCGATAAAAAAGGGGTGATAACGGCCATTAAGACCTATCCGACGATCCCTGCCGACTATTCAGGACCGACCAATACGAGCGCCGCGATCCATTTACATCCTAACGCTAAGTTCGTATATGTGTCAAACCGTGGGCATAATTCGATTACCGCATTCAAAATACTGGGCAATGGGGAGCTGGAAATGGTGGATCAGCAGACGAAATCCATCGCTACGCCGCGCGATTTCAATATCGATCCGACGGGCAAATTCCTGATCGTCGCGAATCAGTCGACGGACAACTTGGTCGTGTACGATGTGGATGCGGCAACGGGCAAGTTCACGTTCAAGCACGAAAGCATTGCCGTGAAGCTGCCCATTTGCGTAGCATTCCTTTGAGAGCGAGTTTAAATAGGATTATAGCGAAATGGTCAGAGTTTTCTGGCCATTTTGTTTTGGTAGTAATTCAAAAAGTCCTCGATCTGCTCCACGGGCATTTTGCGTGCGATGATCTTTTTGTTTTTATCCAGAATGTAGATCGTAGGCGTCGTTACAACGTCGAACTTCCGGTTGAAATCGATCTGGTTTAACGCATCGTAACCGTTGATCAGGCCATCAAGATGATAGGTTTTCACGAACGACTTCCATTCTTCCATATTGTGCTCGGTTGAAATGGCCATTACCTTGATGCCGTTGGCCTTGTTCTTTTCGTAAAACGCTTTCAAAACCGGCGAAGCTTCCTTGCAATGCCCGCAGCTGGGAGCGAAGAAAAACAGCACGGTGTAATTGGCATCGATGGCTTGTACGCTCACCTTCTTGCCGGCAAGGTCGGTAAGGGCCAATGCGGGGAAGGTTTTATTCACCAGCAGGTCCTTCATGGTCGCCACTTTTTCGGCGATGCGTTTTTTAACATCCTCCGAAACACCCATTTCGCCGGAGAGGTAATATTTGTTGGCCATGTACACCCAAACGGCCTCGGTACCTACCGTTTTGGGGTTTTCATACTGGTTGGTAATGTAAAACACCGTCCAGGCCTTCACGTCTTTGTTGACCGAGACTTTCTTAACGATCATATCCGCGTCTTTAATGATCGAATCGGGCGTTTGGACGACCAGATTTTTGAAATACCGCTCCATTTTTGGTTCAAGGAAGGGTGTGTTCATAACGCGCGGGTCCGAAAAATCGAACGCGTCCCAGTAATGCGCCTTGTAATAATTGAAAACCCACATCGAGTCGGTTTTGCCGTTGGCTAATTTCGGCGCAGCGGGGATTTCGGGATCGGCCGACATTTTCAGTAACTGGGCGGTGAAACTTCCGGCGTTTTCAGCCATCAATTTCTTGCGATAGGTACCAAAACCGTCCTGAATCGCCCGGATACGCGCCTGGCTTTCCGGTGTCGGCTGTTTGCCTAATGCCTCAATTTCTTTGCTGCCTTTGGCTAATTCTTTTCGATAATCATAGAAAAGCTCGTTTTCTTTGGAGCCGGTTATTTTTAAAGAGGTATTTACGTCGGCCGTATCGGCTTCCAGCGAAAAATTGGTTTCCTTGCCGGAATAAATGAGTTCGATCATCTTCTGGTTGCCCGGGAAGAGAATGACGTAAAGGCCGCCGGGAAGGGCTGTCTTGCCTTCGAATACAACTTTCCCGTTGGTATCGGCCTTGGCAGTGTCTTTGGGCACAAACTGCGAAGCATTGCGATTATAATGCCCGATGACGAACGAGGAATCCCGCATTCCCTTGATGGTAGCTTCGATGCGGTAGCCCTGGGAGTAAGCGGTGGAGAACAGGCCGAAGATGGTCAGTAACAACAATAGGTAAGTGCGGGTATAATCTCTCATCAGGCTGTGGAAAGTTTGCTTTAAAGCTGTTTATTGGATTATTTCGAATTTTGAAGTCTGTAAAATTAACTTCAAAACGTAAACATCAACAGGGTTCTTATTCAAATGTTTTTTTTTCTCTCCAAAGCGATTGACTTCCTCATAATGCCGCTGAGCATTGTGCTTTTCATACTGATCTATGCTTTTCTCGTCAAAAGCGACCGGCGACGGCGACAAGCGGTGGGATTAACGATCGTTTCGCTATTGCTGGCGTCGAATTCGTATCTGGTTACGAAGTTTGTCAACGCATGGGAGTACAAGTTCGTTAACCTGGGCGAAGTGAAGAAAACGTATGATGTCGGGATTCTGCTTTCAGGTGGGCTGATCACTCATACTACGCCGAGACAGGACCATCCGGCAATGGGGGGCAATGGTGATCGGGTTCTGCAAACCTACCTGCTCTATAAGCACGGTAAGATCAGGAAAATACTGATTACAGGAACAAGCGTGGGGAGACTGATGGATATGAAGCAGGGTGAAACGCGGCAGGCTGCGTTGCTGCTGGTAAGCTGGGGCGTTCCGGCCAAGGATATCCTGTTTGAGGAAAAAGCTCGAAATACCCGCGAAAACGCCGTGTATTCAGGCCGTATCCTGAATAAAATGTTCCCCTCGAAAAAATACCTGCTGATAACCTCTGCATTTCACATGCGCCGGTCGACCGGGTGCTTCGAAAAAATCGGAATCAAAACAGACCCCTTCCCGGCCGACTTTCGTGGGGGATATAACCGGTTTGCCACTCAGAAACTGGTGCCGGACCCCGAGGCTTTCGCCCACTTTAGCACGCTGTGGCATGAAATCGTAGGTTACCTCGTCTACAAAGCAGTAGGCTACTGCTAAGCATTCCTGTGTTACACACTCAGGATCTTCACCATTCTCAACAAATCTTCGTTGATCGGCTTCGGAAGTCTGATAGTGTCTTCGAAAGGAGTATAAACCAGCTCATTGTTGATGATACCGGCCATTACATTCTTTTGTCCTGCGATGAGCCCTTCCAATGCGCCCAATCCGAGGCGGCTGGCCAGGATACGGTCGTATGCAGACGGTGTTCCTCCGCGTTGGGTATGGCCGAGCGTCGTTACACGGATATCCGCGTTTTCGTCCACCTGAACCTTGATTTTGTCGGCAACTTCCTGAGCGCTTCCTTCTTCGTCGCCTTCTGCTACGATGATGATAGAAGATGATTTTGAGCGGCTCCAACCTTGTTTCAGGGTTTCCACCACCTGTGAAATCGGGGTCAGTACTTCCGGAACCATTACGAGCTCCGCACCGCCTGCAATACCCGACTGGATCGCGATATAGCCGGAGTCGCGGCCCATTACCTCGATGAAGAAGATACGGTCGTGCGAACTTGCGGTGTCACGGATGCGGTCGATGGCGTCCAATGCAGTGTTTACGGCAGTATCGAACCCAATGGTGTAATCAGTTCCGTACAAGTCGTTATCGATTGTTCCGGGAGCGCCCACCGTCGGGATACCGTATTCGTTGCCGAAGATCATCGCGCCGGTAAACGTACCGTTACCGCCAATGGCGATCAGTCCTTCGATTTCGAGTGCCTGCAAGTTGTCATAAGCCTTCTTGCGGCCTTCGGGGGTCATAAATTCCTTGCTTCTTGCCGATTTGAGGATTGTACCTCCTCTTTGTACTATATTGCTGACCGAGTGAGACTCCATCTTGTAGACATCACCGGCGATCATTCCGCTATATCCTCTTCTGATTCCAAATACTTCAATACCATGGTAGCATGCTCCACGTACTACCGCCCGTATGCAGGCGTTCATACCAGGGGCATCTCCTCCTGAGGTAAAAACTCCAATTCGTTTCATTTAATAATTTCGGGTTACTTCTAATCTTTCTATGTACAGCTCCAATTGAACCTTTAAGGCACAATTTCCGCAAATTTATCCGGTATTTTCTTAAAATAGATGCCTTGATTCTTAATTATGTTAAAAAAATGCGGGAACAAGAATCATTTTTAGCATCTCAAACATATACCAATACTCATATATTTGCGCCGGTTAATGGAAATTTAATATCCCCTTGCCGGCGTTCGTTGCTACTATTACTGTTTGAAAAGTCATATTTAGGGCGGACCGTGAACGGTACCGCTGTCATTCGAAATCAATCCGTAGCTTAATATTACCAAAATGAAAAATCTGTTCTCCTGGCAACGTCTCTGGCCTCATCTGGTGGCTGTCATCGGCTTTATGATTTTGTCCGTTGCTTACGTTTCACCGGTGCTGCAAGGCAAGAAACTCAGTGCTACTGATGAGATCCAGGCAAAGGGAGCTGCCCGGGAGGTTTTAGATTACAACAAGAAAACCGGAGAATGGTCGTGGTGGACCAACAGCATGTTCGGCGGGATGCCTTCGTACCTGGTCGCGGCGGATTATCCAACCAGCATACCAACGAAAATTGGGCAGGGCGTGAACAAGCTGCTCCCCGCTCCGGCCAACTATTTCCTCATCGGGATGGTGAGTGCCTATGTGCTGTTCCTGGTACTCGGGGCCGGCGGATGGCTGGCTGCGATAGGCGCGGTGGCATTTTCATTTTCATGCTTCAACGCCATAAATCTGGAAGCCGGGCACATTTCGCAGGTGATCGCGATCATGTACGCACCTGGCGTGCTCGCGGGCGTAATCCTTGCTTTCCGCCGTAACTGGCTGGCAGGAGCTGCGGTTACCGCATTATTCCTCTCGCTCGAATTGTACGCCAACCACGTGCAGATTACCTATTATCTGGGAATCGGCATTGTAATTCTGGTGATGATGGAAAGTGTGGCGATGATTAAAAAAGGCCTTACAAAGAACCTGGTAATGGTGCTTGGAGGGCTTGCTTTGGCGGCGGTAGTGGCCGTGGGAACGCATACCACGCGGCTTTGGAACGCCTATGATTACACCAGGGAAACGATCCGTGGCAAATCGGAACTCTCCCCGAGCGCGAAGAAGGCCGACCCTAAAAAAGGCGACGGACTGGATAAAGAATACGCATTTACTTATAGCTACGGCGTTGGTGAACTGCTCACGCTAGTGATCCCCAACGCTTATGGAGGTGCCTCGTACGGCCCGCTTTCAAATACGTCGGAGACCTATAAAACACTGACAGGCCGTGGCGTCGACGCTGCTACGGCTCAGAACATAGTGCAGCAACTACCGCTCTACTGGGGCGATCAGCCGATCATGGGCGGCCCCAATTATATCGGGGCTATCGTGTTCTTCCTCTTCGTGCTCGGATTGTTTATTGTCAAAAGTCCGCTGAAATACTGGGCAGCCGGGGTAATTGTGCTGTACGTTATATGGGCGTTAGGAAGCAGTTTTGCCGCGATCAACTACCTGTTTTTCGACTATTTCCCGATGTTCAACAAATTCAGGGCAATGACGATGGTGATTTCACTGGCACAGCTGCTGATGGTGCTGGTGGGTGTTTTGGCGCTGGCTGCGATCGCTCAGAAGACGATTACGGCCAATGAGTTGCAGAAGCCGTTCCTGATTTCGACGGCCATTACGGCTGGACTTATGCTGATTATGGCACTCTTGCCAGGTGTTTTTCTTGGATTTAAGGGAGTTAATGATCCTCAGCTTGGGCAGCAGTTTTCGCAAATGGCCCAGGATCAGGCGTTTGGTCAGCAAATAGTAAACTCTGTTGTGCAGGACCGCGAAGGCCTCATGAAGGGGGATGCGATCCGCGGGTTGATATTTATCGCATTGGCCGCCGGATTGGTGTGGTTCTTCGCACAGAACAAGCTGAAATCGGTGGTGTTTTATAGCGTGCTGCTCTTGCTCGTTATTTTTGATTTGTTTGGGATTGATAAAAGATATCTCAATAACGAAGATTTCGTGAGCGCTTATGTCGCCCAGGGCGTTACCACGCCTTCACCGGCCGACGAGCAGATCCTGCGCGATACCGATCCGGATTACAAGGTATATGACGTCGCTTCGCAGGGCGGTCCGTTCAATAGCGCACAGGCATCCTATTTTCATAAATCATTGGGCGGATACCACGCCGCCAAAATGCGCCGCTATCAGGAGCTTTTTGAAAATCAGTTTTTTACTGAGAAGCCGAATATGGAAGTCCTGAACATGCTGAATGCGAAGTATTTCATTACACCCGATGAGCAGGGTAACAGAGTAGCGCAGCCAAATCCGCAGGCTTACGGCCATGCATGGTTTGTGAAATCCTATAAAGTTGTTCCCAATGCAGACGCTGAAATGGCGGCGCTGCGTACGGTAAATCTGCGCACGGAAGCAGTGATCGACCAGCATTTCGCGGCCAAACTGGAAGGACTTAAAGCCGGCACCGATTCGACGGCCAAAATAAGCCTGATCTCCTACAAGCCGGACGAACTGATCTATGAATCTAATTCCGGTTCGGAAGGGTTGGCGGTGTTCTCGGAAATATACTACAATGTGCGCGACGAATGGAAGGTGACGATCGACGATAAACCGGCCGATCTGCTGCGTGCCAATTACGTGCTGCGCGCATTACGCATACCCGCGGGCAAGCATACGATCAAGTTCCGATTTGAACCGGTTTCGGTTAGCGCGGGCAAGATGATCGACCTTGTAAGCTCATTGCTGCTGGTCGGACTGATAGCCGGAGCGATATTTGTTGAATCGAAAGGAAAGAAAAACGTATGACCGACCGCCGCTATCCCATCGGGCCTATTGCGCTGAAAGACGCATATTCCGACGACGAAATCCGCGAGTTCATCCGCATTATCGCTGAAATTCCTGCCGAATACCGTAAACGGGTGGCTAACCTTTCGGAGGAGGATTTGCTAAAAACTTACCGGGAGGGAAGCTGGAATATCCGCCAGCTCATCCATCACGTCGCCGATCTGCAATTTGTGCATTACCTGCGCATGAAAAAGGCCATCACCGAGCCTGATTACGACGAGGTTACGCTCATCGACATGAATGCGTGGGCCGTTACGCCCGATGCTCTGAATGTGCCTGTCGAAGCCTCGCTTGGGATTTTCGAGGGCACGCATGCACGTTACGCCTACCTCGCGGGTACACTCACAGAGGAGCAGTTCGCCAGAAAGTATTACCATCCGACGCGCAAGCTCTGGTTTGACCAAAAACAGGCTTTGGCGATGTCGGTCTGGCATGTGAAGCACCATTTGGCACATATCGATCTCGCATTAGGGAATATTTGAAGCAAAAATTGCGATGTGATACCGGCGCTTAAAGTCAAGATCAGGTAAAAATGATCTCCCCTTTTCCGGTAGTATTTGGAGCGCACGTCTTTTCTAAGACATTATCTGAATATTTAATCGCTCCAATCCCGCCATATCCGATGAAGCTCAAAACACTTGTTGCCGTATTCCTGCTGATTTCTTTAAACGTTTTTTCTCAGACCAAACTGAGCATTGTTTTTATAGGTAACAGCATCACGCAAGGCAAGGGAGGAGATAACGGCGTGCCGCCACCGACGCACGCGGTCAACTATTTGAAAGAACAAAAAGGCGTCGATGACGTTTTGTATGCCAACGTTGGCCGGAGTGGCTCTACAACGGTCGACTGGCTTCCGGGAACCGGCAAATATTTTACGCTTGCTACCGCAGCAGCCGACAGTTTGTATCTTAAAAAAGACCACCAGCTGTTATTTTCGATGAAATTAGGGACAAATGACAGCGCGATAGAAGGGCCGAACGGATCACCGGTTTCGAAGGAAAATTACAAAGCCAATGTACAAACGATCGTTTCAGAGTTGCTGAAACGGTATCCGGGCAGCAAAGTAATCATTCATCACCCTATTTGGTACAGCACCAATACTTACAATCGTTCGAAATACCTGGCGGAGGGTTTGGAGCGGCTTCAAACTTACATTCCGGAGCTAGACGCGCTGATCGGCGAATACAAAACCACCGAACCCGGTCGGGTTTTTAAAGGCGATACCAAAGCTTTTAAATACTTCAAAAAGCATTATCTCAAACTCTTCAAGCCGGAAAACGGGCAGCAGGGCGTGTTTTATCTGCACCCCAATGTGGAAGGGGTAACGGTACTGGGCGAGTACTGGGGAAAAGCAATCAAGAAAAAGGTACTGTAACCCATGGCATCCCGCGAAACCATCGCGGCCCGGGCGACCGGCGCAGGCGCGCGTTCGTGTGGGGTGTGATGTGTTGAAGATCTTGGATTTGAGGCATAGCCGGCCCGAAGCCTCACCTAATCCTTCCTTACAGGCTTCAAGCCTTTCATCGCCTTCAATCCGATAGCCGGGCTTTGCGCGGGAAGGGACAGCAGTTTCTCTTCCGTTTCCGGCTTAATGTATTCCCGGTAGCCGGCCAGGTAGCGCTCGATGATGAAGTCCTCTTCCCGCTCGAACTGCACCGAGGGTTGGCCGACGAGCGCGGAAATGTTGTACAGCTTTTTGTGCCAGATCAATGCGTTCAGATTGCCATCAAAATGGTAATGGTTTTCAAAGCCACGGTCGAACTTGAAAACGATCGGCTTGCCCGAGTTGGCGAGGAGACTTTCGGGGGTGCCTGTGAGCGTGATGGGGATATAGGTCTTTTTGTCGTAAATAAACCCTCCGTGGGTGTTTTTGATATATTCCCGCATTTGTCGCGGCGCGTCGCCTACCAGCAGCACATCGACGAGCAGGATATGCTCAGTTGAATAAAACTGGCCAGGATTCTGGATTAGCGGGAGTTGGGAGATTCGGATCATGAATGATTATTCCTTGTGTGGGCGTAAAATTAGCTAACATTCCCATTGTCACAATCATCCCCGGAGAGGTGTGAATTGGATATGACATTTTTTGTAAAATCATTTGTTGCAGTAAATCTGGCGGGATATATTGAGCGCAAATAATAGTCACCATGGTAAAAACATACAGATTTATCGCGCTCCTCGGCGATGGTCGCG
This sequence comes from Dyadobacter endophyticus, assembly GCF_014641595.1. Lineage (GTDB taxonomy): Bacteria > Bacteroidota > Bacteroidia > Cytophagales > Spirosomataceae > Dyadobacter > Dyadobacter endophyticus. The sequence continues at coordinate 984,492 of NZ_BMIA01000003.1, read as the reverse complement.
AAAGGTATAGCGACAAAGAATTGAATGCAGAATGGCCCACCGAGCCGATCGTGATCGATGCATTCGGGTTTTCGGATGTGTACCGGTATTCGGGCGTGGTTTTCCTGAATGAAGAATGGTTTGCGAAGTACAGCAAAACCTGGCGTGATGATACCGCCGAGATTGATAAGCTACTGGTGAACCTGATCAAATACTCAGCCAAAGACGTTCACTCCGAAAACCTGACTAAAATTAAAAGCTACCTGGCTTCCCCGCCCGAAACGGTCGAAGAAGCCGTGGCGCTTTGGAGAACTTTTTATGATCCTTCCTTAAAAACCATTTAGGTCTGGTGCTAATTGCTCCGGTTTATTCTCCGGGTTTCGACCCGGGGAATATTAATGATTAACCATTTTCATAGCACCCTCGCTGTAACGGGCCCCGGTGTCGGGATAGCGGGCTATGAGGGTGTCGATGGTTTTCAGGTCTTCGGCAGAGAGACTTACTTCGAGCGCTCCTGCATTGTCTTCCAGGTATTTGCGCTTTTTCGTGCCGGGGATCGGGATTATGTCGTCGCCTTGCGCGAGAACCCATGCGAGCGCCAGCTGCGCCGGCGTGCATTGCTTGCCCGCGGCGATTTCGGCAAAGCCGCTTACCAGTTTCGCATTGTTGTCGGCCACGTTTTCCTGGTATCGGGGTAGTGAACGGCGAAAGTCGCTCTCTGCCAGCGTGTCGGTGTTCAATGTGTTGGTAACGAGCCCTCTGGCAAGTGGGGAGTAGGGTATAAGTGAAATGCCCAGCTCGCGAACGGTATCGAGTATCGTTCCTTCCACATCACGGGTAATCACCGAGTATTCGCTCTGTAATGCGGCGATCGGATGCACGGCGTGGGCCTTGCGGAGGGATGCCGCAGAGGCTTCGCTCAGGCCGAGGTAACGAACTTTACCTTCCTTCACAAGTTCTGCCATGGCGCCCACCATTTCTTCCACGGGCACATTGGGATCGACGCGATGGGCATAATAAAGGTCGATCGTATCGATTTTTAGTCTTTTCAGACTGTTTTCGACAGCGACTTTCATCCAGGCTGGCGAGCCGTCGAAGTACGCGCCAGCAGAGTTGCGCGGCGTGTTGGCGCTTTCGCCATAGCGGAAACCGAATTTGGTAGCTATAAAAATCTTGTCGCGGTTCGGTACGAGGACCTGGGATATCAATTTCTCGTTTTCGCCATTGGCGTACATGTCGGCCGTATCCCAGAAATTGATTCCGAGGTCGAGGGCGCGGTGTAATGTGGCGATGCTCTCCGTGTCGTCGGTGGGTCCGTAGGCAAAGCTCATGCCCATGCAGCCTAATCCGATCGCGGATAATTTTTCTTCTGTTTTTCCAAGGCTTCTGTATTGCATCTGTTTGTTGGCTATCGGCCGGACGCCCCCGGCTATCAGCGGTGGGCCATCGGCCGGGTGGATGATGTAATTATTCAGAATAGTTCTGACAGTACAAAACTACTTGCAGGCGCTGGCTGGTGCTTTATAGTTTTCAAACAGATCTTTATAAATATCACACAGCTCTGGCGCGTACGTTTCCGGGTGTGAGGCCTGTCTGTTTTTTGAAGAAAATATTGAAATAGGCGGGATATTCGAAGCCAAGGCTATAAGCGATTTCGGATACATTCCAGTTGGTATGGTTAAGCAACGCCTGCGCTTCCTTGGTAATGCGCGCCGAGATATGCTCTGTCGTCGTCTTTCCCGTGATCTCTTTCACCGAACGGTTCAGATGGTTGGCATGTACCGAGAGACTTTGGGCATAATCATTGGCTGTTTTGAGCCTCAATGCATTTTCGGGCGTGTCGATCGGGAATTGCCTTTCGAGAAGCTCCATAAACAACGAAGTGATCCGCGCCGATGCATTGGTCTGGCGTTCAAATGTTTCAGCGGGCTGCATTTTCATCGCTTCGTGGATGATCAGGTGTAGGTAATTGCGCAGCATACCATATTTGTGCGGGTAATCCGACTCGATCTCGGTCATCATCTTTCCAAATATCATCGACAGCTCCTTTTGCTGCTTTTCGTTGACAAAATAGACGGGATTTGCCCCGATTTTGAAGAGCGGGGAATCCTGCAAAAAGTCCTTCCGCTCCGCGGGATGGACGAAAGTTTCCGTAAATAATGTAAACCAGCCAAGCTGCGACTCCGAGATCGCCTCCCACGAATAGGGTACCACCGGGTTGGAAAAAAGCAATGCCGGACGGTCAATCTCGATCCATTTATCGGCATAATGCAGGCGGCCGGTGCCGATGATAAAGGATACTTTATAAAAGTCGCGGCGGCTGTACGGCGTCTTTTTATAACACGAGTTTCTTTCAAACACATTGAAATGTCCGATGCCGGCATTGTTCAGCGACAGGTCCGCCGGATTCGCATGTGGGACGCGACGGTAAAATTCCTGGATAGATTCGGTATGGCTCATAACGCAATATTATAAAATTCAAATAACAGATGCCATTGCGAAAGTTTCAGAAACGCGGGAATTAACTGCTTTTTAATTTCGAAGCAAGTCGCCTTTTATGGAGATTGGACTAGGCGTTTTGTGTTAAAATGGATCACTTGAGTGGTCCGGGCGGTTTTTAATTTTGAATGACTGAATGATTGAATGACAGAATATTTTTCGCTCTAATCAGTCATCATACCCGGCGCCCGGTCAATCATTCAGTCATTTTGTTATTCAAAATTCAGTCATTCAAAATTCACCATGTCCCACCGCAAACCAACCAGTGAACTAACTCCCAGGGCCTTCACGGCTGTGCGGGAGCTTGAAAAGTACGTGGCCTCGACGGGTCTCGATAAGGTGCATTATAAACTGATCAAAATCCGTGCTTCGCAAATCAATGGGTGCGGTTTTTGTCTGGATATGCATGCGCGCGCCGCCCGTGAGATGGGCGTAAGCGAGCAGCGTATATATATGCTGAGCGCGTGGCGCGAGGCGGATATTTATTCAGAAGAAGAAAAGGCGATCCTGGCGCTTACCGAGCAGGTAACGCTCATCAGCCTGGGTGGCGTGAGCGACGTTGTTTACAACCGCGCTGTGGAGCTGCTGGGCGAGGAATATACGAAGGCCGTTGTGATGGGCGTGGTGGCGATCAGCGCCTGGAACCGAATCATGATCACCGATCAGGTGGCCGCCACTGCGGTGGCCGCCATTGCGGTGGGTGTTAATGCACTGGAAAATTATGTTTAATAGTCGTCCCATTCGAATGAGCAGTCAGTCGGAGAAGGCTGACTTACTTAAAAAGCTGCACCATAGCGGCAAAATGCTCGTCCTGCCGAATATCTGGGATGCTGCCGGCGCAATATTGCTCGAAAAACTGGGTTATCCGGCCGTAGCGACGGCCAGCGCGGCCATTGCCGCAGCGCACGGCTATGACGATGGCGAGCAGATTCCCTTTGATCTGCTGGTGGCCATTGTGGCGCAGATCGCCAAATCGGTGAACGTGCCGGTTACGGTGGATATGGAATCGGGTTATGCAGCTGATAACGAGACGCTGAAATCGAATATCCGCCGCCTGATCGCCGCTGGCGTGGCTGGTATAAATATAGAGGATACCGACGTGCTCACGCGCGAAATGTTGCCCGTCGGTGAGCAGGTGGAAAAACTGAAACTGATAGGGCGGGTGGCCGAGCGGGAGAATACCAGGTTGTATATCAATGCCCGCACGGATGTTTTTCTGGTAATGCCCGATTTGCCGGAAGATCAGAAACTCGCGCTTGCGATCGAGCGCGGGCGCGCGTACACGGAGGCCGGTGCTCACGGCATCTACCCTATCTTTGCAACCGAGGAAGAAACGGTCAAAACGCTGGTAAATGCATTGAAGGTGCCTGTAAATATACTGGCAAAAGGCGATGCGCCCGACCTGAATGTGCTTCAAAAGCTAGGTGTGGCACGGGTGAGTTTTGGCCCGAACGTGCACCGTGCGATGTTACTGTCAATGGAAGCGCTGTTGAAAAACGTGAAGGAAAGCCTGAGCCACCGCCCGGTGACAGGGCTGCTCACATGACCAAACTATTATTTTACGTATACCATTGGATCTCCCGGCGGCCGCAACCGGGAGATTTTCTATTTTTAGACCAAAATTAGAAGTTACTTTGTTCCTATATTCAACAAACTTAACCGGTTATCACACTCAGGGCTATGCAGGAAGACATTCTTTTTCAGATCAGCAATAAATTAAAAGAAGTCAGGAAAGGTAAGGGTGTTACCCTGCAGGAGATTGCCGACGAGGCGGGTGTAACGAAAAGTCTGGTTTCTCAGATCGAAAATAGCCGCACTATCCCTTCGCTACCGGTCATGTTGGGGTTGATCAAAGCGCTGGATATCGACCTGAATGTGTTTTTTAAGGATATTATTTCGACCGCCCCCGGCGAAAGTGTGCTGATCCGGCGAAAAGAGGACTACCAGCCTTTCACGAAAGAGAATGCGAAAGGTTACTTCTACCAGAGAATATTCAGCAAACAATTCAAGGATAACCATATCGACGTCGTGCTGCTGCGACTCGAAAAAGACGCGAAGCGGCCGATGGTGCGTACCAACGCGTTTGAGTTCAAATATATGCTGTCCGGGGCGGTGGAGTACACCGTCGGAAAGAACAAGTACATCCTGAATCAGGGCGATTCGATGTTTTTTGACGCCAATGAGCTACATAACCTCAAATGCCACGAATGTGACGAGGCGATGCTGCTGGTTATCTACTTCTTCAACGAGGCGCAGTAGGCCTTACGGAAATCTATTTTGTTAAATATTAATTAACATTTACTTAACTTTTGACTGAATTTGGTTCGCTAGTTTTGCGGTGATGAGGGTTTTGTTATGTCTAATTTTAAATATTAGTTAACTTTTTATTGCACTTAAAAAGATTTTCAAGTATTTTTCAGCTGTAAATCAATGTATGTGTCGGAGTTGAAAGATGTTTAAGTTAAATTTTACTAAACCTTTGAGGCTAAAAGGCCCTGAAACCCGAAAGCCGACAGGGATTGCGAGAAAGTTAAGTATTAGTTCACCAATTATACTAAGTGAAGATGTCGATAGAACTGGTAGTTTTCGATATGGCAGGTACGACTGTCAGAGACAAAAATTTTGTAGGGATCGCGTTTCAGCAAGCCATGCTGTCGCAGGGATATGAAATCGCGATCGAAAATGTGAACCCGCTGATGGGTTACGAGAAGCCGCTGGCGATTAAAATGATGCTGGAAGTGCGCGAGCCCGACAAGTCAAAGATTACCGAAGCGCTGGTAGATGCCATTCACACCCATTTCGTAAACGGGATGATCGATTTCTACAAAACGACCACCGAAATTGCACCGCTGCCGAATGTAGAGGAAACTTTCAGCGCGCTTCGTGAAGAGGGGGTGAAAATTGCGTTGAATACGGGTTTCTCCCGCGACATTGCCGACGTGATTGTAAGCAGACTAGGTTGGGAAGATAAGATAGATTGCCTCGTAGCCAGTGATGAAGTGCCTTTCGGGCGACCTTATCCTGATATGATCCGCAAGATCATGGCCGAACTGGGTATCGAATCGGCTGACCGCATTGCGAAAGTGGGTGATACCGAAGTCGATATTAATGAGGGCATTAATGCAGGCTGCAAATATGTGATCGGGGTTACGACGGGGGCCTTCACCGGTGATGAGCTGCTGCCTTACAAGCCTACCCATATTATCGACGATATTGCGGAGGTTCCCGGCATTATCTCGGCCAGCCACGAAATGGCTGTGAAAGGTTAATTCACTCACATTGATATCTGATTGAAGAGCATGAGTAAATCTGCGATTGTCATCGGGGCAGGAATTGTCGGGTTGGCGACGGCAAGGGCTTTGGCCAGAAGGGGTTATAAAGTAACAGTTATTGAGCGCTCCTCGAAAGCGGTGGGCGCATCTATCCGTAATTTCGGAATGGTATGGCCGATCGGTCAACCGGAAGGTGCATTGTATGAAAGGGCGTTGCATGCCAAGAGTATCTGGAAGGAAACGCTTGCGGGCGCAAAATGCTGGTCGCAGGAAGCGGGAAGCCTGCATATGGCCTACCGTCAGGATGAGCTGGAAGTAATCCAGCAATTTGTGGAAGTAAGTGCGTACCGGCCTGTCGGTTTCCTGAATGCGGAAGAAACGCTGGCGAAATCCCCGGCGGTGAATCCGGAAGGGCTGTTAGGTTCGCTGTATTCGGCGGATGAAATGATCGTCGACCCGCGTGAGGCCATTGCGGCCATTCCGGGTTATCTTACGGCTGCATTGGGTGTTACATTTATCTGGGATACTGCTATTTCAAAAGTGGCGTACCCGGCTGTGTATTCAGGTGAAAATAGCTGGTCGGCGGATGAAATCTTCGTTTGCAGCGGACAGGATTTCGAAACACTTTACCCGGATCAGTTTTCTACCGCCCCATTGACCAAATGCAAGTTGCAGATGATGCGTCTCGAAGCCCAGCCCGACGACTGGCGCATCGGTCCGGCGCTGTGCGGAGGGCTGTCTTTTATCCATTACCACGGATTTAAGGCGGCAGCATCGTTGCCCGGCCTGAAAGCCAGGTACGAAAGCGAATATGCCGAATATCTCAAATGGGGTATTCATGTGATGGCGTCGCAAAACGGCCTTGGTGAGATCACAGTGGGCGATTCGCACGAATATGCCCTCACTTTCGACCCGTTCGACCGTGAATTTATCAATACGATGATCCTCGATTACCTGGGGACATTCGCGCAGTTCAAATCGCCGAAAGTGTTCCAGAGCTGGCATGGTATCTATCCCAAAATGACCAATGGCGCAACGGAGATCGTGATTAGGCCCGAAAGCGGCGTGACGATCATTAACGGACTGGGTGGGAACGGTATGACCCTTTCTTTTGGCCTTTGCGATGAAGTAGTTGGCGGAACTTACCGATCTTGAATCTTAATGCATGTTTGCATGGCAGCTGTACACAACCGAACGGAAGGCGACATAAACTTATCATCCGCGCGCCAGGATTGGTATGCGGTCATTAACGACCCTGAGACTTCCGGTTATCTGCACGAGGATGCGGAATATTTTCTGCACCAGTCGCTGTCTACTCCCTGCCTGGACGTGCTCGCTTCTTGTGAGGGTATTTACCTGACCGACGTGCAGGGTAAGCGCTATATGGATTTTCACGGCAACAATGTACACCAGCTCGGCTACCGACACCCTTACGTGATCGAAAAGTTGAAAGAGCAGCTGGATATCCTGCCGTTTTCTCCTCGCCGCTATACCAATGTGCCTGCCATTGAACTGGCCAAAAAGCTCGGTAAACTCATGCCTGGCGACCTCAACCGCGTGCTCTTTGCGCCCGGGGGGACTTCGGCGATCAGCATGGCTTTGAAACTCGCCCGCGTCGTAACGGGTAAGCATAAGGTTGTGTCGCTTTGGGATTCGTTCCACGGCGCTTCGCTGGATGCGATTTCTGCGGGCGGCGAGCTCGATTTTCGGAAGGATATGGGGCCGCTGATGCCAGGTGTGGAGCGCATTCCGCCGCCGATGACTTATCGCGGACCATTCGCGACGGCCGGCAATGGCGATGTTCCTTATGCCGATTACCTGGAATATGTAATTGAAAAAGAGGGTGATATTGGCGCGTTCGTTATTGAAACAATACGTAATACTGATGTGCAAATCCCTTCGCGAGCCTACTGGGAGCGTGTACGCGCGATTTGCACAAAGCATAAAGTGCTGCTCATTCTGGATGAAATTCCTATCGCATTCGGGCGAACCGGTAAAATGTTTGCGTTCGAGCACTATGGCTTCGAGCCTGATATAGTATGCCTGGGCAAAGGACTTGGCGGAGGCGTAATGCCAATGGCCGCTATTGTAGCGCGAGATGGCTACAATGTGGCCCAAAGTGTTTCGCTGGGGCATTTTACCCATGAAAAAAGCCCGCTCGGCAGTGTGGCCGCTCTGGCAATGCTCGATTTTATTGAGCAAAACGACTTGCTCGCCAAGGTGAACGCCGACGCGGACTTCATGCGTAAGGAATTGGAAAAACTGAAAGACAAATATCCGATCATCGGCGAGGTTCGTGGGATAGGGCTTTTGTGGGGAGTGGAGCTCGTAAAGGACCGCGAGACGAAAGAGAAGGCGGTGCTCGAAGCGGAAACGGTTATGTATGAATGCCTTAAAAATGGTTTGAGTTTCAAGGTGTCACAAGGAAATGTGGTGCAGCTTTCGCCTCCACTGATTATAACCCGCGAGCAACTCACGGAAGCATTGCGGATTCTGGAAAAAGCCATCGAAACGGCTTCGGTTTTGGTATAAAAAACTCAACATTTTGACCACATGCGCCTGAAAGAAGCACTTACTCGATCGAATACGTTTTTTATCATTTGGGCTGTCATCGCTTCGTTCGGGGCATATTTTTGCATGTATGCTTTCCGCAAGCCATTCAATGCGGGGCTTTACCAGGGGCTCGAACTCGGCAACGTGAGCTATAAAGCGATCCTGATCATTTCGCAGGTAGCAGGTTACACGCTGTCCAAGTTTGCGGGTATCAAAGTGATTTCGGAGTTGAAACACAATGCGCGGGTGAAGCTGGTAATAGGGTTGATTCTCGCCGCAGAGCTGGCCCTGTTGTTCTTTGGACTGGTGCCTAATCCTTACAATTTCGTATTCCTTTTTATGAATGGCCTCCCGCTGGGGATGGTGTGGGGCGTGGTGTTCAGCTTTCTCGAAGGTAGGCGGTTTACCGAAATGCTCTCGATGGGGCTCAATATCAGTGTCGTTATCGCGTCGGGGGTTCTTAAAACCACCTACATAGAAGTTCACGCCCTATTTCCCGGTATTACGGAATTCTGGATGCCGTTTTTGATGGGCTTACTTTTCCTGCCGCTGTTCCTGCTGTTCGTGTGGATGCTTTCGGTGATTCCGAAGCCGACAGACGAGGATATTGCCTTACGCACGGAGCGCGTACCCATGACGAGCGAGGACAAGCGGCTGGTCATGCGGCAATTTGGCTTCCCGATCGTCTGCCTGGTTATTTTCTACGCTACGCTCGTCGTCGTCCGCGATTTCCGCGACAATTTCACAATCGAAATCTGGAACGAAATCGATTCGCATTGGGGTAGCGGCGTACTTACCACCACCGAAATGATCACCGGTATTGTGGTGCTCGTAATCATCGGCGCACTAGCATTTGTGCGGGATAATCTGACCGGCTTCAAACTGGCATATCTGATCCTTTTCGCCGGCATTACCCTGATCGGCGTTGGGACGCTGCTGTTCGAGAAGTCGCTGATTAGTGGCTTCTACTGGATGTTGCTGGTTGGGCTTGGGTTGTTTTTGGCATACACCGTGCTGCAAACCGTCGTTTTCGAACGCATGATCGCATTGTTCCGCATTAAGGCCAATGCGGGGTATTTCGTATACATCTGCGAAAGTATTGGTTATATGGGCAGCGTGGGACTGCTGCTGTATAAGGAGTTTTTTATGAAAGACCTGAGCTGGTCGCGGGTGCTGATGCAGTTCTCCTACCTGCAATTCTGCCTCGGGTTGCTGCTGTTGGCGGTGAGTAATAACTACTTCGATAAATATCGCGCCGGCCGTTCGGCACACAAGAGCGGTACGCCTTTCGTAGCTGCATAGCTGCGCCGCAAACAGGGCATAAAAAAAGGAGGTGCAATTGCCCTCCTTTTTAACATCTCAATTTCACCTTTTCAATTTCTGCTATTCTTTATTTGGTCGCTTTCAGATCCACAATGGCTGCTTTCTGAGCCGGTGTTTGCGTTTTATATGGGTTCACTTTCGTCGCTTTCGGTGGTGCCGGAGTTTCTACTATTGGGGTCGATACTGGCAACGTATTCTTGATGGTATTGGTTGATTTATTGTCGTCCGCAAATGCAACTGAACTGGTCAATGCGATAACGCTAACGAGGGTTGTGATCAAAGTCTTCATAGCTCTATTTATTTTTGTTTCTTGTCTTTGTCTTATTTGATGATACAAATATAAATGGTATTTTATGAATAGTAAGGTATTTATTCAATGAGTGATCGAACGGCTACTTGAATGGTTTTTATTGATGATGAGTGATTTAACGGCATTTGTTTTGATTTTATTTTTTGAAATATTCAAATATAACCAAACCTGTTAATGAGATGGTTTTTATTGTAAAAGTACAATATATTTAAAAATTGTGATTGGGAGCGATTTGCTATATTGGCGGCATGGCTAAAATGATCAACCTCAAACCCTTCAAAGAGTTTATACAATCGGAGTCGCTAGGCGGCGTGATACTGATCATCAGCGTGATCGTGTCTCTCCTGATTGCCAACTCATCTTTCGCCGGTGCATTCGAAAACCTGCTGTCTACTCAACTAGGCTTCCAAACCGGAAGCGTCCATTTGCGCTACCCTGCGCTTCAATGGATCAACGACGGGCTGATGGCCATTTTCTTTCTGCTCGTAGGGCTGGAAATCAAAAGGGAGCTGGTGGAAGGCGAACTGTCGTCCTTTAAAAAAGCGGCACTGCCAATTTTTGCGGCAATAGGGGGTGTGCTGGCACCGGCCACGATTTACTTTTTGGTTAATAAAGGCACCAACACGGCGGCGGGGTGGGGCATTCCCATGGCCACCGACATCGCCTTTGCGATTGCGATTATCACACTTCTGGGTAAAAAAGTGCCGGCTTCGCTCAGAATCTTCCTCGCAGCACTCGCCATTGTAGATGACCTGATGGCCATTCTGGTGATTGCTGTTTTCTATTCCTCGGAGCTGCATTACAACTACCTGCTCTATGCGGGAGGAGTTTTTGCGGTATTGATGGCGATGAACCGTGCAGGGGTCAAACACCTGGCGGCCTACCTCATTCCGGGCGCATTCATCTGGTATTTTGTACATCACTCGGGCGTCCACGCGACCATCGCCGGCGTGCTCACGGCCTTTGCGATCCCCACCACGCCCGACGCGCAAGAATCGGCGCTCGAAAAGCTGGAACATATCCTGGTCAAGCCGGTGAACTTTCTCATCATGCCGGTTTTCGCATTAGCCAACACCAATATCACTTTCGAAGCGGGTATGCTCGAAGGCCTCACCACCTCGCTCGGGGTGGGCATCGTGCTGGGATTGGTGATAGGCAAGCCTCTGGGTATCGGTATTCTGTCCTGGCTGACGGTGAAGTTAGGCATCAGCAGTATGCCCAGCCAGGCTGGCTGGGCGCATATTATCGGCGTAGGAATGCTAGGTGGGATCGGGTTTACGATGTCGGTTTTTATCGCATTACTGTCCTTCCCGGGCGAGCACCTGATCCTGTCGGAAGCAAAATTCTCCATTCTTACCGGCTCTATCCTTTCGGGGATATTGGGCTATGTAATGCTGAGCAGCGTGAGCAAAAGGTAAATTCAGCAGCACTTATTCGGACTTACTTTTAACAAGAATGTAATCCAGATCACCGCTTTTGGAAAACGCGCTAATCTGGGTGTATTTCTGGTAGTTGTCCCACGTTTTTACACCGTCCTCGTCGACGTTCGGCACGATATTCTCGTTCAGGTTAAGTAGCCCCAGGATACTTCGGTTTTCGAAAGGGTAGTCAGCCAGCTTGTTCAGTCTGATCTGGTCGGCGATGTCGTTGATGTAGATAATTTCGACCTTTCCGTCGCGGTAGCTGATGCGCGGGCATTTTTCACAGCCGGCTTTTTCATCTGTATAAAAACTCAGGAGTTGGCCTTTGCCGAGAATCGCCGCCACTTCCAGCTCGTTTCGCATGGCAACCTGCGGCAGGTCCAGCGCGACGATGACCGTCGCGTTTTCGTCGTGTTCGTCCAGGACGTAGAATTTGACAAAAATGGCGATGAGTATTACAATGAACGAAATGAATTTCCAGTTCGCCCATTTGCGTCTGACGGAGGTCTGTTCCATGGAGGTGGCGTAGTTTTTGAATAGATAGGGTAAATAACTTTCACACACAACCACGAAATATCATGCCAGACTTTTTGAACCGGATGGTTATCACGCCCGAGCTGAACTACGACCAGCTGACGATCGCCGAGGCGACGCTTATTCAGCAGCAGCTGCGTGGGCATTTAAATCTGGAACCATTACAAATCGAGGCCAAAACGATCGCAGGCGCAGATATTTCACTCGATCTTTACAGTGAGACCGTTTATGCGGGATTGGTGGTAATGAGTTACCCCGACCTGCAACCGATCGCCTATTCACTTGTGAAAAGCAGCACGATATTCCCCTATATTCCCGGTTACCTCGCGTTTCGCGAGATTCCAGCCATTCTGAAAGCCTACGAACAACTTCCTGTGAAGCCTGACATCGTGATGTTCGATGGAAACGGCATTTTGCATGCCCGCAGAATGGGTATCGCTTCCCATTTTGGCGTCATTACCGACGCCATCACAATGGGCTGCGCCAAGAAGAAGCTCGCCGGACAATATGTCGACCCTGGCCCTTCAAAAGGGGAATACACGCAAGTAACCGATAAAGGCGAGGTAATCGGCTACGCGGTACGGACCAAGGACAATGTCAAACCCGTGTTTATCTCACCGGGTCACCAGATGAGCCTCGAAGACAGCCTCACCCTGGCGCTCAAATGTACCGGTAAGCACCGCCTTCCCGAGCCCACGCGCCGCGCACACGAGTACGTGAACCGATTCAGAATTGGAACACTAACCGAAGGTTACCACGAGTTTGATAGCCGGACGCTCTTTTGAGCGGCCCGTGAGGGGAAACAGGGGTGTTACCTGTCGCTCCCGGCGGCGGCGTTATCGCTCCGGTGTCGCCGTTGCTATCGCACTCGGCGTTGCCGCCGCTATCGCTCCGGTGTCGCCGCTGCTATCGCTTCGGTGTCGCCGCCGCTATCGCTCCCGCTCGCCGGTCTCGCCTCCCAAGGTTGAAACCTTGGGTTATTTGAGCGACTTATCGATCTCGTTTAGGAGGTACTTTTTGGGATCGGAATCGTACTCCCAGAACATGACACCGCCAAGTTTATTGGCCAGTACATATTTGCATTTTTCCCTTACTGATTCTTCGTCGTCATAGCTCAGCACATCGCCTGTTTCCGCATTGAGCAGGTAGGGTGCTTTGGCCACGGTGTCGCGGTATTCTTTATAGCCTTTTTTGTTAACCAAACTATCCTTGATGTAGGAATAGCCATCGATGTATTGCTGCTTCACCTGCTTTTGCCCCAACCCTTTTTCGAGCTTCGAGACCGTGAACATCCGGCCGTAGAACGGCAGGCCAACCACTAATTTCTCCATAGGTACACCCGCGGCATGGAAGCCCTTTACAGCATTATCCACCGATTTGGCAGTTTTGTAGCTATTAGAAGGGTATAAGCTCGCGTGGTGAACGGCTGTGTCGCCCTGGAACAAGTCGTAGGTCATCAGGTTTACATAATCCAGGTAACGCTGCGCTTTGCCCATTTCGGTAGCCTTCAGGAATTCTACCCAGCCGGCCACAGCGGTGGTAAGCAGTTTTTTCTTGCCTGTTTCTTCTTCCAACAGGTCGAGCTCGTTGCGGATTGCGTGGAACATCTCGGTGTAGTTCTGCTTGTCCTCGGGACGGAAAACGTTACCGTCCTCACCGGGTAGTGCAGGGTATTCCCAGTCGATATCGACGCCGTCGAGATTGTATTTTTTGATGATTGCCACGCTGCTTTTCGCGAACACTTTACGAGACGAGTCGGTAAGTACCGCGTCGGAGAAGTTCTCACTCCATGCCCAGCCGCCGATGGAAATCAGAATTTTCAGGTCGGGATTGTCGGCTTTAAGCAGATTAAGCTGGCGGAAGTTGGTCGTGTCGGTTTTTTCATTGCTGAGGAATGCCTTGCCATCTTTAATGTCGACAAACGCGTAGTTAATGTGCGTCAGCATTTTGGCTTCAATATTGCCGGTGTTCAATAAGCCGTGGAAACCGCCGACATAACCTATCACCACAGGGCGGTTCGTGGAATCCGACGAGCCTTCATCTTTTTTGTCGGACGAGCAACTGTTCAGCACCAGCAAAGGGGCAATGAGGAGCACCATCAGCAAAGCGATGCCAATGTTTTTTTGAGCGGGAGTCAGGCGCATGGTATTAGTTTTTGTTTGAAGGCTTAAATTAAGCACACCTGCAAATCATCTCCTAATCCTGCGCGGGGAGCGAAAGCTTTTGTAAAGCCTTATTGAGGTTAATACCCTTGCCCAGCACGCCTTTGAAGAGGTCGCCTTTCTTTTCGAGCCGGTCGAAGATATTCTTGATCGTGAAATCCTTTGGGCTCAGGCCATGCGCTACTTCACTCCATTCGAGGGGTGTGGAAACGGTGGCGCCCGGTTTCGGGCGGGCACTGTACGCGCATGCGAGTGTCTGACCAATGCGGTTTTGCAGGTAATCGACGTAAATCTGGTCTTTTCTGCGCTTCGAAAGCGACCTTTCCAATGTGGTAATCTTCGGTAGGCGTTCGGTGACCATGTGCGCCAGCATTTCGGCGAAGTCGCGGGCCTGGTCATAGTCGTATTTTTTGCCAAATGGAATGTAAACGTGCATTCCGCTCGCGCCGGAAGTTTTGCAGAAGCCTTCGGCATCCATTTCGTCGAGGAGTTGCTTGATGGCCAGCGCCACGTCGATCACATCTTCGAATGTATTCTTGTCGGAGGGGTCGATGTCCATGACGATATAATCCGGATTTTCCAGCTTGCCCACGGTCGAGTTCCAGGGATTCATTTCAATACAGCCCAGATTGGCAACATACAGCAGGCTTTCTACATCGTTGACCACGTGGTAGTTCACCATTTTTCCGGTCGACTCAGCTAATATTTCCACAGTTTTGATCCATTCCGGCACCGAATCGCCGGCATCTTTTTGGAAAAAACCTTCGTCTTTTACGCCATTGGGCTGCCTACGCAGCGAGAGCGGCCGGTTTTTCAAATAAGGTAAAATATAGGGCGCGATGTTACGGTAATAGTCGATCAGCTCGCCTTTCGTAATATGTTCGTCCGGCCAGTAAATTTTTTCCGGATGCGTGATCTCTGCTTTCTTTTTCATGATGCTTTTCTTTTAGGCGCGGTCAGGCTTTCCTTCAACTGTGCCATCAGATCGCGGCTTTTCGAATGAACAACCTTCATTTTGGAAGCAGCCGGTTTTTTGCCTTTCGCTTTGGCCATGATCAGTTCCAGCAATTTCTCATTGTAGGTGTCCTTGTAATTCGCAATGTCGAAGTCGGTGGTAAGCTGCTCGATGAGTTGCACGGCCATATTCATTTCGGCGGGCTTGATCGTCACATCGGGGATATTCAGCTCGTCGGTGTCACGGATCTCCTCTGCGAACCGGATTTTGTTGAGGATCAACAAGTCTCCCTGCGGCTTGATGAGTACGAGGCTTTCGCGGTTGCGGAGCACGTAGGTACCGAGGCCGCATTTACCGGTTTTTTTCAATGCGTCGCGGAGCAATGCGTACGGTTTCGCGCCCGATTTTTCGGGTTGTAGGTAATAGGGGGTCTCATAATATATACTGTCGATCTCTTTTTCGTCCACAAACTCCGCTATTTCGATGATCTTCGATTTTTCGGGACTGGCCTTTTCAAAATCGGTTTCATCGAGTACCACGTAATTGTCTTCGACTTTGTAGCCACGGACGATATTTTCCCACTTCACTTCCCGGCCCGTGTTGGCATTCACGCGCTGGAAATGGATATTAGCGTGGTCTTTTTTGTCCAGCATATCGAGGTCAAGCTCGCTGGCTTGCACTGCGCTGAAAAGTTTGACGGGGATATTCACAAGGCCGAACCCGATCGCCCCGGACCATATTGCTCTCATATTTCTTTCGGTTGAAAGTGGTTGATGAGCAAAATCCGTGCCTTTATCAGACGAGGCGTGTGCCGTCATGCGATCAAATTGATAATACTTCCTCAAAAACGGACAACCTGCGCGCTTTTTGAAGGCCATTTTGCGTAGCACCGGTAAATTTTTTTAAAAAGTTGGCAAAATGCTTGTAATCAATTGTTTGGATTTATATCTTCCTTAAAAGTTACTACGTAAGCCTCCCCAAGTTATCCTTATACGTTAGTTGGATTCCGTAATCTGGCATATTTCTTTAATATGTGCTTCGCGAAAACAATTCCACAACAAGACTAACTCTTAAATCGGATATAAATATGGTAGCGACACTAGGTAACAACCCAGCGAAAAACTTGAAACCCGGCGCAGTGCTTACCGTCACGGGTGCCGGATCTGAATCGGAAGCCCAAAGAGAAGTGGCTGATTTTCTACAATTGAGTAACCGGAGCGACCTTGGCTATTTCCTTATTTCAAAGGATTATTTCCTGCTCTACCTGAAATCGGGAAGTTCGATTAGTGGAATTGCGTAAGCGTTAACTTTTCATTTTAAGAAGGACATGGTACAGAAGGGTACATTCAAATTGCTTGGGCAAAAGCTCATTAATATTATCATTCACAAAGAAGACGTTCTTAGGATTGCCCCTAATAAAAGAGGACAGGGGTGCATTATTTATCTCAAAAACAAAGTTCCCTACACAGTTAGCGAAAGCGAAAAAGAGGTGCAGAAGAAACTGAATTGGGTCGCAGCATGATCTTCGGTCTGTTGCCATGAAAATAAGAGCGGGCTCCGGTGTATAACCGGGGCCTTTTTGTTGGCGGTCGACTTAAATTCCCCCTTCCCCGAACCCAGCTGCAAGGTTCCGTGTTACCCAAACACCGAAATTTCCCACACCACAAAATCCATGTCCAAAAAGACTTATTTTTTCCTGATCCTCATTCTGGGGAGCCTGACTGCGCTTGGCCCTTTTTCAATCGATATGTACCTGCCGGGTTTTCCGGCCATTGCGCGTGATTTGAATACTACTGCTGCGAAAGTTTCTCAGTCACTATCCGGCTTTTTTGTCGGTATTTCGCTGGGCCAGCTGCTTTACGGGCCGTTACTCGACCGGTTTGGGCGAAAAAAACCACTATTTATCGGGCTGACGGTCTATATTCTCGCCTCGGCGGGCTGTTCGGTAGCGGTCACGATCGAGCAATTGATCCTGCTCCGCGTGATACAGGCGATAGGCAGCTGTGCGGCGACAGTGGCTTCGGTAGCGATGGTGCGCGACCTGTTCCCGGTGAGCGAGAGCGCCAAAGTGTTTTCACTTTTGCTGCTTGTCGTAGGATTTTCACCCATGATCGCCCCGACGGCCGGCGGATATGTTACCGATGCATTTGGATGGCACGCCGTATTTATCATTTTGACGATCATGGGCGTGGCTATTCTCGCGGCAACCGCGTTATGGCTGCCCGACAGCTACAAACCCGATAAAACGCTCTCTTTGAAACCGAGGCCGATCATTATGAACTTCCTCGAAGTATTTAGGGAACCTCAGTTCTACACCTACGCCATTACGGGCGCCATTGCCTTCGCGGGGCTGTTTGCCTACGTGTCTGGCTCGCCGATCGTGTTCATGGAGGTTTTTCATGTTGATGGGAAAGTATATGGCTGGATTTTCGCGTTCCTGTCGGTCGGCTTTATTGGTTCGGGGCAGATCAATACTTTAATGCTGAGAAGATTTTCCAGCGAACAGATCATCAATGTGGCGCTGATATGTCAGGCTGTGATAGGCCTTACCTTTCTGGCCGCCGCATTAACCGACTCGCTTACACTTACCTCCACACTCGTATTTCTGTTTCTGTTCCTTTGCTGCGTAGGCTACACCTACCCGAACGCGGCCGCGCTCTCGCTCGCACCGTTCACGCGTAATGCTGGGAGCGCGTCGGCTTTGATGGGCGCATTTCAAATGGGCGCTGGTACGCTGATCTCCATTGCGATCAGTTTGTTCGATGAGCCTTCGATTATTCCCATGGTGACGGCCATGGCAGGTTCGGCTACGCTCGCGCTGATTGTGCTGGTGATTGGCAGGCGGTTCATCACCGACAAGGTAGAAGTGCAACAGGGAGCCGATGCCGGTGTGATGCATTAAGCGGCCGGTTTATTTAATTTGTAAATGGATTACTTCAAGCGACTACTCGAATTACTCAAAGTTGAAAGGGAGGAAGACAAGCAATCGTACCAGCGATTGATCGAACGGTCTTCTGTTTCCGAACGCCGTGCCAGCGGGCTGGCGTGGTATCCAATCGCGATCCGCGGCCAGGAAATGAGCCGCGGCGATTACCTTACCGTGGAAGTAGAACGCACCACGCATCAAGACCTGCCGCATCAGTTGCGGTTCGGGATGCCGGCGGTTTTATTCAGTAATCATGAACCTAAAAAAGACCGCGTCGAGGGGGTAATCTCACACCAGGGCGGTAACCGGCTGAAAATCACATTGCGCACCGACGAACTGCCCGAATGGTCGCGCGACGGTAAGTTGGGTATCGACCTGCTTTTCGATGACAATAGCTACGACGAAATGCAGTCGGCATTAAAAGCGGCGGATTCGCTTGGTTCGTCGGATAAAGAGGGGCATTTGATCAAAGTGTTGACGGGCGAGAAAGCGCCGTCATTTGATCAGGACATTTACCCTGTTACTTTACCCAAGTTGAACCCTTCGCAGCAGCGTGCCGTGCAGCAAATCCTTTCCGCGCAGGAGCTCGCGGTCGTGCACGGGCCTCCGGGCACGGGTAAGACCACTACTTTGGTGCAGGCGGTCAAGGCATTGGTTAAAAAAGATAACAGGCCCGTTCTCGTAGTTGCTCCGAGCAACACTGCTGTGGATCTGCTCAGTGAAAAATTGAGCGAGGAAGGCCTGAATGTGCTGCGGGTCGGGAACCCGGTGCGCGTTTCGGAGCGATTGTCGGCATTGACTCTGGATAGTAAAATGGCGCTGCACGCCAGTGTCAAGGACATTAAGGCATTGAAAAAGCAGGCCAACGAGTACAAAAACATGGCGCACAAGTACAAGCGCCATTTCGGGAAAGCCGAGCGCGACCAGCGGAAAGCATTGTTCGATGAGGCGCACCGCATTATGAAGGACGTCGCAAATATGGAGCAGTACATTATCGATGACCTCCTTACCAAAACGCAGGTGGTGACGGCTACGCTCGTGGGCTCCAACCATTTCACCGTCCGGAATATGAAGTACCGCACCGTTGTAATCGACGAGGCAGGGCAGGCGTTGGAACCGGCGTGCTGGATACCGATCCTGAAAGCAGAGAAAGTGGTATTTGCCGGCGACCATTTGCAGTTGCCTCCGACGATCAAGTCGGAAGACGCGGCCAAAGGTGGACTGAGCACTACGCTGCTTGAAAAATGCGTGGCATTACACCCGGAATCGGTGGTGTTGCTGGAAGAGCAGTATCGTATGAATGAAGTGATTATGGGTTATTCGTCCAAAGTTTTTTATGAGGATAAGCTCAAAGCCCATGAATCGGTAGCGGGCCGTGTACTGTTCCCCGGCGAGGCGCCGCTGGCATTTATCGATACCGCCGGGTGTGGTTTTGATGAAAAACTGGAAGGTACCAGCTCCACCAACCCGGAAGAGGCCGTATTCCTTTTCAAGCATTTGACACAACTCGCTGCGGAATTTGCAGCGGTTAATCCAAATCGGGAAGATTTCCCGAGCATCGCCATTATATCGCCTTATAAAGAGCAGATTAACATTCTAAAAGACCAGCTCGCGCATACGGCCGATCTGAAACCCTATCTCGACAAAATAGCCGTCAATACGATCGATAGCTTCCAGGGGCAGGAGCGGGATATGGTGTACATCAGCATGACCCGCAGCAATGCCGAAGGGCAGATCGGCTTCCTCTCGGACATTCGCCGCATGAACGTGGCCATGACGCGTGCACGTAAGAAACTCGTTGTGATCGGCGATAGCGCGACGCTTTCGGTGTTGCCCTTTTATGAAAATTTCATAGCCTATGCCGAGGGTTTGAATGCCTATCAGAGCGCCTGGGAGTTTTCGGATTTGTAATTATGTGATGAGCGGATTTTCTTTTCAAAGCAACCGGATTAACTTTAAAAGCATCTAGCTGACACAAAGACATTCATCCGACTTGCTCAAAACCGTATGCTTAGACAGTATCTTCTTGCGTTTTGCCTGGCCCTTGTCACTTCTTTTACAGCTCTTGCGCAGGCACCGGCAAGCGGGATAAAGGGTTTAATTAAAACAAAAAAAGGTGAACCGCTACCATTTGCCGCCATTATCGTCAAAGGCACGAGTGTCAGTACTATTTCAAATGAGGAAGGCCAGTACCAGCTCGATCTGAAACCGGGATATTATGAAGTGATCTTCCAATACCTGGGCTACAAAACCGGTCAGAAAAACTTTACCGTCGAGGAGAAAATGCAAACCTTCGACCTCACGATGGAAGAGCAGGCGCTTAACCTCGGGGAGGTTCGCATCGGCGCCCGGGACGAAGACCCCGCGTACACCATTATGCGGAGCGCCATTGCCAAAAGCCGCTATCATTTCCTGCAAGTGGACAGTTACACGGCCAAGGTATATTCCAAATCGTCGTTTGTGATCACCGACCTGCCGATGGAATTCCTTTATAAAAAGGAATTGAAGGAAATGGAAAAGGAGGCCAATTTCAAAAAGGGTGTACCCATGCTGAATGAGACAGTTTCGGAGGTGACGTTCCGCCAGCCCAGCGTGTACAAACAGCGGGTGGTGGCCACGCGGAGCAGCATGGACAAGAATATGGCCGATCCGAATATGTACCTCCTGGCCAGTTTCTACCAGCCGGAAGTTGTGAAGGCCGTTTCGCCGCTTTCGCCGCGTGCATTCGCCTACTACAAATTTGAATACCTGGGTGCGTTCCGCGAGAATGGTATTGAAGTCAACAAAATCAAGGTCACGCCGCGCAACTGGGGCGAGGGTGTTTACCGTGGCACAATCCAGATCATCGAGGGCGAATGGAGCATTTACAGCCTCGATCTGCAAACGGTCAATACCGGTTTTCGGCTCGATATCAAGCAGGTTTACAGCCCGGTGCAGGGTGTGTGGATGCCGGTTAACCAGCAATTTCACGTGCAGGGAGGCATTTACGGTCTGAAAGGAAAAGGCGATTTCGTGATCTCTCAGTCGTTCACGAATGTGAAGGTCAATCCCGCATTCAAACCGGATATCGTCGTGATCGATGACAAGAAATACGCCGAGGAGGCCAAGAAAGTGCGGTTGACCGGCCGGGAGATCAAGACACAGAGTATGGAGCAGGTGGTGAGCAAACAGAAAGAATTTTCGGCCAAAAACCTGCGGAAAATGATGAAAGAGTATGAAAAGCAGGACCTTAAAGAGAAAGAGAAGAAAGGAGAGGATATTGATTTGAGAATGAGCCGGGAAGATTCAACGCAGGTGGATTCAATGGCTACCAGGCGGACGATGGCTTTTTGGGACTCGTTGCGGACGGTCCCGCTTACCGTGGCCGAGGTGAAAAGCTACACGCGGCTCGATAGTCTGGTGATCACCCATGAAGGATCTGAAAAACAGAAGGATAGCTTGAAAGCCAGCAAAGGCGATACAACCAAATTGAAGAAGGGAAGCAAATTTGGTTTCGGAGACTTGCTGACAGGGCATAATTTCCGCCTGGGCAAGGAAAGCCCTTTCCGGCTGGATTACATCGGGCCGTTGCCGGGTGTGCAGGTAAATACGGTAGAAGGATTGGTACTGAATGGTGCCGGGCTGAAATTGCGGCACTTGGGCGGGCGCAAGAAGACTTCAGGCAAGTCTGGTGTAGCCAGGAATGGTCAGGAGTGGTCAGTAGGTGGGCTGACGCGTTATTCGTTTGGGAGGAATAAATTGCTTGCGACAGGCGTGGGCGATTATGGCTGGGGGCGCAATGCGATCAGCATTTCCGGTGGGCGGGGCATTGCCCAGTTCAACGGTGAAAGTCCGATGCACCCGTTGCTGAATACGCTTACGACCCTGTTTCTAGAACAAAATTTTATCAAAGAATATCAGAAAGATTTCCTGCGGGTCGATTTCAAGAACAGCCAGGAAAATGAGCATTTTGAAATAAAAGCGAGCATAGAATACGCCGATCGCTCGGCATTGCCCAATCTCGAAAAGACCTCGCCCTACCGATGGATCGACTGGAAACGGCGGGAGTTTACTTCCAATATCCCTGATAATTCAGAAAATAGGACCGATGCGGCCGTGTTGCCTCCGCCGATGCAAGCCCACCAGGCACTGACAGTCGGTATTGCTGCTTCGTACAAGCCCTGGCAGAAATACCGTACGCGTAGCGGCAAGACATCCTATTATGACGACGATTCGCCGAAGTTCTCGGTCAATTATCGCAAAGGAATTCACAATGCATTCGGCAGCGATGTGGATTTCGACTTTGTGCAGATCGGCATCCAGCATGGTTTCGAAACCGGTATCCGAAGCAAGCTGCGTTACAAGCTGGCGGCTGGTTCATTCCTGAACAAAAATGCCGTTCAATTTCCCGACTACCAGCATTTCGCAGGTAACCGCTTTTTCTTCCAGCTCGGCGATCCCGTCGGCACCTTCCGCATGCTCGATTACTACAAATACAGTACTTCAAAGGAATTCTTCGAAGCCCATGTCCTCACCGAGCTCCGCCAGTTCCTGTTAACCCAGATTCCCTGGTTTCGTATTCTAGGTGTGAAGGAAAATTTCTTCCTGCATTACCTCGCCACGCCGGATTCGGACAATTATGCTGAGCTGGGCTACGGCTTGGATATTGGCATTCGCTTCCCGCTGCGCGTGGAGGTGGTTAATAATTTTGAAGGGTTTAAATATAAGAGTACCGGGTTTAGGGTGGGGACTACGATGAATATTGGGTGGGGGAAGAATTAAGGTTTCCAACTTTTTAGGAATCCATTCCCAAAAAGTCGATGTTCCGCCCCTTTGTTAGTAGAAATCTCTAAGTTTGGCAGTAATTTCCTCTACGCTAGGTAGTAGTTGCCTATACTTTTTCGGCAATTGATTTGTCGTGTTGTAAGTAGCGACGCCAATGGGTAGCCTGCGATGGTAGAGAAGTATATCCACCCAATAGTCCCGTTCTCCGACCTGAATGCGGTATTGGTTTCCGACGAAAGTGTAGTTGTTTCCCATTTCAAGAAGGAACTTCCTGATATTTTTCACCAATTGTTGTTCTAGGTCCGATTCGGAATGCAACTCTGCGAGATCGAGGAAATCGAATGTGTAATTGTCTTTGACGGCCAGGAGCGCCTGCTTGTTTGCAGGCTGTGGCAGGGCATAGTCGAAATTGGTTTGATTGAGCAGGTACCGTTCAAATACTTTGTTCTCGATCTGATGGATCAGCGTGTTTTTTGACCAGTTGTATTTGCTTGTGGACAGAATGTAAAACTGCCTTTCATGACTCACTTTACACTTAGACAATATGACCAAATGCTTGCTCCAGCTAATTTCTCCAACCAGTGGTTGGAGATTTGTATCTGAGTGATAATCAGTATAAAACTGGACCATATACCAAATATTGGTGGTTGGAAAACCACCTGATTTTGGGAACTCCGCTTGCAGCTCTTTGGAAAGCGAAGTAACGATCGATTTACCCCAACTTTCGCTTTGTTTTTCTGCGATGGATTTGCCGATTTCCCAATACAACTGAATGAGTTTGACATTCACTGTCTTTAAAGCCTCATACTGTGCCGAGCGTATTTTCTCTTTGATTTTGGTAATAAATTGTCTTTCCGAGTCTTCTATATCCATTTGTCAGATCAGTTAAGTTCTGACCTTTTGACGTTCGGATTCACATTTGGTAACAGCTTGTAGAACAACATTTTTTGAAAAACACTGTTCGGTTACCTATCTTTACCCTCATTAAAATCTCCTGATAAAATAACAATTCACGACAGAATTGAGCGATGCTCTTCTGTCATCTTCCGGGTTCTTCACCTGGGATAATTTGTTACATCCGAATTTTATCAGAGAGAAATGAAAAAACTACAAAAAATAGCTGTGATCGGCGGCGGAGGTCGTACGGGGCAATATCTTGTCAATCAATTAATTGAAAAAGGTTATTCGTTAAAATTGCTGTTGAGGCATCCTGAACGTTTTACGATTCAGAGTCCGCAGATAGAGATCGTGCACGGCGATGCACTCAATCCTGAGGCTGTTCGGGCATTGCTGGAAGGCTGTGACGCCGTTCTGAGCACAGTGGGGCAGCGGCAGGGTGAGCCACTGGTTGCCAGCCAGGCTAGTGTCAATATCCTGCAAGCGATAGGAGACAGTCCGGCTCGGTTTGTGCTGCTGGCGGGTTTGAACGTGGATACGCCATCTGACCGGAAAAGTGAGGAAACAGCGAAAGCGACCGAGTGGATGCGCGCTAATTTTCCGGCTATTCACAACGACCGTCAGAAATCCTATTCGATACTGGCGGAAAGTAATGCAGAATGGATCATGGTGCGGGTGCCTTATATTGAATTCAATGGAGTCAGTGGTGAGATCAAGGTAAATGCCACCGATTCGCCCGGAGCGAAGATCGACGCGGCGGATATTGCCGCATTTATGATCAGGCAGCTTACGGATGATACCTGGCTGCGGAAGGCGCCTTTCATATCCAATTAATAGAAAATGGCCGGCAAATGAATTTCGCCGGCCATTTCTTGTATTTCAAATATTTTTAAATCAATGCATTCCAAAGGATTTCCGCCGGGTGCAGCGCTTTCCGGCCGGTTCCGTCGTGGATCTGGTGGCGGCAGCTGGTGCCTGGCGCAGCGATGATCACTTCTTCCGGCTGCTGGCGAACGGTTGGGAACAATACCAGCTCGCCGATCTGCATGGAAATGTCAAAATGCTCCTTCTCGTAGCCGAATGAGCCCGCCATACCGCAGCATCCCGAGGGAATGAGCTGTACGGTGTAGTTCTCGGGTAGCGAAAGCATCTTTTTCGTCGGTATCATACTCGAAATCGCTTTTTGCTGGCAATGTCCGTGTAGCTTGATCAGCTTTTTCTCTTTGGTAAACTGGTTTCTTGAAATGTTTTTCAGCTCGATCTCGCGCGCGATAAACTCGTCGAATTGCAATGCGTTCTGGGCAATCATTTTGCTGTCTTCTACCAATTCGTCACTCACGAGGTCGGGGTATTCGTCACGGAATGTCAGAATCGCCGACGGCTCAATGCCTACCAGCGGAGTATCGTGCGAGATAATGTCTTTCAACAGACGGATATTCTCTTCCGCGATTTTTTTTGCGTCCCTTAACAAGCCTTTCGAAAGCTGCGGCCGCCCGGAAGGACCGTGATTTGGAATAATAACCTCATAACCCAACTTTTCGAGCGCGAGAATGGCGGTTTTACCAATCTCGACATCATTGTAATTGGTAAATTCATCGCAGAACAGGTATACTTTCCGTTCCGATTTCGGGGCGTTTCTCTTCCGCTGATCGTACCATTTTTTCAATGTCGTGCTGTGCAGCAACGGCATGGTACGTTCGGGGTGGAAACCTACGACGGTGTTCGCGATCTTGCGGAGCGGCGCGTTCTTGAAAATCAGGTTGTAGGCCCAGGGAACGTAGCTGGCAATACCTGTCATTTTTGAGAAATTACCGACCAGCCATGAGCGTACCGGAATGCCGTTTGCATCGTGATACTGCTGCAAAAACTCCATTTTCAACTTCGCCACATCCACGTTCGAAGGGCATTCGCCTTTGCAGCCCTTGCAGGCGAGACATAGGTCGTACACTTCCTTGATCTCCTTGTTGTCGAACCGGTTTTCCTTGGGCGAGCGCGTGAGCATTTCGCGCAGGATATTCGCGCGGGCGCGGGTAGTATCCTTTTCATTGCGGGTGGCCATGAAGCTCGGGCACATCGTGCCGCCGCTCAAATGCGTTTTCCGGCAGTCCCCCGAGCCGTTGCATTGCTCGGCGTGTTGGAGGATATCCTGGTCGTGGAAGCGGAAATTCGTTTTGAATTCAGGTGTCTTCTGGTCCGCCTCATAGCGCAGGAACGTATCCATCGGCGCGGTATCGACGATCTTGCCCGGATTGAAGATATTGTTAGGGTCCCAGGCCTTCTTAATGTCTTTAAACAACTGATAATTATGCTGGCCGACCATTTTCGGGATAAATTCCCCGCGCAGACGGCCGTCGCCGTGCTCACCCGAGAGCGAGCCGTCGTATTTCTTAACCAGATCCGCGATTTCCTCTGCGATCATCCTGAACTGGCGGTGTCCCTCGCTGGTTTTCAGGTTAATAATCGGCCGCAAATGCAGTTCGCCCGAGCCTGCGTGTGCGTAATGCACGGCCGACATCCCATTCTTTTTCAGTATTTCGTTGAACTCACGGATATATTCCGGCTGGTCGTACACGTCGATCGCCGTGTCTTCGATCACCGCTACTGCTTTTTCATCACCGGGAATATTGCCCAGCAAACCGAGCCCGGCTTTCCGTAGTGTCCATATTTTTTTGGTGTCGTCCCCGAAAAGCAGCGGGTAGTGGAAACCGATGCCGGCTGCTCTGAATTCCTTTTCCATATCGGCGGCCAGCTGTTCCACTTCTTCTCTGGTCTCTCTCGAAAGATCTACGACCAGGATCGCGGGAAATTTGCCGTCCGGCTTGTTCTTGACAAAAAAAGCATTTTTACGTTGTTCGACGTTGGTCGCCGCGCATTCCAGCACGTACTCGTCAATGAGCTCCACCGCTTGCGGGCCGTATTTGAGGGTGAGAATGGTCGCCCGTAGAGCTTCGTCAATCGTATCGCAATGCACGCAAACCAGGCCCTGCGTTTTAGGCGGCAGCGGTACCAGATTGACTTTAATTTCTGTCAGAAAACACAATGTTCCTTCCGAGCCCGCTATAAGGCTGCACATATTAAACGGCCTGTCCGAAGCGGTGCCTGTGGTATAAGGCGCCATATTCAGCAGCATATCGAGCGCATAGCCTGTATTGCGACGTTCTACGGATGGTTTCGGGAAGTTTTTCCGGATCTCGGCCTGGTTTTCAGGCGAGTTCAGGATAGCGTCGGTTTTTAGGTATATTTTATCCAGAAGCGATGCGCTGCCGTTTTTCTGGCGGGCGTTGTTCAGGAGCGACTGCAGATCGTTGCTGTTCACATTCTTGAATTCGGCGTCACTGCCGTCGGCCAGGATCGCCTTCACTTCCAGCAAATGCTCCCGCGTGCTTCCGTATACGATGGAGTTGGAGCCGCAGGAATTGTTGCCCACCATTCCGCCGATCATGGCGCGGTTTGCGGTAGAAGTTTCGGGGCCGAAATACAGTCCATAGGGTTTGAGGGCCATGTTCAGCTCGTCGCGCACGACACCCGGCTGCACACGTACCCAGCGTTCCTCTGCATTTATTTCAAGTATTTTGTTGAAATTTTTCGAAACGTCTACTATTATACCGTTACCTACCACCTGGCCGGCCAGCGAGGTGCCTGCGGTGCGGGGGATCAGTGAAACTTTCTTGTCAGTGGCATACGAAATGAGCGTTTTGAGATCACCGAGCGATTTAGGGATCGCCACGGCAATCGGCATTTCGCGATAGGCGGACGCATCTGTTGCATATAACGTCCGCATGGTATTATCATAAAAGAGATCACCTTCGAGGCGTTGTGCAAGCAAACTCAGATCTGCATCTGATACTGGAGACAGGGATGTCATAAATGCAATTAACTGGAAAAATAACGAAGTCAAAGTTACGCACAACCGCGAAGGAAGTCCAGCAAAAAGTTGGGTAAAGTGGGAAGCGAGACATTCGGGCTTGCTCCATGTATTGTATTATCCAGATTCTTTGTATTATTTTGTATAAGGCATGGTGTAAAGTTTATATTTTTTCATACTAAAATTCATAATGAAGGTTTTGGTCTACGCGTGTTGTTGAACAAAGTATGGAACGAATGTTAAAATGATACATCATCACCTCCTTTGAGCCCCAGTTATATTTAACCTATGATGAATTTATCCTTTCATGTACTCCGCCAACATGAATTCCCGGCTGCTGTTCCACGCGCCAGGACAAAACCGTTGTTTTTGAAATTCGGAATTTTCACCCTGCTGCTGGCTGCTTCTTTTTTCCATACGGATCTGAAAGTTGATAAGATAGGCTCTGTTGGCAATAATGATTTTGGCGCTTGTACAGATCAGAATAGCATCTTCGCTTCGGATGCGCCGTCGGGCTGGAACGGGTTTACGACTTTGGCCGATTTTTATGACACTTTCGAAAAGGAAGGTGCGGGAGTCGGAAAGCCCGCATCAGGGAGTGGCAAGTAATATTCCGGTATAATGACGACGAACTGTTTTGCCGCTTTCCGCATGCTGGTCTTGCTCGGCGGCCTGTGTGCCTTGTTCTCCTGCACCGATTCCGAAAAAAATACGAACGCCCTTTTTGAAGAAATGGACGCATCCGAAACCGGCATCGGCTTCGTGAACAAAATTGAGGACCGGGAGGATATCAACATTTTCAATTACCGTAATTTCTATAACGGCGGCGGCGTGTCAATCGGCGACATTAACAATGATGGCCTTCCCGATATCTATTTCACCGCCAACATGGGTGAAAACAAACTTTACCTTAATAAAGGCAATTGGAAGTTTGAGGATATCACTGCGAAAGCAGGCGTAGCCGAATCCGACAAATGGAGTACCGGCGTGGTAATGGCCGATGTGAATGGCGATAACCTGCTGGATATTTACGTCTGTAATGCGGGTTATCAGAAGTTTTTGAATAAACAGGGTAATTCACTTTATATCAACAACGGCGATCTGACATTCACAGAATCAGCCAAAAAATACGGCTTGGATGAAACAGGCTACACCACGCACGCCGCATTTCTGGATTACGACCTTGACGGCGACCTCGACGCCTATGTGCTGAACAACAGTTTTATTCCCGTCAATACCCTCAATTACGCCAACGACCGCAACCGCCGCGCGAAAGACTGGCCCGTGAAGGACTTTCTCAAAGGCGGCGGGGCCAAGTTGCTTCGTAACGACGGAGGGAAATTCGTGGATGTAAGCGAGGAAGCAGGTATTTACGGAAGTCTGATCGGCTTCGGGCTTGGCGTGACCGTGGGTGATATCAATGGGGACCTTTATCCCGATATTTACATTTGCAACGATTTCTACGAGAAGGATTATCTGTATATCAATCAAAAAGACGGTACTTTTTCGGAAGAGCTCGAAAAGCGCATCAAGCACACGAGCCTCGCATCGATGGGAGCCGATATGGCCGATATTAACAATGACGGTTATCCCGAGCTGTTCGTAACAGACATGCTACCGCGCGACGAGTACCGTTATAAAACAACTACCTCGTTTGAGAACCACTACCTCTTTAATCTGAAAAAGGAGAAGGGTTTCTATAACCAGTTTATGCAGAACAGCCTCCAATTCAACAATCAGGACGGCACATTCAGCGAAATTGCCAATTACTCGGGCGTGGCCGCGAGCGATTGGAGCTGGGGCGCATTGCTTTTCGATGCGGATAATGACTCTAAGACGGATATTTACGTGTGCAATGGTATTTACCACGACATTCTCGATCAGGACTTTATCGACTTTTTTGCCAACGAGGTAACACGTAAGATGGTCATGTCCGGCGAAAAGGAAAACATGCAGGGAATCATCGACCGCATGCCTTCTACGCCCATTGCCAACAATTTTTTCCATAATGAAGGAAACCTGCAATTCAAGGAAAAGGCGAAGGAATTTGGCTTCGGGAAGGCATCGTTTTCTAATGGCGCAGCTTATGCCGATCTGGACAACGACGGCGACCTGGACCTGGTGGTCAATAATGTAAATGAGCCCTGTTTTGTCTATAAAAACAAATCGGAAGCGCAGAAGGACAAAAACCATTACATTAAATTCATTCTCAAAGGTGCTGGCCTGAACACCCGGGCTATCGGGGCCAAAGTGGAGGTCTACGCTGGCGGGCAGGTGTTCAGCAAGCAGGTGAGCCCGTCCCGCGGATTTCAGTCGAGTACGGAATACCCGCTGACGATCGGTTTAGGGGAAATTGCGACGATTGATTCGGTACGCGTGCTCTGGCCGAGCAGTAAAGTGACCACCATCCGCGCTGCCAAGTGTGATACGACATTGACACTGGTTATGGGTGACGCCCAAGACCCGTACAATGGACGGATGAACAAGCAGAGCCCAATGCTCACGAATGTGCAGGTGAAGGGGCTTGATGCGCATCAGGAAAACCGGTACGAGGATTTTTACAATGAAAGAAATATCCCAGTAATGCTCTCGCAGGAAGGTCCGAAAGCGGCGATCGGTGATGTGAATGGTGATGGGCTCGAAGATCTTTATGTGTGCGGTGGAAAAGGGCAGGGCGGACAATTGTATTTGCAAAAGGGCGGTCAGTTCTTGAAGTCGCCGCAGAAGGCATTCGGTGATGCGGTGGGTTTTGAGGACACGGCGGCATTGTTTTTCGACGCGGATGGAGACGACGATCGCGACCTGGTTGTTGGAAGTGGTGGAAATGAGAGCCTTGCCGGTAAACCCGATTTGCCCACGCGCCTCTACCTGAATGACGGGAAAGGCAATTTTACGCATAGTAACCGCGCATTGCCGCCCAATGCGATGAACACTGCGGTGATCGTGGCCGAAGATTTCGACCGCGACGGCGACCTCGATTTGTTCGCAGGCAGCCGGAGCGTTCCCCGCGAGTATGGTTCGAGCCCTTCGAGTTACATTTACCAGAATGACGGCAAAGGTAATTTCAAGGACGTTGCCAGGACAATGGCCCCCGAGTTGGCGCGGGTAGGCATGGTACGCGACGCGGCCTGGGTTGATATCGACGGCGAGGGGCAGAAAGAGCTGATCGTTGTCGGAGATTGGATGGCACCTGTGGCTTTCAGGTTTTCGGGAGGTCGCTTCAAAAAGATAGCAACTGGCCTCGAAGCGTACGCGGGTTTTTGGGGTTCGCTGAAAACCGGTGACTTCGATGGTGATGGCGATCAGGACCTGGCATTGGGAAATATAGGAGAGAACTTCACACTCAAAGCCGCGGTGGGAGCGCCACTAAAAATGTGGATCAATGATTTCAATAAAAACGGAACCATAGAAAAGGTCATTTCCAAAACCATCGATTCGAAAGACATTCCCGTGTTGTTGAAACGCGAAATGACCGCGCAATTCCCTTTTCTCAAAAAGAAAAGTATCAAGCACTCGGAATATGCGGTGCTCACGGTTCAAGACCTTTTTCCGGACGACCTGATCCAATCGGCGGTGGAGAAATCGGCAACTTACCTGCAATCGGGCATTGCGGTGAATGACGGAAAAGGGCAGTTTAAAGTGGTGGCACTGCCATACCTGGCACAATTCTCCTGCCTGAACGCGATCCAGAGCGAGGACGTGAACCATGATGGCAAGCCGGACCTCATTGTGGGCGGAAATTTTACCCATTTCATTCCGCAGCTAGGGGCGCTCGATGCATGCCGCGGAAATGTGTTGATCAATAAAGGTAATATGCAGTTTGAAGTTTTACAGGCCAGGGAAAGCGGTTATGCGCTAGACGGCGAGGTGAAGCAAATCAGCGCGATTACCATTGCCGGGCATCCTTTCCTGATCAACCTCGTCAATAATGCTGCGCCCGTTTTGTTTAAAATAAACCAATTGTAAATCACGATCACAAACTCTCCGTTCTTCCTCCATCCACTGCCAGGCTCACCCCGCTGATGCTTCCCGCCGCCGGACTGGCCAGAAAAGCTACCGCGGCAGCCACTTCTTTCGCTTCGCCGAACCGACGGATAGGAATGCCCGCTTTCAGCTCTTCGGCCACCTGCTCCCTGGTTTTGCCCTGATTTTTGCCCCGCATTTCCAGCACAGCATCCAACCGTGCCGTTTCGGTGTAACCCGGCAGTACATTGTTGACAGTGATACCATATTGTCCGAGTTCGAGCGA
This sequence comes from Dyadobacter endophyticus, assembly GCF_014641595.1. Taxonomy (GTDB): domain Bacteria; phylum Bacteroidota; class Bacteroidia; order Cytophagales; family Spirosomataceae; genus Dyadobacter; species Dyadobacter endophyticus. The sequence continues at coordinate 952,783 of NZ_BMIA01000003.1, read as the reverse complement.
CAACGTTTTGGCCCAGCTCGCTACGGCCCCGCGAATGGTGTTGGATACCCCCAGGCCGATAATCGGCTGTTTCACCGAGGTGCTGATAATGTTGATAATGCGGCCAAAACCTTCCTTCTTCATCGACGGTACTACCGATTGCGCCAGGAACTGGTTGTTGATGACGTGCATTTGAAAAGTTTTCAGGAACTGCCCGGTTTCCGCTTCGATGATCGGCCCGCCGGAGGGACCGCCTGTGTTGTTGACGAGTATATGCACCTCGGGACAAAGACGGAGGTAATTTTCAATAGCGGATTTTAAGGCCTCATGGTCGGCGAAATCGGCCACCACGTACCGGTGGAGCTGGCCAAGGGAAGTGTCCAGGTCTTCGACGGCCTCCCGCAGTTTTTCTTCATTCCGGGCGACGAGGGTCACATTTGCACCCAGCAATGCGAGTTCAACGGCGGCTGCGAGCCCGATGCCCTGGGTACTTCCGCATACCAGTGCTGTTTTTCCGGTCAGGTCGAGGTTCATGGTTTTAGCTTTTTAAACTTGGTTTCAGAATGATAACGTTTTGTTTTTCGTCTGCTCCGCTTCCGGTTTCGTTGATTTTTCGGCTATCTTTGCGGTTTATTTTTCCATATGGGACAAGCCGAAATGCCGAATGTAAGCAAAATCCCGCATTTGTAATCTTAGAGCAAACGTTGCACAATGTCTAAAAAAATCCAATCCGCGCTTATTTCTGTTTATTACAAAGACGGACTTGAGCCTTTGGTCCGCCTCCTGCACAACAACGGTGTAAAGCTGTACTCGACCGGAGGAACTCAGACTTTCATTGAAAATCTCAACATTCCCGTAACCGCTGCCGAAGTGCTGACCGGTTATCCTTCGATTTTCGGCGGGCGTGTTAAAACGCTTCACCCGGCTATCATGGGGGGGATCTTGTACCGTCGCGACGACGCGGGCGATGTTGCGCAGGCTGAGCAATACAATATCCCTGCCATCGACATGGTGGTGGTGGATCTTTATCCTTTCGAGGAAACGGTGGCATCCGGAGCGAGCGAGGAGGACATTATCGAGAAGATAGACATTGGCGGTATCTCCCTGATCCGCGCAACGGCGAAGAATTTTAAAGATACATTGATTGTATCATCCCGCAGCCAGTATGCGGAAGTGGTTGAACTTTTGAATGCGAAAGCGGGTGCTACCGACATCGAAGACCGTCGTTACTATGCCGGCCTTGCATTCGGGGTGTCTTCGCATTATGACGGAGCGATCAACAGCTTCTTCACATCCGGGAAAGAAACGACCGATAAAGAGTTGTTCGATTTTACGAACCTTGCTTCCCAAACGCTGCGCTATGGCGAGAATCCGCACCAGAATGCGACCTACTATGGCGACCTGGAAGGTATTTTCGACAAACTGCACGGAAAAGAGCTTTCATACAATAACCTCGTGGATGTGGATGCGTGCGTGAGCCTGATCGACGAATTTGCCGATGCTCAGCCTACATTCGCGATCATCAAGCACACCAATGCCTGCGGTATCGCTACGGCACCTACTGCGAAAGAGGCTTACGACAATGCGCTGGCTTGTGACCCGGTTTCAGCATTCGGTGGCGTGGTTATTACCAATACGAAGGTCGACCTGGCCACTGCGGAGGAGCTGAACAAGCTGTTCATGGAAATCCTCATCGCGCCTGCTTATGACGACGATGCGTTGCAGCTTTTGAAATCCAAAAAGAACCGCATTTTGCTGAAACGTAATGCAGTGGTGTTGCCGCAGATTATGTTCAAAACCATTTTGAATGGGGTATTGGTGCAGGATAAAGACCTTGCAACCGAGGTTGCGGCGCAGTTTACGACTGTTACCGAGAAGGCGCCGACTGCCAGCGAGGTTACAGCTCTTGAATTTGCATTGAAAGTTTGCAAGCATACCAAGTCGAACACCATCGTTCTGGCGAAAGAAAACCAGTTGCTGGCAAGCGGTACCGGCCAAACCTCACGCGTAGACGCATTGCGCCAGGCGATCGAGAAGGCGAAAGCGTTCGGCTTTGACCTGAATGGGGCAGTAATGGCTTCCGACGCATTCTTCCCGTTTGCTGACTGCGTGGAAATCGCGCATCACGCGGGCATTACTGCGGTTGTTCAGCCGGGTGGCTCTATTCGTGACAAGGATTCTGTGGATTATTGCAATGCGAATGGCGTTGCGATGGTAACTACGGGGGTTCGTCACTTTAAGCATTAACACTTATATTGCCACGAAGGCGCCATCGCGGTCCCTTCGTGGCAAAAATATTTTCTCTTGAAACCCAACCCACTCCGGAAAGTCTCCAGATTCCTTCTGACCGGATTAATTGTCCTGTTGGGCAGCCTCTTTTTCCTTTATCCTCAGATATTCTACTGCGAGCTCATCGCATTCTCTAAATTTAATTCAACCGATAAAAAGGTCTATTTCAGCCCGGATATCAACCGAAATAAATACAAAACCCTTAAAAGCACCGTTGCACTCGCCGAGGCGCGCGTTGACTCTTTTTATCAGGGTAAAAAATCCAATCCTAAAATCATCATCTGCCTGACGGCGCAGCAATACAAAAAGTATTGCAGCAGCAACGAGGGTGCCGGATGCAGTATTGGCACGCCGTGGGGAAGTTCGTACGTGATCCTGAATGCCCAGGGAATGAACACCGATGTGATCGCGCACGAAATGAGCCATATCGAATTGTTGAAGCGCATTGGATGGTGGCGCACTACTAATGACATTCCCCAATGGTTCAACGAAGGCCTGGCGCTCATGCTCGACCGGCGTTTCGTGAGTGAAGCCACGCCGCGTGAGCGTTACCGGGCCTACCGTTACGAGTGGCGTTACTACACCCGCAACGGCCGCGACCTGCTTTTGCTCAAAGATATTTCTACCATGCGCGAGTTCTTTCTCGGCGATCAGAAGCATGTTATGACTGCCTATATGACAGCCGGAATGGAGGTTTCCTACTGGCTTTTGCTTCGCAGAGATGCTGGTTTGCAGCGTTTTATCGCGAGTATGCAGCAAGGCAACTCTTTTGAAGATGCCTATGGCCCCATGAGCCCGCACCATTTTAAAGATTCAAAGAAAATATCAGAGTAAAGCATTATGAATATGTGCTTGTAGGCTATATTTATGCGCTCCTTTTCAAAAGAGGAACGAATATTGGCATGTTTGTTCAGATTTTGTATTATTTTTTGAATATACTGTACGTTTCAATCTAAGCTGATCAATTTCATTCATTCATCTATTTTATTATTTGAAATGCAACAATTACAAACCCTGGATTATGTCGTTTTCTTCTTTTACTTCATTGTAGTCTCCGGTTACGGTTATTGGATTTATCAGCGGAAAAAATCAAAAGTTGAATCTACAAAGGACTTCTTCCTGGCGGAGGGCTCGCTTACCTGGTGGGCGATTGGTGCTTCGCTGATCGCGTCGAACATTTCAGCAGAACAGTTTATCGGAATGTCCGGAAATGGTTTCTCAATGGGGCTAGGAATTTCCACCTACGAATGGATGGCGGCGGCAACACTCGTGATAGTGGCCGTCTTTTTTATGCCTATCTATCTCAAAAACAAAATTTACACAATGCCCCAGTTCCTCAGCCAGCGATACAACCAATCGGTGAGCTTGATTATGGCGGTCTTCTGGCTGGCGCTTTACATTCTTGTTAACCTTACTTCGATTCTGTATCTGGGCGCATTGGCCGTTTCAGGTATTTCAGGGCTTGATTTTCAGTTCTGTATGATCGCGTTGGCGACATTTGCTATTATCATTACGATCGGCGGAATGAAGGTAATCGGTTTTACTGACGTAATTCAGGTGTTTTTCCTTGTAATCGGCGGGTTGGCTACCACTTATCTGGCCATCAATCTGGTATCCGATAATGCAGGTGTTGAAGGAATTGTGCAGGGTTTCAAAGTAATGCGCGACAATCACGACGACCACTTCCATATGATTTTCCCAAAATCGAGCCCGTTCTATATGCAGCTGCCGGGTCTGGCGGTATTGCTGGGCGGTATGTGGATCGTGAACCTGAACTACTGGGGCTGTAACCAATACATTACCCAGCGGGCATTGGGAGCTGATTTGAAAACTGCGCGTAACGGTATCCTTTTCGCTGCGTTCCTGAAATTACTAATGCCGGTGATCGTGGTATTGCCGGGTATTGCGGCTTATGCATTGTACAGCAAAGGCATGTTCCAGGCGGAAATGCTCGGTGAGGACGGCGTGATTAATGCAGATAAGGCCTATCCTGTGCTCCTGAACCTGCTTCCTACCGGATTAAAGGGGCTTTCGTTCGCAGCGTTGACAGCCGCAGTAGTGGCGTCGCTGGCAGGTAAGGCGAACAGTATTTCGACGATTTTCACACTGGATATTTTCAAAAACTACATTGGCAAGAATGCCGACGAGAAAACGCTCGTGCGTATCGGCCGTGCGGTGGTTGTGATTTCAATGATCCTCGCGATCATCGTTTCTCCTTATATGGGCATCGATAAAAAAGGTGGTTTCCAGTTTATTCAGGAAATGACAGGTCTGTTGTCGCCGGGGATCTTCGCGTCCTTCATCATGGGTTTCTTCTGGAAACGTACCAACTCAGCGGGCGCATTGTTCGCGATCGTGGGCGGGTTCCTGATCGCATTGGCGATGCACAACAACTACTTCCCATTCGCCGATTGGACGCAAGTTCCTTTCCTCGACCGCATGGGCCTAGTGTTCCTGATATGCGTAGCGGTAATGGTAATTCTCGGTCTGATCATGCCCGACGAAAAGAAAGGCCTTGCCATCGATGCGTCGATGTTCATGCCACACCGTACGTTTGTAATCGGCGCGGTAGTCGTGATCGCTATCATTTCATACTTGTACGGACATTTCTGGTGAGATAGCCGACATATACATACAAAAAGGGGCCGGAAGTTGATTCCGGCCCCTTTTTGTATAATTCAGAAAAGCTTACGCCTGTTCTTCGATGATCGTGATCTTCTGGATCTTGTCACCCTGACGGATCGCGTCAACCGTTTCAACACCCTCTACCACGCGGCCGAAGCAGGTATGGTTTCTGTCGAGGTGTGCGGTGTTGTTGCGGCTGTGGCAGATGAAGAACTGTGAACCTCCTGTATTGCGGCCAGCGTGTGCCATAGAAAGCACGCCACGATCGTGGTACTGGTTGCCGCCTGTCAGTTCGCAATCAATTTTGTAGCCAGGTCCTCCACGGCCGGTGCCGGTAGGGTCACCACCCTGGATCATGAAGTCAGGGATTACGCGGTGGAAGATTACACCATCGTAAAAGCCTTTTTTAGAAAGATCAACAAAGTTTTTCACCGTATTGGGAGCATCCTCATCGTAGAATTCGATAAGCATCGTACCCTTATCGGTGATCATTTCCGCTTTTGTCATGTCTGAAAGTGAGTATTAAAAATTAAAGAACGTATTACCGGGGACGTTTTGGCCCATGCCATAACAACACAAAGAAAAGGATAATGTATCCTTTTCTTCTTATCAACTTTCAAATAAAATAGTGGGGATTATGATCCGGTCTCGGACGAGATCTCGGCTTTGGCCAATGCTGCGGCTTTTTTCTGCGCGATCTTGAATGCAGAAATACGATCTACCACCTCACCGCTTCCCCATTCGCGGCTTCTTTCGGGATTGGAGAACCATTCTTTTACGGCAAGGATCTTATAGATGTACCGCGCAGTCTCGGAATTGAGACGGAGCTTGAAATAATCATCTTTGTTCTGCGAATCCATCCTGTTCTGGATGTGCGTCGGGCCTGCATTGTAAGCAGCAGCTACTAATGTCCAGGAACCCAGTTGTTTATACAAGTCGCGCAGGTATTTTCCTGCGGCGTGGGTCGATTTGACCAAATGTTTGCGGTCGTCCCTGGTTTCGTTTACAACCAGCCCGAGAGATTTGGCAGTAGAAGGCATCAGTTGCCAGTATCCGCCTGCGCCGCGACGGGATGTTACCTCGTCCTTCATGGCGCTCTCTATCAATGGAATATATTTAAAATCGGCTGGTACTCCGTACTTCCTGAGAATGGGTTCTATAACCCGCATCCTCTTTCTTGTTGTGGTCATCAGCTTACGAAAAGTGGGATTGTCGTAATTTCTGATCGTGTTTTGATATCGCTCGGCGATTCGAAGCTCTGATAAAGGAATGGCTTCGCCACAGAAGTCAATAGCAAGAAGATCTGAATCAATAATGTTAGTTTCTTTCAGTTCCTTCTTTTCCACCCCCACCTCGCTCACCGGACTTTTGCCGAATATTGCGATTGAGAAGGCCATAAAGATAAGTCTAATCATGCATTTTGTATTTCGTGAAACATCATTTTAGGCACATGGCCGAAGTGCAAAGATAACGGTATTGAATAAATAAAATTTCAATTTGGGGTAAAAAACTGATTTATAGGGGTTTGATAAAAGTAATTCTAGGATAAAAATAAGATCGCTACATTCTGTATCCGGCTAGTGATGCTGAATAAAAACCGCGCCAGGCTAACGGAACGTGAAATTTTAATTGGTAAAAAGCGCTAAGCACAAAATGTGAAACCTTGCATTGAATGTAATTATAGTAAGAGAGCGGTTTTTGGATAGAAGTTTTAACAGTTGATGGTCAGTTGGTTACAAAATGTGTTTTGTGGGGATAATGGTATTATTGTGGAAAATGTCGCCAATTGTAAGCAAAAACCGGTATTCGGGAGACATTTTTAAGCTTCTCCATTTGCATCCGCAATGTGTTAACTTGCACCTCTGCATGGTATTTTTCATAATATGGTCACAGTCAACGAGGCGAAACAGAGAATTATTGCCAACACCGGAACATTGCCAGCGGTGCAAATGCCCTTATCAGAGGCCATAGGGAGTTATCTGTCGGAAGATGTGATCTCGCCGATAGCGCTTCCACCGTTCAGGCAGTCGTCGATGGACGGTTATGCTATCCTGCATTCGGATGTTTCGGAATCAGGTACCATGCTGCGACTCGCAGGAGAGTCGAAAGCCGGGCAGGCCGATTTGCCGGTTGTGAGCGCGGGCACGGCCGTGCGCATATTCACCGGCGCACCGGTACCTGAGGGGGCGACTGCCGTGGTGATGCAGGAAAATACGTCATTGAGTGATCGGTCTGTTCAAATTCATGAATTTCCGGTTGCGGAAGGTAAGAATGTCCGCCGGGCAGGACAGCAGATCGCGCAGGGAGCAGTCGCATTACGTGCAGGAGCGCTCGTTTCGCCGGGTGCTGTCGGTTTTTTGAAGGGAATGAATGTAAATGAGGTGACGGTCTATTCCAAGCCGAAGGTTGGCCTCCTCGTTACCGGTGACGAGTTGCTGAAAGCGGGCGAAGCGTTGGTGCCGGGAAAGATATATGAATCCAATTCTGCCATGCTGCAAGCCGCACTGGCGCAAGCCGGCATCGGGGACTTTTCGATAAGCTATGCGTCCGATGATCTGGATGCTACCATCGCAGCGCTTGAAGTGTTATTAGAGGAACACGACGTCATCCTGGCCTCCGGGGGCATTTCGGTGGGAGATTATGATTTCGTAGGAAAGGCGTTGGAGGCATTGGGCGCCGAAACGATCTTTTATAAAGTAAGGCAAAAACCCGGCAAGCCGCTTCTTTTTGCCAAAAAAGAGGAAAAGTTGATCTTTGCGTTGCCGGGTAACCCGGCGTCATCGCTGGTTTGCTATTATGAATATGTGCTGCCCGCATTGAAAAAAATAATGGGGAGCAGGGAGCCGTTTTTAAGGTCTGTGCGGTTGCCCTTGCGGGATGCTTACCGTTTCGACGGAGAGCGCGACGAGTTTCTGAAAGCAAGGGTTGAAGGTAGCGAAGTCGTCTCGCTCGACGGGCAGGAATCGTTTGTGATAGGCTCGTTCGCAGTTTCGAATGCGATTATCTATTTACCTGTCGGGCAGAATCGTGTGGAAGCGGGCGAGCTCGTAGAAGTACATTTGCTTCCGTTCTGAACCCGGGGAACCAGTTGCGGGTTATTGGATTGAATGATGATAAGATACCAATGAGTTTTCAAGTCAAATATTTCGGAATGCTGGCCGAGATCGCCGGGCTTTCGGACGAAGTCTGGAACGCAGCCGGTGGCCTGACGGTGGGGCAGTTCCGTGAACAAATACTGGACAAATACCCGGCTATGCGGGAGAAAAAATTCAAAATAGCGGTCAATCAGCGAATTTCGGAGGATTTTTTATTGATAGAAACCCCGGCCGAGATTGCATTGCTGCCGCCGTTTGCAGGAGGATAACAGGAGGACATGGAAAAAGCACATAAACCCAAAAAGGTTTTTATTCAAGGGCCTATCAGCCCTGATTTTGTCGCGAAGTCGATCGCAAGCCATCAATCCAAAACGGGGATTGGTGCTCATGCGATCTTTCTCGGGCAGATTCGCGCGGATCAGAAGGAAGGCGGACCGGTAACGGGAATCGACTATACGGCCTATGAGGAAATGGCCGAACAGGCATTTTACGACATCCGTGAGGCCGCGTTTGCGAAATTCGAGCTTACGTGTATGCATATTTACCACAGCCTGGGCCTTGTTCCGACAGGCGAGATTAGCCTTTTCGTATTCGTGTCATCCCCCCATCGAAGGGCGGCATTTGAGGCTTCGGAATATATTGTGGAAGAGATTAAGGCCAACGTGCCCATTTTTGGCAAAGAGCTGATAGGTGAGGCGGGGCAGCATGTCTGGAAGGAGAATAAATAAGATTATTAATGGTTGACATTACCCATAAGACCAACACACTCCGCATTGCCACCGCACAGGCAATTGTGCAGGTAAGCAAGCCGGAGACGGTGGAGGCGATTCAAAACAGGACTGTGCCGAAAGGCGATGTTTTTGAAATGGCAAAAGCAGCCGGCTTTCTGGCAGTGAAGAAAACGCCCGATTTGCTGCCCGACTGCCATCCGATCCCGGTGGAATATACCGGCGTTCAATATAGGATCGAAGGTTTGACGATTGTCATTGAGTTGACTGTCAAGACAATATATAAGACGGGCGTAGAAGTAGAGGCCATGCACGGCGCGTCGGTGGTGGCACTGACGATGTACGACATGCTCAAACCGATTGATAAGGGCGTCGAAATACGGAATATTCGGTTGTTGGAGAAAAAAGGTGGAAAAAGTGACCGCAAGGCGGCGCCGGAAGGTTTGAAAGTAGCTGTGGTAGTTTGCTCCGATAGTATTTCGAAAGGGATCGGTGAAGACAGATCCGGTAAGAAGATTATAGAAAAACTAGCTGCTTTTAGCCTGGAAGTAGGCGATTACAGCATTATCGCGGACGACCGGGCGGGTATTCAAAGCAAATTGCTTTCATTACAAAGTGCGGGCTACAACATGGTACTGCTCACCGGCGGTACTGGTTTGTCACCCCGTGACGTGACGCCCGAAGCGGTTTCCGAACTGCTTGACCGCGAAATTCCGGGTATTGCCGAGACCGCCCGCCACTATGGCCAGGAGCGGGTTCCGACCTCTATGTTGTCGAGATCTGCGGCCGGTTTTATTGGCGAAATGCTGGTAATCACCATGCCGGGAAGCACAGGCGGCGTAACTGAATATATTGACGCGCTTTTCCCGCATGTTTTACACGTTTTTAATGTTTTAGAAGGAAAGAAACACGATTAACAACAAACGATGGCACTGCCTATTCTGGATACATTTGGTCGCAAGCACACTTATCTGCGTATTTCACTGACGGATAAGTGCAATCTTCGTTGTACCTATTGTATGCCGCAGGAGGATATGCAATTCATGCCGTCCAAATGGCTTATGCAAGCCGATGAGATTTCCTACCTGGCCGGTTTGTTTGTTGAAATGGGTGTTGAGAAAATCCGGCTTACCGGAGGAGAGCCGTTGGTCCGTAAAGATGCCGCCGAAATCATTTCCGAGCTGGGAAAACTTCCCGCCTCACTCACGTTGACTACCAATGCGGTTTATATCGATCAGTTTATTCCGCAATTGAAGACGGCCGGGGTTACTTCCCTGAACGTCAGCCTGGACACTCTTCAGGAGGAACGGTTCAAGTCGATCACGAAAAGGGACCACTTCGTCAAAACACTTGACCACATTCGACTGCTTTTAAATGAAGGGTTTGTTGTGAAACTCAACATGGTAGTAATGCGCGGAACGAACGATGACGAAGTGAACGATTTCGTGAGAATGACGCTGGCCGAGCCTAATCTTCATGTGCGTTTCATTGAATTCATGCCTTTCAAAGGCAATCAGTGGGATATGTCCAAAATCGTCTCCTATGCCGATTTATTGTCAGCGATTGGTCAGGAGTATGAATTTCAGCCTGTCGCTGGGGAATTGCACGACACTGCCCGGCGATTTCAGGTAAATGATGGCCTGGGGACTTTCGGGATCATTGGCACTGTAACCCATCCATTTTGCGAAGGGTGCAACCGGATCCGCCTCACCGCCGACGGCAAGTTGAAGAACTGCCTTTTCGATACATCCGAAGTAGATCTTCTTACGCCATTGCGTAGAGGCGATGATGTCCGCCAACTCATTTACGCGCATTTCCAGAAAAAACACTTCGCTCACGGCGGCCACGCCAGCTTCTCCAAGCAACAAGCCAAATCGGAGTATGAGCAGAATCGGGAGATGATCGCGATCGGGGGCTGACTCCGCTTAACCACCTATTTTGCCGTCCAAACTTTGTATGCAACAATGGCCCGGGCGGTTACCTCATTGGTTCGAAATCAACTTTAATGAACCAATCAGTTAACCTTCAAGAGCCATGAGGAACATCTTAAAAACCGCCGTTGCTGCTACATTCGCATTGTTTACCGTTGCTGCCCAGGTACAAGCAGACCCAATCGTTTCACCCAAGGCGGAATGCAAAAACAACACTTGTGAGAAATTTCGTGTAGGCATGTATCGTGTGCGTAACACCATGTCGATGAATGTGATGATGGAAAAAGAAAAGGGTGAAAAAGTAGCTATTCGCTTGATGGACAGCAAAGGAAAGCTGATTCATGAGGAATTTGTGCCCAAGTATATCACCAAAACCGGGCGGAAAATAAGTTTCGACGAAATGGGTGACGGCGTTTATACCCTCGAAATTTCCAACGACAATGAGAAGATCGTCAAAAGTATTTACCTGTCTACCAAAGAAGTGCGGGAAGTAAACCGTACGCTTTTGGGTGTGAATTAATTCAGTATCAATAATTTTTACGCGTTACAGGATGCAGCCGCAGCACTCCTGTAACGCATTTTTTTGCGCTGATTTTATTGCGCTATCTCTGCTTCGGTTGGTCGTGGAAGTAACTCGGTGAAAAGGAGGTCATAGATGATCTTGCCCCAGATAATAATGCAGGGTACCGCTTTTACTACATACGGCCAGAAGTACTGATTGCGGACAAATGGAGGAAACAGATCGGTAGGCGATAGTGTGGTAAACACAAACGCGAGCACGAGCAGGACGTAATTGAGTTTGGTAGGAGCCTGCAAATAATACCAGACCGCCACTCCGGCAATAGCGATGATAAAGGTCGGAGATTCGGCGCGGTGGTTGAAAATGACCACCCATACCAGTACCGAAGCCAGCATCAATGCCCGGAAAACGAAATTGCCGTACGATTTGATTTTAAGTAAGGGTAGGCAGAACAGTGCAACACCTATTAAATTGACGTAAGTTTTGTTCACATTCATGGAAAACCAGATTTTCAGCCAGCCTATTACCGATAAGCCATCAGAAAAGTCACGGTCGGCCGCAAGCAGCTTCCACCAGGTTTTGTAGAGGACCACAAATTGCTCGGGACTTACCACGACGATCGGGAGTATCGTAAGCAAAATTACCCAGGCCGCGGTCGTATAGGCCAGCTTGAACTTGTTCGGATACAGCAGGTACAATGCCAGCGCTACAATACCGAACAGTTTAATAAAGATTGTGCTAACGATACACAGCGATGCCATCCAGTATTTATCCCTTTCGAGGAATCCGAACGCAAATAGCAGCAAGCCGGCGATTAATGCATTGCTTTGTTCGTTTTGCGTGGCTGTAAGCAACTCTACCAGCATAAAGGCGACCATAAGTCCCTTTGTTCGGAGGCCGATTCTTGGAAGAAAATACACCGAGAAGAAGAGTACGGCCACATTGATCAGATTCCAGAAGAAGAGGCCGACAAACGTTGGCATAATGGAGAGTATACCAAAAACAAGCGCGAATGCCGGGCTGTACTTGAACAGATCCCAATGCTCGTTGACATGCCATCTATACAGGTTTTTCCCTTCTATCAAATGGAAGAAGGATTGCTTGAAGATGACATAATTATTATAAGTAGTGTAAAGTTGCGGCTGGTTCGCAAAGGTTTTCGGGTGGGAGAATACCGATTGAAGCGTGGCAAAGGCAGCAATAGCCAATACAATAAAGAGGAGCGATCGCTTATTGATCACCAGACGGTTAAAAGCATTCATAAAATGACTAATCCCTAGCGTTGATTTTTCTTCAAAACTAGGGATTAATTCATCGTCGCGGTCAATTTTTCTGGTATCCCATTGCTTTCAGCCAGCCTTCCATGGCCGCAGGCCAGTTGGCAAGAGAGCCTTTTCCTTCGGTGCGCATGCCGTAGCCGTGCCCGCCTTTTGGGTACAAATGCATCTCCGCAGGGATTTTTTTCTTTTTTAGCGCCAGATAATATTCGATGCTGTTCTCGACCGGCACGCCCGTATCGTCCATCGCATGAACGAGAAATGCGGGCGGCGTCTGATCCGAAACCTGCAATTCGTTGGAGTAATATTTAATCAATTCGTCCGATTTTTCCGGTCCAAGCAGGTTGTCGCGCGAGCCTCCGTGCGAGATCGCCGGCTGAAACGAGATTACCGGGTAAATCAATATCGAAAAATTCGGTTTGCCGTCGGCGGACGCTTTTTCACCCATATTGTGATGGGTCGAAAGCGTTGCTGCAAGGTGCCCCCCGGCCGAAAAGCCCATCACGCCGATCTTGTTCACATCAATACCCCATTTGGTGGCATTCTGCCGGATCAGTTTCATGCCTTGCATCGCGTCCATCAGCGGTACTTCGTGCTGATGCGCCATCGCTTTCTCGTTGGGCAGCCGGTATTTAAGGACAAATGCGGAAATACCCCGGTCATTAAACCATTTGGCAAAGTCACTTCCCTCGTGCGAAGCAGCGAGTATGCCATAGCCGCCACCCGGGCAGATCATCACCGCAGCGCCTGTCGCCTTCTCTTTCGGTGCAATATAGGCTGCAATGGTCGGAACGGTAACGCCGCTGATCCGCAGGATTCCCTGCGCGTCGGTTACCGATTTTTCTTCAATGTCACTCGTTTTAAAATTGGGGATTTTGCCTTCCGGCCAAAGGTTAATGGTCTCAGTTTGTGCCATAGATGGACTTGATAACGCGAGCAGGCTCAAAACGGTAAGTATACGTGCAGTTTTTTTCATCGATTTCTCGTTGCTTTTCCTCGAAAAGACGCGCGCTGACGTAATATACCCTCAAAATGCCCGTCAAGCGTCTACGGTTTCGGCGGATTGATCATTATATGCGCGCGGTGCGTGCCCGGGTCCATGATCCACGGCATACCCGGAACATCGGGTTTCAGGGGTAGTCCCGTACTTTCGGCTGTGGCGAACGGAATATAAACGACATAGCGCAGGTAACCATTTTTGAGCGAACCGGTGGCGGCGTCGTAATTATCCTTCGAGCCGGACAGAACGTATAGTGTCGATGATTGCTTCGGCATTTTCAATGTGCCTTCTTTCACTTCTTTTTCGCGGATGTCAAAAATCTCCTTTTGATTCTTACCCTCTTTGGCCAGCACACGCCCGCGCTCCATAAATGCATCCAGCTCGGCAAGGTAGCACGATACGCCGATGTCTTCTTTTTTAGGGTCGTCGGCCAGGCAAACGAAATCGTTGCTGCCCTCGCGCAGGATCTTGAACGTACCGTCGGTGCCGTAACCATAAACTTTGGCACCAGCCTGTTTGTCCGAAGGGGCGGCCATTACCGCTGTTTTGATCTGAATATCCGGCGATGGAATATTTTGGGCTGAAATTTCAGCAGCAATGCAAAGTGCAATGCAGGAAAAAAAAGTCTTTTTCATGATAGTAAATATAAGTAGGTGGTCTCTTATACACGTAATTAAAATTATTATTGTAAAAATGACACGTATAGGCCCTGGATCAGGCTAATGCTTTCTGATTCAAGGCCAAAAAGCGCTCGATTTACCCATGAACTTCAAAAAATCGCTTATCCTCTTCCCCGCGGGCTGCATGCTGGCCGGTTTGATGGTCGCCTCTTATCAGCGTTCGAATCCGAGTACGATTGACGCCGCTTCGGCGGACACGCTTTACAAAGACCTCACCGATGCCCAAAAACGGTCGTCGAAGTATGCCGTAGCCGGCCTGACGACTGCCAATGGTCTGGAAGCAACCCTTTTCGCATCGGAACCGGCGATCACTAACCCGACGAACATCGATGTGGACCACCTCGGGAGGGTGTGGGTCTGCGAAGCGTATAACTATCGTCCGGCAATCAACGGGAATCCTACGAAAAATGAGGGCGACCGCATTATGGTACTGGAAGACACCAATGGTGATGGCAAGTCCGATAAATCGACGGTCTTTTATCAAGGGGCAGAAATCAATGCGCCACTGGGCGTTTGGGTGATGGGTAATAAGGTAATTGTTTCCCAAAGTCCGTATGTATGGCTCTTCACCGACGAGAACGGCGATTTGAAAGCGGATAAAAAAGAAGTCATTTTCGAAGGCATCGGCGGTGATCAGCACGATCACGGTATGCATGCATTCGTATTTGGGCCGGACGGTAAATTGTATTTCAATTTTGGAAATGAAGGTGACCATCTGCTCGACGGAAAGGGCAATCCTGTCGTGGGAAAAGATGGCAAGCCTATCGATTTCTCAAAGTTGAGACAGGGTATGGTTTTTCGCTGCGATCCTGACTTTACCAATATTGAAGTACTCGGCAACAACTTCCGGAACAATTTCGAAGTGGCGGTCGATAGCTATGGTACAATGTGGCAGTCGGACAACGACGACGATGGTAACAAGGGTGTGCGCATCAATTACGTCATGCAATACGGTAACTACGGCTATACCGACGAAATGACCGGTGCTGGCTGGCGTGCGAACCGCACCAATATGGAAGACTCGATCCCTTACCGCCACTGGCATTTGAACGACCCGGGCGTGGTGCCAAACCTGTTGCAGACCGGCTCGGGTTCACCGACTGGTATGGTCGTTTACGAGGGGAAATTGCTTCCAAAGGAATTTTGGGGACAAATGATCCATTGCGAACCGGGCCATAATGTGGTACGCTCGTATCCCGTCGAGAAAGCAGGTGCAGGTTATTCAGCCAAAATCGTAAACGTGGTAGACGGTAAGCGTGACCAGTGGTTTCGTCCATCTGACGTCTGCGTAGCGCCCGACGGCTCGCTGCTGGTTTCCGACTGGTACGATCCGGGCGTGGGTGGTCACCAGGCCGGTGACCAGGGGAAAGGCCGCATTTACCGTGTTGCACCTTTAAATACACCCTACCGCATTCAAAAAGCTGATTTTACAACGGTACCAGGTGCTGTGGAAGCATTGCAGAATCCAAACTTATCCATTCGTTACCAGGCCTGGACTGCATTAAATGGGATGGGTGTAAAAGCAGCTCCTGCACTTGAAAAGCTATTTACCAACAAAAATGCCGAGCCACGCATGCGTGCCCGGGCGCTTTGGCTGCTTAGCAAATGGCCGTTAACTGCGAAAAAAGCAGTTGATCTGGCAATTAAAGATGCTAATGCGGACATCCGTATTGCGGGCCTTCGCGCAGCTTCCGAATCGAAACACCTGGATGTGATTCCTTACATCAAAACATTGTCCAAAGACGCCGAGCCACAGGTTCGCCGCGAATGCGTGTTGCTATTGCACCATAACCCGTCGCCCGATGCCCCCGCGTTGTGGGCATCGATTGCGCAGCAGTATGATGGAAAAGACCGTTGGTACCTCGAAGCCCTCGGGATCGGCGCTGATGGGCAGTGGGATTCGTTTTTTAAAGCCTGGCTTGCCAAAGCGGGTGCAAATCCGGTAGCTACGCAGGCAGGTAAGGACATCGTATGGCGCTCGCGCGGTAAGGAATCGGTTCCGTTGCTGGCCTCGCTTGCCGGAGATCCGACAGTCGATTTGAAAAGCAGGCTTCGTTATTTCCGGGCATTCGACTTCAATTCGGCTGGTCGCGAAAAATCAATGGCATTGCTGAAACTCACGAACGGATCCGGTAAAGACCAGGACAAAGTGAATGAACTGGTCATGCGCCATCTTGATCCCGCATTTGTGAAGCAAACGCCTGAGGCGATGGCCGCGTTGAAAAAGATGCTCGACGCGACCTACGGCACACAAGCCTACCTCGAACTCGTTGCAAAATATGAGCTTTCATCTGAAAATCAGCGGCTTCTTGCGATGGCATTGGAGCAATCGGCCAGTCGCGCCGGATCGGCCGCGGCTTCGCAATTGATTAAACAAGGTGGTGCACCGCTGGTTTGGAATGTGGTGAAAGGTTCGGATAAAAGTAAGAGTGCGAACGCGCTGGCGTCGCTGAGATCCGTAGGAAGTAAGGACGCGCTCGAAATATTGAAAACCGTTGCTACTGAGGATAGTTATGCGGAGGACCTGCGTACGATCGCGGCCAAATCGTTGGGTGGAACAATGAGCGGCGAAGACCAGGTGCTGGTGTTACTGAAAGAAGGAAAACTAAACGGTGAGGCAAAAACCGCCGCGGTACAAGGCCTGAATGGTGCATGGCGAAAATCGGTCAAGCTGGAAGCTGCCAAATACCTGGATGGACCGGCCGTAGCTGCCAAAAAGCACCCTGAGGTGAAAGAACTCGTAGGTATGAAAGGTGATATCGCGAAAGGCAAGCAGGTATTTACATCCTATTGCTCGGTTTGCCACCAGGTAAACGGAGAAGGCATGGATTTCGGCCCGAAACTCTCTGAAATCGGAAGTAAGCTCCCAAAAGAGGCACAATATTCAGCCATTTTCGATCCGAGCGCGGGTATTGGTTTTGGTTACGAAGGTTTTGAGGTGACATTAAAAGACGGTACCGCCGTTTCAGGAATCATTTCAAGCAAAACTGAAACCGACCTGATTCTCAAATTTCCCGGCGGCTCGACCCAGGAATTCAAAATGTCGCAAGTTAAATCCATTAAACAACTCAAAGATTCAATGATGCCGTCGGGCTTGCAGGATGCGATGAGTACGGAGGAGTTGGTGAGTTTGGTGGATTACCTGAGTAGTTTGAAGAAGAAATAGAGATGAAAGAGGAGCCGAAGGGCTCCTCTTTTTGTTTAGCAAATGCCTGATTTTTCCTTCATAAATACTGATAGTGCATGTAATTCTTAAAGAAATTTAATCACCTTTCACTTCTGAATCAAGCCACTTCAAATCGCCGAAAGGTTACAACTTTCCAAAACTCCATTTCGTAATTCCCAAAACATAAGGTATTTTTATATCGTTTTGGAAATTATCTGCATCATCAAAAATTCGTTTTGAAACAATTCTTTATCGTGAGATCTGCGTGGTGTGCTGCGTGCCTTTTTCTTTCCCTTTCTTTTCAAGGTTTTAGTCAAGTTGTTGATTCATTGGTAGTTGTTGATCCGGATAGTGCCTATGCGGCGCTGTCGGAGACCGAGCGGCGCTTCTCGCGTAATGCAGTGGCGGGCGTACAGGCAGCGGACGGGCTGGAAGCTACGCTCTTTGCCTCGGAACCGAATGTGATCAACCCGATTAATATCGATGTCGACCATCGCGGGCGCGTGTGGGCATGCGAGTCGTACAATTACCGGCCGGCCGTGAACGGTAAATCGGAGCTCGGGCAGGGCGATCGCATTGTGATCATGGAGGATAAGGATGGTGACGGAAAGGCGGATGTTACCAAAGTATTTTACCAGGGACCGGAGCTTAATGCGCCGCTGGGTATTTGGGTAATGGGCAATAAAGCGGTGGTTTCGCAGAGCCCGTATGTTTGGCTTTTTACGGATGTTAACGGCGATGATAAGGCAGATACAAAGGAAATTCTTTTTAAAGGAATCGGCGGCACGCAGCACGATGCGGGTGTGCATTCGTTTGTGTTCGGGCCGGACGGCAAGTTTTACTTTAACTTCGGTAATGCAGGCCGGCAATTGGTCGATGGCCAGGATCGCCCGCTGCTTGACAAATACGAAAGACCAATTGATTTCAGGCAATATAAACAAGGCGTGGTGTTCCGCTGCGAGCAGGATTTTACCAAAGTCGAGGTTATGGCCGAAAACTTCCGCAATGGCTGGGAAGTGGCTGTGGATAGCTATGGTACCATGTGGCAGTCGGACCAGGAGGAACCGGGTAATGGGGCCGACAGGGTGTCGTATGTGATGGAGAATGGTAATTTTGGCTATATCGATGAAATGACCAGTGCAAGCTGGCGTCTCAACCGTACCAATCTGGAAGACGAAATTCCACGCCGCCACTGGCACCAGAATGACCCTGGCGTAGTGCCTGATTTGCTGGAAACCGGTTCCGGCTTTCCAATGGGTATGACCATCTACGAAGGAGATCTGTTGCCACGACGCTATTGGGACCAGATCTTGCTTGCCGATGCCGGGCAAGGCTACGTGAGCGCATTTCCGGTCCAAAATGAGGGTGCCGGCTATAAATCCACGGGTATTCTGCCTATTCTCGAAGGCAAGCGAGACAAATGGTTCCGGCCGACGGATGTTTGCGTCGCGCCGGACGGCTCACTTATCATTTCCGATTGGTATGACCCTGTTATAGGCTCCAACAAAATGAAAGACCGCAGCCGTGGCCGCATTTTCCGCGTCGCGCCAACCGGCACGCCTTATAAAATACCCGTTTTTGACCTTACAATTCCCGAGCAGGCGGTAAAGGCATTGCAAAGCCCGAATCTGTCGCAGCGCTACCTGGCCTGGAATGCATGTGTAAAGCACGGCTGGGCTGCCGAGCCGTTTTTGGAAGAGCTTTTCAGGCTTTATAATGGCAATCCGAAGCTTCGTGCCCGCGCATTGTGGGTATTAAATCGCATTGAAGGCTTCAACTACCGAAATCTTGATATTGGTTTCCGCGAGCTGAACCCAAACCTGCGCATTACCGCATTGCGCGCCGTGCGTCAGCGTAACAGCGACCCGACCGAATATATCAAACGCCTTACTTCCGACCGCGACCCGCAGGTGCGCCGCGAATGTGCGTTGGCCATCAACCATAACCACACCTACGAAGCCCTGGATGTGTGGTTGCAATTGGCAAAACAATACAAAGGCAACGACCGCTGGACCGTGGAAGCACTCAGCATCGGTGCTTACGACCAGTGGGAGCGCCTTTTCCCCGCGTGGCTCGAAAGAGCAGGCACAAAACCGTGGATGACCGACGCCGGCAAGGACATTATCTGGCTCGCACGTACACGCAAGGCCATTCCCTATTTAAGCGAACTGGCAGCCGACACGTCGGTGAGTTTCAAAAGCCGGCTCCGCTATTTCCGGTCTTTCGATTTTTTCCATGCGGGTTACGAGAAAACACAGGCGCTTTTGAGTGTCTTAAATGTTCCTTCGTCAGATCGCATCGAAGTAAGCAAACTGGCGCTGCTGCACTTGGATAAATCATTTGTAACAAACTCTCAACAGGGGTTGACCGCGCTGAACAAGCTCCTCGACGAAACTTACGGTACCGAGCATTACATCGATCTGATGACACGCTACGAGCTGGAATCGGAGAATGGCCGGTTGTTGAAACTTGCATTGGGCAAATCCGATGAAGTAATCGGTCGCGATGCGGGTGCATTGCTGCTGGAACAAGCCGGTATTTCTTATGTTACGCAGAAATTGGCGGGTATGAATGAGGTGAATAAATCGGCGCTGCTGGCTTCTATTCAGACGGTTGGAAGTGCCGAATCGGTGTACCTGTTACGATCGACATTGCTAGATGCAGGCGAACCCATGAGCGTCCGTAAGAATGCCGCGCGTTACCTCGGCGGAAGCTGGCCGGGAGAGGAGGCGGTCGTGAAATTGCTGAGATCCGACCAGATCAGCGGAGAAGTGAAGGAGGCCGCATTGGAAGGGGTAAAGAATGCATTCCGGGAAGAGATTAAAGCTCAATTGGCTCCCTATTTGCCTAAACCTCCCGTGGAGGAAGTGGTGACCACACCCGAAGAACAGCCGAAAAGTGGTAAAAAAGAGCGCCGCAAACGCAGAAAAAGCGAGTAGGACGAAGATTCAAGGGCGATTTTGGGGTATATTTCCGAACTGTACAGCTTTACAATCTGAAACAAATAACATCGAAACATTTATGCTCCGCAGAAATTTTGTAAAATCTACGCTTGGTTTGGCTGGTGCCGCAATCGCAGCAGGAGATGCATTTGCCACCGCCCCGATGGCCAAAAACAAGTTTAAGCTTAAATACGCTTCTCACTTCGGTATGTTCCAGAACAGCGCCGGGAAGGATGTGATCGACCAGCTTAAATTTATGGCAGACCAGGGGTTTATGGCGCTGGAAGACAACGGTATGATGGGTCGTCCTGTGGAGCAACAGGAGGCGATCGCCAAAGAAATGAGCCGCTTGGGTATGGAAATGGGCGTATTTGTAGTTGATAAAGGTGGTAACGGGGCCAATACATTAGCGGCTGGCAAAAAGGAATATATCGATATCTTCCTCAATGGCTGTAAAAAGGCTGTTGAAGTGGCAAAACGCGTGAATGCAAAATGGATGACGGTCGTTCCGGGCGATTTTGAAAGAAACCTGCCGATAGGCGTACAAACCGGCCATGTGATCGACGCATTGCGCCGGGGTGCCGAAATCCTCGAACCGCACGGGCTGGTAATGGTGCTCGAACCGCTGAGCGATTCACCGAACCTGTTCCTGAGAACTTCTGATCAGACTTACGAAATTTGCCGCGGTGTGAACAGCAAGTCCTGCAAGATCCTGTACGATATTTACCACATGCAGAAAAATGAAGGTCGCCTGATCTATAATATCGACCGGACGTGGAGCGAGATCGACTACTTCCAGATTGGGGACGAACCAGGCCGTAAAGAACCGACAACCGGCGAAATCAACTATAAAAATATCTTCAAATACATCTACGACCGCAGCAAGAAAGAAGGTAAGTCGTTCATCATGGGTATGGAACACGGCAATTCGCAGCAAGGCAAAGAAGGTGAGGAAGCGCTGATCAAGGCCTATGTGGAGAGTGACAGCTTCGCGATTTGATAACCGCTATTTGTATTTAACCTATAAAAAAACCGGAAAGCGTCGCTGCTTTCCGGTTTTTTTATTGATTCCTGATCGATTAAAGAACTACTACTGAATTTTCGGTAGCATCTACACCGGCCGGGACATATTTGTCTGCTTCCCAGTCGTTTTCCCACTTGTCACCGTCGAGTATATAGCGGAACTGATATTCTCCGGCACCCAGCTCGAGACTGGCTTTGAATGAACCGTCTTTCTGTTTTTTCAATGCGATTGCTTCTTCCGGGTTCCAGCCATTGAACTCGCCTACGAGGGCAACTTTCTTCGCTTCCGAGGCTGCCTCGGCGGGAACTGTAAACGTCACTTTGTAAACAGATTTACTTTTTACAAACTGTTTTGCTAATGCCATAACTTGTAGTGTTAATTGGTTGATGGCTCAAAGATACAATCAAAAATTATTCAAATCAATGAATATCAACATGCTAAATGTTTGTGATCTTTGAAAAGTTATATAATAACATTTCATTCGACATTTTTTAACAAAGAGCATTAACCTCATCTGAGCGTGTATCTCATCCCCAAAAACGCCCTGATGCCCTGATTTGGGGCAAAAACATACGATGGGTCGAATGTCAGCCGGTAAGGATTCTCAGGCGTTGCAATAACCTGTCCCTGCCCGTCAAATTTGACGTTCTTGTCGAACGGATCGTTCGCGCGGGCGATCGAATTGGCGGGGGGGGTGAAGTTGAGCAGATTTTTGACACCCCCGTAAATTTCCAGTCCATTGTCAAACTTTTTGGTCATCTGGATATTCTGCAAAGACCATACCGGCGAGTTCGCGGCGCGCGGATCGTCCTCGCTCAGGATCGGCAGGCGCATCGGGCCATAAATGTTTCCCGTGTAATCGATCGAGAGCCCCGCCTTTTGAATTTCGTAGGAAACCGACCAGGTACCTGTGAACTTTTCGGTGAGTACCGGCCTGAAACGCACGCCGTTTTCTTTCTGGAAATTATCCATGTAGGTACCGCCGGCGATGATTTTCAGAGGGAATGGAAAGTTGAAATCGAGGTTCATACTAATGCCTTTCGATACTGCATAACCGTCAAGATTGTCGTAAATAATTTCGTTGGGATTCGTATCGTAGTCGGGCAGGATTCGGTTTGTGAAGTAGGTATAAAACACCGAAGCGTCGATTCCGATGAACGAATTGCCCGTCACGATCTTCTTGACGAAGTTGATATTTCCATTCCAGCTTTGCTCGGGTTTCAGTGCTTCTTTCAAAATTACCTCGCGCGAGCCGGTCAATGCGGCATGATCTTCGGTAAATAGGTTCACGATTCGGAAGCCGCGGCCGATGTTTAAACGGACCACGTCTGTCTGGTTAAACTTGTATTTGTACGCAGCTCTTGGTGTAAAAATGCTCCCGTGGCGGCTGTTATAGTCGTAGCGCGCGCCCAAAAGAATAGAATGCGGCCCGCTTTTGATCTCGTCCTGGATAAATATTCCCGGTAGGTAAATCTTGTCGGCGTGGTCCTGGCCGTCGGCGTAGCGGGTAGCAGGCGTATTGTCGTTGTAGAATGTATAACGGAACGGCGTTCCCATCAAGAGGCTGTGCTTGCCGATCTCTTTGTCCCACAAAAACTGTGCAAACACGATTTTTTGGTCGGCATTGAATGGCACATGGCCGTATGCCGAATTCTGGTTGTGTGAGCTGAAAGAGTATTGCAGCGTTACCTTTTCCGGCATCGGTAGCTGGTAGTTTCCAAGTACCTCAAAACGTTTGGTATAAATACTTTCACCATAAACCTGATCGCCACCGCGGTACGATCGGTTCCATTGCATTTGGCCGCCCCAGCGGTCTTCGTAATAGTAGCGCGCAGCTATATTGGCTTGCCTGTTGTTTTTCAGGTCGAACGACCATTTGTTGAAGATCGAAATGCGGTTTTGCAGGGTCATGTCGGTAAACCCGTCTTTGTTATTGTCAATGGGGTTTTGGTAATTGAAATAGTTGATGCCCAGCAACGAACTGCTTTTTTCGCCGGGAGTGAATTTAACGCCCAGGTCCACATTGTAGTCTCGCCAGGCAGTGCTGAATGCATCGGCGGAAAACCGCGGCGCCTTAGAGGGATTTTTGGTGATAATATTGATCAAACCACCCACGGCCTCCGAACCATACAGTGTAGACGCAGGTCCTTTGACGATCTCAACGCGCTCGATCAGGCTGTTTGGAATGCCAGAAAGCCCATATACCGTGGAAAGCCCGCTCACCATCGGCATGCCGTCGATGAGGACCATTGTGTAGGGGCCTTCGAGCCCGTTAATATGGATATCGCCCGTGTTGCAGACATTGCAATTGAGCTGTGGCCGCACCCCATTTACATAACTTAATCCTTCGAATATGCTGGGGACGGGGTTTTTATAAAGGAATTTAGAGGTAATGATATCGACCGGCACAGGGCTGTCGAGCTTCGAAACTTCCTTCATTGTGCCTGTTACAACCACTTCTTCCAATGCATTGGCACCCGATTTCATTACAAAATCCTTCTTGATGTCCCGGTCAATCCGTACATTTTTTTCGGTGATCGTAGGCAGCGAAATGTAGCTCACGCGAATGGTATAGCTGCCTTTGGGAATGCCCGCCAGGCGAAAATAACCCGCAGTATCGGCGGTTGTGCCGGTCTTTAACTCATTGATATAAACCGACGCACCGAATGCCGGGTCGGCCTGTCCTTCCAGGGAGATTTTTCCGGAAAGTGAAAACTGCGCCCAGGCGGTAAATGGCAAGCAACTGAACAGTAAGAGTATGCGTAGTATCATAGTATGGTCGAATAATTAATTTACTTTCATCTTAATATAAATTTAGACAAACCTAAAAATAAAACTTGATATAAGGAAATTAAAAATTCGGTTACATGGGGTCGATTGCGAAACTATCTTCGCCATGGCATTGGTTTAGCCTTTGCGAATCCAGTTTTATAAACCAATTTAACCCACTATGCTCAAACGATTTTTGAAACCAATCAAACTGCCTGTGTCGGTGGATTGGGCGGTGCTGATCCTTCGGGTTGGCATTTCATGTCTCATGCTCATCCACGGCTATGCCAAACTGACGAATTTCCTGGGCGGCGATCATTCATTTGCTGACCCGATCGGAATAGGTGAGGAGCTTTCCTATCTGCTGACGATCTGTGCTGAGTTCGGCTGTTCTATTCTGGTGATTCTCGGGTTGGTGACCCGCGCGGCGCTTTTGCCACTTATCTTCACGATGCTCGTGGTCATATTTATCGTTCACGCGCCGGATGGGATCGATAAGCAGGAACACGGCCTTTCATTTCTGTTCGTGTACATCGCATTGCTGCTTACCGGACCAGGGCGGTTTTCGGTCGATAGCAAGTTATACCGTTAAAATTGGTTGATTAAAAAAACGAATGCCTTCCTGGTTGGGAAGGCATTCGTTTTAAATAGCTATTGCGACCACTTGGTAGGCTGGCGGTCCCAGCGGTGGGCTTTCATTTTTTCGGCCACTGCTGTATCGAGTCTCACGCCGTCGCTCACGGCTACGTTTGCGCGTACATTTTGAAGCCTCCGCATGCCCGGAATCGTCGTGTGAACGTCGGGATTGTTGAGGATGAAACGCAGCGCAAGTTCTGCCATCGTCATCCCTGCGGGAATGTCGGCGCGCAATGCTTCGGCGTGGTCCACGCTCTTATTCAGGTTTTCGGGGACGAAATAGGTAGAGCGCCAGTCGTCGGCCGGGAATGTAGTTTCCTTGGTCAACGTGCCGGTGAGCGTACCTTCGTCGAACGGCACGCGGGCGATGACGCCGATATCCAGCTTCCGGCAAAGGGGGAATAGATTATCCTCCGGTGCCTGGTCGAAAATGTTGTAAATCACCTGAACCGCGTCGATCAAGCCGGTTTCAAGCGTTTTCAAAGCGTTATTTGGCTCCCAGCGGTTGATACTGATGCCCCAGGCCCCTACTTTTCCTTCTTTCGTCAATTTTTGAATGGCTTCTTTCCATTCGTCTTCTTCTGCCCACGCATCTTCCCAAACGTGGAATTGCAGCAGGTCTATCTGCTCGGTACCCAGGTTTTGAAGGCTTTTTTCGGTGTATTCGACAATGTAGTCGGCGGGGAACACGTTTTTCAACGCAAATTCCGGGCGCGATGGCCATTGGCGGTTTTTAGGCGGTATTTTGGTAGCGGCGTACAACTTCTTATCGGGATAGCGTTTGATCAGCTCGCCCAGGATGCGCTCGCTCAGGCCTTCGCCATAGCCCCAGGCCGTATCGAAGAAATTGACACCCGATTCAACGGCCAGGTTGAGGGAGTCGTCCGTTTCCTTGCGGTCGGAGCCAGTCCAACCTGCCAGTCCCCACATGCCATAACCTACTTCGCTGATTTCCCAGCCAGTGCGTCCAAAACGACGTTTTTGCATTGTAATCTGATTTTAGTGTTTGACCAATAAAGAACTTCTCTGCATTTATTTAATATAGAACGGATACCTTTGCAAGACTTTTTTATTAGTGAGCCATTTCGCTATCGTTCTTTAAAAACAGGGTTTAAGTGAAAGAAAAGGGGTTGATTAACGCATTGTTGATGACATTTAAAAGAATTGCCGGGATTGTGTTGGTGATCTGTATGGCCGGTTTGACGAACCAGAGCGAATCTTCCGATAAAATTGCAGAATACTGCCGGACTTTCCATCAGATACAGATGGATATCCGCGATAATGTGATCTCTCCCGATTCGGCCCGTGCGGCATTCGGGGCCGTCATGCGGAACCTCAGGGCTGAATTCAGAAGAGATACCTGCAGGTCCATTGACTCCTCGTATTTCGTTTTTCCTGTAAAATCTTACTCGGCCAGAGAGTCGGTAGGGGCAAGAGGCCGCGGTTACCGGCCCGATGGTTTCGACCTTTTCGATATGAATGTCACCGGTAGCCATCCTGCCCACGATCTTTTCGTACGAGACAAAGACCAGGACGTGCTGGACGACCGTACCTGGCAGCCGATCGATGTTCTTGCGTTCACTTCCGGCCTGGTGGTAGCCACTGAAACGAGCTGGAAATACGACAGTGAGTACCGTGGCGGGAACTGGATATGGATCTACGACCCCTGCCTCGACGGTCTTTTCTATTATGCCCATAACAACATCGTGGAAGTGCAGCCAGGGCAGTGGGTCAATGCCGGGGACAAGATCTCGGAGATGGGCCGCTCGGGTTACAATGCCTACCAGAAACGGTCGCCCACACATTTGCATCTGATGTTTCTCCAACTTGACGCTGACGGGCTTCCCATGCCCGCAAATACCTACGAATGGCTGAAAGAAGCCGCCGTGAAGGACGGTTTAGGGGCTGAGTAATTGGGTTTGAAGTAGATATTCAATATATTGTACTTCACTCCATTACTATTCCTTAAACGAAATTTTATGAACAACCGCCGTTCTTTTTTCCGGAAGAGTGCTGCCCTCAGTATGGGTGCTTTCGGAATCAACAGCCTTTTCAACGAGCTCCACGCGGAGCAATTCCTCGAAGCAGAAAGCCTTTGGAAACCAGCCAGCGCAAGCAACGAGGAATACTGGTCGGTCATTCAGGATGCCTACACTGCCAGCAAAAGCGAAATCATTATCCTTAACAATGGAGGCGTTTCGCCCTCGCCGATCGTCGTGCAGGAGGCTCTGGATAAATACAACAAAGCCGCTGCGCAAGGGCCTTCCTATTATATGTGGCGGATTATGGATAAAGGTCGCGAGCCGCTCCGCCAGCGCCTGGCCAAGCTGGCGGGTACCGATGCCGAGGAAATCGCGATTAACCGCAATGCGACGGAGGCGTTGAATACCATCATTTTCGGCTTGCCGCTCGAAAAAGGCGATGAAATCATCGGCACTTTGCAGGATTATCCGAACATGGTGCAAGCCTGGAAACAGCGCCAAATGCGAGATGGCCTGGTCTACAAGCAGCTCTCCTTCGATTTTCCCATTGAAAACGACGAACAGATCGTAAAGGCTTATGCCGACGCGATCACTCCCAGAACCAAAATCATTCATGTAACCCACATTATCAACTGGGTGGGCCAAATCATGCCCGTGAAGAAGATCGCCCAAATGGCACATGCCAAAGGTATCGAGGTGGTTTGCGACGGCGCGCACACATTTGGTTTGCTTGATTATAAAATTCCCGACCTCGAATGCGACTACTTTGGCACGAGCCTGCACAAGTTCCTCAGCGCACCGGTGGGCAGCGGGATGATGTGGATCAAAAAGGATAAAATCGAGAAAATATGGCCGCTGCTTTGCAATGGCGAGCCAAAAAGCGGCAATATCCGCAAGTTTGAAACGCTTGGCACCCGTAGCTTTCCGATCGAACAGGCCATAGGCGAAGCGATTAATTTTCAGGAAGGGATCGGCAGCAAACGTAAACAGGACAGGATTCATTATCTCAAAAAATATTGGGCAGAAAAGGCCGCACAAATTCCCGGCGTGAAAATCCATACTTCACTTAAACCTGAATTCTCCTGCGCCATAGCCGGTGTAAGCATCGAAGGCATGAAACCGGAGGAGCTGGACGGCAAGCTGATGAAAGATTATCAGATCCATACGGTGGGGATAAACTGGGAAAATATCCATTGCGTACGCGTGACGCCACACGTGTACACGAAGCTGAGCGATTTGGATAAACTGGTCGGTGCCATCGAGAAAATCGCGAAAAAGGCCTGATATTCTTATTTGTTAATGTACATTGAGCATAGCTGGGTTAACTACCGGTTATGCTCAATTTTTTTGCCGTCTGTAAGTCCACAGGTTGCGATATCCACCGGAAAAACCACTGGCACGATTCATTCGTCGGGGCCGGTTTTCATGCATTACTTTTGAAAAATCCTCAACAGAAAATCAATACTATGTCACATTTACGAAAGGGATCTTTTATCAGGAAGGTAAAAGACATCAGTATGGGCGGTGCATTGGCGCTGGCATTGCTGTCCGGCACGGCGCTCGTCTCCTGTTCTTCAAATGACGATGAATCGGAGTACAGTTACGAAGAGACATCGTACGGCAAAGGTATCCGCTCCTTCATCAGGGAGGTAAGCCCGGGTGAGTTCAAGATTATCAGCGAAGAAAACGTCCCGGCCGATAGTTCCCAGGCGATCGTCTCGTACCTCGACGGCCACAAAGACACGCTGAACCCGATGGCAGCGAAGGCGCTGATCGACGAAGAAATCCGATCGAATCCCAACATGAGCCATCATAGCGGGCTTTCGAGCATGTTGCTTTACGGCGGAATAGGTTATCTGCTCGGCCGCAATTCTTCCTATTCTTACATGAACAACTACCGCGACAGAATGGGCGCCGAACGCAGCCGGTCCTTCTACGCCAACCCGGGCGCATGGGCGAGCTCGCGCAGCGCGGCGTTGGGCGTGGAAACTTCCCGTTCGGTGCGGACAGTCACAACAAGGCCCGCGGGAGGTCGCAAAGGGTTCTTCGGGAGGTCGTCCAGCCGAAGTGGCGGCTGAGGAGTTACTCATAAACTTTATACTCCAACAATGGTAAAACTGAAATCACTGCCCAATCCGCCGCAAGATGCGTTGCAAAAAGCCGGCTGGGATTGGGCTCTGGGCACCGACACGTCGCCCTACGTTGTCAATGATATGGTAGTCGTTAGCGAACAACAGGCCGAGAGCTACTATGAAGCTGCGGGTACATTATACGATATGCTGGTCGAAGCGGGGCAATATGCCATCGATCAAGGCCTTTTCAAGGAAATGGGTATCCCGGAGAACCTCATCGAGCTAATCAAATTTTCTTGGAGCGACGACAGGCAAATCCACCTGTACGGCCGGTTTGACTTCGCCGGAGGGTTTAACGATGAGCCGGTCAAACTGATCGAGTTTAATGCCGATACCGCCACCTGCATTCCCGAAACGGCCGTTGTGCAATGGGCGCATTTGCGTATGAACGGGATGGACGAATCGAAACAGTTCAATACGGTGTTTGAAACACTGGTAGGCCAGTTTGTTTATTTAAAGGAAGAAAACAGCGATCTCACACCGTCGATGTTGTTCTCGGCCATGCGCGGTTACCCCGAAGACGACACCAATGTGGCCGTGTTGATGGAAGCGGCGAAAGAAGCAGGTTTCGATGCCGAATTCGCGTACATCGACGATGTGGAATTTTCAAACGGTGAGGGAATATTCAGCCAGGAGGCAGAACACGGGCATTTTGTCCGGTTTGATTTCTGGTTTAGGCTGGTGCCCTGGGAACACATTGGAACCGACGAGCCGGAACTGGCCGCCATGCTCACTGAGATCGTGAAGAACAGGAAGGCGGTCGTTCTGAACCCCGCCTACACGTTGTTATTTCAATCCAAATAC
Source organism: Dyadobacter endophyticus (assembly GCF_014641595.1). GTDB lineage: Bacteria > Bacteroidota > Bacteroidia > Cytophagales > Spirosomataceae > Dyadobacter > Dyadobacter endophyticus. The sequence goes on along the minus strand of NZ_BMIA01000003.1, from coordinate 923,204 downwards.
ATTTTAAAAATTCTGTGGGACCTTTACCCATATCATCCCTTGCTGCTACAAACCGAGCGTTACGTGCTGCCACATAAAAAATCGGTGAGCAAGGTGTTGCTGGGACGCGAAGGTGCGAATGTTACCATCCACGACAAGGGGGGCGAGGTACTGGAAACTGCGGCAGGGGAATACGATGGGCAATCGCGCATTTACCAGGAATACGTTGCCCTTCCTATGGACGCCGATGGCCGTACTTACCAGGCCGGTGTATTCTATGCGGGGGAAGCCTGTGGGCTGGGGTTCAGAAGGGGTGGGAAGATATTGGACAACACGGCACAATTTGTGGGGCACGTAGTTGACTAATATAGTACGTAAATTTACTTGCCTATAAATCAGAATGTTACCGAAGGATCATTGAATCGACCGTTTACTAATCAATTTGCTGAAATGTCCATGGCAGCAGCGAAGTTTGTACAGGTTTTACAAGTGCTGTTGGTATGAAAGTTTTAAGGGAGCCCAAGCTTGGTCAGCAGTTCAGCATATTCACCGATCCTTAATTCTTAAAAGACAAGTCATGATTCACGAGAAAATTTTTCAACTAAAAAGCGGCAGGGAGGTCAAAGTCGTTGTAAAAAGTTACTTCCTCCATGATAATCCGCAGCGCGATACGGATTGCGAGATTTTAATCCGCGAACCCAAAGAGAAATACTTTCGCACACCGATCGGGGTCAACCACCCTCAATACTGGAAAATGAAGCGTTCCAGCGCACAACAGGCCAAGGTGATCCTGATGGAATACAGCGGGATCACGCAGCGCCAGATCAACCAGGCCATTACCGAATTTAACCGGATTCTCAGTTACCCGCCAGCACACATCGGGATGCTCTATGAAAGCGAGCTGGTTTAAGCAACGGTTAAATTTTCACATCAGGCACTGAATAGAATTAAATAACGCACACTAATACCGGGCATGGTGGACACCGCAGAGTCTAATCATTGCCCGGTTCTTTTTTGTACATATATTAGCTACCTTCTGCGCTTCGACGTCATTGAATTTACTAATTTAAGCCCGTCATGCATTTTTTCGGGCCTCTATGAAGTTTAAAGGTGTTTTACTCATTGCCGCGCTGACATTGACCGCGGTAACCGCAGGCTATGTAATAAGGTTCTCTCCACTTTTTAAATCGGATGGCCATTCTGCTGACGTGCTGAACGCCGCCTTTGCAGAGCAGCCTGTTGGATATATCAACAGGGCCGATTCCATAGGCGTGGCCAACCCGGACCTCCAACATATTTCAATTCAACTTCATCCAAATACGACAGAGGCGCCGCTTGCTGCTGCGCTAAAAGGGCTCGTTGCCGACAAGGATTTACTTCTGACAGTAGTGGCCGGCCAGGACGGGGCGTTAGGTATGGTGACTGACGGTGCATTCGACGATGCACTGCGTTCCCTCTGCCGGCTATTGCCTGACGCAAAACGCGTTTACCTTCGCTGGGACCCCGATATGGAAGTGCCCGTGCAACGCTATTCGTGGCAATACCAATCTCCGGTCGATTATATCGGGGCATTCAGGCATGTGGCTAAAACTTGCCGGAATACAAAGCCCGCTTTGCAAATTATGTGGTCACCGGCCGGTTACCCGGGGACGGAAGAGTACTGGCCGGGAGGCGATGTGGTAGACGCGATTGGAATCTCGGTGAATGGCCCAAGCGAGCTGGCGGCGACGGCTTTTCCACGGGATCCTGACCTAAGGACCTCGCTCCGGAGAAAGTTAATTCGGACGCGGTTGATGAACAAACCGGTTTGGGTGTTTGCTACCGGTAACGATAGTCTTGTTAATGCATTGCAAAGTGATTTAAGGGAGGCGGCAAAGGAGCTCAAACGTGATTCTACATGGCTTTTTCAGGAATACACGATTAACCCGCCGAAGGGCAGACCAGCCAATGCTCCGCCGCTTTTGGGCGTGTATGATCCGAAGCAGACACTTGCGGGTTCCAAAGTCGTGCAGGCCGAGCATTTGTTTGTCGACCTGGTGAATATTCAAACAGGCAGTTTTGCGAGGGATTTCGAGGCAATCGTCGGGCGTGGGCACCAGGTGATCGTGTCCGTAGAGCCCTGGCGCGACGGCAAGGTCCGAAAGGATTCTTCGGTGTTGCAAAATACTATTCTGGGCGTTTACGATGAGGAGTTCAAATCGCTCTTTTACACGATTTCGAAGACTAATCTTCCGGTTTACGTCCGTTTTGCACACGAAATGGAAATACCCATACACAGGTATTCATGGCAAAGCCAGGACCCTGTTTTGTACATCAAGGCTTATCGGCATTTTATGGAGCTGGGGAAAGGAGTGAAAAATGTTAATAAAGTGTGGGGCCCTGCCGGGGACAGAGGTTCTATGGAATGGTATCCGGGTGGCGACGCGGTCGACTTCGTCAGTATCGCCATCTACGGCTTGCCGGATAAAAATATTACCGATCCGACGAAACAGGAATCTTTCGAAACGATTTTCAACCGCAAGGTATGGCGCATGCGTTGGACCTCCAAACCAATTTTTATAACGGAATTTGGTGTGAAAGGCCCGGAAGACTTCCAGGCCGAATGGTTGGAAAAAGCCGGGGCGGTATTAGCTGCCCACGGGGAAGTGGTCGGTGTATCTTATTTCAATCTTGCCGATAACCCGGAGGTCTGGGGTGATATCCCGCCGCCTGACTGGGGTATCAGCCAATCTACTTTCGATCGCTTCGTAGGGGCATTGAAATCCGGGCGTTAACGGTCCCAGGCTTTTTTCGCAGGTTCCAGCGGCGTATTCAATTCTGATTTGACGATGGCACTTACCGTTTCGCCCCGCAGGACGTACAGGTACAATTGATACAAGGACGGATGTTTCGGAATGGTCAAAGTCAACCGGGGCCCGTTTCCGGCATCGGTCATTTCAACAGGATTGTTGAAGCCGTCCGTTCTGACAAGTTTCCATTCAAGCTGAATGCCATTTATTGGTCCATTAAGAACTTTCCATTGGCCATTTTGGAGGATAATCGCGTGGTAATCCAGCAGGGTACCTTCGAATGTAGCGATGGCTGGTTTAAGAATTTTGAAATGTGGGACAGGTAGGGGGGCTTCTCCGCCGCTCCATATCGACTTCAGTATTTGCAATGAATGCTTCGGCCTGCCGGCATAGTCGTGCAGGCCATCAAAACTTACGTGCTCGACAATCTTTTCGTCCTGCCAGTTGGAAATAAATGTTCCGGCCTGCCGTTCCCGGGAGCTTGCCAGTCCATCTGCGCCGATGTAGCTGAAATAGTAAGGAACTGTAATCTTCCGAAGGGTCCCTTCTACGGGTTTTTCCCCCACGTCCGTCAACACCAGCCCGAATGCATCAATCGCGGGTGCAACCTGCTTGATCAGATAGGCGAGCTTTTGAGTTTCGGCATTTATTTCAAGATCTACTGTAACCGGACGTGAACCGTCGATTTTCTTAATGGCTTCGCTGGTTTTTTTTAACCAATACAGATATTGCTTTTGCTCCTCGGTACTTTCTGAACGGCGGTGGCGCTGAATGGCGGCATTGCCGATGTTCCAGGACACAATGTGTTTTTGATATTGGAGCCGGCTCACGGTGGCCAGTATTTCACTGGCAAGGTCGTCGGCACCGCTTTTATCCGCTACGAAATCAAGCGTTTCGGGTACCCAGAAAGTATAATGCACCCGGATTCCCGCCCGCCCCGTTGCCTTCATTATATTGTAATCATAAATGCCGGGACCGAAATGCCGGATCGCATTGATGCCCGCCTGGCTCATTTGCGCGAGGTCGGCTTCAAGCTCGTGCTTTGTGAATGCCGGGTACCGGCGCGACCAGTTATGGCCTTTGGTGTAGTTCACCCCACGCGTCCCTTTAAAAAATGCAACGGATTTTTGTGTGCCTTTTGCATTAGGCTCACGAACGCCCATCGCGCGGAAAAGTGCGGGAACATCAGGCTGCCGTGGAGGTTTTCGCTTTGTCAGGCTGAGGGCATATACCTGGTTTTCAATCGAGATGGCCAGGTTTTGTTCGAGTTGGGGATTGAAACGTCTGAAATATACGATGAAGCTGATAAGCAGCACGGTGATCAGAAAAGCCGAAGTCCTCACACCACTGTAAATGCGTCTGCGCAGAATCCAGAAATTGCCCTTCAATTCCTTAATTGCCCCAAATGCAGTACTCAGGAAGCGCGAAGAGCCGGAAAATTGACGGATTTGCTGTTGTCGGCTTGCGGCGATATTGAAGCACATGAAGAAGCAGTTCAGGCCTGCAAACCCGGCCATAATAAGATTGTATGGGTTCAGGTCCTGATACAGGCCGTAAACGATGGCCATTAAGGATATGCCGAGTACTGCCAGGTTCGGGACGTTCAGCGGCCAGTTGTTGGCTTCGTTGCCATCCTTTGGCGTAGGTACGTAGGGAATTTTCTTGCCTGAAATCGTGTAAAGGACACCCAGAATGAAAATCCACCAGGTCCCGATCATCAGCAGGCCCCCTATCACGTGAAATCCGCGTTCCTCATCCTCCATTACCCACCATTGCACAAAATGCCGGATGAGGATAATGCAGGAAACCATCGGCAGACTGACCAGCAGGAAATCGGTAAGGTCGAAATGCATCGGGCTGACGTCGAATATCAGCGCCAGGATGGGAATCAGGAAGTTGATCAGGAAAATGAAGCCCGATAAATAATGCAAGGGGATCGTCCCGTAATGGATGCGCTGGCTCCACGTAAACTTGGAGAAAAGCTTCGGATAAACGTGCACAAACAGGTCAAACACCCCGCGCGACCATTTCAACTGTTGTTTGTAATAGGCTGATAGGGTCGAAGGCACCAGTCCGCGAGCCAGCACGGCGGGCACATACATCGACTTCCACCCCTTCGCATGCAGTTGCATGGAGGTATGCATGTCTTCCGCCAGCCCAGCCGCATGTCCGCCAATGGATTCCAGCGCGGTGCGGCGGAAAGTACAGTTCGCGCCGATTGCGAGCACCGTTCCATAGTGGTTCATGGTCATCATCATCGGGCCGTAAAACTGGTAGGTTTGCTGAGCGGCACCTTTCGCTATAAGGCCCTCGTCATGATTTTTGTAGGCCTGCACAATTTGCACGTAGCCGATTTCAGGGTTGTCGAAATGCGAGACAATCGGGTCGAGGAAGTCGGGGAAAGGGACGTGGTCAGGGTCGAGCACCACACAAAGTTCTCCTTTTGAAATGCGCAATGCATTATTAATGTTCCCGGCTTTGGCGTTCCGTTTGTCAGTGCGCGTTACGTGATGCACACCCAGTCGCGCGCAGACCTCCCGCAGGTAAGGATCATCAGCTTCGTCGCACAGGTAAGTTTCATGCGGATAGGTAATGGCCTGTATCGCAGTCAGTGTCTCTACGATCATTTCGTAAGGCTCGCCTGCGCAAAAAGTCGTGAAAATGTCAACCGTATACCGGCGTGTGAGCGTCGGTGTCGCAGGAACGGTGATGAACAGGTAATGATACCACTCGTGCAGCACTTTCAGGCAGGTGAAAACAAACGTCACTACTAGCATCCAGTATAGCGGTGCAAAGCCCCTGACCGCCTCGGAGAGAATACTGGAAAGAAAAAATCCCATCGAGACCAATCCGAAGAAGATCATCAGCCGCAGCATGATCAGCTGCTTCCGGGAGGGAGGTTTTACGTATAATGCTTGCTTCATGGCGCTCCTACAACATAAAATGGGGTGTTGCATGAAGCGAAATTCCCCTCATTGTCATAAATCGTTGCAAAAATCCGGTAGGGCCCTTCCTCCTTCGGTGTTGGAAATGTGAGGCGGAGGTTTTGGCCGGAGTTTTCTGCCGTTGCGACCGGCATTAGCTTCCGCGTGCTGTTGATCCCGTTTTTGCGATACCAGTCTTCCCGAAAGACCTGCCAACGGATCGATCGGATGCGGTCGTGCCCTTTTAAAAGCAGCACTTCCGCCGATGCCGGTACAGCCGGGTTCAGCAGCACATTGTCGCGCGCGCCCTGGCCATTTAGCAACATATATTTTACCTGGGGATAGATAACCGGCGATGGTTGGCCCGTCCAAACCCTCTGCATTGTACCAACAGCCTCCGAAGCATTGCCGTTTTCATCGAATATACTGAACCACGTATGGGTCGTTTCCTGCTTGTTACCCCAGAAGAAAATACAGGCGCCCAAAAAACGGGGATCTTCCAGCGGCATGTATCGTTGATACCGCTCTTGGTAAATCTCGGCCTTCTTTTTACTGGTGTCCTCGATGTATGCCCCCCAGGCCGTTTGCTCAGTTCCCTTCCATGGTCCGTTGATACCCCATTCGAGCAGCATGTAAGGGCCTCTCCAAAGCCAGGCAAAATCGTCGAGGTCGTTGCGCAGCAAGGGTAAATTACTGAAAATGTTGAAAGAGATCACGTCGATGTCGCAACGCAATAGGATATTGAAAATGTATTTTTTATTGAAGTTCAAAACGGTGGTTGTGACCGGATGGTCGGGATCTTCCCGGTGGATCATGTCGGTAAGCTCGTTGAACGAGTCGTAAAAATTTCCGTATGTCCATTTGTAAGGGAAGTCCAGTTCGTTCCCCAGGCACCACATTAGCACCGCAGGATGGTTTCTGTACCGTTTGATAACGGATTGCAATGCGCTGTAACGGGTTTTGGTAATTTGAGGATTAGTATAAAAAGGGATATCGCCGCTATTAGGTAGCGGAAGGCCTACGATTACCGCCAGATCGTGTCTTTGCGCACTGTCGAGAATTTGAGCAAGGTTTGTGGTATCCCAGGTACGCAGGGTATTTCCGCCGGCATCGCGTAGTTCGCGGAAATGGGAATAGCCTCCGGCACCCCTGATGTCGTAGGGTACTCCGTTTCTCACCACCTTGTAGTGGCCATCGCGCTCGTCGATGTACACCTTGGCCGATTGGTTTGGTTGTTTTTTGCGCAAACAGCCCGACAATATAGTTGAAAGTGTCAAAGCTAGCAGCAGCAGTGATTGAATACGGGTAGACAAGGTAGTGGGTATTTGTAACCGGGCGATATTCCCAGAGTAAAATACGGTAAAAATGACTTAAAACTGAAATGCTTTTCGAGTTAAGTCTCCGAGTGTTGATCTTACGCCGATACAGAAGTTTATGATTATTGCTTACCTTTATATGAAAAGTTTTGGTTTACTAAATTTTGAATTATTGTTTACATTGGAATGAAAGAAGACTCACTTTCGAACAGGGCCTACACAGAATTGCGGAAAAAGATACTTTCGAACCAGCTCACTTCGGGCACGCGGCTCAAAGAAGATGAATGGTCTAAGAAGTTGGATGTCAATAGAATGGCAATCCGGGAGGCGCTGACGCGGCTTTTAGGTGAACAGCTGATTGTGCAAGGGGAAAAAGGAGGCTTTTTTGTGAAGACGCTAACGCTTGAAGACAGCCACAAGATCCGCGAGCTTCGCGAGATCCTGGAAGTGGGTGCATTGCGGTTGCTGATCCAGAAAATCACAGCCGGGCAGATTTCCGAACTCGACCGTATTTGCGATGACTTCTCCTCGATGGTTGAGCGCGGGTATTTTGGCGGTGCATGTGAGGCGGATGTTAAATTTCATGAGACATTAATAGAATGTGCTGGTAATGAGCGGCTTGTTGATTTGTACCAGGCCAGTAATATTCCTTTGTTTCACCAGAAACTGGGTAAAACCCAAACGCATATGGACGACTACGAGCTGACGGACCAGGAGCATCGTGAGATCGTTGCGGGAATTAAGGATCGTGATATCAAGCGCGCGGAGGAAGCACTTTTAAAACATCTCATACGCGGTGAAGTCGCGTCAATGGATCTGGCGTGACAGATCAATAATACATTTTGTGTTCCACAGGCCGGTTTCTCCTCTTGAAACCGGCTTTTTTTTGCCAAAGGAATTTCTGTTCAAAAGGATTGCGGTCGACGCGTATTTGGCTGGCTGTCGTATTCTCGATAGATCGTTTGCTTTAAGTGACAAACAATAATTTTTTCTAAATTTTTTTGTTGACAAAAAAATAATATATTTGTTAACATAATTTAGATAGCCTCTTGTGCGCCCACCTCGTCCGGGGATAGGCGTTTTCCGTTGCCCTGTTAAACCCATTACTGTTCCGAAATCTTCGTTTATGAAAAAATCTCTAAAATTCCCGGAATCTCTTCCTTCTGAGATTCCTTTGCTGCGGTTTCGTATACGTAACCGTTTTCGGGTTCTCTCGCTGCTGATATGTGTGCTGGCGGTAGCAGCCCACGTCAGTGAGACCTATGCACAGCAGAGTAAAAAGATCACAGGGAAAGTCATCGACCAGAAGGGCGCGCCGGTGCCCGGGGCGTCTATCGTGGTAAAGCATTCTACTTTGGGGGCCATTGCCGACAAGGATGGCATGTTCGACATTTCGGTGCCGGAAAGCGCCGCCTCCGTCGTGGTTTCGTATATCGGCATGAAGACGCAGGAGGTGCCGATTGGGAACCAGAGCGCACTGGGAGAAATTACGCTGGCGGACGACGCCATGGGCTTGCAGGAAGTGGTGGTAACGGCGCTGGGGATCGAGCGGGCAGCCAAGACGCTCACCTACGCGACCCAGAAAATAGGTGGCGATCAGGTAAATGAGATCCGGGATGCCAATTTTACCAACACACTTTCAGGAAAAATTGCCGGGCTTACCATTACGCCTTCTGCGAACGGCCCCGGTGGTGCCACCAGGATCGTTTTGCGGGGAAACCGGTCGATTCAGGGCTCTAACAATGCGCTGATCGTCGTGGATGGCGTGGCTATCGATAACTCCACGCCCGCAGGCCAGGTAGGCTACGACGCGGGCGGGCATAGCGGGAGCGACGGGGCATCGAGCATCAATCCCGACGATATTGAGTCGATCAATGTGCTCAAAGGTGCCGCGGGAGCCGCACTTTACGGTAGCCGCGCTGCAAACGGGGTGATTATGATCACGACCAAAAAGGGAAAAAGCGGGAAAGTTAATGTGAATGTCAATTCCGGCGTGACCATTGATAAGGCACTTGTTACACCGTCTCTGCAGAATACTTACAGCCAGGGATCGGGCGGCGTTTACTCAACACTTACTAACGGAAGCTGGGGTGCTCCCATTACCGGCCAGAGCGTGCAGGATTGGACGGGTAATACCGTTTCATTGAAAGCATATCCCGACAATGTCAGGGATTTTTTCAAGACTGCGGTGTCCACAAATAACTCGGTGGGAGTGAGTGGCGGCTCGGAGAAAGTGCAGTCCTATTTTTCTTATGCCAATAATTATATCAATGGAATCGTGCCCCACAACAGGCTGTCCAGGAATACTTTCAATGCAAGGTTGAGCTTCGATATCACGAGCCGGCTTTCTGCGGATGCCAAAGTGACCTATATGCTGCAGAATATTTTCAACAAGCCCGGCGTGGGAGGCGACGGTATGGTGGTGGCCAATACATACCGGATGCCGCGCAGCGTTGATCCCGAAACCCTTAAGTCTTATAAAAAAGTAGATGTTACCGGCGTGGAAACACCTACTTTCTGGACCACCCCCGACGCGGTTTATATGAATCCATACTGGACGATCAACAATACCCATCGCGACGAAAACCGCAGTCGCGTAACAGGATTGTTTGTTTTGAGATACAAACTGACCGACTGGCTGAACATCCAGGGAAGGGTGAGTTCGGATAGTTACAATGATTTTATCAGCCAGAAATACGCCAACAATACCGTCAACTATGCCCGCCAGCCGGGTGGATATTATTCCGAAGGCAATGATTACATCGCCGAGCGTAATGCCGATCTTTTGCTGACCGGTACAAACCACATTGCGCCGGATTTGAAACTGACGTATAACCTGGGTGGTTCAATTCTCAACCGGAGTATGCGGCACCGGATCAATGCAGCCGACGGGCTTGGCTTCGCCAACAAATATGACCTGAGCTATGCCACGACACTTAAAACGGAAACTGCTACGGCGAGAAGACAATTGCAGTCGCTGTATGGAACAGTTCAGTTCGGCTACAAGGATTACCTCTTCCTGGACCTGACCGCCCGCAACGACTGGTCGAGCACACTGCCATCGCCCTATTCCTATTTCTATCCGTCCGTAGGTCTGTCGGCAGTCATTTCCGAGATGGTGAAGTTGCCGCAATGGGTGAACCTGGGTAAAGTACGGGGATCATTTACGAAGGTCGGTAATGACGCGGATCCTTACCTGCTGGGTCAGACGTATACTTATATCCGTGGGGGTTTTGGGGGCTACATAGCCAGCAGCAGCACCAAAGCAATTGCGAATCTGAAACCGGAATTGACTCAGTCGATTGAATTGGGGACCGAATGGCGGTTCTATAACAATCGCCTGGGCATCGATTTGACCTACTACAAAACCAATTCTAAAAACCAACTACTGCGCGTAGCGTCACCGGCTTCTTCGGGCTATTCGACGTTGAATGTGAATGCCGGGAATATTCAGAACAAAGGATTTGAAGCAGTGCTTTCGGTAAAACCGGTTGTTGGAAAGGATTTTAACTGGAATATCGGGCTGAACTACGCAGTGAATAACAGCAAAGTTGTGGAGCTCTACGACGGCGTTAGCCAGTTGTACCTGGGGTCGTCCACGAGCGTGCGTACGGCAACGCCATTGATTAAGGAAGGCGGCGCTTTCGGGGATTTGTACGGCTATAAATGGAAAACACTGAACGGTAAATATGTGGTGAGCGACAAAGGTGTGCCTGTCAAAACGGACGCGGTCGAGAAACTGGGTAACTATAACCCGAAATTCTCAGCCGGCTTTAGCAATAATTTCAGCTACAAGAACTGGGCGCTTAATGTGCTCGTGGACGGCAAGTTTGGAGGTGTGATCACATCGGGTACTGCCGCGCAAATGGCCGCTAACGGTACGGGTATAGATACCGAAAAATTCCGCGACGCGGGATCGTGGGTAGTCGAAGGTGTAACGGCTGAGGGGGCTCCGAATACCAAACCGGTTAATGCGGAGGCATTCTGGCAGACGGTCGCGCAGGGTGATTACTCCTGGGGAGAGTTTTTTACTTACCATGCCACCAACGTTCGTGTACGCGAATTATCGCTTGGTTATGATTTCAAAAACCTGCCCGGCTTGCTCAGTTCGGCAAGGCTATCGGTCGTCGCCCGCAACCTCTTCTTCATTTACCGCGGCAATGCGATACTCGACATTCCCGGCATTGGCAAGCGGAAGATGGATTTCGACCCTGAAATGAGTTTCGGTAACAGCAATTATCAGGGTATCGAGTATTTTAATTTGCCATCGACCAGGAACATAGGATTGAACCTCAAACTATCATTCTAAAAACAGCTCATTATGTTGACCAGGATTAAAAATATAGGTCGGGGACTCACGAAAATGCTGCCAGTGGCCATTGTGGCTATCCTGGCGGGCTGTACCGACAATTTCGATTCGCTGAATACCGACGCTACCAAGATCAGCAGCGTGGGTAGCAAGGAATATCCGTTCATGTTCGCCTATGCGTTAATGAGCCCAACACTCAGTCCCGACAACTTCGAGGTGGGTGAGGGGACGATCGCCTCGGTGTACTCCCAGTTTTTGTCGCAAGCCGCGCATTCGTTCCCGACCGACCGCTACGTGATCCGGCAGGATTGGATGCCCGCGTGCTGGAACCCGGTGTACACGGCGGCTGCACCGCAACTGAAAACGATTATCGCCGGAACGGAAACGCAAAGCGCCGAGAATGCGCTGGCGAACATCTGGTGGGTTTGGATGTTTCACCGCGTTACCGATTACTTCGGGCCGATTCCCTACTCCGATGCCGCTTCGGGTAAGCGGTATGTTTCCTACACGCCGCAGGACTCGGTTTATTACGACTTTTTTAAACGGCTGGACGCAGCTTCGGCAGTCCTCAAATCGCGTTCAGGCGACAAGCCGTTCGGTACTTACGACCTGGTTTATAACAAAAATGCAGCGCCGGCGACGGCCTGGATGAAATTTGCCAACACCCTTCGCTTGCGTTTGGCATTGCGGATCTCGAAAGTGAACCCGGAAATGGCAAAGCAGCAGGCGGAAGCGGCTGTTGCGGCAGGTGTGATTACCGACATCGCCGATGATGCATATATGCCGAAATCGACCACTACTTATGCCGAGTACAATGGTTTAGCCGTTACGGCCGGCTGGGACGATGTGCGCATGAGTGCTTCGATGGAATCGATTCTGAAAGGGTATGGAGATCCGCGACTGCCGATTTATTTCCAACCGTCCGTTTCGACGGGGACTTACGAGGGTGTCCGTAACGGATTGTTCACGTCGGAAAAAATCGTCGATATCAACTCCCGGCTTTTCAATTCCAATATGGGAACCCGCTGGGCCACCTGGGTAGGAAACGATTGGAAAACCACTTACAACGTGCCGCAAAACATCCTGCACGCGGCTGAGGCCTATTTCCTTCGGGCCGAAGGTGCCCTTAATGGCTGGAATATGGGCGGGACGGCCGAAGATTTTTACAAAAAAGGCATTCAAACTTCCATGGCACAATGGGGTGTCGCCGACCAGGCGGCTATTGCGAAATACATCTCGAATACAGCCCTGCCCATTGCGCCAAAGGATGGGATGAATTCGCCTGCGGTAAACGACTATCCCGTGAAATGGAGTACCTCGGAAAGCATGCAGCGCAAGCAGGTAGCACAGCAGAAATGGCTCGCGTTGTTCCCGGACGGCATGGAAGGCTGGGCTGAGGTAAGAAGAACAGGGCTTCCGAAGCTGTATCCGGTCGTTCACAGTGAAAATTCAGATTTGCCGGAAGGTACATTCATTCGCCGGATGCCTTTTTTGGATACTGAAAAACAAACCAATGCCGCTGAGGTTGAAAAGGCCGTTAAAATGCTCGGCGGGCCCGACAATGCAGCGACACCGCTTTGGTGGGATAAAAACTGAACACTAAACAAATGCTCAACCGCCTTTTCATTGCCTGCCTGCTCATTACCCGTGCTTTTGCGCAAAACACACCTGTACTTCTCCCGCAGCCGGAAACGGTACGCTATACGGACGAAAAACTGCCGGTATCGAGGCTGACCGTTTGGATTCCCGCTTCGGCGCCTAGTGAGGTACGATTTGCTCTGGAGGAGTTGAAGGCCATGCTTGGTGAGTCTGCCGGGGAAAGTATAAAAAAAGCGCCGTCTGCTGCCCTGGCAACATTTCAATGGGTTGTACGGGAGCCAGGTGGTGCATTGCCGGAAGTTTCTGAAATGAACGGCAAGAGTGAAAGGGAGCGTTACAAGCTGACCATCTCGGGCAGGGGTGTACGTGTGGATGCGCGTACTTCCGCGGGATTGTACTATGCCGTGCAGACATTGCGACAGCTGATAACCGGCCAGGGCAAAACTGCATTTATCCCCGGAGTAGTGATCGAAGACCGGCCTGCGCTCACCTACCGCGGAGTGATGATGGATTTTGCGCACGGCGGCCTGCCGACTGTCGCGGAAATCAAACGGCAGATCGACTTTCTGGTACGGTGGAAGACCAACCAATACTATTTTTATAATGAGGTTAGTATTGAATTGAAAGGCTATCCGGCAATCGGGTACCGTTCGGGTTACACCCAGGCGCAAATCCGCGACATTATTGCCTATGGAAAGCAGCGGCACATGGACGTGGTGCCGTTCCTGAACTTATACGGGCATTTGCACGAACTGCTGAGAAACGAGCAATATGCTGGTCTGGCGATCGGGCAGTACGGCCACGAGCTCGACCCGCGCAAGCCGGCAACAAATGCAGTGCTGAAAGACTGGATCAGCCAATATGCCGAACTTTTTCCGGGGCCATTTATCCATGTCGGGTTTGACGAAACCTGGGAAACGAAGCGTATTGCCGACGATAAAGACGTGCGTATCAATGCCGAAGACCTTTGGGTGCAGCAGCTTGCATTCGTAGAGGGGGAGTTGAAAAAGTATGGTAAAACCGTGCTTGCGTGGACGGATATGAACAATTACTATCCGGATATTATTAAAAGGATCCCGGAGGGAGTAATCCCCGTATTGTGGGAATACAAGCCGGACACGGTGGAGATCAACCGGTATCTTAACCCGATTTTGAGGGAGAAAAAGCCGTTTTTTATCCAGCCTGCCGTATCTGGCTGGGGCCATATCTATCCCGATGCCGCCTATACCTACGACAATATAGATCTCTGCCTGCAAGCCGGGGTGAAGCATCATGCACTCGGGTTCATCCATTCGGTGTGGACGGACCCGGTGGAGCCGTTTGTGCGGGCTTCGTGGCTGTTTATGGCTTACGGCTGCATCGGGGCATGGCAAGGATCGGTGCCGGAAAAAAAGCATTTTACGGAAATGTACAGTCGCGTGATGTATCCGAAAGTGGCCGGGGAAATGCAAAAGGCGTTTGATCATCTTGCTGCTGCGAATGCTTCCCTCGATAAATGCCTCGGGCGTAATACGAACGGCATGCCGCGCGGAACGATCATCGAAAGTTGGTCGAACCCGTTTTTGCCTTACTACCTCAAAAACACGAACGAACATGCCGCCGATTTCCGGAATGCACGTAAATCAGGCGAGGCGGCGCAGGCAGAGCTGATCGGGGCATTGGCTAAATGCAGCTCGCAAGATACCGCATTCATTCACTCCATGATTGTTACTGCAAGGTTGATGGCCTACACGGCGACGCGTTTTCTGTGGGCTAAAACGGTGTGCGACAGGTGGAACGAGTCGATGCTGGTGCGGAAGAAGAACGATTTCGTGGTTTATGACCTCGCATATCCATGTCATGGCCTGCTTGTGGATGTGATGGATGAAGCCGGCGAGCTCAAAACGGCCTATTCCGAGGCCTGGCGTTCGGAGTACATGCCCTATCGCCTCAATACGATGCTCGGCCGATTCGACGTGGAGTACGGGTTATGGCAAAAGCTTTACCTTAAGGTGGTTAGCTATCGCATTGAAAACAGGTCCGATCACGTCGCTGACCAGCCATTTGACGTGTTATTCAAGCCTGATTTTTAGGTTTCGAGAGAAAATAGCTGGCTGGATTGCTGCGGCTACTTTATGAATTTGCCATGAAGAATTAGTGATAAAATGACTACCAAAGTTTTTTTGTAAACTATTTTATATAAATTTTGTAAACAAAAAATTAATCAATACTTTTGATCAACAGCCTGTCCTGAACTTCCGCTATGTTATTCGCGAATCTGAATTATCCGTCGATCCGGACATTGATTGAAGACGTGGTAGTAATACTTCCACTCGGCGCGATCGAGCAGCACGGGCCGCACATGGCGGTGTCGACGGATACGGATATCGTTGCGCACCTTGCAGGTGCCGCGGAGGCATCGTTGCCTGATCGCATATTGCTTTGCCCGGCATTGCCGTATGGTTCCAGTCACCATCATTTGTCGTTCGGCGGGACGATCAGCATCAATCCGGCATTATACACACAGGTAATTGTGGATATGGTGGGCTCTTTGCTGCAAAATGGCTTTCGAAGGATCGTGCTGTTGAATGGCCATGGCGGTAACATTACCCCGGTGAAACAGGCCCTGGCGGTCCTCAGTGCCGATTTTGAGCAGGCAAATGCTGTCAATATTGCCCTGGTGACGTATTGGGAGATGGCCGGAAAGCCGTTCGCCGGCGAAGCGCCGATGGAAAGTCCCGCGCTGAGCCACGCCTGCGAGTACGAAACAAGCATGATGCTTCACCTCTTTCCTGAAAAAGTATGGATGGAGAAAGCTGCGCGCGCCGAACGACCACCCAGCAATGGCTACATTCCCTGGGAAGACGATGAGCCTTACCGGGGCGTAACACTCTTTAAACAAACGGCGTACATTTCCAGCAATGGCAGCAGCGGAGAGCCTCAAAAAGCCACAGCGGAAAAGGGCGCGCATTTGATCGGTAAGGCAACGGAAGCGTTGGTGACGTTTCTGCAGGCTTTCGCAGGGTGGGAGATAGGTGGGCGGTTGTAGTCAGGTGTTGTCAGGGATGGCCAGAATGAGTGAGAGATAGTCAGTTGAAGTAAAATATCTTATCAGATAAACGACAAGTAATCGGCAGTTGGCAGTCCATGGTCGGCGGTCAAACAGCCCAATCGTTCACAAAACCCGGCAAACGCCCCACACCATGCCCAAACAAGAAATCAAGCACCCGGATAAAAATGTCAGCACCGGCGCGTATTCAGCCGGTGTTTTGAAAAACGGCTTACTGTTCGTGAGCGGGCAGGGGCCGCTGGACCTGGCGACGGGCGAGGTAAAACATGGCACCATCGAGGAAGAGACATTGCTTACGCTCGAACACGTGAAGAAGGTCGTGGAGGCGGCGGGCGGCACGGTCGACGATATTATGAAATGCACGGTGCATTTGGAGGATATCAATGATTTTGACCGCTATAATGTCGCTTACGCCTCGTTTTTCAAAGGTATTCTGCCCGCCCGGACGACCGTTCAGTCGGTATTGGCGGACGGCATCAAAATCGAGATCGACGCCATTGCGCTGATCGGCTAGTTTACGCACTTGGTTTTTGCATTAATCACAATGAGCTTAAAAGAACGCATCGGCACAGTAGGACTTGGGTTAATGGGCAGTAGCATCGCGACTTGTATCCTGGCGGCGGGGCATAAAGTTACCTCGCTGGTCAGGGAAGAAAGTGAGATTGAACCTGCCCGTAAACGTATTCTGGGCTTCCTGGCAGAACTTCACAACGAAGGCCTGCTGAAAGAATTACCCGAAACGGCGGTCGGACGTTTAACCATTACTACCAACATAGCACACCTGGTCGACCATGAAGTGGTAATCGAGTCGATTACCGAGGATGTGGAGGCTAAAAAGGCCGTTTACAAGGCATTGGAAAATGTGCTTTCAAACACCGCCATTATCGGCAGCAACACTTCGGCCATCCCGGTTTCGGTTTTGCAGGCCGGTTTATGGCATCCCGAAAGGCTGCTGGGCATTCACTGGGCGGAGCCGGCGCATATTACCCGGTTTATGGAGGTGATTTGCGGAAAGGATTCGGATGTGAAATACGCCGGGGAGATGGTGAAGCTGGCCGAAAGCTGGGGGAAGCAACCTTCTCTGCTTCGGAAGGATATTCGCGGGTTTATTACCAACCGAATTATGTATGCAATGCTGCGAGAGGCATTCAATCTGGTGGAAAACGGCTATGCGACGGTCGAGGACGTCGACCGCTCGCTGCGCAACGACCTGGGCTACTGGATCACATTCGCCGGGCCGTTCCGTTTCATGGACCTGACGGGCATTCCGGCTTATCTGACGGTAATGAAGGATCTGTTCCCTGACCTCGATAACCGGCAGACTACCCCTGAAATGATGGAAAAATTGGTAGCCTCGGGTGCGAGGGGCGTGGGCAATGCGCAGGGATTTTATCCCTACACCAAAGAAAGCGCCGAAGCATGGGAAAAGGCATTTAGCGAATTCAGCTACGACATTCGGAAGCTGGCAGAAAAATACCCGCAGGAATGACAACAATCGTATCGGTCCGCGCCACGGAAGTGATCGTGCCGGCCAGGCCGGGAAGCCTCAATTCGGAAACGGTACTCGACAAGGACAGCGCATTCGCCCAAAAGTTCCTGACTGGCGAAAGCTGGACGGAGTTTGCCAACCAGCCGAAATGGATCGTCGAAATGACCCTCGCGGACGGGCTTACAGGCATAGGCGAGACCTATCGCAGCGCTTCCGGCGACCTCATTCGCGAAAGTATGCAGGAATTCGTAGGCAAGGATATATTGAAACTGAACTGGCGCCGGCTGCCTGTGACCGACCAGCGTATTTACGAGGCATTCGAAAGCTGTGTGCTCGACCTGGCCGGAAAGCTGTTGCATGTGCCGGTGTACCAGTTACTCGGAGGCGGTTACCGCGAAACGGTCGATTGCATGGGCTGGACGGGCCGGCGAACACCGGAAGACGCCGCTCAGAAGGCGTTCGAAGCGATGCAGAAGGGCCATAAGGTGTTCAAATTCAAATGCTCCGACGAAGACCCGGTGCGACTTTGGACTGAAGAAATCAAACGGAAGTGCGGTAAGGGTATTAAAGTCCTGCTCGATCCGAACCAGCGCTGGGACGATGTAGGCACGACGATGAAATTGATGGAAGGAGTCGAAATGGAGGTGATGTTGGGGTTGGAAGACCCTGTCCGGCATGCGGATGTCGAAGGTTTTAAATACCTCAAAAAACATCTTGGAATACCATTATACCGGCACATTTCGCTCCCGTACACGCAGGATATCCGCGACATGATCACGTTCGTACGTGCCGACGCGGCTGATGGCTACAATTTCAATGGCTCGGCATACAATTGTGTGCTGCTGGCTGAGATCGCACATCTGGAAGGCAAGCCCTGCTGGCGCGGGTCGGAGGTGGATTTGGGGGTTTCGGAAGCAATGGGCCTGCATATCGCGGCGGCGAGCATTAATTGTACTATCCCGTCGGACATTTTCGGCGAACTGGTGCGGGTGGACGACCTGCTGGCCGAACCCATTGCATTCGAAAACGGAGCCGCGAAAGTGCCGCAGGGAGATGGTCTCGGCGTCGCGCTCGATTGCGAAGCGCTCAAAAAATATCAAACCGGAAAAATCCTAACGGCGCACTTATGAAGAAAGCCTTTTTATCGTGGACTATCCTGTTCTTCTGCAACCTGATCTGGTCGTTCCATTTTACGTGCATTAAACTTACGCAGGATCAGGTGGGGCCATATTTTACGGTGTGGCTGCCGATGTTGCTGGCTACGATTTTTCTCGCGCCCTATGCATGGAGAGACTTCAAAAAGGGAAATAAGAGAATCAGGGACGTTCTTATTTTCGTGCAACTGGCTGCCATAGGCGCATTTCCCTCTCAGGTACTGATGACCTGGGGCACGCAATATTCTCTTGCAAGCAATGCAGCCATCCTGATCCTCGCATTGCCGGTCGTGACGGCAGTTTTCGCATTTTTTATATTAAAAGAAAAAATGAACCGCATTCGGTGGATCAGCTTCGGGATCGCGATCGTAGGTGTGCTGCTTTGCTCGACGGACGATATCCGTAACATGGACATGAGCTCGCAATATGCGGTGGGTAACCTGCTCATATTCCTCGCAATCCTGGGCAATGGCTATTATAATGTAGGCTGTAAAAAGGTTGCCGAGCAATACACCGAGATGGAAATGGTGTTTTACACCTACCTCGTGATGGTGATCCTGCTGGCGCCGCTGGTGTGGTATTACGAGCCGGAAATGTTTTCCGTGATACCGGATTATACCGCCAGAACCTGGACCGGCATGATCGCGCTCACGCTCTTTCACAACTTCCTGTCGATGCTGCTGTTTTTTAAAGTGCTCAGATATCTCGATGCCACGCAGGTCGCATTGTCCAATTACCTCATAACGTTCATGGGATTGCCTATCGCCGCTTTCGTTTTGGGTGAAACATTGAAGACCCAAGCCATTATCGGCGGTGCGCTGGTACTCGCTTCCACATTGATCCTCACGATTGTAGATAGCAAGGCGGCACGGCAAAAGAAGGAGGAAGAACTGGTTAATGTCAATCCATAAAAAAACAAAGAGTATGAATGCAGATAGCGAATTGTTCGGCGTCGTGCCTATTATCCCGACGCCATTTACGGAAAACGAAGAGATTGACGAAGCAGCCCTGCGCGACCTGATCGATTTTGCCGTTTCGAGCGGCATCGAGGCGGTATGCCTGCCTGCTTATGCCAGTGAATTCTACAAGTTGACCGACGACGAAAAATTGCAGGTCGTGCGCGTAGCCGTGGAGCATGCGGCCGGGCGCGTGAAGATCGTCGCGCAGTCAAATCACCCGTCATTGAAACAGGCGATCAGGCTGGCGCAGGCGAATGTGGCTGCGGGTGCGGATGTGGTATCGCTTGCGGTGCCCCGGATTTTCAGCCTGCCGGAGGAGTCGCTCAAAATCTACCTTTCCGAATTTTTGCAGTCCATACCCGATACCCCGGTGTTAATTCAGGATTTCAATCCCGGCGGTTCATCTATCAGCGTTGGTTTTATCACTGAATTAATGGCTGAAAACCTGAATTTTAAATACCTCAAACTCGAAGAGCCGCTTTGTGCGCCCAAGTTTGAAGGTATTATCAGAGAAACCGGCGGGAAAATCGGGCTTTTTGAAGGCTGGGGAGGATTGTATATGCTCGAATTGATTCCGCTGGGTATCCGCGGTGTAATGCCGGGGCTGGCGGTATCGGACATTTTGCAGAAAGTGTTCACGCTGCGCAACCAGGGCGCACACCAAAAGGCTTTTGACCTGTTCGAAAAGGTGATGCCCCAGATATTTTTCTCCCTCCAAAACATGGAACTGTTCCATTATGCAGAGAAGGAGCTGCTAATGGCCCGCGGCATCCTTAAAAACAGCATTGCACGCAAGGCGGCGTATATACCCGATCCATCATCGGTTTCCTATATTAAGGAATTAAATCAGAGGGTATTGGATGTGTTAAACGACGAAACGTGGGAAATCAGGTCATTGGAAACAACCTTATCGAAAGCGTGATTAGAAACAAAGAAAAGAGTATTTTTAAAACCAGCAAAACTAAATACACCACTAAACGCGCTGGTAAAATGAACACTTTCGAGAATCAGGTGGCCGTCATTACGGGTGCCGCTTCCGGTCTTGGGCTCGTAATCGCCCATAAGTTACTGAATGAAGGCGCCAGAATAGGTTTGCTCGATTTGAACGAGCAGGCATTGGATGACGAATTCGTAGGTAATGAGGAGCGCGAGGAGCTCATCGGCGTGGATGTTACCGACGAGCAGCTGGTTGCGGCGGCGGTGGCGCGCGTGGCGAAGCGTTTTGGTAAAATCGATATCCTGATCAACTGTGCCGGGATTACGGGTGCTACCAACATCAAAAGTCACGAGGTAGATACGGTCAATTTGCAGAAGGTGTTCAATATCAATTTCATGGCTAGCTTTTATACGGCGAAGGCGGTGCTTCCGTACATGCTTGAAAACAACTACGGCCGGATCCTACACATTGCGTCCATTGCCGGAAAGGAAGGAAACGCCGGTATGCTGGCCTATTCGGCCTCGAAAGCGGCGGTGATCGGGATGACCAAAGTGCAGGGGAAAGAATATGCCGAGACTGGCATCACTGTGAATGCATTGGCGCCGGCGGTGATCCGGACACCCCTGGTGGACGCAATGCCCGAAGCGCAGGTTAAATACATGACCGACAAAATTCCCATGAAACGTTGCGGCACGCTCGAAGAAGCTGCTAACATGGCCGCATTCATTGTTTCACCGGAGAATAGTTTTACAACCGGCTTTACATTCGATCTCTCGGGCGGCAGGGCGACTTACTAACGACTTTCATCATGCAGAATAACCCACTAAACTTCATTGCTCCCATTGAAGGAGACGTGCTCCATGCCTTCGACGGCCGTTTTTTAGATGGTAAACTGAAAATTACGGTAAAAGTTGCCGCGCCGGAAGACGCTGAAATCTTTGTAAATGGCGTGCAAGCCGAGCGTGCCGACGGCCATTTCGAGGCAGAGGTGTTTTTAGAAGGACATAAAAACCGGCTGGAAGCGGTAGATCGGGTGAGCGGCGAAAAAATCGGCATTCATGTTTTTTGGCTTAGTGATTTCGCCGGGCATTACCGGTTGTCGATTGATGATAATATCTGGTTTTTGCGTGACATTCAGCAGAATAAAGAGCACTATCACTCCCTTTTCGATAACCCCTATCTCGGTTTTTTGAAACAGGTCAATGCGGAATACGGGACCAAAATCCATTTAAACTTATTTTACCAGACGGACGGATTCAACCTCTCTGATTTTACAGACCAATACAAAAATGAATGGAAAGCGAATGCAGACTGGCTTCGGCTTAGCTTCCATGCATTGCAGGAGTTTCCCGACATGCCGTATGTGAATGCTGGTTATGAGGAGGTGAAACGCGATTGTGACCTTATTATGAATGAAATCCGAAGGTTTGCCGGTCAGGAAGTTATGCATTCGGTGACGACCATTCACTGGGGCGAAGCGACTGTCGAAGGCTCGCGGGCCATGCGTGATGCGGGTTACGTGGGGCAGGTTGGATATTTCAATGTGGACGATAACCTGCCATCTGCTTCATACTACCTCACAGCCCAGCAGCGGAGGCATCTCAAAAAGCGCTTTGTATGGCGCGACACGGCAGAGGATATCACTTTCGTGCGTGCCAGCATCGTGATCGATACCAAAAAGCTGGAAGATATCAAACCGCACCTCGACGAGCATGAAAAGAGCGGTTCCAAGCCACCCTACCTCGATTTGCTGGTACATGAGCAATATTTCTATCCGTCCTATTTCAACTACCAGCCCGATTTTCGGAACAAAATTCTCACCGCAGTCCGCTGGGCGAAAGAAAATGGTTATACACCGCAGTTTTTGAGCGAATCCATTTCAAATGCATAACCCGCGCCGCCGATGAATCAGCATCGCAGAGATTTTATTAAAATGACCGGTCTCGGACTTGCCTCGGCGGCATTGCCGTCAGGGGCGACCGGAATGCCGCTGGCAAACGCGACGAGTCCGCAGCAATTCAATATGTGCAATTTCGCTACCCCGAAGCTTGAAACGGTGCGGGTAGGCTTTATCGGCCTGGGAAACCGCGGAATGGCGGCGGTGGAGCGCCTGAACAAGATCGCAGGCGTGGAAATCAGGGCGGTTTGTGATTTGCGGGAAGGGAAAGTAAACGAAGCGATTCAATTGGTGGCCGGTAATGGCCACAAGCCGCAGGGCTACCATACCCACGCAGATGCCTGGAAAAAGCTGAGCGAGCGAGGCGACTTGGATCTTGTTTACATTCTGACACCATGGGCATTGCATACGCCGATGGCCGTGTTTTCGATGAACCACGGCAAGCACGTGTGTGTGGAAGTGCCTGCGGCCAAGACGATCGATGAATGCTGGGAACTCGTAGAGATTTCGGAAAAAACGCGCAGGCATTGCATGATGACCGAAAACTGTTGCTACGACTTTTCGGAGCTGCTTACATTAAATCTGGCACGCAACGGGTTCTTTGGGGAGATCGTCCATGCGGAAGGCGCCTATATTCACAATTTGCAGGAATATGTATTTGACAAGGAGCGTTTTTACCAGTTTTGGGAGCTGAAAGAACTTTCGCAAAGGACTGGTAATCTCTATCCCACGCATGGCTTGGGGCCCATTTGTCAGGTAATGAACATCAACCGCGGCGACGCGATGGACTACCTGGTGTCGATGTCGAACAACGATTTTGTGATGGGCGATACTGCTAAACGCCTGGCTATAAGTGATCCGGATTTCAAACCGTTCGTAGGGAAGCCATTTAACGGGATGATGAACACTTCGACGATCCGGACCAAAAAGGGTAAAACGATTGTGGTGCAGTTCGACGTCGCGTCGCCGAGGCCGTACTCCCGCATTCAGCTTGTGAGCGGTACCAAAGGCGCCGCATTAAAATACCCCGAACCGGCACGGATTTCCAAAGGCCATGAATGGCTTTCGCCCGAAGAATACAAAGCGCTCGAAACAGCGCATACACCGCCTATTGTGAAGAAAATAGGCGAGGTTGCCAAACAAGTCGGCGGCCACGGCGGCATGGATTTCCTCATGGACTGGCGCACCATCGACTGTCTGCGCAACGGCCTACCGCTCGATCAGGACGTGTACGACGCTGCGTTGTGGAGTTCCATTGGTCCGCTCAGCGAATGGTCGGTAGCGCACCGCTCCAACTCCATCGATGTCCCGGATTTCACCCGCGGCGCCTGGAAAACCAATGCGCCCATTGATATTTCCATGGAAAAAGGTGGGACCACCGGCGTAAGGCTCTGAGTTACGATTGCTTTTCGAGCTCAATAAAATCCTGGCGCGCGGGCGTAAAGCAATCGATCACCCTGCATTGCGTATGCGCGATCGCGGAATGGGGCGCGTGCGGCGGAATGTGGGCCGTCATCCCCGGCGTGAGCAGCACGGTCTCCCCGTCTACGGTAAACTCCAGCTCGCCTTCCAGCACATGGCACCACTGCTCATGGAAATGACTATGCTCGGGCAGCACCGTTCCGGCATCGATCGTAAAATGCCCGAAGGTCTGCTGCTCCGAATGGCCCAGCGTGCCATAGATTCCATCCCAGATTTTGATTACTTTATTGGTTTTGAAGTTGACGAAAGGCATTGTGTTGTTTTGGCTTAATAAGGAATTGTTCAGAACAAATGTAGTACTTGGGGGCGACTCCCTTACCAACGATGTGCCCCGGGGAGGTAAACACCAAAAATTTTAAATTACTTCCATAAATTTCAATACCATTTCCATACATTTGTACATACAGCATAAAATTTCAATATTTCAACATTGCGCAGGATCATTTCCATATTGTTGCTGGGGCTGCTGCTTTACAATATGGTGGGCTATTCGATAGTCTACCTGTCGGAGGAGCGCTATACCATCAGTTCTGAGGGAAAGGGCCTGGTGGAGCAGGCGGCAGGTTCTGTGGATATTGTGATCAAAGTGCCCGTGGCTGTCCCTTACCAGAATGACTGGGACGCACCGGAGCCTGTCCAGGGGCAGATCGAGCACGAAGGGCAGTTTTACCAGATGAAAAGCCAGCAGCTCATCAACGATACGTTATATGTGCATTGTGAGTTTGACCAGAACGCCCGCGACCGCTTTTCTGACCTCGTTTCGAAGATCAACGATCAGGTTACCGGCCAGGCATTAGATCCACAAAAAGACGCGCATTCGAGCATTTTAAAGAATTTCCTTAAAGAATACATGACTGCTGGTCGCCAGCATACGTTTTATGTGCTGGAATGGGAGCCATCCGATGATATGGCCCTGCAATTTCCCGTCAGATCTATTCTGCCTGAAAGATATTCTTCTATACCATCCCCGCCGCCGGATCTGGCCTAGTTCATCCCCTCTCATCCTTCCTGTAAAGAGCCTTGCGTTCCCCGCGCGTATGTGTGGATGCGTATATGCTCCCGGCTGCACATGTGAATGCCGCACACAGGAGGAAAGACCGATTTACTAACCCAGAAATCTTCCCTCACAATGGCGCATATTGCTCTACCCGATGAATCGCTGCCCGGCATTGTCGGACTGTTTAACTTCCGGCCTGAAACGGCTGGCCCGCTGCAATTATTGGCTGAAACGCTGCTTCGCGGCGAATCGCCGCTCACAAGTGGTGAGCGCGAACTGATCGCGGCACACGTATCGTACCTCAACAACTGCCATTTCTGCCATACGTCGCACGCTTCGGCTGCGATGGCGCATTTAGGCTGTGACCTCAGTTTGATCGACGACATCAAACAGGGTTTCCAGGTGATTGAGGTGTCCCCCAAACTCCGCGCATTGCTGAATATCGCTGCCAAAGTGCAAAAAAGCGGCAAGGAAGTGACCGACGCCGACGTTGCTGCGGCCCGAGCCGAAGGTGCCGCCGACAAGGAGATCCACGATACGGTACTCATTGCCGCAGCATTCTGCATGTTCAACCGCTATGTGGACGGACTGGGTACCTGGGCACCGCAAGACAACGAGGCCTACCGCGAAATGGGGCAACGTATGGCGTTTACGGGTTATGTACGGTATCCGATCAAGCAAGATGCCATCGAGGCGTAATCATTAAGCAAAAGCACTCATGCCACATATCCCACTACCGGAGCATTTGCCCGGCATTACCGGATTGCTGGAATACAGCCGGGTAACTGCCGAGCCTATACGTCAGCTGACGCAATTTATTCTGCGTGGCGAGAATTCGCTGACGCCCGCGGAGCGTGAACTGATCGCGACCATCGTATCGCATAACAATGAATGCCGGTTTTGCACTGCTGCACACACAGCTGCCGCGGATCTGCTGCTGGGGGAAACCGAAACTTGTGAGATCATGAAACAGGATATCGACGCAGCCCCGGTGAGCAGTAAAATGAAAGCTTTGTTGAAAATCGCGAAGCAGGTGCAGGTGAGCGGCAAGGCAGTAACGGCCGAATCGATAGCGAATGCTGAGGCGGAGGGTGCTACGGACGTGGAAATCCACGATACGGTACTAATCGCAGGCCTTTTTTGTCTTTACAACCGGTACGTCGACGGTATGGCTACCGTGGCGCCGGCTGACCCCCAATTTTATACCGGCCTTGGCCAACGTTTAGTGGACCACGGTTACAACCGGCTGACCAACGGTTACGACCATTTGAAAAAACAGAACTAACCTTCCTGATCTATTTAAATCGAACCTATGAAAAGAATTTTACCTCTTCTATACATCATCATTGCTTTGTGTTTCACGCCGGGCGCCGCCGCGCAGATTGTGGAAGCGCAGAACACGAAAATTTCGGGCCATATCTTTGACAATGAGTCGCAAAAGCCGGTTTTGGGCGTTTCGGTTTCTGTCAAGGGCAAGAATACCGGTGCCGTTACCAATACTGAGGGTTATTTTGAATTAAAAACCAATATCCCCGCTACATTGATCATCTCGCTCGTGGGCTATGCGAGGCAGGAAAAAGAAGTGGCTTCTTCGGAAGCGTTGCGGATCAACCTGGTACCGTCGATCGAGGAGCTGAACCAGGTGGTGGTAACGGCTTCACGCGTGGAAGAGAGCATTTTGCGGTCGCCGGTGAGCATCGAAAAAATGGATTCCCGCGCAATTCAGCAGACGCCATCCGCCAATTTTTATGATGGTTTGGTAAACCTGAAATCGCTCGATATGGTAACGAGCAGTCTGACTTACAAGCAAATCAACACCCGCGGGTTCAATACAACGGGCAACAGCCGCTTTTTGCAACTCGTGGATGGAGTTGATAACCAGCCGTCCGGCCTTGGGTTTGCGATGGGCAATCTTTTCGGGCCGCACGATATCGATGTCGAAAGTGCGGAACTGATCCCCGGCGCAGCCTCCGCATTGTACGGCCCGATCGCATTCAACGGAATGCTCAATACACGCACCAAAAATCCATTTGAATACCAGGGACTGAGCGCCCAGACGAAGTTTGGTATCAATCACCTCGGCGATGGTACCGGCCTTGGAGCGAAGCCGCTTTACGACCTGGCTATCCGTTACGCGAAAGCCTTCAACAACAAACTCGCATTCAAAGTAAATGCATCTTATCTGAAAGGGACCGACTGGTATGCCAACGATTACACCGACATTGATCCGAATACCAACCCGGAAAATCGCGGTCCCAACAACCCCGGCCGGAATGCGTTGAACATCTACGGCGACGAAGTGGCGCAGACATTGCCGAACATCGGCCGCGTGTCGCGCACGGGTTACGAGGAAAAAGACCTTGCTACCTATGGTGTTTACAGCCTGAAACTGAGCGGTGCGCTGCATTACCGCATCACCGACAAGCTGGAAGCCATTTACCAGGGCAACTTCAACCAGGGAACGGCTCAGTATACCGGTTCAAACCGGTTTGTGATCAACGATTTCAAATTCGTGCAGCACAGGCTGGAACTCCGGGGAAGTAATTTCTACGTGCGTGCCTATACCAACCACGAGTATTCCACCAATTCCTACAATACCCGGGCGTTGGGCCAGCAGATCAACCGTAGCTGGGTGAAAGACCTCGCGGGCAACACCGTCGCTCCCAACAAAGCCGATTCGACCTGGTTTGCGAGGTACGCGGCAGCTTATAATGGCGCGGTTACCGGTGTCGCGCAGCAGAACCATACCGCCGCACGCGGCTTCGCCGATCAGGGGCGCATTGCGCCGGGTTCCGACGCATTTAATACAGCCAAAGACCAGTTGATTAAAACACGTGGATTGGCAGGTGCCGGTATTCTCAGCCAGTGCAGCCTGAATCACGTGGAAGGAATGTACGATTTCAGTTCACTTTTGAGAGTGGTCAATTTCCAGGTCGGCGCCAACTACCGGAAGTATTTTCTCAACACGGGCGGGACGCTTTTCGACGACAAGGATAAAAACCTGACCAACGAAGAGTACGGCGTTTTTGCCCAGGCTTCGAAATCGTTTTGGAAAGATCGTTTGAAACTGACCGTTTCGGGCCGTTACGACAAGAACGAGAACTTCGATGGCCGTTTCACGCCGCGTGCTTCCGCCGTTTTCTCCCCCAGCGAAAACCACCATTTCCGCGCATCTTACCAAACCGGCTTTCGCAACCCGACGATCGGCGATCAGTATATCAAGCTGAATGTTGGCCCGATCATCATTCTCGGCGGTGCGCCCGTCAATTCTGTGGGTTTGAATGCCTATTCCAACTCGGTGACGATTGCTTCGTTCTCACAATTTGCGGCGGCATTCGGAGCCGATATGCAAAAAGGAGTCCCGTTCCCCCAGGCCGTTGCGAACAACAAGGACAAGCTGGTGAAATCGAATGTGCCTTATATCAAATCGGAGAAAGTGAAAAGCTATGAGATTGGGTATAAGGGACTGATTGCGAAACAACTGTTATTTGATGTGAACTATTATTACAGCCGGTATACTGATTTTATTATCAACACGGTGGTAGCTGCGGCGCCATCCAATATTTTGGCTGCCGACGGCTCGGTGAACCAGGAGGCCGCTATGCAGTTGCTGGGAGCGGGACGGCAGTTGTACCAGTTATATACCAATGCGAAAGACAAAGTGTCGATCCAGGGTGTAAGCGCCGGTTTGACCTACTCTTTACCTAAAAACTACAAAGTATCGGCGAATGCAACCTGGATCGATTTCAACATGGGCGAGGCCGATCCGAATAATATCCCGGCATTCAACACGCCGAAATGGAAGTCCAATGTGATTTTCGGCAATTCACGCCTGACAGATCGCATCGGTTTCAATGTGGCCTGGCACTGGCAGGAAGCATTCGATTGGTACGGCACATTTACCGAAATGCGTCCGGGCCGCGTGAATGCCTACAACTTGCTCGATGCGCAGGTTAGCTATCGCATTCCCAGCCTGAAAACGGTTGTTAAACTGGGTGGTTCCAATATCACCAACAAATACATCGTGCAGGCATACGGCTCACCGGCTGTGGGAGGGTTGTATTATATCAGTCTGAATTTCGACCAACTTTTCCGCTAAACCGCTATGGAAACTCTGGAAATAACCCGCGTAGAATCCACCAGCGTAAGCCGGAAATGGCTTGCATTCGCGCTTTGTGTGGTCGCCTATACATTAAGCGGCACGGTCTCGACGCTGATGTCGGTATACCTGCCGGTAGCCATTCCCGAGCTGAAAGGCGCGGCGGTGAGTGAGGCGAAGCTGGGCGAGATAGGGGCGTATGTGAACGCGATATTTCTCTACGGATGGATGTGTGGCGGATTGCTGTTCGGCGTCGTAAGCGATCGGATCGGCCGGAAGAAATCGCTGACGCTGGTGACCGCATTGTACGGCGTTTCCACCTGCCTCGTTACCATCGTGCCCGATTGGTACTCTTTGCTAGCCATTCGTTTCACGGCCGGAATGGGCGTGGGCGGCGTGCTGCTGATCACGACCGTGTATATTTCCGAAATATGGGATGTGCGTAGCAAGGCCGTAATCCTCGGCATTCTGGCGGTTTGCTTCCCCATCGGGATCGTAACCACCGGCAGTCTGAACCTGCTGTTTTCGGACTGGCGGACGGCATTCGGCATCGGATTGATCCCGGTTGTGGCGGCATTGCTGATCTTCCTGCTTTTGCCGGAATCGGATAGGTGGAAAGGTATAAAGCAAGTGAGGGATGGTCAGAAAGGTAGTGAGGGGATTTTCGACGCTGAAAACCGGCCTAATGTCATTAAAGGCTCACTGATTTTCGGTGCGGTGCTTATTGGACTTTGGGGGATATTCTCGTGGTTGCCTACGTGGGCGCAGTCGTTGCTCGCGAGCGGGCAGGACGGCCAGAAGGAGCGCGGGTTGCTGATGATCCTCCTCGGAATGGGCGGCATCACCGGTGGTATTTTTTCGGGCATTCTGATAAACCGGTTTGGCAAGAAAAATACATTGATAGCCACATTCACTGGCTGCGTAGTGCTATGCGGCGTGCTGTTTATCACCAACCGCACATTTTCCAGCATCATTTACATCGAAACGGCGATGCTGGCATTCTGCTTCGGGATCAGCCAGGGCGCATTGTCCAGCTACATTCCCGAGCTGTTTCCGGTTGCGGTGCGTGGCACGGCCACAGGTTTTTGTTTTAACGTCGGGCGGTTCTTTACCGCGACGGCGGTGTTTTTCATTGGCTCCCTGGTGACGGTGCTGGGTGGTTTCGGGAATGCCCTGCTGGTATTCTCGCTGCCTTTCCTGGTCGCGCTGTTTGTCACATTCAGAAGCAAATGAACGTGGTTTTGCGTATTATCATAGGTTAATATATTGGGCAAACGGGTTCGCCGCTTGGCGGACCCATTTCTTACAATTGCTACAATTCTTTCGGCGCGCTGCGCCTCTTCCACTGATTCTTTTTCGAAATATCCTATATGAAGAAGCTCTTTTACCTCGGAATTCTCGGTGTTATCCTCTACGAAATCGCGAAGGTCTACTTCATTATGCCCATGCCGGGCAGCCAGCAGATGAATAGCATTGATGCCTCCTATATACTCCATACATGGCGCTGGCCGCTACGGATATTGTTCTGGGCAATGGTTGTGGTCGGTGGGTTTTCAGTTTTTTCGGGTAAAATGAAATGGCTGCCTGCCATTTTTCTGCTATTGGCGGCAGGCATTACTTACACGACGAACTTCGAAATGGCTGCGGATACGATGTTTTACCAACCTTCGCAGGTAATCCAGCACGATGCGGCAACTAATAAAGTAGATATGGACCGACTGGTGATCGGCGTGGAGCATAATGGCGAAGCAAAGGCCTATCCGATCCAATATATTGGCTACCATCATCAGGTACGCGACGTGCTCGGCGGGAAGCCCATCATGGTAACCTATTGTACCGTTTGCCGTACAGGCCGGGTTTTTGAGCCAACGGTCGATGGCAAACCGGAGGTTTTCAGGCTCGTGGGAATGGACCATTTCAATGCGATGTTCGAAGACGGCGAAACCGGCAGCTGGTGGCGGCAGGTCAACGGCGAGGCGATCGCCGGTCCGCTGAAAGGCAAAATGCTTCCCGAGCTTGCCAGTACCCAAACTTCATTGAGCCAATGGCTGAAACTGCATCCAAATAGCAAGGTAATGCAGCCCGACCCGGTTTATAAGGCCATATACGACTCCATGAGCCGCTACGAATCTGGTCGCGGGAAGTCGGCACTCACTAAAACCGACACGCTTCCGTGGAAAGAAAAATCGTGGGTAGTGGGCATTCAGGCCGGCGGCGCAGCCAAGGCATTCGACTGGAACCGCCTCAAAAAGGAGCGCATCATCAACAGCCAGGTAGGGCCGGCCGCCGTTGCTTTGGTACTCGGTGCCGACAACAACAGCTTTTTCGCATTCGATAAAGCAATCAATGAGCCATTTACATTCAGAAACGACACCATTTTTACCAAAACCGGCTCCCACGACCTACTCGGCAGACGCCTCACCGGCACCGGCAATGACCTGAAACGCATTAACGCCTACCAGGAGTTTTGGCACAGCTGGCGCACTTTCCACCCTGGTACCGAACAATACTAAATTGGCGGTCGGCCGCAACGGTGTCTTCACGGCCGGCGGCCGCCGTGGCATCAGAAAGTACAAACGCTAATGAAACAACTTTACTTAATTATCCTCATTCTCTGCACCCTTCTCCCAAGTGCCCAGGCGCAAACCGACAAAACGAAGGATTACCACAAAGTGCTTGACCTCAACGAAGTTACCGTAGGCGAACGCAAGAATACTATCCACACAGAACGCCTCCCCGACGTCCATAACACTTACATTACCGCCGGTAAAAAGAGCGAAGTGGTCCAGATCGACGGCGTGAACGGCAATATCGCGGAGAAAACGGGCCGGCAGATTTTTGCCAAAATCCCGGGCGTATTCGTGTACGATATGGACGGCAGCGGCAACCAGGTCAATATTTCCACCCGAGGCCTCGACCCGCACCGATCCTGGGAATACAACATCCGGCAGAACGGCATCATCACCAACTCCGACATGTACGGCTATCCCGCGAGCCACTACAGTCCGGCTATGGAATCGATCCAGCGCGTGGAGCTGGTAAGGGGAACATCCTCATTGCAATACGGCGCGCAGTTCGGCGGGATGATCAACTACGTGACTAAAAGCCCGGATACGACCAAAGCATTCACGTTCGAAACCGTTAATTGGGCAGGTTCTTTCGGGCTTTTCAGCTCCTACAATGCCATTGGCGGCAAGGTGGGCAAGCTGACCTACTCAGCCTATTACCAGAAGCGCCATTCCAATGGCTATCGCAAGAATGCAAAGTCTGACGCTGAGTCGCAGTACGTGAGCCTGATGTACGAATTCAGTAAATCTTTCCGCATCAAAGCGGAGCTCGGCCGTTCTGAATATGTATACCAAATCCCGGGGCCGCTGACCGACGCGATGTTTAAAGAAGACCCGCGCCAGTCGACCCGCTCACGTAACTATTTCAATCCGGACATTTATGTGCCATCGATCGTCCTGGACTGGAAAATCAACCCGAATACGCAATTGAAACTGACCACCTCGGGCGTTTACGGTGCGCGGAACAGCGTGATGTTCGATGCATTCGCCAATGTTCCCGACACGATCAGCCGCGTTACCAATGCCTACCGCACGCGCCAGGTGGATATTGATCATTTCAAAAGCTTCACCTCCGAGCTGCGCCTTGTGCATCAGTACGATTTCCTCGGTTTCCGCCATGTGGTTTCGGGCGGCGTTCAGTACATGCACAACAAGCTCCGTCGCCGACAATTGGGCAAAGGCACGACGGGCAGTGATTTCGACCTGTCGCTAACCGACCCTCAGTTCGGTCGCGATATGTACCTGACCACCAATAACATAGCCGTTTTTGTAGAAAACCTCATTTTCATTACCCCGCGACTGAGCATTTCGCCAGGTGTACGTGTGGAGAAAGGCGGTACCGACATGACGGGCAAGATCACTTACTACGATCCGCAGAACCTGCCCAATACCATCAGGCACAGCTTCCCGCTCTTCGGGCTTAGCTCGCAATACAAGATCGGGGAGCATAGCAGGGCTTATGCAGGCTTCTCGCAGGCTTACCGCCCGGTGGTTTTCAAGGACATTATTCCCGGGTCGGTTTTGGAAAAGGTGGACAAAAACCTGAAAGATGCGACGGGCTACAACCTGGAAGCGGGTGTCGGCGGTAATATCAGAGATGTTTTGAAATATGATATCGGGCTGTTCCAGGTGATGATCAACCACCGGATGGGCACTGTGTCGATGAAGGACGAAAACGGGACCGCCTACCTGTACCGCACCACCACCGGCGACAGCAGAACCCGCGGCGTAGAGGCTTATCTTGAATACACAGCATTCAGGCAATACAATGGTGGCGAAGCCCAGACAGAACTCTCGTTTTTCACTTCCACATCCTATTTCGATGCCAGATACGTTCGCGGAACAGCCGTGTCTGGCGGTGAGAACAAAAGCGTATCCGGCAATCGTGTGGAAGGCGTTCCTACCTGGATTTCAAGAAACGGTATTCAATTTCAATATAAAAAACTCTCGGTAACTGCTCAATATAGCTATGTAAGCTCCAACTTCGCTAACCCGCTGAATACCGTAGAGCCTTCTGTAAATGGTACTATCGGCAAAGTGCCGGGTTACGGTCTGCTCGACCTGAATGCGACGCTTTACCTCGGTCAGCATTACAAGCTGCGTTTCGGTATGAACAACATCACCAACAAGCAATACTTCACCAAACGTCCTACGATGTACCCCGGCGCCGGGGTTTGGAGCTCAGACGGCCGCAGCCTAGGGGTTTCGTTCGCGGTCAAGATTTAAGCGATAGCGCGAACGTAGACGTTCGCGCACGTTATTCGCAGGGCTCTGGCCGGTCACGTGTGCACGACCGGCCAGAGCCCTGCGAATATTAAGCACGAAGCGGAGCTTCGCGCCACTCCTCGTTCGCTTTTTTGTAACCGATGATGTATCTGATTGTTGTCTAATGATTTTATAATCAGTTTGTTATGAATATTAAAAGGAAAATATTTTAAATTAATAGTGACGTTTCCCTCTTCTTCACGACTTACCTATGACAACAGAAATCGGTTCTCCGGATTTTCCATTGATCCAGGCTATCAAGAATGGCAATGAAAAGGCCCTCGGGCTTTTTTACAAGGATAATTTTGGTAAAATCCTGCACCTGGTACTGAAAAACAGCGGAAGCGATGACGACGCGCGCGACGTGTACCAGGATTGTATGATGGAGGTCGTTTTGCAGATCAGGGGTGGTCGGCTGGACCAGTTGAGCAGCAGGCTTTCTACCTATTTGTACTCGGTTTGCTATTACAAGTGGATCGACCGGCTGCGGCAGAAGGGAAAACAAATGCAGACGGGTTTCGACGAGGACCTGGAAACGGCGGTGATCGAAGAGGAGGACGACAGCACACCCTACCTGCCCGCGCTTGAAAAAGTGCTGGCACAAATAGGTGAAAAATGCATGCTGCTGCTGAAAGCCTTTTACTACGAAAAGCTGACGATGACGCAGATCGCTTCGAAGCTTGGTTTTGCGGATGAAAATTCTGCCAAAAGCCAGAAGAACAAGTGTATGGACAAAGCGCGGTTTCTGGGAAAAAATGTGCTGAAACAACATTACAGCTGACCCCATGGAAAACGAAGACAAAACCGAACGCATTGACCGCTACCTCGACGACATGCTTACGCCTGAGGAAAAGATCGCATTCGAAGCAGAAATGGCCGCCAATCCCGATTTTCGGTTCGAAATGGAAGCGCAGGAAGCCGTGCGAAACCTCATCAGCAGCCAGGCAGAAAAAGAAGACCTCCGCCGAATGTTCACGACATTTCATCATGAATTGGATGCCCTACCGATCGCTGCGGACGAAAGCAGTTCGAAGAAGAAAAAAGGCATTCTGCGTAAACTGCAATGGAGCAACTGGTCATATTCAGCCATTGCAGCTTCTGTTGCGATCCTGATCATTGGCGTGTGGACTGTTTGGAATAACATAAACCCGGCGGGTAATAATGCGACTGGTAACCAGGAAATCCGCGTGGACGAACGCAACGAGGTGTTCCGCGTGCCTTTGCTAAGCTGGAAAACCGTTGATTTCAAACCGGTTTTGCAAGACAAGCAGCTGATCGACGCTACGATCATCAGAAGCAGGGAATACCGCTCACATTACCGCTTCAACGACATTCTTGAAATATACTCCGACAAGCTGACTGAAAAGCAGCAGAAGATCAGCATCGCGTACGATGTGGACACGAAGCAATATCGCCTCCATATCGGAAATAACAGTTACCCCATCCGCAAAGCGGAGCAGATCACGCCATTGACCCAGCCCTGAGAACATTATAGCCCATTTCTACCATGAGTCCGCAGAAATTACGCATTGGCCGCAAGCCGGATAATGATATTGTGGTGGACCATCCGAGCGTGAGCGGCTACCACGCCCTGGCAACCCTCGGCCCCGACCATTCGGGGATTCTGGAAGACAACGACTCGTCGAACGGCACATTTGTGGACGGCGTTCGCATCCGGAAGACGCAGTTTACCCCGCGCAGCAGCATTCTGCTGGGCAAAATGCCTTTTGAAGCCAGCAAGATATTCCGCTTCGACAAGCAGCCCGACGATTACACCTTCGAGTTTGGAGAAATGCGCCCGGTCTGGCAAAAGCTTGAAGACGAGCGCGTGGCGATGATCGACATTCAGAAAAAGATCGACGTGATGCTCGCCATTCCGTACATCGGGCGGGTGATCATTTTGTTGATGAACAGACATTACGGGCTGGAAAACCGGCGTGTGAAATGGAAGGAAGATATACGCCGCCTGTGGGTATGCCCGGCCTGTCAACAACCGCTCCGCGACTACGACTGGCTGACATGGAACGATTGCGAGCACCTCAAAAAGTGCCCGAAATGCAAAGCAAGATGGTTTTAGAATTTTTTTCAAAAAAATCGGTGACCTTCTGAAAGCGGCTCCGATAAAGGTTCAAATGAATGAAAACTTCTAAAATCTACGACCATGTCAGAGCAAACCCAGATTATCGAAGAAGACAGCGAGCTGTCGCGGGAAGCAACCGTTACCCCTAAAAAATCAAAAGGCAAAGCCGGTACAGCCATCGCCGCGGGCGCTGCCGCGGGTATGGGCGCGATCGCGTACGACGCGTATGCGGGCGACGTGCATACGGGCGACGTGCATACGGGCGACGACACTAAAAAGGATGAAACCACGCCGGGCGGCGTTCCGGCTGGCGATGATGAAGCGAAGTCGGACAGTACCGAATCCACTGCCCCTGCCGATACGGTCGTTGCGGAAAACAATCCGGTACAGGATTCGATCCCCGCCGGCCAGCCCAATGTGTTTCTCATACCCGACCACCTCAGCATTGTGAATGCGCCGGATGATATGAGTTTCAACGAGGCTTTCGCATGGTCGCGCGAGAAAGCCGGCCCGGCGCAGCTTTTTGAATGGAAAGGAGAGTTGTATCACACCTGCCATCCCAACGAGTATGCTGCATTACCGCAGGAAATGAAGGAGATTTTCCAGGATATGTGGCTGGATAATGCGTTCGGTTTTGCCGAACTGCCTGCCGAAGGCTCCATGGTGAGCTATGACTACGAGGTGGAGCCTGCGGTGGAGGAAGTAACAGACCCATCCGTAGCGACCGACTCAACTACTGATTCCACTGCAACAGATTCGACCGTGGTCGCCGAAGAGGATAGCGTGAGCATGGACACCGACGAATACGACATTGTGTACACCCAGGAGGATTACGACAGTGATTTCGACGGGCTGGACGAGTGGGTGAACCCGGAAGACATCGCGTAATAGCCACATTTAACCGCAACAACTATGATCGTTGTTTGTCCATCGTGCCAGGCTAGGCTGAGGGTCAATGAAAAGGCATTGTCGCCGCAGAACCCCGTGATTTCCTGCGTTCGCTGCCAGTCGCCCATCCGCATTGAACTGCCTGCGGCGGAGCGCCCGGCATTTGAAGAGGCTACCCTCATTTTCGAGCCCGCCGAGGTAGGCTGGGTGATCGTCCACGATGAATACACCGAATCACAAACGCTTCCCCTGAAACCCGGCTTGCAGATTGTGGGCCGGTTTTCGGAGAGTAAGCCTTGCGAAGTGATGATCCAATCGCAGGATCGGTATATGAGCCGGCGGCATCTGGTGATCGAGGTTGTGAAAAGTAAGGAAGGGGTGTACAAATACTGGGTTTCCGAACATCCCGATTGTACCAATCCTACATTCATCGATACCTATCCACTCAAACGCGGCACGACCGTCGAACTGGTCGATGGGGTCATTATGCAATTGGGTAAAACCAAAGTGGCATTGAAGACCGCCGCCGCGGCCGGAACTGCCCGCAAGGCCGCCGAAACCGTGGCTAATACTGATTTTGCCAAAACAGTACTTTTCTGACGACGCTATGAAAATCCAGATAAATCAGCCCGTTCCGGTTCATGGAATGGGCAAACGGGCCAATAATGAAGACAACCTTTTCCCCCCGCCCGGGGCGGCTACTACCGCCGATACATTGTTTATGGTTTGCGACGGGGTAGGAGGCAGCGAAAAGGGTG
Source organism: Dyadobacter endophyticus (assembly GCF_014641595.1). Taxonomy (GTDB): domain Bacteria; phylum Bacteroidota; class Bacteroidia; order Cytophagales; family Spirosomataceae; genus Dyadobacter; species Dyadobacter endophyticus. The sequence goes on along the minus strand of NZ_BMIA01000003.1, from coordinate 885,667 downwards.
AAATCGCGAGTGACCTCGCTTGTCGCTCCGTTTCAGCTTATTATCAGCGCCACCGCATTACGGTGAGCGATGATACCGCGGTCCACAATGCCATCGCATTTGCCCAGGCGGAAATGGAAAGATATGGTAACGAAAATCCCGGTTCGCAGGGAATGGCGACTACGCTCACGTTCCTGCACCTGCACGAGCGCGGGGCCACAGTAGCGCACATTGGAGACAGCCGCGTGTATCACGTGCGAAATGGAAAGGTGCTCTGGTGCACGCGTGACCATAGTTATGTGAACGACCTTGTAAAAGCGGGCGTGATCACCGAGGAACAGGCCCGCACGCACCCCCGCAGGAACGTGATCATGCGTGCGTTGCAAGGTGGCGACCCGGCTACCCAAGCCGATATCCACCACATTGCAGACCTCGTAGCGGGCGACTATTTCTTTCTTTGCTCGGACGGTATTCTCGAAAGTTTAGATGAGCATGCATTGCTGGAAATCCTTTCGGCGCCCACGTCGGATCATGCCAAAATGGAGCAGGTGCGGAAGCTTTGCGAGCAATTTAGTAACGATAATTTTACCGCCTACCTCGTGCCGATCCAATCGGTGGAAATGCCGATGGTGGAGTTGCTGCCTTCCGAAGCAATGGCTCAAAAAACGGTTGGGAAAAAGGATTCTGTACGAAAACCCTTCGGCACGAACGTGTGGATCGTTTTCGCGGTGCTCATGTTCTCGTCGGGCTGGTACTTCTGGCACCACCGCAAGCCCGAGCCGGTGAAACCCAAGCCTGTGCAGGTGGCCGTCGCCAAGGATTCGGTGATTGCATTGCACCCGGTGAAACCATCGAAATCGGTCAAGCAGGGTAAACAAAAAGGACATTCAAAAAAAGATAAAAAAATGCGGTGACCTCCTGCCGGAACCTCCGACAAAGGGCAAAAGAACTTCAAAACCCTACGATCATGACTTACGAAGAATTTTTAAAACGATACGAGTTCGATACCCAGGACCAGAAGGCAATGCTCGGCGCAGGAGGTTTCGGCTCGGTTTATAAAGCCTTCGATTCGGTGCAGAAACGGTTTGTGGCTATTAAAGTGGCTGAGGTGAAGCATGAGAAATTTAATTTGCTTTACGAGAAACAAATCGTCGACGAACTCGATTCGCATGAGAATGTGGCGCGCTACGGTAATTGCTACCGGTTCCAGTTTATGCCTGTCCGTTACGATTTCGCGGTCCTTACCTTTTATCAGGAAGGCAATCTGGCCGATGTTTTGAAGAAATACGCATTAACCGTTCCCCAAAAACACCAGATTCTCGAAGGCATCCTCAAAGGCGTAGGACATTTGCACAAACACCACATTATCCACCGTGACATGAAGCCGCAGAATGTGCTCATGGACCGGCAGGGCGATCGCTGGGTGCCCAAACTGACCGATTTCGGATTGAGCAAGCTCGCCGACACCAATACGCGCTCGGTAGAAAATTCGTCGATCGGGCTCTCCATCGCCTATGCTGCCCCCGAACAAATCCAAAACCGCGAGATCAGGCATAATGTGGACTTGTGGGCGGTGGGCATCATCGCTTACCAGATGTTCGCAGGCGATTTGCCGTTCGATGCTTCGCGCTCGATGAGCCAGGAAAGCTGGAATCTGGAAGTGAGCAAGCTGATTGTAAAAGGCAAGGTTTCTGATAAGATCAGCCAGGTGCCGGAGCCGTTCAGGACCATGATCAAGAAATGCCTCGTGCCCGATAATGCGAAACGCGTGCAGCGTGCCGAGGAATTGCTCGAGATCCTGGGCAGCCCTTCCGTCCAGCCTCAGGAGAAAAGACCCGTCAACGACGAAGGCACGATCCGGATTGACGAGCCTTTCGCCAATACCAGGGAGCTGACGGTGCGCGCCGATCACCTCGTGCAGCTCGCCGCATCGAAAACGGGTTTTGAAAAAGAACAGACTTTACGCGATGCGATTGGGTTGTATGAAGAAATCCTCCGGCTCGACCCGGCACATATGCACGCACGGTACCAGATCGGCGAATGCAGCATCAAGCTGAAACAGAAAACGGGATTCAAAATACCGAGGGTACTTTCAAAAAAAGGAATGATCGCAGCTGCGGCGGTGATGGTCGGAATGGGCCTGGTGTATTTTTTTTTATGGCGCTCTACTGCCCGTAAAGAGCTGGCTTGGGCGAAGTCTACAAACTATTCGAACATCCTTGCTGCCGATTCTGCGAACACTTACCAGCAGATGTTTCAAATACTTGACAAATATGCCGGTACGTTCGCGATGGACGACACTACCAACAACATCCTGGGCATATTTTACCAGAATGGCCGGGGAGGGGCGGTGCAGGATTATGAGAAAGCAATGGATTTCTATGAAAGAGGCGGTGATTTTGAATGGGCGAAATACAATATCGGCTATCTCCATTTCTGGGGCAAAGGAACGCTTAAAAACTTCGAAACTGCTGCGGAGTATTTCAAAGAAGCTTATGATAAAAAGCAGCTCACCGGCGCTGCCGATTACCTGGGATACATTTATGAAGAAGGCGGCTACGGTGTTACCAAGGATTACGCTCTGGCCAAAAACTGGTTTGAAAAAGCGGTAGCGGGCAATTCGAGCTACTCGCAGTTTGAGCTTGGCAAAATGTACCAGATGGGGCTCGGGATGCCTGTGAATGAAGCCCGCGCCAAATATTATTACGGCCTGTCGGCCGGCCAGGGCAACCGCAATGCCCAACAGGCTTTGAATAATCTCAACCGTGGCCGCTCTAACGAAGCATTTGCGCACGCATCGAGCCCCTATCAGCCCGTTGCCAAACCGAAACAGCAACGCCCTAAAACCAATACCGGGACATTCTGGGAAAAAGTGGGTACCGAGCTTTTCAAAGAAGCGTCAAGGAGATAATTGAATCTAAACCAAATCGAACATTTTTTGACCTTTACCACAATGAAAAATATAACCAACATCCTGATTTTCATAGCCGTTGCCGCCGGGATATTCTACGGCTATAAATGGCTGAAAGGCGCCGATTTCTCGGGAAACGAAGGCAATACCTACGCCGTTGTTGTCGGAATCTCCGACTACCTCAATGGCTCCGATCCGCAGAGCGGTGTACAGGCCCAGCTCAACGACCTGCGGTATTGCGACGACGACGCGCGTATTTTCTATGATTTTCTCAGAAGCCCTGCGGGAGGGTCGGTGCCGGCCGAAAATATCGCACTGCTTATCGATAATCAGGCAAGTAAGTTGCAGATTATCAATCAAATGGAGGCGTTTTTTGCAAAATCCGGCCCCGACGACCGCGTTATCTTCTACTTCGCCGGTCACGGTGCCAATGGCTTCTTCGCGACTTACGATATCGATATGCGCAACATGAATACCAGTCTTAAACATAAAGAAGTGAAGGAGGTTTTCAGGAAATGCCGTGCGAAAACAAGGCTGTGTTTTGCAGACGCGTGCATGTCGGGCAGTATGAAAAACCGGGCACGGGAAGTTGTGGAAATGAAACCGGTGCCGGTATCGGTGCGGTCGTTTGAAGACGAAGAGTCGGGTCTGGTAGTGCTGATGGCGGCGAGATCGTATCAGTATTCCAGCGAGAATGTCAGCATTGGGCATGGATACTTTACGAAGTTTCTGGTGGACGGCCTGCAAGGCGGCGCTGACAAGAATAAGGACGAGTTGGTGACGATCAAAGAGGCATTTGACTACCTGTACCTGCACCTGGCGTCGCTTCCTAAAAGCGGACCGGAAGATAAAGGGCAAGTCCCGGTGATTTTCGGGAAATATGACCCGGATATGCCGGTAGCGAAGCTGAAAGGGGCAGCCTGAGTTTAGCTATTTAAGCAGAAACCTGATCGAACCCTGAACATTGGTAGATTTAACACTTTCGAGGTCATTCGCAGACAGGTTTGATACGGGGATAATGAACGTAATGCCGGCCTGCAACCGACCCTTGAATACCGTCCGTGACCGGAATAGTATCCCGGCACGGATGTTCCATTGTTGCGGGCGAATGTACGATTGCAGCGCATCCCGGCCTTTGACCGTTAAATGCGCTTCGGGAGAGACATTCCCCAGGAACTCGATTTCTTTTCGTAGCAATGCGGCCGTGTACCTGGCATAGGACATTCCACCTACCAAAGCAAGCCCGTAGGTTGCCTGATATTGATATTGAAGAGAAAAATTTATGCCCAATGCCTTGATGAAATTGGTATTACGGTAAACCGGGTTGAAGGTCGAATCTGTGATACGCAATGTATCTACCCGTTGGGCGACTACCTGTTTATCGCCAAAATAGGAATGCATCGGGTTGAATATGAAAGTCGCGGTGTGCTTGTTCCAGCTTTTTGAGACAAAAACACTTGGGACCGCCAGTCGGAGCGGATGCTTGATACTATCGGCGCCGGTGAGCATGTAGTTCGTCGAAACAATAGATCGGTTAATGTTCCATTCGGGCCCGAAATGGACGTCCTGCCATATCGAACTGCGGGATTTGACCGGTGGTTGCGGCGTATTTGGCAAAACAGGCTTTTTAACAAGCCTGCCCAGCTCATTGTACTTGCTCTCAAAACGGCCGGAAAGCGATGCCAGGTTGTTGAGCGATATTTGTGCAGGTGCCGCATGGGTATTTTTTTCAAGGCTAAAAGATGGAATAGTTTCTTGCACTGCCTGTCCGGAGCTCAGTTTGTTTGCCGGAGGGGCGGTGCTGTTTTGTCTGGTAATATGGCCGGGAAATACGCTATTTTCGGTTTCCCGGGTAACGCGGCCGGAGAATGCGCCGGGTTCATTTCTGTTTTCGTGGGCAGCACGGCCGGGAAATGCGTCCTGCTGGTCCTCGCGTACGCCCGCTGCGACGCTTGTATCTCGTGGGCGCGTGGTGCGGGCTTGTGCGGCACCCGTACGCATGCGGGGAGAACTGGCCGGAGATGTTCCCGAACGTTTGCTTTTGTCTTCAATGCGCCGATTTCCGGAAATGGCGGGATTCTCAGGGGCAACATTTGAAGCATCCCGACCCGCTGCTCCGAAGGCACCTGGCGCGTGGGTAATTTTTGACGGAATAGTTTCGGGCGATGTAGTCGTAGACGGTATTTTTTGGGACGATGGTGTTTCGGAAGTTAGTGCTTCGGACGGCGATGTCTCGGATGGACTGGTTGTGCTAATGCCGGTATGTTCCGTGCCGGGTTTCAAAGCATTTGCTTTTAAATCCGTATTATCTGACGCAGAGTCCTGAATGTTGGAATTAATGGATTGATTTTCAGTGTGTTTTTGATTTTTTGTTTCCGCATTTAAGACAATCAATGCAACTACCGCGGATGTGACTACGACCGAAGCACCAATAAGCAATCCTTTGAACCTGGCTATCGCTTTCCAGACATTCGAAAGCTGGCTTTGACCGTTAGCTCCCTCGACTGAACCGGTCGCCAGCATATCGCTCATACTTGCCCACGCATCGTCCGCCGGAATTTCGGGGTCCGGCAACGGCTCGTTGAGAAATTTGTTGATATGTTTGTCGTTCCTTTTCATCAGAGGAGGTTTTCAAAAATTACTTTCAGCCGGTTCCTGCTCTCGCTTAAATGCCACTTGACGGTGCCTTCGCTGATGGCCAGCGAGCTCGCTATCTCTTTCACCGGGAATCCATCCATATAATACAAACTACAAATCCGGCGTGTGGCAACGGGCAATTGCATGAGGTACACGTGGATGTCGTTCGCCGAGAGTTGTTCAAACGGGTTTTCCTGGGATTCAAAGCCCATGCTATCCTCAATTTCCACGTAGTCGAATGCCTGTGTCTTCCGGTCGCGGAGCAGGGTGAGGGCGGCATTGCGGACGGTGGTGTACATCCAGCTGAAAAACTCACCCTTTGCCGCGTCGTACTGATCGATGTTCGCGAACACTTTCAGCATACCGTTGTTGATCGCCGTTATGATGTCGTGTTTGTCCTCAAAAAAGTTTTTACAAAGCGCAAACAGGACAGGGTAAAATTGCCGGTACAATTTTTCCTGACTCTGGCGCTCCCGCCGCCTGCAACCCGCCAATATCTGGTTTAATGAATCCAAATTGTATTGAAATGCCTGACCGGCATTATGCGGGCCGGTCAGGCTGGTTTATTTCAATGAGAAACTTTATAACGTTTTGGTTGTGAACACCACGCCACTGTCGTAAGGCCACGTAAATTCGAAATGTTTACCGGTTTTCTTAAACGAGCCCCTGTAAGTTTTGTTCTGGAAACGGATTTCGAAGTTCTTCGTGTAATTTTCTACATTGATATAGCCCGCAGTAATGAAAGCTTTCGCCGTGGTTTTGCCTGAATCGCACCGATTTCCTGCGACCACACCTTTTACATCCACAGTAAGGCCGTTGCCTGGCTCGGGCCAGTGGATTTGCAGGTAGCTATTGCTGCATTCGTACTGTTTGGCAGTGGCTATTCTGATTCCCAGGAAATTGGCCGTGTCGGGATTGGATGTCGGTGTCAGGTAGAGCTGGTCGCCTTCCTGGATCGCCTGATCGTAGTTCGGGATGGTATTGATGCTCCCTTTGACGACCACATCCAGGTACGCTGTGTCGGTACCGAGGCTATCGACCGCCAGTACACGGTAATTGCCCGGGTTTTGAAACGTTACAACGGCGCTGGTTCCGTGGTTGTTCAGCACAAATTCGAACGGAACGGTACGCCACACTACTTTCTGTTTTTTTCCGCCGACAAATTTAAATGTAGCAGGCTGCCTGGCACGGATCGTGTCGGGACTGTCGAGTACGATATACGGCTTCACGGTTCCTGCCGTATCGGTACTATCCGTCCCCGTCCTCGCCGAAACCGGCACCGGCGCATTCTCTTCCATTTTTCCCCGTTCGCAGGCGACCAGCTGGATCAGCAGCAATGCAATGCACAATACCAGCCATTTTTCTGTTCTCATGACCATCAGTGTTTAAATTATTAGAATAATAAATCAGGAGAAGCGCTTCCAATAAAATAAACTACAAGGGGTGGCCGGGAGGTTGGGTGGTTTAGGAAAAAAATATTCGGAAAGCCGATTAATATGCGCTTTGTCAGTAAATACCAGTTATTTGCGCGTTTTATTTTGAAATGAATACCCCAATTACTTTTCATGAAACGAATAGCGCTTTTCTGTCTCCTGCTAATTTCCTGTCCGGTACTTGCCCAGAACTACGACGAGGCGAAAGTTCCGCATTACACGCTGCCCGATGTACTGAAAACCACTTCGGGAAAGAAGATCCGGAATGACGAAAAATGGGAGAAATCGAGAAGGCCAGAAGTGCTAAGGCTTTTCGAAGACCACATTTACGGGAAAATGCCGACCGATTACGACAGTATCCGCTACGCATTGACGGAAGACGACCGCCCTGTCATGGACGGGAAAGCGGTTTTGAAACAGGTGGGGGTCACGGTTTTCAAAAAAAAGAATTCAGTACAGATTAATGTTGTGCTTTTCGTGCCCACGCAGGTGAAGAAGCCGGTACCGGTGTTTTTGCTGATCAATAACCGGGGAAAAGAGAATACCGACCCGACAAGGGTGAAAAAGAGCGAGTTCTGGCCTGCTGAAATGGTGATCGACAGTGGCTTTGCGATCGCGGCGTTCCATGTGAGCGATCTTGCGCCTGATAATAAGGATACCTATATGACGGGCGTTTTGCAAAAACTCTATCCCGAGCAATTGAAAATGGACAATGGCATGAAGGCCATCGGCGCGTGGGCGTGGGGTGCGAGCCGCGTGATGGATTATTTTGAGACGGACAAGGATATAGATGCCAAAAAGGTCATTGTAGTAGGACATTCGCGGGGAGGAAAAACGTCTTTGTGGGCGGCCGCGCAGGACCGGCGCTTTGCCGCTTGCGTCACCAACTGCTCAGGAAATACGGGTGCCGCCCTTGCCCGGCGTCAGTTCGGCGAGCGGATCAGCCGTATCAATACGACCTTCCCGCATTGGTTTAACAATAATTACAAGAAATATAACGACAAGGAAAATGCCCTGCCTGTGGACCAGCATATGCTCATCGCACTCGTCGCGCCGCGGCCAGTGTATGCGACTAATGCTTCCAAAGACCTCTGGGCCGACCCCAGGGGTACATTTCTGGCATTGAAAGCCGCCGAACCGGTGTATGCCTTGTATGGGATCAAGCCGGAATTACCCAAAGACCCGCCCGGGATCGATAAGCCCATTATCGGTCCGCACTTCGGCTACCATAACCGGGAAGGCGAGCATAATATGACAGCCTACGATTGGGGGAATTTTATCCGGTTTGCAAAAAAATTCTAAAGTTTCTGATAGTTGATATGGGTTAAGTGCAACGGTTTGAATTAGATTTGGCTCTAAGTAACCGATGTATCTCTATTCCCCTCTATTTACTGTCAGTATTTATGTTTCAAAAGTTTACGATCACTTCGCTGTTCGGTTTATTGCTCATTGCGGGCTGTGCCCCGAAAATCAAAACAAAAATTTCTCAAAAGTACGAGCCGCTCGATTTCAGGGAAGAGGTTTGGGTGCTGCCGAATGACTCTACCGGTGTGGGCCTGGCAGAAGTGCTGGGGACGGTTAAGGTTGGTGATGCAGGCATGACAACCAATTGCAGCTATACCGTGGTGCTGGAAAAAGCCAAAGAAGAGGCCAGAAAGTCGGGCGGTAATGCAGTGCGGGTCATCGAGCATAAAACTCCGGACTTTATGAGTTCCTGTCACCGCATCACCGCGGAGGTTCTGAGGATCAACACGGACCAGATTGCCGCACTGAAACAAGTCGAAACGGAAGCCGATTCGCTGATCGATCATGCTATTCTCTATGTTTACCGTAACGGCGGTGCCGGGGCGTTGGTCAGCTACAATCTGAGTCTGGGTGATTCGATAATATGCCGTGTCACGAATAAATTCCGCCAGAAAATCGAAATACGGAAGGAGGGCGCGCAGGAACTTTGGGCTAAAACCGAGTCGAAAGCGTCGATACCCATCGACATTAAAAAAGGCCGCACCTATTACATACGCTGCGGTGTCGGAATGGGTGTGGTAGTAGGCCGCCCAACCCTTGATCTGGTTGATCGCCGGACGGGCAAGATCGAATATATTGGCAAAAAACGTAAATAAGCCCTTCCGATGAAAAACATTCTTTTAACATTCCTGATCAGCCTGATCGGGGCCGGGGCCGTGTATGCCCAGGATCTTATTGTAACCACTGCCGGGGATTCTATTCCGTGCAAAATCACGCGCGAGCAGGGTGGCTATGTGTATTTTACTTACAAAAAACTCGGTGTGCCTGCCAAAACCCTGATGGCCGCCAGCAGCATCGCCAGTAAACGTACCGACTTCTATGATACTCCCGTCGAAATCGTTTCAAAACCAACATTCAGCCGCTGGCAGTACCGATTTCAGGGAGGTTATTCGCGGCGTATCGCTCGTACCAGCGACCAGGTTCCCTCGGGCGCCAGGAGCTACATCAATAAAATGAAATCGGGCTACACGTTGGGAGGGGATATCCATTACTTCATTTCGGAGCCGTTCGGACTAGGTGTGAAGTACAATCATAGCCATTATCAGTATAAAACTACCGGTTTCGAAGACAAGGTCAATCTCAATTACTTCGCAGTGTCCGGGCTGAACAGGTTTATTCTCAGGACCGGAAGCGAAGTATATATGGGAGGGAATATCGGCTATCAGGCCTATAAAGATCAGGTGAGCGCCAACGGAGCTCCCGTCGGAATTACCGGTGGTACGGCGGGGGTAGGGCTGGAAGTCGGTTACGGGATGAGGATGAGCCATGGTTCGAAATTATACCTGAACCTTTCGCTGCTGAGTGGGACCATTACAAAGGTAAATGTAGAAAGTGGTGGACGGAAGGAAACCGTTAAGCTTGAAAAAGAAGAATATGAAAGCCTGGCCAGGCTGGAACTGACACTTGGCATTGTGTTGGGTCATTAAATCCGGCATGCAGGCATAAAATTTGAGGTAATGCAGTAAAAGAGGGCAGAAATGCCTTTTTTTATTACAAAATGCGACAATAATGAAAGACAGAAAGCTCCCGGAAGACCAATCACAGGTTTTGTTTACAGATATGAACGGCGTTCCTCGTGAAGGCACCTATAAAAAGGCTTCGAAAGCATTTGTGGAAGCCATTGGAGACGAAGGACCCGAGGATACCGGCAACATTTACCCGGAAGAAGATATTGTGTCCTGGGAATATCTCGATAAAAGAGACCGGCCCAACCCGGACATCATGGTAATCCTTTAAATAGCCGGCAAAGCACGGTTGTTGCCAAAAAAATACTTGTTAATTTTCCGGTTGTCGGCCTGTTATAGCTGTCCTAATTTTGGCTATCAAATCAAAATCGGACCTATGAATCTTTCAAAAGAAAGGATGTATCAGGCTATTATAGAAAAGGATAGCCAATTTGAAGGTGTTTTCTTTACAGCCGTAAAAACAACCGGTATTTTTTGCCGCCCAACCTGCACCGCCCGAAAACCTAAGATTGAAAATGTCGAATTTGTCTTTTCTGCAAAGGAGGCATTTCAGAAAGGGTACCGGCCTTGCAAGGTTTGCAGACCGTTGGAACACGCACATCAGACGCCGGAAGTTATCCGCTCGCTTTTGGACAAGCTGACCGACGATCCATCCCTCAAATTTAAAGACGCTGATCTGCGTGTCCTCGGGCTTGAACCGCATTCGGTCCGGCGCTGGTTTCTGAAGAATCATCAAATGACTTTTCAGGCATACCAAAGAATGTACCGAATTAATTCCGCGTTCAAACACATTCAGCAGGGCCAATCAGTTACAGCAGCGGCTTTTGACTCCGGTTTCGATTCCCTTAGCGGCTTCGGCGACTCGTTTAAGAGCATTTTCGGGTTTTCGCCGTTAGGGGGGAAAACACGGCAAGTGATAGACCTGACAAGGCTCGAAACACCTTTGGGCACCATGTTTGCCTGCGCAACAAAGGAGGGTTTGTGCCTGTTGGAGTTCACGGACAGGAAAATGCTGGAAACCGAGTTCCGTTTTCTTTCAAAATCCATGAATGCCATTATCGTTCAGGGCGAAAATGAGCACTTCGCATTGCTGAAAAAAGAGCTTGGGGAGTATTTTGCCGGGACAAGGAAGGAATTTTCTGTCCCCATTCATAAAGTGGGTTCGGACTTTCAAAACAAGGTCTGGCAAGCATTGCAGACTGTACCGTACGGTGAAACCCGAAGCTATCAGCAGCAGGCGGCGATGATTACAAGCCCGAATGCAATTCGAGCGGTAGCTAATGCCAATGGCATGAACAAAATATCAATTCTTGTACCCTGTCACAGGGTCGTTGGCGCGGATGGCAGCCTAACCGGTTACGGTGGCGGGATATGGCGCAAGCAATGGCTACTCGACATGGAGAAGGCTCATAAGTAGATTCCCTATTCGCCAGCCAATACGGGCACAATTACCTCATTCCCTTTTACACTGAAAGTATAAACACCGGCCCGCTCGTCCCAATGCTTTACTACCGGTACTATGCGCGTCCTGCGCGGGCCCACCTTGTTGGGGGAGTTGTGAATGTGGTATACATAATACAATTGCTTGTCCAGCCCCTCAAACAGGTCACCATGCCCGGAACCGTTCTCGCCAACTATCGAGCGGTGAATGATAGGGTTATTCTTATATTTTACCCAGGGCCCGTAGGGTGAATCGGCGACGGCGTAGCCAATAGCGTAATCGATGTTTTGGAAATGGTTGGCCGAATAAAACAGGTAATATTTATTTTTCAATTTTATCACGGTCGGGCCCTCCATAATGGGGCCTGATTTGTAGTTAGGCGTTGACTCCCAGGGTTCTGTCCGTTCGAAACATCTTTTAAGGGTCTGAGGTTTTATCTTTCCCGTATTCATGTCGAACTCTGCTGCATACAAATAATTGCCTTTATCAAAGCGTACACAGTAGAGGTAATACTTGCCATCTGTATCCTTGAAAACATATGAGTCGATATTTTTCTCGGACCCATCAATAGGCCCGATTTCTCTTTGCCTGTACGGGCCCAATAACGATTTCGACTCCGCCAATACCGTTTGTTCATCGGCTGTGTAGGTAATGTAATAGGTGCCCTTATCTTTGAATATTTGTGGAGCCCAGAAGCCCTTGGTGCCGAAGGTGTGGTCGCCTTTGGTTAAAATAGTACCCAACGAATCTTGTGATTTTGCAGGTACTGCCCATGTTTTCAGATCCTTGGATTCCAAGAAAGCAAAGCCTTGCGGCCCGTCGCTTCCTCCTTTTGATCCGGTAAGGTAATACTTGCTTCCCTCAACATATATGGTTACATCAGCAAAGAAAATCTCTCGTTTTGCCTGCGCAGATGCCTGAATTGCGGAGAACAAAAGGAAAGAATAGAGGAGAATCGATTTCATTTATGGATTGTTTATAAGTTAAAACCACATCAACTACCGTTCCGAAAGTGCTCCCGGCTGCCATTTCTCCTCTTGGAAGTCCTTATATTCGTCTTCTTCAAGTTTTCAGATATAAGCGGCCTGATCAAGTATCCGCTGTTTTTTACCTAAACATTTTTATCTCAAACCTATGCTTCGAATTTACAGACAATCGCTAGGCATCAGGCCCGCCCGCATCGCTATGCTATGGTTTCTTTTCTGTATCGCGTTTTCAGCAAACGCCCAGCAGAACAATGCATACGAGGTTTTTGCAATAAAATTTGCCGGAACCGACCAGCCGTTTTATGAAGGAGAGTGGGCCGACGGGGCACCCAAGGACGTACCGGTGCCGATCAGCTTCATGTTTTGGGTACTGAAAGGAAGCAATGGCAAAAATGTGCTGGTAGATGCGGGGTTTCTTCCTGAGAAAGTGAAGGAAGAAGCGTTTTTCAAAATTGCAGGTTATATCCGGCCAGATTCGGCATTGCTGAAAGTGGGTTTAAAAGCCGGGGACATTACCGACATTATCATTTCTCATCCGCATTGGGACCACATAGGAGGGTTAGGCCTGTTTCCCAATGCCCAGGTATGGATGCAGCGGCTCGATTTCCAGGGTTTCGTGGGTACTGCATGGCAAAAGGATGGAAACAAAGGAGGCCTTGCAAAGGAGGATGTTCGCTCGGTGGTGGAGTTGAATCTGGTAGGCAAGCTCAATCTTATCGATGGAGACAACAAAGAGATATTGCCCGGTATCAAGGTTTTTACGGGTTCAAAGCACACTTATGACTCTCAATATGTGCTGGTCAACAATGGAAAGGAGAATGTCATCATAGCATCCGACAACATCTGGATTTATTACAGCCTGGATCACCTCGCCCCGCCTTCTCCCGGCGGTACGCATGACCCGAAAGGCTACGTGGATGCTATCAGGCGAATGAAAACGCTCGTCGGCGATCCCCAATACATTTTGCCGGGGCACGACTCGCGTGTGTTTGAGCGGTTTCCGAGTGCGGTAAAGGGCGTCGCAGCCATAAAATAGCAATCGGTCAAAGAGCTAGCCAGACTTAGTGCTGGCTGGCCATATCATTTTTGAGTTGATTGCTTGACGGAAACGCACGTCATCTATTCGTCCTTCGACTTAGTATCCCGTTTCTCCTTTTTGTCCGCGCGCTTTTCTTTCAGGTTTTTGGCGGGCTTTTTCTTGTCGGTTTTCTGCTGGTTTTTTTCTGTTGACATGGTTTTTAGTTTTGTTGTAAGGTAGGTTCTTTTGCTTGATATTCAACACTTTTCATTAATTCATGGCGATTCGCGGAAGTATTTAGCTGCTGCTGAAATAGTCGCGGATAATGCGGTTTAATTAGGTTATCTTAGGAGAAATCAACAAACGGCAAAAATGAAAATTGCGTTTATAGGAACCTACCCACCCCGGGAGTGCGGAATTGGCACATTTACCCAAAACTTATTTCATTCTACCGTCGGAGCGGATGCCCTGGTCAGTGGTTCTGAGGGTTTTGTGGTCGCCATAGACGACAATGGCCTGCATTACGATTATCCCAAAGAGGTGAAGCTTACTATCCGGCAGGAAGAGCAGACCGATTACCTCGAAGCGGCCAATGTCATTGACCTGAGCGGGGCGGATGTATGTATTCTCGAACACGAATTCGGCATATTCGGGGGGCAGAACGGCATTTATATCCTGCCTCTTTTGTACCGATTAAAAATTCCGTTGATAGTGACGTTGCATACCGTTTTAAAAACACCTTCATACAATCAGAAGGCTGTTATGACAGAGATATGCAAAATAGCGCAGTCAGTTGTCGTCATGAGCCAGACGGCGGTCGATATGCTTTCGGAGGTGTATCAGGTGCCAGCCGACAAGATCGCCCGGATCGCTCATGGTGTGCCAGATATACAGTTTGACCAGCTTCTGGCGAAGAAAGAGTTCAAGCTTTCCTCCAAACAGGTTCTGCTAACCTTCGGCTTTATCGGGCGGAACAAAGGGATTGAGACAGTCCTGAGGGCCTTGCCCGAGGTAGTTAAGAAGTACCCGCAACTTGTCTACATTGTGCTTGGTAAAACACATCCCAACGTAGTCAGACATGCCGGGGAAGAATACCGCGTCTTCCTTGCAGGCCTGGTCAAACAACTGGGAATTGAAAAGCACGTCGTGTTTCTGAACGAGTTCATCGGTCAGGCCGAGCTTTTCAAATACCTTTCGGCCTCCGATATCTACATCACCCCTTATACCAGCGAGGCCCAGATCACCAGTGGGACACTTTCCTATGCGATCGGCGCCGGTAATGCGGTGATCTCTACGCCCTACTGGCATGCGGCAGAACTGCTCGCCGATGGCAGGGGGCGCCTGTTCAATTTCCACGATTCGCCGGCACTTACCGAAATACTCCTTGAATTGCTCGATCATCCCGAGCAAATGTGGCAGCTCAGAAAAAATGCATTTGATTATGGTCGCGAAATAACCTGGCCGAAAATTGGGGAGAAATACCTGGAATTGGCGGAGTCAATAGTGGAAATCGGGCTGGATATTGAATCGGGCAATCCGATGATTCTTGACCCGCTTACGCTTCCGCCATTCCTGCTCGATCATGTGCAGCGGCTCACCGACGACACGGGCATTATTCAGCACGCCAAATACGGGATCCCAAACCTGAAAGAAGGGTATTGCCTGGATGACAATGCGAGGGCTTTGCTGATGGTTTTGATGACCTACAAAAGAAATAAGCATCCGCTCGCCCTAAAACTGTCGCCCACCTATTTGAGCTACATCAATTACATGCAGACCCAGGACGGCATGTTCCGGAACTTCCTAAGTTTCAACCGAAACTTCCTGGATGAAGTTGGGTCGGAGGACTCTTTCGGTCGTACGATCTGGTCTTTGGGTTATCTGCTCGGTAATGCGCCTAATGACGCCTATTACCAGACAGGCCGCGAGATTTTCTTCGCCGCCGTTCCCAATTTTACCAGTCTAAAATCTATCCGAAGTATTGCCAACACCATTGTCGGGGTGTGCCATTACCTCAAAAGCAACCCGACTGACGAAGGGATGATCAAGATACTGGAGACCCTGACCAACAGGCTCCTTGCGGATTACGACATCCACCGCAGCGATGACTGGCAATGGTTTGAATCCCTGCTGGCCTACGACAATGCATTTTTGCCTTTGGCACTCTTGCATGCGGCAGAGTTTTTACACGATCCCCGCGTTTTAGAAGTAGCCAGAGAGAGTATGGATTTCCTTTCGGATGTGACGCTTCGTAACGGCTATTTATCGGTTGTGGGCAACCAGGATTGGTACAGCAGAGACCGCGAGCAATCGATGTTTGCCCAGCAGCCGCTGGATGCGCTTGCCATGGTATTGATGTTCCATCAGGCTTTCCGGCTTACCAAAGATCAGTCTTACATTCAGAAGCTATACACCTGTTTCATGTGGTTTTTGGGAGAAAACGACCTCCGGGTAAGCCTCTACGATTTTGAAACAAAAGGTTGTTGCGACGGGTTGGAAAGCTCAGGGGTGAACCGAAACCAGGGGGCTGAAAGCACATTGGCCTATCTGATCTCACATTTGAGCGTGCTTGAAGCGTTTGAAGAGATCACCAAAATGGATGCGGAACTGGTATGAAGGTCGCTATATTGTCATCGATCGCCTGGCGTACGCCGCCCCGGCAGTACGGCCCCTGGGAGCAGGTGGCTTCGTATCTGACGGAAGGGCTCGTCGAGAAGGGGATAGATGTAACGCTTTTTGCCACAACCGATTCGGTAACTGCGGCAACTCTGGAGGGAACTTGCGAGGTACCTTACGCCGAAGACAGGAATATCGACCCGAAGGTGGCAGAGTGCTTGCATATCAGTCACTTAATGGAAAATGCCGGGCGGTTTGATCTGATCCACAATCATTTCGATTTTCTCCCATTGACCTACTCAAAACTGATCCACACGCCGATGCTGACGACGATCCATGGTTTTTCCTCTCCCAAAATTATGGATGTGTACCGGAAGTATAATGACTCATGCTCGTACGCATCAATCAGCAATGCCGACCGCAGCATCGAGCTGGATTACATCGCAACAGTATATAACGGTGTTGATGGCAAGGATTTTCCTTTCGAGACAAGTTCGCAGGATTATCTGCTGTTTTTCGGGCGTATCCATCCCGAGAAGGGAACAATGGAAGCGATTCAGATAGCCAGGGAGTCGGGAAAGATCCTGTTGATCGCGGGGCTGATCCAGGACGACGCCTATTTTGAGCAAAAAATCAAACCCTGTATCGACGAAAGATCCGTTTATTATATTGGAAATGTAGGGCCATCCGAGCGCAAAACGTTGCTGGGAAAGGCTCTCGCCCTGCTTCATCCGATTCAGTTCGACGAACCCTTTGGTTTAAGTGTCGCTGAATCGATGTTCTGCGGCACGCCTGTAATCGCCTTCAACCGTGGCTCGATGTGCGAGCTGGTCGTCGACGGAAAAACCGGTTTCCTGGTTCAGACAATCGGTGAGGCGGTTGAGGCTGTTGAAAAGATATGGCAACTCGACAGACAGGAATGCCGCCAATGGGCGAAAGCCATGTTTTCGAAAGAAAAGATGGTTGACAATTACCTGACGGTGTATGAACAAATATTGGGCCGTTAACTTTTGTCCCGGAGAAGGTCTTCCAACAATTCTTCCAAATTGACTGCGGCGTAGGTAGAAGCATAGTCGGAGGTGGCGTAGGGAATAATCAGACTCTGGTTGTGCACAAAGGCACCGCAGGAATATACCACATTCGGTACATAGCCGTCGCGCTCGCTTGCGTTGGGGATTAGTAAAGGATCAGTCAAGCGTCCGATTTCATTTTCAGGGTTTTCCAGTTCAAACAGCGAGGCACCAAGCACGTACTCGCGCATCGGTCCCACTCCGTGGGTCATTACCAGCCATCCGGCCCGCGTTTCTATGGGCGAGCCACAATTTCCAATTTGAACAAATTCCCAGGGGAACTTTGGTGCCTGGATCAAAGTTGCCTTTCGCCAAACACTAATATTTTCTGAGTAAGCAATGTAATTGTTGACGCCATCGATACGGCAAAGCATGGCGTATTTGCCGTTGATTTTGCGGGGAAACAGTGCCATGCCCTTGTTCTGCGCAATTTCTCCGTGAAGCGGCAGTACTTTGAAATGGTAAAAGTCGCGGGTAGTCAACAGCTTGGGCAGTATATTGGCGCCGTCGTATGCGGTGTAAGTAGCATAGTAGGTCTGTTGTTGCTTGTCATCTGTAAAACAGACAAACCTAGCATCTTCGATACCCCGCTTTTCCGTATCGGCGATAGGAAAGATCACGCGTTCAGAAATGTCGGTGTCCAGGGAGAAATCCATTTCGTAATGCGACGAGGCCAGCCACATTACCTCCCGGAGAAATAGCGCGCCCGGAATATCCATTCCCGGCAAACTGCTGGTTTCTTCCACATACCTTTTAAGCTCTTCGTAAGTGAAGGTCTCCGTTAGTTTTCCTTCAATAGCCGGGTACGCAAGATTATCCAAGTCCTGCATTTCGCCAAGTTTCGACAAAAACGACTTTTTCTTATATATGTGGTTCCGGACATGCTCGGGAGAGTCGAGCAATCGCCCCGGTGTATCGATGGTGATATCATTATTTTGGTCAATGAGTGCAGACCGGAATACGATCGAAGATATATGGCCTTCCCCCGTAGCACGGAAGCTGAGGATAATCCGGGTTTCACCGGGCTCGGTACCGGACTGGTCCGGGTCGGCCACAATGGACGGATTGAAGAACGCGGCGGCTTCGATAGAGTATTCCATCGTGAAATAGGCACCGATTAGCAGACGCTGCTTTGTTTCCAGGTCCTGCGGGTTGATTTTCATGGTCTCTAGCAAGGAGTCCAGCTTTCGGAAATGCCGCTCAAACACTTTCAGGATATTCCGGTGCCGTTTAGCGTATTTTCTCAGGACGTTGTTCAATTGCCGTACCTGGGTGCTTGTATCGAGGGTGAGAATAAGCGAGATTAACTGCCTGCTCCGATCGTCTCCGTTGTATAGAAATCGTGCAATTACACGGCTGGAATCAGGTTGAAAAACAGTGTCCTTCCGAATAAGATGTGCGGCCATAGTAAGTATTTAAGATGCGTGAATTGCATTGGCTGCCGGAATCTTCCAACGGTTGTGTGACCACAGCCAGTAAGATGGCGCGCGGCTGATGCTCTTTTCGAGAAAATGGTAGTAGGCCTTTGTAATGCTTAGGGGTGTGGATCGGTCGGGATGTTCCATCAGCCGAAATGTAAACTCGTAGCTGAAACGGGATCTTTTTTGGGATTCAACATAGACGACTGCTGCATGCGATGATGCCGCCATCCTTTCCCCTCCCGTTTGAACGGCAGTATCCTGGTCCAGAAAAGAAATATGGAATTTGTCGTTTCCCGGCGCAGGCCGCTGATCCGCAATGACAACCAGCAAGTTGGGTATAGCAGTTTGCCGCAGTAGTGACAACGCCTGTCGGTAGAATCCCTTTTTGGGGATAAGTTTGACTCCCAAAAATGACCGCAGTCTGATCATCAAGCTGTCGAGCAAACTATTTTTGATCGGCGAATACGCTGAATATACCGGGTAGTCCGTCACTTGCGGAAGATTTATCAGGTACTCCCAGTTTCCGTAATGTGATGCGAATACTATTACTGGCCGACGGTCTGTATAGAGCAACTCCAGAACTTCCGGATTTATGTAGTTGGCCAGACGCTTTCTGAGTCGCTCGGGGGCCAGGTAAAACAAAAAAGGTTCAAGTAGCAGATCGCTCATGTGACGGTAATAAGCGCTCATAAGCTTACGAATCTCGCGGGAAGGTTTGGTCGGGAAAGAGGTTGTTAAATTTTTTCGAATAACCGATTTCCGGTATTGCAGTACAAACCGAAGCAAAAAGGAAAGCAGGATAGAAAGGAACGCAGTCGAGCAAAGCAGAACTTTACCAAAAAGCGTAGCAGGCAGCTCTGTTAATAGCGATGCCACAATCTGCCGTAACGATCTCCGGTGTTGCTCGATGCTGGTTTTCATAATATATGGTCTAAAACAAAAAATCCTCCACACCGGGAGGATTCTGTTATACTTTGTATGTCCGGTCGCTTAGATAATAGTTACATTAACTGCGTTCAGGCCTTTTCTCCCTTCTTCTACTTCGTAAGATACACTGTCATTCTCACGGATATCGTGATTGAGACCACTAGTGTGTACAAAAATATCATCTCCGCCATTTTCCGGAGCAATGAACCCAAACCCTTTGGTATCATTAAAAAACTTAACTGTTCCTTTATTCATAACATTATTTTAAAATATTTACCAAATTTAGAATAAAATTTTGTAAATAAAAATCAATTAAGAAATATTTAGAATAATATTTCATTTCTTGGAGAATAATCCGCTTTCAAAAAACGCTTTAATACACCTCACGCCGGGGATGCAAGGCCTGCTCGATGGCCGTTAAAACCTGACTTTTTGAGTGTCCGTGAACATGGAAAAGTTGTTGCCTTAGCACATGGAGCGGCTCGGACTAGTTTGCGCATACGGGTTTGGATAGACTTTCAGAAAAAAAGCGAGCCCTAGCATATTACACTAGGGCTCGCCGGACATCATCTTATTGCATCAATCAGTTCACTGGAATAGGGATCAACTCCCTTTCGAAAAAGGCCTGCATCTTTTTGTTACTGTCGCCAATTTCTTCACAATAGTAAATACGCTTCAAATACTTTTTGATCGTCAACCGCTTCCGGGGGTCTGTTAGCAACGAGACCAACCCCCCTATCATATGTTTGTTTTCCATCTTGGAAGATAGGAAACATAAACGGTTATAACTAATTGGATCTAAATTAAATGCTTGTTTTTCAATTACTTTGTTCTCGGATGACCTGATAAGGTGGTCTCGTCGGTTAAGATGGTGGGAGCGCAAGGGCGATGTGTCATTAGTCTGATTGAGTCACTGGACTCACAGTGAAAAATCCTCAAATTGTTTGCAAATAAAAAAGCACTTATCGAGTTTTATCTCGTAAGTGCTTGATTTTCAAGTGGGCCCACCTGGAATCGAACCAGGCACCTACTGATTATGAGTCAGTTGCTCTAACCGAATGAGCTATAGGCCCTTTTTCAGCGCTTGTTTGGAGTGCAAAATTAGCGAAACGGTTCAATTCTCCAAATGAATACAACAAGATTAGCTTCTTTTGTCCGTTGGTTGTTTATTACTTTTGCCAAAAAATTGATTTTGAATAAAAGGAAAATCATCAATGATCCGGTCTACGGATTTATTTCAATCGCCTCGGATCTACTCTACGATCTGGTCGATCATCCTTACTTTCAGCGGCTAAGGCGTATCAGGCAGCTTGGCCTGGCCGATATCGTCTATCCCGGCGCTCTTCACACACGTTTTCACCACGCGCTCGGTGCGATGCACCTGATGAGTCAGGCGTTACGGACTTTACAGGAAAAGGGGCATATGATCTGGGAGCCGGAGCAGGAAGGCGCGCAGGCGGCGATTCTCTTGCATGACCTGGGGCATGGGCCGTTTTCCCACGTGCTCGAAAGCGTAGTAATACCCGGCGTTCCGCATGAGTCCATTACATTGACGATGATGAAGGATCTCAACCGCCAGTTGAACGGACGGCTTGATATTGCCATTCAAATGTTCGAAGGGACCTATCCACGCAAGTTTTACCACCAGATGATTTCCAGCCAGCTGGATATGGACCGGATGGACTACCTCAACCGTGACAGTTTCTACACAGGGGTGATCGAAGGCTCGATCGGCGCCGACCGGTTGATTAAAATGCTGGATATCAGCCACGATCAGTTGGTGGTGGAGGAGAAAGGGCTTTTGAGTATCGAAAACTTCCTGCATGCACGCCGGCTTATGTACTGGCAGGTGTACCTGCATAAAACGCTCCTGAGCGCACAGGCGATGCTCACGCAGATCATGCACCGCGCCCGCGAGCTTGCCGCAGCGGGAGAGCAGCTCTTCGCCACGCCCGATTTCGCCCGTTTTCTGTACAATCGGTTCACACTCGCGGATTTCGATAGCGAGCCCGATTTGCTGGCCGCATTCAACGGATTGGACGATAACGACGTATGGGCATCTGTGAAAGGTTGGAAGACGCATCGGGACCCCGTTTTGTCGACCCTTTGCGAGATGCTTTTGAACCGAAATCTATTTAAAATCAGCTTTTTTAACGAACCGCCGGGTGAAGAATTGCTGGCGCCGCTCCGGGAGCGACTGGTAGCTGCGGGCGTCTCGGAACGCGACATGCAGTACTTTCTGGTCACGGGAGAAACCACCAATTGGGCCTACGAAAAGGAGCAGGACCCGATCCGTGTGAAAATGAAAAAAGGGAATTTGGTGGATATTGCCGATGCGTCCGACATTCCGACCATCGAAGCCCTCACTAAGATTGTACGCAAGTACTATGTATGTTGGGGTAAAAATGTATCTTTGCGTGGTTAATTACGACCCTAAAAAGAAAAGCCCATTTAATAATTTTTTACGACGTTCTCGAATACTATTACCCGAAATTAGCCGATAAAATATGAAATTTACTGTCAGCGAGATTGCTCAAATGCTGAATGGAAGTGTTGTTGGGAATGATCAGATTACAATTAATTCGGCTGCAAAAATTGAAGAGGGCCTGCCGGGTTGTATATCTTTTCTGGCCAACAGCAAATATGAGCATTATATCTACTCCACACAGTCTTCGGCAGTAATTGTCAATAAAGATTTTACTCCCAAAAAAGATATTTCCGCGACGTTGATCTACGTCGAGAATGCCTATACCGCCTTCACAATCCTGCTCGAAGAATACCAGAAACGCCTGGCCGGTAGTAAGTCGGGGGTGGAGCAACCCAGTTTCATCGGTGATAACAGCCAGACGGGCGAGAACTGTTACCGCGGTGCGTTTTCGTATATCGGGAAAAATTGTGTGATCGGAAAAGAGGTGAAGATCTATCCGCAAGCCTGGCTGGGCGATGGGGTGGAAGTGGGAGATTACTCGGTGATCCACCCGGGAGTAAAAATTTACGACAACACGGTGATTGGAAAAAACGTCACCATTTTTGCCAACACAGTGATCGGCGGCGACGGTTTCGGTTTCGCACCGCAGGCCGATGGCAGCTATAAAACGATACCGCAGCTCGGAAATGTGATCATCGAGGATAACGTCAGCATCGGTTCCAACGCGACAATCGACTGTGCGACGATGGGTTCGACCATTATCCGTCAGGGAGCGAAAATAGATAACCTGGTTCAGATCGCACATAATGTAGAGATAGGAAAAAATACCGTAATTGCGGCCCAGTCAGGAGTGTCTGGTTCCACTACCATCGGCGAGCAATGCGTTATTGCTGGTCAGGTTGGGATAGTGGGCCATATTACGGTAGCAAACAATACCAAGATTGGGGCACAAAGCGGTTTGGGCAAATCCATTAAAAAGGAAGGCCTGTCGCTTTCCGGCTCCCCGGCCAGGGACCTGAACGAACATTTACGGTCCATGGCATTGGTGCGAAGGTTGCCTGAAATGGAAGAACGGCTGAAGGATCTGGAACGTAAGCAAGAAACCTCTGATTTTCAGTAATCTCCGTCAATCCCGATCGCACCTTATTTAGAAAAGGAAATAGATATAATGAACGAAAAACAACAAACCATTTCTAAGTCTGTATCCGTAACTGGAGTGGGTTTACATACCGGTGTTGTGGCGACGATGACATTCGTGCCGGCACCAGCGAACCACGGATACAAGTTTCAACGTGTTGATTTACCCGACCAGCCGATTGTTGATGCAGATGTCGATAATGTAGTGGATCTTTCCCGCGGTACTACCATCGAGCAGAACGGCGCGAGGATTCATACGGTTGAACACACACTTGCCGCCCTTGTAGGTTTGCAGATCGACAACGTGCTGATCCAACTCGACGGCCCTGAGCCACCGATCATGGACGGCAGCTCCATCAAGTTCGTCGATGCATTGCTTGATGCAGGTATTGAAGAGCAGAATGCCTACCGCAACTACTTCGAGGTTCCGGAATACGTACATTATAAGAATAAGGACAAGGATACCGAGCTGGTGGCGCTACCGCTTTCGGACTACCGCCTCACGGTGATGGTTGATTACAATTCAACGGTCATTAGCAGTCAGCACGCTTCTTTAAACGATATCACGCTTTTTAAAGACGACATCGCATCCTGCCGGACATTCGTGTTCCTGCACGAGCTGGAAGCACTTTACAAGCAAAATCTCATTAAAGGCGGTGACCTTACGAACGCGATCGTGATCGTGGATCGCGAGGTGCAGGATGGTGAATTAGATCATCTGTCGCAGCTTTTGAACAAGCCGAAAGTAAGCGTCGACAAGTCTAAGGGAATACTTAATAATGTAGACCTGCATTATTCCAATGAAATGGCGCGCCATAAGTTGCTCGATCTTATTGGAGACCTTGCATTGGTGGGAAGGCCTATTAAAGCACAAATCCTTGCTGCGCGGCCGGGACACGCGGCGAATGTGGCATTAGCTAAAAAGATCAAAAAGCTGATCAAATCCGGCAAAGGAGATATTCCGCAATACGATCCAAACAAGGCTCCGGTCTTTGATATCAATCAGATAGGCCAGCTGCTGGCTCACCGTTATCCGTTCCAAATGATCGATAAGATCATTGCGCTGGATGAAAACAGCGTGGTGGGCGTGAAAAACGTGACGATCAACGAGCAGTTTTTTCTGGGACACTTTCCGGGTAACCCGGTAATGCCTGGCGTCCTGCAATTGGAAGCGATGGCGCAGACCGGTGGGATTCTCGTGCTTTCCAGCGTGCCCGACCCGGACAATTACTGGCCTTACCTGATCGGAATCGACGCATGCCGCTTCCGACGCAATGTATTTCCCGGTGATACGGTTATTTTTAAATGTGAATTCACGTCTCCGATGAAACGGGGGATTGTCAAAATGAGTGGCCGGGGATACGTAGCCGGACAGCTGGTGTGTGAAGCCGATATGATAGCAAGCCTGGTAAAGAAAAAATGACTCAATCATTAGCATATATCCATCCTGACGCTAAGATTGCTCAGAATGTAGAGATCGAACCCTTTGCAATGATCCATGCCGATGTTGAAATCGGGGAGGGATCTTGGATAGGATCACACGCTGTAATCAATTCGGGAGCACGGATTGGTAAAAACTGTAAAATCTATCCGGGGGCCGTCGTTTCGGCCACGCCTCAGGATTTGAAATACAATAATGAATACACCCTGACTGTCGTAGGCGACAATACGACCATCCGGGAGTACGCAACGATCAGCCGTGGTACCGAAGAGCATTGGAAGACCGTAGTAGGCTCCGACTGCCTGATCATGGCTTACGCGCACGTGGCGCACGATTGCCGGGTAGGAAGCAACTGCATTATCGGTAACAATGTGCAAATGGCAGGCCACGTTCATGTGGGCGACTGGGCTATTGTAAGTGCATTGAGCGCGGTACACCAGTTTGTCAAGATCGGCATCCATGCATTCGTTTCAGGTGCGTCGCTCGTTCGGAAGGACGTTCCGCCTTTTACAAAAGCTGCCCGTGAGCCTATATCTTACGTAGGTATCAACTCGGTTGGTTTGCGGAGAAGAGGGTATAGCAACGAAAAAATTGTCGATATCCAGAATATCTACCGTTACATCTATATGAAGGGCTACAACAATGCCGAAGCACTTCAAAAAATCGAACTGGAAATGCCGCCTTCAAACGAGCGCGACGAGATCATTAACTTTATCCGCAACTCGGAAAGAGGTATTATGAAAAGTCCTTTCCAGACAACCGGCACCAGTGAGACGGAAGCTCAGTCTTGATAAAGCATTAGTTAAATAGCAAAAAAGGTCCGCTAGCGGACCTTTTTTGCTATTCCAGGACCGTGACCCGGTCGCCCACCTTCAGTTCTCCAAAATCCTGTACAGTTACATTCTGTCCAAACAAAATCTTGTTGCCGTTCCGCCGATAGGTTGCCAGGGTTTTCAGCGGCTCTGCGCCTTTTTCCGAGGTTTTCGGATCAATAGTTGTGAGCACGCAACGCGCGCATGGTTTTACTACTTCAAAACGCAGGTTGCCGATCGTGATCTGCTTCCATTGATCTTCGGCAAACGGCTCGGTGCCGCTGATGACGAAATTAGGCCGGAAACGCCGCATTTCGATCGGCTGCGCCAGGCGACCATTCAGATCGTCCAGCGAGGCCTGCGAAATGACCAGATAGGGGAAGCCATCGGCAAAGCTTACGTTCTCGTCATGCTGCGCGTAACGCGGATCAGCCTTTCTTTCGGTCGAATCGGGCATCACTACCAGCCGAAGGTCAAGGCCAAGCTGCCGGCTGAGCCAGGCGTCGGCATCGTCGGAAACGGTGACTGCCTCGGTGGTATCATCCCAGACTTTGACGGTGACGGGCAACGCGGTGACCGGTTTGTAGGGTACCAGCACAAAGTCATGCGGATCGGCGCGAAGGAATATTTTCAATCCCTCTTCAAGTAAAGCGACGTCGATCAGCGCCATTTTTGGGTAGGCCCGCTGGGTGATAAAAACGTTTTCTTCATCGATGATCATCCACCGGCGATCGTATTGAAGTCCTCTTTCTTCGGTTAATGCTTTGCTGAGCCTGATCCCGCCAAGCGATTTGACAGGGTAGACCCAGATTTCTGATAATATCATGGCCATGATTATTCGATAGTCAGCTTGCGTATACGTTGGTTGGCTGAATCCGTAACAAAAAGATTTCCGTCTTTGTCCAAAGTACACCCTTGCGGATGTTTAAAAAGTGCATTTTCTCCCGGGCCTTCCTTGTACCCTCCCGTTCCGCCCTTGCCCGCGAGCGTTGCAACGTACCCGTCGGGGTATACGAGGCGGATGCAATGGTTCCATAAATCGTTTACATAAAGATTTCCGAGTTTATCGATCTGGATATTGCAGGGCTGGTTGAACATCGCCTGGCCGGCTTCGCCGTCGCGGTAACCGCTTTTGGTGGGCGTTCCGGAGAAGGTGGTTACCAGGCCGTCCTGGGTGATTTTGCGAATGCAATGGTTGTGTTTATCGGCGACGAAAATGTTTCCGTTTTGGTCGAAATTAAGATAAGAAGGCATATAAAACTTCGCCTCCCTAAGTTTGCCGTCCGCATAACCGGGCGTACTGCCGGCGAAAGTGGTAACCTGGCTGTCCGCCAATTTCCTGATCAGGCCATTCTCGGTATCGCAAATCCAGAGCACGCCTGTTTTGTCCAGTTTTACGCCATAGGGCCTTTTGAATTGGGCTGACGCCAGGCCGCCATCCGCTGTGCCGGGCTTGTCGGGCTCGCCGGCTACGGTCACCAGCGTGCCGTCGGAAAATACCCTTCTGATGGCGTGGTTTTCCTGATCGGCTACGTAAATGGACCCGTCGGGAGCGAGTTCGATGCCGATAGGGAACTTCATCAATGCCTGGTTGCCTTTGCCGTCCTTAAAGCCTCCCTGCTCTGCGCCAGCCAGGGTGGAAGTGCTGCCATCGGTTTCAATGCGCCTTACCATGCAATTGCCAAGATCGGCGGCGAACATGACGCCCTTGCTGTCGGTTGCAATGTTGTACAACGTCCTGAATTCCGATTGTTGCGGCGTACCGTCCGTGTAGCCGCCGTCTTTGCCGTCGTCGCCCTTCCCGCTGCCCGAGAAGTAGCTCGTAGTGACGGTATAGAGGTAGCGGAATGCTGCCGCCGAAGTGACTTCTTTGCTGTTCACGGTTAATACCAGCTTCGCTAAACCACATTTCTCGGGTACGACGGCGGTAATTTCAGTATCGGTGACCGCATTGATCGTTGCTTTCAATCCATTGATTTGCAGCGATACTTTTGACGCATCGCTTCCGAAATGCTTGCCTTGTATTTTAATAACAGTACCCTTTTTGCCTGAAAGCGGAGAGAAGCCGCTCAATTCGGGGGCCTCCTTACCGCCGGTAACGGGCGGCGTTGGCGACGGAGCGTCGCCGCACGATAGCCAGATCGCCGAAACGGTTATTAATGTAAATAATAGGAATGCTTTCACGGGTTAATGATAAATCGGGTGGTAACCTGTTGTTGCTGCGATTCAAGTTGAAGCACATAAGCGCCTGCCGGAAGTTTGGAAACATCCAGCTCTGTTTTGCCGTTCACCTGCCTTTTTTCAAGGATCAGCGCGCGGCCGGTCATGTCGGTAACGGTCATTTGTACATTCTGTTGGGTTAATGACCCCTCGATCTGCATTTTGCCGCGGATCGGATTCGGGTATACGCTGAAAGCATTGCGTGATGGCTCCAAGCCTGTCACCACCTCCCTCGGAAAGCTGATCTCCCAAATCTGCCCCTGGCCTTCCAACACGTATAATTTGTTGTCCACGATTTCTGCATCGGTAGGCTGGAAAAAGTCGGCGGCAATGCGGTGGGCATTCAATGTATAGTTGTCGCCGGCTGCGTTTTTCTTCAAATCGAGCATCAGCAGGTCTTGGCCCGGATCTTGCATCGGTCCGTAAGTAGCAGAGCCTTCCTGAAAGTTCAACACAAACCCTTTGCCTTTGTATTCACCTCCAAATCCTGATTTTATATCAAAAACCAAACCCAGCGGAGACCTGTGAGCGGTGAATGTGCTGATAGTAGTGCCGCTTTCGCTGGCGTCCAGCACCTTGCCGGTAGCAGCGTCGCGGTACATGTCGGCATCCGGACCGGCATTCAGGATTGGTTTGCGGAAAGTCAGGTTCTGCGGCTTTTTGGGGTATTGTTTGTCGTCATGAAATGCGCCGATCTGGTAGGCGGTGTAATTGCGGTTGATGAGCCTGTCGTCGCCCGGCTTGTATCCTGCAAACTGCATAGGCGTATCATTCCCGCCCATTTCCCAGGGAAAACCATAATGCGCGCCGGGCCTGATCCAGTTCATTTCCTCGGGGTCGTCGCGGTCGCCGGAATTTTCAACGCTAAACAGATCGCCATTGGCCGCGAATGCGAGGCTGAATGCATTGCGCACGCCGCGCACATGTACGTAAGGTGCGAGCGCAACCGAGTCGTTGGATAGCAGCAGGTTTTCGGTATTAGCAGGTATTTTGAAAATGCAGCTGGTCAATGCCACTTCGCGGAGACCGGGGTAGCGGCCTTCATTGTCCTTTACTTCACCATGATCGGTGCGAGAGCCGCTGGCGATGTACATATCCTTGCCATCGGGCGAAAAGCAGATGGCACTGAACGCGTGGTCGAAGAGTGTTTTGGAAGAGGCGTGTTCCGAAGTTTTGAATACCTCGGTCCAACCGAGCTTGCTACCGGTTAGCTTCGCTTTAACGGCCTTTCCGTACCCCGAAACACCCTGCGCGATAACGACATTACCCACCAGGTGAACGCTTCCTTCGTGCAATGCGAGCCCTTGAAGGTAATTAATACCATGGTCCTGTGCCGAAGCCAACCTTTCAATGGTATGACTTCCCGACACGTTCGTGGTAATGTGAAACAGGTCGCCATTCCAGGCAATGGTGTAAAACGACTTGTCGGAAGCGTCGTAAGCGATCCTGGTTTGGGTGTCGGTGCCTTCGATGCGGAAGAATGGTTTGATCGTCAGGTCGTTGCGAAGCACCCGGGCCGTTTGTGCAAAAAGGGGATTTGCTATGCCCGACAGGATTGATAGAAATAGAATGCCCAGGCAAAAGTGTTTCATACCATCCTGTTAAGGTTTCATATTGCTTTAAAACTCCATTCTCGCAAGCGGGCTCACCGTCTGGTCGCAGAACTCGCCTGCTTCGAACTTGTAGTGCGCTGCAATGGCGATCATCGCCGCATTGTCGGTACAATACTCGAAAGCAGGAATATACACATTCCAGCCGAGCTGGTCGCCGAGTTCCTGCAGCGATTTACGTAAACCTGAGTTAGCGGAAACACCACCAGCGATCGCAATCTCTTTGATACCGGTTTCGCGGGATGCCTTTTTCAGTTTTTTCAGGAGAATATCAATCAATGTAAACTGAATGCTGGCACAAATGTCGGCTATATTTTCCCTGATAAACTCCGGGTTCAGGCGGACCTGCTTTTGGAGAAAATACAGAAACGAAGTTTTGATGCCGCTGAATGAAAAGTCCAGCCCGGGTATTTCCGGAAGCGGGAAAGGATAGGCTTGGGGATTCCCCTGCGCGGCATATTTATCGATCAGCGGGCCTCCGGGATATGGCAGGTCGAGTAGCTTGGCAGTTTTATCAAAAGCCTCACCCACGGCGTCGTCGCGGGTTTCTCCGATGATTTCCATGTCCAGCGGGCCGGTCACTTTCACAATCTGCGTGTGTCCGCCGCTCACGGTAAGGCACAGGAACGGGAAGGCCGGTTTGGGGGCGTCGATGAAGTGCGCCAGCACGTGCGCCTGCATGTGGTTGATCTCGATCAGCGGAATGTCCAGCCCGAGCGCCATCGATTTCGCGAACGAGGTGCCCACCAGCAAAGCACCCAGCAAACCCGGTCCCTTGGTAAAAGCAATGGCATCCAGGTCTTTTTTTGCTATTTTTGCGTCATTCAATGCTTTGTCCACCACAGGCAGAATATGTTGCTGATGCGCCCGCGAGGCGAGCTCGGGAACGACGCCGCCGTACTGGGTGTGGATGAGTTGCGTAGCAACAACATTGGAGCGGATATTCCCGTTTGTTATAACAGCTGCGGAGGTTTCGTCGCACGACGATTCAATTGCGAGGATATTCATACTGTGGAAAATATTCGCAAAATTAAGCATTAACAATAAGATAAGCAGTATCCTGCTGCGAAGCTGTATATGTTAAAATTCCTGAAGGCGCTTGGTAATGGTCTGATCGTAGTTGTCATCTTCGTGCTGCTGGCGCTTGGGATTGCTACTACGGCATTGCAGCTGCCTTCGGTTCAAACCTGGGCCGTCGGGTATCTTACGGCTGATATTTCCGGCAAACTCGGGTATCCTATCAGCATAGGAAAGGTCAATATCAAATGGTTCGACGTGGTTTCGCTCGAAGGGGTTTCGGTCAAAGATACCTCAGGCGCAGACATGATCGACGTCGGCCGGCTCGATGTAAACCTGAATCTCAACAACATCATCCGTGATTCGGCCACGGAGATTTTTCTCGACGAGGTCAATGTTTTCCAGCCGAATGTCCATTTAGTTATCGTTCCCAAATCGGGCGATCTCAATATCGACGGGTTCATCGCCCGCATTAATGAACTCACTGCGCCGGCCGTACCCCGGCCGCCCAACGCGCCCGAGAACAACACCCCTTTCATCATCGGAAAAGCGAAGGTAATCGACGGTACTTTCGGTTATGACGATCCCCGCCAGCCCCGCGACCGTGGTGCACGGGTGTTCGATTACTCGCATTTCAGCCTCAAACACCTCTACGGAGAGCTCAGCGATTTCCTCGTTCAGGGGGATACCATTGCATTTCGTGCCAAAAACCTGAAAACGGTCGATAAGCAGACCGGCCTGGAAATGCATGATCTCGATACGAAATTCCTTTTTTGCCAGAAAAAAATGGAGTTGAAGGAGCTCGACGCACACATCGGCAATTCGCACCTGAAAGACGAAGTGATATTCTACTACAACCGTTCGGGCGAACTGGGCGATTTTAACCATAAGATCCGCATGAAAGGGCACCTGATCGGGAGCCGGGTGGATTCGCAGGACTTGGGGTTATTTTCAAGTTATATCGATGCTTTGAATGAAACCTGGCTGATATCCGGTGATTTCAACGGTAAGGTCGATGACTTTGTGCTCTCGAATACGGATCTGCGTTTTGGGAAAAACAGCAGGCTCATCGGCGATATTGGTTTCAAGGGACTTCCTAAGATCGAGGGCGTGCTGATGGATATCCGGCTGTCGGTCTCCAAAATCGATCCTGTGGACCTGGTGCAGTATTATCCCGAATGGGACATGCACCCCGATCTGCAAAAGTTCGGTTACACGTTGTTGGATGGTACATTCAAAGGAACACTCGAAGATTTTGCAGTGAATGCGTCGGCCTCGTCGGAGCTCGGCGAAGTGTCCGGCGATCTCGTTTTTCACATCGCGGATGCCAAAACTACCACTTATTCCGGCGAGGTTAAAACGGCGTCTTTCGGGCTGGGAACTTTATTGGAAGATGAGGACAACTGGCAGGAGCTCGATTTTGAAGGGAAGGTGTACGGAAAAGGATTAGAACTTTCTTTCGCTTCCGCCGATATGAATGCGATCGTGCACCGTATTGGTTTTCGCAATTACGACTATAAAAACATCCGGTTGAAAGGGAATTTACAAAACCAGTATTTCAATGGCCTTGTTAGCTCCCGCGACAGCAACCTGGTGGTGAGCCTCGACGGCGAGTTCGACCTTTCCAAACAGCAGAACATGTTCGACGTCAAGGGAGTGATCGAAAAAGCCAATCTGAAAGAACTCGGTTTCAGCGAGGACCCGATTACACTCCGCACGCAGCTGAATGTGAATGTGACCGGGAATACGGTCGACGAACTGGTAGGAGATGCCAGATTACTCAATACTTACCTGGTTATGACCAATAAGGAGCGAAACCTGGTGGTGGATACGCTCGTTTTTTCTTCGAGAAACGAGCTCGGCAAGCGCCGGTTGCAGCTCAATAGCGAGTTCCTGACAGCCAAAGTGGAAGGCAATTTCCTGCCGACGCAGGCATGGAACGATGTGAGCCAGGTTTTGGGAGAATATAAATTGTATTTTTTTGAAAATGAGGCCAGCAGGAATGAGTACTACGCCAGAAAGCCCTTAAAGATGCTGTCGCGCAGGTACGAGATCGACTATTCGGTGGAAACCCACAACCTATCGCGCTTCCTGGCATTTCTCAGTCCGGATATTTACGTCTCCCGTGGGGCCAAAGTGGAGGGGATTTTTAAGATGGATAATACGGCGATACTGACTTTGAACGCGGTATCGGATACAGTGAGCTACGGTAAAAACCACTTTATGAAAGCGGAGGTGGATGTTACTACCTCGAAATTCGTGAACAGCGCCGAAGTACTCGCATCCATTCTCGTCACTTCCGACAAGCAGCAGATCAGCAAGATGGTGCCTACGGAAAAAATGGAGCTGGAAGGAACCTGGGATGTCGACCATATCGATTTCAACGGAGCCATTCACCAGGTCAAAAGTACCAACCTGGCTAATCTCGCGGGTGAGATACGGTTCTTGCCGGCGGGCCTCGATATTGGTTTTAAAAATTCAAAACTCAATCTGCTCGACGAGGAATGGAATGTGCCTTCGGAAAGCCTTATTTCGATTGTCGGCAATGACTTTACGATGTCGAACCTCGGATTGGTGAACGGCAAGCAGCGTATTTTCCTGAGTGGTACTGCTTCCGAAGACCCGGAAAAGAGCTTATTGCTGGATATCAAGAACTTCAAACTGGCCAGTTTGAACCCCGTTTTCAATACCAAACTTTCGGGGATTATGGACGGCTCGGCGAAGGTGAAGGACATTTATAACAGTGTGATCCTCGATGCGAACTTTGCCATTGAAGGCCTCGGCTATGCCCAGTACGAGTTCGGAAACCTGCTCGGTACCGGCGATTGGGACCAGACGACCAGCGAGTTGCAGGTCGACGCACAGCTTAATAAGAATGCGAGGCGTGTTTTCAGCCTGGTGGGTTCATATCGCCCGAAACTTGAAACGAATACGCTGAACCTGAAAGCTATTTTCAACCAGGCGGATTTCAAAGCGCTCGAACCTTTCGCCGAAGGCCTCGTGTCCGACATCAGCGGCACGGCACAAGGCGTGGTATCGATCAGGGGCGTTGTCGACGCGCCGGTTTTGGAAGGTTCGCTGACGGTCGACAAGGGTCGGATGAAATTCGATTACCTCCAATCGGTATTTACGTTCAGTGATAAAATCAATTTTACGGAAAGCGAGATCACGGGCAACAATATCCTCGTCACCGACTCCGATGGCAATACGGCCACGTTGCGCGGCGGGGTTTTTCATGACGGTTTCAAGTACTTTTCCCTCGGTTTCAATGCCGACCTCCGGAACTTCAAGATATTAAATACCAGTGCAAAAGATAATGATACATTCTATGGAACGGCCTATGTCACCGGCCCGGTGGCAGTGTATGGCCCGATCGACAACCTCAATATCGAAGCCAATGTGACGAGTAACAAAGGCACCCGCATTCACATTCCGCTGGACGGAGCTACCGAAGTGGTAACGCAGGATTATATTCAGTTTGTTAGTAAAATGGCGCCGGCCGACAGTACCACTGGCACTCCGGCCGATTCCGCCGCCCGGAGCCAGATCGCCGGCGGGATCAAAATGGATTTCAACTTCAACCTCACACCCGATGCAACCTGCGAGATTATTTTCGACAGGCAAACCGGCGACGTGCTGCGTGGAAACGGCAGTGGACGTCTCAACCTGAACATCGATACGCAGGGAGATTTTACGATGGCGGGTACGTATGAGATTGATAAGGGCGAGTACAACTTTACATTGCAAAACGTCATTAACAAGAAGTTCAATATCAAGCCGGGAAGTAAGATCATATGGGCGGGTGATCCCTACGGCGCGCAGCTGGATGTAAAAGCCGGGTACACGCAGATGGTGTCACTGGCGGGCGTATTGCCGAACACCAGTAACCTGGGAACGGGGAGCGGCGATGCATTGTCGAGGAGGTATCCGGTGGAAGTGACCATCGGGTTGTCGGAGCGGCTGATGTCGCCTACCATCCGGTATGATCTCAAAATCCTCGATAACCCATCTTTGAGCACTTACCGGGGCCAGCTGGAAGCATTTCAGAACAAGCTGAAATCCGACGAACAGGAGCTGAGCCGACAGGTGAGTAGTCTGCTAGTAGTGAACCAGCTGCTACCCGAAAGCAGCCTCGCAACGGTTGGCAGCCAGAACTTCCTCGGTAGCAGTATCAGCGAGCTCGTATCGAACCAGATCAGCCGCTGGGCTTCGGGTATTAATGAGAATCTCGAAGTCGGGGTGTCGGGCCTCTCACTCGACCAGAATGCCTTGAACAACCTGCAACTACGCTTTTCGTACCGCTTTCTGAACGATCGCTTCCGTGTAACGCGTGACGGACGTTTTACCTCCGGCACACAATCGCAGACAGGCTCTTCGCAGTACGACGCGGCGAGTCTGCTTGGTGAATGGACATTGGAATACTGGCTGAATGCAAAGGGCTCGGTGCGTGTGAAAGCCTATAACCGGAATATCCAGAACAACTTGTTGAGCAATACAGGCACCTTCACGACCGGCGGTGTGAGCATGCAATTTACCCATAGCTTCAACCGCTTCACCCGCGCTCCGAAACCGGGTGTGCGGATCCCTTTCCTGCCAGCGGACTCTACGCGACAGGACACGACGAGGAAATTGATTTCAGAAAAAGAATCTACGCGCTAGCGCCTGCCGCCAATTCCTGCTTGATCGCGTGAATGCGGTCGTTGAAATGCAAGGTTGGGAAATCAAGCCCCGGTACGCAGGTGGCACCCAGGTAATCCATCACTTCCTGCGGATGCGGTACGCGCTGGCCTGTGGCGACATTAATATGCTTCGAAGTGGTCCAGAGTACGGTTTTGAGCTCGGTACGGAGGTCGTTGGTCATGAAATATTCGGTCACCATCGTGTCCTCGTTATAATATATCACACGCGAGGTAATGCGCACCCATTCGCTGATACGCGCGGGCCTTACGTACGCGATCTGGTGCTGGTACACGACCCAGCTCGTACGCAGCTCGCGGAACATCGCTTCAAAACTGAAACCATACAATTTGGAAACCTGGTCTTCCCGCGCGTTGAAAAAGTAATCGAAATATTTGGAGTTGTTCAAATGCATCAGCGGGTCGCAATCCTGGAACCGGATGATCACCCTCGATTCCGCCTCTACGGGCATGTCGGACAGTTTGGCAGTAAACAGCATGGTTTTTAGTTTATCTTGTTAGAAGTGTTATTCTCCACGGTAGCGCACGGCCAGCCCGCTCAGCATATAGCCTTCCTTATTCACGCTTGTATAATATTTGTATTTGACATTGATAATCGCATCGGCCCCGATCTTCTGGGCCTTCATCACCAGGCGCGCGGTAAGGAGCTCTTTGGTTTTGGCATCATTGCCCCGGAACATCATTCTTTTATCCTTCGTCTGATCGGCCGTCAGCGAATCCTCGCTGCCTATCTCCACCACCGCGAGTTCGGAATAGGGGCGTTCCAGCGGCTGGTTGTCGTACAGGACCTCGATAGGATATTTGGTATTGGATGAAATCGGTATGCCGGTGCCGGCACAGGCGGACAGCACAACGGCTGCCAGGAAGGAAAACAAAAGGGGGGCTTTTTTAATCTTGATCATTCTCTTTCAATGGGGGACATATTTAAAAACTGTTGGCGGCTTGCATGCAACCCATACACACCAGGCACGACATTATGTTGCAACGTATATTATTTTGCCATTTGTCACCAATCCATTGTTAAATGTGATATTGTGCATTATTTTCAAGGATTATAAATCTAAACTAATTGATTTTAATATGGTCATGAAATCTAGAAGAACAAATTTGTTCAGGCAGGGCTCGCTCGTCGGAATGATGCTTGCTGCAATGCTGGCAATGCCTTCCGAAGCGCAGCAATTGCCGAAAGGGATTACGAAGGTGACATCCGTTGAAGGGATCACGGAATATAATCTCGAAAACGGTCTGAAAGTGCTGATGTTTCCCGATCCTTCGAAGCCGACCGTTACGGTGAACGTCACTTACCTCGTGGGATCCCGTCACGAAGGTTATGGAGAAACCGGTATGGCCCACCTTTTGGAACACCTTGTATTCAAAGGCTCTCCAAAGCATACCAACATCCCGCAGGAGCTCACTGAGCACGGCGCACGGCCCAACGGTACAACATGGTATGACCGTACCAACTATTTCGAAACCTTTTCGGCCTCAGACGAAAACCTCAAATGGGCGCTCGACCTCGAATCGGACCGGATGGTGAACTCGTTCATCGCAAAAAAAGACCTCGACAGCGAATTCAGCGTAGTACGCAACGAATTCGAATCCGGTGAAAACGACCCTGGACGTGTGCTGATGCAGCGCGTGATTTCGGGCGGCTACCTCTGGCATAACTATGGCAAATCGACGATCGGTAACCGGTCCGATATCGAACGTGTACCCATTGAAAACCTGCAAGCCTTTTACAAAAGATACTACCAGCCCGACAATGCGGTACTGACCGTTGCAGGCAAGATCGACGAAGCCAAAACGCTGGCGTTGATCAACGAATATTTTGGGAAAATCCCAAAACCCACCCGCGTCCTGCCTAAATCCTACACCGTAGAGCCTACGCAGGACGGCGAGCGTTTTGTAGAACTCAAAAGGACCGGCGACGTGCAAATGCTCATGGCGATGTACCACATCATGCCCGGCTCACACGCAGATTACCCCGCCATGGAAGTGTTCACCGAAGTGCTGACTACCGAGCCGAACGGCAGATTGTACAAAAACCTGGTCGATACCAAGAAAGCATCTTCGCAATTCGGTTACAGTTTCCAGCTGTACGACCCGGGATTCGTGTTGTTCGGGGCTGAAATTTTGAAGGAAAAGTCGCTGGATGAAGCCAGAAAAGCATTTGTAGCCACGCTCGACTCGGCGGCGATCGTGAAACCGTCGAAAGAAGACGTCGAACGTGCCAAAACGACCATTCTCAAAAACTGGGACCTGGAATTCCGTAACTCCGAAAGGGTAGGGTTGAGCATCAGCGAAGCGATCGCGACCGGCGACTGGCGGCTTGCATTCCTGTTCCGTGACAATATCCGTAAGGTAACGCCGGAGGATGTGGCCCGCGTTGCGCAATACTATCTCAAACCATCCAACCGTACGCTCGGTACATTTACGCCGGAAGCTAATTCGGTAAGGGCCGAAATCCCCGAAGCGCCGAAAGTAGCCGATCTCGTAAAAGACTACAAAGGCGAAGCGGTAGTAGCCGAAGGCGAAGCTTTTGACCCGTCACCGGCGAATGTGGAAAGCCGCACCGCGCGGGTCGAGAAAGCCAATACCATTGAAACCGCATTGTTGCCCAAAAAGACCCGTGGAAACGTAGTAGCCGCGCGCATTACATTGCGTTACGGTGACGAGAAAAGCCTGCAAAACAAGGCGACCATCTCCGACCTCACGGGATCGATGCTCGACAAGGGTACCAAAACCAAGACCCGCCAACAAGTGAAAGACGAGTTCGACCGCCTGAAAGCGCGCGTGAGTTTCTTCGGTGCTGCAAACCAGGCCGGGGCCAGCATTGAAACAACAAAAGAAAACCTGCCGGCGGTGATGAAACTGGTAGCCGAGGTTTTGAAAACCCCCGCGCTGGACGAAAACGAGTTTGAAAAACTGAAACAGGAGGAGCTCGCAGGCATCGAATCGCAACGAAGCGAACCGCAGGCGATCGCATTCAACCAGTACCGCCGCATTGTCTCACCTTACCCAAAGAGCGACGTACGTTATGTAGGCACTTTCGATGAAGATGTGGAAGGTATTAAAACGACCACGATCGATCAGATCCGTCAGTTCCACAAGGATTTTTATGGAGCTAACAATGCATCTGCAACAGTTGTAGGGGATTTCGACAAAGAGGAGATCCAGAAAATCCTGAACGATGAGTTCGGAAGCTGGAAGAGTGCTAAGCCCTTTACACGCATTGCATCGCCATATCAGGTCGTGAAGTCGGAAAACAAATCCATCGAAGCGCCCGACAAGGCGAATGCGATGTTTGTTGCGGGGCTGAATTTGCCGTTGCAGGACACCGACCCTGATTATCCGGCGTTGATTATGGGTAACTACATGCTCGGAGGCGGGTTTTTGAACTCACGCCTCGCTACCCGCATCCGCCAAAAAGAGGGATTGAGCTACGGCGTAGGTTCGCAGTTCTCGGCTAGTCCGCTGGATAAGAATGCAACATTTATGTCGTACGCCATTTACGCCCCGCAGAATGCCGAAAAACTGGAAGCCGCATTCAAGGAAGAGATCGACAAAGTAATGAAGGAAGGATTCACAGCCGATGAATTGAAGGCTGCTAAATCGGGTTACCTGCAATCGCGGCAAGTGGCTCGCTCACAGGATGCCTCGTTGACGAACACGCTTACCAGCAACCTCTATTTGAACCGCACGATGCAATGGGATGCGGATTTCGAGAAAAAGATCGACGCGCTGACGCCGGATCAGATCAAGGCCGCATTCAACAAGCATATTGATTACAACAAGCTCGTGATCATCAAAGCGGGCGATTTTGAAAAAGCTAAAAAAGGTGCCCCGGCAGCCGGAGCGCCGGCCCAGCTTGGTGGAAGCGATAAAAAGTAAGATTAGAATAAGATTAAGATTCAGAAAACCGGTCGTGAAAAGCACGCCGGTTTTCTGCTTTTAAACGTAGTACATCTTTATCTTTGTCGAGTACTTACAGGAACCTTACTGCTGTCAATAGCATCGACATGAAATTGATCTACCATCCGCTTCTCAGAGTTTTGTTCACCGGGCTTGTTCTCAGTCAACCGGTTTTTAGTCAAACTAAACCTAAAACCAGTCCTTCGGTTACCAGGCTGGAAAGGCCGAAATTGGTGGTCGGTATGGTTGTTGACCAAATGCGTTACGATTACCTGTACCGGTATTACGACAAATACAAGGAGGGCGGTCTGAAAAGACTCATCAATGAAGGCTTCAACTGCCGGAATAACCATTATCACTACGCATTGACTGTAACGGCGGCGGGCCATTCGGCGGTTTATACCGGCTCGATGCCTGCCATGAACGGTATCGTGGGCAACGACTGGTATGACGCCGCGCAGGCCAAAAATGTATATTGTACGGACGACAACACGGTGGCAACGGTAGGGAGTAGCAATGTGACGGTGGGTAAAATGTCACCGAAAAACCTCCTGGTAACTACCGTAACCGACCAGCTCCGCATTGCCACGAATTTTCGTTCCAAGACCGTCGGAGTCGCGATTAAAGACCGCGCGTCCATTCTCCCGGCAGGTCACGCAGCATCAGGCGCTTACTGGTTCGATTCCAAAACCGGAAATTTCGTGACGAGTACGTATTATATGAATAGCCTGCCACAATGGGCTACCGACTTTAACAGTCAGAAAAAGCCTGCCGAATACATGGGAAAAGGCTGGAATACGCTCCTCCCCATTGAACAATATACTCAAAGCTCGCCTGACGACGTGCCCTGGGAAGGCAAGCTTTCAAACGCAGCCAAGCCAGTATTTCCGCACGATCTTACGGGCAATGCGGGCGATGCGTATGGTCCGTTGACTACCTCGCCATGGGGCAATACCATCACCAAAGAAATGGCCATCGCGGCGATTAAGGGAGAAAATCTTGGAAAAGGTGCGGAAACGGATTTCCTGGCGGTGAGCTTCTCGTCTCCCGACCGCATTGGCCACATGTTTGGCCCGAACTCGGTGGAGCAAGAGGACGACTACCTGAAATTGGACAGAGAATTTGCCGATTTCTTCAACTTCCTCGATAGCTGGGCCGGAAAAGGTAATTATACCGTGTTCCTCACCGCGGACCACGGTGCGATGGATGTGCCTGCATTCTGGCAAGAGCATAAGTTGCCCGCGGGACTCATGAATGCGACCACCCTGACCCGCACCATTGTGAAAACCTTGAACGACGCATATGGTGAGGCGGAATATGTTTCTGCATTTGAAAACTACCAACTTTACCTCAACAAGGCAATCCTGAAAGAGAAAAAGATCACCGTTACGGATGTGTATCAGACTTTGCGTGATGCATTGCTAGCCGTGGACGGCGTGGCCGATGTGATCAACCTGCGCGATATGGGCAAAGCACCGTTGAACACCTATCAGTTGGAATTGTTTAAGAACAATATTAATGCCAAACGCAGCGGCGACTTGCAGGTATTGTTGCAGCCGGGCTGGTTTGCCTCGACTATGAGCACCGGTACGGATCACGGCACACCTTACAATTACGATACGCACGTTCCTTTCCTGTTGTACGGCTGGGGTATCAACAAAGGCGAAACGCTTCGTCGCACTTCCATTGCCGATATTGCACCAACCATTTCGGCATTGCTGCACATATTGCCGCCGAGCGGGAATGTGGGCAATCCCGTGCAGGAAGCATTGAAAAAGTAATTTGAAAAAGGATATCCGCTGCGGGGCCATACCGGGTTCCGCAGTTTTTTGTTTTACCTAAATCCCTTAATTGTGAGAAAATTAGCTTGCTGGGTAATGGCTGCAATGGCAACTACGGCCGTTTCTGCGCAAACCCCGAAGAAGGTCACCCCTCCAAAGACCGCGGCCACGAAGGCGACTGCGCTTGCCCGTCCAAAATTGGTTGTAGGTATTGTGGTGGATCAAATGCGTTACGATTACCTGTACCGGTATTATGACCAGTATACCGAAGGCGGTTTCAAAAGAATGATGAATGAGGGTTTTAACTGCCGCAACAATCATTACAGCTACGCGCTTACAGTTACCGCTGCCGGGCACGCGTCGGCCTACACGGGCTCTATTCCTGCAATCAACGGGATCGTCGGCAATGAATGGTACGACCCCATTGTGAAGCAGGATGTGTATTGTGTGGAAGACAGCACTGTAAAGACCGTCGGAAGTAACAATGTGGCAGTAGGTAAAATGTCTCCCAAAAACCTGCTCGTGAGCACCGTCACCGATCAGCTCCGCATTGCGACGAACTTCCGCTCGAAAACCATCGGTGTTGCCATTAAAGACCGTGGTTCGATCCTTCCCGCCGGTCACGCGGCAAATGCAGCGTACTGGTTTGATTCCAAAACCGGTAACTGGGTGAGCAGTACCTATTATATGGACGACCTGCCGCAATGGGCGAAGGATTATAATGCGAAGAAAATGCCTTCCGAATATCTCAAAAAAGGCTGGGACCTTTTGCTAACTGCGGATGCTTACACGCAAAGTTCTCCCGACGACGTGGCTTGGGAAGGCAAATTGCCGGGCGCTAAGAGGCCGGTGTTCCCTTATGAGCTTATGGGCATGTCGGGCGACGCTTTCGGGATTGTGACCGACACGCCCTGGGGCAACACCCTCACGAAAGAAATGGCTATCGAAGCCATCAAAGGTGAGCAACTTGGAAAAGGAAAAGATACCGACTTTCTCGCGATCAGCTTTTCTTCGACGGACAAGATCGGGCACCGGGTTGGACCGAACTCGGTTGAGCAGCAGGACGATTTTCTGCGTTTGGACCGTGAATTTGCGGATTTGTTCAACTTCCTGGATGGCTGGGTAGGAAAAGGTCAATATACAGTGTTCCTCACCGCGGACCATGGTGTAGTGGATGTTCCCGGTTTTGCGCAGGAGCATAAACTGCCGGCTGGCCTTGTCGACCGCAAGTTGCTGACCAACTCCGTTACCGATGCGCTGAATGCGGCTTTTGGGAAAGATAAGTATGTGGTAGCGACAGACAACAACCAGCTCTATTTCGACCACAGCCTTTTAAGAAAGAAAAACATTACCCTCGCAGCCGTGTATAGCGTGGTACGTGACGCGGCTTTGACCGTACCGGGTATCGCGGATGTGATCGACCTGACCGACATGGGCAAGGCGCCACTTAACAGCTATCAGTTGGAATTGTATAAAAACAATGTAAATGCAAAACGCAGCGGTGATTTGCAGGTGATTTCTCAGCCGGGCTGGTTCTATGGCACTTCCACGGGAACTTCACACGGCACGCCTTACAACTACGACACCCAGGTGCCATTTGTCATGTTCGGATGGGGAATTAATAAAGGGGAGACCGTAAGGAGAACTTCGGTTTGCGACATCGCGCCTACCATTTCTGCGTTGTTG
The DNA here is from genome assembly GCF_014641595.1 of Dyadobacter endophyticus. Classification (GTDB taxonomy): domain Bacteria; phylum Bacteroidota; class Bacteroidia; order Cytophagales; family Spirosomataceae; genus Dyadobacter; species Dyadobacter endophyticus. The sequence goes on along the minus strand of NZ_BMIA01000003.1, from coordinate 843,497 downwards.
CACATCCTGCCAGGCAGCGGGAACATCGGACTTCCGGTGGAGGAAGCGCTGAAAAAGTAATTTTGTGTTGTAAATTAAAAAGCCGTGAGTACGACCCGATCGTGCTCACGGCTTTTTTTGATCTGTTTTCAATTCAGGATTCTTCCACTATCAGGACAATACCGTCCGTTTTCTTGATCACAACTTTGCTGCCGGCAGGAATGTTGTGATGAGTTTCTGAAATGGCTTTCCATTCGGCACCGCGGTAATAGATACGGCCTTCGCCATTGTCGGGAATGTCGCGAATGACCATGGCTGTTTCGCCGGTAAACTCGCTGTATTCTGCTGCGGACCGGCGTTCGAGGAGTTTGCGCGCGTGTTTGCGGAGTACGAGCAACGAAACCAGTGAAATCGCTGAAAAGGCCAATATCTGGCTTTCGGTGCTTGGCAGCAGTCCGATTGAGGTAAATAGGGAGGTTATTAATGCGCCTGCCGCGAAAAATACGAACACGAGCATCACGCTGATCAGTTCTGCCAGAAGCATTACCAGTCCTACGATGAGCCAAATCTGTGGTAAGGTCAAATCCATGATACTAGTGCTTCTGTTCTGATGACTTGACTACGGTTAATGCGGTGGCTATGAGCGAGCCCATATCGGCCAGGTTGGCGGGGAGGATCAGCGTGTTACCGGCTTTGGCTATTTTACCAAATTGCTCTACATAGTTTTCGGCTACTTTCAACTGCACAGCCTCGGCGCCACCTTCTTCGCGAATCGCCTGAGCCACTAGCCGGATACTCTCAGCAGTAGCTTCTGCAACCGATTTCAATGCAGAAGCCTCACCTTCCGCCTCGTTGATTTGTCGTAAACGGATACCTTCCGATTCCAGTACTACCTTCTGCTTTTGCCCCTCGGCCACATTGATTGCCGCCTGTTTTTCACCATCCGATTGCAGAATCACCGCGCGCCGTTCACGTTCGGCCTGCATTTGCTTTTCCATGGCTATCAACACGCTTTGGGGCGGGGTAATGTTCTTGATTTCGTAGCGGAGTACTTTCACGCCCCAGCCCGTTGCCGCCTCGTCGATGGATTCCACTACGGCACGGTTAATGGTCATACGTTCTTCAAATGTCTTGTCCAGATCCAGCTTGCCGATCTCGCTCCGCATGGTGGTTTGAGCCAATTGTATTACAGCAAAAGTGTAGTCCGAAATACCGTATGCTGCTTTTCTGGGATCGATTACCTGAATAAAGATGACCCCGTCCATGCGCACCTGCACGTTATCGCGGGTGATACAGATCTGCTCGGGAATATCCACAGCGGCTTCTTTAAGCGTGTACTTATAGGCGATCCGGTCGAAAAAGGGGATGATGAAATTGACGCCCGGTTGAAGCACGGCGTAAAATTTCCCCAAACGTTCCAGAATATAAGCACTTTGCTGTGGGACAACCTTGACGGTCATCAGAATGGTGAGTACCACCAGGACGAGCAGAACAATGAAAGGGGTCATAACAAGTCGTTTTAAGGTCTATGGCGAAAATAACACGAAGGCACCGTCATTCCTACCGGTCTCGGACTAATGTAAGGTAACGGTGCCCGTCGGTCGAACCGCCGGATAAATGGTTCCCTGGCTATGGGATCAAAATCCTTTGACTGCCGAGGTCTTCACCTCTCTTTCCGTACAGTCGTACAACGTACACGCCCGAAGGCAATCCGGTGGTTTCGAACGTGAGCCTGGGAGAGGAAGTTGCCCTGACCGCGATTCCCAGTCCGTTATAGACCCTGGCGGAATAATGCGGGCCCCGACTATCTGCTTCATTCTGAAATATAATCCGGTAAATATGACGGCTCGCCGGAACAACATACCACTTCACCTGCCTGCAACGCAGACGCGCAAACCGGATGGACGAATTCTCGAATGTGCTGTCGGTATCGAAGATCCTGAGGCGATAGTAATTGGCCAGGTTGGGTGAAAGGTCGTCAAAGGTGTAATGCCGGGTTGTTTTGGAAGTTCCGGCTGCATTTACCTTGCCTATCTCCCTGAAATTCCTACCGTCTGTACTCCGCTCGATGGAAAAGTAGTCGGCGTCGGTTTCTTCGGAAGTGCTCCACCACAGCCTGACATTGCATTCCCGGGTTTCTATTTCAAATTTTTCCAGCCGTACCGGTAACGCTTTATTGATAATGCTGCTGAAAAACGCAAAGGCCGCAGCAGTAACACTCATTTCCTGCACGGTAAATTCTGCCATTTCCACAGCCTGGCGCGCATCGGTGTAGCGCCGCAACACAGGGTAAGGGTCTTCTTTGCGATAACCCAGCGGGTAGCGGTTCTGCGGGTCCTGAATGGCGAAGCTGGATGGCCTGTTCATCAACAGCGAGGCCGTCGGCCCGAATACCGGCACACCGGGGACCGGCTCCGCGAACTTGCCGGGTACTGTCGACCAATGCAGCGGGTACTTAGGCGAATACTTGCCGGCACCGGTAATGAAACATTGCGAGAGTGGATTGTTGCCGAGCGGGATGTCCAGTTGAATTTTGGCATAATCCAGCAATTCGGGTTTTTGGAGAAGGGAAGCAAACAGGATGTAATCGAATGCATAGCTCTGTGCCATCCCGAACGAACCGTACCCGATATAGCCTTTGAAATGATGGTAGGCGCCGTGATAGGCGTGGATTTTCATGGTTCGGTTGAAATAATTGAATAGTACTTCACCATTCAGCCTGGCCTTGAATTCGTCCACGAATGCCGTATTCACTGGGAAAGACGTGGTGGAATAGGCCCAGGCCGCTTTGAAAGTATGCTGCTGCCAGCTCATGGTCGCGTGGAACTGGTGTGGGATCTGGGAATACCATTCGTTGAAATCTGTATTGTAGAGGTTTTCGCCGGTTGTTTTGTAGAGCTCTGCGGCTGCCCAGGCCCGGTTATCCGCATCGATCGGATCGGGGTACGGGCCTGCATTGATGCCAGGCACATCAACAGGCGGGGTAGGAGTGGGATGATCTTTCAGGAATGCCCATGCCTGGCGGGCTTTTTCGAGGCAGGAAGCCGCGTAAGTCGCATTGTATTTCTTAAAACTCCGGGCGGCCATAGCCATCGACGCGGCGAAGAGCGCTGTGGATTGTGTCGTCTTTTCCGAAATATACAATGTGTTATGCTCGTCGCCGGGCAGGCCCTGCGACCATGTCGCCGGGGTGACCCGGAAGTACACTCCGCCGTCGGGTGCCTGCATTTGCATAAGCCAATCGGTTTCATATCTGGCTTCATCGAGCCAGTCGGGAATGCCGTTGCCGCTTTCGGGAAGGTTCAAATGCTTGTCGGGGAATTTTTCAGGATAGAGTTCAAATGCTGTGAACAGGACGAACAAAGCGCTGGCTGCCGTGGGCACGTAGCGCCCGTAATCGCCTGCATCGAGCCATCCGTATTGCATGGGAATGTCAGTTCCGGGCGGATAATCCGAAGATGAATGTAATGGAGAATTGACATGCGAGGTATGGATTTGCGCCGTTTGGGACGGTAAACCTTCACGTGCCCATGCACCGGCTTGTGCCGCTTCGAGCTTCCCCGAACGCTGGTAATACAACGCCCTTGTCGTGTTGTAATAGAGTTCATTGTAGCAATCCGCGGAAATGGTGAAGGCCTCCGACCTGCCGTAACCGGGAACGTAAATGAAGTATTGGCCGGGCGTTTGCCATGACGAAAAATCTATCTCAAATACCCGTTCGCCACTGAATGCGTAGTCTGGTTTGAGATATTGACATGTTCCGCTGAAAACAGGTTGCTGGTCGGTCCCGATCACCTGGAATGGCGGCGGTGAAATAGTATCGACAGGCATAAACCAGGCGTCACCCAGAAACCTTCCTAATTTCCCTAACTTCGGCCCTTCCGGCAGGTATCCGATCTGATTGGCCTTCACATTGCCGCGGATTTCGGTGTCGCTGAATGTAAAAGTGATATCCACTGCTGTTTCGTTGCCGTCGGAATCACGGATCGCATCGGCTTGCAGGCGATAGACCTTACCGTTTTTGAATGGTTTGCCAAAAATCAGGTATAGTTCAAAAACAATATCGGGCTCGCCGGCAGATGAAAGACCTTTGACAAAACTATGCAGGCCGATAAGAACCGGATTGGCGGTGGTTTGATAGTCAGGATCGTTCGTAGCATGTGCCGAGTAACGGCTCGTGTTGTGGCATCCTGTGGTATCGAATCTTTCGCTGATCGTCAGTAGAATAACGCGGTCGGAAACCGGTGCAGATGTTATGCCCGGGCTTCCGGGTAGTGAGCCGGCTTGCCAGGCATTTGCGCTGCCGGCCACCAGCATGATCATGAATAAAATCGCTCTTCCCATCACATTTCATGTTTGATTTGGAAGAGGTAGCAGCGATACCTGTGCCGTTTTAACAGCAAAATGAATAGGAACTCCCAACCGTCGATGCTTATTTATCAGCCGGTTGGAATAGTGAAAATGATGCTGGCAGGAAAATGAACGAGATTTTCTGAACGGGGACTTAGTTCCTCAGTATCTCCTTGGAAATCACTATTTTTTGTATTTCGCTCGTGCCTTCGCCAATGGTGCAGAGTTTACTGTCGCGATAGAATTTTTCGGCGGGGTAATCTTTGACAAAGCCATAACCGCCGAAAATCTGCACCGCTTCGTTGGACACACGCACGGCCGTTTCGGACGAGTGGTATTTGGCCACGGAGCTCGCCAGCGTTACTTTTTCTCCTGCGTCTTTCAATGCGGCGGCGTGGAAGGTCAGTAATGAAGAGGCCTGGACGTCGGTGTACATGTCGGCCAGCTTAAATGCAATAGCTTGAAAGTCGCAGATCGCTTTGCCAAATTGTTTACGCTCTTTGGAATAGGCTAATGCGGCCTCGTAGGCGCCCCAGGCTGTACCTACGCCCAATGCGGCGATGGAAATGCGGCCGCCGTCGAGCACTTTAAGTGACTGGATAAATCCGTCGCCAATTTCGCCAAGCCTCTGGCTGTCGGGAATGCGGCAATCCTGAAAGAGCAGTTCGACGGTTTCGGAAGCCCGCATTCCGAGTTTGTCTTCCTTGCGGCCCGGGCTGAAGCCCGGAGTTTTGGTGTCGAGCACAAATGCGGTGGCGCCGTGTTTGTCGCCGGGTTCGCCGGTTCTTGTTATTACTACCAGCACATCGGCGCTTTTGCCGTTGGTGATGAAATTTTTAGATCCGTTAATTACCCAGTCGTTACCATCCCGCACGGCCACTGTTTGCATATTGCCGGCATCGGAGCCGGTGTTGGGTTCGGTAAGTCCCCAAGCGCCCACGAGCGAGCCCGTAGCGAGGCCGGGAAGATATTTTTGCTTCTGTTCGTCATTGCCGAACATATATATGTGATTGGTACATAGTGAATTATGTGCAGCCATGGATAATGCAACCGACGGATCTGTTTTCGCCAGCTCGACAATCGCCGTGACGTACTCGCGGTAGCCGAGGCCGGCCCCGCCCAGATCTTCCGGAATGAGCATTCCCATGAGACCGAGCTCTCCCAATGCTTTGAAAAGTTCTTTCGGAAAATGCTGCTCCTCATCCCAGGTGCGGATGTGCGGCTTGATATGCAGTGCTGCGAAATCCCTGACGGTTTGTTTAATAAGGTCACAAATTTCGTCGGAAGGGTTCTTGGTCAGGTCTTTTGCTCGTGTGTCCATAGATGTTGATGCTTATATTTGTGTGAGTACCCAATGATAGTGAGAATGCGACAAAATCGCTAGCCAGTAACGAACAAATCCAAATGGCAGCGGTGAACATTCATTTAAAAAAATTACTTTTGCAACCGTCCTGACGCACTGGACTTAGTTAAGTACAATTCCCGGATTTTATTTACAAGTGCCAAAACAGCTATATAATAATTAACCGTTTATGAAAATTGCAGTAGTAGGAACAGGATACGTTGGTTTGGTGACGGGTACCTGCTTTGCCGAGACCGGCAACCAGGTGACTTGCGTCGATATCGACGTCAGAAAGGTGGAACGCCTTCAAAAAGGAGAAATACCCATTTACGAGCCAGGTCTGGACGTTCTTTTCGACCGGAACGTGGCCGAGGGACGTCTGGTTTTCACCACCAACCTGGCCGAAGGCATCAAGGATGCCCAGGTGATATTCCTCGCATTGCCAACGCCTCCGGGTGAAGATGGCTCGGCCGACCTTAAATATATTCTCAAAGTTGCCGACGATCTCGGACCGATCCTAGATCAGTACGCGGTGATCATCGACAAAAGCACAGTTCCGGTGGGAACAGCTGAGAAAGTACGGGCAGCAATCGCTAAAAATGCGAAAGTAGACTTCGACGTGGTATCCAATCCGGAATTCCTTCGTGAAGGCGTTGCCGTGGAAGATTTCATGAAACCCGACCGCGTGGTAGTAGGAACAACCTCGGAAAAAGCCAAAAGGGTAATGGAGAAGTTGTACGCTCCGCTGGTACGTCAGGGTAACCCTGTTATCTTCATGGATGAGCGCTCGGCGGAAATGACCAAATATGCGGCCAACTCGTTCTTGGCGATGAAGATCACCTTCATGAACGAAATTGCAAACCTTTGCGAGAAAGTAGGTGCCAATGTCGACGATATTCGTCGTGGTATCGGGACCGACAGCCGTATCGGCAAGCGCTTCCTGTTTGCGGGTATCGGATATGGTGGTAGCTGTTTTCCAAAAGACGTTCAGGCTTTGGCTAAAACTTCATTGGATTACGATTACGACTTCCGCATCCTGAAATCGGTAATGGATGTGAATTACGACCAGAAGAAGAAATTGCTTCCGATGGTGGATAATTTCTTTGCTGACGGTTTAAAAGGTAAGACGATCGCGGTTTGGGGATTGGCATTCAAACCTTATACCGACGACATCCGCGAAGCACCAGCGTTGGAGAACATCGAAGCATTGTTGGCAGCGGGTGCAAAGGTGACCGCTTATGACCCCGAAGCGATGAACAACGTGAAGGGTGTTTTGGGCGATCAGGTTACGTTCTGCCACACGCCTTACGCAGCGCTCGACGATGCGGATGCATTGATGATCTTTACCGAATGGCCCCAGTTCCGCACACCGGAATTCGAGAAAATGGGTAAACTGCTGAAAAACAAAGTGATTTTTGACGGAAGGAACTTGTACGAACTCGATCAGATGCGTGAAATGGGTTATACCTATTACAGCATTGGTCGCGAGAAGGTGGTGCCGGCCTGATCATAAAATAGTAAATACTCTAAATTACTCATCTTAATGAAACGTGTTTTAATTACGGGAGCAGCAGGTTTCCTGGGTTCGCACCTCTGCGAGCGTTTTTTAAAGGAGGGAATGTATGTGATCGGGATGGATAACCTGATCACCGGCGATATGCGTAATATCGAGCACCTGATGCCAAACCCGAATTTCGAGTTTTACCATCACGACGTGACCAAATATGTGCACGTGCCGGGTGAACTCGATTACATTATGCACTTCGCATCTCCCGCCAGTCCGATCGACTATCTGAAAATTCCGATCCAGACGCTCAAAGTAGGGGCAATGGGAACGCATAACCTGCTGGGACTGGCCCGTGCCAAAAAATCACGTTTCATTATCGCTTCTACTTCGGAAGTATACGGCGATCCGCTGGTACACCCCCAAACTGAGGATTACTGGGGCCACGTGAACCCGATCGGACCGCGCGGCTGCTACGACGAGGCAAAACGTTACCAGGAGGCAATCACGATGGCTTATCACCGTTACCACGGCCTCGAAACCCGCATCGTTCGTATCTTCAACACCTACGGACCCAGAATGCGCCTCAACGACGGACGTGTGTTGCCTGCATTCATGGGCCAGGCATTGCGTGGCGAGGACATTACCGTGTTCGGTGATGGCACGCAAACGCGCGCATTCTGCTATGTGGATGATTTGGTGGAAGGTATCTATCGCCTGCTGATGAGCGACTACTCGTTGCCTGTCAATATCGGTAACCCCAAAGAGATCACGATCGGCCAGTTTGCCGAAGAGATTATCAAGCTGACGGGCACGGATCAGAAAGTGGTTTACAAGCCGCTTCCGCAAGACGACCCCAAACAGCGTCAGCCGGATATTTCGAAAGCGAAGGAAATTCTTGGCTGGGAACCCAAAGTGTCCCGCGAAGAAGGTTTGCGCATCACTTACGACTATTTCCGCAGCCTGCCGAAAGAGCGTTTGTACGAAGAGTCAAACCACCGCGGTTTCGAAGGATTCAGCGCGAAGATATAACCCCGGCTTGAAAGCCGGGGAGAGCCCGGCCGGAGAGGCCATAAATCAAAAAACCCGCATCAAGCGGGTTTTTTGTTGGTTAAGGTAGGGAATCAGTCTATACTTCCATGATCTCCTTTTCCTTGATGGAGAATATCTGTTCGATCTTGGCAACGTAGCTGTCAGTCAGTTTCTGAACACGGTCTTCGCTCGATTTAACAAGGTCTTCGGCAACGCCGTCCTTCGTCAGTTTACGCAGCGAGTTGTTTGCGTCCTGACGGATGTTGCGGACATTGATCTTCGCCGTTTCGATTTCGTTTTTAGCCCGTTTCACGAGTTCGCGACGGCGCTCTTCATTCAATGGAGGGACAGAAATCCGGATCATATCGCCGTCATTGGAAGGCGAAAAGCCGAGGTTGCTGTTGCGGATCGCCTTTTCGATGTCATTGATGATCTTCTTCTCGAAGGGTTTGATCGCCAGCGTCCGTGCGTCGGGCGTGTTAATCGTCGCCACGTTCTGGATCGGCGTCATTGAACCATAGTAATCGATCTGAAGACCTTCCAGCATTTGAGGGGATGCTTTTCCGGCGCGGATTTTACCTAATTCAATGATAAGGTGTTTGATCGCACCGTCCATGGTATCCTTGGCGACGTCCAGATATAATTCTATTTCTTCCATTGTTATATAATAAGCTGTATTTTCTATTAGTTCGAGATCAGTGTTCCCACCTGGCCGCCCATTACCAGATCATAAAGGTTGCCGGGCTTGTTCATATCGAATACAATGATCGGCAGATCGTTTTCCTTGCACAATGTGAATGCGGTAAGGTCCATGATCTTGAGGTTTTTGGATAATGCCTCGTCAAATGTAATTTTTGAGTATTTGGTAGCAGTAGGATCTTTCTCGGGGTCGGCAGTGTAAACGCCGTCGACACGTGTGCCTTTTAAGACCACTTCGGATTCCGACTCGATGGCACGGAGGCCAGCGGTAGTGTCGGTGGTAAAATAGGGGTTACCGGTTCCTGCCCCGAAGATCACCACGCGTCCTTTTTCGAGGTGACGGACTGCCCGGCGGCGGATCAATGGCTCGCAAACCTGTTCCATTTTTATTGCCGACATCAGGCGCGTGTTCATTCCGTGTTTTTCGAGTGAGCTCTGGATGGCCATCCCGTTGATCACGGTGGCCAGCATGCCCATATGATCGCCCTGAACGCGGTCGATCCCTGATTTTTCCACGGATGCACCGCGAAATATGTTTCCACCACCAATTACGATTGCAACCTGCACGCCGACCTCGGTAATCCTTTTGATTTCCTTGGCATAATTATCGAGAATGTTAAAGTCAATAACCTGACCTTTATCGCCACCGTTGAGTGCTTCTCCGCTGAGTTTCAGTAATAAACGTTTATATTTTGGTTCCGGCATGGTTGTGATGTGGTGTTTTGATCCGTAAAAATAAGCGGACGAAGTTCAGATTCACAAGTAATTTAGTGAAACTCCAATAATACCTGGTTTTTTTCCACAATCTGTCCGGGCATCACTTTCAGCGTTTTAATAATGCCGCTGCCCGACGATTTGATCACATTTTCCATTTTCATCGCTACCAATACCAGGAGGTTGTCGCCTTTGGCAATGCTGTCGCCTTCGGCCACGGCAATGGACTGGATCAGGCCCGGCATAGGCGCTTTCACGTTGTTGATCTTCTGGGACGCGCCGTTCTGCATGCCCATTTTTTCGAGCAGAAGGTCGAGATCGTCCTTGGCCGTCGTGTGGTAATGCTGGCCGTTGATGAGCAAATGCGTCGACTTTTCGGCCGGGTTGCGGTCGACGATTTCGATATTGTAGGATTTGTTATTCCAGATGACGTGGAAACGGTTGTTGCCGAGGGCCGCGATGTCGCCATCGAAAGCGTTGCCATTGATAAACCAGCCGTCCTTGCGCTGATCGATTTCAAATGTACTGCCCTGTTCCGGCTGTTCGCCTTGCGGCTTGTTACCCACGTTTACTTTCAGCATACCATTTCACTGTAATCGTTTGAGATTTCTTTGAGGATGCTGCTCAGCTCGTCAAATGTAGGCGCTTCCACGAGGCGCATTCTGTAAGGTTTGAAGTGTTCCAGTCCTTTGAAATAATTGGTATAGTGCCTTCTCATTTCAAAAACACCTGCTACCTGGCCTTTCCAGCGGATCGAGAATTCGAGGTGCCTGCGGCAGACGTCCACACGTTGTTCCATGGTAGGCGGCGGGAGTTTTTCTCCGGTTTTGAGATAATGCTTGATTTCGTTAAAAATCCATGGATTACCGATTGTCGCCCGGCCGATCATAATGCCGTCGACGCCGTAGCGGTTTTTGTATTCCAAAGCCTTCTCGGGCGTATCGATATCGCCATTCCCGAAGATCGGAATGGTAATGCGCGGGTTTTCCTTGATTTTGGCGATGAGCGACCAGTCGGCGGAGCCTTTATACATCTGCACGCGTGTGCGGCCGTGGATGGACAGTGCTTTAATACCAATGTCCTGTAAACGCTCAGCCACATCTTCCACATTCCGGGTGTTTTCATCCCAGCCCAAACGCGTTTTTACGGTCACCGGCAGATGCGTCGATTTAATCACCGACTCGGTCATTTTAACCATTTTCGGAATATCCTGCAACAATGCAGCGCCCGCACCGCGACACGCGACATTCTTCACCGGACAGCCGTAATTGATATCGATCAGGTCGGGGTTTACGCGCGACGCGATCTCCGCGCACGAGCCCATCGTTTCGACATCACTACCAAAGAGCTGGATACCGACCGGTCTTTCATACTCGAAAATATCCAGTTTTTGAACACTTTTAGCGGCATCCCGGATGAGCCCTTCCGACGAAACGAACTCCGTGTACATCAAATCCGCCCCGTTTTCCTTGCAGACCGCGCGGAACGGCGGATCGCTCACATCCTCCATTGGGGCGAGCAGTAACGGAAAATCGCTCAATTCTATATTTCCAATCTTAACCATAATCCTTCAACACCACTTCGCAGTAATATGATAATAAACTGTAAATTTACACCAATTATGCAAAATAGTAACCCGAATCTGGTTGTTTCCCGCGTACCTGGTACATGGGGCAGTTTGTTGGTGTTGGTCGGCTTCATGCTTATCGGTATGGCCGTGGGGAATGTCCTGGCGGTTATGGCGCTGGCCATTTACCTCGGTGCCGACACCGAGAGCGTAACGGTACTGCTCACCCAGCTTTTTGCACAACCCGAAAAAATACCAAATGGATGGAATGCGCTGATGATCATGCAAGGCACCGTCCACTTCTTTTCCTATTTGCTACCGACACTCATTTATTGGTTTTATATCGAACGGCGCACGATCGGTGACCTGAGTACCAACCGGAAACCCGCATGGCACATATGGGTGCTGGCTTTTGTGTTGGTATTGGCATTTATTCCGGCGAATAGCAAATTCATCGAATGGAACGCTGCGATGGACCTGCCCGATGCATTGTCGGGGCTTGAAAAATGGATGCGCGACAAGGAGGATCAGCTTTCGGTGATGACGGAGTTTCTCACGAGCTATAATAGTTTCAGTCAACTGCTGATTGCGTTGTTCGTGGTTACGCTCCTGCCTGCGTTGGGCGAAGAGATGCTTTTTCGTGGGGTTATCCAGACTAAGATTTTTCAGGAATCGCGCAATATTCACCTTGCGATATGGGTATCGGCTGCAATTTTCAGCGCTATCCATTTCCAGTTTTATGGTTTTTTGCCGCGGATGATGCTTGGTGCATTGTTCGGGTATCTGTATTATTGGACCGGCAATTTGTGGGTGGCGATCCTTGCACATTTCGTCAATAACGGCTTTGTGCTGGTAATGATGTACTTACATAATGTGGGTATAATTGAGATCAATATCGAAGAGGCAAAATCGATGCCGTTCGTGCTTATTCTGGCTTCACTGCTGGTTTCGACAGCCATACTCGGCGCGATCAGAAAGAACGGACAAGGGGCAGGAACAGGTGTTCCCCGCAACTTTTAAGATAATTTAACATTTTAAAAAATAATGGAAGAAAACTGGGCGAAAGCCTACCAGAGCGGACAGGCGATCCGGGCAGAAATAGCCCGCGAAATTTTGGATCAGAACGGGGTTGCGGCGGTGATTGTGAACAAACAGGACAGCAACTACCCGGTTTTCGCAAACTTTGAAGTGCATGTGCCCGCGGCCGATCTCGAAAAGGCCCAAACAATACTGATGAATGAAGACGCGCTTAAACAACCTGAGTAACTTACAGCAAAGGACTATCACCGGGTTAGCGGGCGTATTTGTCATCATTGGTTGCATTATTTACAGCGAATGGTCGTTTCTGCTGTTGTTTTGCGCCATCAGTTCGCTCACACAGCTTGAATTTTACAAACTACTCGGTCTCGACGGCAACCAGCCCCTCACGTATTATGGCACGTTCTGTGGCACAGTCATGATACTTCTTGCGTATTTGATAGAGCAGGACATCGTACAGTTTGAAAATTACTTCATCATCAGCCCGTTGCTGTCGATGATCTTTTTTATCAAACTATACAAAAAGAACGACCTGAAACCCTTTACAAACATCGGTTTTACGTTTCTGGGCATTATCTACGTGGCATTGCCGTTCGCATTGATCATCGTGATGGCGCTGCGCGGGGGGACCTACAATTACGAAATCGTGCTCGGTAGCCTGCTGCTCCTCTGGGCGTCGGATATCGGGGGGTATTTTGCAGGGACCAAATTTGGGAAGAGAAAGCTGTTCGAGCGTATTTCTCCCAAAAAGTCCTGGGAAGGGTCCATGGGCAGTGCGGTTTTTGCGGGCATTATCGCATTTGCCCTGGGGTATTATTTCCGTACCTTCGAACCCTGGAAATGGTATTGCATCGGAGCGATTATCGTGGTAGTGGGTACTTACGGTGACCTGGTTGAATCGCTTTTCAAGCGGAGCATCGCTATTAAGGACTCGGGAAGCAGTATTCCCGGCCATGGGGGCTTCCTCGATCGTTTCGACGGCCTTTTATTGTCGGCGCCATTTATTGTTACGTTTTTGAAGTTATTTTCCTGAGTAAAGTCGCTTTGTATGAAATGCAGGGCAATGACCGGTTACTCAGGCCGTTTGTAAAATAAGGAACGAAATTTTTACAAGCTTTTGGCAGACACTATTTGAAGGGAAATTTATCATCGTGCTAATCAAAGTTTCCGGGGTGTTTTCCCGGGGCGTAATCTGGAAGGAATGAAACGGAGTTTTTTAATATTTTTCCTCGTGCTGGCGGGAATGTTGTGTGGGCGGGAAGCATTTGCTCAGGGTGAACAGAAAGCGATTATCTTTTCAGGGGTCGTTGTAGGAGGTAAAACCACTGAGCGCTTACCTGGCGCCACCATTTTTATTGCGAACGCGGGACGGGGAACACTTGCAAAAGCTAATGGCGAGTTTCAGATCCCTGTTTTTCCGGGCGATAGCATCGTGTTCAGTTATGTCGGGTATAAAAAGCAATACCACATTGTTCCAAGAGGTTATAACTCCGATATCTATTCGGCGATTGTTGCCTTGCGCGAGGACGTGGTGACCCTTTCCGGCGTTACCATTTATCCGTTTTCAACCGAAGAAGAATTTAAAAGGGCTTTCCTCGCGCTCAAATTGCCGGATCAGGCTGAGCGTGATGCGTTGGCAAAAAGTACCGACCCGGATTATATCAACCGGCTTGCCGCTCAAATGCCCAACAATGCGCAGACCAACTACCGGTACTCGATGGATCAGCTAATGTTCGGTCGCGAATCGGCAGCGAACAAAGGTTTTGCCACAAGCTTTCCTTTCCTGAACCCATTTGCATGGGCAAAATTTATCAAATCTGTGAAAAATGGAGATTTGAAGCAGAAGGATTGGAGCAAGGAGCTGAATGCGACCCCGCGCGAGAATATTACCAAGCAGGATTTCATTTTACCAAGCCCCAGCGAAACAGAAGCTGCGAAGAAAAGAAGCAGCAACTAAATCAGGCCGGCCGGCTCAAACTTTTTTAACTGCAAATCATTTCCATCAAATGCGGCGTAATGCTGCTGGGTAACCCATTCGCCGAGGTTAATGTACTTCGATTGTGCGTTGACGTGCATGTCTAATACCAAATGCCGGTGCCCGAAAATGTAGTAATCGTGATGTTCAGACGTCTCGACCTCGCGGCAATATTGGAACAACCACTCATTATCCGCACCTAAAAACCGCTCTTCACCCTTATTTACATTCGCCAGCCGACTGCGTTTCGACCATTCGGAGGCGATCCACATGCCCACATCCGGGTGCACGACGCGGAAAAGCCATTGGAAAAATCGGTTTTCGAAAACTCTCTTCAAAAACTTGTAAGTATGGTCGCCCGGGCCCAAACCGTCGCCGTGGCCTACCAATAACTTTTTTTGCCCTGTTTGTGAAGTAATATTAAAACTCACCGGATTGCGGTAAATGGGCGCGCCGAGTTCTTCGGTGAGGTAGCCCGACATCCACATATCATGGTTTCCCGTAAAAATGACCAACTCGATTCCGTCGTCGGCCAGCTCGGCCAGCTTACCCAGTAAGCGCACGAAGCCTTTGGGTACCGCGCGGTTGTATTCAAACCAGAAATCAAAAATATCACCCACCAGGAAAATGACCTGTGCATCGTGCCGGATCGACTCTAACCAGCTCACTATGCGTTTTTCACGCTCCCGGCTGGCGGTTGCGGTGGGTACTCCGAGATGAAAGTCCGACGCGAAGTAAATGCGGCGCCCCGGCGCAAGGATAATGTTTTTTTGCTGGAATGAAAGACTCATGTAGGTATGACAAATGCGGTGCAATTTACAACGTTCGTGTCAAATGAGTGCATGGGAGTGGAAGTCAGCCAATAACTCAATTAATATCAGCTAGTTCCGGTAAATGTGTAAATTTAGTATAGTGTTCACCCCATTCAAATATGCACATGAAGAAGATAGCAAACTGGGTTACGTGCGTCGTTCTGGCGCTGGCTGCAACCCCGGCAGTTTCTGTTGCGCAAGTAAGGATCAACGATCCGGGCCGGGTGGTTGAAAGACAGGCTGAGAACCGGGCGAATCGTAAGATTGATCAGGCGGTAGACAAGGGTTTAGATTCGGTAGAAGAGGGAATTGGGAATTTATTTAAAAAGAAAGATAAAAAAGCAGCTGAAACGCAGTCAAAACCGGGCGAGCAGCCAGTTAATACGAAGGGTAATGCTGACAACGACCCGGCAGGCAGCAGCGACGACGCAGCTACCGCTGATACCGCCGCAAAACCAGGTAAGTCAACGCTGAAATCGTACAGTAAATTTGACTTTATACCGGGAGAAAAGATTGTGGCGATCGAAGACTTCTCGCAGGATGCCGTCGGTGATTTTCCCGCCAAATGGAACACGAATTCATCCGGCGAAATAGTGACGATTGAAGGCACCGAGGGGAAATGGCTTATGCTTGGTCCGGAAGGTGTATTTCATCCGGAATTCATAACGGCATTGCCGGAAAACTTTACATTGGAATTCAATCTCGCTACCACTACCGAGTTCAGTTTCTACTCCGGTTATCTGAGAACGGTGATTGCGGAAGTGGCGGCCCCAGCGAAAGAATTCACGAACTGGAAAGGATTTGACGGCGGCAAAAAGAACGGGTTGGAAATAGCGCTGCACCCCAATAATGCAGGCGGCACCCAAGGACTCGCTGCATTCAACGTATTTGGCGAGGACGGATCTTCCCTGATGAAAAATGAAAAGAGCATTCCCGCATTTCACACGCCCGACCATAATGTGGTGAAAGTATCGGTGTGGCGTCAGAAAACAAGATTGCGTGTGTATGTTGACGATTACAAAGTATGGGATTTGCCCCGCGCTTTCGACGCGACGCGCAAGTATAACTTCATCGCATTTTCCAACCAGGGCTACCACGAAGAAGCGAATCGTTATTTCGTTTCCAATCTGAGGCTGGCCGTTGGAGCGCCAGATACACGCAGCAAACTCATCACAGAAGGGAAATTCTCCACCACGGGTATTCATTTCGATGTCAATTCAGCGACTATCAAGCCGGAATCTTATGGTACCCTGAAAGAAATTGCAGTGGTGCTGACGGAAAATATCGGTGTAAGAGTGAAGATCATCGGCCATACCGATTCGGACGGGGACGATGCGGCAAATCTGGTTTTGTCCCAAAAGCGTTCGGAGGCCGTCAGAGCCGCGTTGTCCAGTGATTTCGGAATTGATGGTTCGCGGATGGAGACCGATGGTAAAGGCGAAGTAGAGCCAGCCGCCCCCAACACTACGGCGGAAGGTAAAGCGGGGAACCGGCGTGTCGAATTTGTGAAAATGTAGGGATGGTATGGTTTTTCAACAGGCTCTTTCTAGCTTGCATCCATTTTAAAGAACCTGCGAAATGAAACGTTACCTATTTGTTTTAATGCTTTCGGTATGCCTGTTGGCAGCACTGCCTCTTGCATTTGCCCAGGCTACTAAAAAGATCCCTGCCGACAAGCAGCGCGCATTGCTCTGGAAGCCCGACAAAGGGCAATACTATTTCAGCCATGCCCTGGTTTTCGATTATCAGAACAAGGCCGACAAAACCTCCGGAACGCTCAAAATACACCTGGATCCGGTAACCGGTGCGATGTGCTTTGTAAAAGAAACGAGTTTTGGACAAGGTGGGAAGAGTTTCGATTTTGTGATCGGCTTCCCCGACGGGAAATATATCTTTTGTGGTAGCGACGAGGATGGCAAAAAGGTGAGGATTAACGAGGTAGTGAAGGAATTTAAACCCGACGTGGATACCAGAAAGCAACAGCAGGACGATTTCAAAACCTATGTTGTTCCCACGGAAAACAAGAGAGAGGAGTTTGGCCTGACCAGCACCGAGTATGACTTGACTTACGCCACGTCCGGCAGTCAGGAGAAAATCTGGCTGACCAAAACGCCATTCAGCGTATATCCAATTTATGGCCTCGAATTTGTGGAAAGCGCCGTAAGCCTGCCTGTTTCGTTTGATTATATGAACCTGCTGCCTTCGGATTTGCTGCTATCGGAGATCAACTCGAAGGATGTGGTGTTGAAATTGAAAAGCTTCGGGAAAGACCCCTACACGGCGAATGCAAAGGGGTATTCGGTGTTGAAAGTGAATGATTGATGGCGAAATGTCGGCCTGAGCGGACCGGGCCACCCAGCGGCCCCGTGCGCTCAGACTGACAATAGTTATGAATTCTCTGCCGTCGTCGCAGCGTCGGCTGTCGCCGGCTCCTCAACCTGCGCGCGTTCGGCCATTACTTCGGCTAACGGACGCATATTGGCCGGGATTTCCGGTTCCTTGTCTTCATCTGCCGAGTATGGGAACACGTCGAGGATCGGTGTGAGATTAATATCCGTCACCTCGTAAGGGATCAGGAAGTTGCGCATGCTTTCGTTGATCCGGTCGAGGGCTTGCTGAATGCCTTCGGAATTCACCAGCATGTAATTCACGATTTTCTTCTCCTTGCCGCTTTTTTCGTCGACCGAGAAGTAAATCACTTTCGCTTTGAACCACTGTTCGCCGTCTTCATAGGCAAAAAGGTCGGCCAGGCGCATTCTGCTGATGGCGGTCACGCTGAAATCGCTGGCGTCGGTGACGATCTGCTTGTACAGCCTCGCTTCCGACTCGGTGTATGAAACGGCATCAACCAGATACGTCTCATTGATCGTTTTCAACCTTCCTGCTTCATCTTCTTTTTGATACCGAATTTTTCCTAAATACCAGCTGGCCATTGTTCGTGTTGATTGGGTGAAAATTAGAGTGTGCAAATGTAGATGCTGGTTCGAAAGCACGCAAAAAAATAACGCCAGAAACTAATAATCCCCGGCCGGGGTATGCGTTCTGATACCTACTGTTTAACTTGCGTAAAATACATTGGAATGAAAAAACATATTTGGATGGCCGGAATCGTACTTGTTGCGGCCATAATGACAAGTTGCGGTGTGAGCCGCCAGGTTTCGGAAGCGAAGGTTTTTGGTGACTGCAAATACGATATCGCATCGGTTGACAGCGTTTATCTCGCCGGAATCGATATCCGCGAATTCAGAAATATCAGAAGTTTCAACGATTTCGATCTGGCAAGATATCCGGGACTTGCCATGGGGTTGTTAAGAAAGAATGTCCCGCTGAATCTTCGGGTGAATGTCGATATCACCAACCCAACCCGCAAGCGCGCGGCGATTAATCAATTGGAATACAAAGTATTGCTTACCGAGAGCGAGATATTTAACGGCTATTTGAGCCAGCTGATCGAAGTATTGCCTGGTACCACGCCCACTCGCGTACCCGTGAGCCTGCAAACGAATGCGTATCAGCTCATTTCAAACGACCAGACGCGCGACCAGTTCATCAATATGATCCTTGCATTGACAGGTAAGTCGGACGCTAAACCGGCGAAATTCGTCGTTAAGGTGCGGCCAACCCTGGATATCGCCGGGAAACAGATCAATTATCCGGGCTATATTACCTTTGAAAAAGAAATAACGAGTAAGATGATCACCGGAACGCGATAATTCCCGGTTGGCTCAGTAAATCCCCAAATATCACCTGTTTTGAAGCTATTTCTAGAAGATCCTCATTTGTTTGGGTATTACAGCGTCGTCATAGCCTTGCTGCTGCTCTTTGGAGCTACGTTTTGGGTTGATCCAATAAAACGCTGGCGTCCGTGGATGGGAATCTGCCTGGTTGCGGTACCGGTCGTCTATTTTTTTATCCTGCTCGACGCGCACCTGGTGAACATTCCCTACACTGACGACTTCAACCTGCTGGAAACAGTCCAGAAGCTGCGCAACTCGGGGAGCTTTGTAGAAATGCTGAAAGCGCTTTTCGAGCAGGTGAACCAACACCGGTTTGGTTTTGAGCGCATTGTTATGCTGATCATGTTTGTGCTCACAGGCACGGTCAATATCAAAACGCAAATCATTATAGGCGATCTTTTTATGCTTGGGATCAGCTATTTACTTTTCCTGAGCCTGAAAAGAGCACAGGTTTCGTGGTATTGGTTTATCCCGGTTCCCTACATGCTGTTCAATCTCGTTTATTTTGAAAACGCCTATTGGGGAATAGCGGCGCTGCAAAACACACCGCTGATTTTTTTTGCCATGCTTACCGCCTATGGACTGGCTAGGGAGGATGAAAAAGGCTTTTGGATCGGGCTGATTGCCGCGTTGCTCACCACTTTTACGAGCGGTAGCGGGTTGCTTGCATGGATCGTTGGAATGGTGCTGCTGGCTTTTCAGAGGCGTTTTAAAAACTTGCTATGGTGGGTTGCGGGGAGTATTGCCGTACTGCTGTTCTATTTCTTTTTCGATTACCAGTTTATCAGTTCACCTGGCGAAAAGGTCTGGAACCACCCCGTTTTCAATGTGATCTTCGTGTTGGCATTCTGGGGTAATGCGCTGTTCCTGGATGTTCGCCATCCGCTAGTGCCGGTGTTTCACCAGGACATTATCGCATGTGTGGCGTTTGGTGCCGGCATTGCACTGGTGTTTGCCGTTTGGGCGATCCGGGTATTGCTTGCCCGCAAGCCCGACCGGACCGACTGGTTTCTCCTTGGAGCTATGATGTTCATCATGGGAACCGGAGCGATGTTCGTCATCAGCAGGCCGATCAATAACTATGTTATGTACGGCGGCACGGCGTTTTCAAGGCGGTATATGATATTCGGCGTGGTGCTCGCGGCGATTTGCTATGTGTGTCTGATTGTGGTTTTGAAGAATTTTAAACATTGGAAAAACCTTGCTGTGGTGGTTGCTATGGTGTTCTTTCTGGGATTGAACTTCGTCAGCTATTTTACGTCCATAGGATCGATTAGAAAGCTGCACGACGAACTGGTGATCGATAGCTATTTCTGGAAAAACTATAAGACATTTATCACGGTAGGGGAGCTGTTTACCGACATCCCGTTCTGGAACCATCCTACACGCATGCGCGACCTGATCGTCGGCCTGGAATCACAGGGCATTACTGACTTCTACCAGTTTTATGACATGCCTGCGCAGGAGGAATTAATCCGCAAGACAGCTGTGAAAGGTATTTTTACGGGAGATTTTGATGCGCAATCGCAATACAGAAATGGGGATTACAACCGCTATATGAAGTATTTTAAATTTTACGTTACACCGGCATCGAAACAAAAAGGTACTTTTTACATGGTGCTGCAATCAGCCCGGCATAGCATTGTGCTCCCGGCGGTTCCGGTACCCAACACGGTTTCTGATTTTTTACAAAAAGCCTCATATTACAGTAATAGTTACCAGTACGCGGTTTATAAACCAAAGCTTCCCGAAGGAAAATACCGGGCGTGGATCATGTCACGCGGTGAATCGGGCCAGTGGGAATCTTTATACACCGGAAAGCAAGTGCTGTTTTACTAAGGCCCCAAAGGCTACCCTCATTTATGCAAATACTTACCTACAATCTGAATGGAATCCGCGCCGCATTGAAAAACGGATTGCTCACCTGGCTCGAAACGACAACGGCCGATATCCTTTGTTTTCAGGAAGTGAAAGCCACGCCCGACGTAGTTGATCTGTCGGGCTTTCAGGCGCTGGGTTACGAACTCGTGGGCTGGCATGCGGCTGAAAAGAAGGGTTACAGCGGCGTAGCTATATTTTCCAAAATCAAACCCGAGAAGGTTGTTTCAGGCTGCGGGATTCCGGCCTACGACTCGGAAGGCCGCGTAATTCGAGCCGATTTCGGCGACATTACAGTGCTGAACTGCTATTTCCCATCAGGCACCAGTGGAGACGTAAGGCAGGGCGTTAAAATGCGGTTTCTGGCCGATTTTTATATTTGGGTAAATGAATTGAGAAAAGAACGTCCGAACCTCATCATTTGCGGTGACTATAATATCGCACATACCGAAATCGACATCCACGATCCGGTACGGAATCAGAAATCATCAGGCTTCCTGCCCGAAGAGCGCGCCTGGATGACGGAATGGTTTGCCAGCGGCTACACCGACGCATTCCGCTTCATGAACCCAACACTACGCCAATATTCCTGGTGGACCTACCGCGCCGGCGCCCGCGGCAATAACAAAGGCTGGCGTATCGATTACATTTCCGTGGCCGAGCCGCTCAAAGATCGCATTACCGCTGCCCGCCAGTACAACGACGCCGTCCATTCGGATCATTGTCCGGTGTGGTTGGAAATTGAGTAGGGCATTGGTGTGAATACGGTTTTTACTAGCTGAATTGTCTGTTTATTTTTACCTGAATAAATAGATGAAAGCTTACATTTACCGAGCCGACGGGTCAATTGAAATAGTAGGGATTAATGCAGTACTTTCGGGTGAAAATGTGCTGCCTGGCTTTTTACTGGACCTCGGTAAACTGATCAAATAGCAGTTCGCTACCTCTAACATTAACTCATTTTGTTCCAGTACTTCCTCATTTACAAGCCATTCGGAATGCTTTCGCAGTTCACCCGCGAGGGTGATCATCAGACGTTGGCTGATATCGATTTTACATTTGCAAAAGATATGTATCCCGTAGGCCGCCTCGATGCGGACAGCGAGGGGCTTTTGCTTTTGACCAACGATAATTTCCTCAAAACGAAACTTCTTGAACCACGCAACAGGCATACGCGCACGTATTATGTGCAAGTGGAAGGCGAGGTTACCGAAGAGGCCTGCCGGCAGCTTGTGAATGGCGTGACGATTTCAGTCAATGGGAAACAATATAAGACATTGCCCGCGGAAGCCTCGATGATCGAAGAGCCGCAGCTTCCTGAACGCGATCCGCCGATCCGTTTCCGGAAGAATATCCCCACTTCCTGGCTGGCGCTTACATTGCATGAAGGCAAGAACCGGCAGGTCCGGCGGATGACGGCGGCAGTCGGTTTTCCCACGCTCCGGCTGGTGCGGTGGTCTATCGGAAAAATTTCATTAGCGGATATGGAAGCAAATTTTCCTAAACCGGGGGACGTATGGGAAGTTACGCCAAAAGAGGCCAGACTTTTTTACGAAAGGAGTTTTTGACGAGGGTATAAATCATTTGCCCTGACTTGCCAAACCGGAGAGAAGGCTTAATTTTGTACAAATCCTTGTTCTTAAAATTAGGCTGATAATTGGCAAAGGCACACAAAGAAACTCCGCTTAATAAACAATACAATCAGATCAAAGCCAAATACCCGGGAGCACTCCTGCTCTTCAGGGTTGGTGATTTTTATGAGACTTTCGGGGAGGATGCGGTAAGGGCTTCGAAGATACTGGGCATTGTACTCACACGCCGTAACAATGGTGGGGCGCATGAAGAGCTGGCGGGTTTTCCACACCATTCACTGGACAATTACCTGCCCAAGCTCGTCCGTGCCGGCGAGCGCGTGGCGATTTGCGACCAGCTCGAAGATCCCGCAACGGCAAAGGGCATCGTTAAGCGTGGTGTGACCGAACTGGTAACACCCGGCGTGTCGTTCAACGACAATGTGCTCGATATCCGCAAAAATAACTACCTGGCGGCCATCCACATCGGTTCCGACGGTCTTTACGGGCTCGCTTTCCTGGATATTTCGACGGGCGAGTTCATGGCCTCACAGGGCAATGCGGCCTATATTGACAAAATGCTGCAAGGCTTCGGCCCGGCCGAGGTGTTGTATTGCAAAAAGCATAAGCAGGAATTCAACGAACTCTTCGGAGGCAAATACCATACGTTTCACCTGGAAGACTGGTGTTTTGGCTATGATTATGGCTACGAGCAGCTCACGGGGCATTTTCAGACTACAACTTTAAAGGGCTACGGCATTGAAGCGCTGCCGCTGGGGATCATTGCCGCGGGCGTAATCCTGCACTACCTGCGTGAAACCGAGCATAAGGAAGTGGCGCACATCAGCCGCATTACACGCCTGGAAGAGGAAAAATATGTGTGGCTCGATCGTTTCACCGTACGCAATCTCGAACTCGTATATGCCCAACAGGAGGGTGGAGTACCGCTGATCGATATTCTGGATTATACGGTTACGCCAATGGGCGCGAGGCAGTTACGGAAATGGATGGTGCTGCCGCTGAAAGATAAGGCGCCCATCGATGAACGTCTCGAAGCGGTTGCGCATTTGCTCGCACACGAAGACCTGCACGAGTCGCTCGTAGGATATTTCAAACAGATCGGTGACCTGGAACGCCTGATTTCCAAAGTAGCTGTTCGCCGCATCAATCCGCGGGAATTGGTTCAACTTAAAAAATCACTGAAACAGGTTGAACCGGTAAAGAAACTGCTCTCAGGCACCATTCTCGACAAATTCGCTGCCCGACTCGACGCCTGCCAGGCATTAGTTGAAAAAATTGAACATCAGCTCCGCGACGACGCACCGGTACTTTCCAATCAGGGCCGGATGATCCAAAGCGGGGTCGACAGTGAATTAGATGAACTCCACGCGATTTCGTACGAAGGCAAGGATTATCTCATCAAACTTCAAAACCGCGAGATTGAGCGGACAGGCATCGGTTCGCTTAAAATTGCCTATAACAAGGTTTTTGGCTACTACCTCGAAGTTACCCACGCACACCAGAGCAAGGTCCCTGCCGATTGGATCCGGAAGCAGACGCTGGTGAATGCGGAAAGGTATATTACCCCCGAACTCAAAGAGTACGAGGAAAAAATCCTGAATGCGGAAGACCGCATTTCGGCGATCGAGTTCAGGATATTCAATGGAATTGTTCAAACGGCTTCCGAATATGTAGGCGCGATTCAGCAGAATGCACAGGTGATCTCGGCGCTCGACGTGCTGAGTTCCTTCGCATTGGTAGCCAGAAAAAATAAATATGTAAAGCCGGTTATCAGCGATGGTAACGAGTTGGATATCAAGGAAGGTCGCCATCCGGTGATCGAACAGCAACTGCCCGTCGGCGAAAGTTACATACCTAATGACGTTTATCTCGACGATGCCAGCCAGCAGATCATCATCATCACCGGTCCGAACATGGCCGGTAAATCCGCATTGCTCCGCCAGACGGCACTCATCGTGCTCATGGCGCAAATGGGTAGTTTCGTTCCCGCCAAATCGGCCGCGATAGGGCTGGTCGACAAGGTTTTCACAAGAGTAGGAGCGAGCGATAACCTTAGCAAAGGGGAAAGTACATTCATGGTCGAAATGACCGAGACGGCCAGCATTCTTAACAACCTCAGCAGCAAGAGCCTGGTGTTAATGGATGAAATCGGTCGTGGAACGAGTACATACGACGGCGTTTCCATTGCGTGGGCTATTACCGAATACCTTCATAGCCAATCCAATTGCAGGCCCAAAACGCTTTTCGCGACGCACTATCACGAATTGAACCAGCTCGCCGAGGATTTCCCGCGCATCAAAAACTTCAATGTGGCCGTAAAGGAGGTGGATAATAAGGTGGTTTTCCTGCGGAAGCTCAAGCCGGGCGGTAGCGCGCACAGCTTCGGTATCCACGTGGCTCAGATCGCCGGTATGCCGCAGCCGATCGTGCTGCGTGCGAGCGAGATCATGCACCACCTCGAAAAAGACCACGTCTCGCACGAGCACAAGAAACGCGTGAAGGAAATCCCTAAAAACAACTTCCAGTTAAGCATTTTCGAGCCCGCTGATCCGCGGCTGGAAGAATTGAAAGAAAAGCTCCTGCTGGTGGACGTTAATACATTATCACCCATTGAAGCATTGCTGAAACTGAACGAGTTTCAGAAGCTCGTCAAGAAATAAATCTATCTTTAATGTAATACCAATCAATATCCTATAACCGCTAACCTAGTTTATGAAAAACTCGACCCGCTTTCAGTTGATGGCCATGATGTTCCTCCTCTATTTTGTATGGGGCTCGTGGTATGGGCAAATGAGCAAGTATATGTTTACAGAATTGGGTGCGACCGGCACCCAGGTAGGAAATGCCTACGCGGCCTTTTCTATCGCGATGATCATCGCACCGTTTTTCGTAGGAATGATCGCCGACCGGTACTTCGCAGCTCAAAAGGTATTGGGGATACTAAGCCTCGCGGGAGCCGCCATTCTGTATGTGCTGTCGGAAGTGAAAGACCCCGACACGTTTTTCTGGGTGATATTGGCCTATTGTATCACTTTTGCACCTGCCATGTCGCTTACGACATCTATTGCGATGCAACAGGTTACCAACTCCGAAAAGGACTTCCCCGCAATCCGCGTAATGGGAACAGTAGCATGGATCGCTGTGACCAATATCATCGGTTACTACGAAATCGGCGGTACTGCGCTGATCTTCAAAATTTCAATGTTCACGGCAGCATTTTTGGGCGTTTACTCGTTCTTTTTGCCTAATACCCCTCCAAAGCCAAGCTCACATACTTCTTTCTCGGATATTCTTGGTTTGGACGCATTTAAATTGTTCAAAGACCGTTCTTTCGCAATCTTCTTCATTTCTTCCCTGCTGATCTGTATCCCGCTTTCGTTCTATTACGCCATGGCTAACCCCTCGCTAACCGATTCGGGTATGACCAACGTAGAGAATAAAATGTCTTTGGGCCAGGCTTCGGAAGTAGTATTCATGTTGCTGATTCCCCTTGCATTCGCACGTTTCGGTGTGAAATGGATGCTGGTAGTAGGTCTGATCGCGTGGATCATCCGTTTCATTGGTTTCGGCTACGGCGATGCTTCCAGCGAATGGCTGCTTTATCTCGCAATCGTGCTGCACGGTGTTTGCTACGACTTCTTTTTTGTAACAGGGCAGATTTATACCGATAGCAAAGCTGGCGAACAATACCGCTCCTCTGCGCAAGGCCTGATCTCGATCGCTACCTACGGTATCGGTATGGGTATCGGTTCATGGATTTCCGGTGTGGTGGCTGATATGTACACGGTCGACAATGTGAAGAACTGGACGTCGATCTGGATGATACCTGCGGGTATTGCGGCGGTAGTGCTCGTGCTTTTCGTATTGTTCTTCCGGGATAACAAAGTCAAGGCAGCTGCATGAAATCGTTCCTGACCATCGGCTTGCTGATATTGTCCAACGCCTTCATGACGATGGCATGGTACGGACATTTGAAGTTCAAGGAGTTGGGGTGGTTCAGCAAATTGGGGTTGTTCTCCATTATCCTCATTAGTTGGGGAATAGCCCTTTTTGAATATTGCTTTCAGGTACCCGCCAACAGGATAGGCTTTAAAGAGAACGGCGGGCCATTTTCTCTGGTCGAGCTGAAAGTGATCCAGGAGGTGATCACGTTGGTGATTTTCACGATTTTCACACTGGTCTTTTTTAAAACGGAGACTTTCCGGTGGAACCACTTCGTCGGGTTCGTCTTTCTGGTCCTGGCGGTTTACTTCATATTCAGGAAATAAAAAGAGAGCCTGCAAGTTTCGCTTGCAGGCTCTCTTTTTATGTTATCAATCCCAATCGTCGTCGCTGCTGCCGAACCGTCGGCCATAATCCTTAGAACCGCCTCCGCCTTTTTTAGTGGAGTAGCGGTCCTCTGTTTTGGGCCTACCTCCTCCCTGGTGACGGTTGTGGTCATGTCCGCGGTCGTGATGTCCTTTGTCGCGGGGCTTGTCGGGCTGGCGGAAGTTGGGTCCGGCTCCACCTGAAAAGCTCCGGTCGCCAAAGCTGCGTTCCGCGGGCCTGGTCGGGGTGCTTGGAGCGTCGTCGTCGTCCTGGTCGTCATCGTCAAGCGACAGTGGCCGGGCTGAATCCCTTCCTATACTCCTGTCTGACGAATACGGTGTTCTGCTGCTACCTGGTGCGTCGTTTCCCGCCGGTCGTGGCCGGTTGAAGCCTTCCCGGCTGCGCGTATCTGGGCGGGGAGCTCCGCTGTCGCCTCTGGGTTCTCTCTTTTGGGATTCATTCACAACCAGTGGTCTGCCATACATGTCTGCCCCATTCAATGCATTGATGGCGGCTCTGGCCTCCACTTCATCGGGCATTTCTATAAACCCGAAACCTTTGCTTTGACGCGTGATCTTGTCAATGATAATTTTCGCCGAGCTAACTTTGCCGTACTTCTCGAAAGCTTCACGCAGCTCGCTTTCCTTTAACTTAAAAGAAAGACTCCCAACAAAAATGTCCATGAAACGCCTTGTTTTTTATTGATTTAGATGTAATAAATATATTTACTTTAATTGATATGCCACGACATTGTTTTTCATGAACGTCGGGACGTAGACGATCTTCTTAGCGGGGTCGTAACCGATGTCCGCAGAGTTTGTTTTTTCAGCGCTCGTGTCGAGCAGTTTCTCGGTTGTTCCATCGGATTTAACGTAATAAATCACACCAGCCCAGCACGAAACGATGTATTCCCCCGGTTTCACCTGCTCAATACCATCGGTACTTTTGTCCATTCCCTCGGCTACAACTGTAATTTGTTTGGAAGGAGTCAATTTTTTCAAAGTGCCGCTATCGGCGATCAATAGGTCACTGCCTACTGCCAGCAAACCGTTCGGGCGGGTCAGATCTTCAAAATAGGTCGAAACCTTACCGTCCTTGATTGCGTGTACTTTCTTGGTATCCGAGTCCGAGACGTAAATAGTGCCTTTGGAATCGATGGTAAGGTCGTTCAGGAATTTGGCGCCTTCGATCTCGTGTTTCTTGTCGATCTTGCCCGATTTAATATCGATTTCCACCACCTCGGTAACGTCCGCAACAAACAATTTGCCTCCTTTGATACCCATTCCCTTCGGTGCGTTCAGGCCGGTTACCCAGTCCTGCGCGATAATCTTGCCATCCAGGCCTACTTTCGCGATCCCGCCTTTGCCATCCTTTTCACCGGCCTTGCCGTCAATCTGTGCCACATAAATCGCTTTGCCCGACGCACTGTACAGCACCGACTCGGGAACCGGCAGCGTGGCTTCTGAAGACCACAGCTGGGTAAGCGAATGTTGGGCCTGAGTTGATAGGGCTGAGAATGAGGCCAGGAGCGTTGAGAGCAGGAAATGTTTGGTTTTCATAGAGTTTGATTTTGAAAATAGATCTGTCGGTTACGAACAGCAATTCATTTTCATATCAAGGGCTAAATTGGGCTTATTTACTTTTCTTGATCTTGATTTTCTGATTATTATATCAAAGCTAAATAAAATTGCCCAAAGTGATCCAAGGGGACATTTTTTAATTTTTTTCTATAAATTAATCTGACATCGTAAATGAAATCGCGATCCGATTGAATGGAATACGCCCGGGCTCTACGAATAGCGGGTTGAGCAGATAATTGAATTCGTCGCCAATCACTACGAAAGTAAAAATGCCCCGCAAATAGCAGGGCATTTCTCAAATCATTTTTTCTTCTTGCTTTTTTTCTTTCCTGTCTCGACAGGTTCCGGCACCACTTTGGTGAGATCCTTAATGCGGATGTTCCTGAATTTGAGTTCGGAGCCATGTCCGAGGAATCCGAGGTGACCACTGGTCCTTTTCAGTCCCGGGTGTTCTTTGTGGTCGACGGTGCCGTTCTTGCTGGCTTCGGCGAGGTCGCCGTCGAGGATTACCGTTCCGTTCAGGGTCACCTTAATTTTCGAGCCTTGTACCCGGACTTCTTCATAGTTCCATTCGCCAAGTGGTTTCAAATAGCCTCTTTTGGCAGGAATAATGCCATAGGCCGAGCCGTGGTACTGATATTCATGCAAATCTTTGTAAATCTCCGCCTCATTGTCGAGGATCTGGATTTCGGTTCCTACGTAAGCAGCATCGCCTTCCATGGGCGTGCGGATACCCAAACCATTGTTGGCACCCGGCGTAAGCTGGAACTCGAAACGGAAATCGAAGTCGCTATACTCGTCTTTGGTGTAGAGGTTGCCTTTTCCGCCTTTTTTGGGGTCAACGACGAGCTCGCCATTCTGGATGAAATAGTCGGTTTTGTTGCCCACCCATTCAAACATATTGGTACCATCGAACAGCACTTTGAAATCGTCTTTCTGCTCCGCTTCGGGTAGTGTAAATTCCGGACGCGGGATTTCGCGGACGTAAATGTCGCGGTAATGGATTTCGTTACCGTGCGCCTGCAATTCAAGCTGTTCTTTGGCGAAAATAGGCAGGTTACGGTCCCAGTAGTTTTCCAGCACCACATTATCCACTACATTTTCGCCATTCAAATCCACCGACACGCGGTCGCCGATCATGGTAATATGGAAGGTATTCCATTCACCAATCGCATTATCGGCCACTTTCGAAGGTTTGCTTGGATTCTTCTGGTTGTTATAAAGTCCTCCCGAGCCCACCTGCGCACCTACGCTCACGCGTGAGGTATCCCAGATCTGTACCTGCGGAGTACCGCGGAGGTAAATGCCCGCGTCGCCGTCCTTCTGGATTTTCCAGTCGACGTACATTTCAAAATCGCCGTATTGCTTCACGGTGCAAAGGTTATCTCCATGACCAGAGAAGACCAGCTCGCCATCTTTGGCAAACCAATCCTTGAATGCCGCTTCATCTGCTTTTTTCTGTTTGAAAGCCAGTGAGTCGGCGCTCATTTTGCGCCGGGCGATCGGGTTTTGCACCAAACCTTTCCATCCCGAAAGATCTTTGCCATTGAACAGGGCAACGAAGCCTTCCCCGGCAGGCAATTCCGCCAGATGTTTGCGGATTGATTCTCTCTGGTAATCGGCGTCCTGGCCTTTCAGAATGGGAGCTGCTTTGGTCAAAAGCTCGCGGATTTCAGCGCTGTACAGATTTTTGTTAGCCAATGCAATGTTCATTACCGCCTGTGCTGCGGCCTGCTGCGTACCCGCATTATCCATGTATTGGCCAGCCAACAGCAGGGAATTGAAAGTACGGTTTCTTCCCAATTCTTTCAGAATGGCTTCTTTCTGCACATCCGTTTTGGCGATAGCCAACGCTTCGCGCAGCATAATCACTTTATTGGCTGCTGTCTTGCCCGATTTGGCCGTTGCAGCCACGTAACCTGTCAAAGCCGAATTGAAATCGTCGGTATCATTGGTGCTCCTTGCGATGGCAAGCAACTCCTTCGCCGCACTTGCATCAGTCCACGCGGAAAGTGCCGCGATAGCCGATTTCTTTTTAGCTGCGTCCCCTTTGGTGGAAGCTTCAACTACCGATGCCAATGCTTTCTTGCCGCCAATACCCGCCAGCACCGCAAGATAGTTGCCTTGTTTATCGGCAGGAGAAGCCTGTATTTGCCTCAAAACCGCTTCTGTCTGGCTGTTGGTATCGCCGCTTTCTTTAATGGCCGCGTTGATCGCCATTTGTGTTGCCGTTACTTCTTCGGCTGTGTTAACGCTGTTTAATAGCGAATACAATTGGGGCAGATCATTGCCGGTTGCCAACGATTTCAATGCGCTGAAAGCCGCCTTCCGTACTTCCGGGTTCGTATTCTTCAATTGTGCCGAAACAACCGGTAATTTTGAACTCGCTTCACGCGCCGCAAGCACGTCGATCAACGCGGCTTGTGCGGGAGCAGGAAGCGTAGGGATGGCTGTTGCCACCTGGTCTACCAGCGAAGCACCTTTGATTGTCAGCAAGCTGCTTTTAACTCCTGCGATTTCATCCGCATTAGCCGTCTTTAAAACCGGGATCAGTTTGGCGACACTGCTCTCCTGTCCGATTCTCCCAGCTGCCCAGATAGCAGCAGTTTTTACTTTGCTATCCTTCGAAGTCAGCGCTTTCAAAACTACCGGCAGCGCATCTTTCGATTCCGCACGGCCCAGCATGGTGATGATCTCGGCTTGTACCGTCGGGTTGGCCTTTTTATATGCATTCAGCCAGGGTGTTGTGCCGTCGGCCATCAGGTATTTCTGTCCCAGTTTCAATGCCGCAGCACGGTATTGCGCGTCGGTACTTTGCAGGGCGCTTACCAGCACAGGTACGGATTCTCTCTTTTTGATATTCGAGTAAATCGTCAGCGCAGAAGAGCGCGTGGCGGATTGTTTTGCGTCGGGCGTAGCTTTGATTAAGGCCAGCGCAGCTTTTTCGGCCGGGGCATTGTTGCCGTTCGCAGCCAGGCGCGCCAGGTATTTCAGGTAAACGGCGGTAGCATCGGCTTCGTCGTAACCGTAAGATGCTTTCTGCGCAGCTCCCGCCAGAATGCCTTCCGACGAAGGAGCAGCGATTTCTGAAAGCGCGTACAAACTTACCTTACGCAGGTTCAACTCGGAACTGGCTGCGTTTTTTTCGATAGCGGGTGCAGCTTCTTTATAATGAACATCACCCAATGCCTCGGTAATGGCTAGTTGCGCGCTTCCACTGGCATTACCCAATGCTTGCAGCAATGCAGCGCCGGCCGCCGGTGTGCCAATACGCGACAATGTCCGTGCGGCAGGCTGAGCAAGTCGCTCGTCTTTGAGATAACCCTTCAAAACCTCTACCGATTCATCCTTGCCAACGGTTTGAAGCTGGTAAATAAGGAAATTCTTGCTGTCGGGGTCATTTACTTTGGACAATGCTTCGCCATAGGCTTCGGCAGCGTCTTTCCGCAATGCCTCTTTGCCAGCTTGTGAGGCATAATAGGTAAATCCGCCCAATGCGAACTGGATTTTGGTGTTGTCCCCTTTGCCCGGCGGCGTCAGCATGGAGGCGATCTGCACGAGGCCCGGTTTGCCGAGCTGCGCGAGTTCTTCCATGTTTTTCTTTAATGCCGTTTCATTCTGGGACGGGAGTTTCGACAAAACCGCCTTGACTTTGGCGTCTAGCGAATTGTCGGTTTGGGCCATCAGCTGGGAGGTTGCCAGGCAAAGGGCTAAAATAGGGTATAGTCTTTTTTTCATCGGATATGCCGGTGCTGTGAGCCGCAGCTTGCAGCTTAGCTGTTAAGTTCTTAAATGGTCCAGGGAGCGCGCATGGGCTGGTTAATGAGCCGGTTTGCACCTTCGTCGTCGATAAATTCCTGCTTGTCCGGGTCGAATTTCAGCGAACGGCCGAGGCGTAGTGCGATGAGGCCCATGTTCACGATCGTGCAGGAGCGGTGACCGTTTTCTTCGTTCAATGCGAATTTTTTGCGGTTTTTAACAGCGTCCACGAAGTCGGTAACCTGCGGCTCCGGATCGGGGAATGCGGCGAGTTTCTTTTCCAGATCGGGGATATCTGATTTGAAATTCTGGTACAACTTGCCTTTCGGGCCTTCGATGTACGCCACTTTATCGTCCTTAGCCTCACCGTCGAGCACGATCTGGCAGCCATCGGCATAGGTATAAGTAATGCGGCGCCACGTACCCACGGCTTCGGTATGCTGCTGAGGCGCATCCACTTCCACGCTCACCGGACTGGTATCGTCCTTCCCAAGGAAATATTGAATAGGGTCGATATAATGCTGGCCCATATCGCCGAGGCCGCCGCCGTCGTAATCCCAGTATCCGCGGAAGGTCTGATGCACGCGGTGTTCGCTGTATGGTTTGTAAGGCGCAGGTCCGAGCCACATATCATAGTCGAGCTCGGCCGGTACCGGTTGAGGTGCATTGTTTGTTTTACCTACCCAATAAAATTTCCAGTCGAAACCGGTATGCTTGCTCACGGTCACTTTCAATGGCCAGCCGAGCAAGCCGCTTTGAACGAGTTTCTTAATAGGTTTGACAGTGGTATTCATTCCGTAGAAATTGCTTTCAAAACGGAACCAGGTATTAAGCCGGAATACCCTTCCATGTTGTTGAACGGCCTCGACGAGGCGTTTTCCTTCACCGATTGTACGGGTCATGGGTTTTTCGCACCACACATCCTTGCCGGCGCGGGCAGCGTCGGCGGCGATAATGCCGTGCCAATGTGGTGGAGTGGCCACATGAACAATGTCCACCTCGGGGAGTTGGATCAGCTCGCGGTAGTCGGAAAAGGTTTTGACGCCCTTATCGACCATATTAACCGCAATGTCGAGGTGCCTTTTATCCACATCACACAATGCAACCACTTTGGTGCCTGCGTAAGGGATATGGCCTCGGCCCATGGAGCCGGTGCCGACGATGGCTTTGGTGAGCGTGTCGCTCGGGGCGAGGTAACCTTTCCCCAGCACATGGCGGGGAACGATCGAAAACGTTGCCAGCGTCGCCAGTGAGCCTTTGATAAAGCTCCTCCGGGAGGACGCCGAAGTTCCTTTCTCTTCTTTCATTCGTTAAGGTTCTTTTAGGAAAAAATGATGGTTAAGTACTTGTGAAATTAGGACAATATTCAGAATGTGCCAAAGTATTGCCCGGCATTACCTGATATTAATGAAGTAAGACTGTGAAAACGGTAAGAAAGTAGAGAAAAACAGGCAATACGCGCTGCGTGCTCGTTACAGCGGAATGTTTCCGTGCTTCTTTTTTGGTAGCACGTCAACCTTGTTTTCGAGCATTTCGAAGGCGCGGATCAGCTTCGCGCGGGTCTGGTCGGGGTAGATCACTTCATCGATATAACCCCGGTGTGCGGCACGGTAGGGATTGGTAAACTTCTGGGTGTAATCGTCGATTTTCTCCTGCAACTTTTCTGCCGGATTTTCAGCCTGCGCAATCTCTCGCTTGAAAATGATTTCAGCCGCGCCGCTTGCGCCCATCACCGCGATTTCAGCGGAAGGCCACGCGAAGTTCATATCCGCGCCAATGTGTTTGGAATTCATCACATCATACGCGCCCCCGTATGCCTTGCGCGTGATTACCGTGATGCGCGGAACAGTGGCCTCACAGAATGCATAAAGCAGTTTCGCGCCGTTGGTAATGATCGCATTCCACTCCTGGTCGGTGCCGGGGAGAAATCCGGGCACATCTTCCAAAACCAGTAACGGAATATTGAAACAGTCGCAGAACCGTACGAAACGGGCCGCTTTCTGGCTGGCATGGATGTCGAGGACCCCTGCAAGCACGGCGGGCTGGTTCGCCACAATGCCGATGCTCCGACCGGCAATACGCGAGAAGCCTACGACGATATTTTCGGCGAAATGCTCGTGTACTTCGAAGAAACTGTCGGGATCAGAAAGTTCTGTAATCACCTCCCGCATGTCGTAAGGCTGGTTCGCATTCTCGGGAATGAGTGTATTTAATGCAGGGCGGAGTTCGTCGCCGGGGGTGTAGGGGTAACGCGGCGCATCGTCTTCGCAGTTCTGCGGCATGTAGCTCAGCAATTTTTTGATGGACAGCAGGCATTCGACTTCGTTGGCCGAAACAAAATGCGTCACGCCCGATTTCGTTGCGTGCGTCATGGCGCCGCCGAGCTCTTCGGAAGTTACTTCTTCGTGTGTGACGGTTTTAACGACGTTCGGGCCGGTTACAAACATGTAGCTGGTATTCTCGACCATTAAAACGAAGTCGGTAATTGCGGGCGAATACACGGCACCACCTGCGCACGGACCCATTACGGCAGAGATTTGCGGTATTACGCCGGAAGCCAATGTGTTTTTATAAAAAATATCCGCGTAGCCTGCGAGCGAAAGCACACCTTCCTGAATGCGGGCGCCACCCGAGTCGTTCAAGCCGATAAGCGGCGCGCCGTTTTTCATGGCCAGGTCCATCAGTTTGCAAATTTTCTCGGCATGGGTTTCCGAAAGCGACCCGCCGAAAACCGTGAAATCCTGGGCGAAAACATATACGAGCCGGCCGTTCACTTTGCCATAGCCGGTGACTACGCCGTCGCCGAGGTAATGCTCCTTATCCAGCCCGAAATCCTTGCTGCGGTGCATCACGAACCGGCCTATTTCTTCGAAAGAACCTTTGTCGACCAGAATGGAAATGCGTTCTCGGGCCGTGAGCTTACCCTTGGCGTGTTGTGCCTGAATCCTGTTTTCACCGCCGCCCAGCTCCGCCTCAGCATTTTTTTGGTCTAAAAGTTCTTTTTTTGAAACGGCGGCTGATCGGGATTCCATGTAATGCGGGGATATGGTTACATTTGTTGGTGAACGGTTATAAATATAGCGTCATTTTAATGATTCGGGAAATTATTGGATGTTTATGAGGTCGCCAGGCTGCAGTTTGCTTTTTCTGATCACATGGCTCTGTTCGTCGTGGAATGCTTCATTTGCCCAGGTTACAGGCGGCCGTACCCGCCTCGATTTTCTGCAATTACCCGCCCAGGCGCGCAGTACCGCGCTGGGTTCCAACCATATTACCGCGCAAGGCAACGATCCCACATTATTTCTCCAAAATCCTGCATTGGTCGACTCCGCCAAAATTAATAATGTATCGCTGAATCTGATGCCTTACCTGGCCGATACGAAATTTGTGAATATGGGTTATGCCAACCGGTTCCGCAAAACCGGCGGCATCTGGGCGGTAGGGCTGCAATACCTGAACTACGGAACGATGCAGGAAACCGACGACATAGGTAACGTGGTAGGGGAGTTTCGCGCGGCTGATTATGGGTTATCTGCCGGCTATGGACATACACTAGGCGCATTCACATTAGGTGCAACAGCCAAATTCGTAGGAGCGTCTATCGAAAGTTACCAGACCTGGGGAATGGCATTCGACTGGGGCGCTACATTCCGGCACCCGCGGGAAGACCTGACGATCGGTTTCGTCGCCAAGAACTTCGGCTTTTTAAAGCAGAATTACAATGGCGGAAACGAGCCGGTGCTGCCGTTGGACATCAGGGTCGGAGTAACTTTTAAGCCTGAATATATGCCAATCAGGGTGTCGCTAACGGCGCATCACTTAAATCGGTTTGATATGGTTTACAATGATCCGAACCTGTTCTATACCTATGATATTAATGGAAACAAACTTCCTAAAAAGGTTGGTATTGCCGAAAAACTGGGCAGGCACCTTTCACTCGGAGCAGAAATACTGGCGCATCCCAATTTCCGCATCCTCCTCGGCTACGACCATTTGAGAAGGCAGGAGCTCCGTTTGGTCAATCGCGGCGCGCTGGCAGGCTTCTCATTCGGCGCCTGGTTACGTATTAAAAGGTTTGAAATCGGTTACGGCCGTGCCCAATATGTGCCGGGTTTTGGCAGCAGCTCCATTTCAATTGTCATGAATTTGAAAAATGGGTTTGTGAAATGACGCACTGCGGACTGGTCGTCGTTAGGTCAAGAATGGTCATGTTTGGTCAGGAATAGTCATTAGTCAATTAAAACAATACTTGACTACACTTGACAACACCTGACTATACCTGACCGTTCGCCACTTTCCCGTTTTCGAGTTTTAAATACCGCGTTACACAGCTCGGGATTTCATTAGGATAATGCGAAACATAAATTAATGTCCGTTGATCGGTATCGCAAATCGCATTTACCACGGATTTGAAATAGTCGATCGCCTCGCTATCCAGACCCTGGCAAGGCTCGTCGAGGATGAGCAATGGCGGGTTTTTTACCAATGCCCGGGCCAGCAGTACCATTCTTTGCTGACCTTTCGAGAGTTGTGAAAAATCTTTTTCGATCAGTTCATGCACGTGAAGCAGTTCGGCCACTTCGTGCACGCGCTCGATCTGGGTTTCGGTGAGTTTTTTAAAGAACACGCCGGTAGCGTCGAAAAAACCGGATGCAATGGTTTTGAAAACTGTCGTATTTCTTGGGAAATACAAATGTAGTTCGGGCGAAACGTGGCCGATTTTCTGCTTAATATCCCAAATGGAAGCGCCTGCGCCACCCCGTTTTTGGTCAAACAGATCATAATCATTCGCAAACCGCTGCGGGTTGTCGGCGGTGATAACGCTCAGCAAAGTTGATTTGCCGGAACCATTAGCGCCGGATAATGCCCATTTCTCACCCTTCGCGATTTTCCAGTTTACACCATCAAGAATTTGATCTTCTCCATATTTGACACGGATATTCCTCAAATCTAGTGCATATTGAAAGTCAGTGAAGTCTGGATGACCGAAATGCGCCAGCTTCTGCGGATCGGGCTGTGGAAAGTGGGCGGCATGGGCTCCGGCAGTTTTGAACCGGGCCACCGGCTTTTTCGCCGCTATTTTACCAGCTTCGAGTTCCAGTACATCGGTAATGCAGGGCGGGATTTCGGTAGCAGTGGTAGCCATCATGATGGTTACCCCGTGTTTGGTCAATTCAGTTAGTGCATTGCGGAGCACCTCGCGTGAATGCACGTCGAGGCCGCTGAATGCATTGTCGAGCATGAGCACCTTGGGCTTTTTCAACAATGATTTTGCCAAAAGCATTCGCCTTGTTTCACCATTGGAAAGTGTCACAAACGGGTGGTCGAGCAGATGGCTAATGGATAGCAACCCGCTCACACGTGCCAGTTCTTCCTCACTGACCTTCGAGGGGGCCAGTTTCACGGATTTATCATCCACCGTGCCTACGGGCCTCAGCTGGTCGGTCAGGATCGCCCGCACGCTGGGCGCGCGCTCGGACTCATATGCGTGGAAGCGTTGCTGGTAATATTCGGCACCTGCGCTCACGATACGGTTGAACGAGTAATCGTTCGATACGAGTTCGATGTTTTCGCGGACGGGGGGCGTCCAGTCGTATGCGATTTTGCCGGATAGAACTGGCCATTTCCCGGCTATTACTTCCAACAGCACCGATTTTCCGGAGCCGTTCGGGCCCACTATCGCCCAGTTTTTCCCTTGTTCAATATTCC
This sequence comes from Dyadobacter endophyticus, assembly GCF_014641595.1. Lineage (GTDB taxonomy): Bacteria > Bacteroidota > Bacteroidia > Cytophagales > Spirosomataceae > Dyadobacter > Dyadobacter endophyticus. The sequence goes on along the minus strand of NZ_BMIA01000003.1, from coordinate 805,922 downwards.
AGTTGATTTCAGAAAGGACCGTTGATTCGTATTTGCGGACGGATACGTTTTGAAGTGAAATGAGTGTCATGCGAAAACCAGGTAATGAAGGGGCAAATACCAAAATTTTAGCCTTAAAAAGAAAAAAAAGAGCATCCGTTGCCGGATGCCCTTGCTAAGCGTTTGAATCAGTGGCCGGTGCGGTCAATGATGCAATTCCATATTGAATTCCCTGATCATCGCCTCAACGAAAGCAGAAAGATCGTCGGTTTTCCGGCTTGTAATGAGGCCGTTGTTGGTCACAACTTCCTGATCCACCCATATTGCGCCTGCGTTTTCGAGGTCGTGGCGGATGGCTGCATACGAAGTAAGCGTGCGGCCCAGTACCACGTCTGCGTCGATCAGGATTTGAGGGCCGTGGCAGATTGCCGCTACCGGTTTCCCTGCAAAAAAGAATGAGCGGACGAAGTCAACTGCCTTTTGATTGATCCGCAATGCATCGAGTCCCATAACCCCGCCCGGAAGCAGGAGCGCGTCGTAATATTCGGCACGTGCCATTTCGAGCGGTACGTCCACGCGGTGGTTTTCGCCCCAATCGACATGGCTCCATCCTTTCACAATGTCTTTGTTGGGCGAAATAACGTGGGTGGTCGCTCCATGCTGGTTTAGGACTTTTCTGGGACAGGTCATCTCCACTTGCTCAAATCCATCGGCAACCAGTATAGCGACTTTGATTATATTAAGCAATTGTTCCATGGATTTAGGTGTAGATTAGAAGATTAGATTATAAGAACAATTAATTGCACAAAAACTATGCCAAAAAGTTGGCTTATGTTTGGGTCGAGCACGCAGTGAACGGGCGATGCATAGCTTCCACAACGTGGGAATGGGGCATGCGGCAATTCACGATTTGGGGAAAACAAAAAGAGCGGCATCGCTGCCGCCCTCTGTATTAGCATTATTCCCTGATTATATTTCTACGCTCCCGACGTTTTCGAAGACCAGCTCACCTTTTGCATCGAGCTCCATCATGATCACCGAATCTTTCGCAACTTGTCCGCTCAGAATGCCTTTCGACAATTCATTCAGGATTCTTCTTTGAAGTACCCGTTTCAGCGGACGCGCACCAAATGCCGGATCGAAACCGTCTTCACCGAGCTTGGTAAGCGCCTCGTCGGTCGCATCCAGCGTGATTCCCTGTTCTTTCAGCACATTCTGAATGCCTTTGAACTGGATATCCACAATTTTGCGGATGTTTTTCAGGGTCAATGGTTCGAACAGCACGATCTCGTCGATCCGGTTCAGGAACTCGGGCCTTACCGATGCTTTCAGCAGATCGAGCACGGCCTGTTTGGCTTCCTCCATGACCAGTGTGTGGTTCCAGCCTTCATCTTCCGCAAACTTCTCCTGAATGATGTGGCTGCCGATGTTGGACGTCATAATAATGATCGTGTTCTTGAAATTCGCAACACGGCCTTTATTATCGGTCAACCTGCCTTCGTCGAGCACTTGCAAGAGGATATTCCAGACATCCGGATGCGCTTTTTCTATCTCGTCGAGCAGGATCACGCTGTAAGGCTTGCGCCGCACGGCTTCTGTGAGCTGGCCACCTTCGTCGTAACCTACATATCCCGGAGGGGCACCCACGAGGCGGCTTACCGCGTGGCGCTCCTGGTACTCGCTCATATCGATCCGTACCATGGCATTCTCGTCATTGAAGAGGTATTCCGCCAAAGTTTTCGCCAGTTCGGTTTTGCCCACGCCGGTCGGGCCAAGGAAGAGAAAGCTGCCGATGGGCCTTTTCGCATCCTGCAAACCTGCACGGCTGCGGCGTACGGCGTCGGAAACGACTTCGATCGCCTCGTTCTGGCCTGCTACCCGCTGGTGCAAATGCTCTTCCAGTTGCAGCAGTTTTTCACGGTCGCTTTGCAGCATTTTGCTGACAGGTATGCCCGTCCATTTCGCTACCACTTCCGCAATATCTTCCGGCGTGATCTCTTCCTGCATGAGGCTTTCCGCATTCTCGGATTTTTGAAGTTCTTCCAATTTGGTCTGAACCTCGGGAATGCGGCCGTAACGGATCTCCGCCACCTTGCCGAAGTCTCCCGCACGTTCTGCTTGCTCTGCTTCGAGGCGTAACTGTTCGCTTTGCTCTTTTAATGCACGAACTTCGTTGACCTTGCCTTTTTCATTTTCCCATTGCGCTTTGAGTGCATTGCGTTGCTCGCTGAGGTCGGCAATTTCCTTGTTCAGGACAGTTTCCTTGTCTTTATTATTCTCGCGACGGATCGCCTCCCGTTCGATTTCGAGCTGCATGATCCTGCGGTTCAGTTCGTCGAGCTCCTCGGGTACGCTGTCCATTTCCAGACGGAGCTTGGAAGCGGCCTCGTCCATCAGGTCAATGGCTTTGTCGGGCAGAAAGCGGTCGCTAATGTATCGGTTCGAAAGCTCCACTGCCGCAATTACCGCGTCGTCCTGAATGCGGACACCGTGGTGTAATTCATATTTTTCTTTAATCCCCCTGAGGATACTGATCGCGTCGGGAATAGTAGGTTCATCCACCATCACAGCCTGGAAACGACGTTCCAAAGCTTTGTCTTTCTCCATGTATTTCTGATATTCTTTCAGCGTGGTGGCGCCGATCGCGTGCAGTTCACCCCGGGCGAGGGCCGGTTTCAGCAGGTTAGCAGCGTCCATAGCACTTTCGCCACCGCCGCCCGCGCCGATCAGCGTGTGTATTTCGTCGATAAACAGGACGATCTCGCCTTCTGAGTCGGTTACCTCTTTAATAACCGCTTTCAGCCTTTCTTCAAATTCACCTTTGTATTTCGCACCGGCGATCAAGAGCCCCATATCAAGCGACACAATGGTTTTCGATTTCAGGTTCTCGGGGACGTCGCCTTGTACAATTCGCTGCGCGAGCCCCTCGACAATGGCGGTTTTACCCACCCCCGGTTCGCCGAGCAGGATGGGGTTGTTTTTCGTACGGCGGCTGAGAATCTGCAACACCCGCCTGATTTCTTCGTCGCGGCCGATTACCGGGTCGATTTTACCGGCTTTGGCCAGCTCATTCAAATTTTTGCTGTACCGTTCCAGGGAGCGGTATTTGGCTTCTGCGTTTTGATCTTTCACAGGGTTATTCTTTCCTCTAAGTTCTTTGATAGCATTGATCAGTTCTTTTTCCTTGAATCCCAGCTCCTTCATCAGGTTGGCTGTGGCGTCTTTTCCGCTCAGTATACCCAGTATCAGCAGCTCGATACTGATAAATTCGTCCCCGAATTCTTTCAGATAGTTCTGTGCTTTGCCACTGGCGGCGGCCATGTCGTTGCCCAGGTAGGGCTGGCCTCCGCTCACATGCGGGTAGCCGTCCAATATCTTTTGCAGGCGGTTGTTAAGTATCTCTGCGCTGATATTGAGCTTGTTCAGTAAAAATAACGACGTATTGGGGTCTTCCTCCAAAATGGATTTCAACACATGTCCCGTTTCGATAGCCTGCTGCTGGTTGCCCTGCGCCATCTGGGCCGCGTGCTGGATCACCTCCTGCGCCTTAATAGTATATTGGTTAAAGTTCATGGCGTTGATCGCTTTGTTAATGGATACAACTGAACGTGAAAAAGGGTGTGCCGAGCTGTCAAATCGGAAATTTTGTCTCAAAAGAGTGACATGAGTGGATTGTTTCGGACAAAATGGCAAGAAATCAATGGCTTTTCTTCTCGATCTTCTTGTGGATTTCGAGCGTTTCGGCCAGGGCCGCCGATCCGTACCACATCAGCAATTCCATGTCCAGCAACTTAGCCTGCACAGCCGGATCGCTTTCTACCAGCTTTTTACCCTCCTCGATCGAATCGGCGTTGAGGATGAAAATGCCACGGTATTTATCGTTTTTAAAGAATGGACCAGCTACGACCAACTTTCCTGATTCCGCCAGACGGTTGATATTCTGCATATGACCGGCAAAGGCACTGTCCGACTTGCTTTTGGGGACGTTCGTCGCGCTTCCGGTTTTGAGGAAAACCATTACATATTTTTTCATGCCATACTCATCCGCGCCGAGCTTTTTGGCGAGCGTCGAATCGTAAACGGCATTGTTGGATTGAGAATATCCGAGATTTGGGACGATGACTGAGGCGAAAAGCACGAGTGTGATGTACAGGGATTTCATAGTCAGTCGATTTAGAGGTTAATGGTTAAAAGTATTGATTTTTGACTTAAAAGAATGCATAAAACGCAAGAAGCTGCACGGGCGATCCTGTGCAGCTTCTTGCGTTTAGTTTTCCAACTAATATCAGATATCCATTTGCGTTTTGAGCAGATCCTCCATCGTCTCGCGGCGCCTTACAAGTTTTGCCTGACCGTTGTCGATCAGCACTTCAGCCGGACGGAAACGGGCATTGTAGTTCGAGCTCATCGTCAACCCATACGCACCCGCATTCAGGAACGCGAGTATATCGCCCTTGCGTACCTCCGGAAGTTCGCGGTCGGTGGCAAATGTGTCGGTTTCACAAATGTATCCCACCACATTATAATGCTTTGGCTCACCTTTCGGGTTAGAAATATTGAGGATATGGTGGTAAGAGCCGTACATCATCGGGCGGATGAGGTGGTTAAGGCCCGAATCCACGTGTACGAAATTACGCGCCGGATCTTCTTTCACCACATTGGTTGTAACAAAAAGAAAACCCGATTCGCTTACCAGAAACTTGCCCGGTTCGAACCAGAGCTGCAACTCGCGGCCATATTCCTGGCAAAAAGTCTGAAAGCGCTTGGAAATTTTTTTACCTAGCAAATCCATATCCGTAATGGCATCGCCCGGCAGGTAGGAAACCTTGAACCCGCCGCCCAAATCGACTACTTGCAGATCTGGGAAATGCTTTGCGGTTTCGAAAAGGATATCGGCCACTTTCAAGAAAGGCTCGGCGTCCTTAATATCGGAGCCGGTGTGCTGGTGCAAGCCGATTATTTTAATATCATATTTTTTGATCACTTCCAGGATCTGATCCAAAAGCAATACCGAAATTCCGAATTTGGAATCTGCATGCGCAGTCATGATCTTGGTATGCCCGCCGGCAGCCACATTGGGCTTGATGCGGATCATGCAGGGCTTGCTATTGCCATATGTCTGGCCAAACCATTCGAGCAACGGAAGGCTGTCGACATTCACAATAGCTCCTGCTTCGACGGCTTGGCGTACTTCTTCAAAATCCACGCCGCTAGGTGTAAATGTGATCTGGCTGGCATCATAACCTGCCAGTTTGCCCATTTCAAATTCTCCTGGAGATACCACATCCAGCTCTACGCCGATTTCCCGCATCAGCTTCAACACAGCCAGGTTGGTATTGGCTTTGCAGGCATATTTGATCTTCATATTCACGCCCGCAAAAGCGTGTTGAAGCTCCGCGGCCTTCCGGCGAATGGTCGCACCGTCGTACACGTACAACGGACTTCCGTATTGATTGATTAACTGAGTAGGGTCGATGCCCTGAATGGAATATGGATAATGGTCCGAGAGTTGCATTGGGAAATAGGGGATTGCGCATCGGCGCCGGAATGATTAACTACAGTATTTGTCGAGGTAAACAGCCATTTCCTTTTGGAGTGCGAAGGCCTCCTGTTTGGCTTTTTCAGCGAAATCGGTGCCGTTGCCGGCGTAGATAATGCTCCGCGACGCATTTACGAGCAGTCCGCAGCTTTTGTTCATACCAAACTTTGAAACCTCTTCGAGATTACCGCCCTGGGCGCCTACGCCGGGCACGAGCAGGAAGTGATCCGGGATAATGGTGCGTATCTTCTCGAAATCGGATGCCTGCGTGGCGCCTACGACATACATCATACGCTCCGACCCCGCCCACGTTTGCGAGGTACGCAATACATTTTCATATAATGTGGCGCCTTCCACATCGAGCCGCTGGAAATCCGCGCTGCCCGGGTTGGAGGTCAATGCCAGCAATATCACCCATTTACCTTCGAATGCGAGGAATGGCGTCACCGAATCGCTGCCCATATACGGCGCAACGGTGATGGAATCGAAGTCGAGGCCGGACGAGGCCGGATCGAAGAATGCCCGGGCGTACAAGCCGGAGGTATTTCCGATATCACCGCGTTTGGCATCCGCAATCGTGAAATGGCTTTTGGGAATGTATTCGACAGTCTTTTGAAGGCTTTCCCAGCCTTTTGGCCCTAAGGCTTCGTAAAAGGCGATATTCGGTTTGTAGGAAACACAGTAATCGGCTGTGGCGTCGATGATCTGCTTATTAAATTCAAAAATCGGATCGTCGGTTTTCAACAAATGCGCCGGGATTTTCTGGATATCGGTGTCCAAACCCACACACAAATAGGACCTTTTAGTCGAAATTTGCTGGAAGAGCTCTTGATAAGTCATGATTTTGTAAATATTGCGACGAAATTACAACCTCTTCCAATAGATTCATAAATTTGCGGCAACATTAAACTTTGCTCCAACCAACACATCACGACTATATGCAGATTCGAAAAACTTCCATTGCCGATCTAGTTGAAATTTTACCCAGGGTCTTCGGTGACGACCGCGGGATGTTCTTTGAATCGTATAATGAGGAGATATTTTCCAAACTCGGCCTGCCTGTGAACTTTGTTCAGGACAATCAGTCGTTTTCAAAAAAGGGGGTGGTCAGAGGTCTGCATTTCCAGAATGCGCCTTTCGCGCAAGGCAAGCTGGTCCGCGTGATCTCGGGCAGAGTGCTGGACGTGGCGGTAGATATCCGCCCCGATTCGCCGACTTTCGGAAAGCACGAAGTCTTCGAATTAAGCGGAGAGCAAAACAACATCGCCTACATTCCGGAGGGTTTTGCGCACGGGTTTGTGGCTTTGGAAGACTCGATTTTTAGCTATAAATGCACCAATCTATATAATAAAGCATCTGAATCGGGCATTCTGTGGAACGATCCGGATTTGAATATCGACTGGGGGATTACCGACCCGATCGTTTCGGAAAAAGACCTGATCCTGCCTACTTTTCGCGCACTTTTCGGGGAATTGACTAAATAAACTTACTTTTCAAAAAGCTCTTCCATGGCTTTGGTAGCTACTTTCCGGGCTGAATGCGAATTCTGTCCGGTGATAAGCCTTTCGTCCATCTCTATGAATTCCACAAAAGGGATCATGGCTTTGGTATAATGCGCACCGCGTTCTTTCAATTTATCTTCGAGGTAAAAGGGGACTTCACTAACAAAGCTTACCAGTGCTTCTTCGACATTCGAATAACCGGTTACGTATTTGTCCCGGATCAATGACGTGCCGTCCGAAAGCCTGATATTGAGCAATGCGCAAACGCCGTGGGCTATGGCAGTGACCATACCGTTTTTTTCATAAATGGCTTTTGCCAGATTTTGTAGTTCGGTATTTTCCGGGAAGTCCCACATTGCGCCATGGCCGCCTGCGAAATAGATCAGCCGGTAATCGTTCGGAACAACGTCCGATGGTTTGAACGAGTTTTGCAGCTTTTCCCGGAATGAAGTCTCCTCCCAATACCGGGCGTTACATTCGTCTTTGAGGTCGAGGCTCCGTTCGTCTACCGGTATGGCGCCGCCAAGCGGACTCACGAAATCCATGATAATGCGTCTTTTGGCCAACACATCATAAAAGTGCGTCAACTCATTCAGCCAGAGACCTGTTTTGGAGGTTTTGGCCGGGTATGTTTCATGGTTGGTGCAAACGATCAGGACTTTCATAGCTGTACATGGAAATGACTCCGGGAAATATAACATAAACCCCGGAAGTTTCCATTAAGAAAGCATTGTGCTTAATTCAGCAGCTGATTTTTGTAAGCGAATGCAACAGCCGCCGCAGTGCTTTTGGTACCTGTTTTTTCAAGAACCCGCAACCGGTGCCCTTCGACCGTTCGTACGCTGATGAATAGCTTGTCGCCGATTTCGGTGGTTGAAAGTCCGTCGCAAATTAATTGCAGCACTTCTTTCTCGCGCGACGAGAGCGCTACATTACACGCGTTCGGGAAAAACGGATGCTTGTTGACCTGCCGGTTCACCATTTTGCGGTGCATGGCCTTAGAAACGAAGTCGTTGTAGTAGAAACCTTCTTCGTGAACTCTTCTGATTGCTTTCTCGACCTCGTCGGGACTGGTATCTTTTAACAGATAGCCCTGTACGCCCTTTTCAAGCATGTGGATCACAAACCTGTCCTCATTATACATTGAGACGACGATGATCTTGATGTTCGGAAAGCGTTCGAATGCGGCTTCTGTGGCTTGAATGCCGTCCATGACCGGCATTTGCAGGTCCATGAAAACGATGTCGGGCGTGTTGGCCGGCAGGCGGTCCAGCAGTTCCTGGCCGTTGCCGGCTTCCAGTATAAATTCGAAGTCGGGAATGCCGCTCAGCATGGAGATAAACCCCTTTCTGAATAGTTCGTGGTCGTCGGCGATTCCTAGTTTAAGGGTGCTCATAGCATTAAATATTCACTCGTTCCCGGCGGAATGGATGTAATGGTTCAGGTTTATTACCGGATGCCGGGTTCACCGGAATCCTCGCGATGGCACTGGAACCGCCCTTGGCCGGCTGTTCGTACTGGACCGTTCCATTTACAATGGCCAACCGGCTTTCAATTCCAAGCAAACCTAGCCCAGCCAGGTTGCTTTCTTTTATTTTTTCAGGGTCGAAACCGACCCCATTGTCGGTTACCCGCAAACCTATCATTTCTTCGTCGATTTCCAGCGCAATATCGATTTTTGTGCAACTCGCATGCTTGATCGCGTTGTTGACGAGCTCCTGCATAATGCGGTAAAGCGTCAGTTCCAGTTTCTGGCCCTGACGCGGAAATTCTTCGGTATTCGATTGGAAGGCTATGACCAGGTTATTGTCTTCTTCCAGTTTATGTATAAATTCTTCGATCGCCTCCATCAGCCCGAACCGTTCCAGGGTAGTCGGCACGAGGTCACGCGTAATGCGTCGCACATGCAGGATCGTTTCCTCCACGAGCGACTGCGATTTTTTCATAATGCTCTCTTCCTTCTCGTCTCCCGAATTTCCTACTAATTTACTCAATTGGTTGAGACTTAACTTAGTAAGTGACAGCATTGTGCCAATATCATCATGCAGATCCTGGGCAATCCGTCGCCGTTCTGTTTCCTCTGAATTGAGCGCGGTATCCAGGAGCAGGCGGTTGTAGTTTTTCTCGATGTCGCTGATCCTCTTCTCTTCCTCGAACCTTCGCTTTTGGTAATACATTACAAAGGCAATCATGCAGAACGCCATGGCAAGCATAGCCAGCGAAGCTATTAAAAGTGCCCATTTTAGTTCCTCACTGTTTTGCATAATTCTTTGGTGGGTAATGATAAATGCCTATGCTGAAAAGCAGGGCGCAGATAATTTCGAAAATACTCGGGATGACTTCTGTGATCCCAAGATCCATCGTATTGTTCCAGGTGTATGCATAATGGATGACCGGTGCAATGAATATCAGACTCGAATAATAAAGCAACAGTCCCGAACAGATCCAAAAAAACGGGAATGTCAGTAAATTGGGTATTTGAAGGGATTTGATAATTTCATAAAAATAAAGCAGGATCAATAAGATCATTAGAACGCCTTCAACGGTTTTGGAATATAGCACAACCCTGTGTTCCCGCATGTTATGAAGATCTTCGTTTGAGTTGACCAAATCCCAGGCACAAAAAAAGAAAAGTCCTATCATGGACGCTATCAAAAATCGCTTCTGTGGCCTCTCTGCAAATTTGAAATAAAACATCCCGCCAAGTAGTGCGTAGAAAAGCGGGATGCTCAGGTTATAAAATATGATATTGTTCGTCCTGTTCGCCGCAAAATGAAGCATCGCAAGGTCGATTATAAACTTCGCCACCAGGTAGCAGAAAAGCAGTCTTAATGACTGGTCCAAAAATGCTCTTCTTACAATAGTGAGTGTTAGTGGTAAAACTGTGACAAATACTGCAATAGAAGAAATAGGATTATTGACAATATAAGCAAAGTAGCTATCGAACATACATTAATCGATTAACGATCTTTCGTCTTTAACATTGGCGTGGGCAAAGCGGTCCGCCTGTCATAGCTTCGCCGCTTGCCGGCATATCTTTCAGTCCGCCCAATTGAGCAGTTCTGATAATGTCCTTGCCATCGGCGTCAACAGGTACCAACACGAGCCTTGGCGTCGGTTTCTTTGATTTTTTTGCCTTGCTATCGTCATCTTCTTCCTCGTCTCTCAAACCGTAATAGACTCTGAATCCCACACAGTTGTCGCCGTGCAACTTCATCAGTTCGTTAAAAGTGTGAATGCCGAAAAACTCCGCCTTTACGTAGTTTTCGCCTTTCTCGGTGAAGTAACGCTCTTTCTTTTGATGTGGAATAGTAAGTTCCTGGGCCTCCGACGCTGAAATCAGCCGCCCTTCCTGACCTGTAAATCTCTTGCTGTCCATAGTTTTAGTTAAAATGTAACAATTAAGCAATGTAAATGTAAAAAGGCAGCCAGCGAAGGACAAGCCAACCATTTGCAATTGATTTAACGGTTGTAGGTAACTAATTGTTAATCAGCAGAATTTGTTCCAGTGAGTTAAAAATCACGTAATTTTACGCATAGTTTGCGGGCAATTTTACGATGCAGCACTTGTAGCTCTACCCGTGCCAAAAATCAGGGTTTTTCACGCTAAAATGCTTGTGTAGAGACCTGTACATTTGTAAAGCGTTAGGGAAGTCTTTTCAAAAGCTTTCTCATCAAGATTAAAGGGTTAGGTTATATTCGAAAGCCGCGAGGGAATGTCCTTCGCGGCTTTTTTGATTCTTTATCTGCATTGCCGATTTTTGGCATTTAAAGCGAGTACCCATATGAAACCAACCATAGAAATCGAGTATTGCCCCAAATGTGGCTGGCTGCTCCGGGCGGCCTGGATGGCGCAGGAACTGCTTACCACTTTTACGGATGACCTCCATGCCGTCCAGTTGAAACCATCGGAGGTAGCCGGACGATACCTCATAACATTAGGAGATGAGTTGCTGTGGGATAGGAAGCGCGAAGGCCATTTTCCCGAACCGAAGGAAATCAAGCAGCGGGTAAGGGATATTATCGTACCGGACCGTAATCTGGGGCATAGTGACCGATGAGAAGTTAGGTAGCGATTTGTGCCATTTTGACGCACTGGAGTAGGTTTGACTGTAATTTTGGCACTATTAAATTTCGGCTTTTCAACGTGGTAAGGAAAATACCCCGTTTTAGTCTAATTGCTGATTTTTAGCACATAAGCGCTTCCCGACAGCATAAACCAGTGCAGTTTTTGGATGGAAAGCGATCTTTGGCACGCAGTTTTTCGTTAATACATAAAACTTGTGAACCTAAAACGCGATAGCTATGGAAAGCAAACTAAAAATACCACGGGAGATGTTGATGAACATAGATTTTATCAACACGGTAAACGGTGGAATGAGCGAGCCCTCTATCAAGCTTGACAAAGGGTCGGACGGTTTCGAGGTAGTTGTGAAAATTCCAGGCATCGAGGTTGAGGATCTGCAATTGGAAGTTGTGAAAGGTAAGAGAAACTCAAATAACTTAAAGCTTTTCCACTTACTGCCTATATTTTCACAGGAAAATTTGTCCGACGAAGAGCAGTGGAAGACAATCCGTTTCATTAATACTTTCGTCATCCCGGACGGAGTGGATATAGATAATATATCGGCAAGATATGACGACGACCATCGTCAGTTGGTACTGTTTCTCCCTTTTGGGGATGAGCAGGGGGACTATCACCGCAAGGTAGATATCGAACGTTGGTAGAATTTAAGGATTAATAAAAGGGAAAACCCGGCAACCAGCCGGGTTTTTTATTGCCCAGGGAGTGTTTTAGGTCGGTTTTTGAGTAATTGGAGGAAGTAATAGAATGTGAGTTTGGTATTAATCCGTGCGTAGTTTGTACGGTTCTAATAGATTGCATTAAGATTGAGTAAAGATTCTACACTTTTTTAAAAAAGGAATTTCATATCTGTATCTTGCATTATAATCCCACAGTGCTCCTCATTCTCAACGTTTATGAAGAAGTCTAATATTTTCGCTTTCATTGAATTGACCAAGCTGGTTGAAGAGCTCAAAGTAGACCAGTCCAAACTCAGGCAGAAACTGAAATCTCAGTCGGCCTACTTTAATATTATTGAACCCAGGTATTTTTCGGAAGGGCTGATCGGCGAGTGGGAGAGTATCCTTAGCGTGATCAAGCAGAAAGGTGCCAAAGTCAATGAAGAGGGCAGGGTCGTTTCGAATGCGGTAAGCAACACAATTGATCATCTCACCGATAACGAGTGTCAGTTATTGGTGGAGCGGGTCCATTCGATCTACGATTCGGTGCGTAAGGAGTTTCAATAAAAGAAAGGGGCCCTGCAAAGGTTTGATAACGCTTGCAGGGCCGGTACATTAGTTGACGGTTCCGCCGTTCCAGACATCCTTCCCTGGCTGAACGAAAGCCAGGCTGCCATCCCGGTCTTCGGCCATCAGGATCATTCCGTGGCTCTCCATTCCCATCATCTTTCTCGGCGCCAGGTTTGCGAGGTACAGCACCTTTTTGCCGATTACTTCTTCCGCTTTGAAATGCTCTGAAATACCACTCAGCACAGTGCGCTGCTCTGAGCCGATATCGATCAGCAACTTCAACAGCTTCTTGCTTTTTGGTACATTTTCAGCTTCAAGGATGGTCGCAATGCGGATATCCATTTTCGAGAAGTCGTCATATTGGATTTCAGGTTTGACAGGAAGCACAGTTTTGCCTTCCAGCTCATTCAGGCGCTTGGCATCATGCAGTTTCTGAACCTGCTTTTCGATCACGCTGTCTTCTATTTTTTCAAAAAGCAGTTTTCCTTCCAACACGGGCTGGCCAGGTGTAAGCAGGTCGGCATTGCCTGCGTCTTGCCAGGTTTTGCCCGAAAGACCGAGTTGTTCCTGGATTTTAGCCGTTGTAAATGGCAATACGGGCTCAGAAACAATGGAAAGGGACGCCGAGATTTGTAAGGCGATATTCAAAATAGTGCTCACACGCTCAGGATCGGTTTTGATCACATGCCATGGTTGGGTGTCTGCCAGGTATTTATTCCCTGTTCTTGCCAGATCCATAATGAGCGCCAGCGCCTCGCGGAAGCGGTAGTTTTCCATAGAATCGGCTATTTTTCCGGGGAACTTGGCCAGCTCGTCGAGCGCGTTGCGATCGATTTCCTGCAATTCGCCGCGTTGTGGTACTTTCCCTTCGCAGAATTTTTGCGTCAGCACCACCGCACGGTTGATGAAGTTGCCGTAAATGCCAACCAATTCACTGTTATTGCGGGTCTGGAAGTCTTTCCAGGTAAATTCGCTGTCTTTGGTTTCGGGGGCGTTCGCCGTGAGTACGTAGCGAAGCACATCCTGCTTGTCGGGCAGTTCTTCGAGGTATTCGTGCAGCCATACCGCCCAGTTGCGTGAGGTCGAAATTTTGTCGCCTTCGAGGTTCATGAACTCATTGGCAGGTACATTATCGGCGAGAATGTAGTTGCCCTCGGCCATCAGCATTGCCGGGAAAATGATGCAATGGAAAACGATATTGTCTTTTCCAATGAAGTGTACCAGCTTTGTTTGGCCTTCGGATATGTCTTTCACGGGCTGCCACCATTTTTTCCAGCCCTCATCCGAGCCGTTTTTTTGGATAAGCCAGTCCTTGGTCGCCGAAATGTAGCCGATCGGCGCTTCAAACCACACATATAGTACTTTGCCATCAGTGTCTTCGACGGGTACTTTAATGCCCCAGTCGAGGTCGCGCGTCATGGCGCGGGGTTTGAGGCCGTCTTTCAGCCACGACTGGCATTGCCCGAACACGTTCGTCTTCCATTCGGAATGGCCGTTGACGTACGCTTCGATGTCCGGCTGCATTTTGTCGAGCGGCAGATACCAGTTTTTGGTTGCCTTCAACACAGGTTTCGCGCCTGAGAGCGTCGAGCGCGGGTCTTTCAATTCCAGCGGGCTCAGTGTAGAGCCGCAGCGTTCGCATTGGTCTCCGTATGCGTTGGGGTTTGCACAAACCGGGCAGGTCCCTACAATGTACCGGTCGGCAAGAAATTGCTGGGCAGTTTCGTCATAGTATTGCTCGGTTGTTTCTTCTATGAATACCTTTTTGTCATACAAATCCCTGAAAATCTCGCGGGAAGTTTCGTGATGAATAGGCTTGCTGGTGCGTGAATAGACGTCGAAGGAAATACCCAGCGATTTGAAGGATGTATCAATTTGCTCGTAATATTTGTCCACCACCTGTTGCGGTGTGAGGCCTTCTTTTTTCGCGCGAATGGTAATAGGTACGCCGTGCTCGTCGGTGCCGCTGATGAACGCCACTTCCTTGCCGGACGACCGGAGATAGCGAACGTATATATCAGCCGGTACGTAGCATCCAGCCAAATGGCCGATGTGGATCGGGCCGTTGGCGTAGATCAGCGCTGCTGTGACGGTATATCTTTCAGGATTTGAAATCGGCATTTGTAATCAGGGATTTGGTTCAATCATCGGAGCATCGCTGTGCTCCCCGGTGTGGCCGGAGCGCAAAATTAGTAAAAAGGCTTGCAATGGTGTGACAAACTACTTTTTTACTGCGAACTTTGGCCCAAACAATTTGTTTTGTTCAAATGAAAGTTCTCATTACCGGAGCGACGGGGTTGGTAGGCAGTGCTGTGGCCAAAAAATTCCTGTCGGAAAATCATGAAGTGTTTGCCCTTGTGCGTCCGGGAGCGGACAAGCGCCTGCTTGCGGACGAGCACCCGAAGTTGACCTGGGTGGAAGGCGATATCCTCGACCTGCTTTTGCTCGAAAAAGTAATCGAACAGGTTGATTATGTGGTACACACCGCAGCCGTGGTGTCGTTCGTGCCGCGCGACCGGAAAATGATGTACAAAGTGAATGCGGAAGGTACTGCCAACGTGGTAAATGTTTGTTTGAAATACAAAACACAAAAGCTCGTGCATGTTAGCAGCATCGCTGCTATCGGCCGCCCCGATAAGCGTAAACAAGGCGGCGGACAGGCCGTAGTACTGAATGAGGAGCAACGTTGGGAAGATTCTCCCGAAAACTCGGAATATGCCAAAACGAAGCACATGGCCGAGCTGGAAGTATGGCGCGGCATTGCAGAAGGGCTCAATGCAGTGATTGTGAACCCGACGCTCATTCTGGGCGAGGGTGACTGGGAGAAGAGCAGTACGCAGATTTTCAGGTACATATACAGAGAAAAGCCCTTTTATACCGAAGGCATCGCGAACGTCGTGGATGTGAAGGATGTAGCAGAGATCGTATACCGTTTGGCGGGCGCTGCCATTGCCGGCGAGCGATTCCTGCTCAATGCGGGGAGCATTTCCTATCATAATTTGTTCGATATGATAGCGGACAAAATGAACCGTAAAAGACCCTCCTTCAAGGTCGGTCCGGGATTGGCGGGGGTGATCTGGCGGGTAGAGGCAGTACGGACCTGGTTATTGGGCACAAAGCCTTTGATTACCAGGGAAACGGCACAATCTGCGGCCAGGAAAATTACTTACGACAATGCCAAAGTCAGGCAAGCATTAGATTTTCAATTTCAGTCTATTGAGGAAACGGTGTCCCGCATTAGTGAAAGTTTGATCAGGAGGATTTGAAATCCGGGGAATTATTTTATAACTTTCTTTCATTAATAGTGGTACGTTTGCCCTCGATTCTAACCTAGCGGTTCGTATGATGGAGAAAAATTTCGGTGAAAGGAAGGATTATATGAAGGAGACACTACTCAGGTTCGAAAGAATGCTGAAAACCAGCGAGCCGGTCTTTTTCGATTTGGATACTTACGAAAAGGTTACAGTACATTACATTGAAAAAGGGGATTGGGAAAAAGCTTTTAAAGCTTGTGAGATGGGCCTTTCGGACTACCCCTATTCGCTCGACCTGCTACTCAGCATGGTGCAGCTGCACGCCAACCGCGGCGAGCACGAATTGGCCCTCGAAATATTGGAGCGTGCCTCACTGTTTCATCCCGGCGACATCGAAATTTCTTTCATGCAAGTGGCGGTAGCCAATATGATGGGAGAATACGAAGAGGCGATTGAAATCCTCGAAAACCTGCTGGGCAGGGTGGAGGACCGCGATGAAATCTATTTCCAGATCGGGCAGACTTACCAGAACTGGGGTAAATACGAGGATGCGATCAGGTACTACAAACGGTCGCTCCGCAATAATCTGAACAACGAGAATGCGCTTTACGAACTGGCCCACTGCCTCGATCTGGTAGGGCAGCTGGAAAGCCATTTGGAATATTACAATGATCTGGTCGATCGTGACCCGTTCTCGCACCATGCCTGGTATAATCTCGGTATTGCATTCAGCAAGCTGGAACGCCACGAGGACGCAGTGCACGCGTACGAGTACGCGACGCTGATCAAGGACGATTTTGCATCTGCTTTTTTCCAGTTGGGAAACTCCTACATGAACCTGGAAAAGTATGAAGATGCCAAAGTGCAATATCTCCGGGCGATCGAGCTCGAAGGAGATCAGCCCGAAACATGCTGCTGCCTGGGTACTTGTTACGAGAAATTGGGTGAATTTGAAACAGCCATTAAATACTACCGCCAAACTGTAAAGCTGGATAGCCAGTGGGACGACGGCTGGTACGGCCTCGGAATCTGTTTCAGCGAACTCGGTCGCTGGTATGAAGCCGTTGGGTTTCTGAGAAAGGCGATCCAGATCACAGAATTGAACCCGGATTATTGGCTGGCTTTGGCAGAAACCGAATTCAAAGTGGGTAATGTCGTTTCGGCATTCGAAGCATTTGAAAAAGCAGCGGAAATAGAACCTTCCAACCCGGATATCTGGTTGAAATGGTCGTATGTGCTGTTCGAGCAGGGGAATTATGCCCGTGCTTGCGACCTGCTGCAAGCGGCGATCGATGAAATGTCCGAAGAAGCGGATCTGTATTACCGCATGACAGTTTATCAAATCCACGCAGGACAATATCGCGAAGCATTGGTGAACCTTGAAATAGGGCTGACACTGGATTATGAAGGACACGAGCAGCTTTTTGATTTCTTCCCTGATCTGGAAAAACAAAAAGCATTGTATCGCATTATCGAACAATACCGGGAAAAATAGTTAACGCAAGCTTTCGTAGAGCCGGATAAGCTGAGCGGCAATTTGCTCGCCCGCAAATTGTTTGACATGCTTCCTGCCCGCGTCTGATAAAGTATTCCGAAGATGAACATCAGTGACCAGTTTTTGTAGCTGTTCGCTGATGTTTTCTGTTTGATAGGGATCCGCATAAAGCCCGCCGGGTCCGCCGGCTTCTTCCAGACAAGATCCCTTTGCAGCTAATACGGGCGTGCCACTGTGCAACGCTTCCACAATTGGGATACCAAAACCTTCATAAATGGAAATGTAGGCGAACACCTCCGCTGCCTGGTACAATGCGGGCAAATGCGGTGTCGACACATTATGCAGCAAAAGCACCCTATCTTCCAGTTTCAAGCGCTGAATGGTTTCCGTGATTTTCTGCAAATAGGCGGTTGGTTTTCCAACCAGTACCAGTTTGAAATCATGGTTTTTTAATTGGGCAAATGCTTCGACAAGCCGGTGCTGGTTTTTGCGTTCCTCCAAAGTGCCTACACAAAGAACAAATGGTCCTTCGATGCCATATTCAGTGCAAATGCGACTCCTTTCTTCCGTGGCAAGCTGCTTTTGGAATACCGGGTTACAATCCTGATAAATTACCTCAATTTTAGATTCGTCCACACTATACAACTCGATCAAATCCCGGCGTGTCTGATCGCTCACCGCCACTACGGCGCCTGCTCGTTTGCAGGCGGATTTGAATTTGTGGCGGTAAATGGCACGGTCGATGGGTTTGAAAAGATATGGTAGCCGTTCGAAAATCAGGTCGTGGATAGTTACCACCGAGCGTATACCAGCCTGTTGCAAGCCTTGCGGGATTTCGTTGCTGAGGCCGTGGTAAACGTCGATATTTTCCTCGCGCAGTTGATCCGTAATTCGTGTGTAGCGCCAATAGGCGGAAAGCTTCTGATCAATGAAGCCTTTCGGATAATGAATTGACTCGGATGGAAATCCGTCGAACAGATGCCGGTTATTTTTAGGGGTGTAGGCAAGGTACTCGTGGGCCGGTTCATGCACCATTAATGCGTCGAGAACGAAGCGGCTGTAATTTCCCAGACCTGTTTTATTGGCAAACGCTCTTTTGGCGTCGAATCCGATGCGCATAATGTGTAACTGCAAGGCTTTCCGGGCAAAAGTCCGTATTTTTGCGGATACCACCGAAAATTATTGGTGGCTATTTTGTGTTAAAAAGGAATGAAGAGAAACAATGTCCGCAAACGGGGTAACCCCAAAGCATCCTCCCTTTCAACAGCCGAAGAATATCAGATACACACGCTGGCCAACGGGATCCGCATTGCACATAAGCAGGTTCCTTACACGCAAATAGCGCATTGCGGCATTATGCTCGATATCGGCAGCCGCGATGAATTGCCGCATCAGCAAGGCCTGGCCCACTTCTGGGAGCATATGGCTTTCAAGGGAACCGAAAAAAGAAGCTCCTACCACGTCATTAACCGGCTCGAAAATGTGGGTGGCGAGCTGAATGCCTATACAACCAAGGAGAAAATCTGCTTCCATGCCTCCGTACTCGATGATCATTTCGAGAAGGCAATGGATTTGCTGGCCGATATCACTTTCCATTCCGTATTTCCCGACAAGCAGATCGAGCGGGAGCGAAATGTGATTCTCGAAGAGATGTCAATGTATGTCGATTCGCCGGAGGACGCCATTCAGGACGATTTCGACCAGTTGATTTTCCCTGACCATGCATTAGGAAATAATATTCTCGGGACAGCCGAAACGGTCAATTCATTCGGTCGGGACCATTTGTACGAATTTATCAACCATAATATCGATACCGAGCGGATTGTCGTATCGTCGGTGAGCCGTTTGCCGTTTTCGAGGGTGATTCGCATTGCAGAGAAGTACCTGGGCGGCGTGCCTCATCGCACTACTGACAGGAAACGGAATGCACCGGTGATTTACACACCTGTTCGCCTGGAACGTGAGCGCCCGATCCAGCAGGCGCAATGTGCAATGGGCCAGCCGGCTTACTCATTGCTGGATGAGCGTCGTTTGCCGTTTTTTATGCTGGTGAACCTGCTGGGCGGACCGGGGATGAACTCGCGGTTCAACCTATCGCTGCGCGAGAAGTATGGTTTTGTATATTCCATCGAAGCGAATTACACGCCTTACCTTGATACAGGATTCACGGGCATATTCTTTGGTACCGAGAAAAAACAATTAAATAAAAGTATTTCGCTGATCAACAAAGAATTAAGGCGGATCAGGGAGGTGCCACTTACGACGCTGCAGCTGCATCAGACGAAAGTGCAGCTGATGGGCCAGCTGGCCATGTCGGAAGAAAGCAATATGAGTTTTATGCTCATGATGGCTAAAAGCATTCTGGATACGGGGAAAGTCGATTCCTTACCGGAAATTTTTGGAGAAATAGAGCAGATCACAGCCTCTCAATTGCAGGAAATCGCGATGGAGCTGTTCGATGAGCAAAATTTCAGCTATCTGACCTTCCTGCCAGAGGATTAAGTTTCAAAGTTATTTAATGAAAAAAGCGCTCGCCTGGCATGGGAGCGCTTTTTTCATAATGCTTGAAGCTATTTCGTCTCCGCCCGATAATATAGCGTTGACGAATTTTCTGGCCTCAGAATGGTTTTTGCCGCATTATTAATATCGTTAGTGGTCAACGCCCTGATGATTTCCGCATCGCTGTTGGCCCAATCAACATTGCCTGCATTCGCCGCAAATGCCAGGTTCATCGCCCGGTTGAGCAGCTCCACTTCCGAAAATGCAATCGATGCTTCCGATTGGTTCTTAACCTTCGTTACTTCTTCTTCCGAAGCACCATTTTCAACGATCTCTTGTAAAACTTCATCCACGGCGGTATTGGCATCCTCTAATGTGATGCCAGGATTCAGATTCCCTTTGATCATCAGCAGGCCGGGGTCGAGGGAAGAAATGATGCTGGCACCGATGCTGTTGAACAGTGCGCGTTCTTTCAGCAGTTTCTGATATAAGCGTGATGATTTACCTCTTCCCAGCACATCGCCCAGCAAATCCCCTGCATAAAAGCCGGGCTCATACCGGCCGGGCATATGGAAAACCTTGATCAGCGAGTTGAGCGGGACCGCGGCTGAAATTTCGAGGTGCCTTGCTTCGGTTTGTACCGGTTCGGCGGGAAGGTTGCGGACATAAGCCGGCCCGGAGGGGATACTTCCAAACCACTTTTCGGCCAGTTCGCGCACTTTTTCAAATGTTACCGCACCTGCCACCACCATCACTGCATTGTTGGGGCGGTAGAAGCGGAAGAAGAAATCCTGCACATCGTCCATCGTAGCACGTTCGATATGACCAATGTCCTTACCGATCGTTGCCCAGCGGTAAGGGTGTGTTTTGTAGGCTAATGGCCGTAATTTCAGCCACATATCACCATAGGGCTGGTTGAGGTACCGTTGCTTGAATTCTTCGATCACCACCTTGCGCTGCACTTCGAGCACATTGGGGTCGAACGACAGGCTCAGCATCCGGTCCGATTCCAGCCAGAATGCCGTTTCTACATTATCTGCCGGTAATGTAATGTAGTAATTGGTGATATCCGGGGAGGTGAATGCATTGTTTTCGCCGCCCACATTCTGTACGGGTATATCGTAGCTGGGGATGTTTTTGGAGCCGCCGAACATCAAATGTTCGAACAAATGCGCAAAGCCGGTGCGTTCTTCGTCTTCATCCCGGGAGCCTACATTATACAGGATATTAACCGCAGCCATGGGTGTCGAAAAGTCTTCGTGGACAAATACCCGAAGGCCATTACCCAGTGTAAACTGCTTATAGCGAATCATATGGTCAAAAAAGGAAGTTGAATAGGTATAATTTGGCCAAAATAAAACCGGAGGCCGAAACCCGCGCATTCAATTATGGGTTATAAACAAAGCTACTGTTCAGCTGGGATACCACCAAACCAATTTGAGTTGAAAGCCATGCAAATTACACTTCGTTCCCTGTGCCTATGGGTTTTCCTTGCCTTATGTTCGATCCAGACCCACGCACAAATACTTAATGACCCCGTTTCATTAAAAAACATCCAGAACAGTCTCGATAAAATATATAATTACGAGTTCGATGAGGCGGTCCAGATCATAGACCAGGTCGAGAAAAAGTATCCCAATCACCCGGTTTCCTACATCCTCGATTCGTTCATCCTGTACTGGAAATACCTGCCTATCAAGGATAACCCCGCCAAATCGAAGGAGTACATCCAGAAACTCGACCAATGCCTGGAAGCGATCAACAAACGCTACGGCAAGAACAGCCTCGATCCGGAGGCGGTCTTTTACACGATGGTCGCGAGAGGTTATATGGCGATGATATACAATTACCGCGGGGAAATGATGGCAGCGGCAGGGGAGGGTAAAAAGGCGTATAATGCTTTCGTTGAGGGATTTAAATTACTGAATAAAAACCCGGAGTTCTACTTCACTTCGGGAATGTATAATTATTATGTGGAAGTATACCCGGAAGAGCATCCGATCGTGAAGCCACTGCTGGTTTTCTTCAAGAACGGGGATAAAGCGTTGGGTTTAAAGCAGATCGATACTGCCACAAAGGTGGGTACAATTACCAAAGCGGAATCTTGCTTTTATATTTCACATATTTATCTGAAATACGAAGCCAAGCCGGAAAGGGCGGCCTTTTACATGGAAAAGCTTGTGGATTTGTATCCGCGAAACCCTATTTATCTCATGAAACATTTGGAAGCACAATTGCTTTCGGGGAAATACGAGGAGGCGCATGAAGGTGTGCAGCTTCTACGCAGGCAAAATACGGGTTTTTACCCCGCAGCCTGGCGGACGTTTCAGGGAATTTTAGAAGAAAAGGATCGAAAAAATGACGCTGCTGCTCAAAAAGAGTACCTGGCTGCACTCAAAACACCGCACGACGATCAATACACGAAAGAGTATCACGCATTTGCATACGCAGGCCTTGCGCGCATCTCCGCGCGGGCGGGTAACAAGGCCAAAGCCAGGGAGTATTATAAAAAATGCCTTGGCAAAGCGGAATATCGCTCGGTCATCCGCGAAGCCAAGGCATTCAAATGAGACTTGCTAGTTAGGAAAAAGGCTTTTGTCTAGCCCTGGGATAATTCTCAGGGCATTTTTGTAGTAGAGCTTTTTCAATACATCGTCGGACAGCCCCATGCCGTACATGCGCCAGAATGCGTGGTATTTTTTGTGGTAGGGGAAATATTCATCCTCGGTTTCCAGCACGCGGAAATAAGTAGCATACTCGGCGGGTACCCAGCTGTCCTTTCCAAAAAGGACGCGATCCTGGTATTTATCAAAAAACTTCTTCGCTGCCCTTGGCTGACGGCCCAGCTCGGCTATTACGGCACCTATTTCCACATACATATTCGGGAAAGCGATCATCAGGCTGTCGAGCTTTTTGAGGTTGTTGGGATACCAACCCATATGTGCATTGATGAACGTCGTTTTCGGGTTCATCTTGAAAATGTGGTGCTGCTCGGCGATCAGCGAGTCGAATGGGATGGGATCGTTGAGGCCTCGCTTGCGGCCCGGGTGGGTTTTCAATTCCAGCCAGCGCTCGTTATAGCGGTCCATCGGGTCCCAGAAAGAGGGCACGTCCGCAGTGTGGATCAGCACCGGAATACCCAGCTCGCCGCATTTCTGCCAAACCGGCTGCAACCTCGGGTCACTCACCGGCACGCGGTTGCCTTTGTCGTCCTTAATACCCGCAAAACCAAGGCTTTTGTAAATTTTTAAACCTCTGGCGCCCATTTTTACATCTTCCTCCAATTGTTTTACTGCCTTCGCCGACCAATCTTTTTCGCCGAAGCCTTTGAATTGCAGGTTCGTAAATACCGCAATGCGCTTCGGCTCATTTTTGGCCACGTTTTCCAGCGAGCCTTTCAATGTAGCCGTTCCCTCCGCCCATTCCTGCGACCAGCCGCGGCCGCTGAGGTTGACCATTATGCCCATATTCAGCGCGTCCATCTCCTTCACCAGCGCTTTCAGATCTTGCGAGGGCATCTGATACTGGTGATTATGCACGTCGATAAACGGGAATTTTGCTTTTTTCAGCGGGTGTTCTTCCACTTTGAGCGTGGAAATGGGGTCGTATTCTTCAAAACCGAGCGGCTGCTCGGCAAGCGGCGCAGATTGTTGCTGTGCACAGGCGGAGAAGGTGATGCCCATGCCGACAGAGAGGAACAGTAGTACTTTTTTCATGCAAATCTATTTTAAACAGGATCGTTGGCTAAGCATTACCCCGGAAATGCTCCGGGTTTATAGATCAATGCAACACAGTGCGCGGCAATGCCCTCTTCCCTTCCTACAAAACCCAGATGCTCGGAGGTGGTTGCCTTGATCGAAATATCTTCTTCTGAAATGCGGGTAACCTCGGCCAGGCAGCTTTTCATGGCCGGAATATGCGGATTGAGCTTCGGATTTTGCAAAACAATCGTCACATCTACATTTCCGACCTCATATCCTTTTTCCCGGATCATTTCCAGGACTTTGGCCAGCAAAATTTTACTGTCGACACCCTTCCATTGCGGGTCCTTGTCGGAAAAATGGTAACCAATATTGCGGAGATTGGCTGCACCGAGGAGCGCGTCGCACATTACGTGGCAAACCACGTCGGCGTCGGAATGCCCTTTGGCACCATGTGTGTGGGGGATCAAAATACCGCCGAGCCAGAACGGCCGGCCTTCTACCAATTGATGAACATCGTAGCCCTGGCCTACGCGGAATGGGAACATAATATACTGAAAACTAATAAATAACTATGGTTTTAGGCTATCTGGCCTGTCGCCGTCTCTCTACCTTCCAAGATCATCCAGGCGCTTACGGATATCATCGAATCGGGCATCTGTTTTATCGAAGCGATCCATCATGAATTCGAAAAGTTTAGCCAGGTCATCTTTGGTGGCCATCGATCTCAGATCATCTTTGGTGGCCATTCTTTCGAAGATAATTCTGTTTGTCGCTGAAATGTCGCGCATGGTCTCCTCAACCAGTGTTTGCCGGTCATTAAGCCGAAACATGTGTTTGGCCAGGTCTCGCATGTTTTCTTCCAACGTGTCCATCCGGCCAATCGTTTGAGATTGTCCCTTACCCAGTTGTACAAGTTCGGCGTCGACGCGGTCGAGGCGCATGAGAATTTCGGCGAGCATCTCTTCCAGATTACTGATTCTTTCGCTGTCTTTCATAAAAGACAGGTTAACAAATATAACAATTCTTTCCTACCTATACGGAAGAACAGGGCTTTGGTAACGATATATCGTGCAGCAATTTTCCTGTGGTTAAAAAAGTCATTAAAAACGCAATCTTTGACATGCAGAGCAACTTTTTACCGATTAGCTTTGGTTACGTATATGAATCAACACAATCAACTATACCTAATATAAAGACGCATGAAAACCAACATCGGAATATCGGACGAGCATACTCAGGCCGTCGCCTACCAGTTGAACAAGTTGCTCGCCAATGAGTTTGTACTTTACACCAAAACCCGTAACTACCACTGGAATATCGGCGGGATGAATTTCTTCGAATTGCACAAGCTTTTTGAAGGGCAATACGAGCAATTGCAGGTGATCCTGGACGACATCGCAGAGCGTATCCGCGCCATCGGCCACTACTCGGAAGCCCGCCTGGTGGATATTCTGAAACTGACCGACTTGCTCGAACCGGAATACACGACCGAACCGAAGACCCAACTGCAAAATTTGCTCGACGACCATGAGACGATCATTCGCCTCCTTCGCCCGTTGGTAACCGAGTTCGCGGATACCTACAAAGACCTCGGATCGAGCGACTACGTAACAGGCTTATTGAGAGAGCATGAGAAAATGGCCTGGATGCTTCGCGCATTCCTGAAATAGGATGGCCAGAGAATGGAAAAAGCCGGTCGGACCGCAATGTCCGCCGGCTTTCGTGTGTACAGGTTAATATTTTTTATTTATTGTTCACTTGCATTTCAGTTTTGATCTTTTCGATCTCCTCCTGCTGTGCTACCGATTTGAAATAGAAATACAAACCGGCGATCAGGAATATTTTGGAAAGAATGAAAACGGCAATAAATGCGGGGCGCCAAAACTTGTGCACTTTTATGTGCGTGTCGTTCACCTCTACATCGAGGAACTGCTTCGCATCGACGGTTTCTCCCACATCGTAGCTGCTCCGGCCCTTTTTCTCACGGATGCTTCTCAGCAGTATGATTTCCCTCACAGCGTCGGGCGGCGGCACCGACCCTTCCGCAAAGTAGCTTTTGATATCTACTTCAAGTTCATTTACATATTCGGACATTTTACGGTCCGACAGCATCATTTCCGCAACGAGCTGCTGTTCTTCTTCGTTGGCGAGTCCCATTAAATGTGATTCGAGAATACCGCTCTCGATAAATTCCTGTTTGCTCAATGTGTGTAATATTTATGCGTTGCGATATGATTTGAAAAACTCGTGAAAAGAACGAAGCACTTCGGCCTTCGATATGTTCAACTTGCCTGCCACCTCATCGGGTGTGAACCCCTGGCGGAATGCGAGGTCAAAAATGATTTGCGGAGAGGCGTCGCCGTGTGCATACTCGGCTCCCGCGGGTGCAAGAGCGGTCAGTTTGCGCTTCGCCTCCACTGCTTTGGCCCGCGCCAGCTTGATCACGCATGCGGCAAAAGTAAAGGGATAACTATTGCAGGACTGTAATTGCGGGGATGAAAATACACTTACCAGTACTTCTTGTGCCAAATGCACCTGAGGCAGGATTTGTAGTATAATGCCATACGCCATGGCCCCGAATTGATCATACACTTCAAGGGAAGTGAGCGTTTTTGGCTTCGAAAGTGCACGACTATCGACTCCATTGCCTGCTCGTTCTAATTCATTCATATACGCAATTAATTGATCGGAAATTGGATCGGGTAATTCGGGAGGCCTTTATTATAACGTTGAATTTAAGGATGTTTTGAAGAAGTAGTGTGAGCCATTGCAGGTAAATTTAATAGAATGGTTAGTAAAAATGTCACCTGGTTATAAAAAGTTTGAATTTAAGTTATCAAACTATTTCAATGATTGTATTCATTTTTAGTTCTGCATTTCATTTTCAGGAAGATTATCCGATGTTAACTTTGCGGGATGAAAGAGAAATTAGCAGTCATTTTTGATATGGACGGGGTGATTGTCCATACAAACCCCTACCACTCCCGTGCATTCCGCGAGTTTTTTTCGAAACGAAACCTTTCTCCTACCGAAGAGGAATTTGCCCAGCACATGTACGGAAAAAGTAACAGCTACATTTTAAGCCACTTTTTGCAGCGCGTGGTTGAAGGAGAGGAGTTGTTGAAAATGGAAGAGGAAAAAGAAGGGCTTTTCCGTGAATTGTATGAGCCTTATGTCGAGCCTATCACAGGCATTGTCGGGTTTATGCACGATTTGAAAGCGAATGGGGCGGTACTCGGAGTCGCTACGTCTGCACCACGGGCCAACCTGGACCTCATTCTGAGTAAAGTGCCTATTCAAGAGATGCTAGGCTCTGTTTTGGCGAGCGAAGATGTGAAAAAGCACAAGCCCGATCCGGAAGTATACCTTACCTCCGCCAGGAACCTGGGAGTTAGTCCGGACCAGTGTGTTGTATTTGAAGATTCATTCTCGGGTGTTTCGGCAGCACTCAATGCAGGTATGCGTGTGGTAGGCGTGCTAAGCTCGCACACGCGGGAGGAATTGCCGCCCTGCAACCTGTATATAAACGATTACAGCGACCTCTCTTACGAAAAGATCGCTGCGCTCTTCTGAAACGCTACAATGTGACAGGATCGGTAACTTTCACATCGAAGGCACCGGTCAACACTTTTTCGTTTCTTTTGATTTGAAGGAATATCCGGTACTGGCCGCCTTTCGGAAATGCGTAGGGGAACGAAATGCGGGTAGCGTGATCCATGCCGGTCATGCCGCCTTCGGTGACGTTATACATGCCCATTTCCTTCATCAGGAATATTTCGCGGTCTATGGTCGGCATGGCTTTTAAATTGGCCAGGTGCTGGTCGATGCTATCGCGGAAAACGTTGGCTTGGGGCCATTTGGCTACGTGGGCAGTATCCGAAATTCGGTTTTCAAACGATTGGCCGGCGGCCATCGAATAGGAGCCGCTCGGGTGCAGGTGAATATAAACCGAACCGTCGGAGCGTACGATCACCGCATGCCCAAGCATTCCCAGGTAGGGTTCCGGGAAGCAGGGACTGTTGTCCGGGTTGAATATTTCAAAATTAAGCTGATAAGGTTTTCCGGCTTCGAGCGCCTTATCCGGCTTGCCCTCCCATATAGCATAGGAGCCGTCTTTGAACACAGTTTTGGTTCCGGGTTTTCCACAAATGACAACATTTTCGCCCATCGGCACCTTGCCGGGCGTATCTAGCGGATCTGTAATAATATAGGTATCGTCTTCTGACAGTGCCTTACTTACGCGTTTTGACGGTTTGGTATTGATCACCAGCGTATCGACGATCGTTTCGGCAAAACCGGAGTACTGTACAATGTCGGAGTAAACCAGGTATTTTCCGGCCGGCAGATCAGGCAATACAGCTTCAAATGTCAGGCTGTCTTTGCGGTCGGGATGGACGTGCGCGAATGCATCGAGTGTAGGCGTGCGCACGAGGAATGTATGCATGATCTTTCCATGATCCGGGATCAATGTGCTCAGCATACTTCTTTTCATCCGGTGGTCCCAGCTGGTGGTGTCGATTTTTAGTTGAAAAACCCGTTGGGAATCTGCTTCGATGATCGCGGTTTTGGCTTTCAACGGCTTGTACAACCACTGTTTGTACTCGGCGGCCCAGCTATCCCACCAGCTGCTTCCGCCATACAAAATCAATGAACATACGGCCGTGGCGATGCCCATATTGATCCATCGCTTCCGTTTCTGGGCCGGAGTAAGGCTTTGGCCGGGCTTTAAAAGGCCGTCGCTCACACTGGCACCGATGGTCGTGATCATGAGCAGGAAAAGCAGTAATCCGAGAATACTGAGGCTGATACCAAGTCCTTTGGGCATATCGCGTTCCGCGGTTGAAACGGCAACGATGGGGATGATCAACGATGCATCTCCCTGGATACCCTCAATGCTGATCTGTGCGCTCGACGAACCTGGTTCCATGAGCCAAACCGCTCCCTGGAACTGGCCCTTCTGGCCCGCAACAGGCGCCAGCGGATCGGAAGTAGGCGCGCCTTTGTCGCCCGAGTAAAAGTAAATCGGCCGGACCGACACTTTCCGAGCCTCGCCGTATTCAATAAAAACCGAAACCTGCGCGGTTCCCGGAATAACATCCGGCGGTGTAATGCTTACAAGCACCTTGTACGAGCCGGCCTGCGCCTGCATTTGCACACCCGCGCTGCCCACGTGGGCATACGAGGCTACGCTTTGCAGCAATAAGAGAATGAGGTACAGATATTTTTTCATCGTTGAATCTTGTGCATCCAGTTGCCCCACGCCAATCCGATGCGGGTTGAGATTAATGTTAATACCAGTGCAATGCCCAACCCTTTGAGCAGTGCCGGCGTTTCCTCGACCATCCAGCGGCCGAATTTGTAGCGGTACTCCCAGTTCGGATCATTCCCGAAATACCAGTAATGGCTCCCGAAAAACCAGTTACGCGCATAGGGCGATTCCATCAGAAATCCGCCGAAAAACCATTGAACCACAAAAAATACGACCAGGAATGCGATGCCAAGCAGCAAAGTGAGTTTCCAATCATTCCAATGCGCGAAGCGGTACCGAAGGATATCGATCACAACGGCCGGGGCGAGCAGCAGCAATGGGAAATGAAAGCCCTGATAGTGGGTAATATGGTTCAGGATCGGCCCAAGTTTGGGCTCGGCAGGGAAAAGTGGAATGATCCATAGTGTGCCGAGCATTAATGCAGTGTAAACGCCGGCGACGGCTGTAATGGCCCATTTGTGCGAAACGGCCTTGCCAACGGCTATCAGCAGCAATGGAAATGCAGCCCCGGCAAATATGTAGTAGCTCGACTTGTGCGTGCGCATTCTACCCAATTCCTCGGATATTAACGTGAACCAGATGGTTAGCAGAAAGCCGGCGGATAATGCAAATAGCCAGAAAAGTGTTTTGTCTAATGCCTTCGTCTTTCCCTGGCCAAAACTGCCGAGCAATTTCATCTGGTTCTTCACTGCAATGACACTGATCATCGCGCCGAACTGGATGCCGATAATGCCCAGAATGAGCACAGTATGCGGAGGGGAGAGGATCGTTACGTCGAGACCATAGGTATTGTGCCACCAATCGTCGAAAGGAGCGGAGGTAAGCATGGACAGCGCTCCCCAAACGCAGAACAGCGACCCGAGCGAACTGTAAAAAAAGCCCCAGATTTTGACGCTGGCCGCTTTTTCAATATCACTTCCCCAAAATGTTTTTCTCAAGATCTCATAACCCGAAAACAGTCCTGCCACTACGGCGCCCAGGTAAATAACGAGGTGCGGCGGCGATAGCAACCCGTCGCGGCCAATGCTCATGTGCCAGCAAATGTCCCAGATGAGTCCGGTGATTACGCAAAATGAAGCAAAAACGGTGGCGTAAATGTAGACGGGAATACCCGGACTGGCCTGCATGGTTAAAGTCCGGTCGCCGTACTGAGGCGGAGGGGCAATGGGGTTTTGCATGTTGCGGAGAGGAAACTGAGTTATGACTGCAAATTTCGAAAAGGACAATCATATTCCATGCTACCCCTATGGTTGTATTCAATTTTACGCAGGCAGGGTTAGTGAACGGCCGGCCGGACTCAAAATGGCCGCATGGCTTTTACGAAACGCCCTTTAAAATAGGTCGAAAACAGGTTGTCCTCACGTACGCCGCGCGAGGTGGAGGCGTGGATAAATATGATCTCGTCCCTTCCGCGGACGTCGGTGACAATGCCTGCGTGGGATACGTAACCTTCCTTGCCAGCCTCAGGTACGAAAAAGAGCCAGTCACCGGGTTTAATTTCGGCTACGCTGCCCACTTCCTGTCCGAATTCGGATTGCTGCCACGAAATGCGGGGCACTTTAACGCCCATTTCGGAATATACCTGGCAGATCAGGCCGGAGCAGTCGATACCGTCTTTGTCGTTGCCGCCCGAGCGGTAGGGTGTGCCGGTGTAGGTACGCGCGATTTGCACGACCTCCGGGATGTTCGCTGTATTGACAGAGCCGGGGCGGGAGTAGGCAGGGGTGGTGCTTCGCGTGGGCGCAGGTTTTCTGGCAGGAGCTTTTGCCACCGGTTTGCGGGCAGGCGGCCTGCGGGACGGAGAAGTGCGTCCCCGTGAGGCTGTACTGCGTGATGAACTATGGCGTTCGGGTGTTGTGCGGAATACGTCGCAGGAGAATAATAATGTAGTGATCAGGATTGTAAAAATGGTGCAAGAAAGGGATTGGGAAAGGTACTTCTTCATGCGTAAGCGGAATATGGCCTGATTACTGAGTTCAAAAATAGCTTAATTTTTTTTTGTGAGCGTTTTCGCCGACGGAACGCCGGATCTTAGCGTGCACCGACGAGACGTCGGCACTAACCGTCGCATTTCTATTTTAACTGCATTCGGGCTGAAAAATTGTGACAAATATTGTGAGGCCCCGGCTTTGTAAGTAGCTTTGTCCCTGATGTTCATTCCTTTTAAATTAGCATTTACCCCTGATGAAAATTATTTGTGTAGGCCGGAATTACGCAGAGCATATCGCCGAACTGAACAACCAGACACCCGATTCCCCGGTCATATTTCTGAAACCTGAAACCGCACAGATCCGCCTCGGAGATGACTTTTATTATCCCGATTTCTCAAAAGATGTTCATTATGAAGTAGAGCTTGTGGTAAAGATCGATAAAGTGGGGAAAAACATCGAAGAGAAGTTCGCTCAAAAATATTACAGTGAAATCGGGATCGGGATCGACTTCACTGCCCGCGATCTGCAATCCGAGCTGAAGGCCAAAGGGCTTCCCTGGGAGCTCGCGAAGGCATTCAACGGCTCGGCACCTGTTTCGGAATTTGTTCCGGTTTCGGATTTTGCGGACATTCAGAACGTCAATTTTAGCCTCGATGTGAATGATGAGACGCGGCAGAACGGCAATTCGTCGATGATGATCTACCGCATCAATTACCTGATTTCCTTTGTTTCTAAGTTCTTCATGCTCAAAAAAGGAGACTTGATTTTCACCGGCACTCCCAAAGGCGTTGGTCCGGTGAAGGTCGGCGACAAGCTGACCGCCTCGATTGAAGGCAAGAAGATGCTCGAACTGTTCGTTAAGTAAACCGTACTCTTCATATCATCCGGTCGGGGCTACCGACTATTCATGCACTTTTTCATGCGTCATTATTTTCGGGCATTTGTCCGTTCAGGGTTGTTTGTATTGGGTTTAGCAGGTGTTGCAAAGGATTCTTTGGCCCAAAAGCAATCGTATCCAAAGGGTTATTACCAGTTTCCGATCCGTCCGGGGTTGCCCAACTCACTGGCAGGCGGCCTGGGTGATTTGCGCAGCAATCACTTTCATGCCGGGCTCGACATTCGTACGCAGCAGCGTGAGGGCTTGCCCGTTTACGCGGCAGCAGAAGGTTATATTTATAAAGTAGCTGTGCAGCGCACCGGCTATGGTAACGTAATCTATTTGCGCCATCCGAATGGACAAACGACGGTTTACGGACATTTGCTGAAATTCAGTGATCCGCTGGCGACGTGGGTCCGGCAGGAACAATATAAAAAGCAGACATTTGAAATAGACCTCTTCCCGGAAGCAGGCCAGTTTGTATTCAAGAAAGGGGAGGTAATCGCACTTTCCGGGAATACGGGCGGTTCAGCGGGGCCGCACTTACACTTTGAGGTTCGCGATTCGAAGGATAATTATCTCAATCCGTTGTATTTCGGGTTTAACGAAATCAAAGATGTTACACCGCCGAAATTCGTGAACCTGGCCATTCGTCCCATGGATATTAATGGGCGCGTCAACGGGCAGTTTGATCGAAGGGTTTACGCGCCTGTCAAACTGAAAGACGGCACCTGGCGTTTGCCCGAACAGGTTTCGGCCACGGGCATTGTCGGCCTGGATCTTATCGCGTTCGACCAGATGACCGGCACCGGTTTTCGCTACGGGTTACAATGCATCGAAATTAAAATGGACGGGCAGGAAGTGTTTTCTTACAATATTGAAGTATTCCCCAATGCCTCGACCCGCGATTATAACAACCTCATCGACTACGAAACGGAGCAGGCGACCGGCCAGCGTTTCCTGAAATGCTACGTTCCCGACGGGAATCAGTTTAATTTATATAAAACCAATGCGATCAACGGGAAGTTGAATATCGCAGATACTCTGAGCCACGAGGTAAAAGTGCGCATCTCGGATTCCTATGAAAACTTCTCGGAGCTGATATTTAATATTAAGGGCGAGCCGCAAAACCCCCCGCTGCCGGTGTTCAATACCGAGGTGAACCCGGAATATGTGCAAACCGAAATCCGGGAGAATACATTGGTAGTTAAAGCGAAATACTACCGCAGCCAGGAACCGTCGGCGACATTTTATATTAAAGGAAAAGAAGAGAGGAAAGCGCCTAACCTGTACGCAGGCGAATCAGCGGTTTTTTTGACTGATTTGAGGAAAGAAATGCCGGATTCCGTGAAAATTGGCACTACCACGGTGAAGACCTTTCTGCGGAGTCAGGTGATGCCGGGCATTGTCTCGTCATTCAAAGAGGCCAAATGGTCTGTGGATTTTGAGAATACCAGCTTGTTCGACACGCTGTTCCTGATGGGGCAGCGGAATTTTAATGCATTAACCATTAATAACCGGGGTACTGCATTGAACGACTACATCCACGTCGCTCTCACGCCCGAAAAGCTGCCGGAGGATAAGTCCCGGACTTTCATGTATCGCTACCTGAACGGCGATTACCGCTTTCTGGGCGGGAAATGGGACGGCGACATGATCCGTTTCGATACGCGCGAGCTCGGCACGTTTGTCGTTCAGAGCGATACGGTACCTCCAAGGGTACGGCTCGTCGAGCATAGCAAGCATCGCATACGCGGGTACGTAGGCGACGGCATGTCGGGGATTGCGAATTTCAAGGCATTGGTGAACGGTCAGTGGGTTTTGTTGAATTATGATTTCAAAAAGGGCTATATCTGGTCGGAAAAACTGGATGATACTCAGCCATTTGAAGGAGAACTGGTGTTGGAAGTGACGGATAGGGCGGGAAATAGTACTATCTTGCAAACCGAATTGGTAGATCTGGTTGTTAAACCTAAGAAAACCAGAAAACGCAAAAGATAAATTATGGGCCTACAAGTCGGTGACCCCGCACCCGCATTTTCAGTAAAAGATCAGGATGGAAACCAAGTAAAGCTGTCGGATTTGAAGGGAGAGAAAGTTGTTTTGTACTTTTATCCCAAAGATAACACACCTACCTGCACCAATCAGGCCTGCAACATCCGCGACAACTACGGAGCGCTCCTGAAAAAGGGTTATAAGGTGTTCGGGGTAAGCCCGGATAGTGAAAAATCGCATCAGAGATTTATCAAAAAGCATGGCCTCCCCTTCCCACTCCTGGCTGACACGGAGCATAAAATGATTGAGGCTTACGGAGTTTGGGGAGAAAAAACAACGTTTGGACGAACCTACATGGGTTTACTCCGTACAACTTTCGTCATCAACAAAAAAGGGATCATTGAGGAGATTATTTCCAAAGTGGAATCGTCGAAACACACTGATCAAATTCTTGGAAAAACTGAATAATAATCAGTCATTTTAACATTCCGAATAGCAGGACATTTACGCCGCCTAAATGGTCCCGCTTCGGGTAAGCCGATTAAGGACAGTCCAATAGAAAATAAATAAAAATGGAAATTGAACAATTAGAAAAAGTAGCATCCCAGGTTCGCAGGGACATCGTACGAATGGTACATGGTTGTCAGTCGGGGCACCCTGGCGGGTCGCTGGGATGCACCGACTTGTTGGTAGCATTGTACTTTGAGCGTATGAAGCTTAAAGAGCAGGACGGCAAAGTCGTATTCGATATGGACGGTAAGGACGAAGACCTTTTCTTCCTTTCGAACGGTCACATTTCCCCGGTTTGGTACAGCGTATTGGCACGCAAGGGATATTTCCCTGTATCGGAGCTGGCTACATTCCGCAAGCTGAATTCACGCCTGCAAGGACACCCTACCACGCACGAACACCTCGAAGGTATCCGTATCGCGTCGGGCTCACTGGGCCAGGGATTGTCGGTAGCATTGGGGGCGGCAACAGCTAAGAAACTGAACAACGACAAAGGAATAGTATACGTACTGATGGGCGATGGCGAGCAGCAGGAAGGCCAGGTTTGGGAGGCTGCTACTTTCGCGCCACACCACCAGGTAGACAACCTGATAGCGTTTATCGACCTGAACGGTCAGCAAATCGATGGCCCTACCGTGAAGGTAATGAACAACCGCGATTTGGGTGCCAAATATGAGGCATTCGGATGGGAAGTAATCTCTATCGAAGAAGGAAACGACATGGCGGCAGTGCTGAAAGGCCTGTACGAAGCCAAAGGCCGTCTGGGACATGGCAGACCGATCATGGTATTGCTCCACACAGGCATGGGCTACGGCGTCGACTTCATGATGGGCAGCCACAAATGGCACGGTGTTGCGCCTAACGACGAGCAATTGGCGGCGGCACTGGCTCAGCTTGACGAAACTTTGGGAGATTATTAATATCCGGATCAGCGGCAGCAATGCACGCGGTTTCATAAACAGACAATATTCAAAATGAAAAAATACACCTTCACTGAGAAGAAAGATACGCGTTCGGGCTTCGGTGCCGGAATGCACGTGCTGGGGCAGCAAAATCCCAACGTCGTGGCGCTTTGTGCCGACCTCGTTGGTTCTTTGAAACTCGAACCGTTTATCAAAGAAAACCCTGAGCGTTTTATTCAATGCGGTATTTCCGAGGCAAATATGATCGGCCTTTCAGCTGGTTTGACTATCGGAGGTAAAATTCCATTTGCTACTACTTTCGCGAACTTCGCGACAGGCCGCGTTTATGACCAGATCCGTCAGAGCGTAGCATATTCCAATAAAAACGTAAAAATCTGTGCTTCACACGCAGGTCTTACTTTGGGAGAAGACGGTGCAACCCACCAGATTCTCGAAGATATCGGGATGATGAAAATGCTTCCGGGCATGACGGTGATCAACCCTTGCGATTACAACCAGACGAAAGCGGCTACCATCGCGATTGCTGAGTACGACGGGCCGGTTTACCTGCGTTTCGGTCGTCCGGTAATCCCGATTTTTACAGATGCCGATCAGAAATTTGAGATTGGAAAAGCTTGGATGGTCAACGAAGGTACCGACGTAAGTATCTTCGCTACCGGTCACATGGTATGGGAAGCGATCCAGGCTGGGGAGATCCTTGAAGCCGAGGGTATCAATGCCGAGATCATCAATATCCACACAATCAAGCCCCTGGACGAAGAAGCGATCCTGAAATCGATTGAAAAAACCGGCTGCGTGGTAACTGCCGAAGAGCACAACCGCATCGGTGGTTTGGGTGACAGCGTTGCGCAAGTTATCGTTAAAAACAAGCTCGTTCCGCAGGAATATGTAGCGGTGAACGACAGCTTCGGAGAAAGCGGCACGCCAGCGCAGTTGCTGGAAAAATACGGCCTGGATGCAAAACATATCGTAGAAGCCGCAAAACGCGCGATCGCACGCAAGTAACATCATCGCTCTCCGTCGACTTAGGTCGACGGAAAAAGAGCCCGGCCTGAAAGGCAGGGCTCTTTTTATTTGTCCTGAATCAAAAAATAAACTATTATTGACCGGCGTTGCCTTTGGGCTCAGGTACAATTATTGGTCAAGCAGGTTGCTATAAAAAAGATCAGGTTAACACTGATTAAATGTCCGACGAAGAATTATTATCTCTTTTTCAAAATCCCGAAACGCGGAGGAACGCTTTCAATCAGTTGGTACGGAAGTACCAGCAAAAAGTTTATTGGCTGGTAAGGAAGATGGTGGTCGATCATGATGATGCCAATGACATTACCCAGGATGTATTTATAAAAGCGTGGACGGCTCTGGAGAATTTCCGCGGCGATGCCAAGCTTTATACCTGGCTTTACCGCATTGCGAGCAACGAAGCCATTAATTTTCTCAACAAAAAGCGACGGAAGTATTTCATCCCGATCTACGACGTCGAGAACGAACTCAGTGAAAAGCTGGAAGCGGATCCGGAAGTAAGCGGTGACGCTATTCAGCTCAAATTGCAGAAAGCAATATTAAAATTACCAGAAAAGCAAAGGCTGGTATTTAACCTCAAATATTTTGAAGATTTACCCTATGAAGAGATTTCGGAGATCACCGGAACGTCGGTAGGGGCCTTAAAAGCTTCATATCATTGGGCTTCGAAAAAAATTGAGGATTTTTTGAACGACACGGATTAAACTATTTGCATTCTCATTGGTCAAACCTTCACAAGACAGGAAATATAAATAATCATGGACAAAAAACGTATACGGCTGGATGATCTGAAGAGGGAGACGCCCTTTTCCGTGCCGGAAGGTTATTTTGACAAGCTGCCGCAAATGATCCAGTCCCGGATCCCCGCGGAGCCCGTGCGCAAACCCCTCGTAAGCTGGTCGTGGCAACGTTCTGTTGGCTTGGCCGCAGCATCTGCACTGATTCTCGTGCTCGTGTGGGTAACCGTACCGGAGCGCCAGGGATCGCTGGGGCAGGAGCCACTGAGCGGCATCAGTAATGCCTCTATCATCACTTACCTGGAAGATCAGGACATTAGCTATTATGATTTAAGCGAACACAAGGTGGTTCAGAAAGCATTCGAATCGGATTCGACGGTGCTGAATTACCTGGATGGCCTGGAAGACGATGTTCTTCGCCAGCAGTTGGAGGAGGTTATGGTTGCCCCGGAGAAGATTTGACCCTAACGAACAATCGAAATGAACTTACAATTTGAATTCAAACGGTATCGGAACACTTTTGCTCTTTTACTCCTATTCATCGGCGCAGTATCAACGACAGCGCAGGCCCAACGCCGTTCCGAGGAAGAAATAAAGAAAATTCAGGATGCTAAGGTGGCTATCATTACCAACCGCCTCAACCTCACGCCCGAGCAGTCCACCGGTTTTTGGCCGATGTACAATGAATATTCTCAGCAAAGGCGAGAAATTCACCGGGCGCAGCGCAAGATCATCAACGACAAAAAAGCGGAGGGCCAGAACGATGAAGCGGTACTGAGTAACCTGAAAGAGGTTCAGGAACTTCGCCAGAAGGAACTCGATCTGGAAAAAGAATATCAGAGCAAGTTTTTAAAGGTAATCACTGCGAGCCAGGTAATCGAATTGTACAAGGCCGAACGTACATTCAACGAT
Organism: Dyadobacter endophyticus; assembly: GCF_014641595.1. Lineage (GTDB taxonomy): Bacteria > Bacteroidota > Bacteroidia > Cytophagales > Spirosomataceae > Dyadobacter > Dyadobacter endophyticus. The sequence continues at coordinate 768,460 of NZ_BMIA01000003.1, read as the reverse complement.
ATGCTGATCCAGCGGTTAAAGCAAAAAAATTGAGTTAGCCTGCTTATCGACTTATTACAAACGAAAAGGCCCGCTTCCGTCAGGAGGCGGGCCTTCGTTTTATAAATGGTTAATGCTAATGAGCTCCCACTGCTTCCACTTCGCCTACACCCCGTGTTTCCACAGTGATATTGCGTAGCGGCGCCTGGTGTTTTTTGAAATCCTGGATGATTTCGAGCACGTCGTAATCGATGTTCATCGATTTGGAGCCGTCGATCACCACGGTAGCGCCGTCGGGCAGGTTATCCAGCGTGGCGCTGATGCTGCCTTTGTTCAGGAAGGTTACTTCTTCGGAAAGTTGCAGCGTGATCACCTCGCCGTCGCGGTGCTCTTCCTTGATATAATGGTAGGAATGCTTGTAGTTCTTTCTCAGAATAAAATAGATCGCGACGACCATACCGATACCAATCCCTTTCAGCAAGTCGGTGCTGAGGATGGCGATAATGGTTACAACGAACGGTATAAACTGTTCCAGGCCGAGCTTGTACATTCCTTTGTACAACTCGAATTTGGACAGCTTGTAGCCCACCATCAACAGGATCGCTGCCAGCGATGCAAGCGGGATGTAGTTGAGATATTGAGCAATAAACACCGCTGAAATAAGCAGAATGGTACCGTGAATGATGGTACTCATTCTTGTACGGCCGCCCGAATCGATATTCGCGGAGCTGCGGACGATTACTTGGGTAATAGGCAACCCGCCGATCAGGCCGGAAATCATGTTGCCTGCGCCCTGAGCCATCAACTCGCGGTTGGTGGGCGTGCTGCGCTTGAACGGATCGAGGCGGTCGGTGGCTTCTACCGAAAGCAATGTTTCAAGGCTGGCCACGATGGCTAATGTTAAGGCCACTGTGTAAACCTCGGGCTTGCTGATTGCAGAGAAATCCGGTGTTTTAAAGAAACTAAAAAACTCGGAGGCGCTCGAAGCAACCGGAAGCTGTACCATGTGTTCGCCTGTCAAAACCCATTGCGGTGCCACGGCACCGAATACAAGGTTCAGGATAACGCCGGTCAATACGACGAACAAAGCGCCCGGAATATACCGGAACAGCTGTATTTTTTTCATGAACGGCTTATCGAACAAGATGAGCATGGCAAGCGAAACCAACGAGATGATGATCGCGCCGGTGCTATTGTAGCGGAGTGAGTAATATACCTCGGAGAATGTATTGCGGCCATCTCTTTGTGCAAACGCCTCATCACCCATAAAGTCGGCATCGTAACCGAATGCATGTGGTATTTCCTTTAAAATAAGTGTAATACCAATGGCTGCCAGCATTCCCTTGATCACCGATGAAGGGAAGTAATAGCCGATAATACCCGCTTTGAGCAAGCCGGCGATCATTTGTATGGCACCTGCAAACACAACGGCGAGCAAAAAAGCCTCGAAGCTGCCCAGTGTATCGAGCGCATTGAGTACAATCACAACCAGACCCGCTGCCGGACCTGCCACACCCAGGGAGGAGCCGCTCAGTGAGCCTACTACGATTCCGCCTACGATTCCGGCAATAACACCCGAAAAAAGAAGATCGGAGCGGCCGGTCGAGGCTAGCGCAATACCGAGGCATAACGGCAGCGCTACCAGGGATACGACAAGCCCGGAAGGTAAATCGTATTTAAGATTGGCGAACAAATTTTTATTATTCAATGACATACGATTGAGTCAGTAAGGATCATAAATTGGACTACTCGGAATGCAGAACCGCTGATTATACTAATTGCGGTATGTCAAGACGGTATACGTCGTCGGCAAAGTTGGTGGCGTCGATCGTCACGTCCATGTCCTTTAGTATACCGTTGCCAATATCGTAAACGACACCGTGGAGTTGCAGCGGCTTGCCGTTAGCCCACGCAGTTTGTACGATGGTCGTTTTGGCAAGGTCGCGTACCTGCTCCTGAACGTTGATTTCGACGAAGCGGTCGGCTCTCGTTTTGGGATCTTCAATTTCGTTCAGTTCCTTCGCATGCAAACGGTACACGTCTTTGATGTGGCGCAACCAGTTATCGATCAGGCCTACCTGCTTATTGCCCATTGCGGTAATCACCCCGCCGCAGCCGTAATGTCCGCACACCAGAATATGCTCTACTCCAAGCACGTTCACAGAGTAGTCGAGCACGCTGAGCATGCTGATATCCGTGTGGATCACCATGTTGGCGATATTGCGATGTACGAAGATATCGCCGGGCTGGGTGCCGGTAAGTTGGTTGGCCGGCACGCGGCTATCTGAGCAGCCGATCCAGAGGAATTTAGGAGATTGTCCTTTCGCGAGGTTTGAGAAGAACTCCGGATTTTCCTTCGTCGTTTCTTCTGCCCATTTTTTGTTGTTTTCGAATAACTGCTTATAAGCCCTGATCATGATTTCTTGATTAGAATATGGAATAAATAATAGGAGAAAACGTGCGTAATGACACGGAAATACCGCATCGTGTTACGACGGTAACGAACTCAAACGAGTTTGGATCAAAGAAATCAGATGAGCTCCGGAGGCGGAGAAAGCAGATTGCGGTAAATTTCGTTATCGAAATTCGCGGTGTAGAAGAATGAGCTTTTGACCGGTATTAGTGCAACGGAGCGGTCAAATTGTACGCTATGTGAAATCAGTAGCTGGTCGTCATTCAGTTTTTCGACCTCTGTTTTTTCTTCATTGTCACAGGTTTCTGAATCACAAACCACAGATGCCTTTTCCTTGGCCAGCAGCAAGCTGGCAACATCTGTGGCTTTACAGATGAGGAAGGCCGTAAGTAGTATGAGACAAAGTGATCTGAACACGGGAAAAACAGTTTTTCAAGAACCAAGGTAACACTCAACGCGTCTAAAACGTTCGGCAGGTCACTTTTTAGTGTGACCTTAAAACGATTTTTCTGTTGAGCTTTTAAGCGAAACAAATAAAAAAGGGTCGTATAAACAACCCTTACTTATTCGTTTTCCATTGCTTTTCATTGTTCTCCAACCAACGCCCCACAAGGAACGCGCTGCTCAACAGAACGATATAAAAGGCAATCATAATAACGGTCATTGTCATAGTTGTACTCGATTATAATGCAACGTAAGATGGGCAAAAATAGCTAAAAAATGCGATTTCGGCTCGCTATTTACAAAAAATTAAAGTACTCCTTTCGTCGATGGCATGAAATCCAGCGCTTTAAGATCGCGTTTAACAGCCATTTTAATCGCCTTGGCAAACGCTTTGAAAATCGATTCGATCTTGTGGTGCTCGTTGTCGCCTTCCACTTTGATGTTCAGGTTTGAAAGTGAAGTGTCTGAGAATGACTTGAAAAAGTGAAAAAACATCTCAGTCGGCATTTCTCCGATCTTCTCTCTTTTGAACTCGGCGTCCCACACGATCCACGGACGGCCGGAGAAATCGATCGCTACTTGTGCCAAAGCTTCGTCCATTGGCAGCAGGAAGCCGTAGCGACTGATTCCCCGTTTGTCGCCGATCGCCTGGCGGTAGGCTTCACCCAATGCAAGGGCAGTGTCCTCAATAGTGTGATGCTCATCGATGTGGAGGTCACCTTCGACGTGGATCGACAAATCGGCGCCGGAATGGCGGGCGAGCTGGTCGAGCATATGGTCGAAGAAGCCGAGGCCGGTGTGAATGTCGGAGCGGCCGCTGCCATCGAGATTCAGGTCGACTTTAATCTGTGTTTCCTTGGTATTTCTTTCAACAGATGCTTTGCGTGAAGGGAGTTTTAAATGCTCGTAAACCGCGTCCCAGTCGCTGGTTACCAAAGCGGTAGTTTGGTTCATCTCATCGCTAACGCCTTCCTCCGGCAATTCGGAGCGGAAAAGAATCGCCTTAGCACCTAGATTTACAGCCAGTTGGACGTCGGTAAGGCGGTCGCCGATGACGTAGCTGTTGGCCAGATCATATTCATTGGAAAAATAAGAAGTAAGCATTCCGATGCCCGGTTTGCGGGTAGGAAGGTTGTCTTCGGGAAAGCTGCGGTCGATATGGACGTCCGCGAAACGGATGTCTTCGCCTTCAAGCGTCTTGACCATCTTATTCTGAGCAGGCCAGAAAGTGTCTTCCGGGAAAGAATCGGTGCCGAGTCCGTCCTGGTTGGTTACCATGACCAGTTCATAATCGGTTTCATCCGCGATTTTACGCAACGCGGAAATGGCTTTGGGCAGGAATTCGAGCTTTTCCAGTGAATCTACCTGAAAATCGGTGGGTGGCTCAACGATGATCGTTCCATCGCGATCAATAAATAGGACTTTTTTCATTAACAGATTTGGATTACAAGCACCTTACCAGGAATTCCGCAGCGCTTATTTCCCGCAAAGTTCGCAAAGAATGCCTAATTGAAAAGCAGTTGGACATGAATAATGCCATCGCGGGAATTTTACCGGGTGGGAGAGCGGTTGAGAAATTGTAACTTTGCATTTTAAATCAACATCGGAATGTTTACAGGAATCGTCGAAACGACCGCGGAAGTGTTGAAAGTCGAAACGGAAGGTACCAATAAGACCTTCACCTTTCAGTCAGCACTTGCCAGCGAGTTTAAAATAGATCAGAGCATCAGCCATAATGGCGTTTGTTTAACAGTAGTTGCCGTCGAAGGAGATCAATATCAGGTAACAGCTATCGAAGAAACGCTTTTAAAAACGAACCTGGGCGACCTTGTGTCGGGTAGCAAAGTAAATCTCGAACGCTGTATGCCCGCGAACGGACGTTTCGACGGGCATATCGTGCAGGGCCATGTGGACCAGACCGCCAGGTGTACGCAGGTGCAGGAGCGCGACGGGAGCTGGCTTTTTGATTTTGAATACGATGCTTCGACCGGCAATATTACTGTTGAAAAGGGTTCTATCTGCATTAATGGTGTGAGTCTCACGGTTTTTAACTCGGGTGAAAACACGTTCAGAGTGGCTATTATCCCCTATACCTATAACTTTACCAATTTTCATTCGTTAAATGCGGGAGACACGGTAAACCTGGAATTCGATATTCTGGGCAAATACATTAAGAGAATTCTCGGTTCGTATGCGGTTTAGCATATTGGCATCTTGGAATATTACGTTTATTTTTACCCGTTTTAAATCCCAAAGCGCATCTAAATACATTCATGGCCAAAATAAGTACACAGTCCAGAACTGATCTTTTCATACACATCGGAATCATTGTCTCGCTGCTTTTGGTCCTTTTCCTGGGGTTTTTCTTCGTATATCTGCCTTTTACAACCAATCATGGTGAGGCCATTACCGTGCCCGACCTGAAAAAGAAGAGTGTGGAGGACCTTGAAGATTTCCTTGGCGACCGGGACCTGCGCTACGAGGTCGATTGTACTTTTGTGACCAATGTACCCGCATTGACCATTATCTCGCAATATCCATTGCCAGGTTCGAAAGTGAAGGAAGGCCGGAAAATCTACGTAACAGTGGTTTCGCGCACTGCGCCTTTGATCAAAATGCCGAAGCTCACGGATATGACGCACCGCAGTGCGCAGATGTTGCTGAAAAGTGTGGGCCTGGAAGAAGGGAATATTTCCTATGTTCCGGATATGGCGCAGAATGCAGTTTTGAGGCAATTATATAATGGGAAGGAGATCCTGCCGGGCCAGCCCGTCGCTAAGGGAACGAAAATCGACCTGGAATTGGGGGAAGGGCTCGGTACAGCACAGTTTGAAACGCCGTCGGTGATCGGGATGCCTCTCGATGAAGCGAAAATAGCGATTGTGGGAGCAGGGTTGAAGGTAGGGCAGGTAATGGAAGTGCCGGCCGAGGAAGGCCAGGCGCCGGGCTCGATCGTACGGCAGAACCCCGATGCGGGAAATAAGGTAAGAATAGGGGACGTAATCGACTTGTGGGTGACCCCGCAGGCGCCTGAAACGACGGATAATGAGAATCAACCGGAGCAGTAAAAAGTTCTTCACACACAGGATTTTTATTTGGGTTTGTGTGCTGGCCATGGTGCAAAGCCAGGTCGCGCTTGCTCAGTTACGCATCGTACCGATCGATCAGGCAAGGTACGGCGAGGGAAGCGAGGAGGCGGGCGTAGAAAATCTCCGCACCCAGGCCTCATTGAACCTCCCCTTTTTCGATGATTTTTCTACTACCAAAACCCTTTCACCTAATATGAGATACTGGCTGCCGGGAAGCGGAGTTTATATTAATAATACACTTACCAACTCCCATCCGTCGGTTAATGTGGCAACGTTCGATGGACTGAATGCCAATGGTTTTCCCTACAACCTGGTGAACCCGCTAACACAAGGCTACACAGATACACTTACGTCTCAACCGATCAATCTGAACGGCAAGGCAGCTGCCGATTCCGTCTACCTCAGTTTTTACTGGGCTGCGAAAGGCCTTGGCGAGCTGCCTGATTCCAGCGACTATTTACAGCTGGAATTTTTTAGTAAAACACAGGAATGGGTGCCCGTCTGGACGCAGCAGGGATATAAGGTAGATACCCTGTTTCACCAGCAATTTGTTGCCATCAAAGACCCCAGTTACCTGCACGACGCATTCCAGTTCCGGTTCAGGTCTTATGGCCGGAGCTCCGGCCCCTATGATACCTGGCATTTGGACTATGTGTATTTAAATACAAAAAGATCGGTCAAGCAGCCCTATCTGTTCGATGTCGCGATGCGGAAACCGGTTTCCAATATTCTGAAAAAATACACGGCAATGCCCTTGCGGCAATACCGCGTGAGCCCGGCAGCAGCCACTGCCGACTCCGTGAAGACCGATATCGTTAACCATTTCAACAACTTCAATGTCCTTACGAGCACCTACACGCTCACGGACGCGCAACGCGGGACCGAGTTCGCGCGCGTTGTGCAACGTTCTATTGTTGTCCAGGCATTGAAATCTCAGCCTTTGAGGGCTAAAATTGCGCCTGTTAATGCAGCCGCTCAGCTCGACAGTCTGCATTTGATCAGCAAGTTTTTCGTGGCTACGACGGATACCATCCCTGGGGCGAACCTCAAAACGAACGACACCATTACGGCGAGAGTTGCATTGACAGACTACTTTGCCTACGACGATGGCAGTGCGGAATATGGTGTGCAAGTGAACCAGAAGCTCGGCCGCGTAGCCGTACGGTATGTATTGGCCAAGGCCGACACCATCGGAGGGCTGCGGATGTCGATGGTTTCTTTCAACAAAGACATTTCCGGACAAGGCTTTACGATCCAGATTTATAACAGCAAAGGCGGCAAGCCCGACCAGGTTATCGCCCAGCGCTCTGTCGCGGTGCGGTACCCGGCTGCACGCGACGGTTTTATCGATTATGCATTCGCGGTTCCCGTAGCGGTGGCCGATACTTTCTACGTAGGTTGGTTACAGATCAACGACCAGCCCGTAACCGTAGGCTTCGACCGCAATTCGTTTTTGGGCAGTAGCGCGGTGTATTACAATCTCGGGACCGAATGGGCGAAGGAGACTTCATTAAAAGGTTCGATCATGATCCGTCCTTACCTGGGCAAAAAAGCACAGGGCATAATTACAGGCAATGAGCCGGCGGATGCCGTGAATGCTATTTTTTACCCGAACCCGGCCAGAGGTGAAGTCCGCTGGAACAATAGATCGCTTAAAAAGATCGAAGTTTACAGTACCGGCGGCAACCTGGTGCACGCCCTGGAACCCGTACGCAATCAGCAATCCGCTACGGTTGAACATTTAAATCAGGGTATTTATATCTTTAAGGCAACGGACGGGAAACGTTCTTTTGTACAAAAAATGTTAATCTCTAAATAGACTGAGTCGTCACAAATTTTTGAAATATGGATATTACCGTTGAAGAATTGAAAGAACGTCTTGAAAAGGGCGAAGACCTGCACTTTTACGATGTTCGCGAAGAACACGAATATGAAGAGGATAACCTCGGCGCGATTTTGATCCCGCTGGGCGAACTTCCTGATCACCTGGATGAGTTGGAAGCGATCAAGGATGAAGAGATCATCATTCATTGCCGCTCGGGTGCCCGCAGTGGTAAAGCTGCCCGCTACCTGGAATCTCAGGGCTTTTCGAACGTGCGCAACGTACTGGGAGGTATTCTGGCCTACCGCGAGCTCGAAGACTGATACCCCTCGGCATTTGACGGAGTCTGCGCTCCGTCAAATGCTTTTAAAATAAACCTGCCTGCGACCGCACATATTGGAGTATTCGGTCATATTCGTCGGGGTGGAACCATTCGAAATTCCCCTGATGCCTGAACCAGGTAAGCTGCCGCTTGGCATACCGGCGCGAGTTTTGTTTTAAAAGCCGCACCATTTCCTTCTCATTATACTCACCGTCGAGATAGCTGTAAACTTCGCGGTATCCTACTGTTTTAAGCGCGTGGTGCTCTCTGTACGCGATTACGCTTTTTGCCTCTTCTACCAACCCTTCTTGCAGCATCATATCCATTCGCTGATCTATTCGTTGATAGAGCTCCGCACGATCGCGATCCAGGGCGACATTAATGGGCTGAAACGGCCTGCTGCGGGCGTTATTTGTTTTAAACTGGCTGATGGGCTTACCGGAGGTGTGAAACACTTCCAGCGCGCGAACTACGCGCTGAGGGTTTGCTATCTCGAATGAAGCCGCGAATTCCGGGTCGACCAGGCGTATTTCTTCTTGGAGCGGCGAAAGTCCGTTGTCGTTCAGTTTCTGCATAAGCGTCTCGCGCAAGCCGGGGAGAGGGGCGGGCAGGTCGTCGAGGCCATCGAGGACGGCTTTGACGTAAAAGCCGGAACCGCCCGTCATGACTACAATATCACGCTCCTGAAAAAGCTGCCCAAGCAGCGTTAATGCGTCGCGTTCGAAGTCGCCGGCGCTGTATACCTCCGAAATTGAATGGGAATCTATGAAATGATGCGTCGCTTGCGCTAGTTCGTCCGGTGTTGGCTTGGCGGTGCCGATGCTCAGTTCACGGAAGAACTGGCGGGAATCAGCGGATATGATTTCGGTACCAAGGTCCCGGGCAAGTTTAATTGACAATGCAGTTTTTCCGACCGCCGTAGGACCAGCCACGGTCACCAGATATTTCTTTGGGCTATTTGGCATTGTGCCGTTTTTATTTGAATTTTAATCAGTACAAAAATAGAGATATGGATTCCACTACACTATTTTTTTTGATCATTACCCTTATTGCCGGGGGCCTGGCCGGCGCTGCGTTGAATACCTGGTTGCAGAACAGGAGGTCGAAGAAATATGTGTCTACGCAGGAGGCTACCGTCCTGATCGAGCGGATCGAAAAAGTATTTAAAGTGGTAATGGCCGAAGGCTATTTTACCGAAATCTACAATTACCAGAATGACAAGAATATCTGGAACCTGATCAATGATAAGAAAAAAGCCCTGATTATCGCCAAAGCCAAAGTGTTGGTAGGCTATGATTTTGGTAAAATGAAATTCCATCGTCCCGATGGCGAACGTAAACTCGTTATTGATTTCTTTCCCGCTCCTGAAATCCTGTCGATCGACACCGACTACAAGTTTTACGACATCGAGCAAGGCTGGCTGAACCGTTTCCAGAGCGACGATTATACCGCTATTCTGAATGAGGCCAAGCAAACGATGAACGACAAAGCCATGGAAAGCGATTTGCCGCGCATAGCGGGCAACCAGGTACAACTAATGATCTTCCAGCTGGCCGCCTCCATGAATTGGTCGGTAGAGATGAAGCTGCCGGATGGTAATGTGGCGATGCTTCGCGAGATGACTCATTACCGTACACTGGAAGCACAAATCGATTCTTTGGACACCCGAAAGGAATAGTAGTTTTTTTTGTATAATTTATGCGTTAAACGCCTCTATCCTCATCAGAACCGGATTTATCAGCGTATTGACCTGTGTAGTTTCTAATTAATCACTTTCTAAACTTTAAGAGTTATGTTCAAAAAATTATTACTATTTGCCTCTGTGGTGTTGATGATTGCTATGGTAAGTTGCAAAGGCGACGACGGAGCCGTTGGTCCGGCTGGTGCCGCCGGAGCTCAGGGACCGGCCGGGGCGGCGGGCCCCAAAGGAGATAAAGGAGAAGACGGAGCCAGCAGCTCGGCAATAATTCTTTCAACCGGAGCGGTCGATACAGACAGCACCGGGGGTTTTATTACAGGTAGGGAGAACCTTACCCCAGCAGAAGACAGTGCTTTCAGCTCTTCTGTGGTGTTGGTTTACCTGAAAGCATCAAACGTTTATTGGCCTATGCCGGGTGTTATCAGCTTCGGCGGTGGGAAAGTGAGCTCATTCACATTTGTTCATGCTGTTCAGGACAAGACATTCTTTGTCGAGCTCTTACCCACAGATTGGAGCGAGAATCAGACCACTGCTCCTAAGAGAACTTTCCAGGATATTCGTATAATAATTGTTCCTGGTGAAATAGTAAGCGGTGGCCGTCTGAGCGCTGAAATTCTCAAAGACTACAACAAAACAATTGCCGCCCTGGGCCTGACAGACACACAAGTAAAAACAGCGGGCAAATTGAAATTGAGCTTGAAAAGAAAATAGCAAATTCAGCAGGTTAGCAAGAAATTGAATGAATAGGGTCATTAGATTGGGAACGTCCACTCTAATGACCTTTTTTCTTGCCGGATACGAGGAGCAACAATGAGCGATTCGAATGCATTTATAGCACTGCACCGACCCGAGGTAATGTACCCGTAAACAAAAAGAGCTTCCAACCGGAAGCTCTTTCGCATTTTTGATAGGAGTTTGTCTTAGTATTCCCAAAGACCGTGTTCCAGTTCCATCAGTTCCTGTTCGTAGTTCAGGGATTTGATAAGAGCCTCTTTTTCGCCGTTGTAGATGTCGAGGAAAGCCTTATCGTTGGCATTGGAGAACTTGGTGATCCGTCCGTAGAACAAGCGAAGATCGAATGCATCCGCGAGGTTCTTGTTTTGGGCGGTATTGTGGGTGTTATACCAGATATATTTCTTAGGATCGCTTCTGAAGAGTCTTTCAACATCTTTCCAGCGGAAGGAAGCTACGGGCAATTCGAGTCCTGTGGCAGTCTGGTCAGCAGGAAGGACGATCGTGATTGTCTGGATATCGTTATACAGGCGTGAACGTTTCTTATCGAAAACCCAGTCTTCTTTTACTTCGAGTATGCTCAACTGATCAGGGAAATATTCTTCTTCTGATGCAGCCACCTGCTGCGTTTCGAAAGAAGTGCTGTCAGGTTTTGGTGCTTCAACCTTTGGTTCTTCTTTGGCAACCTCGGTTTTAGCGCCTTTTTTCGAAGATTTTTTCTTAGGAGGACCCCAGCCGTCGTCTACCGGTTCAGCTTCTTTTTTAGTATCCTTTTTGGCATTGCCCCAGCCGTCGTCAGGCGTAGCCGCTTGTTTGCTAGGATCTGTTTTGGCTTTTTTTGAATCCCAACCATCTGCTTTGGCAGGTTCTCCGAAACCTGCTGCAATTTCCTCTTCGGAAAGACCCGCCGTCTGGTTAGGTATCAGGATGCGTTTGTGAAGATCGTCACCACCGATTTTGGTCGCGCAGGAATCATTTGTATAAGCATCGATCAAACCTGCTTTCGCCGCATCCAACAAGTAACGTGTGATCTCATTGTTTTTAGAGAACATGGAAATGTTCTGCTTTTCTTTCAAATCGACCCGTCTCCAGAGCGTTCTTTTCATCATCACGTCACCGTCAGCGATCGGGCGTGACGAGAACTGATTCGCAGTCGAATCCTCTTTCTCCTGCGCAAATGCGGCAGTACTTGCAAGAGACAGCGACAGCAAAGACCATGCAATCGTTTTTCCGTTCATTCTTCTCATATCATACATAAAGTTGTATTGTCCAATCAACGACTAAAAGTGCTGGATTAGTATAGCGTCACACTGCGAGTTTGGTTACCCATTTCTACCTCGCTTACAGCGCCCTTAAAGTTCTGACGTTCCACTTTCAGAATTGAAATTACATAGCGGTCGCCAGGCTGCGCTTGCGAAGCGAGGGAGGAAATAGAACCACCTCCGCCGTTTAGCGTCACACCGTTAATTCTTCTTGCGCCCCGGGCCAGGGAAATCTCAACCTGTGATACACGGAACTTCGCGTCCTCAGGAGAGAAGTTCTTGAAACTTTCATCGGGAACTGCAACTATCTGGATGCTTCTTGCACCAGAAGCAGGGGCTCCACGACGTTCGTCAAATACAGCACCATTTACACGTACTTCCAGAGAGGGTTTTGGTACACGGTTTACGCGGAAAGGTTCAGAACCCAATACACTACCTGCATTGCTTACCGTGATATTCAAGCTTGCTTTGCTAGGTACGATCGTGAATTTTCCTTTTTGGCCACTTTGAATGATCTCACCACCGTCAGTCGAAAAGCTAGGCGCCCAAAGCGGACCGAGCGCGGGGCTCTGGATGCTCAGTTTGTTGGCGCATCCCAAATACAATGGAGGCAATGTTCCTGTTTCGATCTGGTAGGAAGGCTTCACCACAAAGTATTCCTGGGTCATGGTATAAGTGGTGTCTTTGCCGGATGGGGTAGGGATGGTGATCTGTCCGCGAAGCTCTCTTTTAGCAAGACCTTCCGCATTATAGCCACCGCCTTGTGCAGTGAATTCGATGATACCTACACCGTTCTCAACTTTAACAGGTGATCCGTTCAGGCTCATGCGAGGCGTGATACCAGAAGCAGAAGCTGCAATGAACATCTGTCCTTTGAATTTAGTACCTGCTACTACCGTTTTTGCATCGGCACTTACCATGGCCAATACGCGGTCGAATTTGATATCCGCAGCACCAACTTTGCTGGCAAGGTAATTCAATACTTCACCTTCCATTCGACGGATGTCGGTTTGTTTCTGGCTCAGTACCGCCAATGCAGCTGCAACAGGTGTAGATTCGAAATTCAGCTCTGCAAAGTCTTTGTTACGCTGATCTTTATTCCCTTTTGCAACAGGGTCTTCGCGACCGTCCAATGCGAGTCCCGGGAATTTGTTGGGAGAATAGTTGTTAAGCGATGTCGAGTAAGAGTTCAGGGTTTGCTTCAATTGGTAGGCTTTACCATTTTTTCTTACACCAATCATCAGTTCCGCCACTTTGGCTTCTTCTTGCGGGTTTTTGATGCCGCCTTCTTCGTTAAAGCCTCCACCAGCCCTTGTAATGATCTCCTGTTTCAGGGCATTCAGTTGGTTGGTCATATCCGATGAAAGCTTACGGACTTCATCAGCTTGCTTGATCACTGCGACGTCAGCTGAACGGTTACCCGATTTTTCAACCGCGGCCTTGATTTTAAGTACCGTTTCCTGATTGATTTTGTTAGCTGCTCCGGAGGATAATTCCAGGGAATTGTTCAGTAGGATGAATTTTTCGATGATAGCCGAACTTACCTGCAATGCGAGCATCGCCGTAAGTACCAGATACATCATTCCAATCATCTTTTGACGGGGTGTTTCTTTTCCACCTGCCATATTGTTGTGTAATCAGTTTCAGTGATCGAATTATTTAACTAACAACAATGACTCTGTACCCTAAACGGGATCACAGAGTCATCGTCCGAGCGCTGTTACGCATTGCCACCACGCATCGCGGTCAGCATGTTTCCGTAAATGCCGTTCAATGATGAGATGTTATTGGTCAATCTCGCCATTTCGCTCTTAAATACTTGTGATTCCTTCGTGGCATCAGCCATGTTTTCCATAGCTGCCGTCAGGTTACCGTAGAAAGCGTTCATAGCCTTCAGGTGTTTGGTCGTGTCTTGCAATTCTAGTTCGTACACAGCGTTCAATGCACCCATGTTTTTGGTGATTTGCTGGAACTGGTCGCGGTAGGATTGCGCATCTTTCGTCGCATCAGCCATCGAAGACATTGCGTTGATGGCAATTCCGTAAGACTTATTCATGTCATTGATCGCCGTTGAAGCGCTCTTGACATTTCTTGCGTAGTCGTTTGTAGCAACGGTCGCGTCGGTAAGGTCGGTGATTTTGCCTACTGTTTCAGACAGATTTCTGAAACCTTTGCCAAGACTATCGAAAATCTCAGGAGAGATTTTAGCATTGTCGAGCATGTTATCCAGTTTGGCAGTGATATTGCTGCTAGGGGCTGAGCTTCTTGAGATGGCCGGTCCGCTGTAATCATCGGCAAGTTCAGGGTAAACTCTGGTCCAATCCGGATCTCTATCTGTCGACTGGGTCAAAGTTTGCAATGCGTAAAGCAAAAATATCAGAACCTCGGTTCCCAACCCTGCTGTCAAAAGAGGGCCACCAAAATCCCAGTGTTGAATTTTTGCCAAAGCTCCTAAAATTACGACGGCAGCACCCGCACTGTATATTGTTGGTACAAGTTTATCCCAAAAAAAATTAGGTCCGCTACTCTTAGCCATGTGAATTGAAATCGGTTACAGTGAAAAAATTATAGTAAGTAAAGTGTTGGATTGATTCGGTCAGATCGTAAAAAAGAAGCAGTGTAAAAACGCTGCTTCTCTGAATGTGAAAGTCTTGACTAGCGACGACGGGCACGAGCTCCTCCGCGGTCGTTTACATTATCCATTACGCAACGGAAGCCGATGAATGCACGGGTTTCTGTTTCAAACTCGTAGGTACGTGTACCGGTTTGCAGGTAATAAGCAATGTCTTTCCATGAACCGCCTTTTACCACTTTGCGGGGTTCGTTAGGATCGCTGTATTTCGGGTTCATATCCCATACAATCGCGGTAGCATTGTCGGTGTAAGCATCTGACGTCCATTCAGCCACGTTTCCTGCCATATTGTAAAGCCCGAAATCGTTCGGATTGTAGGCATTGGCCGGGCCGGTGTACGGATAACCGTCCGCGTCGTAGTTACCACGTTGCGGTTTGAAGTTTGCCAGGAAGCAACCTTTCGCATTCATGGTGTAAGGGTTACCCCAGGGGTATTTGGCAACCGCTCGTCCGCCTCTGGCAGCCCACTCCCATTCAGCTTCGGTCGGGAGGCGGAAGCCTGTTGAGTTGAACTGTCCTTCTTTGTTCTGGAAGTCATGGAGCAGGTTGGTGCGCCATGCGGAAAAGTATGTGGCGGCGATCCAGCTAACTCCTACCACCGGATAGGTGTCGAAGCCTGGGTGCTGGTAATAATATTCTACGAATGGATCTCCGTTGGAGTAAGCAAAGTCTTTTTTCCAAACGGTTGTATCAGGATAGTACTTGGCCATGATTTCTTCTTCGCCCAGTACAGATACGGAGTCAACCAGCAGCGCGTTCACGAACTGACGATATTCGTTGTTGGTGATCTCAGTGTCATCCATAAAAAATGAACTGATAGTCACCCGACGGTTCATGTTGTTCATGGAGGAAGCGATGTCTTCGTCTGCCTGGCCCATTACAAAAGAACCTGAGGGGATCACGACCATCCCGGCGGGCGTGGTCTGCTTGAATCCTTTACGGGCAGTAGCAGTGATTTCACCGTTTTGAATACCGCTTTCTTCTTTTCCTCCCTTGCCAAACTTGCTCTTAAGAAAACCGCAGCTTTGCAAGAGCATCAATGCGGCTACCAGAAGCAGGCTTTTGACTCCATCCCGATAGAACACTTTCACATTCATAGTGGTTTTGTAAATTTTGATAATAAAATGCTAGCCTAAAAACGTCAACGAATGATATCTAGTATACTTGAAATAAAACAAAATGTGAACGCCTGTCAGATTGAGTGCTGCTTGATTTCAGTACTGAAATCTTCACGGATCGATTACTAAATCAGGTGTTTATCGACTTAACGTAAGAAAAATGCAATTGGTATGGAAGCCGAACATTTTACAAATATAAATCAAAGTTTCGCAAACTGATTCACACGACTTACCAAGAGGTTTGCAAAAAATGTCGATTTGACATCCAAATCTTGGATTTTTAATAATTTGATGATAAAATATTACTATATCCAACAGCGTTTAAGCGAATTTGCTAAAAGCGAAACCGGGGCGTGCGGATAGGGGCCTTTTTGCCAAATTTCGGTGAAGGCAGGGCATACGAAAGCATTACCTCGAAGGAAGAAGGCGACTTGGATTTATTGCCGCCTACGACCATGTCATACGCGCCCGAGAGCCGCAAAGACTGATCTGCCAGCAGATAAATGCCGCCCATGATGATGAAGTAGGTATCCTGTTGCCGGTAGGTACCGCCAATCCAGTAACGTTTGTTATAAGTGAGTGTGGCACCGCCCTCTACTGACACCGTATTGATATCCGATTTGACGAGCACAATCGGTTGAATATCCAGCAGGTAGCCAAGTTCGAGGTTTACGCCCGCATTAAAATAAAGTGTACGCGGCAGCGGATTCGTGCCGGTTTCGGAGCCGAGCTGGTATTTGGGTTTCAGGAAGTGGTTAAGTGACAGACCTGCATAGAATGTCTCATTTTCATAACGCGCTCCAACTGAAAAATCCGGGTTGATTTCAGAGATTGTACCAGTCTGTATCAAAGGATCGTCCGGGTCGCGGGCCCTTAGTTTGCCATAATCGATCGCCTGACGGAACAACCCTGCGCTGACACCCACCCCGAGCTTCCCTCCGCCGAGCGGAATATGATAGGCAGCCGAAAGTTTGAAGTCCTGATCTGTCCTGGGGCCGCTCTTGTCGTTCAGCGCGTAGAAACCGATGCCGAAATTCTTGACCGGCATGCTGAATGAAAAAAGCTGCGTTGAAAGTGCTCCGCCTGCATCGTCGATGTTAGTGCCTTGATAACCTGCGTATTGAGTCCTGTGCGTGAGCTGAAACTTAGTCAGGCCATCGGAGCCTGCCGCTGCCGGGTTCAGGTAAAGCTGGTTCAGCGAAAACAAACTGAATTGCGCGTCTTTCTGGGCAATGGCGCAGAGCGGTAAGAAAAGCAATAATGCAAAGGGCCGGATATATCTGGTACTTCGGGTAGTAAAAGTCAAAATCATGCCGCAGGAATAGATTTAAGGATCACGCTGATATGCTTTCGGATTTAGATTGATAACGCATATTGCTTAAAAAAATTGATATAAACATGAAAAAGCCCCGGATTTTTTCCGGGGCTTTTCGCGGCTTTGTAATGCTGTTTATACGTTGTTCGCTTTGCTGATATACAGGTCGAGTGCGCCTGTCATCGAAGGTGCATTCGGCAGTGGAGCCTGAATGTCCAGGAAGAGCCCGGCGTCTTCTACTGCTTTTGCAGTCGTGGGGCCAAAAGCGGCAATGCGGGTGTTGTTCTGTTTGAAGTCCGGGAAGTTGTCAAAAAGCGATTTGATCCCCGACGGACTGAAAAAAGCGATGATATCGTAGTACACATCTTCCAGGTCCGACAAATCAGCAGAACCTGTCTGATACATAGTTGCTTCCGTGAAATGGAATTCTTCGGTATCCGCGAACTCGGGAATGTCGTTCTTTCTGACATCGGAGCATGGGTACAGGAATTTCTCTTTCTTGTGCTTGCGCATGAGTTCGATCAGCTCGGCAGCGGTTTTGGTGCCTGTAAAGATCTTTCTCTTGCGGATCACAATGTATTTCTGAAGATAATTAGCCGTTTGCTCCGAGATACAGAAATATTTCATCGTAGCGGGTACTTCGACCCGACCTTCGTTACAAATACGGAAAAAATGGTCAATCGCGTTACGGCTTGTGAAAATAACGGCCGTATGGTCCAGGATGTTGACTTTTTGCTTGCGAAAGTCTTTGTAGGAAACTCCGTCGACCTGTATGAAGGGCCGGAAATCAACCTTGATATTGTACTTTCTGGCTAATTCGTAGTAAGGTGAATTCTCGTCTGCTGGTCGGGATTGACTTACCAAAAGACTGGTTACTTTTTTAAGCCGGTCCTGATCAAAATTGATGGTATCACTCATGTATAATCCTCATTAGTTTATTCCCAATTCATGTTTCCTGACTATAAAGCAAATTTCATACTCACGATGAGCGGGATTATTTCGATGACACAAAGGTAAGAAAATAAATAGAGATTAATCAACGAGCCGGTCGGCTTGGCTACAACATATAATCCCACAAACCGGGCGATGTAGAAAAAAAGGAACGGCAGAAGCACGTACGGCCTGCTTGCTTCCAGCCAGTTGATGTGGTTGGAGTACAAGCCGAAAATGACGAGAAACACCAGTGCGTAAAAGAGGTACGACGACTGTACAATTTTGAGGAAAATAATGTCGACTTGCTTGTCCAGATTGAGCATATTGCCCGCCAGAACCATGAATATGTACTTGGCGTATACGAGCAGGAAGAAGATCAGGGAAAGGATGCAAAAGTCTCCCAGGATTTGTAGCGTGTTTGCCTTTTCGGATAAAATTGTACTGACGGAGAAGAGGTTAAGCCTGTTTGCAGACAGATAAATCACCGTAAAGCCCATCATCATCGAACTGATCGCGACAAAGAAGATTACGGTGTTGCTGTAAGGCTTATTGATCTTCGATAGCTGGTCGCGCGGGTCGTTGTTGAAAAATTCAATAGGATTTATCAAACGGATAAAAGAAAGCGGATTCAGATTGAAAATCCATGCATTCAAGATCAGAATAATGATCAATGCGATACCCGCAAATGTTCCGAAAGGCGTAAAGGTAACCGGCTTGATATTAATGAACCCGGACCGCGCCGGTGAGATCGTTTCGGAGTCGGTAAGCTTTTTCTTGTTGCAGATAAATACCGTCTTGTCGGCAATGCCGGGGCTGCCATAAATAGTCAGAAGAAGTTCGTCTTTACGGTACAGACGGTGCAGACTATCGAGGTTAAGTTCTTGCCATTTGCCCGCCGCGATGCGGTTTTGCAATGCGCCTTCGAGAAAAAGATAGCTCTCGCTTTCGGAATGGACAAGCAGGGAATACCTCCTGTTTTTGACCAGATCGATATAAATGCTTGCGAAGCGGGTTCCTTCGTTTACGCCCTGTGAGAACGGGACGTAGTTTTTGTACTGCTCACTGTATACAAGCCAGTCGTCCTGGTAATTGTATACCGGAAAGAACTGGCTCGGCGGGTTAACCTTTGCCGCGCCCTCCGCCAATGACCCTGCCAAGGTTACTGCCGTGAAAAAAGCCCAAAAAACAGCCGGAAATATGGACTTCATCGGTACAAAAAAGGCTGGGTTTCCCCAGCCCTTTGATCAAAGTCAGTTAGCAATGATTATTTCTTTCCAAGTGCCAGAAGCATCGTTTCGCCGATCAATGCAGGTGATTCCGCTACGAAGATGCCCGACTCTTTCATAATTCTGATTTTCGCTTCCGCAGTATCGTCCGCGCCGCCGATGATCGCACCCGCGTGGCCCATACGGCGTCCTTTGGGGGCAGTCTGGCCGGCGATGAAACCTACAACGGGCTTTTTATTGCCGGTTGATCTGATATATGCGGCAGCGTCCGCTTCCATGCTTCCGCCGATTTCACCGATCATAACGATCGCTTCCGTCTCGTCGTCGTTCATCAAAAGCTCAACCGCTTCTTTGGTGGTTGTACCGATGATAGGGTCACCGCCGATACCGATCGCCGTAGTCTGGCCCAATCCTGCGCGTGACAACTGATCTACCGCTTCGTACGTAAGCGTACCCGATTTCGATACCAGACCGATCGTTCCTTTTTTGAAGATAAAGCCTGGCATGATACCCACTTTACATTCTTCGGCAGTGATAATTCCAGGGCAGTTAGGGCCGATTAGGCGCGTGTTTTTCCCTTTGATATATTCTTTCGCCTGCATCATGTCCTTGGTTGGGATACCCTCGGTGATACAAACGATCACGCCGATACCAGCATCAGCAGCTTCCATGATCGCGTCAGCGGCAAAAGCCGGTGGAACAAAAATGATCGAAACGTCTGCACCGGTAGCGCGTACGGCAAGGTCAACTGTGTTAAAAACAGGTCTTTCCAAATGAGAAAGCCCACCTTTGCCAGGCGTAACACCACCTACGACATTCGTACCGTATTCAATCATTTGCTGGGCGTGGAACGAGCCCTCCGAACCGGTAAATCCCTGAACTATAATCTTGGAGTTTTTATTAACTAAAACGCTCATGTTGGTAAATCAGTTTTTTCGGTAAAAGTAGGACGAAAAGCACGAAGTAGCAAAATGTAGGCATAATTTGTAAATTGCTTTTTTGACTACATGGATGGCTGTTTATGAACATATTTCTGAATCCGCATATATTTTCCAACCTCGTTCTAACGATCACCAGTTTATTTGTCTTCTTCCGGTATTTCAGGCAGCAACCCGTTCTGATCAGGTGGCTCTGGGGCATTTTCTTCGGGAGTATTTCGCTGGTCGCCCTGACTGACCTATTGTTTTATGCCGGTGTAGAAGGATTGGAGATGGCGCGCGAAATATTCGGGGCTGGGGAAATGACGCTCGGTGCAATGTGCCTGGTCACTGCGTCATGGTGCCTGATCATGCGCTACGATAGCGGTAAATACCTGTTCTATTCAACCGTCGGTCTGGGGGCACTGCTGTTTTATTGCATTACCTGGTTCCGGGTGGAATATGTTGGATTGATCATCAAGGCATTTTGCATTCTGGTAGCATTGCTGATCTCCTGCGTCGGCCTCGCTAACCGCCAGAAGAGCGCATTATGGACGTTGTTTTCCATGATGTTGCTGGCACTTTCGACCAAGTCGGGGAAGCTGCCACTGCCGATGGACCCGGTGGATATCAACCACTATATGATGGTGTTATCGGTTATTTGCGTCGGAAGGGCTGTCCGCGACCAATATAAGATCCTTTTTTAAGTTCAAACAATTGTTAATGGATTGCATTTTTCAGAACCCGTGTCGTAAATTGCACCAGTTAATCTTAACCAACACAAGTTTACTAATACTCAGAATATGAAAAGGACCAAGTATGGCGTAATGCTTCTTGCCTCAGTTTTGGCTTTCGGAGCAGTTACATTGAACCCTGTTTCGGCTAAAACATCTCCTGCAAAAGAAGTAGCAAGCGATGTGAAGCAAGCTAAGGCGATCGTGATCAAAGGAAGTGATGCAATGCAGTTCGACCTGAAAGAGATCAAAGTGAAGGCTGGACAAAAAGTGAAACTTACGCTGACTCACTCAGGTAAACTTGCGAAAGCTGCTATGGGCCACAACTGGGTTCTGCTGAAACCAGGTACCGACGTAGCTGCGTTCGGCTCGAAAGCTGCTGCTGCACGTGAAACCGATTATATCCCTGCATCAGAAAAAGCCAGCATTCTGGCGAATACCAAGCTGGTAGGCGGTGGCGAAAGCGATACCATCGAATTCACAGCTCCTGCAAAAGGAACTTACACCTACATTTGCAGCTTCCCAGGCCATTACGCGCTGATGAAAGGTAGCTTCATCGTTGAATAAGCAAACCTGAAATTTTATATAAAGGCGTCACGCATTTGTGTGACGCCTTTTCTGTTTTATATCTCGGCCAACTGCTTCTCGATCAGTTCGATCACCTCTGGTCTGTCCCACTGCGAAGCGCCTATTTCCTGCGCTAGAATTTTGCCTTTATATATAATGTACGTCCTCGGAATTGCATTGCCGTCGAGGGCCGAAGGGTAGGGGCCTGCATATTGATAGAATGGCAATTGGTATCCCTTTCGAGCGATGAACGGGTTCACGGTTTCCGCATCTTCGTCGGAAATAATGTAGAATGCGATTTTGCTGTGATCTTTGTATTTGTTGTAAAGCGTCTGAATGCCTGGCATTTCCATGTTACAAGGCCCGCACCAGGTTGCCCACACGTTCACGAAGGCGATTTTGTTCTCGTCCATGGCTACTTCTTTGCCCGTAAGGTCCGTGAGCGGCAGGTAAACAGATTCCTGCGCAGCAGGGGACTCGGCAAGATCGCTGCGTTGCTGCACGGGCGATTTGAAAAACGCAAAATAAACCGCCGCGCCGGCTATCAGGAGCAATAAAACAAGTGATATTTTCTTCGTGGTCGACGACATAACTGGTGTGGTTCTGGTGAATAGATGGGGATTGGAGCCATTCCAAAAATAGGGCTTTTCTTTTTTTGATGCTGACTCGGATTTTGAATACTTTTATACACTATTTAAAAAACATTGATTTGAGGAAAAGGTTTACATTCATGAGACTTCAATTTACGGGCATTTCATTTCTCTTTGCATTTATCTTCCATTGCCCCGTTTTCGCCCAACGTTCAGCAGCCGAGTACTTCGAAGACGGTAATACCAAAGCCGGGACGGGTGATTTCAATGGGGCAATGCAGGCCTATACATCGGTAATTTCCATGAGTCCTGACCACGCGCCCAGCTATTTCAACCGAGGGCTCGCCAAGGCCAATCTCAAAGACTACCGGGGTGCGATGCAGGATTACGACAAGGCCATCGAGCTGAATCCTAAGGAAGCGCTTTATTATCAAAGCCGGGGCGTAAGCAAAAGTTTGCAGGAAGACTTCCGTTCGGCCATCGAAGATTATTCCAAATCGATCGAACTCAATCCCGAGGAGCCTAAGGCTTACTACAATCGGGGAGTGAGTTACGCCAAATTGAAAAACCACAGAAATGCCCTTATCGATCTCGACCACGCGCTGGCGCTGAACCCCGATGAGCTTGCGGCATTGTATGCGAGAGGCAATTGCAAACAGGATTTGCAGGAATACGCCGGCAGCCTTGCGGATTTCACACGCGTGATTGAGCTTAGCCCAAAACGCACCGGTGCCTATGCGGGCAGAGGTCTGGCCAAACTCGAACTTGGGGATTATCAGGGTGCTGCCGCCGATTTTACCCGTGCCATCGAGCTGAGCCCGAATGACAGCGAGTATTACAGCAACCGCGGTTTTGCTAAAAATAAAATCGATGAT
This sequence comes from Dyadobacter endophyticus, assembly GCF_014641595.1. Lineage (GTDB taxonomy): Bacteria > Bacteroidota > Bacteroidia > Cytophagales > Spirosomataceae > Dyadobacter > Dyadobacter endophyticus. Next base: position 745,791 of record NZ_BMIA01000003.1, on the reverse strand, counting down.
TTTCAGGGTGCTATCATCGACTTTGACAAGACCATCCAGCTTGACCCCGAAAATTACAATGCCTATTATGGCCGCGGATTCGCAAAAGGAAAGCTGAACGACCCTCGTGGTGCGATTGCCGATCTTTCCAAAGCCATTGAGGTGAAAAACGCCTATACCGGTGATCCCAAGAAGAACGCATTCACAGGTAAGATCAACAAAGAGAAACTCGACGAGCTGCGCGACCAGGTACAGACGCACTTGAAGATCGAAAGTCTCACGAACGAGCGTGCAGAGGCATATTACGTGCGCGCGCTCGCGAAATCGAAAGTAGGGGAGCTCAAAGGGGCTCTGGCCGATCTTACCACGGCCGTTGAACTCAACCCTACCTATTCCAATGCCTATTTCTCTCGTGCAATGATCCGCTCGGCATCGGGCGACCAAATGGGCGCTGTGCTGGATTTTACCAGCTCGATCAAACTCCGTTCCGACTATCCGGAAGCTTATTATTTAAGAGGAATTGTTAAAAACAGCCTGGGGGAAATCAACGACGGCTGTCTTGATCTGAGTAAAGCAGGCGAGCTGGGTTATCAGCAGGCTTATAAGGTCATTGGGGCGTATTGTAACTAGTTTTTGTAGGGAGGAAAGGGAGGAAGGAGGAAAGGGAAGAAGGGGGGATTTTGAAATAAAAACGAAAGGGAGGACGGAATGACTTGATCAGCATTCCATCCTCCCTTTCCTCCATTCTCCCCTTCCTCCCTATTTAAGCCTTTTTAAGATTCTCAGCCACCTTATCCCAGTTCACTACATCCCAGAATGCCTTGATGTAATCCGGGCGTTTGTTTTGGTAATGCAGGTAATAGGCGTGCTCCCAAACGTCGAGGGCGAGGATTGGCGTTCCTTTGAAATCGGAAACATCCATTAATGGGTTATCCTGGTTGGGCGTTGAACCTACGGCAAGTTTTCCGCCTTTGGCAACGAGCCATGCCCAGCCCGAACCGAAACGCGTAGCTCCGGCTTTCCCGAACTCTTCTTTGAACTTATCGAATGACCCGAACTGGCCATTAATTGCATCGGCGACAGCACCGGTTGGCGCAGCGCTCTTTTTAGGGCCCATTACTTCCCAGAAGAAAGTGTGGTTCCAGTGGCCGCCGCCGTTGTTGCGCACCGCAGCCGGTGCTTTGCTGATCGATTTGATAATATCTTCCAGGGATTTTTTCTCCCATTCGGTTCCTTTTACAGCGTCATTGAGATTTTTGACGTATGCCGCGTGGTGTTTACCGTAGTGAATTTCCATCGTCAGCTTGTCGATGCTGGGCTCCAACGCGCCGAAATCGTAAGGAAGCGGAGCTTGTTTGAATGGAGCTGTTTCCGCTAATATGGTATTGGATGTTCCTGCGTGCGACACTCCGGCAAGTGACTGCTCAGCCAATGCGCTCACAGTGAGTGCGCTGCCGGCGAGTGTTTTCAAAAAGTCTGTTCTATTCATAACAGTACAATAAGTGTTTAGTGTTAATCGTAAGCCACCCGGCTTACAATGCTGCGGCCGAGTGTGATCTCGTCCGCATATTCCAGGTCTCCGCCGATGGGGATACCTCTTGCGATAGTGCTTATTTTGACTCCCGTGGCCTTTAACTTTTTTTGCAGGTAAAAAGCGGTGGTGTCGCCTTCCATCGTCGGACTCAATGCCAATATTACTTCCTGAACAGCGTCTTCACCTTCCCGCTCGCCCACCCGCGACATTAATGAATCAATTTCGAGGTCCGACGGGCCGATGCCCTCCAATGGGGAGATAATGCCGCCGAGCACGTGGTACACGCCCCGGTACTGGTTTGTGGATTCGATAGCCAGCACGTCGCGTGTGTCCACCACGACGCATATGGTCGTCTGGTCGCGCTTGTTATTGTTGCAAATATTGCAAAGTACGTCGTCGGCGATGTTGTGGCAGCGGGTGCAGTAAGTAGTTTTAGTACGCATGTTCAGCAGCGCATCGGACAGCGAGCGCGTTTGCTCCTCGTCCCTTTTCAGCAAATGTAATGCCAGGCGCAATGCTGTTTTTTTGCCAATCCCCGGCAGACGGGAAATTTCGGCAACGGCTTCCTCAATAAGACGTGAGGGGTAGTTCATGAGAAGATGCTGAGTGATGGGGTTTGAAAGGACATCAAAACCCGTTTTGTTGATGCTGGCAATGCGGTAGGGGGGCCTAATGCACCTCGGCTGAAATGCCTCTCCTGCATATTTCGTTGCGCATCCCGGCCAACTCCTCAAAAGATCCTTCCTTCACGGAGCATTTGCCTTTATAATGGATAATTATCGTGCATTGTTCAGCCTGCTCATTGCTATGACCACAAACTTCGACCAGTGTATCGATCACCCAATCGAAGGTATTCACGTCGTCATTGTAGATTACCAGCTTTTTAATGTCTGTATCTACCGTTTCTTCCAGAATTTCCAGCTCTGTTTCTGTGAGCGCTTGCATAACAACCAAATTTCTGTTTGATTAGCAAATCTAATTAAAAACGGAGACTATCCGAAGCTTTTAAGCGCCTTTTAATCCACTCCTGAATCCCCAAATACCCACTTTGATGAACCCTTACATTTCCCTGGTGATATTGGTCGTTTACTTTGGAATGCTGATCACAGTGTCCATTTTTACTTCCAGGGGTGCGGATACCAATACTTTTTTCACGGCCAACCGGCAGTCGCCGTGGTACCTGGTGGCGTTTGGTATGATCGGCACTTCGCTGTCGGGCGTCACGTTTGTGTCTGTCCCGGGAGCGGTGGTAAATATCCAGTTTTCCTACTTTCAGGTGGTAATAGGGTATATTCTGGGATACCTGGTGATTGGCACGGTGCTTATGCCGCTGTACTACCGGCTGAATCTGATTTCCATCTATTCTTACCTCGAACAGCGCTTTGGGTTCTGGTCTTACAAGACAGGTTCCGGCTTCTTTCTGCTCTCACGTACGATCGGGTCTGCGGTGCGTTTGTACGTGGCTGCGCAGGTATTGCAGCTTGCATTGTTCAAGCCGCTGGGCATTCCATTCGAGGTGGCGGTCGCCATTACGATTTTCCTGATCTGGATTTATACATTCAAAGGCGGGGTCAAAACGATCATCGTTACCGACACGCTGCAAACCTTTTTCCTCATTACCGCCGTCATTCTGACGATCATTCTCGTATCCAGCGAGCTCAATCTGAATGGAATCGGCGACATCTGGACCAGCGTTCAGAAAAGCGGGTATTCCAAAATATTTTATTGGGATACCAACGATCCTAAAAATTTCTTCAAGCAGTTCTTCGCGGGGGTTTTTATCGCGATTGTCATGACCGGCCTCGACCAGGATTTAATGCAGAAAAATTTAACCTGCAAAAACATCGGTGAAGCGCAGAAGAATATGTTCTGGTTTGTGGTGGTGCTGGTGATCGTAAACTTCCTTTTTCTGTCGCTCGGTGCGCTGCTTTACGTATATGCAGAGGCGCAAGGCATACCCACGCCTGCGAAAACGGACGATTTCTATCCGATGCTCGCGTTGAACCACCTGGGATTGGTTGTCGGTATTACTTTCCTTCTGGGCATTACGGCGGCTACTTATGCCAGCTCCGATTCGGCCCTTACCGCATTGACTACCGCATTCTGTATCGATTTCATGAATATCGAGAAGCAGCCGGAAGCAAAACGCTCCTCGATCAAGTTCTGGGTGCACGTAGGCTTTTCGGTGGTTTTCTATCTGGTCATCCTGATTTTTAACCGGATGAATAATAAAGAGGTGATTACGGCAGTGTTCGACCTCGCCGGTTATACCTATGGGCCATTACTTGGGCTGTTCTCTTTCGGAGCTTTCCTGAAACGCCCGGTGAAAGACCGCTTCGTTCCTGTCGTGTGTATCCTCGCCCCCATATTGACCTACATTATCAACGACCATTCAGCTGAATGGTTTAATGGATATAAATTTGGATTTGAGCGGCTTATTATCAATGGGTTAATCACTTTTATAGGTCTCTGGTTATTGCACGACCGCACCGCCCGGCGCTATGTCCCGCAGGCGTAGGGAAGAGCTGGTTACAACATCAAAGGCGTTAATATGCATCGGCCCTGGAAACGGTTACACATTTTCAGGGCTTTTTCTTGCATATATTCAAAAAAATATTAACTTTCTGATAAAATCAGGCGTGTATCTCATGCCACCTGATGGATGTTTTGTTGAAAGATTGAGTTCGGTTATTTATTTAACAAACTAAACTTTTGCAATATGAAAACACTGTCAGTTATGTTGTTGTGCATGATATTCTGTATATCCTGCAAGGACAAAGCCGCAGAAGAGGAAGCTAGCCGTCAAGCCAATCTTGAAAAGGAAAAACAAGCGATTAAAGCAGTCATAGAGAATGAAACAAAGTCATTCTTCGCCCGGGACTTTGCTGCCTGGAAGGCGAATTATGCACAGACAGACTATGCCTTTCAGGCTTGGAGCAATGATGATGGCACCTTTGATTCCAATGTAGGCTGGGCGGATATCAACAAGCAGGTTGGAAAATATATTCAGGATAATCCCGAACCTGTATCCAGCCACCCGATCGTGGAGCGTAAGAATATGATTTTCAAGTTCTACGACGACGATGTAGCCTATCTTACCTGGGACCAGTTTAACAGCGATAAGTCAGAAAAGAATTTTCACCATAGCAAGGAAGTAAGGCTGCTGGAAAAAATCGGCGGGCAATGGAAGATCGTATGCGTTTCGGCTTTTTGGGACTATCGCCATCCGATACCTGCTAGCAGGCTGCCGATGATCCAGAAAATTGCGAACGAAAGCAGAGGAAAAATTTAACCCGCGTAACCACGTGGGCGTGCCGCACGCCTGCGTGCCGCTTTAAAGCGTTCGGTTTCAGGCACAAATGTTCGGTTCTGAACAGCCTCCTATCCGACAAGTAGTAGAAGGAAAATTTTTGAAAATAATAGTAAGCTGCTCATTATCAGTGTATTAATAGTTGGATGTGCCGAAGTTTGGTTATTGAAACCAAGTTTGGCACATCCTTTTTTTATTTAAAGTCAACTGTGCGATTGTACAGATCCAAACTTTAAATACTTATAGCCATGAAAATCTCCATTGTTTCCATCCTGACCAGCGCCTTCGCGCTCACATTGTCTTTCACCTCTTTTGCGGCAGACAAAAAGAAAAGTAAAGAAGAAAAAGAAGCCGCCAGCGCGGTGACTTTTGACGCTGCATTGTACAAAGTCGGCGACAGCAATAAAGTGCGGTTGTCGGTAGATAAAAGCGAAAATGAAAGACTGCGCGTGGTGTTGAAAGACAAAGCCGGTAAGATCTATTATTCGGAGGTATTCAACGATCATGATACGAAGTACCGTCGCGTGTTCAATCTCGACGAAATGAACGACGGAACTTACTATTTTGAACTATCGCACAAGAAAGATAAAAAGGTAAAGGAAGTGAACATCGAGAGCACCAGTTCCAAAGTAATCTCGCTGCAATGAGCGCGGAGCCCATAAAAAATCCCGGTCTTTTGTAGAGACCGGGATTTTTTATGTCAATGCAATTCTTTTTCGGGATCCCAGAAGCATTGCTCCCAGTTTACAATGCGGTTGTTTTCTACTTTCACGCCCTCGCTTTCGAGCCTCTCCTGCATGGTGGTTGGCGTCTCGAAAAGCTGGCTGGCACTGAGCTCGCCGGCTTTGTTTACCACACGGTGGGCCGGAAGCCCTTCTTCATGGTAACTGCCGCCCATTGCCCAGCCCACCTGCCGGGCGCCGCGTTTCTGTCCGAGGTATGCCGCTATGGCTCCATACGACGTCGCACGCCCCGGCGGTATTTGCCTTACCACGTCGTAAACGTCATTGAAAAAGTCATTTCCCTTTTTCATGCTCGTTGACGCGGGCCTGTTGTCTTTCGTCGATTTCGTGTGAAAGCTGGCGGTACCAATCCTCACCATAAGCGCGGATAAGCGGGTCTTTCAGGAATTTGTAAACCGGGACTTTCAGTTGCTGACCCAAGCTGCACGCGGGGCTGCATATTTCCCAGCGGTCGTAGTTGAGCGCGTGGTACTGCTCATATTTAGTAACCCGGATCGGATACAAATGGCAGGAAATCGGTTTTTTATAGCTGATCTTGCCATCGTTGTAAGCTTCCTCGATGCCGCATTTGAGAATGCCCTTCTGGTCGTAAATGGCGTAGGCGCATTCACGGCCATTAATAACGGGGGTCACGTAGTCGCCGTCCCAGTCTTTGGTCCAGGTGCCTTCCGCGGCGATCACCTCTTTGCCTGCCTCTGTCAGGTATGGCGCGACTTGGGGATAGATCTCATCGAGAATCGCGAGTTCACCCTCATCCAGCGGGGCGCCGGAATCCCCCTCCACACAGCATGCGCCTTTGCATTTGTCGAGATTACAGACAAACTCCTGGTCTTCGATGTCGTCGCTAATGCACGTATTTTCAATGAGAATCATAATTGAACAGCCTATTGCTGAGGTATTTTAAGTTTTTGTCCCACCATAACACTGTTTCCGGACATATTGTTTAATTTCTTGATGTCTTCCACGTTTGTATGGTAGTTTTGAGCAATGCGGAAGAGCGTTTCGCCTGGCGCGACGGTGTGTGTTTGTGCAGCTGACGGCTGGTTTCCAGCCTCTGTTTCACCTCCTTCTCCTCTTCGCACACGCAGTTTCTGACCAGATTTCAAGCGATCCGAATCACTCAGGTTATTTAATTCGAGCAGTTCCTTGATGGAAATATTGTAAGCTTTTGAAATGCTGTAATAAGTCTGTCCGCTTTGAACGGTATGGAATTCACTCCCAGGTGTTGCCGAAAGGCGTGTTTCCTCCTTAATCTCTTCCGGTGTTCTAAAAGTTGAGGCAGGAGCTGGGCGTTCTACTGCTACTTTGCTTGGCTCAGGAGCCTCGGCACGCGCCGTTTCTTCACCTGTTTTTGATACAAGCAGTCGTTGGCCCGATACCAGGCGGCTTTGCGCGGAACGGTTGTTGATGGTCAGCAATTCACGCAATGACAGATTGTACTTGCTCGCAATGCCGAAATAGGTGTCGCCGGGTTGTACCGTATGGTAACTCGTAGCCGCCGAAGCGGTGACCTCATCTTTTTCTCCGGCGCTGCTCCATTTGGCGGGCTCGGTCTCTTTTTTCGTAGGAGTTTCTTTTTCGACTTCGGCGCGTTCCGAACGCATCCGGGTGTACACGGAGCCGGAGGACGCGGTCGTACGGGTAGCACTTGGTGTCACAACTTTGCTAGCTGTGCTGGATTTACCGGCCGATTTATCCTCATCGTTTGATTTGAATGTGCTGTTGGTATCATCCTGCGTAATAATAACCACGCGGTCGTTGGTATTCGCAGGCGTCCCTGCGGCAGGCGTCCCTGCGACAGGCGTTTTGGTAGCCGGAGCGGACGGTTTGTACAGGCCGGCTGCATTGGTTGTAGCTTTTCCGGTAGAAGCGACAGTTCCGGCAGGCGTCGTGGCGGGTTCAGTTTCCTTTGCTGCGCCGCTTTCATTTTTTTCCACTAAAACCGGTGTGTATTTCTTGCGACCGGATGGATTGCTCGGAACATTACTGTTCGCGGCGGTCGGCGATGTGGTAGCAGAAACAGGTGCTTTTTCGGGAACGACCGTTGCGCCGGCCGTGGCGATGATCGAATCCCTTTTGGCGGGCGTAGTCGGCTGTGGCGGCGCAACGATCTCGATAGGCTGCTTGCGAGGCCGCTTTTTGTTCAGAAACAGTACCTGGCCGGTTTGAATAGGGTAGTTGCGGCTTGTTGTACGGTTGAATTTCAAAAGGCTCACCAATCGGATACCATATTGCTGCGAAACGCTCAGCCATGTGTCGCCCGGGCGGGCAATGTGGGATGGGGCGTCCGCCTTCTTGTGCTTGCGCGAGAGGTAATATACCTGCCCGGGAACGAGCTGCATATCTGCGAGCAGGTCGTTGTAGCGCATAAAACGCGGTGTACGTATACCTGCCGCTTTGGCCAATGTTTTAGGTTTGTCGCCGGCACGGGCTTCAATACCCGGCAAGCCGTTAATTTCGTAAAGTGTGGGGGAATTAGGCTCTTGCAGTTGAATGGCCGATTTTTTCAGGACTGGGAACCCGGTGTCCTCGTAAACCGAAGCAACGGCTGTCTGACGGGGTGGCAGTGAAAGCTTTTCACGAACGCTCGCAACCTGATCTACCGGCACGGGCAGGGTGATGAGGTACTCGCGGTCGTTGGGTACTTTATCGTCATTAAGCCATTTATTATGGCTTTTAAGCTCTCCTGCGGGAACTCCCAGTGATCTGGCGATCTCGTCGAGCGACTGGCCTTTGCCATAATCCGATTCCATCAGAACATAGGCATTCGGCGATTTGTACCGTTCAATGCCTGATTCCAATGCGATTTTGTGGGCAAAAAAGCGGAGCATATAGCGGTCGGTTTTCCCATTGAGCGTCACTTCACGTGCGTACGCCCAACTCGCTGGAACGACCTTCTTCACACCTCCCGCACCTTGGTAATAAGAATACAATGTGGTAACCCAGTTATTGAATTGCTGGTTGTTCTTTTTCAAATACCAGGCGGCGGCGTGTGTTGAGGAGCTGATATTCTTTCGTTCATCCACATCATGATCCACACGCAGGTTGAGTTCACGTGCGGTTTCGGGTTTGAACTGCCAGTAACCGACTGCATTTGAGCTTGAAACAACGTCGGGGCGGAAAGAGCTTTCCTGAACGGCCAGGTATTTGAAGTCGATAGGCACTTCTTCGTCCATTAAGATGCCTTCCACGATCGGAAAGTGCATAATGGCCCGATCCATTTTTTCTTCCCAAAACTTCCGGTTCGACATCAGGCTTTTGACGTCTTCCTCGATGATATCCTGGGCGCTTCTGTCGAATTTCACGGTAATACCGCCGAAAGAGACGCTGGAAGGGATTTCGGGTGCCTGTGCAAAAGCTGCCTTGCCGGTCAGCAGCAGGACGATAACAAAAGAGATGATGTTAGTGGAAGTTCTGGCCATAAAAAGTAAAAATGCCTGACTATTGAGTACTATAATTTCTGAAGAATCATCAACCCGTCGCGGATTGGTAGGAGGATATTGGAAACCCGGGGATCTTCATGGACCATCCGGTTGAAATCCAGCAATGCCTGCGTGTCTTTGTCTGCCTTTTTTAACGGTTCAACTACTTTGCCGCTCCAAAGCACATTGTCGGCGATCAGGAAACCGCCTTTGCGTACTTTTTCGAGGCAGAGGTTAAAATAAGAAGAATAGTTGATTTTATCCGCATCGATGAACACCAGGTCGAACGTATCGGTGAGCGTAGGGATAATATCCAGCGCATTGCCGATGCGGTAGTCGATCTGGTCCTTAAAAGGCGTTTGGTCGAAATACCGTCTGGTGAAGGTTTCGAGTTCTTCGTTCACATCGATGGTAACTAGTTTTCCACCAGGGTTAAGGCCTTCACAAAAGCAAATGCCCGAGTAGCCGGTGTAAGTGCCGATTTCCAGAATGCGGTCGGGCCGGATCATCCTGGAAATCATAGAAAGGAACCTGCCCTGCACATGCCCGGAGAGCATACGGGGGCTGAGAACGTTGGCATGGGTGTCCCTGTTGAGGGATTTCAGCAATGCATTCTCTTCCTCCGTGTGGGCCGCGGAATATTCTTCGATTTCCTCTACCAAAAACTTCATTCGAATATGATAATGTGCTACTCCCGGTGCCGATGCCCGTCAGGCATGGGCTACAATGCGTTCGAGATAAGTGCCATAGCCGCTCTTCAAAAGAGGCCGGGCGATTTCACGCAATTGTTCTGCATTAATAAAGCCCATGCGGTATGCGATCTCCTCAATACAGCCCACTTTTAAACCTTGCCTTTCTTCGATAACCTGAACGAACTGCCCGGCCTGCATCAGCGATTGGAATGTGCCCGTATCGAGCCACGCCGTACCGCGGTTGAGGACACCTACTTTCAGTTTGCCGCGTTCGAGGTAAACCCGGTTCACGTCTGTAATTTCAAGCTCGCCGCGCGGTGATGGAGGGATAGTTTTAGCTATTTCAACTACGTCGTTGTCGTAGAAGTACAAACCAGGCACCGCATAATTGGATTTCGGTTCCACCGGTTTTTCTTCAATGGAAATCACATGATTGGATTTATCAAACTCTACAACGCCGTAACGCTCAGGATCGTGTACCTGGTAGGCAAAGATCACGCCGCCGTCGGGATCGTTGTTGGATTGAAGCAATGTCGAAAGCCCCGATCCGTAGAAAATATTATCGCCGAGGATCAACGCTACTTTATCATCGCCGATGAATTCTTCACCGATAATGAATGCCTGTGCAAGACCGTCCGGACTTGGTTGCACGGCATAGCTGAACTGGCAGCCAAGGCGGCTTCCGTCGCCAAGCAGCTTTTCGAAATGCGGCAGGTCGTGCGGGGTCGAAATAATCAGGATCTCACGGATACCCGCCAGCATCAGGATGGACAGCGGGTAATATATCATCGGTTTGTCGTAAACAGGCATGAGCTGTTTGCTGACTGCCAATGTAAGCGGGTGTAACCTCGTACCGGAACCGCCGGCCAGAATAATGCCTTTCATAAATAGAGTTTCAATTGAGTAAAGAAATGACAGGACTATCTATCCTGATACATTTCATCATAATATTTCTGGTAGTTGCCGGAGGTTACGTTGTTCAGCCATTCCTGATTCGAGAGATACCAGTCAACCGTTCTTTCCAGACCTTCGGCGAACTGCAATGAAGGTTTCCAGCCAAGTTCTTCCGATAATTTTGTGGCGTCGATCGCGTAGCGCAGGTCATGCCCGGCGCGGTCGGTCACGTACGTGATCAGCTGCACGCTTTCGCCTTCGCTACGGCCGAGCTTATGATCCATGATGCTGCAAAGCAAATGTACGAGGTCGATATTCTTCCACTCGTTGTGGCCGCCGATATTATAGGTATCGCCATTCACCCCGTTATGGAAAATGACGTCGATCGCGATCGCGTGGTCTTCCACGAACAACCAGTCGCGGATATTTTCGCCTTTTCCGTACACAGGAAGCGGTTTTTTCTGGATGATGTTGTGGATCATCAGCGGGATCAGCTTCTCGGGGAAATGGTTGGGGCCGTAGTTGTTGGAACAGTTTGAGATAACAACCGGCAGCTTGTAGGTATTATGATAGGCTCTTACAAAATGATCTGACGACGCCTTTGAAGCCGAGTAAGGCGAACGCGGGTCGTAACTGGTTGTTTCCACGAAGAATGTACCCGGATCGTGCAGTTCACCGTAAACCTCGTCGGTTGAAACGTGGTAGAAACGGCGGTCGATGAAATCGTCCTTCCATGCTTTTTTAGCAGCATTCAACAGGTTTACGGTTCCAACGACGTTGGTCATAACAAACGACATCGGATCGGAGATCGAACGGTCCACATGGCTTTCCGCCGCGAGGTGTACCACGCCGTGGAAATCGTTGTCGGTAAACAGCTTGTCGACAAACGCCGCGTCGACGATATCACCTTTTACGAATGTATAATTCGGCGCATTCTCGATGTCTCGCAGGTTTTCGAGGTTACCTGCGTACGTAAGCGCGTCGAGGTTATAGATATGATATTCGGGGTGGAAGTTGACAAACCGGCGCACGACATGTGAGCCGATGAAACCCGCTCCGCCTGTAATCAGGATTTTTTTCATTTTTCAGCTGTTAATTTTAGTTGCCAGTTCCATGCATCGCGCAGTGCTTCGGCCATGGTTTTTTCGGCACGCCATTTCATTATATTATTTACTTTGTCGGACTGCGCGTAGATTTGCTCGACATCCCCCTCGCGGCGTGGCCCGATGGTATAGTTGAGTTTCACGCCGTTTACTTCCTCAAAAGTATTAATCAATTGCAAAACGGTATAACCTTCGCCCGTTCCTACATTAAATACATCATAATAGTTAGTATCCGTCTGCGATTCGAGCAGGTCGAGCGCCTTTACGTGTGCCTTGGCGAGGTCTACCACATGGATGAAGTCACGGATACAGGTGCCGTCGGGCGTGTTGTAGTCGTTGCCGAACACGGTGAGCGACTTGCGAAGACCGGCGGCCGTCTGCGTAATAAATGGTACCAGGTTACTCGGAACGCCGTTCGGCAGTTCGCCGATCAGCGATGTTTCGTGTGCGCCGATGGGGTTGAAATACCGGAGCGAGATCGCCTTGATTCCCGGAGCTGAATGCACGTGATCGCGGATAATATCCTCGGCAATCGCCTTGGTATTGCCATACGGCGAGTTGGCCGGCAGGCGCGGCGTGCTTTCGGTTACCGGCAGCTTTTCGGGCTGGCCGTATACCGTACACGACGAGGAGAATACGAATTTATCGACATTGAATTCCTTCGCGGCGCGAAGCAGCACCAGAAGGGAAATCAGGTTGTTTTCGTAGTAGTTCAAAGGTTTTTCAACCGACTCACCCACAGCTTTGTATGCCGCAAAATGGATCACGCCGTCGAACTTTTCCTTTTCAAACAAGGCCCTTACCTTGTCGGCATCATTGCAATCGATTTCGTAGAATGGAAACGTTTTGCCGGTGATTTTTTTGATTCCTTCTAAAACGTTGAGATTGGAGTTGTACAGGTTGTCGATAATGACCGGTTCGAACCCTGCATTGTGCAACTCTACCACGGTATGGGATCCGATAAAACCGGCCCCTCCGGTAACGAGAATTTTCATGCGTTATGTGCGTTTTTTATAAAAATATGGTGGTATAGATGGTGTTCAAAACGGCTTTTACCCGCCTTTTTTTCCGGGCAAAAGTAGAAAATTTGACGTCCATTAAAAAAAAATGTTTTTATTTATCCGTTGGTTGTAAAACGCAGATTTGAGGAAAATGGACCAGAAAGAAATCAAGGCACTGATATCCTTGCTTGATGATGAAGATCATGAAGTAAGTCAGCATGTTGAAGGGAAGATATTATCGTTGGGAGGGACAGTGATACCTTTTCTGGAGACCGAATGGGAGGAGAGTTTCAATCCAATCGTGCAGCGCAAAATCGAGGAACTGATCCACGAATTGCAGCTGAGCATTATGATAGAACGGTTACAAGCGTGGAAAAACGGCGGCGGGCTCGACCTGCTGGAAGGTATGTGGATCATCGCAACCTATCATTATCCGGACCTGTCGATCGAAAAGTTGAAAACCACCATCGAACAGCTTTATTATGACATCTGGATCCAGTTCCAGGAGGAAATGAATGCGGTAGACCAGGTGAAGCGGATCAATAGCATATTTTTTGGGGTGATGAATTTCGCGGCCAATACCAAGAACTTCCATTCGCCTACGAACTCGATGATCAACTCGGTGCTCGAAAGCCGGCGTGGTAACCCGATTACCTTGTGCGTGATCTATTTATTGATTGCGAGAAAGCTGGGAATGCCCGTGTATGGCGTCAATTTGCCTAATTTGTTTGTACTTACTTACAAAAGCGATAAGACGCAGTTCTATATTAATGTCTTCAACCGCGGGATTATTTTTTCCAAAACGGACATCGACCACTACATCGCGCAGCTGAATATTAAATCCAAAGACATCTTCTACCAGCCTTGCACCAATCTTGAAATCGTGCAGCGGGTATTGCGTAACCTGATTCTTTCCTACGAAAAAACGAGCGAGCAGGACAAGATCAGGGAAATCGAGAAAATACTGAAGTCGACGCTCGACGAGTTGCCGGAAGGCTGATCTTAAAGCGCAACGGCCAGGCAATGGCCGTCGAACCAGCGAACGTGAATGTTTGAAGGGACGACAAGGTCTTCGTCTGTAAGGTTTCCCCTGAGGATCACGTCGGCGTTTTCGAACGGGCTGATAAAAATAGCGTCCCGAAAACTGATCTTTTTCTTTCCGTACAATTTATACAGAGCCTCTTTCGCGCACCAGTACATGCAAAGGCGGTCCATTTCGTCCTGTGCGTGGTCGAATTCGGGTGGGGAAAGGTATTTTTTGGAGGTACGCTGCAATTTTGCGTCCGTTTTTTCCATATCTATCCCGACGGCGGCAGTCGGGTTGATGGCCACGGCCACAAACTCGGCGGTATGGGTAATGGAAATGTGCGAATCGTTGTCGATCAGGAATGCCTTGCCGTGCTCGTCCTTGTGAATGCCCACGTAGTTAATGCCAAATTGTTCGGCCAGGGTCTTGATCAGCATCCGGCTGGCGAGCCATTCGCGCTTTTTTTGCGGATGGGATATTTTATCGAGCTCCTCCTGGTTAAAACCGTTACCCAGAGCATCTTGAAGTTCCGCTTCGGTTTCCGTCAGTTTCCAGAGCAGTAATGTGCTGCTATCTTCGATCTTTTCGGAATGAACGAGGGGCATGGTAATACTGTTTGCTACAAAAATATATAGAATGAATATTCGCAAAGTAGATACTTTTTCCGGTCATAGGGACAGTGTTTATACAATTATTTCTGACGAAACAGGTCGCGGCTTTTATTCCGCGGGGGCCGATGGCTTTGTAATCCAGTGGGACCTGCAGAAGCCGGATCTCGGAAAGCTCGTCGCACGCGCGGGCACCTCCGTATATGCGCTTGCATTGCAGGAAGGCAATGATTTCCTTTGGATCGGGCAGAACTTTGAAGGCATTCAGCTTTTGAATACCCAAAAGAATATAATTGAAAAGACCTCAAAAATAACCACTTCGGCCATTTTTGACATTCGCTTCGCGGGCGACAAGGCGCTTGTAGCATTAGGCGACGGCGTGGTGGCGGTGATGGACGTCCCGTCTTTCGCCGTTCAGAAGCATATCAAAATTGCAGGCAAGAGCATCCGGAGCATTGCGGTGAATATCGGAACCAACGAATTCGCTACCGGCGACAGCGATTGCAACGTCCATATCTTCGATCTGGATGGCTTTAAATTAAAAAAGACGATCCAGGCACATTCAAACTCGGTGTTTTCCGTTAAGTATTCACCGGACGGTAAATACCTGTTCACCACCGGCCGGGACGCGCACCTGAAAATCTGGGACGTCAATGATGCATACGGCATCGTGTCCGACATCCCCGCGCATATGTACGCGATCAACGACATTATATTCAGTCCGGATCGCTCCCTCTTCGCTACTTGCAGCATGGACAAATCCATCAAATTGTGGGATGCGACCACTTTCAAGCTTAAAAAGATAATCGACCGGGCACGTCATGCCGGGCATGGAACGTCCGTGAATAAACTGCTCTGGACGGGTTATGAAAATCAGCTGATTTCGTGCAGCGACGACCGTATGATATCGGTTTGGGAGGTTTCGTAAGCCAATACTTATAATATGGTAATGTTGGTAAATACTTTGAAAAATGAATCATATATCTTTAACTTACACGACCGTTTTTAACTAGGCATCAAAGTATAGAATGCATCATGAAAATATCCGCTATAGAGATACGCAAGCACACTTTTGAAAAGATTTTCAGAGGTTATGACCCGGACGAAGTAGATGCTTTCCTGAACTCTCTGTCTCAGGAATGGGAGCGGTATTCAAGCGAAAACAACTTGCTGAAGATGCAGCTGGAATACGCGGAGAAGGAATTGGCGAAGTTGAAAGATATCGAATCAACCTTATTCAGAACCTTAAAAGCAGCCGAAGATACCAGCAAGTTAATCGAGAAGGAAGCCAACGAAAATGCGGAAAAAAGAATAGAAGAATCACGCGTCGCGGCGAATGATCTGGTAGCGGAAGCGGAACAGCGTACGAGTCAGATTATCAAACAAACCGAAGACCGGCTTTCAAAATTCAAGGAGGATTTTGCGCAGGAAGTGAAGGTTCAGGAGCGTGACTTCCGGGCCATCGAGAACTTCCGCGATAACCTCATTGTACAGCTCAGCTCGCTCGCTAACAGCGCGCTGGAAACAGTGGAGCGCTTCGAACAGAAATACGATAAGGAATCGGTCCTCAATAAAATGGAGGACATTAAAAAGCATATTTCGGAAATCGAGATTCCGAAGAAGATTGTATTCCAGCAGCCTGTAAAAATCGAAGTAGAAGAAACTGCCGATGAACCGGAGGTGCAGGTGGTGTTGCAGGATGATAAACCGGAAGTCGTATTCGAAGTAGCAGGCGAGGAAGAACCTGAAGCGGAAGCGGTTTTTGAAGTTGATCCCGAACTGCCCGAGGTAGTTGAGCAAGAAGAGGAAATACCGGTTGCGACGGCGCCATCCGCCGCAGTAGTTGAGGTAACTCCGGAGCCGGAACCTGTTGCAGCGCCCGAGCCTGTCCGCGAAGAACCGGTTGCCTTCAACAGACCAAGACAGACGCAGAAAACTGCTGCCGAGGAAGCCGAAGAAGTGCTTGCCGAAATGCATAAGGTGGCAGAGAAAGCAAGGGATTCTTCGCCGGGGATCAACCGGCCGAGAGAAAGCAGCCAGCCGAAGAAATCAGGCGGCGGTTCATTTTTTGACCAAATCTAAGTTTCAATATTGGGAACGATCAGTCTCGAAGGACTCGAATTTTTTGCATACCACGGCTATTACCCCGAAGAACAACGTATCGGCAACAAATACGCCCTGGACATTACCATTACCACCGACTTTTTTAGCGCCGCGCAGCACGACAAGCTAAGTGAGACCGTCAACTACGAAACCATTTACCAGCTCACGGCCAAGGTCATGAAAGAACCGGCCAAGCTTTTGGAACACATTGGTTTTAATGTAATTGAGAAAATACGTGAGCATTACCCGACGGTCGAGAAAGTCACTGTGAAAGTCTCTAAATTCAATCCGCCGATAGGAGGGGTCTGTACGCGGGCGGTAATTACGATGGAAGGATAACGTTGTCACGCTGAGCGAAGTCGAAGCGCATGCACGATGCCGGTTGTATCGTACGGACTGCCTTCGACTGCGCTCAGGCTGACTAATGTCAGCGTGACATTTTTATCAATATTCGTGGGGAAGCGCAATGTCCACCGCTTCGTGCCATGGCAAACCGTGAACGTTCAGCAGCTGCATGAAAGGATCGGGGTTCAATTCTTCTACATTGTAAACGCCAGGCTTCATCCATTCTTCATTCGTCAGCATCAGCATGGCACCGATCATCGCAGGAACACCCGTTGTGTAGCTCACAGCCTGTGCGCGTACTTCGCGGTAGCATTCAGCGTGGTCGCAGTTGTTCCAAACATAGTAAGTTCTTTCCACCCCATCTTTGATACCCTTAATCTGGCAGCCGATGGACGTCTGGCCTGAGTAGTTCTCGCCCAAAGTATCGGGAGCGGGAAGTACCGCTTTCAGGAATTCGAGGGGAACGATATCCATACCGTTGAATTTGATCGGTTTGATGCTTGTCATACCTACATTTTCGAGCACATTCAGGTGCGTAATGTAAGCCTGGCCGAACGTCATCCAGAAACGCGCACGTTTAAGGGTAGGGAAGTTCTTTACGAGCGATTCAAGTTCTTCGTGGTAAAGCACGTAGCTCTCTTTCGGTCCGATTCCAGGGTAATCGATTGGTTTATGAATTGACATTGCAGGGATTTCGACCCATGCACCGTTTTCCCAATAGCGGCCCGGCTGGGTAATCTCGCGGATGTTGATTTCAGGATTGAAGTTGGTCGCAAATGCCTTGCCGTGATCGCCTGCGTTACAGTCGATAATATCCAGGTAATGCATTTCGTCGAAATGGTGCTTGGCGGCATGCGCAGTGAAAACCTGTGTCGCGCCCGGGTCGAAACCGCAGCCCAAAACGGCCATCAGTCCCGCCTCTTTGAAGCGCTCCTGGTAAGCCCATTGCCAGCTGTATTCAAATTTTGCAACGTCTTTTGGTTCGTAATTGGCGGTATCGAGGTAATGCACGCCGGTTTCGAGGCAAGCATCCATGATCGTAAGATCCTGGTAGGGCAACGCCACGTTGATGAGCACTTTGGGTTGGAAACGCTTGATAAGCAGCACGGTTTCGGCCACGATGTCGGCATCCACCTGAGCGGTCTGGATCTCTACCCCGTGCATTTCCTTGATTTCGGCTGCTATTTTATCACATTTTGCCTTGGTGCGGCTGGCGAGCATTATTTCGGTGAAAACATTGCTGTTCAATGCGCATTTGTGTGCCACAACACTACCGACACCTCCTGCGCCAATGATAAGAACCTTGGACATTTTAATAGTTTTAAATTTCCGGCAAAGATAGGACGGCCGGTTAATTTTTCAATTTAAATTTCCGTTAACCACCTTCATCACCTTGCCTGCACCATAGTTGAGATAATACACTTCACCCTTGATATCCTGGCCGAAAGACGAAATATTGCCTTTGCCTTCCAGGATCAGCGTGTTGCTTTTCCGCGTGTTGCCGTCGAGTTCGAGCGCCCAGATTCGCCCACTCACGTAATCGCCGTAAATGTACTTGCCAGCCAGCGCGGGAATAGCGGAGCCGCGGTATACATATCCGCCTGTGATCGAGCGGTCGCCATTATCCTGGCTGTAATCGTGGACGGGTTCTATAAGTCCTTGTGCATTGCAATTGGACGAAGGATTATAGCAATCGACACCCTCCTTGATGCGCCATCCGTAGTTGTCGCCTTTCGTGATAATATCGATCTCCTCGCGCTCGTTCTGGCCGACGTCGCCCGCGAAAAGCCGGTCGCTACCCATGTCGAAGCTGATGCGCCACGGGTTACGAAGGCCGTAAGCATATATTTCGGGTAGATTGCCGGTGGTGCCGGTCGCGTAAGGATTGTCGCCGGGAATGCTGTAATTACCTTTCGAGGTCCCGTTGACATCCACACGCAGGATTTTGCCCAAATGACTTTTCAGGTTCTGCGCATTGTTCTGCGGGTCACCGCCGCTTCCGCCATCACCAGTGGCAATATAGAGGTAGCCGTCTTTTCCGAATTGCATTGAGCCGCCGTTGTGGTTGTCGTAGGGCTGATTGAAGGTGAATAACACCGCCTCACTCCCGGGATCGGCCTGGGTGGCGCTGGTGGCTTTGTAACGAGCGATTACCGTTTTCAGCGGCGTACCGGAAGTGTAATTGACGAAGAAGTAGCCGTTGGTTTTAAAATCCGGATGAAATGCGAGGCCAAGCAACCCGCGCTCGCCGCCTGATCTTACCTTGCTTTTAATGTCGAGAAATGTAGTGCTGGAAGATGTATTTTCACTGTTGGAAAATACTTTAACAACTCCGCCTTGTTCCACGACGAAGAATTTACTGCTGTCACCAGGTGCCTGAACCAGGTCGACCGGCAGGCTGAACGTCAATGCCGGAAATATGTCTTTGGAATCGATCGTGTTCTCCGGAAGTTCGGAATCTTCGGGTGTTTTCGGATCGTCGGATTTGCAGGCAAAAGTGGCAAGAGCGAATGCCAGCGGAACGATGGTCAGGCGAAGTATGGCTTTCATGAGGTCGTAGTAGTAAGTTTCTACAACAACGTCATGAAAGCCTGTTTAATTTTGGAATAGATTTTAAATCAGGTGTTTCCAGATAACGTCGTACACATCTACTGCTTCCAGCTCCTGCTTTTCGGCCGCCTGGTCGGTGACGATGACCGGGTAGTATTCTTTGGAAATATTAATCCCTCCGTGCGAACCTTTGACCAGCGTCGCATCCAGTGGAATTACATCCATTAAATATCGGAAGCCCAGTAATTTGCGGGCAAGCTTATAACCTGCGCGGAGCTTAATCAACGGATTTTTAGGATCCATAAACATCTCTACCGGATCATAGCCCGGTTTGCGATGAATGTCCACCAAATGCGCGTAATCCGGTGCTTTCGCGTCGTCGAGCCAGTAGTAGTAGGTAAACCAGCTGTCTGGCTTCGCAACGACCACAATATCCCCGGAGCGCTGATGATCGATGTGGTATTCTTTCTGAGCCTCTTTATCGAGAACGAGGTCAATGCCTGGTGTTTTCTTCAAAACCTGCATGACCCGCTCTTTTACAGCAGGATCGTTTAAGTAAATATGTGCGATCTGGTGGTCGGAAACGGCGAATGCTTTGGAAACACCGGCATCCAGCAGCTCATACCAGCGCTCGTTACGAACTGAAATCAGTCCTTCATTGCGCAGAATGCGGTTGATATGAATCGGGTTGTCGACCGGATTAATACCATATTCCGAAAGCAGGATAATCTTCGCATCGCGTGCTTCGTAAAACTGAATGAGATCCTTAACCACCTCGTCGATCTCATGCAATTCCTTGCTGATTTTAGAAAAATCCGGGCCGAATTTCTGCAAACAATAATCGAGGTGCGGCAGGTAAATGAGTGTCAGCGTCGGGTTATGTCTTTTTTCGACAGACATCGAAGCGTCGGCGATCCAGCGGGTGGATTTGATATTCGCATTGGGTCCCCAGAAATTGAACAGCGGGAACTGACCTAGTTCGGACTGCAATTCGTCGCGCAACTCGGGCGGGTAGGTATAGCAGTCGGGGGCTTTCACACCGTCGGCGTGGTATTGCGGCCGCGGAGTTACCGACCAGTCGGCGGTGGAGTACATGTTATACCACCAGAACATTTTCGAAACCGTAAAATTAGGGTCCTGCTTTCTCGCATTATCCCAGATCTTATCGCCCTGCACGAGCTTGTTCGACTGCTTCCAGAACTTCACTTCCGAATCTTCCCGGTCGTACCAGCCATTGCCGACGATGCCATTCTCTGCGGGCCATTTGCCCGTCACATAAGTGCTCTGGGAAGTGGTCGTAACCGCCGGGAGCACCGGTTTAATGGGCGTAAGGTGGCGTTTTTTGATATAAGCATCCAAAAACGGCGTATGTTCGCCGATCAGGTTGGCGCTCAGCCCTACAATATCAATTACAACAGTTTTATTCATAATTCAGGACTTTCTTCACCCATTCGAGCTCGCGCACGATGGATTCGCCGATGGGTTTCTGCATATCCTCAGGTAGTACGCCCCAGGTGTAGGTTTCCACTTCGAGGTATGTCGAGAAGGGGGCTTCTTTTTGCAATGCGAGTGTTTGAACAATATCTCCCTGCGTCGAATCCAGCACGCCGTAGGTATTCACAAACAGCGGAACGTGGAAATGCACGCGCCACTCCTCGTGGGTTTCATTCCAGTCGGTCAATGCCTCTTTCAAATCGGGGTAGTGGGTGAAGTGGCCGTCATCGTGGCGGGCTACTACCTGGTGCAGGTACACAGGCTCGTCGAAGGTTTCGATAGCTTTGCGTTTAATCTCCCGCTCAGCGGTGTAATTCACTTTCAAAGCCGAGCTCACCTGAATGCGGCCGACTTTAATACCAAATTCATTTAATGAATCGAGAATATCTTCCGGTTTTTCAAAACCTACCGCGGCGTGGCAAATGTCGTAGCATAATTGAATATGCTTCAAAATGAGCGCGTGAGCTTCGTCGGCATCGATTCCGTATTTTTCTACTAAATAAATAGTGCCCTTCGGAAGCAATAGGTTGGTATACCAGGTTACAAAATCTTCGGTGTTGTCGAGAATGCCATCCGGTTCGGGTTCAATGTCCAAATGCAGGAACTTCCCGTTTTCCTTTTCAATGCGGATCAGTTCGTCGAGCAGTTCGAGAATATGATCGGTAGCCTTCTCGGTGGCTTGCTGCTTGTCCGCTTCGGTTTTCCACCAAAGGCGGTAGGAGAGCGGCGGGGTGGAAACACCTCCATGCATTTCGGCAGGCAGCAATGCGGCCAGGATGTTGAAAAGGCGTTTCGTGTAGGCGAGGCGGTCGACGGTCGTCCAGTCGGGCGTATGTACGTCGTCCTTCACGCGGGTATTGTGGAAACCGCCGTAGGGAAAGCCATTGATTACAAACACATATACATTTTGCTCGTCCAACCAGTTTTTGAACTCGGCCAGGATCTCCGGCTTGCTCAGCTCGATCGAAGCTTCGTTGGCAACACGCAGCCCGAGGCCAAAAGGCTTACCGGGAGCAAGTTGCTCCCGTATGTAAGGAATGCTCTCGCGCAGCGACCGGAAATGATCTTCCCATTTTTCACCGGGATGTATGTTGCTGCAATAGGTAAGGTGTCCGTAAGGCGTGATCATGCAGGGATAATTTTTGAACTTTCGAGGTAATCCACCGACTGTGCGATAATGTCGGCATCCAGTTCATGCACTTCAACGCCTTTACCGATTCTTTCCAGCAACATAATGGTGAGCCTGCCGCCCAAATGCTCGCGGAATTCCTGCAAACCGTTGCGGAGATTGATTTTATCGTTTTCAGCCAGTTTGGAATGGTATAAGTCAAAACCGACTTTGGTAAGCACATCTATAATGCGGTGCAGGTCGCCCTCAGCGAGCATACCTATTTTATTAGCATACACACAATCCAATGCAATACCGATGGCCACCGCTTCGCCGTGGCGGACCTGGAAACCGGTCAGGTATTCGAGCTTATGCGCAGCCCAATGACCAAAGTCGAGTGGGCGGGAAGAACCGAATTCGAACGGGTCTCCGCCGGCAATGTGGTCGGTATGCATTTCGGCGCAACGGTGGATGAGGTAGGCCATGGCTTCTTCATCGCGGGCTGCGAGTGCTGCCGCGTGTTCTTCGATCCATTCAAAGAATGCTGCGTCCTTGATTAATGCCACTTTCACAGCTTCGGCGAGCCCGCCGCGCCAGTCGCGATCGTCGAGCGTGCGCAGGAAGGTAAGGTCGTTGAAAACGGCCACCGGCGGTGCAAATGTGCCGAGGAAGTTCTTTTTACCGTGGAAATTGATGCTGTTTTTAACTCCTACGCCGGAATCGTTTTGTGCGAGAACGGTCGTCGGAATGCGGATCAGCTTGATACCCCGGTGCGAAACTGCAGCGGCATAACCTACGAGGTCGAGCACTGCGCCGCCACCGATGCCTATCACGAAAGAATGGCGGTCAATCCCAAACACATCGACGGCTTCCACAAGCTTATCGAATTGTGACGGATCATTTTTGCAAGCTTCCCCTCCTGGTACCACGATAATTTCGGGCGCCAGCTGGATATGCGTCACATTTTGTGCAAAATAGGAGCGGATCTGGTTTTTCAGCTCCGGCTGTGTCTGTTCAAACCCCTCGTCCACGATCACCAGGGCCTTGCGCTGAAAGCCCTGCTCGGTATAGTCTTGAAAAAAATCTTTCAGTAACGGGTTCTGGGCGTCAAAAAGGTGTTGGGTGAAGAATACAGCATAGTTGTACTCCACCTGGAAACGTTGTTTTATGGTTTGCATTGAATTCTGCATTACACTAGCAAAGTGGGTATTTGTAAATAAAACGTTTGAAAACACGATCCGTTCAAACGCGGCTCAAAATCATTGATATAAAGACTAAAATTAATAGCTTTTCCCCGTCCTGTCATCGTCCAATTTATTTATGAGGCCGGAGCCGCGCTCCTCG
This sequence comes from Dyadobacter endophyticus, assembly GCF_014641595.1. GTDB lineage: Bacteria > Bacteroidota > Bacteroidia > Cytophagales > Spirosomataceae > Dyadobacter > Dyadobacter endophyticus. The sequence continues at coordinate 722,534 of NZ_BMIA01000003.1, read as the reverse complement.
ATTCCTTTCTCCATGCTCCTTTCCTCCTTTTCTTCCGCTATTAAGTAACCGCAAATGCCTTCGCCAAATACATGGAAAGCGGCAGTAATGCGAGCACTGCAATGGCAATCGGTAGCAAGCCAAACGCCGCGCACCAGGACGCATTCATGACAATCAGCGAGATAACCCCCGCTTTTACAGCCTTACCAATCAGCGGGCCGATCGGGTTTTGCATGGCATTCCAGAGCGGCCGGAAAATGAACCACGCATGCAGCAACACAAATGGAATCGTGAATAAAATATTACCCTTTCCTTGCGCGATGGTCAACTGCGCCGCAAGTACGGCCAGGTAAAGGAACGCTGCGATATATAATGTACGCTTCTTGCCGCCATGCACCTCGTCCTGGCTGATCAGCGTGATCGCACCAATGTACATAATCGGGAAAATAGCAATGAATGCCCATTGCCGGAACGATTCGGGCAGCACGCTCATGCCGAGGATCAGGTTGCCGCCCCGGCACATGCCCATTACGAGCGGACCGAAGAACACGTGATGTTTGGCAAAACGGTTGTACAAAATGGTGAGCATGGCAACTACGACGGCGATCATGCCGCTTTGCAGGCTGAATGCACCTGCCGCGATAATGCCTAGCAGCAATAGCGAAATCCCCATGGTCGCAGCCTGTGCCAGCGGAACTTTGCCGCTCGGTATAGGCCGCTCGGGGCGCTCGACAGCGTCCAGTTTGGCGTCGAAAACGTCGTTCATCACCACGCCGCCGCCGTAGAGGCCAAGCGTTGAAAGTACGAGCCATGCGGGTGAAAAATCCGAGAAAGTAAACTGTGCAATGGCCATACCGGCCAGGATGTCCGCGATGGCAGTCACCAGATTGGCCGGACGCGTCAGTTGCAAATAAGGTTTGAGGCTGCTCACTTTAATTGATCACTAAAGAGTCCTTCACCGGAGCAGGCTGCTGGCCACCTCTCAGAATACTGTTACCATGGAACTTTGCAGATTGATCCACCGCATAGCCCGATTCGAAATCGGTCACGTCGATCTGCCCGCTCTTGCCGAACGCATCGATTGCATTTTGGTAGGTTACGAGGCGGATCGTTTCGTCGGAAATGCCGCGCATCTTCATCAATGCGGCCGTTTTCGGGATTGCCAGCGGATCAGAAATACCCCAGTCGGCGGCGGAATTGATCATAATACGTTCGGGCCCATATTGTTCCACCACTTTTACCATCCGCTCATTGCCCATTTTGGTAAAAGGATAAATGGTAAATGCAGCGTAAAAACCCTGGTCAAGTACGCTTTTCACGGTTTCTTCATTGTTATGGTCCACAATCACCCACGAAGGGTCGAGGCCGTGTTCCAATGCAATGGCCATGCTGCGCTCTGTGCCTTTTTTCTTGTCGCGGTGCGGCGTGTGGATTTGTACGGGCAGGTTTGCTTTTTTTGCCAGTTCAAGTTGGAGGCGGTAATATTTTTCTTCTGCGGGCGTCTGGTCGTCGAAACCGATCTCGCCTACGCCAACGACGCCTTCTTTGTATATGTACAAAGGCAGGATCTCCATGACCTGCTCTGCCAGCGGCTCGTTGTTGGCCTCACGGGAATTGAGGCCCATGGTACAATAGTGTTTTATCCCAAACTGTGAGGAACGGAACCTTTCCCATCCCACCAGACTGCTGTAATAATCCTTAAAGGTCGATAATCCAGTCCGTGGCTGGCCGACCCAGAATGCGGGTTCGATGAGCGCCACGATGCCGGCCTGGTTCATGGCCTGGTAGTCGTCGGTTGTACGGGAAACCATGTGGATATGCGGGTCGAAAAAGCGCATTCCCTTGATGAGGTCCTTGTAATCGTTCCAGGCAATGTCGCGGTGCGCGGGGGCGTGGCTGGCTTCTTCGCTGTCTTCGAAATGCGAAGGATTCGGGGTGGTATCGTTATGGTTCAGGCACATAATGTCAATGTTCGAGGTCGGCCCAGGTGAGTGCGCCGGATTTTACTGATTTTTCGAGATCGGTGTACTTGGCCAGCAGGTAGTTGGCGGCCGGAAGCGACGCTTCTCCACAGGCCAATGCTGCCGCCTGGCGGTCTTCTTCTTTTTCCGAATCAAACAAATGCTGCATATCGGCAAGAAGCGTCGGGGTTAGATATTTACCGGTGAGTCTCCACACCTGAGCAGGTACGCTACGCCCGGCTGCCCAGCGCTCGTGCGCGAAATCCGACAGCGTCACTGCCAGCTTCTCATTCGAGCGGTTTGCCAGCCCCTCTATCAAATGAACAGGCTTGTCGTTGAATATCGTTTTGAGTACGAGCTGGTTCCAGGCCAGTTCGCTGAAATACTTCTCCGGATAAGGGTTATGCAATGCAATCGCATCAAATACAAAACCCATATTGGACCGAACGGCATCGGTAGCGCGAAAAAGCCATTGATCAGGGTATGAGAGCAGCGGCAGCGCGGAATAAAGCGCCACAAGCTCATTCATTTCAGCCGTATCGAACAGCGTTTCAATGTTTTTGATGTATTCCTCTTTTACAGAAGGGTCCAGTTGTGTAAGCAGCCACACGCGGCTAAGCCTTACCAATGACCATCCCTCGACCGAAAAGCCCGGAATTTCGAGGTTAAGAGCGGCTTTTTCGGCATCTGAGGTGTTGATAATTTTTTTAGACAGGAACCTGGGGGCTGCCACGAAGGCCGTCATCAGTTCAATGGGTGCGGAAGGTTCCGGCGTGGATACGCCCGGCGTGGCGACGCTCGGCGTGGTAACGCCTTTTTGCTGCAACCATTCCGCCTCGCTTGCTGAGGTACGGGAAGCGATGATCTCCCAAATTTTTTGTTTAATAATATCGGACATAACTGTTGTCTGTGATCATATTTACCGGTTCAGGCCGTGTAAATGTATGACGGATGCTGGGTTATTGGTATAATGCCTGTTTGCCTTCATAAAGTTTCCCGTCGGCTATTTATAACGTAGTAGAGGCACTTTTGGCTCAATTTACGGCATGATTGATATCAGTTTTAATGAAAAACTAATATCATTTGTAACTGATGGTTAAAAATCAAATTCAAGAATATCCGGGTCGTTGAGGAGGTGGTGGGTAAGTTTTTCGTGCTTTCTTTCCGAGCCTTGCAACGTCCAGCTCCCGGTAATGTGGGTGCCGATCCGGCTCTGTTCGCCGCGAAGGATTTTCAGGTCATATTCTTTGAAAAGGTTCTCGTAGGTTTTCAAAGTCTTCCTCTGGTACACACACATCAGGCGGTAATTCCGGATCTGGCTTTTCCGGCGGATAAACTTCTGTACGGGTGACAAAATCACCAACGTCATGCCCGAAATCACGAAACAAATGATCGACACTTCATAAAACCCGGCCCCGATACCCATCCCCACCGCCGCAGTAACCCACACGATGGCCGCCGTCGTAATCCCGACGACCCGGTTGTTTTCCCGGAAAATGATCCCCGCACCGATAAAACCTATCCCCGTCACGATGTTGGCGGCGATCCGCCCGGCATCCGAACTGATCTTAATGGAAAGGATCGTAAACAGCGTCGACCCCATTGCAATCAGAATGAGCGTCCGTAATCCAGCCGATTTACTGCGGTACTCGCGCTCCGCGCCGATGATACCGCCGAGGACGAAGGAAATGAGGAGTTTATAAATGTCTTCGGGAAGCAGTTCCATTCAATGTGATTTGTATTCATAATAAAGCCGGGCAGATCGTCGACCTCCCCGGCTTCGCATTTATTTTTATATTAAGCTGCGGCTGCCGTCCGCGTTTCGATCCACTCGATGATGCGTTCGGCTTCTCTGAATCCGATTTTTACTACGTCGTCGTGGCCTACGCCATCGTAAGCCATAACAAGGTGTAGCTGTTCGTAAACGGTTGTGAAAGAGTCGAGTATTTTTCGATCCTCTTTTGAAAGGTTTATTCTATACCAGTCAACATCCTTCCGGCCTTTCGCTTTCTTGCCGAAATAATGGTCCAACGCAAAAAGAACTCCGGAATAGGCAGTATGCCCGGCCATTTTTACGTACTTGGAATCTTGATAAAAGCCATCTTCCTTGGCGCCCTTTTCACGGAGAATTTCATTTGCGTTGTTCAGGTAGCGCTTCGCCTCGGTCACGGCTTCCTGTGCAGAGAGTTCTTGTTTTCTAGCCATAATTTCAGTGTATGTAATTGGATGAATAATAATGCTATTCAACAAATTTACAAAGAATCACTCACCATTCATCCACTCCTCAATCTCCTCCGGTTCCAGCGGAATATGCGCCATCAGATCCACATTCCCGTTATCGGTAATCAGAATATCGTTCTCCAATCGAATCCCTAATCCTTCTTCCCGAATGTAAATCCCTGGCTCGCAGGTGAAAACCATACCCGCTTCGAAGCGGCGGTATTTGTTGCCTACATCGTGGATGTCGAGGCCGAGAAAGTGGGAGGTGCCATGCGGGAAGTATTTTTTGTAGGCGGGCAGGTCGGGATCCTGTTTTTCAATGTCTTCTTTGGTGATAAGCCCGAGGCCGATGAGTTCGCTCTCCATAATGCGGCCGATTTCCTGGTGGTATTCGTCCCAGATATTGCCTGGCACGAGCAACCCCTTGGCGGCTTTGAAAACACGCAGAACGGCATCGTACACATCGCGCTGGCGTTTGGTGAAGCGGCCGTTTACAGGAATGCTGCGGGTGAGGTCGGCGCCGTAGTTGGCGTATTCGGCGGCGACGTCCAGAAGGAGAATGTCGCCGTCTTTGCAAACCTGATCGTTTTGAATGTAATGCAGCACGCACGCATTTGCGCCGGAAGCAATAATGGGCTGGTAGGAAAAGCCTTTCGAGCGATTGCGGACAAATTCGTGCAGTAGCTCCGCTTCGATCTCAAACTCATGAACGCCGGGTTTCACGAATTTCAATACTCTTTCAAAACCCTGCTTTGTAATATCGCAGGCCTTTTGCAGTAATGAGACTTCCTCCGGCTGCTTCACCGCGCGCAGCTGGTGCATCAGTGGCGCGAGGCGCACGAGGTTGTGCAATGGGTAACGGTTTTTGAAATCCACAATAAACCTCGCGTCGCGCGATTGCACGTAGGAGTCGCTGCGGGTGTGCTCGTTGGTGTTGAGGTACACGTTTTCAGCTTCGAAAACGATATTGCCAAACACGGTTTCATACTGGTGCATCCAGTAAATGTTTTGAATGCCGGTGGCGGCGCGGGCTTGTTCCTTGGTGAGTTTTTCGCCTTCCCATACGGCGATAACTTCGTTCGTTTCGCGGAGGAAAAGGACTTCGCGGAACTTTGGGTCGGGGTGATCGGGGAAAATAAGCAGGATCGTTTCCTCCTGATCGACGCCCGTTAGGTAAAACAAGTCGCTGTTTTGTTTGAAACCCATAGTGCCGTCCGCATTGGTGGGCATAATATCGTTGGCGTTAAGAATTGCCAGTGATTTAGGTTTGAGCAAAGTCGTTAAACGGCGTCTGTTTTCGATAAATAGTTTTTGGTCGATGGGGGAATATCGCATGTCTGTATTTTTTCGGATCAGGTAATTTAATTTGTAAAATTACGTTTATCTTGTTCAAAAATTCTAAACTTCTGCCCATGTGCGGAACGGTCTCAGGCCTCGCAAATGCAGTTTTGAAAGTGTTGTTTTGCCAAATTGATTAAGAATACCTAACTAATGCCGTTGATGAGAAGATTGTTTTTGCTTGCGTTTGTATTTGTGCCGTTGGTATTGTCAGCAAGACCGAAATATTGGATTTATCTGAAAAACAAAGATCTGGCAGGAACCCCTGCGGTTTCGTCGCTGACGCTGGAAAACAGGCAAAAGCTGGGGCTGGCACTTTCGGATGAAACCGATTTACCGGTTAAAAAAGAGTATGAAGCGGCATTGAAGGGGCAATCGGTCAATATCATCAACCGCTCCAAATGGCTGAATGCGGTATCTGCAAATATGACCAGCGAGCAGGCGATGAAAGTAAAGGAGCTGGATTTTGTGGCGGATGTGGTGATGATCGATCCGGGTTTTTACATTGCCAGGACGCAGCCGACGGAAAAAGCGCAAATGGCGCCAGTGATGTCGCAGGTGCAGGCTAATGCATTTTTAAAAGAGAACATTACAGCAAAGGATGTTACCATCGGTGTTATCGATGCCGGTTTCTACGGTGCGGATTCTTCCCTTTCCCTTTCACAGGTTTTTTCCAATAAAAGGATATTGGGGGTTAGAGACTACGTGAAGCCGGGCCGCCCCGGCGATCTGCTCTTCAGTACCGCAGAGTCGTTTTCCGACATGCATGGTACCGAAGTCCTCGCCGCAATTGCAGGTATCGATTACCAGGACCAGGTGCAATATGGTATGGCCACCAATGCCAAATTCTACCTCGCCCGCACCGACTACTCCATGCGCGAATACCGTGGGGAAGAAGATAATTGGATCGCAGCGATGGAATGGATGGACAGCCTGGGGGTTCGCCTGATCAATACTTCTTTGGGTTATGCCAAAGGTTTTTCGGACCCGAGAGAGAACTATCAGCCGGCACAAATGGACGGTAAAACGAGCGCTATCAGCAAAGCAGCGCAGATTGCTTCTGATAAAAAAGGCATTATGATCATCGTTTCCGCCGGAAATGAGGGAGACGATAAAAGCTGGGGCATCGTTTCCGCTCCCGCCGACGCTAAAGGCGTGCTTTCGGTAGGGGCTACCAATGGCAAACTCTGGAACCGCATTGGTTACAGCAGCATAGGGCCGGAGTTTTTGTCGTATGTAAAACCGAATGTTTCCTGCTTCTCGTTATACGGAACCTCGCTTTCAGCTCCGGTGATAACAGGTTTTGCGGCTTGCCTTTTGCAAGCCAACCCGCAGCTTTCGAATAAAGAACTGATATCGCTCATCGAGAAGTCGTCACATCTGTATCCTTACGGCAACAACTATGTCGGCTACGGTGTGCCCCAGGCTTCCCGTGCACTCGCGCTCGCGAAGGCGCCGTATTTGCCCAACAACTCCAAACTGGTTACCGCCAAAGGCCGCACCTGCGAGGTGGATGTGATCAGCCAGGATTCGATGGTAGCCGTTTACCGCAAGAGGAATGAAAAGGACGTGATCGCACAGCAGGTAGCGAAGGTGCAAAACGGCAAAGTATCGCTCAAACGCCAGAGCAACGAGAAATTCACGACCATCGATCTTCGCGATTATGTAGTGGAAGTACAATGGGATTAGTATCCCGGATTAGGGTGACCTGCGGAGCCTTGCTTCTTCGAGATCCAGCTCGTGTTCTTTGGTCTTGATCATTTCGTTGGAGCAGGTTCTTTCCTCTCGTAATTTTAGTATTTCGTCCCTTTTTACATCGATAATTTCAAGTAACATCGTGCGGTATTTGCGCACGTAGCTGACCGACGTGTCGTCGTCAGAATGCAACAGTTTGTAGTCGGCCATTTCGATGATCTTTTCGTAGCGTTCTTTCAAAAGCCTGAACGGTTCGAAATCCTGTATTTCCCCGTCGTAATTGGATTTCATATAATCGAGGCTTACCGTCGCCAAACGAGAGTTCATCAGGGCATTCTCTCTTTCCAGGTTGTCGCCATTGTCTTCGATTTTGAGCCATTTGATTAAATAGGGCAGGCTAAGTCCCTGAAATACCAAGGTGAACAGGATTACAACAAATGTGATAAAAAGGAACAAATCCCGGTGGGGAAATGCCTTTCCATTTACCAATAAGGGTATGGCTAATGCAGACGCTAGTGAAACAACACCGCGCATTCCGCTCCATGCCACGATGAATACCGGCTGCCAGGCTGGCCTTACCTCTTTCTCACGAACAGACTTAAAAAGCATCCTTGGAATATAGGTACTTGGAAAAACCCAGATAATGCGGATCAGGATCGTGACGATGCTGATAATGACCGCATAACTTACCACTTCGGTAACCGTATATTCGTTTAGCCCTTCTATTACCTCGGGCAATTGCAGCCCGATCAGGATGAATACAATGCCGTTCAGGAGGAAAACCACTGTTTGCCATACGTAATTGGTTTGCATGCGCGACTGGTAAGTAAACAACTCATGCGCCCGGAAACTCAGGAATAGCCCGCCACTCACCACCGCCAGTACGCCCGAATAATGGAAATGTTCGGCTGTGACGTACATTAAATAAGGCGAGATAAATGTGAGCGCAGTGTCGATGCTTGGCGTGGTGGGAAAAAAACGGTGCACGACGTACAGCACATGTGCAATGGCGAGCCCGATGATGACGCCCATTGCTGCTACCATGAGAAAATCGGCGCCCGCCTTCCAGAGGACGAAATTGCCGGTTTCGATCGTCGCCAAGGCCACACGGAATACGATCAGTGAGGATGCGTCGTTTACAAGACTTTCACCTTCGAGAATCGTGACGACGCGTTTGGGGACTTTCAACCCGTGCAAAACAGAAGTAGCCGCTACGGCATCGGGCGGTGAGATGATACCCCCGAGCACAAAACCCATTGCTAATGTGAAACCTGGGATGAGCGCGTGCGTGATATACGCCACGGCAGTAGCTGTAAATACGACCAGCCCGATGGACAGCAGGCCGATCGCCCGCCTGGATGCCCAGAAGTCTTTCCAGGAAGTATTCCAGGCGGCTTCGTAAAGCAATGGCGGCAGGAAGATCAGGAAAACCCAGTCGGGTTCGAGCTGAATATGCGGCATTCCGGGAATGACGCCGATCAGCAAGCCTGCGATGACGAGGAAAATAGGGTAGGAAATACCAATCTTTTCGCTGAGCATCGTGAGCATCGATACTACAAAAAGGAGCGATATTATCAGCAGTAAATTTTCAAGGACCATATTCAGAAAACAGAAGTTCGAAGATATAAAACTATATAAATTGTAAAATCAACATGTAATAACTTTTGTGTGTGGTCGAGCACGCAAATGGAAATTTTGGTTTATATTAGCAGGAAATATTGCGGTTTTGCATTAACTTTAATGCCTTCAAGATCCCGGATCACTGGCATTATCAACAGAAAATCAACAAAAACAGTCATTCCATCACCTAATCCTTAATTGACAATGAGTACTTCTCGGAGAGATGTTTTGAAAATGGCGGGAGTTGCATTGGCAGGTAGTACATTACCAACCTTCGCAATTCTGAACCCCAATCGCGCTTTTGCAGGCGTAAACGCCGATACCCTCAAAGTAGGTTTGATCGGTTGCGGCGGCCGTGGATCGGGCGCTGCAAACCAGGCTTTGAAAGCCGATCCAAACGTGGTTCTGTGGGCAATGGGCGACATTTTCAAGGACAAAATGGACGCGTCGCTTGAAAACCTTACCAAAGTGCACGGGCCGAAAGTGAAAGTGGATGAAGGACGCAAGTTCATTGGGTTCGATGCTTTCAAAAAAGTATTGGACTCGGGTGTGGATGTGGTGCTGCTTGCTACGCCTCCTCATTTCCGTCCTGAGCACCTGACTGCTGCTATCAATGCAGGCAAGCACGTATTCTGCGAAAAACCTGTGGCGGTTGACGCTCCCGGTGTTCGCAAAGTGTTGGATGCAGCGAAATTGGCAAAACAAAAGAATGTATCCCTGATGTCGGGCTTCTGCTGGCGCTACCACGAGCCGAAACGTGCAAGCTTCGCGCGTATCCTCGACGGCGCGGTGGGCGACATCACGGCGATTTATAACACTTACGATACCGGTACCCTGTGGTCGTTCCCACGCGTATCCGGCTGGACAGACGCAGAATACGTGCTTCGCAACTGGACGTATTATACCTGGCTCGCCGGTGATCATATCGTAGAACAGGCTGTTCACAGTATCGACATGATGGCGTGGGCAATGGGTGGTAAGCTGCCGGTTTCGGTGGTAGGAACAGGCGGCCGTCAGGTTCGTACCGACTCGCTGTTCGGTAATATTTTCGACCACTTCTCGGTTGTTTACGATTACGACAATGGTGTGAAAGGCTTCCACCATTCACGTCAGCAGGCCAACTGCGAAAATAGCTATCTCGTACAAACGCTTGGTACCAAGGGAAGTGCGATGGTGAACTGCGCACGCAACGTGCACGAGATTACTGGTGCCAATCCATGGAAATATGAAGGTGTCCAAAACGATATGTACCAGACGGAGCATAATGAACTGTTTGCGTCTATTCGTAGCGGTAAGCTCATCAACGACGGCGAATTCATGGCACACAGTACCTTGACCGCCATTATGGGTAGAATGGCAGCCTATACCGGCAAACGCGTTACCTGGAATGAGGCTTTGAACTCTACCGAGAAGCTGGGACCTGATACTTACAGCTTCGACATGAAACCACCGGTTGTAGAGGTGGCCAAACCAGGTATCACTGCATTCTCCTGATACTTTATGCAAAGAAGAGATTTTCTTAAAAACACCGCCATGGCAGCATCTGCCGTGGCGGTAGGTTCCTCTGTCCTTTCTGCGGCAGAAGCGGCACCGGCAGCCGCACGCCCAATGGTGAAAAAGAGCTTGATGTGGGGGATGATCAAGGAAGATTTATCAGTAATGGACAAGTTTAAGTTACTGAAAGATCTGGGTTATGACGGTGTTGAGCTCGATTCTCCGGACAAACTGGATATGAAAGAGGTCCTTGCGGCCAGAGATAAAACCGGTTTGCTGATTCCCGGAACAGTAAATTCAATGCACTGGAAGCTGCCATTGTCTGATCCTGACCCAAAGAAGCGGGAAGAGTGCGTCAAGTCTATTGAAAAAGCATTGTGGGATACGAAGGAATATGGTGGCAGCACGGTGCTCGTTGTACCAGGAGTGGTGAACGCCTCTGTTACCTATGGTGAAGCCTATGAACGTTCTCAGGCAGAGATCCGTAAGTTACTCCCCATTGCTGAAAAAACAGGTGTCAAAATAGCTATCGAAAACGTTTGGAACCAGTTTTTGCTGAGTCCGTTGGAAGCAGCAAAGTTTGTTGATGACTTTAAGCATCCTATGGTTGGCTGGTACATGGATATCGGAAACGTACTTCGTTACGGCTGGCCGGTTTCCTGGATTGAAGCATTGAACAAACGTATTTTGAAGCTCCATTTGAAGGAATATAGCTTGAAAAAGCAAAATGACCTCGGTCTTTGGAAGGGTTTTGAAGTAGAGTTGATGGAAGGCGATTGCAACTGGGCCGAAGTAAATAAGGCATTGCAGAAAGTCGGCTACTCGGGCTGGGCTTCGGCCGAAGTTCCCGGCGGCGACCGCAAACGTTTATTGACCATCCGTGAGAAAATGGATCTGGTATTTAATGCGTAATTGCAGCTATTACAAATAGAAAGGAAGCCCGGTAATCCGGGCTTTTTTTGTGCCTTTTGTGTAGTATAGAAATGTGATTGGAAATTTTCAACTTGCGATCATACCAGCACACTATATCATATGTATTATGAATTCATAACATCCGAAAATTTACTTACTCACCCTATACCGCGCCCGTCCATAATACTTCAAAGTCGAGATCTTCAATTGCTTGTTCTTTAGAGCGATCAGCTTGTACTCCTTAAATTCTCCCTGCTTATCCAGAAAGCCCACAATGCAGGATTCTTTCTCGGGGCCCTTCCGCACTTCTACCTTGGGCATAATACCGAAATTCGGGATCGTTAGCGTGTCCTCGGCTTCCTGCGCCATGTATTCGATCTTCATCAGAAATTTGAAAGTCTGCTTCGTTTCGTAAACATCCACGGCCAGGCGCCAGTCGTTCAGGGGATCTTTGACTTTTTCGCTATAACTCGCTACGGGGCTGTTTTCGACTTTTTCGCGGGTAAGCGGAATGGTGTCGTTGATCGCTTTGCTCGGGTCGCCATTGTTGGAGGCGGAGTTTTCGTCGTTGTTTTTGGGTTTGTTGCAGCACAATAGTGCCAGAAAGAGTAAAAAGCTGTAATGCTTCATGTAAAATCGTCGAGGTTTGTTGATAGGCCTAGCTGTTTGCAATATACCTTTGTTATTTGCATTAAAAGAAATATTTTACTCAATGCATTATAAACAAATCATTACTAATCCTGCCCTTGCACTCCCCAATCTGATATGGCTTTAAATTATATTTTCGTTGCCTTTTTCGTAATCGCCTTTCTGATAGCATTCCTGCAATTCATCTTTACAGGTGATGTGCAAACCTTTAAAGCCATTACGGAAGGTATGCTCAAAATGGCCGAAACGGCTGTGATGGATATCGCATTGCCGCTCACGGGTGTGATGACATTCTTTCTGGGTATTCTCAATGTAGGCGAAAAAGCCGGTATCATCCAGGTCATCGCACGTTTAATAGGCCCTTTTTTCAACAAACTTTTCCCCGAGGTTCCAAAGGATCACCCGGCAAATGGCCAGATGATCATGAACTTTTCCGCGAATTTTCTCGGGCTGGATAATGCGGCTACGCCATTTGGTTTAAAGGCCATGCAGAGCCTTCAGGAACTGAACCCAAGCAAGGATACGGCGTCGAATGCACAGATCATGTTCCTCGTGCTGCATACTTCAGGCTTGCAGATCATCCCCCTGTCGATCATCGCCCAACGTGCGATCCTGGGCGCCGAAAGCCCTTCAGATGTGTTCATCCCGTGTGTAGTAGGCACGTACGTGACTACCGTAGTGAGTATGATTATCACGGCCACCTGGCAGAAGATCAACCTCTTCAACAGAACGGTGATGCTCGGCCTCGGCAGTGTGACCGCGATGATCGCAATTGTCTTGTGGTACTTGTCAGGCCTGCCGAAGGAGCAGATCGAGACAATTTCGGTCCTGGCGGGTAATTCAGTATTGCTTTTTGTAGTAGCGGGTTTCCTCGGATGGGGAATGTTTAAAAAAGTCAATGTTTTCGAAGCATTTATAGAAGGGGCCAAGGGCGGGTTTACGACCTCAGTCACGATCATTCCTTACCTGGTAGGCCTGCTGGTGGCGATCAGTGCCTTCCGTAGCTGCGGCGCGATGGATTATCTTATCGATGGTTTAAAATGGGGTTTCGCGGCCACGGGCGTCAATACCGACTTCACCGATGCATTGCCGGTCGCGCTCATGAAGCCTCTCAGCGGTAGTGGCGCGCGTGCGTTGATGATCGATGCCATGAAGCAATTCGGCCCCGATTCTTTCGTCGGAAGACTTGTATGTATTTTCAATGGATCGGCTGATACCACATTATATATCGTTGCACTTTACTTTGGGTCCGTCGGAATTAAGAACACGAGATATGCCATCGTAGCGGGCCTGATCGCCGATTTAATAGGTGTCGTAGCCGGAATTTGGCTTGGTTACCTGTTTTTCCACTGAGCCTGAAAGTATTCGGATAAATCGCCCTTTACCACGGAAATGCAACCGTCCGTACCAAATGGATGGTCGCATTTTGCGGTAAGCACTAATATTGATCATCTAACTCTAAACCGCTTATGTTTCATTCTTTACGCTATTCCGCACTGGTTTTGGCATTGTTTTGTGGAATGACAGTCCCGGAAACCGTCCAGGCGCAGCAAAATGTGAGTCAGCCGGCCAATACCTATTCGCTGGAAGATTGCATCCGGATCGCCCTGGAAACCAATCCGCAGGTTAAACAATCGGAAATTACCGTGCAGACCAACGGCAACACCTACGAGCAGTCGAAGTGGCAGCGGTGGCCGAGTATCAGTTTCAGCGCGAGCCAGGGTTTCCGGTCCGGTCGTAACATCGATCCGTTCACCAACCAATTCGTTCAGCAGAATGTGAGCTCCAACAATTACCAGCTCGGCGGGCAGGTGACGCTTTTCAGCGGTTTTCAGATCAGCAATAACATCAAATTCAATAATGCTAACTACCAGGCCAGCGCCAAAGACCTCGAGGCGACCCGCAACGACATTATGCTGAATGTGGCATTGAGTTACTTGCAGGTCGTTACCAATGAGGAACTGATCATGGTAGCGCAGCGGCAGGTGGACGCGTCTCTTTTGCAGGTTGAACGCACTGCCAAACTCGTGGAAGCAGGTACGCTGGCGGAAAGTAACCTTTTCGACCTGAAATCGCAGCTGGCCAACGACGAGCTTACACTGGTAAATGCCCAGAACAATCTCGAAACCGCCAAGCTGAATTTGAAACAATACATGAATATGCCAGGCAGCGAGGTGATCAATGTCGTGAAAATTCCGGTGAAGGATCCGACCATGCAGGCGTATGACGCTTCCATTCAGGAGATTTTTGAAACCGCATTGAACAATCTGCCACAAATGAAGGCCGCCAATATGCGGATCGAGGCTTCAAAAATCAATGTCGACCTGGCGAGAGGCGCGGGAATGCCGACACTGACTTTAAATGGCGGTATTTACACGGCCTATTCCAGCGCAGCGCCGAAGAAACGGTTTGTGGGGGACGGGACAGGAAACACAACCGTCATACTCCCTTCCGAGACCGACTTCGTTGTGATAGACAACAAGCAGGTTCCGATCATGCAGCGGGTGAGCGCACCAAACGGTTCCGTCCAGAATTTCCGCTATTTCAACCAGCTCGACTTCAACCGCAACTCAGCTATCAACCTGAATTTGTCGATCCCTATCTTCAACAATTTCAGGACGAAGTACAACGTGGCCAATGCGAAATTGCAGCAAAAGACCTACGAATACCAGGCCCAGCAGGTGCAGCTGACGATCCGCAAAAATGTAGAACAGGCTTATATAGATATGACAAATGCTGCCAAGCGTTACTCGGCGACTGTCAATCAGGTTAGGGCTTTGCAGGAAACTTTCCGCGTATCGCAGGTGCGTTTCGATGTGGGAGCCATTAATTCGGTCGAATACAATATCGCCAAAGCCAATCTCGACAGGGCGAATGGTAACCTGGTTCAAACCAAATATGATTATGTTTTCAGGACAAAAATCCTGGATTTCTATATGAACCGCCCGCTTTCCGATTTCTAGAATTCCCGTACTATCAGCAACCTATTTTTAAAAAATCGTAATCAAAAAAATATGGCACGTAAATCTTCGAAACAGATCTGGTGGATAACGGGGGGCGTCGTGGTGCTGCTTATCGGCGGGTTGTTTGGGGCCAAGCAGGCAGGCTATATCGGCAAACCCAAAACGACGGAAGTTGAGTACGCGGTCGTCAAAAAGTCGGATATCATCGAACGGGTAAGTGCGTCAGGAAAAGTGCAGCCGGAAGTTGAGGTAAAGCTCAGTCCGGACGTTTCAGGTGAGATCATCGCATTAAACGTGGCCGAGGGCGATTCGGTAGTAAAAGGGCAGCTGCTTTTGAAAATCCGCCCCGATAATTACGAATCACTAATGGCCCGGGCGCAGGCTGCCGTCAATTCGAGCAAAGCCAATTATGAGCAAACCAAAGCAATGGTAGCCCAGGCGGAGGCGCGGCTCGTTCAGGCGAAAGCCAATTTTGACCGGAATAAGAAGCTTTTTTCCGACAAGGTGATCTCCTCTGCCGATTTTGAGCAGTTCGCGTCCACTTTTGGCGTAGCACAGCAGGACGTTGAATCGTCGAAAGCGAATGTAGCGGCGGCGCTTTTCAATATCAAAAGCGCAGAGGCGAGTTTGCGCGATGCAGCCGAAAATCTTCGTAAAACCAGCATTTTTGCGCCCGTTAGCGGCATTGTCTCTTTATTGAATGTGGAAGCCGGCGAGCGTGTGGTAGGTACGTCGCAAATGGCTGGGACGGAGATGATGCGAATCGCGAACCTGGCCGATATGGAGGTCCGAGTGAATGTAAACGAGAACGACATTGTGCGGGTATCGATCGGCGACACTGCGGAGATCGACGTGGATGCTTACAGCTCGTCGGGTCGCAAGTTCAAGGGCGTTGTAAAAGAAATCGCGAACACGGCAGCGGGCCTGGCATCGCTTTCATCATCGTCGTCATCCGCGGCAAGCACGTCGGCCGATGCCGTGACGGAGTTTCAGGTGAAAGTAAAAATCCTCAATGAATCCTTCAAGGACCTGATGACCGCACGTTCGAAAAAATCCTACCCATTCAAACCGGGTATGACGGCATCGGTAGAGATCATCACAGAGCGCAAAAATGGCGTGGTTTCGGTGCCCATTGCTGCGGTTACCACGCGTGGAGGTACTCCGCAAGTGATCCCGGGCTCAGGCGATGGTTCCAACAACAACGCCCCCGCAAGCGATGAGGACGACAAGAAGCCTAAGAAGCAGGAAGTGATTAAGGAAGTGGTGTTTATCGATGTGAAGGGTAAGGCTGAAATGAAGGAAGTGAAGACGGGTATCAGCGACTTTGAGAACATCGAAATCCTTTCGGGGCTGAAACCCGGCGACAAGATTATCTCTGGGCCATATATAGCGGTGTCCAAAAACCTCAACAACGGTGACCTCGTCGAAAAAAAGAAGGAAGATCCGAAAAAAGATGGGAAAAAATCAAATGAAAACCCGAACTGATGCGTTGTAAAAAAGTAATAAGTTCGATTTAGTTTAGGTTAAAAAGGAAAATCCTTGCGGCTTTGCTGCAAGGATTTTTTATTTTCAGCTATTTTGGCCCCATATTTCAGCCAAATTCTGACATTCCCGCCCAATGAGTTTTTTAAATCATACTAAAATTGCCGTGATAGGCGGAGGGAGCTGGGCGACCGCGCTTATCAAAATCCTTTGCGAACAAAATCATGTTCAGATTCGCTGGTGGCTCCGGAACCAGAAGGATATCGACCATATCCGGAAATTCAACCACAACCCGAGTTACCTCAGCGATGTGGTGCTTTCTCCGAAAAAAGTAAAGGTTTTTGAGAAAACCACCGACGCGGTAAAAGGGGCAGACTACATTATTCTGGCCGTTCCAGCCGCATTTATTCAGGAATCCTTGCAGCATTTGTCGGCAAAGCATTTGCAGGGTAAGCGCATTGTTTCGGCCATTAAAGGCATGGTGCCAGGCCAGAATGCCCTCGTTACCGATTGGGCTGCCGAGGCTTTTGGGATTGAAATGAAAGATACCTGCGTGATCGCCGGCCCATGTCATGCCGAGGAAGTTGCTTTGGAAAAACAATCGTACCTCACAATCGCTTCCACAGAATGCCCGACGGCGGAAAATTTTGCGGAATTGATGACCTGCCGCTATGTCACCGCCAATGCGGTGGACGATCTTTATGGTGTCGAATATGCTGCCGTGATGAAAAACATTGTCGCGCTCGCGTGCGGAATCACGCACGGGCTTGGCTATGGCGATAATTTCCAGGCCGTGTTGGTATCCAATGCCATGCAGGAAATCGGTAGCCTGGTAACGGCCCTCGACCCCCGTGAGCGCAACCTGAGTTCATCGGCTTACCTGGGCGATTTGCTTGTTACGGCGTATTCGCAGTTCAGTCGTAACAGATTGTTCGGAAATATGATTGGTCGTGGTTACAGCGTCAAAGCGGCGCAGCTGGAAATGAAAATGATTGCCGAAGGTTATTATGCCACCAGGAGTATTCAGGAACTGAACAAGACTTATCACGTTAATTTGCCCATTACCCACGCGGTTTACAGCATTCTTTACGAAGAGCAGGCACCTGCTGCGGTGATGAACGAATTGAAGAAGTTGCTCAAATAATAGCCTTTTTTCGGTTCTAAACGGTATTCTGCGAAACGTTCAACCTATCTTTTAATCCATGCTACAATACAAAAAGCAATCTAAATGGCTGGCTGCCACCATGCTGCTGGGCTCTTTGGTAATGACATCCTGCGGTTCGAAACAGACGGAAACGGCTGAGGACAAGAAACTGGATTCGCTCGCGAATGAGAAAGAATTTGTCTTTGGCGATCAGCGCCCGTTCCCGCAATGTCACGCATCCACGCTCGTGCGGCTCGATGACGGACAATTTCTGATAGCATGGTTTGGCGGCACGGAAGAAAAGAACCCTGACGTGGGTATCTGGCTTTCAAAAGGACGTCCCGGCCATTGGAGCGCACCGGTCGAAGTGGCTAAAATCCGTGAGGACGCGCACTGGAACCCGGTTTTGCAGAAAACTGCCGACGGTAAAGTGATTTTGTATTTTAAAGTAGGGAAGGAGATCGCGCAGTGGGAAACGTGGGTGAAAACTTCTTCCGATAATGGTGAAACCTGGTCGGATGCTTATGAGCTTGTCAAAGGTGACAAAGGCGGAAGAGGCCCGGTGAAGGATAAGTTGATTGAGCTTTCAAACGGCGACTGGCTGGCGGGCGCTTCCAATGAAGTGAACCGCTGGGAGGTATTTGTAGACCGCAGCACGGATAAAGGTAAAACCTGGACAGCGAGCCCTTATTTCAAGATCGATACGATGGAAATCAAAGGGAAAGGCGCTATCCAGCCTACCTTATGGGAATCGGAGCCGGGGAATGTGCATATGCTCGTGCGTACGACCGGGGGCGTGATCGGGCGCAGCGATTCGAAGGACAATGGTAAAACCTGGTCGACCATTAAAAAGACCTCATTGCCCAACCCGAACAGCGGTATCGACCTGGCCAAGCTGGCAGACGGCAGCCTTGTACTCGCCTACAATCCCGATGACCACAACTGGGGCTCCCGCTCACCACTTTCATTGATTCTTTCCTATGACGATGGCCAGAACTGGACCGACAAGATCGACATTGCTACCGGCAAGAAAGAGGACGAGTACTCCTATCCGGCGGTGATCAGCTGGGGCGACTCGGTGGCGGTTACTTACACTTATAACCGCCGTAAAATCGCATTCTGGACAGGTAGCAAGAAAGATATTGTCGAACTGGCGGCAAAGAAGAAATAGTTAATAGCCCCGCAGCTCGATATCGTAAGACTCCATCATTTCAACACGCTTACCCATCTTTTTCTGGATAATCTTGAAATGGTGGACGTCTTCGGGGCAAATGAGTGAAATTGCTTCACCCGGATTTTCGGCCCGGCCCGTCCGGCCAATGCGGTGGACGTAATCCAAGGGCGATCTCGGCAGCTCGAAATTGATCACGTAAGGCAAAAACTGAATGTCGATCCCCCGTGAAGCGAGATCGGTTGCCACGAGCACATTCAGCTTCCCCGTTTTAAACTTGTTCAAAGCCTCGGTGCGTGCACCCTGGCTTTTTTTGCTATGCATGGCCATAGCGTCTACACCGTTCTTTTTCAGCTTTTCGATGAGGTTGTCTGCCGTCCGCGTGGCTGAAACGAACACCAGCACCTGCTTCATTTGCTGCGATTTAATCAAATATCTCAACAGCGGGCCCTTGCGGTCGGGGTCGACGAAGTAGCCAGTCTGCTTAATCAGGTCCAGGTTTTGTTCTTCCTCCGCTATCTCGATCCGCAACGGGTTTTTCAGTTGATTTTTATTGATCTTATCTACTTCATCGCCCAAAGTAGCTGAGAAAAGAATGCTTTGGCGGTTTTTGGGAAGCAGGAAGAAGATGTCGCGCATTTCGTCGGCAAAGCCCATATTCAGCATCTTATCAGCCTCGTCAAGCACCAGAATGCGCGTTTCTGAAAGACTTAGCGCTTTAAAGGAAATCAGTTCGAGAAGTCTTCCCGGCGTAGCCACCAGGATTTCCACATGCTGCAACGCGATCATTTGCGGATTAATAGACACCCCTCCGAACACTGCCAGCGTTTTTACCTTACGTGGGAGCCTTTCACCGAATGTCTGGAACACCACGCCGATCTGAACCGCCAGCTCGCGTGTTGGGACGAGTACCAATGCAGTAATGTGCCGGTTTTTGGCAGGAGGCATCTTTTGAAATGATTCGAGAATAGGCAGAACGAAACTTGCCGTTTTCCCGGAGCCTGTTTTGGCGATGCCGAGCACATCATTTCCCTTCAAAATGGCTGGAATTGCGGCCTGCTGAATCGGATACGGTTGAGTATAATTCTGTTCAGCGATGGTTTTTAGTAATGGTTCGGACAATCCAAGCGATTGGAAGGAAGTTGCGTTCTCCGGCATGCGGTCATTTTGTTTTGTGATTGGTGCAAAGATAGGACTACCTGAGCAAAAGCTACCTGTCGGGCCGCCCGCTACAAACTTTCTATCACCAGCCTTTATAACAACCATGTCATACAACCGCAGGGAATTCCTTCAACATTTGGGAATAGGCGCCTTACAATTGGGCGTAATAAGCGCTATTCCGGCTTCGGCCTGGGCATCTTCGCTCAGCTACGGCCAATTGCCGCGCAGCTCGCCGGAGTCACAGGGAATGTCGGCCAAAGGTATTCTGGACTTTGCTAATGCCGTGGAGGCAGATCGATTGAACTTGCACAGCCTGATGGTCCTCCGACAAGGAAAAGTGGTAGCCGAGGGCTGGTGGGCACCCTATGCCCCCGATTTGAAACATACATTATACTCTCTCAGTAAAAGTTTCACTTCCAGCGCTATTGGCTTTGCCGTGGCCGAGGGCAAGCTAAAAGTGGATGACAAAGTCATTTCGTTCTTTCCGGAAGACAAACCTGCAACCGTGAGCGCCAACCTGGCAGCGATGCGCGTCCGCGATCTGCTTAGTATGTCGACAGGCCACGATAAGGACACGACAGGCAAACTGCGTGAATCCGGCAGCGACAACTGGGTGAAGTCGTTTCTCGCACAGCCGGTCGAGCACGAGCCGGGGACATTCTTTGTGTACAATAGCGGTGCTACTTATATGCTGTCGGCCATCATTCAAAAATTGAGCGGCCAGACACTGCTCGAATACCTCAAACCGCGCCTTTTTCAGCCGCTCGTGATCGAGGATGTGGATTGGGAAGTGGATCCGAAGGGCATTAATACGGGCGGTTGGGGGTTAAGGGTGAAAACGGAGGATATTGCTAAATTTGGGCAGTTGTATCTGCAAAAAGGCGAATACAATGGCAAACGCATTCTTCCCGCCGCGTGGGTAGAGGAAGCTACGCGCTCGCATATTATGTCGAAAGGCAGCAACCGCAAGCCCGAGGACGACGACTGGCAGCAAGGCTATGGTTACCAGTTCTGGCGTTGCCGGAACGGTGCCTATCGCGGCGACGGTGCTTTCGGGCAATATTGCATTGTGATGCCGAAGGAGGATATGGTAGTGGCCATTACCAGCGAGACCGGCGACATGCAGGCCATTTTGAACCACGTGTGGAACCATATACTACCAACTGTGAAGGCGACTGGTGTTCCAGCCGACAAAGGCATTCAGTCCGAAATGCAAAAGAAGCTGGGCTCACTCGCATTGCCGCTTACGCCCGGAAAACCGGCTTCCGATCTTGCTGCAAAAATGAATGGCAGGTCTTTTAAACTGGCGGAGAATGAATTGAAAATTAACAAGGTATCCTTCGAATTTGATAAAGGCTGGTGCTTGTTCCGCGTCACCGACGACAAGGGCGAGCACCTCGTGGTAAATGGTTTGGGCAACTGGAAAATCGGTCTTACCGATTTGTCGACTCTGCCACTCAAACTCGTACTAACCCCCGTTCCCGGCGAGAAGAAAACCAAAATCGCCGCCAACGGCGCCTGGATCGACGACACGACATTCGAGATGACATGGCGTTTCATCGAAACCGCCCATTACGAGACTGTACGGTGCAAATTTGAAGGAGATAATTTGCAGGTTGAGTTTAAAAGGAGCCTTGCGATTATCGGCAATACGAAAGACCCCCGGCCGGTTTTGAGTGGCAAGGCGATTGCGTGATCTCATACTCGAAAGTTTTTCATATCATTAGCATTCAAATTTTTAACAAAAACCACAATATGAAAAAGAACATTTTCCTGGCCCTTTTGATGACGGCGATTGCATTCGGGGCGAATGCGCAAAAATTCAGGGGACTGGATAAGAGCCCGCGTGATATCGCGTATTTCCCGGACCATTTTGCGCATGATCGCAAAGAGGGCGAAAAGGCATTGGTGAAGATTTCGTACAGTCGGCCGTTTTTGAATGGACGTGAAATTTTTGGTAAAAAAGAACCTTACGGTAAGGTCTGGCGCCTGGGCGCGGACGAATCAACGGAGATCAGATTTTATGAGGATGCGACTTTCGGTGGCAAAAAAGTGAAAGCGGGCACTTACTCGCTGTTTGCAATTCCGAACGAAAAGGAATGGACCATCATTCTCAGCTCCGACGTCGACTACTGGGGCGCTTTCAAATACAAGGAAGCTAACGACGTGCTGCGCGTGACGGCGCCGGTAAAAAAGGCAGATGCTCCGATCGAAAACTTTTCGATTGTATTTGAAAAGGTTTCCGATAAGTCGGCGAAGCTGTTCCTGGGTTGGGAGACAACAATCGTAGAAGTGCCGGTGTCGTTCTGAGGTGGCACGGTTCTTTCTCCGCGTCGATATCTCAACTAATGGATTTATCAT
Organism: Dyadobacter endophyticus; assembly: GCF_014641595.1. Classification (GTDB taxonomy): domain Bacteria; phylum Bacteroidota; class Bacteroidia; order Cytophagales; family Spirosomataceae; genus Dyadobacter; species Dyadobacter endophyticus. The sequence continues at coordinate 700,385 of NZ_BMIA01000003.1, read as the reverse complement.
ATGGTAGATATCAATGATCAGATCGAACAATTTTTTGAAGCATACGAAAAGCGGTTTGCCGAAGGGTTGGCCGGCAATGCGGTAGCGGAAGGCACTGCCACCGCATTCGCCGATTTCTTCGTCGAAGCGAGCCCGATGGGAATTATAGGCGGCAAAAACGATCAGGATTTCCTCGACCGTGTACCGAAAGGCTATGATTTTTACCGGTCCATCGGTATTACCAAAATGGAAATCAGGCAGCTGGACATTACCGAGCTGAATGAGCTGCATCACATGGTGGAAGTGTATTGGGAGTCGTTTTATGAAAAGGACGGCGAGCCGGGTTCCATCGAGTTCAGCGTGATCTACTTCCTGCAACATTTGAATGAGACGCTAAAAGTGTTTGCATACATTACCGGTGATGAGCAAGCTGTTTTGAAGGAAAGAGGGCTTGTATAGCCGACGGATACTGGGTTATTAATGTAAAAAGCTGGTTGGGAGTTTTGAAGCTCCTCACCAGCTTTTTACATTGCTGGCCTCGAATTGAGAGCAGCGGGGCCGTTTTTGTCAAATTTGGAAAGAGTTTTAAAAAGTTTTCAAGGTTTTTCTTGGAAAAATATACCAATCAGTATATTTTTGTCATGTGAATTCCGATTCACAAAAAACGCCGGCAGAACACCGGTTTTAATTTTCGAAAATAAAATACCGATTGGTATATTTAAACTTTAAAAAGCAATGAAAACTACTGGAAACACCATATTGATCACTGGCGGAAGTGCCGGTATCGGTTTAGAATTCGCAAAAGCATTTTCTGCAAAAGGTAACCACGTGATCATCACCGGTCGCAATGAGGAACGTTTGCAAAAAGCGGCTACGCAGCTTACCAATGTAACACCAATTGTTTTCGATGTGGTCGATAAGGCATCTACTGATGCGTTTGTGGCCCGTCTGGAAAATGAATTTCCCGAACTGAATGTCGTGATCAACAATGCAGGCAAAGCATCCTACTACCGTCTGGACGGTGAAGCGGACGCGGCAACGCTGGCCGAGGAAGAAATCGTTACCAACTACCTGGCCATTATCCGTCTGAACCAGAAGTTGCTGCCATTGCTGAAAAAAGCAGACGAAGCTGCCATTGTAACGGTTTCGAGCATCGCTGGCCTTGTTCCGAACCACTTTCTGCCTACCTATGCAGCAAGCAAAGCCGCATTGCACTCCTACACGCAATCGCTTCGCATTACGCTTGGTCAATCAACCAACATCCAGGTATTCGAAATCCTGCCTCCACTGGTGGACACCGAGTTCTCAGCTGAAATTGGTGGCGCAACCAACGGTATACCAGCCAAACAAGTAGCCGACGAACTCGTGGAAGCGTTTGAAAACAATACTTACGAAATCCTGACGGGCCGTACTGCCGACGTTTTCAACCTCTTTTTGAGCAATCCGGCAGCCGCTTTGCAGGCAATGAACCCGGGTGTAGACCTCCAAACTGCCTGAGGAGCCAGTCATAGAATGTAACCTTCAATTCACAAAAATCACATCCGACATGAGACAGAAAATCGCTTTCGCCATGATTATGGGAGTTGTTACGACGGGGATAATTTCCTTCGCTTTGATTTCTGTAAATATTGGATTTGTTGCCAATTTTTTGGTGATTTGGCTCAAATCTTGGAGCATGTCGTATCTGATCGTCATCCCGGCAATCCTGCTGATTGGCCCGAAGGTGCAGAAAATGGTCGACGATATCTTCAAAGATACACTGACTCAGGAGGTTGACTAAACGCTCCTGATGTCTTGGATCAAACAACCAAACTGTATGAAAAGAGTAGTAGTTACCGGCCTGGGGGTTATTTCTCCGCTGGGGAATTCTGTGGACGAATTCTGGCAAAATATTGTAGATGGTAAAAGCGGTGCTGCTACCATTACGAAAATAGACGTTTCCAAATTCAAAACGCAGTTCGGCTGCGAAGTGAAAGACTTCAAGCCCGAAGATTATATCGAGAAGAAAGAGATCAAAAAATACGACTTGCATACCCAATACGCGATTGCGGCGTCGGACACGGCGATTAAAGATGCCGGACTGGATTTCGCGAATATCGATGTGGAAGACCGTTATGATATGGGCGTGATTTGGGCGACAGGAAACGGCGGGATGGGCACTTTTGAAGACCAACTGCTGGAATTTCACGCTTCGGGCGGCATACCGCGTTTCAATCCCTACTTTATTCCCAAAATGATTGTGGACATTGCGGCGGGCGTTATCTCGATCCGCCACAAGCTGCATGGGCCCAACTATTGTACCGTTTCGGCCTGTGCCTCTTCCAACACGGCATTGATCAGCGCGTTCGATACGATCCGCATGGGTAAAGCTAAACTGATGGTCGCCGGTGGTTCGGAGGCGGCCATCATTTATTCTGCATTGGGCGGTTTCAGCGCAGCGCAGGCACTTTCCAAAAGAAACGACGATCCGACAACCGCTTCCAGGCCATTTGACAAAGACCGTGACGGTTTTGTCATGGGCGAAGGCGCGGCGGCATTGATCCTCGAAGACCTGGAATATGCCAAAGCGAGAGGCGCCAAAATATATGCCGAAATCGTCGGCGGCGGCATGGCTGCCGATGCTTATCATCTCACCGGTACGCCTCCAGACGGTATGGGAGCCGCATTAGGCATGAAAAAGGCCCTGAAAGAAGCGGGTATTACAGCCGACAAGATCGACTACGTGAATGCGCACGCGACTTCAACCGGATTGGGCGATATGAGCGAGCTGCAAGGCATGAAAACCGTGTTCGGGGATCATCCGGTGGCGATCAGCGCTACCAAATCGATGACCGGCCACTTGTTGGGCGCGGCGGGAGCACTGGAAAGCATCGTTTGTGCCCTGGCGGTGAAGAACGATATCATTCCGGGTACGATTAATACCGAAAACCTCGACGAGGCGATTCCCGAAGGCATGAATATCGTGCTCGGCAAATCGCTGAACCAGACCGTGAATTACGCGCTGAACAACACCTTCGGTTTCGGTGGGCATACGGCGACTTCCATATTCAAAAAATATACGGAGTAGGGCATTGCCTTACTCTGTGATTTCCGAAAGGATTTCTACTACCCCGTTTTCATCGTTGCTTTTGGCGATGAAACGGGCTATTTTTTTGATATCCGGGTGCGCATTCGCCATGGCGTAGGAGTAATGTGCCTTTTCGAGCATTTCGAGGTCGTTGAGGTAATCGCCGAAAACCATTGTCTGCCCTGCAGTGACATTGAATTTTTCCTGCAAAACTTCCATTGCACGACCTTTGTTGGCCTTTTTGTGCGAAATATCCAGCCAGATCGGCCCGGAGACTTTCACTTGCAGGTCTTCTTCGTATTTTTTATAATGCGGGTAGCTGTTCACTTCGGAACCGGCCAGATCGCACAATGTGAATTTCAGAAACTGATCGTCGGTGATTTCGAGCAGGTCGTTCACCACCTCATATCTTTCAAAATAGAGTTTGAGGTGATTGATAAACTCCTCATCGTCATTTTCAACGTAGGCCTTTTTCTTCCCGCAAATGATCGGATAAGTGTTTTTGATCTTTCTTGAAATCAATATCAGCTCGCGGGTAATCTCGGGATCGACGGCCTGAATGTGGATTTCTTCACCTTTAAAAACGACATAACTGCCATTTTCTGCGGCAAAAATGACCTCGTCCTTTACCGCATCGAGCGTTTTGGCGAGGTTGAAATACTGACGACCGCTGGCTGCTACAAAAATGATCCCGTGATCTTTGAGTTTTCTGAAAACGGGAAAAAAGGATTCGTGGATTTCGTGTTTGGAGTTCAAAAGCGTACCGTCCATATCGGTAGCCACCAGCCGGATGTCGGAAAATGTCATACTTGATTAAATATTGCCTTATCAATCAAGCCAAATAAGCCGACTATGGTTCCTCTTTTACTGCTTTTTTAGAATAACCTGTATTGCACGCCCACCCGGACGACGCGCATGTAGAGCTCGGTAGGGCCGCCTGCCCAGCCGTTAAGCCAGTTCGTAACCCCGTGCGAGTAATTGACGGTCAGGCCGAGCCGTTTGCCGGATATTTTCGCCTCGATCCTGGGACGGAAGTCAAGCCCAGGTGCGAGGCCATCGCGGTCGGCGTGTTGGTCATCTTCGAATATGTCGCGTATAACGAGACGGCTGGAACTGCTCAGACCTATACCTAAATCTGCACCGCCGCGGAGCGAAAGGTTCAGATCCTCGGCCAATGGAAAATTATACCCTGCACTTGGGAAAATGTTGATGAAATGATTCCTGGTAATGCTATACGCGTTTTCGGTATTGAAGATCATATCGTCGATCTGGTATTGTTCGATATTGATCCGTGTACGGAGGTTCTCGTAGCCGGCTTCCAGTCCCAACAGGAAGTGATTTTTGTACTCGTGCTGCACAGCCAGGCTTGCACCGTAAGTAGCAGCGGGCACGCTGCCCAGATAGCTGGCTTCGCGCATAGCGCAATTACAGAAAGGACCACCAGTACTGGACGAAGTCGTCTTTTCCGCGCTCGGACCGGCAAAGCGCGAAATTCCGCTGTTAAGTCCGACAGAAAAGGTGGTGCGCTGCGCAAGACTGATCTTGCAAAACAATAGGAATGGAAGGACGTAAAGAATTTTCATGGACCTGGGTTTTTGGAATGGAAACTGTCTGATTGACACGATAGGTTAACCAACGGTTGCATTCTGAAAAAGTTAATTTTCGAAGATCAATATTACTTTCAGGGAAAATGGCACGAACCCGACTGCATTTTTTGCTGTTTCAAAATCACGGTCCACACCACATCGACAGCCTGATGAAATTTTCAAAGTACTACCTCACCGCATTTATTTCGTTTCTGATCTGGGGCTTTTTTAGTCTGGCCCTCAAACCATTGAAGGGTTATCCGTCGCTCGATATCCTTTTTTACCGCGTGTTCATGTGTGCTGCTGTGATGGCGGTGATCAGCTTGTTTGTACGGGTGAAAGTGCTGAGAGACAGCATTGCGGCATTTAAAGCAATGCCTGTGGCGCGGAAACGGCAGGTGGCATTCCTCACGTTGATCGGCGGCGTGCTGCTGACCGCCAACTGGTTTTTCTTCATTTATGTGATGAACCACATCAGCGTGAAAGCCGCCTCGTTCGCATATCTCGTCTGCCCGATCATGACGACCGTGATCGCGTTTTTCGTGCTGGATGAAAAACTGAGTAAATGGCAATGGACGGCCGTATTGCTAAGCGTATTGAGTTGTATATTGTTGTCATTTAATAACATAGCCGATATTTTGTATAGCCTGATTGTAGCGGCTTCCTATGCACTCTACCTCGTTAGCCAGCGCAAGAATACGGGGATCGACAAGTTCCTCGTGCTCACGATCCAGATTATTTTCTCGGCATTGCTACTGCTGCCTTTTTATCCAAAATATAGCGCCGCGCTGCCGACAGAGGCTTCATTTTACATACTGATCACACTGATAGCCGTCGTTTTTACGATCATTCCGCTGTTTATGAATCTGTACGCATTGCAGGGGGTAACCTCATCGACAATGGGTATTTTGTTGTATATCAATCCATTGATGAACTTCGCCATTGCACTGTTCTACTTCCACGAACCCATCAACACTACGCAGATCACGGCCTACTCGCTGATCCTGCTATCGATCATCATTTTCAATGAGCGGTTTATCTTCGGTCGGAGACGTGCCGCCGTCGCCTGATTTGCGGTAAGCAGCCGAGCGGATAAAACCGCCGAAATGGAAGGTTTCAAGTGTCAAATGATAGTCGTTACGGTCAAAAAGTGTTGGCATATCAGGCAATTGATCGGCTTCCACATGACTAATATTTTTGAAGAATAAATACATAGACCGCAACAAGGCTTTCTGCCACAGGCGGTTCAGGTCTTTGTCTATATGAAAGTCGGTAAAAAGCCATAATGCACCGTTTTCAAGCATATTATTCAATTTTTGAAAGACTGTCCGTGCACGCTCAGGACTAAAATTGTCGAAAAGAAAGGGCGTCATCACGACCTCGTAGGCCGCGGAAGCGAGGTAATCTTCAATGGCTGCGTGGATGAATGTGACCTTGTTGTCTCTCAAATCCTTTTTTTGGGCAAGGTCCAGCATATTTGAAGAGATTTCCACATAATCAATCGTCAATCCGGACGGACAAACTCTTGCAATTTCTTCCAGTATCCAGCCCGTTCCTCCGCCTACGATGAGCATGCGTGCGGGAGGCGTCAGGAGCGGCAATAGCGATTGCTGCGCACGGATGATGGCTTTGCCGAATATCAGCCTGCTTAGCCTGTCATAGTTTCCGGCAATGCGGTCGTAGTTGTTTACCATGGCTTAGTGCAGGTGTTGGTGTGCGAAAAAGCTTCCGGCTATCCCGCATAATGCTTTTACGAGCAACAAACCGTCGATCACAATGAGGTAGAACAAAATGCTTTGCCGCCGCTGAAGAGAAAATGCGACAGCGAGCAGGCAAACAAACGGCACCATATTGAAGAGTATCGTGGGAATGCCGAAATGTTGGTAAATCGCAAATGCAAGAAAAGCAAACAGCCCGATGAGCAGAAGGGGTATCAGCACGACATAGATCGTATTCCGAAGGCCCATCCTTACCGCAAATGTTTTCAACTGAATATTCGCGTCATCCTCATAGTCCTTCATATCGAACATAATGGCGTTTACGGTGCAAAACATCCAGTTTTTGGTAAAAAGCCAGAGCATGAGCAAAGGCTCCGCGGCCGTGATGTCCTGCTCGATTTTCAATGCCGCCACCGGGAAAAGGTTCACGCATCCGGCCCATACGAACCCGATCACAAATGCTTTCAGCCAGCCTGTCCGCCTCAGGTTAAAGGAAATGAGCGATTTTGGAAGTAAGCCATAATACAGCACTGCTGCCAGCGGCACCACCGACAAAACCAGCCAGAAATGGAGGGGGAAATGCAATAGCCCATTGAGATTTTGTACCAGGTACCAACTTCCCAGTAGCGCACAAATGCTGAACAGAATCACCTGGCTGATTCGCACGAACCGGTAATGCAACCGGTACCATTCCGTTCTCGGGTTGGCAGAAACTTTCGGAACAACCGGCCCTGAATAGGCAATGGTGTAATAAAAAACCGTCGTGCAGAACAGTAGAATGTAATAGGCAGGGGAGTTGAGCGGGATGTTAAGCTGAAAGGCAGTTTCAACGGATAATGCCACCGCCAGTAATCCAACGAAGTAATTGGCAAAAAATACGAATGCAGTAATCCTGTTTAACATATCTGCCTGTGAACCAGCGTCCGGTGAATGCCTGGCATTGGAATAATATAATTAAAATATCAATTTAGAATTTTTTAAGAGCGTGTGGAAAGCATCATATCGATTTCCTACATTAGGCAACGATATTTCTTAAACCACCAATTACATGAAAAAAATCTATTTGCTCCTGACCCTTTGTCTTTCGAGCCAGGCCAATTTTGTTTTTGCGCAAAGTAAAGAGCCGGTCAGGAAAGACCCGGTGGTTGAAAACATCGTGAAGGAAGCGACCGAAAATTCACAACTTGAAAAATTAGGCCATGAGCTGATGGACGTCATCGGGCCCAGACTCGTGGGATCGCCCCAAATGCAGCAGGCGCACGAATGGGCCGTGGCCAAATACAAAGGCTGGAATATCACGGCAAAAAATGAAAAATGGGGTGAATGGCGCGGTTGGGAGCGCGGTGTGTCGCATATTGATATGGTGGCACCGCGTGTGAAATCACTCGAAGGAATGCAACTTGCGTGGAGCCCGGGAACGAACGGCAAAACGGTAACTGCCGAGGTAGTGATCCTGCCCGACGTGGCTGATTCGGTAGCGTTTCAGAAATGGCTGCCGTCCGCAAAGGGTAAATTTGTGCTTATCAGCATGAATCAGCCCACCGGCCGACCGGATTATAACTGGCAAGAATTTGGCACCAAGGAGTCGTTCGAGAAAATGAAGAAGGAACGCGAGGCGCAAACCGAAGCCTGGGCTAATCGTTTGAAAAAAACTGGCTACACTTCCCGGGCATTACCGCTTGCATTGGAGAAGGCTGGTGCGGCAGGTGTGGTAATGTCGTATTGGTCAAAGGGTTTTGGGGCTAATAAAATTTTTGGGGCTTATACCAAAGCCATTCCGACGGTTGATATTTCGCTCGAAGATTACGGATTGCTTTACCGCCTGGCCGAATCGGGGCATACACCGAAGATCAGCGTGCGTGCGGATGCGAAAGAAACGGGAGTAAGTCAGACATTCAATACGGTAGGGGAGATCAAAGGCACCGAAAAGCCAAACGAATACGTAATTCTCTCCGCGCATTTCGACTCATGGGATGGCGGAACGGGTGCTACCGACAATGGTACCGGCACGCTGGTGATGATGGAAGCCATGCGTATTCTGAAAAAAGTATATCCCAATCCCAAGAGAACTATTCTCGTAGGACACTGGGGAAGCGAGGAGCAGGGGCTGAATGGCTCCCGCGCATTCGTGGAAGACCACCCCGAAATTGTTCAGAATATCCAGGCAGTATTTAATCAGGATAATGGCACGGGTAGGGTGGTTAACCTCTCCGGGCAAGGCTTTTTAAATGCCTATGAATACATTTCCCGCTGGCTTTCCAAAGTCCCCGAACCGATCCGCACGCCTATCGAGACCAAATTCCCCGGAGCTCCCGGCACCGGCGGCTCCGATTTCGCGTCGTTTGTAGCGGCTGGCGCTCCGGCGTTTTCACTCAGCTCGTTGAACTGGTCGTACGGCACCTATACCTGGCATACCAACCGGGATACTTATGATAAGATCGTGTTCGACGACGTTCGGGGCAATGCGATCCTGGCAGCGATCCTGGCTTACCAGGCCAGCGAGGATCCTGCTAAAACATCTCGCGAAAAAAGCATTTTACCCGTCGACGCGAAAGGTGTACCCGGCACATGGCCCGAGCCACGCAAGCCCACACGCCGCGGCGGACTGGATTAATTTCCCCGTAACCTATTTTTGAAAGCAAAGGCATATATTGTCTTTGCTTTTTTTATTAAACCGAATTCCCGACACCATGCAAATAGCGATCATACACGAGCCAGACGAAGACATTCTGATCATCCGCCCATTCGGCCAGGATGCCGGGCCCGCCAATCAAGAGATGTTTAAAGGAGAGAAAGGGGAATTGTGGTGGTATTCTTCGAAAGAGCTGTGGGTAGGATTGGGGAAAACTCCTAAACTTCCTGCGATCACGAAAATTTTCCGGTCAGTTTTTTTCAAAAGAAAAGACCGCTGGCCGTCGCACATTACCCTCGACGCACGCGGGCGTGACGCAGCGTGGGTTGGTAATGCGGTGAATGGCATTGTGTTGGGCGGTTATGACCTGCAACTGTACAAGACCGAACCGAAAGTAGTGAGTGAGTTTTTCAAATCGGGTATACTCTCGATTTTGGCTGATGAAGGTTCGGAGGTCAAACTGTCGGCGGAGAATGCTTTGAAAACGGCTTTAGTGCAAATGCGCATGATGGACCTGATGAATGCACCTTCCAATTATAAAAAACCTGCAACACTGGCCGAATGGGCCCGGAAGTCCGGAGCGGAGAACGGGTATTCGGTTGAGATATTGGAGAAAAGTCAGCTGGAAGAGCAAGGTATGCACGCACTGCTGGCTGTGAATAAGGGGAGCGACGAGCCACCTGTAATGATCGTTTCGGAATACAAACCGCAGCATTATACTCAAACAGTGGCGCTTGTGGGCAAAGGCGTCACATTCGATACGGGCGGTATTTCCATCAAACCCTCGGCCAATATGCATTTGATGAAAAGCGATATGGGGGGTGCAGCGGCGGTTTTGGGCACGGTTGAGTTGGCTGCGCAGCTGAAACTGCCGGTTCGAATTATCGGTGTGATACCATCTACGGAAAATTCCGTCGATGGCTCGGCGATGAAGCCGGGTGATGTAATCGGTTCTTACGCAGGTAAAACCATCGAGGTGATCGATACCGACGCGGAGGGTAGGCTTATTCTTGCCGACGGCCTGAATTATGCCGTCAAACAATATCAGCCGGATGTACTCATCGACCTGGCGACGCTCACGGGTAGCATCATCCAGACGCTTGGTTACGAGGCAGCAGGGCTTTTTACACCCAATGACAATCTTGCGGCGGCGCTCACCGAGGCAGCCGATGAAACCGGGGAGCGTTTGTGGCGCCTGCCGGTTTGGGATGAATACAAGGAAGAGGTCAGCTCCGATATTGCGGATGTAAAGAACTACCATGGTAAACCACTCGCCGGCGCGATTGTGGCAGCCAAATTTCTGGAAGTATTTACCGACGGGCACCAGGCATGGGCGCACCTGGACATCGCGGGTACTGCATTCGGAGATACCGAGTTTGCACCCGGCCGAGCCGGAACGGCCTATGGTGTCAGGCTGCTGATCGCTTACCTGACTAAGCTGGGCGGCTAACAACGATGCCCGGGTTGTTGCGGAAATTTAACCCGGCCTTTTCTTGCCAAAATGGTTCTTTTTGCTGAATTTGAGAACATGTGCTTCGTGGTAATACTTATCCATGAATCCCGCTAACGTCCACCAAATTACGTTTTATGACCCCAACTCTTACTTTTCTCTGCATTTCCACCTATTTCAAAGGCAACGACTTTTTGAAGGCTCTGAAAGACGCCGGCAACAGGGTTTTTCTGATCACTGCTAAAAAACTGGAAAATAAACCCTGGGTCAGGGAGGCCGTGGATGAGTTTTTCTATGTGGAAGAGGGGGAAGACGGGGCTTATAACATGAACGAGATCATCACCGGCCTCGCATACGTCATGCGCACCCGCCCGATCGACCGCGTGGTGGCGCTGGATGATTTCGATGTGGAGAAAGCCGCGCATATCCGTGAATATTTTCGCATTCCGGGAATGGGGCAAACGACCGGCCGCTATTTCCGCGATAAGCTGGCAATGCGTACGAAAGCGCTGGAATCGGGCATTCTCGTCCCCGGTTTCTCGGCACTTTTCAATGATGATCAGGTCAACCGGTTCATCGAAAAGTATCCCGGGCCATGGATGATCAAACCACGATCGGAAGCTTCGGCGCTGGGGATTCAAAAGCTGAGCACAGCCGAGGAACTCTGGAACACGATCCATGAATTGGGAGATAAGCGCCACGCCTACCTCGTCGAACAATATAAGCCGGGCGATGTCTATCACGTCGATTCGATCTCCTACAACGGGATCGTTATATTTTCCTGGAACAGCAAATACCTCGCACCGCCATTCGACGTAGCGCATGGCGGCGGTATATTTCGCTCCGTTACCGTGCCGCTCGACTCGTCCGAAGAACATGCATTGCAGACGCTCGCCGTGGATTTGCTCAAAGCTTTCGGATTGAAACACAGTGCATCACATACCGAAGTGATCCGCTGCCATGACGACGGCAAATACTATTTTCTCGAAACATCATCCCGCGTCGGCGGCGCACATCTGTCCGAAATGGTGGACGCGGCGTCGGGTATTAACCTCTGGAAAGAATGGGCGCGGATGGAAACCGCGGAGGCAAAGGGGGAAAACTACAAGTTGCCGCCTGTAAGGAAAGAGTATTCCGGTATTATCATCTCGCTTGCGCGCCAGGAATGGCCGGACCTGTCGGTTTTCAACGATCCTGAAATCGTGTGGCGAATGAACGAACCGCACCATGTCGGGTTGGTCGTAAGGTCCAAATCCCGCGACAAGGTGCTGGAACTGATGGATAAATATGCTGCGATAGTCCAGAAGAAGTACCATGCTTCCGCACCCGCGCCGAAGAAACCGGCGCATTGACGGCTATTTTTTCGGGACAGGAACATTCGCCGCCAGGTAGCTTTCCAGGCTTCGGAATTGAGCCGTCCAATATTGTTCGAATGTACTAATCCATTGCTGAACTTCGCTGAAACCGCTCTGGTTCAACACGCAATATCGTTCGCGGCCTTTTTCCTCGATATTTATAAATCCCGCATTTTGCAGGATTTTGATGTGTTTGGAAACCGCCGGACGGCTGATATCGAAATTTTCCGCGATCGCGTTAATCGAGCGTTTTTCTTTGGCGACCATCATCAATATTTCCCTCCGCCCCGGATCCGCGAGGGCCTGAAAGGCGTCTACTGTTTCTATGCTCATGCGAATCGCTCCTCAAAAGCTTTTTTGAATGCTTTATTAACGATTTTCTTCCAACCCATTTCCATAATGAAGCTCGTCAGCACATTTTTCGGGCCTGTAAATCCGGTATGTTCGAGGCGGAGCTCGGTACCTCCGTCTTTGGGTTCCAAAATCCATGTTACGACGGTGTCAAGCGTAGTAACACCGGGTTTTGGCCCTCCCTTAAAACTATAAGATAGCTTTTTCAGAGGGTCGATTTCCAGAATTTTGTGGTACATAATCCCATCCCAATTCTGCGCAGGCCGCGGCTTTTGCTGCGTTTGGCATTCAAACCCAATCTCCGGTTTGAAATCCTTCATCGGGCTCCATTTGGTAAGAATCTCAGGATTAGTAAGGCACTCCCAGATCATTTCCGGCGGGTAAGGGTAAAACCACTTGAGTTTGATATCACGTTTCATAAAGCGTAACCTTTTTATTACACAAATTTATATGTAACTTTTTTGTTACGTAATTATTGATGTGAAAAAAATTTTGTAGTCGCGCGTTACCAAAATAGAGATCGAGCGTCTAAATGGGTGGACTTAAATCACACGCATTATTATGAAAGATATTGAAACATCGGAATTGCTAGGCGCAGTGAAACAACTTATTGAAGAAAGTAGGAGGAATGCTGCATTGGCGGTGAATGCCGAAATAACCTTGCTGCATTATCGGGTTGGTAAGCAGGTAAATCAGGAAATTTTGAAGGAAAATAGGGCGGAGTATGGGAAAAAAGTACTACGCGAGCTGAGTTTAAAGCTAATTGCAGATTATGGTCAGGGTTGGAGCATGAAACATTTGTTACACTGTTCGAAGTTTGCCTCCGTTTTTCCGGACGAATCAATTGTCTCCGCACTGCGGAGACAATTAAGCTGGACACATTTGAAAACGTTGATATACATAGAAGGTGCTTTGAAACGTGAATTCTACATCGAAATGTGTAAACTTGAAAGATGGTCGTCACGTCAATTACAGGAGCGCATCCAATCCATGCTCTACGAACGGACCGCCATCAGTAAAAAGCCGGAGGAATTGATTATTAGCGAGCTGCAATTGTTGAAAAACGAGCAAAAACTAAACCCCGACCTGGTTTTCAAAGACCCTTACTTTCTTGATTTCCTCGGATTGAAAGATGCCTACTCGGAAAAAGATCTCGAAGCGTCGATTATCGTCGAATTGCAGCGCTTCATTATTGAAATGGGCACCGATTTCGCATTCATGGCGCGGCAGAAGCGCATTACTATCGATCACCGTGATTATTTTATCGATTTGCTGTTCTATCACCGGCGGTTGAAATGCCTGGTGGTGGTCGACCTGAAAATGGGCGAATTTGAAGCGGGTTTTAAAGGACAAATGGAGCTTTACCTGCGGTTTTTGGAAAAGTATGAGAAAATCGAAGGAGAGAACGATCCGGTTGGGCTGATTCTCTGCTCGGGAAAAAGCAGCGAACATATTGAATTGATGCAGCTGGATAAAAGCAATATCCGGGTCGCGGATTACCTGACGGCCCTGCCTTCACAGCAGATCTTGCAGGAGAAGCTACATAAGGCAGTAGAGATCGCGCGGCATAAAATGGAGCAACGCGATTTTGCGGATATAAAAAACGGGCCTGCCAAGTGACTGGCAGACCCGTTTTGAATGTCCTCTGAAATGGATTAAACCAGCTTGAATGCCTGGCGACCCAGCAGCACCCAGTTTCCCTTTACTTTTTGAAATACCATGAACACACCGAGCTTTACCTGCGCAGGGTCTTTTCCCTTGTTGTGGGTGTCACCAAAAAGCTTGTGACGAACCAATGCGACGTCGCCTGAGATGGAGATGGTTTGCTCGCTAAGATCGATTTTGGTGAATTTGGAATCTTCGCTCACCAGCGCACGAATGAACTCCTTCTGATCTTCCAAAAGGCCGTTGGAATGGCCATAGGAGAGCGAAGGCGAGGTTAACTTTTTCAAATCGGCCTCATTGGCACTGATGATCGCAGTTTTTAGCTTTTCAACAGTCGCGGCAACGGCTTTTTCATCGGCGCTTTGAGCGAAAACAAATGCATTGCCTATCAAAAGGAATGCGAGGAGCAAAAGTGTTTTTTTCATTGATTAATAAGGAATTAGGATTTGACTTCGGTATTCGGTTGTCTGACTTCGGCAGTCTGGTTTTCAAAATCGATCAGGTGTGAAAGCCACCGGCCGAAAGCCGATGTACTAAATATCAACCCTTTCCATTTTTGGCGAAAATACGTGCATTACGCCCCATGCGAGCAGGTATGCGAACCCGCAGATGATGAAAATGATGTTGTAACCTCCGCCGATGTTTCCGGCTGCCTTGTAGTTGTCCAGAATGATCCCTACCAAAAGAGGAAACAGGATACCACCTACTGATCCGGCCATTCCGCCGATTCCGACGACCGAACTTACAGCCTTTTTAGGGAACATGTCGGAGGCCGTTGTAAAAATATTTGCACTCCACGCCTGGTGCGCGGCTGCCGCCAGACTGATCAGCACAACGGCCTGCCAGATGTTGGTCGTATATTGAGCGGCCATAATCGGCGTGACAAGGAATGCGAAAATCAGCATGGACGTCTTCCTCGCCCGGAAAATGGGCCATCCTTTTTTGATAAAATAGCCTGACAAATACCCGCCGCCAATGCTGCCAATGGTGGTTGCCGTGTACACGATCACCAGTTCCGGGCTTGGTTTTGAAAGATTCAGTTTAAATGCTTCCGCGAAATAGGAAGGTAGCCAGTAAAGGAAAAACCACCAGATAGGATCGGTAAGCATTTTGCCAAATACAAATGCCCAGGTTTGGCGGATTTTGAACAATTCCAACCATTTAACAGGTGCTTCCTTGCTCGTGTCGGGTTCGTTGTCGCTGTGGATGTAGTCGAATTCGGCCTGGTTGATGCGGCTTTGCTTTGCAGGGAGCTCATAATAGCGCCACCAGAATATCAGCCACACAAATCCGAGCGCCCCGGTAATGAGAAACGCTTCCTGCCACCCGTATGCCCCCAAAATCCATGGGACCATGATAGGCGCTACCACCGCGCCGATGTTAGCCCCTGAGTTGAAAATACCGGTCGCCAATGCCCGTTCTTTCTTTGGAAACCATTCGGCGGTAGCCTTGATCGCCACGGGGAAATTTCCTGCCTCGCCGAGCCCAAGTATAGCACGCATGAAGCCAAAGCTGAATGTTCCCGTCGCGACGGCGTGCAGCATGGCCGCGATACTCCACACGACAACCGAAATGACATAGCCTATTTTGGTGCCTATCTTATCGATAATAGCCCCGAAGCCGATCAGCGAGAATGCATAGGCCGCTTGAAATGCCATTACAATATGACTGAAATCGGACTCCGTCCATCCGAAATCGGCTTCCAGTGTCGGTTTGAGAAGGCCGAGCACCTGGCGATCGAGATAGTTGATGGTCGTTGCGCAGAATAGCAGCGCCACCACGCGCCAGCGGTAGCTCGTCTTTTGGGTCTCCATGCGGAGTTGTTCTGGTTCGGGATTAAGCATATTCTGTTCTTTCAAGAAGCGTTTTAAGTGTTTCAGCGACGCCGTTTTGCGTGATGGATTGGAGATATTTCACGATGGAACTGTGGACTGTATCGACTTTATTGAGGTCGCGCCCCCAGATCGACGCGTCTTTAAGAATAGCCTGTACCATGTCGGGGAGCGAGGCTATTTGCCATTTCTGGTAAAAGAACGATGCTTTCGGATCCTGGATCAGGTACGCAGTGCCGTCCACCTTGCCGTAGTAATTTTCTCCCTCCTTCTTCACAGCCTTCATGTAGTAAATGAAAACTGCGAGTCCGAAGGTCATATATTCGGGAAGATAGCCGTTTCGGGTCTCGTAATTCAGATAGGTAGGGATAACCCTGGAAAGTACCTTGGCTGAATAATTCTGATTGATATTGAGCCACTTATGGAGAATGTGCGGATTTCGAAAACGATCGGCTACCTGGCGGCTGAATGCCAGCGCGGCATCCGTGCGAATATCGTAGGGAATAGCCGTCGCGATCTCGTTCTCCATCAAATGCGTAATGAAAGCTGAGAAAAACGGATCGTTCATCGCGTCTACAACCGTTTTGAAGCCACATAAATGCGCAAGCCCGCCTCCCAGGGTGTGGGCGCCGTTCAGGAGCCGCAGTTTGAGCTCGCGGTATTGTTCGATATCCGGCTCGACGACCAGACCTTCATCGACCCCGTAAAAACCTATTTTCTCGCGGATGCGCTCGTCGCCTTCGATCGCCCAGAGGTGATAATGTTCCGTCGCGATCAAGAGCTCGTCGCGGTAGCCAAGTTCTTCTTCCAGCTCTTTCAGACGTATTTCGTCGGGCTTGCCGGGTACAATGCGGTCGACGAGCGAGTTGCAGAAGAAATTGCATTGCTCGATCCAGTCGATGAAAGCACCTTCCAAGCCATTGCGATGTGCGAGTTCGAGGGTGATGGATTCGAGTTTCTTGCCATTATCGGCGATCAGTTCAGTGGGGATAATGACTACGCCAGAATCGGGGTTACCGTTGAAAGCCACGTAACGCGCGTAGAGAAATGCCAGCAGCTTGCCGGGAAACGAGACCGGCGGCCACTGGTAAATATCGTCCTGAACGAGTTGGATCCCGGTTTCGGTAGTATTTGAAATCACAATGGTAACCGCAGGGTTTTTGGCCAGGTCCAACACGAGCGACCATTGCGTTTTAGCCGACAGCACGCGGCTGATAGCCGAAGAAATGATATTTTCTTCTTTGAGCTCGCCATTCTGAATGCCGCGCGAGCATATGGTGTAAAGGTTGTCCTGTCGCTCAAATGCTTTTGTATCGCCCTGGTCGGTGGATTTTACGACCACGATCCGGCCGTTGAATACACCCTGCCGGTTAGCTTTGTCTATAAAATAATCGGCCAGGCCGCGCAGAAACGCGCCCGTACCGAATTGCAGTACTTTTTCCGGCAGCTGGAACACGGAATCATCAGCCACGACCACGGCGGGCTGGCTTCTGAGCTGACGAAGGTTTTCCCGGAAGAGATGGCTCATAGCGTCGAGATTTACTTTTTAACAACCTGTTTCAACAACCAACCGGCGAGGTCCTTGCCTGCTTCAAAATTCTCGAAGCTGGTATCGATCCTCCTGCCGTCAACATATTCATTGTAGAGCCACGGATCTCCTACGGCGAACACTGTTCCCTTGCCATATTTGGAAACTCCGAAAATGATATCACCCTGGTCGGTCAGCAGTGCTTTTGCTGGTGACGTGAGGCTAAGCGGTGACAGTTCTTTAATGTAAATTTTTTCAGTGTTTTTGAAAACAGCTTTGGCATCAGCCGGTATGATCAGTTTACCCTGCTCGAATTGTGTTCCCTGCACCATATTGCGGTTTTTGCTCGTGAACCGAATCCCAAACTTTGCAGCCAGCTTGTTGAAATGCGGGATTTCGCAATTAGCGGTGTCGTTGGCCATAAGGACGAGTACGCCGCCTGCTTTCACCCACTTTTCAATCTCGGAAATGGATTTATCATCGATGAAATGCGGCTCGGCCGCTTCCTTTTTGGTGTCGGGATCTACGATAATGTAAACGTCGATACCCTTCAAGCTGGCAGCCGTGGGCGGCGCCGGGAGTGCAACCGTTTTGGCACCCAGTTCACGGAAAGTATTCCCCCAAAGCCAGAAACCCGAATGCATCCGGTCCTCCCAGGTGTAGTGGAATTGCTCCGGGCCTCCGGTGAGATCTTTACGGGTCTCGTGGTTGAAATAGTAGTCCAGACCCACCGTTTTACTTTTCCCTACGGCATTTTCGGCAGCTATTTCCATTTCAACACTCGCAAAAATGAATGGCCCGATGCCTTTCAGATCGTTCTTCCGGATGGGCTCACTGAGGTAATATTCATAAGTGCCGTCGCGGTAGGGCGTCCCTCCCAGGCCACCCACACTCACGGTTTTGTTGAGACTTAAAGTGCCGTTCGCTTCTTTTTCTACAAAATTTTGGAGGATTCCCTGGTAGCCTTTCTTTGCATTTACCGCGAATTTAGCAGGAATGTAGCCCATCCTTGCGCCTTTCGCGAGCGCATATACGAACATGCACGAGGCCGATGCTTCCAGATAGTTGCCAGCCCTTTTGCCCTGGTCGATCACCTGGTACCAGGTACCGGATTCGGGGTCCTGGTATTTTGCCAAAACGGGTGCTAATCTTTGCAAATAGCTGATCAGTTGCGCTCTTCCCGGATGCTGCGCCGGTAGATAATCGAGTACATCTACGAGCGCGATCGCATACCAGCCAATAGCCCGCGCCCAGAAACTTGGGGAACGGCCAGTCTTTTTATCCGCCCATTTCTGTTCGCGGCTTTCGTCATAGGCGTGGTAAACGAGCCCGGTCTTTTCATCGACGGCATATTTTTCGATTAATGCAAATTGCTTGACGATGTCATCGAAATGCTCGGGATGATTGAAAATGAGGCTATACTCGGCCGCAAACGGCTCACCCATGAAGAGACCGTCGAGCCACATCTGGTTGGGATAGCGCTTTTTATGCCAGTAGCCGCCTTCTTTGGTGCGTGGCTGTTGTTCGAGTTGCCTCCAGAGCAGATCGGCAGCTTTTTTATATTTCTCTTTGTCGGGCTGGGATTGCTGGTACAATGCCAGCAATGCGCGGCCGGGTGGAATATTGTCTATATTAAATTCGTCGGCATGGTAGGTGCGGATAGTGCCGTCGGGGCGCACGTACTGGTCGATATCTTTACGGATGTATTCGAAATATTTGCCTTCTCCCGTCCGGCACCACACTTTTTCGATGGCTTTGAGCATCAATCCCTGCTCGTAGTCCCATTTCGTTGCCGTGTTTTTGCCTACGAGAATAGAGTCTTTATGATTGGCGATAAAAGAGTCGGCCATTTGCCGGGATATTGGAAAATCCTGCCCAAACGACCAGGTAGTCATGAAACAGGCGATCCAGCATGTAAATCGGCGGATACGAAGTAGAGAAATGGCCATCCGGAACAGGTTATGCTTTTGAAATAGTTACAAAATCCTCGCGCATGGGAGTGAAAATATCGACCAGCATGCCAGCCGAAAGGCACAATGCGCCATGAACCACATGCGGCGGAATGTAATATACATCCCCCTGCCGCAACACCTGTTTCCGCTCGCCGATCGTGATCTCGAACTCCCCGCTTTCTACATAGCTCATCTGCGTGTGAAAGTGGCTGTGCAGCGTTCCTATGCCGCCTTTTTCAAAGGCAACTTTGACCATCATCAGATTGTCGTCATAGGCCATGATCTTGCGTTTCAGGCCGCCTCCGAGGTCTTCCCAGGCGAGTTTGCTGTCGGCGATAAATTCCTTTTCTTTCAATGCTTCCATTATCTGAGATCTCCGATTTGTACGGGGTCCATATCTGTATAATCCTTGTTTTCACCG
The DNA here is from genome assembly GCF_014641595.1 of Dyadobacter endophyticus. Lineage (GTDB taxonomy): Bacteria > Bacteroidota > Bacteroidia > Cytophagales > Spirosomataceae > Dyadobacter > Dyadobacter endophyticus. Next base: position 680,849 of record NZ_BMIA01000003.1, on the reverse strand, counting down.
GCCATTCCCCAAATGAAGGCGTAATTCGACGTGCCGCAACCGGAATGGACAGACCACGGGGGCGAGATTACTGCCTGCCGGTTGGCTACCCACAAATGCCTGGTTTCCGAGGGTTCGCCCATCAAATGCAGCACTCTCTGGTTTTCAGGTACATCAAAGTAGCAATAGGCCTCCATGCGGCGGTCGTGCACGTGTGAGGGCATGGTATTCCAAACGCTGCCCGTTTGCAGCACCGTAAGCCCCATTACGAGCTGACAGCTCTGAATACCGTCCATGTGGATGTATTTATAAATGGTGCGATGGTTCGACGTTTCCACGCTGCCCACGGTTGCCGGCGTCGCGTCCTCCTTCGTGAATAGCCGGGTAGGGTAAGTTTGGTGCGCAGGTGAAGAAAGCAGGTAGTAAGCGGCTGGTTCAGCGGGGTTATTGCTGGTGAGCAGTATTTCTTTTGTTCCTTTTCCTACATACACGCAACCCAGCTTACTGATCGGGAAATGCTCGCCGTCGGCGATGACCTCGCCGTCGCCGCCGATATTGATGATTCCGATTTCGCGTCTTTCGAGGAAATAGGAGGCCTTCAATGCATCGAATACCGGGATAGCAAGCGGAGTTCCGAGCGGAATGGCGCCGCCGATGATGACGCGGTCGTAATGGCTGTACACGAAATGGATTTCGCCATCCCGGAAAATATCTTTGACAAGGAAATTGTCGCGCAAGGCATCAGTGTCCATTTGCGCTACTTCTTTCCGACTGCTTTCAAATCTAATTTGCATATTAAGCGGCAACTTTTTGAATTTCTTTTAAATAAATATGACTAGCGCCCCATCCAGCCGCCATCGACGGTCAATGTCGTTCCGTGCACGTAACTGGCGGCTTCCGAGGCGAGAAAAAGCGTCGGGCCTTTAAAATCCCCGGGCAATCCCCAGCGTCCGGCCGGAATGCGGTCGAGGATAGACTTGCTGCGTACCGGGTCGTTGCGTAACGCTTCGGTATTATCGGTGTTGATGTAGCCGGGCGCGATGGCGTTCACATTCACACCTTTGCCGGCCCATTCGTTGGCCAATGCCTTCACAAGCCCACCAATGGCACTTTTTGAAGCAGTATAGCCCGGCACATTGATACCTCCCTGGAATGTGAGCAGCGAAGCGGTGAAAATGATCTTGCCCGCTCCGCGTGCTATCATTTCCCTGCCTAGCTCGCGGGCGAGTATGTAAGGTGCGTCAAGATTGATATTGAGTACTTTATCCCAGTATTCGTCGGGGTGTTCCGCAGCCGGTTGCCGGAGGATAATTCCTGCATTGTTAATCAGGATATCGATTACCGGATGCTCTTTTTTGACCTTTTCTATAAACTCGTAAAGTTTTTCCCGGTCGCCCAGGTCTGTCTGGTATGCGTAAAATTTCCTGCCCGTTTGGAGGATAGCCCGCTCGGTTTCGTTACCTTCCTTAAACTCCGAAGATGCCACACCGATAATGTCGGCACCGGCTTCGGCCAGCGCCTCGGCCATGGCCTTTCCGATACCACGATTGCATCCGGTTACCAGTGCCGTCTTTCCGGTCAGATCAAATAAATTAACGGTGTTCATTAATGAGTATATGATTTGTCTTTTTCGGGGTATCCGATAAATTTAGCGTCGATTGTAAATAGATCCCAGCTGAACGATGTTAGATTGAATAATCAGAAAAATCAAATAACAAATTGTCTTTTTTTGTGCAATCGTTATCGGGAACGTTGTCAGTTGGCCGGGATAGATGTAAATTTTGAGATAATTTGGCAGCGGAGCAGTGCGGGGGAGAGGAGTTGAGGATATTTTGAAACGAATAATAAGTTGGAATAAACCAATTTTTCCATTGGAAACCATCACCATAAAGGATATTGCAAAGGCGCTGAATCTGTCGACTTCGACGGTGTCACGTGCATTGAGAAATAGCTACGAAATCAACCCTGAAACCAAAAAGCTGGTGATGGAATATGCGGAGCGGATGAACTATCGCCCCAATCCCATTGCATTAAGCTTGAAGGACAGCAAAAGCAAGTCGATTGGCGTCATTATTCCCGAAATCGCGAACCATTTTTTCTCGCAGCTCATCAACGGCATCGAATCCATTGCTTACAACCTGGGTTATCATGTGGTAATTTTTCAAAGCCACGATTCCTACGAAAGAGAGGTGGCGAATACGAATTATCTGGTTTCCAGGAGAGTGGACGGACTTCTGGTTTCGCTGGCAAGCCTTACCACAAACCTCATCCATTTTCAGGAACTGATGGAAAAAGGGCTTCCCATTGTGTTCCTCGACCGCGTGCCCAATGATATTGAAACGCACAAGGTTGTAGCCGACAATTTTAGAGGAAGCTATGAAGCAACAGAGCATTTGATTCTTTCGGGCCGAAAGCGGATTGCGCACCTTACCAGCCCTATTTACCTGTCGATCACCACCGAACGACTGGCTGGTTACAAAAAGGCGCTGGAAGATTACGGGATTCCTTTTGATGAGTCGTATGTGAAGTATTGCCTTTACGGGGGCAAGATTAAGGCTGAAAACGAAGCAGCTATTGAAGAAATGCTCAACCTGCCGGAGCCGCCCGACGCCATATTTACAGCCAGTGATCGGCTTACCACGGGCTGTATGGCGGTATTTCAACGAAAAGGCATCCGCGTGCCGGACGAAATCGCCATTGTGGGCTTTACCAACATCAGTGTAGCCGATTTGCTGAACCCGCCGCTGACGACTGTCATGCAGCCGGCAATGGAAATGGGCCAGCAGGCCGTCGAACTGCTGATCCGGTTGATCGAACATCCACAGAAAGACGAGAAATTCGAAACACGCTCACTGAAAACAGCATTGACGATCCGGGCGTCGTCTGTTGGAAAAACCGTAGTTTAGCGGAAAAACCACATTACGGATGATCAGCCTGCGCATCGATGGAGCATTGTTCAATTACAGGGTCGCCGGCGTGGCGGTACTGAATGGCAAGGTGCTTCTGCATAAAACCCCTTCCGATAATTTCTGGACGCTCCCCGGCGGGCGTTGCGAGCTGTTTGAATTCTCAAAGGACACTTTGCAGCGTGAAATGCAGGAGGAAACCGGTATGGATGCCAAAGCTGGCGAAATGCTTTGGGTGTCCGAGAATTTCTTCCTGTACAACGGCGACAAGTACCACGAGATCGGTTTCTATTTTGACATGCAAATCAGCGACCTTCCCGGGCAGGCGGATTTTCTTGGTTCGGAGGGACAGGATGAGCTATTGTTTCACTGGCATGATGTGACCGATTTGCATTCAATCCGTATCTATCCCGAATTTCTGGCAGATGCATTGGCTAAAAACCCGCTCGAAAAAGGACATTTCAGTTCACCTTTCCGCAACCTCGACGCCGCAGATCCTATTTCGTCATAAACTGCCAGGTAACATTGCCTATTGTGTTCGGCTTGCCATTTTCGGGCCCCGAAATGCTGCCTTTTAGCTGCCCACCCTGTCGTTCAACTTTGACTGTCCGCCAGCAGAATGCCCCTTTTTCGTAGTCGAATGTCTCGCCGTCATCGTCATACAGATTGTAACTTGCATTCTTTTCACCATAATGCCGGATTTCAATATCCGTTTTTGCACCCGAACGCGGCGCGTGGAGCAGGGCTGGCATCATGGGAATAATTCCTCCGTCTTTGACGAAGACCGGTATCTGGTCCATTCCGGGGCTAATGGTTATCACTTCTCCGTCGCCCGCGAGTTTGCCGGTATAGAAATCGTACCATTTGCCTTTTGGCAAGATCACCTTACGTGAAGTCTGTCCCGTGAAAAGCGGCGCTACCAGCAGGTATTCACCCGCCATATATTGGTCTTTCACTTCACGGGTAACAGCCTCCTCATAAGGGTTTTCTTCGAGGTTGGTGGCCGTTTTTTCCTTTTTCATATTTATGCCAAAACCTTCTTCCAGATTCATTCCGCGAAAGGGCGGCGTGCCGTTGTAATGATATTTGGCGAATTCTGAATACCAATAGGGCATCATTCGCATTCTCAGCTCTGCCAATGCCTTGATTTGCGGCGCAACTTCGGGAAAAGTCCATGGCTGCGTGCTGCTCGACCATGCATTGATCATGGCCATCGGCGAGAAGCAGACCGTCTGGAAACGCCGGAGCCATTCTTCGGCGGTTTTGGAAGCCCGTACTTCGGGTGTCCAGAGCACGCCTGCATATCCGCTGTTGATAAGCGCGGTAATGAAGTCTTCGTGACTGTAATTGTCATTATAAATCACATAGGGAAACGACGCACCGCCTGCGTTGGATGCGCGTACGAGCCCGTATGTACGTGTGTTGTTTCGGCGGAACATTTCAAAACTATGTTTCTGTACGAGCAGCCCGTATGTCTGACGAATTTGTTCCGAGGAGCGACCGGAGGGAAATATCGCCACGTCGGGCCAGAGGTAGGAGTCGAATCCATCCACTTCATCGATCTTGTAGCCGCTGACGCCGATCTTTACATGTTCTTTTTCAAACTGATCGAACAGGATCTTACGGGCCTGCGGCATTGAAAGGTCTGGAACAAGGCCATTCCAAACCGTATGAGAGCCTGTGTAGGGCGCTATCGTTTTATAAATGGAGGCGTCGGGTGAGACATAGGGATTTGTCCAAAGATTAATTTTAACGCCCATTTTGTCCATATCCTTTACAAAACCTGCCGGATCGGGGAAGCGGGAGCGGTCCCATTCGAATGTGCAGGGGTAGGATTTGGTTTGCCAGCCGGGTTCGAGGCCAATGAAATCGAGTGGATAGCCTTTTTCTTCAAATGCTTTTGCCTCTTGTTTCACCTGATCGGCGTCGTAGAGCCGGTGGACACGCTGCGTAAAGCCCAGGCCCCAACGCGGTGGCAGACAGCCCCCGCCACTCAACAGATTGAAACGCTCGATCGCATTGACCGGCTTGGGGCCGGCGAACACGTAAATTTCAAGTCCCTCGGCCGGTATCAGCATTTCAACCGCATCGGAATAAGGGTGCGCTTCCCAGTTTTTGTCGGTGTTGCGGTCCATGACCTTCGGCGGGTTTTTACTGTCTTTGCGCACACCCGAGCCCGCGTATACATCGATGTATTTGGCAGAATTTACAAAAACACCATAACCCAGCGATGATACATAAAACGGCACCGGCGCGTGGGTGCGACCATTATCGGACTTGCCATAATGGTCGGTATGGAGCTGCATAATGCGGCCGCGCTGATGGATGCTCTGGAAGTTAAGCCCGAAGCCGTAGAGCTGCTCATTCCTTTGCAACGGCAGACGCAGGTAGGATTTTCCATTGTTCAGCTGAAACGAAATAGCCGATTTATCGAGTGGAAAGTCCTGTTTGGATAGTTTCGCGAGCGCGGGCGACGCGGTCGATTCCGCGGCTTTGAGCAGGTTGTAACTGTCGGGTTTGCCCGCGATGCCCTTCCAGACGCCGGGATGGATTTCTTTCCAGGTGATAACTTGCCCGAAAAGCAGGGCAGGAACGAGTATTAAAAACAGGGTCGAAAGGGCTGGTTTTAGATGGCGCATGGGGTTCAGTGGCTCTTGGGTCGATATTATAAGTGGGTATTCAATTTTTATACTAAAAAAATATGGTGGTAAAATAAGTCTATTAAATTTGTAGGATATATAGATTATTGATAATTTTGAGCTTCGAAATCAGAAGACCCCTGGCATTATGTACTACGAAATTGAAGACGAACTGGGCAACGTGTCCACCTTACAGCTCAAACAAAGAATAGCGGAAGAGCAGATCGAGCCGCCGAAGGAAGGTGAGCTTGCTCCGTTGTTTTACCTCCGGAATGAGGAAGGTTTCCCGGTGACGTCGCTCACGAGCGCTTCATCGGATAGTGAATCGCGGTCGATTCTCGACCTGGTCCGTTTTAAGCCGCTTGTTCTGAGTTTTTATTGCAATTGCTGGGGGAGTTATGCGCCAAAGCACCTCGAAGCCCTGAAGGCGCTTGCACCGCAGGTGGAGGCTTTGGGTGGGCAGCTGCTGATATTGACCAATGAATCTCAAAAGGAAATCGGGCGCATCGGCAGGAAACTCGATGCCGGGGCGCTGATTTACCACGATAAAAATTACAATGTCGCTCGCTCCTATGGCGTGTTTTCGGAAACCTCACCGATCTGGGACCGCATTGCGGGCATTTCGGAGGAAGTTTTCACGCCTTCGCTCTTTGTCCTCGGCCGTGACCGCCGGGTGGGGTACACTTTTGTCGACGAAAATTTTGACAATGCTCCCGACTTTAAAGCTATTCTGAAGGCTGTTTACGACGGCCGGTAAGAGATTTACATACTTTGGCATTCATACCGTGTCAGCCTGGCAACCATGCATTATCTTTGGTTTTGCCGCTGACACGGTATTTGTTTAATACGATTTCTGGATATGTTATTGAAAAACAGGTTGCAATCGAAGCTTCCCAATGTGGGGACCACCATTTTTACAAAAATGTCGGCCCTGGCCGAAGAACACAAGGCGCTGAACCTGGCGCAGGGCTTTCCCGAATTCGATTGTTCGCCTGAATTGCAGCGGCTGGTGGACAAGCATGTACGGTCGGGTAAAAACCAGTACGCTCCCATGCCGGGCGCATTACCATTGCGGGAAGCGATCTCTAAGCAGACTTTCGAAGCCTCCGGCAGCGAGTACCATCCTGTAACCGACATTACCGTCACGAGCGGCGCCACCGAAGCATTGTTCGTGGCGATCAGCACCGCGGTGCATCCGGGCGACGAAGTGATCGTCTTCGAGCCGGCCTATGACAGCTACGTGCCGGCTATCGAGCTCAGCGGCGGCATACCGGTTTTTGTAACACTCGACCCTCAATACGATTCCATCGACTGGGGAGCTGTAAAAGCATGTATTACCAAAAAAACGCGTGCGATCATCATCAATACACCGCACAATCCGACGGGTAAAGTCTGGACGGCTTCCGATTTGCAGACACTCGCTGCGCTCGCGGAAGCGCACGATCTGATTGTGATCAGCGATGAGGTTTACGAGTACATTGTTTTTGACGGGCGGGCCCATATTTCGGTAGCTTCTATTCCCTCGCTGGCTGAGCGTAGCTTTGTGTGTGGTTCGTTCGGGAAGACATTTCATACCACAGGCTGGAAACTGGGCTATTGCCTGGCGCCTGCGCATTTTACCGCCGAGTTTCGGAAAATCCATCAGTTCCTCGTATTCAGCGTGGTAACGCCATTTCAATTTGCGGTAGCGGAATACCTCAGCGAGCCCGAGCATTATTTATCGCTATCTGCATTCTATGAGCGCAAGAGGGATTTGTTCAATGATGCGATTAAGGACATTGGTTTTATACAGAAACCATCCGAAGGTAGCTTTTTCCAGAATGTTTCTTATGCCAATCTTTCCGATGAGAACGACCTTGCATTGGCTGAGCGTTTGACCAGGGAAATCGGTGTTGCTTCAATACCTGTTTCGGCATTCTACGGAAGAGAAACTGATTTCAAAACACTCAGATTTTGCTTTGCCAAGCATGATGAGACATTGTTGAAAGCCGCAGGCTTGTTGAACACAGCACGTTGGTAGCGCCTGCTTACCCAATTTTTAAAGCAAAAACTACTTCTTAAACAACAATGCCTTAATAGGCTGGATACGCGTGATGATGAGTGTCGGGATGAGCAGGATAGCGGCTGTGATTATAACCGTAGCGATGTTGATCATCGCAAAAATTCCCCAGTCGAACACGATGGGGACGGTATCCATGTAGTAATTGACGGGATCGAGCGGGATGAGTTTGAACTGATATTGCAACCAGCATAGCAGCAATCCGGCTACATTGCCGATGATGATCCCTTTACGGACCATATCGAGGCCGACCTGGAAAAAGATCATCCTGATTTGCCGGTTGGGGCTCCCAAGCGTTTTGAGCAAGCCGATCAGCGGCGTCCGCTCCATGATCATCACCAGCAGGATCGAGATCATATTGAAGCAGGCTACGAAAAGTATGAGCACGAGAAAAACGGCAGTATTACGGTCGAGGAGGATGAGCCAGTCGAAGATTTGCGGAAAAAGGCTCGTGACTTTTTGAAGGAACAACCCCGGTGGAAGTTCGCGGCGGAGCTTGTGGGTGACCAGGTCGAGGTCGTAGAAATCTTTGAGATAGATTTCATAAGTGCCGACGGAATCTGCCCCCCAGCCATTGAGCCGCTGTACGAGGCCAATATCTCCGATGATCAGGTTATTGTCAAACTCCTCCATTTCGGTTTCGTAGATACCGGCAATGTTCAGCTTGCGCGGCCGCGGCGGGTTTTGGAGTGAATACATGATCACATCGTCGCCGGTTTTCAAGCGCATTTGGGTTGCAATTTTCCGACTGATGAGAATTTGGGACGAATAGCCGTATTTAATGGAAGATGAGTCGGTGCGCCCGATCAGCTTGCCTTCCACGAGGTGTTGTTTGAAAGTATTCCAATCATAATCCTTGCCTACGCCTTTCAGGATTACCCCTTTAATTTCGTCAGGCGTTTTCAGAATGCCCGATTTATGCGCCACCGCCTGCCAGCGCCTGACTTCCGGGATCATCGGCAATATTTCCGACACTGCATTTTTGACCGGTAGCGGGGCCTCTTCGTAAGTATTGCCTTGTGAAAACGCATTTACATTGATGTGTGCGCTGAATAGGAATATTTTTTGCTGGATGTTTTGCTTGAAACCCAGCAGAACTGCAAAAGCGATGATTCCCACCGAAACACCAATGGCGATACTGGCCACGCCGATCCGCGAAACCGTGGCAGAAAATGATCCTGCTTCGTTATGGCGTATCCGTTTGGCGATGAATGAGGGGAACTGCAAGAGGAATCTGTTCTTTAAATTAGTTGTTGACAAAAATAGGAAAAAACCTTAGCGGTTCGAAAAAGGCATTTTTTTATTAAGTTGCCTGCCTTGATTTATACAAAGACATTACAGAGTCGAAAACATACCACCATCCATGCCATTGATCAAAGTTGCTTCCGGAGTTGTAAACCAGACACCCATGGCCTGGGAGGCCAATACCCGAAATATCGTCGATGCGATCAAGGAGGCACGGAAGCAGGATGTAAGCCTGTTGTGCCTGCCCGAACTGTGTATTTCGGGTTATGGCTGCGACGACTATTTTTTCGCGCCCGACATGGTTGAACAGGCCCAGCGGTGCCTGCTCGAAGTAGTGGAGGAAACAGCAGGGATGATCGTTGCGGTGGGTTTGCCATTGCGGCATAATGGAAGCTTGTATAATGCAGCCTGTCTGATTTCCAACAAACAGATTGCCGGCTTTTACTGCAAACAAAACCTGGCGAACAACGGCATTCACTACGAGGCGCGGTGGTTCAGGCCGTGGCAGCCCGGCGCGGTGGAAAGTATCGAAGTGAACCAGATGTTTTACCCGATCGGCGATGTGATTTTTGACGTCGCCTCTGGTCCGGTCCTGGGTGGCTCGCACGGTGTGAAGATTGCATTCGAAATATGTGAGGATGGCTGGGTGGCCAATCGTCCCGCGCGCAGGCACTACGAGCGAGGGGTCGATATTATCCTGAACCCCAGCGCGAGCCATTTTGCATTCAATAAATTTATGGTGCGTGAAAAGCTGGTCGTCGATGCTTCCAGGTCGTTCTCATGCAGTTATATTTATACGAATTTGCTTGGTAATGAGGCTGGTAGGGCTATTTATGATGGTGATGCGATGATCGCTTCGAACGGCGACCTGCTCGCTTCCAGTCCGCGGTTCAGCTACGAGGATTTTGTGATCACAACAGCCGTTATCGACACGGAATCCGCCCGATTAAGTCAGGTTCAGAGCAAAATTGCCGTTCCGTCCAAAGAGCGGACGTGGAGGATACCTGCCCGTTTTGATTTTCCGGATATTGAACCTGTATTGCCTCAGGTTCCTGATATTGAGCCGTTTGAAAAAGGCGGTTCTTTAAAAGAAGAAGAGTTCGCAAGGGCGGAATGCCTTGCATTGTTTGATTATCTGAGGAAAAGCCGTTCAAACGGTTTTACGATATCGCTTTCGGGCGGGGCCGATTCCTGCGCTTGTACTGCATTATGCGGGTTAATGATCCGGCTGGCCGATGAAAGTATCGGTATGGACCGCTTCAAGCAGAAACTGTCTTACATGAAGGATATCCAGTCGGCCAAAACCGAGGAGGATCTTGCCAGAGTTTTGATCCATAATATTTACCAGGGAACTGAAAACAGCTCTTCCGATACGCTGGAATCGGCGCGATCGTTGGCTGAATCGATTGGTTCTACATTTTATAATGTGAATATCAACGGCTTGGTAGAGACTTACAAGGGGCTGATAGAAGACCAGATTGGGCGTAAACTGACCTGGGAGCAGGACGATATCGCATTGCAGAACATCCAGGCGCGGGTGCGTGCCCCGGGAGTCTGGCTGCTGACCAACCTCTCGAACCACCTGTTGCTCGCTACTTCGAACCGCTCGGAAGCGGCTGTCGGGTATGCTACCATGGATGGGGATACTTCCGGCAGCATCAGTCCGCTAGCGGGTATCGACAAGCATTACCTGCGCCAATGGCTCCGTTGGCTCGAAACGGTGGGTTGCGAAGTGAAGGGCAAGCACATCCGGATCGAAGGTTTGAAAAAAGTGAATAGCCTGCAACCGACTGCCGAGCTCCGGCCGCTGGCGCAAACGCAGACCGACGAGGCAGATTTGATGCCATATGAGTTTTTAAATGACCTGGAAGGGCTGGCGATCAGGGACAAAAAATCGCCTCTGGAATCGTACAGAAGCCTATATGTGCGCTACAAAGGCATTTACAGCGCCGAACAATTGCTCGGCTGGACAGAGCGTTTCTTTAAATTGTGGAGCCGAAACCAGTGGAAGCGTGAGCGTTATGCCCCATCCTTCCACCTCGACGACCGCAACCTCGACCCCCGTTCCTGGTGCCGCTTCCCGATCTTGTCGGGCGGGTTTGAGAAGGAGCTGGCAGAGCTGCGCGCTTATGTGAATGGCGCGGCGGTGCAGAATGGGCGGAAACGGATTGGGTTTTAGCCTCAGATTTTATTTAAAAATCGGATCCCGGCCTGGAAGCCAATCCAACCATATGCTTTACTGGAACCATCGGGCTTTTTCCCTATCCAAACGGGAGAAAGCCCTTTTTTTGCTTCTGCATTGATTAATCCCGAATCTTTGGCAAAAAAAGTGTTGAGCGAGGGGCCAGCGAACAAGGCGAACCGGGACCCAATTTTCTTTTCGATCCCTAATGCGAATTTTATGATTCCCTGGTTGATCTCGTCGTTTCGGTCAGTGTTTAGCCATACTATGCTACCTGTAAGATCCGCGTTGGCACTCCAACCTTTACCCAGACGTTGTGCGGTACCGAATCCATAACCGAGGGTAAACAGCGGCTTGTCTTTCGTATCTCCATTGAACCCGAGGTTGAAAATGTTGTAAAACCGCTCTACGCCCGTTTTAAATGCAGTATTGAAATAATTGAACTCATCGGTCGAGAACTCGTAACGGCGGTAGCCATTGCTATGTACCCAGCTAAACAGTCCGAAAGGTACCCTTCCCGTAGAGTCCGCATAGTTGACGAAGCCGATCTGATGGCCTTTCCGCACGGTATGCGCATAATTATAACCGGCTGAAAACTGGTAGCCCTCCAAAACTCCCACAACCACATTACCAACGCCCGCGACCTGGAAACCCGAAAAGTTCTTTCCGGTATAGTTGATGAAATTGGTGCCCTGAAAACCCGTGAAGTTGCCAAGAGTCATGTTAAGGAAGTTGGCGTATTGGAAACCCGTCACGTTGTTACCTACTACATTGGCAACACCGCCAAGCTGAAAACCGGTAACATTGCCCCGCACCACGTTGATCAGACTGCCCACTTCGAATTTAGAAACACCCAACGAGTACCCGGCGATCAGGTTAATGGAATAGTCGTTCACAATATTCCCGCTAAGCTCGTGATTGGTACCTAAAAACGGTAAAATTGATGCCTGGAAGGGCGCGTGCAGCGTATCTTCGATATTGCGGGTGTGCACGGCTTGTTTGGCGGATGCAAATGCGCTTACAAACTTGTTCTGAACCCGACGGTATTTCTTCCGGAGCGTCTCATAATCGGCCCAGGTGATGGCTTTACCGCTTGCCGAGCTGTCGATAAACATCGTATCACGCGGTAACTCCACCTTTGCGAGTTCAAACTGCGGAACTGCCACTCTCGTACGCAGCGAATCCACCTGTACGGGCGTGTGCGTCGCGACCTTCCCGGAAATGGGTTTTAAGGTGTCCGGATTCAGTGAAATCTGCAAATAGGTATCCTTACGGGTAGGAATAGAGATGGATTTGCCGATGTAATCCTCTTTCCTCACTTCCAGACGAAGCGATGATCGCGTAGCCGGAAGGCGGATTTTGTAATAACCATATTGATTACTCACGGCCGAAGCCAGTGTTACCGACTCGTAAATACTCGCATTAGCCAGTTTTTTGCCGGTTTTGTTGTCGATAATATAGCCGTTCAGGTCGAAGTTGTCAGGCTCCTCCGGCTTTTCGGATTCCGGTTTTTTTTGAAGGATAATATAGCGGCGGCGTTCCTTGAACGTGACTTTGTCTTTGAAGATGATAACCAATATTTCGCGTACGCTCAGGTTGACCGCCTGGATCGACACGCGGCTTCTGACATCGATCATATCAGGGCTATACGAGAAACTGAAACCGCCGATATTCCCGATTTTTTGCAAAGTCTCGTCGAGCGGCTGGTTGGTTACTTTCAAGTTAATGCGCTTTTCCAGCAATTCCTGCGCCGAAATATGGCCCGGGAGCAGACAAACGCAGATACACCAGAAAGCAATTCCGTAAAGTAGTTTCAAAGCAGGATAACTTGTAGTTTCTATTGGCAACCGTTCCCTTCGAGCCAGTAAACTTTTCCTTCTTTACGAAGGTTAAGGTCGAGGGTTTCGGCGATGACGGACAATGTGGCATCTACCGGTTCTTTTTCGAAGCGGATTGTGAGCCTGCATTGCGCGATCTTGTCGTTGGAAAGCCGCACGTCCACGTGGTAGCCGTCGCGGATCGAGCTGACGACATCTTGCAGATCGGCCGCATTGAAATCATACACCTGCGTCCGGTAGCCCATCAGATTCATATTGGCTTGGAGGCTGCGGATCGAGTCTTTCAGTACTTCCGCGCTCTGGCCTTTCACAAGTTCGACACGGTGCGCATCTTTGCTCACGCGTACCTTTCCTGTTGCAACATCCACGCGTACAGGAGCTTCGCTGTATGCTTTCACATTAAATGACGTTCCCAAAACCCGTATCTCAGTACCATTTGCCTGAATCACAAACGGATGAGCAGCATCTGGTTTTACATCAAAAAATGCCTCTCCTTGCAGCGAAACCGTTCTGAGATCGCCTTTGAAGTTTTCAGGATAGGTCAATTTAGAATTGTAGTTAAGGAAAACTTTGGTGCCGTCGGGAAGGAGCTGTTCGGTCGTATTGTTGGTGGTAGCAACATTCAGCAACTCCGGCGTTTTATCGGCAATCAGGAAAAACCATCCGAAGGCCATTACCAGAATGGCGATCATTGCGGCTGCCCAGACGGTTACCGGTAACCGGCGTTTCTTCATTTCCGGGCGGAATTCTATGGTTTTTACTTCGGAAGCCGCCATTGGCGATTTAAACGCAGCCATTTTACCCTTCATTTTATTCCAGGCCGCATCGGTATCCACCGGAGCACTGCTCTTTTTCATGGAGGCTGTATGGTCCCAGATCAACCGGTAGGCCGCCAGCTCCCGCGCATTGGCTTCCGATTCGGTCAGCCACGCTTCCACATTATTTCTCTCGGACTCCGAAGCGTTGTCGGCCAGGTAGCGTGCCAGCAGTTCCTCCGATATGTTTGCATGAGATGAGTTCATGGTTACGATCCGATTAACTGTTCAACAACACTACCAAATAACCAAAGTGTAACCGGCAGGTAATCCGCCAGTTCCGTGCGCAGAATTTTCAAAGCTTTCCCTATCTGATTTTCCACCGTTTTAATGGATATTCCCAACTGATCTGCAATTTCCTGATATTTCAACTCTTCAAAGCGGCTCAGCCTGAATGCCTTCTGGCATTGCTCCGGCAAAGTGCTCACCGCCCGCTCAATGCGTTCTTCCAGCTCGCTGGCGTGGATAACCTCGGTTACCGAGTCGTACGACCCGCTCGAAAAGTACATGGTATAATCCTTGTGTGCCTCGCGTACCGTGGCGTGTTTGAAGCGGTTGAGGCAGTGATTGTGCACCGCCCGGTACAAATACGATTTCAGCGAAAGTGTGATTTCCAGGTCCTCGCGCTTCTCCCAGATCGTCAGAAACACCGTTTGCACGACTTCTTCCGATTCTTCTTCGTCTTTCAGCATCGTACATGCATAATTGCACAACCTCGGATAATAGGTCCGGAAGGTCTGCTCAAAGGCCTGTTCATCGCCCCGCCGTATCGCGCTGACTATTTCTGGGTCGGAAGAGTGCACCGTTATCTGTTTTTGATTTTCGGTCAAAAATAGATAATCTCTTTCGATTAGCGGTTCCTGATATAGAAGAGCGGTCATTTTGGATGTCCTTTGGAATGAGACAACTTACCCGCTGGATACCCCTACGAGAAATTTTACTTTTTTAAATAGGGGGAAAGAGGGGGTCGCTTGTCCTAGGAAAAACAACAATCTTTTAGCCATGAAACAAACATTCCTTACACTTTCGATTGCCCTTAGTATCGCCTCCGTTCTTCAATCCTGCGTGTATATCAATAAGGATGAAGATATTCCACCGAGAGGCGAGACCACGCGCACTTATGATTTCCGGAATTTCGATGAATTAGAAGTAAGCGATGCGATTCGGGTGAATGTAGTATCGGGTACCGCATTTGAAGTTTCAGCCACCGGCGAGCGTAACGACCTGGATGATCTGAACATCTTTGTGCAGGACGGCAAACTGACGGCCCGCTACAATAACTCCTGGAAAAAGCGCCAGCGAATGGATATTGACATAACCATGCCAGATTTGGCAGGCGTGGATTTTTCGGGTGCCGTGAATGCAAAGATCGAGGATTTTGTAAACTTGCCCAGCGTAGAGATCGAGCTTTCAGGCGCTTCCCAATGTGATTTTGAGGGAACTGGCACCACATTGAAATTCGACATTAATGGCGCGTCTCGACTCAACACCTTCGGAAAAATGAAGTTCCTGGACGGTGAAGCTTCCGGTGCATCGCAGCTCAATGCATTCGATCTCGAAACCGAAGAGTCCGATCTGGAAGTTTCAGGGGCCAGCCATGCCAAGGTTTGGGTTACACGTTTGTTGGATGTGAAAGCGAGTGGTGCCAGCAATGTCCGTTACCGTGGCAACCCGAAAGTAGAAAAGGAAGTTACTGGTGGCAGTAGTGTCCGCGCGGACTAGGTTCCTCAGGGGATCATTCCATACTTAGCACGGGCCTGCGCTTTGGACATACCATCGAAATGCCACCATTCTGTCGTATTGACTTTGAACCCTCCTTGTGTCATCACTTTTCGCAAAAGCTGGCGGTTTTCAATCTGCTTGGCCGTCAGCTTCCCTTTTTTTAGCATTTCCTGTTCCGAGCGGGGATAGGCCAGCGGGCCGAAAAAATCGAATTTTGTCCCCATATCGAGGGGAATGCCTTTTTCGTCGGTAACGGTGAGGTCGATGGCGCAACCGAAATTATGGTTCGAACCGATTTTTGGATCTGCCACATATTGGGTTTTACTGCGGGCAGGGATTTTCAAATGGTCCAAAGCATTCCAAAGATCGTACTGCGCGGAGTTGGGCCTTGCGGCGTCGTAAACGAGCAACCGGTATCCTGGTTTTGCTTTTTTCAGTAATGCACTGGCTTTGGCAAGCCGTTTGGCCATTTCGGGTTGCAGGTACGCGCGCGTGAGCTCGCCATACACATCACGCCCGATGAAGTTGTCGGTGGTAGAGTATTTCAATTCAACCGAAATATCCGGGTCCATTTTTTGAATATCGACCAGGCCCCGATCCACCATTTTTTGCTCGATGGACGGCAGTGACTTGAATGATTGGGCGGTCGTTTCAATTGCCGCGATACAAGTAAGCAGCAGGTAAAAGGCAGTTTTAAACATAAAAAAATATCCTTGCAAAGGCTGCAAAGATATTCTTTTTGTCGGACCGGGAAGAATGGCTAGTATCGTTTGATATTAATGCTGGTCAGCCCGCCTTCGTAATGCACGATGACTTTTTTCGATGCGGTGTCGAAGTTTGAGGTGCGGTAATAGCCGTTACCTACTTTGTTTAAACCTTCCATGTTTTTCGCATTCAACGCGCCATCCATATGCATTTCGCAACCCACAGATTCGGGGATTTCGAGCGTTACGGATGCTACACCTGCTTCTATATCGACATTAGCAGTAGGCACTTTGTCGCCGAGACGGATATCCATGTCAGCTACGCCCGTACTTACTTTTAGTTTTTCAACTTTATAATTACTAAAATCAAAATCCCCTTTTCCGGCGCCGATGCCCAGGTCTATACTCCAGACGGGTTTTTCATTCAAATGAATTTTGGCCTGGTTCGAGATTTCCCCGTTTTTGATCTTCACATTGCCTTCTTCCATTTTCAAGGTCACCGACGCGGAGTTATCCAGCTTGTTCACCGAGGTATTCGACCGGAAACCGACCATTGTACTGGTGGTAGCTGCCTCGAAAAGCTTGGCCGTATTGCCATTCAGTGAAAATGACCCTGCACCGCCTTCCAGATTGAAGTTGGCTTTTTGGATAAAATCCTCCATTTCGTAATTGTAGGAGCCATTAATCGGGTTGTTGCGGTCTTTGCTGTAATCGCTGTCTTTATCCTCGTCGTCGTCGGCATTATCGCTATCGTCGTCGTGGTGGAAGCCGTAATCGTGGTCGTCGTTATCGTCGTCATCGTCCCAGCCGAAATTCCAATTATTGCCGTGGTTGTCGAACGCCTGGTGTGTTTTATTCACAACTCCGCCAAAAACAGCCAGTGTAATCAGCAATGCAACGATACCGCCGGAACCTCGCTCCCGGCCTGCGGCCATCAGGATTGCCCCGGCGAGGATGAGCAACACCGGCCAGTAAGGAAGGACGAGGTCCCAGTCGATATTGAGCAGGTTCATACTCCGGAGCAGCCAGATCACCCCAAAAATGACCAGCAAGCCACCCCAAACAATGCCTCTTGAGTTTTTCATGATCTTATATGTTTGATCGGTTAGTATTGTCGGAGTTCAGGAAGTTGCGCAACAGCAGCAATCCGCCGGTTACGATCAGGATAATGGGCCAGAAGAAGCGGCCGAAATCAAAGGCCGTCAGTTCTTCCACCAGGAACAGCGACCCGATGACAATGAGCATTACGCCCCAGAAAATGTTTTTGAAATTCATGGCTTTATGGTTTATGGTACGATTCAGGAAGGTTAGTTGACTTTAATGACGTCGTCGTCACCATTGTCCGGCTTTTTCAGTTCAGGGTCTTCGGGGAAATGAGATTCCGGCGAAGAACTTGGTGAAAACGGTGTGTAAGGCTGCGGATCGGGTCCCGGATCCACCGGTTCAACCGGCGGGGGAGTAGTTGGGTACACCGTCGAATTGTTTTCCTGTGCCTTATCGCGTTGGCGAAGTATCAGAAATGCACCCACGCCAATGAGCACGATGGGCCAGAAGTATTTTTTAAATGACCACCAGAATGGCAGGTCGTCCACCAGCATCAATCCACCGAAAAAGATCAGCACACCGCCAAGGATCATCATCGTCTGATCGGACCTCTTTTTGTCGGACAGCGGGTCAGTTGGTTTGGAAGGTTCTGAACCGAACACATTGTGGGTGGTGTATACTTCCCCGGCGGGGCCGATCGGTAGCACAGCCCAAAGGATGATGTAAAGCAATCCGGTCATCCCAAAGCCGGGAGGCAGTATCGGCAGTGCCATTACGACGAAGATCACGCGGACGATCACGACGTCAATTTGCAGATACTGAGCGATTCCCGCACAAACTCCCCCGAAAACTGCCTGGTCAGGTATACGATGCAATTTCTTTTCCATGATTAGTTTAGTGTTTATTTGTAATCAAAGGTAGTAGGTAATGCAAGATACTGTAAACCGGAAAATTATTATCGGCGAAAGGGCGTGTTAAGCGGATGTTTTTAGTGAGAATGTGATTTAAATGGGTGAAAAACGGCCTTATTGTTCTTCGAGCGCTTCCAGAATGTCCATCATGGAGCCAAAGTCCTTGTAACCGGGACGGATTTCTTCACTTCCGCGCAATGCAATACCGATATTCGGAAGCAGCTCGGTGAGCGCACTGACGGTAAATTCATTGTCGAGCCCGAAGCCTACCAGTACGGGATAATCGGCTTCGATTGCACCAAGTGCCTGCATCCACGACTCGGACAGCTCCGCTTCGTCGTCACTTTCAAGGAGGAAATGCGTCACTTCGCCTTCATACCGGCTCAGGATCGGTACAATTTCTCCGGCCTCGTAGAGATCGACACTTACCCTTAGCAGCAGCGGCAAACCCAATTCGGTGCGGAGGTAGCTTAGCAAGCCGGGGTCGTTCACCTGCACGGCGTGTACCGGATATTGGGTCAGGGTGCTCATAATGGCCTCCAGATCGGTCTTACCCGTCTCCGCGACGAGCGTCACACCGGCCAGCCAGGAACAGATATCCTCGAATTTTTTTGGGGAAATATAATTGGGAGAATCTTCGTCAATAGAAAAACCAAGCATTTCAACGCCCATTCCCGCACAATAGCGCGCGTCGGAGAGGTTGGTAACATTGCTGATTTTTACGGTTTTAGTAAGCATTGGGGATGTGCAAATGCGGATATTCGTCCGGATGATCAAAAGTGATACCGCAAAATTAGGCAAAACCCGTAAAAGTCAGTCAATCTTTCCGGCATACAGTTGGTCGATCGGGAAAATGAGGTCCCAGTCTTTGCCCCACACAATGTTGCCCCGTTCGATCTTGAATTTTTTGAAGTGGCTTGGGATTTTGTACTTGTCGTACTGGGGATGGGGATTGGCCGTCAGGAAAGGACCGAAGTCGACAATCTGCTGCGTCAGATCAGAAAAGCTGATCAGGATTTTGTATTCCGCCAAATATTTCGCGCCAACAATCTTTGTCATAACCTTCGAGTGATTTTCAAACTTGTGACTTTCTTTTTGAGAACAAAGAAGTCGGTCCATTTATTCACAATGTCCTGCGCGTAATGCTCGACAACTTTTTGTGCTTCTCTCAATTTCGTCGCCGGAAGCGGTTCTTGTCCGCTCGATTTTCGCAACCGTACTTCTTTTAAAGCTCCATCTTCAAAGAAAATTTCAAAAACACTTTCGTATTCATTGTATGAAACGTGAATATGGATGGGGAGGTGTTCTTCGGAATAAAAGTAAAATATCATACCGAAATATTCGAGAACTTTTGGCATAGTCTGTGTAATTAGTGTAACCAAAACTAAGCCAAATACCCGCAAAAACAGAACGGGCACTGCCGGCAATTAGCAGCCGGCAGTGCCCGTCAAATCAAACGGTAAGTCGAAAAATTACTTCGCCGAAAACTTATACTTCGTAGTAGTTTTATAAGTCTCGCCCGGATTCAATGTCGTAGTCGGGAATTGAGGCTGGTTTGGTGAATCGGGGTAGTGCTCGGTTTCGAGGCAGAAGCCGAAACGCTTCGAATAGGTTGCGCCTTTGCCGGTCAGTTTGCCATCGAGGAAGTTGCCGGTGTAGAACTGAACGGCGGGCTCGGTGGTGAAAACTTCCATAACGCGGCCGCTTTCCGGCTCACGTACGGTAGCGAATTGTACCAGACCTTCGCCGCTGCGTTTCAGTACCCAGCAGTGGTCGTAACCCCCGCCGGCTTTGATCTGCTCGTCCTCGGTTTTGTTGATTCCGGCGCTGATTTTGGTAGCCTTGCGGAAATCGAATGGCGTTCCTTCTACGGCGCGTAGTTTGCCGGTAGGGATGAGTGTCGTGTCCACAGGCACGATGCTATCCGATTCGAGCGTCACTTCGTGGTCGAGAATGTCGCGTTTCAGGCCTGTGAGGTTGAAATACGAATGGTTGGTCAGGTTCACCACGGTCGGTTTATCGGTCGTTGCGGTGTAATCGATCGTCAATGCATTCTCGTTATCGAGCGTGTAAACGACTTTTACCGTCAGGTTTCCCGGGTAACCTTCTTCCATATCCTTGCTGGTGTATTCCAGTTGCAACCCTACCACCGAATCCTGCTTGATTTCGGTTGCTTTCCAGATCACTTTGTCGAAACCTTTCGTGCCACCGTGCAGTGCGTTCACGCCATTGTTGATCGCCAGCGAGTATTCCTGGCCATTCAGCTTGAATTTACCCTTCGCAATACGGTTGCCGTAACGGCCTACCAACGCGCCGAAGAACGGGTGACCGCTCAAATAGGGTGCCAGTGAATCGAAACCGAGCACCACATCCGCCCATTGGCCGTTCTTGTCCGGCGCGGTGAGTTTAGTGACGATCCCGCCATAGTTAGTAATGTTGACGGTCATGCCGTTGGCGTTGGTCAGTGTGTAAAGGTCAGCCTGCTGGCCGTCGGGGAGCTGGCCGAAAGCCTCTTTGGAAATAGTACTGATCATTTTTTCTTCGTTCTTGGTTTTTGAGCAACTGAAAATGGCCAGGCCAACCAGTGCGGTGAGTAAAAAAGGGATTCTTCTCATGGTCAAAGGTTAAGAGTTTGGTAAATGGTCAGGTTAGGCAAGTGCAACTTCCTCGGTGCCGTCCGTGATTTTCACGCGGTAGCAAGGCAGGTCAATTTTGTATTTTTCAAGATAGGCTTCCTTCATTTTGGCTTCAAAAGCGTCAACACCTTCTTTTTTCACCAGATTAATGGTACAACCTCCAAAACCGCCGCCCATCATCCGGGCGCCCAGTACGGAATCGTCGTCCAATGTCTGCGCCACGAGGAAATCGAGTTCCGGACAGCTTACTTCATATTCATTTTGCAGCCCGAAATGGGTTGCATACATTTTCTTGCCAAAATCGGGGAGGTTACCTTGTACAAGCAGGTCGCAGGCGTCCTGCACGCGCTGGATTTCCTCGGTTATGAACTTGGCGCGACGGTACACCACATCACCCATTTCGTCTTTGTGCTGCTCCACCAATGCCGGGGAGGCATCACGGAGGCTTAATACCTTAGCGTCATATTGCTGCAAAATGGCGGTTGCCTTTTCGCATTCCTGCCGGCGGGTGTTGTATTCCGAGCTGGCCAGTGAATGTTTAACTAATGTATCGCAAAGCACCATCAGGTAGTCGTTCATCGGGAACGGGAAGTACTCGTATTCGAGCGAGCGGCAGTCGAGGCGGATCACCGATTCTTCTTTGCCGAATGCCGAAGCAAACTGGTCCATAATGCCGCATTGCACGCCCACGTATTCATTCTCCGCTTTTTGCGACATTCTTACAATGCTGAAACGGTCGAGGTTCAGGCCGTAAATTTCATTCAATGCAAACAACAGGCAGCATTCCAATGCCGCCGAAGACGAAAGCCCGGCACCTACCGGCACATTGCCGCCGAATGCCGCCTGAAAACCACCGATTTTCAAACCCTTCTTTTGTATTTGTTCCACAATGCCTATTTGGTAGTGCGGCCACGATTTCTCAGGCTTGGAAAGATCGTCCAATGAAAATGAATAGGTCTGGTCGAGGTCGGCTGCATAGAGGATCACCTGGTCGTCCTCGCGCGGTGCAATGACGAAATACACGGCTTTATCGACGCTTGCGGGCAGTACGAAGCCATTGTTATAGTCCGTATGCTCGCCGATGAGGTTAATGCGGCCCGGTGAGCGGAACACGCGCACGACTTCGCGCGTGGCAGTTCCAAATTTCAAAAAATACTTATCCTGGATACCTTCTGCGATATCGGTTTCTGTCAGTAACATGTCAGTTTCGGTCGGTTTAATATCCTTTTACAAGGCTCACTTCATTGGCGATTGCGGCGCCGTTTTGTATGGCAAAAATGTTGTTCAGAAATAAATCTACTTTGCCCATATGCTCATTTTTATGCCCGCCTCCCGTATGTTGGGTTAAAATCACATGGTCCATTTGCCAAAGCGGACTGTCTCCCGGCAGTGGCTCCATCTCGGTAACGTCGAGCACGGCGCCGTCGAGCTTCCCGGATTTCAATGCGTCGATCAGCGCATTTTCGTCAGTAGTACTGCCGCGACCCACGCTAGCATAAACGCTCTGGTCTTTCATGGCAGAAATAAATTCCGCATTCACGAAATGCTGGGCAGTTCCGGGTAACGTGTTGACCACCAGATCGGCATGTGGCAGCTCGTTGAAAAGATCTTCCTTGCTGCGGAGATCGGCTTCCTGCGAGGTGCGCGCCATTAAATGCGTGGTACAGCCTAATCCTTTCAAAATCGCATTCACCGACTGGCCAATCGTTCCGGCACCGAGTATGATCACATTCTGTTTGTACAAAATCTTCAACTCGGCACGCAGCGGCGTTCCGATCCACTCGTTTTTCTGTTTTAAAAGCGTCAGCCGGTCGATGCCGCGGTACAATGCGAGCACGCCGCCCACGATCGATTCAGCGCATGGGCGTGCAAACCAGTCGCCCATATTGGCCGTTTTGATATGATCGGGAATAGCCACCGACGAGTATTGATCGAATCCGGCGGAATCGAGTTGCCAGAATTTCAGATTGGCGGGAATGCTTTCAAACCACGCCACCGGCGGGTTGCCCAGGATGTAGTCGGCGTTGGCAAACCAGGATTTAAGTTCCTCATTGCTGGCCGCTTCGGTGCGGAAATGGATCTGATGCTGCGGGGTAAGTGCTTCGCTTAGTTTAGCATTCAGCGAGCCGTCGAGTATGGCGTGGCAGTATATGATCATCTATTGTTTTTGTTTAAAGAAGCAAGGTAAAATGATTTACCTGTAATATCTGCTAATCAGACGGTGAAATAGGCCTTTGTCCTCCATAATGGAAGCACTTTCAGATCTTTTTCAGGATTTTCCTGGCTCTCGACTGGAACGCGGCCTGTTCATATTCTACCGATTCTTCGAGGAATACGCGCAACTCTGTTCGGATTTCCGGGTAAATTTTGGATAGGTTAAAAAGAATGGTCAGACAAAACGTACGTATAGCAATGGCTATCTGGCGGTTCGAAATGATCCCGAATGCGGCGTCCATCAGCTCGCCATGAAATTCATCGGGGATGCTGATGTCTTGTAAAATACGCGCACTGTTCCGGATCACCGCGTCATGAATATCCGATCGTTTCAACTGACTCACCAGCACGCCGATGTACGGGCGGATCAGCTCCGGACGCTCCCGTGTTGCAATGCTCACGCTGTACGCGGCGCGTTGCGCGAGGCGGTACTCGTCCGATTCGAAGCAATGCATCAGATGCCTGAATGCATCCTCCGAAGTGCAGGCGTACATCGCCACTTCGGTTGCTTTCCGCTTCGACTGGTAGGGGTCGGTCAACAATTCTTCTTTGATATTCATGATTTTGAAAGGTCTAAATGCAAATGCCCCACGTTTCGGCAGGGCATTCGCAGACATTACTTCGGGTTCGGTCAATTATTTGATTTCACCCACCATGTCTTCCGGTTTTACCCATGCATCGAATTCTTCGGGTGTCAGGTAACCCAGCGAAACGGCGGTTTCTTTCAGCGTAGAGCCATTTTTGTGAGCGGTCTGCGCGATTTCGGCAGCTTTATAATAACCGATTTTAGTATTCAATGCAGTAACCAGCATCAGTGAGTTGTTCACGTGCTTCTTGATATTCTCATGCAAAGGCTCGATACCCACCGCGCAATTATCGTTGAACGAAACGCACACATCGCCTATCAAACGGGCAGAATGCAGGAAGTTGTAAGCCATCAGCGGTTTGAAAACGTTCAGTTCGAAGTGGCCGTTGGAACCACCGATGCCGATCGCCACATCGTTACCCATCACCTGAGCAGCTACCATGGTCATGGCTTCGCATTGGGTAGGGTTCACTTTACCCGGCATGATAGAGCTTCCCGGTTCATTATCAGGAATATGGATCTCGCCGATACCCGAACGCGGGCCCGACGATAGCATGCGGATATCGTTACCGATCTTCATCAGACTCACCGCAACGGTTTTCAATGCCCCGTGCGCTTCCACAATTGCGTCATGTGCCGCGAGCGCTTCGAATTTGTTTTCCGCAGTGATAAATGGCAGACCGGTCAATGCGGCGATGTGACGCGCTACATTTTCGGAATATCCCGGAGGCGTGTTAATGCCTGTTCCTACCGCGGTACCGCCCAATGCCAGTTCCGAAAGGTGCGCCAATGTATTATGAATAGCTCTCAAACCGTGATCGAGTTGCGAAGCATAGCCTGAAAACTCCTGGCCTAGCGTCAGTGGCGTAGCGTCCATGAAGTGCGTACGGCCGATTTTGACTACATTTTTAAATGCTTCTGATTTCGCTTTCAGCGTATCACGCAGCTTGGTAATGCCCGGAATGGTCACGTCCACCAGAATTTTGTAGGCCGCAATGTGCATCGCAGTAGGGTAGGTGTCGTTCGACGACTGTGACTTGTTCACATCGTCGTTCGGGTGCAAAAACTTGGTTTTATCAGCCAGGTCGCCGCCTTGCAGCACGTGCCCGCGGTAGGCGATCACCTCGTTGCAGTTCATGTTCGACTGTGTTCCCGAGCCGGTTTGCCACACTACCAATGGAAACTGGTCGTCGAGCTGGCCGGTCAGGACTTCATCGCAAACTTTGCCGATGAGGTCGCTTTTTTCCTGGGGGAGAATGCCGGCTTCGAAGTTGGTGATAGCGGCTGCTTTTTTCAGGTACGCGAAGGCTTTGATGATTTCCTTCGGCATTTTATTGATATCCTGTGCGATAGGAAAGTTCTGGATCGAGCGTTGCGTCTGGGCGCCCCAGTATACATGCGCAGGCACCTGCACTTCGCCCATCGTGTCTTTTTCTATACGGTATTCCATTTTTGAAGTAGAATGATAATGTAAAATGAACAATGTGCGGTAAAGTTAGGATCGGGTTTGCAGTTTCTGGAGTTTTTTATGGATAAATGTTCAGCTCTGAAAAAAGAATGTTTAGATTGACCAGCCTGTATCCTAAACACCGCTTTTATGACACCCAAAATCAATATCTATCCCGACTATGCGCTGATGAGTGCCGCTGCGGCTGAGCGGGTGATCGATCTGATGAACCACAAACCCGAATCGGTCATCTGCTTCCCGTCGGGCAGCAGCCCGAAAGGCATGTTCGACGCATTGGTAACCGCCAACCAGAACGGTCGTGTTGATTTTTCTAAATGCATTTTCATTGGCCTCGACGAATGGATAGGCCTCGGCTCCGGCGACGACGGCAGCTGCCGCGATCTCCTCGACCGTGATTTTCTGAAACCTATCGGTCTCCGTGCAGATCAGATTGTCTTTTTCGACGGCAAAGCATTCGACCCGCAGGCCGAATGCGACCGCGTCAATAAGATTGTAGAAGGCCTCGGTGGCCTCGACCTCATTATATTAGGTGTTGGAATGAATGGTCACCTTGCCCTCAACGAGCCCGGCACTTCCTGGAACACCTACGCCCACATTTCGGAGCTCGATACCGTTACGGTTGAAGTAGGGCAGAAGTATTTCAAACAGCCGACCACGCTTACCCGTGGCATTACCGTCGGTATCAGGCACATTCTGGAAGCGCGTTCGGCGATTTTGCTTGCTTCGGGCGGATCAAAAGCGCCGGTTATCGAGCGCGCACTCGCGTTCCCGGTTTCGAAGGACTTCCCGGCGACGGTTTTGCAAAACCATATGAATGCAGAGTTTATACTGGATGCGGACGCTGCGGAGTTGATTTCGTAATGGCCGAGATAGTTTGTAAATTTATTAACTAAATAATCTCAGCTTAAAGATGGCGGCTGTCAATCCAAATAGAAAAGAAAGACTCTTACTTGACGTTCTGGTTACCAGGGTTCAAAAAGATGCATTGTTAAGTGTTATTAAAGCACTTGACATTGATGTAACGGAGCGTGTCCTTTCGGAGGAAGATGAAGATACAGCGCTAATGGCGGCAATGGAGGAGGGATTGAAAAGTGGCATTGCAACGGAACAAGAGAAGAAGGATTTCGAATCATTTCTTTCCGGTAAGTAGCCTATGAAGTATGAGTATACCAATGCATTTATTAAAGATGTAAAAAAAACTTCTCCTGAAATTCAATCACAAATCAAGAACTTGATTGAAGAGATCAATGCAGTTGATAGATTGGGTGATCTTCCGAATGTCAAGAAAATGAAGGGCTTCTCTAATGCTTTTCGGATTCGGTTAGGAGAATATCGCGTCGGAGTCTTTTGGGAAAATGACAAGCTAGTGTTGGCGAGAATGCTACATCGGCGAGAGGTGTACCGCTACTTTCCATGAAATCCAGGTTTGTGAAATCACTTTTCAGAGCAGCATTTCAACCTCAAAACAGATATTTTATCCTGCCGAAGGACTAATTTCTATCCGCTTCACTGAAATTGCGACGCCATTTCCAGCCGAATGCCCTTCCCGCCTAAATTTGAAGCAGTTCTTTGTGAACGCCCGTCAATCGGGGTAATGGTTTTTGCCTTTGGATCCCTCAGCCAAAATCGAGCAAAACAAAAAGGAACCGTGTGCAATTCACGGGCAGTCGTGCTACTGTAAGTATCTGTCCTGACGATTTCAGGACTCGTTTTTACCCTCGCGTCCCATTGCAGCGCCCAGGCGCGGCGAGAAGGGCGGTAAAAATGATACAAGCCAGGAGACTTGCCATTATCCTCAATGGCTTCTCCCTCACGGGTGGGGGGTAGTCAAGTATTGATTTACCACATTTTATTGCAGTACCACAGGCTTCCCGGCTGGTTCGGGGGAACTGTATCTGTTCGTTTCGCAGGGTAGCCTCGCCGTTGCCGCGATAGATGAAGTACCGGCCAACGTCCGCAACAGGCGTTTGCAGGGATGGGAGGGTGTTTTCACAGGGTTTTTATTAACTCTTTAAACACAAAAAAACATGTTGTCACACAACCTTGGCTACCCGCGCGTGGGGAGCCTCCGTGAGCTTAAAAAAGCCAACGAGCAATTCTGGGCGGGTACAATCGACCGCGATGCACTGCAGAAAGTTGCCCGCAAAATCCGTCACCAGAACTGGGAAACGCAGCAGAATGCAGGCATTAGCCTCATTCCTTCCAATGATTTTTCGCTTTACGACCACGTCCTCGACACTTCGCTGATGGTAGGGGCCATTCCCGGGCGTTACCACCAGTTGCTCGACGGTAAATCCAACAAGGAGCTCGATCTCTATTTCGCAATGGCGCGCGGTTACCAGAAGAACGGGCTGGATATCAATGCCATGGAAATGACCAAATGGTTCGATACCAACTACCATTACCTCGTTCCCGAGTTTGTGAAAGACCAGAAATTCAAGCGGTACTCCGACAAGGTTCTGCTGGAATTTGAAGATGCGTTGCAAAAGGGTATTGTTACAAAACCCGTATTACTTGGGCCGGTCACCTATTTGCTTTTGGGTAAAGAAAAAGAAGCCGGGTTCGATCGCATCGATCTGCTGGATAGTCTTTTACCGATTTATATATCAATATTAAAAGAACTCTCGGCAAGGGGTGCCGAATGGGTGCAGCTCGACGAGCCCGGATTGGTATTTGATTTAAATGAAAAGGAAAAACTGGCTTTTCTGAGCGCTTATAGCCAGATCAGGGAGGCGCTTCCGAAGCTGCGTATTTTGGTAACGACGTATTTCGGGCCCCTCGAAGATAACCTGGGAATTGCGATCGCATTACCGGTGGATGCATTGCATTTGGATTTGACGCGTGGAGCAGAAACATTACCGCAAATTCTGGTTGATGATTCATTTGTATCATCCACTAAAAAGCTCTCACTCGGTGTTGTCGACGGCCGGAATATCTGGAAAAACGACTACCGCAAGTCGCTGGAATGGATTAAGACGGCGGTAAATGTGCTGGGAGAAGATCGGGTTTTGGTGGCTCCGTCGTCGTCGCTGCTGCATAGCCCGTACGACTTGGAACTTGAAAAGAATGAAGCGGTACTGACGCCGGAGATCAAAAACTGGCTGGCATTTGCCAAGCAGAAACTGCATGAGGTAACGACATTGGCAAGGCTCGCAACGCTTGACTGTTCGAACGATAGTGCATTTCTGGCCAATCAAAAAGCCATTGAAAGCCGTCGCACTTCCGCATTGATCCACAAGCCGGCCGTTAAAGCAAGGGTTAGCGAAGTGAGGGAATCGGATTTTGATCGGCAGAATGCATTTGCAATCCGGCAAGCCATTCAATTGGAAAAACTGAAATTGCCATTATTTCCGTCGACTACCATCGGCTCGTTCCCGCAAACCGACGAGGTAAGGCAGCTTCGTGCGCAGTTCAAAAAAGGCGCATTGACGTTGAACGAATACGAGACCCGCATTCGTGAAGAGATCGTCGACTCGCTGCGCTGGCAGGAGGAGCTCGGAATAGATGTACTTGTTCACGGGGAATTCGAGCGAAACGATATGGTGGAGTATTTCGGCGAGCAGCTTTCCGGGTTTGTTTTTACCCAAAATGGCTGGGTGCAGAGCTACGGCAGCCGGTGCGTGAAGCCCCCAATCATTTATGGCGACGTGGAACGCGCGGAGCCAATGACGGTGAAATGGTCGGCTTTTGCGCAGGCCAACTCCGCAAAACTGGTAAAAGGCATGCTTACCGGCCCGGTTACGATCCTGCAATGGTCTTTCGTACGCGACGATCAGCCCAGGAAGGATACCACGTTTCAGATTGCGCTCGCCATTCGCGACGAGGTGATTGATTTGGAAAAGGCGGGCATTAAAGTGATCCAGATCGACGAACCGGCGATCCGCGAAGGCTTGCCGCTGCGGAAGCATGCCTGGAAAACCTACTTGAAATGGGCAGTGGACGCATTCCGGTTGAGCGCCGCGGGCGTGGCCGACCAGACGCAGATCCATACGCACATGTGCTATTCGGAGTTCAACGACATTATCGATTCCATCGCGGCGATGGACGCCGACGTGATCACGATCGAAACTTCGCGTTCGCAAATGGAGCTGCTCGACGCATTCGCGCAGTTCAATTATCCGAATGAAATCGGCCCGGGCGTGTACGACATCCATTCGCCCCGCGTGCCGACGGTCGACGAGATGATCCTGTTGCTCGAAAAGGCATTGAAGGTCATTCCGGCGCGGAACCTCTGGGTGAACCCGGACTGCGGATTGAAGACCCGCAAATGGCCGGAAACCGAAGCGGCTTTGCGTAACATGATTTCTGCGGCTAACTTGCTGCGCGAATCGGTCGAAGTCGCGGGGTAGCGACAACCCCTTTCAAGCTAAGGCCAGGGCTCTCCTGGCCTTAGCTTTTTTATCATTAAAATGCCGTTATGTTGACACTTGAAGAAAAAATCATCGCCTCGGAAACACGCGTTTTTAAAACTGTTTTCCCTAATAACACCAATCATTACGATACCCTTTTCGGCGGAACCGCGCTGTCGATGATGGATGAGGTCGCTTTCATTGCAGCAACGCGGTTTTCGAGGTTGAGATGCGTTACCGTTTCGTCGGACCGTATCGATTTTACACATCCGATCCCTGCGGGGACCATTATCGAGCTGGTGGGCCGCGTCGAGACCGTTGGGAACACTAGTATGAAAGTCCGGGTGGATATTTTCGTAGAGAAAATGTACGAGGTGAGCCGGGAAAAGGCAGTGACCGGGATTTTTACGTTTGTGGCACTGGACGAAAATCATAAGCCCACCCGGATTTTACAGGAATAACCCGAATGCTAAGTTTTATTAATATTCAATATTTATATTATATAAAGATTTTTTTGGACATTATATTTGGGTATCTGTATACCCTTGCTCTGTTCAATGAAATCACGTCTACTATTCTTTTCTTTCATTTTTGCCCTGCTTTTATTCTTAATTGCAGAAATACTGCTTCGTATCAGCCTTATATTTTTCGGTTATCCATTTCTCCGCCCTTCGGATTACCTGTATAACGGATTTTACGAAAACATGAACGATGTCCGGGACAAGCCGATTGTCCGGGGGGCAGGGGTGAAAAACATACTGATTTTGGGCGGTTCGGTCGTCAGTACGCCGTGGTCGCACCTGGAAAGCCGGTTGGATACGATCCTGCAAAAGCATTACGGCAAAGAAAGCCGGTTTGCTATCTATAATGTTGCGGGCGCCGGCCATACTTCCCTGGATAATGTATTGAAATACAAACTGCTGGAAGATAAGCAGTTTGACCTGGTGCTTTATTATGAAGCGATAAACGAGAACCGGGCCAACAATATCCCTCCACAATATTTCCGGAAAGATTACACGCATATTAAGTGGTACCACGACATCGAGCTCTTGCGGCGGCACCGGGAAATCAATGTGACCGTCATTCCTTATTTGGTTGATAAGCTAATATCAACAGTCCGGGACCGTATGACGCACAGAATTTATGTCAGCGCAGAAAAGGTAGATCCGCAGTATGCAAAATTTGGGGGGGACATTAAAACCGGGGAGCCCTACCGGCAGAATATCGAAGAGCTTATAAAAATTGCACAGACACGGGGCGAAAAGTTGCTGCTCATGAGTTACGCGACCTATTTCCCCCCGAACGTGACGCTTACGGGCGAGCAGGAGGATATGAAGCATTTTGCGGGGTGCTACTTCGCATCGCCGGTCGTGATCTGGGGAAAACCGGAGCACGTCAAGAAGGGAATAGATGTCCATAATCAGGTAATCCGGCGACTATCGAAGCAGTATGGCACGTTATTTCTGGATATGGAGAACACCATGCCGAAGGACCCCAGCCTGTTCTGCGATGTGTGCCACGTAAGCGAACCCGGAGCACAGCGCTTCGCCCATGAAATTGTAGAATTTATCGTGCGGCAGAAAATACTGGAATAGCTAGCCGGGTGTCGTTTGCAAAATGCTTATCTTGCACGCCTTTTGAACGGTGTAAGACGAAACTGTACACATTATTCTAATCACTCATTAATGAAAATTTTAGGTATTTCGGCTTTCTATCATGATTCGGCCGCGGCTCTTATAGATAATGGCGAAATTGTAGCCGCAGCACAGGAAGAGCGTTTTACACGCAAAAAGCACGACCCCGGGTTCCCCTCCAATGCAGTTGCCTTTTGCCTCGAATACGGCGGGCTATCCATTAACGAGCTGGATGCCATCGTTTTTTACGATAAGCCTCTTCTGAAATTTGAAAGACTACTCGAAACCTACTATGCATTTGCACCTAAAGGCGTTCGGTCGTTTTTGACCGCAATGCCGGTGTGGATCAAGGAAAAAATGTTCCTGAAACGGCTCATTAACGAGGAGCTGGAAAAGCTGGGCTACGATAAAAAGAAGAAGGTGAAGATGCTCTTCCCCGAGCACCACCTATCGCATGCTGCCAGTGCATATTACCCTTCTCCATACGAAAAATCCGCTATCCTGACGATCGATGGCGTCGGCGAATGGGCAACGGCGTCGATCTGTCTCGGCGAAGGAAAAGACATCAGCATTCTCAAAGAGCTGCGTTTTCCGCATTCGCTCGGGCTGCTTTATTCCGCATTCACTTACTTCCTGGGTTTCCGTGTAAACTCGGGAGAATATAAGCTGATGGGCCTCGCCCCGTATGGTGACCCAACTTCACCGGACATCAAGCGTTACGAAGACATTATCCTGAAAGAACTCATCGATCTGAAAGAAGACGGCTCGGTTTGGCTCGATCAGGAGTATTTCGACTATGCAACTGGCCTGAAAATGGTCAATGAGCATAAGTGGGAGGCATTGTTCGGCTTTAAAACCCGCAGGCCCGAAGATGCGCTCGAAGCGATACATTGTAACCTTGGCCTTGCGATCCAGAATATCACCGAAGAAGCGGTGGTAAGGATGGCGAAAGAAGCCAAACGTCTTACCGGTGCCGACTACCTTTGTATGGCGGGAGGTGTTGCATTGAACTGCGTATCAAATGGTAAGCTTCAAAAGGCCAATATTTTTAAAGATATCTTCATCCAGCCGGCAGCCGGTGACGCGGGAGGCGCGCTAGGCGCCGCACAAGCCGCTTTCCATATTTATTTCGGACAAGAAAGAAAAATCACCTGGAAGGCCGATGCCATGCGCGGATCTTACCTCGGGCCTACCTTCTCCGATCTCGACGTCGCGTTGACAGCCAAGAAATACAAGGCGCATTACACCTACTACGAGAACTTCAAAGACTTGACGCAGGAAGCAGCCAGGTTGTTGTCGGAAGGGAACGTAGTAGGCTGGGTACAGGGACGGATGGAGTTCGGCCCGCGTGCGTTGGGTGGTCGCAGCATTCTGGGCGACCCTCGCAATGCCGAAATGCAGAAAAAATTGAATTTGAAGATTAAATACCGTGAATCGTTCCGGCCGTTTGCGCCTTCGGTACTGGCAGAGGATTGCCAGGATTATTTCGATTACGATGGTATTTCACCCTATATGCTGCTGGTTCACCCGGTTGCGGAAAACCGTCGAAAGCCGGTGCCTGCGAATTACGGCTCGCTGGATTTGCGCGAAAAACTCTATTTCGAGCGTTCCGACCTGCCTTCGATCACGCACATCGACTATTCGGCACGTATCCAGACGGTACATAAAGATACCAATCCTCGTTACTACGATCTGATCGACGCTTTCAAGGCATTGACAGGCTATGCAGTGATCGTAAACACAAGTTTCAACGTCCGCGGGGAACCGATCGTTTGCACGCCGAACGACGCCTACCGTTGTTTCATGCGTACCGAAATGGATTACCTGGTAGTGGGAAACTACATTTTTGACAAAAAACAGCAGTCGGAATGGCTGGAAAAAGATAATTGGAAGGAAGAATTTGTTCTTGACTAATCCTCTAATCACCGAGCACCCAAAGTAATGGCATCTAAAATTGTTACAAGCATAATCCGCATTCTCTTCCTGGGATTGCTGTTTGTGTTCCTGTTTTATCCGGACAAATTCCACATCAAATTCGACTACCCGGGATACCCTCAGAGCGATAGCTGGCATGTCAGGCTGGCCAAGTTCGCATTTTGGTTTTTGCTGATTATCGAAATCCTGCGCATCTTCTATTATGGTGTGGTTAAAAGCAAGGCCAAAGGCTTGGTTGCCAATATTGTAACGATTATTACGCCGCTGATCGTGGTACTGATTTTCCTTGAAATTGTATTCATGTACGTGCCGCAAAGCCATGAGGGCGTGCTGTCGAAAGCGTCGCAGATCTGGTGGGAGAAATACTGGCATCCGGTTAATGCGTTGGGTTACCACGACAAAGAAGTACAGAACGAACCGGGAAAAAAGAAGGTACTTGTAATTGGCGATTCATTTGCAGCCGGTCACGGCTTGAAAGACGTGAACGAGCGCTTCTCCAATATGCTGGAAGCCAAGCTCGGAACGGATAAATACACGATTTATAATCTCGGCATGTCAGGGGCCGACACGCGCGACGAAGTAAAACGCCTGAAAGAATTTCCGGTAAAGCCGGACATCATCATTCTCGAATACTTTCCAAACGACATTGAAAAAGTGGGTCGCGAGAAAGGCTTGACGCTCACGGGGGCAGAGCCCTATGCCGACCTCAAAGGCCCGACCGCGACCATTGTGAAACGCTTTTACCTGCCTAATTTCATCTACTGGCAATTGCCGCACACCGGTTTCAGCACTTTTGAGAAATTTGTACAAACAGCCTACACCGATACCACCGTGCTGAATGCGCATTTGAGAGACCTTTCGGGAATACTAGCCTATCGCGACAGCACGAAAGCTCAGATGTACGCCGTGTTCATCCCCTTCCTGTTCCAGGTGGATAAAAGTGCCGGGTATACCAAACCGGTAGAAGATTACCTGAAATCGAATAATGTGAAGGTAGTGGGTATCAATGATGGTGTCGTTAAAATTCCTGAGAAAGAGCGTGTTGTAGGTAAAAATGACGGCCACGGCAGCGCAGCGCTAAACCAGCTGATCGCCGACAGGCTCTACCAGGCAATGAACAAACGATAACTCAGAATTAACGGGTTAGAAGTGTACATTAAAATAATTAAGTTCTAAATTTGATTTTTAAACACTATATCGAGATGGATTTTTTGACAGATTTGTTTGCATTTATGAAGGAGCGTAAGAAGTGGTGGCTTGCTCCTGTGATCATCGTTCTGCTACTAATTGGTGTCCTGATCGTAATCGGAGGTGGGTCGGCTGTGGCGCCTTTCATCTACACTTTGTTCTGATTTTCAGTACAACGCAGATCAGTCCAGTTCCTATCTGAAACTTCGCCGGCAGCAGTGCATCACGCATGGCTGCCGGCAGTAATATCACATTATCAAAATGAGTGAATCCGAAAAAGTCAAAGCGCAGCTGGTGATCGTGACCGGGCTGGTTGTCATGTATTTTATTTTCAAATCCCAATACCCCTATTTCCTTATCGCCGCGGCGGTAATCGGCGTTTTCAGCCTTGCAATCCCGGCTTTTGGCGACCTGATCGTGAAAGTTTGGTATAAAATAGCGGAAGTGCTGGGCGCGATAAATGGCAAGATCCTCCTCTCGGCAGTATTCTTTATCGTTCTGTTTCCGGTTGCAGTCATCGCCCGGTTGACTAAGAAAAACCCGCTTCACCTTAAAAAAGAAGCATCTGATACCGTTTTTACAGAAAGAAATCACAAGTATTCGGCCAAAGACCTGGAACAGGTTTGGTAATGCCGGTGCTAGAAATATCAACGCAAAAAGGCCTGGTTTCAGGCCTTTTTTTTGCGGCATGCGCGCTCGTAAAGCAATTGGAGCATACCATCCTTCAAGCCAACATCGGGCACGTGAATGACGTCTGCGCCTGCCCAGCGCATGGCCGAAGTATAAATATCGCCCGCAGGTACGATCACATCCGCGCGGTCGGGATTGAGTTGTAGCTTATTGATGCGATCGGCGAGTGAAAATTGATCAATATAATCGCGCATCCGCTGGATTTCATCTAGACTTGTTGAGCTTTCGGTGAGTTTGGAGGAAAGATCGAATAGCTTGTTAATATTTCCACCTGTACCTACCGCTTGAATCGGCTTGCTGTAATCGACGTTCTGGTTGATCCACTCCTTGATTTTCATCCACGCATTTTTTGATTCCTTTCCTTCCAAAAGGCGCACGGAACCCAGCTTGAATGATTTGGCATTGATCTTTTGCCTGTCCTGGTATAGGTTCAGCTCAGTGCTGCCGCCACCCACGTCGATGTGAAGGTACTGCCCGTCGCTCAACGATTGAACCACCACATTATTGACAAGCTCTGCTTCCTTTTGACCGTCGATGATCTGGATATGAATACCTGTGCGTCGTTCGATATGGTCGCGGACTTCCTGCCCATTAGCTGCTTCGCGCATGGCTGATGTCGAGCAAGCCATAAAATCGTCGACCTCGTGAAGCTCCATTAGCAGCTGGTAGGCCAGCATGAGCTTCATCATGCGGTCTTCGCTTTGGGGGGTAATGAGGCCCTGGGTGAACACATCGTGACCGAGGCGAAGCGGGAAGCGGACGTATTCTACCTTCTTGAAGCGTGAAATGCCTTCGTCCTGCAAAACGGAAGAGATTTGCATACGGGCACCATTGGAACCGATATCTATGGCTGCGAATTTCAAAAGCTCGTCAAATAGGGGAGTAAATAAAGGCCAAAAATAGAGTTTCGCGGACAAGTTTCAATACCCTGTCCGCGAAACTTCACGGGTACACGTTACATTTGGTGGCCAATCTGATACAATAGCTTTACTCTCAGGCCCGGACCGGCGCTATTTCTGAGTGGAGAGATCGGTTTAAAATAATTGACCCAGTAACCTTCTGCCTGAACCACGATCGGATGCCAGGTTTTCTCGATCCCCACCGCGAAGTTCATGGAAGTGATCGGAGAGACGTCTCCCTTTTTAGAGAAACTCTGATTGAAGAACTCATTTTTAGGCCCGCGACAGTCGTATGAAACGGTCTCTTTGGACGAAACCTTGAAGTTCGTGCCAAGGCTTGCGTAGTAACCCCAATCGTCTTTCAGGGTGTTACGGAACGCCAGTGTAAGCGGGATCTGAACTATGCTCTGGTCAATTTTGATATTATACAATTGAAAAATGAGCGGTACCTGGCCCGGATGTGTTTCTTTGAAATCCTTGCGGGCTTCGACCCTGAAAGTGTTCTCGGTAAAGAATTCGGCCCGTTTTGCTTTCAGCCAGGTAATGCCCGCCGAGATGGAGAATTTTTTCTTGATAATCACTTCTCCCAGCACCGTTTTACCCTGACCATTCCCCTCGATCTGATATCCTGCACCGAAACGATAAGGTGTTTTCAAAGGTAATTTCGGAATAACACTTTCTGTCTGAGCAACCTGTTCTGCCTTTTTACTGCTCACTGGTATCTTGGCAACCTGTATATTGTTGGCTACCAATGCTTTTTGTACTTGTCGTGCCGAAAGTTTGCTCGCAAGGTCATAATGCATTTTTCGTTTCAGCGAGATGCCGTTTTGCACTTCAACCGGGCTGTCGATAGCGGCAATGTGGAATTCGCTGCCGAACGTCCTGTCTGCGAAAATTGAAGGCGTTTGAGACGATTGATTAGCGTCCGCGTTTGCTGCATTTCCGTCATTAACCGCGTCGGATGCTGTCGAAACCGCTTCATTGAAAGGCTGAACCGCTGCCAGCGACTCCCGCGACTTTTCGCGACCCGGATGTGCAGCTTTCACGGTTGCATTGCCCTGAGTTGTTGCATTACGCTCCCTTCCAGTCACTTCCGGTTCAGGAATAGTGGTCTCACGAGCGGGTACTTCCGCATTTGCGAGGTCGTCTTGCCTCAAATCTTGCTGTAAGCTTGTTTGAGACCGGCTTCGATCATAATCCTGATGTTGCAATGTGGCCTGAAGACCTTGCCCGTCCGGTGCCGTTTGCAATACATAAACCGTGTCGGTTTTTGCGACAGGTGCCGGTTGGTTGCGGATAACTTCGATCTGGCTTTGCAGACTCTTCATATCCCGCACCAGATGGTCGTTCTGTGAGAGCTGGTTGACGTACATATACGCCATCACCGATGTTACCGATGCGGCGGCGGCGTACCCGATCCAGGAACCGTATTGTTGCAGGAA
Organism: Dyadobacter endophyticus; assembly: GCF_014641595.1. Lineage (GTDB taxonomy): Bacteria > Bacteroidota > Bacteroidia > Cytophagales > Spirosomataceae > Dyadobacter > Dyadobacter endophyticus. The sequence continues at coordinate 643,764 of NZ_BMIA01000003.1, read as the reverse complement.
CGAAGGAGGGGTTTGGGCTTGCATGTAATTTTGCATACGAGCCCAATCCTGCTCTTGAAAGTCCGGTTCAATACTCTCTAATTTTCGGCGTATAGTATTTTCAAATCTATTAGTTTTCATTTCCTCTGAATGACTTAAGAGCCCAATCACTTGGGAAGAGATGTGGGTAATATTGTTTGATCAAATGCTGCAAACGAGCCCGGGCACGCACATAATGCGATCTTACCGTTGCCTCGTTAATTTGCAGCAGGTCTGCTATCTCACGATGATTGTAGCCATCTACCACGTATAACAAAAATACATTCTTATAAACCGGTTTGATCTGTTGGATCAGGCCCAGTATTTCCTCAGCAGTGATCTGGCCTATTATATCTTCATCAAATTTGGGATAAGGGGCGTCTTCCAGTGCGATCACATCCTCCGTGTGCTTCTTGTGCTTCCGGTAATAGCTGATCGCCGTATTCACCATGATCGTCCGCAGCCATGCCTTGAAAGGGTGATTGGCGTCGTACTTCCCCAGATTGTTAAATACTTTTAAAAAACCTTCATTCAAAACTTCTTCCGCTTCTTCGGTCGTCGAGGTGTATCGCAGGCAAATGCTTTTTGAATAGCCGAAGAACTGTTTATATAAATGCCTCTGTGCCTGGTTATCCCCGGCGATACATGCCGCTACCACCGACTCAAAGTCGTTTTCGTTAAAAGATATTTTTCTTTTAAAAAGCAAAGTCAGGGTATCAAGTTGTCAGGGATAGAATTTCTCACTTTTGAATACGTCCCTGCCCGCTAATCTGTTGCAAAAAATTACGAAAAGTTTTGATGCTTCGGAAATGCAGGATGCCGCGAAAAAAATCTCAAAAAAATGGATCGGCATGCAACATGGGCGTCAGAGGGGGCGTAAAGGCAGAAAACAGTTTGATACTTTCACAAAAACCCGTGGGTATATCATGAAAAAAGTTTCACTTTTACTGGTGTTGTTGACAGGCGTCTGGTTTACGGCCTGCCAGAAGAATAGCGAGTCGTTGAGCCCTGAAACTGAGGCGAGTGATTTCGAAAGTGTGGTTGAATCGGCCGCGAGGCTTGCAGTGGTGACGGACTCGGTGACGTTGGGCAGGTGTAAGGGTAAACTTACGGAAGTAGCAACGACGGATTTGCCCGCAGCGGTGACCGCTTACATTGACAGCGCCTATGCAGGGGCTGAAATCAAATATGCCGCAAAAGACCAGGCGGGAAAAATAGTGGTAGCCATTACCCTTGCCGACGGATCAGTGAAAGGCTTGCTTTTCGACGCCAACGGCGCATTTAAGGCGGAGCTGAAACAGCATGTGCAGAAAGCGAAACTGACCAAAATAGAGGTAAGCGCATTGCCCGCGAACATTACATCATATATTACTTCTAACTACACGGGAGCAGAGATCAAACTCGCTGCAACCAATGATGCGGGGGAATACTATGTGGGTATTCTGGTGGATAGCAAAGTAAAAATACTGCTTTTCAATGCCGACGGATCGTTCAATAAGGAATTGGAAAAGCCTGCTTTCGGGCGTCCTCGTAAGAGACATTAGCCGATCATACCGATCGTAAAAATATTTTGTTAGGGGTGAGTTGGAATACGGTGCTGGATTTTCCGGTGCCGTATTTATTTTTTCGGGGTTAGCATTTCCAGTACCGACGAGTTTTTGATCTCACCCATCACAAAAAGACTGTGCGTGCTGCCGATATTCTCCAGTGAGCCCAGCTTTTGCATTAAAAATTGCTGGTACTGCGACATATCGTCCACCACTACTTTGAGCAAAAAATCATAATCTCCGGAGATATTGAAGCATTCCATCACCTCCGACATCGCTGAAACAGCTTTTACGAATTTTTCGCCCATCACTTTCGAATGCTCTTTCAATGCAATGTTGCAAAAGGCCATCAGCTTTTTGCCGACCTTCTCGCGGTCGACGAGCGCCACATATTTTTTTATTATACCTTCTTTTTCCAGCCTGCGCACGCGCTCATATACGGGCGTGTAGGAGAGGTTCAACTTTTCCGACAATTCACGTGTTTTCAAAGTAGCGTCCTGTTGCAGCAAATGCAGGATTTTGGCGTCAATATCGTCCAGATTATGCATAGATAGAATATCTTTATTCACTCTGAGATGGCTTCGAATATAGATAAATAATTTAGATGTGGTGAAACTGCCAGACTTTTAATCTGAATTTTTTGATTTTATTGAACAAAACATCTATTGGGTTAAATTTGTCAATTCAAGAAGCATGTGCTTTTCCGGCGAAATGATAATCAGACATTTAAAACACTTATGGTAGCAACTCAAAAAGCAGATATCCGCGAAATTCTTAAAAACCGTATTCTGGTACTGGATGGCGCTATGGGTACGATGATCCAGCGGTATAAATTGGAGGATCACGACTACCGGGGAGAACGGTTTGCAGACTGGCCGCACGACGTAAAGGGGAATAACGACCTGCTTTCACTGACGCGTCCGGACATTATCAAAGAAATTCACGCCGCCTATTTTGCGGCAGGGGCAGATATTGCCGAAACGAATACATTTTCGGGTACGACCATCGCCATGGCCGACTACGGCATGGAGGAAATCGTGTACGAGCTTAACTACGAATCGGCGCGGCTCGCGCGTGAGGTAGCCGATGAATTCACGGAGCGTGAACCCAACAAGCCGCGCTTTGTGGCAGGTTCGATCGGCCCGACCAACCGTACGGCCTCACTTTCACCGGATGTGAACAATCCGGGTTTCCGCGCGATCAGCTTCGATCAACTGGTAGAAGCCTATTACGAGCAGGTAAAAGGCCTGACCGACGGTGGCTGCGATTTGTTGCTTGTGGAAACGATTTTCGATACACTTAATGCGAAAGCGGCGCTTTTTGCGATCGATCAGTTCTTTGTGGACGCGAAGGCAGGCAAGGTGGAACATTTGCCTTCATGGAAAATAGCGCCGGGACAAGCATTACCGATCATGATCTCGGGAACCATCACCGATGCTTCCGGAAGAACACTTTCCGGCCAGACTACCGAGGCATTCCTGACGTCCGTTTCGCACTTACCATTATTATCAGTGGGTTTGAACTGTGCATTAGGAGCAGATTTGATGCGGCCTTATGTACAGATTTTAGCCAAAGAATCACCTTTCTACACCTCAGCGCACCCCAATGCAGGTTTGCCGAACGAAATGGGTGAATATGACGAGACACCGGAGCAAATGGGCGAGGTAATTGACGGGTTTTTGAGGGATAACCTGGTCAATATCATCGGAGGCTGCTGCGGAACGACACCGGACCACATCCGTGTCATTGCCGAAACCGCGCAGAAATACGCACCAAGGCTGCTCCCGGATACTGAGACGGTGATGAAGCTTTCTGGTCTGGAGCCTGTGAAAATCAATGCATTAACCAATTTTGTGAACATTGGTGAGCGCTGTAACGTAACGGGTTCAAAGAAATTCGCCCGCCTGATCCGCGAAAGCAAATATGACGAAGCGCTGACCATCGCGCGCGAGCAGGTGGAAAGCGGCGCGCAGGTGATCGACGTGAACCTCGACGAAGGTATGATCGACGGCGTAGAGGCGATGAAGACATTCGTGAACCTGATCGCATCCGAACCGGACATTTCCAAAGTGCCTTTGATGATCGACTCCTCGAAATGGGAAGTGATCGAGTCCGGTTTGAAATGTGTGCAGGGAAAATCCATCGTGAACTCGATTTCGTTGAAAGAAGGAGAGGAGAAGTTCAAAGAATCGGCCCGGACCGTGCTTCGCTATGGTGCGGCTACGGTGGTAATGGCATTCGATGAAAAAGGCCAGGCCGATAACTACGAACGCCGGATCGAAATCTGTGAACGGGCTTACCGAATTCTGGTGGACGAAGTAGGCTTCCCGGCCGAGGATATCATTTTTGACCCCAACATCCTGACCGTCGCGACGGGAATGGAGGAGCATAATAATTACGCGGTCGATTTTATCAACGCCGTGCGGTGGATCAAAGAAAACCTTCCGCATGCGAAAGTTTCCGGTGGTGTTTCGAACGTATCATTCAGTTTCCGGGGTAATGAGCCGGTGCGCGAGGCGATCCATACCGCATTCCTTTACCACGCGATTAAGGCGGGAATGGATATGGGCATTGTGAATGCCGGCCAGATCGGTATTTATGATGAAATTCCGAAGGATGTACTGGAACTGGTTGAAGATGTATTGCTTAACCGCCGTCCGGATTCCACCGAACGTCTGGTGACCTATGCAGAAACTGTCAAAGACAAAGGCAAAACGCAGAGTGGCCCCGACCTTTCATGGAGAGAGCTTCCGATTAAGGAGCGTATTTCGCATGCATTGGTGAAAGGTATTTCGGATTATGTAGACGAAGATATCGAAGAATGCCGCCATTTGTTCACCCGCCCTCTGGAGGTGATCGAAGGGCCATTGATGGATGGAATGAGTATCGTCGGCGACTTGTTTGGGGAAGGTAAAATGTTCCTTCCGCAGGTGGTGAAATCGGCCAGGGTGATGAAGAAGGCTGTGGCGTACCTGCAACCGTTTATCGAAGCGGAGAAACAGGAAGGCAATTCATCGGCTGGTAAGATATTGATGGCGACCGTAAAAGGCGATGTACACGATATTGGAAAGAATATTGTTGGTGTGGTGCTGGGTTGTAACAACTATGAGATCATAGACCTGGGTGTAATGGTGCCGACGGACAAGATCCTGGCGGCGGCATTGGAGCATCAGGTGGATATCATCGGCTTATCGGGACTGATCACGCCGTCGTTGGATGAGATGGTAGGTGTTGCAAAAGAAATGGAGCGTCGGAATTTCAAGATTCCTTTGCTCATTGGTGGAGCAACCACTTCCCGCATTCACACGGCCGTGAAAATCGATCCGAACTATTCGGGGGCGGTGATCCACGTGCTCGATGCGTCGCGTTCGGTACCAGTGGCAGGGAAACTGATTCAAAGCGCCCAAAGTCAGGCCGACGTGTTGAAGGATATTAAGGCAGAATATGCCAAGCTGCGTGATGACCATGCAAAACGCGGTGGAGAAAAAGCGCATGTGGCTATCGGTAAAGCAAGGGATAATAAAGCCAAAATCGATTGGGCAAACTTCCAGGCCGTAAAACCGCAGTTCCTGGGGACACGCGTGTACGATGATTACGATCTGGCCGACATTGCGAAATACATCGACTGGACGCCATTCTTCCAAACCTGGCAGCTGCACGGAAAATATCCCAAAATATTCGATGATGCTGTCGTAGGTAAGGAAGCTATGAAGCTATATGAAGACGCGGCGGTTCTGTTAGGAGAAATCATTCGTGATAAAACCTTAAAAGCACGCGCTGTGGTCGGTTTCTGGCCAGCGAACTCGATCCAGGATGACCTTGTACTGCACCATTTCGAAGAAGAAACCCGCGAAGTGCCTTGCGAACGTCACGGATCGCATCAGCATATCGAATATAAGATCAGCAGACAGGGCGTCGAAAACCTGAATGCAGGGGAATTGGTGGCGGATACGGCAGCTGTATTGCACCATTTGCGTCAGCAAAGCCAGAAAGCGGCAAACCTGCCGAACTACTGCCTGTCCGACTTCGTGGCTCCTCTCGAATCGGGCCATGCCGATTACATTGGCGGTTTTGCGGTAACGGCTGGCGTAGGTATCGAAGCATTGCTGGACAAGTATGAAAGAGATCACGACGACTACAACAGCATCATGGTGAAGGCCCTGGCCGATCGTTTGGTAGAAGCCCTGGCGGAATTGATGCACGAGAAAGTGCGCAAAGAGCTGTGGGGATATGCGAAAGCAGAAAGCTTAACCAATGAGGAGCTGATTAAGGAGGATTATAGCGGTATTCGCCCTGCACCGGGTTACCCTGCTTGCCCGGACCACACCGAAAAACGTCATCTGTTCGACTTGCTTGGGGCGGAACAACTCGGCATTACCCTCACGGAGAGCTTTGCCATGTACCCTGCAAGCAGCGTCAGCGGATGGTATTTCTCGCATCCCGACAGCCGTTATTTCCCGGTTGGAAAGATTTACAAAGACCAGGTCGAGGATTATGCCCGCCGAAAAAATATGCCGGTAGAAGAAATCGAAAAGTGGCTTTCGCCGGTGCTCGGATACTAAACTGGTTTATCTAAAAAGTACAAAAGGAGAATAGTTCGGTGCTATTCTCCTTTTTTTTGTGCCCGAAATGTACTATTTTTTGCAAAAAGGCGTAATTAGGTGGTATGACGCGTCTTAATCAGGTATTTATACGCTAGTTTCTGATGTTTGAACGCCTGATATTTGCATCACTTAAGTGAGAACTTAATAGTTTATTAGCCATGAAAAGAAATATCTCAGTTTTTATCCTCTTAATCCTGCTGGCATCGTCCTTTAAATACAGGACCATGACAAGAGAAAATACCCAGCCGGTCATTACGGCTGGGTACGGAAGCAAACATTCCCCGAAGGCCGTAGCGACATTTTCTTTGGATGCAGCCGTCGCCGACCTGCACAAAGCCAATCTTGAAATGGCGAAGGGCAATCCGGCATTTTTTAAAACTTTATGGTCGCATCAGGATGACGTTACTATTTTCGGAGGAGTTGAAAATGCCGATTCCAAGGGGTGGAATGCCGTCGAAGCATGCCTGAATAATGCCGGAAGCATTCCTGCGAAAGACGTGACCTATGCTTTTGAAAAAGTTGCAAGCCAGGAAAGTGCTACACAAGGCTACCTTATTCAAAAAGAGCATTACCGCTTCGCCGATGGGCGCAAAGTCGATCTGCATGTTACCGTGCTTTTCCGGAAAGAAAATAACGTCTGGAAAATCGCACATCGTCAGGCTGATCCCATCGCCAGCAATGCGAAATCAGACAAAACTTCTAAATAATTGCCTCTCTTCCTGATATTTTGAGTTAGTTGCCTTCATGCGACTAAATTGTTGTTATTTTGCACCTTTGGTTAAAAAGTGACGACAAACTACGCATGGAGAGATTTACAGGATTGTTGGGTATCGTATTGATCCTGGGCATTGCATTTGCGATGTCAAACAATAGAAAGGCCATTAACTATCGTACAGTTGCCGTCGGCCTGGGCCTTCAATTCGGGCTCGCAGTCTTCATCCTCCGAACCGACATGGGCCAGTCAATCTTCCAATGGCTTGGTGGCAAGGTCCAAAAACTACTTTCTTTTTCGGATAAAGGTGCCGATTTCGTTTTCGGTACATTGGTAAGGCCCGAACTGATGCAACGGGCATTCGGGCCGGGTAACGACTTCGTTTTCTTTTTTAAAGTAATTCCAACCATCATTTTCGTGGCCGTGCTGGTGAATATGCTTTACCATTTGGGCATTATGCAGCGGGTTGTGTCGGTGATCGCGCGCGGCGTGTATTGGCTGATGGGCGTGAGCGGGGCCGAAGCGCTTTCGAATGTCGCGAGTACGTTTGTTGGGCAGGTAGAGGCGCAGATCATGATCAAACCTTATCTGAAAAACATGACCAACTCCGAACTGATGGCATCTATGACAGGCAGTTTCGCCTGCATTGCCGGCGGGGTAATGGCTGTATACATCTCGTTAGGCGTACCGGCGCCTTACCTTATCGCGGCAAGTTTGATGGCCGCTCCGGGAGCTTTGGTTATCTCCAAAATCGTTTTTCCTGAAACCGAGAAATCGAATACGAAAGGAATGGTGAAACTCGAAACCCAGAAAACCCACGCCAACCTGCTCGACGCCATCGCAGCGGGAGCAGGGGAGGGATTGAAAGTAGGTTTCAACGTGATTGCGATGTTGATCGGATTTATTGCGCTGGTTGCATTACTGGATTACTTGCTGGGCTATATTGGGGGCCTTTTCGCGTTTCCGCAATTGAGTTTCAACTTCGTGCTAGGTAAGATATTCGCTGTTTTCGCATGGGCAATGGGCGTTCCTGCAAAGGACATCGAGGCGGCGGGTTCATTGATGGGCACCAAAATGGTGATCAACGAATTTGTGGCCTACCTCGACATGGTGAAGCTGAAAGACACGCTCGACCACAAAACAATCGTCATTACCAGCTTCGCATTATGTGGTTTCGCTAATTTCAGTTCCATCGCCATTCAGGTGGGAGGGATTGGTGAGCTGGCACCCTCGCGGCGGGCGGATCTGGCCCGGCTAGGGTTCAAGGCATTGATTTCCGGTACGCTGGCTTCCTATATGTCGGCCACACTTGCCGGGTTGCTCTTGTAAAACACAACTATCATGCAGAATTGATGAACACAAAAAGAGCACATTAGCTGCTCTTTTTGTGTTTTTGTGAGTTGTATTCCGAAAACGTGACCAGGCAATTGGCACAAAAGTTTTTATGAACTCAATATCAACATCCTGAAAACCGATTCAACACATTATACTATGCAACATATTAAACTCTTCTGGTCGCTCCTCAAAGATAGCTTCAACGAGTTTCTCAATGATAATGGAATGAAACTGGCGGCTGCACTGTCGTACTACACGATATTTTCGCTCGCGCCGATGCTGCTGGTCATTATCTCGGTTTTCAGCATATTTTTTGGGCGGGACGCGATACAGGGCGAACTGTTTGGGCAAATTAGCGGACTGGTCGGTGCTTCCGCGGCCTCGCAATTGCAGGAGATCCTAAAAAATGCCGAGATGTCCAATAAATCCGGCGTGGCGGCAGCAATAGGTATTGGTACCCTACTCATTGGTGCCACCGGTGTATTTGCTGAAATGCAGGATTCCATCAACTTTATCTGGGCTATCAAAGCGAAACCTAAGAAGGGCTGGCTTCAATACCTCAAAAACAGGCTGATTTCGTTTTCCCTGATCCTAACATTGGGTTTTCTGCTCGTCGTGTCGCTGGGCGCGAGTGCATTGGTTGATCTGCTGAGTTCCCGGCTGGAAGCGTTATTTTCGGAGGCATCGGTAGTCGTGTTTTACGTTGTCAACCTTGCATTGGTGCTATCAATCATCACCGCGCTGTTTACCGTGATATTTAAAGTATTGCCCGACGGCGACCTGCGCTGGAAGGAGTGCCTTGTAGGGGCCGCATTCACGGGCGTTTTATTCCTGGTTGGGAAATTTATCATCAGTTTCTATCTCGGGAAATCGGATTTGGGCGCGGCATATGGCACTTCGGCTTCCATCGTGATCCTGCTGACCTGGATTTACTATTCATCTATCATCCTATATTTCGGAGCAGAGTTTACCAAGGTTTATGCACGCCTCGACGGCGTTGCTATCGCGCCCAGTAAGCACGCCGTGCTGATCGTCCGGCAGGAGCTCGACCGGAAAACGGGTGTCAAGATTACAGACTAAAAAAGGGCTCGCATTCAATGCGGACCCCGACTATTTGTAATGCTATCCGGCTGTCTAGCGGATTACCATCTCGAAAGGCATGCGTGCCTGCATTCCTCCCATATTCATGAGTTTTTTGTATGTTTTCACATAAGGTGCCAGATCGCCAAGCGCCTTGTTGGTGGCCTGTTCTTCATTGTCGCCCAATAGTTTTTCTATCATCTCATTGAATGGACGTTTCTTCTCAGGATAGTAGCGTACACGATAGTCTCCTTCCTTGAGTTTGGCGGCCTTTGCAGCAATTTTAATCGCATCGTCTATTCCACCGAGCACGTCAACAAGCCCGTTTTGTTTGGCTTCTATTCCCGACCAAACGCGGCCTTGCGCGAGGCTTTTCAGCTTTTCTACCGGCATCTTGCGGCCTTCGGCTGCTTTTCGCGTGAATGTTTCGTAGCCTTCATTCACGCTTTTCTGGATCATGGATTTTTCGAATTCCGTCATTTCGCGGGTGGCCGTGGGCCAGTCAGCGTGCGGGCTGGTACCGACACCGTCGAAGGTAATGCCCAGCTTGTTGTTCATAAAGTCGGTCACGTTGAAAATCAACCCGAAAATACCGATGGAGCCGGTGATGGTGTTAGGTTGGGCAACGATGGTATCACAGCCCATCGCCATATAATATCCGCCGGAAGCCGCAACGTCCGACATCGAAGCAATAACAGGTTTTTTCTTCGCCGTAAGCTCGATTTCGCGCCACATTACATCCGATGCCAATGCGCTGCCGCCGGGTGAATTAATGCGGATTACCACGGCTTTGATCTTATCGTTTTCACGGATCTCTTTCAGTTCCTTCACAAACTTGTCGGAACCGATATTTCCGTCATCGCCGTCGCCGCCGGTGATTTCCCCTTCCGCCACCAAAACGCCAACTCTAGTGTTGAAATCACCTTTTTCAACAGAGCTGGACCCTTGCAGGTATTTGTTCACGCCAACGTAAGAAATGGACTTATCCGCATCGACTTTCAGCTCTTTCTTCAACGCCGTTTCAAGCTCATCCTGATAGCCAAGGTTTGTAATGAACTTGTATTTTAATGCGGATTTCGGGTTTTCGACGGCCAGCGAGTCGGCCAGGTTTTTGAGTTCGCCGATCGGGATATTGCGGGAAGCCGAAATGTTTTTCAGGAAGTTATTATTGATGGCGCCAATGAGTTCGATAGATTGTTTTTTACTCGCCTCGCTCATATCCTGGCGTGAGAACATTTCAATCGCGCTTTTAAATTCGCCTACGCGGAATACCAACGGCTTGATTTCCAGTTTATCGAATGTGCCTTTGAAGAAACTGTACTCGGCAGAAAGACCGTTCCATTCGATGCCACCGGCGGGGTTAAGGTAAATCTTGTCGGCTACGGAAGCAATGTAATAGCCTTTCTCTGAATAGCTTTCTCCGTAGGTAACGACGAATTTTTTAGACTTTTTGAATTCCAGGAGCTGGTTCCTGATTTCTTCCAAGGTGGCCCATCCGGCCTCGGGACCTTCGGTTTTGAGGTAAATACCTTTGATTTTGTCGTCAGACTGCGCGCTTTTCAAAGCATCTACAATATCTTTTAACCCTACCACACTTTCTTCACCGGTGAAAGGCACTCCAAATTCCGAGAAGGGATTATCGACGCCTATCTCCCTGATCGGCTGATTCAGATCGAGCCTCAGTACCGATTTGTCGTCAAGTGTTACCTTTTCTTCGGACGATAAAAGTGAACCAATGCCGGCAAGAATGAAAAAGGAGAGGAACAGGAAGAGGATAAGGCCTACGAAAGTCGCCAGGACATATTTAAGGAACTGTAACATAATATATTGCTAATGGATTTCTTCTCTATAAGTTGATCAAGGAACAAAATTACGTATTAATTGTCGCGGTTTGCGGATGAAATAATGTCAAAAGGTCGTTTAACCCTATTAAGTGGTTGAAAATGACTGATCCAATTTTTAAGTCTTCACCGGCGGGTTTACATAAGCAGATTATTTACTTTTGAGGAAAAAACCAGCACATGAAAAAGACCCTCATTTTAGTCCGCCATGCGACCGCCGAAGACCAGAATTTCAGAATCAAGGATTTCGACAGGAATTTGAACAGCAAGGGTCTGTCTGAATCGCTCGCGATGGGGAAGTGGCTGGTCCAGGAAGGCATAAAGCCCGATGTTTTCCTATCGAGTCCCGCTTCACGAGCATATAAGACGGCCGAAATCATTGCGGGCCAATACAAACTGCCGATCGATGTTATTCAGACGAAGGACGGGATCTATGACGGCGGGCCCAGGGCATATTTGCAAGCCGTGAATACCATACCGGACGAGCATTCGACGCTGATCTTGTTCGGTCACAATCCGGACATTACCTATTTCGCGGAATACTTGTCGGGGGCCAGTATCGGTTCCATGAAAAAGGGTAGCGCGGCATTTATTGAATTTAAAAATCTGAAATGGGAGGAAATATCCGCGAAAACCGGTGATCTGGTGCTGTACAAGACGCCTAAGCAGTTGAGAGAGGAAGAGTGAAATGGAAAAATCAAACCGAAATAAGAAGATATTTATTGTCGTTTTTATCGCGTTCGTCGCATTGTTCGCATACATTTCATATGACATGTCGAGCCGCACTACTGCACCCTGGAACAAGCCTAAACAGCTGAAAAGAGCATTGCCAGGTGCTACGCCGGATGCCGATTCGCTAAAATTGGATTCGCTGTTGAAGGAAGTCGAAGGGTAATCGCTCAGCTTCTGGGATGAAATTCGGTGATGATCTGCCGCAGATAGTCGCGGTCGAGGTGCGTGTATATTTCAGTGGTAGTAATGGACTCGTGCCCCAGCATTTCCTGCACTGCGCGTAGGCTGGCCCCGCCTTCGATGAGGTGTGTGGCAAACGAATGCCGGAACGTATGCGGGCTCACGTTTTTGTGAATACCTGCTTTTTCGGCCGTATCCTTAATCATCAGGAAGATCATCACCCGTGAGAGCTGGCCGCCGCGCCGGTTCAGAAACACAATATCTTCACTGCCTTTTTGCGGGGCGATGTCACCCCTAACGTGGTCCAGGTAGATTTGGGTATATTTAATAGCCTCTTTCCCGATCGGTACCAGCCGCATTTTGTCGCCTTTGCCGATAATGCGCAGGAAGCCGATATCGAAATGGCAGTTGGTAAGCTGTAAATCCGTCAGTTCCGAGACACGCAGACCGGAACTGTACAAAACCTCCATAATTGCCCGGTTTCGCGTGCCTTCGGGCGTGGAATGATCTATGGCGCTTAGCATCGTCTCAATTTCTTCATAAGACAGCACGTCGGGCAGCTTGCGAGGAAGGCGAGGGGATTCGAGCAGTTCGGTCGGATCTTCCGAAATCTCGTTTTCCAGCATTAAATATTTGAAAAATGCTTTGATGCCCGACAACATCCGCGCCTGCGAATGCGCGGCCAGGCCCAGCTCCGCGACGTATTTCAAGAAAGCCGAGAGGTGTTCTTCCTGTATGCGGGTAGGCGCAAGATCGATTTTACTCAGTTGCAGAAACTCTTCCAACTTTTCCACATCCCGCACATATGCTTCCACCGAGTTGCCCGACAGCGATCGTTCCAGCCGGAGATAATTTTTAAAATGTTTGATGTAGCTTTGCCACATAGCGAAGGAAGAATTTATTAATGCTACAAAGCAAATGAAAAAGATATTGATCCTGAACGGCCCTAACCTGAATCTTTTGGGCAAAAGAGAACCGGGCGTATATGGAAATCAGTCATTCGACGACTATTTCGAAACGCTGAAAGGGATTTTCCCTGACGTGGAGCTGCATTATTTTCAATCCAACCACGAAGGCGCGCTGATCGATAAAATCCACGAGGTTGGTTTCTCATTCGACGGCATCATTATCAATGCGGGCGGTTATACGCATACATCCATCGCCCTGGCCGATGCATTATCGTCTGTCACGACGCCGGCGGTCGAAGTACATATTTCCAACATCCACGCCCGCGAATCGTTCCGGCACCACAGTTACCTCACCGCGCGCTGCAAGGGCATTATTGCCGGGTTGGGGCTGAAAGGGTATGAGCTGGCGGTGCGGTACTTTCAAATTACCTAAACACCGCGTTCCCAAACAGCACCTTGCCTTTTTCCAACATCGCGCGGAACAGGGGGTCGTCCATAAGGTATATTACTTGTCCGCGACCGATTTCCTGGGCGCCGATAATGAGGGTATTTTTCAGTTTACCGGCCATTTTGGTGCCTACAAATCCGGCTTTGTAATTATCCTCTTTGAGGTAGCCTACATTCCAGCCCTCTTTGAGGTAGTCGCGCTCGTAGGCGTCGCGCACGATCGTGAAATATTCATCCCCACACCCGAATGCGAGCGGATGCGTACGGTCCATACTGACCTGGTACATGCTGCCCGGCGAAGAATCGCTCGCTTCCTCCCGCTGCTGCTCGCCATATTTCTTGAATGTGTCGTTGTCCCTTCGTTTTTCAGAGAATTTTTTGGTTAAACCAAAACCTGGTTTGTTGACGAGCGCATCGGTCGCGTGCTCCATGGCTATCACCTTGCCGCCGCTTTTGACCCAGCTTTGTATGGCTTCGAGCTGTTTTTCGGAGATAATATCGCCGTAACGGCCGTCAGGCAGGATCAATACGTCCACTTCGTTCCAGGGTAGGTCGGCTAGTTTTGCGGCATTGACGATCGTTACCGGGTATTTGATCTGTTGTTCAAAATAATGCCAGATAGCGCCAAATGCGGTCGCTGAAATCCCATCGCCAGCCAAAGCAACCACTTTTGGTGCTTTGAGCGCAACCACGTGATCATTGCCGAAATCGGGCCCTGTGCTCACGAAACCGGTTTTGACGGGAGTGAGTTTTACAAAATGCTTGTTAGCAAGCGATGTTACTACTTTATCGAACGCAATGCTTTCATTGCCCTTCCGGGTGATGATCAATGTACCGGCCGGGTAGCTGGTCTTATCCATTTCAAATGGAGTATTCGAGGTTTTGACAAGCACACCATCCTTCAATAGCTGTGCAAGGAATGCGGCATCCTCCGAACTCGACCAGTTTGCCAGATAGGCGTAAGGCAGTTCGGCTGGTGTAGTATCCTTAATATCAGTGGATGGGATAGAAACAGGTGCCAGTTTTTCCTTTAAACCATAAGCTTTCAACCCAAAAATATAAGCGAGGCCCCAGCTGGTAACATCGTACGTTACCGAATCTTCCAGGGCCGGTTTGGGGTCGAAAAGAATACGTAGTAAATTGGATTTAGGCTGATATGCGCTGATCAAAAGGTCGTTATGGTCTATTTTGACGGTCTGCTCTGCCGAAGAAGTAAGTTCGGTGCCCTTAGCTGACGTGGACTTACCGGCAGTGCCATAGCTGAATCCCTGCCGGTCGAGCCATTTGCTGAATGACCGGATATTCTCCTTGCCGCCGGTTTTGATAAGGTAAGTTTTAAAAGTCCCTGTGGGCGCATTGGCGGCATCCTGATGAAATCGGATGAACTCTGCAACTACTTTCTCTTTTTGCGACATTACGGCTTCCAATGTAGCGAGGCTTGTCGCATAATGATGCGCAATGCGGCTGCTAAGCGTGAGCGTATCGTGCTCGCTCGTGCGTTCGAGCGCGAGGCCTGCCCGGCCGCCCCCGCCTTGCTCGTACGTGACCCCAATCGCGCCATTAGCTGTGGGCCAGGTATCGCCGTAGCTGGGATAAAACAGGTCGTAGTCGTTCCGGGTGAAGTATGACCAATTGTTTTTATCAAAATATTTTCGACAGTATTCGCCAACCAACTCGTTAAATTGCCTTTGCCAGGCTGTCACGTCCTGGTTGTAAGGCTTTGCCGCTGGCGGGAAGTAGTAGCTCCGTGCGGGGCTCATTTCGTGGAAATCGGCATGAAAGTGCGGCATCCATTGATTGTACAGCGCAATGCGCTCCTGCGTCTCCTTTTGCGTTTGCCAGGCCCAGTCGCGGTTGAGGTCGAAAAGATAGTGGTTGAAACGCCCGCCGGGCCAGGGTTCTTCATGTTCGAGTGCAAACGGGGTCACATCCGGCGTTGCATTCCGGACGCGGTTATACCATTGTGTGTAGCGTTCGTAGCCATCGGGATTAATGCAAGGATCGACGAGGATCACCATGTTTTTAAGGAAGTCCTGTGTAAGCGCATTACCCTTGTTGAGCAGCTCGTAAATCACCTTCATGCTCGTGTTGGCCGACACCGCCTCGTTGCCATGCACATTATAGCTCAACCAAACGATGGGAGGCACGCTGGCGTCGGGTTTTCCCGGCAGCAAACCGATACTTTTCAGGTGGTTGATCCGTATCGTTTCCAGTTTCGCGATGTTTTCAGCCGATGACACGAATGCGAGCATCAGCGGGCGACCTTCGTTGGTGGTGCCATACCTGACCAGTTTCATCCTGTCGGGGTTCTGTAACTGGACCGTTTTAAAGTAATCTGTGATCAGGTGATGATACGCAAACCCTGAGCCAAGCGGGAAGCCGAGGAACTCATCCGGCGTCTGGGTTTGTGCAAATGCAAATGGGGCAGAAAGCAAAAACAAGAGGAAGTGTATCAGTCTGGTCATAGGAAGCGAAACGGCGTAGGTAGTAAAGCCAAAGTTAGAAAGTTACCTGAATTACATTCATCGCCGGAGAGATAAAAAAAGTTTGTATCAAATGTTATTGAAAATGAGTTAACTAAAAATTAATTGATTTTTATTTTATCTCGAGTGTTGCTTTTTAGAAATCAAACCTGCACCTTTGCACCACGTTTTCGGAACAGGGAAACGAAAAGTGAAAGAAAGTAGTTGAAAAACGCACGAAGTAGGAGACCAGTCGGCCCATTCGTCTAGCGGTTAGGACACGACCCTTTCACGGTTGAAACAGGGGTTCGATTCCCCTATGGGTCACAAAACCGTGCGAAAAAGCACTTTCAATCATTCAAAAAACCGCTCAGATTTTGAGCGGTTTTTTTGTTTATTTCCCAATCTTTTCGATGTTCAAGAAGCGCTCATATTACTTGGGTGATCAAACTAGTTTACAAATTGGTAGAGCTAGTTCTATCTTATCCTCAGCCACTTGCAGATCTTGCAATATCCTCACTGATATTTTTCTCAACAATTGTGTGGTGTTTTTGTCATAAAAATTGCGTCTGCTAATCTATTAAGGCCAATTTTTATGACTACACGCTTTTCAGACCAGATGAACCAACGTTTTTATGAGCAATATTATTCTACAAGTATAAAATATTTTCTAAGTCTTTGTAGTATATTTGGAACGAGCGAAAGGATTGATTTTCAAATTGTATGACAAATCGATTACTTCGTTCGCATCGCCCACAAATTTTTTACGCTCTATGAAATTTTTACTGAAAGTTGTTTTTGCGGGAGGAGTGATAAGCTCAGTGGTAGCGGCTCCTAACAACGCAGCTGGAAGCATGGGATTGCCTGCGGACAGTGTAAACGTGGAAAGCAGTATTGCAAGTGACCTGAACGGCTCTTACGAGATCAGGAATCCCTATGCAGAGTCTGCGGACGAATCTTTTATTATTGCGGCCAAAACGGCTGCACCTTTGGCTACGAGGGTTTCCTGCGGTGGCAGGATATGGACACATGGCGAACTTCTTGGTAGAACAAGCGACGACCAGCCAGTGTACACACGCATTACGGAGAACCGGATTTACCTCAACTGGAATGGTCGGGTTGCCGATAACATTTTTATTCTTTTTAACCTGAAGGAAAACACTTTTCCAAACAATCCTTCCAACGACGCGCTGATCAGCACCTGCGTGAACTCGGTCGACCCGAGTACTGCACCGGTTAATATGTTGGGTACGAACGGAAGCGGTCAAATCACCTGTAATGGCGTGGCTATGCCGGATGGTAACAGGCTGGGTGTTTTTGTAGGAAGTCAGGGGAATACTTACCAGTTTATCAAATATGTGAACGGTTTCCTGCGCGTAATGATCAAGCAGGGAGAGAACGACACACGTAATGATAACTATTACATGGGTCTGCTTGG
This sequence comes from Dyadobacter endophyticus, assembly GCF_014641595.1. Lineage (GTDB taxonomy): Bacteria > Bacteroidota > Bacteroidia > Cytophagales > Spirosomataceae > Dyadobacter > Dyadobacter endophyticus. Next base: position 626,460 of record NZ_BMIA01000003.1, on the reverse strand, counting down.
TGAAACGATCGAGGGAAGAAACGGAAGCTACCTGGATCCGCAATGGAGAGGTGTATTGACGACCACCATGGCGAATAGCTGTTTCTGGCCGGCAGTGCCGAAGCCTGCAACACCGCTAGCCGACAATAACTGCGCATCCGGCCCGGCCATCAGCAATGTTACCAACATCAGCCAGACTGCCCTTACCGTATCTTTCACAGGTTCTGGCGTAAGCAGCCTGAAATGGCGTATCACGTCGGGTGGAACACAGGTAAGATCGGGAACTACGAACGATTTTGGCAGCGCTACTTCGACTAATTTGGCGTACAACTCGCTGGCTCCCGGCAATTACACTTTGGAAATTGAAGGGAACAATTGTGCCTCGGCAGTAAGCAGCCGTGCATTCACGATCAACCCGCCTGTGGTAACTACTCCTGACTGCCAGAACGGACCCTCGGTAACCAGTATCGCCTCCATCACGCCTAGCAGCGCGACCATTAACTTCGGCGGAACCAACCTGCATGTATTTTCATGGAGAATCCTGGACGGCGGCACCAATGCAGTGGCAAGCGGCAAAACCGGTACGCTTACTTCCAACACGACCAACCTGACATTCAACTATCTGCAAAACGGCACTTACACTTTCGAGCTGAAAGCAGAGGATTGCAAAGCGACCAACGTAGCAACAAAGAGTTTCAGTGTTTCAGCGACTGACACCCGCACAGCGTGTTCACGCGGGCCAAGTTTGGAGTCGATCCTATCCTCAGGAGAAACAGCTCTTTCGTTCCGTTTCGACGGCGACAATGTGTTTGCTATTGACTGGAAGATCAAAAAAGATGGTGCCGTGGTCCGTCAGAACCGCGTAGCGCCTCAGAGCAACAGTCCTTCTATTGGTTATAATACGCTCGCGACCGGTGTATACACGCTTGAAATCCAGGGTGGGAACTGCAAATCGACACCGACGGCCACCGCATTTGGGGTGAACGTTCCGCTACCTATCTACATCTCTAATTTCCAGGGAAAAGCTGTTGAAAAAGGTGTAGAACTGACCTGGAACGTTGTTGCCGAAGAGGATGGAAAAGAATTTGAAATATTGCGTTTCGACGACCGCATGCAGGATGAGACCGTTCTTGGAAAAGTTTCTCTGACCGACCAGCGCGTAGGCAAATACAGCTTCCTGGACGAAAAACCATTGCTCGGTATTAACTACTACCAGTTGAAACAGATCGACATCGATGGTACTTACACTAAGAGCAAGGTCGTGGCGATAAATCCGGGCATTATCCTGGGAACTGTCATCGCGCCGAACCCTGCTGATGATTTCGTGAACGTTCAATTCTCGTCACGGACTGCCGGAACTTCGGATGTAACGATCTACAACTTGGCCGGACAGCCTGTTGGCAGCTCAACGATCCGTATTTCAGAGGGCAAGAACAACCACCGCATTAACGTGAAGAAACTGAGCGGAGGACATTATTTTATGAAGATCAATCACGACGGCGAAGCGACGAAGTTGCGCTTTATCAAGGGTGAATGATGAGTGAAATCCACTGATCGATGAATAATGCAAACAGCCGGGCTTTGAGTCCGGCTGTTTGCATTTAAACGCTGCTGGCAAAGATCCTAAATAGGCAAAGGGATGATCCCGGCAATCCTTTCAAGCCCCAATGTCACACGCTCTATGCGGTCGACATTCCCCCGCCTCGGGTCGGAATATGCCTGCGCCACCGAGCGCATATACGCCTCTCCCATGCGGGTATCAAAAAACGGGTCATGCTGCGCCAGACTTTCGCGCCATTTCGGCCCGACCATTCCTTTCGCTTTCGAAAACCGCAGCAACAGTCGCTGCTTGATCGGCACCAAAGCCCGATCGGTCAAACTTGTTTCGATGTGCATAATGTGTAATTTGCGGTTAACAGATTGTGTTCTATCAAATTTAATTCATTTTAAATTAATATCAATTCAAAATGAATTAAAACTTGTGACTCTATTTTAATAATGTTTGATTATCAAAGAGTTCGAAGACTTCGTGAGCATTTGCAACTTAGTGAAACCCAGTTCGCTAAGAAGATAGGTGTTGCTCAAAGTACCTATCATAGATTTGAAAAGGGCGCGGCAAGTTTGACGGCCGAATCAATTAGTGAGATCATCACCCTATTCGATGTCGATCCCTTTTGGCTGCTGGTCGGACGCGGCGGCAATGATCCTGAGTTTATCAATCATGCTGAGCTGATCACAGTCAGCAAAAACGAATACATCGATTTGCAGCGAAAGGCGTTGCAAAATCAGGACGAGCGGATAGCGGAGTTAGAGAGGGAGTTGGGGAAGAGGTAAAAACTGAACTTGATACTTGTATAAAGGTCGCAATTTTGCGACCTTTATTTTTATACACACTATATTAAGATGAATGCAAAGGAGTTGATAAAGCTACTTGAACAGAATGGCTGGTATGAAGCAAGGTGCCGTGGTAGTCACCGAATCTTCAAGCATCCGGAAACGCCGCACGCGATTCCCGTGGCATTTCATGGAAGTAAGGATATCCCGCCCGGGACGTTGAACAAAATTTTAAAAGCAGCCGGTTTAAAATAGAATTGTATGAAACTGACTATAATTATCGAAAAAAGCGAGGGAGAGCTTTGGGGCCGGATCGAGAATGTACCGGATTACCTGCCTGTGACATCGGGGACAACTATCGAAGAAATCGAGCAAAATCTTCGTGAATTGCTTGCCGATTATATTGAAAATGAAGGCAACGCTTACAGTGAATGGAGATCGATAAAGGTTTCCGACATTCAGTTTGACCATGTGTATGATTTGAGTGCATTCTTTGAAGTTTTCGACGATGTAAAAGTCGCTGGGATCGCACGCCGTGCCGGCATTAATCCTTCGTTAGTGCGGCATTATGTGGCAGGTTCTAAATACCCCTCGCCACAGCAAGCCAAGCGTCTCGAATCGGCGATCCATGAACTGGGAGACAAATTGAGAGAGGTTATCTTGGCTTAGTAGCCGATTTACTATGATAAAGAAAGGAATGCGCCCGAGGGATCGCGATGAAATCACATACTTCGGCATTGCCAAACATTACTTTTACCCCTCAGGCTGCAACCGTGCCTCCTTCCACCATTGCGTAAATACCTGATCCCCTTTCAATTCCACCTTCTGGCCGATTAGTGGCGTTACGAGCGGCATGTTCTGCTTTTGCGCTTCGGCGCTTGCGCGGAGGATGGGCTCGTTCCAGTCGTGGATGGAGAGGGCGAATTTGGCCCAATGGACGGGCATTAATTTCCTGGCGCCGAGATCGCGGGCCGCTGTTACCGTTTCTTCGGGCATCATGTGGATGTATTTCCAGGCTTCGTTGTACTGCCCGCATTCGAGCAATGCGAGGTCGAATGGCCCGAATTGAGCGCCGATCTTTTTGAAATGGTTGTCATACCCCGAATCGCCGCCGATGAATATCTTCATAGTGGGTGTTTGCAAAACGAATGACACCCACAAAGCCCGGTTGCGGCTGAAATCGCGGCCTGAAAAATGCCTGCCAGGTGTAATATCCACTTTGAAACCGTCGCCAAGGTCGGCACTTTCGTTCCAGTCTTTTTCGATGATATGGGTCAGGTCGTACCCCCAATACTCAAAATGCTCGCCGGTACCGAGGCCGGTTATTACTTTTTTGACCTTGCTTTTGAGTTTCAGGATCGTCTCATAGTCGAGGTGGTCCCAGTGGTCGTGAGAAATGAAAAGGTAATCAATAGCCGGGAAATCTTCGACATTGTAAACGTCGGTACCCTTGAAGCTCGGCGTGGTGAATTTGAGAGGCGACGCGCTCCCGCTGAAAACCGGGTCGACGAGCATCGTTTTACCGTCGATTTGCATAAAGTACGACGAATGCCCGAACCATACCAGCACGTTTTCCTCCGGTTTCAAATGCAGCAGATCCGTTTTTTGAGAGGGGATCAATGCCCCCGGAACATTGTATTTGCTTTTACCGAAAAAAAACTTCGTGATTACCTTCAGATAACTGTTACCCTCAGCGAGATCGGGGGTGAAGCTCTCGTTTTGAAACTGCCCGTCACGATAATGTGGTGATTTTTTAATCCTTTCGAGCCGTGCACCTGATGGATGTTTTCCAAATAAAGGCTGCTGCATGAATGCAACCGTGGCGAGGACTATTAATGCCAGAAAAATGAAGAATATCATGAAGGAATATTTAATGACCCGTTTACGTATAGTATGTGGAGGAGTTGTGAAAGTTTAAACTGGACGAATGTACGGTTTCTTACGTATTTTTGAATTTACTAATCCAAACAAAACCAACCAGTCATGAAAAGAAATGTATTGCTGTATTTGTTGTTCCTCTTGTCATGGGCGGCTGTCGCCCAGAATTCGGCCCCGGATACGAGTTGGATCAAGACTAACTACACCAAGACAGAGCAATACATTACCATGCGTGACGGCGTGAAGCTCTTCACCGCCATTTACACGCCCAAAGACGATTCACAGACCTACCCGATCATCATGCAGCGCACGCCCTATTCCGTGCGGCCCTACGGTGAAAGTAACTACCGGCGCAGTCTCGGGCCTAATGCGTACCTAATGCGGGAGAAATACATTTTTGTGTATCAGGATGCCCGCGGCCGCTATAAAAGCGAAGGGAATTTCCGCGAAATGACGCCCGCGATCGAAAACAAGAAGAGCAATAACGATGTGGACGAGTCGAGCGATACCTATGATACCGTTGAATGGCTTTTGAAAAACACTAAAAACAATGGCAAGGTAGGCCAATGGGGCATTTCGTTTCCCGGTTACTATTCGTCCGCCGGCCTGCCGGATGCGCACCCGGCCATGGCCGCCGTTTCCCCGCAAGCACCAATGTCCGACGAGTTTATCGGTGACGATTGCTACCACAATGGCGCTTTCTTTTTAATGGATAACTTCGGTTTTTACAGTGGTTTTGATGGCCCTAAAACCAAGGATGGCACGGGTTACCTAAGCCATTTTAATGCAGAGTATAACGATGCTTACAAATATTTCCTCGATTTCGGTCCGCTGAAAAAGACGAATGCCGCTCCCTATTTCGCTGATCCGAATTCGATTTGGCGGCAGACGACGGCGCATCCGGTGTACGATGAATTCTGGCAGTCACGAAATATCAAAAAGCATTTAAAAAACATCAAACCGGCGGTGCTGGTAGTAGGAGGGTGGTTTGATGCAGAGGATTTGTACGGCGCATTGAAAACTTATGCGGCCATCGAAAAGCAAAGCCCGGGCAACAACAACCGCCTCGTAATGGGGCCGTGGACGCACGGCGGCTGGGCCGCGCCCTCGTGGAGGGGTTTTGCGCAATATCAGTTTGGGACTGACGTGAACAAATATTACCAGGAAGAGATTGAGACAAAGTTTTTCAATTTCTATCTCAAAGGAAAAGGCACATTTGAGCAGTCGGAGGTTACCGTTTTTGAAACTGGTTCAAATCAGTGGAAGTATTACCAGCAATGGCCGCCTGTTAATAGCCAGCCTACGACTTATTATTTTACTAAAAACGGAGGAATGGATGTTGAAAGACAGCTGTCGGAACCGGGTTCAACCACATACGAAAGCGACCCGGCCAAACCCGTGCCATACACGAATGTAATCAGCGGCCACCGCAACAACGAGTACATGGCCGAAGACCAGCGTTTTGCATCCCGGCGCCCCGATGTGGTGAGTTTTCAGACGGATACGCTGACCGAGGATTTGACATTAACGGGAGAAATAGTGGCCCATCTGATGGTTTCGATGACCGGCTCCGATGCCGATTTTATCGTAAAGGTGATTGACGTCTGGCCAGCCGGATCGACGGTGCCCGCGGTGCAGGAAGGCGGAAAACCCGTGATCATGGACGATTACCAGCAAATGGTGCGCGCGGAAGTCCTGCGAGGTAAATTCAGGAACAGTTTTTCAAAGCCGGAGCCATTTGTAAAAGGCAAGATCGAAAAAGTAACTGTGAAACTGAATGAGGTAGCGCATACATTCAAAAAAGGCCACCGTGTGATGGTGCAGGTACAAAGCAGCTGGTTTCCGCTGGTCGATCGGAACCCTCAGAAATTCATGAATATTTTCGAAGCGTCGGAATCGGATTTTCAGAAGTCGGAGATTACGATCCATCACAACGCCAGGAATCCCAGCAGCATTACTTTGCCGGTAATGCGCTGATAACAAGGCAATGCCCTTTTAATCCTAAATCCCTTAATCCTAAATCCAATGAAAAATGTATTCCGGAAAATTCCGGTTTGTTGCGTCGTGTTGTGGCTTGTTGCCGGCACCGCCTGGGCGCAGGTAAAGCCGAAATTCCACGTTTTGGCGATGGCCGAGCCCGGTGGGCATCACATCGCCTATTCCAAAGCAGCCCGGCTGTGGTTGGATTCTCTGGCTGCCGATGCGCATTTCAGTATCGATTATATTGACAAAACGGATCCGGTTAACGAGGTTTTTTTATCTGAATATCAGCTCATTATCCAGATCGACTATGTACCCTATGCCTGGAAACCTGAGGCCGCTGCCGCATTTGAAAAGTATATCGATGAAGGCAAAGGCGGCTGGATTGGGTTTCATCATGCGACCTTGTTGGGTGAATTCGACGGTTATAAAATATGGCCCTGGTTTGCGGAATTCATGGGCGGTATCCGTTACAAGAACTACATAAGTGACTTTGCCGCCGCGACGGTGAAGGTAGAAAACGGCAAACATCCGATTATGAAGGGCGTACCTGCGTCGTTTCCGGTTCAGAAAGAGGAATGGTATATCTACGACAAAAGCCCTCGCCCAAATGTGGATGTGATCGCGAGCGTGGACGAATCGACTTATACGCCCGATTCGAAGATCAAAATGGGAGACCATCCGGTCATTTGGTCGAATCCTGAAAAGAAGGCCAAGAATGTCTACATTTTTATGGGACATTCGCCGGTGCTGTTCGAAAGCGACGTTTATAAAACGATTTTCAAAAACGCGATCCTCTGGGCTGCCCAAAAATAACCGGATATGCTGAAAAGAATTTTAATGCTTGCGCTGATCGTTTCGGTGCAGCATATTGGCTTTGCGCAAAAGAAAAAGCCGAAGGTTGCCCCAACTCCTGAAAGCAAGTCGTTCTACCAGGCGCGGCTGAACGATGATGACGCCACCTATTTTACCCCTGAAACCTTCAAAATCAGCAATGACGGCAAAACCGACGTTTCCGACGAGCTGCAACGGGCTATCAATGAGGTGAAAACCAATTTCAATTTTGGGGTCGTGTTCATTCCGGAGGGAACTTACAAGATTAGCAAGACAATATATATTCCCACGGCAGTCCGGGTGATCGGCTATGGCAAAAGGCGGCCGCTGATTATCCTGGCCGACAATGCACCTGGTTTTCAGGAGCAATATCCCCAGGACAAGGGTAATGCCAAATATATGTTCTGGTTCACGTCGGCTATTCCAAAAGAAGGGCAACCGATCCCCGATGCCGGCGCGAGCACGTTTTATAGTGCGATGTCGAATGTGGATTTGCGGATAGGATCGGGTAATCCGTCGGCGGTGGCATTGCGGACGCATTTCGCGCAGCATAGTTTTATTTCACACGTCGATATTCATGCCGGTACTGGCAAAGCTGGAATGTTCGATGTGGGTAACGAAATGGAGGATGTGCGGTTCTATGGCGGCGACTATGGTATTTACACCTTCAAGCCATCGCCGGGCTGGCAGTTTATGATGGTCGATACTTATTTCGAAGGACAGCGCAAAGCAGCGATCCGCTCGCAGGAATCGGGGCTGACGATCGTGCGGATGACGGTAAAGAATGTGCCGACTGTAATCGAGACCAATCCGTATTTCTACGAAAAACTGTTCATGGAGGACAGTCGTCTGGAAAACATAAGCGGGCCGGCGTTCGTGATCAGCAATGAAAACAACGCGTATACCCAGATAAGTTTGCGCAATATCGATTGCAAAAAAGTACCTGTCCTGGTGGGTTTCCGAACAAGCGGGAGGCAGATTGCCGGGCCAGGTGAGCTATACAAAATAAAGGCATTGAACCACGGCCTTCAAATGACGGCAATCGATTCAAAACCGGTTCAAACCACAACGCAGGACATCGAAGTGCTTAAAACAGAGCCTGTACCGGTTCAAAAGGATATTCCGGTGTTCCCGGACATCAGCCTTTGGAGAAATCTTAAAGCACTTGGCGCGAAAGGCGATGGGCTAACCGACGATACGAAGGCCATTCAGGCAGCTATCGATCAGTACGACGTGATATACGTGCCGCAAAGCTGGTACCGCATTACCGAAACCCTAAAATTGAAGCAGAAAACGGTTCTGATCGGCCTTAACCCGGTTTCAACCCAATTTATCTTGCAGGACAATACAGAAGCATTCGGAAGTTTCGGGCCACCGAAGCCGATGGTGGAGTCATCGGAGGGAGGAAGCAATATTCTGACGGGCATCGGCATTTCGACGGCAGCCAGCAATTCTCGGGCGGTAGGTTTGAAATGGATGGCGGGAGCCGGCTCGTACGTGAATGATGTGAAGTTCCTGGGCGGTCATGGTAACATCTCTCGTAAAAGGCCAGGACAGGAGGCTTCGAATAACTCCTCGCACGTGGGCAACGAGCAACATTGGGACACGCAATATTGGAGCCTTTGGATAACCAATAATGGTGGTGGCACATTTAAAAACATCTGGACTGCGAATACCTTCGCATCCGCAGGCGCGTACGTGTCTAATACGATTACGCCGGGGCGTATCTACGCGATGTCGGTAGAGCACCATGTACGGAATGAAGTTCGGTTCAAAAATGTGTCCAACTGGAAGGTCTATGCATTGCAGCTGGAAGAGGAGAGCAAGGAAAGTTCGAATTGCCAGCCGCTAGAAATCGAATCGTGCGATAATATACTTTTTGCAAACTTATATATGTTCCGGGTGATCCGCGTCAGTACGCCCTACCCGCATTCGATCCGCTCGTGGAACAACCGCAGGCTGGAATTTCTGAATGTGCATAATTACAGCCAGACCAAGTATCCGTCGACGGTTCCGTTGTACGACGTGAATTCGGGCATTGAAGTGCGGCCGTGGGAGTTTAACCGGTTGGTAATTGACACGCCCAAACCGCGTCCGATTGATTTACAGGTAGGAAGAGTGGTACAAATAGCCAAAGGCTTCGAATTTGCGGACGGTATTTGCCACGACAGCAAAGGCAACGTTTATTTCAGCGAATCGCGGGCACGGAGAATTTATAAATGGTCGGCGACGGCGAATGCATTAAGCCTCGTGGCTGACTTTCCGTGGGAGCCGCTTTCGCTGGGCGTTGATACGAAGGATAATCTCTTAGTTGTATTCAAATATGCTCCAAAACAAGGTTACCTCATTAACGGAAAACCTGAAACCTTCACCAATCCGCCGGATGCTGCCGGGACCTCTTTCAGCGGCTGGGGAAACAGCGGTTTTGGCACATTCGTGTATGCGATGAACCCCGAGCACCCGGAAGAAACCATGCATTTGCTCAAAAAAGTGCCTTTGAACAACGTAAAAAGCATCGCGAAGACGCTAGATCCTTCAAACCGCCGCCGCGACTCCGGTGATTTTTTGAGCGTGAGTACCAATAAGTTTAGCGAGTGCTGGCTTGCCCCTGATGGCGTGACGATTGTGCCGGTAGTTTACGACCTCGCGCGTTCGAATGCATTGCTGGAAGGTTACCCGGGGAAGGTACTGTATGGCACCGACGAGTATTTGAAAAGGACTGTCCGGTTCAACGTCGGGCCGGAAGGACATTTGTCGGAGCCGCAACTATTTGCCGAAAAAGGTGAATTCAGCTCGGCAGTGGATAGCAAGGGGAACGTGTATATTGCTGATGGGCAGGTTTATGTGTTTGATTCTACCGGCAAGGAAATCAATATAATCGAAACGCCGGAGCGACCTTCGACCATCACCGTATCCGGTGACACGCTTTTTATTACTAGCCGGAATGCATTGTATGTTGTAAAACTGAAATAGATGAAACGGCTGGTATTTCGCTACATGCCAGCCGTTTTGGTTACTTGATCCCCTTGCGTTTCTTATATTCCTGATAACGCCGGTTATATTCTTTCAGCTCTTCATCCTTGAATGTCCTCAAATAATTTGCCGGCAAATCGAGCCGCTCCTTCATTTTCAATGTATTGGAAAGCTCGACTAACGTGTTGACGCCGTTTTTGTCCTTGTTCAAATCAAATGCATCGTACAAATCGCCATTAACGGTAAATGCTTTGAAGGCGAGTTTGTTCTGATCGACGGTGATTGCCTGGTACAGTTGCGTATTTGAAGCGGCGCGGTCCATCCAGTTTTGCAAGCCGATGTCATACATTTTCGGGCCGCTTACAGATACCACGTAAATCGGTCCGTCGGGCTTTTTGCGGCTTTGACCAATGGGGATATTCAATCCGCGCCCGTAGGTATGGTCGTGGCCTTGCAACACGATATCAACCTTGTGTTTTTTGTACAAAGGCTCCATTGTTGCCCTCCATTCGTCGTTGTCGCGGCCATTTTTTGTAGAGTAAATAGGGTGGTGATGCACCACGATCGTCCAGCGGTTTGGATTGCCGGTAGTAATTTGCTCAAACCACGCAGCTTGCTTTTTCATTGTGGTCGAATCGAGGATAGCTGCCTGCGAGTCGAGAGAGATAAATCGAATTCCTTGGTAATCAATATAATATGCGGTTTCTGCCAGGCCTTCCGGACCGTTTTCAGGTAGTGCGAATTGGGGTTTCCAATGCATGGAAACAAAAAGATTCCGCTGCGCATCGCGGTAATATTCGTGGTTACCGGGTGTTGCCAGGTTAGGAATCATCCCGTTGATCCAGCCACCTGCTTCAAACCATTCACCCCATTGGTAATCCGCATTGGAATTGTTGATAAGGTCGCCCGCGTGGATCATCAGATTGGCTTTGGGCATATTAGCGAAAGCACCCCGCACCGCCCGCGACCATAGAGAACGAATGTCGTTTTGTGCATCTCCAAAATAGAGGAATGAAACCGGCTCCGGTTTGTCGGAGGCCGTTTTGAAATGAAACCATTCACTCCACGATTTCCCGTCACCGACGCGGTATACGTATTGTGTGGATGGTTTGAGGTCACCGAAATTGGCCTCGTGGTAATGGGCAGTCTTGCCTTCTATCACCACCTTGTGTGTAGCCGCCTGAACGATGCGTGCTTTGGCTGGGAAATCAGGCGAGGGATCGGCTTCATGAATCGCTGCAACGGCGCCTGTCACGGTCGAATCTGTACGCCAGTTTACCGCCTGAGAAGTAGCAGGATCGCCTTTGTAGCCTAATATCAACCGGTCGGGAAATGCAGAGGGCGGGTAAGTTTTGTTTTGCTGTGCTTGCGTGGGCGCAACACCGGCAATAAGCAGCGTTCCCGCAAGGAGGAATCTGGAATATAAATGACTGAAAGACTGCATAGCGACTTGTGGCAAATTGTGTTCACAATATTACCCGTTTGGAAAGCAATCGGGCTAGCAGCTGTCGTCATTTCACATTTTGATAATATGGAGGGCCGGGAGGCTTTTGGCTACGACTAGCCTGCCCGGAAGAACATGGTTGCCCATTTGCGCCTTAACTTTCCAAATACCGCCTCTCATTTATCCAACGCCTCCGGCAGCATCATCAAAAACGGTCCGGCCTTGGTGAAATCCAGCTGTTCGTAGAAAACCCCGAGCCGGTTCAGGTTCCGGTAGTAATCGTCTACGTGCTGATAATAATGTTGCTCCGATTGCACATACCATGCCACCGGCCCAAGCTTGTCCGATAGAAACCACTTTTCTAGTAGCCGTCCGGCGCGGCCGTTTCCGTCGTTGAAAGGGTGGATGCAAACAAATAGCAAATGGATGAACGAGGCGTAATAGAAAGTTTCTTCCAGTGATAAATTACAACGCAGGAGTTCGTCAATATCTTCCCACAGCTTGTCCATTTCTCCTTCTACCAAATGAGCAGGTGCTGCTTCAAATTGAATGCGGCCCGTTTTATGTTCCATCACCACCATGGCGTTCCGCCGGTGAGCGCCCCGGTAATGCGCCGGCAAGAGGTGTTCGGTAAGTATCCGGTGCACCTGTGAAAAGTGCTCGTTGGTGAGCCTGTTCTCCCTCGCGTAAATGTATGCGCGGAAAAGGTCGTTGGGCTTTTGGGTCAGTTCAGGGAGGTATTCGATGTGCTGGAGCTTGTGTTTGATGTAGCTGTCGACCTCCATGGGTTCGCCTTCGATTTTGGAGGATGTGATGACGGCAATGGAGGTGTAAAAGTTGAAAGAATCCGGCCGCACGAACGATTCGTCGAGTTGCTGCAATGCCTCATGCAACTTGCTCCCAAGCTGGTTGCGATAGTTTTCAAGTAACGTATCCGGGATGATCTTCATGGCAAAGCGGCGCAGGTTCGGTTGTAGGTCAAGTTACCAGTATTCTTTCAAATCCAAAAACCTTACCTTTGCACCGTAGAAAACGCGCATCCGTGAAAAAGAAAATACTTCTGGTTACCCCGCCATTTACCCAGCTCAATACGCCTTACCCCGCTACCGCTTACCTCAAAGGGTTTTTGAATACTTTGGGCAGAGCGTCGTATCAGGCTGATCTGGGGATTGATGTGATCCTGGAATTATTTTCTTCAAAGGGATTGCAAAAGATTTTTGCCATGCTCGAAGCGTCGGATATCGAGCTGACGGACAATAGTTTCCGTATTTACGCGCTGCGGGATGAGTACATTTCGACGATCGATCCGGTGATCCGTTTTCTTAAAAACAATAACCCCACACTGGCCCATAGCATTTGCGATCGCAGCTATCTGCCGGAGGCTAGTCGCTTTCAGCAACTGGAAGATCTGGATTGGGCATTCGGAACGATGGGTATCCACGATAAAGCCCGGCATTTGGCGACATTATACCTCGAAGACCTCGGCGATCTGATCCAGGAAGCCATCGACCCACATTTCGGTTTCAGCCGGTATGCGGAGCGGTTGGGGCGGTCTGCGACGAGCTTTGATGAAATGGAAGCCGCGCTGGAAACGCCGGATACGCTGCTTTCGCAGACGTTGAAGGATGTGCTGGAACAAAAAGTGACGCGATACCAACCCGATATCGTATGCATTTCGGTGCCTTTTCCCGGGAATTTGTATGGTGGTTTTAAATGCGGGCAGTATTTGAAAGCACATTACCCACATATCAAAATCGTGATGGGTGGCGGCTTCGCCAATACGGAACTGCGTTCGCTGGAAGAGCCGCGAGTGTTTAATTACATCGATTTTATATGCCTCGACGACGGAGAGGCGCCGCTGCAATCCCTTTTGGAGCATTTGGATGGTGAGCGCGACCTCGCAAGTTTGAAAAGAGTGTATTCGCTGGTAGAGGGAAAGGTGGTGTATCACAATGGTGCGAAGGAAAAAGATGTACCGCAGCGCGAAACAGGTACGCCGGATTATAGCGATTTGCCCTTGCACGATTATCTTTCGGTCATCGAGATCGTGAATCCGATGCACCGTCTCTGGAGTGACGGCCGCTGGAACAAGTTGACGCTCGCACATGGCTGCTATTGGGGTAAATGCTCGTTTTGCGACATTTCCCTGGATTATATCCGCCGTTACGAGCCGATGACAGCTTCATTGCTCTGCGACCGCATTGAGGAAATCATCGCGCAGACGCAGCAGAACGGCTTCCATTTTGTAGATGAAGCTGCGCCGCCGGCATTGCTGCGCGACTTGGCGCTGGAAATTATCCGCCGGAAGCTCACGGTCGTTTGGTGGACTAATATCCGTTTCGAAAAGAACTTCACTTACGACCTCTGCCTGCTATTGAAAGCTTCGGGCTGTATCGCTATTTCGGGCGGGCTTGAAGTGGCCTCCGATCGCCTGCTCGAACGAATGAAAAAAGGTGTTACCGTTGCGCAGGTAGCGCGCGTGGCGGATGCGTTCACGCAGGCAGGCATTATGGTGCACGCGTACCTGATGTACGGGTTCCCGACGCAAACCGCACAGGAGACAATCGATTCGCTGGAAATGGTGCGGCAGATGTTCCAGCTGGGCGTGGTGCAATCGGGCTTTTGGCACCGGTTCGCAATGACCGCGCATAGTCCGGTCGGTTTACATCCGGAAGCGTTCGATGTCATGCGGCTGGGGCCGGATACGGGCACGTTTGCGAATAATGATTTGGAACATAACGACCCGCTGGGTGCCGATCATGACCGGTTTGCAGAAGGCTTACGCAAATCGCTTTTCAATTTTATGCACGGCGTTTGCCTGGATTTTCCATTGTCCAAATGGTTCGATTTCAAAACGCCGCCGACGTCTATTCCGCCGAATTACCTTGAAAAGAGCATCCACGAACCCGTAGAACTGGCGGCACGACCGAATGCATTCATTGTATGGACCGGCAGTTTACCCGAAATAGCTGTTTTTGAGGAAAGAAAAGGGAGGAAAGTACGCGAAATAGCGGAACTCGTTTTTTATAACAAGAAAAAAGAATGGGCCGTTGAAGCGGACGTCGAAGTAGGGGAGTGGTTGACTGAAATGCTTCCCAAATTGCTCATTGCCAATCCCGAACCTTATGCTTTCGAGCAATTTAGAAATGATTTTGAAGCAGCCGGACTAGGAAATTTCGATATATTCCTCAACTCCCGCACGTGGCAGGAGTTGAAAAAAGGGGGTATGCTTGTGCTTTAAGGCGTTAATAACGAAGCACTTCGAAATTTTCGAGGTTGTCGTCGAAAGCGGTAAATACAGCGGGATAGCCCGGTGCAATGCTACCTATCTTGTCTTGCAGCCCCAATGCGGTTGCCGGCCGGACAGTCGCCATTTCAATCGCTTCCTGAACTGGTATTCCGATGATTTCCACGGCATTCCGTACCGCGTCGCCGAGCGAAATAGTAGCGCCTGCGAGGTTACCATCCGAGTTGATGTATTTCCCGTCTTTCAAATAGGCATCAAATTCCCCCCATTTAAACTGCGTGACCTTCTGGCCTAAAAACAATGCATCCGAAATCAGGAAGAGCTTATCGCGCTTGATTTTGTAAGCAACACTCGCCGCGCCGAAATCACAATGGGTACCGTCTATAATGATTGGCGCATAAACAAATTCGGTGTCGAAAGTAGCGCCCACGAGCCCGGGAGCCCTGTGGCCAAATGCCGACATAGCGTTGTACAAATGCGTCACAAGCTGAATGCCCTGGTCGAATGCGGTCATAGCTTCGGCGTAAGTAGCATTAGAATGGCCTGCCGAAACGGTAATACCCGATTCGAGCAACATTTGCAGCTGGTCTTCGGTAAACATTTCGGGCGCGATGGTGATCAGGCGGATCACGTCCTTGCCGTAGCGGATGATCTCGTCGAGTTCCTGGTCAGTTGGTTTGCGAACGAATGCCGCCAAATGCGCGCCGCGCTTGACCGGGTTCAGGTAAGGGCCCTCCAAATGCATGCCCAGCACGCCCGAATCCGGGTTTTTGGCCATATAGCTGCGCGTGGCTTCGATACCTTTAAGAATGTTATCGTGCGGTGAAGTAATGAGGGTCGGTAGCACGTAGGCGGTGCCGGTGTGGACGCTCGCCTGGTAAATATCATCAATTGTCTCCTGGTCGGCGCGCTCGGTGAAATAGAACTGCTCACCCCCATTGATGTGACTGTCAAAAAAACCCGGCGCAAGGTTGGTTACCTGTGGCATGCCCGTCTTGGGTGTACCGCTTTCGACGCTGCTGACACGGCCATTTTCGACGACGATAATCTGGTTGAACAGGACTTCTGCTCCTGTAAAAACTTTCTCTGCAAAAAACTGGGTGGACATAATCAAAGGCTTGGTTTAGAAGCGCCCAAGAAACGAAAAATGGGCAGGCAGTCAAAGCACTATTTGATAATTATGTCGAATTTGGTCAAAAGCCCGGCCAGGTCCGACGACAGGAATTTTGCTTTGCGGATATTGTTCGCGGTGGGGTCAATGGTGAAGTTCTTGCTGGTCGAAAAATCGGTGCTGCTGAGGTTGGTACCATCGAAAACGGCATCCCAGAAGTCGCAGTTATGCACTTTGCATTTCGACAAGTCGCTCTGCGTGAAATCGGCATTGTGGATTTTGCAGTTACTGAAAACCGTTTTGTTCAATTTCTTCCTTTCAAAAATGGCATAGTCGAGAATGCAATTCTCGAAAACGGCTGCAAATGCGAAGTCTTTGCTCTCCGAGAAATTGACGCCCGTAAGTTTGCAATTGAGGAATCCGATATCGGAAATTTTACAATTTTTGATTGATGCATTGCTCAGGTTACACTCCTCGAAAACGCAGTCGATGAAATCAATACCAGCCAGGTCGGTGAAGCTGCATTGCACAAACCGGACTTGTTCGTAGCTGTTTTCCAGCAATGGCTCAATGCTAAAATCTTTATTTTCAATAGTTTCGAAATCGCGGGTGTTGCGCATTGAGCCCAATGGATATTAAATGTATTGCTTGATGATGGATTTCAGCTGATCGGCCTGCACTACGCCCGATTGGCGCCAGAGCGGCTTGCCGTTTTTGAACACGATCAGCGTAGGAACGCCCTGAATACGGTACGCCTGTGCCGCCGACTGATTTTTGTCTACGTCGACTTTGATGATTGTGGCAGAATCGCCCAAATCCGCTTTAACTTGTTCAAGGATCGGTTTCATCATTTTACAAGGGCCGCACCATTCAGCCGAGAAATCTACCAAAACCGGTTTATCGCTGTTGATCAATTCTGAGAAAGTTGCCATAACGCTACTGTTTTTGTCTGAAAGGATAACCCATCCGAACCGCGAAAGGTTTAATTTAACGCCAGTTATCCCTGAGAAACTTGCCCACACGTTTTTCCACAAATTCATAAGTGAAATGCGAATACAGGATCGTGAGGGCGATTGCGCTGAGCAGCGAAACCCCGAACATCAGTTCGTTATGCGGCGAATTTAAGAACCTGAACAACACGATATTGATGAAAATGAGCACGATCGCGTGGTTCAGGTAAATGGAGTAGGAGATTTTACCCAGGTATTGGAACGGCTTGCTGCTCAGCATCTTCGTAACAACACCCGTGGAATTTGCGAAAATGACGATACCAATCGAGAAAATGAACGGGAAAACGAGTTTCCAGAGGTTTAGCTCCCAATGGTGCACGAAATACATGGCGGCCATCAAAAAGAGCAGGAACGGGATCTCGAATGCGGAAAGCTGAAATGTTTTCCGGCTTAATAGCCTTTGCGTGAATATGCCCAGCGAAAAACACAGGAGCCCGCGCACATAGCCGTAATCGTAGGCCAGCAGATACTCTCCTCTCGAATAAATGAAAATACCTGATAGCAAGCCGATGATCGCGAATGCGGCATATTTAAACCTTGGTAAGGTCAAAACGACCAGCCCGAACACGACATAGGAAATCATTTCGGCGGAAATCGACCAGGACGGATAGTTATTGCTGATCCAACCCCCAAATACCGTGCTGGAACCCATGAATGTGAGCGCGTCCAGAGATGTGTATAAGTAATAGCCGAGTCCCATTCCGCCGACGTTTTTGAATGCGCTGTGCTCACCGAGCAGGTTGGCTAATACAAAAACGACTTCGGTGTAGAAGAGGAGCGGATACAATCTGATAAAGCGCTTTTTCAGAAACGTCAGAAAATCGCCTGTGCTGTGAATGCGATCGACGTAGTTAAGTGCAATTACGAAGCCACTCAACACAAAGAAAAAGTCAACAAACAGGCTCGCGTTGATGACGAAAAAGTTGTTGTAAAGAATCGACTCCTTGAATGCATTGTGGTGGTGGGCAATGACCAGGACAGCGAATATGCCCCTTAACCCATCCAGTTGTTCAACTCTGTTCTTCATGCGTGGAATGCTGGAACCTTCCGGGAAGGTTCCCCGGCTCGGGGGAGCGTGTCAGGTGGTTACGGTGCTTATGGGTTGCGGCTGGGGTCTGATAATTTTTCTCAGACGTGGTACGGTGTCGAGGTATTTGATACCCAGGAAACGGATCATCACCGAATAGGGGAACCAGAACGCAATATCGTAGGGCCGGCCACCGGTAAAGAGCAGCACCACCATCGACAGGAAGAAGTACGCCAGAAAGGTCGTCAGCGGATTGGTATGGCGGCGTACCTCGCGGATCACGTACAGGAACATGAAGAAGTTGAAGCTGGCAAAAAAGATAAATCCGAAAATTCCGTGGTTTACCCAGGATTCGAGCAGCGGAACGTCCAGATAGTCGTTCTTATAACCCCTGCCGAGGAAGATGTCCCATGAATACAGTGTTTCCAAAAATTCTCCGAAACCACTCACCCGTCCCATCGCCGAATAATCGACATCCGCTTCTTCCGAAAGCCTCACCCCGGTGGAAGTAAAGATCACGTTCATGATCCGGTCCTGGAAAATATCCCAATAGCCTAGAAGCAGGTTCAGAATATTGCCATAGCGTGACAGGAAATAGTTGATCGCCAGTAATATGAGTATGATAAACACCATATTCCTGAACTTAAAGGCACTGCCGATGGCCGAAGTAATGTCCGAAAATTTGAAATGAAAGAGAAAGTACGCTCCGAAAGCGATCCCCAGGCCCAGGTAGCTTGATTTCGCGAGTGATAGTACCACCACGCCCATTCCAAACAACATCGAGAAAAACAGGAATAGCCTCGTGAGCAGATGCTTGGTGTTACCGAGCAATACCATCGCGGACAGGAGGGTAATAACTCCATTGCGCGCCGTAATGTGCGGGTTACCGCCCGGCTGGGCACCTTCGTTGGCGAAATTTACCGCAGCCCGCATCCCCGGCGTCCAGTTCGGGTCGGTGATGAGTGAGTAAACGAGGGTAATGTTTGTAAAGAATGAAAACAGGAAAAGTACCTGTATCAGCGTGTCTTTCACGTCGTTAGGGACGTGCATGAGCAATGCCAGGAACCCGAATGTGAACACGAAGTTACCGATATCCGCTACCGCCTTTCCCTGGTGGTTCATGAACATGAAGTACCAGAGAGTGAGCAGCAGAAATCCCGCTCCGAGGTTGATCAGGATGATATTCGGCTTGTAAAGTCGTTTGAAAAGCGTTGGCGGGACCATCAGCACCAGCGCGAGCGAAAAGAAAATCGCGGTAAAAACGCTGCTCGCAGGCCCAATGCCGAGTGTATCGCGAATAAAAAATATCAGCGGAAACCCGTTGAACATCATCGCGATGCCCATCGAATACCGGAGATAATTAAAATTGTTGGCTACATTAAATAAGCTCCAATTCATCTGGAAAGCCTGAATCTGATGTACTGAATATCTAACCGCAGAATGAAATAGGCAATTTTACGGACGCGGCACCAAAGATACTTCATTTTGTTGACTACCGGGGAACCGTTCGTTGAAATGTACAATTTTTGTACCCTCGCATGTTCCTCACGGCCGACGGTTGTCGCGATGGTCGACGACTTCGCTTCCGCATGTACGCGTAATGCGCCCCCGAGGCCATCGATCTTTTTAGTCGTAGTCGATTTGTGCGACGTGTACCGTGTAATGAAGTCGTAGTCGAATGCAAAACGGAACGATTCATCGAACATCCCATATTTTTCTACCAGTGAGCGCTTGAAAAACAGCGACTGGTTATGGATCTGCATCCCTTCCAGGATCTGGCAATCGAAGTCGTAAGAAGTTGTTTTGAGTATTTCGGTCACTTCGTCGTCGGTGGTGATCATGTACAGGTCGCCATACAGGATATCGACCGGGTATTTCAAAGCTGCTTCTCCAAAACGAGCGAAAGTACCGGGAAAATATACATCATCGGAATTTTGGAAGCTGATATACTCGCCCGTCGCCCGTTCCAGCGCCTTGTTGATGGCGTGGACCTGCCCGCGGTCCTTCTCCGAAACCCACCAGGAGAGGTGTTTTTCGTATTTTTTAATGATTTCTACACTGCCGTCGTTCGAGCCGCCGTCGACGATGATATATTCGAGATTGGGATATCCCTGGTTAAGCACGCTCAGGATTGTTCTTTCGAGGAATGCCGCCTGGTTGTAGGAAGGTGTAATGACCGTCAGTTTCGGATACCGCTGCGCGTTGGCGGCTGCCGTGGCCGGTTTCAGTGCTGATACGGAGTTCCGCAGGTCCTGTGTGATTTGTTCTAAAAAATGCATGGAATCCTGTTTAAAACTGATCGATATATCTAGTCAACTCCTTCAATTTCGCGGCAATGCCCTTTCTCATTAACCGGTTGGGAAGGATATCGGCATGTTTTCCAAATGCCGGTTGGCCGCTGACTTCCAGGTCGTACCTCTTTTTCACTACAATGCGCTGGTATTCCATGAACAATGTCTGAAATGCCTTGTTTTCGGCAACCAACCCCGCGTGATCTGACCAGATTGGATCGAAATGCCCAAGCCCGGCAAAGTCGAGCGAGATGAGTGGTTGTCCATCGACCTCGTAACCGTCATTTTTTGCAACGAGCATTTTGTTCAAAACTGCATTCAAACCATAATGCCAGCCGGGATTATGCAGTGTCTGCGTCGCAGGTACCCAAACCGGCACATAATTGAGCCAAAGCTGATCGGTATTCATGCCATTGCAAAGATCGAAATTGGCGCGGTCGATAGTCCGCTGCGCCCACCATTCCAGCACGGGTGTGGTTTTCTCCGAAGGTCGCAATGTCCAGCTTCCCGAGTGGTACATGCCTGCATTCAGAATGCGTTTGTCGTCCAGAATGGGCGATTTTTTCAAAGGAACCGAAATATTGGGTGTCAAAAACATCTCAGAGCCGGCATCCAGCAAGCTATTGAATGTCTTTTTGAGTTGCACCGTCGGTGCCAGGAACGTGAGTTGTCTGCATTCGGTGTGCTTCTTCAATATTTCCAACGCGAACCAGGGACGGCAGGCGGGCAGTAATTCGAAATCGTAATAATCCGCAACCATTGTATCCCAGCCGGGAATAGCTAATGCGGCCACCGGAAGAAGATTTACATGCTCCGGAAGGTTGTTAATACTAATGGAATCAACCAGTCCGAGGTAAAAAACATCGTCGGGTTGGTGCTGTAACACAGAATCCGCCAGCGCCAGCGCATGCGCCAGGTTGGTACGGTTACAGACTGTGTATATAATATTCATGAACGACTATTCCGTTTCAGGCAAAGTTTTAAAGAAGGATATTTCACCGATGTTATTATGCGAAATGCCCGTCAAAGCAAAAGGTAACGTTGTGCCATTTTGATATTGGACACCATATTGCGCGAAATGGCTGCGCACAATGTCGGTGGGTGTTCTCAGATGCGGTAAAAAGCGATTGGCTTCCAGCTCCCAGAACAGCGAATCGGCATAAGGTAAATTCGCATTGTGACGGTATTCGTGCGCCAGTTTTTTCTTGCTTTTCAAAGTAGCCGTCATCCGCTCGATCCGGCAAAGGTAAAGCCCGTTGTCGGCATAACCCGACCCGTATAATCGTTTTTCTTCCTCGGAAAGTCCCGAAATGCGTTTCAGGATACCCGGCGCACTACCGGCATGAGCCAGCGCAGGACCTGTTTTGAAATAATCATAACCCTGCTTGCACCAATAATACAGTTCATCTTTAACCACCCAACTGTTCAGTTCATGGACGAGTAAAAAGTCGCACCAGTTGAACCGGTCGTAAAAATCCGACATGAGGAAAAGCCGGCCCAAATGCTGTCTCGACTGAAAAAAATGCTTTGGGAAATGCACGACATCGATATTTTCGGCATGTTCGCGCACTACCGATAGATCGGCGCCTTCTCCCGCAATGAATATGATCGGATATTCCGCCAGAATATCCAATGCGTGATGCAGCATCTTTTCTTCCGTTGGGTCAATCTGGCGTTCAAGAATAGGAATAATAACGGTAACCAGCTCTTTCATCAGATCGTTTGCAGCTTGCCGATCAGATAATTGACAGGCATTTTGAGATATTTCCTCACACGCTGGTAACGACGCACAGGCGCTGGCTTGATGTACGAGCAGGGGAAATTGCGGTAATAGGCGTTCCCGTTGCTGATCAGACTGTTTTTGTATAATGCAAAAAGCTCGGTCAGGTCGGTGCGGGCGTTCAGCTCGAAGCGGTTCTGGTATTTCGAAAGGATGTCGGGTTTGGCGGGGTCGTACCCGCTGTAATGGAAGAAGATCAGGGGATTTTCTTCGTTGACATACCAATGGCCGTCGCGCTGCGAAAAGTCACGCTCGTGCAAATTCCAGTAAGCTGCGTTGTAGCCCGGGTTTCTTTCAATATGGGTATTCGGGACAAAGACGGGCAGGAAATTCATCCAGTTCTGATCAACAAAAAGTCCGTTACAGAGGTCGATCAGGCATTCGTAGCGCAGTTTCTCTTCCCACCACGAAATAAACCGGTCATTCTCTTCGGAACGGCTGAATGCCACGAAGCCGAGGTTGTAAACGCCGGTATTGAGGTGATGCAACTCGTTGGGTATCAGTCGGTCGTTGATCGGCGTGTTGATATGCGGTGTAAGCACGGCATTGTGTTTCGCCAGCGAGTCGGTAAGGCCTGTTAATGGCTGAAATACAATGATATCCGGGTCGAAATAGATGACGTTTTTCGCCTCGGGGTAATGTTTGAAGAAATAGGTGAAATAAAACGGCTTTACCGCGGTATTTAGCTCTGTAATATTGTAACGCGCGCACATCTCCTGAAAATCGCGGATTTCAATCTTGTCGATCTCGATCATTGGGTAGTCGTGCGCATAGGAGTCTTCAAATGCAACTCCCTGAAGTGTGTCTACCAGGCCAATGAAAAACCGGACATCGGGATTGGTCGCTTTCAGCGAGTCTCCTAATGTCCGGGCTTGCGCGAGGTAATTGATGGAGCAAATGGTAAAGGCAATGGTCATTGATTGTGCTGTTCCGAAACCTGCATAGGTAGATACTTTTGAATAATGGCTTCGACGCTCGCTACGCTTTTGTCCGTGTTATGCCTTTCCAAGACTTTTTTACGGGCATTCTGCCCTAGCGTGTTCCGTAGCGACGGATCGAGGATCAGCTGGATGATCGCGTCCGAAGCTGCCGAGATATCCATATACGGAACTACAAAACCGGCATCGCCCTCGATCAGTTCCGGTGCGCCGCCGGCGTCTTCAAAGCAAACCACAGGAATTTCCTGCAATGCGGCTTCCATCACCACGAGCGGATAAGGATCTTCGCGGGAACTCAACAGTAGCACGTCGAAGCGGTTAATATAGTCGAGCGCGCGCGGAGTTGGCGGAATGAGGATGATTTTGTCGCTCAATCCCATTAGCCGGATATCGCTTTCGATCAGCTCGTAGATCTCATGCTGCGGGCCTGCGCCCACCCACACGAAGTAAACGGGCAGTGGCTGTGTTTTGCGGATCACCCTGCTGGCGATCCAGTTAAAAATGTCGTTGCCCTTGCGCCATTCGGCGTTTCCGCAGCCACCTATCACAATGGCGTCTTCGGGGATTTTATAGGTTTTTTCGAGAATATCGTGCTGTACCGCAAGCAATCGCTGATCAATCCGCTCATGGTCGATAAGCGTGAAAGTGCTTACGTGCGTCGCGGGGAAATCGTATTTCCGGATATAATGATCGGCTACCGCATTGGAGACGGCAATCAGGCGATCAGTCTTTTTAAGCAGAAAAGCCAGTTGCTCCTCCTGGGTATAGATTTTCACCGACATCGCCAGCTCATGTACAAAAAGTACCAGCGGCAAGTCGTGAAAGGATTTCAGAAAATCGTAGTAAACCTCCGCATTAGCAATGGAATTGATGAAGATAAGGCCGATGTTCTGTTGTTCCAGTTCCGCCAGTACCCGTTCGTTGCCTTTCTGCAGGGAACGTTCTTCATAAATTTTCAGCAGATTGGTTTTGCGGAGGAGCTTGCCGGTAAAGGGAGGTGTTGTGATCTTTTTGTTTTGATGAAGACGCGTGACACCTACGACGTCCTCAAATTCCGCTTCCAGTTCCCCTCCGTTACAGAGTAGCAGGTGCATCGGGACGCCACGTTCTTTCAATAGCCTCAATAACTGCAGCAACAGCAACTGACTTCCTGCCCTGTTAGCATCATGACTTACAAAAAGTATTTTCTTCTGGTCCATTACCGATATTAACTAGCTCAAACTTTCGTCACCGGATCGACTCAATAAGCTTCGTAGCTCATCTTTCCGGGTACCTTTTTCGCAGGGTTTCCGACATAGACGCCCCATTCTTCGGTTTCTTTCATGATGGCCGATGCCATCCCCACCAATGTTCCCTGCGCAATGGTCGTGTAATCGCGGATGGTGGCGTTCACTCCAAAGAAGGAGTACGATTCTACCACACAATGCCCCGAAAGCACCACATGCGAAGTAAAGAAGACGTGGTCTTTGATCTGGCCGTGATGGCCGATATGGTTGCCGCTCCACATGACGACGTTGTTACCGATGGTCGTGAACGGCTGAATCGTATTGTCTTCGAGAATAAAACAGTTCTCGCCGATCACATTATTGCAGATCGTCGCACGGGAACTGATATAGGAAATGAACTGGTAGCCTTTCGCTTTGGCGTGGTTGTAAATCGCCTCGCGGTTGCGGTTCATATTGCGGCCGGTCATAGGTGCAAAGAACTTGTATTCGGAAGGCGGGAAAATACTTTCCACATCTTCGAATGCTACCACAGGTAGGCCGTGGAAAGTGTCTTGTTCGATATATTGGCGATTGACGGCGAATGCAACAACCTCATGATCAGAGTCATGGGTTAGGTAATAGTGCGCTAGTTCTGCTGTGTCGAGTACTCCAAAAACGATAATCTTCGCCATTCCTAAATAAGTTCGTATGCCTCTAATTGTTTCCTGAAGCCATCCGGGCCGTTAAACATCAGAACGTCTATAACAGACAACCAAGGTACGAAAGCATTTTTAAATTGGGGGTACGGGCTAGATATACTTTTTATGAAGTCCAGTCTTATTCCCTCGTTTTCAAATTTGCCTTTGTCGTACAATTCCACTCCGCCAATCGGATTGATGTAGTGGTTTGCTTGCTCCTGTTTACAGATATCCAGAATTCGGTCCTGTCCTTTCAGGTGTTTATTATTATATATCGTTGAAGAGGGAACAATCTCCGTGCCTATGCCCAAGTATGCGCAAGTTTTTTTTAATGCGTATATAGAAAGCTCGTTAATTGAATCAACTTCTAAATTTACGATTTCTTCTATCAGTTCAAAAACCTTTTGATAACAGGGAGCCTTCTGATATGATTGCTGAATGGTTTTCAATAACTTTTTCTGCCACTGTTCATGTTTCGCAAGTTGCACTTCGAAGATCAGTTTATTCTGGCTGGCGTCTTTCAGCGGAATGCTGAAAAGATGCGCCTTGCCGCCGACGAGCAGATTATTCCGGTTGATCCAGCCCTTGTTGATGAAGTTCACATCGTCGTAAATAATGAACTTGTCCACGGCATCGATCAGCTGGAAATAGCCGATATATGGGAAAATATACGGCTGCATGATGGCAATAGTCATGGCTTGGGCTATTTGAGTTTTCTCAGATAATAATCTTCCCCCTTCTCACTCAAAAAGGTTCGGTGATACAAGGTGGTGTCGGAGCCGAGCCGGATATCGGTCGGTAATGCACGGATCTTACTCGTGTCGTTGATCACCTTGCGGGCATAAAACAGGTAATCAGCATCTTTGGGAATAGGTCGCAGGCCTTCTTCGAAAGGATTGATTGAAATCAGTTTCCGGGTCAGGTCTTTACCGTAGAGCGGGTACTCAAAATCGCTGTTCACGGTAGCGAGCGCCACGGTTGCATTCTCCGGCACGATGGAATCGAAACGGACGTAAGCCTTTGTAATGTCCGGTCGTGCGAATGTCTGGTAAGGAATACGATCCATCGTCAATGCCGATTCCATGCCGTAGGATGGCAGCGGAAGGCAGCGGATATTCAGGTAAACAGCCATAATCCCGGAAATACATGCCAGTCCTACAACCACCATAATGTAGCCTTTCCAGACATTCCTGCGCGGCTTGATGATCGATAAACGGTGATGTGAGAAAAGCAGGAGCAGAAAAAGTACACCAAAAAGCCCCGCCTCCATAAAGTACCGGCCTTTGAACGGATCATAGGCCGCAGAATAGGAGATCGCCGCGAGGTTAAGACAAAATGCAATGACCAGGAAGAAATGCACGCGCGATCTGAAAACGCGGATCAGTACCAGCAGCATCAGCGGAAGGATCAAGGCAAATCCGAATACGCCCCAGTAGGGATTCGCATTGTAATAATAAAATCCGCGCTGGAACGAAAATGGGACGATAGTGAAATCAGTCTCCTCGTCGAGGCGCATTCGCAGCTTATCTTCCAGAACTACCAGTGGCTTCCTGATGGCGGTATTCAGGTCATAACCCCATTGCGCATTCCGGATGCCGTCGAGGTTACAGAAATCATAGGTATAGCGGATCACATTCCGGCTGCCCTGTTCAAACAGGTTAGCTGCCCCTCCTGCGCGCTCATACGACTGATGGTACCGGGCCGTAGGAGGGCCAATGGGATGGCCGAAAACCTGGATATTACGGATATAGCCGGTTGGAATAGTATAAATCAATGCAAAAAACGCGATCGCGAGGCCAAGCCTTAAAGTCCTTTCAAAAAACACTTTAAAACCCGGTGCCAGGAATACGGTATAGATCATGATCACGAATACCGATGGCATGAGCAAGGCAAATGTAGCCTTATGACCGGTAACGATCGCGAATGTGATTCCTGTAAGATAGAGGTAGCGGTTGTCGCGGTTGGTGAAATAGGTAAACAGGAAATACAGCAGGCAGCTCAGATAGGCCGTCAGCACAATGTCCGTTTCCGTTGTAACGGCTTGCATCAGGAAATCAAGGAACACGCTATATGCCAATGCGCAGAAAAAGCTGGCCGACAGGTTCCTTCCAATCCTTTGTGCTATACCGAATACCGACGCCAGCGTTACGTAGTACGATAGCTGGTGAATGAGTTTAAATGAATTTTCAATGTCCCCGCTGATCAGGTAGGAGTAAATATGGATCGTGGTGAGGCTCTTCGGATAGGTATCCATGTTCCAGTTGGCCCCGCCGAAATGCTCCATAGTGCCCCGCTGAATATAGCGGATAGCGCGGTTTAGGTGCCCGGTCATGCTGTCCCATTCATTGGGAGCGGTAAATAGCACGAGGATCAGGTTGGTTATTCCAATGATCGCGAACGTCAGGAACATCGCACCGAAAATCACTTTCAGGTAAACGGATAGCTCCCTGGTCCAGAGCCGGAATGTGCTCAGCCGGTTAGCGATCAGCCCGCGAATGGTATAATGCGCTTGTTGTGGTACGAGCTTTGTCCAGAGCAGGTACTGTAATGCGAGAATACCGAAAGTGCCGCCGATCCATGCGAATACGTTCGCGGTAAGATCCAGCGCCGACAAAATAAAGCCGGTAGGGATAATGCTACCGACAAATAGAATGAAGAAGGTAATAATCAGTTCCGTGAGCGAAGGTTGAGCAATTTTTTTTGCAACAAAGCTGATACCGTATAAAAACAGGAAAAAAGTTAGCCAATAAAAAATGACCATGCTACTATGGTGATAAATGACCGTTGATAATGCGGGCAATCCTTTCAATATCTTCGTAAGGAAGCCCTACATATAATGGCAAACTTAACACTCTTGCCGCGATATCCTCGGAAACAGGGCAGGCAATTTGCCTTGGCATGAATGAAAGGGTGTTAAGCGACGGATAAAAATATCTCCTTGGAATGATTTCTTCCACTTTTAATGCCTCCATTACCCTGAACATAACCGCCTCCGAAGGGAACACTACCGGATAATAAGCGTAGTTATATTCGATGTCGGCGCTCAATGTGGGTTTAAACAGAATATCCCAATTGAGCAGGCCGTCATAGGCGTCGAAAACGTCCCTGCGCGCCTGGATGATCGCCGGTACCTGCGGAAGGTTTACCAAACCCATTGCCGCATGGAATTCCGAGTTTTTACCATTGATTCCCGCGAATTCATAATGCTCGTCACCCTGGTGGCCGAACGCACGCAGTAAATGCAGTTTGCGGTCGAGCTCGGGATGGTTGGAGATCAATGCACCGCCTTCGATCGTATGGAAAACTTTCGTGGCGTGGAAGCTGCAAGTGCTCAGGTCGCCATAGGAAAGCAGTGATTTTCCTTTATAAGTTACGCCGAATGCATGCGCGGCGTCGTAAATAACTTTCAGGTTGTGTTTTTTGGCAATCGCCTCGATGGCCTCTACGTCACAGGGATTTCCGTAGACGTGCGTCGCGAGGATCGCCGATGTTGCCGGTGTAATGGACGCCTCGATCAGCTCCGCATCGATATTGAATGTCGAAGCATCGATGTCCACGAAAACAGGCGTGCAGTTTTCCCACAAAATCGCATTGGAAGTGGCACAGTAGGAGAAGGGCGTCGTGATGATCTCGCCTTTCAGTTCAAGCGCCTTGATCGCGATTTGCAGAACGATCGTTCCATTACCACAGAAGTACAGGTGATCGACGTTCAGATATTCTTTAAGCTGTCCTTCGAGCTGTTGTAAAAGTGGTCCGTTGTTGGTCAGATAACCCCGTTCCCAGATTCCACGGACATATTGCAGATATTCTTCCTGATCAGGTAGAAAGGTTTTAGTGACGTTAATCATTCACTACGTGTTCAGATTGGCGAATAGAAAAATTGAGTTGAGGACGAATATATCCGGGCCATTTGCCATACCAGGTCACATTTTCACGGTAATCCTCAATATCAAAAACAAGGGCTTCCTCCATATTGTAAAGCACGGTGCTCGTATCTTTCACGATCATCATCGAAACGACGTAGGAACCGTCGTTCAGGAAGTTGCCGGGGATTTCGCAGGTGCCGCTGACAATACCCTTCGAGAAGTTTTCAGCCGTGGTGCCTACGTTGAAGATACATTCACCGGTAAACGTGTACAAGTGCATGCTCAGGTTCAGTGAAGCGCCTTCTACCAGGTTCCAGAACTCAAACTGGAAGTTGATCGGCGTACGGACATCAATATGGGTAAGGTCGTCCTGGTATTCCGGGAAAAGTTTGAAGCTCTTCACGCGTACCTGGTCGTTGCCGGGAGCGGCTTCGATATTGTCCCAATGCTTTTCAAGGGATTTATGCGAAACCTTGCTAAGATAGTTCGTTACAATATGCGTTGTTTCGCCCTGGTCGATCAGCCGGCCTTTTTCAAAATAGAATGACTTGTTGCAAAGCGCCTGGATGGCGGTCAGGTTATGGCTCACAAAAAGCAATGTGCGGCCGCTTTCCGAAACGTCACGCATTTTGCCGAGACATTTCTTCTGGAACTCGGTATCGCCTACGGCGAGTACTTCGTCCACAATCAGGATCTCGGGATTAAGGTGCGCCGCGATCGCGAAACCCAGACGGACGTACATCCCCGAAGAATATCTTTTAACGGGCGTATCAAGGAATTTTTCAACCCCAGCAAAATCAACGATAGCGTCAAATGATTCGCGGATTTCGCCCTTTGACATTCCCAGAATAGCTCCATTCAGGAAAATATTCTCGCGTCCCGTCAATTCCGGATGAAAGCCGGTCCCCACTTCCAGCAAGCTGGCAATGCGGCCATCGATCTTGATCTGGCCGGTGGTAGGCTCGGTAATGCGGCTGAGGATTTTCAGCAACGTGGATTTTCCTGCGCCATTATGGCCAACGATACCAATGCGGTCGCCCCTGTCGATGGAGAAGTTGACATCTTGTAATGCCCAGAATTCTTCTTTCTCAGCGAAACCATTCTTCTCTTGTTTGCCGAACAATTTATTAACCGTCTCGGAAACAATGTCGCGTAAACCGGACGAGCCGTTTTTGCGTTGGTGGTCGATGATATATTTTTTGCTGATATTTTCAGCTACAATTACAGACATGCCCAAGTGTGATTGTTTCAGATATGGTCAACGAAAGTGTTCTCCTTTTTGCGGAAATAGATCAGCGACACGATCAGTATAATCAATGAAATTGCTGCTGTGGAATACAGGCTATCCGGATTAAAGTAAGCCTTATCTCCCAACAGGCACCAGCGGAAACCGTCGATGATACCCACCAGCGGGTTCAGATTATAATATTTTTCGAACCATGTACCCTGCGCAAGCGTACTGCTGTAAGCGACAGGGCAGGCGTACATCCCAACCTGAACCATGAACGGGATTAACTGACCAATATCGCGGAAGCGCACATTTAGCACCGCAAAAAACAGGCCAAAGCCCATTGATGTAATAAATGTAAGTAAAATGAAGCAAGGAAGAAACACGATCTTCCAGCTGATAGGGTGATCGAAGAATGGTGTCAGGATCAGAAATATCCCGAATGTGATCATAAAATCGACGAAACCGACAGCAACAGAGCTGAGCGGCATAAGCAATCTCGGGAAGTAAACCTTCGAAACGAGATTGGAGTTGATGAGAATGCTGTTACTGATCTGAGTAAACGTGTTTGCGAAAAATGTCCAGATCGTCAGCCCGCTCAATACCATCAAAGGATAGGGAATACCCGGGTCGCTTTTGATTTTCGCCAGGTAGCTGAACACGAATACCATCACGATCATCGTCATGAGCGGGCGCAATACGCTCCACGCCACGCCCAGGAGCGTTTGTTTGTAGCGAACGGAAATGTCCCTTTTCGAAAGGATCCAGAGGAGTTGCTTGTTAAGCCAGAGGTCTTTCCAATAATCCTTTTCAGACCCGCCGGCCTTGATTGTAATAGAGTGTTGAGTTGCCATGATTACGCCGTTACTACTTCCTTACGCACGGTAGTGGTGGTGGTGGGTGAAGAAAACACTGTTCTGAAATAGACGAAGATCAGTGCGATCATCAAACCTGCCAATGCCCCGATTTTAGCATTACGCTTGTCTTCATATTTCACATCCAGAGGCACTTTAATACCTTCGATCTCTGTGAACAGAGGAGCTTCCTTTACGAGGGAAATACGCATTTTCTCGGCATTGGCCATTGCTTCGTAATACAGCTGTTGCAGGAAGGACGATTTTCTTTCCGCGCTGTTGGCCGATACTTTGGCTTCCGGCATCATGATCTGCGCGCTGTAATCGAGTTGTCTGGCCAGCTTATGCTCGGCAATTCCCAGTACCACTGCGAGTGAATCTGCACGGTGGTTGAGCAAACGGAGCGTTTTCCGTGTTTTCTGGGTCTGGTTTTCAGTGTACATTTCTTCCACCGTTTCCAGAAGGGTAGTCACCCACAATCCTGCGAGGTGTTCGTTCTCCATTTTGGTGGAAAGCGAGGTGAAAGACGACTTGCGGTCGAGCGAAGCGATCTCGGTAGCCTCGGCTGTACGCTTTACGATGGTATTGAGGTTTATACGCGAATTAATGTCCAGTTTTTTGATATCATTCGTCGTAAAATGGAATTTCTGCAAATCGGGATAGTCTGCCCAATCGGAAGTTTTAATACCGCTCGAATCGATATAGAAGTTAGCCAGAATCTGTTTTTTTCCGTTGATTTCTATTTCTTTCATTAGGTTCCGCTCTAATACCGGGCGGGACTTTACGAAATAGAAGAAGTTCTCTCCGGTAAAGATATTCGCGTCCGGCTGCGCGCCCAATCCCAGCAGGCCAGCCATGTCACCCAGACCGGAACTCGCTCCCGCTGCACCGAGGTTAAACACCACGTTGGCTTCGTAGGTGGGTGGTTTGTTCTGATAAGTATCCATAGCAAACCCGATACCGAACCCTACAACAGGCAGGAGCAGCATCCATTTCCAGTTACGGATCAGCGCGTCTTTAACTACTAGTACTTTCTCGACGACTTCCTTTGGAGATAGCTCGTCTTCCGGAATTTCTTGTGTGGTCGCTGTCGCCATAGTTACTTAAGTGAACGGAATGCCAATACTGTTACAATTAATCCCATAATTGAACTCAACAGGGTTGTAGCTGTTGAAATCGTCTGCTGCGTATTCAAAGCAGGAGCAGCTCGTGTCGGAACGAAGATCTCCGAGCCCGGCTGTACTTTCGGGTACACATTGAAAAACATGAATCTTCTCGTGCGATCGATATTGCCGTTAGGATACTTAATATACGAGCTCTTTCTGAGCGACTGCACCGTAAAACCCCCCGATTGCGAAATGTAATCCGAGAAGTTCATCCCTTTGCCGTATTTCACGGTAGTAGGGTAAAGTACCGAGCCGGTTACCTGAACGGTTTCCAGGCGCTTAGGAATACGGATAATATCACCTTCCTGAACCACAAGGTCTTCGAATGAACCCGGATTTTTCAGAATGTTTTTCAAAACGATACCGATTTTCTCTTCCTTCACGTTCGGCAGGTCACCGGTAAGCGTTCCTTGTTTGATGCTTTTTTCGGTTTGTTGAACCTGTTCGTAGTCCACAGCCTCTTCGAGGTTTTTCACAACCGTACGACGCAGCAGGGTTGCTCCTTCCGGATAAGCGAGCTCGGTCAGTCCACCGGCTCTTTTGATAATGTCGCTGATCTTGTCATTCTTGTTGACAATCGTATAGGGGCCGGTCACCAGCACTTCTCCTTCAACAAAAACAGTCTGTTGTTCAACATAGTTGGGCGACTTGCGGACGATCACCTGGTCGAACGGGAAGAGCACAAAATTGGTTGCCTTCGCATTCAGGGAGAGGTCGCGGTTCACATTGAATTTATAAACCTCCGAAATCTGTGCATTTGCCGCACCGGCTACCGAATTTCTTTTTCTTCTGACCACCTCGACCTCCGACGTATAAGCCGATTCCTTCAAACCGCCTGCCTGTACGAGTACGTCTTCGAGTGTCATGTCGGTAGTGTAAGGGAATTTTCCTTCGTTCTCGCCGATTTTGGTATTGTTAACTTCCCCTTCAACGCTTACGAAGGCAGTTTCCGCCATTTCGAATTTCGAAGGAACTATAACCTGATCCAGGCGGGTGAGCACAAGATCGGGAGTTGTGCCGTTCAGCACATCGGTAAAGTTAATGGGGATTGTCTGGATGGTCAGGTCTTCGCGGGTCCGTAGCACGTTCAGGCGGCCTACAAAAGCGTCTTCGCGCATTCCCTGTGCATTTTCGATCAGCTTTTTCAGCGTAGGGCTGTTGTCGAGCGAGTACTGGCCGGGGCGCATTACCGCACCTTCAATATTTACAATGTTCTCGAAGCGGTCGAGTACGGTTTCCACATTGATCGAATCGCCGGTTGCCATTTCGAAGCTGTCGTACTGGTCTTCGGGCACATCGAGGATTTTACGCTCCCTGGAAGTAATGCGTTGTATCTTCAATCTCGCACGGTAAGCCTTGTCGCTGAAACCGCCTGAATAGCGGATCACATCGCCCAGTTTTTCTTCCGGTTTCAATTCATAAATGCCCGGACGTTTCACCATACCGGCGATCTCGGCGCGTTTCAGGTAGTAGCCGACCACGACGTTGTCATTTTCCTGAACACGGATGTCGCCGTCGATCTTACCATTTACGAGATAATCATAAATATCCATTCTCGACACGACCTTGCCCTGGCGAACAACACGTACTTCGCGGAAAGATCCAATTTCATTAGGGCCACCAGCCTGGTACAATGCATTGAATGCGGAGGAGAGGGAAGATACCGTGTAAGTGCCCGGGTTAATCACTTCTCCCGTTACAAAAACTTTCACCGATCGCACTTCTCCAAGGGTAACCATCAGTTTGGTGCGTGCCGTTTCGCCGCCTGTGCCGATCATTCCCGGTACAAACTTGGCAAACTTGTCGATCAGGATTTTCTTGATTTCTTCAATTGTACGACCTGCGACCATTACATTACCGACACGGGGGATGCTGATGAACCCATCTTTATTGACAATCGTTTCGTAAGTGCTTTCGGCGTAGTTATAGAGATATATCTTCAATTCGTCACCCGGGCCTACAACGTAGGTTGTTGGTGTAACGATCTGTAAGTCAGGAATTAGCCCTAATTTTTTATCCGCAAATATCGAGTAGCCGTAGATTTTCTGACGGAGCGATTCTTTGGCTTGCTCTTCGGGAGTCATCGCGGTGCTCGTGCTGGTGTTGACTTTGCTCTGGTCACCGCCTTCGGTGTTCTGGCTGTTCTGGTTAGCGGCGTTTTTACCTTTGTCGCCACCCTGGCCGTCGTTTCCTTGCTGCTGGTTACCCGATTGCTGATTTCCTCCCTGCTGATTTCCGCCTTGCTGCCCGCCTGGGCCCGATTGTGTGTTACCAGAGCCAGTGGTGCCTGTGCTATTACCTCTCGGGCCTGACTGCGTTGTGCCCTGGGCGCCGTTAGACGCCGGAGCGTTCCCGGAAGGGGCTGTCGGGGCAGTAACCTGTGAAAAAGCGGGTAGTGAAATGATTAAACTCAGGAAATAGGGAAGTATAGATTTATAACTTTTAGCCAACCTGGATCTGTTCATAAGAAGAATTATTGTACTATTGAAAGTCTGAAAATTCATTAAAACTATGTGTAAGACTAGTATTTTTGAATTTGGGATTCGAGTACACGTAATATTGTGGTAGTGTATATCATGGCAAAGTAAATTAGATTTTTCCTATTTTTAAAGAATTTCTATTAATCGGGCTCCCTTCCCAAGGGACCCCTGCAAAGGTATAACAGGGTAACGACAAAAGATTCAAATTATTAAAATACCAGTTCCAAAAGCGATAATACTCCTAAAAGAATAGTTATAAATATGGAAAGTACAAATGTTCAGTACGACGAGAGCAGTATCCGGTCGCTTGACTGGAAAGAACATATCCGCCTCAGACCCGGGATGTATATCGGAAAGCTCGGGGACGGCTCGTCGGTGGACGATGGAATTTACGTGTTGGTGAAGGAAGTGGTCGATAACTCGATCGACGAGCACATGATGGGTAATGGCAAAACAATTGAGATAAAGATCTCCGAACACCGCGTGGAAGTGCGCGATTATGGCCGCGGTATTCCGCTCGGAAAAGTCGTGGACTGCGTTTCGAAGATCAATACCGGTGGTAAATACGACTCGGGGGCCTTCCAGAAATCGGTGGGTTTGAACGGCGTGGGTACCAAAGCGGTGAATGCACTTTCTGCCCATTTCAAGGTGCAATCGTTCCGCGACGGCAAGACTAAGAGTGCGGAGTTTAACCAGGGAGCACTTGTGAGTGAATCGCAGGAAGGCACTACCAGCCAGCGGAACGGCACGCACGTAGCGTTTGAGCCGGACGGTACTATTTTTAAGAACTTCCGTTACATTCCGCAGTACCTCGATAACATGATCTGGAACTACTGCTATTTGAATGCAGGGTTGACGATCAATTTTAACGGGCAGAAATACTTCTCCCAAAACGGCCTGCTCGACCTCCTGAAAAGCAAATCCGACGCGGAAACTTTGCGGTATCCGATCATTCATTTGAAGGGTGAGGACATTGAAATGGCGATGACTCATGGTAACCAGTACGGTGAAGAATACTACTCGTTTGTGAATGGTCAGTATACGACACAGGGAGGTACCCATCTCGCTGCATTCAGGGAAGCAGTTGTTAAAGCCGTTCGCGAACATTTCGGTAAAGATTATGCCCCCGAAGACATTCGTTCGTCCATCATCGGCGCCATTGCGATCCGCGTTCAGGAGCCGGTTTTCGAGTCTCAAACTAAAACCAAGCTCGGTTCCAACACCATCACACCCGACCCGAACAGCACTACGGTAAGAACATTTGTTAACGATTTCGTCAAAGAAAGGCTGGATAATTTCCTGCACATGAATCCCGAAGCGCGCGATGCATTGAAAAAACGGATCGAGCAGTCGGAGCGGGAGCGTAAGGAGCTGGCAGGGATCAAGAAACTCGCCAACGACCGTGCCAAAAAGGCCAATTTACATAACAAAAAGCTTCGCGACTGCCGCCTGCATCTCACCGATTTGAAAAGTGACCAGCGCTACGAAACCACACTTTTTATCACGGAAGGGGATTCGGCGAGCGGTTCCATCACCAAATCGAGGGATATTCAGACGCAAGCGGTATTCTCTTTGCGCGGTAAACCGCTCAACTCGTTCGGGCTTACGAAAAAGATTGTTTATGAAAATGAAGAGTTTAACCTGCTGCAACACGCATTGGATGTGGAAAACGGTGTGGAAAATCTTCGCTTCAACCGCATTATCATCGCTACCGATGCCGATGTAGACGGTATGCACATTCGTTTGCTGCTGATGACCTTCTTCCTGCAATTCTTCCCGGATCTGGTTCGGAACGGACATTTGTTTGTGCTCGAAACGCCGTTGTTCCGGGTCCGCAACAAGAAAGAAACTATTTACTGTTACACCGCAGAGGAAAAGCAGGCCGCCATCGACAAGCTGGGCAGTAAGCCGGAAATAACCCGCTTTAAAGGATTAGGAGAGATTTCACCGGAAGAGTTCGGCCGGTTTATCGGGGAAGATATGCGTGTGGAACCGGTGATCCTTCAAAAGGAAACGTCCATTCAGAAACTGCTGAGTTATTTTATGGGCAAGAATACGCCTGAGAGACAGCGATTTATCATCGATAATCTCAAAGTGGAGAAGAACGTTGAGGAACTCGCGCTCGCAGGGTAACCCCCGTGCATTATCTTTGGCGTGGTCAAGTAATATCAGGCCGGGAAGTTCTTTATTCAAAAGTGTAAACGCACCTCCCGGTTTGAACATCATATTTAAAGAGTCTTTGTGGAATTACAGGATTTAAGAAACAGGATCGATGGGCTGGACGACCAGTTGCTGGGCATTTTGAACGAGCGTATGGAGCTTGTCAAAAAGGTTGGCGAGCTGAAACGGTCTTCCCAGTCGATTATCTACCGCCCCGAAAGAGAAAAACAAATCCTCGACCGGCTGGCGAAGCACAACAATGGGTTACTCACCCGCCAGGCGATAGATGCCATTTTCTTCGAGATTTTCGCGGTATCCCGCAATCTGGAACTGCCTGAGCGGGTATCTTACCTGGGGCCGGAGGGAAGCTTCACGCATCAGGCGGCCGAAGGTCGTTTCGGGGCGATGAGCGAGTACCTCGTGTTGCCGACGATCCATTCGGTATTTGAAAGCGTGGAAACCGGCCGCGCCAAATTTGGCGTGGTGCCGATCGAGAATAACCAGGAGGGTATAGTGGTCGAAACGGTCGACTTCCTGCGGGAAAAAAACCTTTCAATTGTGGCGGAAATGCTTTTGAAAGTACATTTTACTTTCGCGTCGCAATCCGATAGCCTGAAATCGATTAAAAGGATTTATTCCAAAGACATTGCATTCCGGCAATGCGGCAAATTTATCAGTGAATACCTTGAAGGCATGGGTATCGAGCTGATCGCCGTGGATTCGACTTCCAAAGCGGCTAAGCTGGCGTCCCAGGAGCCCGATGCGGCGGCAATATGCTCGTCGATTTCGGCAAGGTTGTTTGGTGTTCCTATCCTATTTGATAATATCGAAGACAGCGATCAGAACCAGACCCGCTTCCTGATTCTGGCTAAGGAGTTTACAAATATGAAGAGCAGCGACGACAAGACGACGATCATCGCTAACCTGCCCAATACCAACCGCCCCGGCGTGCTGTACGAGTTCCTGAAAGATTTCAACGATCGCGGCATTAACCTTACCAAGATCGAGAGTCGCCCATTGCGTGGCGAAGCGTCGTTCAGGGCGTGGTTCCTGGTGGAATTCCTCGGGCACATGGACGATCCGCAAGTGCAGGAGATCATGCACAAGTACGGGACGCATTTGAAATGGCTCGGCAGCTATGTGAAAGTTGCCTAGTATTTCTATCATAAAAGCAGAAAGCTCGCTTCATCGGCGAGCTTTCTGCTTTTATGATGTATTTCAAAACTATTTCTTCAGGGTACCCCGGTAAAGCGCAGGCCAGTTGCCATACAGCTCGATTTCTGCTTCCACGCCATCCGGAAGGCGAACTTTCATTTTCCGTTGGGCAGAAGGCTGCTGGAACGAATCGACGCCGAGTACCACGATCTGATTGCCTTTCACGACGGCAGTAATAAAAGGCTGCTTGCCGTCGATGGCCAGCAATGCCTGTTCCTTTTTAGGCTGGATCCATTGTCCGTTCAGTTGAAATGCAAGGTCCTGGTTCCGTCCGCCTACAATTACGTCCTCCACCTGTTTCGCCATCCAGTTACCCAGTGCATAATATTCGGTCGGGAAGTCCCAGTAAGGAGCGGCAGTTCCTCCGGTAGTGTTGCGACCCACTTCGTTTTCGGGTGTTTTGCTATCGGCCGGGTACCATTCGTAGCCCCAGCCCCACATATCTTTCGAAAGTTTGTAGGCATTCGGGTTTTGTGCGCTCGGCGCACCGTCGTGCCAGAGGTAGTAGCCGTCGAACAGGATTAGTGAGAACAATGAAAAGCTTAATGCCTGACTCGCGGGCATCATTTCGAGCTGGTTCATGATGAGCTCCCCTTTGGGGTCGGAAAGCTGGTAGTTCCAGGGGACAATGGGGTCTTTGTATAACGGCATGTACCGGTTCCAGCCGTAGAAAATGAATTTACTGTTTTTCTGGTAGGGCAGGAGCTTGTTGATGCGCAGCGAATGGATCGCGGAAAGCAGCACGAAGTTGTTCGGCGAATTACCTGCATTGTCGATCGCAAACATCGGTTTGGGATACACGTCAATGGGGACAGTGTTGAAGATATCCCGGAAGCTATCGCCGTTCGGCAGTGGATCGAAGTTCGGATTGTTCGCTTTCGGTTCGCTGTATTCTTTGATAAAATCCTTCGGGTTAGCACCGCCAACCGTATTAATATGTGGGTTGGTATAGGCCCCGCCCCCCCAGTAATCCATCAAATGCATATGCGGATGGTTCTTTTTAACCACTTTGGAAAACCAGATCAGCCGTTGTATAACCTCTTTGGAATAATGCTGGCTCCAAAACTCGAAATCGTACGCATACACGCCAAAACCGGGGATGCCCGCCAATGCCTCTACCTGTTCTTTGGAAAGGCTCGCAAACCACTTTTCATCCTTATCGCCAAAGTAATTGGGAGTGGCCGTGTAATGCAGCTTTTCCGACGGATACTCTTTTTCAGTATTGGACAAAAAACCGATCCCGCGTTTGTAATAGTTGTCAGAAGAAACATAGTTATTCAGCCGGTATTGCATCACCAGCTTGTCCTTAATGGGTTCAAATTCGGGAAAACGCGTGTCGAAATCGACGTTGATGGTGCGTGAAGGTGAAAACCAGTCGGGGATGCTGATGCGCGTCAGCGCATTGGAGGCTGCCTGGTCGGGCTTGCCGGCAATGTAGATGTTCTGCTGGCGGACTGTGCGGTTTTTGGCCGCATTCCACCAGTCATTGTAGGGAGCGTCGATCCAGCGGGAAGTTACCGAATACAAATAACCCGGTTTCACTTCAATGCCATTTTCCAATCCCTGCACGACAATACCGTCGATCATGACCACTTTCGTGCGGTTGTCGTTATAGTTGGCAAAGTCGCGGAGGAGGAGTTTGCCGTCTTTGCGAATGGGCCTCACATCGAGCCAGTTGTCTTTGCTTCCCTGCCGGATCCACTCTTTGGCATCGATCACGTCATTGGCCATCGCAGCTTCGAAATTGAACGCGGCGGTCGTCTGGCACCCTTGCTGGCCGAGGCTTACCACATTGATCTGCGCTTCGCCGCCATTGACCTGCACGCCGGGGATTGTGAGCCATGTCCCGTAACGGTGCGGCACGGCCTGGAAGGTTTGTGTTTTGCCGTTCTGGCTGATTTTTACGTCGTAAGGAGAAAGCCCGCCTGCATTCGCTGCCAGCTCGAACTGCATTTCCCGGCCGATCTGACGGTAACGCCGGATCGTGAGGTCACATGAATTGGAGGCGGAGTCGAGCGTCCGCGCCATGGGGAAGCTTTCAGTAACCTGAACGTAAGATTTGTGGTGGCTGGGACCAAAACGGTTCCAGGCCCAAAGCCCGGAACCGATCAGGAATGCGAGAATGCCACTAAGCCAGATAAGCGATGTTTTGGTCAAAACCTTCTTTTTATGTGTCACGATGCGTTATTTACCACCAACGATAGAATAGGCCTATCGAACCGTTCACGGATGATATGCCTTTGTCGATGTAGTCATATTTATAAGCCGTGCCATCATATTTGACACGAACATCAAGGCCAAACGTCCCATCCTTCTTGAAGAAAAATTTAGAACCGGCGCCAATGCCGTATTTAAAACGTACCGCCTGATCTTGTGATGACAAAGTGCCATAGTAAACGGTGTAATCGATAATGCTCGCGCCCGCGCTCACCTGCACGTATGGCTGTACCTGCGAGTTGCGTGGGAGGAAGTGGTAATTAGCAAACAATTCTACCGGATATTGCGAAACGGTGCGCGTTTGAACAGCTGAGATAGTGCCCCCGTCGCCTTCGTACAAGGCTCTCGGAACGCGTTTTTCAAAATAAGTAGAGCCGATTTCTCCGCCCACAGAAAGTTGGGAGTTTCTCAGGACCCATTCGATAGACACCGATGCATTCTGGAAAGAAGATTTGTCGACATAATTATCCTTGAATGAGCCCATGGGCACTGCGCCGATGAAACGCGCAGTAGCCAGGTAATAGGTGTACCGCTCAAACGGCGACGCAATGGTGTATAACTTGGGTTTCTCCTGTGCCCATGCGGGGAGTACACTTCCAAGGAAAAGGGCAATGATGATGATTCGTTTCATTTGTTACTTGATTTTGAGATAACCGGATTGCCCGAAAATGGAATCCGCCATTTTGTCGATGAGGTTTTGGTCGCCAATGGCCGAGCCGCGGATCTGTGCGTCCCAAATCACATTGAAAGTCTTGCCGGATGCCGTTGTCTTAGGATTTTTGAAATCGAGCATCGAGATCATCCAGGAGCTTTCGCTGGTTTCATAATAGTTGTAATAGCTCGGGTAACCGTAGCCGTAACCACCCCAGTAACCACCATAGTAGGAAGAAAGCGGTTGATATACATTGAGGTAAGTATTGGTGATCCAGGATACGTTAATACCGACGTCGGGGTTGTCCTTACGGCTCACATACTTATAACCCATGCTTTGCATATTGGTGATGAGCCGTTGCAGCATGGCGCGGTCGATGTCGTCCAGGGAAGTACCCGCGCGGCTATTTTCGACGATCAGCACGGAATCCACGATGCTGAATGTTTTGTACTGACTAAAATTGGCGGATTGATCGTGATTTGTAATGTATACCAACGACTCTTCATTGGAAAGGTCGCTGATCGGGTCTTTCGAACACGACATCAACCCGAGGCCGACGATCAGTAAGAGGAAAGAAGCTTTCTTGAACATTTGAGTTGTATTTTAAAATTTGTTAAATAAACGAAAATTGAAATGCTTAAAGTTTATGAGCCCGTGAGTTCATGACTTTAAAGTTTACCAGCCCGGACTTAGCAACTGCATTTGTGACGGTATCACTTCGCGAAAGGTTGGAAAAGCCGATTTTCGCGGATTGGATCGGGAGAGTATGGATGCCGTCAAAATGTCTCTTTAATATTGAAACCACATTTGGGCAATCTTCGTCCGAATCACCTTAAATTTGCAGCTGTTTAATCTAATCGTAATGGAAGCAAAAGAAGAGATTTTAAGAATTATAGATGTACTTAACGACACCTACGAAAGCGAAGAAGCATGGTATGGACCGTCGGTAGTAGAAGCGCTGCGCGATGTAACCCCAAAAATCGCGGAAGCGCGCCTGAGCAGCAATACGCATTCAATCGCCGAAATCGTGTACCACATGACTACCTGGCGCATTTTTGCCGTTCGTAAATTGCAGGGCGACGCTGAGTTTGACATTAAGACGCAGGACAAGGACTGGAAAAAATTTCCGGTAGTCGACGAGTTCGAATGGGAGGCGATCCAGATGGAGCTGAGCCTGTCACAGGAAGAGCTCGTTTCGGAACTGGAAAAGATCGAAGATGATAGCTTCCTGGAAGAATTTGTACCGGGGCGTGACTACTCCTATTATACTCTGATACACGGCGTGATCCAGCATGACGTGTACCATGCCGGCCAGATCGGACTCATTAAAAAAGCAGCGAAGGCCATGCGTTTGGAAGAAGACGATGATTTCGGCGC
This sequence comes from Dyadobacter endophyticus, assembly GCF_014641595.1. Classification (GTDB taxonomy): domain Bacteria; phylum Bacteroidota; class Bacteroidia; order Cytophagales; family Spirosomataceae; genus Dyadobacter; species Dyadobacter endophyticus. Next base: position 584,516 of record NZ_BMIA01000003.1, on the reverse strand, counting down.
TTTCGGCGATCGTTCGGACTATGACAATTCCGCAGATTATTACTGATACTTGCATGAAATTTCGCGAAAATAGGGAAATACCTATTGTTTATAATTTAAATTTTATATTTTGCATTATAATGGAACGTGGGATATTGAGAAATGCCAACGTTCTAATGGTGTGGATATAGACAAAAAGGCTGTCCGATATTTCGGGCAGCCTTTTTTTAAGCAAAAATCTGTGCAACATTTGGCACTTTAAACCGCTTGGCATCTATGAAAATACTAATCGTTGAAGACGAACCAAAACTCGCAGGTTTTCTCAAAAGGGGCCTGGAAGAGCAGTCGTGGGAAGTGGAACTGGCTTACGACGGACAAGTCGGTAAGAAAATGGCCTCCAACTACCGGTTCGACGTGATCATTCTGGATGTAAACCTGCCGCTCCTCAACGGCTACGACCTCGCCAAGCAGCTCCGCGCCGACGGCCTGACAACCCCGATCCTTTTCCTGACGGCACTGGGCACGATCGATGACAAGCTGGACGGTTTCGAAGCGGGCGGAGACGATTACCTGGTAAAGCCCTTCGAATTCCGCGAGCTGATCGCCCGTATTAAAGTGCTTTCGCAGCGCAACAGTGTCCGCGAACAATCCAGTCAGGTACTCTCACTGGCCGACCTCGAACTGAACCTCGATGAAAAAGTGGCCAGAAGGGGCGGTAACCGAATCGATCTCACCGCCAAGGAATTCGCTTTGCTTGAATACCTCATGCGTAACCGCGGGCGGGTAGTCTCGCGTGTAGACATTGCCGAACAAGTGTGGGACATCCGTTTTGATACCGGTACCAACGTGATCGACGTGTATATTAATTTCCTCCGCAAAAAAGTCGATAAAGACTATCCTACCAAGCTGATCCACACGGTGGTGGGCATGGGCTACATTTTCAAGGAAGAATGAACATCAAATCGCGCCTGACGCTGCTGTTTACCCTGTTGGTAGGCTCCATAATGGCGCTGTTTTGTCTTGCTATTTACTTTTTCTACGACCAGTACCGCGAAAAGCAATTTTATTCCTTCCTGAACGAGCGCGGCCAGACGATCGCCCAACTTGTAGAAGCAAGCCAGGGTATCAGCAAAGCGGATATCGAAAAGATCGAAAAGGAAAACAAGACAATCCTGCTCGACGAGGAAATCACGATTTACGATGGTTCCGATTCGGTCATATTCATCAGTGGAAAGGAGAATTTCAAGCTCTCTAAACCCATGCTCACCGATGCGCGGGCCGGGAGGGAAATCCATACCAAACATCAGAAGAAAGAGGTGATCATTATCCGGCACATTTTGCAGGATCACCGGAAACCCTGGGTCGTGGCTGTGATCGCGAATGACTATCTCGGTATGAACCAGCTGAATCGCCTGAGGGAAATCCTGCTCATCGGATGGCTGCTGTCTATGATTCTCGTAGGTGTTGCGGGCTGGCAGTTCTCGAACGACGCGATTAAGCCCGTGGCCGACATTATCGACCAGGTAAACAACATTTCGGCGGGTAATCTGCATGAAAAAGTGCGGGTAGGCCGCGAAAAGGACGAGCTGGCACTACTGGCAGAGACATTTAACCAGATGCTTACCAGGCTTGAAATCGCATTCGTGGCGCAGAAAAACTTCGTCTCGCACGCGTCGCACGAGCTGCGTACGCCACTGGCGCTCATTATGAGCGAGGCAGAGCTGAGCCTGATGAAAGAGCGCTCACCTACTGATTATCAGGATGCATTGAAAGGTATCTGGTCGGAAGCGAAGGAAATGAACGAGCTGGTAAGCCGCCTGCTTGAACTCGCACGGACAGAAGAAAACGCATTTAGGGTAACATTCTCGAAGATCAGGATTGACGAGGTGTTGTGGCAGGCCAAAACATCGGTACAGCAGAAGAATGCGGGCTACCAGGTGCACATTCACTATGACAAAATCCCTGAGGACGAGGAGCAGTTGAAACGCTTCGGCGACGAAAGTCTGCTCAGGACAGCGTTCCTGAACCTGATGGACAATGCCTGCAAGTATTCGCCCGATAAAACCTGCAACGTGTTCCTTGAAATTAAAAACAGGCTCATCGTTATAAATTTCCGGGATATGGGTATCGGCATTGCACAGGAAGAGCTGCCCTATATTTTCGATACTTTTTACCGCAGCCAGTCCACGATCAGCAAAGCGGGCTATGGCATCGGCCTCGCACTCACCAAACGCATTATCAACATGCAAGGCGCGAGCATCGAAGTGGAGTCCGCATTGGGCTCCGGTACCACCTTCATTTTGAAGTTCCCACCTTTTTAATTCCTTTTTAATTCAGCGTTAATGCCTCTTTAACAACGGAAAAGCTCCTTTGTAATGTAAATCGCACGTTCAGATTTGCGTGCGCCGTGAGGCATTTCCATAGGCTTTCCCCGTTTCATTTTCACCATTTTTTGCAAGCCGTTACACATTTTTTCAAGTCAAAGTGGCGCCTGCGACGATGCGTAAATGAGAGGTTCAAAATATCAAAGAAAAACTGTATTGAGTTAAATTGAGTTAGGTGAGTAGTAAGAAAAGACTGGCCTTCGGAACTTCCGGAGGCCAATTTTTTATATGCCTGTTTCCGAAATCTTAAATTTCGTCAGGGACGGCTCTTCCACGCGGGTCGTGGGTAACGCTTCGGGATGCTCTTTGGCGATAAATTCGATCAGTTTTTCGCGTACCAGGCAACGCAGGTCGAAGGTCTCGCTGGAATTTCGTGCCGACATCAGTGCACGGACCACCATCAGCTGCCCCTGGGTGTCGGTCACCTGCAACGCCCATGCGCGCCCGTCCCAAAGCGGTGTACTGTCGAGAATTTCTTTCAATTTGGTCCGGAGCTCGTCTACCGGTGTGTGGTAATTGAGGTAAAAAAATGCTGCGCCGGTCAACGCGCTTTCGTTGCGCGTCCAGTTCTGGAAGGGAGTTTCAATGAAGTAGGTAATGGGCAGCACAATGCGGCGCAAATCCCAGATATTGACCACGACGTAAGTAAGGTTGATCTCCTCAATGCGTCCCCATTCGCCTTCCACGATCACCACGTCGTCGATTTTGATCGGCTGCGTGAATGCGATCTGGATGCCGGCCATCAGGTTCGCCAGCGACTTTTGCGCTGCAAAACCGATGATTACCGACGCAATACCGGCAGAAGTCAGGATCCCGACGCCATATTGCCGCACACTATCGAAGCTAAGCAGCAATATCGAAACGCCGATCGTCACGACCATGATCACGACAATGCGTTTCACGAATTTGATCTTTGTGAACAGCCGCCGTGCCTGATTGTTGTCGGGCGTATTGAAATCCAGCTTGGCGATCAGGATCTTTTCGACGATGATCACGATGCGGGCCATTAGCCAGGTGGTAATGCCTATCAGTGCGGTTTTGCTCAATGCAAACACCCAGTCGTATTGCGGGTTGGAGTAAGTATAAGTTTTGGCCGCGGCCGTAATGAGTACGATCGGTATGAAGAAATGCAGTACACTGGTGAGGTTTTCGCGGACGGCGCGCACCGGGGTCCAGCTTTTCCTCGATGCCGTTATTTTGATCAGGCTGATGATGATAATGCTGATAACCAGTCCAATGACGCCGGAGAGGAGCAGCAACAGCCAGGGGGAATTCCGGTAATTAATCAGGTCGGTTAAATCCATTCATTCATCAGATATCGTTGAGCCGGGCCACGATCATACCCGTGTGTTTCGGAACGGAAGCCACATACTCGGCCAGGGGAACGTTCGTCATAATTACCTTTTTGCCCGTCAGCGAAGCGTGGATCAGGTAAGCACGGCTGCCTACTTTCGAAATAATACCCATGTGATTCACATCGAGCCCCTCCACCGATGAAGTAAATGCGACAATATCGCCATCATGCAGCATGGGTTCGGCTTTCTGGATGCTGTTTTTGGGAATGTAGCTGTGTTCCCTCGAATTGATCACCGTTTCCTGCTCTTTCAGTTTTTCATACACTTCGCTTGCCGCCAGGGAAGGGTACAGATTGGCGTGGGTGGTCATGAAATTAATCTCCTTTGTGAAGGGTACGCCGCCCACCTTAGCAGTAATGTCTTCGAGGCGTCCGCGTTTCTGGTTTTCATACATCCAGTCAAGAATGTAATGCAGCCGGGAAGGATAGCCGTCGATCACGCCGTCGCGGTAACGAAGCCTGGTCAATTCGTTTTTATATTCTTCGAAAGTCGAATTTTCGGTTTTGGCCACCGCCAGCGCAATCACGCTTTCAACCAGCGTAGTGCAGTCCAGGCCATCGAACTTGCAGACAAGCCGCTCGGAGGGGTTGCCTTCCAGCGTTCCTGCCACGTAGGGCGTGCCGAGGAACGACTCGCTGATCCGCAGCACCTGCGTGCCAATATCCGGACTGGCGGGCAGTTCCATTTTCTGCACGAACGTCTTTTGCAGGCTGGCTTGCCCGAATGAGGCAACAGAACCCAGTAACAAAATGGAAAGCACTACAAATCTCATCATACTTGAATTCTTTAAACCAGGGTACGTAATGACAAAATACTTGTCATGGAAAAAAAAGCCACAAGCTCGTGGACAATGTAAAATTAACGATCAAAAGCTCCTTTTCCAATGGCCGGCTGGGCGAAGAACCCACTACTTCGGCACAATTTCGAAAGCAAATGCCGAGATCGGGGGAAGCTCGATGTGCACGCCGGTAGAGGTAATGTCGGCCGTTGGTAACTGTACCTGAGCCACTTCAGGCGGAAATACGGGTTTCAATTTATAAGATCCGGTATTGCCCAGTTTCAACACATCCGTCCAGACATCCTGCGGTACCTTAATGAAAGTCTCTACGGTCCGCGACTCGTGAAAATTGTATACAAACAATAATTTCTGATCGGGGGTGTGTCGCAAATAGCTGTAAATGATCGTCTTGTCGTAGTTGAACGACTGGCCGTCGACATTCACATATTGCAAATCATAAAATGCGCCAGCATATACCGCTTCATTTTTCAGGACAAATGCATTGAGGTCGCTGTAAAATTTACGCAGCGTCCTCTGCTCGGTGGTGAGGAGTTCCTCGTTGAAGTTGCCGCCGTTGACCCATTTCTGAAATTCGGGTACGCCCCAGTAATCGAAAATGGTAGTCCGGCCGTCTTCGCCCTGAAAGCCCTCTTGCTGGGTAGGGTCCACGCCCAGTTCTTGTCCGAAATAGACCATGAGCGGGCCGGTATGCAAAGTGGCGCTCAGGACCATGGCAGGCAAAGCCGTCCACGGATTGCCCGCAAAATAGCGGGAAGCGATGCGCTGCTCGTCGTGATTTTCGAGAAACCGAAGCATATGCTCGCTGAAATCCCCCGACTCTTGCTGCCAGATGCGCGTAATGTCCTCGGCGCTGCCGTGGCCTTCGATGATACGCCGCAGCGAGTTGTACAACCCTACTTTATCATACAGGTAATCAAACTTGCCGATATTGATATAATTGCGGTATTCAAACGGATTATAGATTTCCGCGATAAAAATGACCGTAGGATTCTCCTTTTTTACTTCCGGGATCACCCAGCCCCAGAACTCGACCGGCACCATTTCGGCCATATCGCACCGGAAGCCGTCTACCCCTTTTCTAGTCCAGTAAATGAGTATGTCCCGCATTTTGAGCCAGGTCGAAGGAAGAGGGGCGAAATGGCGGGACCGGCCGTCGAGGTAATCGACGCCGTAGTTCAGTTTGACCGTCTCGTACCAGTCGAACTGACTTGGCTGGGCCTGAAAAACGTCGTTACCGGTCGCTTTCGCGGGTCGCTCGTGGTAGGGTGATGTTACCGGGAGCGGCGGCTTGTGCCCTTCCGGTACGATGAAGTCGTGGTTCGGAATGTAATAAAAGTTGTTGGCAGGATTGAAAGTAACGGTATTATCGTCGTCCTCACCAAAGTCCCTGATGCCCTCGGGGCGCACATCCGAGTGATATTGCCGCGCAACGTGGTTTGGGATAAAATCAATGATCACCTTGAGATCGTGCGCATGGGTGCGGGCGACGAGATTTTCAAACTCCTGCATCCGGTTAGGTACATCCACGGCCAGATCGGGACCCACATCATAATAATCTTTCACGGCATATGGTGAACCTGCGATGCCTTTCACGATCAACGGATGATCGGCATTAATGCCGAATTGCGAGTAATCCGTCAGGGTGGCATGTTCGAGCACGCCGGTATACCAAAGATGCGTAACGCCAAACGCCTTCAATGCGGCCAGGGCGGTATCGTCGATATCGTTGAATTTTCCGCATCCGTTTTCTTCGATCGTTCCGTAAAGCTTGTTGGTCGTTTCCCGGTTGCCGAACAGGCGTGTAAATAGCTGGTATATAATGAATTTATCCTTGTTAACGGCGGACATCTCTTTCGGTTTTGTGAATGTTACAAGAAAGCGTTAGCTACGGCCCGGCGAGGCCGGAAGGCCTGTATTTCGGCCTTGGCGCAGCAAATTGCTATTTTTTACTATTTTGCAAGATATTAAATTTGAAATGATATGCCCTCAATACAAGCTTGCCTTTTTGATCTCGACGGGGTGATCGTTGACACTGCACAATTCCATTACATCGCCTGGCGCGAAATGGCGCAGGATCTCGGTTTCGACCTTACTCGCGAAGAAAATGAACGACTTAAAGGCATCAGCCGGATGGAATCGCTGGAAATAGTGCTGTCTATCGGAGGTGTTCACCTATCGGAAGAAGAGAAACTTCGCAGAGCTGCTGACAAGAATGCCCGTTACCTCGACCTTTGCATGCAAATGACGCCCGACGACGCATTGCCCGGCGTGCGCCGTTTCCTCGACGAACTGAAACAGAACGGTATTCCAAGTGGCCTGGGCTCAGCGAGCAAGAATGCGAAGGTCATTCTGGAAAGGATTGATATGCTGCATTACTTCGATACGATCGTAGATGGTAACCGCATTACAAAAGGCAAACCCGACCCTCAGGTATTCCTCATGGGCGCGGCCGATTTAAATGTAACGCCCGCGCATTGCGCGGTATTCGAGGATGCGGTGGCTGGTATCGAGTCGGCAAAGGCCGCCGGAATGTTGGCGGTAGGCATAGGGGAAGCGTCGGTACTGACCGAAGCCGATATTGTGATCCCCGGTTTTGAAAATTTTGGTCTGCCCCAATTGGAAAAAATATGAAGAACTATATTACACACGATGAATGGTGCATCGTAGAAGAAGGTTTTCACCCCGAACACAACGAAATCACCGAAAGCCTCATGAGCCTTGGCAATGGCCGGATGGGCCAGCGGGGCAATTTTGAGGAAGGATATTCAGGTAAAACACTGCTTGGGAATTATGTTGCGGGTGTTTATTTTCCTGATAAAACACGGGTTGGCTGGTGGAAGAACGGCTATCCCAACTATTTCGCCAAAGTACTCAACGCCTGCAATTGGACGGGCATTGAAATCCGCGTCGGTGGCGAGCTGCTCGACTTGAATACCTGCCAAATCGACGAGTTTCGCCGTGTGCTGAATATGAAGGAAGGTGTCCTTGAGCGCACTGCAACTGTTACACTCACCGGCGGCAGAAAGCTGCGCATTCATTCCAGGCGATTTTGCAGCATGGCCGACGACGAGGCCGGCGCCATCAGTTACAGCATGGTACCGCTCAATTTTACCGATCATTTCACCATTACCCCATTCCTGGACGGCAATATCCGTAATCGTGATTCCAACTACGATGAATCGTTCTGGAACGGCATCGCGCATGAGGCGTACGGCCCGGAAGGATACCTGGTGCTTGAAACAAAAAGCAACCCCTATCAGGTAGAGCAGTTCCGCGTTGCGACCGGGATGAAGTTTGATATAAAACTGAATGGAATGCAGGCAGCGGCAACCGTGCAAACGGCTTCCAGGGATAAATATGTAGCCGGTACCGCCCAGGTTGAAGTGCGGGAAGGGCAGGAGATTACCATTTATAAATATGCCGTAAACCTCTCGTCGGCCAACTACCCGCACGAGGAGCTCATTTCCAAAGCCAAAGCCTACGTCGCCCGCATTGCGGAAAAGGGGTTCGACCGCATGTACGCGGAGCAGGTACAGGCGTGGGCAGGCAAGTGGGAGAAAAACGATATTACTATTGACGGCGACGTGGCCGCGCAGCAGGGTATCCGGTTCAATATCTTTCATTTGGGGCAAACCTACACCGGCGAGGACGAGCGCCTGAACATCGGGCCAAAAGGCTTTACCGGGGAGAAATACGGCGGGAGTACCTACTGGGACACGGAGGCCTATTGCATTCCGTTCTACCTCTCGACGGCCGACGATAAAGTAGCGCGCAATCTGCTCGTTTACCGTTACAAACATTTGCAAAAAGCCATCGAGAATGCAGCGAAACTCGGTTTTTCCGATGGCGCCGCGCTTTATCCGATGGTGACCATGAACGGCGAAGAATGCCATAATGAGTGGGAAATTACTTTTGAAGAAATTCACCGCAACGGCGCCATTGCTTACGCGATCTACGACTATGCCCGCTACACGGGTGACGAAAGCTACGCAACCGACCAGGGTCTTGAAGTACTCATCGGCATTTCCCGGTTCTGGAAGCAGCGGATCAACTGGTCGGAAGAAAAGGGGCAATATGTGATGCTGGGCGTGACCGGACCGAATGAATATGAAAATAATGTCAACAACAACTGGTATACCAACTACATCGCCTGCTGGACGCTTCGCTACACGCTGGAAGTGATCGATAAGCTGTGGAAGGAAGATTCCCGGAAATTGAACGAGGTTATTTTCAAAACGAATCTGCAACTTAATACGGAACTGGCTGATTGGAAGCATATTGTGGATAATATGCATTACCCATTTGATGAAAACAGGCAGGTGTATTTGCAGCAGCAGGGTTTCCTCGACAAGGAACTGCTCACCGTAGCCGACATTGCCGAGCAGCGGCCTATTAACCAACGGTGGTCGTGGGACAGGATATTGCGCTCGTGCTTCATCAAGCAAGCCGATGTTTTGCAGGGTCTTTACTTCTTCGAGCATGAATTCGACGAGGCGACCATCCGCCGGAATTTCGAATTCTATGAACCGATGACCGTGCACGAGTCGTCGTTGTCGCCGTGCGTGCACTCGATCCTCGCAGCCGGGCTGGGCATGCGTGAAAAAGCGTATGAAATGTACCTCCGGACAGCCCGCCTGGATTTGGACGATTACAATAACGACACCGAGGACGGACTGCATATTACTTCGATGGCCGGTACCTGGATGAGCGTTGTAAAAGGCTTTGCTGGGCAGCGCGTGAAAGACGGCTTGCTATCGTTTAAACCTTACATTCCTGAGCAATGGGAAGGATATTCTTTCCGGATCGGGTTCAGGAGCGTTTTGCTGAAAGTAACGGTGTCAAAGCAATCGATTTCAATTGAAAATGCTTCGGAAAGTGCGCTCACTGTTTTGGTTAACGATAAGAAGATATTTATCGATGCGCTCGCTTCCGTGCAACTCTAATCAACGGCAGTTTACTTAGAATGATCTTATTTATTTAAAAAGTTATATTTTACTGATAATTTATCAAACGGTCTAAGCAATAATTGTAATTTTCCGAGAATACTTGTAGGTTAGTAGCTTTTGAGCCATTAAGCACCCCCTATGGTACAGAAAATTCACTTACTTGTGATGACAGGTATGTTGCTGATGTTGATGGTGTTAGCACCTCGGCAGCTCTCAGCCCAGGATTTTAGTGAGTGCCAACGATTTGTAAAAGAACTTCTACCCCTTTTTAATAAATCATTCGAAGAGAATAATCCTGCATTATTGCGCGGCGAGGAATACCAGCGTGGCGTCCGCAATTTGCAGGTAGCCTATGCGGCCTACCACAAGCTGGCCTTCCAACCTTCGGATTCGGTTCAGCGCATGAACAACGAGGCCGTGATCCTCGCGCTTTCAGGGAATTACCAAAAGGCATTGCACATCATGGAAGCGCTCGATCTCGCCGAGGGTGACCCGCATATGCATTATAACCGTGGACTTTTTGCGTTGCTATCGGGCAAATTCGATGCTGCACGCAACGACTTTGCCGATTCGCCCGGTGGTTCGGAGGCGACGCTGAATACTTTGGTGGCGCTGGGGAAGCAGAAAAAGTATCAGGAAGCGACCAGCTTCGCGAGTGATAATTCGGCGAAAAACACCGGCGGAAAATGGAATTTCAACGTCGGGATGGTACATAAGTACAGCGGACGTATGGAGGAAGCCGTGGATGAACTGACTACCGCGATTCGTCAGAAGGATGAGATGGCTTACCGGCTGCAACGCGGCGATATCCTAATGCGCACCGGCAATGAAAAGCGGGCAGTGAAGGATTTCGAGAAGGTAGCACGCACGCACCTGAAGGCACAGATACGCTACGCGAATGCGCTGCTTTCGCTCAACCAGTTCGGGATGGCCAAGGCTGTTTTTGAAAAATACCTTGAAACCGACGACCGTACCTTTCGCGGCGATGCTTACCTGGGAATGGCGCATTCGTGCTACGGGCTGCACCAGATCGGTGAGGCGCAACGGTATTACAAACTTGCATCGACTTTAAAACGCGAAACACCCGCATTGCAATCCGGAATCGCGAATACCCATCTTAGCAAGCATGAGTACCAGACTGCATTTACCCTTTTTGACAGGGTTATCAAAAAAGATTCAACGTATTTGCCAGCTTACCTCGGAAGGGCAGTTGCCAACTATGGCCAAAAGAAATATGACCTCGCACTGAAAGATTTCAAGAAGGGCGAGAAGGCATTGAACGAGGATAACAAGTTCTTTGCCGACCTTTTTGTGACCAAGGCTTTTTCGGAATACTACCTGAAGAAGAGCGCCCTGGCACAGGAAGATTTTCAGAAGGCAATCAAGCTCGACCCGATACGGTACGAAGCATTGGCGGGGATGAGCGGCATTATGATCGATCAGAAGCGGTATTCGGAGGCGGGGCAATATCTGGCCAAAGCACTCCAGTATGAGCAGGGGTACGACCTTATGTGGAGTAACTACGGAAACCTGCTGCTGCATTTTGATATGTATAAAAAGGGTTATCAGGTTTTCAAAAAGGCGGTTTCGCTCAATCCGTCGAATGTCAACGCCCAGAACGGGTGGGGAATCGCACTGCTGGAAAATGACCAGCTGGATAAGTCGATGGCCGTTTTTGACAGTCTTGTGCGCGAGAAGCCGGAGCTGCCATTCCTGCACAACAACCACGGGATCGTACAGGCTTACATTGGTAACCGGCACGACCAGAAGCACCAGGTGAACGAGGCCAATGCCCGGTATAATGGCGCTTTCGAGGATTTCAAGCTCGCGATGGCAGCTGCACCCGGCCGGAAGTTTTATAACGTGAACCAGGGAAATGTGTACCGGTATATGGAGCGGTTCGACGACGCAAAGCTGAGTTACCAGACTTACCAGGACAAAAGTGCATTGAACAATACGGCAGTTATGTATGCGGGCCAGGAGCGGCTTAAAGACGCAAAGTATTACCTCGGCGTCGCCATCCAGATCGACTCGCTGCATCGCGTTTTCCAGTACAATATGACGGTTCTGGTGAAAGGCAAACAAAAGGAGATGATGCGGCTGGTGGCTTCGGCGGACGAGGACAGCCCGTTTTCAGATATTGGAATCAAGTACAGCCGCGATGGTTTCGTAACCATCTACCTCTACGATTACGAATACGATGTACTGACTTTTCCGGGCCGCCACTATATGCCATTGCCCGTAGCTGAGTATAAGGAAGACTATTTTATCCCTGAATACGATTTAAAACTCGTTCCTTACGAGAAAAAGAAGACTAGTCCCGAAAAGAAAAAGCACGCGCGGTATCGTAGCCAGAAAGTAAAGATGCCCGGAAGCAGGGCGCGGTCCGGGACAAAATGTCCTGTGCTGTTTTAGAAGTTAACTGTAATTAAACAGCCCGGAATGGCCTTTTTGAGTAATATTTTCCACGACCAATCGAAGATAATCCCCAATTGATGTAAATTTTTCCACTATTTGGAAGCGATGCCGGTGGTTGGTAAGCTCAGAGTTCGTTTGCGTGTTTTGTGAAGATATTCTTGACTTCTACAAAGCTTATCGGTTTGTCGAGGAAAAAGTCGGCACCGTTTCGGAAAGCCTCTTCTTTAAGGTTAGTCATGGCACTCATCATGACCACTTTCGCGCGTTTGGCCGGGTGGGCCTCGCGTATTTGCCTGATTGCCTCCACGCCTTTTCCATCAGGTAAGTTGTTGTCTATGAATACCCAATCGGGACTCTGATCCCTGACGCAATCCAGTCCCTCGGATAATGAAGCGACCACCAGGACCAATCCCTCGGGTGTTTTAATATTCAGTTGCCTTATTAGAAAATTGCGCATCAACACTCCCAAATCCCGTTCATCTTCTATAATAACAATTTTCATAGCATTGTGTGAGAAGTAATAATTTCAGCCATCGATAGTGGAGGTATTTTCCGGCGCCATTCGTGGAGCGTTGGATTACAAGCTAACCTTTGGGGGGATTAGGCAATAATCCTGCCATATGGCGGCTGCGGGAAGGGGTGTTGGTTGGTACAAGATTTTCCGCGTTTTTGAATGAAACAAAATGATCCACAATAAAACCGAGTGTGTTATGTCGACGAACAAAATCATTTTAGGGCTGGTGACAGCGGCGGTGGCAGGAGCGGTAATAGGCTTGTTGCTCGCACCGGAGGAAAGCAGAAAGACAATCAGGAAACTTAAAAAGAAAACGAATAGCCTGGCAGGCGACCTGATCGCTGCTTTGGAGAAAAGCAAAAACCAGGTAGCAGATGCGGCGGGCCAGCTTAAAAAGGATGGGGAGGCTTACGCCAACGAGGCCGTTGAAAAAGCCGGCGAGTATGCAGGCTCCACCCCGTGATCGGGTAGGAAACCTTTGACTGACATCATGTGCATCAGATATGGAACCCTCCTTGCCGGAGGGTTCCGACGTTTAGGGGTAGGCAAGGGTTTTGCTTTTCGTATAGTGTTGTTTCGACAAGCCCCATGCCGCGTGATCAACATGGGACTATCGGGAAATGGAGGCGGGAAACCCTTTGAAAGTTACGATATATTTGATTGTCAGTCAGATAGAACGGGAGGATGCGGAAGGAGAGTTCAGATTCCCCGCCCGAAGCCGCGGGTTCGACAGCCGGGCAAAAGTCAGCCGGGGTAACCGCAGGCGCGTTTTTAAATGGGGATTCGCTCTACATTCTGAATTATAATACTCAGTATGTGGAAATAACTACGCAATCTTCGGTAACGCACCTCTTTGTTGGGTCAAGATTGGATAAAGAATCGTAAATTTAAAGCACCAAGAGAATGTAAATTTTACCCTTAGTTGCTATATGCAAAGACAGACGCAGACGCAGAGACAGACTTTAAAATACTCTCCCTTGCAAATTCAGATGCTGAATTTACTGCACCTGACTACAATGGAGCTTGAACAAAGAATTAAGGAAGAACTCGAAGAGAATCCTATACTGGAAGAAGGGAAGGAGGAGAGTGCGTCGGATGAAGCGCCCGAAGAATTCGATGACGCAGACAATTTATCGGGCGGAGAAGACAATTCTGTACAAGACTACTACGACTGGGACGAGTTCCGGGACGATGATATTCCAGACTATAAAACGTATGCAAACAACCAATCGGCGGACAACGAACTATATACCCGACCGATGGTGGAGACGATCTCGTTCAGAGATGATCTCAAACAGCAGGTACACTTTCTGCAACTGGATGAACGTCAGCAACTGATCGCCGACTTCATCCTCGACTCACTCGATGAAGATGGGTTCCTCAGAAGGGAGAGCGACGTGATTGCGGACGATATTTCATTTGCTAACAGCATGTTTATCGATACCGAGGAAGTGAACACAATGCTGAAAATCATCCAACAGCTCGATCCGCCGGGAATTGCAGCCAGCGATTTGCGGGAATGCCTGTTTATCCAGCTGAACCGCATGGAAAATCAGAACGACACTTGGAAATGGGCCTATAAGATCGTGACGGATGCATTCGACGAGCTCGGATCGCGCAATTACGATAAAATCATGCGGATTACCGGCCTGGACGAGGAGTCGCTGAAAAAAGCCATCCAGCTAATCACCACTCTCAATCCGAAACCGGCGTCGGGCCTGCGGAATGACTCCATTGTCAATGAAAGCATCAAGCCCGATTTTATGCTTTGGTACACCGAAGACGGCGAAATCGAAGTGCAGCTGACGTGGGGAAACAGCCCGGCCTTGAAGCTGAACAAGGTATTTACCCAAATGGCGGAGCAAAAGCAGGATAAGGCCACCAACCAGTTCCTCAAAAACAAAATGAACTCGGCTAAGTGGTTTATCGATGCCATCAAGCAACGTGAAAATACAATGCTGAACACGCTGAAAGCGATTGTAAGGCTCCAATATGATTATTTTCAGACGGGCGATATCAAGAAATTGCGCCCGATGATCCTGAAAGATGTGGCAGAAATCATCGATATGGATATTTCTACCGTATCCAGGGTTACCACAAACAAATATGTGCAGACACCGTTCGGGATCGTGTTATTGAAAGATCTCTTTACGGAAGGTGTGACAAATGAAGACGGGACGGAGGTTTCGAACCGGGAGATTCAGGAAGCGATCCGCGAGATTGTAATCGACGAGGACAAACGCCACCCTTATAATGACCAACAAATTACGGATATGCTTGCAGAGAAAGGTTATTCTGTTGCCAGAAGAACGGTAGCCAAATACCGCGAGCAGTTGAATATACCCACCGCGAGGTTGAGAGTTACTATTTAAGCAAACTAAGTTAAGCCCTTATAACAGGCATGAAAAAAATAGTTGTTGTTGATGATGAAGCGGATATTTGCTTCCTTTTGAAGCGTTTTTTATCAAAAAATGATTTTATAGTTGAAACAGCCCAGAACGGTAAAGATGGCCTCGCTTTGATAGAATCCATTTCTCCGGACCTGGTCATGACCGATTTCAGGCTGGGTGATATTACTGGTACCGAGTTATTGACGACCATTAAATCCAAAAGACCCAACGTTCCCGTACTGATCATCACCGGTTATTCAGACATCAAAGTTGCGGTGAATGTGATGAAGCTGGGCGCATACGACTACATTACCAAACCCTTGTTTCCAGACGAAATCCTGGTTACTGTAAAGAAGGCCATTGCCGATGCCGAAGCATCGGAAAATGAGGATCAGCAATATGTTGCCCCGGCGTCATCTGACGGCACCGCCGACCCGGTCAAACCAGCCCGCAAGAGTAGTTTACGGACCAAGGCGGGCTATGTTATGGGCAATGGCGAGGTTTCGGACAACCTTTTCAAGCAGGTAGACCTCGTAGCTCCTACCAATTTCAGTGTGATTATTTACGGCGAAAGCGGTTCCGGAAAAGAGGCGATCGCGCAGGAAATTCATAACCGGTCGAGGCGTAAGGACATGCCTTTTGTAGCGATGGACTGCGGGGCTATTTCCAAAGAATTGGCGGGCAGTGAGTTGTTCGGGCATGAAAAAGGCTCCTTTACAGGTGCATTGCAGACCAAAATCGGGCATTTCGAGTTGGCGAACGGTGGTACGCTGTTCCTGGACGAGGTATCCAATCTTTCCTACGAAATACAGGTTGCGTTGCTGCGCGTCGTGCAGGAGCGCAAAATGCGCCGCATCGGCGGATCGAAAGAGATCGATCTGGATGTGCGGATTCTCGTCGCAAGTAACGAACGGCTGCTGGATTCGGCGCGTAGCGGCAAGTTCAGGGAAGATCTTTACTACCGTTTCAACGAGTTCACGATCGAAGTCCCCGCATTACGTAACCGCAGAGAAGATATGATGCTTTTTGCCGGTTCGTTTCTGGAAACAACCAATGTGGAGTTGGGCAAGAATGTGAAAGGATTTTCGGAGGAGGTTAAAAACGATTTTCTCAACTACTCGTGGCCGGGTAACCTTCGCGAGCTAAAAAACGTGATCAAGCGCGCCACACTGCTTTCCGACGGCGAACTGATCGAGGAAAAAGCATTGCCGTTCGAGATCGTTAATTATAAACGGCTGAAAGACCTGGACGACGAGCCGGCACCGGCTACAAGTTCCGGAATATCACAATTGTCGGACAATGCCGACGGAGATGATACTAAGCCGAGCCTGAAAACGGTTGCCAATGAGGCAGAATATGACATGATCATGCAGGTGCTGCGGGATGTCAATTTCAATAAAAGTAAGGCGGCGCGTTTGCTGAACATCGACCGCAAGACGCTTTATAACAAAATGAAACAATTTGATATCTGAAAGAGGAATAGCATTGCGGAATGAGTAACAGACTGATCAGGGTATTGTTGGTGGACGATGACGAGGATGATTATTTCCTGACCCGCGAATATTTTCAGGACCTGGTCAACTGGAAATTCGATATCACCTGGTGCGCCACTTTCAGGGACGCGGAGGCGCAGATCAAAAACAATAAATATGACCTTTACCTGTTCGATTACCTGCTCGGCGAAAGTACCGGGATAGACCTGATCGAGCTTGCGTGCAATTTCGAATGCGAGGAGCCGATTATCCTGCTGACGGGCAAGGGCGATACCAAGATCGCAGTCGAGGCTTTACGCCTCGGAGCCGCCGACTACCTCATCAAAAGCGAGCTGGATGCCGAAAAACTGGAACGAAGCATCCGGTATGCATTGGAGCGGACGTCCGTTTTGAAAGCACTTCGCCACAGCGAGCGACGCTACCGCCGGGTTTTTGAAGAATCGAATGATTTTCTGTTTATCAGTGACCTTGACGGCAATATCATCGACTTCAATGAAGCGGCGAGTATCCTGACGGGGTATTCAGACGACCAGTTGAAAGAGAAAAAGATCACCGAGCTGGTAGAAGATCCCTTGTTCTCGACGCGCTGGAAAGAGATTGCCGATCACCCCATTCACGACCACGAGGTCCGCCTTCTGGCAAAAGACAACGATAAAAAATACTGCCTGTTTTCGGCTTCGGTAGAAGTAGATGACAACCATCCATATATCCAGGGGCGCCTGCATGATATGACCGCGCGGAAGCAATCGGAAAAAGAAAGATTATTTTCCGAGCAAATGGCAGTTACTGGGCGCCTCGTACGTATGCTTGCGCACGAGGTACGCAACCCGCTCACAAACGTGAACCTCTCGGCCGAGCAGCTGGAAATGGAGCTGGCCGACGAAGACCACAAATTTTACACCCAAATCATCAAGCGCAACTGCACGCGTATCAACGACCTTATTACACAGTTGCTGCAACCGTCTGGGTCGGAGGATATTGAGCTGGTGGAAAGCTCGGTACACGCGGTGCTCAGTCAGGCGATCAGCGCTGCGCTCGACCGCGTGCAGCTCAAAAGGATCCAGATCGTGAACGAGTTTGCCGATGGAGAACTCGCATTCCCGCTCGACCGCGTGTCGCTGCAAATGGCATTTCTGAACCTCATTACCAACGCTATCGAGGCCATGGAAGAGGATAAGGGCGTGCTGCGGATCACGACCCGAAACCACAGCGACCACATCGAGGTCCTGTTTGCGGATAATGGCTCGGGAATCAGCGAGGAGCATATGGACAAGATCTTCGAGCCTTATTTCACCGGTAAAAACAATGGAATGGGTATTGGTTTATCAACGACCATGAGCATTATTCATGCGCATCACGGGCGCATCGAGGTACAATCGGAGCTGGGGCTGGGCACTACTTTCACCATTAGTTTCCAGACTGCCAAATAATTACAGCCGACTGCACCAGTCGGCTTTTTTGATGCAACGATCGGTTGGGGACACGCGTAAGGGGAGAAAAAACCGACGCACTTCTATGAAACCCATTTTTACGATCCTCTTCTTAACCATTTTCCTGCACGTCCGGGCACAGGACGCGGATTACTACCGGAAAATCTACACCAGGCCCATTGGCGAAAAGCCGTACAATGCCGAATCGTTGTTGAAAAAGTTCGGCGATGTGAGAATCCATGACCGCTGGTATGTGGGTGTGAGCGGCTTTGTACGAAACGACAGGAATACGATCGATAACGATTTCGATGAACTGATAGGCACCGAGTCGCCCACGGTATCGGCATGGGGTGTTGCTGCCGGGTGGGTTTTTAAAGAGCAATGGAATGTCGAACTGGCATATGATCGCTCGGCAATCCATAATGTACTGATGATTTATGGCGATAATCCGCTGAAATACCAGATGGAAAACGACAAGAATAGCCTGATCCTCCGCGGGAAAATACGGCTGCTTTTTGGTAGACCTTCCGTCCGTAAATCGGCATTCTGGATTGGGGCGGGTGCGGGACTGGTGCCTAACTCGGGGAGGTCGAAGGATTATATGGAGTTTTCGGGTTACCGGGAGAAGGGGCGGCGGCTGGGCGTCGATACTTTGTTCTTGTCGAGCGATACACACATTGCCAAATCCATGACAGGCCTTGTGGAAGCGTCGGCAGAATATGTGGTCAAAGTTGCCAAATCGATTGACATGTCGCTTTTTGCCCGCAAGCAGTGGGGTATGGGTAATTCGCTAACAACCGATCTGGTCTACAAGGTCAATGGTGTGGAAACGGAACGAGCGCGGATCGAAGGCGACGGCTCCGGCTGGAATTTCGGCATTTCGCTTCGCTATGTGTTTCATATTCAATACGACTTCTCTAAGCTGAATCATAGCAGCGGCAAAATATAAAATGAGGTGTCATGCTGAACGGAGTCGAAGTATCATCTTGCGTGATGCTTCGACTCCGCTCTGCATGACTACGGAAATCAAGCATACTTAGAAACTTTGACCTTCCGGTTGAAGAAGCCGTAAATGATCGGGAATATCAATAGCGTGAGCACCGTGGCGGTGATCAGGCCGCCGATTACGACAATAGCCAGTGGCTTTTGCGTTTCAGAACCAATGCCGGTTGAAACCGCGGCCGGTAACAACCCTATGGCCGCCATCAGCGCCGTCATGATCACGGGCCTGATGCGGGATTTCACCCCCTGCCGTATCGCCTCATCCAGCGTCATCCTCGCAGCCAGGTTTTTGTTGAAGACCGAAATCAATATCACGCCGTTCTGCACGCACAGGCCGAAAAGTGCTATGAAACCCACACCCGCGGAAATACCGAAGTTCATGTGTGTGACGTGGAGCGCGAGGATACCGCCGATCAGCGCGAAGGGTACGTTGATCAACACCAGCCCGGCATCTTTTGCGTTGCTGAACATGATGAAAAGCAAGATGAATATCCCGATCAGGCTGATGGGCACTACTTGTCCCAAACGCGCCGTTGCCCGCACCTGGTTCTCGAACTCTCCGGACCAGCTTACCGAATAACCTTTTGGCAAAGAAGAAAGCAATGGTTTGACTTTCGACTGCGCTTCTGCAATGGTGCTGCCGAGGTCACGCTCGCGGACGGAGAATTTCACACCGATAAAGCGTTTGTTGTTGTCGCGGTACACAAATGCCGGCCCGGTCACAGTGCGAATCGTCGAGATTTCTTTCAAAGGAATCTTGCCGCCAGTGAGCGTGGGTACCATCAGCTGCTGAATGTCGTCGACGGTGCGGCGGTATTGTTGCTCGTATCGCAGCCGGATATCGAATTTCCGCTCGCCTTCGTAGAGGATAGACGCCGTTTTACCGCCTATCGCCATTTCGATTACGGCTTGTGCGTCGGCGATGCTTACACCGTATTGCGCCATTTTATGGTCGTGCAGGATCACACTGATCTCCGGCTGGCCGATATTCCGTAAAATACCTACGTCTTTGATACCCGGCACGTCCTTGATCGCTTCCAGCACCTGGTTGGCCTTGTTATTCAATGTTTCGAGGTCGTCTCCGTAAATTTTCACCGCATTACTCGCATTCATCCCCGCCACGGCCTCCGCCACGTTATCGATAATGGGCTGCGAATAGTTGTAGTTGATTCCCTGGAATTGTTTCAGTTTGGTGTCCATTTCCTCGATCAGGTCATCCTGGCTGATTTTGCGCTTCCATTCATCCTTCGGTTTCAAATTCACCTGCATTTGCACATAATAGAAGCCTGAGGGGTCGGTACCGTCGTTGGAGCGGCCAGTTTGGGATAATACCCCGTTTACTTCCGGAAATTCATTCAGTTTGGCGCGAAGCGTCGTCACCATTTTGGTAGTTTCGGCCAGCGAGCTGCTCATCGGCATTTTGGCTTCCACCCACAACGCGCCTTCATTAAGCGTAGGCAGGAACTCGGTACCGAGGAATCTAGCCGAAAAGAGCGTTGCGCCCAGGAATGCAAATGCGAAGATGACACTCAGCTTTTTACGGGCATAGCACCATTCAAAACCCCTGGTCACGGTATTGTCGAAGAAGCGCACCACCGGATTGCTCTTCTCACGCACATTCTTTTTCAGCAGAATAGAACATAGCACCGGCACGAGGGTGAGGGTGTACAGTAATGCGCCGAGCAATGCAAAACCCAGCGTGTAGGCCAGCGGTGTGAACATTTTACCTTCCACTTTCTGGAAACTGAAAATGGGGATCAATGCGGTTATAATGATCAGTTTGGAAAAGAAAATGGCTTTACCCAGCTCGCCGCCGGTACGTTTGATCAGGCCGAGTTTCGAGAGTTTGTTGAACCTGTCCATGCCGTTCCTGTGCGCGAGGTGGTCGAGCGCCACAAATATACCTTCCACCATCACCACGGCGCCGTCGATGATGATCCCGAAGTCGATCGCCCCCATCGAGAGTAGGTTGGCCGACATACCTTTCAATTTCAAACACATAAACGCGAACAGCAGCGCGAGGGGAATGATGATCGACACGATGACCGTCGTGCGCCAGTCGGCCATAAAGAGGAACACGATCACGGTTACGAGCACGATCCCTTCCACAAGGTTGTGTTTCACGGTGTGTGCGCAAAAATCGATCAGGTTGTCGCGGTCGTAAAACGTGACCATTTTGACATCGGGCGGGAGTATTTTGGTATTCAATTCTTCAATTTTGTCCTTCACCCGCGCCAGTACCTCGCTCGGATTTTCGCCCTTGCGCTGTACTACGATGCCTTCCACGACGTCGTCATTACCGTCAAGCCCAACCTGCCCCACACGCGGCATGTCCGACTCGCGCACATCGGCCACGTCTTTCACGAGTACCGGGTTGTCCTTCACGTACTCTACAATGATATTCTGAATGTCGGGAATGGAGTTCAGCAACCCGATCCCCCGCACCACATAGGCCTGCCCGTTTTTCTCGATAACATCGCCGCCGACGTTGATATTGCTCTTTGTAACGGCCTGATACACTTCCAGAGGTGTAATGTTGTATTTGACGAGCTTGGTAGGATTTACCTGCACCTCGTAAATCTTGTCGCGACCACCGAATGCGACCACATCGGCCACACCCGGAACGCTCCTAAGCTGCCGGTCGATCACCCATTTGTGCAAGGTGAGTAGCTCACGGCTGTCGCGGTCCTTGCTTTGTAATGTGAACCGGAAAACTTCGCCGGTAGGGCCGTAAGGGGGTTGCACGTCGGGCTCTACGCCATCGGGGAGCGAGACCGTGCGCAGCTGGTTATTAACCTGTTGGCGGGCAAAAAAATCTTCTACATTATCATCAAAAATGATTTTGACAATACTCAAACCGAACATCGTGGTGCTCCGTACATTGGTTTTCTGCTGCACGGAATTCATGGCGACCTCGATAGGGACCGTTACAAAGCGCTCGATCTCCTCCGCGCTGCGCCCGTTCCATTGGGTTACGATGATGATCTGCGTATTGGTGACGTCCGGAAACGCTTCGAGCGGCGTGTTCTGGTAGCTGACAATGCCCGAAATGATCAGCAGGCCTGTCATGAAGAATATGAAGAACCGGTTTTTCAAAGAAAACCCGACGATCCCCCGGATGAATTTGTTCATGGGATTTTAGTCGTTAAGCGCGTCGTAAACGAGGAGTTGATTTTTTGAAATAATGGTCTCGCCGGGTTTGAGGCCTTCGCTGACATAGGTGGTGTTGGCGAGGGAGCGGTACACTTCTACCGGGCGTGTTTCGATTTTTGTGCGGCTGTGGTAAACCATTACCCAGTTCTTGCTGCGGTCGAAAATGACGGCCTGCGATGGGATTGCCTGCATTTTGTCGCCTTCCTCGAAGTTGAGGGTAACCGTGGCGTGCATTTCGGGTTTGAGTTTGAAACCGACATTCTGTAACTGAATACGAATTTTCATCGCCTTGGTTTCAGGATCGAGGACATTATAAATCTTGTCGACTTTCCCTTTGAAGACCTCGTCGGAAAAGCTGATCGTGCGTACTTCCGCGGGCATCCCCAGCGTCACGCGCGGGATGTCGCTTTCATTTACATTCGCCATCACCCATACATCGGCGATCTGGCCTACGGTAAACAGGCTCTCCGAGTTATCCGAGCGCAGCTGCATTCCCCGGTTCACATTTTTGTCGATGATAAAGCCATTGATCGGCGATTTTACAGTGTAGTTGGTGGATTTACCTAAACCATAGATAGAGAAGACTTCCTTAACCCTGTTCAGTTCGGCCTGCGCTTTGTCTACGATCTGACGTGCGGAAATCACATCACGCTCCGGCACGAGCTTGCTTTCGAAAAGATCTTCGGTCGACGACAGGTTTTTCTGCGCAATGAGCAGATCGGATTGCGCCTGGATCATCTGGCGCTCGAAATCTGCCACTTCTCCCGAGCGGATCGTCGCCAGTTTCTGTCCCTTGCGGACGTTGTCACCCAGTTCCACATCCACTTCTTCCACATTACCGCCCACCAGCGGATATACTTTAATAACCTGGTTTTCGTCCGGTACGACCTTGCCTACAAGCGTAAGTTCGTTGCGTACCGACTCGGTACGCACGGTGTCGATTTTAATGCGGCTCATCATGGTGTCCGAAAGCATAAACGCCTTCGACTCGTCGTTTTCTGCCTTTTTTTGCTCGCAGGAAGTCAGCCACACGCCAACAACGGCCAGGACGACGATATACAGTGAATTTTTCATTGGAAAGTGCATTAATGGCAATGCCGTGAATAAGTTGTGTTCAGTTTGAATGGGTTAGTTGAATAGCTCTTCCCCGACGACGTAGTTGAGTTCTTCATATACTTTGATACGGTCGGCTTGGAGGCGGTTATACTCCTTGATACTCTCGTTGTAGGTTTCGATAAAGTCGATGAATTCGAGCAGAGAGATGTTCCGTTTTTGGAAGTTGTCGTAAATACCGTTGTTCAGAAGCTGGAACTGGTCGGTAAACTGGCCCTCCACACTCTGGAAAGCCTTGTCTGCAATACCAACTTTCTGAACGGCCGCGTCGACCTCGTTGCTCACCGTATTTTGCTTCGCATTCTCGGCCGTTTTGTAATAGCTGATGCTGCTTCTGGCTGCGCGGATATTACCCTGGTTGCGGTTGAAGAACGGCAGCGCAATGGAAGCATTCAAACCGAAGTAATTATTGACGTAGTTGCTCGCCTGGTCGTACACGGCACCCACCTGGATATCAGGTTTTGCCAATGCTTTTTGCAATGTGTAGTTTAATTCTGCCTGTTTCGTCTCCGATTGCGCCACTTTCAGGTCGGCACGGCTTTGCAATGCCTTTTCTTTTAATGAGGCGATGTTGTATCGGTCGAGGTGATAGCGTTGGATTTCTGTGCTATCGACCAGCGATTTGATAGGTTGTTCCGTACTCAGCAGCGTGCGGAGGTCGCGCTGGTTTTCCTGTAATTCAAAAAGGATATTGGCCCGCTCGTTGGTCAGTTCGAAAAGGAGTGCTTTCAGGCGAACGACCTCTTTCAGAGAGATATTCTTGCGGTTATACTCTCTGTCAAACGCGGTAACGGTCGTCCTGAGCGTCGAGATCTGGTTGTCGTAGAGCGCAATGGTCTGTTCGAGATAATACGATTCGAAGAAAATCTGCCGGAGCTCGAATTTCAATGTGCGGATCAGGTTGTAAAACTGGAATTCAGTTTTGCGGGTCGATTCCACGTCCAGCGCGACCTGCTTGTTGCGCTTGCCCGCCCGGGTGATGAGCTGCTGGATGGTGAATGCTTTCTGACCATTTTTGCCCACGTCCAGCGCTCCGCGAGAGGGGTTATAGGCGCTGATTTCGACCCCGAATGTCGGGTTGTTCCAGAGCTTGTCCTGTATCTCGACCGACTTTGCAATGTCGATTTGGTACTTTTCGGCCAGGACTTCAAGATTATTTTGCAAAAACAGGCTGTCGGCCTGCCGGATCGAGAGCCGCAGTGTGTCCTGTGCGTGTAAGGCGGTTGTTAGGAGTACAAAGAGCCCGGTGAGGTATATTCGCATAATTTCCGTGTTAGAATGTGCGATATTCCGACACCGGTATTACACCAGCCTTAAAATAACCTTAGAAAAAAATTAGAATGCCCCGGGGGCCGCGCCCCGCGGGCCTCAAATATGGTTCAGCCGTACCTGAAATTCGCTGCCCTTACCGAGTTCGCTGCTTACGGAAATAGTGCCGTGATGCAGCTCCACAATACGCTGGCAAATGGAGAGCCCAATTCCGAACCCAGGTAGCTCAGTAGCGTTGGTAGACCTGAAAAACGGGTTGAAAATATGCGGAAGGTCGTCTCCGCTGATACCTATGCCGCGATCGCGGACTTTTACTACGCAGGATTTGTGGTTGGAAGAAATCAGTATTTGCGCGCTGTGATCGGACGAATATTTGCATGCATTGTCGAGCAGGTTGGTGAAAACCCTCTTTAATAGCTCCTCGTTGCCTTCAATGACCGTCTCGTTCTCATTCTCGGGGATCGTTTCATAATCAATCACCATCGTATATTCGGGGTGGGAGGAGAGCAGTTCTTCTTTGGCCAAAAAAGCGAGGTCCTCGATATGGATATGCGTCATTTTCATATTACCCATATTCTCGTAGGAGCGGGCCAGGAACAGGAGATTATTGGTAATGCTAATGAGCCGTTCGGTATCCGAGAACAGATTTGCAAAAACCTCTTCTATTTCAGGGTTATCCTTGTTGAAGCGCTGCCCGAGCTGGATTTCGGATTTCAAAGCCGCTAATGGGGTCCGGAGCTCGTGGGAGGCGTGGGATACAAAGCTTTTTTGTTGTTCAAATGCCTTATTCAATCTGTAAAGTACTGTGTTGAAGTTGATTGCCAACTGTGCTATCTCATCCTTCCGGTTGCCTTCGTCGAGCTTTTGGGACAAATTCTGGGCGGTAATGAGTGATACCTGGGCATTGATGCGGCTAATCGGTTTCAATGCATTCCCGGCAAAGTATATCCCCAGCCCTACCGTGGCCGCGATGCCCGCCAGCAATCCCCAGCCGAGTGTGCTTTTCAAATTCTGTAACTTGCTATGTCCGAAAGTGTCATAGGCCGACGCTAGTACCACGAGCGGATCGTCGCCTTCCTGATAAAGCAGGCCGATTACCTCGTTTTCGCCCTGGTGAAACTCCATATATTGCTTTTCGCGCACTTCATTGAGTAGTGAAGTGTGGTAGGTGAGCAGCTTGTCGTCGACGCTGGAATAGGTGAGCTCGTTTTTCGAATCAAAAATCAAGACCTTTTCATCGAGCATTTCTGAAAGTGTGTTCTGGTCGATAGATTTGAGCAGGTCTTTGTCAATTCCTTTCACTTTCACGAGCAGACGGCACGTCGTACGCGCGCGGCTCCGCAGTCGATCGTAAAATTCCTCCTGGCGGTAATGTTCCGAAACGCTGTAAATGACAATGGAAAACAACAGCAGCACCCCCGCTACCAGGAGCGTGAATTGGAGGGCGATACGGTCTTTGATTTTCATATGGAGGCCTATTCTTCTTTCATAATATATCCCATGCCCGGCCGGGTGTGGATAAGCTTGGTAGCGAAGTCTCTATCTACTTTTTTTCGTAAGTAATTGATATACACTTCCACTACGTTCGTTCCGGGGTCAAAATTGAGATGCCACACGTGCTCCGCAAGGTCCATTTTCGAAACTACGCGCCCACGGTGCAGCAGGAAATATTCCAGCAATGCAAACTCTTTGGCCGTGAGGTCTATTACATTCCCCGCCCGTTTTACCTGCTTGGTACCCAGGTTCATTTCCAGGTCGGCAATGCGCAGGATTTTGTCGGAAGTCTCGGGGTTCAACAGATCGGAAACCCGTAATGCCGCATTGATACGCGCCAGCAATTCCCTGAAATCGAACGGCTTAACAATGTAATCGTCAGCTCCGCTGTTGAGCCCTTCCACCCTGTCTTCAATCTCGCCGAAAGCAGTAAGCATAATAATGGGCAGCGACGGCTTGTAAATCCTGATCTGCTGGCAAACGTCATAGCCTTTCATTCCGGGCAGGTTCACGTCGAGCAACACCAGGTCGAATTTCTTTTCCAGGGCGACCTGCTTGCCAGTGATGCCGTCATAGGCGATCTCCGCTTCGAAATTTTCCGCCGCCAATCCACGGAAAATGTTCTGAGCGATTCTGCGGTCATCCTCAACGATCAGGATTTTTTTCATGGTTATTCCAAATAATGGGAGGGATCAAGTTACAAAACGGCGGATATATGCCAAAACCAGCCGGCAGATAATCCCTACCGGAACGGCAAAGTAAGTCAGGAAATGGCGTTCGACACAATTTCCTTTACCTCCGGCTCCGTGGGCGTCTGGAAAACAATGCCGGTGTCGAGGGAATGGATGATCGCCTTGTTGCTGTGCGCGAAATAGCAGGTGTCTATTCCCAGATCCTGAATGTTTTTCAGCAATGCGGCCGTGTGCGCCTTGCTCCGTTTGCGCGTCTGGCGCATGTATACCGCGCGGATGCTTTGGGGGAATGTCCGGCAAATTTCCTCGTAAATCTCAGGGTCTTTTTGGGAATCGTCACCGAGTAAAATAAACTGCAATTCGGGATAGAAATCAATGATATTGTGGATTTTTCGCAACTTATGGTCGTGTGAGCCACTGCCGGTCATCACGAAATCGTCGAGTCCTGATTTGATTTTGTTGAGCTTTAAAACCGCTTTTGGCAGGCCGTTCAACTCGGCAAACCGGACGATCATGTCGTACAAATTCCATTCACTGCTTGACACGTAAAAGAAGATATTGTTGTCTTTGTGCGGGTGAACACGGCTGGCGAACGAAAGCAGCTGGTAGTGCTTTACCACATCATCAAATGGCTTTCGGGCCTGTACATTTTTGGAAAGCAGAACAAATAACTTTCTGAACGAACGGCGACTGTGCGAGATCAGGAACGTATCGTCAATGTCGGAAATGACGCCGTAGGAACTTTTATAAGGCAGAAAAAACTCTTCCGAACTCTCCGCATGGTACTTTTTGCCATTGATCTCGTCGTTCAGGGTAACACGGTAGGTATGCCAGCCGCTGGGCATTTCATCGCTGAGAGGTACCTGAAAACGGAAATAGCCATCGGCCTCGGCAGTCGTTTCGAAGGTCTTTTCACCCACATGCAGCACGATCTTCAAGAACGGAATGGTTTTAATAGAGAACAGCTCGATGATGGTTTTTGCGTACCGAAAGCCACGCCTGGTATATTTCCGGTCACCGGAGGGGTATTTTTTCACCACGTGGCCAAATACGGTCAATTCCTTTTTATTGGCGTAGCCACGGTATAGTTTTAAGTCACAACGTTTCATAACTATCTTTATCCTCTGCGACATCAGGTCCCTAATTTATCGAATATGTCTTCACAACCGAAAGTTTTGCTGGTAGTAAATCCCATTTCCGGAGACGTGAACAAGGATGTCATTTTTGAAAGGGTTATTGGAAAATCGGAAGCCGAGGGTTGCGACCTGCGCATTTACTCCACCACCGGCGACGACGATCAACAGACCATCAGGGAAATGGTTGAAAATATCAGGCCGGAGCGTGTGCTGGTAGCCGGTGGGGATGGCACGATTTCCATGGTCGCGCAAGCATTACATGGTACGGACGCCATTCTCTGCATTATCCCTGCCGGTTCCGCCAACGGTCTTTCCGCCGATTTCGGATTGTCGGGCTCCATTGATCAGGCATTGGAAGTGGCGTTCGAAGGCGAAGTGTCCGCTATCGACGCCGTTTCGATTAATGGCGAAATTAGTCTGCATTTAGCTGATATCGGGTTGAATGCATTGCTTGTTAAAAACTACGAGGACAGCGACACCCGCGGTAAGCTAGGGTACGCCCGCGAAATGCTGCGGACACTCAGCGAGCACGAGAACTTTGACGTAAAGATTACCACAGACGACGAAGTGCTCGAAACCGAGGTATTGATCGTCATTATAGCCAATGCCAAAAAATACGGTACCGGTGTGAGTATCAATCCTATCGGGGATATGTGCGACGGGTTCTTCGAGCTGGTCATTGCCAAAAAGCTTGATTTCATTGAAACAGCCAAAATCCTCGCCGGCAGCACCGACTTTAACCCGGAGATCATGAAGGTGATTTCGGTGGAAAAAGCGACGATCGAATGTGTTCAAAAGTCTGCGCATTTCCAGATTGATGGAGAATATAAGGGCCTGGTGGAAAAGTTGGAGGCTGTCATTTTGAAGGGATATGTGAAGGTCGCTATTCCGGTAGGGTTGCGGGAGGGAGAATGACCGCCGGCGGCTGACCGCGGACGACAGATCACATAATTATGCATTCAGCGGTCGGCCGTCAGTGGTCCGCGGCCAAAATCCTAGGTTGCCAACAGTATCCCACCGAGGTCCTGCGCTTTTCTGACCAAACCGGCATTCCTATGAAAATCGCATATACCATCCTTTTCGGCCTCCTTGGCCTCGCATCTCAGGGCCTCGCCCAGCAAGCCGAACTCTGCCAGGGCGCCTATTTCACCGAAGAACAAGGCAAGGCTTTCCTCGAAAAACATATTCCGGCTTCCAAAGTAGAATGGGAAGTCCGCGCGGCGCAGATTCGCCAGCAGATCCGCAATGGAATGGATTTGCAATCATTGCCTGAAAAGCCAACCTCGAAGCCCATTATCCATTCCAAAAGAGAAATGGATGGATACTCCATTGAAAATGTAGCATTCGAAAGCATGCCGGGCATTTATGTGACGGGTAATTTGTACAGACCATTAAAACAACAGAAATCCTACGCCGCCATCCTCGCGCCGCACGGGCATGGCGAGAACCCGCACGGGCGTTTCCGCGAGCAGACGCAGAAGCGCTGCGCCACGCTCGCACGTATGGGCGCGATCGTCTTCGTGTGGGACATGGTAGGGCAAGGCGATGCGAAGCAATGCGAGCATAAAATGGCGAAAGCATTGAAATTGCAGACCATTAACAGCATCCGCTCACTCGATTTCCTGTTATCGATTCCGGGCGTCGACCCCAACCGCGTTGCCTGCACGGGCGAATCGGGCGGAGGGACGCAAACGTTCCTGCTCGCCGCATTGGATAACCGCGTGAAAGTATCGGTACCGGTGGTGATGGTTTCGGCCTATTTCTTCGGCGGCTGTGTCTGCGAAAGCGGCTTGCCTATCCACAAAAAAGGCGACTATCAGACCAATAATGTAGAAATAGCTGCATTAACCGCCCCGCGCCCTATGATCATGATTTCGGACGGCGGCGACTGGACCAAGAACACGCGGGAAGTGGAATACCCATTCATGCAAAAGGTTTATGCCTTGTACAACAAAAAGGATAACCTGGAAGCTGTACATCTGGCCAACGAGAAGCACGATTACGGCCCATCGAAACGCAAGGCGATGTATGCATTCATGGCCAAGCACCTGAAACTGGACCTCAAAGCAGTGACCGGCAAGGACGGACAAATCGATGAAGAACCTGCCAAAGTGTTAGAACAGAAAGACCTGGCTGTTTTCGATGCCGGCCATCCGCGTCCGGCCAATGCGGTAATGGGCGACGAGGCGGTGCTTAAACTTTTGTAAGCGCATGATCTTCATTATCGTACTGGCTGCTATTGCGTTTATAGTCCTCAGTTCCACGGTATTAAAAATGCATCCGCTCATCGGGTTGCTGCTCGCGGCCATTGGCGTCGGTGTTTTTGCAGGGCTGCCCATGGACAAGCTGGCCGAAACGATCGGGAAAGGTTTTGGAGAATTGATGTCCAAAATCGGGCTAATGGTGATTCTGGGCTGCGTGATCGGGGCGATTCTCGACAAATCGGGCGCCGCCATTAAGGTTGCGGATGTGATATTGAAGCTGTTCGGTGAGAAGCGCCCGGCGTTTGCGATGTCGGTTATCGGCGGGATTGTCGGTATCCCGGTATTCTGTGATTCAGGGTTTATTATTTTGCATAAACTGAACCAGATTGTAGCCAAAAGAACGGGGATGCCACTTGCCACCATTGCATTGTCGCTATCCGGCGGGCTATTTGCGACTCACACACTCGTACCGCCCACACCGGGGCCTTTGTCCGCTGCCGGCAACCTCGGTATCCCCGATTCGATCGGGCTGGTAATATTAATCGGGTTGGTTGTTTCCATTCCCAGCCTATTCTTGTCGACCTGGTTTGCAGGTAAATATGCCAGGAATGTAAAACTGATTGACGATGCAGCAGTGGAAGAGCCACAGGTGATTGAAGAGCGGCTGCTGCCGCCGGCCTGGAAAGCATTCATGCCTATCGTTCTGCCTATTTTACTGATCACCCTGGCTTCTTTTGCCAAAATCCTGTATTTCCCGGAAGATCTCACACGTTGGCTAAGCTTTCTCGGCAGTCCACTGGTGTCATTCCTGCTGGCGATATTTTTCAGCTATTCCCTTTTTCCGGAAAACGCGTCGCAACGCATGATGGCCTGTTTCAAAAGCGGTATCGAGCATTGCGGCACCACCCTCGTGCTGGTAGGCGCGGGAGGGGCATTTGGAGCGATTTTGAAGGAAACTTCTTTGAAGGAGATGGTCAGTGAGTGGCTGCTGCACAATGAAATGTCGGGTGGTTATCTGCTCGTGATTGCCTTTCTGATTGCAGTTTTTTTCAAAACAGCCCAGGGCTCCACCACATCGGCTATGGTGCTCACGACGAGTATCCTGGCGCCGCTACTGGCAACCCTCGGTTTTGTAACGCCCGTTCAAATAACCCTGGTGGTAATGGCAGTAGGAAGTGGAGCCATGATAGTTTCACATACCAATGACGCCTGGTTCTGGGTAGTATCACAGTTTACAGGCATTTCGGCGAAGGACACCTACCGTACGCATACCATTCTGACGGGGTTGCAGGGCGTGGTTAGTTTTGCAACTACGATGGTGTTGTACCTGCTAATTGGCTAAAAGGTCAGGTGTTGTCAGGAGGTTGTGATGCAAGTATAAAACGAATCTAAAGGAGCGAAGTCGAAGGGAAATTGCGATAGCGCATTTCCCTTCGACTTCCCTCAGGGTGACATTAACGTTTTTACATTATGTCAGCCTCTAAGGTAGTTTTCTAAACGCCCAGCTCAGCCAGAACTTCAGAAACCTTCGCCGCTGCTTCTTTGAACTCGATCGCAGAGTAAACTTTCAGACCGGATTCGTTGATGATGCGTGCACCTTCTTCTGCATTGGTTCCTTGCAGACGAACGATGATAGGCACTGGAATCTCGCCGATCGCTTTGTAAGCTTCTACTACACCCGCAGCAACACGGTCGCAACGAACGATACCGCCGAAGATGTTGATCAGGATCGCTTTTACGTTCGGGTCTTTGAGAATGATACGGAAACCAGCTTCTACGGTGCGTGCGTTCGCGCCACCTCCAACGTCGAGGAAGTTGGCAGGCTCACCGCCCGACAGTTTGATCAGGTCCATCGTTGCCATTGCAAGTCCGGCTCCATTTACCATACAACCTACGTTTCCGTCCAGTTTTACGTAGTTCAGGTTGTTGGCTCCCGCTTCTACTTCCAATGGATCTTCTTCGTTGGTGTCGCGCATTTCAGCCAGTTCGGGGTGACGGTACAATGCGTTGTCGTCCAGGTCTACCTTGGCGTCCACGGCGAGGATCTTATTGTCGGATGTTTTCAAAACCGGGTTGATTTCGAACATGGACGAATCGCTTTCCGCGTATGCTTTATAAAGAGAAGAAATGAATTTCACCATTTCCTTGAACGCGTCACCTTCCAAACCCAGGGCAAATGCCACTTTACGAGCCTGGAATGGCTGCAATCCAACTTTGGGATCGATCCATTCTTTGATAATTCTTTCAGGAGTATGTTCTGCCACTTCTTCGATGTCCATACCGCCTTCGGTGCTGGCCATGATCACGTTGCAGTTTCTGCCGCGATCCAGAAGGATCGACAGGTAATATTCTTTCGGCTCGCTTGGCCCTGGGTAGTATACGTCTTCTGCAATCAGGACCTTGTTTACTCGCTTGCCTTCTGCACCGGTTTGGTGCGTTACCAATACTTTTCCCAGGATATTGTTAGAGATGGTCCTGACATCTTCAACAGACTTAGCCAATGCTACACCACGCTGTTCGCTGCCGACGATACGGCCCTTTCCGCGGCCACCTGCGTGGATCTGGGATTTTACAACATACCACTTGGTGCCTGTCTGCTGGCTGAGCTCACGTGCAACCTCCACAGCTTTATCCGGAGTGTCGGCTACGAGGCCTTCCTGAATACGCACACCGTATTTTTTAAGAATGCTTTTGCCTTGATATTCGTGAATATTCATGAGTGTAAAAGTAAATTGGTATTTTCACGGCAAATTAAGGAATTAATCAAAACGGGCGAGTTTTCGGCGCAATTATCTTTTCATTATGGAGCTACTTCGGGCGAGTGGGATCAGGCGTACTTATGGTTCCTTGCAGGTTTTAAAAGGCATTGATCTGGAAGTAAAAAAGGGGGAAGTAGTTGCCATTGTAGGGCCGTCGGGCGCAGGGAAAAGTACCTTTCTCCATATTCTCGGAACGCTCGACAGACCGGAGCAGGGGGAGGTATTTATCGAAGGTATAAATGTCTTTACTCAAAAGGATAAAGAGCTCGCGCGATTCCGTAACGAGAAGATCGGCTTCATTTTCCAATTTCATAACCTGCTTGCAGAGTTCACCGCATTGGAAAACGTGTGTATGCCGGGTTATATCAATGGCAATGCCAATGAAAAGGACATTCAGACGCGCGCCAAAGAGCTGCTCGAACTGCTGGGTCTCGGCGGTAGGATGGAGCATTTGCCTTCCCAACTTTCAGGCGGTGAACAGCAGCGCGTGGCCGTAGCGCGGGCACTACTGAACCGGCCGGCCATCGTGTTAGCGGATGAACCAAGCGGTAACCTGGATTCACATAATGCATTGGATTTGCACCAGCTGTTTTTCAAACTGCGCGATGAGACGGGGCAGACGTTTATCATCGTGACACACAATGAAGAACTGGCCGAAATGGCCGATAGGAGGTTAGTGATGCAGGATGGCTTGATGGTCCAGCATTCAGTTTAACTTTCTTTTCATATTAACTAGCTAAACAAAAAACCGGCTGCCAGGAAACTGGCAGCCGGTTTTTATATTTTCCGAAGAAACGGAGGCTGATTACATCATGCCACCCATTCCGCCGCCGTGGCTGTGGCCACCTGCCGCAGGAGCTTCTTCTGGTTCGTCAGCGATAACGCATTCTGTTGTAAGCAACAGACCCGCGATAGATGCCGCGTTTTCAAGAGCCAAACGGGATACTTTCTTAGGATCGATGATACCTGCTTCGAGAAGATCTCCGTAGGTATTGTCTTTCGCGTTGTATCCGTAA
The DNA here is from genome assembly GCF_014641595.1 of Dyadobacter endophyticus. Classification (GTDB taxonomy): domain Bacteria; phylum Bacteroidota; class Bacteroidia; order Cytophagales; family Spirosomataceae; genus Dyadobacter; species Dyadobacter endophyticus. Next base: position 550,970 of record NZ_BMIA01000003.1, on the reverse strand, counting down.
GCGCCAGTTCCTTCCTTAACCTTTTGAACTACTACGGATGGCTCCTGGCCTGAGTTGGAAACGATAGTTCTCAACGGAGCTTCCAAAGCAACACGGATGATATTGATACCGGTCTTTTCGTCTTCGTTTAAGCCTACAACGCCTTCAAGAGCAGCTGTTGCACGAATGAACGCTACACCACCACCTGCAACGATACCTTCTTCAACCGCAGCGCGTGTTGCGTGAAGGGCGTCATCAACGCGGTCTTTTTTCTCTTTCATTTCAACCTCAGTAGCAGCACCGATGTAAAGGATCGCTACACCGCCTGACAGTTTCGCCAGACGCTCCTGAAGTTTTTCGCGATCGTAATCAGATGTAGTGTTTTCGATCTGCGCTTTGATCTGGTTTACACGTGCCTGAATATCCTCAGATGCACCGCTACCGTTAACCAAAGTGGTGTTGTCTTTGTCGATAATCGCTTTTTCGCAAGTACCGAGGTAGTCAAGCGTAGCGTTTTCCAATTTGAAACCACGCTCTTCGCTGATAACTGTACCGCCAGTGATGATAGCGATATCTTCCAGCATTGCTTTACGACGGTCACCGAAACCAGGCGCTTTAACAGCAGCTACTTTCAATGCACCACGGATTTTGTTTACTACCAATGTAGCAAGTGCTTCTCCGTCAACATCTTCTGCAAGGATAAGCAAAGGACGGCCGGTTTGTGCAACTGCTTCCAATACTGGAAGAAGTTCTTTCATAGAAGAAACTTTCTTCTCAGAGATGAGGATAAACGGACGCTCCAGTTCGGCTTCCATTTTCTCGGTGTTGGTTACGAAGTATGGAGACAGGTAACCACGGTCGAACTGCATACCTTCCACAGTTTTAACTTCTGTTTCAGTTCCGCGTGCTTCTTCAACGGTGATCACACCTTCTTTACCAACTTTCTCCATTGCCTCAGCAATCATTTGACCGATCTCCTCGTCATGGTTTGCAGAAATAGTAGCAACCTGAGCGATTTCTTTGGAGGTAGAGATATTTTTTTTCTGAGCTTCCAGATCTCTAGTGATCGCTGATACCGCTTTGTCGATACCGCGTTTCAGGTCCATCGGATTAGCACCGGCGGCTACGTTTTTCACACCGATCGAGTAGATCGCCTGTGCAAGCACGGTAGCAGTTGTAGTACCATCACCAGCTGAGTCAGCAGTTTTGGATGCTACTTCTTTCACCAACTGAGCTCCCATGTTTTCGATAGGATCTTTCAGATCGATTTCTTTGGCAACAGTAACACCATCTTTGGTGATGCTTGGAGAACCGAATTTCTTGTCGATTACAACGTTACGACCGCGGGGTCCCAATGTAACTTTAACGGCGTCAGCCAGGGTGTCCACACCGCGTTTGATCTTATCGCGTGCTTCTGTGTCAAAAAATATTTTCTTAGACATAATTGTTTTGAATTTGAAAAACTTTAAGAGAAACTATTGAATCTGAGTAATTTGGATTAACCTATGATAGCATAGATATCCGACTCGCGCATAATCAGGACGTCTTTTCCTTCATACGCCAATTCAGTACCTGAGTACTTACCGTACAATACGGTATCTCCAACTTTTACTGTAAGCGGCTCATCTTTTTTACCGGGGCCAACTGCGAGAACGGTTCCGCGTTGTGGCTTTTCTTTTGCAGTATCAGGGATAATGATACCAAATGCTGTTTTTTCTTCGGCTGGGGCTGGTTCGATCAGAACACGGTCAGCTAGCGGTTGTACATTCACTTGTATTTCTGCTAAAGTTGACATAAATATTAAACGTTTATTTTTAATTGTCAGTAATGATTAGACTTCCATCCCGTTAGCACAATTCGTGCCAGCCTGTTTGCTCTGACATTTTTTCCGGCTAGTGTGACAAATTTGTACTCAGGCGTGGCGTTATAGTATTATAATGTCATTTGCGTGTCAGGAATGCTGAAATCTTGCTTTCAGCAAAGGAATTGATTAAATTTTATCGGCACCAAATTAAGAACCCTATGTCAGAGCTCGATAAAAACTGGCTTACCGAAGGAATTTTTGATTTTGAATACAAAAAATATGTGCTGATGGCCTACTTTCAGCACGTCCGGGACCAGTTCACACACAACCGACTACATCCGTGTCTGCCAGAATTGAAGTTGCACCTCAATACGTGTGTCAGCGTCCGGAATAATAAAAGCCGGATCAGGATGGGCTTGCCTAAAAACCTGACAGGTATCGATGTCAAAACCTGGCAGTTGCAGTACGAAGAGACGCACCAGGACGACACATTTATGTCGGACCTGAATTACATGCTCGACTTTGCGATCCCCCGTTTTTCCAAATCCATTGAAGAAGGTTCGGAGCGGTTTTCGGAGGTGGAAGAGAATGTGCGGGTTTCACCCGTGGGTATTGTGCCGTTGCATTTGCAGGAAGGTTACCTGCTTTTTTTGCATACGTTTCAGCCGATGGTGAGCATATTTCAATACCAGCTTGCCTTGTACAATGCATTGAAAGAGCGTTACCTGATAACCAGCTATATCGATACGGTTCGTATCGGCCTCGGAAACACGATTTCGCAGATAAAAGTCGACCTTACGAAGCAGAACCGGGCTATGCCGAACCCGGCGACTTATGTGGTGGAATCCAAATATGAATATCCTTTGCACGAAACGCTGCTGCCGGTGGCGGAGAGGCTGATGCTGCGGGAGATCAATGTGGCGTAAATCTGATTTTAATATTGGGCATAAAAAAATCCTGCGATGTTCGTCGCAGGATTTTCTTTTATCGGCTAACGCCCTATTATTTCTTAGCTGTGTCGACGGGAGTAGCAGCGGGAGTTGTCGTTCCCGCAGGAGCCGCGCCTTCCTGTGTAGCGGGTGCAGGCGCAATCTTGCCACCTGGCACTACTGCATTCTGAGCTCTATCCACGTTCACGCTGTTGATTCCGGCACCAGTGTTGGCACCGCCGACCATAATATAAGATACAAGTGAAATGAGGATCACTGCGCTCGCCAGACCCCACGTGATTTGTTCGAGAAGGTCGGTCGTCTTTTTAACACCGAACATTTGGGTAGTTCCTGCGCCGCTAAACTCGCTTGAAAGCCCTCCACCTTTTGAATTTTGGACGAGAACAACCAAAATCAACAACACTGCAACAATGGCAACCAGAATAATTAAACCCAAATACATGCTTTAAACAATTTTGAATGACTGAATGACTGAATTTTGAATGTGTGATGTGTCAATGAACTCTTTATGATCTCGCGTATAGTTCGCTCAATTTTTTTGCAAAGTAATTTCTTTTTTCCGGTTTTTTCAAAATCAATTTTTGATAGACGTCTATCGCCTTTTCAATTTTGCCTTGCCGGATGAGGATATTGGCAAATGCTTCGGTTTCAATACTGCCTTCCGTGCCGGCTGCTAAACGGCTGGTCAGATCGATGCTTACCGGTTCGAGGTTGTTGTCCTGACGGGCAATGCGCGGGTTCTTTTTCATAAAACCCTGGATGATCTGCTGTTGCCTGCGCTGCTCTTCGGAGCGTTGCGATTCGGCAGAAGCTTGTTGTTCGACCGTCGTGATCAGAATGTCGTCGCTGTCGAGCGGCTCTGGCGCGATCTGTGGTTCGAGGATATCGTCCACGTCCACGGTAGCATCGTAACGCTCGTTGTCGCTTTCCACCAGTTGCTGCAATGCCACGCGGCTGAGCGCATATGCGGCTGCACGCGGGCGGGTTTCTTCCAGTTTTTCAGTACCGGCGAGGCTGGATGCCTTGGCCAGCATGGAGTAGGGGATCTGGCAATACGGAAATGCCTTGATCGTGGCTTCCAGCTGCGGGATCACATCTGCCGTGATCAGCCCCGGGTTTTTCACCAACTGATCAAATGTTTCCTTATCGATGAGCGCCATATTCCGTTATTAATGAGAAAGTCGAGTTGTTGAAATTGAAAGTTCGGGCCGGGCTTTTCCTACCAGTCGGCAGCGGATTTATTAAAGATCTGCTGCACAATGTTTTCGCGGATCGTCGGCAAAAGCCTTGCTTCGTTTTGGTTAAGTGTTTGATCCTGAGGAAAATCAGCGTAGTAGGTGAACGACTGATCGAGGTTCTTCGTCTCATCCTTTGCATTGGTATAACGTACTTGTACGGTTACGTTCAATCGGTTCAGCCCCGCCTGGTCATTGGCTGTCGGCGCTGCGGGCGTTACGTCATAACCCGTGATGGAACCTTCGAGAACGAGGTCGCCTCCGCCCGGCTGGCTTACAAGGCTGGTATTTCGTTGAAAGTATTCTTTCAAATCTTCTGTCAGTCGCTGCGGCAGATCGCTCGGCCCGCCCGCGGTACCCATCGTGAAGTTGAGCACGCTGAATGTCTTGATATCAGGAGAAAGGTTAGTCCCAGTAAATGAATACACTCCGCAGCCCGACATGAAAAGCGGGCAAATCAGTATCAGGAATGCCCACATTTTCCGGGCGTTACTATTATTCTTCAATGTCGTATTGTTTGATCTTCCTGTATAACGTGCGCTCAGAAATGCCCAATGCATTCGCGGCGTATTTTCGCTTGTTATTATTCTTGCGAAGCGCCTTAATGATCATTTCTTTCTCTTTATCTTCCAGCGAAAGCGATTCTTCCTCGGCAGTAACGTGCACCACATCTTCTATTTCATCACGTTCATCGGAGTAGCGGTCCAGGTCCACCGTTCGCGACGGGGGAGGGGTGAGCAGCCGCGCCGGTTCAATCGTAGGGGTGGTGATAACAGGCTCCACATTATTGATCGAACTAAACAGATCCTGATGGTCTTTGAGAATGTCGCCACCATATTTCTCGTTTTCAAGCACATTTCTGACGAGTTTTTTCAACTCCGTCATATCCCGCCGCATATCGAAAAGTACTTTATATAAAAGCTCTCTTTCCGAAAACGAAGTGCCATTGTCGTCGCCTGAACGAAGTGGTACCAATGCCTTCCGGCTCGACGGCTGCACCGGGTTCAGGTAATGATTGAGGGTTTGAACGTTGATGGGCAGTTCTTTATCGGTTTCAAGAATGGTAATCTGCTCGGCGATGTTTTTGAGCTGACGGATATTTCCCGGAAATGAATATTGGATCAGCAAATCGCGCGCTTCGCCGTCCAGCCTGACAGGTTTGGTACGGTAGCGCTCGGAGAAATCATTGGTGAACTTTCTGAAAAGCAGCAGAATATCCTCGCCACGGTCGCGCAGCGGCGGCACGTAAATGGGGACTGTATTCAGACGGTAATACAAATCTTCCCGAAACTTTCCATTGTTCACCGCGTCGAGCAGATTGACATTTGTGGCTGCCACTACGCGGACATTTGTCTTTAAAACTTTGGAAGAACCGACACGAATATATTCCCCATTTTCCAAAACACGAAGCAGCCTTGCTTGTGTTCCAAGTGGCATTTCACCCACTTCATCCAGGAAAATGGTCCCGCTGTTGGTCGTTTCAAAATATCCTTTTCTGGCATCCAATGCACCAGTAAATGCACCTTTCTCATGCCCGAAGAGCTCTGAGTCGATCGTGCCCTCCGGGATCGCGCCGCAGTTGATGGCGATAAACGGCCCGTGCTTGCGCGAGCTGATGCTATGGATAATTTTTGAAAATGATTCCTTTCCACTTCCGCTTTCACCGGTGATCAAAACCGTCAGATCAGTCGCTGCGACCTGCACGGCTACATTGATCGCGTGGTTCAGGCCCGACGAGTTGCCGATGATCCCAAAGCGGTTCTTTATAGCTTGTATTTCCGATGAATCCATGAAATATCTGAGGGCTTCCGGCAGGCCGAAAGCCTTAGTTAATTTGTCAAAACGGGTTTAAAGACAGGGCAATGTGCTAATCCAAAACCGGCTCGGGCTGCAACACCCGTCCGAGCAGGGTAGCGGCGTTGCAGTCGGTAATGAGCACGTCAACATATTGTCCTTTTTTATGGTTTTCGCGGGGAAAAACGACCATTTTGTTCTGGTCGCTCCGCCCACTGAAGTCCTCATCCGACTTTTTGGAAGGGCCTTCGATCAGCACTTTCTGAACGCTACCCAGCAGTCGCTGGTTGCGCTCGAGTGAAAGGCGCCGCTGTACTTCGATAATCTCCGCAAGCCTTCTTTTCTTGACGTCTTCCGGAATGTCGTCCGCAAATTTCTTCGCAGCGAGCGTACCCGGACGTTCGGAATAGGTAAACATATATCCGAAATCGAATCGGGCATATTCCATCAGCGACATTGAATCCCGGTGCTCTTCTTCCGTCTCGGTGCAGAATCCCGCGATCATATCGTGCGAGATACCGCAATCTTCACCCAGGATCCGGCGAATCGCATCGATGCGATCGATGTACCACTCGCGGGTATAAGTCCGGTTCATGATTTCCAGCACGCGGGTATTACCGCTTTGGGCAGGTAAATGTATGTGGTTGCAGATGTTATCGTACTTTTTGATGGTATACAGCACCTCGTCGGTAATGTCCTTGGGATGTGAAGTACTAAACCGGACGCGTAGTTCGGGGTTGACTTTCGCCACCATTTCGAGCAGGTTTGCGAAGTTTACCAGGGCTGGGCCCGCAGCTTCGTCGGCAGCACCGCCTTCCGGCGTCCCGCCGGGCGTCCATTTATAACTGTCGACATTCTGGCCGAGCAATGTTACTTCGCGGTAACCGTCATTGAAAAGATCTTCGGCTTCCCTGACGATAGAATATGGGTCGCGGCTGCGCTCGCGGCCACGTGTGAACGGTACCACACAGAAGCTGCACATATTATCGCAACCACGCATGATCGAAACAAATGCAGATACGCCGTTGGAATTCAGTCGGATAGGGGCAATGTCTGCGTAAGTTTCCTCACGCGAAAGGAATACATTTACACCTTTTTGCCCTGTTCCTGCCTCCTCTACGAGTCGTGGAAGATCGCGGTAAGCATCCGGCCCGGTCACGATATCGACCATCTTTTCCTCTTCCAGAAACTTCGTTTTGAGGCGTTCGGCCATACACCCGAGCACGCCAATAAGCGTTCCGGGCTTATTTTTTTTAATGAAATTGAGATGTTTCAGACGGTTCCTTACCTTTTGTTCCGCGTTGTCGCGGATGGAACAGGTATTCAGAAATATCAGATCCGCATTGTTGACGTCCGAGGTTGTAGCAAAGCCTGCTTCGCGCATAACGGAAGCGACAATCTCGCTGTCGGAGAAGTTCATCTGGCAGCCATAACTTTCGATAAACAGCCTCTTCTTTCCTGAAACCGGTTCGTCTTCCGAAACCCTCACGGTTTCGCAGGCTTCCTTGTCCGCCGCTGTCAAAATTTTTAGTGAATCTGCAATTCTATGCTCCATGAGAAGGAATTCTTAAACGCTCAAAGCGCAAAGATAGGAAAATTTGGATGAAAACTGACAAACTGTCATATGTTGGCGATAGCCGGAATTCGATCAGAATGGGTAACCTACCCCAAGGTTGATATTCAGTGAATTGGCCTCCGTACGCCTGAAAAGGTGTTTCAATTGTAATTCATCGAGGACAAATCGCTCCAACGCAGGATCGTACACCTTCACACCAAAATCGAAGCGGAGAACGAAGAAAGAAAGGTCATACCGGATCCCAAAACCCGTTCCGACAGCGATTTCCCTGAGGAATTTATCTGCTTTGAGTTTCTGGTCATCAGATGTAGCATTATTCCCTAATCGCCACACATTTCCGGCGTCAATGAACAAAGCATAGTTGATATCGCCGAAGAACTTGGCCAGATAGCCACGCCATTCCAGGTTTCCTTCGAGCAAGAACTCTCCCGGGGCTTCAATAGAAAGGTCGTTGTAGGTAATCGGTTTGGCCGAGCCGGGGCCGAGCCGCCGGGGCAGCCATGCACGCAGGCTGTTCGAACCACCCGCAAAAAAGTACTTTTCGTACGGAGGGACCTTGTTATCGCCATAACTGTAAATCGCGCCGGTATTCACGCGGGCCACCAATGCCGATCTTCTTCCAGCAGGCCAGTAACGGCGGTAGTCGGCATTCCAGCGGATGTATTTGTAAAATTGAAGGCTGTCGCCAAACATTCCCCTGATCACTTCGCGTTGCCGGGGTAAGAAGTTCAGCGTCGTGCCACCCGATTCCACTGCGATCCGAAAGTAATGGGCTTTCTTTTGCGGCCCGATGAGCGAGTTGGTATTGTAAACGAAATTGGCATTGAGGTCCGAAACGAACGCTGATTTGAAGCTGTAAATGAGGTTATTGCCCCGGTTTTTCAAGGTGTCCAGAAGCACGCGGAAATTGTCGCGGAGGTACGTATTATTAATGATGTTAAGGTCGACCAGCGATACATTGACGAGCGTGGTCCGGGACGGCTGCCAAGAATAGTTGGTATTAATCTTGACGTTGGTACGCGTGTATTCCGGTCGGTTCACATAATTGTAGCCGAGGCTTAGCTGAGTTCGCGGATTGTTGTTGGCAGTCTGCCTTTGGAATAAATTCTGCGGGGTAAGCAACCTTGGGAAGGTTAAAGACGCATTGACGCCGATCTCTTCACTCTTGTAAATCTCGCGGTTACCCACAAAATTCGGTACGAGTTCGATACCCCCCCGGATGTTGGTTTCGAAGTTTTCCATTCCGTTGAAGACATTCCGGATCTTGTAAGAGAGGTTGGCAAATGGACCCGGTGTGCCCTGTAACTGGATTACATTCAGGCCGAGGTCGGTCGAGATCTGATACTTGTCGAGCGGGATGGCTTTGAAATAGCTGTTAATACCCCGACCGGTCGAATCGAGCGTGTAGTTGTAATTGACAAAGCGGAACTGGTCGGTTAGCGACAATTGCTGCTGGGTGTCGCGCTCTTTTTTCTGGCTGTACCAAGCCTGGGGCCGTACCTGCATCTTAGTGTCGAGTACTTTCCGGGAGAATTTTTTATCCGAAAACACATATCTGATGCCTTCATACATGCTGGTATCTTTCCTGAAAATCGAATCCGGCACTCCCGATGGCGGGAGTATCTCAAAATTGACCGAATTGACCGAATAGCGCTTGTTGGCTGCTGGGGGCATATCGACCTTGACGCGCACATCCACCGATTTGAATAGGCTGTCGGTAGGCCCGTTCGTAATTGTATCGTTCACGATGTAACTGATATTCTGCCGGGAAAAGCCCATGTAACCATCATTCCGAAGCAAAGTTTCAATGCGGATACGTTCCTCTTCGAACGCGTCGCCGTCGTAACGTTTGCGTGGTTGCAGCGCTGCATTCTTCCCATCGGCTTTGATGAGGCTATCAGCGAGGTCGTTGTTGACCACATACTGAATGTTGCGGATCATTGTCGCCCGGTTTTCTGCGACGAGGTAATTGACCCTTATCCTCTTAAAAATCGTATCAGGATCAAAAGTTACTTTCGCATCAAAAAAACCGTTGTTGTACAGGTATTTCTGCATTTTCTCGGCATTCTGCCTTACGTCGGCCTGAATGTAATAGACAGGAGCTTCCCCCATCACGCGCATCCAGAAGTTGCCCTGTGTAGCCCGTATCTGCGCTTTTTCCAGTTTTTTGGCATACCTGGTGTTGATTCTTTCAAGCTTTCGCGGGGAATCTGCGTGTTCCTGGGATTCTTTCTGGTAATTTTGCGTCACCTCGATCACCTTGCGCTGTTTTTCCTCGCGGTTGTAAAACAGCTCGCCAAAACGGTAAAGACCAACGTAAGGGAAGATAGGAAGACCCAGTAACCGTCGGTTCGGTTTTTGGGGAATTAATGCGTCCAGTTCCGAGTCGCTCACCACGCGATTGCCCTTGATGGACGAATTACCCAACAGGTAACCTTTGGAAGTGGGTTTGGGTGCGCAGGAAAATAGCCCCGTCAGAATCAGGAGAATCAACCAGCCGTATATAGTCCTACAATTAATATTCAATGTTGTCAAAAAATCGTATCAAGTATATCAACTCGCTGAAAATCAAGAAGTATAGACAGCTTCACGAGGCGTTCCTGATAGAAGGCGCCAAAAGTGTACTGGAACTGTTTGACTCTGACTTTGAAATCGAGTTTGTACTGGTAACACAGGAATTTCAGCAAAAATACTCAAGTATTTTAACCCGGCATAACGTAGCCGTCGAAACGGTTACAGCGCAGGAGCTGGAAGGGCTTGGATCTTTCCAAACCAACGATTCGTGTTTGGCTGTGGCTAGAACGAAGGAAAATGCTTTTTTGTCTGCCTCGCCTTCCGAATATATCCTTATGCTGGACGACGTTCGTGACCCCGGCAACCTCGGTACCATTATCCGCGTCGCCGATTGGTACGGCATTACCAAGGTCGTTTGTTCACGCGACACGACCGACGTTTACAATCCCAAAGTTATAGCAGCCGCCAAAGGCTCATTTACGCGCGTGAACCTCTACTACACTGATTTAATCCGGTATTTTCAAGAAATAAGAGGCGGGAGCCAGCAAGTTATCGGTGCTTTTCTGGGAGGCGATTCGCTGTATGAATTTGCATATCCTGCCCATGGAGGGATCATCATAATGGGCAACGAATCCAACGGGATTAGCGAAGAGGTCGGCAGGTTTGTGACAGACAAGATCATGATCCCGAGATTTGGAGCCGCGGAATCGCTGAATGTCGGCATTGCAACCGCCGTTATGCTGGATAATATGCGGAGACAGGTGCCGCTTTAAGCCTCTTACTCGTGCGCGGCGTGGTGAGAAAGCTCTTCTGCGTACTCCTTACCGAGGTAATTGTCGATGAAATAGTGGGCTAGATACAACAGTGGCGTCAACAGAATGGCCACTACACCTTTATACAGGTAATTGATTGTACCAACTGAAAAGACCAGCTTCAAATCCCAGTTCCCGAAAACATAAAATGCGATCCCGATTACCACAAAGCTGTCGATTAGCTGTGAAAACATGGTAGAGCCGGTCGCTCGGAGCCAGATGAAGCGGCTGCCCGTTTTTCTGCGAAGCCACGAGAATACGAGGATATCCAACAACTGCCCCAATAAAAAGGCGGTGATCGAGCCGATCATGATGCCGAGTCCCTGGTTGAAGATTTTGGAGAATGCGTCGTTGATATTGAACGTGTTACCCTGGCTGTCGGTATTGTTAAGGTCGAGCCAGAACTGTGCGGGGGGAAGTTGGGTGGCTACGTAGATGATCAGGAATGTGTAGACGATCAGGGCCGAGGTAACATATGAAATCCTTTTGACGCCCTTGCGACCGAAATATTCGTTGATAATATCGGAAGTAATGAACACGATCGGCCAGCTGATTACGCCAGCTGTCATATTGAAGTCGAGCTTCTGGCCGCCGATCGGCAGCTGGGCCGGAGCAATGCCCAAAAGGGTCTCCACTGAAAATATTTTACCGCCAATGATTTCCGCGATAAGCGCGTTGGTAAGAAAGATACCGCAAAGGAGGAGGAACAGCCGCTGGCGTTTGGCCTCCTGAATGGTTCTGTCGGGTATGGTCATTGGGCGATGTGTACTTTCAGTGGAGGGATAGGTTTAATTTTTCGTCAGGCAATAACGTCTTCAACGGTGCGCGTCGACATGATGCGGCGGTTGGTCAGGAAGAATTCCAGCTTGTCCATCGCCTGGTTCAGTTCGTCGACCGTAGGTAGGAACACAATGCGGAAATGCGGGTCCAGATGATAATTAAATCCGGTTCCGGCCACAACGAGTACTTTTTGGTCTGCCAGCAGTTCGTAAACGAATTGATCGTCCGCTTTGAAGCCAAATTTTTTCAAATCGATTTTTGGGAAGACGTACAGCGAGCCCTTCGGTTTTACGCATGTAATGCCCGGAATGGACGTCAGCCTATCGTATACCAGGTTCATTTGCTTGTACAGACGGCCTGTTGGTACCACATGTTCCTTGATACTTTGGTAACCACCCAGTGCGGTCTGGATCGCGTACTGCGTGGGTACGTTAGCACACAGGCGCATGCTCGCCAGCAGGAGCAAGCCCTCCGCATAGGATTTGGCTTTTTGTTTCGCGCCGCTGAGGATCATCCAGCCGCCTCTGAAGCCAGCCGAACGATAGTTTTTAGAAAGTCCGCCGTACGACACGCAGAGGGTATCGTTTACGAAAGAGCCCATCGGATAGTGGGCGGCCCCGTCGTAAAGGATCTTATCATAAATCTCATCCGAGAAAATGATCAGGCCATGCTCTTCCGCCATGCGAGCGATGCGGGCAAGTACTTCTTTATCGTAAACCGCTCCCGTTGGGTTGTTGGGGTTAATAATTACAATTCCTTTGGTGCGCGAAGTAATTTTCTTTTCAAGATCATCCAGATCGGGATTCCAGTCTGACTCCTCATCACATATATAATGTACCGGTGTACCGCCGCTGAGTGAGATCGCCGCAGTCCACAATGGGTAGTCGGGGGAGGGTACCAATACCTCGTCGCCGGGGTTGAGCAGTGCTTGCATCGAAAGCAGAATGAGCTCGCTTACACCGTTGCCGATGAAAATATCATTGATCTCAACGTCTTGAATACCAATTGTTTGTGTATAGTGCATGATCGCCTTACGCGCTGCGAACAAGCCACGGGAATCCGAGTAGCCTTGCGCATTCCGGATGTTCATGATAATGTCGTGGACGATCTCGTCGGGCGAATCGAAACCGAACGGTGCGGGGTTGCCGATGTTCAGGTTATGGATTTTGTAGCCCTGACTTTCAAGCTCTAACGCTTTCTGGTAGGTAGCTCCGCGGATCTCGTATTTCAGATGATTCAGGCGGTCGCTTTTTAGAAATTCCATTTTTTCAAGAGTTGGATAACCCTCAAAGTTAAATAAAATCAAACGACACTACGACACAAGGGCATTGTTTTGAAGACTTTGCCCTGTTTTTTGCCAAAAAAAGTTCAGCCACGCAAACCGCGGGGCTGAAAATAGACTATTGGGAAACTTGTAATTTATCTTGGTTTCTGGAATTTCCATTCTTCCTCCCAGGTGGTGCGGATGTGTGGCGGAGTTGTGACAACGCTGGGCTGCAACATCCAATAGCTGATTTTGATAGTTTTTGCGGTCGCATCATAGATATTTATTCCTGCCGGGTTAAGCTGTGCCGAACGCGTATTCGAAGCCGGCTGGCCGTAAAAGTTCTTGACGCTGATAATCTTGCCTGTTGCTGGGTCGAATTCAACGACAGGAGAGAAGGAGCCGTAGCCACTTACTCCCGTTCCTGTCCAAATAGGGACGTAAGCTGCCCCACCCCAATTGATATGGTCAGTAACGACGCATTCGGTGGCGGAGATGGTTTCGAGCGTGTACTCGACTTTTTTACCAACGCTGTAAAGCCCGGCAAATGCCGCGTTGGAAGCGTCGGACATTTTGCCCGTGACCGTATACACGCCGTCATATTTATTCTTCGCATTTACATTCAGGAGGATCGTTCCGAAATTTCCGCTGACAACGCCAGCCGAGGCAGACTGGATTTGGATGGGAAGCACATATTTTTTACTGAAATCGAATGCTGAGCTTTTAAATTTCAGTTTGGCGACCGCAGTTCGTTCTCCTTTCGGTATCACCACGGATGTTACCAGTGTATAGAGCTTTTCGTCGATCAGGTCATATTTTTTGTGCTGCTCGGCATTGTATTGGCTCAATGCTGCAGTGTCTATACCCAGTTTGACCGTTATATCTTCGGGGGCTACCTGTGCGCCGGAATAACTTATCGTGATCGGATACTCACTTTCATCCGCCAGATCGAATGCTCTCGTGTATAAGGCATATTTGCTACCAGATGGTGACACAAAGCTGGAAGGGTTTTTAAATTCGATAACATTGACCGAATTTTCAGGGTCAAGCGTCATCTCATCTTTCAGGCAGGATATGTGTGAGCTGAAAAAAGTCGCCAGCGTTATTGCTTGTAGTATTCTTTTCATAGGTCGGTTCAGTTTGGGTCCCAGAAAATGAGATCGGAAAATTGGTTGACGCTCTTGTAATTCGTCGCATTGTATGATTGTTCGGATGAGGGATACAATACGCGTGAGGGAAGTTTGTCGGGCCGGGAAGAATTGGATAGCAGCGAAGCGATATTGTGATATGCATCGCCTTTTGGATCAGTTACAGGAAAAGCGGTTCGCCTGAATTCATTCCATGCCTCATCCGAGTTGATCATGTTCAATGCGATGTATTTTTGGGTAATGATGGCTTCGAGTTTCTCGGCAGCTGTTTTTGATAATTCTATATTTACCAGATAACTGTCAGGATTATCTTTTTTATAGGTTGCCACATCGGTAGCAACGTCTTTTGTTGCCGGGACTGCGTTGGTGACGTCTTTGTATAAATATTTAAATGAGGCAGTAATGCCGTCATTGAAGCTGTCCTTGGGTTCGCCCGTGAGATAGCCTTTTAAACGTGCTTCCGCTTGCAGGAAATGCGACTCAGCTGCAAGTATTAGCGGCTGACCTTGTGAAGGCCCTTTCATAATGCCAAAAGAGTTCGAAATACTGGACGCACTTCCAAATGTACCTGTGTACCATGTCGAGTAATTGGTGACGATAGTAGGGGCGTCCACCTCATTGCCTAGCTGATTGACGGGTGTGTTAGTCTCGAAATTCTTATAGATCACACTTCCGCGACCATTGTCCGTTAGTTTTTGTCCTTTATAAAATCCAAATGAGAACTTCGTGGCAGTACGGGAAGAATTGGAAAGCGTACCCGTTGTGGAATAAGCCCAGGCATTCCATAATGGATTCGGTTTGTCTTTGACATATCCGGGATTTACGATAGCGTCATCCGCAATGAAGCCTACGCTGGCATCGATGCTCCTGATGCCTTTTTGTGCAAAATCGGAGAGGGAGGCTACACCCGAAACTCTGATGAAAAGCCGGAGTTTGAGCGTGTTGGCAAACTGCTTCCACTTGGTCATGTTACCACTGAATAGGGGATCGGACGAGGAATTCAGGTTTTTAGGGAATTTGGCCGTGGCAATCGTCTGGATGGCGTCGTCCAATTGCTTTACCAGATCCTGATAGACTATGGCAGCATTGTCGTATTTAGGCGTAAGGGTGGTGTTGCTATTTAATGCTTCCGAATAAGGAATGTCGTTAAAAGCATCAACTAGCCGTTGATAATTGAGAGCGGTCATGATTTTTGCCGCCGCATTGGCATAGGCAAGTTCATCGTTACCTTCGGTTTGCTCGATGACATAGCGATAGTCCTGTAAGTTATCGTAAGTATTGGTCCACAATGTATTGTAATCACCCGGCACGATCTGATAGTTAAATAGGTTGCCAAATCCTGAAAACCCGCCCGCGTTGGCAATAAATCCTCCGAAATGCCCTCCGTATGAATTGTACGAACTGGAAAGCGTGGCGGAAGAGGTGATCGCTTGTGGAAGTACCAGCAAGGCGGAAGCGCTGGTAGCAGCATTCGGGTTTTCATTAATATCGAGATAGCTGTCGCAAGAAGTGGAGGCCAGGACCAATGCTCCCAGTATCCAGTATTTGAATGTAAGTTTCATGTCAGGGGAATTAGAAGGTGAATGACAAAGTCGCTCCATAGTACCTGGCAGGCGGTGTTTGCGCTAAATTCGTAAAGCCGACGGCGTTACTTTCGATCCCGTTTTGGCTGTATTCGGGGTCGGTGTAGAGGTTTGATTTAGGGACCCATATAAACAGATTCCTGCCCTGGACACTCATGGTTACTCCCTTAATAAAATTCGTTTTCGATAAGATCGAAGCTGGCAGGTCATATCGGAGCGATACTTCCCTCAGTTTCCAGAACCCGGCAGAATTGGCATAGTTTTCACCGATTCCCCGGTTTCTTGTGGCGTCTGTCCAGAAATCGGCGCCACCGCTGCGGACGGTAATATTCGTGTTGGGCACATATTCACCTTCGGCGTTTTTGTAGGACGAATTAGGTATTACAAAACGATCGCGGTGATACCAGGCTGTCCGAACACCGGCGCCCGAGAAATCGTAGCCGGTTGAGATAGAATTGTAGATGAAATGACCGTTCCGGTATTCTAACAATGCGTAGAGGCGGAGTTTTTTGAATTTGATCGTACCGTTTAAGCCCAGAATATGGGGTGGATTGGTGATGCCTACATTATGGAAGGAACCGTCAGTAGCGGGATACCCTGTGATTGGATTGACAATGATCCGCCCCTGAGGATCACGATTGTATTGGGTAACCTGTAATAATGGAAACGGCGATCCAACTTTCGCAAGGATGCGTGCGGTGCTCCCCTCACTGGCAAGTGTAAGCTGATCGGCCTGATCGGAAAGGGATAATACCTTATTGCTATTGAATGTATAATTCGCAGAAAGTGAAACCTCAAGGCCGTTTGGTAGCTTCAAAGGGGTAATATGCAGATAACTTTCAATCCCCTCATTTTTGACCTCACCCACATTCGTTGTTAGACTTTGATATCCCGTCGCGGTCGACACCATGACAGAAATCGTTTGATTCATGGTGTTGGTTTTGTAGAAAGTCACGCCGCCGGACAAGGAAAGAGGGCCGAGTTCAAAGTCAAGCCCGGCTTCGGACCCGAGGGTCATTTCGGGTTTGATCTCGGCAGCCACCATTTTATCGTTAAGCGTAAAACCCGCTCCGCTCGAATAAGGGTAGCCGGATGTCTGAGAAAATGTGCTTTTCAACGAGTAGGCACCCAGGTTAAACATGTTTCCCAGATTGACCTGACCTACTTTTGAGTACCCTCCTCTTAATTTAAGTGTTTGCAGAAAACCGGATTGTGCGAGTGCGGGAAATGCGTCCGTTATGATAAGTGAAACGTCCACAGACGGATAGAAGAACGATCTGTTGGTTTTTGAGAGAATGGATCGCCAGTCGTTCCGGCCGGTAACGTGCAAGTAAAGAAAGTCCTTGAAACCCAGCCTGGCCTCCCCGTAGGCACCTGCCTGGCGTGCTTTGAAATTTTCTTCTCCCGCTATCGGGTTCGAAAGGCTGTTACCGATGTTGTAAAGATCGGTGAGGACCAATCCGTTAGCCTGTGCAAATAAGGTTTTGCTGCTGTTTTCACGGAATGTGACTCCGAGTGCCGAGCTGAGACTAACGTTTCGTGTCAGTTGCGTTTTGAATTCGCTGATCAGATCGTTGACAAATTGCATCGTAAAACCGCTGAAATCGCCCACATTGCCTGGCAAATCGGTTTTGGAACTACCAGAAATGCTTTTGGTGTAATCGGAGTAGGTAAACTTTCCGCTCCGGCTTTTACCGGTAAAGTTCCGGGTAGTGATTCCGGACCTATATGTAATCGTTAACGGTTTCAGGATTTTCCATTTTAATTCCAGATTACCCTGAAAGTAGTCCTGCCGTGAAACGTTCCGGTTATTAGCCAGCGAGAAGTACGGGTTCGGTGCATATTCGTTAAAATAGCCGTTCGGATTTGCAAATGGATTGTTCTCCCAGTCTTTGTATTTCGTTATATCCACTTGCGAGGGAGACATTAGCAAGTTTTGATATGCCGATGTGTTAGCACTGCTAATGTCAGTTCTGGTAGCCACAAAATTGGTATTGAAAGAGGCGGTCAGATTTTTATAGACGTGCCTGGTGCTATTCGCCCGCACGCTGTAACGCTTGAATCCCTCATAAGGGACGGTGGAGTGTTGATTGGTATATTGTGCGGAAAGATAATAAGAGCCTTTTTCATCGCCCGACGAAACACTCAGGTCGGTTTGATTGGTAAGACCAGTTTTCCAGAAATCTTTCCGGGAGTTCTGCGCGGAATAGGGAATGGTTTGAATAGATCCGTCTTGGAGCGGCTTGCCGATTTTTACCATGGAACCGTCGAATTCCGGCCCGAATTGCTGGTTTTCATAGGGAGTATATGTAGGAACATCATCGGGTGTAGTGCCTGAGCCAAAACCGGATTGTAACTGCGGAAGGAAACTTACGCTTTCGAGTGTGGCTGTGTGAGCGAGACGCACTTCGGTTTTTCCGGATTTCCCTTTTTTTGTCGTGACAATCAATGCACCGTTGGAGGCGTCGGATCCGTATAATGCCGCTGCACCCGCTCCGTTGAGCACCTGGATGTCATCGATGTCCTCGGGGTTCATATTCGCGAGAATGTCATTCGAAGAAATCATGTTATCGATGATTACCAGCGCCTGATTATTGCCTGTCAGAGAGCGGTTTCCACGTAGGACGAGTCTGAATGCGGGATTAACACCACTGCTTACGCCCATTACGAGCAGGCCCGGGACCTTTCCTGCCAGACTAGCCGCGACGCTTGTTGGTTTTCCTTGTGTCAGATCCTGGGATTTCAGTGTAGTAGCCTGACTTCCTAGTTCACGACGCTGGGCGGTAAGCCCGCCTGCGGTTATGACCACTTCATTGAGTGAAAGTTCATCCAGTTCCAGGCTTATATTCAGCGTGCCGGCAGGGGGAATTTTGACACTTTGATTTAGGAAGCCGACAAAAGAAAATAGCAGCGTCTGTCCCTGCCGGGCGTTGATTTTGAACTCGCCATTTTCGTTGGTGAGGGTTCCTGATTGGCTCCCGGCTATTCTAACTGTTACACCGGGGAGCCATGAACTGTCGGAGGCAGATTTTACTTTTCCCACAACCTCGTGGTTTTGGGCACGGGCGGGTTCAAGAAAGAATAGGAGTACGCCGACTCCGATTAAGAGTAGTGGTGATTTCATCCGAAGTTAGGTTTTGTAATGAAGGGTTTTCAAAAAACCTTATGACTCCGAATTACAACCATCAATCGGGCATCCCCAGCATTTATTCAGCAAGCGGTATGTCTGGATTTTTAATCGGTATACTATAACATAGAGGCTTGCATTAGGCTATAAACACGAACGGCGGACCTAGGCCCGCCGTTCGTGTTTATACAATAAATAGCCGTCAGAATTTGTCCCACCATAATTTGGTAGTAGCAAGGTCGCCGCCGATAGCATCTGCCGCAGAGCTGCGGTTAGCGCCATTGAGGGTCTGTTCGATGATCGGGTAGATCATACGTACAGGGATCGCCAGGCCGGCCGGAACGTTTCCGCCCGAGGGAGGGGAAAGTTTGGGGAAGTCAAGTCTTCTCCATTCAACCCACGATTCCCAGCCTCTGTTGTAAAGGGCGAACCATTTCTGGTAGCCGATTTTCTGTTTCCAGTTTCCTTCCGCTGTTGCATAGGCAACTTTCGGCTGTGCCAGGTAAGCAGTCGCTTCTGCGGCGGTTCCACCCCAATAAGTGATAGATGCAGTTACCGCCTTATTATAGTGATCAGCAGCCGAACCGGTGATGAAACCTCTTTCCACAGCTTCTGCAAGCAGGAATTCAACTTCGGAGTAGTCGAGCAGTAGCCCTTCGAAAGCCGGATCGATGACTTTGTCGCTGATATGCGAGAAGCTCGAATAGGTGTTGAGGAAACCGTATTGGCCACCCACATATTTGCCTTCAAGCGTCGTGAAGAAGAAAGGCCTTCTCGGGTCGTTCAGGTCGTTCATCGGAGTGACGATCGTTGCCGAAGGAATAAAATCCTGACGGCTGGTGTAGAGCGCATTCAGGTTTTGCGCGATCGGGTTGTAGTTCGGGGGCGTCGAAATGTATGGGAAGGCCGCTTTGTCCGAGTTGCTGGTAAATACTTTCGGGGCTGCTTCTGCTACCATTTTTTTCGCCTTGTCGGGGTCGCTGTCGGCGATGATCATCGCCAGTTTGAGTTTGAGCGAGTTACCGAACTTAACCCATTGTGGGATATTGCCCTTGTAAAGCAAATCGCCGCCGCCGAACGGTGTTCCTTTCGATTCGAGCTTTGGAAGCGCAGCGTCCAGACGGGCCAGGATCGCGTCGTACACAGTTTTGGCGTCATCATACTTAGGAAGCGGGTTTTCCGGATTCATTGATTCCGAATACGGGATATTACCAAAGGTGTTAACCAATGCAGCCCAGGTCATAACCTCTACCACTTCGATCTGCGCAAGCTGCACATCCTTGGTAGCTTGCGTCATGAGCGCATCCGCGTTGATCAGTCTTCTCGATTCATTCAAATCTGAGATAACACCCTTGTACAGTCCTCGCCAGAATGACTCCGGAATGATACGTGCAGTAACGTTGTACCGGGGTTCGTCCAGGTAAGTGGTGGTCGTCCATTGCTGGGTGTATAAACGATAGTTGTTTACATTGACGTTCGGGCTGGTCAACGTATCGGCCAGGCCTTTCAATGCATTGGAGAACAGGGTAACAGGCGGTGCCGTCGACGGGCGCTTGGTATCCACATTATAATCGTCCAGGCTGTCGACGCAAGCCGTCAGCAACAGGAACGGAAGGAAAAGAATGATTAATTTTTTCATATCGCTTAGAAACGGAATTTAACATTGAAACCATAGTTTCTTACAGCCGGGTAAGCACCGCTTTGGTAACCGCCTGCACCATTCAGCAAGCCGGAACCCAGACCTTCTTCCGGATCCTGGAATTCCATGTTTTTGTGAAGGATCCAAAGGTTACGTCCGATTAACGAGATGTCGATCGACTTGAATGCGCGCAGTTTGCTTACGATCTCCTGAGGAAGCGCGTAAGTAAGGGCAACCTCTCTGAGTTTGATGTAGCTCGCGTCATAGATGTACATCGCTCTTGGCGGGTTGCCAGGGTAACCATATGCCGTGGCGCCGTTTCCGTCAACGTTCGCAGCACGTACGGTGTTTTTCGTTCCGTCGGCTTGTACACCCGGGAACAATACACCACCGCCTTGTGCAACAGGCGATCTTTTAGGATTTCCCAGCTCATTCAAGCCTGCCGTAATCGGGTAAAGACCGGTTCCTTCGCCATACCACTGGTCAAGCGACCATATGTCGCCGCCATGACGGATGTCGAGCAGGAAGCTCAGTGACAATGTTTTGTATTTCAATGTGTTGCTTACACCCGCGATCCAGTCTGGGTTCGGGTTACCGATGATTTTATCGGAGGCGGAAGTAGCCGCATAGATACCGTTAGATTTAACGATTTTCTCGCCTGTTCCTTCATGATACATGAAATCTGTCCCGCGAATGATACCGAAGGGTTGTCCTTTTGCCGCGTTGATAGAAACGCCACCCTGAAGGCTGGCGATTGTAACATTGGTTACTTCCTGGTCGCCTTTGCCGTACAGGCTGATCACCTTGTTACGGTTTCTTGCAAAGTTCAGATTCAATGTCCACGAGAAGTTCTGCACTTTAATGGGCGTTACATAAGCAGAGATCTCAATACCCTTGTTCTGTACTTCACCCGAGTTTACGTAACGGAATGCATAGCCGGTTGCAGCGGTGATGGATACAGGAAGTATCTGATCGAGCGTGGACGAACGGTAATAAGTGAAGTTGAAACCTACGCGGTCGTTCAGGAATGCACTTTCAAGACCGAATTCATAGTTTTTGGTCCTTTCCGGTTTCAGTTCCCGATTGTTTTTTGTGTTTCTCAGCGTGAAGTAAGGGATGCTGCCTAGCCCGGTTGGCTTGTCGTACACGTCGATGGTGCTTCCCCATGGCGCATCGTTACCTACTTCTGCGTAGTTGGCGCTCAGTTTCGCCATGGTCAGCCAGCCAAGTCTTTTCAATCCTTCGAGGTTCGAGATGTTGAAGTTGGCGCCAATCGCAGGGTAGAAGTACGTATTTTCCCCTTTGACCAACGTGGTCGATTTGTCCTGTCTTGCGGTCAGGTCGAGGTTTACAAGGTCTTTGTAACCAAATGATGCCTGCGCATAAAGACCATCCACCCCGATTCTCCTGTAAGTTTCGGTCGGTGCTTCGATCGGGTTAATCGAGTTCGAAAGGGAGAACAGACCTGGTACGACCATACCGCCGTTAGTTTGTGCACGGATTGCACTTTCAGTCGAGCGGCGCATGCTTCCCCCCGCCAAACCGGAGAAGTTGATATCCTTCGTGATCGCTTTGCGGAAGTTGAAGATCACATCGAGGTTAGTCTCGTTGAAGCTTCTGTTGTAGCGTTTATATTGAGCAGGGTCCGAGCTGCCGAATGCAATGCGCTCTTCCTGCATATCCTGCGTGCCGTTGTAAGCAAAGCGGGTGGTGAGGTCAACCCATGGGGCGATTTTGTAAACCGCAGCGGCGTAACCGAAGATGTTGTCACGCGAATCGTTCGAGAAGTTCTCGTAACGGGAGAAATACGGGTTCTCTGAGTAGATAGGGCCGTTCTGATCGAAGGGCTTGGTAGGGCTGCCCCAGTTCCAGGTCACATCCTGTCTGTTTCTGAAATAGGCGGCTTTCTGCTCAAGCAGGTCCACGTTGGTCTGGAACCACTGTCTGAATTGCTGGTTGGGGTTTTTGCCATCATAACCGGTTCCGTAACGTCCTATACCTTTTACCTGCGAGTAGTTTGCGTTGGCTGAGATGGTCAGTTTCTTGGTCAGGTCAAAAGAAGCCGAGAAATTGAAAAGGTTCTTGCCGAGTTTACTGTTAGGCAGAACACCTTTTTCGTCGCTGCGGGTATAACCTACTTTAAATGTCGTGTTTTCACCGCCACCGAGGATGCTGATGCTTTGGTTGGAGGTTACCGCCGTTTCAAAGAATGCGGCCGGACCGTTCTTAGCAGCAACCCACGGGGTCATTTTACCGAAAGTCGGGGAGGAAGGATCAAATGCATCCCATTGATACACCATTCTGCTCGGATCAAATTTGGGCCCGAAAGAGGCATCCGCGTCAAAAACAGCGATATCGCCTTCACCTGAACCCAGGTTACCCCGGTAGAACTGGTTTTTTGAACCATCGCCGCCATAACCTGCGCCATATTCATTCTGGTATTTCACATAAGTGCTCTTGTCGATCTTACCCCAGGTAACACCGCTGTTCACTGTTACGTCGAAGCTGTTTTTGCGACCTTGTTTGGTAGTTACCAAAATCACACCGTTTGAAGCACGTGAACCGTAAAGTGCGGTTGCAGCAGCGCCTTTCAGGACGTTGATGGATGCAATGTTGTCTGGGTTGATATCGGAAGCCGCATTACCGTAGTCGGTTCCGGCGCGACCTGTCTGCTGGTCGGACGAGTTGGTATTGGCGTTCGACACAGGCACACCGTCGATTACCCACAATGCCTGGTTGTTGCCTGTAATGGATTTGTAACCACGGATGATCGCGCTGGTCGATCCACCCATGTTGTTGTTGGTTTTGATATCAAGACCAGCGATTTTACCCGCGAGCGAATTCATTACGTTCGGGTTACGCGCCTGTACGATCTGTTCGTTGTTGATCTGCTGGGCCGCGTACACGAGCTCGTTTCTTTTACGCTCTTGTCCAAGGGCGGTTACCACCACTTCTTGAAGCTGGCTGACATCATTTTTTAGCGTTACGTTGATGGCCGACTGGTTTCCAACAATCACTTCCTGTGTTTGAAAACCGATAAAACTGAAAACAAGCGTAGCCCCGGTAGTAGTGGAAATCGTGTACTGGCCCTGGGTGTCGGTGGTGGTACCGCGAGTAGTACCTTTCAAAGAAATGTTGACGCCCGGAAGTATCGAGCCGTCGTCTGCGGTGACCTTGCCGGTCACGGCGAGATCCTGGGCATGAAGCTGCGTCACTAATAGCAGCAAACACCCCAATAAGGAGCATAAAGTCTTCCTCATAAATTAGTCTTAAAGTTAGGTTTGTTATGTAAACATACTGTTGCAAAAATAACTATTAGTTTAACCATTACAACCATTTGTTTGCGAAATATCAAAATTTAGTTTGGTTATAGGGGGTTAAATGGAGAATTTTATATGCATTTGTGGTAAATTTTTGCAATTTTTTTAAATATGCGAATTTTTCAAAAATGGGCTTGATTTTAACTAATTGTTAACTGAGCGTGCCTTTTTTTGAGGATTTTACATTTATAGGCACCAAACATACCGGACGGTGTAAATACGGGCATGTGAAGTACGGTACCTGTATACGCGGCATTTTGAAAGAATGAATCTAAATAAAGCGGCGGTTAAAAATTTTGAAGATAAAGAATGCCCGCCTATCGAGGAATTTTTGATAAATATTTGGATTTTTTTAATATTGTTTGTACATTAATATAAATTTTTTTGGTCCAAAAAGCGGCTTATTTTAGACCAAAAACTGCACCCACAGAGGTAAGCCGCTTTTAGCAAATATTTGAATTGTTTGAAATTCATCTAAGGAAAGGGGAAGCGTGTTGCGATTTTGATTGCGAATGTGGCGGAAAACGTGAAGTTCTAACAAATACGTTTATAGAAGCATTTTGCTGCTTCGCGCTAACAAACTGACAATGAAAGTTGATTTATGCCAAATTATATTCTGGACATTGATTTGTACGGCATTGTAATTGATTGAAACAACGATTATTTTTGTAACCTTGACGCAATTAATGTCCTATTTAAACAAACTTTAAATCCTTTGTATGAGAAAGACTCTACTGTTTCTATTCTTAGGGTGCTTGTTAATTCCTGGTTGGCAGGCATTTGCCCAGGATAAACAAGTATCGGGAGTTGTAACCGCCGATGACGGAAGCGTGCTACCCGGTGTGAACATTACCCTAAAAGGTACAACCAGAGGTATCACCAGTGATATCGACGGTAAGTACACCATTTCAGTCCCTTCTTCCGGAACACTCGTGTTCTCATTTGTAGGTTACCTGAGCCAAAGTATTGCGGTAGGTTCGAAATCGACGATCAACGTAACATTGGCAGCCGATGCCCAGCAACTGGGAGAAGTGGTCGTAACCGCGCTCGGTATTTCGCGTGAGCGTAAATCACTCGGTTATAGTACCGCCACGATTACCAACACATCTATCACAGAAGCCCGTAACACCAGCCCGCTCGACGCCCTTAACGCCCGCGTGCCCGGTCTTTCGGTCAACACCGCTTCGGGAGCACCGGGCGCGTCGACCGTACTTAACATCCGTGGTTTCAACTCTGTGACCGGTAACAACCAGCCGCTATTCGTCATCGACGGTGTGCCGATGAACAACCGCGGTAATACTTCATCGACCAACGCGCAAAACAGCAACGATGACTTCAACCGTTCGATGGACTTCGGTAACCAGATGAACGATATCAACCCTAATGAGATTGAAAGCATTACCGTATTGAAAGGTATCTCGGCATCCGCATTGTATGGTAGCCGCGCAGCCAACGGTGCGATCCTGATTACTACCAAAAGAGGTAAGTCGGGTAAAACGCAGGTGGATATTTCGTCATCATTCGCACAATCCCAAATCCTGCGCGTTCCCCACCTGCAAAATACTTATGGCCAGGGATGGAGTGGCTTGTTCGACCGCATCGAAAACGGTTCGTGGGGCCCCAAACTCGATGGCAAGACACGCCTTTGGGGTAATGTTGTGGACAATTCACAAATGCTGAAACCTTTCTCGGCACAGGAAGACAACCTGAAAGATTTCTTCGACAAAGGTTATGAGTGGAACAACAGCATTGCCGTTTCGGGCGGCACCGAAACCGCCAATTACCGTGTAGCATATTCCAATGCAACGGCTGACGGGATCGTTCCTACCAATGCTGACTCGTACAAGCGTAACACATTGAGCCTGAATGGTGGTTTGAAACTGGATAAGTTCTTTGTAAACTCCAATATCAACTACGTTCACAAAAACCAGAAGGCGGTAGCAACCGGCCAGGGCGACGATGCGGGCGGAGGTAAAGTAGTATGGCAGGAGATCATCCAGATCCCGCGCGACCACTCGATCGTCGATTCAAAAGCGCTGCTGGATCCTAGCAGCCCGTACTACAAGTTCATGACGTTGGATAACTATTTCACCCCATACGCTCAGAACCCTTACTGGACATTGTACAATCAGGGTAACAACTATGATGAGGACCGTATTTTCGGTAACATCGAATTTGGTTATCAGTTGCTGAAAAGTCTGGATGTGAGATTCAGAGTGGGTGGTGACTATTCCGACGCATTCCAGAAAGACTGGGGTAATGTTGGAAAAATCGCTGACGGCACGCCAAACAGTACTGCCAATGACGTTTTCGGTAGTGTTTCGCAATTGGCAAAACAAAACCGCCAGTTCAACAGCGATCTGATCTTTAATTTCAAACACAATTTCGGATCCCGTTTTGACGTGCAGGCATTCTTTGGGCACAACCTCAATGAAAGAACCGCACTAACCAACTTTGCGAAGGTGACCAACCTCGATCTTCCTGGGTTTTACAGCCTCTCGAATAGCTCTGTGACGCCTACTACTTTCGCTACATCAAGTAAGCGCCGTCTGGTAGGTATCTATGGGCAGGCCACATTCGGTTTCGACAACTGGTTGTACCTCACAGTAGGTGCGCGTAACGACTGGACGAGCACGCTGCCAAAAGGCAAAAACTCATACTTCTATCCGAGCGCGAGCATCAGCGCCGTATTGTCCGACGTGTTCAAACTGCCGGCAGAAATTCCTTTCGTGAAAGTACGTTTCGCGGCCGCATCTGCGGGTAACGATGCTGATCCTTATCAGGTCTATTCTGTATATGTGCCGGGCTCTACGCGTGCGGGTGGCTTTGGTAACATCAACTTCCCATTCGGTGGTTTGAATGCTTATGAAGTGTCAAATAACCTCGGAAACCAGAATCTGAAACCTGAGATCTCGACCGAATACGAAGGAGGTCTTGAGTTGGGTTTCTTCGGAAAACGCGTTGGCCTTGACCTGAGTTATTACAACAAGCTGACCAAAAACCAGATCATTAGCCTCGCCCTCGAACCGGCAACCGGTGCTACGACGCAGACGGTCAACCTGGGTAGCGTAAGGAACAAAGGGGTTGAATTGGCATTGAACCTGATCCCGATACGCGCTGAGAAATTCGAATGGGGCGTTACAGTAAACTACAACAAGATTTGGAACGAAGTAGAATCACTGGGTCTGGAAGGCGGATCAGGAAACATCCTCCTGAACAGCAGCTACAACGTGAAGCTGCGTGCGGTGGTAGGCAAGCCGCTGGGCGCCATCTATTCTCCTGATGTACAGCGTGACCCGAACGGAAATACGATCGTAAACGAAACAACGGGTTTGCCGCTGGTGAGCTCGGAAGAAACTTACAGAGGTTCTGTCAACCCGAACTATACTTTGGGTATCTCAACCTACCTGGACTACAAAGGTTTCAAGTTCAGCGCGAACGGCGACTATCGTAACGGAGGGGTGTTTTACTCCTACACCGCTCGTTTGAACTACTTCAACGGTAACTCATATTTGTCTCAATACAACGACCGCGAGCCGTTTGTTGTGCCGGGTTCGGTGATCAAAACCGGAGATAATACTTATGCGACAAACACTGTTCCTGTATCTCGTGCCGATGTGTTCACTTACTACGGTGGATCGACATCAGCTAACGAATATAACCACGTGTTGCCGAAAACTTTCTTCAAACTAAGAAACGTGTCGCTCACATACACCGTGCCTAAGAAGTCGCTGGAAAAGCTGCCGGTAAGGGGTGCATCGGTGGGTATTTTCGGTCGCAACCTCGTTTTGTGGACGCCAAAGGCTAACCACGTCGTAGACCCGGAAGCCAATACGTTCGGAACCAGCCTGAAAAACCTGTATGGTGAATTCTCTGCCGGCCCTTCTACCGCAACGTACGGCGTTCAGTTAAATCTATCATTCTAATTAGGATTCAAATGAAAGGTATTATAAAAAATAGTGTCCTGCTTCTTGCGGCGCTTTCACTGGGCTCCTGCAACGACTGGCTGGACGTAAACGAAGATCCCAATAACCCGACGAACGTAGCGCCCGAATTTGTGCTGCCCGCAGCGCAGGCCTCGGTTCTTGGTGTCGTTGGAGGCGATTTTGCGATCATCGGCGGACTTTGGTCACAGCACTGGACGCAGTCCAATGCGAGCTCTCAGTACCGTGGCATCGATTCTTACGATCTCCAACCGTCGGACTACAATATCGCATGGACAGAATTGTACGCAGGTGGTCTGAACGACTTCGAAGATGTGAAGATCAAGGCAACTGCAACCGGTAACAACAACATGGTATTGCAAGCGGTGGCCGTGCAAACTTATGGCTTTCAGATGCTGGCCGACTGGTTTGACAAAATTCCGCTGATTGAGGCATTACAGGTTGAAACAATCAAAGCACCGAAGTATGACGACGGTCCTGCCGTGTACGCGGAATTGCTGAAAAGGCTCGACGCTGCCCTGGCACTTGATTTTAACAATGGCAAATCAACTGCGGTGTCGTCCGACCTCGTGTACGGAGGTTTAAGCGCAGCCAATCAGATTGACCAGTGGAAACGTTTCGTGAACACATTGAAGCTGAAAATGTATCTCCGCCAAACCGCGAGCCCGAATGCAACTCAGGCTGTCGCAGCTATCAAAGCAATGCTTGACGCGAATACGCCATTACTGGAAGATGATGCGGCGGTTACCAAGTTTGTAGACGAACCGAACCGCAGCAATCCATTGTACGAGAACAACGTACGCCAGCTGAATACAGGAACCAACCTGCGTTTGAGCCGGACGCTCCAGACTTATTTGCAGGCAAACGGAGACGATGCCAGGCTCGCAGCTTACTTTACACCCGGCACCACCGGTCAATCCGGCCTCGAACAAGGTGATTTCCTTAATACAGCGATTGGACCCAACACGCCCAGCGTAGCAAAAATGACCGCAACCGACCCATTCTACTTTTTTAGTATTGATGAGGTCTATTTCATGCTCTCCGAGTCCTACCTCCGCATCGGGAACGACGCCAAGGCGAAAGAGTTCTATGACAAGGCGGTAACGGCGGCATATGCGAAATTCAATATTGCGTTCGACGCCAAAAAGATCGCAAAAGGCGGAGTTTACGAGTACCCGTCGACCGGCAATATGGAGGCCAAACTGAAAGCGATCATTTACCAAAAATGGGTTGCCATGTTCCGTCAGGGATATGAGTCGTTCTGGGATCAGGCGCGTACTGGCTATCCTGAAAAATCGCCGGTTGCTACTACCAATGCGAGCTACGTTCCCGGACAATGGACTGTTGCAGCGAAATCTGTCGTTGGCAATGCATTGCCCAAACGTGTTCCATACACGTCCACCTCACGTGATGGTAATATAAACGCGCCTGCGGCAGTACCGGTTACGGCCAAGGTTTGGTGGATGAAATAATTGAAGGTCATTGATAACTGATATTATGAAAAAAGGACTAAAACTTATATTAACAGCCTTGACCTTGTTTGCAGCATTTTCGTGCGAGGAGGATAAGGTGACGGAAGGCATTTCGACGATTACTTACTACCCCATTATCACTTTGAAAGGTGAGCAGTGGAATGTGGTAAAAGCAGGTGCCGCCTTTACGGACCCGGGTGCCGGCGCCAAGGAGGGTGATAAGGACATCGAGGTGAAAGTGACCGGAACGGTGGATACAAAAACACCGGGCGTTTATACGATTCAATACGATGCGGTGAATAAGGACGGATACTCGTCTACCGAATACCGCTATGTAGGGGTAATTTCGAGCGCCGCCTGGGGTGTTGACATCACAGGTTCATACAAACGTAATGCGGGAGCTCTGGGTGTTTCCAAAGTGACAAAAGTAGCTGACAACCTCTATAAGGCGGATAACGTCGGTGGTGTGGCGGTTCCGTCTCCCGGCGATGCTGTTTTCTTTTATTATTTCGATAAAGGCAAACTTGGCGTTCCTTACCAGCTGACACCCGGTAATGCATTCGAATGTACCAATGCAACGATCAAAGAAGGGGTGTCTTACAGTTGGGTTGTAATCAACCCGGGCTTTGGTACAGCGCTTCGCACTTTTGTAAAACAATAAAATTGACGTTATGAAATATATAAAGTATTCTCTGATACTATTGGTGTTCGCAATGACTTCCTGCGATCTTGGCAGCGAACCGGCTCTCGAAGGCACTAAGCTGCAAGCAATGGCAGGCGAATGGTGGGTACAGTTGTATGCAGCCGGTGAAGACCAGGGCATCGGCTACCACCTGGTTACAACAGCCAACACCGCTGAAAATAATGAAACAGACCTCATTGTGGATGACCACGGTTTGCTGGAACCTTACGACTATCCGCCGATCAAAGTGATATCGAAGGTTAGCCTCGCTGGTATGACTTTTAATGCATCCACAGATCTGCCCAACCTCAACACAGGCGCTAGCGCGGTGTCGATTCTGGAAGGTAAAATCATCAAAGGAGCGGCAACCACTCCCGGAGGCAACAAAACGGACTCCATCTATGTGAAATTTGAGTTCAAGGAAGTGCCGGGAGAGCAGTATGAATATGCCGGCTACCGTCGTACCGGTTTCCGCGAAGACGAGCATTGATTTCAAGCATTTGCATATTCAAGGCCTTATCCACTGCGGATAAGGCCTTTTTTATTTTGGAACCATAGCATTTCTTTCCGATCTTGAAAATCTGGTCCTTTAACAACTTCCTATGACAACTCCTTTTACGAGCAAGATTTCAAACAAGTTCTGCCGGATGTCGGCAGCGGTCCTGATCGCGGTTGCGGTCGGACAGTCAGGTTACGCACAATCACCATTAGCAAAATCGATCGATCAGAAAGCACCGGCATTGGAAAAGAAGCTGGTGGAATGGCGGCGCGATTTTCATCAGAATCCCGAATTGGGCAATAGGGAATTCAAAACGGCTGAGAAGGTTGCCAACCACCTGAAACGGTTGGGGATCGAAGTGACAACTGGCGTTGCGCATACGGGCGTGGTAGGAATCCTGAAAGGCGGGAAACCAGGTCCGGTCGTTGCCTTGCGGGCGGACATGGACGGTCTGCCGGTAGCGGAGCGGGTGGATATTCCGTTCAAATCGACAGTGACGACCGAATACAAAGGTCAGACTACGGGTGTTATGCACGCTTGTGGGCACGATACGCACATTGCGATTCTGATGGGCGTGGCCGAAGTGCTGGCGTCTATGAAGAACGAACTTCCCGGGACTATCAAATTCATATTCCAACCGGCCGAAGAAGGAGCGCCGGAAGGTGAGGAGGGAGGAGCTGAACTAATGGTGAAGGAAGGAGTACTCGAGAATCCGAAGGTCGATGCGATTTTCGGGCTACACATCGATTCGCAGATTGAAGTCGGTAAGATTTCCTACCGCTCCGGCGCGACGATGGCTGCGGTGGATTTTTTCAGTATTGACGTAAAAGGAAAACAAACGCACGGTGCCTATCCGTGGTCGGGCGTTGATCCGATCGTGACATCTTCGCAGATCGTGACTGCATTGCAGACCATCGTGAGCCGTAACCTGAACCTCACGCAAGCACCCGCCGTGGTGACCATAGGGGCAATACATGGCGGCGTGCGACAGAATATTATCCCGGAATCCGTCAAAATGATCGGTACCATCCGGACCTTTGATGAAGAAATGCATTCTTATGTGCACAAGCGCCTCCACGAGATTTCAACCAACATAGCGGAAAGCGCCGGAGCTACTGCGTCGGTTGATATCGATGTGATGTACCCGGTAACAGTCAACAACGAAGCGTTGACCGCCAAAATGATCGGGACACTGGAAAATGTGGCGGGAAAAGAGAATGTAAATGTAATTCCTGTTAAAACCGGGGCCGAAGATTTCGCCTTTTACCAGCAGAAAGTACCCGGTTTTTTCTTCTTTTTGGGAGGTATGCCAAAAGGTAAAAGCGTAGCGGAAGCCGCACCACACCACACGCCCGACTTTTACGTGGACGAAGGCAGCCTCGTGCTCGGCGTGCGCTCCATCGCCCGCCTGGCTACCGATTATCTCGAAAAAGCGAAGGGAAAATAGCAGCTATGGAATAGCCATTATGGCTATTCCGGAATGTTCTTCCTGACCTGGTCAAACAGCAGGTTCGGGAAGAACCTTTTGAGGTAAATGGCTGCAACCTCTTTAAAACCACCGATATAGATTTCCTTTTTATCCTTCCTGACGGCATCCAATATTTTTTCGGCGCAAACATCGGCGGGTATGCCCTTGGCCTGGTTACTATCCATTTTACCGAATTTGTCCCCCGAGGCATTCAATGCATTTAAGGAAATATTTGTGCGGATATAGCCGGGGCAAATGGTCGTGACTTTGATGTTATGCTTATAACCCTCAGCGCGCAGCGAGTCGTAAAAGCCATGTAAGGCGTGTTTGGCCGCATTGTAACCAGAACGCATAATCGTGCCGATCTTTCCTGCAACGCTGCTCATGACAATGAAGTGGCCGGATTGCCGGGCGATCATGTGCGGTAATACTGCTTTTGTAAGCGCTACCGTGCTGAAAAAGTTGACATTCATCAGGCTCTGGTAAACTTCCAGGTCAGTGTCGTCTATATACGAACGCTGGCTGACGCCCGCATTGTGCACCATTATATCAATGCGTCCGAAATGGGCTACTACCTGCGCGGCGGCAGGCCCGGCCTGATCGAATTGGGTGACATCTAAAGGCAATACCAATACGTCCGCATTAGGTAATGCAGTCAGCTGTTTCACCCGCTCCAATTCCTCGCGGCGGCGGGCCGTTAATACGAGCTTCGCACCTTCTTTGGCAAAAGCCATTGCCAATGCCTCGCCGATACCCGACGACGCCCCCGTGATCCACACGACCTTGTCCTTGAAATTTGTCATATCTCTTAGCTAAACAGCTGCGGAATTTGATAGAAAACGGAGTTGCACGCCATCGCCATCGACGCACAACGCAGCCTCCATACCCACGCCCATCGCGCGGTTGTCGCCGACGTGGCCAACGGGGAAATCGTAGCATACAGGATAACCGAACGCCGCCACATGCTCTTCGATTATTTGGTAGGAATCCTTTCCGAAAGTCGGGCTGTTGTTGTCTTTCATGTCTGTAAACTGCCCTACGACGAGTCCCGCCAGTTTCGCCAGCTTGCCCGACCGTTTGAGCTGAATCATCATCCGGTCGAGATTGTACAGATATTCATTGATATCCTCGATAAAGAGTATTTTGCCATCCGTATCCGTCTCTGTGTCGGAGCCGATCATATGCGCAAGCAGGCACAGATTTCCGCCTACCACCTGGGCAGTTGCGTGGCCGGAGCGGTTCAAGGGATGGGCGGGTATCTCATAGGCGGGCATTTCGCCGAAAAGCATCTGTCTGAGCGATTCCCCTGCCAGTTCTGCGCCGGCGCAAGTAATGGTTTTGGCCATCGGCGCATGAATGCTCGCAAAGCCTAGCTGGAAAGTTCGCGAAAGAAAGGCCGTCAGGTCGCTGAAACCGACAATCCATTTCGGGGTTTGGAGGAACGTATCGAAATTAAGGCTATCCACAATCCGTGAACAACCGTACCCTCCGCGGGCGGCAATGATGGCCTTAATGGAAGGATCATCTAACATTTGCTGCATATCCGTCAGCCGGTCTTCATCGGAAGCCGAAAACTGGTTAAATGAAGTTCTCAGCGTTTTCCCCTCGACCACTTCCAGGCCCCATTGTTCGGTAAACAACTTAATGCCGGGAAGAACATCTTCATATTTCACAATGCTGGCAGGAGCCAAAACCCCAATGCGGTCACCGGGTTTCAGAAATGCAGGAAATTGGATTGGATTCATTTAGAGTAATAAGCAATGCTAAACAAAAACCACATCCTGCACCAACGCACTACCCATTTCCCGGTTGATGAGTTCGATGATTTTGCTTTTTGCGCGGAAAAGTTCGTTGCGTAGCGGCGCGGATTCGATTTGCAGGAAAAGGGTGCCGTCTTTGATGTACACTTTCTTGGTACGGGTGGCAATCGCCGAACCCATGATCTTGTCCCAGTGTGCAACCACGTACGATTGGTCGAATCGGTTACGGAGCTTGTACCTGTCGAGCATTTGGTCAATAGCCTCCTTCAACGGCGTGATTCCGGGCCGTCGCGATGCTTTTTCCTTGTCAAACCGATAGTACATAGTTGTAGCCTTGTTCGTGAATACTGCAAAGGTAGCGAGTTCAGGGTTCGCTGCGGATAACCGGGGTTACTTTTTTAAAAGCTGCTCGTAAACCACATCCATGATCGACGTGCGGATGTTCATCGACGAGATTTTATTGTTTTCACGCGTTGGATACACCCGGTTCGACAAAAAGACGTAGTTCAACCCCCAGGCAGGATCCGCCCAGGTCATAATGCCGGTGTAGCCCGTATGCCCGAAGCTCGACGGGCTCGCATACCGCGGAGCATTGCCGGTATATTTGAAAGTCGGCTTATCAAACCCTATACCTCGGCGGCTGCCTTCCTCAGGATACTGGTAGCGCGTAAACTCGATCAATGCATCCTTACTCAACAACTGCTGGCCACCGTAATAGCCATCCTGCAAATACATCTGCCACACTTTCATCACATCATTGGAAGTGCCGAAAAGCCCCGCGTGGCCGCTCAATCCGCCAAGCATTGCAGCGGCTTCGTCGTGTACCTGGCCGTGCAGCTGCGTCATGCGGAAGAACGTGTCGCGCTCGGTAGGCACGATGTCGTCCAGTTTATAAAAGCGTTTCGGGTTGAAAGTGAGCGTATTGGCGCCCAGTTTGTGGTAGTAGTGGTTTTTAAGATAATCTTCAAAATTCTCGCCGCTTAACCGCTTGACAATCTGTGGGTAGAGGATGAATGAAAGGTCGCTGTAAACATAACCTTCCTTTTCATTCAAAGGAGAATCGCGAATCGATTTGAAAATGGTTTTGTCGTAATTCTTGTAAATAAACAGGCTGTCACCCACTACCGACGTAGGGTATCTTTTGGATTGTTTAGTGCTGAACGTTTTCCTTTTCCAGCTGCCGTCGGCTTTTTGTGCTTCTTTCCAAAGTACGATAAATGCTTTCAGACGGGCGCTGTGCGTAAGCACACGGCGCCATTGCAAGTCTGCTTTATTGGAACCTTCAAAGTCGGGCAGGTAGTCCTTCATAGTCGCATCCAGATCAAACTTTTTCTCGTCCCAGAGGCTCATCAATGCGAGGGTCGAAGCGGTGATTTTGGTTACCGAGGCCAGGTCGTACAAATCCGTCACTTTTACCGCGTGATTACCCTCGTAGGTATGCTTCCCATAGGCTTTGCGGAAAAATACCTTCCCGTCTTTGGCCAGCTGCACCACACAGCCCGGCGTTGCCTTCTGGGTTACAGCAGCATTGGCGATGGAATCTATTTTAAAAGTAATAACCTTCGAATCCAGCCCGACTTCTTCGGGAATGGTGTATTTCAATCTGCCGAGCGCCGGAGTTTCGATGCCTGCATTATAAGGATATTGTGCATTGACCGTCACGGGCAGCTTGCCGGATGCCGGAATAGCGCCGAAAATCAACTGGGCCGACAAATCCTGCGTATAGGGCGTAAGTTGGTAAGCCATGATCAGCGCCTTCGCGTCGTCGGTTTTCGGCATTTTGTTCAAAGCATATGGATTTCCAAAAACAGAAACCACCGCTTTTTTGGTGGCGATCAGTTCCTGCAAAACTGCGCTCATTGGCTCGGTGAGGCCATAGCTTGTCCGCGGGGAAATGCTGCCCAAATGCACGCCTACCAGCAGCAGGTTGTATGCATTCAATTTCGAACGCACCGCCTCGATCTGATCGGCAGTAGCCTTAGCGGGAATTTGAAAATGGTCGACGGTCGTATAAAGCCCCAATGTGTTCTGGAACGTCGTAGCAGTATCAGCTCCTACGGAAACGGAGGCGATTTTCAACGTATCCAGCGCCCGAAGCGGCAGGATACTATTATCGTTTTTAAGTATTGTAAGGGCCTTTTCAGTGAGCAGGCGGTTAGTTAGCTCAGCGGCTTTTGGGTTCAGGTCTTGGTAAAGATTGTTCAGATCAACCGGTTTGTAATGGTTAAGACCCGCCCAGGCCTTCGCTTCCAACACTTTGCGGCAG
Organism: Dyadobacter endophyticus; assembly: GCF_014641595.1. GTDB lineage: Bacteria > Bacteroidota > Bacteroidia > Cytophagales > Spirosomataceae > Dyadobacter > Dyadobacter endophyticus. The sequence goes on along the minus strand of NZ_BMIA01000003.1, from coordinate 515,354 downwards.
CGGTAGTCGATCTCCGCCTGTGTGATTCTGCCTTCGGCAATACTCTTTTTAATCTCTGCAATGGATTTGTTCACGTCCTCGGTGAATTCCAGCAGATCCATGCCTGCTTCGAGGCCCATTGCATCGGCTTTGCCGTCGGGGAAGTATTTGGTTACCCCCTTCATATTCATCGCGTCGGAGTAAATCAGCCCTTCAAATCCGAGCTGGCTGCGCAGCAGGTTTGTTACAATCGGTTTGGATAGGGTAGAGGGCAAGTTAGGCGTTTTGTCCAGTGCAGGAATGCTCAAATGCGCGATCATCATGCCGCTCAAACCATTGTTAATGAGCACGCGGAACGGATAAAGTTCCAGTGAATCAATGCGTTGTGCCGAATGGGATATCAACGGAAGGTCGTAATGCGAATCGGTGCCGGTATCGCCGTGGCCAGGGAAGTGTTTTGCGCTGGTCAGTAGTCCATTGTCCTGCATTCCCCGCATGTAGGCGACGGCCTTTTCAGCTACTTTGTATTTATTCTCCCCAAACGACCGGAAACTGATAACCGGGTTATTGGGGTTATTGTTCACATCGGCAACCGGAGCAAAATTAATATGCATTCCGAGCCTCCGCGCTTGTTTTGCGAGTTGTGCGCCCATTTCGTAAATCAGGTCGTTATTCCCCTGAATGGCGCCCAAAGTCATTTGATACGGGTACCGGACCGTACTATCGATCCGCATCGCCAGACCAAACTCCGCATCCATTGCCACCAGAAGCGGTACCTTGGAAATCGACTGATAATAGTTCGTCAATCTCGCCTGTGGCATTGGCCCGCCTTGAAAAAATACGATCCCGCCCACTTTATTTTCGCGGATCAATTTCTCCACTACCGCCGGATTACTCGTTTTGGGATCAATCAATGCCCGCTTGGTATCCGATACCGCCGCGACCATAATCAGCTGGGCAATGCGCTCGTCGGGCGTCAAAGTCGCAAAAACGGAATCGACCCATTGTCGGGACGTGCTGGTTTTGTTTTGCAAAAAGCCGGGCGGGGTGCTGATTTGAGCTTTTGAAGTAAATGCTGCTAGGAAAAGGAGTGTTAGTAGGATAAGGTGGTGTCTGGTCATTGGGTTTGGGAAAACTATTCAAGTAAATATACACATGAATTTCTTTCTCAGCCTAAATCCGCCATCAAAACACCAACCCCAGCAACAACCCGGCCAGAATGATCAAATACGAAGGCACTTTCCCGAATGCAACCACCACCAGCGTCGCAATAACGGTAGCCACGGGCTGCATATTCGTCATCATCGGCTGAAAGAGCGAGATGGCGGCGGCGATGGTGAGGCCACAGCTGGCGGCGTGGATGCCTTCCAGGGAAGCCCGTATGCCACGGTAGCGTTTCAGCTGGTCCCAGAAAGGGTAGGCAAAAAAGATGAAGAACGTGCCGGGCAGGAAGATGCCAGCGGTTGCCACAAACCCGCCGACGATCTGGCCGAACCAGCCGTGGGATTGCAGCGATACACTTCCTACAAACGTGGCAATGGAGAACACAGGCCCGGGCACCACCTGCGTGAGCGCCATGCCTGCCAGGAACTCCTGCTCGGTCAGGTAATGCTTGAACTCCACAAATTCGTTGTACAAAATAGGGATCAGCACCTGTCCGCCGCCAAAAACCAGGCTACCGTTCCGGTAGAAGTTCTCGAAAAGCCTGACAGGCAATGAATTGGTGATTTTACCGATAATAGCTGCCGCGATCAGCACGGAAATCCAGAAGATGATAGGACGCCATTTGATACGGATCTGGGCCTTTTCCATCTTTTCGTGCTTCTTGAAATTAAGCGAAGAAGCCACGCCTCCGCACACGATTAGCACGGGCGTCATGTAAGGCGACGGGTACATGTACGCGAGGATTGTAGAAATGACGAGGAATGTCCAGCCCTGGGTGTTGTGGATGACTTTCCTGGCAATGGAAGAAGCTCCGTACATCAGGAATGCAACCGCCATAGGCCCCACAAACCGTGTGAAATCCAGCGAAATGGAATTCCGTTCGAGGTAATGTATGCCGATGGCCGCGAGCGTCATGAGTACCATCGCAGGCAGCGACCATACGAGCAACGTCAGGTAGGCGAGCGGCTGCCCGCCTATTTTCAAGCCAATTGCCGTGACCGTCTGCGTGGAACTGGGGCCAGGCAGGATGGAACAAAGTGCTTGTAATTCAAGCAACTCTTCCTCAGTGACATACCGCCGTTTGTGCACCAGACGCTCGATCATCATCATCAGATGTACCTGCGGTCCTCCGAATGCCGTCAGCGACAGCAGCAGGATGTCCATCAGGTAAATGATGTACCGAAAGCGACGGATGGGTGGATAGGACAAGCTGAGGAGCTTTTATTTTTTTAAACCGAGTTCCCGCAAACGTTCATCGAGAAACTCCCCGGCGGTCATGTTAGTATACAGCTTCGGATGTTCCGTTGTCACACAACTATCCAGGCTCGTCAGGTCCATGTCGGCGCGGGGGTGCATGAAGAACGGGATCGAATAGCGTGAGCTCCCCATTTTCTCCCGCGGCGGGTTCACCACCCGGTGAATGGTCGATTTGAGTTTATGGTTCGTCAGCCGGTCGAGCATATCGCCCACGTTCACGACAATCTGGTCGGGCAATGCGGTAATAGCGATCCACTCTCCGTCGCGGCGGAGTACTTCGAGGCCTTCGGCGCTGGCACCCATGAGCAGGGTAATGAGGTTGATATCGCCGTGCGCCGCAGCTCTTACCGCACCTTCCGGTACCAGCTCGGGGTTTGGAATAGGGAAGTAATGCAATGCACGCAGCAGGCTATCGCCATTTTTAACCTTATCTTCAAAATAATCCTCAGGTAGACCCAGGTAAATGGCAATGGCGCGGAGGAGCGTTTTGCCCGTATTTTCGAAAGTATGGTACACTTCGAGGGTGTATTTTTTAAAATCGGGAAGCTCTTCCGGAAAAATATTGGAAGGCATCTGGCCGATCGGCTCGGGCTGCCCTACGTGGTAAAATTCCTTCAAATCGGCTACTTTGAAACCTTTTGCCGTTTCTTTGCCTTTGGCAATGTAACCGCGCTGACCGAAAAGCTCAGGGAACTCATACTTTTTTTTGACTTCGTCCGGCTGCGAGAAGAATATCTTTACATTTTCGTAAAGATCGTTACGCAGCGCGTCGCTTAACCCGTGATTTTTAATGGCTACAAAACCGATGTTGGTAAATGCCGCGCCCAGGTCTTCCACAAACTGCTGCTTTCGCCGGGCATCTCCCGATGTAAAATCGGCCAAATCGAGCGACGGGACTTCATTCAATAGTGCTGGTTCCATGTTGATTGCTTTTTTGATGCAAAGTAAAAAGTATCTTCAGACTTGGCAAATATGCCGGCTGCACCAATTCTTCTGGTATAAAAATAGGGAGAAGAAACAGGAGATATTTAATAAGTTTAATAGATACTCACTAAATTTAATGCCCTTTTGGACAAACCTTTTGGAGAGACGTTTTCGGGAAATATGCATTGAACTTGAGTTATGACACATTCAGACCCGGACCATGATACCTGGCTACGCTTCATTTCCGGCGATTCAGATGCGTTTAGCGACCTTTATGACCAGTACGCCGACGTGCTGTATGCATTCGGTATGCGGTACAGTACCGACCGTGACCTGGTGAAGGATTGCATTCACGATTTGTTCATCGATTTGCACGGCTACCGGAAAAATCTGGCACAGGAGGTCAATGTGAAATTCTATCTCCTGAAATCACTCCGCAGGAAGCTGCACCTGGCGCACCGGAAATCGTCCATGCTGCGTTTCGACCGCTGGGATACGGAAGATTCACTTGCCATTAATGCATTCACTTTCAGTATAGAGCAGCAATTGATCACCGACGAGAAGGAGCGCGAAATCCTGCACCACCTGGCTGTGGAGATCAACCTGCTTCCCGATCGCCAGCGCGAGATTCTCTACCTCCGTTTCCACCAGGACCTCGACTACGACGAAATCGCGGCGATCATGCAGATTTCCGTCCCTACGTGCCGCACATTCGTGTACCGGGCCCTCAAAGAGCTGCGAGGTAAGCTGGAATTTGGGGCTATCTTCCTGATAATGTGTTGTTAAGAAAATATTTTCTATTTTTTGTTAAAATAAATCCTTTTAGAAGTCTATATCTGCAACCGGTTGCGCTCTTGTAGTTTAAACAAGCGCTTCCATGAAAAGAAAAAGCAACAAACAGGAGCCGATACCGGAGCCGGAACATCTGACCGAAGCGGAAAGAGTGGCCGGCGAAAGGGCGAAGCTGCTGTTTACAACCCTCCGTAACGAAGCCTTTTCCCCAACCGAAAAGGATGCACTCTGGAACCAGGTGGAAGAAACCATCTCGCGGAGAAAGCAAAGATCATTTAATACATTCTGGATCGCCGCTGCGGCTTCGGTGACGTTGCTGTTGCTCGCGGGCGTCGGCTACCTGGTTTTCTACGAAGATTCCGCGCGGGTAATGCAGGATGTGGCCGCGAAAGCGAAGGAAATACCGGAAGAAACCCGGCTCATTCTCGCCGATGAACGCGCGGTGAGCCTGCGGAAAGACCATTCGAGCGTCGTTTATAAGGACAACGGTGCGCTCATTCAAGTTGACTCTTCATCGACAATAGGCCAGCAAGTGGCCGGGGATCAGCAGTTTAATACATTGATCGTGCCCTACGGCAAGCGGTCGGTGCTGACGCTTTCCGACGGGACGCGTATCTGGCTGAACTCCGGCTCCAAGCTGGTTTATCCGTCGCATTTCGGTAAAGGCCAGCGTGAGGTATACCTCGAAGGCCAGGCGTACTTCTCGGTTACCCACGCCGAAAACGCGCCTTTTTATGTGCATACCAAAGATATGGAGGTAAAAGTGCTGGGGACCGAATTTGATGTAAGTGCCTATGATGATGATCCTTACACGGCGACGGTGCTTACCAAAGGGAGTGTGGAGCTCACCACCCAGCGGCAGGCATTGTTCGGATCGAAAAAGACGAAGATCACGCCGGGCACACGGGCCGTTTTCGACCAGGAGCGGGCAACATTGCAGACGCAACAGGTGGATGTGCGCGAATATGTTTCCTGGAAAGACGGCTATCTGGAATTGAACAGTGCGCCACTGGCCGAAATCCTGAAAAAGCTATCAAGGTATTACCGGGTAGATATTGAACTAAAACAACCGAAACTCGCGGGAGTTACATTCCGCGGATCGCTCGAACTGCAAGAGGACATTCGCAAAACGCTGGAGGGAATCTCGCTGACTACCGGGCTCATTTACAAACAGCAACCTAACGAAAGGAGGTACGTATTGGAGGAAAGCACTATCAAACCATAAAAAACGGGAAACGCGGCAACGTTTCCCGAATCTTCACACTTGCCGGCAAGCAAGTGATCCTTAAACCATTGTATTCACAAAAGTCGATTCAAATTTATGAAAAAATTTGACCAAAAAGGGTATTGCCCTTTGGGAGAATTGCACCCATCAAAATTGCTGAGAATCATGAAACTAACAGTGCTGCTGTTATGGATCGCGATGATGAGCGTGCATGCGACGGGGTATTCCCAGAAAAGCCGGATGGATGTCAAAATCCGCAACGGAAATCTGGCTACGCTGTTCAGGCAAATTCAGGAACAAACCAGTTACCATATATTTTACAGGGATGATCTTTTTTCAGGAAAGCAGGATATCAATATTAATCTCAACCTGAGAAACGAAACTGTACCGGCTATCCTAAATGCCGCGTTCAAAGGAACAGACCTGACGTATAAGGTAATAGGTAAGCAAATCGCGATCTACAAAAAGGAGGTGAACGACGGGGTCGGTCCCGTGCCGAAAATTAATGTGCCGGCAGTGCCCGAGACGGTGATCCGCGAAATTACCGGAACCATTACCGATGCGAAAGGCAATCCGTTGCCCGGTGCGACGGTGATCGTGAAAGGTACCGATAAGGGAACCTCAGCCGATGTCACCGGCAAGTTTACCGTGGAAGCAGAGGCGGGCGATGTTTTGGTGGTTTCTTTTATTGGTTATCTCAAAAAAGAACAGACAGTAGGAACCCAGACGGCGCTGAGCATTCAGCTGGAAGAAGATTTGAATGGATTGGAAGAGATCGTGATTATAGGTTACGGTTCGCAACGTAAAGCGACCATTACCGGCTCGATCGCGACCATTACCACAGAGGATTTGAAGCAAAGCCCTACGGCCAGCATTACCAATGCATTGGCTGGAAGGTTGCCGGGTTTGTTCGCCAATCAGTTCAGCGGCGGCGAGCCGGGTGTGGACCGGAGCGACATTTTCATCCGCGGAACGGCCACCTACGGCAACAAGGCACCCATTGTGATTATCGATGGTCTGGAAAGAAGCATGGATTACCTCGCACCTTCCGAAATAGAGACATTTACGATTTTGAAAGATGCCTCTGCCACAGCGCCCTATGGTGTGCGTGGTGCGAATGGGGTAATCCTGATCACGACGAGGCGAGGAAAGGTACAGGATAAGGCGACAGTGAATTTCAAGGGATCGGTGGGGATTAACCAGCCGGTTAAATTCCCGACTTACCTGGGCTCAGCGGATTATGCGATGCTTTATAACGAAGCAAGAAGAAACGATAACCCGGACGCCGATCCTACGACATTGAACTTGTTCTCCGAGCAAGCCATTGCTGACTTCCGCAAGGCGAAGGGCGATAACTCCGATGGCCTGGGCTACAATTGGAATTATTTCGATTACGCATTCAAGCCGGGTGTACAGCACGATTACAGTTTATCTATTAGCGGTGGATCGTTGAGGGCCAGGTATTTTGTCCTGGCCAACTACTTCCAGCAGGATGGTAATTATCGCCACACCGATCTGACGACGAACAATACGCAGGCAGTTTTCAAACGCTACAATTTCCGTTCGAACATCGATATCGACATTACGGATAACTTTTACGCCAAGCTAGACCTCGGAGCCCGCATTACCGACCGCAATGCACCCGGCACCACAGCTGCGCGCATTGTGGAGCTGGCAAACACGCAGCCTTCGTACCTGCCGATCGTTGTGGAACAGAACGACGATCCCGCGAACAGGGTTTTCCAGACCAACAATCCGCTCGGAATGCTGTACGGCGACCAGATTTACCGCTTCAACATTTTGGGGGAACTCAGCCGCACCGGGTTTTTGAATGAGAAAAACACCTATCTCAATGGGTCATTCTCGCTGGGGCATAAGCTGAATTTTATCACCAAAGGCCTGGCCATTGAAGGAATGTTCTCTTACGACGCCAACGACGGCGGCTGGATCGATCGTAAAGTGGGCACTTACTCGGAAGGTTACCGCGAGTACCCAGGTTATGCGACATTCGTACCGACGGCTGGAAGCGACATTTACCGCACGCCCGGGCATTATGCGGGTGCGTACAAGTCGGGGAACAAGTACAATATCGACCAGACGATCGGGAACGGGTATAACAACAACAGCAATGAAAGCCGGGCCTATTTTCAGGCCAAACTCGACTATATGCGCAACTTCGGACTGCATGATGTAACGGGAATGGTACTTTTCAACCGGTCTAAGCGGGTTATCAACAACCAGGTGCCATTTAGCTACCAGGGCATTACGGCCCGGGCTACTTACGGCTACGACGACCGCTATTTGCTGGAAGTGAATGCGGCGTATAACGGATCGGAGAACTTCGCCAAAGGTAAACGTTACGGTTTCTTCCCGTCGGTAGCGGCCGGTTGGGTGCTGACGAAGGAACGTTTCATGACCAATACCCAAAACTGGCTCAATAATCTGAAAATCCGCGGCTCGTTTGGTTTAGTAGGAAGCGACAAGATTCCCGACGACAAGCGTTTTATTTACCTCCAATATTTTGGCGGACGCGGTGGCGACTACAACTTCGGTACCGACAATTTCGGCTCGGGCGCGGGCGGTTTCCTGTCGGAAGGTGACTTGGCGAATCCGAACCTGACCTGGGAAAAGGCACGTAAAACCAATATCGGTATCGACGCTACATTCCTAAAACACCTTACGTTGACCCTCGACCTCTTCCGCGAGCACCGCTACGACATTATCACCAATATGGGCGGTGGTAACAAGCTGGGTTTTCCCGACATCGTCGGTAAGGACGCACCGTTCCTCAACTCGGGTATCGTGAACAACAAAGGTTTCGATTTCGAACTCGGGTGGACCGGCAGCATTGGTAAGCATTTTACCTATTTTGTTCGTCCGAATATGACTTTTGCCCGCAACAAAATCATCTTCATGAATGAGATTCCCTACGCATCACCAGGAAGGGCTAACACCGGCAAGCGCATCGACGAGCATTTCGATTACATTTTCGACCGGTTCGTAGCGAACCAGGAAGAGGCGAATCAACTGAATGCGATGAACAACGGCAGCGGGTTTCAATCGTTCGGTACGCTCCGACCGGGAGATGTGGTTTACAAGGATTTGAACAGCGATGGTAAAATCGACGACCTGGGCGACCGCACCGCCGTGGGCAACCCGCGCAACCCGGAGCTGATGTTCGGTCTGCCGGTAGGAGGGCGATTCAGGAACTTCGATTTCAGCGCATTGTTCCAGGGCGCGTCGCGAGCGGCGGTGCAGCTGTCCGGCGCGGCAGTGTACGATTTTCCGCTTTTCAGCCAGGATAAATATGGTAAAGTGAAACCGATGCACTTGAAACGCTGGACGCCAGAAACCGCGGCGACAGCGACTTATCCCGCATTGCATTTCGGCGATCATAGCAACAACAAGAATAATAACAGCAGCTTGTTTTTGTATGATTCGAAATACATCCGTCTGAAAACGGTGGAGGTAGGCTATAATCTGCCTAAAACGGCGATCAAAAAGATCGGTATCGACAACTTCCGCATTTACGTGCAAGGCATGAACCTGCTTACCTGGGACGGGCTCAAAGACGTGGATATGGACCCCGAAACCCGCGAGGGCTCGGGCGACTGGTACCCGATCCAGAAGGTAGTGAATTTTGGCGTCGACATTTCATTCTGATTTAACCTGATTTTTATGAATACCAGAAGAATATTTACAAGCATCGCATTCGGCCTTGTAGTGTTGTCGGGCTGCCAGCAGGATTTCCTCGACCGCAAACCCGACGATCAGGTAGATGCCGAGCAGGTCTTTACCCGATATAACAAAATGAACCAATTGGTAACGGACCTTTACGACAATGCCAAAGGTTCTAACAGTCCACTGGTTTTTTTCTCACACTTCTCGTCTGCGCCGGTAACGGACGAGGCGGAAGGCTCGACAGCGGAAGGAAGCCTTACCAACAAGTTCAATACCGGCGACTGGAACCCCAACGCCATGCCCGATCGCAGCAGCCGCGGGCAGTACTGGTGGGATTTGTATGCCCGCATCCGCAAGGCGAATGTGATTTTGGAGGGCGTTAGAAAATACAAGACACCGGATAACCCGCTGCAAGCTGGCGACCTCGATAAACGCCTCGGTGAGACCTACTTCATGCGCGCCTACTTCCATTACCTGGCCGCACGGATGTACGGGGAGGTGGTTTATATTACCCACACCATCCAGCCCACCGATCCGATGGATTTCAAGCAGGAGTCTTTCCATACCATTGCCGCCAAAATCAAGCAGGATTGCGATTCCGCATTTGCATTGGTGCCGGGCAGCTGGGGCGGTGCCGATTTCGGCCGGGTGGATAAAGGAGCGTGCCTGGGCCTGAAAGCGATGATTTCCTGGATGGCCGCTACGCCGATGTGGAATGGCGGTACATTCCCGAACGATACGCGCCAGTTTGCCAGCGAATACACTTATAATGTGGATCGCTGGGTGAAAGCCAAAGAAGCGGCTAAGGCGGTAATCGAATTCAAGGTCGATGGCCGCCAGCGTTACAGCCTCTATCAGGGGCACGACGCAGCCGATTTTCGCGACGACGCCGGGGTGAACAATAATAATTCCAAAGTACCCGCGCGGCTCTGGGATTTGTACCACGACATGCAGTCATTCCAGAACGAAGCTGTTTTCTTCGTCACCCGCGACAAGGATAATAACTGGCAGGGCGACATTTACCCACCAAGCTGGGGCGGCAGCTCACGCCAGATGCCGGTTCAGGAGCAAGTGGATGAATATGAATACATTGCGGCGAATGGATTTGGCTACCCGGTTTACAGTTCGCGCGCGAAAACCGACGGTTACGACGATGGTAACCCTTACGAAAGCGTGAAAAGAGACCCGCGTTTTTACCGCGACATCGTGTATCACGGTTCTACTTTCAAAGGAAAGGTGATCAACACGGCTACCGGTGCGGACAAGATCGGAGCTTCCAACTCTTCGACGACCGGTTATTTCTTGCGCAAAATCCTGCGCGAATCCTGGAACCGAGATAAGAGTTTTGCCATCAGCGGTCCGCCGGTGTGGCGCCTCCCCGAGTTTATTTACATTTATGCGGAAGCGGTAAATGAGTCGGCGGGGCCCAATGCGGAGATTTACCAAATGCTGAATGATGTAAGAAAGCGCTCATTCATGGCGCCCATTCCACCAGAAGCACAGAGCAGTAAGGCGTTGATGGACGAGTACATCAAGCGCGAAAGAAGGGTGGAGTTGTTTTATGAAAATAACCGGATCTGGACCTCACGCCTGTACCTGGAAGCCAGCTCGCCAAAAGAAGTCGCGCGCGAGCAGGCGTGGCAAGGTGCCGGTTCGACCAACGAACAGCGTTCGCAAGGCTACTGGCCCTATCCGAAGACGCAACGTATGATCAATGGTATGAAGCCCGTCGAAGACCCGAATGGAAAAATCGAAGTGGATGGTAAAAAATATCGGATGCAGCGCTATTTCGTAGAAAGCCGCGTTTTCGTAACGCCAAGGCATTATCTCTTCCCGATCATGCAGGACGAGTTGCAGCGCACACCGACTTTGAAGCAGAATCCGGGCTGGTAACTTTGAAAGGAGGAAAGGGAGGAAGGAGGAAGGGAGGAAGGAATATGCAAAAGGGAGGACAGAACTAATTCCATCCTCCCTTTCCTCCATCCTCCCTTTCCTCCCTATTCCTTAATACTCTTAATATAAGCAATCGTAACCGGGATCTGCTTCAAATATGACGGGCTTTCGTCTTCGATGAAGTAATGCTTGATGCCGACTTTCTTCGCCGCTTTCAAAGTGGCGGCGATGTCGATCTGGCCGGTTCCCAATGCTACGTCGTTGGTGGTTGGCGTGCCGCCAGAAAGGTCGCCTTTCACGCCTTTTTTCAGGTCTTTCAAGTGCATCAGTTTCCAGCGGGTCGGGTATTTCAGGAGCAGTTTCGCCGGATCTTGTCCAGGGAATGCGGTCCAGAGAACGTCCATTTCGAAGTTTACGTATTCAGGATTGGTGTTTTTAACAATGTAGTCGAATAACGTACCATCCTCGTAGGGCACGAACTCGTAGCCGTGGTTGTGGTAGGTAAGTGAAATGCCGGCTTCTTTCAGCTCTTTTCCGGCTTTATTGAAATCAGCTACTGCTTTTTTCGCGGTTTCGAGGTTGAAATTGCCTTTTTCGTGAGGAATCCAGGGTACCATCACGTAGGTCGCTCCCAGGATTTTGGCATCCTTGATCGTTTGTGCGGCGCTTTCGCTCAGTTTTTTGTAATCCGCTCCAATGGATTTCATTTTAATACCCCGTTTGTCGAGCTGCTTGCGGAGCTCTTCGGTAGTCATGCCAGCGATGGGGCCTCCTTCCATTTCAGTAACGCCGAGCGATTTGATCGTATCCAGCGTCGCTTCGATGCCTTTGCCCCAGCTGCCGCGGAATGTATATGCCTGTAAGCCGATCGGAGCGGTGTAAACGGGCTTGCCCTGTGCAAAAAGGTCGCTTTCGCCCGTCAGCAATGCAGCAGCCAGGCAGCCCAGACCGATTAGTTTTTTCATTGTCATCTCGTTGATTGTTTTAGATAGGTATTGCCAAAAAGTTACCGGTGGGCCGGGCCCCGGGAGCCCGGTCTAGCGAGACCCGGTCTCTGTTTAAAGCAATACCTGTTATTGATATACTAAAATCCGTCGGCCTTGATCTGCTTTTCGCTCAGCTCGCCGTACTTTTTGACTTGTTCCTTAATCTCCGAGGCCTTGCCTACAAAGACAAATTGCAGCTTATCCTTCGGAAAATAGGTGGCGATAATGTTCTTCGCCTGCGCGACCGTCAGCCCGTCGACCTTACTCTGGAAAGTATTGATAAAACTTTCGTCGAAATTGTAAGTGAACATATCCGTCAGCAACCGGGCCAATGCACCCGCCGATTCGTAATCCGGCGGGAAATCACCCTTCACATAGGCCTTCGCGGATGCGAGGATTTCTTCATTGATGCCGGTTTTATGCAGGCTATCAAGCACGCTTAGCGCCATATCGATCGCCGGAACGGTCGTGGAGTTTTTTGTAAAAGTACTGATACCAAATGTACCGGCATATTTGTAACGGGTAAAACGGCTGCCAGCGCCGTAAGTCAGGCCGGAATTGACCCGCAATGCATCATTCAGCCAGGAAGTAAACCGGCCGCCGAGAATGGTGTTGATCACGGTAACGGGTACGTAGTCCGGTGAATTATAATCAATTCCCTTGCCGCCGATCATGAATGTAGTCTCGCGAGCGTCGTCCTTGTTCACGAGCAGCACGCGGGCTTTGTCGAATTCCAGATTGGGGGCCACGCGTTTCACCATTCTTGCAGGCGCGGTTTTCCATTCGCCAAACAATGCGGTTACCTTTTTCTTCATATCCGCCGCTTTGAAGTCGCCCACAATCGAAATGGCGCCTTTTCCGGTGGTGTAGTTGCTTTGGTAAAATGCTTTCACCGCTGTTACATCAATTTTTTCAACGGTCGATTTACTGCCGGTTGTGGGCGTCGCATAGGGGAAGTTGTTGAACAGGAATGCATTATAGTAATTTCCAATCACCGAACGCGGGCTTTCTTTGGCCTGCGCGAGTTCGAGCAGAGTCCGTTGTTTGTGTTTATCAAATTCGGTCGCATCGAAAACCGGGTGTATGAGCACTTGCTGGATCAGTTCAAAAAGCTTTTCCTGATCTTTCACGGCAAATGAAGCCGCCAGGCCCGCATTGTCTTTTGAAGCGTATGTGGAAATGCTCGCGCCGACATAATCGGTCATTTCCTCGATCTGCGCCTTGGTGTATTTCTGCGTGCCGAAAAGCAATGCATCGGCTGTCAGGCTGGCCAGCCCGTAGCGCTCGCCGTCGTTGATGGAACCGGCGTCGAATACCGCCGAAACGTTGATCAGCGGCACCTCGTGCTGCTCCATGAGATAAACGGTGAGCCCGTTTTTGAGTTTGAAAGTCTCGTAAGGCGGTACTTTGAAATTATTCTGCGCCTTGGCCGCGAATGCGCAGAGGGCGAGCATTAGCATCAATATGTTTTTCATTCCAATTTGAATTTGAATGGCTGTTATTTCGATTTTTCGGGAAGCAGGTAGCCTACGGTGCGGTTGCGCTCGGTGAAGTATTGGGTTGCAACGCGCTTAATGTCGTCCACTGTGACCTTTTTGTAGTTTTCCGGCGCTTCAAACATCTTTTTATAATCACCAAAAAACACATCGTATGTCCCGAGACTGTTGGCCTTTCCATTGATGGTTTCAAGCGTGTGGTAGAATTCCATCAGTTTCTGGTTCTTCACTTTCTGCAATTCGGTGTCGGTCACGCCATTCTGAATGATCATATCGATCTGTTTTTCAATGGCTTTTTCAAGATCCGGTGCTGAAACGTTGTCACCGGCCACGCCAAAAACAATGAACAGCGTAGGATCGAAGCCGTTATCGAGCCCTGTGGACACACTGGAAGCGATGGTAGTGTCCATCACCAGCGATTTCACGAGCCGCGAAGAGTTGCCCGAACTCAGCAGGCTGCTGAACAAATCCAGCGCATAGTAATCGGCATGGGCGGTTTCGGGGACGTGGTATGCCAGGAGTATATTTGGCGTAGTAATGTCCTTGTAAGTTGTCACGCGCCGCTCCCCATTCTGAGGCGGCTCCACGGTACGGATCTTCGGCGGCAGGCCACGCGCAGGAAGCGGCGCCATATATTGGTCGGCTAGTTTTTTGACCTGGTCAAATTTAATATCACCCACCACTACGACGGTCGCATTATTGGGCGAATAGTAGGTCTTAAAATAATTTTCCAGATCGGCTTGCGTCCAGCTTTTGATATCCGACTCAAAACCGATCACCGGGAACATATACGGATGCTCCTGGAACGCCACGGATTGAACGAGTTCTCCCAGCAGCCTGTAGTTGCTGTTTTCGAGCCCGGTACTGCGCTCAGAAAGGACTACGCCGCGCTCGCTTTCCACCATTTTAGGGTCAATGGACAAGTGGCCGATGCGGTCCGATTCGAGTTTGAAAATCGTTTCCAATGCGTCTTTCTGAAACCAGTCGGTGTAGACCGTCACGTTTTCGGAAGTGTAGGCATTGTTGGAGCCGCCGTTGGCTTCCATCACGCGGTCGAACTGCTTCGGGCCGTAGTTTTTGGAGCCGTTGAACATCATGTGTTCGAAGAAATGGGAGAGGCCGGTAATTCCGTGGACCTCGTTGCGCGAGCCTACCTTCCAAAAAAGGTACATATTGGCGGTGGGGATGGAATGGTCTTCCAAGACGAGGAATTTCATGCCGTTGGAGAGAGTGAAACCTTTCACATCCTCGGGCCGGGTTTGCGCATGCGCCACGCCGAGGCCCGTCAGCGCAGCCGCGGCGAATAGAATTTTTCGGAGCTTCATGAAGCAGGGATTGTTAATGAATGTGTAATGATAGCTATTTTTGGCACATTATAGACCTAAATCCTTTGTACCACCAATGAAGAATTACTTCTTTTCTTTACTCACGCTCCTAGCATTCAGCGCAGTAGCAAGTACGTCGCCCGACCAGCCTGCCAAAAAGCAGCGTTTTAAAGTAATGACCTACAATATCCACCATTGTAACCCGCCGTCGGCCGGCGATAAGATCGACGTGGAAGCTATTGCGAAGGTGATCAATGCTGAAAAACCCGATTTTGTGGCATTGCAGGAAGTGGATGTGAATACCGAACGTTCCGGAAAAGGCAAGAACCAGGCGCAGCAACTGGCCGAGCTCACAGGCATGAAATTCTATTTTTCCAAAGCGATCGATCACCAGGGAGGCGATTACGGCGTGGCTGTTCTGACCAGATTTCCGATCGTCGATTCGGCGAAATTCGCATTGCCGATCCGCCCGGAATTGAAGGAAGAAGACCGTACGATAGCCGCGGTAACCGTGAAATTGCCTGATAACCGCAAACTGATTTTCGCTAGCACGCATTTGGGTCTGAAAGAACCCAACCGCATGCTGCAAGCGGAAACCATTTGGAAGCATTTCCGTGAAACGGAACTGCCGATGATCCTCGGAGGCGATTTCAATGCGACCCCAGAAAGCCCGGTAATCGCCTATTTTGATAAATATTTCACACGCTCCTGCACCGATTGCAAGCCGACCATCCCGGTTGAAGTGCCTAAGAAGACCATCGATTTCATTATGCACAAGCAAGGCAGCAAACTCAAAAGTGCCAACACGAAGGTAATCGACGAGAAATATGCCTCGGATCACCTGCCCGTGACGGCCGAGTTTACATTAGACTGATATTTTCCTTGATCCAGTTCACCCGCACGATCCGGCTCTGCACACCATGTTCGGCAAAGAAATGCTGCCAATGCAGCTGCCGCGATGAAAGGTGGTCGGTAGGAGATTTGATTTCGATGAATGCGTAGTCGTCCTCATTCCAGACTAGCAGATCGGGGAAGCCGCGGGTGTTTTCGCGGAGGTTCAGCGCCATTTCGAGCATGATCTTGTGGATCTTTTCGGGGCTTAGGAGCGAGGTAAGGGTTAATACCTTCTCCAATGCGCCTTCGTACCAGGGCACCAGCACGTTGGTAATGCCGTATTTGTCGGCAAATGTCTGGCTTACGAGCTCGTCGATGATCTCGCGCGAATGCGCGGCGGCGAGCCGTTCCTTCAATTGTTCCGACCGTTTGAAATAGAAATCGGGCAGGAAGAAATCCGACGGAATGCGTTGCAGCGGGTTATGGATCGTCTGGACATTGGTGTCATAAATAATATCCCAGAACAGCAGCCCGAACAATGCACGCCACGGCTCGTTTTCGCTGAAAAACGCATTGTAGCCTTGCTCCTGGTAATAGGTTATCGCCCCGAATTCCACACGGAAACGGAAAGAAATCGGTACTTCAATCGCTTCGGCAGCCTTCAAAGCCTGGGTCGTCCTTTTGACGGTCCGGGCCTTTTTGTTTTTGATCTTCTCATAAAAATCGAGGCTGAAAAAGCGCTCGTCGGCGTTTTGCGGGCTTTCGGCAATTTCCTCGCACAATGCCAGTGCCTCGTCGATCTCTCCCAGGTTATAGAGCAATCGCACGCGCCGCTCGCGGGCGGGGGCGTCGCCGGTAAGCTGGTAGATGGTGAGCGCCTGCGAGAGCATTTTCTTGCGTTCCAGCCAGGCGCTGACTTTTAATATGAATGTATTGAACGATGGTAAAGCCTTATGACTCAGGCCGGTGCCGCTGGCTACGTGCCAGTTCATAAACCAGTCGTAGATTTCCTCCGGTGGGCGGTCGTTTTTGATGACGTCGAAAGTTTCCTTCATCAGCGAGACCATTAGTGTATCATCCGCGTCCTTCCGCGTATCGAATTGAATAGAAAGGTATTGTTCGTCAAAGGATTGAAACCGCACATGGCCCAGGTCACGGACGACGAATTCGGTCATATCGGCATAGCGGTTGCCGAAGAACAGGAATTTCATCAGCATAACTTCCGCTTCGAACGACACCTTTACCACCGGTTCAATTTCACTGATTACCTCGCACAGCACCGCGAAATCATATTCATACAACAACCACCGCACCAGATCGGGTTTTTTAATGCTTTTGGAAGGCATTATTTCCGGTTGGAGCAGCCGGGTAACTTCCAGCAATTCGGGTTTGGTAAAAAGATCGATTACTTCCGCAAACCGGCCATCATGCGCTTCGCAGAGGGATTCGATGAAGCCGCATTCCTGAAGTTCGGTAAGCACGGCAGGCATATCCTCAATTTCGGAATAGGAAAGGCTGTTGGTACGGAAGAACGATTTGCTGCGGTTGCTGAAACGGATGAAGAGGCATTGAGCATCCTCCGAAAGCGACTCGTAATTGTCCAGAAATTCCAGCTCACTCTCATGCAGGATGTGCACGTAGCGCTTGCGTACGAACGCGAGCACGTAATTGAAATATTCGAGATAGTACTTGGGCGGCAAATCCGTGGGAAACACCTGTTCCCCGGCGAACGGGTCGGTTAACTGGGCAGACAAAACGGTTACTTTTTTAGTTGATGAAGAAATAAAGTTACCAAAAATATCTTTTTCAGGATATTAAAATTATCAATGCTTTTCATGGAAAAAGGGGCACGGGCGTTCTGAACCCGGCAAGTGAAGGACGGTTATATTAATATTTGGTTAATTAAAGCTTTTATAGAAAAATGAAAGGTAAAAATTGGATTATACGTATGATGGATGCTGTGTTTTGTTAAATGCGTAGTATATAATTAAGAAATTGGTTTACATTTGCTACCTATGGAAAACAATTTTACCTGCCCATGACAACATTAGATTCTTATGATTTTTCAGGGAAAAAAGCCCTGGTCCGCGTGGATTTTAACGTCCCGCTTAATGACAAATTTGAGATCACGGACGATACACGTATCCGTGCGACCATTCCGACAATCAGCAAGATTCTTAATGACGGCGGTTCCGTCATTTTAATGTCACACCTGGGTCGCCCCAAGGATGGCCCGACCGAAAAATACTCTCTGAAACACCTGGTAAACCCATTGTCGCTGATCCTCGGAAAGACAGTGAAGTTCGCCGACGATTGCATTGGTGAAAGTGCAACGGAGCTTGCCGCTGCATTGCAGCCGGGAGAAGTTCTGTTGCTCGAAAATCTGCGTTTTTATAAAGAAGAAGAAAAGGGTAACGAAGCGTTTGCTGAGAAACTTTCCAAACTGGGCGACGTGTGGGTAATGGATGCATTCGGCACCGCACACCGCGCGCACGCTTCCACAGCCGTGATCGGTAAATTCTTCACCGATAAAGTTTGCGGTTATGTGATGCAAGCAGAGCTGGATAACGCAGAGCGTCTTCTCGAACATTCAGAAAGACCTTTTACCGCTATTATGGGTGGAGCGAAAATCTCCGATAAAATCCTGATCATCGAACGCCTTCTTGATAAGGTCGACAACCTGATCATAGGCGGCGGTATGTCCTATACATTCTCCAAAGCACAAGGCGGAAGCATCGGCAAGTCGTTGCTCGAAGCCGACAAGCAGGAGCTTACGCTTGAACTCGTGGAGAAGGCGAAAGCAAAAGGTGTAAACCTGATCCTGCCTCTGGATACGGTGATCGCCGACAAATTTTCAAACGACGCGGAGCGTAAGGTAGTTGAAGCAGGTAGTATTCCTGATGAGTGGGAAGGTTTGGATATTGGTCCAAAAACCATTGAGATTTTCGCGGATATTATCAAAAACTCGAAAACTGTTCTCTGGAACGGTCCTATGGGTGTATTTGAGTTCCCGAACTTTGCAATCGGCACTGACGCAATCGCTAAGGCGGTAGTTGCGGTAACAGAAGAAAACGACGCATTCTCGCTTATCGGCGGTGGTGACTCGGCTTCTGCGATCAACAATGCAGGCTACGGCGACCGCGTGAGCTACGTTTCAACCGGCGGCGGCGCTTTGCTCGAATACATGGAAGGCAAAGTACTTCCGGGTGTAGCTGCACTTCAGGCATAAGCATTCCTTTTTTAGGTTTATAGCAAAAAGAAATCCATCCCGCACATCGCGGGATGGATTTTCTGCATAACAAACCTAACTAATTTATGAACACTGGCCTCGTTCGGCCGGGATTCCACTCTTAATTGCCACCTGCGCGCTTCTGCAAATCATCAGAGCCGGTATTGCGCTGGCGGGCACCCTTCACATTCTGGTTACCGAAGTTATACGTGAAGGTCAATCTGAACTGGCGGCTTGGCCATTCGGAACGCACTTTGAAATCGATATCCTTGTAAACCGCGGTACCATTGAAGCGGTTAGTCCAGAAGATGTCGTTCACATTCAAACGGATCGTTCCTTTTTTGTTCAGGATATTCTTTTGCAGGCCTGCATTGATCATCCCCATTGGATGGGCTGCGTACAAGCCGTAGAACTGCCGGCTGTTATACCATCCCGAGAGCTCGGCCGACCAACCTTTGCCGATCGTAAACTGGTTGCTGGCGTACATATTCCACGATACCTGCTTGATTTCCAGTTGTTGTTCGAGGTAATATGATTTGTAATGGTTGTAAACACCCGTAAAGTTCGCCTGCACTTGCCACCATTTAGTAACCGGTATCGGGAAAGAGACGGTCAGGCTGATGTTGTCCTGATTGTCAAGGTTATCCGACGTTACAAATGTTTTGTTCTCCGAAGCGATCTGCTGAGGCAGTTCATCCGCGATCATATCTTTAATGCGGCTGTAAGCCAGCGTCGTGTTCAAAGCATTTTTGTAAACGTGTACCAACTGGAACGAATGCGTGTATTGCGGTCTCAGGTTCGGGTTACCACGCTGAAACGTATACGGGTCAAGATAGAACTCGAACGGGTTCAGCGACTGGTAATTGGGACGGTCGATCCGACGGCTGTATGAAAGGTTGATCACGTTGTTGGTGTCCAGCTGATTCGAGAGGAACACGCTCGGGAACAGGTTTACATAATTTCTGTCGCGTTTCTGGTTCAAGGTGACCGAGTTACCGATCGAATGCGTATGCTCGGCGCGGAGCCCAACCTGATATTTGACCTTTTTGGAAAATGCACCCGCATAATTCGCATAAGCTGCATTCACATTTTCGGTGTATTTGAACCGGTTGGAGCGACTGGGGTCCAGCTTCCAGCTGTCGATGAAAGTTTCGAACACCATGTCATTATCCGAAGTCACAAAGCTGGATTTCAAACCGGTTTCAAACTTGCCTTTGCCGATCGGCTGCGTATAATCCAGTTTTGCCATGGCGATATTGATGTCCGAGGGCATATCGTTGCGGACGATCTCAGTGGCGGCATCATCTGGCGTGCCGTTTGCATTGAAATAACGGGTATCGAGGTTGCTCTCCTTTTTACCGCCATAATGCACGTAGTCGAGATCGAACGTCAATTCCTTGCCTTTGTCATTGAACTGGTGTTTCAGGTTCACGTTGGAACTGATATTATTCATTTTGCCGCCATTGAAAACGTTGGTCCGGAATGAGCGCTGAAGGATAAGGTCTTCATTCAGGATCCGGGTATTGGTCTGTCCGAAAGGGTTGCTCCAATCGTTGTAGAACCCGGAAACCAGTACGCCTACCGTAGTTTTGTCCGTTGCAAAGTAGTCAAGACCGGCACGTACATTATAGTATTCCGATCTGTTGATACGCTCCGTTTTCTGGTCGAAAATGGTGACTTTACCCTCGTATGGGATGGTGCGGTAGATGTCGTTGTTGTTAAATCCTTTGTTATAAAATGCGCCTGCGCTAATGAACGAGCTCACTTTTCCGGCGCGGTGATTAAGCGTTCCGTTCACATTCCCACGGCCATATTTTGCCCACGCGCCGCCGAGATTGATATTTCCGTTGGTGCCGTAGTTCTTGTTGCGCTTCATTTTAATGTTGATGATCCCCGAGTTACCGGCAGCGTCGTATTTGGCCGAAGGATTGGTGATCAACTCAATTTTCTCGATATTATCGCTGGGCGTGTTGCGCAGGAGGGTGATGAGCTCTTGTTGGGATAAAAAGGTCTGTTTCCCGTCGATCTGAACAATCACACCTTCTTTGCCGCGCAGTTTTAGCTGCTCGTTCTGCTGATCGACCGTCACACCGGGAGCGCGTTCGAGCACTTCCAATGCCGTTGCGCCTGCGGACACAATGCTGTTTTCGACATTCACAACCGTCCGGTCGATTTCCTGTTCGATGAACGGCTTTTTAGCTACGACAGTCACCTCGTTCAGCGATTTTATGTCGGTTTTGAGGGTGACAGTAGGAAGGTTTACGGGAGCGTCTTTGATATTGAAGGGGTCACTGTAAGCTTTTTGATAACCTACCATCGAGATTAGCGTGAGGTACTTGCCAGCGGCAACCTGATCGAATGCGTACTTGCCATCCTCATCGGCTGCAATACCCTTTACAAGCAAAGAATCTTTGGCTTGCAGCAGGAGGATATTCACGAACGGGAACGGTTGCGACTTTTCATCCAGCACCGCGCCGGTGACTTTTCCTTTTCCGGTAAGAGGCTGGGGAGCTTGTGCGTGCACAAATCCACTGCCCAGCAGCAGCGCTGCAGTTAGGTTCATTAAGATTTTCATGGCTAATAGTTGAAAGTTCAGTGTACCGTGGGTGAGTTGTTCCATTAGGTACACTGCAAAGATAGGTACTTGGTATAACATAGAACCTTTGATTACATAAATGGTTCTAATATTATATAAGTGGTGTGTGTCTATCTTTCGGCTTATAGATACAAAGGGATAAAAGGAAGTTGCATATAGGTTGTAAAAAAGTTTAAACGGTTAAATAGCTGTTTGAACGACGGAAGTGGCGAAGTTTCAACTTCGTTTTTTGCTTTTCCCCCAATCTCCCTACCTTTGCGTTTTAGATAGCATATATATATGACTGAACAAATTCTGATTTTAGATTTTGGCTCGCAGTACACCCAGTTAATTGCACGCAGAGTTCGCGAACTGAATGTTTATTGTGAAATCCACCCATACAACAACTTCCCCGAACTCACTCCCAACGTCAAAGGCGTCATTCTCTCAGGAAGCCCCTGTTCGGTAAGGGACGAAGACTCTCCCCGGATCGATCTCGACAAATTTCGCAAAATACTACCCCTGCTGGGCGTATGCTACGGTGCGCAATTGCTCGCACAGGAGCTGGGCGGCGATGTGAAACCTTCACAACACCGCGAATACGGCCGTGCACGCCTGGAAATCGATGATACCGATTCTTCATTGCTCGCAGGTTTGTCGGAATCCTCGCAAGTCTGGATGTCACACGGTGACACGATCGTCCGCGCGCCTCAGAACTTCCACGTGATCGCTTCCACGGAATCCGTAAAGGTGGCGGCATTCAAGGTGGAGGACGAACTCACTTACGGTATCCAGTTCCACCCGGAGGTTACACACACCACCGAAGGCAAAAAGCTGTTGCATAACTTCGTTGTTAACATTTGCGGTTGCAAGCAGGAGTGGACGTCCGAGTCATTTGTGGAGCACACCATCGACCAGCTTCGTCAAAAACTAGGCGATGACAAGGTTGTAATGGCATTGTCGGGAGGTGTGGATTCTACGGTTGCCGCAACGCTGGTGCACCACGCGATCGGTCAGAATTTATATTGTATTTTCGTTGATAACGGCCTTTTGCGTAAGGATGAATTTGAGCAGGTGCTCCATTCTTACCAGGATATGGGCCTCAATATCAAAGGTGTCGATTCTAAATCGCACTTTTACCAGTCACTCGACGGGCTAAGTGATCCGGAAGCGAAGCGCAAGGCGATTGGAAAGTCGTTCATCGATATTTTCGATCAGGAAGCGCATCTGATCGAAGACGTGAAATGGCTTGGCCAGGGTACTATTTATCCCGACGTAATCGAATCCGTTTCGGTGAAGGGACCTTCGGCTACCATCAAATCGCACCACAACGTGGGTGGTTTGCCCGATTTTATGAAATTGAAAATTGTCGAACCGCTGAATACACTGTTCAAAGACGAGGTAAGGGCGGTTGGACGTACACTGGGAATTGACGAGAAGATACTGGGCCGTCACCCGTTCCCGGGCCCAGGCCTGGCGATCCGTATTTTGGGAGAAATCACTGCCGAGAAAGTGGCGATTTTGCAGGAAGTGGACGCTATCTTCATCGGAGGTCTCCGCAAATGGGATCTTTATAAAGACGTTTGGCAGGCCGGTGCCATGCTCCTGCCTGTGCAGAGTGTAGGCGTTATGGGCGATGAGCGTACATACGAGCGCGTAGTCGCGCTGCGGGCCGTAACTTCGGTTGACGGTATGACAGCCGACTGGGCGCATTTGCCGTACGATTTCCTCGCGGAAGTTTCGAATGACATTATCAATAAGGTAAAAGGGGTGAACAGGGTCGTTTACGACATTTCTTCGAAACCGCCGGCTACCATCGAATGGGAATAACGAATATAAAAAAAGCGGACATCGTCCGCTTTTTTTATATGTGGTGTTTTTGTAAAATGTCAGGATCGCCCGACTCCGCGGCTTAGTAAGCTCAACACGAAAAGAACGAGGAATACGAAGAAAAGAATTTTAGCAATTCCGGCTGCACCTGCGGCTATTCCGCCGAATCCAAGGATACCGGCAATGATAGCGATGACGAGAAATATTACGGTCCATCTAAGCATGATTGACAAGTATTTAGGTTTTTAATTATTGATTTCTGATTCAATAGTTACCAAATATGTGCCAGCATCTCACAGCCGCTCCAAATGCCCTAAACGGCTGGAATCGCTTAAAAATGAGGTTTTTTGTGGAGAATGATGCACAGTTTCAAGGGATTCCGTTAATTTGCGGTTTAATCAAATTACTAATGTTCTAATGAAGTTTAATTTATCTGTGCTATTGCTGGTCGCGCTTGCGTTCCGGGTTTCAGCACAAAGTGACCGTTGGCAGCAGCGCGCGAAGTATCAGATGGAAATTGATTTTGATGCGGTCAAACACCAGTACAAGGGCACCCAAAAACTCGTCTACACTAATAATTCTCCCGACACGCTTCAAAAGGTATTTTATCATTTATACCTGAATGCATTCCAGCCAGGCAGCCAGATGGACGTGCGCTCGCGCTCCATCAGCGACCCGGATTCAAGGGTGAAGGACCGTATTTCCAAATTATCGCCTTCGGAAATCGGCTATGAAAAAGTGCTTTCGCTGAAACAGAATGGCAAATCGCTGAAATACGAGGTGGTAGGGACGATTCTGGAAGTAACTCTCAACGAGAAAATCCTTCCGAAGTCGAACCATACTTTCGAAATGGAATTCGAAGCACAGGTGCCGTTACAAATTCGTCGCACGGGCCGTAACAACAACGAGGGCATCGACTACTCGATGGCGCAGTGGTATCCCAAAATGTCGGAATACGATTATGAAGGATGGCACGCCAATCCTTACATCGGTCGCGAATTCTACGGAATCTGGGGTGATTTCGATGTCAAAATTACGATGGATGCGGCCTACACCATTGCCGGAACGGGCTATCTGCAGAACCCTGACAAAATCGGTCACGGGTATTCCAATAAAAATGTGACGCACAAACCGGGCGAGCGCCTTACCTGGCATTTCGTAGCGCCGGACGTTCACGACTTTATGTGGGCAGCCGACCGCGATTATCAGCACGATGTCGTGAAAGTGGATGATAACCTTGACCTGCATTTCTTCTATCAGACCGATACGCTGGCCAATGTTTGGAAGCAAATGGAGCCGCTCGCGGTGCGTTCGTTCAAGATCATGAACGAGCAGTTTGGACGCTATCCCTACAAACAATATTCGGTGATCCAGGGCGGCGATGGCGGAATGGAGTACCCGATGGCGACGCTGATCACCGGTCGGCTGAACCTCCACGCATTGACGAGCGTGACGGTGCATGAATCGATCCACAGCTGGTTTCAGGGGGTTTTGGGAACCAATGAATCCAAATACCCATGGATGGATGAAGGTTTTACGACCTATGCGCAAAATATTGTGATGGGCGAGTTGTTTCCTTCGAAAGGCGATCCGCAACGCGCTGCTACCACCAGCTACCGCAGTTTAGTGAAGTCGGGAACGGAAGAGCCGCTTACTACGCACGCCGATCATTACAATACCAACAAAGCATACAGCATTGCCAGCTATAACAAGGGCGCGGTTTTCCTTAACCAGCTGAATTATATTATGGGTAAGGAAATATTTCAGCGCGCCATAAAGCGATATTACGCCGAATGGAAGTTCAAACATCCCAATCCGACCGATTTGAAACGCATTATGGAAAAGGAATCGGGCCTGGAATTGGATTGGTTTTGGGAGAATTTTGTGGGAACAACCAAGACGATCGATTACGGCATCCGTGAAGTGTTGGCTAATGCCGGCAAAACCGATGTGGTGCTGGAAAGGATCGGGCAAATGCCCATGCCGCTGGATGTGGTCGTGAGCTATAAGGACGGAACACAGGAGAATTTTTACATTCCGCTCGAAATTATGCGCGGCGAAAAGGCTGAGAAATGGTATTCTAAAACCACGCAAATGGCTGACTGGGGCTGGACTTATCCTGAATATTCCTTCACCATTGACCGGAACATTGCCGACATTCAGACGATCGTGATCGACCCGAGCCAGCGCATGGCTGATATCGAAGTTGATAACAATACCTGGCCTACGGTTCCGAAAACCGCTCCGCGTTTCAAGGCTTCAAAAGTGAAATAGTTACCGTCCGAACCGAAAAGAGGCACCGACGCGCCATCCCATCCCCTGGAAATGGGAGCCATGGAATTGCGCGACGGCCTCCAAGCGGACGATCCGCATGATATTATCAATTCCATAAACCGCTTCTGAATAGTTTCGCATTGTGGGTACACGCAGATAATGCAGCTGCAACGTCTCCGAAATGCCGGTTACGCGCAATGCCTGTATGCGTGTGAGCAGGAAATGCTGCATGGTCCAGGTTAAATGTGTCTGGAAAAACCACTTCGAAGTACTGTAACGGTAATAGGGCAACATCCGGAACTGATCGGGTGGGTAGACATACTGGAAGAAGAATTCGTTGCCCATGAAGTGCTGATAGTCCGGAAAGTACATCTTTTTTGTGCTTAAGAAACCACCGCCGTTGATCAGATATTCGAGGTTGCTGCGCGGCCCGAGGCTCAAATCCTGCCGGATGGTACCTTGCAATAACGAATAATCGGAATCTCCCAGAAAGCCCAGCCCACTTTTGTAATTGACAATAAAAGCCGGCCCCCGACTTCTCAAATAGCGTTTTTCGCCATTTCTGATCAGGTATCTTCTCCACGGCCGCAATGTGGCGGTAATATCGAATATCCAGGCATTATGTTCTGCAAAACCGGTGTTATCCAACTCGCGGTTAACCGGCCTGTTAGGCGTAAACCCGAATTGATTCCAGAAAATAATCGGTCGCGCGCTTTCCTGGTTGAAAAGCTCCTTACGATGTTCAAAATCCAGGCTTGCGTTCAGGCTCAGTACGTCGCCGATATTGCGGAGCGTGTATTGGATATGGCCGTATTGTTTCTGGTAGACCTTCATCAGGCTGCGGTCGACAAAGCGAGCGGCAATACTGTTGGGCAAGGGTGGGATAGGGTCACGATTGTTAATCTGCGACGCCATTTCTCCGCCGGAAAGTCCCAGATTCCAGTTTCTCCCGCCGATATTCGTTTCGAGATTTCCGTACAGCCGCTTTCGGCCAAAAGAATAGCGCACCAAAGGCCGCAGACTGAAATACGCCGATTTACCCCATCGCTTCTGCCATTCGGTGATGAAGTTAATCGCGTTTCCTTCGACAGAATTATAGCTGATGGATAGCAACGGACTTTTGAAATAGAAAGAATTTCGTTTTCCGAGCGCGTAAGTATTGCCGAGGATCAGGTGCACAGGTTTGAAATGTGTCGAGTCAGGTTTTGTTTTGACCCTGACAGAGTCCTTGACGACTTTGATGCTATCCTGGGTGACATAGCTCGAAACTTCCGATTTTGTCAGCGGGATGGGGCGCAACGTCTGCCAGTAAATAGTGTCGCGCTTGTTCGCCATCGAATCGATCACGATGGAATCCTGCCGCACGAGCCGGTCGTTGCCCAGCTGTTCTTTTTGTTCTTTTTTCTGCTGTTTTTCGTATTGTTTGGTGAGTTTTCTGAAATTTTTGGTT
This sequence comes from Dyadobacter endophyticus, assembly GCF_014641595.1. GTDB lineage: Bacteria > Bacteroidota > Bacteroidia > Cytophagales > Spirosomataceae > Dyadobacter > Dyadobacter endophyticus. The sequence goes on along the minus strand of NZ_BMIA01000003.1, from coordinate 488,440 downwards.
GAAAACTCCTTCTGTGCCTGGATTAGGTTTTCGAGATCTTTGCCACCTTTTACTTTGGGGGCATCTTCTTTTTTATGATCGGCAATGTTGATGTCTTCCCGCAGGCCGGGATCTACGTCGAGTTTCTCGTAGGTTAATGAAACCAGGTAACGGAATTCACCCGCGAAGCCAAGGTAGCTACCATTCAGCCGGAACTGTTGATTGACCGGAATCCAGGCGCCCTGCACCGGACTGAATAGCTGTTTGGCCGAAATGTTCAAGCCGCTGGTTGTAGTTTGCAAGTCGTAGCTATGGATTGCCCAACGGTCTTCAAGTATAAACAGGCTTCCCTTAAAAACCCCTTCGCCGTAAGCTTTTGGGATAACCTTTATTTTATTGACGATCTGGCCTCTTTCTTCGAAATAGCCTTCGTATTCAAATTTGTAATAGGCAAAAGATTTGGGGGATAATGGAGAAATCGTGCCGGCTATTTCAGGGCTGTACAAACTGGCGAGAATGTACTCGTTCGGGGAAGGAATGCTGTTGTCGAGGCTGTTGCGTGTGGAAATAATGCGCTGGCTGTAATTGTTGGGGCGCCGGTATTTGATCTCCGCCACGCTTTCGTTCAGAATGGCTTTACCTTGCTGCACGCCCTCTTTTTTCAACCTTTTTTGAAGCAGGAAAGGGATCTTGGTGGCTACGCCCGTACTTCTTGAATATACTTTCGCCGTATAACCTCGTACCTGCAACTGGTGAAAACGTGCTTTGGCAATAGCCCGCCGCATAATGCTGTATGCCGGATCTTCCTTCGATTTGCCGACGGTGGCTTCCTGTAAGCTGAGTGCCTGCTCTTCCATGGTCACGTTCAGTTCGGTGAAATTGTTGCCGATTGTGAGCGTTTTGGAAATGCTTTTAAAACCCAAATACTGAAAAATGATCTCATAATTGCCGGGCGCGAGGCTGAATTCATATTCACCTTCTTCATTGGCCATCGTGCCGTTGCTCGTGCCTTTCACCGCAATGCCCGCGTAGGGAAGAGCCTCGCCGTTTTTTGTCGTAATGCGGCCCCTGATCCCACCGGCCCGGGAGAATTGTTGCACTGCCAGTAAAAGCATCAAGAATGCCAGAAAACGCATATAGTCGGGTGTAAAGTGCTGATAGCGGTGGTTAGAGGGCAGGTATGTTGTGCAACAAATTAGCGCAATTAGCACAAATTACATGACAATCCTGACCACCGCTATTCACTTTACTTATAGAACCGTACCAGCGATGTGGCGGGCAACAAAAAAGCGGCATGCCGGAGTTCCGGTATGCCGCTTTCAAACAGATATTTTTGACTTAGTCACACTCGCCGTCGACGGTACAATTCGCACCATCGGCCAGGCTCACGAGCGGTTTCGGATTCGCCTTTTCCCACTCGCCGAACGATTGCTGCAAAGCCCCAAGGAAAGTTTCGGTGTGTTGTGCTCCTGAAACCGCATATTTGCGATCCAGCACGAAGAACGGAACGCCTCGCGCACCAACCTGCTGTGCTTCGTACACATCCCTGCGCACGTCCTCGCTGAAACGCGTCCCTTCGAGTACCGCTCTCAGCTCAGTGGCGTCGAGGCCTATTGCGGTGCCCAGTTCTACCAGCGTATTGTGATCGGCCGTGTTCTTACCATCCGTAAAATAGGCTTTGAACAATTGTTCCTCAGCGGCGTCGCCCAGCCCTTTTGTTTTGGCAAATTGCAAAAACCGGTGCGCATCGAACGAGTTCGCGAGCACGGCTTTGTCCATATTATATTCCAAACCCACTTCTGCGGCCATATTGGTCACATGATCATTCATTTGTGCCGCATAATCGGGCGTCCAGCCTTTCGTTTCGGCCAGGTATTCGTTAATGCTCTTGCCGGGTTCGGTTTTCATCTGAGGGTTCAGCTGAAAACTTTTCCATTCCACTTGAATCTGGTCCCGCTGCGGAAATTCTGCCAGCGCATGCTCGAAGCGCCTCTTGCCGATATAGCAAAACGGGCACATTACATCACTCCATATTTCAACTTTCATAACATTCGTGTTAATTCGCGGTCTGCCGCGTTGTTATCCGTGGTACCTAAAAGCCACTAAAACAAAAGCCTATATCGATATAAAAAGTTCTTCATGCGCCCGGCGCACTTTCTTCGCATGCACATAAGGGTCTTTTTCCGCGTCGCGGTAGCCCAATGCGAGGATCACCACGCTGCGCAGACCTTTTTCGCGAAGTCCGAGGATTTCATCTACCTTGGCTGCGTCGAAGCCTTCCATCGGCGTAGCATCCACCTCTTCGGTAGCGGCAGCCACCAGCCCGTGGCCCAGGGCAATGTAAGCCTGGCGTGCAGACCAGTCGAAATTTACATCCTCGCTGCGGCTGAGGATACCGCCATTAATGCTGCTGTGAAAACCTGCCAGCGATTCCATGCTCACATTGCGGGTCGAGGCAACAAGTTTGAGATAATCCTCTACATGCTGCGAAGTCAGCTTCTCCCACACCGCGAAAATCAACAAATGTGAAGCGTCCGGTATTTGCGCCTGGCGGGTCGCGGCTTCATGATATATTCTGTCTTTCAGTGCTTTATCTTCTACGATCACGATATTGTAAGGTTGCAAACCTACCGAAGAAGGTGCCAGTTTGATCGCTTCAAGGATATTGTCCAGTTTTTCCTGGGGGATTGTCTGGCCATTCATGCGCTTGGTAGCATAGCGCCAGTTCAATTTTTCTATTAACTCGCTCATTTTTATCTAAGTTTGGTGTGCCGTTTACGAATCGACATGCAAACTTAATTAAATTTGCTATACATTTGTAAGTAGTATACAAAAGGATAGTGAAAAAATCAGCTATGGAAAAGACAAAGGAATCGCACCCGCACACCCTGGACGAATGCACCAAAAGCATCCTCCCCGTACGCGACGCATTGGAAGTACTCAGCGGCAAATGGAAGCTGCCTATCATTATATCCCTTATGTTCGGTAACAAACGCTTCTCGCAAATCGCGAAGGAAGTGCCGGGCATTACCGACAAAATGCTCTCGAAAGAGCTGCGTGAACTGGAATCGAACGACCTTGTGAAGCGGACGGTTTATGATTCTATTCCGGTGGTTGTGGAGTATTCGCTGACGGAGTACGGGCATTCGCTGAAAGTCGTGATCGCGACACTGCGGGATTGGGGTGTCGCGCACCGGAAGCGGATGATGGTGGAGAGTTAAGCGCTGATAACACAAAAAAGCAACCGGTGAAGGTTGCTTTTTTACTTAATGTCAAAATCAGAAAACCGATTACCCCAACTGGTTAATGCAGTTCAAATCTTCGAACGCCACTTTCAGACGCGAGATCATGCTCTCTTCGCCTTTGCGTAGCCATACGCGTGGATCGTAGTATTTTTTGTTTGGCGAGTCTGCGCCTTCGGGGTTGCCGAGTTGGGATTGCAGGTAGCCTTCTTTCGCTTTGTAATAGTTGAGAACACCTTCCCAGGTCGACCATTGCATGTCGGTGTCGATGTTCATTTTGATCGCACCGTATTCGATCGCTTCGCGGATTTCTTCGCGGGATGAGCCTGATCCTCCGTGGAATACGAAGTTAACAGGCAGGTCGCCGGTTCCGAATTTCTGTTTGATGTACTCTTGTGAGTTGCGAAGGATTTTCGGCTCCAACTTCACATTACCTGGCTTGTATACCCCGTGAACATTACCGAATGCAGCTGCAATGGTGAAGTTAGGGGAGATTTTAGAAAGTTCTTCGTAAGCGAATGCCACTTCCTCAGGCTGCGTGTACAGTTTCGAGCTGTCAACATCTGAGTTATCAACACCGTCTTCTTCGCCGCCGGTCACGCCAAGTTCGATTTCAAGTGTCATTCCGAGTTTCGCCATACGCTCAAAATATTTAGCGCAGATCTCGATGTTTTCCTCGATAGGCTCCTCCGAAAGGTCGAGCATGTGCGAGCTGTACAATGGCTTACCGTATTGGTCGAAATAACGCTCGCCAGCATCCAGCAAACCGTCGATCCAGGGAAGGAGTTTCTTAGCGCAGTGGTCCGTGTGAAGGATCACCGGAACTTCGTACAATGCCGCCATCTGGTGTACGTGCATCGCACCCGAGATACCGCCTGCGATAGCCGCTTGCTGGTTGGCATTTGAAAGGCTTTTTCCTGCATAAAATATAGCACCGCCATTCGAAAACTGTACAATGACAGGGCTGTTAACCGCTTTGGCTGTTTCCAGGACCGCATTTACCGAGTTGGTACCTACCACGTTAACCGCCGGAAGGGCATAGTTGTTTTCGTTGGCGTGGCGGAAAATTTCACTAACTCCATCGCCGGTTACAACACCGGGTGCAAAGCGTTTTGTCGTTTCGCTCATAGTAATAAAGGATATTTTTTCAAGAATTAATTTTACAATTCAAGTGTCGGCCCTGAATTGTACGGCAATCTTCGCAAGTTAGCTATTTTAGGGCGAAATGACCGAGTTATGTATGGTTTATTATGGGTTGAAACGAAGATTAATCCAGCATTGACCGTTTTGGCGCAATCTGTGTATCTTTGAAAATCATTGCAAAAAATGGGGCCGCAGACCCGCATGTTTAAGAAGAACCTTCACGAATGAATTCCAAACTGATCCGGACGATTTTCCTGGCCCTCGCATTCGGCTTTCTGGTGCTTTGGGTGCTCGAATTCCGGCGCGCCGGGCTGTTAGAAAGCTACTGGCTGTTACTGTTGTGCATTGTTTGCTTTTTGCTATTCCAATTCAGCCGGTTGAAAGCTGCCACGCTTGCGAAACAGGCAGGGGAGCCGGAGGCTGTATCTAAAAAATCCACCAGTCCGTTGGTCCATTCCAAACCTGGTAAAAATCCGAAGAAATGAACCTGATACTCCTGGTTACGACCATCATATTCTTCATGCTGGCGGGCTACTACGGGGCCGTGCGGTCGGTGTTGCTGGATGTGTGGATCGACCGGTATTCGCTCCGCCATGAAAAAAACGAGCAGGTGGAGCAAACGCTCTACTGGCGTCGCATTCTGAGGATGATCCGCCTGCTGGCCGTTGCATTAGGCTGCTTTATGGGTGTAATCACCGTTTTTCCTTTGTTTGAACTGAACACAGGAACGCAGAATTGGTTGCTAATCGCCCTGCTTTTTGCGGCGATGGCAGTTTTGTGGATGGTCTGCTATTCGAGTTGGGTCAAAATCGGCCGGAGTTTTCCAAAGGTGCTCGATTTAAAAGCATTTCCGGTTAGGTTCGGTGAGTGGCTGATGACGCCGCTGTATTGGGTGATCGAGCCGTTTGTGAAAGAAAATATTCTGTCGCCTTCATTACGTGACGACATCATATCCGCCGATGATCCCGATTTCGACGACCACAGTATTGAGGAAAAGATGTTTATCAATGCATTGGACTTCAAAGATTTGCGAATCAGGGATTGTATGATTCCGCGCACGGAAATATCGGCCGTGAATGTGAATGCGAGCATCGAGGATTTGCGGACGGCCTTTCTCACCAGCGGTCACTCCAAAATCATTGTACATAAAGAATCGGTGGACGAGGTGCTGGGCTACTGCCATGCATTGTCGTTGTTTAAAAAGCCCAAGGAGATCAGCAGCATCATTACGCCCATTCTGATCGTGCCCGAAGCCATGGCTGCGCGCGACCTGATGCTGCGCTTTCTGGAAGAGCGCAGGAGTATTGCGTTGGTAGTGGACGAATTCGGCGGGACATCGGGCCTGGTGAGCGTAGAGGACGTGGTAGAGCAGATTTTCGGGGAAATCCAGGATGAATACGATACGACGGAAGACTGGACGGAACGCCAGCTCGACGAACACACCTATATGCTCAGCGCACGTCATGAGCTCGATTACCTGAATGAAAAATATGGCTGGGAGCTTCCGGAAGGAGACTACGACACCGTCGCCGGTATGCTGATCCACTTCTACGGCGATTTGCCCGATGAAAACGAAGTTGTCGAAATGCCGCCGTATTCTTTTCAGATCGTTTCCGTACAGGATACGCGCATTGAATTAGTAAAACTGACGATCGAAGACCGAAGATCCGAGCGCACCGGTCACAATTAATCAGAGATTATCAAGCCTAAAACGATTCCTATGATCAGATTTGCCCGGATTTTAGTTTTAATACTACTATTTCCAATCCTCGCATTTGCCCAGCAGGCAAAACTCAAATCTGAAATCGAGACCATTAGTAAGGACGCAAAAGGCATTGTGGGCGTGGGGGTAATGGATTTAAAGACAAGGGAAACGCTGCTGATGAACCAGGAACATAAGTTTCCCATGCAGAGCACGTTTAAATTTCCGCTGGCAATAGCGGTGCTGGATCTGGTGGATAAGGGGAAATATAAAATCAACCAGAAAATTCACGTAAAAAGTGCCGGGCTCGACCCGGAGACGCACAGCCCGATGCGCGACAAACGTCCGAACCAGGATTTCGACATTACGATCGGCGAACTCCTGAGCTACTCGGTTTCTGAAAGCGACAACAATGCATGCGACATTCTTTTCGAGCTCGCCGGCGGCACTAAAAAAGTGAATGAGTATATTCATTCGTTGGGCGTGAAAGATATTGCGATCGTAGCGACCGAAAAGGAAATGAAAGCAGGCTGGGACGTGCAGTATACCAACTATGCCCGCCCCTCGGCCTACCTGCAATTGCTGCAAATCGCGTATGAGCGTAGAAAGCTGTCGAAAGCGAGCCATGATTATCTTTGGAAAATGATGGTGGAAGGGCCTACCGGATTAAAAAGGATAAAAGGGTTGCTTCCAAAAGGCACGGAAGTGGCGCACAAAACGGGCACTTCGGGCACAAATGACAAAGGAATATCCGCAGCAACCAACGATGCGGGGATTATCAGGCTGCCCAATGGAAAGGACATTGCGGTCGTAGTGTTCGTTTCCGACGCTGCCGCGAACATGGATACGCGCGAGCTGGTGATCGCCCGCATCGCGAAGGCCGTTTGGGACTACTACGGCAGCAAATAAATAAGAATATTAAAGAAAACCTGTGCGGATTACAGTCGAGAAAATAGGCAAGAAGTTCATCAAAGAGTGGATTGTCAGAAACGCCAGCTTCGAACTCGCTGCTGGCGAGAAATATGTATTTGTGGGCCCGAATGGAAGCGGGAAATCTACATTGTTACAACTGTTAACGGGTGTGATCCCGGTTTCGGAAGGAAAAATCGCTTATACCGACGTTACCGGTAAGGAAATCGAAACCGACCATTGGTATAAACACCTTGTCATCGCGGCGCCTTATCTGGAACTGATCGAGGAGTTTACGTTGCGGGAGCAGATCGAATTTCATAACAAGTTCAAGCCCTTTAAAAACGGCATTTCGGCGAGAGATTTTGAGGATTTTATCCAACTGCCTCATGCGAGCGGGAAGATTATCCGGCATTTTTCGTCGGGTATGAAGCAGCGGGTGAAACTGGGGCTGGCATTCCTGTCGGATGTGCCAGTGGTTTTTCTGGATGAGCCAACAACAAATCTGGACGTGCAAGGCATCAATTGGTACCTCGATCACGTAATGGATAATACACAGAACCAGTTGGTTTTACTGGGTTCAAATGTGCAGCAGGAATACGAATTTTGTAAAAATATCATCTCGGTTTCTGCGTTCAAATAGAAAAAACATGCCGCGCGGACTATGCAGAAAACTTTACGGCTTCTCTTCATATCGTTTCTGATCATCGTCCGCACAGCCGACCATTCGCAGGCTGCTTCGGCATATTTTATCGAAAACAAGGGGCAATGGGACAGTGACGTCCGTTTCCGCGCCGCCATTCCGGGCGGGTTCCTGTTTTTGAAATCGCATTCACTGCTTTACGTATTGTATGAGGGCTCGAAAATCTCCGCAATGCACGCGAAGGGACACACTCAGGCGCCGGGTGCACGGGGGGACGCGAGCGTACCTGACCTGCGCGCGCACGGGGTGGAAGTATCGTTCCTCCATGCATCTCCGAATGTGCGATATAAGCCTTTAAAGGAAGGCAAAGGGCATTTTAATTACTTTCTCGGAAATGATGCCAAAAACTGGGCGAGCGGTGTGAAGGGTTTTGAAGAGGTTGTATATGAAAATATTTACCCCGATATCGACCTCCGCATTTACCTCAACCAGGCGAAGCTGAAATATGAATTCATTGTCAAGCCCGGGGCCGACGCTTCCCGGATCAGTTTTCAGTATAAAGGCGCTGAGGAGGTGTCTTTGAATGAATCAGGACAGATTGTGATTAAAACTTCGGTGGGGGATATCAAAGAAGCCCAGCCGTATTCATTTCAAACGGGCAGCAATGCCCGCACTGCGGAGGTGGCTTCTGCATTTCGCATGTCCGAAGATCATATCGCGCATTTCGAACTGCCTGCCGGTTATAACAAAGCATTGCCGCTTACGATCGACCCGGAACTGATTTTCTCGACCTACTCGGGTTCAATGGTCGACAACTGGGGCCACACCGCGACGTATGACGATGAAGGTAACCTCTATTCCGGCGGCACGGTGTTCGGTAATAATTTCCCCGCGACGACGGGTGCATTTCAGGTCAAATTTGCTGGATTTGTCGATGTTTCGATCATGAAGTTCAACCCCGCCGGTTCGGACCTCCTGTATGCTACTTTCCTGGGGGGCGACGCGACAGACGTGCCTACCAGCCTGATCGTGAACAGTAAAAAAGAACTGCTCATTCTGGGAACAACCTCCTCCAAAGATTATCCCTTAACGAAGGCATTTCAATCAACATTTGGCGGAGGAACGCGTATGACGCCTATCTCGGGCCTCGACCTGCTCAATGGCAGTGACCTTTTCATCTCAAAGCTCAGTACAGACGGAAAACAGCTTACCGGTTCGACATTTCTGGGAGGAAGCGGTAATGACGGCGTGAGCGTCACGGACGATGTGGCGATCCGGAATTACGGCGATAGTTTTCGTGGCGAAATAGGAGTCGACAACAGCGACCGCGTTTATATTGTTTCTTCCACCAATTCAGCCAATTTCCCACTGAAAAATCCTTCGCAAGGCAAGTTGGGAGGTGGCCAGGACGGGGTAGTGGTCAAACTTTCCGCCGGGCTTGATCAATTACTATGGTCGACCTACCTGGGCGGGGATAAATGGGATGCAGCCTATTCATTAAAAGTAACAGCTAGTGGAGAAGTATACACCGCGGGCATTTCGCAAAGCGGTAACCTGCCCACCAAAACAGGCGCTTATCAACAGGCATTGAAAGGGACCGAGGACGGTTTTGTGGCCCGTTTTGTGAATGACCAGCTCTCGGCATTGACTTACCTTGGAACCGATAAGCAGGATGGGGCCTATTTGCTGGATATCGATCAGGCCAATCAGGTTTATGTGTACGGTCTTACGATGGGCAGCTATCCGGTCAGCCAGGGCGTGTACCAGAATGCAAAAAGCGGGCAGTTTGTGCAAGCATTGAATGCTTCATTGTCGCAATCGTTGTTCTCGACGGTGATAGGCTCCGGACGCGGCACCCCGGATATTTCCCCGACGGCGTTCCTGGTGAGTGAATGCGGGAATATTTACCTCGCCGGCTGGGGTGGAAATGTAAACAGCGGCACCAATAACAACGTGACCAGCAGTACCACAGGCCTGCCCGTCACCGAGGATGCTATTCAGCCTACCACGAACGGAAACAACTTTTACATCGCAATTCTAGAACAAGGCGCAAAATCATTGCTATATGCCACATTTTTCGGAAGCCTCGCGCGAGACCCGCGCCTGCAAGGCGACCATGTGGACGGCGGAACCAGCCGGTTCGATAAAAATGGTATGATTTACCACGCTACATGCGCCTGCGGAGGCAGCCACTTTCCCGTCACGCCCCAGGCCTGGTCGGAAACTAACAATAGCGACAACTGTAACAATGCGGCATTCAAGATTGATATCGACCGTTTGAAAGCGGATTTCGACGTGTATGCCGGGCAAACCAAAGACGTGCTGCGCGGTTGCCCGCCGCTGGAACTGACATTCGTGAATACGAGCGAAGGCGGGGTAGATTATATCTGGGAAGTCAATGGAAATACCATCTCGAGAGAAGAGGGGCAATCGGAATATGTTTTTACGAAACCGGGGGAATATACAGTGACCCTTACGGCCTACAACCGGTTGAGCTGCAAGCGAATGGATGTGGCTGAAAAGAAGATCATTGTCGAGACATTGGCGACAAAGGTAACAGGGGATACCACGGTCTGTGAAAACAGCACGGTGAAACTGAGCGCCAGCGGCGGTACGCAATATAAATGGTCACCGGCCGCCGGGTTGAACAATGCAAGCATCGCCGCGCCGATTGCAACGGTCAAAGAAACAACTGAATACACGGTTGAAATCAGCAATGCTACGGGCTGCAAAGTCACTGAGCGGGTGAAAGTAGGCGTCGAGAAAAAGGCGGACTTCGTGGACATGCCTGATACCGAAGTATGCCAGGGCGCGACTGTGACGCTCACCGTGTCGGGCACGGCCCCGCAATACAAATGGCATGCTACAACCGGTTTGCAGGAAACGATGGGGAAATCCGTGACCGTAAAACCAACGCAAACGACGACCTACGTCATCGAAGGCTTATATGAGGACGGCTGCCGACCGCTTCGCGAGATCACCGTGAAGGTCGACCAGTCTTATGCTCCCGATTTTGAAGTAGTGCAATCCGGTGGTGCCTGTAACGAGCCGTTTTCCTATTCACTGGCCAGCAAAGGCGGCCATGCGCAGCGCTACGAGTGGAATATGGGTACCGGTAACCCCATGACTGCCCAGGAGGTGAAGAACTACATTTACGAAGTCCCGGGGGAATACACGATTACACTCACAGCCTACAATGCAGCCGGCTGCTCGCTTACGGCGTCCAAAAAAATCAGCGCTGAGCCTGCATTTACATTAAGCAACGTCATTACCCCCAACGGCGACGGGAAGAACGACTTTTTTATCGTCCCGGTCGCCTCGTCGTCCCTGGAAGTTTTCAACCGCTGGGGCAAATCGATCTTCAAATCGGCTGATTACAAGAATGATTGGGGGAAGGGAATTGCCAATGGGACTTACCTCTACGTAGTCGACACGCCGCGGGGTAATCATTGCAAAGGCTGGGTAGAAGTGTTGGAATAGCGGGGTTTTGATTGTATTGGGAGAGGTGTTAACTTTATGTTGATTAGCACACTTTTAAACATTCGATCAAAATGAAAAAACTTATTTCGATACTCTGCTTAGTATTAACAATAACCTTCGCAAAAGCTCAAAGCAACTTCGGGAAGCAGATTGATGATAAAAGCGCGATTGCAGCGACGGCGCTTCCGGCTAAGATGGGCGATAAGAACGAAATGCAGGCCAAAGTGACGGGTGTCGTAGAATCGGTTTGCCAGGCAAAAGGTTGCTGGATGAAGGTGAACCTGGATAATGGCGAGACCATGCGCGTTGTATTCAAGGATTATGCGTTTTTTGTGCCGAAAGACATAACCGGCAAAACCGTGGTCTTTGAGGGAGAGGCGAAGAAAACGACAGCGTCGGCGGAGCATTTGAGGCATTACGCGCAGGATGCGGGCCAGAGCAAAGAAGAAATTGCGAAAATTACCGAACCGAAGGATGAACTGACGTTTGTTGCCGAGGGCGTAATCGTGAAATAATAATCTTTCCTTAAACGGGAGAAATAGCCTTACGGGCACTTTTGTAGCGATACATCGGTGTCCGTTTTCATTTTTATGCTTTTCAGATCTATTTCAAGTGTGTGCCTGTGCCTGTTGCTGGGTATTCAGGTCTTGGCACAAAATAGCCAGTATGTTTGGTGGAATCCGCAATCTGCACCTTTTCCTGTCGTCGAAGGGCAAGCCTGGCCAAAGGAGCTGAAAAATCCGTACGACCGTCTGCCGGCGCGTGCTGAAAAGCAGGTGCGTGATGTGGTGTGGAATTTGTCTAACCAATCGGCCGGATTGATGATCAGGTTTCGCGCCAACTCTTCCGAGATCAAGATCCGTTATACAGTCGGAGGCAAGCACGCGCTCCCGCATATGCCCGCGACGGGTGTGAGCGGGGTTGATCTGTATGCGGTAAGCAATGATGGCGAATGGCGCTGGTGCGCGGGGAAGTATGCATTCGGAGATACCATTACCTACGATTTTAAAAACCTGGCCCCGAACGACAATTACCATAAGCATGGGAGAGAGTATCGTTTGTTCCTTCCCCTCTACAATAGTGTGAAATGGCTGGAAGTTGGCACGCCCGCGGGAACCGAGTTCATGCCGCTCGCTGTAAGGCCTGATAAGCCAATCGTCATTTACGGAACGTCTATTGCGCAAGGTGCTTGCGCATCCCGGCCGGGAATGGCTTGGACGTCGATATTAGGCCGTAAAATGGATCGGCCGACGATCAACCTCGGTTTTTCAGGAAATGGCAGATTGGAACAGGAAGTTGTAGACCTCGTAGCGGAGATCGACGCGAAAGTCTATGTACTGGATTGTCTTCCCAATCTGACGATCAGGCCCGATTCCAAGCTCGGACTGACTACCGAAGAGATTAGGAAACGGGTGATCAACACCGTTACTGCATTGCGCAAGAAGCGGCCGGACGTGCCTATTGCGCTCGCGGAGCATGCAGGTTACACCGACGAGGATATTAATCCGCAAAGCAAGCATTATTATGTAGAGGTAAATGAAGTATTGAAAGACGCTTTTGCGGCATTGAAGTCACAGGGCTTTCAGGATATTTATCTGATCCCGAAAGAGGATTTCGGCCAAACCTACGAGTCGACTGTGGACGGAACACATCCTACCGACCTTGGAATGCTGCAATATGCCGATGGCTACGAAATGCATTTGAGAAAGATCCTGCATGAGCCGTCAGGTGATGTTTCTACAACACGTCCGACAACCCAAATGCGCGAGCTGCACAATTATGATTGGGAGAAACGACATTCCGAAGTGTTGGAGCTAAACAGCAAATCATCACCTGCAACGGTAGTGATCGGCAACTCGATCACGCATTTTTGGGGCGGTATGCCGAAGGGACCGAGGGCGGTAGGCGAATCGTCGTGGGGCAGCACTTTCGGCAAGAATTCGGTAAATATGGGCTACGGCTGGGACCGCATTGAGAACGTGCTATGGCGCATTTACCATGGCGAGCTGGACGGTTTTAGGCCTAAACAGATCTTCATTAATATTGGTACAAACAATATCGGTTTTAACAGCGACGAAGAGATCGCGGCGGGCTGGAAGCAGCTGATCGAAGCGATCAAATATCGTCAGCCACAGGCACAGGTTGTAATGATGGGCATTTACCCACGTCGCCAACAGGAAGAACGCGTAGCGGGATTGAATGAAAAACTGTTACAGATCACCGGTGAGGCCGATGTGATGTTTGTAAATCCGGGAAAAGTATTCCTGAAATCCGACGGCAAGATCGACGAAGCGCTATTTTCCGACGGCTTACATCCGAATGAAAAAGGTTACAGCCTGCTGGGCAATGCGATCAAACCTTACTTGAAATAGGCATCAAAGTACAATTCCAATCCCGAAAAGGATCACAAAAAGCAGCGTCGAAAGTGCCATTTGTTTCAGGTACGGATCGAGGTCGCTTGCTTTGGTGAGGCGTGAAATGGCCAGACCGTTTTTGACAAACAATGGAAAGCTGAGGAAAAAGATAAGGCTGGTGTAGCTGGAAAAATGCTGCGCCGTGTAAACCGTCACGCAAAGCATGCCGATCAGCAGAATGCACCAGTGATATACAATTGCCTTTTCGCGGCCAATGCGTACGGGAATCGAGTTTTTCCCGGTCGCGCGGTCCGAATCGATGTCGCGGATATTGTTGATATTCAATACGCCTACGGCGAATAGGCCGCAGCTTGTTGCCGGCAGGAGCAATCCCCAATTCCAGATATGGGTATGCAGGAAGTTGCTGCCGATGACGCCCACCCAACCAAAGAAGATCAGTACCGAAAGGTCGCCCAGGCCCACGTAGCCATAAGGCCGCTTGCCGGCGGTGTAGGTGATAGCCGCGATAATGCAGGCAATTCCAATGCCCAGAAACACCCAGAATGTATTGGCTGGTGCGCCTTTCAACGCGATCGTCAGCAAGGTAATGCCTGAAATCAATGCCAGTACCGAGAAAATAATGATCGCCCGCAGCATTTTGGCAGCCGTAATTTGCCCGGAATGCACAGCCCTCTGCGGCCCTTCCCGGAGTTCGGTGTCCTTCCCATTCACGGCATCGCCGTAATCGTTGGCGAAGTTGGAAAGTACTTGCAGAAGTATCGTCGTCAGAACGCTCAGACCCGCTACCGGCCAGCTGAATTGCCCCGAGGCCGCAGCCAGGAAGCAGCCCATTAAAATACAGGATAATGCAAGAGGTAATGTACGGGGACGTGCGGCTTCAATCCAGGGATTCATTTTCGGTAATATTAATCGGGTAATGTCAGGCCGCCGTTTTTTGCTCGGCCCAGTTGATAATTATTTCGGCAAGATCAAGGCCTTCCCGGGAAATGCCGGCAACAAGGTTTCCATCGTAGCTCATAGCCAGATGGAGCGTGTCGTAAGCCCCAACAAATGCCGTAAGAATCTTCTTGTCAATTTGAGACAGCTCTTCCTTGTACCACTCTACGCTCTTCCTACCCTTTTTCTTATCCCCAAAAACTGCGTCCAAGGCAACCAACACCCCGGAATAGGCGGTATGACCCGCCATTTTTACATGCTTTCTGTCTTTGTAAAATCCATCTTCCTTTATCGCTTTTTCGCGAAGGATTTCTTTGGCATTGGAGAGGTAGCGGCGGGCTTCGTTAATGTCTTTCATAGTTGCGTGTAGTTATGTGTGAGTAAAACTGCCGTAGACCGTCTCTGGAAGCGACCTACGGCAGTTACAAAATTAAATCCCAACCGCCTTCGTAAATTCCTCGTCGGTAGGCAATACTTTGGAGGCGAAGAAGTTGGTCAGCTCGCCTTTTTCGTTGATCACGTATTTACAGAAATTCCAGGTAGGAACTTTGTCGTTCCAGCCGTTCAAATCTTTGCTGCTCAGCCATTTGTAAATAGGTGCCTGGTCGTCGCCGAGTACCGATACTTTTTCAAACATCGGGAATGTAACGCCGTAGGTTGCAGAGCAGAAAGTAGCGATTTCATCGCTCGTGCCCGGCTCCTGTCCACCGAAGTTGTTGGCAGGGAAGCCCAAAACCACCACTTTGTCGCCGTGATCTTTGTAGAATTTCTCCCAGTCGGCATACTGCTTCGTGTAACCGCATTTGGAAGCCACATTCAGGATCACTACTTTTTTGCCTTTGTATTTGCTCAAATCAACGGTTTTGCCGCCTACCAGCGACTTTACCTTGAAATCATAAAGCGTTTGCTTTGCAACAGGAGCATTCTCCGGACGGCTCGCTATTTCGGATTTATCAACGAAAAGTCCGGTAATTAGTGAAGTAATCATAATGAAAAGTGTCTTAATAAGGCTCATCGTAGTTTTGGTTATGGTTAGTACATATATGAATAAAACGGTTGGCACATATTTGAGTTGTTACCATATCCAAAACGCACTGATCAGCAGATTTTGGTAACTATTTTCCTACATTCTTTCGGGAACGTCTATGCCCAATAACCCCAAAGCCTTGCGAATCGTTTCCGCAACAGCACCTGATAATGCGACGCGCAGTTTTACCGCCTCGGGATCCGGGTCGGAGAAGATCGAAACCTCCGCATAGAACTGGTTATAAACCTTCGCGAGGTCGAATGCATACTGGGAAATGAGTGACGGGGCGAACTCGTTGGCTGCCGCTAATACCTTCACCGGATATTGCGACAACGCAAATACCAGCTCGCGTTCGGCCTGGTGCATCACGTAGCTGTCACCCGGAATTTCCGCAAGGATGCCCGCCTGCTCACCCTTGCGCATGATCGAGCGGATACGTGCGTACGTGTATTGGATAAATGGCCCTGTATGTCCCTGAAAATCAATTGATTCTTCGGGATTGAACAGCATTCGTTTCTTCGGGTCTACTTTCAGCAGGAAATATTTCAATGCGCCCAATGCGAGCTGGTTGTAAAGCTGTTTGGCTTCTTCGCTGTTGAAGTCGTCGATTTTACCAAGTTCCTGCGTACGAGAGGCAGCGGTTTGCACCATCTGCGCTACCAGGTCATCGGCGTCGACAACTGTGCCTTCGCGGGATTTCATTTTGCCGGAGGGCAAATCCACCATTCCGTAGCTGATGTGGTAGCAGCCATCGGCGTAAGTCCGGCCAAGGCGCTTCAAAATGGCAAATAATACCTTAAAGTGATAATCCTGCTCATTACCTACCACCCACAGGTAACGGTCATTGCCGAAATCGTTGTTTTTTAGCTCGGTTGTACCCAGGTCCTGCGTAATGTAGACGGATGTGCCGTCGCCGCGGAGTACCAGCTTTTCGTCGAGCCCTTCTTTCGTAAGGTCGATCCAGACGGAGTTGTCCGCTTTCTTGAAGAATACCCCTTTTTGGAGTCCTTCCTCGATAATATCCTTGCCTAATAGGTAAGTGTTTGATTCATAATAGGTTTTGTCGAAACTCACGCCGATTTTGTTGTAAGTTTCCGCAAAGCCTTCATAAACCCAGTTGTTCATTTTTTGCCAGAGCGCTACCGTTTCCGGGTCATTATTTTCCCAAAGCAGAAGCAACTTCTGCGCTTCCAAAATCCAGGGAGCTCTTTTAGCGGCTTCTTCCTCGCTCAGACCTTGTTCGACCAGTGCCTTGATCTGCTGTTTATATTCAACATCAAACAAGACGTAATACTTGCCTGCAAGGTGATCGCCTTTAATGCCGCTGGACTCCGGCGTTTCGCCGTTGCCCAGTTCGCGGTAGGCCAGCATCGACTTGCAAATGTGGATACCGCGGTCGTTGACCAAACAGGTTTTTTCCACATCATAACCACTTGCTTTCAGGATCCTCGAAAGCGAATCGCCAAGGAAGTTGTTGCGCAAATGGCCGAGGTGAAGCGGCTTGTTGGTGTTAGGGGAAGAGAATTCCACCATGACAGACTTTCCGTTCGAAGGCAGCGAGCCGAATTTTTCATCGGTAAAGATCTTGCCGAACAGGTCGAGCCAGGTGCTGTCTTTGAGACTGATATTCAGGAATCCCTGTACGACATTGAAGCCTGCAACGACTGATGAAGATGCAAGGAGCTCATCACCAATGATCTGCCCGATCTCGGCTGGGGCCTTGCGGGCGGCTTTGGTCAAAGGAAAAGTGACAAATGTGTAAAATCCCTCAAATTCTTTCTTGGTGGGTTGCAGAAGGATCTCCTGATTGTCCAGCTGGAAATGTTTTTGGACCGCTTTTTGAATATCCTCTTTAAGTATTGCTTCAATTGTCATGAAAAATCGGGTATTCCGGAAACGCTTTCTCGTTTTAAAAGATACATTCCCGCAAGTTTTTATTTAAGTGAAATTATTTCTAATATTAATAGCAATGTAAGCCTTGCAGGATGCAAAATTAGGCTAATTATTGATCTGTGTCACACCCCAGAAGGAAGAAGTTATGCATAACCGTTCTATAAATTATTCCGGGTTGAAATTAATGCTGCTACTGGTGTTCGCGCCGCTCTGGGGTGCCTGGGCGCAATTGCAACAATCCGACCGCCTCGAAATCCCGACTAGTTCTTCTTCTTCCGAGCAATTTGAGGTTTTCAGCCTGGGCGAGCGGGGTATTTTGTCGGTAATCAGGGGCAATGAGTTTTCGAATCGCAACGAACAATGGGAATTTGTGAAATACGATACGACGCTGAAAGCCCTTTGGCGTACTTCGTACAAGCTTGACTTTCGATACATCCCCGTAATGGCTTACAAGGCCGACGAAAGCGGTTATTGGCTCTTCGCCGAGCCGGATACCGACAAGTTCCTGTTTCTGCAACTGAATTTCAACGACGGTTCCATCGATACTTATAAGGGCAACCTGCTTTCGGGGGTGGATGTGCAGCATTTTAAGGTGATCGGCAGCAAGGCGCTGGTCTCCGGCTATTACCGCTCACGGCCGGTCGTGATCGTGCATTCGTTTTTCGACCATACCACCCGCGTGCTGCCGGGTCTTTTTGAAAAGAATACCGAACTGAACAATGTGGATATCAATGAGATCGACGGATACATCAACGTGATCACTTATGCTTACAGGAAGAAGAATTGTGTTTTTGAAATAAAGACCTATAATTATGACGGTAAGCTACTGAAAAAGACTACATTAAGCGATCCTCGTTACAGCTTCATTTCCGGTCAGATCGTCCCGTTGAACCCCAATGATTCTTACCTGATCGGTAACTATTCCGTAGGATGTACCCAGTATTCGCAGGGGCTTTACGTGACCCACATTTCGGACGATACGCCCGAGGAGCCGCAGTTCATCGAGTTTTCCGAATTGCAGAATTTTTTCAATTACATGAAACCCAAGCGCCGTGCTCGGGTGCTCGAAAAGATCGGGAAGCGGAAAAGTCTCGGCAAGGAGAACCGGTTCAGGTATCGGTTGCTGGTGCACCAGCTGATCCAGACGGAGAAGGAAATTGTGTTGGTAGCGGAAGTGTATTACCCCAATCAGCGCTCCACTAGCCCGATTATTTCCGGAGGCATTTCGCGCCCGTACGTGGCGCGAGCGCTCGAAGGCTACCGCTACACCCATGCCATCGTATGCGGCTTCGACCGGAGCGGAAAATTTATCTGGGATAACACCATTACGATCAAAGACCTCACCAGCTTCGATTTACAGGAAATGGTACAGGTGACGCCGGTCGACGATTACTTTGTACTGGCTTATCCACAGGAAGGCGAGATCCATACCGAGGTGATCAGTCGCAATAAAGTGGTGGTGGAGACGGAAAAATTCAAAATCAATCCGAAATCGGAAAAGGAAAAGGTCCTGAACAATGAAGACGGCTACCTTTCGCCCTGGTATGGCCAATATTTTCTTGCCTACGGCATGCAGCGCATCGGCACGTCGTCGGTAGTGCAGGGGCGCGAGGTGTTTTACGTCAATAAACTGACTTACAAGACCGACGAAATCGGGAAAATAGAGGCCAAGGAAGAAGCTTCCCGGCCCGGCCACCAACCATAATTATTTTAGTCGACGAGCCAGATATGATCGGCGTCGAATCCCTGCTCTTTCCATTCGACTTGCACGCGTTGCGTTTCAACCGTGCTAACCTCCATTCCCACGTAATCAGGGTCGATGGGCAGCTCGCGGTTGTAGCGGCGGTCGATGAGCACGAGCAATTCCACTGCTTTGGGGCGACCGAATGCCGTCATGGCGTCGAGCGCGGCGCGTACCATGCGGCCGCTGGCCAGCACGTCGTCGATCAGGATCACTTTTTTGCCTTCGATCAGGAAGGGCACATTGGTTTTGTTCGGCACAAGCGGGGACTCGCGGCGGCGGAAGTCGTCGCGATAGAACGTAGCGTCCAAATGCCCTACCAAGATATTCTGCCCGGTTTTTTCACGCAGCTCCGTCACAATACGTTCGGCAAAATGGATTCCCCTGGGCTGCAAACCCATGACGACCGTGTTTGAAAAATCCTGGTGATTCTCAATCAATTGCTGGCATAGCCGGCTGATCATTATTTCCAGAAGAGGGCTGCTAAGTACTAATCGTTTTTGGGGTATCATGAAATTTCCCTGAATTTTAGCCTAAATTAATGTGCTCTTAGACGAAATTAAAACTTTTATTCAATGAAATATCTGATTGCCGGGCTCGGAAATATTGGTCCGGAGTATGCTTTCACCCGACATAACGCCGGCTTTATGGTGCTCGATCGCCTTGCTGCGCAGCACGACTTCAAGTTTTCCTTTGAAAAACTAGCCTTTGTGGCCGAGTGGAAGTATAAAGGCAGGCATATTTATTTTATCAAGCCGACTACTTACATGAACCTGAGCGGTAAGTCAATCCGGTATTACATGGACCAGTACAAAGTCACGACCGAAAATACGTTAACCATTGTGGATGAGCTGCAATTGCCGTTTGGAACACTGCGGATCAAGCCCAAAGGCAGCCACGGCGGGCACAACGGGTTGAAGAATATTGAGGAATTACTGGGCACTACAGAATACCCCAAACTACGTTTCGGGATCGGAAATAATTTTCCGCGAGGCAGGCAAGTAGATTATGTACTTAAACCTTTTTCCAATGAGGAAATGGCGGAGCTGCCCATTATTTTGGACAAAGCTGGGGATATGGTTACATCATTTTGCACTTTGGGGATACAATCGACAATGAATAATTATAACCAATGATTGTACTTTTTAAAGAAAATATAAATATTTCAAGAATTGTATTTATTTGGTTTTTGATCGTTTTTTCGAAATTTAATAAAAGTTAATTGCTGATTTTTAATATAAAATAAGTTTTAAATTGTTGAAATTGCGAGAAAATTCCAAAGAAAATTTTGATGACTGCATTTTGGATAATTTGTAATTTCAAAATTAATGCGGACATTTGTAATGCAATAAGGCAGAAGGGGAATTGAATAAATCCATGACGCCAGACTGAAATACTGTTATCTTTGCATAATAATGGAATTTCGGGGTTCTATGTCTGCGAAATTAAGTGTGTAGAAAACGTTTAAAAGAGCGAAACAGCAAAATTTCGTCAGATCTGGAGAATAATTAACGCCGTATATTGGTTAAGTTCTCTGAATTTTGTAAAGAAGAAAAATTGGAGTATTATTGATAGTATTCTTACTTTACAGAAACAATGAAACGATCAGCAGGCCTGAAACGTTAACAGATAAAGAAAAGACAGCTTTTAAAGCTAGAAAATATATAAGATAAGAAAAGGTTAAGGGTTTAGGAATAGTCAGTATAAAGCCATCTCCATGAGATGGCTTTATCTTTTTATCTGCTCTGCCCACACTTCCACTCGTCTGTTTGATTTTTTTGTCAATTCTGTCTGGTTCATCAGTTTCGGTTGTGCCGAGCCGTAACCTGATGCTTCAATACGATCGGCCAGGATGCCTTTTCCGATCAGATAGGCTTTCACGGTCTCGACCCGCTTGTTGGAAAGTTCCAGGTTTTTCTCGAAGCTTCCGGTATTGTCGGTATGGCCTTTCAGTACTAGCCTCAAATCCTGCCGTCTCTGGAAATAGGTGACGATTGAATCCAGGTCGGTGAGAGCGCTGTCTTCCAGCACCTCGGTACCCTGACTGAAATACAGCGTCGAAAGCGGCGTGGAATGCGTTTCAGGAACCATATTCATCAATGCTTTGATCTCTTCGAAGCGATTATTGGTGCTGACAACCACACTTTTCGACTGGAAACCGTCGGCCTGCGCGGTAATGCGGTAGGTTTCGTGCGGCGGCAGTTCTACGTTATAGACGCCGTCAACGGTTTTGGTGTGCGCTACCAGGGAATCATTCGCTGATTTCCGGACATGAACCTCGGCATCATTGACGGGTTTCAGGTTACGACCGTCATAAACTCTTCCTGTGACGATAGCAAGGTTTCTATTCCGGGCGGGTTCGGGTTTTTCTTCCACCGGTTTCGGATCTTCCTTGGGCTCCTCTTTTTTGGCGACCGGTTCTTTAAAGTTCTTGGCGATTGTCTGGTAGCTCCGGCGCACAAAAACAGGCGTCATCACGCGGTCGTAAATGCGTACGAGTGCCACAGTGCCCGCGCTGGATTCGTTGCCGGCAATCAGATCGTCCTGAAACAAGTTCAGCACCTGGTCCGCGTCGAGAACGCCTTCGGTACCCGGATCTTTGAACTCTACTTTCGAAAGCCCGTTGATGTACATTTTGATGATCTTTGTCTCATGATCTCGCGAGTACACATAATGCACGTACTGTTTTGCGCGCACGGGTGCTTTTTCGCTCACGGCAAAGTCATAGAAGTTGAGCTTGCCATTGTAAATGTAGGTGCCGTAGTCGCTTTTGCGGTTCTTGAAATCGAGCACGCGCTTCCAGCTATCGAGTTCGTCGAGTTTAAAATAGATCTCGACAGTAAACGACTTGTTCAGGAAGCCCTTGGTTTCGGCATTGTTGAATTGCAGCCCGCTGTTTTTCTCGAAAACATAGATCGATCGTGAAAGATAATCGGAGCCGGGAATGTGCTCTTTGATGATCTGCCCCGCTTGCCCGAGCGGTTTCAGTGCCGGTCCGCCGCTTTCAATAGGCAAGAAGCCATTATTGAAGTCATAAGTCCACTGGTTCTGGGCGTGAACATGCAGCGCCGGGGCAGAAAACAGAGCAATCAGCACCGTCCGCAGGGCATTCTTTTTGTTAATCATACCCAAAAATATAAAAAGTGGGGGCGGAAGCCGAAGTACAACTTGTAATTTTGGACTCTTATTATTCTTGCGCGTGAAAAACATTGGTATCGGTCTTCTCTTTTCCATTCTCTGGTCGTCGGCATCCGTAGCAACGAAGTTTGGCGTGCAATCGGCATCTCCTTTGATACTGGCAAACGTTCGGTTCTTTATAGCTGGTATCTTGCTGCTATCATTTTCGTACGTATTTGTCAAAAATAAAGCCTACCGGTTGCCCACCAGAAAAGAATGGCAGCAACTGGCGTTGTTCGGTTTTCTGAATACAACGCTCTACCTGGGCCTGTACGTGTACGCGATGAAGTATACCGCGGCCGGAATCGGCAGCCTGGCAGTGTCCACCAACCCGTTGATGATCGTATTGCTCTCATCGTGGTGGCTGAAACGAAAACCCAAAGCAGAAGAATGGACGGGGATAATCCTTGGAATGGGCGGCGTGGCCGTAGCGACTTATCCGCTGCTCGCCGACAGTTACACGACAATAGGCGGCATTACCCTCTTGCTCGTCAGCATGGTAACCGTTTCTGCGGCCAGCGTTTATTATGCAACCGTGAAATGGGAGCTCCCTAACTTGCTTATCAACGGCTGGCAGGTGTTCCTGGGTGGCGTTTTTCTGCTGCCGGCCACCTTGTTAATGGCCGATCTCAGTACTACCAAATTAGATACTGTTTTCTGGGGTTCGGTACTTTGGCTCAGCCTGGCGGTTTCGATCGTAGGATTGATCTGCTGGTTTTACCTGCTCCGCATTGATACCGTAAAGGCATCGTTGTGGCTCTTCCTCTGCCCGTTGTTCGGATTTTTCTTCGCCTGGTGGCTCATGGGCGAGCCCGTGACGATTTACACCATTTTCGGGACGGTACTTGTCGTTGCAGGCTTGTATGCCGGCCAACGGACGAAATTTGCCGGGAAAAAGAGCGACTAGCCGTCCCCGAATGGCCGTCCCCGAATGGCCGTCCGCGCCTAATCTACGAGGATTTCGCCTTTGAGATACAACCTCGCCTGGCCGCCGATGTAAACGCGGTCGCCATCCAGTTCGCACTTCAGAAAACCGCCGCGGCGTGAGAGCTGGCGCGCATTCAGTTGCGTTTTAGAAAGCTTGTCGGCCCAGTAGGGGATCAAAGTCGTGTGCGCGGAGCCGGTTACCGGATCTTCATCGATGCCCGATTGTGGCGCGAAGAAACGGGAAACGAAATCCACGTCGTCGCTGGTGGCGGTTACGATCACACCACGCGCAGGAATGGTCGACAGGATAATGATGTCAAGATCCAGGTTCCTGACCTCATCCTCCGATTCCAGTACAACGAGGTAATCAGTTTTGCCTTTGTAAACTTCCAGAAGCGTCGTGTTTTTCAGGCTTTCAACCAGCCCTGGTGGTGGCACGGCGATGTGGTATTGATCGACAGGGAAGTTCAGCGTAAGCCAATCTTCCTTGCAGTCGACGGTGAGCACGCCGCTTCTCGACTCGAAGCTGATCGACTGCCCTTCGTAGTTCTGAATATTGAAAATCACATAGGCAGCCGCAAGTGTGGCGTGGCCGCAGAGATCAACTTCCACCAAGGGCGTAAACCAGCGGATATGGAAACCGTTTTCTGTCGGGACATAGAAAGCCGTTTCGGCAAGATTGTTTTCGGAGGCGATGGCGAGCATCGTTTCCTCGGGTAGCCATTGTTCCAAAGGAACTACCGCAGCAGGGTTTCCACCAAACAACTTGTCAGTAAAAGCATCGATTTGGTATATGGGGAGTTTCATGAAGTCAAATGGGCTTGGTGATGGCAATGTATTAAAAATATCGGCTACGGGGTGCTTTTTTTGGCAATTTTTAATATAATATATTGGAAATGGATAAAAAATCAAAGCATTTAGACTACGAAGTACTCCTAACGTTTTCTGTTTTTCATGCGAAGGTAAACGCCGTTCGTCCAGCCGAAGCCCTCCTGGATTTCGTATTCACCTCCTCCGGCGATCAGGTTGGTGTCGGACACGTTGTATTTTTCGAGCATTTTTCCCGAATGTCTGAACTCTTTCTCGATCAGCCCTAGCCATTCGTCGCTCAGTTCGTTGGCAGTCCTGTGAAAATTGTAGTTCCGTAACCCCTTGTAAACGATCCATTGCAGCGGGGCCCAGCCATTTGGCGCGTCCCATTGCTGGCCGGTGCGTACCGTGGTGGTCAGCAGTCCACCCGATTTCAGAAAGTTCAGGCGGATATACGCCCGCACATAATGTGAGTGGGGCTTGGGCGCAAGTTTGAAAAATAGCGGAAAGGCACCTGCGATGGTCACGGCTTTGGTGAAATCCCTTTTCTTCAAATCATAATCCATATAATAGTGCTTCGACTCATCCCAGAAATAGGTCTGAATGGCAATATTCCGTTGCCTGGCTTTCTCTTCGTAGAGCAAATGCATCCGCCGGTTATCGTTCAACAGGTAGGCTTCCGCAATGGCCTTTTCGAGATGGTATAGCAGGCAATTCAGGTCTATGGGCAGGATGTCGGTGGTGTGAATGGACGCAAAATCGTTTTCATCGGCAAACCAGCGGCTGCTGAAATCCCAACCCGATTCAGCGGCGGCCCGGATATGCCGGAAAAGCTCGTCAGGCGGGGTGCCGTACTTTTCTTGCGCCTCGTGCGCGAGATCCATGTCCTCGCTGTACGACTCCGGCCGTGGTGTTGCTTTGTCATCCCAATAGCGGTTCAACAGTGCGCCGTCGGGCAAGTATACCAGGCGCCGGTGTGCCGTAAAAGGCTCACAGGGCTCCTGGCAGCCATCCATCCAGTAATCATACTCCTTTTGCATCTGGGCCAGGTATTTTTTCAAAACCTTTTTGCCTTCCATTTCACTGAACAGCCTCACCATCAATGAGAAGAACGGCGGTTGCGAGCGACTGAGGTAGTACGTCCTGTTGGCAGTGGGGATAAAACCCAGGGTATCCACCAGATAAGCAAAGTTATTGAGCATATTCTCAATGAGTTCCGCCCGGCCCGACTCTTTGAGCCCCAACATTGTAAAATAGCTGTCCCAGTAATAAATCTCACGGAAACGCCCGCCCGGCACCACATACGGATGGGGCAGGGGGATGAGTGACCCGCCTCGTTCCTGATTCTCGGGTTGCCGCGTTAGAATGGACCAGAGCTTACCAACATGCTCGGACACCGCATCATCCTTGTCAGTAACAAAATCGGAAGCAATATGCACCGGCATTCTGAAATGCGCCCGAATGAATGTTTCCATATCAAAATCGGGTCCGTCCTTTTCCTGGTGATACCGTTCGATGATCAGGACCGGATCTTCCAGTGGGACGGCATCCGCGAATGTTTTGGAGTCGGAGAAAATGTGGCTGCATTGGACGTCACGAAACAGCGTTCCGTACAACTCCTCGGGAGAGATGTGAGCCTGGCCATAAGTGAATGATGGAGCAACAAAACCGTACAAAACAAACTGACTTTAAAGGGTTTCAGACTGGATTATAACTTATTTGACTTCTGTGAATTTAAGTTTTGGTAATAACATCGCATTCTCAATGAGTTTGATCTGAATACCAAGGATGCCAGCCTCCGCATTTGCGTCGACCTTCTCCGTGTCGTCGGTCGGCTTGTGATAGTCGTCGTGTCCGCCGGTATGGAAGAATAGCACGGGTATTTGTTTGGCGTAAAACGGACCGTGATCCGAGCCGCCGCTTCCCGCGTTGTCTGTAAAAAACTTCGTATCGCTTTTCACATCCTTAAAAATTACGGGCCATTCCTCGCTGGTACCATACCCGCCGATGCCCACGCCCCGGCCTGGATCGTAACGGCCGATCATGTCCATATTCGACATAAAGTTGATATCGGCCAAGGGTAACGTCGGGTTATTCACAAAATACCGTGAGCCGACGAGCCCCAGTTCTTCCGCTCCGAAAGCGATAAACAGGAAGTTATACGGCTCCTTTTTATCATTTCCTGAAAAATACCGCGCCAGTTCGAGCAATCCGGCCACGCCGGAGGCATTGTCGTCGGCGCCGTTATGGATTTGTCCTTCTGGTTTTTCGGCTTTGGAACTTCCCTGGCGGCCGAGGCCAAGGTGGTCAAAATGAGCGCCTATGACGATGGTATATTGGGCCCCGTTGTCGAGAAAGCCGATCACATTCCGGGTTTGGCGAACACTATCGGGAACGACTATTCGTCGGATTTTCGCGGTGAAAGGCTGGTAATAGCCCTCGGTTCCTTTGGGTAAAAGATGGTACTTTTTGAATTGTTTCGCCACATACTTCGCAGCTTTCTCGTTCTCTTTGCTTCCCGTACCGCGGCCTTTCATTTTGTCGGAAGCCAGGTAGGAAATGTGCTTGCGGATGTTTTCCGGTGAAGGGGTTACAGACTGTCCGGATGCCTGCATAGCGCCCAAAACGAGCAGCAGACTGTGAAAAAAGATTCTCATTCGATATAAAATAGTTGACGGGCAAAGATAAGCTCTCGCAGCCCGGGCGAGCTCCGGCGACCGACAGAATTTTTGCATTTATTTGTATTTTCAGGCATCCGCACTTAATATTGCACCATCAATCAATTGCTTCCCTTGAACGGCGGTTGATTTATAAAGAAGAGGCGAGAGAATGGGCTCTATGAACCTCTGGCAACCTGCTACCACATCGGAGAAAGGTGCTAATTCCCACCTAAGTTATTAGGAGATATAAAATCAATTCGTGTGCTCTTACAGTTAGAAATTTCCGTAAGCCGATTGGCTTTAGTCTCGCAGCTACAACCGAAAAATTGTATTTCGGCTGTCCATTTTACCATGTGTTGAATTTAACCACGTGCTGTGGCTCTTATGCAAGCGGAACAGAAGACATTTAAATACCCGTATCCCTACACACTCGAAATGGGTGGTGAATTGCCAGGGTTTGAACTCGCATACACCACTTATGGAGAAAGGAACGCCAGCGACACCAATATCGTCTGGATTTGCCATGCGCTTACCGGCAGCTCCAATGCGACCGAGTGGTGGGATGGGCTCGTAGGCGACGACAAATATTTCAATCCTGCGCAGCATTTTATCATTTGTGTGAATGTGCTCGGCTCGGCATACGGCTCCACGGGGCCGCTTTCTGTAAATCCAAGGACGAACCATCCCTATTACCGCAACTTTCCGACACTTACTGTACGGGATGTCGTAGGAACATTAGATCTTTTGCGGCAGGAGCTGGCGATCAACAAGATCAAGATCTGCATCGGCGGGTCGCTTGGCGGGCAGCAGGCGCTGGAGTGGGCGGTCGAAAAGCCCGATTTGTTCGAAGAACTGATCCTGATCGCTTCCAATGCACTCCATTCACCCTGGGGTATCGCGTTCAATGAGTCCCAGCGGATGGCGATCGAGGCCGATCCGACTTTTGCGGAGGAAGGCCCGGATGCGGGAGCAATGGGCATGCGCGCGGCGCGGTCGATTGCATTGCTTTCGTACCGTAATTATGATACTTACAACTTTACGCAAGCGCGCGACAATCCCGACCAGATCGACGAGTTCCGTGCGTCGTCGTACCAGCAATACCAGGGCGACAAATTTGTGAAACGGTTCAATGCATTCTCTTACTGGGCGTTGTCCAAAATCATGGATTCGCATAATGTGGGTCGCAACCGCGGCGGGATCGTGCATGCGCTCGGGCTCGTGAAGGCGAAAACGCTGGTATTGGGCATTAAGTCCGATTTGCTTTTTCCACTTTCGGAGCAGCAATTCCTGGCCCGGCACATTCCGGATGCCGCATTCCAGGAGATCGATTCGCTGTACGGCCACGATGGCTTCCTGATCGAGTACAAGCAGCTTACGCAGGTAATCAGGGCGTGGCAGGAAACGAACGGGCAGTTGCAGATGGCGCGCATTCGTTAATGTAATCCTGGTGATATTATAAATCAAAACTCCCGATCGGTTGCCGGTCGGGAGTTTTGATTTGAATGTATTCCAAAATATTACTTCGAAAGGCTCAGCAACAGCTCCGGCTCGTTGGTGGTGATGTAATCCACATCCTTTTCGAGGAAGTATTTCAAATCTGCCTCATCATTTACTGTCCACACGTTGGTAGTCAGCTTTTTCTGGCGCATTGCGGGAATGTAATCCTCTTTTTTCTTCAAAATACTCAAATGGTAATCGATACCGTCGAGGCCGGCCGCCTGGATTTCGTCAGGCGTTTTGTCGCCGTTCAGGTATTCCACGTGTGCTTTCGGTGCGAGTTCTTTCACTTTCAGACAAACGTCCCAGCTGAATGCAATGTAGTCGGTAATCTTTTCCACCTTCATTTTCTTCACCAGTTCGACGCATTTGGTAGCCAATGCCAACGAGCGTTCCTTGCTGATTTTGGAAGTTTTAATTTCGAGAATCAAACGAGTCTTCTTTTGCTTCGAACCCGCCTTCAAATAGGCCTCCAAAGTCGGTAATGCTTCTCCATTCGCCAATTTGATCTTCGAAAGCTCGGCTGAATTGGTCGTTTCGATATTCGTTCCCTGGATCGAATGGTCGTGCAAAACATACAAAACCGAGTCGGCCGACATGTGCACATCAAACTCGCTGCCATAGCAACCCAGCTTGATGGCGTGTTCCAGTGCGCCGATTGAATTTTCGGTAGCACCCGTATTTTTCCAGGCACCGCGGTGCGCGATCACCTTGTTTTTCTTTTGAGACATACCTTCCATCGACACCAGGCTCATCAGCCCGATTGCAAGCATTAAAAATCCTTTTTTCATTGTATTCAAATTAAACTTCCTTTAAAAAGATATTTTCCGGCTCTTTTTACCCCCATCAGGCAAACAGGCCCGAAATTACGGCAACTTGTGCGTCCGTCTGTTAGGATAATATTAAGTTTATCCTAACAGCCCTGGTGAGGTTTAAGCGTCAGGATCACCATTTTGGACGTTGGCGTATTGCTCTTTTCCGCGACGCTCGTAATGGGTACCAGCACGTTGGTTTCGGGGAAATAGGTGGCTGTGCATTGCTCGGGAATGGGATATTCGACCACCACGAACTTGTGCGCCACGCGTTCCACGCCATCGTAGTTGTTATGCAAATCGACTAGGTCTCCGTTTTTGAGTTTGCGTTGCTGCATATCCCCCGCATTCATCAGAATAACCCGCCGTTCGTTGTAAATGCCCCGGTAGCGGTCGTTCAGGCCGTAGATAGTAGTATTGAACTGGTCGTGGCTGCGGATGGTCATCATCATGAGCTCGCCTGCTTTCAACTCCTGCATTTGCGGTGCAGCGATGTGAAAATGCGCCTTGCGGGTAGGCGTGTCGAAGTCGCCAGTGCGGTTGCAGTTGGGCAGATAGAATCCGCCGGGCTGCCTTACCCGCTCGTTGTAATCCGCAAAACCGGGAATGGTACGTTCGATGTCAGTACGGATGAGATCGTAATCTTCGATGTACTTGTCCCAGCTAACCTTGCTCCGCGAGCCTAATGTAGCTTTTGCCACCCTGCAAACGATCTCCGGTTCACTCAAAAGCTCGTTTGAAACCGGTTCCAGCACGCCGCGCGATAACTGAACCACACCCATGGAGTTCTCGCATGACACAAACCGGTTCTCGTTATTGCGCATATCCTTGTCAGTCCGGCCGAGGCAGGGCAATATCAATGCTTCCTGGCCGTGAACCAGGTGGCTGCGGTTCAGTTTCGTCGAAACGTGGACGGTGAGTTTGCATTTCTGCAATGCTTCGGCAGTGAAACGCGTATCGGGCGTTGCGGAAAGGAAATTGCCGCCCATCGCGAAAAATACTTTCGCTTCGCCGGCATGCATGGCCTTGATGCATTCCACCACATCATACCCATGCTCTCGCGGCGGCGAAAAATGGAAATTCTTTTCAATCGAATCAAGAAACCTGGCGGACGGACGCTCGAAAATACCCATCGTGCGGTCGCCCTGGACGTTGCTATGCCCGCGTACCGGGCAAGTACCTGCGCCGGGCTTGCCGATGCTGCCTTTAAGCAGCAACAAATTCACAACTTCCTTAATGGTCGCCACTGCATTCTTGTGCTGTGTGAGCCCCATGGCCCAGCAGGCAATGATTTTGCTTTTCCCCGCGAGCACGCTCGCCACCTCCTGCACCTGCGCGTAAGGTATGCCCGCCTGCGCGGCGAGTTGTTCGGCATCGTATTCTTTTAGGTCCCGCAGGAAATCGGCGTATCCTTGTGTATGCTGGTTTATAAAATGCTGGTCGAAAACGCCACCCGTTTTTTTTTCTTCTTCTTTCAGCAACAGCAACTCAATGGCTTTGATCAATGCCAAATCGCCATTGATCTTCACTTGCAGGAAAATGTCCGTCAATGTGGGGTTAATGCCCAGCACCCCTGCTACGGTTTGCGGATTGTTGAAACCCATCAGCCCCGTTTCGGGCAATGGGTTGATGGAAATGATGGTGGCGCCGTTCGCTTTCGCCTTTCGCAATGCAGAAAGCATGCGCGGGTGGTTGGTACCCGGGTTCTGCCCGAGGATCATGATCACCTCGGCCTGGTAGAAGTCGTTTAGGGTAACGGAGCCTTTTCCTATGCCCAACGACTCGCCTAATGCGGTTCCGCTGCTTTCATGGCACATATTGCTGCAATCGGGGAGGTTATTCGTACCGAATTCCCGCACAAAAAGCTGATAGAGGAATGCGGCTTCATTACTGGTGCGGCCCGAGGTGTAAAATACGGCTTCGTCGGGCGAGGCAAGGCCGTTAAGTTGTGTTCCAATTTTTTCAAAAGCAGCATCCCAGGTAATGGGTTGATAATGCGTGCCGCCTGCGGGCAGGAACATCGGTTCGGCAATGCGACCCTTCCCGCCGATTTCGTAATCCGAAAGTTTCCCCAGCTCATGTACGGAATGCTGCGAGAAGAATTCGGCGGTCAGTTTTTTTGTGGTGGCTTCTTCTGCGACGGCCCTAGCACCGTTCTCGCAATATTCGGCGATGCCCGAGCGCTCATCGTCCGGGTCGGGCCAGGCGCAGCTGGGACAGTCGAAGCCGCCTTTTTTATTGAGGTTGAAAAGCGCTTTC
The DNA here is from genome assembly GCF_014641595.1 of Dyadobacter endophyticus. GTDB lineage: Bacteria > Bacteroidota > Bacteroidia > Cytophagales > Spirosomataceae > Dyadobacter > Dyadobacter endophyticus. Next base: position 457,228 of record NZ_BMIA01000003.1, on the reverse strand, counting down.
ATCCCGCGCTGCAAACCTGCTTCACTGACCGTCATTTCCAATGCGGAAACCACGGCAGGAATGCCGGCAGCCACTTTTTTGATCGGGCCTTGTTTCAAACCGGTCAGTTTTTCGGGATTTTCGGCACCCGGAACAGGGAGTAGGTTTTCGGACATGATTCAGCAGCTTTTGGGATTGTCATAATTGTCGGACTGATCTTCATCGACATTATCCAGACATTTGAAATCTTTTTCAATCAACATAAACAACGAACTGCCGTCGCCCAGCAGCATATTTCCCTCGAACCCGACGGTATTGTTCGCCGCCCAGCCTTCGAGGAGTTTCCCCGGGACGTCCAGCGTGATTTTGTTTTGTTCAAACCGCGCTTGCAGGTCAGCACCGGCCGATTTTGCGACTGCATAGCGCAATTGAGCGGAACCAAAATCGGTTATTTCTTCCAGATGCCCTTCATTTTCAAGCAGTGAGACCTCCGTTTTGGAAAGCCTGAAACGCACGGAATTCCGGTGAATGCGGATTTTCATAGTTATAAGATCCGGTGGTGACCGGTGTAGATGTTGAACTTGTCTTTTTTAAGAAACCCTACCAATGTAATGCCGCTCTCTTCTGCCAGTTGCACCGCCAGGCTCGATGGCGCGCCTATCGCAGCTACGACTGCGATGCCAGCCATCGTAGCTTTTTGAATGAGTTCAAAACTCGCGCGGCCGCTGAGGAGGAGAATGTGTTCGTTAAGCGGCAACCGGTCCGACATCAATGCCGCACCAATAAGTTTATCGAGCGCATTATGCCGTCCCACATCTTCCCGCAACATCATAAACTGTCCGGAAACGTCGAAAAGCGCAGAGGCATGCAGCCCGCCGGTGGTTTCGAACGTATTCTGGTGTTGGGCGATCTGCTCCGTGAGCCGGTACAACAGTTCTTTTTTCAAAACCAGGCCCTCATTTGCATTCGTATAAGCGGATCGGGTCCTGATCGCATCGATGCTCGCCTTGCCGCACACACCGCAGCTGGATGTGGTGTAGAAGTTGCGCTCCATGGAACCCAGTTGTGGCTCAAAATCAGGTGCGCAGGTTACTATCACCCGGTTTTCGTCGAATGGTGAATGCGCAATACCGTCGATCTGTTTTTGGGAATCGATAATGCCTTCCGTGAACAGAAATCCGGCGGCGAGTTCACGATCGTTACCTGGCGTACGCATGGTAACCGAAACACTTTTACGCTCTTTTCGCCCTCCCGACCGAAACGTAATTTGTATTTCGAGCGGCTCCTCCACGGCGAGCTGGTCGTCGAGCACTTCGGCGTCGTATCCGCTAATGCGGACGATTTTATGGTTGGTTATCGAACTGGTTTCCATTTTGAAAGTCATTATCGGCTTCAAGCGCTTGCTTTACGGCCCGGAAATCTTCCATTGTATCTACGCTGAGCATCGTTTGTTCAGACATGGGCCGGTATTTTCCCGCCTTCTCCGCTTGAAGAAAACGCTGCAACGACCGCGAGCCGTTTTCGAATGTTTTCAGCAAAGCATTGCCTGCCGACCGGGAATACCATCCTAACAACGGCTCATAGAATGCGTTTTGGTTATAAAAGGCCGCAGCCGTCAAATCCTTATCAGTATCATGCAGAAAATTAGCCAGATCGGTGGTCGTGAGGTAAGGATAATCGCAACCGGCCACCAGGAAGTCGTTTCCCGGAAAGGTTTCGAATGCGGTTAGCAATCCGCTCATAGGTCCTGCTCCGCCAAATTTCGGCATGTCCGTCAATTTTGGGTAGCCGGTACGGAAGGTCTTGTGTTGTTCCGCATTGCAGCAGAGGATTACTCGCTCACACAGAGGTGCGAGGAGATCGGCAACGTGTTCGTACTGTGGTTTTTGGTAATAAACCAGCAGGCTTTTGTCGGTACCCATTCTCATGCTTTCGCCGCCGCAAATCACCAGTCCGTATAAGCTCATAGTGGCAGTTCGATGGTTTTAATCGATCAAATATGCGTAACTTCCTTTTATGGAAATGGGTGATGTTAAAATATTAAAGAAAAAACCGATCTATCCGGTGAGTCCGGAGCTGCGCAAATACCTGCGTTTTTATCAACGCGACGCCCGGTTGCCGGTAGCTTATCACGATCTGCAGAACTTCTACGAGTCGTTTCCGGTGACCGACAAGAACGGCAGGGATACGTTATGGGAGAGTCCGCTCTACCCGCCGCATGAGCTGGAAAGGCTGCATTCCGGGCTGAAAAAGGTGTATGCGATGCTCAAAGCGTCCGGTAACCTGCGCATTGTCGAGCATAAATACATCGATCGCATCGACTACTGCAAGTTCGGCAATTCCAACCCGTTCCGCGTCAAGATCGTGAACCGGCTGAACGATATTTACGACTATTTCTATGTGAAGAAGGCCGATTCTTCCCGCATTTACGGATTGGAGCTGGAAGAAATCTTCTCGCCCAACCAGGTCAATTATATCGTCGACGGAGAAACGCTGATCGAGGAGCATATCGCCGGTATTCCGGGCGACGAGTTCGCGCGTACACGCATGCGCGACCCCGACTATAACCCGATCCGGATTGCAAAAGAATTTGTGAAGTTCAACGAGCGTTGCAAGATCACCTTGTTGGGCGATATGCGCTCCTACAATTTTGTGATGCAGATTACCCCCGATTTCGACGATTTTCAGTTCCGCCTCCGCGCCATCGACTTCGATCAGCAGTTTTACGAGGGCAATCTTAAAGTATATATGCCTCAGTTTTTTAAAGAAAACCGGGCATACGTGCAATTGGCTATGGAATATCTGACCGATAAAACAGTGGTCCAATACCAGCAGGAAGAGCAATCGTCGATTATGTATCAGGCCAAAGCCGAGCGTTATCGCCTGCGCGACCTGCGGGACGTAAGTATCAAAGACAAAATTTCGACGTCGGACAATATCCATCAATTGCGCGAAAGCCTTGCCATGCATTATTCGGACGGGCACTATCACAAATGCGAGACGATGACCGAGATCATCGAATTGAATATTAAGAATGTGATCAGGATGGTGAGCGCGTGAAGTTTTAACGCTCCGGCAGTATTCCGGCGATTAATCCCTACCTTTGCGGAACCATTCGGCAGCTCGCAGCTGTTGAAGTTGTCAATTCAAATCATCAATCGGAAGGCATTCAACCTTCGGCAGATTACTACAATGAGTAAACACGGACGCATTCTTGTCGCCATGAGCGGCGGCATCGACAGCTCGCTTGCAGCTGTTCTTCTCCACGAACAAGGTTATGAGGTCATTGGTATGACCATGAAAACCTGGGATTATGCCAGTAGCGGCGGTACCAAGAAGGAGACCGGCTGTTGTTCGCTGGATTCCATCAACGACGCGCGTAATATCGCGGTAGAGCTTGGCTTCCCGCATTATATTCTGGACATTCGTGCCGAATTCGGCGATTATGTAATCGACCATTTTACAGGCGAATACCTCGAAGGCCGCACACCTAACCCGTGCGTGCTCTGTAATACCCACATCAAATGGGATGCGCTGCTCCGCCGCGCCGACCGCCTCGATTGCGAGTTTATCGCTACCGGGCATTATGCCAATATGCAGTTTAATAACGGCCGTCATTATGTATCCAAAGGTATCGATGCCTGGAAAGACCAGAGCTACGTACTTTGGGGTGTATCGCAGGAAAGTCTGGCGCGCACTAAACTGCCGTTAGGCTATTTGCATAAAACCGAAATCCGCGAAATGGCCCGTCAGAGGGGCTTTATCGATTTGGTAAACAAATCGGAGAGCTATGAAATCTGTTTCGTGCCCGATAACGACTACCGTGGCTTCCTGAAAAGGCGCATTCCGGGCCTGGAAGCGGAAGTAGCAGGCGGTAACTTCGTCTACGCCGATGGTACGGTCGTAGGAAAGCATGAGGGTTACCCGTTCTACACGGTTGGTCAGCGCAAGGGGCTTGGCATTGCATTAGGCCGCCCGGTGTTCGTGACCGAGATCCGGAAAGATACCAATGAAGTGGTGCTGGGCGACATGCCCGACCTTTTCCGCGACGGGATGAATGTAAGCAAATTGAATCTTCAAAAATACGCATCGATTGAGAAGCCGCTGGAAACGGTAACCAAAGTGCGCTATAAACACGATGGAACCCCCGCTATTATCGAGCAAACCGGCCCTGATCAAATCGTGGCACGTTTTCACGACGGCGTCAATGGCATTGCGCCGGGCCAGGCGGCTGTTTTTTATGAAGGCGACGACGTTATCGGCGGTGGCTGGATTATGAAGAGTTTCCGGCAGGAGTGAGATAATTTGGTTTAGTCTGTAATTTAGTTCTCTATATCATTCATCCTACTCAATAGTTCCTCTGTACAGTTTCATCATCAACAAACTTACAGATGGATTTAAATCACTTGCGCCGGGTGGCGAGAAAAAGGGTAAAGGAAGATTTGGTGGCTAAAAATGTCGGGATCTTTCGCGATGAGTTTGGTGCTGAGATAAAGTTCAACATGTCGGGAATTAAAGAATGCATTAACCAGCTATTTAATTCCTATCCGGACAAGCTTCAGTTGCTAATGGAAGGACTTGAAGAAGCGTTAGCTAGCGCTGTTTACCTTGGCTTTACACATCCCAAAGAGCATGTGGCCGGATATCTTATTTTGAAACAGAAATAGGCGGGAGAACCGCCTATTTTAATATCCAGATGACCGTTCAGGGACGGTATTTCCTATACTCAATTACTGAAACTTTACGTTGGGATTCCTCGGAATAAAAAAAGCACCCGACGTGCTTAGAGGAGTTGCAATCCAATGCCGGTTCAGGTGCTATTCAAATATAGCAAACATTTACATAAAAGCTATCTTTTGGCTATTTGATTCGCTGCCTCACAGCTTCATACAAAACAATAGAACTCGCTACCGACACATTCAGCGATTCCACGTGCCCGGCGAGCGGGATTCTAGCGCCGCTGTCGGCGAGGTCGATGAATTCTTTTGAAATACCATCTTCTTCCGAGCCCATGATGATCACCGTAGGGATGGAAAAATCAATATCATAGAGCGATTTGTCGGTTTTCTCTGTGCAAGCGATGATTTGCAATCCGCTGTTCCTGAGGTACATGAGTGTTTCCCAGAGGTTAGGTTCGCGGCATATGGGCAGGAAGTTCAATGCGCCGGATGAGGTTTTCATTGCGTCTGCATTGATCTGTGCACCACCTTTGGTAGGGACAATGATCGCCTGCACGCCTGCGCATTCGGCCGTACGCGCGATGGCACCGAAGTTCCGCACGTCGGTGACGCGGTCGAGCAGGAGCAGGAGTGGGGTTTTGCCTTCCTCATATACCTGCGTAAGCACATTGTGCAATGGCATGTACTGGATCGGCGACACAAATGCAATGACTCCCTGATGGTTTTTGCGGGTTACGCGGTTCAGTTTTTCGACCGGTACGCGCTGATAGGGGACGCCGAGCTCTTTGGCGAGCTTTTCAATTTCCGCGAGCCCGAACTCGCGCTGAATAAATAGCCTTTCGATTTCTTTACCCGAACGAAGGGTTTCTAATACCGATTGCGTACCAAAGACCATGTCGGCCTGGGACTGTCTGGGGGCTGGTTTTCTTACCGTATACTTCCGTTTCTCCATGCTTCTACTACTGGATACCAAATCGGCTGGTATTCGGCATAGCGAACCAGTTCATAATGATCATCCACAAATTGATTGTTTCTTCTGTTAAATGTAAAATTGACGTTTTGAGCGTTACCTCTGTGATCGTAGGTCCACACTTCGCGGTCTTTACTGCGTTGTACTTTATCCGGCGGGCCTAATACGATGTAAATCATTCCTTTGTCGGTCTTCCAGCCTTCCTTGTAAGTCGTAAACAGTTGGTTGGCTTCTTCAACCCTGCCATAGAACGAGCGGATCGACTGCTGAGCCAGCGGCGCATTGCCATTCATGAGCGTCAGCCAGTATTTATCCAACGCCTTTTTATAATCCTCTGCCTTCTTAATCTCGTTGATTTCGTTGTTGGTGCTCATATAAAGCAAGGGCCCCAGCAGCAATTGAGGGCGTGTGACTTTCGGAAAGCGCTCATTTACGACCAAAAGTCCCAGTCCTTCCGATTGGGTGGTGTCTGCGAAAATATTGTAAAGTCCTTCTCTGGTGAATTGCAAAGGCTGATTGGCGGAGATCGTAAATGTGCTATCCACTTCGAGTGATTTGTTGCCCCCCTTCGGAGCGATGTTCATCGGCGAACCTGCCGGTTCGAAGTCGTGGTTATAGTAGTAAACATGCAGCTGATCGGCACTTTCGCCCGCTTTTTTGATCGTAAACTGCTCGTTTGAACTTATATAATGCCTCTGTAATGGTTGAGTGGAGTTGCCCGTATAGACGCCGTACATTTGGTTCACGGCCAGTTTTTTGAACCGGATCGTGAGGTCGTTCAGTACTTTTTTCAGCGTACCGGTTTGGCTGATTTCGCTGAGCAACACACCATAGTCACGGTTCGGACTTTTCAATTCGTAGGAAATCACGATTTTATCGCCCATGCGGGAAACATTCGTCGAATCGAGCTTTACATTGCCGTAACCGAGGCGTTCGCGTGTACCGTAATCCGAATAAATGACGTAGTTGAGGTTGTAGAGCCTGACAAAATCGGCCACGCTAATGGGATTCTTGCCTTTCAAAGCGTCCACATACAGAAATACCGACGTCTGCGTCGTGTCTTTCAACAAATACTTGCTTTGAATTGCCACCAGGGTAAGCTCCTCATTGACCGGCGCCGATGCCTGCTGTTGCTCCATCGGACGCACTTGCGCCTCCGGGATCTGCTTCATCGGCTTATTCGATGATGCGCACCCGGCCATCACCAAAACAGACATTATATAGATACAAAAGCGAAGATTTGTTCTCATGTACGTGTATTCATCGTTTGTCAAATAACGAACGAACGGGCAAAATTACCCAATAAAACGGTAATAAAATTTTTATTCGGGACTCTTCCCGCCGCGGGTTGCCGATTTGACCTGATCTTCGATGGCATCCCATTGATCGTCAGTTACTTCTTTTAGGAAATTGAATTGCCCGCCACCCAATACTTCTCCGCCGTCGAGGGTAATGACTTCGCCCGTCATATAGGCCGAAAAGTCGGAAATCAGATAGGCGGAGAGATTAGCCAATTCCTGATGATCACCGGTGCGCGCGAGCGGAATGCGGTTTTCGAAGGAAAATTTCCTGGCCAGCTCCTCGGGAAACAACCGGTCCCAGGCGCCTTTGGTAGGAAACGGACCGGGAGCGATCGCATTGAGACGGATACCATGCCGGGCCCATTCAAATGCCAGCGACTTGGTCATGGTCAATACGCCTGCCTTGGCCATGGCCGACGGTACTACCCAGCCCGAACCGGTGGTGGCATAGGTGGTGACGATATTGAGCACAGTTCCTTTGATAAGGTTCTCGATCCAGTATTTACCCAGAGCCAATGTAAAATAGTAGGTTCCGCGCAGCACGATGTCGACCACGGTATCGACAGCCTTGTATGAAAGCCGTTCCGTGGGACTGATGAAATTCCCAGCGGAGTTGTTGACCAGCCCATCGACCCGGCCGAATGTTTCAATGGCTTTTGCGATCACATTTTCGATTTGCTCTGTCTTTCTGACATCGCATTCTGCAAAAATGATGTTGCCGCCGGTTTCCAGTCTCAACTCGGATGCGGTTCTTTCCAACACTTCCGCTTTTCTGCTGCAAATCACCACATTCGCGCCCAAACGGAGAAAATAGGAGGCCATTGACTTTCCCAGCCCGGTGCCGCCTCCGGTGACGATGATCGTTTTGTTTTCGAGTGCCCCATCGCGAAGCATTCCTTCGGTATATGTCATGATAAATGTATTTTTAGAATGGGATGAAAAGTAAATTTTTCTTTAAAAACATTATATTTTGAATGAAAACCAAATCATCCGGAAATGGACCAGGTAAGGGAAATAATGAACGAGCTGGCGCTGCTGGGAAGTGAGCAGACCCTCAAAACTTTCAGGAACCATGGGGCGGCGGAGCCATTGTACGGCGTGAAGATCGGCGACATGAAGCCGATCCTCAAAAAACATCGAAATAACCACCAACTGGCGCTGGAATTGTTCAAAACCGGCAATTCAGATGCGATGTACCTGGCAGGGCTGATGTCGAGACCTGTGTTGATGACCCCCGAAGTGCTCGACGAATGGATCGAGGGAGCTTCGTGGTACATGATCAGCGAGTACACGGTGGCCTGGAATGCAGCCGAAAGTCCTTATAAATTTGAAATGGCCCGAAAATGGATCGAGTCCGATGACGAACTGACAGCCGATGCAGGGTGGGCGACCTGGGGATGCATTCTAGCCCTAACGCCGGACGATCAGCTCGACAAAGGCGAAATCGAGCGATTGCTCAACCGGGTCGAACGCGAAGTGCATTCCGCTCAGAACCGCGTGCGGTATGTAATGAATGGCTTCGTGATCGCGGTGGGCTCCTATTATCCGCCGCTGGCAGAGAAGGCGATGGAAGTTGGTAAAAGGATTGGGAAAGTGAAGGTTGACGTCGGCAATACCGAATGCAAAGTGCCATATCCGCCCGACTACATTCAAAAAACATGGGACAAAGGCCTTCTCGGGAGGAAACGAAAGGAAGTAAGGTGTTGACCGGCGGGTTATTGCTGCGCCAATAAATAGAGTACGGCCATTCGTACGGCCACCCCATTTTCGACCTGGTTCAAAATGATCGAATGCTGCGAATCTGCCGCATCGGATGAAAGTTCCACGCCGCGGTTGATAGGTCCCGGGTGCATTAGTACGATTTCTTTGTCCAGCTCATCGAGCATGGCTTTGTTGATTCCATAATACAACGAATACTCGCGCAGCGACGGGAAATACTTGATCTGCTGCCGTTCCAGCTGTATACGCAGCACGTTCGCGACGTCGCACCATTGCAATGCCTCTTTCACATTATGTCCGATCTTCACGCCTAGTTCGCCCAAATGTTTAGGAATCAACGTTGATGGGCCGCATACCATCACTTCTGCCCCTAATTTTTGCAAACAGAAAATATTGGATAATGCCACGCGTGAATGCGTAATGTCGCCGATGATCGCAATTTTTTTGCCGGTCAGGTCTCCGAGTTTTTCACGCATTGAAAACGCGTCGAGTAATGCCTGGGTAGGGTGCTCGTGCGTGCCGTCACCTGCATTTACGACGTTCGCCGGAATGCGGGTAGACAGGTAATGCGGCGCCCCGGGGCTGCTGTGGCGCATCACGATCATATCCACTTTCATGGCGAGGATATTGTTGACCGTGTCGAGCAATGTCTCCCCCTTTTTTACCGAACTGCCGGAAGCCGAAAAATTCACTACATCGGCAGAAAGCCTTTTCTCCGCCAGCTCGAATGAGAGCCTTGTACGGGTGGAATTTTCGAAAAAAACGTTGGCAATGGTAATGTCGCGGAGGGAAGGGACTTTCTTGATGGGACGGTTAATGACTTCTTTGAACTGAGTCGCTGTATCTAAGATAGTTTGAATGTCGTTCTCGTTCAGGTTTTTAATTCCAAGTAAGTGCCGGACCGAAAGTTGTGTCATTGTTTGTATTCAAGAAAGTTTGGCAAAGATAATAAGGAAGCGGTCAATGCGAAAATCCGAAGGTGATTTTCGGATAACAAAACTCCGGCCCTGCCACTTTAAGGCAAGGCCGGAGTTTGAGCGGGTACTTATTTCTTGATAAATTTCAGTGAAGTAGCCGTCCCGTCATTGTTCTGTATCCGTATCAGGTACAGTCCCGAAGAGAGGCTTCCAACGGGTATCGACGACCGCCCCTGCGCGGCATAGCTACGCAATCTGACCTGCCCGGAAACATCGGATATAATATAGCTGAAACGGTCTTTTTGATTAGCCAGTTTAATATACAATATGTGATCCGCAGGATTCGGGAAAACACTTACCGCAAAACCAGGACGCTGAACCGGTATCATATGCGAATAGGTAAAGGATTGGTCGGTATCTACCTGTTTAAGCCGGTAATAACTGGTTCCGGGAAGCGGCTGCGGGTCTTCAAGCCGATATTCGCTGAATGCACTGATAGTCCCTCTTCCGCTGATGCGGCCGATACTTGCCCATCTGCGTGCGTCGTTGGATCGCTCCACATCAAAATAGTCGCTATTTTTTTCCTCTGTGGTTACCCAGGTCAGCAACACCTTCTCTTCTACCGCCTTTGCGTTGAAGTTTAGCAGTGTTACCGGCAATGGGTTGGTGCAGGTTTGTACGGTAATGTCGTCGAGGCGCAATTCATCCCGGGCACCGGTGGCAGTAGGGTCGGTGCAGTAATACCGCCACAGCAACTGAACGTATGGTTTGTCCAGTGCCTCTGCGGGAAGCGCTACCCAGTTGATTATCTGCTCATGCCCCGCCGTAGCCGACCGGACATATTCCACCGGCTGGTTGCTGGTGTTCAGGACGTCCGTAAATGGCCCGGTTTCGGAAAGACGGTATTGCAGGCGGAGCGCGTACGGCCTGGTATTGGGTGTAATCGTACCGCCCGTCCATTTTACGCTGACCTGCGTTTTTCCCGTCGTGTTCAATGCAAGAATAGCTCCTCCGAGTTTCATGCCGGGGTAGCCGGGGTTACCCGCAGCGTTGCCCGTGTTGATAAATGAAATACCGGCGTCGTTCAGGCCGTTGATCCGTGTGCGGCTGGTGAGGTTGTAAACGCCGCTTGTGAAGCCCACTACGTTCGAGGTAAGGCCGGGATCGTCGTTTTCCATATAGACAAACCGCATATTGTCGGGAAAGGTATTTCCGGTGGCTGTGGCAAGCCAGGCGTTGAAATTGTATACACATGCGCCGGCATCCAGGGGAGCTGGGACCTGCACGGGTGCGACATCCACAGCAAACACGGCGCGAAATAAGGGGGTCGTGGAGGAGGGGGCAAACGTAATTGTTGCCGTATTGGAAACAACCTGGTTTGAAGCGTTTTCCCATTGCAGGAATTTGTAGCCCGGCTTGGGAACCGCTGTCAATGTAATATTCACGTTTTTGAAATAGGTACCAGTCCAGGGATAGGGGGTAGCAGCAACACCCAGCGTGGTCGGCAGGATGTCGATCGTATTGACACGCACATAGCCTTGGTCGGGGTTCGAGACGTTGACGGTGAGGGACCGTGTGCCGTCGACGAGGTTGAACTGGCTTTGAATATGGCTCCGCGCGACACCCGGCCGGTTCGTAGCGAAATTCACCATGAGATTGACATTCGATTCCCAGGTAGCATAGCTCGAAGGGCGGTTCCACCGCTCGATATTTCTAGGTATTTCGTTTGCGATAAGGTTTTTGCAAACATCAATCTGGGCAAGAAGCCGGGCTGGTAGAAAGTGGGAGTTGATTAGGTCGGCGTAGCGGTTGATGAATTTGTTCCGGAAAGTCAGGTTTTGCAGGAGATATTGGAGCAAATGATCCGGAGCACCCAATGCTTTCGGAAACTGGTTGGCAGTCACATCCTCAAAACTCAGGTCTACATCGAACAGCGCCCAGCGCCAGCGTCCGTCTTTGCCCTTACCGGCGGATGGATTGTAGGGCACTTTGTGGCGCCAGTAAGTGATGTTGCCATACGGCCAGTCCCAGTTAGCGCAATAGAGTTCGAGAATGCAGTAGTCTATGAAATTGTCCATATCCATCCGGTCCAAAGCATAGTTGTAGTTGTTGGCATCGGCCATATTATTGCTTTTGATAAAATTGGACAGGTCGGCGTAATGCCCGGAGTTGTTTTCAATGTCGGGATCTGCAAAAAACTCTATGTTCTCGGGTTCCAGCGCGTAATGGCTCGCGAAATAGTATTCGTCCTCCCGCTCCCGAAGGTCGTGAATGCCCCAATATTCGCCGTTCAGGTAAGTGGTAACGGGCCGGTATTCCTGCAATTCCATGTCCAGCCCTTTGGCGATCTGGTGGATGTAAGAATCTTTCATGAGCGTTCTCTCGTAATCATTTCCTGAGTTCCGGAGGATAACCCGCTTGAATGTGTGAAATGGTAACGCGGGAAAAAGGGGATAGTCGATATCGCTTTGCGATGCATTCGGGCCGGTGGAGTACAGCCGGAAACTTTTCTTGTCGTGGGCTCTTGATCCCTGCCCATGAATGCGCAGACCAAGATCCTGGTTGATCACCACGCTACCGTTGATCAGTACTTCCACGTTCGACGGGATTTCCGTGCCGCGGTGGTAATTGCCGACCGGAACGCCGAACGATCCGGCGCCGGGGTTGCTATTGCGCCAATCCACAAAATCCTTTCCCGCAACACCAATGCCATCCTCATAATCGAACATATCGTCCGGGTCGGTTTTGATCGAGAATACCGCGAGCTGTGATTTCGGCTGACCGTCCGCCGTGAACAGGTATGTACGCGACTCCGTATCGCTGGGTAGTTTTCCTGCCTCATAAGCCTTCGCGCGGATAACTGTGCCCTTGTATACCGGTTTCATGGGGACCGAATTATAGGTAGGGGTGAAATCGTTGGTGGCGGAAATCGACGCGAATACATCTGGCTGGGACGACTTGTCGGTAATCTGGATATCGACCGGCGAATTCTGTTTCAGCGTCAGGAAATTGTTGGTGAATGTAGGCCCAGCCGATTGTCCAGGGTCTTTCGGGTACTGGTTTTTGTATTGATAGGCTTTGCCAGGCGGCGTGATATTGTCCTTGTCCGGTTGGGAGCCGTCGGTTGTGTAGTACACTTCCGCGCCCGGTGCGGCCGTGGAAATAGTCAGATTAAAACTGTTTTGGAAAAAGCCGCTTTCCACGCTCATAATCGGTGCGGAGGCGAAACCGGTATAGGAATTAGCCGCCACATTACTCGCGTTGGGCGAGGATGGCGAAAAATAGACGATTTCAACGGACCCGTTGGTTTTCCTGCCAAACGACACGTCTGTTCGTTGCTTGGGAAAAATGACCTGATCGATAATCGTTTCGTCCGGCGCAACGAGCAGGAACTGTTCCCCGTCTCCGCTGAGGCCAAATCCCAGGTGCTTCGACCCCCGTGATGGCACACCACTTGCCCAGAGGATAAGGAATGAGCCGGGCTGGATGATCAGATTGCCCGTGCCGCTGGGTAACTGAAACTTTTTCAGCTCGCCCGGGTCGTCGCTGACGTAGTAACCGCCCAAGTCGACCGCGACCCCGCCTGCATTGTAAAGCTCGATCCAATCCTCGTCGGAGCCGGTTTCATCCAGATAGGAAGCGGAATTAGAAGCCATCAACTCATTAATTTTGATAGACTGACCCAGGCAGACAGTGCACGAGGCCCACATCGCCATTGATACTATGTAGTATAAATATTTCATGATGATAGATGGAGATTTTTCTGACAGAAATTAAAATTATTGTAGATGAAATACTAATAAACCGGCAGTTATTTTGAGGTATTTTTCTGCTTTATTGGCTTAATGTTCAGTAAGTTGTGTGATTTTAAATGTAGCTCTGGATATCCTGATAAATAATTTCATATCCGTTGTATTATTTCGCTTTTTGGTGTAGTCTATTATCGAAATAATTCGTAATTGAAGAGCGAGATTTTTTGCGGCTATGGGTGATTGCCCGGTTGCGTTCCGGATCGAAGGATAATTGCCGAGTGCCTTGTTATATTTGTGGCAAACACAATTTGGAAAATGGATAAGGCAACGGTAATCGCCCACATAAAGTCACTTCTCGACGAGCGCATGCAGGTAGCGTGGAGCGCCATGGAGGCGGCGCAGGAATCGGCGAACGATCAGGGTAAGAGCTCGATGGGGGATAAATATGAAACGTCGCGCTCGATGGGGCAGCTTGACCGCAATATGCATGCGCGGCAGTACGAGCAGGCGCGGCAGGAGCGGCTGATCCTCGAAAAGATCGGCGAAAGCGATGCACCGGTGCGCAGTGCGGCTGCACGCAGCTCGGCTGAACGCAGCTCGGTAGGCTCGCTGCTGGAAACGACAGCCGGGTGGTTCTTTATCGCCGTGAGCCTGGGAGCCGTTAAAATAGAAAATGAGACCGTGATAGCAGTCTCATCTTCATCGCCCGTGGGCGCTTCCCTGTTAGGTAAGGAGCCCGGGACTTTTTTTGAATTTATGAAAAAACAACACCGGATTGTGGCGCTGCATTAAGCCATGTTGTGGAACACACGTACCACGTCGTCGTCTTCTTCAATCTTCTCGATCAGTTTTTCGACTTCTGCAACCTGTTCGTCGCTCAATGTTTTGGTATCGTTCGGAATGCGTTCGAAATCCGCTTCGACGATTTCGTAGCCATTCTCTTCAAAATAATGCTGCAATGCACCGAAGGCGGGGAACTCTCCGTAAATGTTGATCAGATTGGTCTCTTCATCCAAAAACACCTCTTCTCCGCCTACGTCGATCAGTTCGAATTCCAGCTCTTCGATGTCCTTGCCGGTGTTTTTGATTTTGAAAATGCATTTACGGTCGAAGATGAAATCCAGCATGCCCATTGTGCCGAGGCTTCCTCCCAGCTTGTTGAAGTAGCTCCTTACGTTGGCAACGGTGCGTGTGGGGTTGTCGGTGGTGCTTTCCACGAGAATGGCGATCCCGTGAGGGCCGTAACCTTCATACACCATTTCCTTGTAGTCCTCCTGATCCTTGGAAGAGGCCCGTTTGATAGCCCTTTCGACAGTTTCCTTGGGCATATTCACTGCTTTTGCGTTTTGCAGCAGCACCCGGAGTTTGGAGTTGGTGGCCGGGTCGGCGGTCCCGTTTTTCACGGCGAGAACAATCTCCTTGCCAATCCTGGTGAAAGTTTTGGCCATTTTGTCCCACCGCTTGAACATCCGTGCCTTTCTGTATTCAAAAGCCCTTCCCATACTTGTAATGTATTATTAGTTATTTTAATGTTGGTACCTTGGTATTGCTAATTGTGCGCAAATTTATAAAAACGGTCAATATCAGATAAAATAAATTCTTTTGCTCAATACTTTCATGAATTATCAGCTAGACTGGCGCTTTCAAACCTTCGACGAACTTACTACAATTGAGCTCTACGGCATTCTACGCTTGCGAAGCGAGGTTTTCGTCCTCGAACAGCGGTGCTGCTTTCTCGATATGGATAACAAGGATCAATTAAGCCACCATCTTTCGGGCTACCGTGATGGTGAATTGATGGCATTTTCACGCATTGTTCCACCCGGAGTGTCGTATGAATATCCGGCAATCGGGCGTATCGTCGTGTCGCCGCGCGGGCGCGGGGCAGGGTATGGTATCGAACTGCTCAATGCTTCTATTCAAAAACTGGAAGAATTATATGGCAAGGTCCCGATCCGAATAGGGGCACAGCTGTACCTCAAAAGGTTCTATGAGTCGTTCGGTTTCAGGCAGTCGAGCGAGATTTACCTGGAAGATGATATCGAACATATCGAAATGACGAGGGCAATTCAGTAGAAATTACAAGATGTGTAACCTTTTGGGGAATGATTTCCCAAAAGTGGTGAATTAGTAAACACTGCATGTAACTGGTAAATGTGTTAAAACGCTGTTAAAACAGGATTTTTGAAAAAAATGTAGTATCTTATCTACATTTCAATAAAAAAAGTTTGATATAAATTGCTCATAAGCGCATTCTTTCCTAATTTGGCACAGAATTTTAGTTATTAGTATTCAGTCAAGCAAATTGTTGCTTTGGGCCTGACGCCCTGTCAGAAACCCAATTAACATTTTTGACGAACACTGATAGAGGAGGGTTTACGTGGAATGGCCTACTGTAATGCGGTAGGCCATTTTTTTTTGCTTTCTTTGTACTCCTTTACAACACACCACATCATTCCTAGATGACCAAAGTTACCGAGTACATCCGCCGTGCGGAAGGCAAAACCCTATTCTCGATCGAGATCATCCCGCCGCTGAAAGGGCAGAATATCAATGAGCTGCTGAATTCCATTGAACCTTTGATGGAATTCAATCCCCCTTTTGTAGATGTAACCTATCACCGCGAAGAGCTGATCGACCGCGTCGGTCCCGACGGTACAATTGAACGTATCCCGATCCGCAAGCGTCCCGGCACTGTCGGGATTTGCGCCCGACTGATGGAACGTTTCAAGGTGGATGCGGTGCCGCATGTGATTTGCGGCGGCTTTACCAAAGACGAAACCGAAGATGTGTTGATTGACCTGCATTACCTGGGCATCGACAACGTGCTGGTGCTGCGCGGCGACCCTGAGAAATCGGCGGGTGTTTTCAGGCCGAAACAAGGCGGGCATACCTATGCTTCGGAGCTGGTAACGCAGGTTGACAATATGAATAAAGGAATTTTACTCAACGCCGAAACCGAAATGTCGCCGACAGACTTTTGCATCGGCGTCGCCGGCTATCCTGAAAAACATTTGGACGCGGCGTCATTCGATTCGGACTACGCGGCATTGAAGAAGAAAATCGAGCTGGGCGCTAATTACATTGTGACCCAGATGTTTTTCGATAACCAGAAATATTTCAGTTTCGTAGAGCGCTGCCGCGCCGAGGGCATTGCCGTACCGATTATTCCCGGCCTGAAACCGTTATCAACGAGGAAACAACTGACGGTGCTGGCTGATATATTCCATTTGGAATTCCCGCAAGACCTAGTGAACGAAGTTGAAAAATGCGCAACGGATAAAGAAGTACGTCAGGTAGGTATCGAATGGGGCATTCAGCAATGCAAGGAGCTGATGGCCTACGGCGTGCCGGTGCTTCATTTTTATACAATGGGCAAGTCCGATAACGTATCGCAGATCGCCCGGGGCGTATTCTAAATTTAATGCGCCGCGGCGCTGTTATTCATAGCACACCGCGGTACCGTTGGCGCTCACCATGAGCATCGAGCTGCCATTTCCGATTGTTTCCAGGTCGATATCCACGCCGATCACCGCATTGGCTCCCAGGCGCTGCGCCTGTTCCATCATTTCGCGGATAGCAATGCTTTTGGCCTCGCGCAGCCCCTGCTCGTACGAGCCGGAGCGCCCGCCCACGACGTCGCGGATGCCGGCCAGAAAGTCTTTGACGAAGTTGGCCCCGATAATGGCTTCACCATTCACCAGTCCGATATACTTTGTGATTCTTTTACCTTCGATGTTCGGGGTAGTAGTAACAAGCATGCGAGTTGAAGTTTGGTTGGTGTTGGTTTTGACGGGCCAAATTACGGGTTTTGCCAAAGAGGAGGCTGAAAATAATGGTTTAGCGGCAAAGTAACACGAGTTCGGGGTGAATTTTGGGTATAATCGTTAGTTTTGCCCTTTGACCAGATTTGAGCAGTAAAACAATTTACAATGGAACAGACAGTAGATACCATTAATCATATCATCCGCACACGCCGGGCCATTTTCCCACCGAACTACATCCAAAAGGAGATCCCGCAGGAAGTGATCGAAAATATCCTCGAAAACGCCAACTACGCGCCTACACACAAGCGCACGGAACCCTGGCGCTTCATTGTGTTCCGTGGAGAGGAGAAGTTGCAGCATTTGGCGAGCTTCTTCATGGACCGCTACCGCAACAATACGCCCGCAGAATCATTCTCGCAGGCGCGTTACGAGGCTGCCGGCGAAAAGATATTGAAATCGGCCTGTGTGATCGCTATCAATGCGGAGCTTCACCCGAACGACCTGCCCGAGTGGGAAGAAACAGCCGCGGTAGCCTGTGCGGTGCAAAATATGTGGCTTACCGCCACTGCGTACGGCATTGGCTCGTATTGGAGCAGCCCCGCGGTATTGAAAGAGCTGGGCGAATTCCTGGGCTTGCCCGAAGGACAGAAATGCCTGGGCCTTTATTACCTCGGCTACCACAATGCCCCGGAAACGCCGGTACGCCGCAATAGCACAATCGAAGAAAAAATCACCTGGGCCTGAGCATGAAACAGTCCCGACCGACGCTGCGCGCACAAAAGATCACCAAAACATTTGGTACAGACACCGTCCTGGCCGGCATCGACCTCGAACTCGCGCCGGGCGAGTGGCTGGGCATTCTGGGCGAGAGCGGGTCGGGGAAAAGCACCTTGCTACGCATTCTGGGACGTTTCCTGGATGCGGAGCAAGGTGATGTTTTTTTCAAGGGACAATTGCTGAAACCGGTGGCGAGCGAGCTCATGCCGGGCCACGAGGCGATCCGGCTCATTCATCAGGAATTTGAACTGTTTCCCAATCAGACCGTCGAGGAGAATATCGCATATTCCCTGCGCTTTTATGAGCTGGATTACCGACTCGAAAAAGTGGCGGAGTTGCTGGAAACGACCGCATTGAAGAGTGTGAAAGACCGCAAGGCCAAACTCCTTTCCGGCGGTGAAAAACAGCGCACCGCCATTGCCAAGGCGATTGCCGAACGTCCGGATGTGCTGCTGCTCGACGAGCCTTTCGCCCATTTGGACAACCATAACCGTCGCGTACTGGCAGACGCGATCGAGCGCTTGCGCAGGCAGCAGAAAATGAGTTGCATATTCGTCACGCACGAGGCGGCCGACGCGCTGGCCTGGTCGGACAGGATCGCTGTGCTCCGGGATGGTGAAATTATCCAGATCGGTACGCCGCAGGAAGTGTACAACAACCCGGCAAACAGCTACGTGGCTGAGCTGACAGGCGATATTAACTGGATCGCCGGCGAAAAAGGCAAAAAGCAGTTTTACATTCGCCCCGAAAAGATCAAGCCGACGCGTAACCCGGAAAAAAGCCGTTGGATAGGCAAAGTAGAGGCTGTGCGTTTCCACGGCAACCATTGGGAAATCCGTTGTATTAAAGGAAAAGAGCAGTTATCCTTTTACCGTAACAAACCCGACCTCGAAATCGGGCAGGAAGTGCATTTGACTTATGCTTCCAAAGACCTCAAAAGCATTTTGTAATCCCTACAATTTAAACCAGAAGGAAATTTTCACAGTAAATGGTGTCACATTCGGGTTATCCAGATAGGTCAGCCGGTGAATGAAATCGACGCGCCCGGTGCGGAAAATGTTATCGATCCCGTAGCCGAGTTCGATATAAGGTTTTGAATTTAACCGGTTGAATGCCAGTACCTGCTTGCCCGACTCGTCGGTAGTGGTGGTAAGCGTCTCGTTGGCATGGCTGATACTCCCGTAGAACAACCTTCCCGTAGCCAGCATCCTCAGTTTCAGCCGCCGGATAGCCGGAATGCGGTTTAATATAAACCCTTCGAAATTGTGCTCCATACGCAAGGCGAAATACCGGTCGCTGATAAACTCGAAATAGCGCATCAGGTTAAACGCATTCTCCACATAAAAGAATGATTCGTTGCCCAGCGGTGTATAAAGCAGCGGGTAGGGCAGGATGGAAGGAATATAGCCGAACGTAACATTGTAATAGGTACGTCCGATCACCCCCGCGCGGAAGCTTTGCCGGATATTGAAGGAAAATTTGTTATAATTGAAATCCCCGCCCAGCAAATGTTTGAAGCCATGCGTGTAGCGCAGCGTAAATGCGGGCGAGTTGCCATTCCCCATGCTAATTCGTTCATTATCATTCAATAAGAAGGTCTCTTTCTGAGCGAGCCGCGCTTCGAAATTTACTTCGGTAATGTCGAACGCACTCTTCATAGGGGAATCTTCACCGGCTGCCGGATCTGTGCGGTAGGTGAATGCAAAGAGCGGGTCAAAGGTGCGGTGACGGAGCTGCACACTGCCGGTAAGCCCTTTCACGACTTCCCTTTTGAAATAGGCGGAGATATCCTGCTGCCAGTATGGACGCCGGAATGCGCCGAACCGCGATAATGCACCGAAAATAGTGCTGGGGCCGATCGCTTCGGGGGACAAACCCAGCCGTTCCAGGTCTTTCGAATAAGAAACGCCGGCCATTGTCCAGGGCTTTCTGCTGATGATGTAGTCGAGCCCGCCGCCGTATTTGAAGTCGTGGTCGCGCGTGCCATACGCGCCGTAGCCGCTGAAAATCCATTTTTTGCTAAATCCCGGATCGGTTCGGAAGCCGAGACGGAAACGGTGGCCTTCTACTTTATTATTGGCATATAAAAACAGATACGGCCCCACGTCGATATTCCATTTGTCGATCCTTTTGTAGCCGTTGACAAAAATGTTGAGGAGCTCGGTATAGGTTTTAACAACCGGCAGGGCTTTCAGCGAATCGATCAGTTCAAAAGTCAGTTTTTCCGTCGGAGTCAGGTCTTCCGGGCGGTTTTTTGCCCAGTAAGTAGAATCATGGTCGCGGTAATTTTCGGCTAGTTCAATGGCCGTGTCGTAAAACCGGCTGTCGCGCGGCGAGTTAATCTTGTATTTGGATTGGGCTGAATAGAATTTCAGCAGCATACCAGCGGCTTGCGGGGCAGGCTCGGCCACATCGATCAATACGCGGGTTTTTTGCGGCAGCCAGCTCTTTTCATCCTCCGATAATTCGTAAGACTGCTGGATTTTGATGCGGTCGATGTAGTTGAGGTTTGCCCGCTTGTCGACGCTCACATCGATCTGCGTCAATGCGAATGTCTGCCCGTCGACCCACAGTGAGCCCGTGAATGCGAGGTCCTGCTTTTGCCGCGGTTCAAATTCAATGTGGTAATCGTAGCCCGAGCCATTGTCGACGCTATCGGCCAGGTAATATTCGTAATAGAGTTTCCAGTTGTCGGAAATGGGCGAAACGAAGTCTTTTTGCAGGATATTCAGCCAGTTGTTATAAAAATTATATTGCTGGAATGTAGAGCCGATAAGCTGGGAAACGACGCTGCCGTCGGTCAGCCCTACACCCGAAACCTTTGTTTTATTGATGACCTCCTTCTTTTTCTGCGGATCGCGGCGGTAAAAAACGCCGGAAACGGACTCGGAAATGAAGATCGGGATAATTGTTTCCCCATTTTCTCCCTTCACCTCGTCGAATTTTTCCAGCACATGGGTCATTTTCCTGACCGACTTGCGGTCTCTGAACCCCTTCGAAAGGTTATCGATATCGATTTGGATCTTATTGTAAGCTTCGTACTCGTATGCCGTCAGTTCATCGGGATTGTTGGCCTTCTTACGTGCCACAATCTTTCGCATTACTGCGTAGGCTGGGTTTTCGCCTGCCAGGATTTTAACCTCGCGTAGCTGCGTGGTCCCGGGCGAAAGCTGGATGTCGATCACCTGTTCGGGCAGATTGGGCATGATGGCCTTGCTGCGGCTCGTGTATCCCACGTACGTCACAGTCACAGAATCAGCAGGAGGAGTGAATTTCAGCTCGTAGATGCCATCAAAATTGGTCGTGGTGCCGCCGAGCTGCGCGCGGATGCCGAGGTTCGCAAAGGGAATAGGGTCACCCGTGGAGGCATCGGTAATCCGGCCTTTAATGGTATAAGTCGTTTGCGAGAAGCCTTTCGTGCAAAAGAGGCCAACGAGAAAGATCAGGGCGGCTATGTTCCGGCGCGGCCTCATTCCTCATGCTCATTTTTGCCTATTTGGATATTAGAAGTAACATCCGCTGCCGGGCGCAGGATATGAACGTCGAGCACGGCTTTCGGGCGTGCAAGGTACTCACGTATGAGCGTACGAAAGGAATAGCCGTCGGGAACATCCTGCGCGGCGAAAGAAATGGCGTTAATGCCTTCGTTATGCGCAATATATAGCGCCCGGGCGTTATGGAAGTTCTGGGAAATGATGGTGAAATTGTCCTGATTGAACACCTCTTTGCAGCGGATGATCGAATCGAACGTGCGGAAACCGGCGTAATCGAGGGTCATCACATTCTCCGGAATGCCCAGGTTCAGCAGCGCACGCTGCATATCCAGCGGCTCATTATAGTATTGCGAATCGTTGTTTCCGCTGAGGATGATGTATTTGATTTTTCCTTCCTTGAAAAGCCTGGCGGTGGCCTCCATACGGTATTTGAAAAAAAGGTTTTCGCCTCCTTTCTCCGACTTTTTGCTCGTACCCAACACCAGCGCCACGTCGTTCGGTGGCAGGTTTTCGATCGAGAAATAGGAGTATTGCCGCGTACAATACACTACCCAGAAATTACAAAGCAGGATGAAAACCATGCAGGCAAATAATAAGGCTAATATGATTTTGATCAATTTTTTCACCTGTACGCGTGTTGCCTTTTTGAATTTTCAGTTCCTGGAAATTCTGCCGCATCGCGTACATCGGCGTTTAAATCTGATGTACGCGATCGGCGGGTACTTTTGTTGCTTGTGGATTAGCTACCGGTTCAGCCGGTGGTCATTCGAACAGCCCTAGTTGACTTTTTGGGTCAGAACCTTTTTTGCCTTCTTTCTTTGGCTTTGGCTCGCCTTTGGGTTCAGAATCCGCGTCATCTGATGAATCGCCACCATCTTCATCCTCTTCCAAATCAACAGTATTTTCTTCGAAAGCATTCGCCGCATCGTCGGCAGATTCGTCGGCGACTTCCTCTGATACCGGATCGCCGGCCGCCGGATCGCCGGCCGCCGGATCGCCTGCCACGACCTCAGGCTCTTCCACGGGTACTGTGAGCGGTTCGAGCCAGCGAATGTCCTTGAACTTGTCGTTCGGGATGCGGTTGCCCTGCGCGCGCCATCCGCGGATATCGACCATTTCCTCTACCAGGTATTCCTCGGTGCTTTGCTCTTTTTGAGCTGTTTTGGGATAAACGATTTCCAGTCGCGGACGAATATCCGTGCTGGCGAGGATCAGCTTGCTGTTTTTCGAATCGCTGATGAAAAGGAATTTCTTGTCCAGCGAAGAGGTCTCGATGTTGAACCTTTTGATGAAATGCTGTTTTTGGCCCGCATCATAATAAATGGCGGTAATCGGTAGCTTGGTGTCGAATTTCTTGACCAGCAATACCTCGTGCGGCTCATAATGGTTGGTCAGGTCGAAGTTCGTGAGCTCGTAGCTGCCGTCTTTGTAAATGACGACGATATTGTCGGTCGGGCCGAAATTGCCGAGGTATTCGCCGCGCTCGTCGCGGTTCAGGCGGCCGATGATTGGGTCGAACCACATATCCACACCGCCAAGCGTCGAGCGGCCGGCTTGTTTCAGGGTAAGTTTCCGGACGGGATATTTGGTCAGGATGTTACCCATCGCGCTTCGGTTTTTAATCAATAGTTCGGCGAAATTATAGTCAAACTGCTTGACCTTCGCTTTGCTTTGGGCTTGGAGATTAACCGTAATGATTTCGGCCTCACCGTTGTCGTTCGCCGTGAAATACGTGATCTTCGATTTCGGCGTTCCCTGCGTGAGGTCATATTCGCGGTCCCGGGTGACAGCCGTTACCTGGAAGCGCTTGGCGTAGGATACGCCGGTTTTGCCGTCGACATACACCAGGTTATAGACCTTCCTTTCATCATTTTTAAGGAAAACAGCGCAGTGGATAATGTCTTTTCCTACAAAAACCTTGTCCTGTACTTTTGTGACCACACAACGACCATCGCCGCGGAATACGATCACGTCGTCGATATCCGAGCAATCCATCACGTATTCGTCTTTTTTCAAGCCGTAACCGATAAAACCTTCCGCCCGGTTGACGTACAGTTTCTGGTTATTGGCGGCCACGATATTCGCTGAGATCTGGTTGAATGCACGGATTTCGGTCTTTCTGCCTCTGCCTTTGCCATATTTTTTCAACAAATCCCTGAAATATTCGATCGCGAAACGGGTGATATGTGCCAGGTTGTCCTCGGTTTCCGCCAAATCCTCCTGCCATTTGCGCATCAGCTCGTCGGCCTTGAAGCCATCGTACTTCGAGATACGTTTAATGCGGATTTCGGTGAGCTCCACAATATCATCGTCGGTGATTTCACGGTAAAACTGTGGTTTGTAAGGTTCCAAACCTTTGTCGATGGTCCGGATCACAGCCTCGAAAGTTTCACATTCCTCGATGTCGCGGTAAATGCGGTTTTCGATGAAGATCTTTTCGAGCGAGCCGTAGAGTATCTTTTCCAGCAATGCCAGCCGCTTGATTTCCAGCTCGCGCTGCAAGAGATGGACGGTCTGCTGGGTGTTGTATTTTAAAATCTCGGTTACGCCGACAAAATGCGGCTTTTCAGCGATGATAATACACGCATTCGGCGAAATGGAAACCTCGCATTCGGTAAATGCGTACAGGGCGTCCATCGTAATATCGGGCGAAACACCGGGTGCGAGATGGACCTGGATCTCCACATCCGCCGCCGTGTTATCCACCACTTTTTTGATCTTGATTTTCCCCGCGTCGTTCGCTTTGATGACCGATTCGATGAGGGAAGTAGTAGTGGTGCCAAAAGGAATGTCCCGGATGACGAGCATCTTCTTA
Source organism: Dyadobacter endophyticus (assembly GCF_014641595.1). Taxonomy (GTDB): domain Bacteria; phylum Bacteroidota; class Bacteroidia; order Cytophagales; family Spirosomataceae; genus Dyadobacter; species Dyadobacter endophyticus. The sequence continues at coordinate 433,058 of NZ_BMIA01000003.1, read as the reverse complement.
TCCTCTTCTTCGATTTTGGCACGTACCCGCACTTTTCCGCCCCGATGGCCGTCGTTGTAGTTGGAAACATCGACAAGGCCGCCGGTGAGAAAATCAGGGTAAATAGTCACGTCTTTGCCTTGCAGAATGCTGATGGAGGCCTCGATGAGCTCGCAGAAGTTGTGCGGGAGTATTTTGGTCGACAAACCTACCGCGATACCTTCCACGCCCAGCGAAAGCAGCAGCGGGAATTTGACCGGCAGTGTGATCGGCTCACGTTTGCGGCCATCGTAGGAAAGCTGCCATTCGGTAGTGTCGTCGTTGAAAACGATCTCCTTTCCGAAGCGCGACAGCCGGACCTCAATGTAACGTGCCGCCGCAGCGCCGTCGCCAGTGCGGATATCGCCCCAGTTACCCTGCGTATCGAACAACAGTTCCTTTTGCCCGATATTGACGATCGCGTCGTAAATAGACGCGTCTCCATGCGGGTGGTACTGCATGGACGAGCCTACGACATTGGCCACTTTATTGAAGCGGCCGTCGTCCATCTCGTTGAGCGCGTGCATAATGCGCCGCTGAACGGGTTTCAGACCGTCTTCGATCGCCGGAACGGCACGTTCCAGAATTACATAAGAGGCATAATCAAGAAACCAGTTTTCGTATAAGCCCGAAATGGGCAGTTTATCATGCAATCCGCTATCTTCTACGTCGGGCGCAGCTCCGTTTTCGTCCATAAATGCAGGAGGAACCAGGTTTTAAGTATCCAGAAAAAATTGATCAGCCATCCGCTTCCCGGTCTTCATTGGGGGACTGGCTCATTCAAAAAGAAGGAAACAGGGTGAAGTTTACCGGAAGATCAGGTTGAATTAACTGCTAATATAGCAATTTAAGCAATAAAACTTAGTTGTCCGGCGCATTCAGCACAGCCAGTAGCTCACTGACCATCATGGCCGTAGCACCCCAAATTTTGTAACCCTGGACCATATAATGCGGCGCATGTACCTGTTCTCCACGTATTTGGATGTCACTCGAACCGATAATATTAATATCAGAAATTTCTTCGAGTTTGATCTCAAAAATATCTTCTACCTCTCGCGCGTCGGGATAGAAGTCGGGACGGTAGGGCATCGCGGCCACTACCGGCAGCACATGGAAGTTACTCGCAGGAATGAAAAGCTCCGTTAATGCACCCAGGATTTTGACATCCGTCAGCCGAAGACCGATCTCTTCCTGCGCCTCCCGCAAGGCAGTGCGGATCAGATTCTCATCGCTCAGCTCATAACGCCCGCCAGGGAATGCGACCTGCCCGCTATGCACGCCGTCATAGGCTGGCCGGAGGATCAGCGGGAAGTAAATTTGGTTCTGGTAGGGATAAAAAAGGATGAGAACGGCACTTTTGCGTGTGCGGGCATTGGGTTTGAAAGTCAGTCGAAGCCGGGAGGAAGCCTGCATCACCTGGTGGGCCGTCTCACCAGGTAGCGGATACTTCAATTTTTGGGTTAATTGTTCGGTAAAAGAGGAAAATGATTCCAATGGGGCCATGTTGGCTGAGGTGTTGAAGAGTTAGGTGGCAGAACATTACGCCTAAGTTAACGTACGAAACCTAAATCTTTGCGTAGTTGAGCACTCTTTTGAAGTCGAAAAAGCTTTCGAGGCTCAAATCTTCTCGAACTTGGCAGTTCCGTCTGCATTCCTGACATGAATATGGACGGTAGATGTTCCAGGCTATAAATGAAAAACTTCATGCCGAACATTCTGAAAATTTCAGGCATAACAAGTGTGTGATAATTGTTGCAATCAATGTATGCAAATATAACAATTACTTACGTCGATTGTAACCGTCTAGGCCGGCGCTCCGGCATACAGCTTCGCAAGCTGCTCTGCGCATCTTTCGCCGTCCATGGCTGCCGACATAATGCCGCCTGCGTATCCCGCACCTTCGCCGCAAGGGAACAAACCTTTGATTTCAGGGTGCTCGCAGCTTTCACGCTCACGGGGGACGCGGATGGGGGAGGAAGTGCGGCTTTCGACGCCGATCAGCTGGGCATCGCCGGAGAGGTAACCGCGCATTTTACGACCAAAATCCGACAATGCATCGCGCAACGGGAATGCAATATGGCCGGGAAGCACGTCGTATAAATCGACGGATTGCAGACCGGGCTGATAAGAAGTTTCACGCAGGTGGGCGGAGGTACGGGCTTTAATAAAATCAACCGCCAGTTGCGCCGGCGCAGTTTGTGTGGCTCCTCCGAGTTTGCAAGCGGCTTGTTCCAGTTCGCGTTGAAGTTGCAAGCCTGCCATCGGGCCGTAATCTTTGTAGGGTGCAAGATCCGCTTCCTCGATGGTTACGACCATGCCCGAGTTGGCATAGGGCGAGTCGCGGCGCGAGGGCGACATGCCATTTACGACCACCTCGCCGGGCGCAGTGGCCGCCGGTACAATGAACCCGCCCGGACACATGCAGAACGAGAAAACACCCCGTTGTACGCCTTTATAGTGGGTCTGCGTCACCAGGCTGTAAGACGCCGCCGGCAAATACGGGCCGCGATCGGTTTCACAGTGATATTGGATTTTATCGATCGTATTTTGCGGATGTTCGATCCGGACGCCCATTGCGAACGACTTACTTTCGATAAGAATGTTTTTGGCATGCAGCAGTTCGTAAATATCCCTGGCCGAATGGCCTGTGGCCAATATGACGCCGATGCCTGTATGCTCATCTTTGTCATTGGTAACCACACCGGTAATGCGGTTATCGCTGACAATGAGGTCGGTGACTTTGGTGTCAAAATGAATTTCCCCACCTGCTTTCAAAATGCTTTCGCGCATTTCGGAAACGACAACCGGCAGCTTGTTGGTGCCGATATGCGGGTGCGTGTCAATTAATATCTGCTCGCTGGCGCTGTGTGCGACGAATATTTCCAGCACCCTGCGAATATCGCCGCGTTTGTTGGACCGGGTGTAAAGTTTGCCGTCCGAATAAGTTCCGGCGCCACCTTCCCCGAAGCAATAGTTCGATTCCGGGTTGACATAATGTTCCTTGTTAATAGCCGCCAGATCGCGCCGCCTCGTACGCACATCTTTTCCTCTCTCAAACAAAACAGGCTTGATACCCAGTTCAATGAGCCGCAATGCGGCAAACATTCCGGCCGGTCCGCAACCGACGATCAATGCCTGCGGGCGCTTGCTCACATCCGGGTACACAATGCGTGTACCTACCAAGGCGGGTGGGGCTTCTCCGGCATAGACTTCGGCTTGAACATTAATTTTTACCTGCCGGCTACGGGCATCAATCGATTGGCGTGTTTTACGAATAAACGGGTTGTCGCTTTCGCGCAGGCGGAGTTTCTGAATTACAAATCGGCGGAAATTGTCGTCGTCCAGCGCGATTTCCGGCGCCAGTGTCAGTTGAAGCGTATGATGCATATGATGGAAAGGGATTTATCCTTTAATGCCACAAATGTATGCATACTTTCACAGCAGACAATTTCTGAACGCACGCGGCAACTTCTGATCATTCCCTATAACACATTACCATCTCCGACACCCCCTGTCCATTCCCGCTCGCCGGGTAACAAACCAACTCGTCCTCCTTTTATGGAAGACGACAATCAAGCAAACTTCCAAACCCGTGTAACCATGTCGCAAAACCGCCGCCAATTCCTGAACACGCTGGCTGTTTCCGCCGGGGCCGCAGTGCTTTCCGAAGCTGCCCGTGCCGGGCAAAACGCCGCTGCGCTGCCGTTATCGTGCAACCAATATTCGTGGATCACTTTTTACGCCCGTGATGGTAAAGATTGGGGCAAGGACCCGGATGCGTCACTCGCGGAATTTGCCCAGACGGGTCTGAAAGCCTACGAGCCTGCATTCAACAACGCCGACGAGGTGCCCAAACTGTTGCCAGTACTCAAAAAATACCGGCTCGCGATGCCCTCCGTGTACGTCAATACCTCGTTGCACGAAACAGGGGAAGCGTCCAAATCGATCGGGTCTGTGCTGGCGATCGCGGATGCACTCAAACCTGCGGATACGAAAATCATCGTGACAAACCCTAATCCTATTCAATGGGGAAGTGACAAGAATAAATCCGACGAACAACTGACCGAGCAGGCGAAAAACCTCGATAAGCTCGGTGCGGAGTTGAAAAAGCGGGGGATCACCCTCGCATATCACACGCACGACGTGGAGCTGCGTGCAGCCGCACGGGAGTTTCATCATATGCTGCTAGCCACCGATCCCAGGAACGTATCGCTATGCCTCGACGTGCATTGGATTTACCGCGGTTCCGGCAATTCGCAGGTGGCATTGTTTGATATTGTGAAATTGTACGGCAAACGCATTGCCGAGCTGCATTTACGGCAATCGAAAGATGGTATCTGGCAGGAGACGTTCACGGAAGGGGATATCGACTATCCAAGATTGGTACAGGCGCTCGACGGCCTGGGCGTAAAACCGCATCTGGTTTTGGAGCAATGCCTGGAAAAAACTTCGCCCAAGACGATGGACGGCTTGCAGGCGCATAAGGAGGATTTGGTTTATGTGAAGAAGGTGTTTGGGGGATAGGTTCAGGCAGCCATAGAATTTTTTATAAGGAGAATATTTCAGAAATTGTAAATATTCAGCCTTTGGGTAGCAAGGCGAAACCCTATCAAGTTAAGCAGGTCAGGGCAATTATTTTAGAATACAAACTTTTCAGCTATGAACAGTAAGTATGAATTGATTATGTATTGGAGCGAGGAGGATCGGTCTTTTCTTGTTGAAGTCCCCGAGCTTCCGGGATGTATGGCTGATGGCGCAACACAGAGCGAGGCGCTAGCCAATGTGCAAACAGCGATCGACGAATGCCTTAGAACGGCAAAAGAGTTGGGTCGAGAGATCCCAAAAGCCAAAGGCAAGCTCATGCACGCCTGACTCATTTCCAATGACCCAGACCGATTTTTTCAGCATCTCCGACCTTCTGACAGAAGAGCAGCGCCTCATTCAGCAGGCTGTGCGAGACTTTTCTGATCGGGAAATCAAGCCCGTTATCGAAGATTTTGCCCAGCGAGCAGCGTTTCCATTGTATTTAATACCAAAATTTGGTGAGCTGGGCGTATTTGGCCCCACTATTCCGGCAGAATATGGCGGGGGTGGACTGGATTATACCAGTTACGGTTTGATGTGCCAGGAGATCGAACGAGGTGATTCAGGCATGCGGTCGACGGTTTCAGTACAGAGCTCGCTGGTGATGTGGCCGATCTATGCCTTTGGTTCGGAGGAGCAGAAGCGGAAATATTTGCCGAAGCTGGCTTCGGGCGAATGGTTAGGCTGCTTCGGATTGACCGAACCTGATCATGGCTCGAATCCCGGCGGGATGATGACGCATTTGGCCAAAACGGATAGCGGTTATGTGCTTAGTGGCTCCAAAATGTGGATTTCCAATGCGCCTTTCGCGCACGTAGGTGTGGTGTGGGCGCGGAATGAAGAGGGGAGGGTGCAAGGCGTGATCGTCGAGCGGGGAATGGAAGGTTTTTCAACCCCGGAAATCCATAACAAATGGTCGCTACGCGCGAGTGCGACGGGCGAGCTGGTTTTTGACCATGTATCGATTCCCGAATCGCATATTCTCCCCGGCGCCATCGGCCTGAAAGCCGCATTGCAATGCCTCGACAAAGCGCGGTATGGCATCGCCTGGGGTGCTGTCGGGGCGGCTATCGACTGCTATGAAACAGCAGTGAAGTATGCCGTTGAACGCATTCAGTTTGACAAACCCATTGCCGCATTCCAGTTGACACAGAAAAAATTGGCCGAAATGCTGACGGAAATTACCAAAGCGCAGTTGCTTGCATGGCGCCTTGGCCAACTTATGGACGCAGGCGATGCAACGACCGTACAGATTTCAATGGCTAAAAGAAATAATGTGGCAATGGCGCTGAACATAGTCCGTGAAGCCCGGCAAATCCTCGGCGCCATGGGCATCACAGGTGAATACCCCATTATGCGGCATATGATGAACCTCGAATCGGTGATCACGTACGAGGGAACGCACGATATTCATTTGCTGATCTTGGGGGCGGAAATTACGGGGATTGGGGCGTTTAAGTGACGTTCTTCTTGGCCGCCGACGGCTGACGGCATAGCCGCAAGCTTCTTCTGCAAATCCTTACTCGTTTCCCGTGAGCCGTCCGGAGACCATCCAGGTGCCTTGAGGAGGTATTTTAGCTTTGTTTTAAAATCCACTGGTTGTTTGAAATCTTCCCCGATAGCCTTCCATTCGTGGAAAACGGTTTGGCTGAGGCCCTGCTGTTCTGTCGACTTGGTGAGGCCGTAGCGGGGTGGCTCGGTGGGCAGTTCTTCCTGAAAGGTGCCAAAAATATGGTCCCAAATGATCAGGCACATCCCCATGTTTTTATCGAGATACCGGACGTTGCTTGCGTGGTGTACGCGGTGGTGCGAGGGGGTTACGAAAATGTATTCCAGCCAGCCGAGCTTGCCCACATATTCGGTATGCACGATAATGCCGTAAATCTGCGTGATGGAGTACATGACGATAATATCAGCCGGATTGAAACCGACCAACGTAAGTGGAATGAAGTAGATGAAACGGTAGAGCGGCTGGAAAACCGACGACCGAAAGCCGGTAGTGAGGTTGAAGTGCTCCGACGAATGGTGCGTCACGTGCACGGCCCAGAACAAACGGCAATGGTGGTCCACATAATGTAATGTGTAAAACGCGAGATCCTCGGCGAGGAACAACGCGAGCCAGTACATTGCGGGATTTGAGATCGGTTCCACGAAAGAGAAATTGTAAAACCAGATCAATACGCTTATATAGGCGGCGCGGAAAAGCAGATCGATCCCGCCGTTGAGCAGCATGAGGGCTGCATTCGTGAACGTATCCCTGAACGAATAGGCCGGACGTTCGGCCAGCTCTCCGTGTGGTGTTTTGTGTGTTAAAAAGATCTCAAGACCGATCAGACATATATAAAACGGCGTCGACAGTTTTAAAATGAGGTCCTCAAAATCATAAGTGCCGGGCATAGCAATTTCTTCAAATAGTAAACAAAGATAGTTGAGAAGAGAACTGTAAAATTTCACCCTCCTATTTCTAAGATTTTTCTAATAGAACTGGCAGGTTACTTATTAGACATTCATTTGACAGGAAACCCCCATTGAAGGTTCAGATTTTCCCGGGTTTACGTTCTTTAAATATTATAAGTAACCAAAAATGATTAGTTAATCATTCTTTTTAAGGCTTTTCTGAGTTCTTCGTTCTTGTGCCGTTTTTGCAGGATTACCGGCGCGGCAATGCGCTCCCGGCAATCGAACAGTGAACAGCGTTCGCAGGTCTGGTTTACTTCGCGGGATGTCAGGGCCGGATCGTCGAGAAATGCCAGCTTCTCCCGCGTCTGCTCGTCGAGATAAATACCCATCGACACGCTCACGTTCAGGTTAGGGGCCGGCGACATCGGCTGCGCGAAACTCACTACCAGATACTGGTCCTGCGTATCGATGTACGTCGATTTTTGCGCTTTGCAGAGGATGCGGGGCGGCTGTTTAGCCTGAATAATCTCGCCCAGATCGTTCAGGATCGTGAGGGCAACCCAGCGGCGGCAGTAATGCTCATCGCGGACGGTGTGCGGGTAATGCTTCCTGGAAATGTGCATTTCCTTGGTCATATGGAAGATATTCTGCCCGACGAAGTTGTTGAAACGCGAAAAGAAGATCTGGTTAATGCCGAAGTAGCGCGGCAGGATATTGCTGAGCCGGTAACAGAATGACTCCGGGGTGGTATTGAAATCGTGGATAAGCTGGATCAGTTTATCGGGCTGCCAGGTTTTTTGCGCAAAAAAATCGGCGATGGCTGGTACCAGCAGGCTTCTTTTAATAATGATCGCGCTGCCGAAATAGGACGCTTTGAAGTTGTTCAAAAGCTGTTCAAACGACTCTGCTTCCACCAGCGCTGTCGTATGTAGTCTGTTTTTCAGGTTGAGATACAAGTATCCGATCTCACGCCCGTAGATAAATGCACGCTGGACGGAGGATAAATGTGCATTTATCAGAAGCCGTGTGCCGTTTGCATTGGTGATCGTCAGCGACCGCACGGTGGCAAACTCGGGATTTGTGCGCTCGTTGATAGGCTCGATCGTGTAATGGTACTGCTCTTTCAGGATGCTTTCGAGCTGCTGTTCGTCGAGCAGCCGGGCCGGCTCTACATGATGCTCCGTCAGAAAACGCTCCGCTTCGAGTTCGATGTCTTCGAAATAGTTGTCGTGCATTTCCTGGTAAGTCCGCAGTGCCGAGAAATAGAACTTCTCGATCGACATATTGTAATTCCGCGCGATCTCAATGAGGGTTCCCACGAATGCGCTGATCTTGGTAGGCGCGTCGGAGAGGATTTCAAGCAGGTTTGCGGGGTCTATTCCAAACAGTTCGAGCGGGAGCTCCGTCAGTACATTTGAGCTGAGCAGGTCGGAAATCGGTTCCAGCCGCTTGCTCAGTTTTAACGAAACGAGCGTATCATAATCGACATCCATGGCGCCTGCTAATGCAAGGATCTTATCGGATTTCGGGTATTTTTTCCCCTTTTCAATTTCATTGATATAGGAGATCGACAACCCCGATTTCTGGGAAAGTTCGCTGAGCGACATCCCCTTGTCGAGCCGGAGCTGTTTGAGTTTGAGTCCGAAAACCAGTCTTACATTATCTTGATTAATAGCCACAGTGCTGATATATGAGCCTGATTTTGTGCGATTTTGCTTACAGGCAATTTAACGAATGAAACACAAAAGTAGAAATAGCCTTGTATTCGGCATCCATGCATTACAAAAAAACGGGACCGTTCACACAGATCGGCATCGTTGCGAGGAGGTGCACCTTAAGGCGCCCGCATGTCATCGCGACCTAATAATATGACGGACAACCTTAATCCGACCAAAAAACGCTATTTTTGCGGTTTATTTGCGAGAACAGAAAATAAACAAAAGCTTTACCTTCTGATAATCAGGATGCTGGGCGGATATGCACACCGGTAGCCCGGTAAAAACATAACAACTAACACGATATGAGTGAGTACAGTCATCGGGAAATAGAAAAAAAATGGCAGGATTACTGGCAGCAGAACGGCACATTCAGCGTGTCGAACGAGTCGGACCTGCCTAAGTATTATGTGTTGGACATGTTTCCCTACCCCTCGGGTGCGGGGCTGCATGTGGGCCACCCGCTGGGGTACATCGCCTCGGACATCTATTCCCGCTACAAAAGGCTGAAAGGCTTCAATGTGCTGCATCCGATGGGTTTCGACAGCTTCGGCTTGCCCGCCGAGCAATATGCGATTCAGACTGGCCAGCATCCGGCCATCACGACGGAGCAGAATATTACCCGTTACATCGAGCAGTTGAAAAACCTCGGGTTGAGCTACGATTGGAGCCGTGAAGTGCGGACTTCCGACCCGGGCTATTACAAATGGACGCAGTGGATTTTTTCCGAACTGTTCAATAGCTGGTACAACAATGACACCGACAAGGCAGAGCCCATCGAAACGCTGACTGCGAAGTTTGCGCAGGAAGGTAATGCGAAAGTGAATGCGCCGGCCGACGAGGATACCCCTGCATTCACCGCCGAAGAGTGGAATGGATGGTCGGAAGAGGCAAAATATAAAATGACATTGAAATACCGCCTGACCTACGTGGCCGACGCCACCGTAAACTGGTGCCCCGGCCTGGGATCGGTATTGTCGAACGACGAGGTGAAAGACGGCGTTTCGGAGCGCGGCGGCTTCCCCGTAATCCAGAAACTAATGCGCCAATGGATGATGCGTATTACCGCATATGCCCAACGGTTGATCGACGGGCTGGATACCGTGGATTGGACGGAGTCATTGAAAGAGCAGCAGCGTAACTGGATCGGACGGTCTGTTGGGGCGTTGGTCAAATTTCAAGTTTGGGATGAAAGGGAGGATGGAGGAAAGGGACAAGGGGATACTCCTTCCTCCCCTTCCTCCCTTTCTCCCTACATCGAAGTATTCACAACTCGTGTCGATACGATCTACGGTGTAACGTTCATGGTGATTGCACCTGAGCATGAACTGGTGGATGTGATCACGACGGCGGAACAGCGCGGGGAAATCGATGCGTACATTGCGATGACGCAGAAGAAATCGGAGCGCGACCGGATGTCGGACGTCAAAACCGTTTCGGGCGCATTCACGGGCGCGTATGTGCTCAATCCGTTCAGCGGGGAGAAAGTGCCGGTTTACATTGCGGATTACGTTTTGGCCGGCTACGGAACCGGTGCGGTGATGGCCGTGCCATCCGGCGACCAGCGCGACTGGAACTTCGCGAAGCATTTCAACTTGCCCATTATCCCGATCCTCGACGCGCAAAAAGAGACTGAAACCCAGGCCGACGCAACGAAGGACGGGAAATATATCAATTCAGGTATTATCAATGGGTTGACTTACAAAGAAGCAACCCAAAAGTTGATCGATTCGCTGGAAGAAAGAGGGATAGGGAAAGGGAAGATCAACTATCGCCTGCGCGATGCGGTGTTCAGCCGCCAGCGTTACTGGGGCGAGCCGGTGCCTGTTTATTACAAAAACGACAGCGAAGGCCAGCCGGTACCTTATTTGCTTGACTTGAACGAATTGCCTTTGAATTTGCCGGAAGTCGATAAATACCTGCCGACGGAAAACGGCGAGCCTCCTCTGGGCCGTGCGCAAGGCTGGGAACACGGCTCTGGCAACGGCTATGAGCTAAGCACCATGCCGGGATGGGCGGGCAGCAGCTGGTACTGGTACCGCTACATGGACCCAAAAAACGAAAATGAGTTCGCGTCGAAAGAAGCGATCGGTTACTGGAAAGACGTGGATTTGTACATCGGCGGGACCGAACATGCGACGGGCCACTTGCTGTACAGCCGTTTCTGGAATAAATTCATGAAAGACCGGGGCTTTGTCCAGGAGGAGGAGCCTTTTAAGAAGCTGATCAACCAGGGGATGATCCAGGGACGCAGCAATTTTGTGTATCGGGTTAAAGGAGATGATTATAGTAGGCCGGTATTTGTAAGCGCAGGTTTGAAATCCCAATACGAAGTTTCTGCATTACACGTGGATGTCAATATCGTTGAAAACGACGTGCTCGATGTGGAGAAATTCAAGGCTACCCGCCATGATATTTCCGGGGAGAATGCGGAATTCATCCTCGAAGACGGGAAATATATCTGCGGCGTGGAAGTGGAGAAAATGTCTAAATCCAAGTTCAATGTCGTAAACCCGGACGACATCGTGGAGCGCTATGGGGCCGATACCCTGCGTTTGTACGAAATGTTCCTCGGGCCATTGGATCAGGCGAAACCCTGGAATACCAACGGTATCGACGGCACCTACCGTTTTATCCGCAAGCTGTGGCGTTTGTTCTATACCGAAACCGGTCAGTGGCAGGTCAAAGACGTTCCTGCCAAGCCGGAGGAGTTGAAAACCCTGCATAAAACGATCAAGAAGATTGGCGAGGATATCGAAAACTTCTCGTTCAATACGGCGGTAAGTGCATTTATGGTGTGTGTGAATGAACTGGGCGGCCAGAAGTGCCAGAGCAAAGAAGTGCTGGAACAACTGGTAATCCTGCTTTCGCCCTACGCGCCGCACATTTCGGAAGAATTGTGGGCTGCGCTGGGTAACGAGGCCGGATTGGTTTCCAAAGCGGCGTTCCCCGTGTTCGAAGCGAAATATGTGCAGGAATCGGTATTCGAATATCCGGTACAGATCAATGGAAAGGTCCGCGCTTCGCTGACATTCCCGTTGGATACGCCGCCGGCCGAAATCGAGAAAGAGGTTTTGGCGGATGCAGCCGTTCAGAAATGGATGGAAGGCAAGCCGGCCAAGAAAGTAGTCGTAGTGCCGAAGCGGATCGTGAACGTAGTGATCTGATTTGGCATTGAAATACAAAATAAAATGGCCAGCCCGGTGTCGGAGCTGGCCATTTTGCTTACTGGATAGGGCTGGTTACTTGACGGAAATCTGGCGTTCGGTGCGGATCTCGGTTACTTCAAAATCCTTTTCGGCTTTCTGACCATTAGCAGAAACCTCGATCGTGTAAGTGCCGGCAGGCAATTCTTTCACATTGAAGGTTTTTCTGAACTTGGCAGTATTACGGTCGATCGTTTCGCGATACATGACCTCTCCGCTTTTGTTGCTGATCAGCACCACTGCCCGATTGTCGGTGTATTTGTCAACATTGACGTGGATTTTACCACTGTTCGAAGCGAAAATACCGGTTCCGAATGCGGCTGCTTTTTTGCTTTCCTTGTCGTCTGCGAAAGAGTTGAAAGCGAAGGTGGCAGCGATTACCATTGTCATTGCGATGGATTTAATTGAAGGTTTCATGGCTATGTTGTTTTAAAGATGGCTAATAATTCCGTTTTGTTGATTCAAATATATGGGCAATACTAGGTACTATGTAATGCAAAGTACATGAATGGTAACCAGGGAAAATGAGTGGCGGTATGTCGGGAATAACGATCTTTCTTAATTTTGCAGGGTATGACAAAAAAGAAAACCCGCTCCTCGGGAAGTAAAGTAAATTATCTGAAACCCCTCCCGGCAAAGGGCTGGGCCATTATCGGGGCTATTGTGATCGTAATTGGCGGGCTGATCTGGTGGAACGACAGGACGGACGAAAACCAATGGGAGTTCATCAGCAAGTTCGGCATTAAACTGCCATTACGCTACAAAGTGCATGGTATCGACGTTTCTCACCATAACGCGAAGATCAATTGGGATAAACTCAAAAGCGCCCGCTCCGAAAATGTGGGGATTGATTTTGTCTATATCAAAGCCACCGAAGGCGCAACACACCTCGATACGCAGTTTAAGCGAAACTGGGCCGAAGCAAAAAGGGTCGGGATGAAGCGTGGCGCCTACCATTTCTATAACCCGCGCGTGATGTCCGACCGCCAGGTAGACAACTTCATCGGCCAGGTAAGAATGGAAGCGGGTGACCTGCCGCCTGTGCTCGATCTGGAAGTGAATGGCGGCAAGCCGGACGACATTATCATTAAAGGTGTCCGCAACTGGCTAACGCTCATAGAGGCGCACTACGGGGTGAAACCCATTATTTACGTAAATGAGCATTATTATAAAAAATACATTTCCGGCAACTTCGACGAATACCCGCTCTGGTTAGCAGGCTACTCGCGCACGCACCTGAACGACCTCGCGTCCGACGCGCACGTGTTGTTTTGGCAGCATAGCGAAAAAGGCTGGGTCGATGGCATCCGCGGCTTTGTGGATTACAATGTATTCCTGCACGAGCGTGCCGATTGGGAAAATTTGGCGGATGCGGAGTAATTTGTACTAAGTTACCTACTGCACTCCCAAAGCTCACGGTTAATAGCATGGCATTGCGAAGATTATACAAATGTGCCCTGGTATGAATTTGAAGAACAGTAACAAGGCTGAATGCGGGGTTTTCCCTTTTTATGCGTAGCAAAAGCCGGATAATCAGGCGGGTATAAATACGCTGAAATGCAGGTAATCAGGGTGCTACTTTTGGCAAACACCAAACTCAATGCACTTATGAAGACCATCCAGTTTTTTCTCCATGCGTTATTGCTAACGACGTTATTAGCCTCATGCAAGACGACAACAATTCTGACGTCAAAATTTGAAAGTGAAACAATTGGTTCGCTTCCCGCCAAGAACCTTCCCGGCGACCCCACGGGCGACGAAATAACGTACAGCACCGAGCTGCAACCACGCATTAAGGTGACGGCCTCCGCTACTGCCGGTCAGAAATCGCTTACTTTCACGGAGATCAACACGCCCGGACTTACCGCCCATAATCAGTTCCTGTCATTTAAAGGTATTTCTACCGATTTTACCCAGACCCTGTGGTTTATGTTCACGGCCACACATTCGGGCTCGGGCGAGCGCATGCTCATTGACGTTACCGATGGCTCGGCGGGGATGATCACGCGAATGTTTATTACTGAGACGGGGCAGTTGAGTATGATGACGAATTTTTCCGGGGGAGAGCAGGTGTTGGGCAACATTCCCACCGGTGTTTCGCATACCATTATCGTAACGCTCAATCTAAGCAGCAAGAAATTCAATCTGACGGTGTTGAAATCGGGCGGGAATATCACGCTTACCGACCGGCCCGTATTGATAGACAACGTGCTGGCATATGCCAACCCCGCGCAGCCGTCGTTACATTTCAGATGGGATGATGGCGCTTCCGCTACGAGGAAATATGTGCTGGAAGAGGTTCTTATTACCCGTAAGAAACCGGATATGTAAAAGAAAAGCCGGGAAGCTTATCAATGGCTTCCCGGCTTTCTATATTAAATCAGCGGCTCCTGCTGGCTCAGGCAATGGAAGCTGCCCTGTCCCCAGATGATCTCCGTCGCCAAAAGCGGAATGATTTGCCTGCCATTAAATGCTTTTTCTAGCATATCGATCGCAATCTGGTCGTGCGGGTTGTTGAATACCGGCACGATAACGCCTGCATTGCAAATCAAAAAGTTGGCATAGGAGCCAGGCGTGCGGAAATCGTCGATAATGACGGCTTTCGGCATGGGCAGCTCGATAATGTTCGGTTGCTTTCCGTTCAGCAAACGCATTTCTTTCAGCATTTGCAGGTTGGTATTCAAAACTGCAAAGTTTTCATCATTACGGTCGGTTTCGACGCAGGCCACGATGGTATCTTCATTTACAAAACGTGTCGTATCGTCGATATGCCCGTCGGTATCGTCGCCGACAATGCCGTCTTCCACCCACAAAACCTGCTCGATACCGTAGTAATCGTACAGTAGCTGTTCGATCTGGCCCTGGTTCAAATGCGGGTTACGGTTGGGGTTCAGCAGGCATGATTTGCTCGTTAACAGGCTTCCCGCTCCGTTAAATTCCACCGAACCGCCTTCCATGATAATGCCCGGGTTTACGACCGGCAGGTTCAGGTATTCGGCCACCGCGCGTGGCGTCCGGTTATCGTCGTCATACGGCGGATATTTGCCGCCCCAGGCATTATGCCCCCAGTCGACGATCATTTTTTCGCCGGTTTCCGGTTTTACCACAAAAGAAGGACCGTGATCGCGGCACCAGGCGTCGTTGGTGGGTTTTACTATAAATTCGATTTTAGCAAGATCAATCCCCGTTTTCACTAGCTCGCCGGTGATGAATTGCTTCAATGCTTCGTCGTTGGCGATTATCCCTACATTTTCTCCCTGGCTGATCGCCTTGATGAATGCCAGGTATTGCGGCCGCATTTTGGACAGCTTATCTCCTTGCCACGATGCGTCGTTATGCGGGAAAGTAAGCCAGGTGGCGCGGTGCGGTGCCCATTCGGCCGGAAATGTAAAACCCAATTCGCGGGGTGTTGATGAAGCGGTATTTGCCGTCACGGAATATGCAATGTATTTGTTCTGCTCAAAAATGAAGTGCAAAGGTCGTAAAAGGTTTCGAAGCAGACCAAAAAAATAAAGCCCCGAGAACGAGGCTTTACCGGATTGTTGAGCAAATAATAAGATCAGTTGTTGGCAACCATCACATTATCGACCAGGTAAGTGCCGTCCACCGTCTCGAGGTTGTAGGCTTTACTCACCCGCCTCGCATTCTGTTGGACCGCGCCCACTTTCCAGGACGACACGATACCCGTGGACGGTTCATAATGGTAAAGAATATCCTTTTTCGACAGCTTTTTCATCCGTTTTCTTCCATGATTGGTTTGAACCAGGTGGTACGGCGTTGCTTCGAGCAACAAAGCGGGTACGATCGGTGAGCCGGAGGTCGCATTACCTTCCGCCGGGCGTAAATACACGGCTGTCAATGGTGAAGTCGGCTGGTTGAAAACATCGATCTGCCTCACCTGCGTGCTCGTCGTTTTGCCGTCTTTGCACGTCTTTACATGCTCACCCACGCGTACATCGGCGATGGATTTGAGACTGCCGTCGGCCATTGTCACCGGCGCATTGGCCGAGAAATACTTACACCGCTTGGTACTCTTCGAAATCCGGATCGTAGCCTGCGACTGAATGCTGCTGACGGACGCGATCTCGGTTTGGGCAACGACTGTAAGTGACAGGAGTGAAAAAATACTGGTGGTCAGGACCTTCATATGGGTTGGATTATGACGATGCCTTGGACATTTTTACGAATACCTTGCTGAGTACATTCGGTACCGCGCCGAGGCAAATCAGCACCAGGCCGGCGGTAATGAGTGTGGAAGTATGCGCGAAAAACGAACCCGAAGACAAAATCGCTAAAATTAATATCGTTGAGAATGGTAATGAGAATGCAAGTAACAACACGGCCAGTTCCAGATCAAATGTTCTTTTCTCCTTCGGCATAGCCTTGGCATCTTCCCGCAGGTTGAACGCGGAAATGTGGGCGAGGGGCCAGAAACTGGCGGCGCTCAGGGGAATCACGATCGAAAGCAACACCATGTTCTGGTCGTTGATGTTCAGGACGTAGATCATCCCCGCGCTGATGAGCATCGTAATGCCCGCGCGGAAGAACAGTATACTTGCAACGATACGCTTCTTCCCTTCTTTTAGTTGCACGGCCAGGCCGATGAAGAGCAATACGAGCGGCGTCATCATAGCACTGGTTTTATCAAAAATATCTACGATGACCGGCGGCAGCGAGCTGTAATTGATGCCCAGGCTCAGCAGGATGATGGCGACGAAAATAAGCAGGTTGATCGGCTCCTGGAACATGCTGGCAAAGAGGCTTTTCAGTTTTCCGCCCATTTTGGTCTCCTTGTCGTCGCTGTTTTTGAGAAACATATTCATCGCCAGAATGTAAAGCGAAATGAGTACGAAAAACTTGTTACCCACATCTGCCAATGCCGCGATAGCGAGGCTTTTTTCACCCAAAAACTCCGCGATGAATGGAAAACACGACAAACCCGGCGCCAAGGAAGGAATGAGCATCATCAATGTGCGACCGGTAGGGCTGTTTTTTTCTATCCCAAATAACGCGAATGCAAGCGGTGCGGAAAAGAACATCAGGAAGTTGAAAACAAGCGTAACGAGCGGGATGACGAACATCGACGAATCGATGTCGATCTTCATTAAAGAGATAAATATCGTTGAGGGCAGCGCCACGGAGAGGATAATCTCCTTGATGCCGTTGGTTTGGTCTTTATTCTTGAATTTGCTTTTGAGCAACAATCCCAAAGCAATTAATAATAACAGCGTAATGGTTTTTTGTAATGCGTCACTCATGGTTGGGAATATTTAATGAGTAATAGGAGTGTATCGAAGATTAAAGAGGAGTGTTGCTTTCGCGATGATGTTGTAACGAGGTATTGTAGTAACAGGAGTGAAATGCGGTAAGGACTGTCTTCGACTTCGCTCAGACTGACAAAAGCAAAATCACATTGTCACACTGAGCGAAGTCGAAGTACGAGGCGATGACGCAACTATCCTTCGACTTCGTTCAGGATGACATGAACGTTATGCATTCAAAGGCTTAACTCAGCGCGCTTAATGCGCCCACAAACGCCTTCATCTCGTCCATGGTACCGATACTAACCCGGCACCATGGTTTGCTCTGGATGTCGAACGAGCGTACGGCGATTCCCTTGGCGGTCATTTTACCGAGCAGTTCCTTGCCCGGAATGCTGATCGGGAAGAGCACGAAGTTGGTGTATGATGGGATGTATTTGTAACCCATCTTGTCGAGGTTTTCGTAGAGGTAAGTTTTTGCCTCGTGGTTCAGCTTGCGGGTGTTGCCCTGGAAGTCTTTGTCGTCGAGGCTGGCAGATGCCGCGAAGATCGACGTGTAGGAAATACCCATTCCACCGCGGGTGATTTTGTTGATGCCTTCGAGGAACTCAGGCTGCGCGGCAATGTAACCTACGCGGATACCGGCCATTCCCATGATCTTCGAGAAAGTACGGGCGATGATCACGTTTTTCTTCTGTGCCAGAAGCGAAACCATGCTTTGCGTATCGGCGCCTACCGCGAGCTCGATGTAAGCTTCGTCCACAAATACCGGTACTTTTTCGGAAACGCGTGAGCAGAAGTCGAGCAGGTCCTGGCCTTTGGTAATAGCGCCGGTCGGGTTGTTGGGGTTACAAACATAAACGAGTTTGGTATCCTTATCGATGGCTGCTTCCATCGCTTTCAGGTCGTGCGACCAGTCTGCCGTACAGGGAACGGGCTTCCAGGTAGCACCTACCGATTTCGCCACGCTCACGAGCGACATATAGCAAGGGTCAGCCGAAACGATATTGCCACCTTTCATGAAAGTTACCAATGCCACTTTTTCGAGCAAATCGGAAGAGCCGGGGCCCATCATAATGTGGTCTGCTGTAACGCCTTCTTTCTTGGCGATTTTATCGATGAGGTCGTACATTTCTTTCCATGCGTAACGGTTACCGTTTTTCACGGACTCCGCTACTGCCTTCTGGGCCGACATGGGCGGGCCGTAAGGGTTTTCATTGGCACTGAGTTTGGCAATGATCTTGGGCGCTTTGAAATCAGCCGGCAAGAAATGCTCTCTCACCATTGGGCTGCGGTAAATACGGCTTTCAGGATCCATTGCCAACGGGGTGTTTTCGAATGCGCCAGCAGTAAGGTGTGGGGCTACGGCGATGCCGCCTAATGCCATTAAACCGGATTTTAACAAGTTCCGACGGTCAATTTTTTGATTCATTGTTCAAGTGTTTAAGTACGTGACGATTAATATTCAGGAGTGAAAACCTTATTTCAATTTACAAATAATGTAGCCAATGTAAATGGCTATGTGACTTGTTTGTCAATTAGTTAGCTTGTACTTGCGAGAATCGCGTAAATGCAATTCCCTTGTGGCTGCCCGACCAGGATATTTTGATGATGCTGCCGGCTTTTGGTGCGGTTACGCCGAGGTCCGCCCAGGTTTTGTCGAGCTTGACCACTCCCTGTGCATCGGAACTAACCTCGCCCAGAACCGCGCCTGTGCGCAGGGTGATTTTAATGGCCAAATTCGGAACGGGAATGGAGTCGATGCCTTTGGTATGATCCAGAATATTGGTCTTGTCGAGTTCCAGTAACCTTGCCGAAAGTGTCAATTTTTCAGCGGTGGCGGCATAGGCCACGGTCGGTTCGCTGGCAATGGGAGCCCCGAAAGGTGCTCCTACGATGTCCACCAACACCGGAGCCACATCGCGGTCGAGGAACGGATCTTCTTCTTTGCAGGACACAAACCCGAGCGACAATGCGAGTAGCAGACAAGCAGAAGGGAAAAGCGATTTGATATTTTTCATAATCTTCGAAGTCTTGGAATTGGGAATAAACCGTTATTTCTCAGCCCACCACAGTTTGGTTTTCATGTCGTCGGCACCGCCGTTGAGTTTCACACCGTCGCCTACTGCGGCAGCATTCAGGGAATACTCGGACGCCGGGTAGTTGAAGCGTGTAGGGAGCGTTCCTCCATTGTTCAGCACTGCGCGCGGATCGGGTGCGGGGAATACCGGAAAGCCCGTTCTGCGCCATTCGATCCATGCTTCCACACCTTGTCCGAAGAGCGAGATCCATTTTTGTTCGAGGACTTTTTCCTTGCTTACCGGTCCTGCTTTGGTCATGTAGTCGGCAGGCGGCGTGAGGCCGTACTGTGCGAAAGAGGTGGTAATGCCGGTTTCGAAATACTTTTTGGCGTCGCCGGTAATATCGCCGTCGATAACCGCTTCGGCCAGGACGAAGTTGAGATCGGCGTAGGTCATGATCACTTCGGGCGCGGCCGCGTCGGTAAATGCTTTTCCGATGGTCGAGCTTGTTGCGAGATAGCCGGTAGCAATGGCGTCGGGCAGACCGTTGGCGTGGCCCTGATACAGGCCATCTTTGTTAGGGTTGGCATACACGGTAATGCGGGTGTCGCCCAATGCATTCATTTTGTCGGCCAGCGTCTTGCTGATGTTCCAGTCGGTACGGCCGCCCTGGATCAGGATCTGGTTCCATTCGTTGTTGCTCGGGAGCACAGTCGTGCATTTCAGCGAGGCATTATCGGCATTACTGCTGAAAATCGGGAACTTGGTTGCGTCGCCGAGGATTTCGGTGAAGATCGCCTTCGATTCGGCCGGTTTCTTGGCAGCCTGGCGGTTGGCAAGGCGCAGGCGGAGAGAGTTGGCGAATTTCTTCCATTTGAGAATGTCGCCTGAATACAAAATGTCCCCCGCGATAGCCGGACCGCCAACCGATAGCTTTTCGTTCGCCGTTTTCAGGTCATTCAGCAGGCCGGCATAAATGGTTTCCATCGAATCGTATTTCGGTGTGTAAACCGGCGTCCCCGCCGTGCCTTTGATGGCGTCGGTGTAAGGAATGGAGCCGTACATGTCCACGAGCAGCGAGAATACCCAGGTACGCATGACCAGCGCGACTCCTTCATAATTAGCGTTAGGTGAAGCGGATTCCGCATTGGTTTGGTTGATAATCCGCTGGAAGTTCAGCAGGCCATCGTTGAAAAAGCCTTTCCAGTTGTTGGACAGCAATGCGGGAGAAACGGTGTAGTCGTCGCCTTCGTTGCTGTAAATGTTGCGGGTAAGATGCTGCACGTATAGTTCGGCTGCATCGATATTGATGCGCTCGAAGCGGTCGCGGTGGCCCCAGTAGCGGTCAATGGAGGTTTCGATGCCGGTAGGAAGCAGGTACTGCGGGCCGATGGCCGTAGGGCTGTTCGGGCTCACGTTTATGCTGTCGAAATCCTTGGTGCAGCTGGTGATGCTCAATGCGCCTGCCAGGGCTGTCATCCAGATGTTTTTATGGGTTAAAATGCTTTTCATCTCGAAGTGATTTTAGGTCTTCAAATAATTTGGACAGGATCAGAACGACAGCGACAGGTTGGCACCAATGCTGCGGGAGCTAGGCAGCTCGCCATAACCGAATCCTTGCTGGTTTCCACCTTTCGCATCGATCTCCGGATCGATATGCGGGGTGTTTTTGAAGATCATCCAAACGTTCCGGCCCACGAGCGATATCTTGGCCGACTGGATTTTTACCTTTTTCAAAAGCGAAGGGGCAAATGTGTAGCCAAGCGATACTTCACGCAGTTTCACATAGCTCGCATCGAAAATCGCCGACTCGTGGTAGTTACGGGGGTTGGAATAGCCATAAAGCTGATTGGCAGTGACAATAATGTCGTTAGGAATGTACGATTTCGATCCATCGGCAGCCGTCACTTCACGTACTCCCTGACCGATCACACCTTCCTCGCGGCCCAATGCGGTTTCGGCATACTGGCCTGTCCAGCGGGCGGTTCCGGTGCCTTCGTCATAAATGTCGCCACCCATGCGAACGTCCACCAATGCGCTCAGCGACCAGCCCTTGTAATTCAGTGTGTTCAGCATACCGCCGATCCAGTCGGGCTGGATGTTACCCAATTTTTGTCCTGCGGCTGTCAATGGCAAACCATTTGCGCCGTAAACCACTTGTCCATTGTATTTCTGGAAACCTACGCCGTAGAATGTGCCGTAAGGCTGGCCTACACGTGCCTCCGACGACATACCGCGTTGTGTTGCCAGCGTGTAGGTTGTGAGCCCTTCCGCGAGTTCAACCACTTTGTTGCGGTTACGCGCCCAGTTGAGCGACACATCCCAGCTGAAACCGCCGGGCAGCTTCACGGGTGTTCCGCTGATCGAAATTTCGACCCCTTTGTTGGTGATCTTTCCTGCATTCAGGATACGGGTATTGTAGCCGCTGGCTTTCGAGATTTCTACACCGAGGATCTGGTCTTTGGTAGTCTGGCTGTAATAAGTCACATCCAAACCAATTTTGCCTTTCAAAAAGCGCAAGTCAGCACCCAATTCGAGGCCGGTTGTAATCTCCGGTTTCAGGCCGCTGTTGGCGATCTGGATGTTTTCAGAGAATTTCGGAACGGCACCATTCCATGAACCGCTGGCGAGGTAGGTCTGTGCGAGCTGGTAGGGCGTGGCATCGTTACCTACCTGAGCATAGCTGGCGCGGACTTTGCCGAATGTGAATACATTACTTTTCACATCGAACAACTCTGTCAGTACCGCGCTCAATGAGGCGGATGGGTAGAAGTACGAGCGTGCATTGGCAGGCAGCGTGCTCGACCAGTCGTTGCGGGCGGTCAGGTCAAGGAACAATGCGTCTTTCCAGGACAGGTTAGCAGTTCCGAACAAGCTCTGCGTTTCCGATTTGCGGATCTCCGATTCGATCGTGTTCTGGCTTGGAACCGAGTTTCCGGCATTGTAGAGGCCATCCACCACGAGCTCGCCTACATAGAAATAGTTTCTTTTGTAATAATTAGTCCTTTTAATGCCTCCCACCTGCACATTCAATCCAAAATCGGGTGAGATATTCTTGTTGTAGGTCAACATGAAATCCGAGTTCGTTTCCTGGCTGCGGAGTACTTCTTCTGAATAGCGGCCCGGTGTGCGCACGCCGTTGCGGACGCGCAGGAAGTTGGACACATTAATGCGGGTATCCGACCAGAAATCGGTTCCGCTTCGGATCATCAGGCTCAGCGAAGGCAATATTTTGTAGTTCAACGCGATGTTGCCCAACAGGCGGTCTTTCTCGTTGCTCTGAGGCAATTTCTTTTGCGAGAAATAGGGGTTGGTAAAGAAAGTATGCTGCCAGTTAGGTGGGTCGGTGTCGTTGCCGCGCTGGTTGTGAACACCCATATAGCTCTCATAGTCGCGTAACTGCGCCCACGAAACGTGCCGGTGCGACCAGATGAACTCCTGTCCGCTGCCGTAGCTCTTGTTGTCGGAGCCCGATTTGATATACTCGCCCGAAAGCGTAATGCTCAGGTTTTTGGTCAGGTTGTAGCCCGAGTTAATGCGGAAATTATTACGATGGAAATCATTGTAATACATAATGCCCGTCTGATCCACGCGGCTCAGGCCGAGGCGAAAGTAACCTTTATCATTACCACCATTGAGCGCAATGCTATTCGTAGTAGTACGACCGGTATTCCAGTACTCGTCCCAGTTGTTGGGCTGAGGAGTCAGTGGTGCAACATCGTCACCCGTCCACCACTGTCTCACCAGGCGCCCGTCCATCGGAGCTCCCCAGCTTTCGTCGGTTCCCTCTGATCCCACCAGAGGATATCTTGCGTCGTAAACGGCGCGGTATTGCGCAATTTCTGCCGGATCGGTGATGTTACCGCTCCATCCGTCGGTATACCAGGTGCGGTAGCCATTACCCCCACCATAGGTGTTCTGAAAGTTCGGTTTGATCCACGGACGTTCGAAAGTGATGTTGGAGTTGATATCCACACCAAGTCCTTTCGTACCCTGGCCGTTTTTAGTAGTAATCAAAATAACGCCGTTGGCAGCTCGCGAGCCGTACAATGCAGCCGCGTTTGGCCCTTTGAGAACGGACATTTCCTTGATATTGTCGGGGTTGATCTCCGAAATACCACCCCCCCACGTTTTGCTTGCAGTCTGTTCCATAGGTACACCGTCGATAACGATCAGCGGCTGGTTATTGCCCGAAACGGACGACGCCCCGCGGATCTGGATGGTTGAGCCACTGCCCGGGCCGCCGTTCGACTGAACGCGTACCCCGGCTATTTTACCCGAAAGTGCATTGGCTACGTTCGTTGAACGCGACTCGGTCAATGCGCTTCCTTTCACTTCCTGTACTGTATATCCCAACGCCTTTTTCTCGCGCTCGATACCGAATGCGGTTACGACCACCTCGGCAAGCTGTCGCGTGTCGGCGTCCAGTTTGATGTCGAATTTGGATTGGTTTCCGATCGGCATTTCTTTGATCAGGAAACCTACATATGAGATGACGAGCGTGCCGTCACCTGGAACCGAAAAGCTGAAATTACCGTCAGCATCGGCATTTGTACCTACATTGGTGCCTTTGTAAATGATTGACGCGCCTGCAAGTCCAAGACCATCTTCGGCTGCCGTTACCTTGCCGGACAGTTGCCGCACTTGTGCGAGAACGACCGGAGAACACAGACAAGCCCATATAAATAAGAGTAGAACTTTACGCATGGGGAATCAGAGTTAAATTGTTAGGTATTCGGTGGTAGTAGGAGGAGAAAAAGTTATGGCTGTGTGGCGTCCACACTTCCGTGCGCCGCACACACTTTCGCGTGGACAGAACAACACAGCCATAAGCTTGCAACACTGCTTTTCCGGAAAGCAATACCCTCTTTAATCGAGGACAAACAGTTCGAATAGTTTCAGCAAGGCCATAAAAAAGCCAGACGTCGACAAGCGGTGTTTGTCCACGGTATTAAGCAACCTGTATTAAAAAAATTATATTGTGTTGGAGCGTAACTTGCCCGGCGTCCATGTTTCGGCTCATCCGGTTTTCTGCAAGGCCCTCTCAACACGGTCAGATATATTCATGTGCGGCTGGAATATATCATCGGTTCAGAAGTTCTGTCATTCGTTTAATGACTTTTCAAATATACTGACAATGTCAAATAATGCAAGAGATTAGATTTAAAAATTGAAGTTTTTTGCAATAAAAATTGGTGATTTAAAATCAATACAGACTATTATTGTAATAATTCGATAAATAGTTTTACTAATCCGATTTTTAACCCTTCCTACTAATTTTATAGATTAATGCCCTAATTTTCTGCTCGTAATTGTCTTAAATATAGATGTTTATCGAATTGTGATACTTATAAAATTGTAACATCTGGTTACCGGGGCATTATTCGTGCACCGGGGTATGCAAACGTGTGCATTAACGAAAAAGAGCGCCCTGTTGCCGGGGCGCTCTTTTTGCGAGTATTAAAATAGTTATATTCCTACATCAGGACTAGTCTATAAACCGCTTCAAGATCGGGCGGTAGGAATCCACGCGGCGGTCGCGCAGGAAGGGCCAGGTAGTGCGGTAGAAATCGAGCTTTTCGAGATCCAGTTCTTCCACGTGCGTCACTTCGCCTTCGTGTGGGGCCAGGTAAAGCAGCCTTCCCTGCGGGTTAGCGATGAACGATCCGCCCCAGAACTGCTGGTCGGCTTCGCGGCCGACGCGGTTCACGGACACCACGTACACACCATTTGCGACGGCATGCCCGCGCTGCACGGTTTGCCAGGCGCCGTATTGCTCTTCATTGATAATGGGATCAGTTTCGTTCACATCCCAGCCGATGGCAGTAGGATAGAAGAGAATTTCCGCGCCCATGAGACTGGTAATGCGGGCCGCTTCAGGGTACCATTGGTCCCAGCAGATCAGCACGCCGATTTTGGCAAATTTGGTATTGAAGATCCGGTAGCCGTCTGTGTCCTGCTCGGATACGGGAGCGTCGCCGGGGGTAAAGTAGAATTTTTCATAGTAACCCGGGTCGTCGGGAATGTGCATTTTGCGGTATTTGCCCAGGTAAGCGCCGTCCGCGTCGAGTACGGCGGTGGTGTTGTGGTACAAGCCATGCGCCCGTTTCTCGAACAGCGAGGCGATGATCACCACGCCTAACTCTTTCGCCAATGCACCCAGCGACTCAGTAGAAGGACCCGGAATAGCCTCGGCCAGGCTGAAATTGCCATGGTCTTCGACATCGCAGAAATAGAGCGATTTGAACAGCTCTTGCAGACAGATGATATTTGCGCCCTTTTGCGCAGCCTCGCGGATTTTTTCGGTAGCCTTCTGAAAGTTAGCATCAACGTCCGAAGTGCAGCTCATTTGCACCAGACCAATGTTTACTTTTTTTGCCATTTTGGATGTTTGTGTGGATGAATAACGGACTGAAATGCAACACTAATTTTGCTGCGGGAGTTCTGGGATCGGGAAATCGAACGAAATATCGTTCATACATCTGAAATGGCCTTTCGGACATTTGCTATGGCCAATCTTCGAGCACGGGCGGCAATCGAGGCCCTTGACTTCCAGCTTCTCGAATGAAGTCCGATATGGATACATCCCGAATTCCGGTATCGTATTACCCCAGATAGCATAAACCTTCTTCCTGAATGCGGCCGCAACGTGCATCAATCCCGTGTCGTGCGAGAAGACGATCAACGCCTTTTGTATCAGGGAAGCCGATTGGTTGAAATTGTATTTACCACAGGCATTCAAAATCTGCGCGTCGCCTAATGCCAGGCGAATCGCCTCGCCAGCTTCGAAATCCTCCGGCCCGCCGAGCAAAATTACCGGATGGTTGATCTTACGGCAAAGCTCGATCATCCTGGACGCAGGCATTTTCTTGGTGAAGTGCTGCCCGCCGATCGCGTAGGCGACGTAGCTCTCCCGATGCGTTTCAGGCAGCCATTCGAGCTCTACCTGGTCTTTATAAGGAATAAAATAGTCGAGCCCCTCGCCGTCATTCTTAATGTTGAATGTTTTTAAAGTATCCAAACACCGGTCTACAATGTGCGTATCGGGTAGGTAATTGATTTTGAACTGTGTCATCAGCCACTTCTGCGCATTGAGCTTCTCAAAACTGAATGCGGGCACACCGAGCGTCCATTTGATGCGGAGCGTGCGGATATTGCGGTGGAGATCGATGATATAGTCGAACTTCTCCTTTTTGAGGAGCGACAGGATTTCGCTGGCGTTACCTTTTTCGAGCAGCCATACCTTATCTATGTAAGGATTGTCGCGGAGCAGGAATTCGAACTTGCTTTTCGTAAAATAATGGATTTCGGCCTCCGGCATCTGCTTTTTCAGGCAGCGTACTACGGGCGTCGTGAGCACGATGTCGCCAATGGAGGAAAAGCGCAGGACGAGGAATTTGACCGGTTTATTCACTTTATATTTCCTGAAGTAACTGTGATTGCGGCAGATTTTCCGGCTTTTTGTGTTTCCAGCGCTTGTGCGACCAGAGCCAGTTTTCGGGTTGATGGATGATATCCTGTTCCAGGAATCCAATCTGTGCCTGTAAAATGCTATTGTTGGGCGCCTGTTTCGGCGATTCGGTGATCAGTTTGAAATAACCTTTATAAAATCCTCTTTTTGCTTCATTCTTTAAAACGGCCATATATAAGACCGGAGAATTGAGCCGCCGTGCGATCAGTTCCACGCCACGAAACACACCGGTGTCCTGATTCAGGAATTTGGTCCAGAATGCTTTTTCGGGTACGGGCGATTGGTCGTTGATCAGGATAAATATAAACGGCCGGTCGCGAGGTTGCATGGCTTTGGAAATGGCTTCCTTCATGGTTACCATTTCGGTGCCGAACCGCGTCCTGACATTTTTGAACCAGTCTTCAAATACATCATTCTGAAGTTCGTGATAGACTACGACCATCTGGTGCGACAGCCGTACCGAGCCAAAGAGGTTGAGCATTTCCCAGTTTCCCAGGTGTCCAGCCACTACGACCAGGTTTTGATTTTTCTCATAATAATAATCCAGAATAGCCACATCGAGGTCGATCCGGGCCAAGAGTTCCTCCCTGGAAATAGATTTGAGTTTGATCGTTTCGAAGATGATATCGGTGAAATTGCGGTAAAATTTGCCTGCAATCGCCTGAATGGATTGTTCGTCGTAGGTGGGGAAACTGTTTCGAAGATTGCTTAATACGACTTTTTTCCTGTATTGACCGATATCAAAAATGAGGAACCGAAAGATGTCGGAGAGCTTGTAAATTTTTGCCCAGGATAGTCTCGAAATCGCATTAAGGACATTCAGGGACAAGTGGGTAAAAAACGCTTTCATTTGAGATTACTTCATTTGCAAACCAATAACCGGTTGGCAAAGGTAGCACTTCCGATCAATTTTTTTTCTTATATTCACTGGTTCAAACAGTAGAATTAATGCTATGCTGGAAGGATTATTTGATATCAAGAATGATCGCCGATTAAGCGTTTATCTGTACCGCGCTGGTTTCGGAATGTGGCTAATGTACCTCGTACTGGGGGCGCCCGCGCTGCACGTGTACAAGCATTACCGCCAGGATTGCGGCATGCTCTGTTTTGTACTGATGATCTTCGGTTTCACGGCCTCGATGGTGTACGACTATTTTCACCACCGCGATCAGTATGAGGTGAAGAAAAAATGGCTGTTTATCAGTTATGTGATTTTGGCCGGGATTATCTATTTCGTCGAATTCAGAGGCCACGAAAACAGCATCAATCTCGACTGGCTGCTAGGCCTGCTTTAATTCGCCAGGCCATTCACCGACTGCGAATCCTGCATCAGTTCCCGTACTTTTCCGTAAGAAAGATCCGGCAGTGCCGCCACTTTTCCGATGACGATAATCGCCGGAGAAGCCATTTCGCTTACTTGCGACAGCGGTACGATATTCCCGATCTTGCCGGTAACTACCTTCTGGTTTTCCAGCGTGCCGTTCTGGATGATGGAAATGGATTCGTCGAATTTGCCCAGTTGCGAATAAATGGAGACGATTTCCTGCAATTTGTGAAGGCCCATTAAAATGACCACCGTCGCCGTCGATTGAGCGGCCAGCTGGACGTCTTTGGAAAGTTCGTGGTGCTTGGTGGTACCGGTAATCACCCAGAAACTCTCGCTCATGCCGCGTGAAGTTAACGGGATGCCTGCCAATGCCGGGGCTGCGTAGCTGCTCGAAATGCCGGGAATGACTTCCGATTCAATGCCGTGCTCAGCTGCGAAAAGAATCTCCTCATAACCGCGACCGAATATGAAGGAGTCGCCGCCTTTCAGCCGCACCACTTCGCCGTATTGACGCGCCTTTTCGACGATCAGGTCATTGATATCGTCCTGACCGCAGCTGGTTTTGCCGAAGCGTTTGCCGACGAGGATCTTGACGCAATCTTCCGGGCAGTAATCCAGTAAAGAAGGGTGTGCAAGGGAATCGTACAAGACAACCCGCGCCTTTTGCAGGGCCTTGATCCCTTTGAGGGTGATCAGGTCGGGATCGCCCGGGCCCGCACCGATAAGTGTCAGTTTCATGGTGATGACGCGGTCGGTGGTCGGCGGCCGGCGGTCAATAACTTCGACCACCGACCGCTGACCACCGACCGCCGTTTATTAGCTATCCTTTCCAAACGAGAGCTCTTGCAAGGCAGGCTCCCCGGTTTCGATCAATTGAGACTCGCGGGTTTCGCGAACGAAATTCAGGAAGGTTTCGGCAGTATTGATGAAATAGCTGGCGAATGCTTCGCTTGGCTCGAATTTATTAATACTGAATACCAATGACTTGAACGGAGCTTCAGTCTGATTTTCTACTGCAAATTCCGCAGGAACATCATATTTGAACTCCTGCCCGAAATGCGTTTCGAAGTCGTTAATAATGCCATACTGCGTGTTGGTGGTCACGTCTTTCGACATTAAAAGACCTTTCGCCCCAGTGATGAACACGTTGTAAGCATGGTAAATCGAATCCGCCCAGACACCCGATTCGAAAGACTCTTTCGCAAGGTTCAGTTTCTCCTGGCCTTCAATGATGGTAGTCGCCACGAGGTCAACGAGCACGGAAGCACATTCTCCTACCCCGATTTCAGTTTTGAACAACTCATCGTGATCCCAGTCGCGGTAATCGTCGTCCTGAACGGTCGTCAGGTCTGCCAGCGGTTTCAGCAACTGGAAGAAGTAATTTTTAGTCTGGCGGAGGTAGTATTGGTTGAAATACTCACCATCCAATGCATTGGCTTCGTAGTCATTGAAAAGCAGGCGCAATACTTCCGGGCCACGTTTGGTAGGTACCTTAATTACTTTGTCACCTATTAGTCCAATGCCGTCGCCGGAGAAACCGCCGCCAAGCAACACTTGCAATGCGGGCAAGACGAGCTTGCCATTCTTGATCGAGCTGCCGTGGAAACCGATGTTGGCTGCATTGTGCTGGCCACAACCGTTCATACAGCCGCTTATCTTGATTTTAATGTCCTGATTATAGATCATTTCAGGGAACTCATCGCGCATCACGTCTTCGAGCACGCGGGTGATCCCGTAGCTGCTCGAAATCGCGAGGTTACACGTATCTGTTCCGGGGCATGTGGTAATGTCCATCGTGCTGTCGAAGCCCGGCGCAGCAAGCCCCAGTTTGGCAAGTTCGTGGTAAATGGCTACCAGATCTTCACCTTTTACGAAACGCAGGAGATAACCCTGGTTTACGGTTACGCGAATATCGTCGGCAGCATATTTACGGACTACATCGGCAAGGCTGCGGGCCGTGTCGGAGTGCATATCACCCAGCAAGACGCGCAGCTGCACGGCATACCAGCCTTTTTGTTTTTGCTCAAATGTATTAGTACGCAGCCATTTGGTGAAAATATCGAGCTTGTCGGCGTCAATGCTTTCGGCTGCGATTTTCAGGATTTCCGCTTCCGACAATGCCGGGCGAGGTGCGTGGTTGATCGCCTCATATTCATTGGTTCCAAACAAATCTTCCGGAATCTGGAATACCTTGTTACGAACCGCTTTACGTTCTTCTTCCACTTTTTCCATCATGCCTTCGAGGCCGAGGTCGTTCAAAAGGAACTTCATCCGTGCCTTGTGGCGACGTACGCGCTCGCCGTACCGGTCGAACACGCGAAGCATCGCTTCGATGAACGGGATGACTTTGTCTTCTTCGAGGAATTCGAATGCAGTCTGCGCGGAGAATGGCTGTGCGCCAAGTCCACCGCCGATCAGCACTTTGAAGCCGCGAACTGTTTCACCCGCTTCATTCTGACCCATTTTGGCGATCAAACCCACGTCGTGGATGAATGCCAATGCGCTGTCTTTTTCAGAGGAAGATACGGCTATTTTAAACTTCCGGCCCATATCCTGGTTGATTGGGTTACGGAGGAAATAGGAGAAGATCGAATGGGTGATCGGCGTCACATCGAACGGCTCATCCGGATCGATACCCGCGACAGACGATGCCGTAACGTTACGGATTGTGTTCCCACAAGCTTCTTTCAAAGTAATGCCTGCATCTTCCAGGTCGGCCCACAACTGGGGCGAGTCTGCAAGTTTTACAAAGTGCAGCTGGATGTCCTGGCGTGTCGTTGCGTGCAGGTTGCCCGTCGCAAATTTGTCGGAAGTATCTGCAATACGAACCAGCTGATCGGCTGTAATGCGACCGTAAGGCAGTTTGATACGAATCATCTGCACGCCGGGCTGGCGCTGACCATACACACCGCGTGTCAGACGGAACTTACGGAACGCCTCTTCCGGGGTCTCACCGGAGTAGAAACCACCGATCTTTTGTTGCAGGTCAATGATATCGCGCTTCGCAACGGCGGATACTTTGTCAGAAATGATTAAATCGCTCATGATGATATTCTAATCGTCTATCGGGATAGTATATTTTTATTCAATAGTGCGTTCTATGTCATCCTGAGCGTAGTCGAAGGATATTTGCGATATCGCACGCGCTTCGACTGCGCTCAGCGTGACATTACTCGATCATACAAGCCCCGACCGTCACATTGGACGTTTCGTCGATCAAAATCGCTGCGCCGTTTGCACGGTTTTTCTGATAGGGGTCGTATGCGATGGGCTGGGCCGTCCTGAGCACAATTCTTGCTACGTCGTTCAATTTCAGGGCCTCCACCTCATCCAGTTTTTCATAAGAGTTGATGTCGATTTGATATTCGATGCCACGGATCGAACAACGTGAACGTGCCGTGCCGTGTTGCAAAACGTATTTGTTACCTGGTTTCAACGTCTTCTTGTCGTCCATCCAGCAAATCAATGCTTCGATATCCTGGCTCACGATCGGCGAGTTGTTAACAGAAACAATGGTGTCGCCGCGGCTGATATCGATATCGTCTTCGAGTAATATCGTTACAGACTCAAGAACAGACGCCTCCGGTATTTCGTTTCCGCCAAATTCGATTTTAGCGATTTTAGATTCTCTCTCAGAGGGCAATACCTTAATGGCGTCCCCCTTTTTGAAAGTACCGCTCTGGACACGTCCGGCATAACCGCGGTAGTCGTGCAGCTCGTCGGTCTGAGGGCGGATTACATATTGTACCGCGAAACGGCCGTCTTCCTGGTTCTGGTCTTTCAACACATTCACATTTTCCAGAACCGAAAGCAGTGTTTCACCCGTGTACCACGACATGCTCTCCGAACGGTCGACGATATTGTCGCCATTCAGGGCGCTTACCGGGATAATGGTAAGGTCTTTAATGGCAAGTTTCTCAGCTAATGTTTTATAGCTTTGAGCGATTTCAAGGAATGCATCCTCCGAGTTTCCTACCAAATCCATTTTGTTTACCGCCACGATCACGTGCGGAATGCCGAGCATGGAGGCGATCAGCGAATGGCGGCGGGTTTGCTCCACCACACCGTGGCGCGCGTCCACCAAAATAATGGCCAGATCCGCATTGGAAGCACCGGTAACCATGTTACGGGTATACTGAATGTGCCCCGGCGCATCGATGCTGATGAACTTGCGGTTCGGCGTCTGGAAATATTTGTAAGCGACATCAATGGTAATGCCTTGCTCGCGCTCCGAACGCAGACCGTCCGTCAGCAATGCGAGGTCGATTTCACCGGCATTACGGGTTTTGCTGGCACGCTCAATGGCTTCCATCTGATCGGCCAGGATATTTTTTGTATCGTAAAGCAAGCGACCGATTAATGTGCTTTTGCCATCGTCAACCGAGCCTGCTGTTATAAATCTTAGTAAATCCACTTTGTTTGTTCAATTTAAATCAAAAATATCCGCCCTTCTTACGGTCTTCCATCGCCGCTTCCGTCTGCTGGTCGTCAATCCGGGTTTCGCCGCGTTCGCTGATGCGGGAAATGGTGATTTCAGCGATTACTTCGTCCAGGGTGGCTGCTGCGGATTCTACTGCCGCGGTGCAGGTCATATCGCCCACGGTACGGAAACGCACCTGGCGTGTTACGATCTGATCTTCCGGATCGGGTTCGATTACCGGCGTATTGTTCAACAATTTGCCGTCGCGGAGGATCAGTTCGCGCTCATGTGCGAAATAGATCGAAGGCAACTCGATTCCTTCTCTTTTCAGGTAAGCCCAGACATCTAGTTCGGTCCAGTTCGAGATTGGGAACACGCGCACGTTTTCACCTTTCTGAATCCGGCCATTGAACAAATTCCAAAGCTCGGGGCGCTGACGTTTCGGGTCCCATTGACCAAACTCGTCACGGAACGAGAAGATACGCTCTTTCGCGCGTGCTTTTTCCTCGTCACGGCGTGCGCCGCCAATACATGCGTCAAATTCAAATTCTTCGATGGTATCCAGCAACGTGAAGGTTTGCAGCCAGTTACGGCTTGCATTCTTGCCGGTTTGCTCTTTCAAACCTTTCGCTTTGATGGTATCCTCTACATAACGAACGATCAGTTTCGCATTGATCTGCTCTGCCAGCGTGTCGCGGTACTCGATCGCCTCAATGAAGTTGTGACCGGTATCGACATGCACGAGCGGGAAGGGGATTTTGCCGGGTGCGAATGCTTTTCTCGCCAAATGAACCAATGTGATCGAATCCTTACCTCCTGAAAACAACAGGGCAGGGCGCTCAAACTGGCCGGCTACTTCACGCATAATGTAAATGGCCTCTGCTTCCAGCTGATCCAGGTAATCCGGAGCGCTGCGTTCACTAATCTCCCGTTGGATGTCGGAGGCCTCGTTCACTGAAATTGACATATTTTTGGTTATTGATTTAAATGTTAATGGGTTACTTCGCGTGCAACCCGCACTCCTTCTTCGACTCGTCTTCCCACCACCATCTTCCAGCGCGGAAATCCTCGCCTTCCTGGATCGCACGTGTACAAGGTGCGCAGCCGATGCTCACGAAACCTTTGTCGTGCAATGGGTTATAGGGAATGCCGTTTGATTTTACATAATGTTTCACCTCTTCGAACGACCAATGCAGGATCGGGTGGAACTTGAAAAGCTGATGCGCTTCGTCCCATTCGAGCCTCGGCATATCATGACGGTTTCCCGACTGTTCTGCCCGGATACCCGTCACCCAGATTTTCGCACCTTTCAACGCACGGTTCAGCGGCTCTACCTTACGGATGAAGCAGCACTCCTTCCGGTTCTCAATCGACTCGTAGAAACTGAGGGGCCCTTTCGTGCTGACCATGTTCTCTACCGCCTCCGTTTGCGGGTAATACACCTTTATTTTGGTGTCGTACCGGTTATTGGTCTTTTGCAGAGTCATATATGTCTCTGCGAAAAGCCTTCCGGTATCCAATGTGAAGATGCCGATATTGATGTTATTCTTTAAAATGAGGTCGCTGATCACCTGGTCCTCATACCCGAGGCTGGTTGAAAAAACGACTTCACCGGGAAAAAGATCCGCCAGTATCGCGAGCGATTCGATTTCACTTTTACCCTCGATGGCGGCGTTTAAAGATGCTAATGTTTCGTTCATGGTGAATATCGGGCCGCATAGCAACCCACTTTAATGCTTACTCCAATATATCACTTTTCACCGACACTTCCACGGCTTGCGTGAAGTCCTCGATGAGGTCCTCAATGTCCTCTAAACCAACCGAAATGCGGATCAAACCTTCGGTAATGCCCAATGCGGCTTTCTCTTCCGGTTTCAGTTTCGCGTGGGTGGTCGTGTTCGGGTTGGTAACGATCGTGCGGGTGTCGCCCAGGTTGGACGACAGCGATGCGATCTCCAATGCATCCATAAATGCCGCCACACGTTCGAAACCGCCTTCGAGGTCGATGGTCACGATGGATCCGCCGGCGCTCATTTGCTGCTTCGCAAGCGCATATTGCGGGTGCGATTCCAGGAATGGGTATTTTACCGATTTTACATCCGGATGCTTCTCCAAAGCCGTGGCCAGTGCCAACGCGTTGGAAGCATGTTTCTCCATTCTCAGGTGCAGCGTTTCAAGGCTTTTGCTCAAAACCCAGGCGTTGAATGGCGACATCGACGGCCCGGTCTGGCGGCAGAAAAAGCGCAGCTCCTTGATATATTCTTTTTTACCTACAACTATACCCCCCAAAACGCGGCCTTGTCCGTCCATGAACTTCGTGGCGGAATGCAGCACGAGGTCGGCACCGAAATCGGCCGGGGTTTGCAATGCAGGTGAGGCAAAGCAGTTATCTACATTGAAAATGATATTATGCTTCTTGGTAATGCGACCGATCATCGCGAGGTCTACCAGGTCGAGTCCCGGATTGGACGGAGTTTCGAGGTAGATCATGCGGGTATTAGGCTGTACTGCCGCTTCCCATTCTGCTTCGCTTGCGTCCGCATCCAGGTATGTGTGTGTAATGCCCCATTTCGGTAGTATCTGCGTAATAATCTGGTGCGCGGAGCCGAACAATGCACGGCAAGCCAGGATGTGGTCGCCGCTTTTCAGCAATGCAGCCATGCTTGCGAACACCGCCGCCATACCGGTTGCCGTTGCCACACCGTCTTCCAGACCTTCCAGCATACAAACCTTATCCACGAACTCCTGCACGCTAGGGTTCGAAAAGCGGCTGTAAATGTTACCTTCTTCGGTTTCCTCGAAAAGCGCTTTTCCCTGTTCTGCGCTCTCGAATGTGAAGCTGCTGGTCAGGAAAAGGGGAGTCGAATGCTCGCGATACTTGGTTTTACTGGTCTGGGTGCGTATCGCTTTGGTCTGTTTTTTCATGATGTGGATACTTCGGCTGTCGGCTTTCGGCGGTCAGCTTTGATTTATAATTGATGATTTCCGGAATGCACCGGTATGTTATAAGCTGCTTAAAACCATATAAATAATCCTCACGCTGACGATGATGACGATCGTTCCTACCATGATCATCATGGTCTTGATCGGCAGGCGGCGGGATAGTGTGGCGGCGATCGGGGCGGAGACCATACCACCGAGGATAAGGCCCAATACCACTTGCCAGTGTGAAAATCCGATGATGCTGATGAATGTGACCGAGCTTGCCAGCGACACGAAGAACTCTGCGAGGTTCACCGATCCGATGGTGTATTTGGGGTGCCTTCCTCGCGCAATCAGCGTAGAGGTTACAATAGGTCCCCAGCCGCCACCGCCGATGGAATCCAGCGTTCCGCCTGCCATCGCCAGCCAGCCGATCTTCTTGATCGGCCTTTTTTCAACTCGTTTCTTTAACGCTTTCTGGATAATAAGGATTCCCAGGATCAGCGTATAAATTGCCACCAACGGCTTAATAATGTAAATGTATTGTTCGAGGGACGATAGGGCATAGGCACCCACGATCGCGCCGAGCACGCCGGGGAAGAGTATCTTTTTGAACAACTTGCTATTCACGTTCCCGAATTTCAGATGCATATAACCTGAAACGCCGCTCGTGAAGATCTCGGAAGTGTGGACGCTGGCACTCACGGCCGACGGCGGAACACCCAATGTCAGCAGGAAGGTGGATGCCGTAACGCCGTAGGCCATGCCCAGCGCGCCGTCGATCATCTGGGCTACAAAGCCGCCAAGGATATAGTAAAAAAAGCTTTCACTCACTTCGAGCTCGTTCCAGAGTAACGTAAGCCGGTCGTAGGAGAAAAAGGTGAAAAGCAAATGCCCGACAATCATCAATGCGATCGCAGAGAAGATGTTAACCGCTACTTCGGTGCGGCTCCGTTTGCGGACGGTTGCTGCCCAAAGCTTTTGCTGGATGGTTTCCCAGGTAAGGGGTATTTTTGGATTATTTTTAGAAGTCGAATATGCTGGGCCGGCATTTACGGGACTGTTTCCGGCCTGCTGGAAGATATCGTCCGATTCTTCCGGCAGATCACGCAGAAAAACCACCTTCCCCTGTTCACGCGCAAGCACAGCCAAACGCCGATCTTCCTCAGGATCACCACTTGCGATATAAGCAACGTGTAACGAATCCCAATTCTTTTCGCTGTTTTCAGTTGAGGGTGTAAAATCCGCCGCTTCCTTCAAAGTCTATGTAGTATACTATAATTATAGAGTAAACTTTCAAGAAAATAGCAAACAGATGTTTGCTATTTCAGGACGGCAAATTTAAGATCAATTTATTAGTTTTCAAAGAATAAAACGGAAGCCGCGCTAATAAACGCGGACTTCCATGAGCGATACCGGCACATGTGCGTGGCTGTTTTGCAGCCTGATTTTCAGCGAATGCGTCGTTACCGGCATGGTCAACGTCAATGTTCTTTTCGTCAGGTGGTTGTCATTTATTGTTCCGATCACATTATCTGCATCATCGAGGACCTCTATATGCTGGGTACAGAAAGGCATTACCGTTTCAGGATGGACGTAAATCACGTTCTCCATCGGGTGGTCAAAATCGGTGTCGAATACGAAATCTATTTTAGAAATGCTTTGTTTTTCATTCCATTGCAGATTTAACTCAGGATTGCGATCGTCGATGGCGGCTACCCAGGCATTCGGCCCCGCAATGGGCCTGTGCCAGCCATTTTGTAGTTTTTCTGTGCCAAAGAGTGAAACAGGTTTGCTCAATGCAAATGCGAGGTTTAAACCGGCCGGGCGGCGTTGCGGGCACCAGAACTCGAAAGTGTCCACGCCTAAATCCTCGGTCGGCTCCTGCTTGCCGTAGTTTGAAACCGCCGGATTGGTTGCATTGAAAACGGTTACCAGCCCGGTTACGCGCTGTTCGCTGTACTGGATTCTGACGTGCTCATTTTTCAGGAAGCAAACGAACGCATAGCATTCCTCCGGAAAGTAGCTGTCCCAATCCAGAACCAGTTCATGCCTGCCCGCTATCAAACGATAGCTTCTGGTTTCCAAAGTCACGTCAGGCGTGTGATTGAATGCTTTGCTGCTTTTGCGGAGTTCCACCAACAGTTCTGTATCCTGCGAAGCTTCAACCCACACTGTCACCGCAGGTATATCGCCCTTTACAGGCAGCATTTGCGCGACGGAATGCTCGATCGGTTTCCAAAGGTCGGAACCAGCCAGTTCTTTCAGTTCCAGTGTAGAAGAAGCCATTATTTGCGCGTGATTTAGCAGGTTGTCAGGGTCTGAAATCGCGGTTTGTGGCAAATATTGACCCGAGCGCCAAAGTTCCAGCTGCAATTCTTCCAAATGCTTTTCGCCCACTTCCCGCGGTGAGCAGTTATGCTTTTTAGCAACCGCCGCCGCAATCGCGACCGCCTGTCCGCCGGTGGCACTGGTGGCCATTACCCGCGTGGATGCAAACGCGACGTGCGTAGCGCTGATAATGCGGCCCGCAATGAACAGGTTTTCAATATTTTTGCTGTAAAAACATCGGTAGGGGATACTGTAAACGCCTTTGCTATGCCACTGGTTGCAGCCAGCCTGGTCGGAATACACACCGTCGGCGGGGTGGAGGTCGAGGCTCCAACCGCCGAATGCCACCGTGTCGGGAAATACCTGCTGATCGACCACGTCCTGTTGTTTCAGGAGATAATCGCCTTCAAAACGACGACTCTCGCGCTTTCCGGGGATAGCACCGACCCATTCGAGCGTCATATTATCCGCTTCCGGGAATTCACCGGAGTTTTTAATATAATTCCAGGCGCCGTAAACGACCTTCCAAAGCTCCCACTTGATTTTCTCGGTATCGTGCACGGTATCCATTCTGCCGCCGTATTCCAGCCACCACAGCCGGCAACCGAAGTCTTTGGGATTGAAAGTCTTATAGCGCGGAATTTCGGTAATGTCCTGCAAAGCAAAGGAAGGCGGAACGAATTTCACCGGCCGGCCTATGTCTTTGGAATAGAAATACATAGAATGTCCCAGCAACTCGCCATACCCCTTGTCCGGCGCGAACTTTTCACCAAATTCCTCCATCGGCTCGGCACCCATCCGAAACGCGGCGCCCGCCAGAAACCCCATGATGCCATCACCCGATGCATCGCAGAAAAGCGGCGCGGTTATTGAGTATTTGGTACTATTCTGGCTGCAAAATGCATGAACAGCTTCGATCTTATCGCCAGTTTGTGTTTTATCAAGATCGTAAACCGCCGTGTTGAGCAGTAGCGTGATGTTGTCTTCCTGTGTTACTTTTTCCAGTAAAACCGTATCGAAGATCAACGGGTTGCCGTCGGGGTTGCGGTAGGCGTTTTCAAGCATAATTTCATCAATTACGCCACCCTCACGCGCCCAGCGGTTGTTGTTCCCCATATGCGAGGTGGCACCCAATATCCATAGCCGCACCTCGCTCGAACAGTTACCACCCAACACGGGCCGGTCCTGTACCAGTACTACCTTCAATCCGGCCCGTGCCGCGGTAATGGCCCCGCAGGTGCCTGTCAATCCGCCTCCTACAATCACCAGGTCTGCCGCGAGCGCAATGGTTTTGGGTTCTCTTTTGTGTGTCGATTCTCCGATTATCATCTTGTCAGGTCTTTATATGTCATAGTCTGCCAGCCATTTACGGCGGCATTATTTAAGGTCAATGTCAGTTTGGATGGTAATGAAGCCGGTCGGCTTAATTACTGTAATATGTATTTGCTTATCGAACCCGCGGATGGGTATCGCGATCTCCCTGCTCTCGCCTGGATTCAGATCGGGTACCACAATGCTTGCCTCGCCCGCCTTCAGAATATACCCACGCAGGGTTTTTGAAGGGAAATCACCACGGGAAGTGACTTTTAAAACCAGTTGATGAACCCCCTGACCGCCGGTTTTGAAACTTGCTTTTTCAATCAAAACAGGGGAAAATTCTTTCTGATGGACCGGATAGGCCAGCCTCGGAGACCGGTCGGGTCCTACAATGCCCCATGGACGGAAACCATTCACATTTGTGCCGAAAAGCTTGCTTCGATAGTCATTATAAGTCCACCACGACGCACCGGCTACGAACGGGCGTTTCCGGATTTCCGCCATTACATCTGTTAAATGTTGAGCTTGTCCCTGCTCACCGCCTTTGCCATCCGACCGCGTGCCCCATTCGCTGATAAACACCGGTTTGTTAGGATACAGCTTGTGAATATGGTCCAGTGATTTGGCATGGCCGCCATAAGTATTAGTAGAAACAAAATCGACATACTGACTGGCCTCGTCTTCCGGTTTCTCGGGTAGCGAATTCAGCAGCATACTGGCGAATGTGTACAGGCGCGTAGGATCGAGCTCGCGTGCGTAAGCGATCATATCTTTCGTCCAGCGCTGGCCGGAAGCAGTGGTAGAGCCGTATTCATTACCCACGCTGTACGCGATCACACTGGGGTGGTTCCAGTCGCGTTCGGCCATTTCGCGGAACTGCGACCGGAATTTCGTCCGCATCGAGTCGTTATCCATTTGCTTGGGCGTAAGCTGCCAGTTACCGGCTTCGGTGATGATCAGCATGCCGTAGCGATCGGCCAGGTCGTAGAAATATTCGGACGGTGTGTAATGCGTCAGACGCTGGAATTCCATTCCGGCCTCTTTCATCAATTTGAAATCCTTCTCGATCAGCCAATCGGGTTCCAGCGAGCCGAGGCCAGGATAATCGATCACCCGGTTGCCACCACCCACTCTCACCGGCTTTCCGTTCAGGAGAATCCGCGTGCCGCTTACTTCAATTTTCCTGATCCCGAAGTTCGAAGCCAGCGTATCGCCACCAATGATGGTTTTCAATTCATACAGATTGGGCTGGTCCAGGTCCCAAAGTTTGGTTTGCGCTGCCGTCAATGCAGCTTCGGCTTCAATCACCGCGGTTTGCCCTGCCGGAATGCTCGCCTCGTTCGTTTTCCATTTCAGCGCCAAAGGCTTTTTGTCTTGCCAAACGGAGAAGTCGATTTTGGGATTGGTCGCGCTCGCCGACGCATTCCGCACCCTGATTTTAGCTTTCACTACCGCAGAGCCTTTGGCCAGATCAGGTAACGGGTCGATCTTCACGTTTTCGGCATAAACCTCCGGTTCAATCGTCAGGTAAACCGGCCGGATAATGCCGCCATAGTTCACCCAACCCACAAATCCGTCGTTGATATCGCCCTTGTCCTTAATGCCGGGGATCGTGTTTGTTTTCCAGGTATCGTTATTCACAGCCACTACGAGCAGGTTGTTGCCGTCTTTCAACTGGTCGGTCACATCGAAGCTGAAAGGCGTGTAGCCGCCCTCGTGTTCACCGACTTTCTGACCGTTCAGCCATACATTGGTTTTGTAGTAGGCACCGTCGAAATGCAGGATCACGCGTTTTCCGGCGGCAGGTTTCCAGGCAAAAGTCTTGCGGTACCAGGCCGTACCGGTATAAAATTCATAACGCGGATCAGTCGAGAAGCAATGCGGCACCGTTACCTTGTCCTGGCGGCTTTCCTGTGCAATACCGTCGCGGTACCACTGGTTGGCAACGCCCAGCCCGGCCGGGTCGAGCAGGAACCACCATTCACCATGCAGCGTGATCGCATTCGGCTGCCGGATGTGGTACTCAGCCACACCCGGCTGGGCCGCACCCGGCTGGGCCGCACCCGGCTGGGCCGCACCCGGCTGGGCCGTCAGCCGCGTGCAGGTTAATGATAATAGTAATGAGAAGGTTAAAAGGGTTAAGCGTTTCATTGTGTGAGTGTCGTTCGGTTACGGTTTTGTTTTTTGGGATTGATTTTTTGTTTTTTGTAAAAAGCATTTTCCTACAAATGCGTTGAAATCTCGGCTTGAAGACCGTTCAACTCCTTTCAGTTCGCTTTGTTGTTGCATGCCTGACGACATTTATGCGGCAATCCGCGCCTCATCTTCTTTCACCAACACCACCTTCCGCGCTGCCCAAAACGGTATCAATGCCGAGAACAATACTACCGTCGCAATCCCTGCCGTGACCATTGCGCCGTCGGTGGTCAGGAAGCTCAGAATGAAGAGCATCACCGCCGTAAACAGCAGCGCCCCGGCGATGACCTGCAGGCCGAAACGATTTTGCTTTTGGATTTCCAATGCCTCTTCCGGATCGGCAGCTGTCGCGTCCTGCTTGCGCTGGTCTTTGGAAAGCGTGTAAATGGTGTATTCATCGGCGATGATGTCTTTCGACCTTCCCCAAAGTTCATAGGCGAGCAAAAGGAGGAGCGGCAAGCCGACACCCACGATCGTCTCCATTCCCCGCGATAACTTGAAGTCGAGCAGGAGTGGGGCGAGGGTTTTAAAAAACAGATTGACGCACAGCCCGATACAGGTAATCCAGAGCGTGGTCTTGCCATTCAACCTTTTGGAAAACAACGCCCAGAGCGGTGGTGCGAGCAGCGGGCCGCCAGAAATAGCGGAAATGCTTAGTACCACCTCCACAATGCCGCCCGCTGCCGGTACCAGCAATGCAATGCCGATCATACCCAAGCCAAAAAACCAGGACGAGCCACGTGCAACGCGTATGAGCTGCTTGTCGGAGGCGGCAGGATTGACCATCCCCTTATAAATGTCATTCGTGAAAACAGCCGAAACGACGTTGAGTGCCGTATTGGCGCTGGCGGAGGTGGAGAAGTACATGCCGGTGAGCATCAGGCCCAGCAGTCCGGGAGGAAGCACCAGTTTGCAGATCATCAGATAAGCGTTTTCGGTATCCAGGCCGGTCAATGTGGGATTAATTGCCTTGTAAATCATCGGCGGGAACATCCAGATCACCGGGCTGATCAGGTAGAGGCCGGCGAACAGATAAGCGACTTTCTTTGCTGATTTTTCGCTGTCGACGCTCGTGTAGCGCTGCACCATGGTCCAGTTGCCGCCGATGTAGCAAATGTGGTAAATCACAAATGCGGCGACGAAACCGAGCGTGTATTCGCCATTGAGCAGGTTGAAAAAGTCGTCGGGAATGTTGTTGGTAAACCCCTCCCAGCCGCCGACTTTGTTAAATGAAAGCGGAAGCAGAATGAATACGGCAGCCGACAGTACGACAAATTGCAGAATGTCGGTCACCATCACCGCCCAAAGCCCGCCCACTGCCGTATAGGCGATCATAAAAAGTCCCAATCCGATTGTGCAGGGCACCAGCGGTAAATCGAGCGAGGCGCTCACAAGCTTGGCCACCGGATACAATACCGAGCCTTTGATGAACACGGAAACCAGCGTAAAAATGAAAATGTAGGTCTTCTGAACCGGCAGTCCGAGCCGCTCGCGAATGAACTCGGCGGCCGTCAATGCACCGGTCCTTTTCCAGCGTGGAGCGAGGTAAATGGCGGTAATGAGCGCACCGATGCACATCGTCCATTGAATGGTAATGGCCACCCAACCATGTTTATAGGCAATGGAGCCCCAGGCTACAAACGTGCCCGCCGAGAAAAAGCTCATAAACAGCGACAACCCGCCGATAAACCACGGAACAGCCTCGCCCCCCGCGAAAAACGATTTCAAATTGCGCCCCGTCCTGGCAAAAAGCATCCCGATCCCCATTACAAATGCGGAGAATACGAGAATGACGATGGTATCGGTGGTATTGTTCATAGGCTGTCGGCTTTCAGCGGTCGGCTGTCGGCTTTGTTAATAGTTGAGTTGAAGGGTTCTGCTTCCGAAGGCGGGGAGTTTGATATTGTTAATGGCCGCTTTCTGGTTTGTCTCGGCCCATTTCGTGCTTGCGGCCGCGTGACTTTCAGACACTTTGCCATGGTCGATTTTCAGGTTGAAAGCCGTCGGCTGCGGGCTGTTGTTGAGGAGCGTCACGTAATAAATGTTTTGAGTAGTTGATTTTGAAATAATAGGGTCGATGGATGGGCTGTCGGCGGTTATGAAGCCTTCTTGAATAACCAGGCTCGCCTTATCCCCGAAAACATCGCCCGGCGCAAAGCCGTAGGTCTGGTGCGGCCCTACCTTGGGTGTCACAAAACCTCGTGGGAATGTAACCTTGCCATTCGAGCGTAATGCAGCTTCGGAAAGCAGGTAATCGGTGATCCAGCCCACCTGCCACCAGGCGTGGTGCGGATAGGGGCCGGCGCCGCGGTTCATGGCGTTCCAGTAGTAGGAGGCCACGCTGGTTTTACTGTCCACAAATGCATCCCGGCCAATGGCCGCCGCACGGGCCATATCGGCGAAAAGCTGCTCGCCGGTGAGCTGATAAATGCGGATGAACAATCCCGCGTGACTGGCCAGCTGAATAGGCCCGAGGCGGGTAGCAGAACCGAAAATGCCGCCATGTTCGAAGCTGAGGCCCGTTTGACTGATCTCCCAATCCTCCCGGACGGTTCCGTTTACAGTCTTGGGTTTATGGTCGGCAATCGGGTGCGTGTAAATGGATGAGGTGTAAATTTTCGCGCAGGTAATGGCTGCATCCTGGTATTTTTTGTTTTGGGTTAAATCAAACAAATCCAGCAGTGCCTGTGCCGACTGGCCGGTAGCAAAGTCGGGGGCATAGCGCGCGTCCCCGCAGACGCCCAGGAAGGCACCGGTTTCGACGGCATTTTTAAGAAACCATTCGGCCCCCTTTTCAGCGGCTTTCAGGTACTTTTCGTCTTTCAAAATGCGGTGAGCGACGATCAGCCCGTAAAACGTTGGCCTCACATCCTGAATATCCTTGAAGGTCTCCTGCTCGGTCTTTCGGTCGTAGGCCACGGCAAAGCTGCCGTCTTCGCGCTGCCAGCTGAGCAGTTTTTCGGCGCCTAGCGTCAAACGCTCTTTCAGCTCCGCATTGTCCGGTTCGAAAAGCAGCATATTGCCTACATCGAGCATCACATAGTAAGTCAATGCA
Source organism: Dyadobacter endophyticus (assembly GCF_014641595.1). Taxonomy (GTDB): domain Bacteria; phylum Bacteroidota; class Bacteroidia; order Cytophagales; family Spirosomataceae; genus Dyadobacter; species Dyadobacter endophyticus. The sequence goes on along the minus strand of NZ_BMIA01000003.1, from coordinate 388,814 downwards.
ATAGGCTCGACCACCTCGCCCCATTCTTCAACGAACTTCTTCTTTTTAGCTAAATAGTACTGGCCTTCGACAGCTCCCTCGAAGAAACCTTTGGCGGTTTGCTGCTGAACGAGCTTGAAGTTCTGAGCCGGCGGAAGGACTTTCTGGATCAGTTCGGGGTCCCTGGTCGCATTGGCCAGCATCCACATCGCGCCGTAATCTGAGTTTTTCATCGCATCCTTGTCCGAACCCACCACGCCGCCGAGGTACGACTGTGCGCCTATCTGCTTGCCTTTGAACTCCTCGATATTCCAGAGCGAAGTCTTGGGATCGATGAGGTAATGGTGCATTTTCTCGATCCGGTCCGTAAGCGCCTGCTTGCTTTGCCGGAGTGCCAGGGTCTCACGGAACTTGTAAATATCGACGGCCGCGTGCTTAGTGGCCTGGAACCAGTCGCCCGCGATAAGGCTGTACCGGAACGTGTAAGAAACCGATTGCCCGGCCTCCATTTCAGACTTTTCTTCCCCCAAAACAGGATAATACAGCGTCGGCGAAAGCTGTGCCTTGCGGTTCATGTGGGAAAGGCCGAGATGCCAGTCAGTCTGCGTGATCCGGTCTTTCGCCCACGGGTCACGCGCGAGGCCGGGTTCCGGCACGACCGACAGCGTAATGCCGTCTTTGCTGCTCACCAGCGGGCTTAGCGTTGAAGCGCAACGCTCGCGGTACACGACCGGGCGGTCGGGGATACCATGGCCGTAAGCGTAGGCCAGTACAAAGTTCTTTTGTATAAAATTTCCCTGAAAATAGCCCGGCACCGACGCCCAGCTCATTTGGTCGACAGGCAATGCGGCCAGGGTGGGCGTAGCCAGCGAGAAGTAGCCTTTTTTCTTCGCATTCAAAGTCATCGTTACCAGTACGTCGCTGGGGAAACGAGGGTCGATCCTCCAATGCGCAGTGATACCCGCCACATCGGTTTCCGATTTGAATTCCAATCCGTTATCCTTTGCTGCGCCTGTTTGCGGGAAAAAGTGAATGGCTCGCCCGACGGTGTTCAGCGCCACGGCGGTAGTGCTTTCTTTCCACTGGGTTTGCTGGTAATGGTATGCTTCCTCGGGGAATTTGCCTCCGGTGATCTTTTCAAAGGTTTCGGCTGATTCGGTCGAAGGTTTGGTTTCGGAATAAAGCAACGTGTACTCGCCTGAAGGCGCTGCCAGTTTCGTCCATTGGCCTTTTTTATTGACAGCAATCGCTTCGATCTTCAATGCACCGTCCGTCTCCCGCCACTGAACGCGGATCGAATGGTTGGACAATGCCTTTACGGACGTGCGTTGGGCCGGGGCCTGCAAAACGTTTAAAACGCTGAGTAAAATGGGTAGTAACAGGGTTATTCGTTTCATTTTTCCTGGATAAGGTCTCTGATACCGTCAGTGGCGAAGGACATTAAGTGCCCTTCTTCATTGGTGTAAAGCATGTACACATCGATATCTTTCCGGTTTTTTAAAAAGGTTTTGGTCGCTACGAGGCCCATCACGAAGAATGCGGTATCGTAGCCGTCGGCAGTGATGGCATCTTTCGCAAACACCGTCACGCTCAACAGCGGGGTCTGCTCCATCGATCCGGTGCGCGGGTCGATAATGTGGTTGTAAGTGATTCCGTTGCGGGTGATGTGGTTATGGTAATTGCCCGCGGTGGTCATGGCGCGGTCGGTAAGCTTTACGGTAGCCGCCAATGCGGCAGGTTTTAGAGGATTTTCGATGCCCGTCACCCAGGGCACATTACCGTTTTTGGTGCCCGAGCAGAGCACTTCCCCGCCGATTTCAACCATAAAACGGTCGATATTGCGGCTTTTTAGAAATTCTCCCAGTATATCCACCGAATAGCCCTGCGCGATGCCATTGAAATCCAGTTTTACACCAGGACGGCTTTCTATTTGTTTGTTATTGAATTTAATGTGCTTAAAACCAATGTTTTGCAGCAACGAGTCGACGTTCACGTTTTCCGGGTCGACATTCTTTTTATTTCCAAAACCATAAGCCTCCGAAAGCGGCATAACGGTGGGATCAAATGCCCCGCCCGTAGCGGCGTGGATTTCTTTTGACTTAACCAAAACCTCATGAAACCACGGAGACCGGAACGAATGTTTCGCATTTGCATTGAAATCCGACAGTTCGGAATCGGGCCGGTATAGCGACAGGCATTTGTCGAAATCGGTCAGGATGGAGTCGATGGCATGCTTGAAATTGCGGTTCTGCGGATCGAAATAACGGATATGATAGGTAGTACCCTGCGCCTCGCCGTCGATTGAAATCATACCCTCATCGATGGCTGCCATTGTCGCCAACGGCAGCATCATCGAGATGAGGGCGGATATTACTCCGGCAATATGGATCACAGCGTATTTCAATAAAAATCAGGGTTGAGGGGCCAACGTTTCGCCTTTCAGGATGCCTGTCAGTTCAGGCAGATGGTCTTTGTAAACTCCCCGCGGGGTGGTTTTGTATTTGGCCGCGATGTACGAAGCGAATCCTACGACCTCGCCCATCATCCCGCACGTACGCATGACGCGGGTACTCCCGAACGCTACGTGCGTAGTGCTGATATTCCGACCGGCCATAAACAGATTTTGGATGTTTTTGGAATAAAGACAGCGGTATGGAATCGTATAGGGCGCCACTTTGATGTGCTTGGTTCCCGCGAAAAACTCCTGTCCTTCGAAATACTTGCTGTTTTTGGCATCGGGGAAATGCAGGTCGATCGTCCAGGTAGCCGTGACTGAGCCATCGGGGTAAAATTTACCCTCCTGGATATCCATTTGATTCAAAACATAGTCGCCGATGATCCTGCGCGACTCGCGTTTGCCACCGATGTAGGCCACCCAGGCGAGGTCCTTTTTACCGTATTTAGCAGCTTTGTTTTTCTTTAAATACGACCAGTTACCGTAAATGGCGCGCAGGTTATGGTCGCGGATTTGTTCGGCCTGGGTAATGGTGTTGAAGTTTCCGAACCCGGTTTCCCATTGCCAGTCCGACTTCGGTTCATCGATGTGATACTCGTCGGAAAACTGCATGGCCCAGGGTGTTTCGGGGAACGATGAAACGGTATCGCGATCCACGGAAGCCCATAAATTGGAAGTACCCAATGTGAAACCATCGCTTTTGTCTGCCGCGAGGGATTCGCCGGTTTCATCCTTACTTTCACGCCCCATACGGAACTCGGCGCCTGCCAGGAAGCCCACCGTGCCGTCGCCGGTGCAATCGGAAAAGAACGAGCCGGAAAAGCGGCGTTCCTGGTTGGTAGCAATGTCGCGGCCTACTACCGCCGTAATAATGTCATGCTCTTTTTCAACTTTGAAAACGTGGGTATTCAGGAATAGCGACAGGTTCTTTTCCGCTTTTACGATCGAGATTTTACGTGCATCGCCATACTCCTTGGCGTCGGGGTTGCCGTTCCCCGGGTCGCCATTATCCATTTCGCGGACAATGCGGCCGAGCTTAGGGTAATGGTTTTTATCCACATCGCCCATCAAATGCACACGTACTTCGGAGCTGTTGTTGCCACCAAGCACGGGGCGGTCCTGGATCAATGCTACGGTAAGGCCCATTCGCGCGGCAGAAATGGCCGCGCACGTTCCGGCAATGCCGCCACCTACTACCACGAGGTCGTAGCGACCGGCCTCCTGCGGCTTGTCGGTTAGATTCAGTAGCTTTCTGCGGAATGCCGTCAATGCTTCGAGGTCGTTCGGCGGGGTAAATTTCAAATCGTCCGTAAAAAGCAATGCATCGCAGCGGCCGTTGAAGCCGGTAAGGTCTTTCAATGCCAGTTTTGTATCGGTATTTTGAATATCGATTACACCGCCGTCGTACCATTTCCAGGTATCGGAGCCGCTTTCGCCGAAAGTTTGGCCCACGGATTTGCCGTCCACCAGCACCTGAAACTTGCCGGGCCCCTTCGGAAATGGCGCCCAGTCTTTGGTACGGACCCACAAATGATACTTCCCGGTTTTCGGGAATTTTGCAGTGGTAGCAGCATTCTTCACCGGTCGTCCCATTCCGTGGGCCATGATATAGGACGAGTTCATGACCACAAAAGACTGCTGGTCAATCACCCAGCCGCCCTTGTCCTCGAAGGATTCTGTTTCAACGAGGATATGTTTTTGCGCCAGGGCGGGTAGGGCGAGCAAGGCTAGCAGGAGTGTCATAGCCCAAGGTTTAAGCCTTGGGTTGGTCCGGGTGCCTGGGGCGTCTGGATCCCAAGGCATAAGCCTTGGGTTATGGGAGATATTCATTGTTTTTGCAGGATTTTTTGAATTAGTAGCGTTTGTTCTTCATTGGCATTAGATAAGCTGGTTTGCAGGTTTGCTGCCAGGGGCTTCGAGATTGAGATGGTGTCGGTATTAAGTCTTTTCAGTATGGCTATTTGCGTGGCATAACCCGTTTTCTGATAGGTTTCCCAAAGCCAGTTTTGCCTTTGTTCCGTTTTGAAAAAGTCGGTTCCTACATGCTGCAACGCATATTTGGCAATGAAGCCGTTCTTGCCGGCGATGATCGCCTCGATGTCTTTTTCAAAAGGCCTTTTCACAGATCCGCTTGCATCCATGACCTTAGCCATTGCCCAATACTGGTAATGGTGATTTTTGCTTTCCAGAAACCGGTGCAGCAATGCGTCGTTGGAATAGGTTTCGATGACCTTCCGCATTTCAGGAACCGCCTTACCATACGCGATATGCCAAAGGGTGTAACAGGTATAGACCGCGCCGTCGATCACCTGGTTTTTAATGGTTTTTAAAGTCGCGCCAGCTTTCGCGTCGACGGAGTCGGTCAGATTATCCGTGCCTTTGGAGATCAGGTCTTCCATTTTCAGGTCCGCGAAAATGGAGTTCGTTTGAGCAAGAATATCCTGTAACTTTTGGTAATCCGCCTCCTTGAATTCGTCGTGATCGACTTTGGTGAGCACTTTGCCCTCGGGAAGGTCATAGCGTTCGTAATTGCCCAGCAGGTCCCAATAGAAATTGATATACACCGGTTTGCATTCGTTGGTATAGCAAACCGGTGTGAAGATGTTCCTGAAAAAGTACTGCGGCTGTCCCTTATCGTCGAGCGCAAGTTTCAGGGTGTAGGTTAATGTGTCGTTCTCGGTGACCGTGAACTCCCTGACCCGCTCCTTTTGCCTGTCGGGAAAAGGAACGGATGTAAGCATTGCCAGGAAGAGTAGTACTTGGGCGATCAGCATCATTATTTCAATAACCTATTTCCAATCAGGGTTCTGTTCCAGTTTCGGGTTGGCATTGATCTCGTCGAGGGGGATCGGGAAATATTTGTTTTTGGCCGTAACGTTCCGGGTCGGATACACATCGTTGACCGCTTTCGGGATCACGGTCAGGAATTTGCCGGTGCGGGTGAGATCATACCACCGATCGCCTTCCGCGAAAAACTCCCATCCACGTTCCTGTAAAACGGCCTCGATGAATGCGTCCTTGGTCAGGCCGGTTTTTAGATTGGCCAGGCCGGCGCGCTTTCTCACCGGATTGATGAAATCGTAAGCCGCGGTCGTGGCGCCATTCAGGCGAGCTTCCGCTTCGGCGGCGATGAGGTACACATCGGGCAGGCGGAAGATCGGGATGTTCGGGATCATGCCTACGGTCGAAATGGGATCCTGGTATTTCTTGATCAGCACGCCTTTCGTGGTAATGGGCGTAATGCTTTTCTGCGGGACCACTTTGCCGGATTTGTCGGTGTAATTGGTGTCCAGCAAGGTGCGGCGCTTATCGGTAGGGTCGAAGGAGTCGAAAAATGCCTGGTAGGCGAACATCGAACCATAGGAAGTGCGGGCATATTCGGGCCCGGCGCTTCCCGGAGGGCCGCAGAGGCCCGTGAGCTGGTGACCAAGGCCGGGAGAAACAGGATCTACCTCGAATGCCCACATGTTTTCAATGCGCGCGGCATCCTCTTTATCATATTTGTACACATCGCGCACATCGTCCAGGAGTACATATTTGCCCGAGTTGATCACAACTTTGGCCTGTTCCAACGCTTTGGCCCAATCCTCGTTGTACAAAGCAGCTTTGGCATACAATGCATTAACGACTTCTTTCGCCACGCGGCCTTTCTCCACAGTGGGGTAGGAAAGTAGTCCCGCATTCAAAGCCTGGTCGAGGTCGGCGTAAATTTGCTTGTAAACACCCGCTTTGGAGCTTTTCGCCGTCAGGGCATCCGCTTCCGAATAGCTCGGCGTGATTTTGACCGGTATATCCCCAAAGTTTTTACTCAAAAACCAATGGTAGAACGCCCGCAGGAAATAGGCCTCGCCGATGATCTGCTTTTTGCGCGCTTCGTCCATAGTGGCGTCCGGCACCTTGGCAATGACCCAGTTGGCTTTTTCGATACCGGCATAACACGACTGCCAGATCTGCTGCGGCGATTCGTTCACCCGCGAGTTGCTTTTCTGCGTCGTATAATTGGGATCGTAGGTAAACTGGGTCAGCGTATTACGGCCTACCACGCCGCGGGGGTATGTCTGATCATCGCTGAAATCGGCAATGAGCGTCAACGCGGGCCCGCCGCCCAGACTTCCCAGCGCGCCATACACGGAAATCAATGCTTTCTCGGCGTCGGCGGCGGTTTTATAAAAATTTTCTGTGTAGATCGACGAGTAAACCGTTTCGTCAAGCTTGCAGGAAGGGGCGATAAGCGCGGTCCCGGCCATGCCCAGATATGTGGTAATTTTTAGTAGCTTTTTCATGTCGTTTTAGCCTTTGTTCGGCAAAAGGATTCGGAATAATCAGAATGAAACCTGGATACCGCCCAGGAACGATTTGGCTTGCGGATATACGAAGTTGTCGACCCCGATCTGCGTGTTTGAACCAGCGAAAGTGTTAACCTCCGGGTCGAAACCGCTGTAATTGGTAATGGTGAACAGGTTGTTGGCGCTCACGTACACGCGGATGCTCTGCACGCCTTTGAATGCGGGCAATTTGTAGCCAAGCGTAATGTTCTTGCAGCGGAGATAAGAACCGTCCTCCATGACATAGTCCGAAATAGGCAGCCGCCCGGCCTGAAATGCACTTGCATACTGATTGTTGGGGTTGGTAGGCGACCAGCGGTTCACGACGCCTTCGAGCAAATTGCGCTGTCCGAGCGGGTTCTCGAAGGAAAGTCGGCTTGCGTTGTAGATGTCGTTCCCCTGCGAACCGGAAAGGAATGCGGCCAGGTCGAATCCTTTGTAAGAAAGATTGGTGGAGAAGCCGTAAATGAATTTAGGATTAGGGTTGCCGGTAATAACCTGGTCGTTGGCATCGATCTTCCCGTCGCCATTCATGTCCTTCACCTTTTGCCCGCCCAGGCGCCCGTCATATCCGGGGAGAATCGCTTCGCCAGTTTGGTTAATGCCATCAAACACATAAGTTTTGAATATGCCCAGTGGCTCGCCTACTTTCAAAAGGCTGTAAGTATTAATGAAACGCTCGCTCGTCACGCCGCCGTCCAGCGTTGTGACCTTGTTACGGTTGATGGTTGTGTTCGCTGAAACATCCCATTTCAATGGACCATCGAGAATGCGCGCATTAACTGCCAGTTCCAGCCCTTTGTTTTGAAGACCCGCGAAGTTGCCATTGATCTTGGTATATCCCGAACTCATCGGCAGCGTCTTTTCAAATAGCAGGTCTTCTGTTTTCTTGTAATAAACATCAGCAATAAGGCTGATCCGGTTATTGAGCAAACTTACGTCGACACCAAAGTTGGTTTGCACCGATTGTTCCCAGCGGAGGTCTTTATTGGCGATCCTGGACGGGTCGATACCGGTTGCGTAAAGGTGGTTGAGCATGTAATTGCTACCGTTGGCAGCCACTGTGGCCAGGGATTGGTAAGGGTCCAGGCCGCCCGCATTACCGGTAAGCCCGAAGCTTCCGCGAAGTTTGAAGTCCGAAAGCCAGGTTAGATCTTTCATAAACGGCTCTTCGATGAGGCGATATGCCGCTGATATGGCGGGGAAAATCCCATATTTAAGGTTTGCCCCGAATTTGCTCGACCCGTCTATCCGCGCAGTGACGTCTACGAAGAGTTTATCCTTGAATCCGTAGTTGACCCGTCCCATGTAGGAATCCAGCCGCTGGCTGCTCCGGAAACTGCCCACTGTGCGGGTAAGCGCAAGCTGCATAGCCTCGTTCTGTGTTGCGTCGTTGGGAAATCCCTGGGCGCTCATGACGTTTTCGTTGTATTGCTCGCCCTGGGTACCAAATACCGCCGTCGCTTTGAATGAATGATTTTTGCCGAAATTGGTGCTGTAAGTCAGGATACTTTCGTGGAGCAGCGCCAGGTTATTGTAGTTGCCCTTGCTTGCCGATCCCGAAGCATCGGTGAGGTCGCTTTTGTTGACAATACTGCGGGGCGAGTAATAGTTATAAAGCTCGCCTTTCTGGTCGAGATTGAATGAGGCGCGATAGGTAAGCCCCTTGAACAATTTGACCTCCCCGTAAAGGTTCGCCAGTACGCGTTTGATGCTCCGCTTGTTGAGTACTTCGATGAAACTCAGCGGGTTGGTTACTTCGCGGTACCGGCCATTGCCTTGCTCTCCGAATGGGAAAATAGTGCCGTCGGGGCGGTAAGGTTGCAGGGTAGGAGGAGCGCCGACGGCCGCACCCAATACCGTAGCGGTAACCACACCCGCGTTGCCGATGTCGGTACTGCCTGTCTGAATGCCATCCGCGACCGACTGGCTCCCAAGGATACTGGTTCCGATTTTGATGTTCTTATTGATCTGATGGTCGAGATTGAGACGGAAAGAATAGCGTGTAAACGCCGATCCCCGCATGGTACCGTCCTGATCGAAATAGTTGAGCGACAATGCGAGCTGCGTTTTTTCACTTCCTCCATTGATCGACAGCTGATGGTTTTGAATAGGCGCTTTGCGGAAGATTACCTTTTGCCAGTCGACACCCTCGCCGAGTGATGCCGGGTTTGCATAATAATTGTCTTTGAATACCTCATTTTCCAGTTGCCCAAACTCCGCCGCATTCAGGACTTTCAGCATTTTGTTTACTTTCTGAGAACCATAGTAGCCATCGTAGGTAACACGTGTGGCGCCGCTTTTACCGCGTTTAGTTGTGATCAGGATTACCCCGTTGGCTGCGCGTGCGCCGTAAATTGCTGATGCAGAGGCGTCTTTCAATACCTCCACGGACTCGATATCATTGGGGTTAATGGTCGAAAGCGGGCTCACGTCGTTGATACCGCCGCCATTTGAAATCTGGATACCGTCCACCACATAAAGCGGTTCGGAAGAGCCGTTGATGGAGTTGGTACCGCGGATACGCACGCTCACATTACCCCCGGGCGAGCCGGTGTTCTGGTTGATCTGCACGCCGGCGATCCGCGATTGAAGGCCCTGGGCTACGTTCGCGACGGGCGTTTGCACGAGGTCGGCCGCCTTTACGGAAGCAATGGAGCCGGTCGTTTCGATCTTGCGCTGCGTTCCGTAGCCGACTACCACCACTTCTTCCAGCGCCTTGGTGTCGGTTTTAAGCGAAACGTCGATCGTCGAACGGTTCGAAACGGCTACTTCTTCTTTCAGATAGCCCAAAAATGAGAATACGAGGGTCGCGTTTCCTGCCACATCGAGGGAGTATACACCTTCTGCGTCTGTCAGTGTTCCTTGCTGAGAGCCTTTTACAGTCACGCTTGCACCGGGAATCATTTCGCCTTTATCGTCGGTCACTTTGCCTTTCACTGTCACGTTCTGCGCGAGCAGCGACTGCGTAATGCCCAGGCACAGAATGCTGAGCAGGAACAAGTCACGTATTTTTTTCTTCATGTAGTTAAAAATTAGGGTTTGATCAAAATTGATAAAATGGGAAAAGTGCAATTTTGTGGCATTGAATCGGCATTGCTGTGGGCTACCATTACTTATGACAAACCGTGCTTAAATGCGGTTTCTACCTAAATATAGCAGCCATGGGAGGCGGTATCAATATGGTTTTTGAGCTGAAAATTCCGGGAATTGAACAAAAAGTATCGGTAACGTTTGCGGAGACGTTACCGATATATGGTTTTGCTGATGATTAATAGGAGATTTTTATATTTTTGTAATCTGTGTTGAAGAGGGCATTGATTTGGGTATTTGAAAGGGTGTTTATTTAAAAAGTACAAGGGTTATGATTCAGTGTGTGAAGTGTGCGCAGGTGGATGGCATCATGAAGGCGGGTTACGTGCGGGGCAAGCAGCGGTACCTGTGCAAATGGTGCAATTACTATTTCACGCATTCGGAAAGAGACGATTCGATCCAATCCCTCGTAAAACGCAAACGGCACCAGACGACGATTATCGACGTGGCCAAATCACTCGGCGTTTCGAACTCGACCGTCTCGCGGGCGTTGCACGGGCATGCGGACATTAGCCCGGAAACACGCCAGGCCGTGCTCGATAAGGCTGCCCAGCTCGATTACCAACCTAACCAGCTTGCCTACAACCTGGTAAAAAGCAGGACTAATACAATTGGAATGATCGTTCCGGAATTTCAGAACCAGTTTTTCCCGAACGTGATCATAGGCGCACACGAAGTGCTCACGCAGGCGGGTTACAACCTTACGATTATGCAGAGCAACGAGTCGTACCAGGTCGAAATCTCGAATACCAAGGCAATGCTGGCAAACCGGATCGATGGGCTGCTTATTTCGCTCACCCAGGAAACCAATAACTTCGATCACCTGAGCCTTTTTGCGAAACGCGGCATTCCGCTGATTCAATTCAACCGCGTATGCGACCAGATCGACGTGCCGAAAGTGGTTGTGAACGATTTTGAAGCGTCGTTTCAGGCGGTAGAACACCTTATTTTGAATGGTTACGAGCGGATCGCCCACCTCGGTGGGCCGCTCACGTTGCAGGTAAGCCAGGAGCGGTTACGGGGCTACAAGGCGGCGATGGAAAAGTACGGTAAGCCCATCAAGGACCACATGATCATTCAGGGCATGCTAACCCAGCAGAAAGCCCGCATTTACGGCCAATACCTCCTCGACCTCGCCGAGCGCCCCGATGCGATATTTGCCGTAAACGATTCTTCTGCCATTGAAATCATGCTGATGGCTCAGGAAAAAGGCATTTCAATCCCCGATGAGCTTGGCGTGGTGGGTTTCAGCGATAATGCCGAATCGGCCTATATTGGCCCGGGCCTGACCACCGTTCGGCAGCCGACTTTGCAAATCGGGCACACCACTGCGGAGTGGGTCTTGCAACTGGTAGATGCCGAGGACATTATCGTGAATGAAAAGCGGGTTTTGAGTACGGAGCTGATTGTCCGGGGATCGTCTCGGCGGCGTGTTTAGAAGGTTTGGATGACAGACATTTAGAGCTTAACTTTAAACGAAATTTATCAAACACACTGAAATAAAAAGACATGAAACTCGCTCTTCCATTGAAAAAGAGGCAATCCATATTTAATCTCTTCAAGTTCCTGAACCGTCGCCAGACCGCGATGGCGGATCAGGAAATGGATACAACTGCCTATCTCATGAAAAGTCCGGCTAACAAAGCCCGTTTGCTGGAAGCAATGAAGGATATCGAATCAGGAAACCACATTTTTTCCCGCGATCTTACTGATCTGTGATCCTTTCCTGGCATCCTAATGCGTGGGAGGATTACGTCGAATGGCAGCGGATCGACCGGAACATTGCAAAACGAATCAACGAATTGATCAAGGAATGTTTGCGGACACCGTTCGAAGGAAAGGGAAAGCCGGAATTGCTACGCTCGAATTATTCCGGTTTCTGGTCTCGGAGGATTACCGATGAGCATCGGTTGGTGTATAAGGTTGCGGATGGGTGCATCACGATAGCTCAGTGTAAGTATCACTATTAAAACAAAAAGTGCGGCCCCAGAGAAGCTGCACTTTATTAACTACAGAATATAATTATGAAACTCTTTTAAGGGGTTAGCTCAATGCTTCCCTTAATACTTTCAGGCTCTTCGGCACCGCTGTGGCCGGGTCTTCTTTTCCTTCCATTTCCAGCGATACGTAACCTTTGAAATTCGCTTTTCTCAAAATGCCTGCGATCCGTTTGTAATCCAGGTCGAGGTCGTAATAATGCCCGCCGCCGTAATAGGTTTTGGCCTGAACGATCGTCGCGTAGGGGGCCAGGCGCTCGAACTGGGGGTAGGTATCGCCCACGAAATTGCCGGTGTCGACATTCATGCCCATGGCTGGAGACGATGCCAGCGGCTTATAAATTTCAAGCAGGTAATCGATGTTCGACGACAGTCCCCAGTGGTTTTCGATTGCCAGAACGACCCCCGCCTTTTCGGCAGCTACGAGGCATTCCTGCATCGATTCGATACACCACTTAATAGCGTCCTGATCCGTGAAGCCCTGGATCGGCGGCTCTTTGCCATCCTTGTAATAGTTGGCATCGCGCTTCACCGTCCGCCAGCTTCCGGTGTTCATCCGGATCGCCGGAATGCCCATTTGGGTGGCAAGGTTAATACATTTCAGGGTATGTTCAATGTCCTTTTTGCGATCTTCCGGCTTCGGCTGCACAAAGCTCTGATGGATAGAAAGTAACGGAAGCGCCAATCCGTTGTCGAATGCAAGCCTTTTCAGCTTGTTCATATATGGAATGGTTTCGTTGTCCATTTGCCGGTGCAAGATCTCCACGCCGTCGAAGCCCAGCCGCGCCGCATCTTCGATCACCTTATCAACGGGATACTTCTGTTCCTGGAAATGCCAGTAGGAATAAGTCGAGACGGCGATGGGTATCCTGCGCGCTGTGGGGGCGGCAGGAGCCGTTTCTGCCTGTGCAACATGGCTGGTCATCGCCGCTGCACCACCTAATGCAATGGTTTTGAGCCAGTCGCGCCGGGAGGTGGTATCCTGTTCGTGGTGTTCCATTTGTGATAATTTTGGATAATAATATTAAAAATTTGTCACTTTTATGGATTTTGCTTCAAAACGTTTGCGCCCATGATGTCAATCTGCGCCTGAGGGATCGGGAAAAACTCGCTTTTACCCTTTACAAAAGTGGCTCCGGAGAGGTACGTACGTTTCTTGCTTTCTTTGGTTAAATAGGCATTCAGCACCACATCCGCATTGCCCCAGCGCACCAGGTCGAAATGCCGGTGGCCTTCCATCGCCAGTTCCAGGCGGCGCTCGAAACGGACGGCTTTGCGCGCATATTCCTGGTTCGCGAATGCAGGATAGGTTTTAACCAGGTAATTGGCGGCGGGTTTGCTGGCTGCGTCGAGCACCACCACATTGGCGGCTCTTGTGCGTACCTGGTTCACGAGCTTCAAAGCGGTAGCAAGGTCATTGTCCTCCACAGCCACTTCCGCACGCATCAGCAGGATGTCGGCGAAGCGAATGGCGCGGTAATTGTTGGCATTGGCACGCGGCGATTCGGCACCCGCGTTTTCACCGCTGTAAGCAAAGAATTTTTTGAACGTATAAGGTCCGCCGAAGCTCTGGTCGCGAATCCAGTTTTTGCCCGGATGCGTTCCCCAGTTGAGGAACGGCAGGCCGCGACGTCCTACCGTCCAGTCGAGACGTGGGTCCAAAGTACCCTCGTATGGTGTGAATGCGTCGGAGGAAGCAAGCCCTTCATCATTTTTGACATCTACATCATTGAATGTATCGAGCAACGGAAGCCCGGCGGCGTCGGTTTTGAATGCATTCACCAGGTTTTGGGTGGGTTGGAAGAACCCGCAGCAACCACCTGGTGCCGAGCCATAAGGGAAGTTGTAGTTATCACCCCAGCTGCCGTTTTGCCCGGCACCGCCGTCGGCTACCGACATTTGTACCTCAAAAATAGATTCCGCATTGTTCTCCGTGGTAATACGGAAATTGTCGTGGAAACTGTTCACGAGCGAGAACGGGCCATTGTTAATCACGTCGTCCAGCAATGGTTTGGCGGCGAGGTAGTCCTGCTGGTACATATGCACTTTGGCCAGGAATGCTTTCGCTGTCCATTTGCTGGCGCGTCCTGCCTGTGCTTTGGTCGCCGAAATGTTGTCGATCGCGAACTGAATGTCGGCTTCGATATTGGGCCAGATATCCTTGTCGTTGGGCAGGTTAATGTAATCAACGACCGTTTCGTCCACATAAGGCACCATATTCCAGAGCTTTTTCGCTTCGAAATGGTACCAGGCGCGCAGGAAACGCGCTTCGCCCAAGGCTTGCGCTTTTTCAGGTGCGGTCATGTCGGTAGCCTTGGCGATGAGGTTGATCACGTTGTTGGAGCGCGAAACGCCGTCGTAAACCGCTACCCATTTGTCGTTATAGGCACCGATATCGGCCTGGGGAATGTAACGTTCGATGGTGGTGATTTGCGCCTGGTCGCCCACGTCGCTGCCTTTATAGGCGTCGTCGGACGCGATGGAGCCGTAGATCCAGTTGCTGACAGACGAAGTGTTTACCGGCCCGGAACCAACGCCGTCGAGTAGACTGTATGCGCCGATCAATACCGCATTGACCCCCGTTTTATTGGCAAGCATGGCCTCGTTCCCCACACCCAGCGGCGTGGTTTCGAGAAAACTGTCCCCGCAGGAGGTGAGTACACCCACGCAGACCATTGCTGTTAATGCTAATACGCTCTTTTTCATATCGATAATTGAAATGATACCGTGTTAAAAGAATTTTATTAAACCAAACTAGAACCCGAAATTGATACCGATCTGGTACATCTTCGAATTGGGATAATTACCCTGATCCACACCCAGAACGGTGCTTCCCGGCGTAGAGCCTACCGACGTTACCTCGGGATCGATGCCGCTGTATTTGGTGATCGTGAAAAGGTTTTGCGCCTGTACATACACGCGGGCACTCTCGAAACCGATTTTCGATAATACCCCTGCAGGCAGCGTGTAGCCCAGCGTGAGGTTTTTCATACGGAAATAGGAGCCGTCTTCGATAAAATAGCTCGAAGGTTGCTGGCTGCGGCTGTCGTTGGCGTCCAGGATGGGCAATACTGCATCCGGATTTTCGGGCGTCCACGAATCGTTGAGCATGCGGAGGCTGCGGTTACCGGCTTGGTTGTTGAAGTCCACCCAGCGCTTCACCATGTTGATGATCTGGTTACCTTTTACGCCCTGGAAGAATGCCGAAAAATCGAAGTTCTTGTAACCGGCATTCAGGTTGATACCGTAAGTGAAGTCCGGATGCGGGTTGCCGAGGAACTTGCGGTCGTTGTCGGTGATGGTGCCGTCACCGTCGGTGTCGTGGTATTTGTATTTACCCACAGCCGCATAGCCCGGGTATTTCGGACCGGCGTCCACATCGCCCTGGTTCTGATAAATGCCGTCGATCTGCAAGCCGTAAAATGAGTAAAGCGGCATGCCTGCTACGGAGCGGGTCCAGGTGTAGCTGCGGATAGCAGGGCCAAGAAGTACCGCGGTAGAGCTGGCGTTCAGGCGTTTTACTTCGTTTTTGTAGGTCGAAAAATTGGCGCCTATCGAGTAGGTGAGATCGCCGTTCAATGCTTTGTTATGGAAGTCAATGGCGAGGTCGATACCCTTGTTGTTCATTTCACCCACATTCACAAACGGAATGGTCGCCACACCCTGTGTTGCAGGCAATGCAACCTGGTAAAGCATGTCGGAAGTGGTACGGTTGTACAAATCGAGGTTCAGGCCGAACATCCCTTTGAGGAAAGTGGCGTCGATACCGACGTTGGTCTGCGTGGTGGTCTCCCATTTCGCGTTCTGGTTGCCGAATGCTTCCGTATCGAAGCCCGGCTGCACGGCATTGTTCGAACCGTCGATCGGGTACGACGACTGGCTCAGGCTCGAACGGTAAGTGCTGAAACCATTGTAGTTACCAATCTCCTGATTTCCGGTTTGTCCCCACCCAGCACGCAGTTTCAGATCATCCAGCCAGGGAATGCTCTTCATAAAGCTTTCCTCCGACAGGCGCCATCCTGCGCTGAACGCCGGGAATGTACCGTAGCGGTTGTTCTGTCCGAAGCGTGAAGAACCATCACGGCGCACGGTAGCTTCGAGCAAATAGCGGTCTTTGAATGCATAGTTGATTTTCCCAAAAACGGAGAACAATGCCCACTGATAGCCTGCACCGGTGTTGGCAATACCTGAGGTTCCCGAGTTGAGGTACATATATAACGGGTCTTCGGAGAAAAAGGTCGTGCGGGTGGCGGAGAAGTCGCGGCCGGTGCCTTTGATCGCCTCCGTACCAGCCAGCACGCTCAGTTTGTGTGAGGCGCCGAGGTTTCTCGTATAGTTCAGTGTATTCGACCACGTCCAGTTAATGTCGTAGGCATTTCCGTTGGTCATCGCATTGGCGGCTTCAATCTCCGCTTCTTCGAGGTCGAGCAAAGTATAACCCACGCGGTTGGCGTTGATAAAGTCGATACCAATGCTCGATTTGGCGGTCAGGTCTTTTAAAATATCCACTTCCAGGTAGGCATTCCCGAAAGCACGCAGGGTATTGGTCTGGTTGTTGCGGCTTCTCCAAAGCTGTGCAACGGGGTTGGTAGCGGGGCCAAGACCTGCCGCGCGGGTGGCGGCGAAGTTACCCGCAATGTCGTACACCGGAATGATCGAAGGGATGCGGTAGCCATTGCCGATCGGGTTGCCATCCTGGTTGTTGGTAGAGCTGGCAGTACCGTTCGCATTGTAGTAACCTTTGTTTTCGGTATAGCTCAATTCCAGGTTTTCGCCCAGACGAATGCGTTTTTTGAAACTAAACTCGGTATTCGAACGGATCGAATAGCGGTCGAATGAGGTGTGGATCAATACGCCGTCCTGTTTGAAATAATTGAGTGCAAGCGCGTAACGCCCGTTCTCCGTACCGCCGTTTGCTCCGATATTGTATTCCTGGATCGCCGCCGGGCGCAGGATTTCCTTGTGCCAGTCTGTACCTTCCTTATTGGCCTTTACGATCTGGTAAAAACCGGACCGGTTGTAGTTGTAACGGGAGGGATCGACAAGAGCTAGCACGGCCGGATTATCGGGGCTGTTTGGGTTCGATGGATCTGTCTTGATATTCAATCCGTAGCTCGAACCTGCGAGAATGTAATCAGGCACAACCGCCGATGGCCCATTGCCATATTGCTGGTGCGACGGGTTGCCGTTCGTGAGCACGCCCGCATTCTTACGCTGCGTCCAAAGAAGGTCGCCGAATTGCTGCGGGTCTTTGATCAGGTCGAGATCAACTTTCCCGGTCTGGAAGCCCGCGCGGGAATTGAATGTAAATCTTGGGGCACCTACTTTTCCTTTTTTTGTAGTGATAATAATCACCCCGTTTGCAGCGCGTGAGCCGTAGATCGAAGCCGAAGAAGCGTCTTTCAATACCTGCATCGATTCGATATTGTTCGGGTTAATGCTGTTCAAACCACCTTTCGTAGGTACGCCGTCGATGACGTAAAGCGGGTCGTTGTTGTTGATCGTGCCAAAACCGCGGATGCGGACGGTCGCTTCGCCGCCGGGTGTATTGTTGGATGTCACGGTTACACCGGCCACGCGGCCCTGCAACTGCTGAGCCACGTTCGGAGCGGCCACTTTGGTGAGTTCGGTAGCGTCAACGGTAGAAACTGCGCCGGTAATGTCGCGTTTCGATTGGGACGAGTAACCCGTTACCACTACTTCCGAAAGTGATTTAATATCGGATTGGAGGGTTACTTCCACCAGGGTTTTGCTGGTAATATCGATCTCCTGGGTCAGGAAGCCGATCGACGAAACCACGAGGGTCGTACTGCCATCGGGTACATTCAATGCAAATCCGCCGTCGGCATCGGTCGTAGTTCCCACCGACGAGCTGCCTTTGAGGACGACCGTCGCGCCGGGAATGGTGCCGCCTGTTGCGTCCTTCACCTTTCCTTTAATTTGAAAATCAATAGACTGGATCGTTTTGATGGACGTGCCTGCTCCTTCGGGCAGGGTAGACGCAGGCTTTGAAACGGCTCTTTTCAGCAAAATCTGTTTGCCTGAAACTTCGTAAGACACCTGCAATGGCGTAAGGAAGTTGTTGAGTATCGTTTCCAGTTTTTCCTCTCTGGCACTGAAAGTGACCTTACGCTGTGAACGGATAAGCTCCGGGCTGTACATAAAATGCACGCCGGAAATTTTGCCAATCTGCTCCAATGCCGCGCCAATTTTCTGTTCACGGATGTTTACCGTCAAACGACGGTTGAGTAGTTCCTGTCCGAAACCGTCGAACGCCACGGCGAGCCCGGAAACCTGGATAATGATAAACAATTGTATGAGGCTGATTCTCATAATTTTGAGCAGGTAACTCTGCCGGTCAAAGGTTTTTTTCATACTTTTGTCTGTTTTGTAGGTTTAAAAAATCGGCAAAATAATTCCCTTGTCCCTGTTGGACTTTCAGTCCGGGATTTCTTAGCGTCAGCATAGAATGAGGGGGGATTTTAATCGGGTGAATGATGTTGGTAGCATCGTTCACCTTTTGTTTTTTTATTCAAATAGCAGGGTTTTGAAGTGAATAATCAGTCGCATGGGGTTCCGGTAATGGTTATGTTGTCCTGGTTGATGGTGTAACTTGCTTCGAGGATGGTACAAAGCCATTTCAGCTTATTTTCGAGCGGTTCGTCGCCGAGCGTCGCGGTAATGCTGCAATGCGCCAGGCTGTTACGGTCAAATGCGATATTTACGCCATAAGCCTTCCCGAGCGCGTCGAAAACTTCTGCGGCGGGCGTTTCCGAATAGGTGAATTCCTGGTTCTCAATGGGAATATTCAGCAGTGCGGAGCTTTTAAGCGCGGAGCGCACGAGCCTGGCCTGCGCACGTTCGAAGGTGGCTTGCTGGTTGCGGGTAAGCAGGAGGGTTGGGGAGGCCTGCTCGGTGAACACCGATACTTTCCCGGTTTTGACGGCGATGGTGATCTCTTTTTCCTCGGCAATTGCCCTGATACTGAAACTGGTGCCGTGCACTTTCGCGACAAGTTCACCTGCGTAGACGAAAAACGGCTGATCAGGATTTTTGGTTACTTCAAAAAACGCCTCGCCGGTAAGGTAAACCTCCCGTTTTGCGCTGGAAAAGGCCCGAGGGTATTTCAATGTACTGTTCCGCTGCAATACCACGGAGCTGCCATCCGGAAGCTGTACATATTTGAACGGTCGTTCCGTATTAGCGACTTCCTTTAAAGCGGGCGTCGTCAACCGGGAAGGTTGCCCGGCTGTCGCAGCCGGTTGCGTATGATTGTATATGCGCAACAGCGCAAAGCAGAGCCCGGCGATGATGAGAAGGCTCGCGGCGATGTTCCAGCCTGACACGAACACCGGGAAAAACGATTCCCTTCCTTCCCTGTTCTCCCGTTGCTCCCGCCTTTTTGCGGCTTGGAGCGCTTCTTGTACCTTGTGGTGAATATATTCGTCTGTCAAATGCTCGTCACGCACTGGCACGGCCCGCGCGATCTCCACAGCCTGTCGGAGAATATCTTGCCCGTTCTCATGCTCCTCAGCCCATTTGTTCCAAGCCGGACCATCTTCGGGGCATTTTCCCTCCGCCCAGCACCTAAATGCAGGGTTTCCGAGAAGTGATTGTAGTAAATGGCCGGATGGATCGGGTAACATCGAACAATGCGTTTTTATACATTATCCGTTTATTCTGCCGGAATACTCGGTTGGGTGTGAAAAATTTTTCAGTTTAATTTAAAACTGTGCGAAAATTTGGCAGAAAGAACAAAGTATGACGGAGATAGAAGGAGGAGTGCGCCAGAATCCGCGCAGGTTGGACAATGCCCGCTGGATGATATTACTCACCGATTGCGCGTTGATCGCCAGCAGTCCCGCGATTTCCTCGGGCATCAGGTTCTGGAAAAAACGGAGGTAAATGACTTCCTGCTGGCGGGCAGGGAGCTGGTCGATCGCCGTTCTGACCTGTTGTTTCAAAGCCAGGTCATTCTCCCGCCCAATCCAATCTTCCTCGCTCGAAAATTCGGACAGCAAATTGTCGCATTCGTCGGTCAAACCTGTCTCGTCGGAGAGCGGTTTGATCGTTTTCAGCATCCGGTGCCGGAATGCCTTGATAAGGTAAAATTTGACCGATGGAGTCTCATTAATGGTGGTGCGGTGGAGCCAGAGATGTACCAGCAGATCCTGGATCACATCTTCGATCAACTGCATATTGTGCGTGAACCGCTGGCCATATTGGAAGAGCGTCCGGTAATGTCGCCGGGCAAGCTCCGTGTATGCGTGCTCGTCCCCACCACGGAACGAATTCCATAGCACTGCATCGTCGGTATGTTTGCCAAATGCGGTCAAGAAGGCGGTCGGGTTAATGGGGGATTAAGTCAAAAATAGGTGATGCGTGCTGGATATAAAACAGTGTTTTGTATATTATTAGAATAACCAAATTTTATTATTCTATTTTACCAGAAAACAGTTGGTTGCGTTTTCGGGACCAGCAATTTTTGCAGAGGAGCTTTCAAGTAGAGAACCTTGCAGGGCCTGCTTCTACTCAAAAAAATCGGAACTATTTATGAAAAGTATGTACACAACGGCGCTGGTTTTGCTCGGCATAGCCCGCTTCGACCTCGCCGTATCGCAGACCGCTCCCGATTACAAATCGCGCCGCGGGCAGATTCTCCACAACATCGAAGGCGTATTTTACGAGTCATCCACAGGCCTTTTTATTGAAACCAATGGCAAGAACGAAAAGCCGCATTCGTACTTGTGGCCGCTATGTGCATTGCTCCAAGCAGCCACCGAGTCGGAGGCAGTGAGCCCGGGCAAGCAATACATGAAACCGGTGCTCGGGGCCATCAAACAATATTACAATACCGCTGCACCTGCTCCTGGTTACCAGGCGTATGTGACGAGTGAGCAAAAGGATTCCCGGTTCTACGACGACAACCAATGGATCGCGATCGCGTGCCTGGACGCGTACAACCGCACGGGCGATAAAGATTACCTGGTCGTCGCGGAGGAAATCTACCGCTTCATGATGACCGGCTACGACGATAAAGCGGGCGGCGGGCTGTACTGGAAAGAAGACGAAAAGAACACGAAAAATACCTGTTCCAACGGCCCTGGAATACTGGTTGCGCTGCAACTCTATCAAATTAAAAAGGAGCCGGAATACCTGAAAACGGCGATTAACCTTTATGATTGGACTAAAAAGAACCTGCGCGCGGGCGACGGTACTTATTATGACGCTATCAAAGTTCCGTCATTGAAAATCGATTCGGCGAAGTACTCCTACAATACGGGTACCATGCTGCAATCGGCTGCGATGCTGCATAATATCACGGGTAACAAGGAATATCTCGTTGAGGCAAAAGCCCTGGCAGAGGGGTCGAAAAAGTATTTTTATAAGAACAATAAGCTGCCCGACAACTATTGGTTCAACGTGGTGCTGCTCCGGGGCTTCGAGGAACTTCATAAAATAGACCCCCAGGCCGGGGATTACCAGATCTTTGTCGCCGAAGCCGAGCGGATCTGGAAAGAAGAACGCGACGGGAAAAACCTTCTGGGCCGCAAACCTGTGAAAACGCTGATAGACCAGGGGGCGATGCTGGAAATGTATGCGCGGCTGGAAAGGCTGACCGCACAATAAGGTAAGGAAAGAAAGCAAAAAGCGCCGGTCGAAAACTCAACCGGCGCTTTTTGCACATTGTTGTACGTACTATTCCGAGTCCTTATAAACCCCAAATTCGCTGATAGCAATACTAACCGGCGATTTGGTGATGCGGAGGCGTACTTTGTTGGAAGTGATGGGCACATCGAGCTTCGCGAGGCGTTTGGCTCCTACGCTGGTACCTTTGTAAACCTCTTTCCAGTCATTGCCGATCCAGGCATCTACGGCGAATTCTTCAATACGCTGTCCGAGCTTGATATATTCTTGCAGACTGATGACGTCAAAAACGACCGGCTGGCTCATTTCTATCACCACTTCCGGTGTTTTGAAATCGTCGTCCGTGGCCCAATAGGTGTCGGGTTTGCCGTCGAGCAGGTTTTTGGCGCTGTAAATGGAGTTGTAACCACGCACGTTTACGGCTTTGGAAGACGCGCGACCGATCAGGTTGGTTGCGAATGTGTTTTTGACGTGGTCGCCGAATGTTTTGAGCGCTACTACGTCGTCGTTATGCAACTGGCCGCGGGTGTCGGGTGCCAGTCCCAAATCGAGTGCGGCGCCGCGTCCTACGCTTTTCAAATAGAGGTCGAATAGCTTTTCGGGCGTTTTCGGCTTCTCGTTGGCGTGGTAGAACCAGCCTTTGCGCAATGGAACGTCGCATTCAGCGGGGATCCAGAACTTCCCGCCGCGTGTACCGCCCGGGTTCTCAGTTGCATTGGCCTGGCCGGGTACTGCTACATTCTGCCCTTCCGAAGGCTTCGGAGTAAGTGTTGCCCAGGAAGTAGGGTTCACGCTGCCGTCCTCGTTGCCTGCCCAGCGAACGTCCCAGCCGATATCGCTGAAAATATTGGCATTAGGTTGCAGTTTGCGGGTGTAGTTAGTCCAGGTCGAATCCCATTGGTAATAGGTAGTATTGTCGATCGAGCGCTTCTCACGCGCACCGCCGTAGTAGCCGTCCCCACCATTGGCACCGTCGTGCCATGACATAAACAAGTCGCCATAATTGGTATACAACTCGCGAAGCTGCTCGCGGTAAATTTTAATGTATTCCGGCGTGCCATATTTGGCATTGTTGCGGTCCCAGGGCGAGCAATACACCCCGAATTTCAGGCCGTGCTTGCGCGCGGCGTCCGCTACTTCGCGCACGAGGTCACCCTTGCCCTGGCGGAACGGGCTTTGGGCGATATTATAGTCGGTCGTTTTGGTGGGCCAGAGGCAAAAGCCGTCGTGGTGCTTTGCTACGAGTACAATCCCACGCAAACCGCCTGCTTTGGCAGCTTGAATGATCTGCTCTGCATTGAAATCCGATGGGTTGAAGGTCTTGGGATCGGCATCGCCATAGCCCCATTCTTTGTTTTCGAATGTGGTAGGGGTAAAGTGCATGATGCCGTAAACTTCGGTTTCATGCCATGCGACCTGGCGGGGTGCCGGCAGTGCGCCATAGGGTTTCGGAGGTGTTTGCGCAAAAGCGATCGACGCCGTCAGGCAGAGGAGACCGGTTATTTGTTTGATCATTTGAAAAGGTGTTTCTGATGATACAGATGGGGGTGATGCAAATCGGAAGTGAAGATCGTTTTTTTTAGGCGAGTTCACCAAATCTATCGCCGTTTTCCTATCGGATCTTGATTAATCACAAACAAATATGCCGGCTGCGCGCCTACTTCGGCGACAGTCTTCATCGGTAGTTCAATCGCTCCGTTCTTCACTTTCAATGCCTTTTTATTACCCGCAAATGTGATTTTTGCTTTGGCGGAAATTTCCAGCCCTTCCGGTTTCAGGCTGGCAGGAAGTTTTTCGCCTGCTTCGGCGAGGTAGAACGCGTAGGTGGTGGCGCCTTTTTTGGTGTACGCCCATTTGCCGGCGCGGTAAGGGGCCAGCGGTTTGGTTTCGTAAATACCAATACCATTTACATTCATCCATTTACCCATTTCTTCGAGGCGCGTGTATGCTTCTTCGTGCCATTCTCCGTCGGGGCCGGGAGCCACGTTCAGGAGCAGGTTACCGCCTTTGGCGACGATATCAACCAATGTGTGAACAAGCTTCTGCGTCGACTTGAAGTTCTCTTTGGGAATATAAGACCATGAGTCGCCCATGGTCATACACGATTCCCACGGGATCGACATATAATGATCGGGAATGGATTGCTCGGGCGTTACATAATTCTCGAATTCGCCGGTAACGGTGCGGTCCACTACGAGCAGCCCGGGTTGGTGCGAACGGGCCATTTTGGCAATGCGCGCCATGTCGATGTCCTGGTCGTAGGGAATAGTTTTCTGCCAGCTGATGGTGGTATCGATACTGCTGAACGGGCGTACCCAGCCGCCGTCGAGCCAGAGGATGTCGACGGAGCCGTAATCCGACATCAGCTCTTCGATCTGGTTATAGGTGAAATCCTTGAACTTGTTCCAGAGCTCAGGACGTTTCTTCGGGTCGTACGAAACGTTACGGTCCTTCGGCGGGAAATAGGGCCACCAGTAGGAGTCGGTGTGCCAGTCGGGTTTGGAGAAATAGGTACCCGTCATGAAGCCCTCGTTGCGGAATGCCGCAAGCACTTCCTTGGTAACGTTCGCTTTGGGATTGGTTTTGAAGGGGGTATTGGTAATCTTGTAATCGGTGTATTTCGAATCGAACATCGAGAAACCGTCGTGGTGCTTCGTAGTGAACACCACATATTTCATACCGGCACCTTTGGCCGCCTTAGCCCAACGCTCGGGGTTGAATTTAACCGGGTTGAAGGTTTTGGAAATATCCTCGTAAGCCTTTTTATACTCATACCAGTCGTGCGAATGCGGCCCGCGGCGTTCGCACCAGCCTTCGTCCTCAGGGCATAGCGACCAGGATTCCACAATGCCCCACTGGCTATACGTCCCCCAGTGCATCAGCAGGCCGAATTTGATATCCTGCCATTTGGAGAGTTTTTGCTGCACAAGCGGGTCGGTAGGCGCAACGTATTTGGAGTGGTTTTGTTCCGAATGCTGCTGCGCATACGATCCGGAAGCAAATAGCAGCCCTGCAAGAAGGATAGCTGTGGATTTAAGATTCATTGGAATGGTTAAGTGTTTGGTAAATACTGCTGAATGAGGGTTTACGCAAAATGGCTTTTGGAAGCCACAACCTTGCCTTTGCCATCGCCGCTGGTAATGGTGTAGGCAAATCCGGACTGTACGGAATAGGCACCCACTTCTCCCTGTTTGCTGATGGCCAGAAAGCCTACCTGGAAAGTTTTGGCCCGCTCCGGGTCGCGTTTTACAATCCTTTCGACGGCTTTTTTGCACGCTTCTTCCGGAGAAGAACCATTGCGCATGAACTCGACTACCAAATGCGTCCCGGCAACGCGGATCACTTCCTCTCCCTGGCCGGAAGAGGTTGCCGCGCCGATCTCATTGTCGACAAAAAGTCCTGCACCGATAACAGGCGAATCGCCCACGCGGCCGCGCATTTTGAAGCCCATGCCGCTGGTGGTACACATGCCCGAAAGATTGCCCTGTGCATCCAATGCGAGGGTCCCCATGGTATCATGGTTGAAGTCTCCGTTGTCAAGGCGCGCCGGTGCAAATGGGCCGTGACCTTTCGATTGTTTGTGTTCTATATTGACAACCGGCTTGTATTCAGCCTTTTTTAGCCATTTTTTATACTCATCGGCCGCGTCGGGCGAAAGTTTGCCGGATTCCAGCTTGAAACCGTTGGCCAATGCGAACTGCTGTGCGCCCGCGCCCACGAGGAACACGTGCGGCGTCGTTTCCATCAGCTTGCGGGCAACCGAAACTGGATGTTTAATTCTTTCCAGAAATGCTACCGCCCCGCAGTTGGATTTTTCATCCATAATACACGCGTCGAGCGTCACGTGACCGTCGCGATCGGGATTGCCACCCAGGCCGACGCAGCAGTTGATGTCGTTTTCAATGGCGATGGCAGCTTGTTCCACGGCGTCGAGGGCACGACCTCCCTTTTCCAGCACCGGCCATGCGGCGGCGTTCGAGATCTGCCCGCTGTCCCAGGTAGAAATAACGACCGGGGCGGCGGCCACCGGGGTACCGGCCACCGGAGTGGCGGCCTTTGGTGTTTTGGCGAACAACTGGTTTACCCGCGTGAAAGGGAGGGCAAAAGCCGACAGGCGGAGGAAGGATCTACGATTCGTTTTCATGGTATCCGGCATAACGGGTTTAGAGTAGCAAGATCTATTTTGCAAAATTTTAAAAATATCTCGGGACTTTAATTAAAATTTTTTCAAATATACATCTCACGAAATTTGTGATCAATTAAAATATGAAATTTCATATGATCTGTTGGTCGAAGTCCCTTATTTTGAAATATTTGCACTGTAACAGTTTAAAAGCAGCACTTGCAGGGGCTTTTGGGCACTTACTAAATTTTTCAATCTAACAACAGATGGTTTCTGATTTAATGGCAACCTTTGGCTACTTGTTTCAGAAAAACGAACGGAACACACGATGACGAACTCTCCGAAGGCATGTGTAGATGTGGCAATCAATGCTTATGGCAAGCCGTACCAGACGGCAATCACACTGCTGACGCTCATGAAGCATTCACACCAATGGATCAATAAAATCTATTTCGTACAGGAAGCAAAGCAGCCCGAGCCGCCGAATTTCAAATTTATTTTCGATCATTTCGGGGATAAGATCGTGTACTATAAGCCTAATGTCTGGCTTTGGACAAAAAACGTAAAATTCGATTTTTTGTTGAATTTCAAGCGTTACCGGCATGCGGTCCGCTACCAATATGCCTGGGAGCAGTCGGATCAGAAATACTTGCTCGTCATCCATAACGATGTGTATTTCAAAGGCGACCTGGTAGGGGAATATGTCAATGGTATTGGCACTGCATCGGGTATCGGGAGCATCGGGCAATGCTGGGTGTGCCCCGCAAAGCAAGCGGGCCTCTGCGATTCTGAAACATATACGGAATACAAGCCGGATTATGGAGAACTGATGCAACTGGCTGCCACCTACCCGCAGGCACGCACGCATGAGTACAAGCTGGTGGTCGACCGCGCTGCGCCATGGCCGTTGCCCGAATGCCGGCTCAATGAATATGTAGCGATGATCGATCTCGAAAAAACGCGGAACGACACGATGCCCATCGGCAAAGGTGCCGCATTCGGGGCTTACGACCGCCTCGATGTGGGTGTTAAATGGTTTGCCGATATGAACAATTTGGGCCATACCTTTAAGCATTTCGATTACGATCCCTACGCGACCCACAGCTGGATTAGTATGCAGAATGCCGGCCATAATGCGCTTTTCGATAAGGATCTTTACCGTTATGAAGAATCCGTAGCGTTGCAGGCACTGAAAGACGAGTTCAATATTCATCCATAAGTAGCCGCCATCCCGCGATATGGTACTGGAAATCAATCAGCTGAGGCAGCGGTATGGTGAGCGGGAAATCCTTTCGATCCCGTCTTTTGGGATTGAAAAAGGCATTTACTGGATACAGGGAGAAAACGGTGCAGGTAAGTCAACGCTTTTCAGGACGCTGGCCGGTATGCTGCCATTCGAAGGGTCTGTAAAGCTCGACGGGCGTTATGACCTTAAAAAAGATCCGGTCGAATATCGGTTGCGCCTCAACCTCGGAGAAGCCGAACCACTCTATCCATCGTTTTTGACACCTGCCGATCTCATTGCCTTCGTAGCCGAAGCACAAAGAGCCCCCCGCGAACAAAGGGAAATGCTCACCGGGGCTTTCGGGATCAACTACCTTTCAAATCCGTTCGGGAGCTGTTCCAGCGGAATGGTGAAAAAAGTATCCCTGCTGCTGGCATTTCTGGGCGACCCTTCGCTCATTATTCTCGACGAGCCGCTCATTACTATCGACCGCGAAGCGCGGGAAGTGTTGTTCGGATTGATCAAGGAATACCACCGCAACGGCGTCACATTTCTGTTGTCCTCGCACCAGCTTTTCGAGCAGGAAGGCTTGCACGTTTCGCAAAGTTTCCGGCTGAAAGACAAAACACTCATAGCTACCGACGCGCTATGAAAATGCTGCTGACCTCTACCGTTTCAGCTTTTTTCAGGCAGCGGGCGGGGACGTTCCTCGTTTTGCTCGGCGTGCTTTTCGGATTTTTGAGCGCCAACGAGCACCATGCTTTCGCCCTGTTTTTCCTGACTGGTACTTATGGAATGCTCACTCTTTTTGGGATATGGCTGGTTTATGGCCTTTTATGTGCGCAATTCGTAGTTAACACCTGGAAGCTGCCTGAATACACGTTCATTTTCCATGCCCGCACATGGCCCGCGCTCACACGTGCGCGAAGGTTTGTCGGGCAGGCATTAGGCTTCCTTCAACCGATACTTTACTACGGCGTTTACCTTTTTATGATCGCCATTCAGGAAAAGTTGCTGGCTCGTCTCTGGCAGGTCATTCCTTTCTACATTATTTTAACGGCCATGCTTGCGCTATTTGCTGAGTGGCGCATCCGGAAGCCGGTTTTGTATGTTCCTGTCAAAGGTAAAAGCCTGATCAAATGGCCGTTTGGGAGGCCAACGTCGTGGCTCTATTGGTCGATGGAATGGCTGATGCGGGAGCGGGGGATTACCTTGTTGGTAGGAAAACTGGGTGCTATGCTGGTAGCCGCCGGGACGATGCTTTATTACAGCACCGGCGAATACGACATCCGAATGCCGGCCGTTGGCATGTCGCTGGCCTATTTGCTAAATCTGGGCCTTTCGTTCGAGCTGTTTCAATGGGAAGGCGAAATCTGGCTTTGGGGCAGGTCGCTGCCGGTGCCGGTCTGGAAGCGTTGGGGCAGGGTAGTGACGGCGCATTTGATCCTGATCGTCCCCGAAACGCTTGTCGTGCTGCGTAGTGGCGCCCTCGGCTTTGCGGAGGTGGCACAATTGTACGTGCTCGGGTTAACCATCCTCATAGTCTCACACCTCTATTTTTATAAAAGATCGGGACTGCCGGAAAATGCGATGCAGGTGTTTCTGTTTGGGTTTGTGGGCCTTACCTTATTGATTTTATATAAAATACCGCTCCTTCTGATCGCTGGGTGCGGGTTGCTGTTTTCGCTTTATGCATTCCCCAAGTGGTATAAAATATAAAGACGTTGTGTAAAAGAGCAAAATGACGCTTGTTGTCGTGCTGAGCGAAGTCGAAACATTATTTGCATCTCGCAAATACCCTTCGACTTCGCTCAGGGGGACAACTTAATCACATTTGATGCGAGCTTATTTCGGTGTAGTGGGGCGGACTTCGATTTTGCTTGGTAATGTTCTTGCAGGCATTTTGATCAGGTCCGACACGATCTGGCCGATGTCTTCCGGCTGGATTTTCCAGGCATCCTTGTCCGAAGGCTCGTGGTTGTTGAACTCCGTAGCGACGGAACCCGGCATGATGGTCGTAACCTTCACGCCCGCATTGCGCACATCGAGCATCATAGCCTGCGAAAAGCCGACGAGGCCGAATTTGCTAGCATTATAGGCAGTGCCGTTGGCAAAGAAGTTGGTGCCTGCCAGGCTCGCGATGTTGATAAAATAACCTTTCGACTCCGTTAATGCAGCGATGGACGCTTTCGCGCTGAAAAACACGCCTGTGAGGTTAATATCGATGGTTTCCTGCCACAATTCGGCGCTTAGTTCGTGAATCGGCGCGAAATGGCCGACACCCGCATTCGCGATCAGGTAATCGAGCCGGCCCCATTGGTCGAGCACGGTTTGCACCGCTTTTTCCTGGGATTCCAGATTTCTTACATCTGATTCGATAGCCAGTGCGTGACCCGCACGGATTTTGTTCAAAGCTAGTGCAGCTTCGTCGGCATTTTGTTGCGACCGGCTCGTAATTGCCACATAGATCCCGTCGCGGATCAACGCTTCGGCAATACCATATCCTATTCCCCTTGAACCGCCTGTGATCAGGGCTGTTTTGATTGTTTCTGCCATTACCTGAGTTTTTATTTCAAAAATTTACACGTAAAGGCTTAACAGCATCAATGATCAGAAGGTTTGGAAAATGAGCTGCCGGTTTCAAAAATCGCCGTATCGCGGGTATTTTTCTGAACCGCAATAGCGCCGAAGATGCCCAACAGGAAGGCGAATGCGTAAAAGCCTTTTTCGCTCGGCAGTAATGTCGCATTCCAGAGGCCCACTACGAGCAACACAATGGCGAGGATGGTCGAAAACCAGGCGATACCGTAGTAAATAGCCGTCACCGGAACGCCTTCCAGCCGGTCGCGTACGCTCTTCTGGACTGACACCGCTGCGAAAAGCCCGTACATTAATACCGTAAAATAATATCCCTTTTCGCTCAGCAGCATTTCCGACCGCCAGAGGCCGATGATGAAGCCGGCCATTCCTACGCCCAATGCGATCCATGACGCGGCAATGAAGGCTCCGGAGGTTTTCTGGGCATTTGTAGTGTTCATGTTAGTGTAAGTTAAATTGTTGGAGAAGGTATTTTGCCTGAATATTACATCATTTTGTGATAAAGTACCATAGGGCGTTTATTTGCCGGTCTCTCCCCAATATCCTATTTTTGCCGGCAGTATACATTTTGACAGATTCTAATCCTATTTATGAAGTTAGTAGCAAATAAAGTTGCATTGGTAACGGGAGCTTCGCGGGGTATCGGACGTTCGATCGCGTTGCGCCTGGCTCAGGAAGGTGCTGATGTCGCATTTACCTATTTGTCCAGCGTCGAAAAGGGCGAGGCTTTGGCCAAAGAGCTGGAATCGTTCGGGGTAAAAGCGAAAGGCTACCGCTCGGACGCGTCCGATTTTCAGGCGGCAGATCAGCTCGTTACCGATGTTATTGCTGATTTCGGCAAGCTCGACGTGCTCATCAATAACGCAGGCGTCACCCGTGACGGGCTCCTTATGCGCATGAGTGAAGAGCAATGGGACACCGTGGTGAACATCAACCTGAAATCGGTTTTCAACGTTACCAAAGCTGCTACGAAATCCATGATCCGTGCCAAAAGCGGGTCGATTATCAATATCACATCGGTAGTTGGTATACGTGGGAATGCGGGTCAGTCGAACTATGCTGCTTCGAAGGCCGGTATCATCGGCTTTACCAAATCTATCGCGCTGGAACTGGGTTCAAGAAATATCCGCTCAAATGCAGTAGCGCCCGGATTTATCGAAACTGAAATGACCGACGCGGTCGATGCCAAGGCGGTCGACGATTGGAAACAATCTATCCCGATGAAGCGCGGAGGCCAGCCCGAAGAAGTGGCGGATGCCTGCGTATTCCTCGCTTCGGACATGTCGCGCTACATTACCGGCCAGGTAATCCAGGTCGACGGTGGTATGTTAACATAGAGTCTTTCTTCGTTAGTAAATAGCTGGCGGTTTCGCCGTATATTGTAGGATCGCCAGCTATTGAATCCCAATCCATGCGGTCAGAGCTCATATTCCAAACCCCTTACTGGTTCATCATTTTCTGCGTGCTTGCGGGCCTGGCGTACGCCTGGTTGCTGTATCAGCCGCAACCGGCCTGGGGTAAGAAACTGAACTACGCGCTCGCCGCTGTGCGTGGCATTGTAGTCGCGCTGATTTGCTTCCTTTTGCTGAGCCCGCTCGTGCGGCGTTCACAAACGTCGGTCGATAAGGCCAAGATCGTTTTCGCGATCGACAACTCGGAATCTGTTGGTAAATACGGAGAGGCAGCGATGGAGCTGGTGAGAGCCGCTTCCCGCGAGCTGAACGATTCAGGATTTGAAGTAAGCATTGAATCGCTCGGAGGCGCCGGGAAGAATGTGGATTCGATTGCATTCAATCAGAATAGCACCAACCTGGCAGGGCTGCTGCAAACGGTCCGTACCAATTTTGAAGGCCGAAACGTGACGGACGTCGTACTCCTGTCGGATGGCATCGTGAACCAGGGCATATCGCCCACCTATAATCGTTATCCGTTCAGGATCAATGCACTGGCAGTCGGAGATTCGGTTCCAAAGCTGGATATCCGGATTAAAGATGTGGTGAGTAACCGCATCGCGTACCTGGGCAACGAGTTCCCGGTCAGGGCTGAGGTCGGAGCGAATGGGTTGCAAGGCAAAAGCACGACGATTACTTTAAAGCAAAATGGGCGTGTGATCCAAAGCCAGCCCGTCGTCATCGACCGTGCGGAATACTTCAAGGCATTCGACTTCAAAACATCTTCCGCCCAGAAAGGTGTTCAGCACTATACGATAGAGCTGGGCGCAGTTTCGGGAGAAACATCCGGCCGGAATAACCGGAAGGATGTTTACATCGACATTATCGATGGCCGCCAGAAGGTATTGCTTATGGCGCTCGCACCACATCCCGACATCAAAAGTATCCGGAGTGTGATCGAGGCGAACGATAACTATGAGCTGGATATCAATATTTTATCCATTGCCAATAACCCACCGGCCAATACTAAGCCTTACGACCTCGTGATACTGCACCAGATCCCGAATGTGCTCGGGTTGGGTAATGCACAGGTGCGCAAGTTTCTGGATGCGAAAATGCCGCTGTTTTTTATCCTGGGAAATCAATCGGCGGTGCCGCTGGCGAGCTCGCTGAACCGGTCGCTGTTCATCAATGTGGCGGCCAACAACCAGGTGGATAAGGTTACAGCGCGGTTCAATCCTGCATTTTCACAACTAAATCTGGATGCGGAGAGCCTGAAATTGCTCGAACGCCTTCCACCGCTGTCGGTGCCTTTTGGAGAGTACAATATATCCTCGGGCACGGAAACAATCCTTTTCCAGAAGGTAGGAACGCTTAATACGAACAAGCCGCTACTGGTTTTAAACACCAATGGTGATCAGAAAACGGCCGTGCTGGCAGGAGAGGGGA
The DNA here is from genome assembly GCF_014641595.1 of Dyadobacter endophyticus. Classification (GTDB taxonomy): domain Bacteria; phylum Bacteroidota; class Bacteroidia; order Cytophagales; family Spirosomataceae; genus Dyadobacter; species Dyadobacter endophyticus. The sequence continues at coordinate 356,531 of NZ_BMIA01000003.1, read as the reverse complement.
TCTGGCAATGGCGACAGGAGGAATTTGCCCAGACAAGCAAACAGGAAGTAGTGGATAACCTTTTTCAGAAGCTGATCCAGGTGCTTTCTGTGAAGGAGGACCGCCGGAAATTTCGGGTGTACCCGATCAGCAATGAGTTTGAGGCCGGCGAACAGGTAGCATTTCAGACGGAAGTTTACAACGATATTTACGAGCCGATTTTTGGTCAGGAAGTGAAGCTGGAACTGGTGGATGAAAAGGGTAAAAGCAAACAATTTACCTACACCCATTCGAAGGAGACCCCCCGTTTCAATGTGAGTGGGCTTGCCGATGGCGTTTACCGGTACGCGGCGTCGACGATCATGAAAGGTAAAGAGGAACGTGTTTCGGGCCAGTTTGTGATCCGCAACGCCGACCTCGAACTGAGCAATACCACAGCGGATTTTGGAATGCTCCGCGATCTGGCGAGGCGGTCGGGAGGAACATTCATGACGCCTGCATCACTTCAACAATTTATTCAAAAACTTAAAAATGACCGCCCGGCCGACAGGCTGGACAGTACCGAAGATATGGTCGAGCTGATCTATCTGAAATGGCTGTTCTTCCTGATCGTGATATTGCTGGGAGCGGAATGGGGACTTAGAAAATACCATGGCGGTTATTAATGTCTGGTCCCGGTGTGATCGAATGCGTTTTACTCTTCATTGTTTACTGATTTGCCTCCTGGCTGGAACGCTGTCTCCCGTGTGCGCGCAGGTGCCGCCGGTCGACACGCTTGTCCGCGACACGCCTGTCCGGGACACGCTTGTTCGGGACACCGTATCTCAGGTGAGGCCCAACTACAAAATGCTCCGTGGTATTTTTGCCGCTCAGTCGGCCATTTACCTGGGTACCATTTACGGATTGAGCAAATCGTGGTACAAAAATCCGTTGACCAAATTCACGATCGAAGACGACAGCCGCGAGTGGTTACAAATGGACAAAATGGGGCACCTTTACACATCTTACCAGATTGCCCGCCATACTGCGGCATTGTATAAAAAAACAGGTATTTCGAAACGGCAGATGTTGGTTTATGGCGCCATTTCCGGGATTATTTTTCAAACACCGATCGAAATTCTCGACGGCTTTTCGCCCGACTATGGTTTTTCGCCCGGGGACATGATCGCGAACATTACGGGTTCGGCATTATACCTCGGCCAGGTAGCGCTGTGGGATGAGGTTCGCATTCAGCCCAAGTTTTCATTTCACTACACTTCGCTTGCGCATGTAAGGCCCCAGTTGCTCGGAAGCACCTGGTCGGAGCGATGGCTGAAAGATTATAACGGGCAGACTTACTGGTTCTCGGCCAGCCCCAGGTCGTTTTTTAAGGGCTCCGACTGGCCTGCCTGGCTGTGTTTTTCAGTAGGTTATGGTATCCAGAATATGGTCTCGGCTCAGAAAGACGTAAGCATTGAAAAGGGTTACCGGCCTTACCGGCAATATTATTTATCGCTGGATATCGATCTCACGAAGATCAAAACGCGGAGCAAGTTTGTTAAGACGCTGGGTTTCCTGGCCAATTCCATCAAAATTCCAGCCCCTGCATTGCAGATCAGCAGGAAAGGCGTGGACTTCAAACCATTTTATTTTTAACAGTATTATTTGAATCGAAAAGTGGTTCATCTGATCGGAAAGCAATATTTACTATGAATATCGGAGATAGAGTACGGTTGGTGCACGGTAGGGAAGAGGGGGTTATTTACGCTTTTTTGCCTGGTAATGTGGTGGAAATCGAGATCGAGGACGGGTTTCGCATTCCCGTTCTCAGAAACGAGATTGTGACGATTTCGCCTGTGGAATCGCAACGAATGGTCAAGCCCGAAGAACCGAAGACAGTGGCGGCACGTGCGGATGTGATCGTACCGCGCAATGCTCCATTCGCAGAAAAAGGTATTTACCTGGCATTCATTTCCGTGAACGACCGTTCATTGACTGTTCACGTCATTAACAATACCGACTGGATATTACCATTCACAGCCGTAGCGGCTTCCGAATCGGTGACTACCGGCCTCGCTGCCGGCGTTTTGCAACCGCGCACTTCGCAAAAGCTGACCGAAGTACTGATGAAGGATTTCGAGTCGTGGCCGGTTTTCGACATTCATGCATTGTATTTCCGCGAAGGCAATCACCAGTTGCCCGTCGCATTGAACAAACGTATTCGTTGCCGTGCCCAGTCGTTTTACAAAAACAAAGGCAAAGTGCCGGTGTTGGCGAAGGATGGCTTTGTGTATCAGCTGGATGAAGAAAATCTGAAACGCGAGTCGCCCGGTATTTCGGAGGATATCGCAGGGGAGATCAAGGCGAGTATGCTTGGTCAACCGGTTTCGGAGCAAAACACCCTTCCCAAACCCGATCAGGTGGTCGATCTGCATATCGAAAAGCTGGTTAACAACCACAAAAGCCTGTCCAGTGACGCGATACTGAAAAAGCAGCTGGATATTTTCGAGAGTAACCTCGAATCGGCCATTGCCAATGGAATGGACGAAATTACGTTTATACATGGCGCTGGCAGCGGCGCTTTGAAAAATGAGCTGCACCGCAGGCTGGGAAAGAACCAGCATGTGCAATTTTTTAAAGATGCATTAAAAGAGAAATTCGGATACGGTGCAACCCTCGTCAAAATCAAGTAATGTATACGTCAGGCGCGGTTATTTTCTGGTAATCGCGCTGGCAGCCGTTGTTTTTTGGAGCTGCGGTTCTAAAAAAACCTCCCCTAAGGCCCCTATGGAAGAATACAAATATTCGGATAAGGAGATCCAGAACGAGAAACATTTGTCGGTGCTGAACGTACCGGTCGAGATTCCGGTTGCGGAAATCGAAAAGCAGATCAACAACCAGATCAAAGGGTTGATCTACGACGACGACAGTTACGAGGACGAGAATAACGACAACCTGAAAGCGAAGGTGTGGAAGATCAGTCCTATCAAAGTCGTCGCGATCGATTCTTCGTTTCTATTTGAAGTACCACTGAAAATCTGGGTGAGTGCCGGGTATAAGGTCAGTCCGCTGGGCATGACGATGTCGGGATACAAAGATACCGAGTTTTCAATCCGCATTCGGCTGATTTCCAAAATAGGCATTACGCCGTCGTGGCAGATTAAATCGGAAACCTATGTTGACAGTTACGACTGGCTCAGCGAACCGAACATCCGCGTGGCGGGCATCAATATCCCCATTAAGGGAATGGTGAGCCGTATGCTGAACAAGAATTTTGATAAGATCACCGAGGCCATCGACGAGCAGGTAGCAACGAACCTCGCACTCAAAAAGAATGCGGAGCTGGCCTGGAACATCGCGAGGCAGCCGGTTATGCTCGCTAAGGAATATGATACTTGGCTGGTGATCGTGCCCACGGGTGTGGAGATGACGCCCTTACTTGCGAAAAATAATATCCTCCGTTCGGTCATTGGTATTAAAGGTTATACGCAAACTATTACGTCGGCAGTGAAACCCGCCGTGGCGCCTGGACAGAAGCTGCCCGACTTGCGGATTGTGGATAAGGTCCAGGACGACTTCAAGATCGGGTTGATCAGCCTGGTGTCGTATGAAGACGCGGCAAAATTGGCTACCAGGCAGTTTGCCGGCGAGAAGTTCTCGTTTTTGAGCGGAAAGTATAACGTGGAGGTTACTTCCGTTGAGATGTACGGGCAGAACGACCGGCTGGTGATCAAAGCCGGGCTGAAAGGCAGCATTAGCGGCGATATTTATTTAAAGGGAACCCCTTACTATGATCCCGCCACGCAGCAGTTGTCGCTCAAAGGCCTTGATTACGACCTGGATACCAAAAGTACGATCGTCCGGACAGCCGGCTGGCTCTTGCAGGGACAGTTCAGCAGGATGATGGAAAAGCGGATGGTGTTTCCGGTTGGCGGCCAGATTGCCGACGCAAAAAATACCATCCAGAAAACACTTGCTAACTACAAAGTCACCGAAGGTGTAGTTGTAAAGGGAATACTTTCCGATATTGTGCCCGATAAGGTTTACCTCACTCCGAAACATCTTTATTCTGTTGTATTTGCGACTGGAAAAGTGAATTTGAAAGTCGACGGATTGAAAGGAATCTGATCAGAAATTTGTACAAAAATCAGCCAGAGTGCCATCTTTTTTTACTTTTTATGGTATATTGACTGCTGATCGAAAGAAAGTATTTCTTAGCTTTGTGGTCAGAGGAAAGGTCTAAGCTGTCCTGCCGCTGCGGTTTTTAAACCGGGGAGGAAAGTCCGGGCAGCACAGAGTGCCGTACTTCCTAACGGGAAGGCAACGTACTGGCGACGGTCCGTTGACAGCAAGTGCCACAGAGAAGATACCGCCCTGGCATATTTTTTGTATGCCTCGGTAAGGGTGAAAAGGTGGAGTAAGAGCCCACCGGTTCCCTGGTGACAGGGAATGCATGGTAAACCTTACGGGCTGAAAGATCAAATAGGTGTCGGTTAATGGGGCTACTCGTCTCTGTTCCCTCGGGGACGCCGGCACGGGTAGATCGTTAGAGGTTCCGGGTGACCGGAATCCTGGATAAATGGCAGGAGCGGAGATCGGGCAACCGATCGAAGTGACAGAATCCGGCTTATAGGCTTTGGCTTTTTTTCTGATTTTTGAATTTGTTTATAATGCTATATTTGAATTGAATCACATAACGCGTGTTTCCCATGAAGAAAAAGAATCTTTACGTTGCTTTACTTTGTTCTACCCTCCTGAGTTACAATACGTACGCTCAAAATCGCACGTATGATGGACCCAACAAAATGAATACTTGGTCGATCACAGGTTACGGAGGTATTACAAAATTCTTCGGAGATTTGACCCAGTACAATGGCTTCAAGCGTGGAGACCGGGAAGAATTAACAGGTGGTTGGGGGCTTTCAGTCAACAAGCAGCTTTCGCCGCTTTGGGGTATCCAGCTGACGGGTTACAACGGCCGTCTTCAGGGAGCCAAGGACAATCACCAGAGCTCGCTGAGCGGTGATACTTACAGTGCCACTTTCAACAGCCCATCATTTGTTCAATTGACATTGGACGGAACACTTAACGTGAACCGTTTGCTGCTCGGTTACAACAAATTGCGCCGTTGGAAAGTAGATGCGCATTTGGGAGGTGGTATCATTTACTACCACACGGACGTAGACTACACCAACGTAACCAAAGGAGGTCCTGAAAAACATTTCTCCACCAACACCGATGCCAGTTCGAAAACAGCTGGTAAATGGGAACGAAACGGATCCACTTATACACGCGAATGGGTAGTGCCGGTTGGTTTTACCGTTCACTACGAACTTAGCTCACGGTTCGACCTTGGTCTGGATTACACCCATAACTTTGTGAATACAGAGAAGCTGGATGCGACTGTTGGAGGATTGAGCGACTACGATAGCCAACAGGGAATCTGGACGTTTGCAAAAGGTGATTCGAAAAACGATGCTTACGGAATGCTGTCACTGGCACTTACCTACAAGCTTGGTAAGAATGCGGTAAGAGCAAAAGATGGCAAATACGATGCAGCCGCAGGTCGTTACCACCTGCGTTGGGCTAACCCACAACAGCTGATCCCTGTACCTTACAACCCGACTATGAACGATGCGGATTCAATCGCGAAAGCTAACATGCCTAAGCCGGTTGACCCACGTCTTTATACTGACTCTGATGGTGACGGTGTAGCCGACCTGTTCGACAAAGAAGCGAATACACCTGCTGGTAGTATCGTTTCAGGGGGTGGGGTAGCATTGGATATCGACAAGATCATCCGTGACGCTATCAAAAACAACCTGCCGAAAGACGAATGCGAAGCCTTGTTCAGTAACATTGAATTCGATACCGATAAGGCTATCATCCGCAACCCATCGAAAGAAACACTTAGCAAAGTAGTTGAGCTCCTGAACATGCGCACCAACTGCCGCATCGTACTCGTAGGTCACACGGATGCCCGTGCTTCCGACAGCTACAACGTATCCCTGTCACGTCGTCGTGTGGATGCAGCAAAACGCTTCCTGGTTCGTGCTGGTTTGACAGATCCTAGCCGTATCATTACTGAATACTACGGTGAATATCGTCCGATCGCAGAAAACACAACGGTGGAAGGTCTTCAATCCAACCGTCGTGTTGAGATCAAGATTCTGCCTAACAATACAATCCGCTCTACTTACCCGGCTGGTTTCCGCCGCTAGTAGTTTAGGGAAATACACCGAAAAGGGAGGCAAGAAATTGTCTCCCTTTTTTGTTAGCCTATATTTAAAAACAGGAAAGTTTTGCGTACCTTTGCACCCTGTTTAATTACGGGACGAGCTCCCAACCATAACAAATTCACAAATGGCAGTTAAAATAAGATTAGCGCGTCGGGGACGCAAAAAGAAAGCGATCTATGATATCGTAGTCGCAGATGCCAGAGCACCACGTGATGGTCGCTTCATCGAAAAATTGGGTATCTACAACCCAGGTACCAACCCTGCTTCCATCGTTTTGGAATCAGACAAAGCAGTTGACTGGCTTTTGAAAGGTGCTCAGCCAACGGATACAGCCCGTTCAATTTTGCAACACGAAGGTGTATTGCTCCGCAAGCACTTGCAAGTAGGTGTTTTGAAAGGTGCTATCTCGCAAGAAGTTGCAGATTCACGTTTCGAAGAGTGGAAAGGCTCGAAAACAGATCGTAAAGCGACTGCTGCCGATACACTGGCATCGCAGAAAGAGGCTGACAAGAAAGCAAAACTCGACGCTGAACGTAAAGTTAACGACGCTCGTGCTGAGGCGATCGCCAAGAAAAATGCTCCTCCTGTGGAAGAAGCGCCAGCTAGCGAAGAAGTGGTTGAAGAAACTGCTACCGACGAAGCTGCTATCGACGCAACGGATGCAGCAGCAGAAGCTCCGGCCGCAGAAGAGTCAGCAGAATAATTTAATGTTACATACATGCTTTATGGGTCTGTCGGTATTCCGCACAGACTCATATTGTTTTATACAGAACTAAAATATTAAATCCCGCAAATGACACAGGACAACTGTTATTTATTGGGCTATATCGTACGGACCCACGGCACTGCCGGCAACGTGGTGATTTATCTGGATGTGGATTATCCGGACGAATATGACGACCTGGAAACGGTTTATATCGAAATCAAAGGCGAATTGGTGCCTTATTTTATCGAAGACATCAACTTGCAGAAGCAAAGCAATGCGATTGTGACCTTCGAGGATGTTGACACCATCGTAAAAGCACAGGCGCTCGTGGGAAGCTCGCTTTACCTGCCTCTGGAAGAACTGAACGAGCTCGGTGATGACGAGTTTTACTATCATGAAATCAAAGGTTTCACGGTGGTAGACGAAACGAAAGGCGAGCTTGGTGTGGTGCGCGAAGTGTATGCTTTGAATGGTCAGGACCTGATCGCGATGGATTACCAGGGCTCGGAAGTGCTGATCCCAACAGCCAATGATATTGTGATTAAAGCTGATAAGGAGGCTAAATCGCTGCTGGTAAACCTGCCGGAGGGCCTGTTGGAAGTTTATCTCGATAACTCATCAGAAAGCATTCCCGATGATGCGGATTGATATATTGACCTGCGTTCCGAACCTGCTCGACAGCTTTTTCGCGCATTCCATCCTGAAACGGGCGCAGCAGGCAAATCACGTGGAAGTGGTAATCCACGACATCCGCGATTACTCGACTAATAAGCACCGTACGATAGACGATTACGCATTCGGCGGCGGTGCCGGAATGGTGTTGCAGATCGAGCCGATCGCGCGCTGCATTCGCGCATTACAGGGTGAAAGGGAATACGACGAGATCATTTACCTCACCCCGGACGGCGAGCAAATGCAGCAGCGAATGGTGAATCAGCTTTCGTTAAAAGGAAACCTGATGATGCTATGCGGGCATTACAAGGGCGTCGATCAGCGTGTGCGTGACCTTTTTGTGACCAAAGAAATCAGTATTGGGGATTACGTACTTTCGGGCGGAGAACTCGCCGCCGCTGTACTTTCAGACGCCATTATTCGCCTTATTCCCGGTGTTTTGAATGACGAAACTTCCGCGTTGACGGATTCATTTCAGGACAATCTCCTGGCGCCTCCGGTATATTCCCGCCCGGCCGATTTTGAAGGGCATCAAGTACCCGAGATCCTCATGTCGGGGCATGAAGCGAAAATCGAGGAGTGGCGTTACGAGCAATCGCTCAAAAGAACCAAGGAAAGAAGGCCGGACCTGTTGCAATGACAACGGGCGGCCCGGCCTACGCGGTCCGACCTACGCGGTTCGACCTACGCGGTCCGACCCCTAACTATGCCTGTAATCGCTTAAAAATCCAGGTTACAGTTAATCCATTCATTATCGAAATTGGTGCCGTATTTGCGGTAGAAATTAACCGCCGACGTATTCCAGTCGAGCACCTGCCACATCATTCCCGTACAGCCTACATTTTTTGCGGCAACCACCGTTGCGTCAAATAAAATCTTACCGATCCCGTTACCACGCATCGATTCGGTTACGATTATATCTTCCATGTAAAGCCGTTTTCCCTTCCAGGTCGAGTAACGATAGTAGTACAGGCAAAGCCCGATGATCTTCGAATCCACTTCGGCAACGAAAAAGTCGTACAGTTTTTCGTTGTAATCCCGGGTCATTTTATCAACATTGTTGGTCACCTGGTTCAAGGCCCGTTCGTAGATCGCAAGCTCTTTTACCAATTCAAAAATTGCTGGTATATCCTCAGCTGTTCCCTGCCTGGTCGAGATATTCATGATAAGCGTTTTATTGATTAGAAAGGTTAAGAATCGAGAATATACTATTTCCTACTGAGAGTTCACATAGTTTTCCCACTTTTCGAGGATGGCCTGGAAACCTTCCGGCAGATCGGTGTCGAATTGTATCCATTGCCGCGTCGTTGGATGTATGAAACCTAATGATTTTGCATGCAATGCCTGTCCCGGAATGAGGCTGAATCCGTTTTCGATCATCGCCTTGTAACTGCCGCTCGAAACACCCCGCAGGATCTTGTCGCCTCCGTACATCGGATCATTGAAGATCGGGTGGCCAATATGCTTCATATGCGCGCGTATCTGGTGAGTGCGACCGGTTTCGAGGTTGCATTTAATCAGCGACACATAGCGAAGCGGTTTAATAACCTCGTAATGCGTCACTGCATGTTTGCCCTGGCTCCCGTCTACGTATATGTCCATGACGCGCCTGTCGCGCACGCTGCGCCCGATGTGCCCGGTTATGGTTCCTTTTTCGGCTTTGGGTTCACCCCAGATCAATGCGTGATAGGTTCGTTCAATTGAATGATCGGCGAACTGGCTGGCCAGGAAAGTCATGGCGAATTCGGTTTTCGCGATCACGAGCAAGCCGGATGTGTCTTTGTCGATACGGTGCACCAGTCCGGGACGACCTTCACCGTTCCTGCCGGTTGGCAGTTGCTGGAAGTGATATACCAAACCGTTGATCAGCGTGCCTGTCCAGTTGCCGTAAGCCGGGTGAACAACCATTCCAGCCGGTTTATTGATGATCATCAGCACGTCGTCCTCATACACGATATTCAGCGGAATGTCTTCCGGCACAATTCCCGTGTCGCGCGGAGGCTCCGGGAGCGAAAGCGTGATCACATCCAAAGGCTTGACCTTGTAGCTGGCCTTCGTCGGCTGGCCGTTCACCTTTACGGCCTCCGCTTCGATCCCGTTTTGTATTTTTGTCCTGGAAGCGTTGGCTACGTGAAGATTCAGGAATTTGTCCAGCCGCATCAGGCTTTGACCTTTGTCGGCGACGATGCGGTAATGTTCAAATAAATCATCCTCTTCCGAGGCAATATCAACAAGTTCTACGGACATTCTTTTTGGAGTTACTATCAACAAAATTATCAAAATAAGTGGATTTACTAAGTCCAACGATACCCACGCCCCTGCAACGGCTCTCTAATACGGATATTGAGCGGGCGGCGGTTCAATTGTTTATCAAACGCGACGACCTCATTCACCCGACTGTTTCGGGTAACAAATGGCGGAAATTGAAATACAATTTACTCGAAGCACAGGCCGGCGGCGAAAAGGCAGTGCTGACTTTTGGCGGGGCGTATTCCAATCATTTATACGCAACAGCGGCAGCGGGACGCGCACTAGGCCTGGATACAATCGGCATTGTAAGGGGCTTGGAACTGGAACGTGAGCAAAATGCGACCCTGCAATTTTGCCGCGAGCAAGGGATGGCGTTACATTTCGTAACGAGGGAAGAATACAGGCAGCGCAATTCGGAAGACTATCTTAAACGGATTTCGGAGCAGTATGGAAATCCATATATGATTCCTGAGGGAGGTACTACCGGGCTCGCGCTGAAAGGCGTCGCCGAAATGGTCGGCGAGGTAAAAGGTCAGCTAGGAATAATGCCGGACTTCATGGCAACAGCAGCCGGGACGGGCGGTACAGCGGCAGGGATCCTCTCCGCGGGAGCTGATGTGCTTGCTTTTTCCGCATTAAAAGGCGGAGATTTTCTCAGTAAAGACATTCATGAGCTTCTGCACGAATACAAGCGGCCCGGGCACCTTACATTGCTCACCGACTTTCACTTCGGCGGTTATGCCAAATGGAACGATGAATTGCTGAAATTCATGCAAGATTTCCGGGCCGAATTTGATATCCAGTTAGAGCAGGTGTATACCGCCAAGATGTTTTACGGCCTTTTCGACCTCATTAAAAATGGTTATTTCAAAGCCGGAACAACGATTGTAGCGGTGCATACCGGCGGATTGCAAGGTTTGATCAGGGCGTAGCCACCTCGACTTCTTCCTCGTTATTGGCCGGTTTATTGGCAATAAATTCCTTGATAAGCTCCTTGTCGCCTGCGATCCATAACACGTCCTGGTTCTCAATTACCATCGAAGAATCCGGGTTGAGAATACGCTCGCCGTTCCTTTCCAGGCCGACGATCATGCCGTGCGTCATTTCCCGGATCTGACTTGCGCGGATGGTTTTGCCGCGGATATTGTGCTGGGTCTTCACTTCAACGCGTTCGAGTGCGATATTATCCTCGTGCGCCATATACACATCGCCATTCGTACTGACTTCAATGTGGCTTCTGAAAACATCGAGCTGATCGTCCGTGCCGATTACTTCAATGCGATCGCAGGGATAGAGCACCTCGGTGGGCCGGGGCAAGTGGATGGTCTTGCTTCCCCGCTCGATCAGCACTACGTTAATTCCGAATCTTTCCCGGATTTTGAGCTCCTGCAAACTTTTACCGATCATGGTGGAGTCGGCACTTACTTCGAGGAATGCGAAATGCGCGTCCCAGGGGAGCAGGATCCTTTTAGATTTACCACTTCCTTCAAGCTGCCTTGCATTGAGATTTTGCAAGAACCGGTCTTCGATTTTGTGGTAAAACTGTTGAAGCCTTTGATAAAAAATGGCGAACCCCAGTACCATAATGCCGCCCGCTACAATGAATGCGGTCTTTGTCGAGAAGAATGAATTGAGCAGGAAGGCCATTAGCAGAATGGCGATTATCACCCGCGAAAGTTCAAGCAGCAAAAGCGGGCCGCGGCTGTATTTGCGGCTCAGCCAGATGGCGGAATAGGCTTTTCTGTTGCCCCTTTTGAAAACCAGCGCCCACAAAAAAGGAGATATCAAGAGGAATGTAATGCCAAATAGCACCGAGTTGGTAAGGAAAGTTTCGGGTACACGTGTATGCAACTGGTGCGCGAGCTGGCGCGACGACGCGAGGATGATCCCGACTACAACAACCGAATTTAATATCACCGTTTGGGCGTACGATTTAAGAATTTGGTTCCATTGTGTGGTGTGTACGATGGTTTCGGTACTGGTGCTGTACCGGTTCAGGTAGAGCCGCCATTTTTCGGGCAAGCGTCTGTCCAGCCATTCATACAGTGGTTCGGAGGCCTTCATCATGTAGGGTGTTGCAAATGTTGTGATCACGGAAACCCCCACGGCAATCGGGTAAAGGAACCCACTCGTGACTTTCAGTGATAGGCCCAGATTGGCTATAATGAACGAGAATTCGCCGATTTGCGACAAGCTCATACCTGATTGCAGCGATTTTTTTAGCGGCTGACCGGAAATTACCGCCCCTAGTGTAACGAACATGGTTTTCCCGAATATTACAACGAGCACCAGAATGGCCGTCGGAACCGCATAGTCAAGCAATAAGCCGGGGTTGATCAACATGCCCACGGAGATAAAGAACACAGCCCCAAAAAGGTCCTTCACCGGTTTCAGCAAATGTTCGATTTTCTCCGCATGCGTAGTTTCTGCAAGAATAGAACCCATGATAAACGCACCCAATGCAGCGGAGAACCCGGCCTGGGTTACCAGGAATACCATTCCGAAACAAAGCGCGACAGAGGTGATCAGCACGCTTTCGTCGTTCATCAGGTGCCGGTAGCGCCGCAGCAGGGTAGGGAACACAAAAATGCCGCCCAGAAACCAGATTGTGAGGAAGAAGAAGAGTTTTAAGCTCGATTGGATTAATTCAAATCCTGCAAACTGCTGGCTGAGGGACAATGTCGACAGCAAGACCATGAGTAACACGGCGGTTAGGTCCTCTATAACCAGAATCCCCATTACCACACGGGTGAATTTTTGGGTTTTCAGGCCCAGTTCATCAAATGCCCGGAAAATAATGGTTGTGGATGAAATGGCAATGATACCTCCCAGGAAAAGGCTGTCGGTTTTACTCCAACCGAGCAATTGGCCCGTCAGGAAGCCGGTTCCCAGCATCATCGAGACTTCAAACAAACCGGTAATGGCGGCCGTGTTGCCTACTTTGACCAGTTTTTTGAAACTGAACTCCAAACCCAAATTGAAGAGCAGGAATATCACACCGATCTCCGCCCAGATTTCGATGGTTTTGATGTCGGTAATGGTGGGGAACAAATGGAAATTGGGACCAACAAGTAACCCGGCCAAAATGTAACCCAGCACGACAGGCTGCTTCAATTTCTTGAAGATCAGGGTAATGATACCCGCCATCGTGAGTATTAAAGATAGGTCAATGATTAGTTGTGGAACGTGCGTCATGAAGGGGTGGATCGTTGATGGAAAATTTACTGAGATGAATAAAATACAAAAAGCCTTCGACGAATCAAAGGCTTTCTGTGTTTTATCTTATCGGAAATTTTAACCTACACTTCCTTCCAGGCTGATTTCCAGTAGTTTTTGCGCTTCGACGGCAAATTCCATCGGAAGCTGGTTTAATACTTCTTTAGCATAGCCATTCACGATCAATGCAACGGCTTGTTCGGTAGGAATACCGCGCTGGTTGCAATAGAAAAGAATGTCTTCACCGATCTTCGAAGTGGTCGCTTCGTGTTCTACGGTGGCCGACGGGTTGTTTACCTCAATGTAAGGGAAGGTATGCGCGCCGCATTTATCGCCAAGCAACAGGGAGTCGCATTGCGAGAAGTTGCGTGCCTTTTCCGCCTTTTTAAATACCTGAACCAAACCGCGGTAAGAGTTCTGGCTCTTTCCGGCAGATATACCTTTGGAAACGATCCGGCTTTTTGTGTTTTTACCGATGTGGATCATTTTCGTGCCCGTATCGGCTTGCTGCATATTGTTGGTTACAGCTACCGAGTAGAACTCACCGATCGAATTGTCGCCTTTCAGGATCACCGAAGGATATTTCCAGGTAATCGCAGAACCGGTTTCAACCTGTGTCCAGGAAATTTTCGAATTGGGGCCGTCGCAAAGGCCGCGTTTTGTCACGAAGTTGTAAATACCGCCTTTCCCTTCTTTATCGCCTGGATACCAGTTCTGTACGGTCGAATATTTAACATTTGCATTGTCGTGTGCGAAGATTTCAACCACCGCAGCGTGCAGCTGGTTTTCATCACGCATTGGCGCTGTGCAACCTTCGAGGTAGCTCACGTGGCTGTCCTGGTCGCCGATGATCAGCGTTCGTTCGAATTGCCCTGTTCCGGCCGCATTAATACGGAAATAAGTCGAAAGCTCCATCGGGCAGCGAACGCCTTTGGGGATATATACAAATGATCCATCGGAGAAAACCGCCGAGTTCAACGCTGCATAGTAGTTATCTTTCGGAGGTACAACCGAGCCCAGGTATTTCTTCACAAGCTCCGGATGCTCACGAATCGCCTCGCTGATGGAGCAGAAAATGATGCCTTTTTCTTTGAGCGTATCCTTGAAAGTCGTGAAGACCGACTCGGAGTCCATTACCGCGTCAACGGCAATGCCGGAAATCCTTTTTTGTTCATTCAAAGAAATTCCCAGCCTTTCGAAAGTATTGCGCAACTCGGGATCGATGTCGTCGATACTCTCCACCGCCTTCTTTTTCTTTGGCGCAGAGTAATATTTGATAGCCTGGAAATCGATAGCCGGATAATGCACATTCGGCCATTTCGGCTCGTCCATAGTCAGCCACAAATGATATGCTTTCAGGCGCCATTGCAGCATCCATTCGGGTTCATTCTTTTTGGCAGAGATAAACCGGACAATATCGTCATTAAGACCCGGAGGGGCCTCATCTGCCTCAATGTCAGTTACAAAGCCGTATTTGTATTCCGAACTGGTGATTTCCTCCAACAATTCTTCTTCTTTGCTCATAGTCGTAATAATGTCACACTCTGGTTGGTATCATGCTAACACAGAGAAGTGGGATTGAGTTTAATCAGAAGGTCAAAAATACGGAAAATTGTGGAGATTACGGTAGCTGAAGGTGGAAATAGGTTTTCGACCGATTAAAACAAAAGACGCGCCTGGCCAGACGCGTCTTTTGTTTTTTGGTAGGCGAAAAGCGTTATAAATAGGTTTTTGACGACAGGTAGTTCTTTACATAATCGTCGATACCGTCTTCCAGGCTGCTGAACGGACGGGTATATCCTACCGAGCGCAGCTTGCTCATATTGGCCTGGGTGAAATACTGGTATTTGTCGCGGATATCGGCCGGAGTATCGATAAACGAAATGTCCGGCGTCTTACCCATTGCCAGGAATGTGTTGGTAACGAGGTCTTTGAAAGTCCGCGCCTTACCGCTTCCGAGATTGTAAATACCCGAGTTTTTGCGGTGGTGCATGAAGAAAATGCAGACGTCGATCAGGTCTTTTACATAAATGAAGTCACGCATTTGCTCACCATCCTTAAAATCCGGGTTATGAGAGCGGAAAAGCTTCATTTTCTCCGTCGCATTGATCTGGTTATAAGCATGGAATATCACCGAGGCCATCCGGCCTTTGTGGTATTCATTAGGCCCGTAAACGTTGAAGAATTTCAGGCCGGCCCAGAAAAAAGGCTTTTTCTCCTGCGCCAATGCCCATTTGTCGAATTCGTTTTTGGAATCGCCATAGGGGTTTAGTGGTTTCAACTGGCCGATCGTCGATTCATTATCGTCGTACCCGTGCTCGCCCAACCCGTAAGTAGCTGCGGACGACGCGTACACGAGGGGGATCTGATATGCTACGCATTTCTCCCAAATGCCTTTGGAATAATTTACATTCAGTTCATCAAAAATTTCCTTGTCGAATTCCGTGGTATCGGTACGCGCGCCGATGTGAAAAATGAATTCCACGTCGCGGTTGTTCGCATCCAGCCATTCGAAAAGTGCATTCCTTTCTACTTTTTCCTTGATAATCTTTCCTTCGAGGTTCTCTGCTTTCTCGATTTTGGAAAAATCGTCCACTGCAATAATGTTTTTAAAGCCGTCCTGATTGAGGCGGCTGATAAGCCCGCTGCCAATAAAGCCGGCTGCTCCTGTTACGATAATCATCTAGATTATATGTTAAACGGTAAAAAGAATGCCAGATAAGAGTAGCGAACCACGTCGATCTACTCTTAAATTTTAAGATCGAAATAGGATTTTTTTTAGTTATCCTCTTGTTAACAAACAAAACTACGGATACAAGGTGTAATTTTGCGCCAGAATTATCAAGTGGCAGGAAGTTTTATGATTTACGTAACAAGAAAAGAGCATTTCAATGCGGCGCACCGGCTTTACAATCCGGCGTGGACTGATGAGAAAAACCAGGAAGTATTTGGCCCCTGCGCCAACAACAACTGGCATGGGCATAATTTTGAGCTGATTGTTACCGTAAAAGGGAAGCCGGATCCGGATACGGGTTTTGTGATTGATCTGAAAGTGCTGGGCGATATCATGAAAGAGCAGATCGTCGACAAGGTTGACCACAAGAACCTGAACCTTGACGTGGATTTCATGCAAGGCAAGATGGCTTCCTGCGAAATATTCGTGATGGAAATCTGGAATATCCTCGAACCGTCCATCGCGCAGGCCGCGCCGAATGCGAAACTGCATTATATAAAGCTGATCGAGACACCTAAGAACTTTGTGGAGTATTATGGGGAATAGGTTGACTGCCGCCGGCCGACTATCGACAGCCGGTCGCTTATGAGATATTACCTGATCGCGGGCGAGCGCTCTGGGGATCTGCATGGTTCCAACCTGATCAAGGGTATCAGGGCCAGTGATCCGGATGCGCAATTCAGGGGCTGGGGCGGCGATATGATGGAGGCGGAGGGTATGAGCCTAGTAACTCATTATAAGGACACCGCCTTTATGGGTTTCCTGGAAGTGGTCATGAACCTGCGGACGATTACCGGTTTTCTCAAAAAATGTAAGGCTGATATCCTCGATTATGAGCCGGATGCATTGATCCTCATCGACTATCCGGGCTTCAACCTGCGCATTGCTTCATTTGCAAAGTCGAAGGGGCTGAAAGTGTTCTACTACATTTCTCCGAAAGTCTGGGCGTGGAATCAGAAACGCGCCTGGAAGATCAAGGCCAATGTGGATCACATGTTCGTGATTTTCCCGTTCGAGATCGATTTTTACAAAAAATACGATTACCAAGTGGATTATGTGGGCAACCCGCTCATGGATGCTATTGCAGCATTTCGCCCCGATCCCGATTTTCGCCGGAAACACCACCTCGACGACCGGCCCATCATTGCATTGCTTCCGGGCAGTCGCAAGCAGGAGATCATCGGCATGCTCGACACCATGCTGACGACACAAAAGCATTTCCCGGAGTATCAATATGTGATTGCAGGTGTGAAGAATTTGCCTTCTACATTGTACGATCAACATTTATCCGGCGGCAAGACTTCGATTGTATACGAAAGTACTTATGATCTGCTGTCAGTCGCGGACGCGGCACTCGTGACTTCGGGTACGGCTACATTGGAGACGGCTCTTCTCAAAGTACCGGAGGTGGTTTGCTACCGCACGAGCACTATTTCGTATGCATTGGCCAAGCGGCTGATCCGCATTCCGTTTATTTCTCTGGTAAATCTGATATTGGAGAAAGAGGCTGTGCGGGAATTGATCCAGGATGAGTTGAATGAAGAAAATCTCGTGGCGGAGCTGAAATGCATTGTGCCTGGCGGCGATAAAAATGTAGGGCAAATGCGGGATTATGAACGCCTTGCGGAGTTGGTAGGAGGTGCGGGAGCTTCTGAACGGACAGGCGGTTTAATAGTTAAATATCTCCAATAACTTTCAAATCCTCAGGAAGTACCTGGAAGTCTGCCGTAACCATCGTTGTGTCCATCGTTTTTTCCTTTCATTAATTATTTTAAACAAAAAGGCAGCACAAAACGCATCTTTGTTTGTTAATTACGTAGCTGTCTACGTATATTTGAACTTAAATTACAATATTTTGAAATGAACATCTTCAATGAAGTAGGCGCTCTGGCAATTTCAACGCGTTTGCAGCGGCTGAGCGATCAGTTCCGGAAGGACGGCGTGCTCATTTACCAGCACAATGGGATCAACTTCGAACCGAAATGGTTTCCGGTCATTTATGCGCTTCATGCGAAGGAAGCTTTGGGTATTATGGAGCTTTCGGAGGAAATCGGATACGCGCATCCGTCCACGATTAGTCTTTTAAAGGAGCTGGAAAAAGAAGGGCTCGTGGAGTCATTTAAGGACGGGCGCGACGAACGGAAACGTATGGTGCGACTTTCCGGGAAAGCCAAGGCCCTGGTGGAGCAAATGCAGCCTGTTTGGGGGAAAATCCGGAAAACTGCGGAACAGATTATCGATAATGCAAATAACCTTTTGCAAGCTATGGACGAAACAGAATATCAACTCAACAAAGAAGGATTTTTTGAGCGCTACAAAAGAATGGAAAACGAGGAGACCAATGCAGCCATTCGAATTGTAGACTACACACCGGAGTATGCACAAGCCTTCTACGACCTAAACTACGCCTGGATTTCCGAGACCTATGAAGTAGAGCCGGAAGATGAGAAGACGCTTTCCAATCCCGAAACCTATTATCTGAAAGACGGCGGCGCGATCCTGATCGCGCTGTACGGCGATGAGCCTGTTGGTACCTGCGCGTTAAAGCGCAACGGCGATGTAGTTGAAATGAGCAAAATGACTGTTTCAAAAAGCATGCGGGGGAAAAAGATCGGCGATTTGCTGGGTAATGCAGTGATTGAGAAGGCGCGGGAGCTGGGAGCGAGCAAAGTGATCCTGTATTCGAACCGGAGAGGCTCGGCGGCAGGTATTAATCTGTACAAAAAGCTGGGCTTTGAGGAAGTGCCGCTTACGGGGCATAACTTCAAACGGGCGGATATTAAGATGGAGCTGGGATTGATGCCTAGTTGAATATCTTTTCCAAATCGATTTTTAGCTCGGGAAAAATGGACGATTGCACCGATTCAACTGCTGGCTGCAATCCCACATATTTTCCTGTCTTATCGAGCACGTATACCAACACCGCATTTTGAGACGGTTCAACAAGCCAATATTCCCGGACGCCGGATTCCTGGTACAATTCAAACTTGTTATGCATCTCTGTATTCGAGTTGCCGGGAGAAAGTACTTCAACGATCAGATCCGGCGCTCCTAAACAACCACGCTCGTCTAATTTTGCCTCGTCGCATATTACACACAGGTCCGGTTGTACCACGGTGTAGATTTTTTGATCCGCGACATTTTGGTCCTTTCTAGGCAATCTTACATCGAACGGAGCGAAAAAAGCCTGACAGTAATGGTTTTCAAAATAACCACCTATCCTCAAATGTAATTTCGCTGAGATTTGCTGATGCCGGGTACTCGGCGCGGGTGACATCTTAAAAATCTTCCCCTTAATCAGTTCCACGCGCTCCTTGAAATGCCAAAGCAAATAATCGGCGTAAGTATAAGTTCCGCTCAGGTCTAGTTCGTTGATATCTGTTACGATTGTGGGCATAGCGCGTTCTTTTAAGTAAATCTACCCAAAATACCACCGGAAGTCAACAACGGATGAGCAGATGCCCATTCTGAATGATCAAGTCTTCCGTTTCTTTTTTCGAGCGGAAGGAAACAGCACGTTGTTCAATATCAGCCGGTAACCCGGCGAGTTGGGATAGAGGTTCAGGTCGGTTGGCATCCGGCGACCACCTCCGCCGCGGCCTTCGGGATCGTGGCCGCCGTAGAAGGTCCATTGCCCGCGACCAAGTTCACCGTAGATGTAGCGGTCGGAGTTGCTGCTGGTGCCCATGACGAGCGAGCTCGGTTTGACGGTGTATTTGGAGAATGCGGTGGTTTGTCCGAAAAACTCGCGGATCAGGTGCTCGTGGTTTTGCACGAGCATGGCGGGTATCACGTCCCATTTAGCCGAAAAATCGAATAGGGAGAAATAGGCATCGTTTTCGCCCCAGCCCCGGTAGCGGCCGGCCGCGGAATTGATATCCGAGAAATTCATCCCGTCGTACTCGTCGAGTTGCAATTTGAAATTGTAGAATGCGAATGTCTTGTCGAAATCCAGCTTGGACTGGGCGTCCGGATCTATGCCGTCGCCGTCGAGGTTATCCACAATGTCTACGCCTTCGGCTGCAAGGGCAATATCGAACGTTTCGGCGCCGGAGCACATGGCGAATAGAAAGCCCCCGCCGGCGCAAAACTCTTTAATGGCCTTGGCGACGGCAAGTTTCATTTTGGGTACTTTGGAGAAACCATAACGACTGGCAATGGCTTCCTGGGCTTTGATATCGGCCTCACTGGTACGGCGCAGGTTTTTCCCGAATTGCCCCGTGAAGTCCTCATGGTGCAAATGCAGCCAATCGTATTTGGGAAGATCGCCGCGGAGTATTTCTTCGTCGTAAATGACTTCAAAAGGGATTTCGGCATATTTGAGCACAAGTAACACCGCGTCGGTATTTTCAAATTCGGCCGGACTGATCTTGATCGGCGAGTACACCGCGATTTTCGCCGCCTTGAACAGTTTCACCACATCCATATTCACATTCGGATTGCTGATCTCGTTTACGATCTGGGCACTTGCCGCCTCCGAAAGCACTTCATAGGAAACCGCCCTCAGTTTGCACTCATTTTCAATCGATTTGCTGTATTGGATTTTAAAACTACCACCCCGGTAATTAAGCAGCCAATCGACTTCAATATCCCCTTTCAGCAGAATGTAAGCCAGTCCGTATGCCTTCAAATGGTTGGTTTGCGTATTGTCCATCGGTATCAGGATCTGGTTTGCCAGACAGACCTGCGCCAGGAAAACCAGCACGAGCGGTAGAATCTTTCTCAGCATAGTTAAGAAACGTTTGAGGTCCGAAGCTGCATCGTCAGGGGAGGTAATCAAATTTAACGAATAATCGGCATTTTAGGTGGCTGGTAATGAGGTTTTTGTATGAATATCCCGGCCCCGGTGGCCTAGTGCCCGATTCGATTCGGAAATAATGCATTTGCTGGCTATTTTTGGAATATACGTCAACCACCTGCATAACTCATGACCGAAACACAAATCCTGAACTACGCCCTCAATCAGTTCGCGGGGATCGATGCCGAAGCATTTGAATTGTCGGCGCCGTACTGGCAACGAAAGACCTACGGGAAAGGAGAGTTTTATAATGAATACAAAAATGTTTGCAAGTACCTGGGGTTTATCCTCGACGGTGTGTTCCGGACTTACTATATAGATGACGAATCGGCGGACGAGAAGAATGTCTTTTTCTTTTCAAAGAACCAAGTGGTGGTAGCGTATAAGAGTTTCGTAACACAAACGCCGTGTAGCTATTATACGGAATCGATGACGGAGTCGACCGTACTGTACATTCATATAAATCATCTCAATGAATTATATGGTAGGTCACATCATTGGGAGCGTTTCGGTCGGCTGGTGGCGGAAACTGCATTTAACCTGGCCATGAACCGTGCCGAGGAATTCATGTTCCGTACGCCCGAGCAGCGTTACCTCGAACTGATCCAGAACCATCCCGACATTTTTAACAACGTCCCGTTGTACCATATAGCCTCTTATCTGGGCATTCAGGCACCTTCTTTGAGCCGGATCAGAAAAAGAATGGTGGGTAAATGACGATCTTAACTTGGGTTAAGAATATAGTCTGGCTTTGTGCTGAATTTTGTCATGTTCAAAGATTGAACAAGAAAGAAAATCAACTTTTAACCGATAGAAATCATGAAAGCCAATAACACCAAAACCGTCGTATTTGTAACAGGTGCATTCGTAAGCCACAATGGCTGGGACCAATGGAAAATGTATTTTGAAGGCCAGGGTTACACCACTTACGCACCGGCCTGGCCCCACAAAGATGCACCCGCCGCTGAACTGAGAGACAGACAACCCAACGATACCGCACTGGCCGGTCTGACATTCAAAGAGCTGGTCGACCATTATGCCGATTTCATCAAAGCATTACCCGAAAAACCGATCATCATCGGCCATTCTCTGGGCGGTTTGATCACACAAATTCTGATTAACCGTGATTTAGGCGTTGCAGGTATCGCCATCCACCCAGTTCCCCCACAAGGCGTGATCCCTTACGAATTCTCCTTCCTGAAAGCGGGTTATAAAGTATTCGGGTTGTTTACCTCATTGAAAAAAACTTATCTGATGTCGCTCGCCGACTGGCAATATGCTTTCACCAACGGAATGACGCTCGAAGAACAAATGAAAACCTGGGAAGAGAACGTCATCCCCGAATCCAAAACCGTAGCCCGCGGCGGTATTACTTCCGCAGCCAAAGTGGATTTCAAAAAAGCACACGCCCCATTGCTGATTACCTCGGGTGAATTCGACAATATTATCCCTGCCTCACTGAATCTCCGCAACTTCAAAGCCTACAAAAACAACGGCTCGGTGCTGGATTACAAAGAGTTCCCTGGCCGTAACCACTTCGTTTTAGGTCAGCCTACCTGGAAAGAAGATGCCGATTACATCCTCGACTGGATCAGCAAACATTAAGAACTGATTCGACGCCCAGGCGTAGCGGCCGCCGCCAGGGTTGGAAACAGTTTTAGAATGAGCCTCACGAAAAGCGGATCACATGCTTGAAGGGCGTAAAGCCGGTGAGAAAAACAGTAGGCGCTTCCATGGCTGGCAAGGCTCCCCGTAGTGCGATGTTCTTGTGCAGCGCCAGCCCCGGACCGAAAGAAATGGTGTCACCCCCCAATTCATAAGAGCCGGCTGCCTCTTTTAGCAGCCACGAATCCTTGGTGTTTTCAATTTTGGAAACACCTTTGAGCGTTCCGCCAGGCCTGAAAATCAGTTCCAATGCAGCCGGAACACGCTCGGTACCGTTCGTTGCTACTTCGATTTCCATTCCTCCCGGAGTTTCCCAGATCATTACCTTTGTTTCGAGGATCTGTACCTCGCTTTGGGGCCGAAAATTCCGCGGCATTTTCTCCCAGTCGCCATCCGCGACAATGGATTCTTTCGGGTAAGGCTGAAAATAAGGGCCGTCGAGTTTCTGCGTCAGGACCCATTCTTTCCCATTTTCAATGATTTTCTCAGATTGGAACTGGCCTTTCCCGAAAAAAGAAGATGCAAACCGTACACCTTGCAACACTGCATTGCCCTTCATGAATGTAAACCAGACTGGGTTATTCGCGATGAGCGTGCTGTCCCAGCGGTCCCTGCGTATGCGCACGAGGCCTGAGTTCGGGAAAGTTTTGACATAATCGACGGGCACCGGTTTATCGGCGGGCAATTCGGCCCAAAGCGAAGGATCGGTCAGGAAGTAATCCAGAAAACCCGCCGTTTTCATGGCGGCGGTCTTTTCGATTAAGCGGCACATAGCAGCATACTCGCCGTTTCTGTCCTTGATGGCAAAGTAACGGTAAGGATAATAGTAGTTTTCAAGCGTGCCCACAATGGCCTTGTCCTGCCTCCCGGAAGCGTCTGTTACAATTTCGCCGTTAGGATGCACGTAATACATCGTCATGTCGAGGTTCTTCCGGACGGCGTCGAAGAGCTCCGGTTTTTTAAGGCCTTTGCCGATGGTAATAAGCAGCCGGTCGCTAAGAGAGGAGTAAATGAATGTGCTCTTCTCATTATACTGCCCGTCGCGGTCGATATCGATGTGCTCCGCCAGCCATTGCTCTGCTCTCGCGACATATTTGGGATTGGGCCAGAGCTCGTTCAGTTTGGTCAGTGCGGCCGACACTACCCAGCGGTGGTTGGGCGTATGAATGCCGCCCACGCTCAACGCGTCGCCCCCGCGTACGAGGAACGTTTTCAGGTTGAGCAGCATTTTGTCGGCACCTTCCGTCCCCGATTGTTCGATGAGCCTATACGCCATCGTCAGTCGCTTCACAAGGAAACCGGTGTCGGGCGTCGAATGAAAGTTGGTCGAAAGCAGGTCAATGGTGCCGTCGCTATGTTGGGTTTTGATCAGGTACAATGCGGCCAGGTCCATGCTGGCGAGCAGTTCTTTGGATCGGTAGAATTTAGAGCCCGGCGAAAACAAGCCGCTCGCGCCATATTGGATCAATGCGGCCGTACTATGTGGATTCAGCAGGTCGAAACCATCGCGCAAACCACCGAGGTCCGGGCTTTTGGAGTCTTTTGTTTGAAAAGTCAGCAAGGATTCAATGCTTTTGTCGGCCTGTTTCACCAGCGTCTGAAGCCAATCGGGCATGGAGTCCGCCTGAATGTGATGGGCCGGCCGGTCGCCGGGTGCCCGCATAACAGGTAATGTGCAGAGTGCCAGTGTACTGTTCCTTACGAATTGTCTTCTGTCCATGAAGGTCGGATTAGGTATTTGGGCAGAAAAGGCTCAGAACACCGCGGGTTACTTGCAATTTGTGACGATCCCGCGGGATAAATGGTAGGCCGTTTGCGAACTATCCTGCTTCCCTACGTTCGATTTTTGGTATATTTAATACTAAAATGATATTAACGTTGCAACGGTTACAAGTAAGGGGTTGTCAGTATCTGATGACAAGATATTTCTAGTAGTTTTGTCGGATTTCGTTGAAAACACTTTTTGGAACTGCCCGTTGAATATAGGGAACTGAATGAAAACAACTGTACTGCGCAATTTAAGTCTGGGTTATCTGCTGCTTCCCAACCTGATTTTTTCAATCGGCTGGTTCAGGATGCCCATTTCGGTATGTCTGGTCGTGGGGCTTGCGGTTATGTACTTCATCAGCTACCAGCGGGAAAAGACGCTGAAAACCGACCTCGCTCCCCGTCATATGGTCGAGATTGCATTCATTTCACTGGCGATTATTGCGTTTTCGGGGATAGGGGGCTTTTGTTTCCAGGCATTTGATTTCTGGGCACACAATTCGAAATATTACACCCTTTACAATCAGTCTTGGCCGGTTACTTTTAAGGAGAATGGCCGTTATGCCTGCCATTACTTCGGCTTTTTTCTGGTTCCAGCGCTGATTTCGAAAGGTTTGGGCGAACTTTCGGGCATTGCCTTATATCTGTGGGCGTCGGTTGGCCTTTTTATAGGCATCTGCTGGATCTTTATTTTTACGCGTAAAAGCTACCTTTCGCTGGTTTTCTTCCTTTCGCTGGGTGGGGTGGGGCATGTTACCAAAGTGCTTTTCCTGCGTGCGATCGGTCTCAATTACCACGTACCGCCGTTTTTCACCGAAATATGGCCGGTTCTTTACCAGACGCAATGGGCTCCCAACCAGCTCATACCGATCATCATCGTCTCATGCATTCTTTTCAATGACTATGTATATCTCAAAAAGCCTGAAAAGAGCTTTTTGGCCGTCATCTCCATATTTATCTGGGGCATTTTCCCGTCAATCGTTTTCGTGATCATCTTCGGGATGTTGATCGTCCTGCGCTACTACAAGGAGCCCCGGTATTTTCTCAACCCAAGGCCGATGCTCGACCTTTTCCTGCCAGGTTTGCTTTTTATACCGACCTTCTTTTTCTTTTTACAAGGCAAAAACTCCGTTGTGTCCGGTTTTATCTGGCAGTTCAATCCGCTGAATGAAATTGCATTCCACTATTTCTTTGGCGTGGTGATCGACCTTGCGGTACTTTACGGCATTGTACTCATTTTGAAGCTGCACAAAAGCCAGTACGCTCCGGTGATCCACGGCCTTTTTCTGCTCTTGATCATGATATCCCTTTTCCGGATGGGTAAATGGAACGACTGGTTCCTGCGCGGAAGCACGCCCGTACTCACGCTGTTGTCACTTTTTATACTGCACCGCTTTGCCGAATGGGCGCAAGAGCACCCCGGCTGGTATAAAATGCGCGTCGCTTACCCGATCATTATTTTCCTCGTGCTGGGCTTGGTCGTTCCCTTATCGCACATCAAGCGGGCGCTGACGGAAAATGTTATCATGCAATCACTTTTCCCCGATAAGGTGAAATTCACGCCTTATCCTTATAATCAATACGAGGATTTCTACCAGCTGGGCAAAGCCGTTTATTCGGAGCAGGAAGCCAATCAGTTTCTGGGGCAGAAAGGGTCCTTTTATGAAAGGTATCTGGCGCGGTGAGGGGCGTCACAACCTCCCCACACTCCGCACATACTCCGGCACCACGCGGTTCCGCGACGCCTGTTCGTACGCATACGCGATGCGGATCAGCTCCGGTTCCTGGTAAGCCTTGCCGAGGAAGGAAATGCCTACCGGCAGGCCGCTCAGCATGCCCATCGGTAATGTAATCGACGGGAAGCCGGATAGCGCTGCCGGACCGTAGGAACCGTAACCGGTCCAGAAATCGCCATTGACGAGGTCGATGCACCAGGCTGCACCGGTGGATGGGCCGCATAATGCGTCGAGCCGGTGTTTATCGAGCAGGTCGCTCAATGTGCCGGCCACGCTGTTGATTTTTTCCAGTGCCTCTTTGTATTCTTTGGTATTTAAATCGCCTTTCGCCTGGGACGTTTCGAAAAGCTCCTGACCGAAATACGGCATCACTTTTGCCTTGTTGGCCTTGTTATACGCAATAAGGCCTTCCAGCGACTTGATTTTCGCATTGGACTTGGACAAATAGCGGTTGATCCCATCCTTGAACTCATACTGCAACACCAGCGATTCCGCCCCCGGCAGCTGCTGCACCTTCATGTACTCGATTTCCACAATTTCGGCGCCGGCAGCTTTCATTTGTTCCAAAGCCTTAGCCAATAGGTCGTCTATTCCCTCATGCTTTTTCAGCATCGTCTTTTCGACTCCAATACGCTTGCCTTTGAGGCCATCGGCATCCAGGAACGCGGCATAATCCGTGGGTAGCTGCTGTGAGGCTGTATGTTGGGTAAGATCGGCGGGGTCCCGGCCGGCTATGGCCCCGAGTAGTGCGGCCGCATCGGCGACAGTCCGTCCGAATGGGCCGGCAGTATCCTGCGTTTTCGAAATGGGGATGACGCCGCTCCGACTCACCAACCCGACGGTCGGTTTAATGCCGACGACGCCGTTCATCGACGCCGGGCAGGCGATGGAGCCGTTTGTTTCGGTGCCTACCGCCACGGCACAAAGATTGGCGGCCACCGCCACCGCCGAGCCGGAACTTGATCCGCACGGGGATCGGTCCAGTACATAGGGGTTTCTTGTCTGCCCGCCCCGGCTGCTCCACCCGCTCGACGACCGTGTCGACCTGAAATTGGCCCATTCGCTGAGATTGGTTTTGCCCAGAATCACCGCTCCGGCTTCCCTGAGCCGCGTTACGAGAAAGGCGTCTTTCGAAGCCACATTATCAAGCAGCGCCAGCGAGCCGGCAGTTGTTTTCATTTGGTCGGCGGTGTCGATATTGTCTTTAATGAGAACCGGGATGCCGTGCAGCGGCCCGCGGATTTTACCCGATTTACGCTCCTTGTCAAGCGATGCCGCAATGCGCAGCGCGTCAGGGTTAAGCTCGATCACCGAAGCAAGTTTTGGCCCTGCCTTGTCGGTGCGGGCAATTTCGTCGAGGTAGTGATGCGTCAATGCTAACGAAGTAAGCCTGCCCGATTGCATGCGTTTGGTCATTTCGGCTACGGTCATTTCCGCATATACGGAGGGAGCGGGCTGCCAGGCAAATGCGGGCATGACGGCAAACACCCCCGCTGCCGAGCCAAGCCGGATAAAGTTTCTTCTTTTCATGAACGTGATTGGACAGGTTCTGTTTACCTGCAATATAGGAAGTCCTGTTTTACCGACGGGGAGGCGTCCCCGTGAGAATTTTCCAGATCCACATAATCAGGAGAAGAGGCGATATAATAATGGTAGTAAGCAGCGCGGCGGTACCGAGAATGGCGGCAAAAATAACTCTTAGTAAAGCCACAAAAAATTTACTCATGAATCAGGGCAAGCATGTTGGTGTAAAATTAATTTCATATTCGGTTACATTTAGTGGGAAATGATTCTTGGCTTTGTAGAACCCTTGCTACTAGTCTTTTCAGGTTTGTAATAAAATGCCTGTAAAACATTAAATTATATCCTAAAATAAGCATATTTATTGGATTGGCACGGTTATTTTTTTTAACTTTGATATATGAATTTTAGTATAAATAATTGCATTAGTATGAACTTCTTATCAAGCGTTGTTGGGTATTCCGGGAAGTTATTTTTTGCAACTATTATGTTTTTCGCGATGATTATTTCGACTGTTGTTTCCCTGCCATTCATAGGTGCAGGACTGATTAAAGATGCTATTAATGCACATCATCAACCTGAGGAGAGCAATTGGATTGACGAGTATAGCGATTACTAATATATAAGTACCGGAAGCGAAGGGGGTATGGACGGGAGGTCCGTACCCCCTTTCGTCGTTATAGCCCCTGGCACAAATTATCGCCGCAGCACGGCCCGTGAATTGCGCGAAATGGAGTAATTTGCCATGCAATTATTTGTATTTACTCCAATGTCTTCATTTCCAAAGCTTTCAGTCCCTCTGTTTCTTTTCTGCCTGGCCGCCGCTTTATGCCCGCTACATGCGCAGCAGATGCGCTACACTTTTGAAAAGGGGTTGATGGGCTCCCCTTTCAAACTCGTTTTTTACGCACCTAATGATTCGATTGCGAAGGTCGCGGCGGGTAATGCGTTCAAGAGGGTGGAGGAATTGAACGAGATTATGAGCGATTACCGCGACGGCAGCGAGATTAACCGGCTGTCGGCAACGTCCGGGAGCGGGAGATGGGTGCCGGTAAGCAAGGATCTTTTTGAAATATTGGCCGTTTCACAGGACATCAGTGCCAAAACGGGCGGTGTTTTCGACGCTACGCTTGGGCCGGTGGTGCAGATGTGGCGCCACGCGACCCGTAAAGGAATTTTCCCGCCCGACGAGGAGATCCGCGATGCGCTGGCGCGTACAGGCTATTCAAAACTGAAAATGGACGCCAGGTCGCGGAGTATTATGCTGACGCAGAAAGGCATGCGGCTTGATATCGGTGGTCTCGGCAAAGGGTATGCTGCCGAAGAAGCCATTAAGGAGCTCAAAAAACTGGGCATCACGTCGGCCATGATGGATGCGGGCGGGAAAATCGTCCTTACCGATCCGCCTCCGGGTTCGAAGGGCTGGAATATCAATGTGTCCAACGGCAGCGATTCGCTGAAAGCCATGCAACTGTCCAATGTGGCGCTCGCCACTTCCGGCCCTACTTATCGCTTTATGGAATACAAAGGTGTTCGCTACTCGCATATCGTTGATCCTAAAACAGGTATCGGCCTGCTTTTTCACGTTCGCACGACGGTCATCTCCCCCGACGGAACGGTGGCAGACGCGCTGGCGACAGCATTCAGCGTGGCGGGCATTAAAAGGAGCAAAAAATACCTCAAACACTTCAAAGGCAGCAGGGTGTGGCTCGTCGAAAAGCAAGGCGAGCGCACGGCCGAGTGGAATATGCTTGAATAGCAAGTGATAAGAATTGGATAAAACTGGTAAATATTAGTTTCAAATGTATATTTTAAATGGTTGTTTAAACTTTTCATTTAAAACATTTGGCATTGTTATTTCTATTGCACAACTTTGATCCGTTGATTCAATTAAGCAGCTGCAATCATTAACAAAAACCTAACACACCAGAATCGTGAAGTGCGTTACAGAAAAAAGTGAGGATAAGATAAGGGAGGCGGCAAAGCGTGTTTTTCTGAAGAAAGGTTTTGACGGCACTACCTCGCGTGATATCGCGAAGGAAGCCGATATGAATATTGCATTGACGAACTACTATTTCAGAAGCAAGGAGAAGTTGTTTCTTGAAATTTTCAAGGATGTGCTGGAAGAATACTTTCAGAACATGCTCGCGATCCTGAACAAGGACATTGATATAAAAACCAAGATCTCGGAGATTATCGACAATGACTTCGAAATGATGAAAAAGGAACCCGACCTGATAATTTTCATCATGAACGAGATCCACAAATCACCGCAAAGACTTTTTCCGGATATGTCGATTTTCAGGCAGGTCAGGGAGACTTATTTCAAAAAGCAGTTGGAGGAAGGGGCGGCCAACGGGACATTGCGGCCCATGCAGCTCGAAAATATCCTTCCACTGATCAAATGCGGCGTCGAGTTTATTTTTATGGGGAAAGAAATCCATAAGGAGCTTTTCGTGATGACCGACCCGGATTTCGAGAAATACGCGGAAGAACAAAAGGAGCACATTAAGGCGATGGTGTGCAACTATCTGGTGATCGGGTAGCCATTTTTTTTGCCACTTCATTAAACAAACATTTAAAATAAACATTTGTTCTAGCCATGAAACACCTGTTCCATGTCACGGGGATGTTATGCCTGATGCTTTTTCAGCAGACCCAGGCGCAACAGTACGACCTCAACCAATTGCTGGACCTGGCCATGAAAAACGATTTCAGTGTTCAGGCCGCGCGGCTCGATGAAGCCAAAACGAATGCGAAGATCGACGAGGTGCGCGCTGGACTGTTGCCCAGCCTGAACGTGTCGGGGGACTACAAGCGGTATTTCAAAATTCCGGGACAAGTAGTGCCAGCCAGCGCATTCGGCGGACCGGAAGGGCAGTTCAGTACGCTCGCATTCGGATTACCCTATAATCTTTCGACAACCGCGCAAGTGACTCAGGCACTGTATAATCCGTCGGTGAAATATGCATTGAAAGCGGCTAACCTGAATCGCGAGCTGACTTCCCTGAGTACCACGCGGACAAAAGAGGATGTTGCCTACAATGTGACGGATGCCTATTACAACCTGGTTACCGTGGCTCAACAGATGGCGTTTCTGGATAGTAACCTTATTTCGCTGGATAGACTTTACAAGGTTTCCGCCCTGCTTTACCAGAATAAACTTGGCCAGCGCGTGGATGTGGACAGGATATTGATTAACAAAACTTCCACCGAAACACAGCAGGCGACGCTGAGAGATAATTACAATCAGCTGGTCAACCTTTTGAAATACTACACCGGAATCCCCCAAAATGATACAGTGCGTATACTAATTGGCGTTCGTAATGTGACGCTGCCGGATTATGCCGAATGGGATAAGACGAGGCGTACGGATGTGGCTTTGCTTCAAAAGCAAAAGGATCTTAACGAGTTGCAGGACAAGAATATACGCTCCGGGCTGATCCCCACTGTGAATGCCTACGGCGTGGCGAATATGGCGTTCTACGCACAGGGCGGAGAAAACTCGACCTTCCAGGACGTGCCCGGTTACTGGGCGGGTTTGCAACTCAACTGGAATGTATTCGACGGGCTGGCTAGGAAAGCGAAACGCAGTCAAAACCAGATCGACCGCGAGAAACTCGACGTTCAGTTGAGGCAGGTGCGCGAGGCCATTCAAATGGAAGAAAACAATGCGCGGAACAAGTTCGGCGTGGAGCAAAAGAACATCCATGCCAAAAAAGAGCAGGTAGCGCTTGCGGAGCGGGTTTACAAGCAAATCCAGCTTCAATTTAAAGAAGGTACCGTATCGCTCACTGACGTAATACAGGCCGAAAACAGCCTTCTCGATGCCCAAAGCAATTACCTGACCTCGCTCGTACAAATCCTGAAAGCCGAGTTGGAATGGAAAAAGGCCACGGGGCAACTGGTTCAGAAATAAAGATACTTCATCAATAATGCCATCTTCATCAACAGACAGGCACTTCATCAACAGCTAAAAATTAATGAGTGAATGTGCGAATGAGTGAATGTTGCTTGTTCTCTCGTCGCCTTCGCTCGGATTTTCACTCCAAAGTATTCACTCATTCACAATTCACTCATTCAACACTCATGAAACGTCTATTCATCTTCCTGGGAATTATTGCCGTACTAGGGCTTACTGCGGCGAAGTTGCTGAGCAACAAGGAAAAAACAGAGCAAAAGGTATATGTACCAGACCCTGACCCCAAGGTAGGGGTGAAGGTAGCAGTGGCTGAACTACGCGATCTTTCACAGGAATCGGGGTTTTTGGGATCGTTTGACCCAAACCGGAAGGCTGAAATCCGTCCCCAGGCAGGTGGCGAGATCGTGAAACTCAATGTAGAAGTAGGGCAGCACGTGGCCGCCGGGCAATTGATCGCTAAGATCGACGACGAGCAGCTGCATTACCAGGTGGAGGCTTTGCAAGTGACATTGGAAGGTTATCAGAATGACTTGAAACGCTACGAAGCGTTGGTGAAAGGCGACGCGGTTCCTGCGGTGAATGTCGAAAGGACGGAGTTGAGCATCCGCAGCACGCAGGCGCAAATCAAGCAGTTGAACAAGCAGATCAAAAACACCAGCATTATTGCGCCGTTTGGCGGAATTATCACTGCTAAAATGGTGGAGAAAGGCTCGGTAGTGAGTCAGGGAACACCGATCGCCGAGATTACTGATATTTCTTCACTGAAATTGGTTGTGAATATTCCTGAGAAATCGGTGAATGAATTTAGGACAGGTAAAAGCATTTCCGTACACACGGATGTATACCCGCATGCGAACTTCAATGGCCGGGTGACGATGGTTGCCGCTCAGGGCGACGAGGCACATAACTATCCTGTGGAAATTACTGTGCAGAATTCATCAACCAATCCATTGAAAGCGGGCATGTATGGCTCGATCGCAAGCGCGGCGCGCGTGAAGGGCGAGGCATTGGCGGTACCTCGGCAAGCGATCATGGGCTCGGCGAAGCAGCCGCAATTGTATGTGGTTGAAAACGGCAAAGCCGCATTGCGCGACGTAGCGGTAGGTGCAACCACGAACGAATACTATGAAATTACCAAAGGCCTGAAAGCCG
Source organism: Dyadobacter endophyticus (assembly GCF_014641595.1). Taxonomy (GTDB): domain Bacteria; phylum Bacteroidota; class Bacteroidia; order Cytophagales; family Spirosomataceae; genus Dyadobacter; species Dyadobacter endophyticus. Next base: position 324,195 of record NZ_BMIA01000003.1, on the reverse strand, counting down.
GGGACCAGGTCGTGACCAGCGGGCAGATCAACCTGCAAAACGGGACATCGGTTATCGCACAGTAAACACTTCATCAATAAGCTCATGAAATTCATTGAAACCATATTGAAGCGCCCGTCGATGATCATCGTGCTTTTCGCGATCCTGTTCATTGGCGGTCTGGTTTCCTATAACCAGCTTAGCTACGTGCTGCTGCCGGAATTCTCCGTTCCGACCATCACCATTACAACATTATATCCAGGCGCGGCGCCGACGGAGGTAGAGGCCGAGGTCAGCAAGAAGATAGAAGACGCGGTGTCCGGCCTGGATAATATCGAAGACGTGACTTCCAAATCGATGGAAAGTGCGTCGCTCGTGATCGTGCAGTTTAAGGCGGGTACCGACATCGATAAGGCATTGGAGGATGCCCAGCGCGATGTGAACAATATGCTCAGCGACCTGCCCGACGACGCCGAGACTCCTTCATTATCCAAAATCTCGCCGAGCGACCAGCCCATTATGCAGCTGCTTGCGACTTCGAGCCTGCCCAATGAAGTTTTTTATCAACAGGTAGAAGACAAATACCTGCCGATGTTGCAGCAGATCGAAGGCGTGGCCGAGATTACGATGACCGGCGGCGACCAGCGGGAGATCCGTGTTAATGTAAATAATGATAAACTGCGTTTCTACGGACTATCGCTTTTGCAGGTAACACAGGCCATTAACCAGGCCAACCTTGATTTCCCGACCGGGAAAGTGAAAAGTACGTCGGAGAACATGACCTTGCGGCTAGCCGGTAAATTCGCCTCACTCGACGATATCCGCAACCTTGTCATCACATCGCCGGTAAACAACAGCCCGATCCGGGTAGGCGACGTGGCCGAGATCACCGACGGCCTGACCGACGCCGAGAGCATCAGCCGGTACAATGGCGGAAACGGTATTGGTTTGTTTATCAAGAAACAATCCGATGCAAATGCCGTCGAGATCAGCAAATCGGTACAGGCGAAGCTGGCTTCCATTGAGAAGGCCAATGCCAAAGACAAAATTAAATTCGCGATCGCTTACGACAGTTCGATATTTACGCTGGAATCGGTGGAAGCGGTAACGCATGATTTGGTGATCGCGGTAATCCTCGTCGCCGTGGTAATGCTGCTGTTCCTGCACAGCTTCCGGAATGCATTCATCGTCATGGTTTCGGTACCTGCTTCGCTCATCGCCGCATTCCTTTTTATGTACGTAATGGGCTATTCGCTCAATCTGATGACGCTCCTTGCGCTTTCGCTCGTGATCGGTATCCTGGTCGACGACTCGATTGTGATCCTGGAAAACATCCAGCGGCATTTGGAAATGGGTAAAAATGCCTGGGATGCTACCATCGACGGCGTTACCGAGATCGGTTTTGCTGCATTAGCCATTACGCTCGTGATCGTGGTCGTTTTTGTGCCGATTACCTTTGTGAATTCGGTGATTGCAGATCTTTTGAGGCAGTTTTCATTGACGGTTGCCTTTGCTACAATGGTCAGTTTGCTCGTGAGTTTTACATTAACTCCCTGGATGACGTCCAATATGGCGAAAGTCGAACGTCTTAACCCAAAAAATCCGGCGCAAGCTTTCCTGATCTGGTTTGAAAAAGGTTTGACAGCAATCACAAAATGGTACCACGGCTCCCTGGAATGGGTGCTAGGGCACAAACTGGCTTTCTCGGGTATATTGGTGGCGATCGTGGTCATGACCGGCTGGGTAATGGGCCTGGGTATTATCGGTTCGGAATTTGTGGCGGAAGGTGATCAGGGTAAGTTCCTGCTCACGATGAAACTCGATAAAAGTGCCTCGTTGCAACAGAATAACCTCACGGCGCGAAGCATTGAAGACTACCTACGCAAAAAACCGGAAGTAAAAACGATTTTCGCGAACGTCGGTGGTGCAAGTACCGGTCTGAACAGTTCAGGACGTGGCGAGACCAACCGTACAGAGCTTACAGTGGAGCTTATACCAGTAAAAGAACGCAAGAATGCACAGCCGACAGAGGATTATATGCTCTCGGTACGTAAGGAACTGGAACAGAAATTCGCGGGAGTGGAATTCAATTCGGCAGCTATCGGGATGGTAAATTCAGGAACTGCGCCTATTGAAGTATTCCTCAGCGGCGACAACCTCGATAAAATCCTGGCCGCGGCAAATGACCTCGCCAATCGCCTCCGGAAAACCCCGGGAGCAAACGACGTCAACGTCTCGGTAGAGGCTGGTAACCCTGAGGTGCGCGTGGATATCGACCGAGAAAAGATGGCAAAATTGGGTCTGGACATTCAAACCGTGGGTGCAACCATGCAAAATGCATTCGCCGGTAACGACGATTCTAAATTTCGCGATGGGGGAGAAGACTACGATATCCGCATTATGCTCGACGCATTCGACCGCAAGAACCCCGAGGATGTGAAGGCGATTACATTTTACAGTCCGGTGGCTAAGCAATCCGTGCAGCTTGCACAGTTTGCGGATGTAACCCTGAGTACCGGTCCGAGTATTGTTGAGCGCAAAAACCGTCGCTCATCCGTCACAGTCACCGCCAATACATTAGGGATTGGATCGGGAACTTTGGTGAGTAATATTCAGGCCGGTTTAAAGGAAAATCCGCTCCCGGACGACATTATACTTACCTGGGGCGGTGACGCTAAGAATCAGAGCGAAGGCTTTGGTTCATTGGGGCTGGCGATGTTGGCGGGGCTCATGCTCGTGTATTTCATCATGGTGTTGCTCTACGACAGTTTTGTGTACCCGTTTGTCGTGCTGTTTTCGATCCCGGTAGCGGTGATCGGCGCGCTGCTGGCGCTGGCATTATCGTCGTCGAACATCGGAATATTCGCGATGCTTGGTATGCTGATGCTGATCGGCCTCGTAGTGAAGAATGCGATCCTGATCGTCGATTTTGCCAATCAGCAAAAGGCATTGGGTGTGCCATTCCGCCAGGCCATTCTCATTGCCGGCGAAGAACGCCTCCGGCCGATCCTGATGACCACGATCGCGATGGTGATCGGGATGGTGCCGATAGCCACCGCAACAGGTGCCGGGGCCGAATGGAAGAACTCGCTCGCATGGGTACTGATCGGCGGTTTGACCAGCTCGATGCTCCTTACAATCTACCTGGTGCCGATGGCATATTATCTGGTTGACAGGCTGGGAGAAAAATGGAACGCGTGGCGTGCGAAGCCGGGGAGGGTACAGGAAAGCGTTGTAGTGGAAGAATTTTAAAGAAACTGAGTCTGGTAACATGAAAAAATTAATGTTTTGTCCGGTAACTTTAACTTCTTCCTGCAAACGCAAAGTCGGTCAGAGCTTGACGGTTACAGGTCCGGGCACGGAAACGGGGCAAAACATTTTTTTTCTTTTTACCCGAAAAATACAAAATGAACGGGTATTTTAATGAACTAGTCGGCCCGGGATTGGGTTTACCTCTTAACCCGAAATGTTGCCGAATCAAAATATGAGTTTCTCAATGGCAGAAATTTATTATTTAAAGGCAATCGATGACGGGTCAACAAGCCAAAAAATCCAAATATCCAGACTCACGATCTAATTGTACTAACATGGGAATTAAAAGCTACAATACCAACTGACTTGCCTGATGTCTTTTATCAGGCCGCAGCCTGATGCCGGTAGGCACCCCACTAAAACAAGCTGTTGATTCTGACACAAATTACTATGGGTAAAATCTTAAATAATCGCATTGCCGAATTCAAAGACCCGGCGATTGCAAGAGCAAAAGGTGTATATCCTTTTTTCAGACCGATCGAGTCCGGACAGGACACCGAGGTTATTATTAACGGGAAGCCGGTCCTGATGTTCGGGTCCAACTCCTACCTGGGACTTACATCCCATCCCTACATCATCGAAGCCTCGCAAAAAGCGGCCCAGAAGTACGGAACAGGCTGCGCGGGTTCGCGCTTCCTCAACGGAACCCTCGATATCCACGAGGAGCTGGAACGTCGCCTGGCTAAATATGTGGGAAAAGAAGGTGCAGTATTGTTCAGCACCGGTTACCAGGCCAATTTGGGCGCATTATCATGTCTCACCGGCCGGAACGATTACCTCATCCTCGACGAAAGCGACCACGCGTCCATTATCGATGGAAGCCGCCTGTCGTTTTCGAAAGTGATCAAGTATGCGCACAACGATATGAACGACCTGCGCAAAAAGCTAAGCCTGCTGCCGGAAGAGGCAGTGAAGCTGATCGCGACCGACGGGATTTTCAGTATGGAAGGCGATATCGTAAAATTGCCCGAACTGAATGCCATCGCTCAGGAGTTCGATGCGACGGTGCTCGTTGACGACGCGCACAGCCTCGGGGTGATCGGTGATAAAGGAGCGGGAACAGCCTCTTATTTTGGCCTTACCGAAACGACCGACCTTATTATGGGAACATTCAGCAAATCGCTGGCTTCCCTGGGCGGGTTTATCGCCGGTGACGCTGCTACGATCGATTACCTGAAACACCGCGCGCGCTCGCTCATGTTCAGCGCGAGCATGACGCCCGCATCCGTGGGAAGCACATTGGCTGCTTTGGACATTATCGAAACAGAGCCGCACCACATGGAGCGCCTTTGGGCCAATACAAGATACGCGAAAGAGTTGCTGCTCGTGAATGGTTTCGACCTGGGTGCAACCGAAAGCCCGATCCTGCCGCTGTATATCCGCGACAACGAGAAGACTTTCATCATGACACGTAGATTGCAGGACGAGGGGATTTTCGTAAACCCGGTGGTTTCACCAGGGGTACGCCCGGAACAGTCGCTGATCCGTTTCTCGCTGATGGCTACACATACATTCAGCCAGATCGAGGAAGCAGTCGACAAAATGTCCCGCATTTACCGTGAGGTTTGTCCTGACGCAATTATCGAAAGACAAAGACTATGACCCGCATAGCCCCCGTAAGCACTCCGAAGGAATTAGGCAAGTTCATTGATTTTCCGCATGATCTGTATCAGCACGATCCGAATTATGTACCGGAATTGTTCATTGCTCAAAAAGACATGCTCACACCGGGTAAGCACCCGTTCCATGAGCATTCGGAGGTGAAACTATTTCTCTCCTACGACGGAGACAAGGTGAACGGAAGGATAGCGGCGATTTATAACACGAACCACAATGCGTTTACCAATCGGAAGGACGGCTTTTTTGGCTTTTTCGATACGGTAAATGACCAGAAGGTGGTGGATGCGCTTTTAAAAGAAGCCACGGCCTGGGTGAAGCAAAAAGGGGCTGACACGCTTGTCGGGCCGGTTAATTTGTCAACCAATGAAACCTGCGGTCTGCTGATCGAGGGTTACGACCGGCCGCCAATGGCGATGATGCCTTACAATGCGCCTTATTATCTGCCATTGCTGGAAAAGGCCGGTTTGACGAAGAAGACCGATTTGCTGGCCTACGAAATCAATGTGGCGGATTCCAATGACAAGTCGGTGCGGATGATCGACGCATTGGAGGAAAGGCTCAAAAGAAGCGGTATCACGATCCGGCAGGTGAATCTGAAAGATTTCAAAAATGAAGTCGTAAAGATCCGGGAAGTGTACAACAAGGCCTGGGACAAAAACCTGGGTTTTGTACCGACTACCGAGGCGGAATTTGATTACCTGGCCAAGGACCTGAAAATGATCCTTGACCCGAGGTATTGTCTGGTCGCTGAAAAAGACAATGAACTGGTAGGATTTATACTGGGTATTCCCGATATCAACCAGATTCTGATCAAAATCAAGCGCGGACGTTTGTTGCCGACCGGGATTTTTAAGTTACTGTTTGGTAAAAAGAACATCACGCGCATCCGCGTGCTTACGCTCGGGGTGATCGACGGTTACCGCAAAATGGGTATCGAAGCCTGTTTGTATGGCCGCATTATCAAGAACACCTACGGCACCAAAGTGACGGGCGGAGAATGCTCATGGATGCTGGAAGAGAATTACCTGATGAACCACGCCATCGAGCAGATCAACGGGAAGCTGTACAAACGGTACAGATTGTTTGAGAAACCGATATGAAGGAAAAGCTATTCATAACAGGGGCCAGCGGATTTATAGGTTACCACCTGGTAGCGGCGGCACTCGAAGCGGGCATGGAAGTCCATGCGGCGGTGAGGCCGAGCAGCGACCTGAGTTTCCTCAAAAAGCTTAATGCCGATGCGCCAGACCTCGTGTATGTGAATGCTGATTTCAGTTCCAAAGATAAATTGACGAAGCTGCTGGAAGATGGAGGATATGCCTACATCATCCACGCGGCGGGAGTGACCAAAGCCAAAACCGCTGCTGCCTATAACCGGGTCAATGCGGAATATTCGCTGAATCTGGCGCAGGCTGCCGTGTCTGCGGATATTCCGTTGAAGCGGTTTGTGTTTTTGAGCAGCCTCGCGGCATTAGGCCCCGCGGCTTACAATGCGGCCCAGCCGATCACAGAAGAAACCTTGCCTGTTCCGGTGACGGATTACGGACGAAGCAAGCTTTTGGCTGAGCAATACCTGAAAACAGTAAATGGCCTGCCGCTGAGCATTATCCGCCCGACAGCAGTGTATGGCCCCGGCGAAAAGGACTTGTTCGTCCTTTTTAAAACACTCAGCAAAGGGCTCGATGCCTACATTGGCAAAGGCCCGCAAAGGTTGAGTTTCGTGTATGTAACAGACCTCGTGACGGCTACTATGGCCGCATTGAGGGAAACGGAGAAAGAAATAACGGTTTACAATATCTCGGACGGACAGGCATACGACCGTTACGCATTGGCAGACCAGTTCAGGGCCCTCAGCGGAAAGCAGATTTTCCGCACGCACCTGCCGCTGCTGCTCGTCGAAACGATCGCCAGGCTCCTGGATCTTGTTTATGCAAATTCATCAACAACACCGGTTTTGAACCAGGAAAAACTAAAAGAACTCACAGCCCCTAACTGGATCTGCAGCATAGATGCAGCCCGAACTCGCCTGCATTACCAACCGCAATATAATCTGCACCGAGGCCTCGCAGAGACATTGACCTGGTATAAGGAGAATAAGTGGCTCTAACTAGCGTACCCGCTTGATCATGCGCTACGGCCGGCAAATCTGTCGGTGTGGTTGAAGCGTACATGATTTCAAAACAAGCAGGGCAGCCAAAACACGTGACGAACGTTCCAACATGAAAGCAATCAGTAAGTCGATATGGCTATATATACTCGTGGTGATCAGCATTGTGCAGATCGGCGCGGGCGTGGCCAGCGCACAGTCGACGACAACTATAAAAGGTACCGTTACAGACGCGAAGACAGGTGAAACCCTGCCGTTCGTGTCGATCCTGATCCCGGGAACAACCATGGGGACAGCCTCCGATGCCGAAGGCCGTTACGCATTGACATTGCGTGAAGACCATGCGACGATCAAATTCACTTATGTAGGTTATATGGCCGTTGAAAAGCCGATCAAACCGGGTGTGAGCCAGACGATCGACGTGAAGATGGCTGTGGACGCTTCCATGCTGAAAGAGGTGACCGTTAAAACAAAAGCCCGCTACCGGAACAAGGACAATCCGGCGGTACAGCTCATCCGCGAGGTAATCGCGCACAAGGATGAGAACAAGCCTTCGGGCAACAATTTTTTGGAATACGAACAGTACGAAAAGATTTCGCTCGCATTGAGCAACCTTTCCGACGATTTCAAGGATAAACGCATTTTTAGGAATTACCAGTTTTTGTTCAAAAGCCAGGATTCCACGGCAATGGGCGGCAAGAATATGCTTCCGGCCTACATTCAGGAGAAGCTTTCCAAAGTTTACTTCCGCAAAAACCCCTACAACAAGAAACAATACGTGCTGGCCAACCGCCGGGCCGAATTCGATGCGAAGTTTGTGGATAACGACGGTTTGAGCGCCTATTTCAACCGTTTGTATGAGGATATCAATATTTACGACAACGATATCTCCATCGCCACGAACCTGTTGCTGAGCCCGATCGCGAACTCCGCACCGACATTCTATAAATTCTTTATCCGCGATACGATCAAAACCGCCGATCCGTGGCTGATCGAGCTGGGTTTCGTTCCACGGAACAAGACGGATATGCTTTTTGAAGGGAAACTGTACGTTACCCTCGACGGCAAATATGGCGTGCAGAACGCTTACCTGACCGTCAACAAGGACATTAACCTGAACTTCATGCGCGACCTCGAAGCGCGCCTGGAATTCGAGAAAGGTGTCGATGGCCGCTATTTCATGAATAAGTCGACGCTCGCGATGGAATTTGCGCTGGGCGAGAAGAACGGCGGCTTGTATGGTCAGCGGACGGTGAATTTCAAGGATTATACCATCAACCAGCCGCGGCCCGATAGCATTTACCGAGGCCCGGGCGAGGAGATCGTGTATAATCCGGAGATCAAAACGAACGAATCATTCTGGGCCAGCAAACGGCACATTCCGCTGGAACGCACCGAGCTGGACATTTACAAGAATATTGATACGCTCCAGACCATCCCTTCTTTTAAACGGACGATGGACATTGCGACGCTGTTCCTGTCGGGCTACAAGTCGTTCGGTGCAGTGGAGATAGGGCCGGTGAATACATTTTACAGCTTCAACCCGGTGGAAGGTTTCCGTCTCCGCTTCGGTGGCCGTACCACTACCGACCTGAGCAAGCGGGTGTATTTCGAAACTTATGCGGCTTACGGTTTCAAAGACCGTAAATGGAAGTACTTTTTGAGTGGTACCTATTCATTCAATAATAAATCCGTATACCACTTCCCGCTGCATTACATCCGTGCGAGCTTCCAGCGCGATACCAAGATCCCGGGCCAGGAGTTGCAGTTTGTGCAGGAGGACAACTTCCTGTTGTCGTTCAAACGCGGGGATAACAACCGCTGGTTGTACAATGATATTTATAAACTGGAATACGTGCGTGAGTTTGAGAGCCGGTTCTCCTATAAAATCGGTTTTACCCAATGGAGGCAAACTCCCGCGGGCGTGCTGCGTTATGAGCGCCTGAACGAAGGCGGCGAGCTCGAAAACGCGTTTACTTTAAATAATACCGAAGCAAACGTGGAGTTTCGTTATGCGCCGCACGAGCAGTACTACCAGGGCAAGTTGTACCGAACGCCGATCATCAACAAATACCCGATTTTTACATTGCGCTACAATGCGGGTTTGAAGGGGGTTTTTGAAGGAGAAAACAATTACCATAATGTGGCCTTGAATATCCAGAAACGGTTCTATCTGTCGCAGTTCGGTTTCGCGGATATTACAGCCGAGGGCGGTTATATTTTTGGGAAACAAATACAATTCCCGCTGTTGACGATCCACCGAGCCAACCAGACTTACGCATACCAGCTGAATTCATATAACCTGATGAACTTCCTGGAATTCGCGAGCGACCACTATGCCAGCCTGGACGTGCAATACTACCTGAACGGCTTTCTGTTCAACAAAATACCATTGCTGAAAAGGTTGAAACTGCGCGAGGTGGTGAGTTTCAAAGGCTTGATGGGCGGCTTGCGAGACGAGAACAATCCGGCATTCAACCCGTCGCTCTACCGCTTTGCAACCGATCAGGACGGTAAACCGGTTACTTACACATTGTCACGCGAGCCTTACATCGAGGGTAGCGTAGGTATTGCCAATATTTTCAAGCTCTTGCGAGTGGATCTGGTAAAACGTTTTACCTATCTCGACAACCCGAATGTTTCGGAATGGGGTATCCGGGCGCGTTTCAGGCTTGATTTTTAAGGCATTGATTTAAAAGGGACACTAATTATGAATTACGCAATCATAGCAGCAGGAGAGGGATCACGTCTGGCGAAGGAAGGTTTTACTTTGCCGAAGCCGATGGTGAGCCTGCACGGCGAAATGCTGATCGACCGGCTGATCGGGATTTTCATGCGGAATAATGCAGAGAAAATTATGGTGATCGTCAACGAGGAATCGCCGCTGCTGGAAATGCATCTGATGGGCATGAGCGAAAACCTGCCTGTTCAAATCGTGAAGAAAACGACACCGAGTTCGCTGCATAGTGTTTACGAGTTGTTCAAAAGCGACCCGGAGTTGAACGAAGTTTGCCTGACAACGACCGATACCGTTTTCCGCGAAGAAGAATTCAGCGCATTCATCACCGAGTTTGCTGACAATAAGGATCTGGAAGGCCAAATGGCCGTGACTGCATTCATCGACGACGAAAGTCCTCTCTATGTGGCAGTTGACGACGACGACCGCATTACCGCCTTCACCGACGACAATAGTACCGATACCCCGTTTGTTTCAGGCGGGATTTATTGTCTCAGGCGGAAAGCGATCGAAACCGTGAATGTGGCCGTAGAAAACGGCGTGAGCCGGATGCGGAACTTCCAACGGCAGCTCGTAGCGGATGGCTTGCATTTGAAAGCCTATCCCTTTACCAAAATCGTGGACGTGGACCACGTGAGCGACATCCAGACGGCGGAGCTGTTCCTGAGCGGTGAAATGGCTTTTTAATATAAAACATTGACACACACTCGACTGACACCAATTTATTACTAACAGACCGGGGCGTTTTGCCGGTCAACACCATACATGAACGAATTAGAAATTCTGGGCGTGCACCGTAACAAGAAGTTTTCGCCCAACCATATCGGGAACGACGATGCGATTTTTTCCCAGACGGCCAAAGAGCTTGAAAAACTGGGATGCCGCATTACCATCTGTTGTGAAGATGAGTTTCTGGCGATGGAAACAGTGAATTACAGCAAGATTTTTACCATGGCGCGCCAAAAGCAGGTCGTGGCCAGATTGCAGGAACTGGAAAGGAACGGCACGCAGGTTTTGAACTCCGCATTCGGCATTGAGAACTGCTTCCGTACCAACCTGACCAATGCATTGAATAATGCTCATATCCCCGTAGCGGACAGCTACATCGTACCGACCGACTATCAGGGAGATGAGGTTTTTGATCAGATCAAAGGAAAAGGTTACTGGATCAAAAGAGGCGATTTCCACGCCATCCATAAGGAAGATGTGTCGTTTGCCGCATCGCGCGAGGAAGCCAAAGAGATACTAAGGGAATACGCATTGCGCGAAATTCCCGACGCGGTGATCTCCCAGCATTTGATCGGCGACTTGGTGAAGTTTTACGGGGTTAGGGGCACGGATTTCTTTTTCTGGTTCTACCCGTACGACGCCAATCACCACAAATATGCGGAGTACCAGCAGATCAACGGTAATTCGGTGTATTACCCGTTCAGCGCCGAAGGTTTGCAGAATACCGCGAACGAAGCGGCAGGGGTAGTGGGGATCGATATTTACGGGGGCGATGCCATTATTGGGAAGGACGGCGATTTCCGCATCATCGACCTCAACGACTGGCCCAGTTTCGCACCGTGCCGGGATCAGGCCGCGGGGCATATTGCCGGTCGGCTTTACCAACGTTTTTTGAATAACAACTAATGGAGACAACCACCACACCCCGCCCATTGGCAGAAGAACCTGAAAAGACCTCGGCATTCGAGCATTCGTTGAAATCGAACGATACCGAGGAGCAGATCGATATCTGGTTTTACAGGCCGATCGGTTACCAGATCGCATTGTTTTGCGCGAAGGTGGGTATTCGTCCGAACCCGGTGACGATCATCAGTATTTTTTTCGGCGTGGCGGCGGGGATATTGTTCTATCCGCAGAATCTTTGGATCAATGTGATCGGGATGCTCTCGCTCATGTTTGCCAACTCGCTCGACAGTGCCGACGGCCAGCTCGCGCGGATGACGAACGACAAGAGCCGTTTCGGCCGCATTCTGGATGGTGTTGCCGGCGACTTCTGGTTTATCGCCATTCATATCGCGATCTGTTTGCGGAGTATGGAAGAGGGGTGGAGCGCGTGGATATGGGTGCCGGGCGTGGTAGCGGGTGCGTCGCATATGATCCAGTCGGCCATGGCGGATTACTACCGCAACGTCCATTTGTTTTTCATCAAAGGCACCAACGGCAGCGAGCTCGACAATAGCCGCGATTTGCAAAGAGAATATGATGAAATGAGCTGGACGCGGCAGTTTGGTATGAAAATCGTGGCGAGGCTGTATTTGAACTATACCAAAGAGCAGGAGTTTTTCTCTCCCAAATTGCAGAAGCTGCTGGCGGTCGTGAAGGAAAAGTATCAAAACGGACTACCTGCGAAACTCATTACCGATTTCCGTGCGCAGAACAAGCCATTGATGAAATATACCAATATCGTTCAATTCAACACCCGGGTGATATTCCTGTTTCTGTGGCTGTTTCTTGACCAATCATGGATCTATTTCTTTTTTGACATATTCATCCTCAACCCGATCCTGATTTACATGGTCGTGAAGCAGGAGCAGGTGAGTAACCATTTTTACAAGGAGATAACTGCCGGCAAATACAATGGGTAGCAAGGTGTACAAAGCCCTTTTCATGGCAATCGGAATTTTTTCGCTGGGCTATATGATCTATGGCACAGGGTTGCTCGTGATTTGGGAGAACATCAACAGGACGGGCATCTGGTTCCTACCGGTGATCGGCAGCTGGCTGGTGATTTACATCCTGAATGCCCTCGCATTCCGCGCGATCATCCGCGAGCCGCAACTGCCGGAGACGAACATGTCGTTCTGGGCCGTACTGCGGCTGACGATCTCGGGCTATGCGATCAACTACATTACGCCGTTCGTCGCATTGGGCGGGGAGCCTTACCGTATCCTGGAACTGAAACCGACGCTCGGCATTCAGAAAGCGACTTCGTCGGTGTTGTTGTACAGTCTGATGCACATGTTTTCGCATGTCATATTCTGGCTGGCTTCGATTGTACTCATCGTGGCGGTGGTTCCTTTGAGCGATGTAATGCTGGTAGGTTGCGGGATATTGCTGGTGGTAGGGCTGGTTTTGGGATATTGGTTTATTAATGTTTATCAAAAAGGCTTTACTGTAAGCACGTTCCGTTTGCTGGAAAAGGTACCTTTTGTTAAACACAAAGCCCGCGAATTCGCGACGAAGAATGCGGAAACACTTTACGAAGTAGACGAGCAGATTCGCGTTCTGTACTCGGATAGACGGAACGCATTCTACGCGTCATTGTTTTATGAGTTTGCGGGAAGGGTAATCGGCTGTCTGGAAATCTATTTCACGGCGCACGCGATCGGAATGGAAATGACATTGGCGCAGTCGCTGATCGTAAGCTCCGGCTCATCGCTGTTCGCGAACCTGATCTTCTTCTTCCCGATGCAGCTGGGGACCAGAGAGGGAGGATTGGCACTCGCATTAAGAAGTGTAGGTTTGCCCGCAGCGCAAGGGATTTTTATTGGGGTTGTTTTGAGAATAAGAGAGATAGTTTGGATTATCATCGGATTGGCCCTCATTAATAGAAAAACTAAAAACAGCCAGACTAGCAACACAGAACTAGCAGTGCCTGTTAACTAGTGATCCCCGGGCTAAAGTCCGGGGCAAGGGGATGGCTTTTGGGGGGCAAAGCACAGACAAAATCAATTGCAGTCCTCTTTAGAGAACTGATAAAGAGATAGGATAATGATTAAAGGAATTTTATTTGATTATGGTGGCACAATTGACACAAATGGCTTGCATTGGGCCAATGTTTTGTGGGAGGCTTATCAGCATAATCATGTAAAGGTTGACAAAGAAGCATTTGCGAGTGCATACAAGTTTGGCGAGAGGGCATTGGCTATCCATCCGATCATCCAGCCGCATCATGTGTTTTATGATGTGCTGTTCCTGAAAGTAGAGCAGCAGTTTGGCTATCTGAAAGAAAACGGATATGAGTTGGACAGTCAGGCCATCGAGGCCATCGCCCGTGAATGCGACCGCGTCGCACGCACTAGTGTTGAAAAGGCAGCGCCCGTTCTCGAAAAACTGGCCGCCGAATACCCCCTCGTAATGGTTTCCAACTTTTACGGAAACCTGAATAGCGTTTTAAAGGAATTCGGCATTGCGCATTATTTCCAGGCTGTCGTCGAATCGGCAGTGGTCGGCGTCCGGAAGCCCGATCCCGCGATATGGCAGCTGGGCGTGGAGGCGCAGGGCTTTCTTCCGCACGAATGCGTAGCGGTAGGCGATTCGTATTCCAAAGACATTCTTGCCGCCAAAGCAACAGGTGCGAAGGCTGTATGGCTGAATGTAGCGGGATTCGAAGACAATACCGAAACGAAGGCATCGGTTGCCGATGCCGAAATTAAAGATTTTGCCCAGGTGGCTGACACCATTAAGAGCCTGGGCTAGTTATCACCTATAACCCAGGCCTTAAGGCTTGGGTTGAGACATCAGTACCATGTACGACATATGTACCATCGGGCACATCACTTTGGATAAAGTAGTTACTGCCCAGTCTGTCAAGTATATGCCCGGGGGCACTTCGTTCTATTTTTCGAAGGCGCTCCGGCAGTTCGACGTCCGCTATATGCTGGTGACTGCATTGGCCGAGAAAGAAAGCCATATCGTTGCCGGTTTGCGGGAAGAGAATATCGAGGTATTCTCCCAGAACAGCCCCTTCACAGTCTATTTCGAAAACATTTACAGCGCCAACCAGGACCACCGCGAACAAAATGTGCTGCACAAAGCCGCACCGTTCACCGTAGCGCAAATGCCGGCCATCGAAGCGAAATATTTCCACCTCGGCCCATTGCTTTCGGACGACATTACTGTGGACCTGATCAAAATGCTGGCCGGTAAAGGCAAGGTTTCTCTCGATATCCAGGGTTACCTGCGCTACGTGAAAGACCAGAAGGTTTTGTACAAAGATTGGGAAGATAAAAAGGAAGCATTGCCCTATATCCATGTTCTCAAAGCCAATGAGTTTGAAATGGAAGTGGTGGCTGGTACCAGCGACGTGATCGAAGGTGCGAAATATCTCGCCAATCTGGGAGTAAAAGAAGTCATCATTACGCTCGGCAGCAAAGGGTCGTTGATTTACAAAAACGATCATTTTTACCAGATCCCGGCATATAAACCGACCGACGTGGTAGACGCGACCGGCTGCGGCGATACCTACATGGCAGGCTACCTGAGCCAGCGCGTGAAGGGCGCTGGCGTACAGGAAGCGGGCGAGTTCGGTGCGGCGATGGCGACGCTGAAAATCCAGTCGTCGGGACCGTTCTCCGGGGATGCGGAGATGGTTCAGGAAGTATTACAGTACGGCGAATGCGACCGTGAAATGATCGCACAAGCCATTTTTTGAAAGTAGTTTATTAATAAAGTCATGAAATACGTACTCAACATTCTGATGGCGCTCAGCCTGACGCTTGTTTCGTATGCGGGAGGATTATCAGACAAGAAAGCCGGCACGGCCGCCGCGGAACCGGATGAATTTCCGATCCCGAACAACGTCCCCGGATTACTTTTTTACATTCAACGCGATCCGAATACGAATACAATCTGTTACCAGCTCAACGTCGACAAACAGGGAAAAATCAGCGAACGAAACCCCGTTAACACATTCTGGATCCGTTACCCGGAAGGCGGGATACGCAAGGAGCTCAATTATTTGCAGCGTAAATTTGCATATGGTATCAATTCGAAAGCGATTGGCAATGCTGCCTACGAGCTCCGTTCGGTAGCCTATTCCAAATTGCCGCTCTACCTGCGGAGGGATACGCGGAACGAATACCATGTTTATACCAGCATCGATAAGAAGGAATGCATTCTCAGCAGGGTATTCATCCGGATCGACGGCGGTACTTTCTGGTCGCCAAACGTGCTCTACATCGAGCTGAAAGGCACCGAGATTGCTACCGGTAAAACCATTATTCAGCGAATAAAACCATCCTGACATGCCTAAAAACTATGTATCCAACGCAACGGAATCTTCAAGGATGTTTAAAAGCAACTTTCTTGAGGCATTCTCGAAGGTACATTACAGCGTGCCGCTTTTCATTTTCGTCCCGGTGATCAGCTACTTTTCCTGGAAAGCGCTAGGCCCGGGGAATATGCTCTGGTACAATTTTGTAGGTACAGTACTCGGAGGCTTGTTCTTCTGGACATTCACCGAATACTTTATGCACCGGTTTGTATTTCATTTTACACCCCATGGCAAGTTTATGGAGCGAATCCATTTCATTTTCCATGGCGTGCATCATGACTATCCCAATGATGCCAAAAGGCTGGTAATGCCACCGTCGGTGAGCATTCCGCTGGCAACGGGTTTCTACTTTCTATTCACCGTTTTTCTCAGTGAATATTATGTAGCGGCCTTTTATTCGGGGTTTATGGCAGGGTATCTGTTTTATGATATGAGCCATTATGCGTTGCATCATGCCAATTTCAAATCCGCGTTCTGGAAGAAATTAAAGAAGCATCACATGCAACATCATTATTCGGATGCAAGTAAAGGTTACGGTGTAAGTTCAGATATTTGGGATAGAGTGTTCGACTCGAACGAAAGACGGCCCCAGAAATCTAACTCAATATAACTGTAACGTTAACTTATGAAGAACCTTGGAAGTGAGAATTCAGACCAGGTCTTCAAAGAAGAAATCACAAAAGTTTCGGACTTCAAGTTCGGGACCACGGTGGTCAATGTCTTTGATGATATGGTCAGCAGGTCAGTACCTTATTACAACGAGATGCAGCGGATGCTCGCCGAAATCGCTGCCGACCATGTGAAGGAAGGGACATTTGTGTACGACCTGGGTTGTTCAACCGGCACTACGCTGATTGGTCTGGACGAACTCATTCCCTCGGACATCCGGTTCATCGGGATCGACGAGTCGCAGGAGATGCTCGATAAGTGCGATTTGAAGCTTAAAGAGGCAGGTTTCGTAAGGCCTTACGACCTTGTATCGGGCGATCTGCACCAGCAGCTTCCTATTACTAATGGCTCTGTAGTGATCCTTTGCCTTACGCTGCAATTCGTAAGGCCCTTGTATCGCGAAAGGCTTCTGAAAAACATTTACGACGGATTGAACCCCGGCGGCGTGCTGCTGCTGGTGGAGAAAGTGCTGGCGGAAAGCAGCATATTCAATCGTGATTTTATTAAATACTATTACAACTACAAGCGACGGAATCATTACAGCGAGCTTGAAATTTCGCAGAAACGCGAAGCGCTGGAAAATGTACTGATCCCGTACAAGTTGTCTGAAAACATGCTTCTGCTGAAAGAGGCCGGTTTCGCGGACTGCGAAATTTTCTTCAAGTGGTACAATTTTTCAGGAATGATAGCACACAAAAAATCATGATCGCGATCGGTAACTTCTTTTTCAAGTACAGAAATAACCTGTTTATCATTCTGTACCTGCTGCTGTTTTTGCCGTCGCCGCAGCTTTTTTCGCCAGGGCAATTCGGCCCTGCCTATTATTTATACCCGGTGATACTGGGCTTGCTGGTAACATTTTCGGGGGAAATCATAAGGGGCGTCACCATTGGCCTCGCATACATTATACGTGGCGGGCGTGATAAAAAGGTGTATGCGGAAACCCTTGTAACCGAGGGTATTTTCAGACATTGCCGGAATCCGCTGTATGTAGGTAATATTCTGATGTTGCTCGGCGTAGGCATTCTGGCCAATTCGCTGATCTACGTAGGAATCGTAATGCCGCTGTTTTTGTTTATATACCAGGCCATTGTGTTGGCCGAAGAGAACTTTCTGAGGAACAAATTCGGCACGCAGTTTGATGCCTATTGCAGTCGGGTGAACCGCTGGCTGATCAATTTCAGTGGTATTTCGGAAACGTTCAAAGACATGCGCTTCAATTACAAGCGCTGGCTTTTAAAAGAATACAATACATTGCTCGTGTGGCTGATCGGTATCGTCTCCATATTGATTTTTAAGTACCCGGAGATTATTCGGAATGCTGATAACCGGATTGTTGTTTTCGCGGGAATCGTGTTGGTACTCGGCGCATTGTACGCTTACGTCCGGCATTTGAAGAAGTCGGGAAAGATGACCGACAGCATGGCCTGAAAAACGCTATCCGAAAATACCCGCCTGGCACACTATTGGTCGCGCCCTCCTGAACCGCCCGATGAATTGCACTTATTGACAACCCCCTAATAATTTAAGCACCATGAATATTGTAATCGTAGGAGGAGGATTTGCCGGGGTGAACCTGGCGCTGGACCTTGCAAAAAGCAAGAAATTTGAGGTAACGCTGGTCGACAAGAACAATTACAACTTCTTCCCGCCGCTGATATACCAGGTCGCTACGGCCTTCCTGGAACCATCGAGTATTAGTTACCCGTTCAGAAAACTTTTTTCAGGAAAAGAAAATATTCACTTCCGGATGGGGGAGTTGCAAAAGGTGGTTCCGGGGGAGAATAAAATCATCCTCCACAACGGCGAGCTATCGTACGATTTCCTGGTCTTCGCAACCGGCGCGGAAACGAATTTCTTCGGGATGGAAAATGTGAAGCGGAACGCGACACCGATGAAGACCGTTGAGGATGCGATCAGTATGCGGAACAAGCTGCTGATGCAAATGGAACAAGCCACGTTAAGTACCGATCCTGCGGAGATCAAAAAGCTGCTCACGGTGGTAATCGCGGGCGGCGGGCCAACGGGCGTGGAGATTTCCGGTATGTTTGCCGAAATGCGAAACGGCATTCTCCGCAGGGAATACCCGGAACTGGCCGGAAAAGGCAGTGAAATATACTTGGTCGACGGCAGCGAGGCGTTGCTCTCGCCCATGAGCAAGGCATCGCAGGAGGATACCTATAAAGACCTCAGTAAACTCGGCGTGAAAATCCGCCTCAATACTCACGTGTCCGATTTCGTCGACGACAAGGTTTACTTTTCGGAAGGCGACAGCATTGAGGCGAAAACGCTCATCTGGGCAGCGGGAGTTACCGGCCGGGTGTTCGAAGGCATACCGCCGGAAGCTTACGGGCGCGGGCGCAGGCTGCTGGTAGATGCGTACAACAAAGTAAACAGTACCTACAATATTTATGCAATCGGCGACTGCTGCCTGCAAAGTACCGACGAAGGCTTCCCAACCGGGCATCCGCAGGTAGCGCAGGTGGCGATCCAGCAGGGCAAGAACCTGGCCCGCAACTTCGAACGGATCGCCGAGCACCGGCCATTGCATGCATTTAAATACAATGACAAAGGCTCGATGGCCATTATCGGCCGTGCCAAAGCAGTAGTGGACCTGCCCTCGCCCAAATGGCATTTCAAGGGCGTGATCGCATGGCTGGCGTGGCTTTTCATACACCTTATTGCGCTTATCAACCATCGTAACCGTATCAAAACGCTGTACAACTGGATGGTTGCCTATTTCACCAAAGATCAGTCCCTGCGAATGATCATCAAGCCCTCGGTAACGCAGGAAAAGGTCGAATCGGTTTAATGGAACCGTAATTCGACGTTTATCGTTGGCAGTTTGACAAAAAACACTGAATTTTAGTAACTGAAAGCCATCAGCGCATTCATTCAGTGTGCAAAAAACCAAATAATGGAACCGATCACTATTGATGTAACTCAAAACGCACCATACGGTCTCCAGAAACTTGACTCATCCATTTCTTTCAGGAGCTTTATCAGCTTTCTGGAAAGTAAAAGCGATCAGGAAGAAACGGTCAAAAAGACATTTTTCTCGCTGGTTCTCGACAAGCTGAAAGCCAATCCGGCTTTCAGCAAGGATATTCCGCTGTCAGAAGTCAACAACTATAAGGAAGAACTGAGTTTGATCTATGGCATGCTTATGCCACCTATCGCCAACGAAAAGGAAGTTTTCTGGGCGTTGAGTGTTCCCGTCAGTCCCGTGGTTTTCTACGGCACTTCGGGCTTTTACAGCCTGCTCTTTCAGCAGGATGGCAATATCAGGTGCGACCTCATCGAGGACCGGGGCGTCAACTACAAGCAGAAATTGCAGATGCTTTATTCCTTCATTCTGGAAAAGCTCTACCATTTTCCCCCGTTGCACCACCCCGACATGATCATTACTTTGATGGACGACGCCTCGGGCCTGCAAAAGTATTACCGGGCGCACATCGACAATCGTTTTTGTGAAGTATATGCCAAAGGCAGTCTCCCCGAGCTTGATCTGGACACCTTGCGCTTCGATTTGCAGGAGAATTTTGATGTCAATGTGTTTTCAACCCTGCTGCCGCATAGCCTGTTTCATTTCGAAGGCTTTTCGGTAATCACGCTCACCGACGTTACGGCCGAGCACGCCGTCGAAAGTATCAAAAATACGATCCTCGACCGTGCGTCCTATGATCCCAAAACGTATTTCAACCACGTAGCAGGCGCATTGAAAATGTTGGTCGAAAACCCCGGTATCGACTTTGGCCTGATGGCAGTTCTGCGGGTCAATAACAAACTGGTGTTCGACCGGAGCTCTATCCTTTTCAGCAAGCTGATGAGCGCTGCGACCGAGAATGACGTCGCCGAGCAAACCTACCTGGATATGGCAACGCAGTACTTCGAGGCACCGAAAACGCTGCTATTGCGCAACCTGGGTATGGAAGACCCGAAAAAGCAGGACTTCATCCGCATTCTCCGGAACGACGGTGTGGAGGCGTATGCACTGCTTCCTGTTTACCATGATAAGCAAGTGGTAGGGGTCCTGGAAGTGTATTCCAAAGAGCAGAAATCGATCGATGAACGCCTGCTAGCAAAGCTGGATATCGCGCTGCCGTGGATCGCGCAGATGATGACGAACTACATCGATGAGTTCAATTTGCAGATCGATAATGTGATCCGCGACAAATTTACCTCCTTGCAGCCTGCCGTACAATGGCGGTTCCGCGAAACGGCCTGGCACTACCTCCGCGACAAGGCCCTTAACCCGCAAAGTGCTGAAATCGAAGGAATCCAGTTCAGGAACGTATTTCCGCTTTACGGCGCGATCGACATCCGGAACTCCACACTTGAAAGAAATGCAGCACTCAGGGAAGATCTCCGTCTTCAATTCAATGTATTGATAGAAACCTTTACTGTCCTTAAACAAAAACTCGGGTTCGGGCTGGCCGACGAGATGATCTTCAAATGCCGGAAATGGATTGCGGACATCACCGACGAAAGCACCGATAACGACGAAATGAAGATCCGGGACTTCCTCGAAAACGAGGCGCACCCGTTTTTGGAACATTTCAAAGAAGAAAGTCTGAAAATGTTCGGCTCAGGAGTAATGGATCCCGGAGAGCTGGTTCTGAGGAACCGCATCGACCAGTATTTCGAGATGATCGATGAGGATCATGGCTCGGCATTTGCCAACCGCCGTGAGCTTGAAGCGTCGATGCAGGCGATCAACTCGTCGGTTAACCTCTACCTCGATCTTTTCAGGAACGAAATACAGCAATCGTATCCGTGCTATTTCGAAAAATTCCGCACGGACGGTATAGAATACGATATTTACATTGGCCAGTCCATTGAACCGGAAAAGCGTTTCAGCGAACTTTACCTGAAAAACATTCGTCTGTGGCAGCTGACGACCATGGCTGCCATCGCGCGGATCACGCATTCGCTGATCCCGCAACTTGAAAAGCCGCTTGAAACCACCCAACTGATTTTCATCAACTCGGGTAGCATCGATATCAGTTTCC
This sequence comes from Dyadobacter endophyticus, assembly GCF_014641595.1. GTDB lineage: Bacteria > Bacteroidota > Bacteroidia > Cytophagales > Spirosomataceae > Dyadobacter > Dyadobacter endophyticus. The sequence continues at coordinate 302,755 of NZ_BMIA01000003.1, read as the reverse complement.
GCGACGACGAGCGGCGGTTCGATGTAGAAGGCGCCTATAACATCCGGTACCAGGTGATCAAGAAACGGATCGACAAGGTACATGTGAAAGGTACCGGCGAACGGCTTACCCAGCCGGGTAAGATTGCATTGGTGTATTTCAACAGTAAATCCGCCGAAGAATATGTAGGCTATGTCCGGTATTTACAAGAAAAAAATACTTTATTGGATGACTTGGAATTCTTCGATCTGGAAGACTTGCAGGGAGTTACGGGCCTCAAAGCGCTCCGTGTGGGCGTGAACCTGGAATCGGACTGGAATTAACGAAGCATTATAACTGAATGTTCTATGAACTATAACCATCGGCTCGACAAGGTTAAGCATCATGTCCACCATTTTTTCGGCACGAAGGCGCTCGCGCAACTCAGTTACCACAACCTCGTTCACACCGAGTCTGTGGTGGCGAATGCCGTCAAGATCGCCAATCATTACCGGTTGGAGGACAAAGAGACTTTCATTGTCGTGACGGCCGCGTGGTTTCATGATACGGGTTACAGTACCGGTGAGGCGGAAGGGCACGAGAAGCGGGGCGCCGAAATGGCCGCTGAATTTCTGCGCGCTGAGGAGGTGGACGAGGAAGTGATTTCCGAGGTACAGGGCTGCATTCTGGCGACCGTCTGGCCGCAAAATCCGGCTAATTTCCTCGAACAGGTAGTTTGCGACGCCGATCTGTTCCATTTAGGTACACCGGAATTCGGGGATTGGAACAAGCTCGTCAGAAAAGAAGCCGAGCAGCGTCTTGGCAGGAAGATCGACAAGACGGATTGGCGCAGAAGCACGATCAGACTCCTTGAAAACCACGAGTACCAGACCGACTACTGCCGCGACCTGCTCGATAAGCAGAAGAAAAAGAATCTTGAAAAGCTCAAACAAAAGCTCGTTGAAGACTCCCTTGAAGCGTCGGAGGAAAGTGCCGTAGTGGAGGATGCCGGACCAGCAGCCAGCGAAGCGCCCCTCTTGCCAGCCATCAAGCATAAAGAAGAAAACAAGCACAGGGACGAAAAACCATTCATTCCCGAAATAGCCGAAGGCAAAAAGAAAAAGGACGACCGGCCGGACAAGGGTATCGAAACCATGTTCCGGATCAGTTCCAACAACCACCAGCGCCTGAGCGACATGGCCGACAACAAGGCGCACATTATGATCACCACCACGTCGATCATCATTTCGGTGCTACTGAGCGTGCTTGTGCGCAAACTCGAAGACAACGCGTACCTCATCCTCCCGACTATGATGCTGCTCACCGTTTGCATGGTGACCATGGTATTCTCGATCCTTTCTACTCGCCCGACGATCCCCCGCGGCACATTCACACAGCATGATATCGATGCAAAAAGCGTGAACCTGCTGTTTTTCGGGAATTTCTACCGGATGTCGTTCGATGAGTATTCCAAAGGCATGCAGACGATGATGAACGACCGCGAGTTTCTGTATGGAAGTCTTACGAAAGATGTTTATTCACAGGGAGTTGTGCTCGGGAGGAAGTACCGCCTGCTGCGTGTGGGGTATAATGTATTCATGTTTGGAATTGTCATTTCTGTGATCGCGTTTGTGATCGCCTCCATTCTCTTCGAACACTGATCCGCCGTCTTTATGGGAGCGTTCCGCTATTTTAACCGGGATATCAGCTGGCTTTCCTTCAACGAAAGAGTGTTGACGGAAGCCGCGAACGAAGCCGTCCCGCTGATGGAACGGATCCGGTTTCTATCGATCTATTCCTCCAATCTTGATGAGTTTTACCGGGTGCGGATGCCATACCTGCAAAAGAATGCCATGCAGGACGCCACCAGCAGCGCTTTTCTGGAAGCGGAGGCGACGGTGAACCGGCAGCAGGAAGAATTCGGCCGCATTCTGGGTAAGTCCGTCATTCCGGCATTGGCCCGGCTGGGTTTTCATTTTTTGTATAAAGAAGCTATTTCCGAACAGATTGCCGCATTTGCCCGCCGCTATTTTTATACGCAAATAGCAGGTTTTTTGCATCCGGTTTATCTGAACGACAAGACTTCCTTTTTTCCTGAAAACAACCAGATTTACATTGTCGTGGTGCTGCAACTGCCCGGCGACAAGGAGAAAATTGCCCTGGTAAATATCCCCGTGCCGCAGCTCGACAGGTTTGTAAAAATCAGGCAGCCCGACGGCGAGTACATTATTTTCCTGGAAGACCTGATCCGCTGCAATCTGGCAGTCCTTTTCCCGGATGCGACCGATATTAAAGCATTCAATATTAAAGTAACGCGTGATGCCGAGCTGGATTTGCTCGACGAAGAAGGCGAAAATATGGCCGAACAGGTCGAAAAGCAGTTGAGCAAACGCGATTTCGGCTTCGCTACCCGGTTCCTTTATGAGCCCGGCTTGTCGTTGCGGCATTTGCAATACATTGTGAATGTTTTTGATCTGAAAAAGGCGTCGCTTGTAGAAGGCGGGCGCTATCATAATCTGAAAGACCTTTCATCGCTACCGGTAGCCTCTCCGGCGATCTCCTATCCCGCCTGGCCGGCCGCGCAGCATCTGGAAGGTTTTGAAGAACCGGAAACATTATTCGAGGCATTGACCCGCCGCGATCTGATGGTCCACGCGCCGTACCAGACCTACGATACCATTCTCCGCTTTTTCAACGAAGCAGCCATCGACCGCTCCGTGCAGGAGATTTATACGACGATGTACCGCGTTGCGCACGACTCGAAGATCGCTCACGCGCTGATTACCGCCTCCCAAAATGGCAAGAAGGTGACAGTACTCGTGGAGCTGAAAGCGCGGTTCGATGAGGCGAACAATATTCGCTGGGCGAAGAAAATGAAGTCGGCGGGGGTGAAGATCATCCACAGTGTGAATGCATTGAAAGTCCATGCGAAGCTTGCGCTTGTGAAGCGTAGACACGAAACGCATTCTTACCTGGGCTTGCTCGCGACCGGTAATCTCAACGAAGGCACCGCCCGTTTTTATACCGACCACATTCTGCTGACCGCGCACCCGGGCATGTTGAAAGAAACCGAGCAGTTGTTCGGTTTTTTGAGTAAAAAGAAAAAACCGGAGAAGATAGATGTGCTGCGCTTCGAGCATTTGCTGGTAGCACAATTTAATCTTCAAAATCGCTTTATTGAGCTGATCGACCGAGAGATTGATCATGCTAAAAACGGCCTACCCGCGGGCATTACCATTAAGCTGAACAACCTGGAAGAAGAAGTACTGATCAACAAACTGTACGAGGCTTCGAACGCCGGCATTACCGTGAACCTGATCGTACGGAGCATTTGCAGGCTCGTGCCAGGCATTCCGGGACAGAGTGAAAACATCCGTATCAAGCGCATTGTAGATCGCTACCTCGAACACGGGCGCGTTTTTGTTTTCCATAATAATGGCCGGCCGGAGGTAGTCATGGGCTCCGCCGATTGGATGAACCGTAATATTTACCGCCGGATCGAGGTCTGTTTCCCGATCTACCACGAAGATTTGAAAAAACAACTCATCGACATCCTCGGGCTGCAATGGGACGACACCGTGCAGGCCGTCTGGATCGACGACAAGCTGCGTAATGCGCCCGTTACCACACTCCCAGGGGGCGTGCGGTCGCAGGAGGCGATTTACCAATACCTGACGGGAACGGTCGAGAACTTAAAAAAGACATTCTGATGAAAAACCAATATAGATCTATACTGCTGGCCGTTTTGTTGCTGGGCTTGCTGGCAGCCGGTTGCAACTCCGCGCAGAAGGAAACGGAAATTTTCCGCGAGTACGATTTAAACAAGCCGGAGAAGTTCAACCTGCCCGAAAGCCTGTTCGAAGTATCGGGTATCGCATTCGACAAGGGGCAAAGCGATACGGTCTACGCCATTCAGGACGAGGACGGCAAGCTGTTCAGGCTTGCGTGGGAGGTGCCGAAGCAACAGCATTCAAAATTCAGCAAAAAAGGAGATTATGAGGATGTTTCGATCATCAACGACCGCGCCTACATCCTGAAAAGCAATGGTACCATCTACACATTCCCGATGGCGGAGGCGGTTTTCGAGGAGCCGGAGGGCGTAGCAGAGGTGAAAGGTATTTTACCCAAAGGTGAATATGAAGGAATGTACGGTGATGAAGGTACCGGCGAGCTGTTTGTCATTTGTAAGAACTGCGCGGGTGACGATTCCAAGAACAGCGTTTCGGGCTACATTTTGAAAACCGGACCGGATTCGGTGATCGCGGAATCCGGCAAGTTTGCGATCAATGTCGACGAAATCAAGGCCATTACCGGGAAGGTAGCGCGTGGTTTCCGGCCGTCGGGCATTGCGCGGAATCCGATCACGAAGGAATGGTACATTATCTCGGCGGTGAACAAGCTGGTGGTGGTAACCGACCGCCAATGGAAAGTGAAGGGCGCACACCACCTGAACAGCAACATGTTTATCCAGCCGGAAGGCATTGCATTCGATAATGCGGGCAATCTTTATATTTCCAATGAGGGCGACGACCTTTTCAGTGGAAATGTGCTCAAATTCAGAAAATCGGGCCAATAGGGCCTTAGCCGACATCCTATGAATCGATATTTACTCCGTTTACTCGTGTTGGGAACAGTTCTGGCAGGCATATCTTCCTGCGCGAGCTACAAAACCCGTTTTTCAAAAGAAGGTGCGCAATGGCAATCGGCTTCACCCGATCCTGCATTGGAGCTGAGACATACCATGTACCTGGTAGGCGACGCGGGCAACGATTCGCCCGAAAACCGCGCCCCGGTTTTGGAATACCTCAAAACCAAACTCGGTGTCGAATCGAAAAACAGTTCTGTATTGTTTTTAGGGGATAATATCTACGAATCGGGCATGCCGCCGTCGGAAGACTCCGCCGCGCGCAAGGTGGCCGAATTTCGCATTAACTCACAACTCGAAACGCTCGACAATTTCAAAGGGCATCCGATTTTCCTGCCCGGTAACCACGACTGGCGGGGCTGGGGCGTGAAAGGATTGAAGCGTCAGGAGAAATACATTCAAAAATACATCAACGAGCGCCGCGGCAAAAAGGATAAGGAGGAATACGAAGATTACTTCCTCCCATTGAATGGCTGCTCGGGCCCGGAAGTGGTGGAATTGAACGACAATGTGGTCGTCATCATCGCCGATTCGCAATGGTGGCTTACCGACTGGGACCGCGACCAGAAGATCAACGACGGCTGCGAGATCAGGAACCGTGAGCAGTTCCGGTTTGTGTGGGAGAATGTGGTACGTAAATACCGCAACAAGAACGTCGTGATCGCCATGCACCATCCGCCCTACACATACGGGCCACACGGGGGCAGGTTCACCATCAAGCAGCATATTTTCCCGCTGACGGAGCTGAACCCGAATCTCTACATTCCGCTACCTGTATTGGGTAGCCTCAGCGCATTGTTCCGGGCAACGATCGGCTCGCGGCAGGATGTGGCCAACAAGCATTACAAGGATCTTCGCACAGCGGTGCTCGCGGGGGCGAAAAAAAACGGCAAATTCATATTCGCCAGCGGACATGAACATGCATTGCAGTTTATCGAGAATGATGGACAGGAATTTATCGTAAGTGGCAGCGGTTCTAAAAACAGTCCGGTAAGCCTCGGGAAAGGTTCTATGTTTGCATCTCCCAGACTCGGGTTCTCGACATTAAGCTTCTACGCGGGTGGTGAAACCTGGGCCAAATTCTGGGAAGTTACCCCCGACGGTAAAGATGCCAGACTGGTTTTTCAGCATAAGGTCAAAGACAAGCAGCAGATTGAAATACCGGATTCTACCATCGCATTTACGGAATACAACCAGCATGCCGATTCGACAACGAAATTCATCGTCAGCAACGAGGTCAAGCCGATCGGCAAAGTGCATAAGGCCATGCTCGGCGAGCATTACCGGCCGCTGTACCTGCAACAATACCGCTTTCCGGTGCTGGATCTGGCCGCTTACAAAGGCGGCGTGATACCCATTAAGCAGGGAGGGGGAAATCAGACCAACTCGCTGCGCCTACGCGACGGTGAGGGCAAGGAATATGCCATGCGGGGGCTTACCAAAGACGTAAGCCGCTTCCTGCCGTTTCCGTTCAACCAAATGATTGCCGCACAGTACCTTGTGGAAGATAACTTCTTGTCGACCAACCCGTTTGCGCCGCTGAACCTGCCTGCGCTGGCGGGTGCAATCAATGTGTACCATACCAATCCGAAAATGTATTATGTACCAGCCCAGCCAGGCCTGGGAACGTTCAACAGTCTTTTTGGGGGTACGATGAACCTGGTAGAGGAGCGCGCTGACGGGAAAAAATGGAAGGATGCCGATTTCTTCGGTAACCCTGACAAGATCGTGAGCACGCCCGAACTTGTGGAGGAATTGCTGGAAAGCAGTAAGGCCAGGGTTGATGAGCAATGGGCCATTCGTACCCGGTTGCTGGATTTCATCATCGGCGACTGGGACCGCCACGACGACCAATGGGCCTGGGCTTCTACAAAACAGAAGGACGGAACCGTATTATACCGCCCTATCCCCCGCGACCGCGACCAGGCATTCTCGCGTTACGACGGTTTCCTGACAAATATCGCACGGCAGACGCTGCCTTTCCTACGGCAACTGCAAACCTACGGCCCGGAGATCCAGAGCATGAAATGGACGACGTGGAGCGCACGCCTTTTCGACCGCACTTTCCTGAACGAGCTGAGCTGGGAGCAATGGGAGGAGCAGGTGAAATATATTCAGAAGAATCTCACCGATGAGGCTATTGAGGCTTCTTTCAAAGACTGGCCGGCCAAAGCGCGTGAAATGGCATCACCCAAAATGATCGAAGGGCTCAAAGCGCGACGGGCGCACCTGATGGAGATCGCACGGACGCATTATGAGTTTGTGAGTAAGGAAGTGAATGTGATCGGTACCGAGGAGGAGGAGCGGTTTGTGATCGAGCGCATAGACGACGCGCACACACGTGTGACCGTGTACGAGACTGGTAAGGAAGGCCGCATCAAGCACCAGAATTACCAGCGTGTTTTTGAAAATGCCGTCACACATGCCATTAATATCTACGGAAATGGCGACGACGACGAGTTTATCGTCAGAGGCGATGTCCGCAAGGGCATTAAGCTAAGGCTGATTGGCGGGCTGGGCAAGGACGTCTTCGCGGATAGCGCACGGGTGAGCGGCGGCGGGAAGAAGACATTCGTTTATGACGATTTGAAAAACAATACCATTATCCCCGGGCCCGATACGAAGGACAAACGCACGAGCCTTTACCGCTTCAACGTGTACGACCGCCGCAGCGCCGACAGTAACTATGACATTACGTTGCCGCTGCCACTGCTTGGAGCGAACCCCGACGACGGTTTCTTCCTCGGCGGGGCGGTGAATATCACCAAATACGGGTTCAAGAAAGAGCCGTACGCGTCGGTACAAAGCATAGGAGGAAGTTTTGCAGTCAGAACGCAGGGCTTTAAGGTCAATTATACCGGTGATTTTATCAACGCATTCAAAAAATTCGATTTTTACCTCGACAGTTACTACCGTGGCCCCCGGTATGCATTCAATTACGCAGGACTTGGCAACGAAACCGAGCGGCCTGTGGACGACGCCAATTTTTACCGTGTACGGCAGAGCGCATTCTACGTTTATCCGGCGCTTAAAAAACGTTTCGCAGGTCATAATGGCTTCGTTACATTAGGACCGGTGTTTGAAGTGAACGACATTCAGGCAACCGGAAACAGGTATATTACCAGCACAGAGAACGGTTTACCGGACGACATTTTCAGAACAAAATATTATAGCGGGGCTAAGTTTACTTTCAATTTCAGCAGCGTCGACAATCTGTTTTCACCGCATACAGGCATTCGTTTCAACGCGGCGGTGAACTGGACGACCGACCTGAAAAGCGACCGGAACTTCACCGGTCTTCGTGCGCAATTTGCGTGGTACACCGCGCTCGACCAGAAAGAGAACCTCATCCTGGCAACGCAAGTAGGCACCGGGGTCAATTTCGGAAGCGGGTTCCAGTTTTTCCAAATGCCGAATATAGGTGGTAAACTGGGACTGAGAGGCTACCGCACCGAGCGCTTCTACGGTAAAAGCTCCCTTTGGCATGATACCGACCTGCGTCTGCGCCTTGGCAGCAGCTACAATCCGACCTTGCCGCTTACCTACGGTATTTTCGGAGGGTTCGACTATGGCCGCGTGTGGCTCGACGGGCAATCGTCCGAAAAATGGCATTACAATTACGGCGGCGGCATCTGGCTTGCCCCGGTCGACGCTTTGACCATCGCTGTCGGCGCATTTATACCTAAGGAGAAAAACGAGGAAAAGCCCCGGATTTCGGTGCAGCTTGGGTTTTGGTTTTAGGCCGACCACTAATACAACGAATCACGCAGGGCCTTGGCACGTTCTTCAAGCCGGCGCGCTGTCGGCAGGCGATCAGACGCCCATTGTTTTAGTTCAAGGTCATTGCCGGAGGTGCCTTCAATCTCTAACATATTTACTGCCCGCTCCTGTAGTGCCACCATCTGGTTAAGATAAAGCGTGTCGAGGCCCGTTCCGGTTTGCATAGCAAGGCTGTCGAGTTGCTGTTGCCGCTCGTCCGAAAGGGTGGTGGGGAGCTGCACTCCTTTTGTACCGGCGATTTTCTGCAACTCCCGCCCGGTCTGCGTGTTGTCGGTCGTCATTTCTTCACCATAATCCTGAATATCCTTCTGGGTCGTACCCGAAGCGGCTACCTGCCCTGCATTCACCTGGAACAGGGCATCGTCGGCAGCGGCTAGAATGAACTGCTTATCAAGCTCGCCGATCACAGCCGGATTGGTATTGTCGTCGTTCTCGCAACCTGTCAGGGTGAAGAGCAGGGGCATTAGCAATAAAAATATGTATCCGCGCATAAACTTCTTGTTTGTTTGGGAACAACGCGGATAATTATTATGCCAACGAAAAAAAGATTTATAATATCGAGCAGAACAATGCACCTTTTTCCGTGGAAGCCGGAATCGATTGAGCAAAGAAAAACGCCCTTAATTTGGTATGGAAGAACTTCCTCAATGGTGAAATTCTCAACGGTTTGGTGAACATACGGAAGGATGACGGCCCGCTGATCACCAGCAGCTTCAATTTAAAATCGAATATTTTGTCTGACTTATCCCATCCTCGGCACCCATGCCCGGATTTTATCGGCAAAAATGCATTCGATTGGATTCACTCCGACTGCCATGAGGCAGTCTGGCACTGTTTTTAAAATCGGGAGCAGATAAAGTTCAGAATGATGACGAATGACGGGCTTAAAATCCTTTTGGTAGACGACGACAAGATCATGTTGTTTCTCCACGATACTTTTCTCAAAAGAAGCGGGGTATTGTGCGATACCGTGCTTTGCTACAACGGGAAGGAAGCATTGGATTACCTGGACACCAACCAGGCAATGGAAACCACATTTCTGGTACTGCTGGATATTAATATGCCCATCATGAACGGCTGGGAGTTTTTGGGAGCGATCCGCGATAAACCTTATCTGCCCAAAGTCCTCATTGTCATGGTAAGTTCAGCCACCGAAGAGAGCGAGAAAGCCCGTGCACTCACTTTCGGACAGGTTATCGACTATCAGCAAAAACCGCTCACTGTTGAAACCTGCCGCCGGATCATCGGGTCGGAACAACTGCGTGAATTTTTCGACAACGTGATACCGGAATAAACCTCTCACCCACAACAGTAATTAAATCTGGATCTTGTACCAAAATGCACTGTCTTTACTATTTTTAGGGACAGTTTCGAATTAACGTTCTAAAAAGCTCCTATTTGAAAGATATTTACTATTCCGGATCTTTTGAGCAGCTTTGGCAAGAGGAGGCGGAAATAAAGACCCGGGTGCAAAACTGGCTGTTCTGCATTACGTTCCTGGTTTGCAATCCGTTGTCGTCGATCGCTTTTTTCCTCTCGGGCGACCCGTTTTTTTACACGCTGTTGCCGGCACACGTGCTATCGGGTTTTGTAATTCTGGGCTATATGCTCCTGAATTACAGGAAGGTAATCTCGGGGCAGCAAATGAGCTTTTATACATTTTTGACGCTGATCTGTATTTATGCATTCCTGCTGTCGAGACCTCACCTTTCCTACGTACAATCTTGCCTCAACCTCACGCTCGCGATCATATTCGCCGGGCTGGTCGTGCGCTGGCCTTTGCGTTATGCACTGCTAGTTTCAGGGCTGAGCATGACGCTATACCCGGCATCGATCTATTTTTTTAGCCAGACATCCTTGTCGGTATTTTTCGAACAAGGCGGGGTTTTTGTGATGGTCGCGCATTTTGTGTTCCCTTTTGTAATAAAACTGAACTACAATAAAGATAAACGCGAGTTCTATTTCCGCTACACGCTGCAGCAGCAAAACGATGCTTTGGAACGGCAAAAAACCATTGCCGAACAGGCTACCCGTGCCAAAACTGATTTTCTTTCAATGATGAGCCACGAGATCCGGACACCGCTGAATGGGATCGTAGGGATGGTACATTTAATGATGCAGGAAGAAGAGCACGCCGAAAAGCCCAACGATCTGCTGAAAACTCTGAAATTTTCTGCCGATCATCTTATGGCGGTCGTCAACGACGTGCTGGATTTCAACAAGATCAACTCCAACCACGTGGTGCTCGATCCACAAGCGTTCGCCCCGTTCGAATTCTTTGATATACTCAAAAAAACCTTTGATCCAAAGGCCAACGAGAAAGGGATTGCACTTGCATTTTCGATTGATCCCGGGCTGCCGGCGCAACTTGTCGCTGATCGCATGCGGCTGAGTCAGGTACTGACCAACCTGGTCCACAATGCTATCAAATTCACTGCAAAGGGTTCTGTCACGCTCGATGTCAGAGAAGCAGCCCGAACCCCCGAGGCCATAACGCTCGATTTTGCCGTAACCGACACCGGAATAGGCATCCCGAAGTCGGAGCAGGGTGGTATCTTTGAGATTTTTACACAGGTAAGGGCCAGGACGCATTCTGACGGCGTGAGCGGTACGGGGCTCGGGCTGGCTATTTCGAGGGAGCTGATGCGCCTGTTCAACAGCGAAATACACCTGGAAAGTGAGGAAGGGATGGGAGCGAGGTTCTCGTTCCGGTTGTCGCTGCCCTATTCGGAACAACCCCTGGTGCCGCACCAGCCGGTACTAGCCACGGTTGCAAGGGAGATGCCGGATGTAAGGGTGCTCGTGGCCGACGATAATAAAACCAACCTGGTGCTGGCCACGCAGCTTCTGAAACGCAGGAATATTCTCCACGACACGGCTTCGAATGGCCTGGAAGCCTACGAAATGTTCAGTCGGCACCGTTACGACCTTGTGCTGATGGACCTCCGCATGCCGGTTATGGATGGTTTTGAAAGCACGGCGCTCATCCGCGAACTTGACCCGAAAGTACCTATCATCGCGCTTACGGCCTCCGCCTTCGAAAACGAGAAAGAGCGGGCCATGGCGAGCGGCTTCTCCGGGTATTTTATCAAACCTTTCATCCCCCAGGATTTCTACAACTATATCTTTCCTTTTCTCGGAATCGCTGTAAAATAATATTTATCAGGTTTATAGGATATATCTCCGAGTTCCAACCTCTGCCGTACAACAAATAAAAACATCCGACTGTGCATGACCACGGGTAGAAAAGCTGGCCCGCAGAGCGCAGATAATTTAGGAAATGCTCGATGCGTTGTCGGAAGGTAATGATTGAATGATTCACTCATTCGTATCTTGCGTTTCTACAAAATCCTAAACCTATGAAACGCAGAAAAGTTATTCAAAGCCTCTCCACATTGCCATTAATCAGTTCACTATCCGTGGCCAAAGTGACGGGTGGGCAGATTTCCCGGAAGAAAAAGCGGGATATAATTGCCGAGCTGGGCATTCGCTCGTTCATCAATGCAGCCGGAACACTTACCTACATGTCGGGGTGCATTATGCACGACGAAGTTGTGGAAACCATTGAAAACACGTCCCGGCATTTTTGTATGATCGATGAGGTGCAGGACAAGGTAGGGGAGAAGATCGCGAAACTTGTGCATTCGGAGGCGGCGATGGTGACCTGTGGAGCTTTTTCAGCGATGACGCTCGGCCTGGCGGGCGTGCTCACTGGCCTGGATGTGCGTAAGGTAGAGCAATTACCGCATTTGGCAGGAACAGGTATGAAGTCGGAGGTGATTTGCCAGAAATCGCATAACGAGCGTTATAACCACGCTTTTCTCAATACGGGTTGTACTGTGGTAGAAGTAGAGACCCTCGCGGATGTAGAGAGGGCAATCAGTGAAAGAACGGCATTGCTTCACTTCCTGAATATTACGGCCAATGCAGGGCAGATCAAGCACGAGGAATGGGTGGCAATAGGGAAAAAATACAATATACCGACGTCAATCGACATTGCTGCCGATGTACCGCCTGTATCCAATCTCTGGAAATTCAACGACATGGGCTTCGACCTCGTTTTCATATCGGGCGGGAAGGCGATGCGCGGGCCGCAAAGCGCGGGAATACTCATGGGCCGGAAGGACATTGTGGCTGCCGCACGCCTGAATGCGCCTCCGCGTGGATATACGGTCGCACGGGGGCATAAGGTCAACAAGGAAGAAATACTGGGCATGTATGTGGCGCTCGAAAAGTTTGTTTCCGGCGACCACGACCGCGAATGGAAGGACTGGGAGGCACAGATCGCACGTATTGAAGGTGCCGTCAAAGATCTGCCCGGCATAACGACCAAAGTCACAATCCCAGAATTGGGAAATATCACACCGACTCTGACGATCAGCTGGGACGAAAGTATCGTAAAACTGACCGGGCGCGAGCTGCGCGACAAGCTGCGGTTTGGTAGTCCGTCGATAGAGGCAGGGTTTTCCGGATTGCCGCTATATTATTACCAGGCAGGCTCCGATTCGATTGATCCCGCTATGGAAGAAACTCTTAAAGGGGCGAATCTTATCCGGGTAACAGCCTGGATGTTACAGCCTGGCGAAGACAAGATTGTGGCGCGAAGGATACGGGAGGAGTTGACTGCGGGCCGCTGACGGCGGAAACGCCACCGCCTCACTCCCTCAGCGCAGCAACCCGCTGGTAGAGCTCTATTACGGTGGTAACTCCGAGTTTTTCGAAGATTCTTGCTTTGTAGGTACTTACCGAACTGCCTGTGATATTTAGAAACGTGGCTATCTCTTTCGTCCATTTACCTTGCAGGAGCAGGTCCATCACTTCCAGCTCCCGTTGTGAAAGCGCAGTGAGCGGATTGCCCTGGCGCGCTCCCGGTATATTGCTGCTGAGGAGGGCATGTTGCACGATTTCGCTCATATAGCGACCGTTGATGAGAACGGCAGCAATGGCGGTGCGGATTTCTTGAGTGGATGAACTTTTAGAAAGAAAACCGTTAGCTCCCGCTTTGAGATAATGCAGCGCATATATTTCCTCATCGATCGCGGAAAACACCATAATTGGTACATCTGGTTGCAGCCGCCGGAATTTTCCGATCATCTGAAAACCTTCGCCGTCGGGTATATTGATGTCGAGGAGAATGAGATCAAGTTTTTGAGCTGACACGACCTGCAGGGCATCCGGAAAGTTGTCGGCTTCCCATGATGTGAGCACCGGCAGCACATCGCGTATAATGAAAAGGGTTGCCAATCTTACGACGGAGTGATTTTCAACGAGTAGTATGTGTTTCATTAACGAAGCGGGTCAGAATATGTTTCCCAAACGGGAACCGATAGCCGTTCCCGGGCGATAAATTTAGGTTGCCGGTCCCTTTATTTTTGTAGCGCTGGAACAAATATTGCATAGAAAGATTTCTATTGGTATTCAAGAAAAGCTACACGTAATCATCTGTTAATCAAATAATTGTATTTAAAAATAGAATTATTTAGAGCACTGACCGTAACTGTTTAATTTATTTAAGTTACATGTGTAGTAGTTCTTCGGTTACGTTTGATAACACCGTTTAGGCTTCTATATTTGTTTAAGATATACGAAATAGTTCGGGAGTGGAATTGCGCCGATGTGCCGGACTATGAAGAAAGGCTCCTTTTTTTGTTTTCTGTGAATAGGCTAGTAGTTGCTCTGACATTAATTTGCATGCTCTCCTTTTTGGAAAAGACCTTTTCCCAGAAAGGATATACCGTAAAGCACTTTACGGATGATAATGGTATGCCGCAAAATAGCGTCAGGGGTCTCGCTGCGGATGCCGAGGGTTTTGTCTGGATCGCAACCGAAAACGGTCTGGCGCGCTTCGACGGTCTCCGGTTCAATATTTTTGATAAATCGTTCGTCGGCACAACAAGCAACCGTTTTTATATGCTGTCGCCGTCGATGAACCAGACGGGCGCCGGCCGGCCGGGGCAGCAGAAGCCCGGACAGGAGATCTATGCGGCAGCGGATTATAACCAGTTTGTAAAGATCGAGAATGGCGGTGCGAAAGTCGACTCGCTTTACTATAAAAGCAAGATCATGACACTCCCGCATTTCGATGACGGGAATCCCCAAACGCTTATTTCGGTAGGCATTCCTACGTACCTGAAAGAAGTGGCAGGCCCGGTACACTATATTATTCCCGACAGTTACGGTGAAGGGAGATTTTACGTGATAGACAGTGTCTCAGTGCAGTTGTACCACGGAAACCGCAAGTTGGCGCACACAGCTTTCGCACCGGATAAGTTGTTGCAGTGGTGGAATTATTTTATGCTCGGCGACAAGCTGTATTACAGCAATGAAACCGGTGCCGTGCTCGGTATTACTGCCGAGGGCGTACGTCCGGTGAGCGTGTATGGCGACCTCTTACGCGATAACCGTTACGACAACCGGTTTGAAGGCATGAAGGTTTACTGGAATATTACTTCCGATCAGCTCTTTTTTTACCATCACAAGAAATTGTACATGGTAACGGAGGACAGGAAGCGCGGGTTGACGACCCGGCTGGTGATCGACGGGTACGATCTCGACGAGCATGTGATACAGTCGATATACCGCGATCCGGCGACGGAAACGATCTTTCTTGGAAGCCCGTCCAAGGGTTTGTTTGTATTGACGAGGCAGACATTCGAGGCATTGACGTCCCCGGAAGCCGATGTCGCAAACGTTTATTATGCCACGGTGCCGAAGGGAGACCGGGGCATACTGACGCCGATGGGAGTTGTTTTCAGGAAAGACCCGGTTACCGGTGTGATCGTGACAGAAAAGGTACCGATTTTGCAAGCGTTAAACACCGGTGATAAACGAAGCTTGTTTTATGATAAGGGTGGGCTGCTGTGGATGAAAACGGGAGATCTGCTGTACCAGGTGGATGTGCAGGCCAACCGCATGCTGCGTAAATGGAACCTTCATACGGAAATCAAGCACATTTATCCGGACCAGGACGGAAAAGTCTGGATTGCCACAGGCACCCGGGGGATTTTCGGGCTGGACCTTTCAGAAAAAGACCCGCAGCCGAAGCTGATAAGGGATGCGATCAAGGGAACCTACCTGCATACATTCGGTGAGCAGATGCTGGTGGCGACCACCACCGGGCTCTATGTATTCGACCGGCATTCAGGAGAAGCTCACCTCATCAAGAGCACGGACGGGATTTACATTAAAAGTTTGTATGTAGACAAGGCCGGGCGAATCTGGATGACTGCCAACGGGGAAGGATTGCTGCTTTACGAAAAGAACAAACTGATTCGCTTCCCGCTCGACCGGAACCGTTATCTCGGAAGTCCGCATTGCATTGTTGACGATGGACATGGATATTTTTGGATTCCAACCGACAAAGGACTTTTCCAGATCGCGGTCAAAGACCTTATTGACTATACGCAGGCTCCGTTTGATATATTTTACCTGTATCACGCCAAGGAAGAGGGCTTTCTGACGAATGAATTCAATGGCGGATGCCAGCCCTGCGCCTCCACGCTGAAAGATGGTACTATTTCGCTGCCTTCGCTCAATGGGCTAATCTGGTTCCGGCCGGGGGAGGTGATCAAAAAAGTGCCGTCCGCCAGCATTATGCTGGACAGGATTTTGGTGAACAGACAATGGATAAATGCGTTGGGCGATACGCTGGTGTTGCCGGCAAATCCCGTGCAGGCAAGGTTCTTCTTTTCGACACCTTATTACGGCGATGCCTACAACCTGAACCTTTCCTATGCACTGGCGGATGCCGGTGAGCAGATACAGGCTTCGGACTGGATACCGATCCAGAGTAATGATTTCAGCATTGTATTCTCCAACCTGGGCCACGGCATACATACGCTCCTGGTGCGTAAAGTGAATGGTTTTGGTAGGGGAAACCAGACGATAAGAAAGATTTGTGTGATCGTGCCGCCGCTTTGGTATCAGACCTGGTGGGCAAAAATATTGCTCATTCTCTCCGTTGCGGGAGGTTTTTACCTGTACAACAGCTTCCGCCTGCGCAATATATCCCGGGAGAAAGCACGGCTGGAAGAGATTGTCGCAAAACGTACGGAAAGCCTTAACCTCGCATTGCACGACGTGGAGGAATCGAAGAACGAGATGAGCCGGCAGTTGCATATGCTGTCGCGGTTGCTTGCCTCGATGACGCACGATATACAGTCGCCGCTGAACTACATCATGCTCACATCCGGTTCGATCCCGGCGATGATCGATAAAGGTGAACTGGCGGTGGTTTCAGAAATAGGGCAGGTGATTTCCAATTCAACGCGGCGAATGAGCGATCTGTTGCGCGGGCTGCTGGATTATATCAAAGTGCATGTGTACGGAAACAGCATTCAGTTCGAGAATGTAGCTTTGAGCCAGCTCGTTGAAAGCAAATATGAGCTGTTTAAAACTGCCAGCGAACAAAAAGGCAACATTTTCCGGAACGAAGTGCCCGCTAACCTGACAGTGCCTTCCGACACCCAGATGCTGGCGATCATGGTCCATAACCTGCTTGATAACGCTGTAAAGTTTACGCATGGCGGCATTATCAGCGTCACTGCGACCGAAAACACAGGCTCCGGCGTAGTCATGCATATTTCCAATTCAGGAGCGGCGATTCCGCTTCATGTCATCGAAATCATCAACACGCCCGACCGCGAGGAAACCGATGATGTTGTAAGGCCATTTGGGCGAAAAACAGGTCTCGGGTTGTTGATCGTCAAGGAGGTGGCGGAGCTGATTGACGTCAGGTTGCATGTTAGCAGTGATGCGGAGCAAACATGCTTTACCCTGCAATTCAACCCGGCTAGAACTGTTTAAGCAGCGAAACCTTTTTGGAAAGTTCGATCGAATCCACGACATCCAGCTTGTTGAAAATCCGGCGCTTGTAGGTACTCACGGTGTTTTCCTTCACATTCATGATGGCGGCAATCTCTTTCGTCCATTTGCCTTCGGTCAGCAGTTGCATAACCCGCATTTCATTGGGGGAAAGACTGGTAATAGGATTCATTACTTTGCCAAAATTGTTGTCCTTGATGGTATTGAGCAGGATTTGCTGCACCTGGTAGCTTACGTATTTACCTTTGCTCATAACCGCTTTCAAGGCAGTTTTGAACTCGTCTTGCGACGCCTGTTTGGAAAGAAAGCCGTTTGCACCTGCCTTGATATAGGGTAATGCATATACTTGTTCATCGTACCCGGAGTGGATAAGGATGATGATATCTGGCTGTTTACTCCGGATCATATTCATCATTTTGATGTTCTCGCCGCCAGGAATATCAATATCCAGGATCAAAAGGTCAAACTTTTCCTGATCTAGCAAGATCAGACCTTCTGGAAATGTATCACATTGGGTCACTGTGGCCTTGGATTCGGATTCAGAAATCAGGAGTTTCAGGCCCATCCGGATAAGCGGGTGATCTTCGACGATCAATATCTTCATAAACTGTCGGTCAAGAGGTATTGGATTCGTGGGTAATACGCAAATCTAGAAATTTCTTGAAGCCTCGACTTGTAGAAATGTATCTACGCTTGAAACGTTTTAACTCTATAAACGCACTCTTGTATACCTGTTAAATTTGTGCATTAATTAACGTTGAGTATCATCGATATCCCTCCGGCGCCTGTTGGAGGGATATTTTTTTAATCGTTAAATTTAGGCCATGAACGATCAGCAGCGACAATTTATTCTGGCTTTTATGGCATATGCCGCCCAGCGCGACCTTCCGTTAGAAAAGCTTTGCCGTATTTCGGGGATCGACCTGGAAATGCTTACTTCCGGCGGGCCGGTCGAAATAAGCCGTAAGCAGTTCAATGATCTCTGGCTGAATGCCTGTCATCTGAGCAGCGACCCGCTATTTGGGCTGCATTTGGGCGAGTCGCTTCAATTGGCGGCATTAGGAATAGTCGGAGATATTGTCAAGAGCAGCACAACAGTTGGTCAGGGCGTAGAGCAGGCGGTTGCCCTCACGCCGCTGATCACCGATTTGTTTAGCGTGGTTGTGGAGCGCGACATCGACACATTCACACTTCGTTTCATTCCCGACGACCAACATCGTGCTGCGTCGCCTTTTGCATTCGGGCAAATGATCAATTTTTTCTTTGTTTTTACCGTTCACGAGCTCGACGGCCTCATTCTCGCACATATACGACCCCAGCGCGTAGCAATGCCTTTTGCTGAGCAGACTGCCCGGGAGCTCGAACGCATCCTGCGTTGCACGCCGACCCATTCGGAGAACAGCTACGCGATTACTTTCGATCGAAAATATTGGGACATGCCCATCCTCACTGCGAACTACGCATTACAGGAAAGCCTCCTCCAAAAGATAAATGCCGGATCGCCCGCCAAATCAGCGAGCAATTCGTGGCAGGATAAAGTGCAGCAATATTTGTGGAAAAACGCTTATCTAGGCATAGTTCCGCTCGAAGAAATGGCAGCCAATTTCAACGTTAGCCCGCGCAGCCTGCAACGAAAGTTGAAGGACGAGCAAGTTACATATCAGGAATTAGCCGACGATGTACGCAAATCGCTCGCACTCCACTATCTCCAAACCGGAGGGTATTACGCCAAGGAAATTTCCTACATGCTGGGATACAACGAGCTAAGCGCGTTCTCCCGGGCATTCAAGCGCTGGACCGGAACGACACCGGCGGGGTATAGGGGAATTTTGAATGATTGAATGACCGAATATTCCTCATTCAATCATCCAGTCATTCAAAACTCATCATTCACGCCCCCAACTCTTATTCGGCAGCGGGCCCATTTCCAGTTCCAGCGTTCCGCCATTTATCAGCTCTTCGTGCGTGAATGTGGGAGTGTTTAGCTCTTTGCCGTTCATTTTGGCGTTTTGGATGTATTTGTTAACCACCGAGCAATTTTTTGCAATTACTTTGAACTCCCTGCCGCCGGGCAGGTCGATCGTCACTTTTTCGAAAACAGGGCTGCCGATGGTGTAAAGCGGAAGGCCTGGCGTGATCGGGTAAAAGCCCATGGATGAGAAGACCACAAATGCCGTCATACCGCCGCCGTCTTCGTCGCCCGGTATCCCGAATATATTGTCTTTGAACCAGACGTCGAGCAGGAAGCGCACGCGTTTCTGCGTTTTCCAGGGAGAATCGGTGAAGTTATAAAGGTATGGAATGTGAAAGCTTGGCTCGTTCCCCATCGAATATTGTCCTACCAACCCCGTCGCATCCGGGAATTTGCCCCAGAACTCGTATTTGCTGCGGCCCAGTCCCTCACGGTAAAGCTGATCGAGGCTGGTTTCGAAATTCTTTTTGCCGCCCATCAGGCTCACAAGGCCGTTCACGTCGTGCTGCACCTGCCATTTGTAAGTCCAGCCGTTGTTTTCGTCATAAAAATCGCGGCCTCCCATTCCGCCATCAAATTTCGGATCGATGGCAATCCATTTGCCGTGGCTGTCTTTGGGGATGAACATCTGCTTTTCGTCGTTCCAAAGATTTTTGTAATTCCTGGCCCGGGCATTGAATTTTTCAAAATCAGCGTTTTTGCCCAGGTCTTTGGCAAGTTGGCCCACCGCCCAGTCGTCATAGGCGCCGCCGAGGGTAACCGCTACTGCCTGACGCTTCTCAAAGCCATCCACGAGTTTGACCGTCTCTTTCTCCCCTGGTTTCAGTGCCGGAAAGAAGCCCTTGGAATGGTAAATGTCGTCGAGCTCGCATTTCGGTCCATTCCGCCATGGAAGCATGGTGGCTTGCTCGGCGTTCTTTTTCATGGCTTCGTACGCCTTGGCAATGTCAAAGTTTTTAAGGCCTTTGCGGTAACCGTCGAGCAATGTGATGGACGAGTGGAAGCCATTCATGCATGCGTGATCGCCGAAAAGCACGGGGAAAGTGGGCAGCCAGCCGCTTTGCTCATACATATTCACAAACGATTGCAGCATATCCTCTTCCTGCGCCGGGTTTAGGATCACGCGCAGTGGGTGGTGCGCCAGGTAAGTGTCCCAGGTCCAGTCATCTACATAAAATGGCCGGTTGCTGGTGTGAATCTTTTTATCATAACCGCTGTAATATTGATTGTCTTCTGAAATATTCACCATCCGCTCATAAGTGCGATAGAGCGATGAATAAAAGCTGCGTTTTTGCGCTTCGGTACCACCTTCCACGCGGATTTGTCCGATTGTTTCCGACCAGATTTTTTCACCAGCCTTTTTCAGGTCTTCAAACCCTGTATTTTTTACTTCGTTTTCAAAATTTTTCTTCGCTTGTGCTGCGCTCACAAACGAAATAGCATAGCGGAATTCAATGGTGGAGGTATTGTCGGGAAATGTAATGTAGGCTTTTGATACTTTATTTTCACCATTCAGCAAACCGGTTTTACCTGTCTGGCTGAACGTTCCGTAGAGGTAAACGGGAATGTCATCGTGATAAATTTCACGGGCGATGATTTCTTTTCCGCCGTCAAACTTCCAGCTTGCCTCTCCGTTGTTGTATTGGTCGAAAAGGATACTTTTGTGGCCGTTTTTAGGAAATTCAAAACGGTAAATCCCTGCTTTTTTACCGGGGACAAATTCTACTTTTACTTCATCGTCAATCAGATAAGTTGAATAATAATGGGGCCGGAGCACTTCCAGGTCGTGGTCGTAGGCCATTTTGTGCTTCCACGAGGCCGCGCTAACCGGCAGGATGCTAGGGCGTAGGGCAAATGCCTGACCAAGCCGGTGCGATACGATAATGGCCGGGAAACTGGAAATCTGGTCGTCGAGGTAGTCCTGGCGGACCGGAAACATCCGCATCATCTGGTTGGGCAGCTGCACCGTCGGCCGGGTTGGTTCGAGAAGCTGTCCTACGTTTCCAACGCGAAGGTCGACATATTGCAGGTTGTCTTTTTCGGGATTTTTTTGCGCCGGACTGGTCAGTGAATGCAAGCAAAAGGCAAGTATGAACGAGGAGGTTGTGAGTTTTTTAAAAGTTAGGATCATGCTTAATCAAATTTTAATTACGGTTTCGGCGCTTATATTCTGATTGATTTTTGTTTTACAAAGTATAGATAACAGTTTGTTCCGGGCTTTCCTGAAAAAGCAGGCGGGTGTTGGGCGGGTTATTAAAAACCCTGGTTATTGTTTAACTTTAAATTGATATCGTGCAAGTGTTGCTTTGGGCAAGTGAAAAGCGAATTAAACACGGGCTCATTAAGAAAAGCTTAACAATCGATTAACAGAACCCTTAAATGCATTGCCAGGAGAAAACTTTTCGCGGTTTTCTTTTCAACCCGCTCTTATGAAATTCAGGTTTATTCTTTTTTGTATTTGGTCAATTGCGTTGTCATGCGTCCTTTCCGAGGTGCGGGGCCAGTCGTACGGGCTTGGTTTCGAGAGCTTTGAAGCGGTGCAGGATAAACGGACGGGCCTCGACCTGAGCCCGGATGGCCCGATTTGCCTGGACGGCGATTTCGAACTCTCATTTGAACTGTCTTTTCTCAGGAATAAGAAGACCTATTTCGGCTATATCGTCCGCGTTATCGGCGACGACCAGCAGAATATCGACCTGATTTACGACAACAGCTCCGTCAAACACGACCATTTCAAGCTCATCATCGGCGAACAGTTCTCTCCCATTGCTTTCGATTTCCAGGGCGACGATCTTTTCGCCAAATGGAACCGCATTACGCTCCGTTTTCAGAAGCAAAAACAACAGATCACCGTCGTGTACGGTAACCGCAATTTCTCACAACCTGTAAAATATATAACGAAAGGATGCTACAAGATCCTTTTCGGCGCAAACCAGTACAAGGAATTCCGTACGACGGACTTGCCGCCCATGAAGATCCGGCACGTGGAATTGCGTTCGGAAGGCCGCATTGCCTACAATTGGCCATTGAATGAAACGGACGGTTCGAAGGCAACCGAGGAAATCGGGCGAAAAGCAGCGTTGGCGACCAACCCAATCTGGATCAAAAAGCTGCATTATGAATGGAAACTTTTACAAACCGTGACGCTGAAAGGCTACGTCAGAGTGGGGTTTGACGAGAAAAGCAGCAATGTGTTTGTAATAGGGCAGGATTCCCTTGTGCGGTTCAGTCTGGCTGGTAACCGGCTGGTAACCATGCCCTACCAAAGCGGAAAGCAACCGGTGTATGTTGATAATCAGGTGCTTTTTGATCCCGGCAGGAACCGTTTGTATAATATCTTTCTAAACGAAAAGCAGGTCACGGCATTTGACACACTCACCCGCAGCTGGGATAAAAGCGATATCGCCGCCCAGGCCAAGACCTATTACCTGCAGGCGAACAAATTCCTTTCTCCGGCCGATTCTTCTATTTACATGCTGGGCGGCTACGGGCATCTGGCTTATAAAAAGGAAGTGCAGCGCTACCACCTGCCGTCGGGAACATGGCAGCAGATCGCGCTGAAAGACTCCGTCTTTACACCCCGGTACCTTGCCGCGCTGGGGGCTACATCCGGCGGCGCGTATGTAATGGGCGGGTATGGCAGTTCCACAGGCCAGCAAATGCTCAGCCCGCGTAACTGGTACGACTTGTTGTATTTCGACCGTGCCCAACGGAAGTTCAGGAAAATCTACGAGCTGAAAGTACCGAAGGAGGATTTTGTTTTTGGTAACTCAATGATTATCAATGAAAAAGACAGCTCCTACTACGCATTGATATTCCCTAAACATCAGTTCAGTTCCGAGCTGCAATTGATCAAAGGGTCGCTTACCCGTCCGGAATTCAAGCTCGTCGGTTCGAAAGTGCCGTACCAATTCATCGATATCGAGTCTTTTGCCGACCTATTTTATGATAAAGCAAACGGCCGCTTCGTGGCGGTAACGCTCTACCGCGATGCCAATTTGCAGACGAAGGTCGCCATTTATTCGCTTTATGCTCCGCCGCTCGAAACCGTTGCGCCGCAAACGGCTTCAACGGAAAGTTCTGCTGGGCGTAGTTTGTGGATAATCGCCGGGTTGTTCGCTGCGGCATTGCTGGTGTACTGGCTGTACCATTACATGCCGGGGCAATTGGGCAAGCAAAAAGCGACGAAGGCGCCGGTGGTAGGGCCGGTACCGGAATCGGAGTATACGCCCGCTGCGCACCAGGCATTGGTGGACGACGAAATCGTTGAAAAGGCAGCGCCTTACCAGAGTTGTATTCTACTGTTCGGGAATTTGCAGCTGTATGATGAGGACGGGAATGAGATCACTAAACATTTCAGCCCGTTGGTGAAGGAGTTGTTCCTGGTCATATTACTTTATTCAATCCGCTGGGATGGGATCAGTTCGGAGAAGTTGAAAGAGCTTTTGTGGTTCGACAAACCTTCGGAAAGTGCGCGGAACAACCGGTCGGTAAATATCGCAAAGCTGAAAGCGATCCTCGACAAGATGAAATATTGCCAGGTATCTAAGGAGACCGGTTACTGGAAGATCAAAATCGATTTCGGGAAAATCGAAGTCGATTACATGCATTACCTCACCCTGCTCGGAAACCGGAAGCTGCTTACCAAGCATAGCATTATTGAACTTGCCAGCATTACCAAGCGAGGCAATTTCCTCTCGAATGTAGAATATGAGTGGCTGGATAGCTTCAAATCGGAAATCTCGAATGAGATCGTCGATGCTTACCTGCGTTACGCCGCATCTGTGAAGATCGCCGACGATCCCGAATTCCTCGTGAAACTGGCCAATTATGTTTTTTATTTCGATCCGGTGAATGAAGAGGCGATGATCTTGAAATGCAAAGCATTAGCTCACCTGGGCAAGCATTCGCTGGCGAAAACTACCTTTGAGAACTTCGCCCGGGAGTACAACCGTATTTATGGGGAGGATTTCAGAAAAGATATGCCGGAAGTACTGCATTCTTGATAGCCCGCAGTTAGTGAACGGTATTCTGCTACCACCGGGTTAGGGTATTTTTGTGTTAAAGTTATTGTGTTGATGGATAGGTCAATAGCTCTTTTATAAATATCCGAACTTTCCTATGACAGAACCTCTGCTAAATCTTTGCCGTGAAATGGCCGGGATGTCTGCCGGCGAGCTGGCTATTGTTGAACGCTATTTAAAACCGGTCAGATTGAAACGGAAGCAATTTCTGATCAGGGAAGGAAGGCAGTATGACTTCATCGGTTTCGTGAGCAAAGGTGCCATCCGCCATTTCACCTGGCGCGACGGTGTAGAGAAGACTTGTAACGTCAACTTTGAAAACCAGTTCTTTACAGATTTCGACAGTTTCTATCATGGGACTCCTACAACGAACAATTCTGTGGCACTGGAAGATTCTGTTGTGTTTGTTCTTTCCAAATCAGACCGGGATCTTTTATTGGTCGAATGCCCGGCTTTTGAGCGTTTTTCGAGGATGGTTGGCGAGCGGGCCTTGCAGCAAGCGGCCGAGCGTGCAGCGAGACTTACCTGGGACCGGCCGGAGGATCGGTACCTGCATTTGCTGGAACATGAACCAGATATGACGAGACGTGTTCCGTTGAAGTACCTGGCAAACATGTTGGGCGTCAGTGCCGAAAGTTTGAGCCGTATACGAAAACGGCTGGCTAGCTCCGTGTTTTCTTGACGATCGTCAAGCATTTGCCGAAGACAGGCGGGATACCTTTGTGCCATCGCATGGGAGTTCCTGCGATGTTTACAATTAACTATTCAGCCATTTAAAATGAAAAATGAAATGACTCTTCCCGTGGACGGCCAGGCGCTTCGCGACCATGACACCTCCTTGCTATTGAAAACATGGACCCTCAATCACATTTGTGCCAACGTCCTCGGACTGGCCATTTTGCATCCGTTCCTGGCGCACTATTTTACCGGTACGCACGACAAGGCGCTGACCATGCCGCAACTGATTATGCATAATGTCTCTGTCGTAACTTTTATGGTAATACTGGTTGTATTACAAAATCGGGCGCTTCAATCACGTTTTTCCCTCGGCACGTTTAGAGGATTGAGTTACTTTCTGTTGTTTGTGCCTGCCGCTTTCTGGCTTGGTTATTACACATTGTACATTCCCTTCGATATCATTTTTATGTACGTAGCGATCGGTATTATTAATGCCCGTGTGATAGCCCCGTTACTGCCTAAACCCCGGCAGTGGGCCTGGAAATGTATTCTGTCCTTTCTGCTGGGCGGAATAGCAGGCGCTGCCTGCGGGATCGCGGCTTACTTCGCCGGGCTGAAAGACGCGGGCGGAATGGTAAGAGACTATGGCATGTGGTCGTTGATCAGCGTTACCGCGGCTGTTACTTACACTTCACTTACGAAGCGGGTGTTACGGCAGCAACTAACCGAAATATGCAATTGAGGCATTGCATGAACAAAAAACAGAGACTGCCGATTCGGCGGCCTCTGTTTGAATCACCCTTAACCCTCATAAAAAATGTTACTTTGCTTTGGCGTCGTTCCCTGCGGTGGTGTTTCCCGTTGTACTTCTCCCGATCAACGTTTTTAATTCGCGCAGTTCCTTTTTCAATGCTGTTATTTCCGCTATCTGATTTTTCAAATCCCGGACGGACTCGATCAGATGCGGGATGAGGCCGGTGTAATTGACAGTTTTGAAACCTTCTTCATTTTCTTGAACAAGCTCGGGGAAATGCGCTTCCACTTCCTGAGCAATTACGCCCGTCTGTAATTCCTTCCCTCTTCCTGCGTCGATCCAGTGGTAATGGTAACCGCGCATCTGACTGATGGCGTTGAGGCTGCCTTCGAGGGGAGTGATGTGCTGCTTTAAACGCTTGTCGGAGGAGGCAAAGCCGAGCTGTCCCAATGGCGTCCATGTTTTACCCATGTCATCAACCCAGAATTGCCATGCACCATTTAGATAAAATCCCACTTGTTTGTCAGTCTTCATTCCCATGAAGCCTTCCGGCTTATTTTGGGAGTTGTTCAGATAGAGACCGGCGGTGTTGCCGTCATTCCGTATTCGCATTCTCGATGCAACGTCGAGTACAAATTCGGGCGCAACGGCTTTCGCGCCAAGACCAATATTTCCATTTCGTAAAACTGTCATGGCATTGGTTCGATTGTTGAGGTCAACCCCATTGCCTATTTGGAAAAGTCGGTCGCCTGGTCCGCCGTTTGGTTGTTCGAATGAGTTGTTAAAAAGCCCGATGGCTACGCTGTGCGGCGCTTTGGCAACAGTATGGTAGCCCAATGAAATGCTGTAATCACCCATCGCGGCCGCTGAATTGCCTATTGCGAACGAATTAGGGTTATAGGCGTAACAAAAGTTTCCGATACTAAACGAATTGGCTTGTACCGCATTTGCATGGTTACCAATCGTGAATGCTTGATGGCCGGAAGAAACCGAGTAATTCCCCACCGACGCTGCGCCAAATCCACTAGCCTCCGCATCCCACCCAACAGCGACCGAACCCTGGCCTATGTTGCTGTCTTCCCAGGTGCCGTTGGTCAAACCTGCCCGAAATGCTGCTTTTTTAGGGTGCCAGATCAGTCGTGCGCCATTTCCAACGATTGGCAGGTCTGCGCTTAGTTGTCCTTGATCTTTTTGCAGAATAGGAAAATTTTCCCGGAGTTTTCCGGATTCATTGGCATAA
The DNA here is from genome assembly GCF_014641595.1 of Dyadobacter endophyticus. Taxonomy (GTDB): domain Bacteria; phylum Bacteroidota; class Bacteroidia; order Cytophagales; family Spirosomataceae; genus Dyadobacter; species Dyadobacter endophyticus. The sequence continues at coordinate 275,881 of NZ_BMIA01000003.1, read as the reverse complement.
AGCGAGTAGGGAATGCTGAGCAACTGGCTCATTCCGATGAAGTGAAACTTGCCGTCATTTTCGTCATCGATCTCCGCCTTTAAAAAGAAAATGTCGTACGGCCATGCAATCTTGGAAAGATCTCCACCGGCGGAGCCGACGATAACCGTGAAAAATCCGTTGAAATCGGTCTGCGTTGAATGTATTTCCTGAAAAACTTCAGGACCCAGCACCTGGGTCTGGATAATGCTGATCCGGACGGTAACGGATGAGTTTTGTACGGGTTGGAGGTTGTCGTCCACGGCCAGCCCTTGAAAACTGAATTTGTAAGGAGCTTGCGCGCGGGCAGGATTTAAGCTTAAACCGAGGCAGAGGAGGAAAAACAGCGGAAATCTTTTTAGCATTGTAAAGGCAGGTTAATAGTTGACATAATTCCACAAAAATCGCCGCGTGCGGATTCTGGAACGAATGCGATGAACTACCGGCTTGGATGAAATTTTTTATGGAAAACAAAACAGAGACCTCCAAAATGGCGGCCTCTGAATAAACCCCAGTTAACCCTCAGTAAAAAACCAGCTTTGTCGTTTTGCTGCCGACTGGTGTATCGATTTGTAATAGATATGAGCCGGTATGCGGTAATATGATCGTATGTTCTGTGCCCGGAGTGTCGAATTGGCCAAGCCTGGTCCCGAGCTGGTCGAACAACAGAAGCCGGGTTGTCCGCTCGGGCATTTGTACCCGCACTTTGTTCTCGTGTGACGGATTAGGATAAACGTAAAACCGGTCGAGACTTTCTTTATCTGGAATGACGCAGACGATTTTGCTGTAAGTGTAGGAATCATCGGTGTCTATCTGGCGAAGACGATAGTAGCTTGTCGTCACAAATTCCTGATCGACGAACTGGTAGCTTTTCTCCGTTTTGGAATCAACGGCACCATCCACCCAGCCAAGTAATTCCCAGCTCTTGCCGTCCAGTGACTTCTGTATTTCAAAACCCAGGTTGTTCGTTTCACCGGCCGTTTTCCAATGCAGCTCGGCAAGGCCGGCAGCGTTCAGCCGTCCCTCGAAACTGATGAGCCTTACCGGCAGAACGGATAAATCTGAAAACGAGTTGAGGCTGCCCAATATCCAGTTGACGCTCACGCCATTGGCCGACCCGGAGCCACTGGCGGCGTAAAGGGCGCCTGGGGAAATGCTTTGGGCGAATAAAGGACATGACAGCGTTCCAGTTACGATGGTTAGAAGCAGTTTTTTCATTTTGCGTGCGATTTACCGATGGCTGATGTGTTCCCCGTCAAAAGACTTTTCAACTCGGCTTCCAGTGTTGTCATCCTTTTGTTGATCTCCCTCACCTCCGCCAGTTCTTTCTTCAATCGAGTAATTTCGTCTGTTCTTTTATCGAGTTCTTTGACGGCTTCGATGAGGTGGGGGATTAGGCCGATGTAGTTGACGGATTTATAACCGTCTTTGTTGGTGGTAACTAATTCAGGAAATTTTTCTTCAAGCTCCTGGGCAATGACGCCGGTTTGTAAGCCTTGGTCGTCTTTGGGATTCTTCCAGTGATAATTATAGCCCCGTATTGCCCGTAAGTTTGCCATGCTATTTTGTACCGGCTTGATATTGGTTTTTAATCTTCTATCTGAAAACTGTTGGAACTTTTGAGCATAAACGGTGCCACTTTTATTAACAACTAGTCGCCAGGCACTACCGACAAATAATCCCACCTCATCATCATTGACCATGCCCACAAATCCTTGGGCACTATTTTGCGAATCATCGAAATATATTCCAGCTGTAAAGCCGCCCGAGTTGTGTCGGATTCTGGCTCTTGCACCGACATCTAATACAAAGGCTGGATTTAGTACGTTATTGCCAATGCCAATGTTGCCGTTTCTGAGGACGGTAATGGCATTAGATCTGGCTACGTTTGAGGCTCCATTACCGAGTTGAAAAACACGATCCGACGAAGATGTAGCACCCTCCAAGTCCGAATCGCTATTGTATGAACCGATAGAAATGGATCCATTTGACTTGGCTGTTGACCCCACGCCAATTGCTGTGGAACCTTCCCCGCTAGAGGAGTTATTTAATCCAATTGACATTGAAAAATTTCCAGTGGAAAACGATTGCACACCTAACGCAATAGCGCCTAATTTAGAGGCACTTGTGTAATTGCCAATTGAAATTGTACTTTCAGCAGAGGCAGTTGTGTTGAAGCCGGCGGAGAACGAGTATTTTCCGACATTTACATCCTCCCAAAACGACGAAATATTAAGTGCCCCAACTCGAAAAGCTGCCTTTTTAGGGTACCATATCAAGTTTGCCCCTACGCTAGGATTGGGCAATATAGGCCCTGAGTCTAGAGTACCTGTTTGAATAATTGGCGCATTATTAACCCATTGCCTGGATACGAGAGCATAAGGAACACTCTTCAATTGAGTTGTTCCTAAATTGATAAAATTGGCTCCTCCCGCCACATCTATCTCCGTTTGAATAAAACAGTTATCGGATGCCCAGTTAACATTTCCCAAGCCTCCTGCCAACCCCCCAATCACTAGATCGAATATTCCAGATGAGTTTGTCGTGACAATTTGTGTTTCCGAAAATACCACGGCTCCGATTGGACTGTCTTTGTGAATTTTTATTCTCACACTCACCGGAGTGTCTTTTACAATCTTCCCCGTAGCATCCCGCGCCACCCCTTGAAAACTAAACTGCTGCGGCGCCTGTGCCTTAGTGAACTGGGAGATAAGCAGCAGGCTGACCGACAGCAGAGTGACTAATATGTGACGGGGTTTACGGGAAAATGCTTTCCTGATTTTTGAGTTCGAGGTAATCGGGACGGCTTCAATTTGTCCCGATGCGCGAGCGGACAAGTTTTCCATGTGTGTAAATGTTTTGGGTTCGACTTTGTTAATCCGGCCGGAATATCGCTGGGTTTCAAATAGAATGTGGACTACAATGAATTATCGGCATTCGGATAAATAGCCTGCGGTGAAATTCCGGTTTTCCCGGAGCCGCAAATCCCAAGGCGGCAGTAGGTGTCGAAATCGGTAAGTAATCGTTTCCAGCCGCCGGCTAAATATATTTCCGCGTGTCAGGGCCGGCGTCTAAAATTTGGGGACGAGTCTTGCTTAGTCTATCAACCCCAAACCCGCTTTTATGACACAACGTGTGAAATCACCCGTCTGGGCTATTGTATTACTGTTGATTTGTTTGGTTTTACGGCTCTGTGATTCCTTGCTGTTCGGTGAAGGAAGCATGCAGAAAAACTTCCCGCGAAAGCACACTTCGCGGCAGGGGGGCGCGGGGAAGCGGAAGATAATTGTAAAACTGCCGGCTGAGGCGAAAGCCGGGGTAGCGGATTCTGTATCCGGAAATCTCACTTCTTCCGGTAGGAGGCAATCTTCGCGTATAACTCCGCCGGCGAAAACGGCTTACTGATATAATCGTTCATGCCCACTGTAAATGCAATATCCTTAATATCCATCATAGCCGAAGCGGTAAGCGCGATAATGGGCAGATGCTGATACTTCTTCCCGGGTAGCTGGCGGATGTGCCGCGTGGCTTCGTAGCCGTCCATTTCGGGCATCTGGAGGTCCATGAGCACGAGGTCATAATCATGGGCCTGCACTTTCTCGAGCGCTACCAGACCGTTTTCGGCAAGGTCGTATTCTATCTCCCACTGTTTCATAAAGTTCTTCATCAGCAGGACATTGATATTGTTGTCTTCCACGATCAGCAGCTTCATCCCTCTCAGGTTGAACTGGTTGGCAGGTGTGCCGTTGCCTTGTTCGGCGAGGTGCTTTTTGCTGACGGGAAACGACAGGCTGAAATAGAAGGCCGACCCTTTGCCGGGTTCGCTCTCGACCTGAATTTTGCTTTGTTGCAGTTCGAGCAGCCGTTTCGTGATCGTCAGGCCGAGGCCCGAACCCCCGTATTTGCGGGTGGTATCTGAAGTGGCCTGGGTAAAGCTATCGAAGATATTTTCGAGTTTGTCAGGCGGGATACCAATACCGGTATCCTCTACCCGGAAATCGATCGTGATGTGTTCGTCCAACTGCTTTGAAACAGAAGCCGAAATGGTCACTTTGCCGCTTTCAGTGAATTTTACGGCATTGCTGACGAGGTTGGTCAGGATCTGGCCCAGCCGGGTGGGATCGCCAACAACCGTGATATTGACGTCGCTTCCCACGTTCAGTTTCAGCATAATGCCCTTTTCATTGGCTTTTTGCAGGACACCGGAGCGAATGTTTTCAAGCAGGGAGAGGACGTTGAAGTCCACTTCCTCAAATTCGATCTTTCCGGCTTCAATCTTGCTGAAATCAAGGATGTCGTTGATCAGCGCCAACAGGTTTTCGGCAGAAAATTTAAGGATATTGAGATACTCCATCTGTTCCGGCTTCGGGTCCTGTTGCAGCAGCAAATGGGTGAACCCGATCACTGCGTTCATAGGTGTCCGTATCTCGTGACTCATCGTGGAAAGGAACTGCGTCTTGGCAATGCCCGCCATTTCGGCCTGCTCCTTGGCCTTGATAAGTTCCTGTTCCGTTTTCTTCTGCTCGTCGATGTCCATGATCGCCCCGTAGAGTTTGGTTACCCTGCCGCTGGCGTCGGTAAATGGTTTTCCAATGGCATGAATGAATTTCACCCGACCGTCGGGGAGCACGATACGGAGGTCGAAACTGGCGGGTTCAAGGTGGTTAATCGCGTCGCGGATGTGCGCTTTGTACAGCGGCAGGTCTTCGGGGTGGATCATGCTCGAAAAGAGCTCGGTCTGCGGCCCGGGGCAGCCGGGTTCGAGGCCAAAAATGCGGAATGCTTCGTCGGACCAATAGTTCTGGCCAGTCACCAGGTCGGCTTCCCAACTCCCGCTGTGCGTGAGCTGCTGCGATTCGGCGAGCATGGCCTCGTTGCGGCGGATCAGTTCTTCGGCCCGTTTCCGATGGGTAATATCATGCCACACCACAAGCAGCACCTTCTTGTTGCTGATCATCACCGGATTGAGCGTGACTTCCACAGGGAACTCTTCGCCATCCATTCGCCGATGGATCCATTCGAAGCGGTTGTAGCCGTTTTCATAGGCGAGCCGGTCCATTTCCACCGATTTTTCCGACGAACGCCGACCGTCGGGCTGGAATTCCGGTGAAAAGCGGGCCGGGTGGATGGAGAGCAACTCACTTTTATTCTTGCATAACAGCATTTTTACGGCCGCCTCGTTGCAGTCCACAATGCCGGTTTCATCCAGCAGTAAATGGGCGTCGGTGGAATACTGGAATATCACACTGAGCTTTTCTTCGACAATTTTTCGTTGTGTAAGGTCTTGTAAAACGCCGTCTAGTCTGCCCGGCTGCTCTTGTTGCATGATATCGTCATGAATGTCGCTCACAGAGCCTACCATTCGTTCGGGCTTGCCGTTCTCAAATCGCACATTTCCGCGGCATTCGAAGTAACGGTAGCCATTGTTTTTGGTTTTGAGCCTTACATGAACAAGGTAGGGGACATTGTTTTCAAACTGCTCGCGGATGGCGTCAGCTACAATCTGTTTGTCGTCGGGATGAACCAGTATTTCGGTAAATGGTTTATATCCAGCAGGTATTTCGTCTGGCTCGTATCCCAAAAGCTCGAAAAAGCGGTCCGACCAAACTTGTTTGTCCGTTTTGAATTCCCAGTCCCATAGCCCGGCATTGATACCGGCGATGACCATATCGAGCGATTTGGCGGAGAACTTGGATTGCATGTTGGAAGTATAGAATTAATTCGTATAAAATTAAAACAATTTCCGAATCTCAAAAACGATAAAACAATTTTGCCAACTCTTTTCAGAAATCGATTATTCCGAAAACTTTTTTAGCGGTGGTGCTGGATGTGTTGGTATTTTGCCGTCTCCCGCGTAAATTGGTGGGTATTGAAATGGCGAAAACCTTTATATGAACGCAGAAACGGATGCGTTGCGACAGCGCATTGAAGAACTTGAAGCGGAATTGGACAAGGCCCGGCTGGGGCACACCGGCGGGGGCGACACACTCGCATACATAGAGGAGATGGAAGGGCGTTTCCGCGCCATTGCCGATACGGCCCCCGTGCTGATCTGGCTTTCCGGCCCCGACAAGCTCTGCTATTTCTTCAATAAAGGCTGGCTCGATTTTACAGGCCGCAGCATGGAGCAGGAGGTCGGTAACGGCTGGGCCGAAGGGGTCCATCCTGATGACTTCGACAGATGCCTTGCCATTTATGTTTCACATTTCGACGCACGCAAGGAGTTCAGCATGGATTACCGCTTGCGCAGGCACGACGGCCAATACCGATGGATCTCCGACAAAGGCGTACCGCGTTACACGACAACCGGTACTTTCATCGGTTATGTGGGAGGCTGCATGGATATTCACGACCAGATTATGTTTTCCGAACAGTTGGAGACGCAGGTAGAGGAGCGGACACGGCAGTTGAAACATTCGGAGCAATTTCTGCAATCGATCCTTAACACGGCCGGGAACAGCATCGCGTCCTACAAACCCATACGAAACCCGGCGGGAAAAATTATGGACTTCCGTATTGTGTATTCTAATGAGGACGCATCGGGCGGCCGTACCACACATGGGACGGGCATTGCCGGAAAAACCTGCCGCGAGGTGTATCCGGGTATTTTCAGGAATGGTGTGTTTGAAAAGTTAGTAAAATGTGTGACAACGGGATGCCCGGACAACTATCAGGTCGATGTCAGACGGAATGGGGATATCTATTGGTTCGACGCCTCCATCGAAAAGCTGGAAGACAGCGTGACGGTTACGACCAGGAATATCTCCGAAGAGCTCAAATCCGATCTGAAACTCAAAGACCTGAACCGGCAGCTCAAAATACAGAATTCGATTTTCAAACATTCCGAGGAAAATGCCAATATAGGCAGCTATGCGTGGAATGTGACGACGAACGAGCTCGAATGCTCCGATAATCTTTACAGGCTGATCGGCTACCAACCCCAGGAATTCAACCCGTCTTTTGAGCAGTTTCTGTCATTTCTTCATCCGGATGACCGGCACCAGGCGATCCGCGACGGTATCCGGGCTTATGAAACGAAGGTGATCGTTCAGAACACCTACCGGGTTATTGCCAGAAATGGCGACGTTCGACATTTCAGGCTCAGCGGAAATTTCATCCAGGAGGGGGAGAATCACTTGATGATCGGGGCATTGCAGGACGTGACCAAAGATGGTGAACTCAGCGATGCCCTGCATAAAAAGAACATGGAGCTGCGCCGGAACAACGAAGAACTGGCTTCGTTCAGCTACGTAGCCTCGCACGATTTGCAGGAGCCGCTCCGGAAGATCCGTGCGTTCAGCAGCAGGATCATGGAAAAGGAAGCACAGCATTTTTCCGAAAGTACTAAGGACTATTTCGCACGCATTATCGCCGCGTCTGTACGGATGCAAAAGTTGATAGAGGCGTTGCTGAGCTATTCGGGGACGAGCGGGGTTAATTTCAAATTCGTGGAGGTTGATATTACCAGCATTGTGGATGAAGTAAGAAGCGATCTGGAAGAGCTCATTACAGAGAAAGACGCAACGGTGGAGGTAGAACAACTGCCGGTTTTGCCGGTGATTCCCGTTCAGTTTCACCAGCTATTGCAGAACCTCATCGGCAACGGCATTAAATACAGCAGTCCCGACAGGAGGCCCGTTGTGCGTGTAACACACGAAATCGTTCAAGATGAGAATGGGCAGGGGCCTTTTTGCCGGCTCAGCGTTATCGACAACGGGATAGGGTTCGACCAGCGTTATGAAAACCGCATATTCGACCTTTTTCAAAGGCTTCATGGCAAAAATGAATATGAAGGTACCGGCATTGGTCTCGCTATTTGCAAGAAAATAGCACAGAACCACCATGGCTACATTCTGGCCGAAGGTAAGCCCGGTGTAGGCTCCGTCTTCCATGTTTATATCCCGACAACCCTTGCGCAGTATTGAAATAGTCCAAAAAGTTGGATATGTCGATGTTGGGATTGTAATAATCTGATAATCTGGCATTAAATACTGCCGCCCTGAAAGTTTCTCTTTCAAAACCCTTGCGTTTTAATTTTCAATAAGTTTACTTTGTCTATCATATTTATAGACTATATAAAATGACTTTGCCTGATTAACCACCAGTCCGGCAAAAAGCATTTGTCCAAAATTCGTATCGTACCTATGAAAGCGAAAGATGTACTTCTAATCCAATTTTCGGGGATGCCCGAGAGCATGGTGGTTTCTAATTGTCCTCGTTTCACAGTTCTGTGCTGTTCCTGTTGTTGACCCCCTGACGATATCCTGAATATTCAGTAACCCTGCTGATCGGCATATTAGGCGTATGCAGATCAGAAACTTCCCGCGCATCCGTATGGCCAAGCACCGTCTGCTTGCTGTTACGTATATGCATGAAGGTAAGCCCTCTTGTGCCTAGATTATCCATTTTATTTACCACAAATAATGATCAAACATCTATTCCGCCTGTTCTTGCTGACGGGCTTGGTATTCACAGGTTTTTACCGTGCTGTGGCACAGGACGCCATTACGGGCGTGGTAAAAGACGAATCGGGGCAGGGATTGCCCGGCGCGACGGTAGTCGAGAAAGGTTCCACCAAATACGCTTTGACGGATATCGACGGGAAGTTCAGCATTCCGCCGGCCAAAGAGTTCCCTTTTACATTGCAAATCAGCATTACAGGTTTCCAGCAGCAGGAAATCGAGATTTACGAACAACCTTCCGAAGCCGTAGAAATCGTTTTGAAAACCGCTAACCTGCTCGACGAGGTGGTCGTGGTTGGTTACGGCGAGCAGAAACGGAAAGACATTACGGGTTCCGTCGCTTCGGTGCCTATCGAGATCAAAAGCCAGCCCGTAGCGTCTGTGGAGCGCCTTTTACAAGGTTCCGTCGCAGGCGCAGTGGTAACGCAGACATCCGGGCAGCCGGGTGGGGGCGTAAGCGTGCAGATTCGCGGGAACAACTCCATTACCGCGGGTAGCGACCCATTGTATGTAATCGATGGTTTCCCTGTCAATAACGACTACGGCCTTACCGACGCGGGTGTAACCGATGGTTCGAAAATCAATCCGCTTTCTTCCATTAACACGGCTGATATCGAGAATATCGACGTTTTGAAGGATGCTTCGGCAACAGCGATTTACGGCTCACGCGGCGCGAATGGGGTAGTCATTATCACCACCAAAAGCGGTTCGAAAAACAAGTCATCCATTAACTATGACGCCTACTACGGGTCGCAGAAAGTGCTCCGGACTATACCTTTGCTGAATGCAGCGCAATGGTGGCAACTGCGGAAAGATGCGGCAGCCAATTCCGGTAAAACGGCTTCGATTCCCACGATTTCGGGCTATTCGCTGGATACTACCGGCGTGGGTACCGACTGGCAGGACGCCGCATTCCGCAGCGCTTCCATCCAGAGCCACAACCTTTCCATTCTTTCGGGATCAGATAAAACCAAGCTTGCGATCTCAGGTAACTATTTCAAACAGAATGGTATCCTGCAAAATACCGACTTCCGCCGCTTCTCGGCCCGCATTAACCTGGATCATCAATACAGCGACCGACTCCGCATTTTTACCAGTCTGAATGCGAGTAATACCAAAGCTAATGTAGCACCGAGTGCCATTGTAGGAAACCTCCTGCAAACGCCGCCTTCGTTGCCTATTTATCAGGACAATGGCACTTTTGTGGTGAACAGTCCGTTTGAGTCGGCATTGCAAAACCCGATCAACTCATTGTACAACCAGCTGAACGAAACCATTACCAACCGTTTCCTTGGAAATGTCTCGGGGGAATACACCATTGCGGATGGCTTGAAAGCCAAAGTGCTCATCGGAGCCGACGTGGTGGGTAACAAGCAGAACCGCTATCTGCCAAGTACGACTTCGGAGGGGCAGGCATTGAGCGGGGACGCTATCGTAGGTTCCGTTTTTACGGCCAACTGGCTGAACGAGAACACGATTAGCTACGACAAGGAGTTTAACGAAAAGAACAAAATCAATGCAGTGGCAGGTTTTACCGCGCAGGTTTCCCAAACCAAAGGTGCTATTGCCGAAGCCGCGGGTTTCGCAACGGATGCATTTGAGTATAACAACCTCGCGACTGGTATCACCAGCATAGCGCCGCGCTCACTGGCCAACAAATGGTCGCTGGCTTCGTACCTCGGCCGTGTCAACTATATTTTCGACGAGCGTTACCTGTTCACACTCACATTGCGTGCGGATGGTTCCTCCAAATTCGGTAGCGGCAACAAATGGGGTTATTTCCCGTCGGCAGCTATCGGCTGGAATGTGAATGAAGAGAAATTCTTCCAGCGTTTCAAAAAGATCAGCCTTTTGAAACTCAGATTAAGCGCCGGGCAAACTGGTAATCAGAACATTCCTGCGTACCAATCGCTGTCGCAGCTGGCCTATTTCCGCTACAACTTCTCGAACACGACCGTTTCCGGTTTCGCACCGAATACCGTTCCTAACCCGAATCTTGGCTGGGAAAAAACATTCCAGACAGATTTTGGGGTGGATCTCGGTTTGTTCAAAAACCGCATTAACATTATCGCTGATTACTACTACAAGAAAACCACTGACTTGCTCCTGACCCGCACTGTACCCGGTACTTCCGGTCTGTCGGATTTTTATAACGGCCAAGCTTCCGTAGTTTACCAGAACATCGGTGCCGTTTCCAACCAGGGTATTGAGTTGTATATCAATTCAAGAAACACAGAAGGTGCATTCAAATGGAACACCATCTTTATTGTTTCCAAAAACACGAACAAAATCCTAAGCCTCGGCGACGGTGTGGACCAGATCATTCCGGTGATTTCCAACCCGTCTATTGCCAAAGTAGGTTATCCGCTCGGCTCGTTCATCGTATACAAAACCGACGGCATTATCCAGGAAGGCGACGCGCCATTGACCCCGCAGCAAAACAAAAGTCCGGGCGGGCAGAAGTATAAGGATATCAACGGTGATGGCGTGATCACACAGGCGGGCGACCGCGTGGTGATTAAAAACCAGCCCGCGTTGACAGGCGGTATCACCAACACATTCAATTACAAAGGTTTTGACCTGACCATTTTCTTCCAGGCTTCGCTCGGCGGTAAATTGTACAATGCCAACCGCGCTAACCTCGAATTGGGTACCGGCTATGTGAATGGCTCGGATGTGTTGCTCAACCGCTGGACGCCAACCAACACCAATACCGACGTGAAAGCGGCCTACCAGGATCCCGCGATCACGATTTCGGACCGTTTTATCGAAGATGCGACTTACTATCGTCTGAAAAACCTCTCATTCGGCTACACATTCCCGAAAGAGCTGCTTTCGAAACTGCGCATTGAGAACCTCCGTCTGTACGTATCGGCGCAAAACCCAAAAACCTGGACGAAATACACCGGCTTCGATCCCGAGGTCAGCCTGAACGGCCAGTCGCTGATCAACAAGGGTGTTGACCAGGGCGTGTATCCGAATAACAAATCTTACCAGGTGGGTCTGTCCCTCACATTCTGATAACCACCATTCCAAAATCGATTGAAATGAAAGCATTTAAATATATTCTGTTGGGTTTCACGGCATTTGCTTCGCTCTCGTGCGAGGAATTCCTGAAAGAGGAACCCGAAGCATTTTTGTCGGAAGACCAGTATTACAAAACGCAGGCTGATGCGGTTAACGCGGTCAATGCGGTGTATTTCTTCCTGAATTCAGGCGGATCGTCGATCCAGACACCTTATAATACACTTTTCAACACTGGTATGAACATGGCTGGTGATGACGAGGACCCGGGACCAGGCGCTACCAACCCCGACGTGCGCTCGTTGTCGGTACTGGCGCATTCGTCGACCAACCTGCGTATTTATGAGCTCTGGCAACAGCATTATGCGGCGATCAAAAAAGCGAATGTGGTGTTGGAAAAAATACCTGCTATCCAGTTTGACGAGGCATTGAAGACCCGCTTGCTCGGAGAAACCAAGTTCCTGCGTGCATTGTATTATTTCAACCTCGTGCGCCTCTATGGTGACATTCCGCTGATCCTCGAATATCAGAAGTATGTCAATGCGGCTGACTATGCCATTGCCAAATCTCCTTCGGCAGACGTTTACGCGCAGATCGAGAAAGACCTCACCGAAGCCGCAGCGGTGCTCCCTGCCACGTATGCGTCGCCCAATGTGGGGCGCGCGACAGCGGGAGCGGCCAAGGCGCTGCTGGCGAAAGTGTACCTCACACAAGCCTCTTTGCCGCTGAAAGTGAGTGCGAAATACCAGTCGGCGGTGAACAAGGCGGAAGAAGCATTATCGGCTGCGGATGGTGGCACCGGTAATTACGGTTACGATCTGGTCGCTAACTATGCCGAGGTTTTTCTGCCTGCATTCAAGAACAACAAGGAGCATATTTTCTCGGCGCAGTTCAAATCAAACTCGTTGGCGCAGGGCAACAACGAATGGCCCCGGGCGATTCTGTCGGGTGTGCCGGGTCTGAATGGCAACTACGCGCACATGGTGCGCTATTACACGCAGGGGACAGACAAGTTTTTCAGTATTTACAAATTGTTCAAACCGGGCGATAAACGTCGTGATGTGACGTTCGTTAGAAGCTTCACCAGCCCTTCCAACGGCCGTAAATATGCATTGCCGATCGCGAATACCGCGGTACCGAACGATTCGACGCCATTCTGGAACAAATGGGCCGATCCCGCGTCGACGGCGGTTACCAACCAGTCGGCTGCCAATGTACCCATTATCCGCTATGCAGAGTTGCTTTTGATCCACGCAGAGGCAGAAAACGAGGCGAACGGCCCGACACAAAAGGCATACAAATCACTGAACAAAGTCCGTAAACGCGCAGGATTGCCTGATTTGACTGCGGGCCTGAGCAAAGACCAGTTCCGCGACTCCGTATACCTCGATCGCCGTTTGGAACTCACCTACGAGTACCAGCGCTGGTTTGACCTGATCCGTCAGCGCGACGCGGCATATAACAGCACTTTCGTGGCCAATCAGCAGAAAGTGGGCAAAACCAATGCGGCTCCGAAGCACGTCTATTTCCCGATCCCGCAATCGGAGATCGACAACAATTCATTGCTGAAACAAAACCCGCTTTGGCAATAACACCGAATTTGTAATCTGTTGGTATTGAAAATTGAATGAATAAAAAAGCTTCCTTTTGGATAGGCATTGCAGGGGCGCTGGCGGTTTTTGCGCCGGCGCTTGCGCTTGCGCAAAAAGCGTCCGAAAAGCCCAATATCGTGCTGATACTGGCCGACGATATGGGTTTTTCGGATCTTGGGAGCTTTGGCTCCGAAATACACACTCCGCATCTCGACAGGCTGGCACAGGAAGGCCTGCGCATTACCCAATTCTACAACAGCGGCCGCTGCTGCCCCTCGCGCGCGGCCTTACTCACGGGCCTTTACCCGCACGAGGCAGGCGTGGGCGACATGGTGCAGGACAAGGGCACGCCCGCGTATCAGGGTTATTTGAGTAAAAACAGCGTTACCATTGCCCAGTTGCTCAAAACCGCGGGATATAACACCATTGCCTCAGGTAAATGGCACGTGGGGCTGGTACCGTCGGCCTGGGCTGTGAACCGTGGTTTCGACCAGTCGTTTACCCTGCAAAACAATGGAAGCGGTTACTTCAACTCCGAGGCACTTTACAACGACGGTCGGAAAGTAACCTTTCAATTGAATGGCCGCGAAATACAGCGGTACGATACTTCACGCTATCTCACACAAGCCATTACCGATTTTGCGGTCCAGTCGATCGATCGCATTAAGGGCCAGCCAAATCCTTTCTTTTTATACCTGGCCTACAACGCTCCGCATTGGCCAATCCAGGCGTTGCCGGAAGACATTGCCCGTTACAAAGGTAAGTACCTGCAAGGCTGGGACGCATTGCGCGAAGCGCGATACCGGAAGCTGGTTTCTTTGGGTATTATTCAAAAAGAATGGAAACTCTCGCCGCGCTACGAAAAGGCACCTGAATGGAATGCATTACCAGAGGCGGAAAAGGACAAATGGGATGCCCGTATGGCCATTTACGCCGCGATGATCGACCGGATGGACCAATGCATCGGGCAGGTACTCGACAAAGTGAAAGCCATCGGCCGCGACCGGAACACGCTCGTTATATTCGTTTCGGACAACGGCGGAAGCGGTGATACCGTCCGCGAATGGGATTATGTTACGCAAAAAACAGGAGAACCCGGCTCAGCACATTCTATAGACAGCTACGACCCGCCCTGGGGTAATGCGAGCAATACGCCCTTTAAGCTTTTCAAAAAGAATACCCATGAAGGCGGCATTGCCTCGCCATTCATCGCCTGGTTTCCCGGAAAAATAAGGGCAAACACATTAAGCACGCAGGTTGGCCACATTACCGACATCATGCCGACAATGCTCGACTTGGCGGGCGTTCGCTATCCTGAAACATTTGCAAATGAAAAGCTTACGCCGCTGGCCGGCAGTTCATTATCACCATTATTTCAAAACCCGCAGGCTACACAATCCAAAACCCTTTTCTGGGAACACGAAGGCAGCCGTGCCGTGCGAAAGTCGGACTGGAAGCTCGTCGCCGAGATCGGGCAGCCGTGGGAGTTGTACGATCTCAAAACCGATCGCAGCGAAAATCATAACCTCGCCAACCGTTATCCGGCGAAAGTAAAGGAATTGGAAAAAGAATACCTCGAATGGGCAGCGAAAGTGGGTGTAGTGGATTGGAATACGATCAAATAGGAATTTGATATTGATTAAGACACATTCAAAAACAGTTTATCATGGGAAAAATATATCGTCCGTGGAATAAATTATCGCTGGGTGCATTGGCTGTGCTCGCTGCCAGCGGTGTGAACGCACAGTATGCGCCGACACCCGCTTACCAGGGCAAGATCGGGAAAACGGTGGCTGAGACGCAGCAATCGTGGCCGGAGAAGAAAAAGGCAGCGAAAGGCTCGCCGAACGTCGTCTGGATCCTGCTGGACGACATCGGTTACGGAGCGATCAGTACTTTTGGCGGGCTGATCAACACTCCTACGCTCGACAGCCTCGCCAACAATGGGTTGCGGTACACCAATTTCCACACCACGGCCATCTGCGCGCCTACGCGTGCAGCATTGCTTACAGGCCGTAATCAGCATTCGGCGCATATGGGACTTTTTCCGGAAACCGCTATTGGTACACCCGGTTACGACGCGCTCATTCCTTTTGAGAAAGGCACCATTGCCGAAATCCTGAAAGATAACGGCTACAACACGTTTGCGTTGGGCAAATGGCATATCACGCCGCTGGCCGATCTCACGCCCGCAGGACCATTCAACCGCTGGCCTACTGGTCGCGGATTTGAGCAATTCTATGGTTTTCCATCGAGAGGCAGCATCGATCAATGGCATCCCGAGCTTTGGGAAGGCACGCACCGCGAACCGGACCGCCAGGATGGTAAGCATTTCAACGAACTGATCGCCGACAGGGCTATCAGCTATTTGGCAAGCCAGAAATCGGGTAATCCGGATAAACCGTTTTTCTTGTATGTAGCAACCGGTGCAGGGCATGCGCCGCATCAGGTAGCTAAAAAATGGTCGGATAAGTATAAAGGGAAATTCGATGCGGGATGGGACGCTTACCGGGAGCAGGTTCTGGCCAATCAGATCAGGTTGGGTGTTGTTCCGAAGACGGCGAAAGTGCCGCCGCGTAACCCGGGTGTGAAAGACTGGAACTCGCTGGGCGCCGAGGAGAAAAAGCTGTACGCAAGGTTTATGGAAACCTACGCGGGCTTTTTGGAATACACCGACTATGAAATCGGAAGGGTTATCAATCATATCCGCGAGTCGGGAGAGCTGGATAATACGGTCGTAATCGTGTCGGTAGGAGACAACGGGGCCAGCAAGGAAGGTACCTTTGTTGGAACTGTAAACAATTTCGGCGCCGGCGTTTCGGAGGAGGAGCGTTTGAAAAAGAACATCGAGCAGATCGACCTGATCGGCACCGAGTTTTCGAAAGTGAATTACCCACTTGGCTGGGCTGCGGCTACCAACGTACCGTTTCGCCATTGGAAGCAGGATGCAAATTCGGAAGGCGGTACGCATAACCCGTTGATTGTCTTTTATCCAAAAGGAATCAAGGAAAAAGGCGGCATCCGTAACCAATATGGCCACGTTTCGGACATTTTGCCTACTACTTTGGAACTGTTGAATATCAAGGCACCGGTGGTGCTGAACGGCATTAAACAGGACGCCATCGAAGGGACGAGCCTTGCTTACAGCCTTAACGACGCGGGTGCTAAAAGCCGTCACACGGTTCAATACTACGAAATCCGCGGCTCCCGCTCGATTTATAAGGATGGCTGGAAAGCGGGTTCCCTGCACGTGAAGGGACAGGATTTTGAGAAAGACAAATGGGAGCTCTATAACCTGACCGACGATTTCAACGAAACCAATGACCTCGCTACTGCCAATCCGGCCAAGTTGAAGGAGCTGAAAGCATTGTTTGATAGCGAGGCTTTGAAATACAATGTGTACCCGTTGAAGGATGGCACCGAGCCGTTTACATTGCCTACTGCCTACAACAATGTGGATAAAGTTGTTCTTTACCCCGGTCAATCGACGATCATTGACGTGGCCAGCCCGTTTGCGTTGAAACGCTCATTCTCGATTGTCGCCGATGCGGTATTGTCGGGTGTTGAAACGGAAGGTGTGTTATTGTCGAGAGGCGGTGCGGCCGGTGGTTTGAGCTTTTTTATCCAAAACCAGAAACTGCAATTTGTGTATGCCGTCGGCGATGGCAACAAATATGTAGTGAGCTCTTCCAGTGCTACTTTGCCGGACGGGAAAGTCGAACTGAAAGCCAGCGTGCAATATGACCAGAACGGAGGCGGTGTGGTGAGTTTGTATGTTAATAATGCGAAGGTAGGGGAAGGAACGCTCACCAGAACTTCGGATGCATTATACCTGCACGAGGGCGTGAATGTCGGCTTCGACGACCTGACGCCGGTAGGCGATACTTACAAAGTGCCTTTTGCATTCACAGGCAAAATCAACAAGGTCACTATTGATCTCGCACCGACACAGCAGGCGGTTTTAGGCGCGAAATAGTAATGAAGTAATTATCACGGTAATGATACAACTGACCCGCAAAATCCTTTGGGCGATATGGACTATCGCATTACATCCGGTCATCGCACAGGACCGCCCGAACATCCTCTGGATCGTAAGCGAGGACAACACCATTCTGCTCGGCAGCTATGGCGACAAGTTCGCGACGACGCCCAACCTGGACCAGTTCGCCACCGGGAGTATCCGGTACAAAAATGCCTTCTCGACCGCTCCCGTGTGCGCGCCCTCGCGTAATACGCTCATTACAGGCATGTACCCGCCCTCCCTCGGCACCGAGCATATGCGCAGCACGTACCCATCACCCGCTTTCGTGAAGTTTTTCCCAAAATACCTGCGTGAGGCCGGGTACTACACGACCAATAATGCTAAAAAGGATTACAATACGACGGACCAGCTCGACGCCTGGGACGAATCGAGTAACAAAGCGACTTATAAAAACCGCAAGCCGGGGCAGCCTTTTTTCGCAGTATTTAATCTGAATGTATCGCATGAAAGCTCACTGCACGAGCCAGTGCCCGCATTAAAACACGATCCGGAGAAAGTGCCGTTGCCGCCTTACCATCCTGCGACGCCCGAGCTGAAACACGATTGGGCGCAGTATTACGACAAGCTGGAAGAAATGGACCGGCAGTTCGGAAAACTGTTGCAGGAGTTGAAAGACGAAGGACTTGCTGACAACACTATTGTATTTTACTATGCCGACAACGGCGGCGTGCTAGCGCGAAGCAAGCGGTTTATGTATGAATCGGGCCTGCATGTGTCGCTGATCGTGCATTTGCCGCCAAAGTATGCGCATCTGGCAAATCAAAAACAGGGTAGTGTGTCGGATAGGTTGGTGACTTTCCTGGATTTCGCGCCTACTGTTTTGAGTCTGGTCGATATTAAAGTGCCTGATTATATGCAGGGAGGCGCGTTTTTGGGCAAACAACAGAAGCCGGAGCCGCAATATGCGTTCGGATTCAGGGGAAGAATGGATGAACGGATCGATATGTCGCGTTCGGTACGGGACAAGAAGTTTCGATACATCCGGAATTATCTGCCAAATAAAATCTATGGCCAGTACCTCGAATACCTCTGGCGGGCACCATCGGTGAAATCCTGGGAAGATCTTTACAAAGCGGGGAAACTGAATGCGGTGCAATCCAAATTCTGGGAGCAGAAGCCAGCAGAAGAGCTTTTCGACGTCGATGCCGATCCGCACAACATTCATAATCTGGCCGGGGACCCGAAATACAGGAAGGAACTGGAACGGTTGCGTAAGGCGAACAACCAATGGATTAGAAGCTATAAAGATGTCGGTTTTATCCCCGAAGCGATCATTTATGAAATTGCCAAAATGACACCTTTGTATGATTATGCCAGAGGTGGCAAGTATAATTTCGAGAAAATTGCCGCTACCGCAGACATTGCTTCCTCCCGAAATCCCGGCCACATGCAGGCGTTGATCAAAGCGCTGGGAGACGGAGACCCGTCGGTGCGCTACTGGGCGGCCACGGGCCTCACGGTACTAAAAGCCGCGTCGGGTAAGGATGCATTGCAAAAAGCATTGAAGGACCCGGAAGTCGCCGTGCGAATTGCTGCCGCCGAAGCATTGTATGTGACAGGCGACGACAAGCCCGGGGCCGTCGTCGCGCTGACGGATGCCTTGAAAAGCGACAATCCGTATGCCCGCCTGCAAGCCCTGAATATCCTCGATCTGACGGGCAAAGATGCTGCACCGGCCGTTCCTGATGCGGAGCGGATTGCAGGACAGAAACCGGAAATGTTCGATTATGACATTCGTGCAGCGAAGGTGCTGCTCCAAAACTACAAGAACGCAAAATAAAAAGTCGATAGCCGAGGCCAACCACCGAAAGCAGTAATCACTTTAAACCCAGTTTCAATGAAAACTTTTAAACGTTTTTTCGCATTGGTATGGTTGCTTGCCGCACATACCGCCCTGGTTGCACAAACCGGACCAAATGCCCAGAACACCGCAAAACGTGACCTCGTTTCTTTCGAGGAATTTGAAGCCCGGCTGGCCAAAGCGGGCAAGAATGCTCAGATTTTGGATGCACGCTTACCGGAAGAGTATGCGCAGAACCATCTAGAAGGCGCAACCAGTTTTAGCGTCGCCAACGAAGCCGACTTCTCTAAAGCCATCGCCAGGCTCGACAAAAGCAAGCCGACTTTCATCTATTCCATCGCCAATGGTCGCAGCGGCAAACTTGCCAAAGACCTGCGCGACAATGGTTTCAAGGACGTCACCGAACTGCCGGGTGGATTGAGCAAATGGATCGGTTTGGGTAAACCCGTGGTGTCCACCGTCGGCCCGGGCCTTTCGCTGGGCGACTACCAGGCTTCTTTGAAATCCGACAAACTTGTGCTGGTTGATTTCGGCTCACGCTATTGCGGCTCGTGCAAGCGGCTGGCACCCATTGTGGATTCTATCAAACACGAGCAAGCCAGCTCGGTGAAAGTAATCAATATCGAAGCTTACGAAAATAAAGCGCTTACCAAAGAGCTGGGCGTGACTGCATTGCCGACGCTGATTCTTTATCGCGGCAACCAGGTAGTTTGGAAGAAAAGCGGCGTTACGCCGAAAGGGGAGATTGAAAGGGTGCTGGCGGAGGCGAATTTGTGATATTGCGGGTAAATCAGCCGCATACTATTACAGAACTGATTTTCGATCAACATATCCCTGGAAAGACAAAGAGCAGCGGAATTGGTAAATGTCTTTGTTCATGCAATTAGCGTGCTTAAATACAACCCAAAGCACACTTCTACAAATTGTCTATTCCAAATTTAAACACCGGTGATCCTCCGGCACAAAAAACGCCCATCCGGAATACCGAATGGGCGAAATGCATTAAAACGAATGCAAAAACTTAGAATATAAACTTCGTACTCAAAAAATTCGAGGTGTCCTCATGCACGATCTCGTTGATCAGCTGCTTGTTGGCGGCGTTCATTTTGAAGGCTACCAGGGAGCGGATTGAGAAGGCGCGGATGGCGTCGGGGACGGAAAGGGTGCCTTCGGCGCTGTCCTTGCGGCCGGTGAAAGGGAATACGTCCGGGCCACGCTGGCATTGGGTATTAATGTTCACACGGCTTACCTGGTTTACCAACGGGTCTATCAGCGAGGCGACTTCTTCGGCATTATTACTGAAAATGCTGACCTGCTGGCCATGGGTCGAGTCGATGAGGAATTCGATGGTTTCTTCGAGATCGTCGAACGGTACGACCGGCACGATTGGCCCGAACTGCTCTTCATGGTACAGCTTCATTTTGCTGTTGACCGGGTAGACGACGGCCGGGTAGAAGAACGAGCCTTCCGATTTGCCCCCGTTTTCGTTGACCACCTTCGCACCGTGCGCTTCCGCGTCGGCGATGCAGTCGTTGAGGTATTCGATTTTATTGGTTTCAGGCAGCGGGGTAAGCGCTACGCCTTTCTCCCACGGCATTCCAAATTTCAGTTCGGCAACAGCCGCGCTAAATTTTTCCAGGAATGCATCGGCCACGGTGCGGTGTACCCAGATGATTTTCAAAGCCGTACAACGCTGACCATTAAACGACAATGATCCGGTGATGATCTCTTTGACAGCAAGGTCGAGATCAGCCTCAGGCGTAACGATGGCCGCATTCTTAGCATCCAGACCGAGTACCGCACGCAGACGGTTCACTTTGGGGTGGGATTTTTTCAATTCATTAGCCACTTTGCTGGAACCGATGAGCGTCAACACATTGATTTTGCCCGATTGCATCAATCCAGGAACGATGGCATTACCGCGGCCGTAAATCACGTTCACGACGCCTTTCGGGAAACAGTCGCGGAAGGCTTCCTGCAACGGGTAATGCAGCAGCGTACCGAATTTCGGCGGTTTGAAAAGCAATGTGTTGCCCATGATCAGTGCGGGGATCAGGGTCGTGAAAGTTTCGTTGAGGGGATAGTTGAACGGTCCCATGCACAATACCACGCCCAGCGGAGAGCGTCTTACCTGCGCTGCAATGCCGTCGACAATGTCGAAACCGGACGAATCGCGATCGAGGTTTTTGAGTGAGTCGATGGTGGCGTAAATGTATTCAACGGTACGATCGAATT
This sequence comes from Dyadobacter endophyticus, assembly GCF_014641595.1. GTDB lineage: Bacteria > Bacteroidota > Bacteroidia > Cytophagales > Spirosomataceae > Dyadobacter > Dyadobacter endophyticus. Next base: position 254,707 of record NZ_BMIA01000003.1, on the reverse strand, counting down.
CTTTAACGGAGTCGGCAAATGATTTACCGATTTCCCACATGATGAGCTTAACGATAATGTCCTTTTTCTCGATCATCCGGCCTGTGAATTGCTCGACGCAGTGGATGCGCTCGGCAACACCCATCGTAGGCCATTCGCCGCGGCCGCTGTTGTAGGCAGCTACGGCTGCATCCAGCGCTTCCGATGCCTCGGTAGCCGTGCATAAGGGGTAGCTTCCGATGAGCTTGCGTTCGAGGCCGTTGGCTGTTTGCACGGCAATCGGCGAGAAAACTTCATGGAACGGCCCGTCCCAGGTCTTCATTTCGCCATTGCAAAGGTACTCGCGCTGGTGGATCAGGGATGGCAGGCTGAACTCCGCAGGAATGTCTTTTTCTTCAACAAAGATGCTCCTTAACGTGGAATTGAAATCCATTGAATCAGATTTTTGTGGATAAGAATTGATTATAAAAAACGCGCACTTGGATAATGACGAAGTTTCGCAATTATATCCTTATCAACAAGTCGGATTTTGACGAAGTTTTATCTAAACCTGATTTCTTCTTGTCATTTTGAAGAAACGCGTCATCAGGAAGATCGAAGCCATCGTTAATCCCAGGATTAATCCCAGCCACATGCCCGACGCTCCCATTCCGAAATGGAATGCGAGCGTGTACCCCACCGGGATACCGATTACCCAATAGGCGATGCCGATCAGGATCGTAGGCGTTTTTACATCTTTAATACCCCTTAACAACCCCGCGCCGATCGCCTGCGTACTATCCGAAATCTGGAAGACGGCGGCGAAAAGGAGCAGCAAAGCGGCCAATGAGACCACTTCGGTGTTGTCGTTGAATGCGATAGGTAAGTGGTTACGCAAAAGACCGAATGTGATCGCGCAGATCGTGCCGTAGATCAATGCGGTGACCAATGTACTTTTGCCGATCACAAAAATCTTCGCCCAGTCGCTGCGCCCGAGCGCGTTGCTCACGCGTATGGAACCCGCCTGCGCGAGGCCCATCGATACCATGAAGGTGAAGGACGCGCTGCTCAACGCGATCTGGTGCGCCGCCTGCGCCACCGCGCCCAGGGTTCCGATGATAATGCCCGATACCGCAAATGCACCCGCTTCCATACCGATCTGCAAGCTGCTGGGGACACCGATATGCAACAGTTCGCGCCAGGTTTGCCATCTGAAATACCATTGGTTGCGACCTACGGCGATGTATTTTTCAAAAGTTTTGTGTCTTAAAATCACAAAAAGCAGTGCAAGGAACATCATGCTGCGGGTAATGAGTGTCGCCCAGCCGGCACCTTCGAGTTCCAGGCGCGGGAAGCCCCAGTTGCCGTAAATGAGCAGCCAGTTGAGCAAAATATTGACAGGCATACCGGCCAATGAGAAGATCATCGCTGTGCGTGTATGTTCCAGCCCGTCGGCGAATTGCTTCAAGGTCATGAAAAGCAGCATGGGGATAATGGAAAGACCCATAAGCCACATGAACGGGATAGCCAGCTCCACTACCTCGGGATCCTGGCCGAGGTTACGCAGATAATCTTTACCAAAAAGCAATGTAATGGAAATAGCCAGCGCCGTAAGTGTGCAAAGGCAGAATCCGTTGAACAGGTAATGTGAAACCTGCTGCGCGTCGCGGCGGCCGTTGGCCAGGGATACCATTTGGGAAACCGAGATGGTCATGCCGATCCCGATCACGAACGGGATGTTCATCGCATTGATAACCAATGCGGCGGCGGCCAGTTGTTTGTAACTGATCGCACCGACCATCGCGCTGTCGATGAGGTGGAGGGCCATTTGGGCCAGTTCTCCGATGATAATGGGAAATGCTAATCTTAAAGTTTGTGATGCTTCGCTTTTCATGGCTTGTGTGGATATGCAAAAAGACTGCAAAGGTACAAAAAACCGCCGGAGCCCTGGACCTTCTGCCGCCGGAAAGTTCATTTTAACCTTGTATGATGACAGATTAATATATCATTATGGTAGAGTAAAATAGCGGGGTAAAAGGGTTTGTATGGGTAGCAACTTTTAAAGGATTTGAGAAAATATTACAACAGCATAATGGCTATCAGAAGCAGTTTGAAGAAGGGCTTTCGTCAGGGGAAGTCGCGTGGTTTTGTGGGGTTGGTATGGGTTCTCGGGATGTTGGCAATGGTGCCGGTCCAGGCACAGAATAGTGGGAAATTGAAGGTTACAGGCAAGATTGTCGACGGTGCGAGCAACGCGCCGCTGGGTTATGCGAGCATCCGGCTTTTCAAAACGGTCGACAGCTCGTTTGTCTCGGGAGCGATCACAGACGAGACGGGCGGTTTCATTGTGGACATCTCGGCCGGTACCTATTATGCACTGTCCGAATTCATAGGTTATAAACCAAATTACACTACTAACATAAAAGTGAGTGCTGCCAATTCACCGCTGGATTTAGGCTCTATAAAAGTGGCGGCTTCGGCCAAAACGCTCGACGAGGTGACTGTCCAGGCGGAGAAAAGCTCGATGGAATTGTCGTTGGATAAAAAGATATTTAATGTCGGCAAAGATCTCGCGAATGCGGGCGGCAGCGCGGTTGATATTCTTACCAATGTGCCTTCGGTCGCCGTAGATGTGGAGGGGAATGTCAGTTTGAGAGGTAGCGGCAATGTACGCATTCTCATCGACGGTAAGCCTTCCGGGTTGGTCAGTATCAAAGGCGCCAGCGGACTGGCGCAGTTGCAGGGCAGCATGATTGAGCGGGTGGAGATCATCACCAATCCATCGGCGCGGTATGAGGCCGAGGGGATGGGCGGCGTAATCAATATTGTGTTAAAAAAGGAGCGAAAAGAGGGTATTAACGGCTCTTTCGACATTATTACCGGTCATCCTACCAATTTCGGCGGCGCAGCGAATGTGAACTACCGGAAGAAAAACCTCAATTTCTTCATCAACTATACGATGTCGTACCGGAATACGCCGGGTAGGAATTTTGTGTACCAGGAGCTGTACCGCAACGATTCGACCTTCATCATGGAGCGCGATATGAAAAGTAACCTGAAAGGGATGGCCAACAGCGCGAGGGGCGGTATCGATTATTATTTCAATGCCAAAAACGTCCTCACGGGCGCGTATACCTGGCGCACGAGCAAAGGCAAGCGGTTTTCGACACTGAATTACCGCGACTATCTGTCGAACCTCAACAACATGACGAGCTACACCCGCCGGACCCAGGATGAAACCGAAACGGAGCCGAACTCGGAATATGCATTGACCTACAAAAAAACATTCAACCGAAAGGGGCAGGAGTTTACCGCCGATGTGCGCTACCTCGATAACTGGGAAGATTCGGACCAGTATTACCACGAGAATGTTTACAAACCGGACGGCAGCCCGTCGGGCATCCCGCCGCTGTTGCAGCGTGCCGTAAACTATGAAACGGAGAAACAGCTGCTTTTCCAGGCCGATTACGTGCATCCGTTCGGGAAAGACGGTAAGATTGAGGCCGGCGGGCGGAGCAGCTCGCGGGATATGACCAACGATTACACCGTGACCCAGCAAACCAGCGACGGCGGCTGGACGACCTTGCCCGGGCTTACCAACGATTTTCTTTACGAGGAAAACATCAATGCCTTGTACGGAATGATCGGCAACAAAACCGGCAGGTTTTCCTATCAGGGCGGCGTTCGCGCTGAATGGACGGGTGTTACCACTACATTGAGGACTACTAATGAAGTAAATGCCCGCAAGTACGCCAACCTCTTCCCGAGCGTGCATATTACCTATGATTTTGCCAAACAGAATGCATTCCAGCTGAGTTACAGCCGCCGCGTCCGCAGGCCGCAGTATAACGACCTGACCCCGTTTGCTACTTACAGCGATAACCGCAATTATTGGAGCGGTAACCCCGATCTGAACCCGGAGTTTACCAATGCATTTGAGCTCGGGCACATCAAATACCTGAACAAAGGCTCGCTGACTTCTTCCATTTACTATCGCCACACCAACGGCAAGATCATCAGCATTCGTTCGGTACAGGACGACGGCAGCTCTTACACCCGGCCGGAAAACCTTGGAACGGAGGATGCCTACGGAGCCGAATTTGCCGGCTCGTTCAACCCGTATCCCTGGTGGAAGCTCGACGGCAGCGCCAACTTCTTCCGCGCGATCACGGATGGGACCGGAGTGGATGAAGAGTTCCAGAGCGATACTTACAGCTGGTTTGTGCGTGCGATGTCGCGGTTTACCCTTTGGAAAAATACCGATGTGCAGCTGAGAGGCAATTATGAAGCGCCTCAGCAGACCCCGCAAGGCCGCAGAAAAGCACTGTCGACGCTCGATCTGGCCGCAACAAGGGACATTCTGAAGGGAAATGGCACGCTGACGCTCACGGTAGTAGACGTATTCAATTCAAGGAAGTTCAGGTCGATCACCGAAGGAGCTAATTTTTACGCCCGTAACAGCTCTCAGGGGCGTTTAAGGCAGATTAACCTTACTTTGAACTATCGTCTGCATCAGGCCAAAAAGAAACCGAAGGAGAGCTTGGAGGGTGAATTTTAATGTGAATTAAATTTAGTTTACGGCTTTTATTGCCTAACTTGTATACTCCTACCAAGGGATTGATTGCTACCGTACCTCGAACAGGTTGAAAGTATTGACCAACCTTTATGTTATTTCATGACTACTAAAATTCGGGCTATGAGCACAAAACCAAATAAATCTATTTTCCTGGCCGACGACGATGAGGATGATTGCCTGTTGTTTGAGGACGCGCTCAGGGAAGTAAGCACTTCGGCGGAGCTCTTGACAGCGAGCGACGGCGTCGAGTTGATTGACCTGATGGAAAAAACAGTGCCACCTCCGCCGGACGTTATTTTCCTGGATTTGAATATGCCCCGGAAAAATGGTTTCGAATGCCTGGACTATATCCGAAAAACCAAGGCTTGGGAGCATATTCCGATCGTGATTTTCTCCACGACCGGCCAGGAGGAAATGGTTAGAAAAGTGCATGAAAAAGGTGCCAACTTTTTCATCCGTAAACCGGGGTCGTTTCCCAAATTGAAGCAGGCTATCAAGCAAATCCTTGATATTGACTGGACCAAGCATAGCTGGACGCCAGCCCGGGAAAACTTTCATTATCAATATTGACTTCTCACGACTTGCCCGCTTATTTTTGAAAGTATCTTCTTGAAAACAGGTGGACAAGTCGAAGCAATCCTATCAGCAGACTTCTGAAAATGGTGCCATTCACTCCAATGAGGTGAATCCAGCGCCCGCACGCACGGCTGCCAACAACTTGGCACCCGACGGTTCGGCGCCCGACGGCTCGGCGCCCGATGGTGAAAGTAAATTCAGAAATACCGTAAAACAGGCGCCCGTGGGGATGATCATCCTGCGCGGAGAAGATTTTGTGGTGGAGATGGCCAATGATGCCTACCTGCACATTGTCGATCGCACCGAGGAACAACTCGTGGGGAAATCGCTTTTTGCAAGCCTTCCCGAGGTGCGGGAACATGTCGAACCGATACTTCTCAACGTTTTCCATACGGGCATTGCCTATCATGGCAACGAGTTCGAAGTAACGCTGCGGCGATTCGGGCGGCCTCAGATTTGCTATTTCAACTTCGTTTATCAACCGCTTTTTGACGATAATCCCGGCAATGCATCGGGCATTATTGTGGTGGCTACCGAGGTCACTCAGCAGGTTTTGTCCAAACAGGCACTCCAACGGAGCGAGAACCATTTTCGAAACCTTGTCACGCAATCGCAGTTTGCAAAGGCCATTCTCAAAGGTCCGGAACTGGTGATCAGCATCGCAAATGAAAGCATGCTCAATATCTGGCGGCGCAGCCTCGACGAGGTGGTCGGAAGAAGGCTTATCGACATTTTTCCCGAACTGGAAGAGCAGAAGTTCATCGGACTTTTGAATGAAGTTTACCAAACTGCCAGGATCCACCGCGGAAATGAGGCTGTTACCTACGTCGACGGCCCTGGCGGTTTGAAAAGGCATTATCTCGACTTTCAATATGCGCCTATTTTCGAGGTAGACGGCAGTGTTTCCGGCATTATGGTGTCAGCGAGCGATGTTACGGACAAGGTTACATTACGACAGCAGTTTGCCGAGGCGGCCGACCGGCTTTCGTTAGCAACGGAAGGAACACGCCTGGCAACCTGGGATTTGAATATAAAAACAGGACAAATCATTCATTCGGGTAGGCTGGCAGTGATTTTCGGTTATGATGAAACCGCAGTGCTGAGCCATCGCGAAATGCGGGATCAGGTACATCCCGAGGACCGCCAGGCCATTGTGGAAAGGGCATTTCAGGCCGCGCTCCAAACAGGTGTTTATGTTTACGAAGCGCGGATTATCCACCGCGACCAATCGGTACACTGGATTCGGACGCAAGGAAAGGTGCTTTTCGACGAAGCGCACGTGCCGCAGCGGATGCTCGGGACAATGATGGACATTACCGACCGTAAGGAGTCGGAACTCGCGCTGAAAACCATTGAAGATAAATTCCGGACGCTGGCCGATTCCCTGCCGCAGTTTGTGTGGACGGCCGATGCGAATGGTAACCTCAATTATTTCAACCGGTCGATGACCAACTACTCCGGGCATACGGGCGAAGAGATAGAACGGAGCGGCTGGCTGCAACTCGTGCACCCCGACGACCAGGAAGAAAGCCAGCTTCTCTGGAACGAGGCAATTAAGGAAGGCACCGACTTCATGTTTGAACACCGTTTGAAACGCTTCGATGGTGAATACCGGTGGTACCAATGCCGGGCCATTCCGCAGTACAACGCGAATGGCGCGATCGAAATGTGGGTAGGGACGAGCCTTGATATTCACGACAACCGGCTGTTTATCGATCAGCTGGAAACGAAAGTGCAGGAAAGGACGCAGCAATTGATAGTCGCTAATAATGAGCTGATCCGTACGAATATGGAGCTTGCACAATTCGCGTATGTGGCCAGCCATGATTTGCAGGAGCCGTTAAGGAAGATCCAGACGTTCGCTACGCGCATTCTCGAAACGGAGAATGCCAATCTCTCGGAACGGGGGAAGGATTATTTCAACCGTATGCAGGCGTCGTCTACGCGCATGCAACAGCTGATCGTGGACTTACTGGCTTTTTCGCGGGCCAATGTTGCCGAAAAGCACTTCGAAAGTACCGATCTGAACCAGGTACTGCAAAATGTAAAAGAACAACTGAGCGATACGATTCAGGCGGAAAATGCTATCATTACAAGCGATTTACTGCCTGTTCGGGACGTTATTGTCTACCAATTCGAGCAGCTTTTTATGAATCTCATCGCCAATGCCCTGAAATTTACAGGCCCGGACAGAGCGCCGGTCATCGAAATCCGTTCGGGAGAAGTGCACGGTGCGGCCATACCGCTTGCCGGCGCCAATGCGGCCCGGCATTATCAATATATTTCATTTACCGACAATGGAATAGGGTTCGACCCGCAATTTAAGGACCGTATTTTTCAGGTATTCCAAAGGCTGCACAACCGCTCTTCTTATGAAGGCACCGGGATCGGGCTGGCGATCTGCAAAAAAATCGTGGAGAACCATAAAGGGCTGATCGACGCTGTCGGAAGGCCGGGAATTGGATCGACGTTCATTATTTATCTGCCTTTTGCGGCAGAAAGCTAGCTTGTAGTGGCCGACGCTTTTTTTCGGCCCGTGTAAGTAATGGCAATGCCGATCAGGATAACGACACCTCCGCCGATCATTTGAGCAGTTATTTTTTCTCCAATAAACATCCATGCGAAAAGCCCCGTTACAACCGCCTGGCTCAAAAGGCTGAGTGAAACGCTTTTAGCATCCATTTGTTTCACCGCCGAACTGATCGTCAACCAACCAACCAGCTGGCAGACCAATCCCTGAATCACAAAAACACCCCAGATCACCGGTTCGAAATGCCAGATAGGCTGGTCGAAAATGAGGCATATTGCAAACAGGTAAATGCTTGATACCGCCATGCTGACCGTCATAAAACTGACAATATCGATCTTGTCTAAAACCGTCTTACTGATCAGCATGTAGGAGGCGTAAAGAATACCGGAAAGCATTGCCAGTCCGAAACCGAGGTCGAGCCGCATGGACGTAAATGTGTCCAGACCTATCAGAATCACCATCCCGGTAAGCGCGACCAACGTGCCAAGCCAGAAACGGGGGCCGGGTTTGTCAGGCAAAAACAAAAAGGTTCCTACGCCCACCCATACAGGTGATAGGTTTGTCAGCAGGGTGGCTTGTGTTGCATTCGAGTAATGTATGGAGAGGTTCCATACGGCAATATCGGTCGCGAAAATGATGCCGCAAAGCACAATAGGAAGCCAAAGTGCGCCGGTGGGGAATGTGAATTTCCTACGAAACAACACATAAGGGAACAAAAATAGCAATCCCAGGAGCATGCGGTAAAATGCGGAAGTAATGCCCGATACCGGTGCCCATTTAACAAGCACGGGGAAAATACTGATGCTGATGATCCCGATAATCAGGTTAATGCGGGGATTTGACATAAATCGGATAAATTGAGGGCAAAGATAAGGAATCACTTAAACCCGACGGGGCATTGCGCGAGATCGATCGTTATTTCATGGAAAAGCCCGAGCCGGCCCGGAGCTGCCTGCTGGCATTACGGCATCTGGTACTTTCTTTTGATCCACAAATACGGGAAGATTGGCAATATAAGATGCCTTTTTACAAACTCGGCCCGAAACGGCTTTGCTATTTGTGGGAGGAGAAAAAAACAGGCACGCCGTACCTCGGCATTGTGGATGGCTACCTGCTGGAACATCCGTTGTTGCTCGCCGAAAAACGTTCGCGCATGAAAATCCTGCTCATAAACCCGGCCGAAGACCTGCCGCTCGAAACCATTCACGAAATACTGGAAAAAGCCAGGGCTAATCTTCGGCTTCGATAACCTTCACGCGGCCGATATCGCCGGATTCCAGCCGAACTTTAATGCCATGCGTGTGCACAGGGGCCTTCGTCAAAATGTCTTTTACAATACCCTCAGTCAGTTTTCCACTGCGCTGGTCCTTTTTCAGCACGATCGAGACGGCGAGCCCGGGAGTGATATTTTTTCTTTCTGTTCCTGATAATGAAGACATGCTAAGCTGCTTTGGCGGTTTTAATTTTTTGAAGGATTTTGATTTCGTCGATTGAAATGGTGCTGATCAATTCAAACAGTCCATTGATGGTTTTCAGATCCGACAGCATTTTGCGTACCGGAGATTGATCAGCCTTTTCAATGCCCAGCTCTTTGATCTGTTTCTTGCGATCGGCGAGCAATTCGACGAGTCGCTGGTTTTGCGGCAGCGACTCCCGAACGATTTCCAGGCTGTTGCCGGTTTTTCCATCAATAATGTCCGTGGCCGCCTGCAATTGCCGGTCGATCTGCCGAATCATCATTTCAAATTCAACTGAAAATTCCACGTATTCCAAAGTCTGCGCGTACGTCGAGAGCGAGGCAATATAGGAGGTAAGCATGTGACTCGTCGCGACGAATTGATGGTATTCCTCCATATTCATCTGCTGGCGCTTCGGCTCGGAAAGCATCTTTTGAAAGTTATCCGAAAGGTTAGCCATCGCGATGATCGCATTTTTTCTCAATAGCTTCAATTCGTTGATATCCAGCTGTTTTCCGGTGAATTTAGCGGCGACAATATCAAAATACTTCCGGTTTGCATCCAGCGCCTCTTTCATATATTGTTTGATTTGCGAATGCTCCCACACCGGCAAAACGTAGGAAGAAATGATGTAAGCGATCAGCGAACCGATCACCGTATCCACCACCCGGTCCTGCAAAACGGCTGTAACATGCTGGGGATTAAGGAAATGGAACGAGAGGATCACATACAGCGTGATACTGGTGGACGCCACGAAATAGTTGATTTTCAGAAAGCTGTATGCCAGGATCATCGAGACCATCATCAGGATGAACAAAGGCGTGCTTTCATCAATGAGATATAAGAAGAGAAACCCGACGGTCACACCCAGGATTGTCCCGCCAATCCTGTGAATATTCCGTTGCTTGGTAATACTGAATGCCGGTTTCAGGATCACGGCGATCGTCAGCAATATCCAGTAACCATGCCCGACGGCGAAAAACAGCGAGGCAATGTATCCCGCCAGCAACCCGAGCGTTACCCGTACCGCATGCCGGAAGTGGCTCGATTTTAAGGAAAGGTTGTCGAGCAGGATGCGCGGATGATAGTCCTGTTTGGGAGTGAAATCTTCCGCTTCCACGGTCAGTTTGTAATCCTTGCTGACGTCGGCTTCGTATTTGGTCGCTCTGTGAAGCTTCTTAACGCGCTCGGTGACGTCCTGCAAGCTGTTGAGGATCTGTCGGAGCATGATGAAGTCCTCCATATTATCGTGGTTCATCTTATGTTCCCGCATGCGTTCGAACGCGCGCTGACATTTGTTGAACGCCTCGTCGAGGTCATGGCGTGGGTGCGAGGCGTAGCCGCTTTGCACGGCCAGGCCAATCTGCTGTATTTCGGCGGCCAGCCAGGTAATGTAAGTGCCGAATAGCCGCAGCACCTTCGTGTGGTCGAAAGCACGGTGCAAGTTGGCGTAGTTCTGCTGTGAATTCAGTATTCGTTCGAAAAGGTCGATGCTGTCGAGGAACATCAGCATTAATATCCGGCTTTTCGTAGTCGATTCGGTGACGATTTCCCGCGTTTTAAAAAGGATTTCGCGCAGGTTTTCATGGTTTTCGCGGAGAATCACCTGCTGGTGTACCATCCGGTTGAAAAGCTCGTCGTAATCGGGTTTGGCAAAGTAATAGTCGGCTTTGATCGAAAGCAGTTTGCCCAATTCCACAAAGTTCTCTCCCAAAAGCTGCTGGATGAGTTTGTAGGGCAGGAGTTTTTGCAAAACCATAAATAATATGAAATACCAGATCCCGCCGGCAGAGAATATCGCCGCGGTACGGAAAACCATGTCTCCGCTGAGATGGTCATCAATGTTAAATACAAAAACGAGCAATGAAATGAGGCCGATGCTGTTCACGCGGTTACCATATACGCCAACCAGCGAGAAAAACATTCCGAATACGATGATTTCAAGAAAAATAATAAAATGAAAATGCCGCAGATAACCGGTTATGCAGGCGACGAGAAAGCAAGTGGCAATGGCGACAAGCAATGCATTGCGCCGCCGGTGATAAGGCCCCGGATTATCTGTGCCGCCGATCAGCAGCGTACCGAGCGGGAACGCGATCCAATCGCTTAATATGCCATAATGATGAAAAATGAGGCTAGGGATGATCGTCCCTAGGGTTAGACGCACACCAGTCGACAGGTAATGGCTGGAAATAAACTTTTTGAACTCGTCGAGGTAATTCATGGAATGAAATCACGGTGTGCTATTGCAATACTACTATTTTAAATTTCGCAACCCAACAAAAGGCGTACCAAAATTTATTGCCTGCCCCGGGGCGCTTATCCGTTCGGGCTGGGCTGTTTTTTGTATATTTGGAAGGGATTAGGATAGGGGAACCACAGAAAATTTGGATTGTTCCCCTGACTTACGAACCATCGCTATCCCGTTATAGTTCTATTTTCAATGCAACTTCCACCAAAAGTTTCCATATTTTGAGAAAAAGGATTAAGCGTAACGCAAGATTGGTCCGTTACGTCGTCTACAAAGAGACACTGATTGATTTCAAAGACCATTTCTGGACTTTTCTCGGTTCATTCCTCGGTATCGGCCTCATTGGCCTGCTCAACGACAAACAATTCACGGATTCCGACTCACTATTCCTTATTGGTTCCTTCGGCGCCTCCTCGGTACTCATTTACGGCATCGTGAACAGCCCGCTGGCACAGCCGCGTAACCTCATAGGCGGGCACGTCGTATGCGCGCTCGTAGGCGTGACGGTCCATAAGTTTCTGCCCGACCAGGTCTGGCTGTCGTCCGCTTTTGCAGTTTCGGTATCCATTGTGCTGATGCAGGTAACCAAAACATTGCATCCTCCGGGCGGTGCTACCGCGCTGATCGCCAACATTGGCTCCGAAAAGATCAAAGCCCTTGGCTATATGTATGTAATAAGCCCCGTACTCAGTGGCGTGCTGATCCTGCTTTTTGTGGCCGTCATGGTGAACCGTTTTGCGGCGCACCGCAAGTATCCTGCCAACAAAAACTGGTACAAGGTGTGGGAACGGAGGTATTTCACCAGGGTTTAAAAACAAAAAAAGCCGCTCTTTCGGGCAGCTTTTTTTAAGGTAAGGCCTTGTATTATTCTTCAGAACCGATTTTGCCGATCGCTTTGTCGATCACGTACAAACCTGTTCCATCTTCGCCAATTACATCGAAAAGCTCGATCGCACGGCGTGCATTGTCTTCTTCTTCGATTTGCTCGCTCACGAACCATTGCAGGAAGTTTTCAGTCGCGTAATCTTCTTCTCTGCGCGCTGCAGTAACAATGCGGTTGATCGACTGCGTTACCGCGATCTCGCTTTGAAGCGCTGTTTCAAATACGCTTTTGAACGTAGGATATTCCTGTTTTACGCCTGAGACCTCAGGAGAAATCGCCGTGCCGCCCACTGTCATCAGGTAATTGAAGATTTTCAGCATGTGGCCGCGTTCTTCGTCGGACTGATGAAGGAAGTACTTAGCGCTGTTTTTGAAACCGTTGCGGTCACACCATGAAGCCATAGCGAGATATTTGGCAGAAGCTTCTGCTTCCATCTTCACCTGGTTGTTCAAAAGTATTTCTATCTCCTCTTTGAGGGAAGTACGTGCTCTTAGTAAGTCTTTCATGATTTTGCTTGTTTATTCGTGTATTAACAAGTGCAAATATCATGCGAAAGTTCATGATTCCAAATCGTTTTAGAAATTTGGAAACGGTCTAATATAGTCTGAATGAGTAATTTAGACTAATTCTTGTTCTGTATAGAGGACCTGGTGTAGCATAGAATTGAGCTCAATCGCGAAGTGCGTTCCGTTGACAAGTTCACGCAGCTGGATTACTTCACAGAGCGTCATCTTGTGGCCGATATTGAGTTGAGGAGCCTCAACGAATTCATAGTCAGACTCATCCGACAGATCGAAGATTTTGCTGTGGATATCGATGCTGTTGATAAACCGGCGGAAATTCAGGAAATCGAGGATCTTAAAAGGAGCTTTGATTTCGCCAAAGTGAAGGACAATACGGGAAGTTAAATCACACTGTACGCTGTAACCTTTGGCGGTACTGAACAATTCATTCTGGGTATTCACTGACGGCAAGGAATTTGAATCGTGGAAATTGTTACACAAAGATAGATTCAAACTTTTTGCCAAGCAAGTTTATTTGTAAGCAATCTAATTAAATAGATTTTTTGCTCCAAAGCCAATCAATTGCCGTCGACTTAGTCGACGGCAAAAAGATCAAATTTTTGAAGATTGGTACTAGGAAAATCTTTTTTGGCAGGTGGAAATGCAGAATGCTGCAATTGATTAATTGGCTGTTTTTGTCCAGTTATCCCGGAGAGTCGATGTCCGGTTGAAGACCAGCTTTTCCCCGGTACTATCCGGGTCTTTGGCAAAATAGCCTTTTCTCAGGAACTGGAACGATTCGCCTTCTTGCGCTTCCAGCAATGCAGGTTCTGCATAGCCGGTTATGACGTGCAATGAATCCGCATTGAGGTAGTCTTTGAAATCACCTTCTTCGGACGATGGGTCCTCGACAGAGAAGAGGCGGTCATAAAGCCGCACTTCGATTTCCACAGCGTGTTGTGCGGAAACCCAGTGCAATGTCCCTTTCACATTAATGCCCGTCGTGTCCTGCCCGCTTTTGCTGTTTTCAATGTAAGTACAGTGCACTTCGGTGATTTCGCCGTTTGCATCTTTCACTATATCATCGCATTGGATAATGTATGCGCCTTTCAGACGGACCATTTTACCGGGAGCGAGGCGGAAGTACTTCTTCGAAGGTACCTCCATGAAATCTTCTTTTTCAATAAAAATCTCACGGGAGAAAGGAATATCGCGGTTCCCGGTCGAAATATCTTCAGGGTTGTTTTCACTGTGGCACATTTCCGTAACGCCATCCGGGAAGTTGGTAATGACCACTTTCAGCGGATCGAGCACGACCATTCGGCGTAATGCTTTTTTATTGAGGTCCTCACGAACGCAGAATTCAAGCAGACCTACATCTACCATATTCTCCCGTTTGGCAATGCCGATGCGGTCGCAGAAATCACGGATGCTGAATGCCGTGTAACCTCTTCTGCGCATCCCGCTGATCGTCGGCATGCGTGGGTCGTCCCAGCCGCTAACGTGATTTTCTTGAACCAGTTGGAGCAATTTACGCTTGCTGGTAACAGTATAGTTGAGGTTCCGGCGTGCGAATTCGTATTGATGCGATGGGTAAATACCCAATTTCGCGATCAGCCAGTCGTACAGTTCACGGTGCGGTGCGAATTCCAGCGTACAAATCGAATGTGAAACAGTTTCGATGGCGTCGCTTTGCCCGTGCGCGAAGTCGTACATCGGGTAAATGCACCACTTATTGCCGGTGCGGTGGTGATGCGCATGTTTAATGCGGTACAAGATCGGATCGCGCATGAGCATATTGATGTGCGCCATGTCGATTTTCGCACGTAAGGTACGGCTGCCATCTGGAAATGCTCCGCTTTTCATTTGTTCGAAAAGTGCAAGATTTTCCTCAACGGTGCGGTTGCGGTAAGGGCTGTCCTTACCCGGCTCGGTAGGCGTTCCTTTTAGTGCCGCAATTTCCTCCGAACTAGAGTCGTCCACATAAGCCAGTCCTTCGTTGATCAGCGTGACCGCGTAACCGTAGAGGGTATCGAAATAGTCGGAAGCATAGTTCTCGTTTTCCCATTCGTAACCCAGCCAGCGGATGTCATTCTTTATATTTTCAACGTATTCGGTGTCTTCCGTCACCGGATTGGTATCGTCAAATCGCAGATTGGTGTAACCCGGAAACCGCTTGGTTAGCCCGAAATTCAGGCAAATGCTTGTAGCATGCCCAATGTGCAGGTAGCCATTAGGTTCGGGTGGAAAGCGTGTAATAATCTGGGTATATTTTCCTGATTGCAGGTCAGCGTCAATAATCTCCTCGATAAAATTCAGGCTTTTCTCTTCTTTTTTCTCTTCCGTAATCATACTAAAATGAAATTTTCCAATTTTCAAAGTTAACCTTCTTCCCGCAAATTCCGCAATCGGCTGTGCGAAATCGTAAATCCCGAGGTTTGGCTTAATTTTGCAAAATGCGCTATTTCCTAGAATTCAATTATCGCGGTACGGCCTATAACGGCTGGCAAAAGCAGAACAATGCCTTGGGCGTCCAGCAGGTGCTGGAAGAAGCCCTTGCTAAAATCCTGAGAATGCCCGTCGAGCTCACGGGTAGCAGCCGCACCGACGCGGGTGTTCATGCAGAACAACAATTTGCCCATTTTGATTTGCCGGAAGCAATTGCGGATGCCGAACTGCTGGTTTATAAACTGAATGCCCTGGTTCCCAAAGATGTAGCGATTCAACGGATTATCCGGGTAGGTGATGAGGTGCATTCAAGGTTTGTGGCCACTCACCGAAAATATGAATACCGCATTACCTATCAAAAAAATCCCTTCCTGTTCGATTTGGCCACTCAAATGCGGCGAAACCTGGATGTAGCCCGTATGAATGAAGCGGCGGCGTTGCTGCTGATCCATAACGATTTTGAAAGTTTCAGTAAGATTCACACGAACGTAAATAACTTCCGCTGTACGATCACCGAGTCGCGCTGGGTGGAATCGGGTAACATGCTCGTGTTCCATGTCAAGGCGAATCGCTTTTTGCGCGGAATGGTACGAGCTTTGGTCGGAACGATGCTGGAAGTAGGTCGTCATAAAATCACGGTCGATGATTTTGAACAGGTAATCCTTTCGCGTAACAGAAAAAACGCCGGAGCCCAGGCCCCGGCGGAAGGTTTGTTTCTTGTGGAAGTAGGTTATCCCGAATCACTGTTTAGTGAATAGCTTCCCTGGTCTGGACGTTGTCGACCAGTCTGAATATACCCAGCGGGTTGCTGTTCTTCAATTCGTCGGGTAGGAGCGAATCCGGCCAGTTCTGAAAGGATTGCGGCCGTACGAACCGCAGAATTGAATGTCTTCCCACCGATGTGAATTTGGAATCCGCCGTAGCCGGGAACGGCCCGCCGTGGTGAATGGACGGGCAAACTTCGACGCCGGTAGGCACGCCGTTCATGATAAAACGGCCGGATATTTTGGCCAATTGCCGCACGATTTTTGGGTATTGTGCTACTTCCGCTTCTTCCGCGATCAATGTGGCTGTGAGCTGGCCTTTTAAATGCGCCACAGCGTCGTATAATTCATCGGTATTATCACAGACAATCAGCAGCGAGAACGGCCCGAAAACTTCTTCATGCAATTTTGGATTGGCAATGAAGTTTTTACCCGAAACCAACGCGATGGACGCCTCTGCCTGGTTTTGGGCTTCCGAATGGATTTCCGAAATAGCCAATGCCGAAACTTCCGGTTGCTCCAACGCTTCTCCGCGCAATTTGGAATAGGTTTTACAAATCCCCGCCGTCAGCATGGTGGCCGAAGGCGTGCGCAGGATTTCGTTTTTATAGGAATCCTGAAATGCTTCCAGTCCTTCTGTTTTTGCAGTAAATACCAACCCCGGATTTGTGCAGAACTGTCCGGCGCCGAGGCTCACTGAGCTGGCCAGCGTTTTACCGAGTTGAACGGCATTGTTTTTCAGATATTCGGGCAAAACCACGATCGGGTTTACGCTGCCCATTTCGGCAAATACCGGGATAGGCTCTTCACGCTCCTGCGCAAGCCGGTACAGTGCCATCCCGCCCCGGTATGAGCCGGTAAACCCGACAGCCTTGCTGGCCGGATGCTTCACTAATGCGGTGCCGACTTCGAATCCATCGTCATAAAGCATGGAAAACGTGCCGTCGGGCATGCCTGTGCGTTGGGCCGCGCGTACGATCGCCTGTGCGGTCAGATCGCTCACGCCCGGGTGTGCGGGGTGGGCCTTTACGATGACCGGGTTACCGGCGGCTAATGCAGGCCCGGGATCCACCCCGGCCACCGAATAGGCAAATGGGAAATTGCTTGAACCAAATACGATCACCGGCCCGATCGGGACCAGCATTTTGCGGATATCCGGTTTTGGAACCGGCGAGCGGTCGGGTAGGGCGGTGTCGATGGAAGCTTCCACCCACGAACCTTCCCGCAAAAGTTCCGCAAATTGCGTCAGCTGGTTGACGGTGCGGGCGCGTTCGCCTTGCAGCCGGGTAATGGGTAGGCCCGTTTCCTGGCTGGCTCGTTCGAGCAGCTGGTCGCCTAATCCGAGTATTTCTTCGGTAATGGCGATGAGGAATGCGGCGCGTTCCGCTGGCGGCACTTGTGAATAGTTGTCGAATGCTTTTTCAGCAAGTTCCATTGTTTTATTTACTTCCTCAACGGTCGCGCATTGGAAAGTTTCAGGAAGGTAACTGTCTGTTGCCGGGACATAAGCCTTGAATTGCCTTTCGCTTTCAGCCGATAAAGCGTAGCCTATGAAGTTTTTGCCTAGAATCGTCGCCATGATGATGATGTGAATAATTGATTTGCCTATAAAACAAAAGTTTGTGCCATCCGCGAACGACACAAACCCATCATATTAAAATCGTAAATTCTTACTGACCGGAAAGATGCTTTAAAGCAGTCTCCCGATAATGTCGTCCACCGAAATACCTTCGGCCTCGGCCTTGAAGTTGCGGATGATGCGGTGGCGTAAAACCGGCGAGGCAACTGCTTTCACGTCTTCGATATCCGGCGAATATTTCCCCGAAAGCAATGCATTGCATTTTGCAGAGAGGATTAATGCCTGAGAAGCCCGCGGACCAGCACCCCATTCGAGGTAGTCGTTGGTATCCTTAATTGCGAGACTGCCGTTCGGGCGGGTTTTATGCACCAGTTTTACCGCATATTCGATCACATGGTCGGTTACGGGCACGCGTCGCACGAGGTGCTGGAAATCCGTGATCTCTTCGGAGCTGATCACTTTTGTGACCTCGTAGCGAACATCCGTGGTGGTACTCTTTACAATATTGACCTCCTCTGCGTACGAAGGATAATCGAGCTGGATCATGAACATGAAACGGTCGAGTTGTGCTTCCGGCAGGGGATAAGTGCCTTCCTGTTCGATCGGGTTTTGGGTGGCGAGCACGAAAAAAGGCCTGTCGAGCGGGTGTTTCGCACCGGCAATGGTCACCGAATACTCCTGCATCGCTTCCAGCAACGCCGATTGCGTCTTGGGCGGTGTCCGGTTGATTTCATCGGCAAGGATGATATTAGCGAAAATCGGGCCTTTGATGAATTTGAAATTGCGGTTCTGATCGAGCGTTTCCGAGCCAAGAATATCGGAAGGCATCAAATCGGGCGTGAACTGGATCCGGTTGAAATTCAGGTCGAGAGAAGAAGCAATGGTTTGGATCAGAAGTGTTTTCGCGAGCCCCGGAACCCCTACCAGCAAGCAGTGTCCCTGGCAGAAAATGGCGGTGAGCAGTCTTTTAACAACTTCATCTTGTCCGATAATCACTTTCCCGATCTCACTCCGGATTTTATCATAAGCTACTTTCATAGCTTCGGCAGCTTCTACGTCCGATGAATACTTCACGTTATGTTTGGTTAGATTCCTACTCGTTAAAAGCAATGATTACCGCAGTTTTACCGCTATAAATCGTCGGCGTTGGCGGTCAGCCCAAGTACTTTACAATTTCTGTATTCGGGTTCGATGCTGATATAAACGTCGCCCTGCGCTTTTTTGAACCACTCTTCCAGCGCATTGTTCCGTTTGTTGCTTAGTACGATTTGGGACAATTTCTCGTAGTCGTCGCGGAGGTTAGCGGTATGCGGTTCCGATTTGCTCTTGTACCAAAGGATACGCATTGCGCTGCTGCCGTCTTCCAGACGGTACGAAACGGGCATACTCAAATCGCCTACTTTCATGGTATCGATCGCAAAATATAACGCCGGGTCCATGGAGGCGTCGAGTGTCAGTTTCGACTGTCCTGTGCTTCTGTCCTGGATAAGGCCTCCGGATTCGGCCGTTTCTTTGTCGTCGGAGTTATTCAGGGCTGCTTTGGCAAATTTCAATGTATCACTCTTAATAAGCGTACGGAGACTGTCGAGCGCGCGCGTTGCCTGGGTCATGTCTGTGCCCTTATTGTAATCGGGGCGAAGGAGGATGTGCCTGGCGTGGTATTCCGCACCTCTTGTTTCGATAAGTTTAATAAGGTGAAAGCCGAATTGCGATTCTACGATCCCAGACATTTCCCCGGGTTTCAGTGCCAGTGCAGCACCTTCGAACTCGGGTACCATCGCACCGCGTTTCGCAAAACCCAGGTCACCGCCAATTTTGGCCGAACCCAAATCCTCCGAATAAATCTGCGCCAGCATGGCGAAATCTTCCCCTTTTTCAGCCCGCGCTTTAAGTTCCAGCAATTGCTGCCTCAGTTTTTCTTTTTGCTCGCGCGTAACCGTTCCTTTTTTGACGATATGGCCAACCTCCACTTCCGAAGGAATGTAAGGTAAGCTGTCTTTGGGGATGCCATTAAAGAATTTACGGACCTCCGCCGGTGTAATCTTTACATTCCCCGAGATCGTGCGCTGCATTTTCTCAACGATTTTTTGCTCCTTAACCTGCTGACGAAGCTCGTTTTTCAGGTTTTCAATGCTTTTTCCATAGGCTTCAACAATGTTCTTTTCCGAACCGAAGCGCTGGATCATGTAGTTCATCTTCCCATTCAGCTCTCCGTCGACTTCCTTGTCCTCCACGGACACGGAGTCGATTTCCGCTTTCGCGAGCAGCATTTTGTTGATGATCAGGGATTCAAGCAACTGGCATTTTTCAGGCGCCGTCCTTCCCTCGGCCTTATACTGGTTGTACATGTCTTCCAGCTCCGAATTCAGGATGTAGTGATTATCGACCCTCGCGATGATTTTGTCCAGGCTCACTCCCTGCTGACCTTGTCCGTAGCTTATCACGCTGATCAAGAGCATGAAAGCGGCTATCAAATGAGCCCCGATCCATTTATTTACTTTCATATTTTCCTTGTATGCTGATTTGGATTATTGCGGGTTTTATTGAATTAAACTCCTAAAAATGAAACAGATTCGATTTACAAATGCTAAAATACGGCTAACGCTTAATTTTTTCTAATTCCTGTGCATTGACTTTGACCGGGAATTTTCCCTGTAACCTGGCGAGCCACTGCTTTTCCAGCTCTTTCTGGTAATCGTTAATCACCGTTCCCCGCGCTTCCGGGAAAGTTTTCGGGCGGGGCGGGTCTATTCTCGCCACATTCGCCCATAGGAAACTTCCGTTGCCATTCGCCGTCTGCTCGCCAGCCTGCCATTTAAAACCGGCGAACAACGCATCGGTTTTCGGGAAATAGCCTTCGCGGATCGTGACTGTCCCGGGAGCATCGGTATTATAAACCTTTTCCACATCGCTTTTCGACTGGCTGTAAAACTGGAAGGCTACCCTGCGGTTGCGCTCCGGCTCGGCCGATTGCCTGAAAGAACCGTAGTCTTTTTCTATGATACGCAGAATTGGGATGTTTCGTGCATTTAAATATTTCACAACATTGCGGGCGCGGGTTGACGAGATGATTTCCGGCTCGTCGGCGGAGCGGTACCCGGCTATTTCAACGACATAATCTGCGTTTTTTTCCATGATAATATAAAGGTCATTCAGCGCTTCCAGCTGCTGGTTGCCTATTTCTGCGGAATTTACCTGGAACAGCAACTCCTTCGATTTTCTTTCCAATTTATAGGGGCTGCTTGCCAGCGTTTTTTTTACGCTGTTCAAAGTTTGCGTGTCTTTTGCCGCTACGACGGTGGCGAATGCACGCTCGGGGTAGTTGTAACGCTCCTTGTTTCGCTCGTAAAAGGCACGCTGCCCGGTGGAGTCGGAAAGTGAACGCTGCCAAACCTGCTCCTCCATAATCTGTGAAAGGAGTACGCCTTCGCGGATTTCGTTCATCAGGCCGCGGAACTCCGGATTGGTCTCTTCTAAATGCTCTTTTTCATATTCCACCAGCGACTCGGTGACGTAATCGCTGTAAAAACGGTTGAAAACAACGGCTGGCGACGCGTCTTTCGGGCGGGGCTGCTGTTTGCGTTTGACGTAATTCAGAAATGACAAAGCGTCGTAAGGCTGCTGCTCGATCCGGAACAGCGTAATTGTCGACCAATCAGCTGAAACGGCCCGTTGGTAGTCCCATTTCCCTGTCCGGAGTGTGCTATCCGCCAGTGCGGCTACTTGCTGCCATTGGTCGGCGGCTTCCTGCACGGCATATTTTGCCCGTAGCCGCTTTGCGTTAGCTTGCTCGATGACTTTGCCGCGTGAATCGGTCACTACCTTTTTGCGGAGCGACGGGGCCATATTCGCCAGCGTTTCGATCGGACGTTTTTCGACCAGGCGGATAATGTGCCATCCGTACATGGTCAGTATCGGCTGGGAATAGGATTGAGGACGGGTCAACGCAAATGCTGCTTCCTCGATCTCAGGCACCATCTGGCCTGTACCGAACATCGGCAGCAATCCCCCATTCTTTCTCGATTCGCGGTCGTCGGAATATTTTTCAACCACCATATTCCACTCCGTGCCGTTCTGTAATTGCGTATAAGCCGCTTCGATTCGCGCCCTGGCCGATTCCTTCTGAGCCGGCGTACCGGCGGTATCCACTTTCACCATGATATGCGCCACGCGGACCATGCCCCTGTTGGTGCGGCGGTCGTTGACTTTGATGAGGTGGTAGCCCGCTTTTGTTCTGACGGGCTGCGATACTTTGCCCACAGGCAGTGCGTAAGCAGCTGTTTCGATGGGATAGAGCGTCTGGAATGCAGTAAAGTAACCCAAATCGCCCTTTGTAGTCTTTGCAGCCGGATCTTTCGAGAAACGTGCGGCCATATCGGCAAAATCAGTACCTTCTTCAAGGCGCCCACGGAGGGCAATCGCTGCCCGGTAAGCTTCGAGCGTGTCTGCAGGCGAGGCGTCTTCCGAGACGCCAACCAGGATATGCGATGCTCTAACTTCCTGTTTCAGACGATTATAGGCCTCGTTGGTCAGTTTTTCTACTAAATCTTTATCTACCAAATGGTTTTTCGCCAGCTGATCGCGGTAAGAAGCAATTTCTTCACGGTAATCCAGCGTGGTATCTTTTCCCTCTGATTTGGCTTGAAGTACCTTGATTTTCAGGTCGGTATAAAGTGGGAGGTATTCTTCAGGGCTTAGCGCTTTGGTCGAATCGGATGCAAACTTGTTTTTATTGTAGGAATCCTGATAATCATCGATTGAAAATTGCTCCTTTCCAATTTCGAGCAGCGGCTGTGTTTCGGCTACCGTTTGCTTGGGCGGGGCCGCGGTTTTACACGCGCTGACAAGTGAAATCGTAATGAGGCCAATATGGAACTGTATTTTGGACATATTCAGAATTTGTATTAGGCTTTCGCTGATGCTAAGTAAAAAACCGCGATAGCGCTCAAATATTGTAAAGCCAGCAAAGTTAGCCGCTTTCTTGTCAGGACAAAAAAATGCCCGCAGGTATGTGGTTTGGTCAGTCCCCATTTCCCCATCTCGCCGCACACAGCTATGGCGAAATTTGCCCACAAAATGCGTTCGAAATTGTGCCTGATATTTTGAAAAAAGTTTAATAAATCATTTCTGTGATTTAAAAAAGAATTAGTGTTTAAATACCATTAAAAGGAGGCTTTGACCCCAATTCGGGTACAATTTTTTGAGAAGTTTTTCTACAACGCTTTAACTTTTACGGCATATGGAGGAGAGCAAAGGAAATGAGTTCATTCTGATGATCAGGGCGTTATGGAATGAGCAGAAGAAACGGGAAGTTCTGTATCTGGAAGCATTGAAAAAAGATGGTATGGGACCGTTCAGGCGTGTGCTCAGCCAGGGACATGTAAGCGCAGTCCTATTTCAGAAGGAAATCCGTGCTGTATACGATTATTTCAAATGTTTTCTCAACGACAAGGAGCTGGCAGATCAAAATCAGATCGCTTCGCATGCTTCCTTGCAATTGCTTGAAAATGCGAATGGCAAGGAAGAAGTCGCTTCGTGCCTCAAAAAAATTGAAGCGGCCACGCTACAACTTTACAAATCGCTTCGCCATTATCTCGATCGGGAACCCGAGGCGCAACGCCTCATGGATGAGCACCTTACGCGTACGTCGGAGTTTTACGAAATGCTTTGTAAGCTCGAATCGGGTACCCACCGCAGCTACGGTCTTACGGCGGCAGCCTGACCTTCAACTTTTTTCTTAAATCTCATATAATTCAATCGGCAGGTCGTCGGGATCTGCGAAGAAGGTGAACTTTTTGCCTGTAAATTCGTCGATCCGAACCGGTTCGGGATAAATGTCCTTTGCATTTAAATCGGCGATCGCTTCTTCTACATTATCTACCTGGAATGCAATATGCCTGAGCCCGCAAGCTTCCGGGCGCGATACGCGTGCGGGCGGGGACGGAAACGAGAATAATTCGATGATGTATTGACCATTCAGCGAAAGGTCGAGCTTGTACGAATCCCGCGCATCCCGGAAAACTTCCCTGTCAATATTAAATCCAAGAATCTCTGTATAAAATTGTTTCGACTTCGGGTAGTCGGAGCAAATGATTGCGATATGATGTACAGCTTGCAGTTTCAGCATGTGAGAATAGTTGAGAATATGCCCAAAGATAGGGGCACAAGTCATATCTTGATAAAAATCTTCTTTTTGTACATCCACCGCAGGATCAGCCATTCGACCAGGAGGATCAGCGCACCACTGATCAGCGATGCGTAACCATCCCCGAAAACGGTGTCGTAATGCTGCCCCAAATGTATTTTAAACGATCCACGGATGAAGCTGCCAAAGCCGTCGGCGATGATGTAGGCCGCAATGGAATTGGTCCCGATCACGATCAGCGGGAAGAACCAGGATTTGTTTTCTTTTACATCCACCACAAAATAGAATGCGGCAAGTAGCAAAAATGCGCAGCCACCGCTGAAAAGTGTCCATGCCGGCGTCCAAATGCGTTTCACGATCGGGTTAAGGCCCGTGAAATGGAGCAGTAGTGCCAGTATCAAAAGTATAGCGGAAGTTACGACAAACCGTTTCAGCAACCACGCATACGACGTCGCCGATTTCAGCCATTTCCCGGCGATCAAACCTAGTATCATCGTCCCGAGTGTAGGGATAAAGCTCAACGTGCTGTAACCGCCACCATTGAACTCGAACGGCTTTTCGCGCGGGAAGAGGTTTAGGAACCAGCGGTCGAATGCCCAGGCTGCATTGGTATTTTTGTTCCAATGCGCTGCGAAACCTTTAAGGTTATGTTCCCAGTCGGCGGTAGTACCGGTCTGCGACCAGTCGAAATCGAGGGCAGGGAGCGGGTACAAGGCAAATGCGGCCGCGTAACCGATCAGAATGACACCCAATGCGCCCCAGGCTAGCGCGTCCCGTTGGATCTTTTCGGAAGCAAATCCCAGTGCAAAAAGGATTGGGTAGCCGAGGCCGATTTGCGTCAGGGTGTCTTCGAATGTAAAATTGGTTTGCTCTGAGTGCATTGAGCGCAAGAAAATGCCCAGGAACACAAGGATTAGCGACCGCCGGATCGTGTGCAGCCACATCATCGAAACCGATTCGCTTTTGCTTGCGCGGCTTGCCATCGAATAGGGTAATGCCACACCTACCAGAAAGGAAAATGAAGGTTGGATCAAATCGTGTAACGAACATCCTACCCAGGGCACGTGGCTCTGGTGAAAGTCCATGAACGCCCAGAAAGCGCTGTCCGGGAATGCCTCGGCAACTCTGCTGAACCGCAGTACTTCGGCCATCATCAGGAACATCACAAATCCACGGTAGGCGTCGACAGACGAGACTCGTTGAGGCGGCAGGGTAGTGGTTTCTCTCAAAATAAGGCGGTTTAGGAAATGTTTTTAGGCAATACTGATAAATAGCCGGAATGGGTTACTTCCAAAAAGAAAAAACCCCGCAGGATTTACCTGCGAGGTTTTTATTGCAATTCGGACCGAAATCCGTTATACATTCATCTTTTTAAGCTCCTTCACAGCGTGGTCTGCCGCGCGCGCGGTCATCGCCATGTAGGTCAGCGACGGGTTCACGCAGGAAGCCGAGGTCATGAACGATCCGTCGGTAACATATACGTTCTCAGCACCCCAAACCTGATTGTGCTTGTTCAGTACGGACGTTTTGGGATCGTTACCCATACGGGCAGTACCCATTTCGTGGATGCCGATACCCGGGTGTTTCGATTCGTCATTATAAGGAGTCACATTTTTGAGGCCGGCTGCTTCAAGCATTTCAGCAGCGTCGTTCATCATGTCCTGACGCATTTTCTTCTCATTATCACCATAAGCCGCATCGAAAACGACAACGGGCAATCCCCATTTGTCTTTTCTCGTCGGGTGCAATGTGAAACGGTTTTTTTCGTCAGGGATCATTTCACCGAAACCACCGATATTCATGGTCCAGCCGCCCGGTTGTGAGATTTCCTTTTTGAAGTCGGCACCGAAACCGTCTGTTCCTACGCCACGGCCCCAGCTTTCGCGGCTCGCACCACCCTGGTAGCCAAATCCGCGTACGTAATCGCGCTTGTCGTTGCCCCAGTTGCGATAACGTGGAATATAAATACCGTTCGCACGGCGTCCGAAATAGTATTTGTCTTCAAAACCATCCACATCGCCTCTTGCGCCTACTGCCAGGTGGTGGTCCATAATGTTACGTCCCAGCTGGTCGCTGTCGTTACCCAATCCATTCGGGAAGCGCTTCGATTTCGAGTTCATCAGGATCGACGAAGAAGCGATGGCCGAAGCATTCATAAAGATGATTTTAGCAAAATACTCCTTCGTTTCGAGCGTATTCTGGTTGATCACGCGCACGCCGGTTGCTTTATTCAGCTTGTCGTCGAAAATTACTTCCGAAACAATCGTATCCGGGAGTAATGTGAGGTTGCCGGTTCTCTGCGCTGCGGGCAACGTAGCTGCCTGCGTGCTGAAATAGCCTCCGTACGGGCATCCGCGCATACACATGTTACGGAACTGGCACGCCGCGCGTCCGAGCTCGGTATGGAATGCCTGCGGCTGGGTAAGGTGCGCAGCACGGCCCATGATGATGTGGCGGCCTGCAAATTTCTTCTCCACCTCGCCTTTTACGTGCTTTTCCACGCAGTTCATTTGCATGGGAGGCAGGTAATTGCCGTCGGGCAGCACATCCAGGCCATCTTTGGCACCACTGATACCCGCGAATTTCTCCACGTAGTCGTACCATGGCGCGATGTCGGCATAGCGGATCGGCCAGTCTACGCCGATGCCTTCTTTGCCGTTTGCTTCGAAGTCGGCGGCGTTCAGGCGGTAGCTCTGGCGACCCCACAGCAGGGAGCGGCCCCCTACGTGGTATGCACGGATCCAGTCGAATTTCCGTGTTTCTTCGTATGGATTTTCTTTGTCATTTTCGAAGAGGTAGCGGTGCTCTTCGTTGGCGGTATAGCCTGTGCGCATACCAGCCCAGTATTCTTCTTTTGCCACTGTGGTTACCCGGCCGCGGTGTTCGAGTTCCCAGGGGGCGAGGGTGGCAGTTTTATAATCGACAATATGCTTGATATCCCTGCCTCTTTCGAGCATCAGGACTTTCAAGCCTTTCTCTGTCAGCTCTTTTGCGGCCCATCCGCCGCTTATGCCCGAACCAACCACTATCGCGTCATAAGTGGCTTGTTTTGTTGCTTTTATGTTCAGATTCATGATGAATATGCTTCAAATTTTTTTAAATATGGCCTTGGCAGCCACTTACTTGAATATTTTGGGATTACATTGCCCAGTTTTTCTGGCCCGGTTTCAGGTCGATGCAACCGTCGTATCGACCGGGAACGGCGACGTATTCCAGCGCCTGGGTAGCTCCTGGCTCGGACGTGAAGTAACCCAACAACGTCAATTCCTTCATCAGACGGAAAAACGGCACACCGGCGTCGGTATATTCTTTGCCTGCCTCAGTATATTTCTTCTTCTCTTCACCTGCTTTGGAAAGCTCTTCTTTTGCATTGGCCTCCATTTCTTTCAGGATCTTGGTTTGCTCTTCCGGCTTCGCTTTCAGGAAATCCTTCTTCTCTAACTCTGCCAAACCCTTGTTAAAGCTTTCCTGATCTTTGGCCTCATAGCAGTCTTTCAGTATCATTTCAATAAACTCACCCACTTTGGCATCCTTTGCGCCCGGGGTGTCTGTTTTGGGAATGATAATTTCAGCCACTTCCGAAACAAGTGCCTTGCGGTCCGCGGAGAACGGAAAGGTCATCGCTGAGGCAGTTTCCGTAGAAGACTTACAGCCTTCCAGAAAAGCCAGCATGGTGGGCGCGGAGAGTGTGCCACCCATTAATAGTGCCACACGACCAAGGGCATCACGTCTTTTCATCTGATATACTTAATATAGGTTAACAATCCAAAGTGTAATTCTACATTTGATAAATGCAATTTTGAACAGCCTGCTAATTTAGGAAATATTCTGACTCGTTAGTTGGTTAGAATGATTCTATATAGGGCCCAGCGCTGTATCAGGCTATTTAAGAGCGCACTTTAAGGGATTAAATTTACATTAAAATGTAACCGATCGTTATTTGCGAATCCGGACATTTGAACGACTTAGATTACCATTAAATTGCAGCCGCGGATATCCGAGTTGTCGAAACGCCCCATCACATAAAATGTGCCGGGTTTTTCTCCAAACCTTCCCAGGTCCTGCGTCTCAATGAACGAACAGGTATCCAGATTGGCCAGGTCGACCACGTTGATCCCGCCGGTTTTGGACGAACCCAGGTTGTGATCGCTGATCGCAAACGGATCGTTGATATCGCGTAGCAGAATGCGCATCGAATGCCCGGGATTGAACAGGCCATTCCCTTGTGAATACCCTTGCGAAAGCAGTTCCGTCATTCCGTATTCGGAGTGGATCACAGGCACGCCAAAACTTGCCGTCAGCATGTCGTGTACCTCTTCCCTCAGCAACTCCGTGCGGCGCCCCTTCATTCCACCGGTATCCATAACGGTAAAGTGTTCGATTTTTTGCAGGAACGAAAGATCGAAGCTGCTCTCCGCCAGGTCCAGCAGGGCGAATGTAACGCCCAGTAACAGAACGCCCTTTCCGTCGGGGTTCTCTGCAAGGTGGTGCAGGCGGTGTAGCATTTCACCGGCATTATTAAGGTAAAAACCCGAATATTCCGATTCGCTCTCCTCAATAAAATGTTGCATCATATACACCAGTGAAGAGTTGTTTCGTTCAAGGTATGAAGGTAGCAGGGCGAGAATATGAAAGTGGTTCAGGTCGCCATAGGTATGCTGGAAAATACGATAGGAAATAGCTTTGTAAAGCGGTTCGTCGTAAAGATGGTGGTGACTTGTGGCCTGTCCGGTAGTTCCGCTGCTCTGAAACACTACATGCGCGTCCGAAGAATGCCCCGTAGCGACGCGATGATTTTTAAAAAACTGGATTGGAAGGAAAGGGATTTCGGTCAGTGCGGTAATGCGCGTGGGATCGACGCCCAGGTGCCGGATATATTCCTTGTAAACAGGATTGTATTCGGCCTGAAAACGGAAAACCCTGAGCGCAAGCGGCTCAAAATCGACCGGTTCGACGGTTACGATCTGTTCCCGCAGGCCTGCCCGTATTTCGGCAATGGTTTTATTGTTTTGAAGTTCCAATCCGCTTACTTTCGTAGATACTAAAAAAGCAAAGTTAAAAATAGAACTCATATGAAGCTGAAAGTTTCCTTGTTCATACTATTGGCGGCTGCATCAGCGGGCTGTGTCGACATTCCCGATTTCAGCGATACCCCGAAAATATACTACAATGGCATCTCGCAGGAGACGAGGATGGACTCTGTTCTTGGCGTTCCACAGGAAACCGAAGTTGTAACTATTACGATTGATTTCGAAGACGGCGACGGCGATCTTGGCGCGTCTAGCGCGGAAGTGCAGGATTCGACCTATACCCAAAAATACCTGAAAGTACCGGGCTGGAACCTGGAAGCGATCTATGAGCTGGTTACAATGACACAGAATAAGGATAGCACCTGGTCTGAGTCTATTTTGCCTGGTGACAGATTTAAGTTTTTCCCGCTGCTTAAAACGGACGGGAAGTCGGGTCCTATCAAGGGGAAACTGGATTTGAATGCACGTTTCCGGAGATTGGGAACTGCTGTTCCAACGAAAATGAAATTCAAAGTTCGCATTATCGATCGTGCATTCCACATCAGCAACCAGACGCCTGAGACGGATGTGGTGAGTGTACCACTCTGGAAATAGCTTTTTAAGATTCTTCTATAATATCGGCATTCAGGATAATCCTGAATGTCGTTCCTTTTCCGACCTCCGAGTTTTTTACGAACAGCTTGCCGGCGTGGTAATTTTCGATAATCCGTTTTGCCAGCGTTAGTCCCAGGCCCCATCCCCGTTTTTTGGTGCTGAAACCCGGATTGAAGATCTTGCTGGCCTGCGCCTTGGTCATACCCTTGCCGGTATCGGCAATGTCGATCCAGATTTCCTTCGCACGCGGGGGCGCTTGCAGCGTAACGTGGATTTCCCCGATGCCGCCCATGGCATCCACCGCATTCTTACAGATATTCTCGATCACCCATTCAAACAGGTTCTTGTTCAACAGCGCGGTTTGCTCTTCGGCGAGCTGGTTATGGACTTCAAATTTCACTTTGGAAGAAACCCGTCTTTCGAGGTAACTGATGAAGTTGGCCACAATCACCGCGAGAGGTTCCTGCCGCAGTGTCGGGACCGACCCGATGTTGGAAAAGCGTGTCGTGATCATTTCCAGTCGTATCACATCCTTTTCAATTTCTTCGGCGATCGACGGGTCTATCGACGGGTCGCTGCGAAAATACTCGACCCAGGCCATGAGCGACGAAAGCGGTGTGCCCAGTTGGTGGGCCGTTTCTTTCGCCAGACCCACCCAGACGCGATTCTGTTCCGCTTTTCGTGCCGAACTGAATGCGAGATAGGCCAGGTAACCGATCAACAGCATCACCGAAAGCTGTAAAAATGGGTAGTAACGAAGCTGTGTAAGCAGGAAGGAGTTGCTGTAATAAATTTTTCCGGACCGCCCTTTGCCAATTTCCACCGGAATAGGCGGGTGTTCGAGTTTCATTTCTTCCAGCCTTTCCTGGATAATGCGCTCACGTTCCTGCCGGCTTATTTTAACCGGGAATTTAATGTTCTTGTTCGGGTTGGGGATATTGTTTTCGTCGACATAAATGGCCGGTATCTGATAGAAATTTACAGCATCCTCGATAACCTGATAAATCACATTGAAATTCTCATCCAGCGGGCTGTTCACGACGTAACGCAGACCTTCCGCATAGAGCTGCACTTCCCTTTCTTCCCTTTCTTCAAGCTCTTGCACCAGTTTATCCGTATAAAAGAGCGAACCGATACTCAGGATGAGCAGGATGATCCCGATCACGTATTTGTAGAAGCTTTTCTGGTCGTAAGTGTCCATCAATGAACGACGCAGACGCTGGCTGTTCAGGATGGCTACGGGGTGCAGCTTGAAACGTGGTTTTTCATTTGGGGTTTCGCTGATCATTCAGGGTCGGGCACAATATGCCCGATGTTAATGTTATAGTCTACAAATAACGTAAATAATTTGACCTTAGTGGCTTCATGACCGTTTTTCATCACCGTCTCGGATCAGTTCGGGATATGACCAAAATCATGTTTTGAATGCCTTCGCGGTGTGAAATTTGTATGACTTACGACAGTTTTATTTAAATGCTTTCTAAATAAGTGAACGGTCATAGTTCCACATTCATATTATGATTTTTGTACAGTATTTTTGTGAATCGAATTAGACAAAGTGATGTATAACCAGTTCAAGTCAGTCAGTTTATCACATCGGAATGCCCCTCTTGCTATCAGGGAACAGCTTGCATTGAATGAGGCGGAAGCAAAGGGCATTATGCTGCGTCTGAAAGATTTTTTCGATATCTCCGACGTTCTTGCCGTCTCTACCTGCAACCGCACCGAAATCTATTACTCCGCCGCCAACGATCTTAACGAAGACATTATCAAGCTTTTGCTGATCGAAAAAGGGGTTGAGGATGTAGAAGGTTTCAAAGCATATTTCGAACAATTCGCCGAAGGCAATGCGGCGGTCCAGCACTTGTTCCACGTAGCCACAGGGTTGCAGTCGCAGGTGGTAGGGGATATGCAGATCCCGAATCAAATCAAGCATGCATATCAATGGTCGGCCGACCTGAATATGGCCGGGCCGTTTTTGCACCGCCTGCTTCACACGATATTTTTTGCAAACAAACGCGTAGCGCAGGAGACTTTCTTCCGCGATGGCGCTGCTTCCGTTTCCTATGCGGCCGTTGAGCTGCTCGAAGGGCTGATGCCAAACCCCAAAATCCTTGTGGTGGGCCTTGGCGAGATCGGAACGGATGTATGCCGTAACCTATCCCAGAACACCGATGCGGAAGTAACGCTGGTGAACAGGACCCGCAGCAAAGCCGAGGCGCTCGGTGTCGAGCTGGGATTCCGGGTGGCGGATTTTGCTGATATTGAATCCGAAATTTCGCGTGCCGACATTATCGTATCGTCCATCCAGCGTGAAGAACCTTTCTTTACCAAGGAAATGATGGTGCGCCTCCGCGGCATGTCATTCAAATATTTCATCGATCTCTCCGTACCGCGCAGCGTATCGCCGGAAGTGGAAGAAGTTCCGGGCGTAATGCTTTACACGATCGACTCGATCCGCTCGAAAGTTGATGAAGCACTGCAGCGCAGGCTCGATTCCGTACCGCACGTAGAAGAGATCATTAACGAAGCGGTGGTTGAATTTAACGACTGGTCACGCGAGATGATCGTTTCGCCAACGATCCAAAAGCTGAAAGGCGCGCTGGAACAGATCCGCAAGGAAGAATTGACCCGTTTTACAAAAAACCTCACCGAATCGGAGCTGGAAAAAGTGGAACGCATTACCACCAGTATGATGCAGAAGATCCTCAAACTGCCTGTTCTTCAACTAAAAGCGGCGTGTAAAAGAGGAGAAGCCGAAACGCTGATCGACGTGTTGAACGACTTGTTTAACCTTGAAAAAGAGACAGAAAAACATTAATATCACATAGACCTCTTCCAATATCTAGCTCCCAGGCCTGGCCTGGGAGTTTTTTTATGTACAAAAAAAGAGAGGGTGGCATTTGCCACCCTCTCTATGTATTACCTTACCCTCCACAATAATTAAATTGTATCGTCAATTCCGACCGCGGCGTAGCGCAAACTACGCGTAGGCCAGGATCGGTTCTTCTTCATCTTGCAACCACATACGATTGAGAGACCACTTCAGATCATTGAAACGAAAAAATATTTTTATTTTTCTAATCCTGCTCCCTGCTCATGGTTTCGAGCATTTTGCCGAGGTTCAGGCTTCGGGCAGAAGCGTTGAATATCTGCCTGTAAACACCATTTTGCTCATACAGATCTTCATGTTTGCCGGATTCGACGATCTGCCCTTTTTTCATGACATAGATCTGATCGGAGTCGAGAATCTGTGCCAGGCTGTGTGAAATGATTACGACCGTCCGGTTCTTCTTGATCGCATCCAGGCTGTTCTTAATCTGCTCGGTGGCGATGGCGTCGAGGCTGGCGGTAGGTTCGTCGAGGAAGATAATGGGTGGATTTTTAAGAAAAAGGCGTGCAATGGCAATGCGCTGTTGCTGGCCACCGGAAAGCAGCTGCGCGTCCGTCTCATACCCGCCGGGTAGTTCCATGATCTGATCGTGCAGATAGGCGCTCCGGGCCGATTCCACGAGCTCTTCCCAGGTGGCGTCCGGCTTTCCGTAACGGATATTCTCCGCGATGGAGCCTTTAAAAATGTGGTTCTTTTGCAGCACCATTCCGATCGCATTCCTCAATAACGGCAGATCATATGATTTTAGCGGTTGGCCGTCGAGCATGATCTCACCGGAATCCTGCGCATAAAAACCCACAAGCAGATTAATAAGCGTACTTTTGCCGGCACCCGAGAGCCCGACCAATGCCGTCGTTTGCCCGGATTTAATCTCCATATCGATCCCGAAAAGCGCTTTGGTGCCATTGGGATAGGCGAATGACACATTGCGTAGGATATAGTCACCGCGAAACGGGTCTTTCACCGTTTTTCCGCTGCTTTCCACCGATTCACTGGCATCCAGGATGTCAAAGAATCCTTCCGAATAGGTAAGCGCGTCATTCATCTCGTCGTAAATCCGGTGTAGCTGGCGAATAGGGGCGGACACATTGTTAAATAACAGGATATGGAACATGATGGCGCCGATCGACATTTGCTGGTCGAGCACGAGGTAAGCCGTGAGAATGATGATCAGTACCACGCCGATTTGCTCGATAAAGCTCTTGATACCGTCGTAGGTAAAGTTGGTTTTCCGCGTTTTAAGCTGCGAATCCATCAGCTCCATTTGCAGGCGGTACTGCTTTTCGCCTTCCAGCTTCTCGCGGACAAAGGACTTGATCACGATCACCGATTCGATGAGGTTGATGAGCCCGCTGCTTTTATTCTCGCGTTGCCGTTTCAGCTTGCGCCTTACGCCCTGCAACTCGCCGGCCTGCTTAAAACTTATCCAGAAATAAACCGGCAGAATAGCCAGCGCTATGCAGCCGACGTAGAAATTGGCAGAGAACATAATGCCTAATGCCACGACCGCGTTGGCAAACAATGGCAGAATGTCGATAAAGAAGTTCTGGATCAGTTTCGTGAGGCTCTCCACGCCCCGGTCGATACGGGTTTGCAGCTTGCCTTTCTGGTTCTCATTATCGCTGAAAAATGCCAGATTATAAGTCAGGATGCGGTTAATAGCATTCTGTGCGAGGTCGCTGGAAACTTTGATCCGGATTTTTTCCCCGAAATACCGCTGTCCGAAAACGATGAACGTGTTGACGATCTCTTTAAGGAAAAGTATCGCGGTGATCTGAAGAAGCAGCTCCTTGCCTTGTTGAATGCCCCAATGCTTGTTGAGCATCGACTGCACGGTGTCGACGGTGTAGCGGAGCACCCAGGGGTTTACCTGTGCCGTAACGGCACCGAGTAAGGTAAGGAATAATGCAAATGCGATTTGCCGGTGGTACGGCTTGACGAAAGGTCGTAGCCTTTGAAAGATTTGCCAGATATTCATGCAGGTTCAACAAGAAATCCCGCAAAATGATTTGAATATCTGGCAATTGACGATTACTTACTTTTCTTTCCCGAGCGCTTGATCGGCCGGCCGTATTTGGCCATTTTTTCTTTGGCATGGTCTCGACGGACATTAACCTTCTGGTTTTTAGCCTTCTTCTCATGAAACGCGGGCCCCACGTCCTCACGTTTAGGACGTTTTAGCTCGATGTTTTTCATGAAAATTTTAGGCTCCTCGTCGGGCAGCAGCACTTCGGAGACTTTCAAATCTTCGGGCAATGGAAGGATGGGTATTTCGAAATCCATCAGTTCCTCGATTTCTTGCTGAAATGGCTTTTCACGTTCAGTAATAAAGGAAATGGCAATGCCTTTCTGGTCGGCGCGTCCCGTACGCCCGATTCTGTGAATGTAGTTTTCCGGGACTTCTGGAATGTCAAAATTGAATACGTGCGAAACTTCCGCTACATCGAGCCCCCGGGCGATAATGTCGGTGGCGATCAGGATGCGGTAATTGCCCGAATGGAACTGCCGGATGGTGTTGAAACGGTGGTTCTGGTCTTTGTTGGAATGGATCACACCGATCTTGTTCATGTAGCCCAGTTCGAGTTGCCCAAAAAGCTGATCTGCCAGCTTTTTGGTAGCCACGAAAATCAAGACCTTGTTCATTTCCTCGTGGCGGTCCAGCAGTAGATCGAGCAGGTTGACTTTTGTATAAAAATTGGGAACATAATAGGCCTGCTGCTCGATATTGTCGAGAGGCGTTCCGACGGGTGCCGCTTCAATACGTACAGGGTCATTGAAATACGTCTTCATCAACGCTTCTACTTCCTGGGTAATAGTGGCCGAAAAAAGCAGGTTCTGGCGTCGCTGGGGAAGCAAATCCAGGATGTTTTTCAGTTGCGGGCGAAAACCGAGATTCAGCATTTCGTCTACTTCGTCGATGACCAGCTTTTTCACAGATTTGGTTTTCAACGAGCCGTTCATCGCAAGGTCGTACAGGCGGCCGGGTGTAGCTACCACAATGTCGGCACCTTCGTGGAGTTCGGCCATTTGTACTTTGATATTGCCTCCGCCGTACACGCCGACCGCTTGCAGCGGGGTATAGGCGGCCAGCTTCCGCACTTCCTCGACCACCTGCACGACGAGCTCGCGCGTAGGTACAAGGACGAGGAGTTGCGGCAGCCGGTCTTTCGCATATTCGATCTGCCGGAGTGTCGGTAATAAATAAGCGAATGTCTTTCCGGTGCCGGTTTGTGCGATGCCGCAGACGTCTTTGCCGGACATCATTACCGAAAAAACCTTGTGCTGGATGGTAGTCGGTGTTATATATCCCGCTTCGGAAAGTGCTTTTAGAAGCGGTTTGGTGAGATTTAAATCTTCAAAAGTCATAATGCAGTTCGTAAAAGACTACAAAGGTACTGCTAATCCCTCTGAACGCATTATGACCGCCGGTTTTATCTATTCTTGCCGGGTATGAGCGGCGCGCCTGAATAACAAAGCCGACCCAGTAAACAGCCATGCAAAGCAGGAATGCAAGGCAAAAACGGCCGCCAGGCCATTAGCGAAAGCCGGCGTACCGATCGCCCAGGCGACCAGCGGCGCCAACATCATTGCAAATGCTGTGGCAAATAAGGCGTTCGACATGCCTTTCGGTTGCAGACGCGAGATTATTGCCCCCATCAAACCCACCAGTAATACGCCAAAATACATCATGTTAGCGGGATTATCCCCGAGAATGCCGCCCACGGCCACATTCATCCAAACGAGTAGCAACACCGCAGCCACGGCCAGTCCGAAAGCTAGCTGATAAGCGCGATTTCCCATCTTCTTCATGGTAAGGAGCTCGTACACGACGCGCGCGCCCCCAAGTGCAAGCACAGATGCGAGTACAAAAGCGCCCGGTTTCCAGTGCCAAAGGGCAAGAGCAGTTAGCAGCAAGGGAACAAGCACAATGACGGCAACGATATGCCAGGGCGACAATCTGGTGTTAATGGTTTGCATAAGGCAGGTGATCGTTTAAGTTTGAAGATTCAAATTTAAAAAAGTACTTTGTACTTCAAAGTAAAATAAAATGAAAATCTACAAATCTTTTCTAACAGCTGATTTACAGTCTGATTAATACTTTGGATTGCACATAAGAAGCCCGGGTGTTGGGATCCAGAAAGCGAAAGTCGAGAATCCTTCGCGGGTATTCTTCACAGCTTCCGAGAATCTTCAGGTCGGGGCGGATGGCTTTGAATTCTCCCAGGAGATTTTGGTGGGTATAAACCAGGCAGTTCTTCGTCCCCACGAGCTTGCCAAAGTCGTCGACTTCGGTAACCTGGACACCCGAGTAGAAACGCAGACTATATGGCGTGCCTGCCTGGTAACTGTAAAGACTGTCGCGCCCGGCACCATTCGCCCTCGCGATAATGCCGAGCTTAGCAGCCGCCTGGTATTCGTAAATGTTGGGATAAAAATAGGTGGTGAGTACCAGATTGGCCCCTATTGCAAATACAACACAGCCGACTATGAGCTTGTTGCGGACAGGTGAAAAGAAAATGAGCCAGGTAAGGACGCTGAGAAGCGCCATGAAATGAATCAATCCATAATAATTATCAGCGGGAAAAGTGAACCAGACGAGGCAGAACAGTAATGCGAGGGCCGCGTATGCTGCTACGGCGTGCACATAAGCGAGCAGCCCTGAGAATGTTGCCGGGTCGCTTTCAAGGCGGCGGATGATGTACACCGCCGTAATCACCGAGGCCACCGGATAGGCCATGTACACATCAAAAGTTGCCGGGAATGGGTTGAAGTAGCTGAATACAAACGGTGCAATGATCGCGATCAGGGCGATCAGTTCATACTTCTGGTTTCGGTTGTAATCGGGGAAGATGACTCGCTGAACGAGGTCGATAAGCGCGAGGATCAGAAAGATCGTCCATGGAGAGAATGTAATAAAAAGGGTTAGCAGAGGGTCGGTAGGCCATTGGCCTGCGCTGTCGGGGAATGTGTTCTTAACAAGTATGAGCCCGGCCGTGCCCAGGAAGGACAACAGCAGGCTGGTTATCTTTTTGGTTTCGACATAGCTGCTGATCTGCCATATTGTAAAAATGAGACAGGCTGCAAGGTAACTCGCATCTCCCAGCTCATTGTTGACCAGAAAAGTGGCCTGTGACGTGGCTAAAATCAGTACGGAAAGGACGGCTGACTCCGCACCGGCAACGGATCGGGTGAACTGATAAACACAAAAAAGACTGAACAGAATAGCCAGAAAACCGGGAATGTGCAGAGAGAGCTGGTTGATCCCGAAAAGCCGCATAGCGCCGACCGAAAACGAAATAATGGGGGCGGATATGCCGGTTTGCTCGATCAGACGACCATTTTTAACGGTTTCGGCTGAAATAGCTGCTATCTGAGCGGATAAATCTTCCGGAATCAGCATCAACCAGCCGATCATCCAGATCAGCACGGCTGTTCCCAGGCCCCATTTGGCAATTTTCGACAAATCCTTTTGAAGCATAGGCAGCGTGCGTTTTATTCCATTGGAACAAAAATAAAGAAGGGCACTCAAATTTGGATGCCCTTCTGTTCACGAATCATAGTGTGTTAGCGCGTACGTAGTCTTCCCGTATTTTTGTTGTAGGTGCCCAGCGGGAAACTCAGCCCCACGTTGATACCCCAGTTGTTGTTTTTGACCTTTGCATTGTCGAGCCTGGTGACGTCGATCAATCCCAGACCGTACCGCGCATCGAAATTCAGCCATATTTTTTCCTGCAAGCGGTAATTCAATCCGGCACCGAAGGTAAGGCCGAGGTCAAATGGGGCGTAAATACGGTTGTTGGAGTCTCCGTTGATATTGTTGCCGTTTTTGTCCCTCGCGCCAACCAGGAAATTGAGGTTGGGGCCGAGGAAAATTTTGGGGCGAACGCGGTCACCGTAGCGTCCGAAGAAGAAAGTGGCCAGCAGTGGAGCCTGAATGTAGTTTAGGTTGATTTCGTTGGTCTTGTTGTTGATCTGTGCGCCAAGCTGGGTGAAAAGCAACTGCCCGCTAAAACCGAAGCCCGATTCGGAGCTGTAATTGTAGAAGCCACCTATTGTCAATCCTGGTTTCCAGTCCGTGTTCGAAACATCGCCGCGGAAATTGGCAATCGACAATCCTACAAGCGGGCCTATGGAAACGTTTTCCTGAGCTTGTGCCCGCGAGCTACAAAATACGACTGCGAGCAGCAAAAAAATACAATTTTTCATTTAAATATGAGTTTGGGTGCGTCAAGGCTATTAGACATAAATTATATGCCAATCATGCTTGTTGTGCACGATTCCATTTAACCAGCTTATCCCTAGGGCCGTGTGGAGCTATATTTGTATAATCATATTTAAATTCGTGCTGAATATCGTGGAAAAACCTCTACGTATTGTATCCGTTTCCCGCAAAAACGGCCGTTATGAGGCTATTCTTCTAACTCACCTTCTGGCTGATCCGGGATCTGGAAGGGTTTCAGATAGGCTTTGAGCTGCGATGGCACGAGCCAGTGTTTGTAGGTTTTCTTAATGTTTTTGATCTCCACCTTCAACCCGTTGATGACAGTATTGAATTTCGCAATCACCGTTACCTGGGAATTAGCGTGTTGGTAGGGGAGGCTGCAAACCGCCGATATTTTCTGTTGTATCAAAACCTTCTGCTGGCCCAATTCCTCGATTTGCTGGCGGAGAATCTTGTTGTAATAGCTGAGCTGGTTTTTATTGAGGTTTTCAAGGCCTGAGCGGTCAATCTGTTCGAGCTCCATTTGCAGTTTCAGCAACGAAAGCAGGTTATTCTCCTGATAGGCTTTCGTAATGCGCTGCATTGTCTCGGTTTTACGTTGTTTTTCCCCTTCGTCCGTTTCCCGGTCCGGGTGGAAAGTCTTTACGAGCTCCATATACACGCTCCGCACCGATTTGGTTGTCTTCGCCTGCTGTGCTTCGCGCGTCCGCTGGTCCATGCGCTGTTCTCTTCTTTCCGCCTTGATCCGCTGCTGCTCTTCTTCCGAAAGTTCATGGAACGACACCTCTGGCTCGGGTTCATAGACACTTTCCAACAAAAATGCCGGGTCTTCAATCCGTGCGCTTTCCCGAAGGCGCTCTTCTTCCAGCAGCACATCGATGTCTGTCGCGCTATATTTATTGAAAACGGGTTTCAGCTCGGAACGGTCGTGATTCTTAATCAGATCATATGCATTTTCAATGATCAGATAGGCGAGTTTGGTTTGATAGGCCTTCCGAAAGTGCTCCGCTTCGTAGGTACGGTCCCAAAGGTTGACGATATCGGCCCGGTACCCCTGGTATTCCCGTACCAGCGGGTCGAGGTCGGACGGTATCCGCCGCAACATTTCGTCGTACGCTTGTTGAAGGTCGGCCAACTGGCGGTCGAGTGCTTCTATCGTCTCCGAAAGCACATTAAATTCTTTTTGTTTCTTGTTGAGCGGCTTGTCTTGCTCAGGAATATGCAGGATGGCGGTGTCG
This sequence comes from Dyadobacter endophyticus, assembly GCF_014641595.1. Classification (GTDB taxonomy): domain Bacteria; phylum Bacteroidota; class Bacteroidia; order Cytophagales; family Spirosomataceae; genus Dyadobacter; species Dyadobacter endophyticus. Next base: position 215,059 of record NZ_BMIA01000003.1, on the reverse strand, counting down.
GTCATGGTAGGTAAACAGTGCTCGCAGGATCACAGGTTCAGTTCCTGGTAGGAAATCAGTACAATGGCGACTACGGCGAGTACAAGTCCCCATTTATTCAATGTATTAAGGCGTTCCTTATACAATGCCCAGGCCGCAAGGGCCGAAACGAGCATGGTGAGGATATTATAGATCGGGAATACATAGGCCGCACTGTTTCCGAACGCAGCCAATGCCAGCAGGAGGAAATAGAGCGACAAAAAATTGGGTACTCCAAGCAGCAGTCCGCCAACGACGCTCCGAAGATGCAACCTGTGGCCATGCGCAATGATCCGGTAGACGAGAATCGACGTGCCGATCACCATAGCGCCAAAGCAGGCGACGATCATAAACACGGTGATCTGGCCGGACGGGTAGTATTTGGAGGATAAAAAATTGATCAGGGTATTGTTCGTGCCGCTGGCAAAGAATGTCAGAACGGGAAAAACCCACAATGCCTGCTTCGCCGCCTGCCCGGCACCGGCGGTATTTGCCGTGTCGGATCCTTTCGTTGAACGTTGGATGGCACCCAATGCCAGCGCCACGAGTGCAAGCACAAGCCCCAGGTAATTGAGCGCGGTAAAATCTTTATTGTTGTTCCTGAAAACGAAAAGTCCGAAAAGAACCGGAATCACCAGCGACATATTGCCTGCCAGCGACGTAGCGGTCACACTCACTTTTTGCGCAGTAAGCCCGATGAGCATAAAAGCCGTGACGAACATCGCTCCGAGCGCCATCGTAAGGACCGTCCCTTCCGACGTCCATTGTACCTCTGTAAATACACGGAGGTCGGGCGTGAGCACAAGGCCGGTGAGCACGCAGGCGTAATAGTTGAAAACCACCGCGTGGAACGAATTCACCCGGTAACGCGGGTAAGCGCGCATGATCAGGTAGAGCATGACCGTGAAAGCAACCGCTAGCAGGAAGAACAGCATGGTGTAATGACTTACTGTCCGGTAAGGATTTCCTCGATTACACGCGGGTAATGCGCGTATTCGAGCGCGTGTACCTTGCGTGCGACGTCTTCCGCTGTATCTCCGGGTATCACATCGCATTTAGCCTGAAAAATGATGTCGCCCTCGTCGTAATGCTCGTTTACGTAATGGATCGTGATGCCCGATTCGGTCTCTCCGGCATTCACCACAGCTTCATGCACAAAATGCCCGTACATGCCTTTGCCGCCGTATTTGGGTAGCAATGCAGGGTGGATATTGATCATTTTATTCGGAAATGAATTGACGAGTACCGGTGGCACGAGCATCATAAAGCCGGCCAGTACCACGAGATCGATGCCTTCGTTTTGGAGGATCTGCTGAATTTTCCCCGTGTGGTAAAAAGTTTTCTTGTCAAAAAATACAACCGGTATTTGCAATTTGAGCGCCCTCTTGATCACTCCGGCCATGGGATTGTTGGTGAAAATCAGCGATACATCCACGTCGTCGCGATCAGCGAAATGTTCGCAGATCTTTTCAGCATTGGACCCTGAACCGGAGGCAAAAATGGCAATTCTCTTCATTATTAAGCGTAGTTGTTATGTGATAGATAAGGAGTATTGTCAGCAAAATACCCGGACAAAGCTATAAAAAGACGGCTTGCCGACGAACTGCAAGCCGTTATTTAGGGGAATGTTAATATAGACTTGTCTGAAATCAATAAATTTTGGCCAGCTCGCTATACCCCATCAGTTTTCCTTTGCGATAAGTCTCGGTTTTCAGGTCCCAGATAATGCCGGGTGCGCGGTAGGAAACGCTTTGCATCTCCATTTTTACAGGAAACCCCATCACCATTTCCATATTCATGTCCGAATTAATTTTGTAAACATCATAGCTTCCCGCCGGGATAGTGAGTTTTTCCTGGCCGGCCACCGTGCGGTTTTTGATAAACATATTGAAAACCACAGTCATCGGGCCCGACTTCCCTTCGCCTTTCACAGCTGCATCCTTCAACTTATCGCCTACCGATAGTTTGGACGGGATTTCGATATTGTCATAGGTAAATTTCATCTCCATATTCTGAAACGATTTCAGTTGCTCCTGGCTGACGAGCGAAGCGGCGTCGAGCGTCAGCACGTTTCCGTCGCATTTCATCTGGTAAGTGTTTTTGAGCTCGGATTTACCCTTGGTATTAAAGGATTCCATGTCGATAGTTACCACTGTGTTGCTGCCTTCCCTGGCTACTTTGGCGATTTTATAGGTAAGCTTTCCAAGCGCCTTGCCCTTTCCGTCATAGTTGTTCATTTCAAATCCGCCTCCTTCTTTGAATGTAAAGCCGGCACATTCCTGGGCATTGGCGCCCAGGCTAAGCATCAGCAGACAAGCGATGCTCCATAGGATAAACTTTTTCATATTCGTAACAGCGATTTAGTTTTGGGGTGACCAAATATAACTTTTCAACCGGTTAATTAAGCGGCGTGAAGTGTTAAATTAATCGGTGCTTCATGCCCAGATCATGGTGATCAGGCCAAGCAGCATAATGATCTTGCAAAGGCTGCTGATTTCCCTGAAATCGCGGCGGGTATCGGCCTGATAGAGACGCATTACCAGCAACGCGATCGGGATCAGGAGCAGTAGGAAGAGAAGTGTAAGCAGGTTGTTCTGCAATGCCCGGGCCATCACAAACAGCGTAAGTACAAAAACGACGATGACCGAGTATAGGAATGTTTTCGTGCGCCGGATCCCCCAGATAATTGGTAATGTGCGGCAGCCGTGCGCCTCGTCGCCTCGAATGTCCTCCATATCCTTCACTACTTCGCGGATAAGCGAAATGAAGAAAGAGAAAACCGCGTAAATAAATACCAGGTGCCGGTTGGCCGGGTAATGTACGGTGAGTATGAGCAGGGTAAGGCCGGTCAGCAGCGAAACAATAAAGTTTCCGATGAACGGCAGCCGCTTGTACCGCTCGGAGTAAAACCAGAGCAGCGTGATCGAAAAAACATTGATAATGAAGATGTACGGACTGACGACTAACCCGAGCACGGCTCCGACCACGTTCAAAACCTGGTGCGCACCCATGGCCCAGCGGCGTTTCAGGTAGCGGCCCACCACCACTCTTTCGGGCTTATTGACGATGTCGATCTTGACATCGAAATAATCGTTTATAATGTAACCGGCAGCGGCAATGCAAACCGTCGAGAGTGCCAGGACGAACATGTCGATATCGGTGACAATCGACTTCCATTCATGCCGTGGGCCAATGAGCAGGATGCGCGTGAGGTATTGCGTCAGAGCCACAATGACCAGATTGGTCATGCGCACAAGCCGTGCACTCCCGGTGACATAATCCCACGTTGTAATCTTGGGTCTGGCCGACACATTCATGAAGTTTGACGCTGGAAAAAGAAGGTTTAGGCAATAAAATTATTCATTTTATCCCATTAACGACAATTCTTCACTTCTTTATCCATTTGTGGGATAAAAAACCTGCATTTGTTGTTAGCTATTTTAAACCGTTATCCGGACGGTTGTTCATCCGGACATTCAACCATTTGCTGACCTATTATGAAAATTGGTATCGTATGCTATCCTACCTTCGGAGGAAGCGGTGTGGTAGCTACCGAGCTTGGAAAAGCGCTTGCGAAAGCCGGCCACCAGGTTCATTTCATTACCTACTCCCAGCCCCAACGGCTGGATTTTTTTAATGAGAACCTCTATTATCACGAAGTAAATATACCCGCCTACCCGTTGTTCCAATACCCGCCTTATGAGTCGGCGCTGTCGAGCGAAATGGTGCATGTAGTAGCCAATGCGGGGCTCGATTTACTTCACGTACATTATGCGATCCCGCACGCGTCGTCTGCATACCTCGCCAAACAGATTCTGGCTGCGCAAGGCATTCACATTCCGGTAATTACGACATTGCATGGCACGGACATTACCCTGGTTGGAAAAGACCCTTCCTACGAGCCGGTGGTGACTTTCAGCATTAATCAATCGGATGGTATTACTGCGGTTTCTGATTCGCTTAAAAAGGACACATACGATCATTTCAAGATCACCAAAGATATTGAAGTGATCCCCAACTTTATCGATCTCGACCGTTTTAACCGCCAGAAAAAGGATCATTTCAAACTCGCCATTTGCCCCAATAACGAGAAGCTGATCGTGCATACCTCCAATTTCAGGAAAGTAAAGAGGATCGACGACGTGATCATGATCTTCGAAAGGCTCCGTAAACTATTGCCGAGCAAGTTGCTCCTCGTAGGCGACGGCCCCGACCGTATGCGGATCGAGCGCCTTTGCAAGGACCTGGATATGCTTTCGGACGTCCGTTTCCTGGGTAAACTCGATGCGATCGAAGAAGTGCTTTCCGTAGCTGACCTGTTCCTGATGCCTTCCGAATCCGAGAGTTTCGGACTGGCCGCCCTCGAAGCCCTGGCCTGCGAAGTACCTATTATTACGTCTAATGCGGGCGGTCTCCCGGAATTGAATGTGCACGGCGTAACCGGTTTCCTGAGTGATGTAGGTGATGTGGAGGATATGGTGAAGCACGCCGCCTACATTCTCGACGATGCTAACCTGCCGACTTTCAAAGCGAACGCGCTGGCTAGGGCCCGCGAATTCGATGTAGCGAAGATCCTGCCGCATTACGAAGCGTATTACGAGCGCGTGGTAGAGAATAGCAAGGCGGTCGATCTGGCATAAAAGCCGCCGGTAATGCGAGAGCGCCGCTCAATGCCCGGTTTCGTCTTTCATGAGGTTTTACTTATATTCGTGTGCTATTTATGCTAGGTTTACGTTATTGATTGAGGTAAAAAATTCTTGAAAAATGAAACTGGTATTTAATATATTATTCATATTCCTGCTCCTGATCGCATTTGTACCGTTTTTCAGACGGTTCCTTTTTCACTTGCTAGTAGGCAGGCAACTGGTCAAGCAACAGGAAAGGGCATTCCGGGCACAACGGCAACAGGAAAAGGCCCGTACCAAGCCAGGAGGCGTTCGGGTCGATAGTACGCCATCAAATGCCAATGACTCTTCGCGGTTCCAGGGCGGTGAATATGTCGACTATGAGGAAGTGAAGTAGAAAATTTTTTAAAATTGATATAATGCAAAAAGCCCGGAGCGATCCGGGCTTTCCTGTTTTGGTATGAATGCGTTTTATTGCTTGATCACCTTGAATGTCGCTTTCCTGCCTTTGGCGTCTATATGAAGCAGGTAAATGCCGGGTGAAAGGTCGCGGATATCAAGTGTCTCCTCGCGCTTGCGGGTTTTGATGGTGCGCACCACATTCCCGTTTTGGCTAATGAGGCGGATGCTTTTTTCAGTGCCGTCCTCCGATCTTATAGCAAGAACATCCTGTGCCGGGTTAGGAGCTACTGTCGCCTGATAGACGGAGACATGCGGTTCGGTGGCGGTGACAATCTCTACCTTCACGATGGAGGGCGAATCAATAATTCCATTGCCGCAGCTGTTGGAGACACGGAACAGGCGGTAGTATTGGCTTGGGGATGCCTGGAAGAGCTCCACGACATCGGTCGGTACACTCGACTGCCGGTTTATGACGTTGGCGTCCGTACCGAACTGGTAATACCACGGACCGCCACCTGAGAGCAAAACGGTTACCTTCGGATTTTTAACCCCATCGAAAATCACGGTCTCGGAGGCAAATTTCGCCCTGGCCTTCTGGCTTACATTCATGGGCGATGCATAGGCGCTGCTGGCGGTATTCGCATCGGAGGCCACAACACGGATTCGGTACAGGATACCAGCCACAAGGTCGGTAGGCATTACTGCCTTAATAGGATTACTGCCCGGAATGGTGGTGATGGCTCGGAAGTTCCGTCCGGTAGTGTCGGATAGCTGAACGGTAAATTGGTTGCCTGCCGAAAACGACCCAGCGGTTTTGTAGCCTATGGCAATGGTATCGCCGGTACAAAGGCCGTAACCGCTGCTGGAAGTTATCGTTGTGACCGTTATGCTGCGTTCGGAAGGAGGATTGACTTCCACCGTCGCAGAGCCGGTGGTTGTACCATTCCCGCAGCCGTTCGTGACGGAAGAAATGGTATAAGTCGTGGTTTTTTGCGGAGACACAGTTACCTGTGCGGTACCCGACGAGTAAACTTCACCTTTGCTTCCGTCGGACAATACAAATTTGTTCACATCGGGGGTTGACTTGTTCGATCTGATTACCAGCGTTGTACTTTCGCCGGCGTTGATGACCGTGTTACCTAAGAGTGTGACGCTGGGTTTGGTGGTCACGTAAACGGAAAGCGTCGACTGGATTTTGTATTTTTCAACGGTACAGATGATCCTGTAATAGCTGCCGGGTAGCGAATTCGGCATTGTTAAGTTTTTTATTCCTTTGAGCGATCTCGTGGAATCGAGCATGATCACGTTTGAGCTGGCTTGATCCGAGATGCCAAACCGGATGTATTCATTAGAAAGATCCACATCTCCGTTCAGCTCGTAGCTGACGGTAACTGTGCCGCCTTCGCACACGCTGCCCGATGGAGAGTACAACGACAGTTTCGGGTTGACGATGACATTGACGGCCCCCGAACCGGTACCATATCCACACACATTGCTCACGGAGCGTATAGAGTATTCCTGGCTTTTTAGCGGATAAGTATACCAGCTCTGGTCCCCGGTGTAAAATTCTTGCCGGGTATTATCGCTGAAAACCGTCGAAATAGGTGCGGTGCCGGTGGTTTTGACTTGCAATGAAATACCTGATCCTGCATCGATACGGATAGGATTCGGTTGGGAATTTCCAGGGGTTAATATGGCGGTCGGGGGCGTGGAGATCTGTACCCCGAGCGGATCCGAAATAGAACCTTCGGAAGACAGCAGGCGGATATTATAGTAGCCGGGCTCCATACCTTTGGGGACGGTGGTTTTGATAATACTGCCCTTTTCGCCGGTAATAATAGTTTGGTATTCAGAACTGCCGCTACGTGCTATTTGCAGCGTAAATGTAGCATTGTCGGATTTCCCTTCCACAATTCCAAAAGGGATACTCAAAGGGGCATCGGCGCAGTAATTCGGCGTATTGTATTGAGAAAACTGAATGCGGTAGGGCATTGCCTGAATGTAGGTCGCGAGATCAACAGGATAAGTTCCACAGGCATTGGTGGCTGACTTAACGATGTAAGTCGAGAGTTCACCGGTTTTTGGGTTTGTTGGTATCGAAGAATTGTACTGGTTGAAAGTGGCAGTCCGTTCTACCCCGTTTTCTGTGTAGACAATGCTTTGAAACTGCGAGTTGGCCGAAAGTGAAAGAATTTGTCCCCACCCTGGGCTCGGGCTGGCAACATACCGCCAGGGTTCTTCGGCCTTGGCCTGTGGATAAAGGTAAAACTGGGTAAGGGGAGATTGCAGACGAATATGTTCCTCATTACTGAAAAGAACGGGGTTTGTAGATGCGATACGAATATCGGTTTCGATGGCGCTGAGCGCCTGAATAGAAAGTTTGATCTTGTATTTACCCTCTTTTTCTACCACACGCAATGCCTGAAAGTTACAGCAAGGAGCGTTAGTTTGAATGGAAAACCTGTTTCCCGCGGTAAACTGCCCTACCGTGCCGAAAGTAATTTCCAGGCTATCGTCACTGCAAATCGCCGTTTTCAAAGGCTCCAGATAAATGCCCGGTTCGGAAGAAGGTGAGACAGTGAGGCGAACATTTCGGGGATTGGTGTTTTTAAAACAACCATTTGCAATGGACTTGATCTTATAATCCATGCTTTCGCGGACAAACAGTTGTTCCACGTCATACACATTGCTATCATACGTTTTGACGGTTCCGTCCTGAGCTTCCACCGTGAACGGCCCTCCGCCCTCAAACTCATAACCGATTTGAACTTTCGTCGGTAGCTTGAATACGAACGTGTTCTGACGGGAGGCGTAGGTCAGGTTGGGCATCGTTTGCACATTCACAGAAGCGATTTGCGACGACATTGCAGGGTTCGTAGTATAGATCTGGAAAGTATAGGATGTTCCTCCTGTACGGTTTGGCAAGGCAAATTCCAGGTATTCGCCCGAGCGTGTAGCATTGTAGGTCTCGTATTGACTGGTATAACCATTATAGACCTGGACCGTAAATTTCGTGGCATCGGTGATTGCAGCGCTCGTAACAAAACGGAGACGGGCGTTGGAACCCGAGCACAACGTCTGAGCGGTATTGCCCTCATAGATACGGATGCCTGGCTTCACTTTAATGCGGACTGTTTCAGGGTTAGTTATTTCCACGGTGCCGCAGCCGGAAGTGACTGATTTAATCCGGTACTCCTGATCAGTGATCGGGAAAATCGGGATATCGATAGTGCCATAGCCGCTTGTACTTTTTGTGCCGTCCGTAAGCTCGACGGTCATGGGCGGAAGGCCCGTGGTATTAATGCCCAGACTGGCAGGCCCGAACTGGGTCAAAGTCTGGCTCGAGGTATTGAAGGTCGCACCGGTTTTGGGCCATAGCGACACCTGAACTGCCGGCCCGGACGATAGAGTGGCAGGGTTGTCGGTAATGATCCGGACCGTGAATTCCTTATTCGTTTTAATTTGAAGTTGCGTCGGAAATGTCGCTACCAGCACGCCGTTGGTCAATGTTGCGGGCGTTTCCACCGTGATCGGGGCATTGCTGGAATAGTATACTTCGGTGAACCGGAGCCGGTAGCGGGTTTGCGCCGTAAAGGGCGTCCCTGCCGTTGAGAACGACACACGCACGTCGCTTCCCTCACAGATCGCACTTGGTGTCACGCCGGCTATCTTGATGGACGTAGCATTGATAACCGGCCGGTAAGTTCCGCTCACCTGCATCGCGCCACAGTTGTTTTCTGCATGTGCAATGGTGTAGCCGGGGAAATTGTCGGGAATGGTAACCGTATGCTGGGCGGAAGACGGTATTGAGTAGCTTGATAAGTTGAGTCTGGTGCTGTCGTTCAATGTCACGCGGGCATCTCCGACGCTGTTCCATCCAAAAAGGATTGATGCGTTATCGAAAGCATTTAAGGTATCCGTTTTATTTTCCGGATTGAGAATAATGCGTCCCTTAGTGTACATCTGTATGCTGCCAGACCATACGCTTTCTGTTTTCGGAGATGATGCAATGGCCCTGAACTGCACATAGCTTCCTGCAAAGTTCGCCGAATCTTTCAAGGTAAATTCTAGCCTGCCATTGACCAGCACTGCCGGGACGTCGGTCACGGTCGACGAATACTCGCTTTTCCTGATCTGGACAGAAAACTTGTTGTCTGCGCCGAATGTCCCGGTCGTTGTGATACCGAGCCGGTAAGTGGAGTTTATACAGATGTTCGAAGAATTATCGTAACTGAGACTAATGGTAGCTGTTTGTGCAAATGCAGTAAAATGAACACAAAGCCACATTGCAAGAATGCAAGCGTAAAACTTAGACATGTAGGGGAGTGGTTACAATTAATTCCCGAAAATAGTACATTATGCAGAATATCTGAGGGCATGTGACCACTATTTTATTCCTGTTTACAAAACCTGATTAACGCAAAAAGCCCCGGATTATTCCGGGGCTTTGCACTTTGCTTCAAGAGCTATATTTACCGGCTCAGGTAAAGATTCCTTTCGCCGTAAATTTTCTGAAAAAACTCGTCTTCCAGATCCTTGATGAAATAGATCGCTTCACCGGTCGATTTCATTTCAGGGCCGAGTTCCTTGTTTACATTCGGGAATTTGTTGAACGAGAACACAGGGATCTTGATCGCCCAGCCTTCTTTTACTGGTTTGAAGTCGAAATCCTTCACCTTTTTGTCGCCAAGCATCAGCTTGGTTGCGTAGTTCACATAAGGTTCCTGGTAGGCCTTGCAAATGAACGGAACGGTACGCGATGCACGCGGGTTGGCCTCGATCACATACACGACGCCCTCTTTCACCGCGAATTGTACGTTGATCAACCCCTTCACGTTCATCGCCAACGCGATTTTGCGGGTATGCTCCTCGATCTGGCGAATTTCGTCGGCCGTGAGGTCAAAAGGAGGCAATGCGGCGTGCGAGTCACCGGAGTGGATACCCGCTGGTTCGATATGCTCCATGACACCGATAATGTAAGCGTCTTCACCGTCGCAGATCGCATCAGCTTCCGCTTCCAATGCACCTTCGAGGAAGTGGTCGAGGAGGATATTGTTGTCCGGAATGTCGTGAAGGATTTTCACCACGTGTTGTTCCAGCTCCTTCTCGTTGATCACGATCTTCATGCTCTGGCCACCCAAAACGTAGCTTGGACGAACCAGCAGCGGGAAGCCGAGCGTGCGGGAAAGTTCAACCGCAGCGTCGGAGCTTCTTACAGTACCGAATTTCGGGAATGGGATGCCCAATTCTTCGAGCAATGACGAGAACCGCCCGCGGTCCTCAGCCCAGTCGAGCGAGTGGTAGCTGGTACCGATGATTTTCACACCATATTTTTCCAGTTTCTCAGCCATTTTCAAGGCTGTCTGACCACCAAGCTGAACGATTACGCCCTCAGGCTTTTCGTGCTCGATTATGTCGAAAACGTGCTCCCAGAAAACCGGTTCGAAATACAGTTTGTCGGAAATATCCGGGTCGGTCGAAACGGTTTCAGGGTTACAATTGATCATGATCGTTTCGTAACCGGCTTCCTTCGCTGCCAAGACACCGTGTACGCAAGAGTAGTCGAATTCGATACCCTGGCCGATCCGGTTTGGTCCCGAGCCGAGCACGACAACCTTTTTGCGGTCGCTTACAATCGACTCGTTGTCTGGGAACTCCTGCGAGGTATTGAAAGTGGAGTAGTAGTAAGGTGTTTTTGCTTCGAATTCAGCTGCACAGGTATCAACGCATTTGTATACACGCTTGATGCCCAGTGCTTTCCGGCGGTCGTAAACCTTGCTTTCCTTCGTGCCGATCAAATGGGCGATCTGGCGGTCGGCGTAGCCTTTTTGTTTCGCTGTCAAAAGCAAATCCTTCGGCAGGTCTTCTAGGTCGAATTTCTCGATTTCGTGTTCCAGCTCGATCAGCTCTTCGATCTGGCGGAGGAACCACGCGTCTATTTTAGTGAGGTTCTGGATCGTTTTGAACGACAGACCTATTTTGAATGCATCGTAAATATGGAACAGGCGGTCCCAGCTCGGGTGTGCAAGGCTGTGCTTGATAGCCTCCTGGTCGCGCAACTCGCGGCCGTCGGCGCCAAGTCCGTTCCGGCGGATTTCCAGTGACTGACAAGCCTTTTGCAATGCCTCCTGGAAGTTACGTCCGATACCCATTGCTTCACCAACGGATTTCATTTGAAGACCCAGTGAGCGGTCGGCACCTTTGAATTTATCGAAGTTCCAGCGCGGAACTTTCACGATCACATAGTCGATCGAAGGTTCGAAGAATGCGGAAGTACTGCCGGTGATCGGGTTGATGAGCTCGTCGAGGTCGTAGCCGATCGCCATTTTCGCAGCGATTTTCGCGATAGGGTAACCAGTCGCTTTCGAAGCCAATGCCGAAGAACGCGATACGCGCGGGTTGATCTCGATCGCGATGATCTTGTCGTCAGCCGGGTTTACCGAGAATTGTACATTACAGCCACCCGCAAACTTGCCGATACCGTTCATCATCTTGATCGAAAGGTCGCGCATTTGCTGGTATAATGTGTCGGGAAGCGTCATCGCCGGTGCAACCGTGATACTGTCGCCGGTATGTACACCCATCGGGTCGAAGTTCTCGATCGAACAGATGATGATGAAGTTCCCTTTGCTGTCGCGGAGGAGTTCGAGCTCGTATTCCTTCCAGCCCATTACACTTTGCTCCACCAGTACCTCGTGTACAGGTGACGCGTGCAAGCCGTAGTTCAGCGCTTTGTCGAAATCTTCTTCTTTTTCCACAAATCCACCTCCCGTACCACCAAGGGTGAATGAAGGGCGGATTACCAGCGGGAAGCCGATTTCCTGAGCGATCTCTTTTCCTTCAAGGAAAGAGCGGGCTGTGCGGCCCTTGCATACGTTCACGCCCAGTTCGAGCATTTTCAAGCGGAATTTCTCCCGGTCCTCGGTCGTTTCGATCGCTTTGATGTCCACACCGATAATGTCAATATCATACTTTTTCCAGATACCTGCTTTGTCACAGTCAATAGCCAGGTTCAGCGCCGTTTGGCCACCCATTGTGGGAAGCACCGCGTCGATGGGCCTGCCCAACGCCTTGTGTTTTTCCAGAATTTCAACGATGTACTTCTTTTCCAGCGGCAGCAGGTACACATGATCTGCACTGATAGGGTCAGTCATGATTGTTGCAGGATTGGAGTTGATCAGAACTACCTCAATCCCTTCTTCTCGCAGCGAACGGGCTGCCTGAGAGCCGGAATAGTCAAACTCGCACGCCTGACCGATAACGATGGGGCCTGAACCGATAATCAGAACGGATTTGATACTCGTATTTTTGGGCACAGTAAATGGTAATTTGTAGAAATGAAGGAAATACTTGAACAACTTTTGGCAGTTGCCTGACGATTCCGAGCAGGGGTACGTCCAAAAATTCCACAAAGTTAATTCTCATATCCGAAAAAGGACAGGATGTGGCTTGAAATAAGTGTAAATTTTTGAAATTTGTGTGTATCTAATTATTAATCAGGTATTTATAAAACGAATTTGTGCGCTACTGAAAGGGTGCAATGGCCGGAGCGGAGATGTCGAAGTCGCGCAGGCGCAGCGGAACGTTGCCCGAAGTAGCGAAACGGGTAGGCGAGGAGAGCTCGGGGATATTGAGGTAATATCCGAAGCGCAACTGCAGGGTATTGAAAGCCAGGTTTTCATTCCGGAGGCGTAATCCGAGCCCGTACCCCTGGTAAAGCGGGCTCTTCCAAAGGTGCGGCACGCCATTCACCAACCCGATGTCTGCGAATACGAAATAGGCAATCCGGAAACCTAACAAGCTTTTGTCGGAGAAAAACACGGTTTCGGTGCCGATGGTCAGCTTTTTTGTTCCGATGAGCCGGTCGTTATTGATGCCCCGTATTCCCTGGTCGCCACTGATATTGAGGTAATCGAGGGGGTCCCGGTTGATCCCTTTTGCGAACCTTATATTGACAAACTGCCGGAAGAAGCTGTACCGGAACGGGATCAGGTTGCTGATATAGTTGATCTCTGCGCTGATCACCCCCTGTTGTGCCGTCCCGTTTTTGGAATACGTGCCCAAATTGGCCAGTGTGTACATGTATCCCAGATTATGCGGCAGGTACTTGCCCGTAGCGAACTGAATGCCGCCATAGCCGCGCGCTCCGAACTCGGTACTTTCGCGCCCGATCGTTAATGCAAAAAGGCTGCCCACCGGCACGTCTTCCGTCCGCCCGAAGCCGTAGATTAAAACGTCCCGCTTATAGTTCCTGTTTGAAAACCCGAGGCTGATGAGCGTCGCCGTGCGATTCCAGTAATTCTTGTTGAGGTTGGGCGCTACCTCCGGGCGCTCATCGTAATTGTATTTGTTATGCCTGAATGCGGTCACGATCCGCGAGTTCTGGGCGAGTTTGCTGTCGGGAAAGGGGAACTTGAACGACCGCCCGATCCAGACATCGTAGTATTTGTAGTCGGTGCGCAAAAGTCGCAATGAATCGGTGGTTTCGACCTCCCGTTTGTACTGCCGCGTATTATAATGCCCGAGTTCCAGGGCACCTGCGTATTTGGTCTCCGTGGTAATGAAGCGACGGTACATCCGCACCGATTGTTCTTTCAAATCACGCTCGAAAATGAAGCTGGCCTGGGCCGTAATGAAGGTTTTGCCAATGTAGGGCACCGTGTAAATGGCCCTGAACTGGAAAGTCGAATCCCATTTGATGGCCGTTCGCTGTGAGTGCGTAGTCCCGCGGACATTGATGTTTTCCAGCCCGAGCCTGAATTTTTTGAACGAACTGAAACTGCCTGAAAAATTGAGCGACCAGGAGTCCTGTATCAGCACCATGATGTCGGCCATCCAGGTTACGTCCTTTCGCGGTATAACAATGATACGCGCATCGACAAACATTCTGTTGGCACGCAACAAACGTTCCGTATCCTTTAATACATGCGCCTGGATGTCGTCGCCCTCCGAAAATAGCAGGAATGACTTTCGGATAATCCCTTCCCGGGTGTTGGTATGGACACTTTTACTTAAAAACCTTTCGAGCTGGTTTCCTTTCCGGGTGGTATCGTAAACCGATTCGCCGAGGATATTGAGCTGCCTGACGTAAATCTTCCGGATGACCATTCCCTCGTAAGGCGTAAACGGGTTCGTCTCGATTTCCTTCACCTCGGTCACCTTTCCCTGGTTGTATACATCCCTGAACAAGAGCCGGTAAACCGCGCGCGAAAACTTGGTTTTTGACATCCGCGCTTTGAGATTGGTGTAGCGGATACTGTCGCGGCTGTGCATTTCCAAGCTGTCGGGGTTTTGAGCCGACGCGGCGAAGGAAAGCATCAGAAACAACAGCAAATATCTACACATGGACTATCCGGATTCCAAATCAACTGTTTCTTAACGCAAACGCACCAATGCGAGGTATAACTTACTGCTGGCTGACCTCAATCAGTGCCTTGGCCGTCTTTTCCGTTTCGCTTGGTGCCGGAGCATTTTTAGTGGCAAACTTGCCGTTCGGCCTCACAATGGAGAATGTCGCGAAATCAAGCGGATTGAGCCTGAACAGCAAGTCCATCGCCTGACTGTCGTTTATCGACATATGAATGCCTTTTAACCTGTGTCTGACGATGTATTGCCTGAGAATAGCGTCGGAAACGGTATAATCGTCGGTAGAAAAATGCACGAACAAAAACACAATATCTTCGGGCACCCTGGCTTGCAAGGCAGGTATGAAATCCAGTTCTTCACGGCTTTTGGCATCCTCGATATTCCATTTGACGATGTATACGGTTTTCCCTTTCAGGCCATCCATAATGCCGTTGAACCAGGAAGTTCCCCGGTCGTTTGAAGCGGTAAGGTAGTAGCCGGGCAACGCTTCTGCCGGCGCGGTCCGCACATTTTTGAAATCCACCAGTTTCCTGATATTCGCGCTGTCTTTAACTTCCAGCTGTACAATTTCGTCGAGCGATTGCTTGAACTGCGAAATACCTGTCCGGGATTTAATATGGTTATTGAGCAGCAACTGTTGCGGGTAGGTGTATTTGTAAAGATTTTTGGCGAGGTAACGGACTTTGAGGAATTCGGTAGCCGTACTGTCGAACAGATCTCCGTAAATGCGGCTCTCTCGTTCATAGTTAAACAACAGGTTTAAAACCAATTCATTACGTGCGAAAAGTTTGTTCATAAAATCGAGTTCTCCCTTTTCGGCAAGGCCATTTGCTGTGATTTGGTTTAAATGCTGGCGATCGTCTGCCGAAAGGTTTTTCGAATTATCACGGATCAGCGCCGCCATGAGTTTCACTGGCAGAGAGTTCGTCCGGCTCGGATTATCAAATTTTTTACCCTCCACCAGCTGATCCGCGTAGTTGCCAAACCGGTTCGCCCATATCACCCGTTGCCCGGTCAGCGGAGCCCGGTCAAGCCGTTTCAGGCTGTCGAGCAATGCCTTGCTGATCTGATATTGATTTCCCATTGCGTGTTCGTATAAAATCTGCAATTGCTCTTCGTCCGTCACTGACCTGACCCAGTTATACAACACGGGCGATGCCACCGTGTTCTGTGTAGCCGCTTTCACCGATCCAAGCCGAAATTCACCGCGGCTTTCCGCGATAAAGCGGGCATCGGAAGGGCTTTTCTCCCAGAATGACTTGAAAAATTCCGTACCCAAAGTCCTGCTGCTATTCAACCGCTGGTTTTCGGCAGCCAGGTATAAAGGATATTGATTATTGGCATCGGCATTGGCACCGGCGAAGTAAAACAGCTTTTTGGCCTTGCCGATTGAATCCCCGTTGAAGGTTATCTCAACAGTTCCCGGTGACCCGAGAAAGGTCGTGAATGCCTTTCCGGCGTAGTCCACATAGATTTCTTCCTGCGGGAATAGCATGGGAAGCGATACGCGAAAACTGCCGTCGGCCTGCAAATCGGCCTGTTTGCTCAACTCCGACTGCGGTTGCAGGATGTTATTACGTGAAAAAGTAATGAAAGGAGCCTGGCGGTAAAGCCTGCCGTTGAGATTATTGATCCGACCCTTTATAATGAGGGAATCGGTGAGTGCGAATGCTGATTGCAAAAAGCCGAGGAAGAGGGCCGTCAGTAGGATGAAGCGCATGCGGGTGATCATTAAAATTTGGTAACGAAAAATAATGAGGCTTTTTCATGCTACCAAATATGTGCCATTATTTGCCCGAATGCACTGACACTATATTGTTACACTCTGTCGGGGTCGGAGGAAGGTTCCAGGACCTTACCGTCTTCATAGCGGACGTAAATGCCGTGGTATCTTTCCTGTGCATTGTAATCCTTTCGAAGCGGATGCCCTTCCCAGTCCTCTGGAAGTAAGATCCGTCGCAGGTCGGGATGCCCATCGAAGGTGATGCCCATCAGGTCGAATGCCTCGCGCTCATGCCAGTCGGCTGTGCGCCAGATGTGACTCACTGTCGGTACGGAAGGTAAAGTGCCTTCGGCCGTATTTCTTGCAAAGACCGTTTTCAAGGCCAGGTCCGATCCGTAGGGGATCGAGGTGAGGTTATAAATCAGCTCCATCGTGTCGGCAGCGACGCCATGATCGATTGCCGTAATGCAGGCCAGGTAATCGAAATAGCATCTTTCGTCTTCATGCAAAAACCGGCAGATAGCCGCAATACCCTGCGCAGGTACTATTAATGCGGGTTGCAGGTTTTTAGTGTCCGGCGAAATAGCGTATTCCGGGAACTGACTGGTAACGATATCGGTGATTTCCTGAAAAGTGATCATAAGGGATTAGGATAAAACGGCTTGCTGGCCTGCGGCTTCCATTTCAAGAAACAGTTGGGGAGCGGCTTCCTGCTTGCCGCGGATTTTCTCCTGCAACTTCATAAAGCCGCCGATAAGCGCTTCGGGGCGGGGTGGACACCCGGGCACATATACATCCACAGGAATAATGCGGTCGACGCCCTTCACCACGTGGTAACCATGTTCCCAGTACGGACCGCCGCAGTTGGAGCAGCTTCCCATCGAGATCACATAACGCGGCTCCGGCATTTGCTCGTATAGCCTGCGGATGCGGTCGGCCATTTTGAAGGTAACGGTTCCGGCCACAATCATCACGTCCGACTGCCGCGGCGAAGGCCGTGGCATAATCCCGAAACGTTCTAGGTCGTAATTGGCCGCGTAGGTAGCCATCATCTCAATCGCACAGCACGCCAAACCAAAGCCCATTGGCCATAAAGACGACAGACGGGCCCAATTCATCAGGTCCTCCGCATTGGTCAGGATAATGCCTCCGTCGCCGGTTTTTATTCGCTCGCTCATGAATATTTTAAAGATGCCGGATTTTGGTACGGATATTGCTTGAAAATGCTATATCCACCTGCAAAACTAACCATATTTGGCAAGAATCGGTTTCAGGCGGCGTTACAAAACAAACACAACACTTCAACTATATGAAACATAAACTACTCATCAGTTTCCTGTTTTCGGCCTTTTGCATCGGAACGGCGTCGGCCCAGTCCGATTCCACCGTCAGGATCTTCAAAACCGGCATGGCGGTTTACGTAGAATTGGGGGCGCTTCCCAACAACAAAACCTTGCGTGACCAGCTTTCGCGCCTTCAGGTAAAGCCGTTTACTTCGTTCATGGGCAATCTCGTGCTCGCACGTCGCACAGAATCAGAAAAATGGTTCTCGGAAACCAGAATCATCGTCATGAATAGTACCAATTACACCTCAGACCGTGACACGCGAAAGGCATACCTGAACGGCTTGGGCATCGGTACCGACGGTGGCCCGAAGCTCGTGAACAACGCGCGCTGGAACGTTACCATACCGATCGGCGCCGATTTTATGGTGTACAGGCTGAACATCAAGAGCAATGCTTCCGTGTCCGCGCAACAGCTGTTTAACAACCCATCGGCCTATCAGGCCGTGAAACTCTATACCGCCAATATTAATCTGCACGGCGGTATCGGGGTTGATTATAAAATGGATTTCTTGCCTAAAATCCACGAAAAAGTGTATCTGAGTGGCAAACTGACCTATCATCAGCCCATTCTCGGAAGGCGCAAATGGAAAGGCGACAACGTTACGGTCGACGATCTGTCACGGTTGAAAGTAAACCAGCTTTATGTACAGCTTGGACTCGTGTTCTTCCCGCGCCCACACATGAAGAAATGGAGCGGAATGCACTAGGTCACGCGCCTTTCTTTTCGGCCAGCAGCGTACGTAACTGGTTTTCGAGTATTTTAATGTAAGTGTCCTTATCCATTTCGCTCAGCGATTCAGGCGAAAAATGCGCCACTGGAATGTCGCGAACGATTTGTTGCACAGGACGGTCGGTGATTAGCTCCGGCACCGTAGTGCTAAGGATTTCGGAGAGCCGTTTGAGGGTATTGACAGTGGGAGTGGCGTGTCCGTTTTCCAGCTCGTCGTATTGTTCTTCACTGATTTCGAGCGACGATGCCATGTTGGCCGTAGAAAATCCTTTTCTTTCCCGCTTTGTACGCAGGTTTTTTGCAAAAGCTTCCATATTGTTTTGTTGATGATGACGGAATGGTAACAAACCCGAAAAGTCGGCATTTTTTAAGTAACTGTCAATATAATTCAACAAAACAACCAAGCCATTCGATAATTTATGAGGTTGTTTATCAGAAAGTTATATATCTAAGGGGTTTGGAAAATACGAAGTTGTGCAATTCGTGGTTTTCCTGTAAATTGGAACCCGGGCCAATTGATTAGAGTTTTTCTTGAAAATGTAAATTATGGCACATTCGATCACCATTGAAACTCAAAGCGATAATGATTTTGCCTTGCTCAAAGGCCTTGCAGAAAGGCTGGGCCTGCCGGTGAAGGAAAGTCATGGATCTGAAGTGGCAGGAAGTACAGACCAGTATGCCGCGTTGAAGAGATTTGCAGGTAGCTGGCGAGGGGAAGAAACAGCTGAGGAACTGGAAGCCATCATTTATAATGCCCGCCACGATCAGCAACGCGACATAGAATTATGAGCTATCTTCTGGATACAAATATTTGTATTCACCTGTTCAAGGGGCATGAAGATCTCGAACGTAAAATAGAAGCAGTCGGGATCAGTTCTTGTTTTTTATCAGAAATCACGATTTTGGAGTTGATGTACGGTGTGGAAAACAGTGCGTCAAACCGACGTGAGGCTAACCGCGAAAACCTCAATTGGCTAAGGGCTGCATTTGCAGGCCGAATATTGCTGATAGGACAATGCTTTAACGAATATGCACGGCAGAAAGTCACTCTCAGGCAGGCCGGGCTTCCGACGGGGGAATTTGATTTGCTGATAGGATCTACAGCAATCGCCCACAATCTAACGCTGGTCACCCGTAATACGCGGGATTTTAAGAATCTGGTCCAGCTGAGGTTGGAAAACTGGATTGACTAGTTACCTACTTCTTATACCGTTCATTCACTTTCGCATACAAATCCGCGGGAACGGGGGACTTAACTTCTGGAATTTGTGGTTTGGGGAGAACCCAGTCGAGATAGCCTTTTGCCCAGGCGTAGGCGAGGCCGAGGATGAGGATGCCGATGAAAACGGTCATCTCGGCCATTGCAAACCAGCCCCATTGACCTTCGGTTTGTTCGATTAGTTCTTTATTTCCGAAAACGACCGCCCAGGGGAAAAGGAACAGTAACTCGACTTCAAACAAAACAAAAATCAGGGCTACGACGTAAAACCGCACGTTGAACTGGATGTTCGCGTTGCCAAGCGGGTCTTCACCGGATTCGTACGTGGTTAATTTTTCTTCATTGGGATTATGCGGGCGAAGGAACTTCGCGATGGTTAGCATAACGCCGAGCAATATCAGCGCGGCGATGATGAAGAGCAGGATATAACCAAAATCGGTGAGCATAATAATGTGCCTGTTTTGTGCAAAACTAGGCAAATTGCGCCGGATATCGCGAAAAGGCAGCTATTAAATGCTCAGCAGGATGGTGCGGATGCTAAGGCCGATCACCAGTACACCCACGAGCAGCATGAGCGGCTTGCGGTTGATCTTGCCCACGAGCATGGCGCCGAACGGAGCGGCCATTACGCCACCGACAATCAGTCCCAAAACAACTTTCCAGCTGTCGACACCCGTAAAAAGCATAAAAGTGATACCGCTGGCGAAAGCCACGGCGAATTCGGCAGCATTCACCGATCCGATCGTGTAACGTGGATCGCGGCCTTGGCCGAGCAGGGTAGAAGTAACGATCGGTCCCCAGCCACCGCCGCCAATCGAATCGAGGAAACCGCCTGTTGCAGCCAGGATGCTGATACGTTTGGTTTTGTTTTTAACAAAGTTCTTCTGCAGCGCCTTGCGGATGATGATCACGCCGAGTACCAACATGTAAAAAGCAATAAATGGCTTGATGACGTTGCCGTCGATGACATCAGACAGTAGGTAGGCGCCTGTAATTGAGCCTAATACGCCGGGTATAAGCAGGCTTTTAAACAGTTTTTTGTTGATATTCTTAAAACGGAAATGCGAGATTGCGGAGGCGCCGGTTGTGAACATTTCTGCGAAATGCACGCTTGCGCTGCTTACCGCGGGCGTGACGCCGAGGCTCAGCAAAAACGAGTTGGAAGTTACGCCATAAGCCATTCCCAATGCCCCGTCCACGAGCTGCGCCGCCAGGCCCACCAGCACGTACAACGCAAATTCGCCTGTCAGGAAGCCGGTAACCTCTTCGGTGTTGACGCTGATGACGCCATTGGTCAGGAGCAGCCCCAGCAGCAGCAGAATGGCCGCAGCCGGAACAATATACCAGGTCGGCGACGAGGGCAGTTTAAGCGAGAGCACTTTGGCAAGCATTACCGTGAATTTTAGAATTGTGGAATATAGAGTTTACAAAAATAGCAAAACTATTTAATCTACGTAATTGATAGATTATTAAATTTTACTTAAAACCCTGAATCGTTGCTTGCCAATTGGCTCGTTTACACTCTGATGAAGATTATTTACTGGGTCGATTCAACCAATTTAGGTTTTTATAGCCAAACGACCCTTTGCTCAGAAACATGACCCTGTCCGAGAATATCCCGGTAAAGCTCCGGCCTGCGGGCCTGAATGTAACGATGACCACCCGCTTGCTGCAGTTTCTCGGGTGTCAGTGTGGCGACGGTGAAATCGTTGTCGAGTTTCCGGCATTCGGCGATGATGTCTCCGAATGGATCCAGGATCATGGAACAGCCGTTTTTAAGCTGGTCGTCGTCCATTCCGATCGGATTTGAGAAAATAGCATAAACGGCATTGTCGTAAGCACGGGCGGGGAGCCATTTCATGAGCCAGGCCCTGCCTTTAAGGCCGTCGAACTCCTGGCGAAGCGAGGTCGGATCGGCTTCGCGATTGTGCCAAAGGGCAGGGTCGACAAATCCGGCTCCCGGGCGCGTGGAGGGGGTGCACATGGTAACATGAGGCATGAAAATGACGTCGGCACCCAGCAATTTCGTAGCTCGGACGTTCTCGATAATGTTGTTGTCGTAGCAAATGAGCATGCTGCATTTCCAGCCAAAAAGGTCAAAAATTACATATTCATTGCCAGGGGTGAGGTGCGGATTAATGAATGGGTGCAGTTTCCGATACTTCGCAACAAGGCCGTTTTGGTCGACACAAACGTAGCCCTTGTACATATTATCGTTGGCATCTTTCTCGAACAAACCCGCAAGGACCACAATATGATGCTCCGCCGCAATGTCCTGCAAGGCGCGAATGCTGGGACCGTCGGGAATAGGTTCGGCGACTTCGAGCAGCTGCTCGCGTGATAGTTGCCGCGCAAATGTGTAGCCGGTGATCGAGCATTCATGGAATGCAATGACGTCTGCACCTGCTTTGGACGCATCTCCTGCGAGCTGGCGGATTACGCTAAGGTTGTACGCTTTGTCGCCGCTTTTGTTTTCAAACTGGGCTGTTGCAATTCTGATCGGTTTCATAGCTTCGCTTTTTTACTCAAAAGTAAATGCACGGATCGCACATGTATTGTACAAACCCGACAAGCGGCGAAAACTAATGAGCGAGGCGGATCAAATTGGCGGCGAGGACATTCGGAGGGCTGAGGTACTGGCCGGGCGTGAGCCCCGACAGCCCCTTCATCTCGCGGATAAGATGTGCCTGGTCGAAGAAGCCGGATTCACAGGCTATCCCGGCTAAGGACAAATCGCCGGATCTTTTTCGCAGCATTCGCAGCGCGTATTGCAGGCGCGTGATGCCTGCGTAGCGTTTCGGCGAGATACCGATATGTTCTTCAAATTTGCGTTGAAGCTGGCGTTCTGTCGTGCCGGTTAACGCGGCTAGCCGTGCGACCGGAACCAGGCCATTTTGAGTATGGATAATGTTAACGACATGGGTTACCAGGGCATTACTGCTATTGAAATCCGCCAATTGGGACAATAAAAATCGCTCCGCCGCCCGGATTTTATCATGAATGACAAATGAAGTGGCGATTTCATCATTTACTAAGGCCACATCGGTTTTGAAACAATCTTCGCATCCGACTATCTGGTTTCGCAACTCCGACGCTGGCATTTTAAGCAATGCCGCTGCCCCGAAAGGATGAAGTACGGCAATGAGCAACCGGATGCTTCCCTGTGCCCAAACGTTGCGGTATCTATCGAGCTGACCGTATAAAAAGCAGGCAGGCAGGCTTGCAGACGCTGAATGCATTTCATTTTGATAAAAAAGCGCGTCGCCATAATTGAACACCACTCCCGTGTTTCCATCCGAAAATATCCGCATAGCCGATTTCGCGTCACTTTCTATGACCAGAAAATGCCGCACAATGCCGGAAAGGAGGGGTGTCGGTTTGATCTGCATTGCATTGATTACCAGTGTTGCGCCCAGAAGCCCTGACCGTCGTAACCGCTTTGTGCAAGCAGTTTGGCTGCCTGCAAACTCCGCTTGCCGCTGTTACAGTAGAAAACGATTTTTTTTCCAGCAGGGAAATGGCCGATACTTTCGGGGATTTCGGATAGCGGGATATTTTCGCCCCCGAAATTGTCCGCTTCAAATTCGTAATATTCACGGACATCCACAAGTAATACCTGCTCGGGATCAGCTATTTGCAAGGCTTCGAACTCATCATAAGAAATCTCACGCGTACCGTCTCCGACAGATGGCTGTGGTGCCGGAGCGCCCGGAGACTTTGAAGGAATTGCGGTTTCCGACCTCGAAAACTGGAAAATCGTGTGATTGTTTGAAAGGGTATTGATGACCAGTAGTTTGCCAGATAACGGCTCCCCGATCCCGACAATAATCTTGATCGCCTCATTCGCCATGTAAGTACCGATAATGCCCGGCAATACACCCATTACTCCCGCTTCTGCACAATTGTCACCCTCTTCGGCGTCTGGGAAAAGGCAGCGGTAGGTGGGGCCACCCTGATAGTTGAATACCGAAACCTGGCCTTCAAAACGCAGGATAGAGCCGAACACGAACGGCTTATTCAATTCCACACAAAAATCATTGACGAGATAGCGTGTTTCGAAATTGTCGGAACCATCTATGACCAGGTCGTAACCATTAAGCAGGTCCGCAGAGTTTTCGGCAGTCAGCCGGTCGGGGTAGGCGGTGAGACGAACGAATGGATTGAGCACCGAGAGTTTCTCGACTGCGGTAATGGCTTTGTTTTTACCAATATCATCAGCAGAGTACAGTATTTGCCGGTGCAGGTTGGTGAGTTCCACGGTATCATCATCAATAATGGCAATTTCACCGACACCCGCCGCAACCAGGTATTGCAGGACCGGACAGCCCAGCCCGCCTGCACCCACGACGGCCACTTTACCGGCACGGAGCTTTTCCTGTCCGGTTAGGCCCATTTCCGGCATGATGATCTGCCTGGCGTATCGTTTGCGTTCGATTGGGGTCATGTTAATAAGTGGATGAGTCAATGAGTGAATGAATGACCGGGTCGCCGCGCGATGACCGAATAGACTTTATTCAATCATTCAGTCATTCAAAATTAAACCAGCGTCCCAATCCTTCCAAACCGGCTCATAACCCGCGTCGCGGATCATTCGGGCGATTTCGGCGGGCGTTCTTTCGTCCGATATCTCGAATTGTTCGAGGGATTCGGGTTCGACCGCATAGCCGCCCGGATTAGTTTTGGAACCAGCGCTGATGGATGTTACACCGAGTTGGATGCAATGGTTCCTGAACTTCTCGGATTCGCGCGTGGAAAGCGATAGTTCGACTTCCTCGTTGAAGATCCGGTAAGCACAAATGAGTTGCACCAGCTCCCGATCGCTCATTTCTACTTTTGGTTCGAGGCCGCCGGAAAAAGGCCTGAGCCTCGGGAAGGAAAGACTGTAACGGGTTTGCCAGTAAGTTTTCTCAAGGTAGTTTAAATGTAATGCGGTGAAAAAACTGTCGGTGCGCCAGTCTTCCAGACCTATTAATACCCCTAAACCCATCTTGTGAATGCCCGCTTGCCCGAGCCGGTCGGGCGTTTCGAGGCGATAGTTGAAGTTCGCTTTTTTGCCCTTCGGATGATGTTTACGATAATCTTCCTGGTGATAGGTTTCCTGATAAACCAGCACCGAATGCAGTCCGAGCGGGATCAGTTCTTCATATTCATCACGGTCGAGTGGCTGCACTTCCATCGATACCTGTGCGAAATGCGGGCGGATCGATTGCAGGACTTTTTTGAAGTACTCGACATGAACGGTTTGATTCGCCTCGCCCGTAACCAGCAGTACATGCTCGTAACCCATGCCTTTAATCACTTCCACTTCTCGAAGGATCTCACGGTCGGTGAGCGTGCGGCGGCGCACCTTGTTGTCCAGGCTGAACCCGCAGTAGGTACATATATTGGTACATTCATTGGACAAATACAGCGGCACATACATTTGAATGGTATTGCCAAAGCGCTTGCGCGTCAATTCGCGGCTCAGCCTCGCCATCGGTTCCAGGTATGCGGCGGCGGCAGGGGAAATCAGCGCTTTGAAGTCTTCTAATGTTCTTTTCGGCGCGGTTAATGCCCTTTCCACATCTGCGGCCGTTTTGGAATAAATCTCTTCCTTGACCGTATCCCACGAGTGCCGCGCAAATTCTTCTTTAAAGCTCATCCAGAAATGCGGTTAAAGGGCTGCTAGCCTCAGCCAGGTTACTTTTAGAACCTAATCTCGCTTCGTAAGCTATCCTTCCCGACAGCACGGCCAGTTTAAATGCCTCGGCCATCGCCACCGGATCACCGGCCACGGCAATTGCGGTATTCACCAGCACGGCGTCGGCCCCGATTTCCATCGCTTTCGCCGCATCCGAAGGCGCGCCTATACCAGCATCCACTACCACCGGGACTTTGCTCTGTTCGATGATAATTTCAAGGAAATCGATGGTTTTCAATCCCTTATTGCTGCCAATCGGTGAGCCCAGCGGCATTACCGCCGATGCGCCGGCTTCTTCCAGCCGTTTGCAAAGAACCGGATCGGCGTGTATGTAAGGCAATATTACAAAGCCGAGTTTGGCAAGTTCCTCGGTAGCCTTCAATGTCTCGATGGGATCGGGCAGGAGGTACTTCGGGTCGGGATGGATTTCCAGTTTCAGCCAGTTGGTTTCCAATGCCTCCCGCGCGAGCTGGGCCGCAAAAACCGCTTCTTTCGCCGTGCGTACACCGGAAGTGTTGGGCAGCAAATGGATGTGGTTGTGGGCTAAATGGCTGAGAATATCATCGCCCGCGTCGTGAACATCTACGCGGCGTAATGCAACTGTTACCAGCTCGGAGGCGGAGGCGAGCAATGCCTCTTCCATCACCTGAGCCGAGCTGAATTTGCCAGTGCCGGTAAAGAGCCTGGATCGAAATGTTTTATCTGCAATGGTTAGCATAACGCTTGTTGGATTTGATGGTATGTGTTTTGGGGATCAGTCGCGCCGATCAATGCCGCGGACATGGCCACGCCGTGAATGCCAGCTTCGCGAAGGTTGCCGATGTCGTGAAGTGTAATACCGCCGATGGCGATAATGGGCGTAGAATGACCGGCCTGCCGCATTCGGTGTATGAATGTTTGATATCCCCCGATGCCGAGAATTGGACTGAGATTTTGCTTGGTATTGGTAAACCGGAACGGCCCGAGCCCGATGTAATCCGCCCCTTCATGTACCCGCCGCACGATGTCTTCCCAGGTATTGGCCGTACCGCCGATCACTATTTTCTCCCCCGCGAGCGCGCGCGCCTCGGGTACGGGCATGTCCGTGAGGCCAAGGTGCAGGCCATGGGCTTCGACGGCCAGGGCAACGCGGGGGAAATCGTTAATGATGAGTCTGGCGCCATAACTATCGCAAAGCTGCTTAGCTTCCCGGGCGATAGGAAGCACCTCATCTTCTGGGCGGTTCTTCACCCGCAGCTGAATCCACTGGCAACCCGCTTCCAGGGCAAGGCGGATGCTGTCGATGTGCGACATGTTGCTGGTTTCATTGGAAATGAAATGCAATTTATCTACTAAACCAGATTTATACTTTTGCTCCTGATCCGCCGGTTGAAACTGCGGGCAATCGAGTACTTTTGCTTGCGGGTACTCCGCTTCAGCGGCCGCATAGCGCAACAGACTGTCTTCCCCCCCAACCCCAGGTTTTAACCTGGGGCCGGTACCGATCCCCCTGCCGCCGGGTTTTAACCCGGGCCTTGCGGCCAGGGCTGAGGCAAGTACCCGGAACTCCGCAAGGGTATTTGCCGTATTCATCCATATTGCACCCAGTACCGCCACACCGTCGAACCCAAGAGAAGCGACAAGATCAAGTTTGGTACCGTCTATTCCTCCCAATGCGATCAGCTTCCCGGGGAAATTGAACCGTTCCAATCGGAAACCATTCGCTAATACAGCCTTATAATTTTTCTTTGAAATACTATCAAAAACCGGCCCCAGGAATGCATAGTCAAAGCAGTGGGAAAGCTGTTCCAGATCAGCAGGATCGTGTAGCGAAGTGCTGAGCATGTTTCCACTGCTTTTCAGTGCTTCCAACGTTTCCAGGCTCTGCGACAGCCTGTTGGTTTCCGTAAAATGCAGGCCGGTAATTCCAAACTCGCCTGCCAGTGCATGATGCTGATGCAAAGCAATGCGTTCGCAGAACTGCGGATCGATCTGTTTGAGCAGTGCACGCAGCTCCGGCGCCGTCGACTCAGGTTTACGCACATGCAGGCGCGTGAGCCCGTGTGCGAGAAGCTGGTTGATCATCCCAGCCTCCCCGGGTAGCATTTCCGGATGTGTTATGACAATCAATTCTTCCATTACAAATAAATTTCACTGCCCCTCTCCGCAAACTCCCTGGCTTTCTGTTGCATTCCTTCACTGACCGCTTCTTCCGTCCCCAGCCCGTTTTCCTCCGCATAGTCGCGCACATCCTGGGTGATCTTCATCGAGCAGAAGTTAGGGCCGCACATTGAGCAGAAATGCGCGATTTTGGCTCCTTCGGCAGGAAGCGTTTCGTCGTGGAATTCACGAGCGGTATCCGGGTCGAGGGAGAGGTTGAACTGGTCTTCCCATCGGAATTCGAAGCGGGCTTTGCTCAATGCATTGTCGCGGTACTGCGCGCCGGGATGGCCTTTGGCGAGGTCGGCGGCGTGGGCGGCAATCTTGTAGGTGATCACGCCGTCTTTTACATCTTTTTTATTGGGTAATCCCAAATGCTCCTTCGGTGTTACGTAGCAAAGCATGGCGGTACCGAACCAGCCAATCATGGCCGCGCCAATCGCCGAGGTAATGTGGTCATAACCCGGTGCAATATCGGTCGTCAGTGGTCCAAGCGTGTAGAATGGCGCTTCGTGGCAGTGCTGCAACTGCTTCTCCATATTCTCCTTGATCAAATGCATCGGCACGTGTCCGGGGCCTTCGATGATGGTTTGCACGTCGTGTTTCCAGGCGATTTTGGTCAGTTCGCCCAGTGTTTCGAGTTCCGAGAATTGCGCTGCGTCGTTGGCGTCGGCAATGCTGCCGGGACGCAGGCCGTCGCCGAGTGAGAATGCCACGTCGTAAGCCTTCATGATCTCGCATATTTCCTCGAAATGCGTGTACAGGAAGTTCTCTTTATGATGCGCAAGGCACCATTTTGCCATAATTGACCCGCCGCGCGAAACAATTCCGGTAATGCGTTTGGCGGTCAGGGGAATGTAGCGCAGCAGTACGCCCGCATGGATTGTGAAGTAATCCACGCCCTGTTCGGCCTGTTCGATTAATGTATCGCGGAAAAGCTCCCAGGTCAGATCTTCGGCTTTGCCGTTTACTTTTTCCAAAGCCTGGTAAATGGGCACGGTACCGATCGGTACGGGCGTATTGCGGATGATCCACTCGCGCGTTTCGTGGATGTTCTTGCCGGTCGACAAATCCATGATGGTATCCGCACCCCAGCGGCAAGCCCAAACGGCTTTTTCCACCTCTTCTTCAATGCTCGACGATACGGCCGAGTTCCCGATATTGGCATTGATCTTCACCAGGAAGTTTCGTCCGATGACCATCGGTTCGCTTTCAGGGTGGTTGATGTTCGAGGGGATTACCGCTCTTCCCGCGGCTACCTCCTCTCTCACAAACTCAGCGGTAATGTGGCTTTTAGGCGTATTTGCCCCGAAGCTGTGGCCCGCGTGCTGGTGTGCCAAAGCGCCTGCCTTGCCATTCAAAGACGCCAAGTGCAAGTCGATTCGCTGGTTTTCGCGGATGGCAATGTATTCCATTTCAGGTGTGATAATGCCTTTTTTGGCATAATGCAGCTGGGAAACGTTCATTCCGGCTTTGGCGCGCAATGGCTTCGCATTATGTGCGAACCGCAAGTGATCCAGTTTTGCATCGGCGAGGCGCATCCGGCCGTATTCAGAAGAAATCGTTTCCAGCTCCTCCACGTCCCCGCGACCGCGTACCCACTCCGCACGTAATGCGGGAAGGCCTTTCTTGACGTCTATTTCAATATTCGGGTCGGTATAGGGGCCGCTGGTGTCGTAAACGGTAACCGGTTCATTAGGCTCGCTCGCACCTGGTTTTCCCGGACGCGCGCCGCCGTGAATGCGCGTATCAGTCAGCGAAATCTCGCGCATTGCTACGGAAATGTCATGGATCTGCCCTTTAACATATATTTTCTGCGAATTTGGAAACGGGGCACGCGTGATGGTTTCCGGCGTTTTTTCTGTCTTCATGTTCATGTTTCAGGTTTTAAAAATGGTGGGATACAGGACAATGCAATGCTAGCCGCCTTGCGTAGCGGTAATGAGCGTGATCTGGTCGTTGGGGGAAAGCTGGCGGATGGGCCAGTCGGATTTCGGGACTACCGATTGGTTGATGGCCACGGCTATGCCCTTGCCGTTAGCCGAAAATAGTTCGGATACGAGCTGCCCTACCGTGTAAGGGGCGGCGATTTGCTTTGCCTGGCCGTTTAGGATGATTTCCATTCCTGGTTCAGTTTTTTAAATACAAAAAACCTTAGGAATGGACCGGTGACGAAAGAATAGACGGAGCTACGTGCACGGTAACTCCTGCTTTTCCCTTCGGCAGTACTAGCTGCATCAGGTTCAAAGGGTATGATCTCAGTCCGCATGTCGGGACACCCCTAAAGTTGAAGCAAAGCTATTCGAAATTCATGATTTTCAAAAGAATTAGAAAAAAACGTAAGACGGAACGTGGATAAGACGTGAAATTTTTTAAAATATTAAGGTATTTTTGACCCTAATATAAAAACCTGTATAACGACCTGCTTTATTTTGATGGATTTGATCATCAGAAGTGCTGCTCCTAAGGATCTGCCTTCGCTGTTGGAAATAATCAACCACGCTATTCTGAACACCACGGCTATTTATGACTACGAACCCCGGACCTTGGAACAACAAAAGGCCTGGTTTGAACAGATGTTCTATGACGGAATGCCGGTGATCGTAGCGGAATTGGAAGGCGAAGTAATCGGTTATGGGTCCTATAATATTTTCCGCCCGAAAATCGGGTACAAATTCAGTGTAGAGCATTCGATTTACCTCGACGAGAAGTCGCGCGGAATGGGCGTGGGCGGGAAGTTGCTCGGTAGCCTTATCCAGCGTGCGAAGGAATCGGGCCTGCATACGATGATCGGATGTATCGATGCTTCAAACCGTGCTAGTATTGAATTTCACAAGAAATATGGGTTTGTGGAGAAGGGATATCTCAAAGAGGTAGCCTATAAATTTGACCAGTGGCTGGATTTGGTTTATATGCAGCTTTTGTTGGAAGAGGATTGAAAGGAGGAAAGGGAGGATGGAGAATGGAGAATGGAGAATCGAAAAATGTCAGTCTTAGCGAACCGGGCGGTCGAAGACAGTCCGTACGGTGAAATTGTAACGTTATACTAGTGCTTCGACCGCCCCGGCGGCCCGGTTCGCTCAGCATGACAAAACTTGACAACACCTGACTATTATTAACCACATCTGACCACACTGAACAACACGTGACAATAAGAAACGAGGCGCAGCTTAACACTGCGCCTCGTTTTCTTTTAATGGGCTCTGCCCGTTTCTACATAAGTTTCTTCATCGCCGGTGGGCTTGCCTTGCCACCAGGAGGCGAGTATGGAGCCGGTAATGTTCATCAACGGCCCGAAAATGGCCGGGGCTAGGCCCACGGTGGCCATTTTCCCCATTTCCTTCGCGATACCAGAAGCTAATCCGCCATTTTGCATGCCTACTTCAATGGCTATCGTACGGCAATCGCGCTCGCTCATGCGGAACAGGCGGCCCGACCAGTAGCCGAGCGTGTAACCCGAGAGGTTGTGGATCAATACGAGCAACAGCAATGCGGGACCGATCGACAAAAGGCTGTCGCGGCCGGCAGCGGTGATGATCACGATGATGAACGCGATCCCACCCATCGAAACCAGCGGCATAGCAGCGTCCAGCCATTTCACTTTTCCGCTGAACAGCTTGTTGAAGAACAATCCCGCGCCGATCGGAATGATCACCATTTTAATAATATCCCACATCATATGCAAAGTGTCGATCTGCACGAAAGCGCCTGCAAGCAAGCTCATGAGTACCGGTGTTACCAACGGCGCGAGCATGGTTGAAATGGCAGTAATGGTAATAGACAATGCCAGGTTCGCCTTCGCGAGGTAAGAGATCACATTGGAAGCCATTCCGTTGGGTGAGCAGCCGATGAGGATGATACCCGCCGCGATTTCAGGTGGGAAGCCGCTGATGTTCGCCAATGTATAGCCGATGGTCGGCATAATGATAAAGTGGCTCACGACGCCGATAAGCACACCTTTTGGCATTTTAACTACCCCTACAAAATCGCCGAAGCTCATGGAAGTCCCCATCCCGAACATGATGATCTGGATCAATGGGGTAATGAGGGTTGAAAGTTTGAATTCACCGACGGTGAGGAAGTGCTGCGGGTAGTACAATGCCGTGGTTACCGCCGCGAAAATGACAGTGGTGTAGGTAAAACCTTTCAATTTTTCATAACCTCTGAAACTGATGGCAAGCGACAGGAAGAATGCAATAAAGAAGGGGCCGGCGGAGGGGAGGCTTCCGGTGAAAGCGAGGTAGAGCGCTATCAGTAGGCAAACCGCGGCGACGCCGGATAGAAGCTTGTAAATATTCATATAAATGTATTTAAAATGCAATTTTAAAAATGCGAAAGAAAAATCCTGTCAGTTTTACCAAACAGGAAATGCTGAAAACCAGTCTGGATTACTCGTTTACCAGGTTCTTTTTTTCATGTATTCGTCGAGCTCCGAACGCTTCATGGGGATTTCGTTCGGGTTTTTATCGAGCCATTTGAGGAAGTCGTTTTTCAGCGTGTCAGTCCATTGGCTGTCGATCTGGCCGGGGGTGTATTTGCCTTCTTTCAGCATTTGAATACCGAATTTGTCACGCAATGCGATGAACTCGGCAGTTTGCACCACTTTCTCGACCATGTGCGCAGGCACGAAGATCACCCCTTCTTTTTTAGCCAAAACCAAATCGCCTGGAAGCACGACGGCGCGGCCGATGCGGATAGGGGTATTGATGCCGGTCACCACAGCGTCTTTGAGGTAGGATGGATCGAAATCACGGACGAATGCGTTGAAACCCGGGATTTTTGAGAGGCCGTCGAGGTCGCGTACGGAGGCGTCGAATACTACGCCATTGCCTGTTTTCGCGAAAATGGAGTTGGCAAGGTTATCGCCGATCAGCGTTCCTTCCACGATTTTGCCCATGCCGTCGGCTACATATACGTCGCCTTTGCTGAGCATGTCGATCGGCCAGGAATTGGTATTGCCGATGCGGCCCTGTTTGCCACCGCGGTCTTTGATATTCTTTTCAATATCCGGTCGTGATGGCATGAACTGAGCGGTTAATGCGCGGCCGGCGATCACCACGTCGTCGTGCACGATTTTCCAATTGCCTTCGAACTGGCAGTTATAGCCTTCGTTTTTGAGTACTACCCAGGCTTCTTCGATATTGATTTCCTTCGCGCGGCGGACGAGGTCGTCGGAGATTTTCGGGCGGCCGTCGGGGAAGCGTTCGCCTTTCCATTCGGAGGTCAGGAAAATCAGTTCTTCTTTCGGCATAGTCTGTGCCTTCGCAGTTTGCAGGCCTCCGAAGGTTAAGGTCAGGATCGTCGTCAAAGAGAGAATCGGTAGTTTCATAAGACAAGAAAAAGTACGGCAGGGATATATTGAGTAGGTGAAATTAGGCAAAATATCAATGGAAGCCCCGCCCGGTGACATCGCTAGGGGCTCCCATTGTCAGGTTATCTTCTCGAAACGACAATCGGGTTGGTCAGGCCGTTCAGGTCGTACACGACACGTCCTGCACGGATGGTTACTTCGGCTTCGAGTTTCTGCTTGCCCTGTACCTTGGCGCCGGTATAATCGAAGAAACCGAATGTGCCGGTGTCGTTCATCTGGAACTTGCCGTCGAGCACACGCAACACGGACACGTCCGCACGAGAGCCTGCCGAAAGGTTACCCAGCTCTTCGCGGTGAATGGCTTGCGCAGGCGCCCAGGTGCTGGCTTTGATCACCGCCGGCAGGTCCATACCCATAGCGAGGAATTTGGACATGACATTGAGCATATCCTTCATCGCGTTGTTCATGCTGCCGGTGTGGATGTCGGTACTGATAGTGTTGGGGTAAAAACCGGTTTTGATGGCCGGGATCGCCTGCGAGAATGCAAAGCTGATACCGCCGTAGCCCACGTCGAAAATGATCCCTTTTTTACGTGCTTCATATACGAATGGCTTCACTTTGCCCGCTTTCACGTCCACGATCGGTTCGCGGCTGGCGAGTTGCCCGAAGCAGTGGGTGAAAATGTCGCCGGGGCGGAGGTGCTTCATGAAAAGCTCTTCAATGGGCAAAACCGGCTGGCTGCCACCGAAATCGATCATGACCGGGATGTTGGCAAGCTTGCCGGCCTCCACGGCACGGTCGGTAGGCGTCCAGTTGTAGCCGTTGAAGTGAGCAAGTTTGATGCCCACAATGTATTCCGGATATTCTTTTGCCACTTTGGCGGTAGCCGCGGCGTCCATATCCTCTACGTTCTGCTCGTATGTGCCACCGCGCATCCCTTCGCCTACGATGTTCAGGAACGAGAGTACGCGGGTGCGGGAGGCGTCGATGGTTTGTTTCTTGAAATCAGGGAACGACTTCCAGCCGGCGCAGCCCGCGTCGACCACCGTGGTAACACCGGTACGGAACGTGAAACCGTCGGGTGGGAGGGCATTAGGGCCATTGCTGTAAGTTTGGTCCATTTTCGTGCCGAAGAAGTTGTGCGAGTGCATGTCGATCAGGCCGGGCGTTACGAAAAGCCCTTTGGCATTCACCACCTGCACGCCTTCCTTGGCGTCGATGTTTTTGGCGACGAGCATCACCGTATCGCCTTTCAGCGCGACGTCCATGATGCTGTTGATATTGTTTTTGGGGTCAATGACGTGACCGCCCTTGATCACGATTGAATATTTCTGAGCGTTTGCCATGCCTGCACAACAGATTAGTGCGGCGGCAATGAATACTTTTTTGATCATGGTTTTTGGTTTAGGAAAAGCTGTTATAGTTAAGACAAAAAATCACTTGAAACTCCTCACTCATAGCTCGGAAATTTTTGAGTCGTAAACAGCGATACGGATTGCCGATTTGGGTCAGCAATCCGTATCGGCCATTTATTTGATAAACAAACAGCGCATGGGCCGCTTATTTATCCCACCAAACTTTACTCGAAAGCGTGTTGGTACCGCCCTGGCGTGTACGCGCTTCGTAAAAATTCACTTTGTTGTATAGCTCTTCCGAATCAGGGATCACGAAACGGGTCGGGATTTGGCCGCCGGTAAGGTTACCCGGGTAGTTCGTCGGAGTCAGCTTGGGATAGCCGGTCCGGCGCCAGTTCGAGAAGATCTCGTATTCGTCTTCCAGGAATAGGGTTACCCATTTCTGCGTGCCGATCTGCTCCATTTTCTGGGCGGTTGTGCCAGCCGCATTAAATGGGTTCGCTTTCAGGTAAGCCGCGATTTTAGCATCGGAAATGATACCCGCCGTTCCGAACAGTGACCATTGTTTCAAACCGGAAGTAACAGCAGCATTGTACGATGCTTCGGCTGTTGCGCCGCTATACCAGCCGCGAAGATTTGCTTCTGCCAGCAGCAGGTGCATTTCGGCGGGGGTGAGTACCAGCAATGGAGCATTGTATTTCAGGATCGTTGCCGGATTAGGCTCGGAATATTGGTCGAAGTTGGCAGGTTTTCCGTTGAATGCCGCATTGGGCATTCCCGATTGCAGCGCAGTTGCCGTGTCCGCGACATACGCCGCCGTGGGAGAGGCCTTCGTCCATACGATGGAGATGACATTCAAACGGGGATCGCTGGTCGTTTTCAAATGGTCGATAAATGTCTTTGCAAATTTTCCACCTTCGACGTTATCATCGCCCGCGGAAACGTAGTCGGTACTCATCAACCCAGCTGAAATGAAGTTGCGGCTGGCAGTAATGGAACCATCCACGTAATCGATTTTTGCGATATCGGCATCAGCAGTGATCACGCCACCCGCGATGGCCTTTTTTACCCAGGTTTCGGCCATCGCCGGATCAATCTCGGTAAGCCGCATTCCAAGGCGGAGCATCAACGAATATCCGAATTTCTTCCAGTTCGCAATTTGATTGGCTGTTCCTTGCGATCCGTAAATCAGGTCTGAATTCGCAAACGTCGCTTTGCTGTTATCAAATGCCGCGATGGATTCGTCCAGCTCTTTCAACAGATCGGCATAGATGAATGCCTGGGTGTCGTATTTCGGAGTGAAGTTTTTCTCAGTCAGGGCTTTTCCAGCTTCGGAATATGGAATGTCTCCGTACAGATCTGTCAGGCGGTGGAAAAGGTAGGCTTTCCAGATACGTGCTACCGAAAGCTTATTAATATCCTCGGGAGAAGTTTTAACAGCATCGATTACCTGCAAAATGTCGATCACAGCCCCGGCGGATGCAGGATCACCGCCAAACAATGCCCAGCTTCCCTGCGAATAGGAGAAATTGAAATACTTGTCACCCGCGGCAGGTACCTCTTTGTAGGTAGCAAAATGCTGCATAGAACCACCGATCGTCAGGTAAGCCGCTCCCGTGAAGTTGTTGCTTACCGTCGTGAGCTGCGTCCTGGTGAAGAGGAAACCGGGTACGACGTCCCTGGACGCATTGGGATTTACATTCATTTCTTCAAACCCATTGTCGCAGGAAGAGATGAAGGCGGCCATCGCGGCCATATATGTTAATTTCAGAAATTTGTTCATCGTGACAAAGATTTTGAATGATTAAAACTTCACTGTCAGGTTCACACCGATGTTTCTCGTTCTCGGCACACCGAATGCTTCCAGACCTTGCGCGTTGCCATTGGTGTAGCTCGACTCCGGATCGAAGTAGTTGTTACGTTTGTCTTTGTAAAGCAGCAAAAGGTTACGTCCAACGATCGACAGCGAGGCGCTTTGCAGCTTTGTACCCAGGAGCGAAAAATTGTTCACCGGCAGATTGTAGCTAATGATCACCTGGCGAAGTTTCACGAAATCGTTGTTGAACACGAACATACCTGTGTAGTTCTTGTCATTGTCATAGTAAGTATCAATGTCTTTCTTTTCCCATGTTTTGCTGAATGGAGCACCTTCCGGCGTTACACCTGTTACAGTCAGACCCGTTTCACGGCCGGGAAGTGTTTCTTTCGGCAAACCGAAGCGGTAGGCATACTGGTACAGGTTGGAGTAAACCACACTTCCGAACTTGCCGTCGATCAGGATGTTGAGCGAGAAGTTTTTGTATTTGAAGTTGTTGGTAATACCCATTGTCCAAGGAGGCGTACCGTTACCCAGCTTCTCGAGGTTTCCGCGTACTGCATAGTTGCTTGCCGTATTGAACACCGTGTTGCCGTTCGCATCTTTGAGTTTGTTGTAACCCCAAACTTCGCCATAAGTACCGCCAACCACGTTGTTGATCAAACCACCACCCACACCGGTTCCGATGCTCAGCTGGTTCAGGTTAGGAGCCAGTTGCACGATCTCACTCTTGTTGTAGGCCATGTTATAGCTGATATCCCACAGGAAGTTGTTTTGCTTGATCGCCGTTCCTGTCAGCAAAAGCTCGATACCTTTGTTGCTCAGCTCACCAACGTTCAACAATGCGGCTGTGTACCCTGCCGACGACGCGATATTGCTTTGAACGATGTCGTTGGTAGTCTTGCGGTTATACAGTGTAATGTCGATGCCCAGACGGTTATGCATGAATTTCGCTTCCAAACCTGCTTCGTAGGTAGTCGAAGTCAGTGGTTTCAAATCGGGGTTAGGCACGACGGAAGAAGAGAGCTGCTGCACCGGACGGCCGTTGTGGCCACCCACTGCCATAGCGTAGCTTTGGTAGATCTGGTAAGGAAGTACCGTAGCACCACCCACCTGCGCCCATGAACCGCGCAGTTTCGCAAAACTGACCACATCAGGCAGTTTGAATGCCTCCGACAAAATCAACGAACCGCCTATCGCAGGGTAGAAAATGCTGTTGCTCTTGCTGTTCAACACCGAAAACCAGTCCTGACGACCTGAAACGGTCAGATAGGCAAACCCTTTGTAACCAATATCCGCCGAACCGAACAGTGAGTTGATACCGCTTTTGTTGTAGGTAGGAATAACCGTCGAAGTAGCCAGGTTGGTAAAGCTGTAAAAGCCCGGGATTGTAAACTCTGCTCCATTGAATGCGGTTTGGTCGTAGATGCTTCTCTGAATATTGCCACCCACGAGTGCCGAGAAATTGAAATTCTCCGAGAAATCCTTTGAGTAGTTCAAAGTCAGCATTCCGTTGGTTTCGGAAGATGTTACCTTCTTCGCTTCATAGGTTCCCAGTGGCTGGTACGCGTTGGCGGTCGGTACTACGAATTCGTAATTGAAATTGTAGTAATCCTGGCTCACGCTACCTTTAATGAACAGGTTGTCGAGAATGTCGTACTTGATGTTCGCTTGTCCGAGGAAACGGTTTTTGGTATCCTCATTCTTGAACTTGTTGATCACGAAATAAGGGTTCGGGGCAGCAGGAACGGGGTTCCATTCGATCTCTTTGCCAGTAGTAGCGTCATAACCAGGAGAAAGGCTTCTGATGTCCACCGTATTGGCTACCAGGTAAGTTGCCCAGTGCGGGTTATAGTCCGCATAACCTACTTTCGGACGGTTGTGGCCGTTTTCGATATTGTATTGAACAACAGTTTCAATGCTCAGTTTTTTACCCAGCTGTGCATTCAGGTTCAGGTTGGCGATTCTTCTGTTGAAAGAAGAATTAGGTACAATGCTTTTTGAACTCGTATTGTTCAAGCCGAAACGGAAGTTGACCACTTCATTACCACCAGTGAACGAGATGGAGTTGATGTAGTTTGTTCCGGTGCGGTAGAAATTTTTCAGGTTGTTTTTCTGCGGCGAGTAAGGGCGTTCCACACCGTCGAACTGAACAACCGGCGTGCCGTCCATTTTGGCACCATATGATAAACGTCCCGAGCTTTTTGCCTGCGTTTGTGTAGTAGGTTTTACACCGTCCACACCCTGCCCGTATTCGTATTGCCAATCAGGGATGATCGAAAGGTTGTCCACCGAGAAGTTGCCATTGTACTCCACGCCGATACCTTTTTGTGCACGTCCTTTTTTGGTAGTAATCAAAATAACACCATTGGAAGCACGTGCACCATAAAGAGCCGCTGCCGGGCCGCCTTTCAAAACGCTGATCGACTCGATGTCGTCGGGGTTGATACCACCGATACCGTCACCGCGGTCGGTATTGTTACCATTACCGTCCGAAGCATTGCCGCCGCCTGGTACGCTGTTGTCCATCGGCATACCGTTAATTACGTACAAAGGCTGGTTGTTACCGCTCAAAGATCCGTTACCGCGGATGATAATGCGGCTGGAACCACCAGGGCCTGTCGACATACCGGTTGCGTTAACGCCTGCAATTTTACCTGTCAATGCATTCGCCACGTTGTTTTCCCGGGCCTGTGTAAACTCGCTGCCTTTCACCTCGGTTACTGCATAGGCCAGCGCCTTTTTCTCTTTGGAAATACCCAAAGCCGTAACAACCACCTCGTTCAAAGCCTTTGCCTCTGGCGCCAGCTGCACATCCACGCTCGTTTGGCTGCCTACTGCAACTTCCTGTGTCGTGTAACCTACGAAACTGAAAACCAGAACGGCAGTCGCCAGTTCGCCATCCGGAATATCCAGAAAAAATTTGCCTTCTGCGTCACTGGAAGTTCCTCTTTGCGTGCCTTTTACGAGTACGCTCACGCCTGGCAGGCCAGCGCCGGTTTCGTCCTTAACGCTTCCTGTAACGTTGCGTTTGGGCGACGTTTTTATTGCATTTTCTTCAACGGGTGCCTGTTCACGGCGCAGGATGATGCGGTCCTGCACCACTTCGTAAGTAACTTTATGCGGAGTCAGAATTTTACTGAGAACTTCGGATAATGATTCGTCCTGAAATTTATAGGATGCTTTCTGATTAGTAAAGATCTGAGGGTTGTACATGAACTTAACCTTCGTTACATTCTCAATCTTCTCCAATGCCTTGTCTATCTCGGAATTGGCTAAACGCAAAGTCACTTTTTGTTCTAACACACGTTGTCCGCGCACATCGTTCGCATGAACGAAAGTGCTGAACGCGATGGAGAGCAGGGCTTGATACAGAGTAATGCGCATGATTTTCTGTAAAGCATGGTGAAATTGTACTCTTTTTGACATAATTTTGATTTTTGTCGGGTTAAAATTCGGCATAATGGTTCCCACAGCAGCCTCGTTCAGATGCTGTTAAGCGTACACAAGCATGGGGATTTGATCGGGTCGGTGGTGTTGCAGCATCATCGACCTTTTTGGGACTGGAAATTAGTAGTGGTTTATGTTCATAGGCAAGGGTGAATTTGTCATAAAGTATTGAGAGAAAGGTATTTTCATTAACATCCTTTGCTGTTGATGATGATGCTGGCATCCAGTTGTTCGTACTGCGCGCCGATCGTCTTGCAAATCAGGTTGATCTTCTCGAATAACGGCTCATCGGAGAGCGACGCGGTCAGATAGCAGTTTTGCATTACCTCGGCATCGAATACGATCTTCACGCCATATGATTTTTCCAATGCCGCAAACACTTCTGTAATCGGCGTCCCCTTAAATTCGAATGACTGTCTCTGAATGGGTAATTCCAGCAGTTTCGGGTCCGGAACAAGGCTCCTGGTAAGACGTAACTCATTGGGTGCGAATGTGATCTGTTGGTTGGGGGTCAATACCATTCCTCCCAGTTTATCATCCGCATGCTGGCTGGCGATCGCTTCTTTCGTCATCGGGAAAACAGATACCTTACCGGTTTTGACCACCACTTTCACCTCCTGGCCGTCGAATGCGCTCACTTTGAAGCTCGTACCCAACACTTTTGTAGCCAGCGTATGTGCATACACGTAAAAAGGTTTGCCGGGATTTTTAGCCACTTCGAAGAACGCCTCTCCTTTCAGAAACACTTCGCGCTTGCGGCCCTCGAACCGGCGCGGATAGGTAATGCGGCTGTCGGGCTGCAACAGCACCGAACTGCCGTCTTCCAGAATCACGAGTTTCGCTTCGTTCCCCGTGTTTATCGCTTCGATCAGCGGCTCCCTGATCTGGCTCAGGATCACCTTATACTGGTCCGACTGCTTCTGTGAAAGCGTTTGCTTGTTATACCACCACCCGGCAAACATCAGGATCAGCACGGAGGCTGCCATATGGTACCAGTTAGGCCTGAAACGCAGCCATGACGAAGATTTTTTCGCATTATTTTCGCCGATTGCGTGCGAGAGCCGGTAGATTTCATTAGCCACTTCCTCATCCGAAATCTGATCGAACGCCGCTTCCGTCGCCATCAGAAAATTTCTGGCGCGATCAACGAGATCCTGTTTGTCCGGATTATGTTCCAGCCATTCGGCCCATATGGCTTCATCGGCGGGGCTGTCGAACAACACCCAGCGTCTGAAAGATGGATCGGCGGCTAGTTCCTCCGGAAGAAAATTGCGGTAATCGAGCATATCGGGCAAATAATAATATGGCTAATTTTAATAAGGATGCGAGAACATTGGGTCAATACTCTCCTTTCGGAAATTAATTTTTGAAAAGTTTTGAAAGGGCAAATAAAATGTGGTGAAGTGCGTAAACCGCGTGCCTTTTGACCGTTGGTATATCTGTACCAGCCGGAAATTCATTGTTTGGTTTTTAAGCGATCAAAAATTTGATGTCTTAAATATCATTTTATATTTTTAGAAAGAAATCAGGCGATTTGGAACATAAATGGCTGCTCACTACCCAGCTTTCGCAGCGCTACATGGCATCTGTTCCTATAATTAAAATCGGATTTCTTTTGAAATATAGAGCCTAGCAGGATTCGGTTGGAAAGTGCCGGGGAGCATTGGCCGGATGTGGTGCGGGATTTTTGTAAATTTGTTTAGCGTCGAATTAGACATTAAAGAAAGATGATATGAAATTAACAGTAGTGATTACGCAGGGAGAGGAGATGCTGATCGGACAGGTTCAGGAGATTCCGGGCGTCGTAACTCAGGGAGCGAATGTGGAGCAGGTTATGGATAACATTCAGGACGCGCTTGGCCTCTACTTCCAGGATTCAGATGTCGTTCTGGAAAAAAACAATTCACAGCGCACCTTCAAAAATATTGTATCGATGCAGGAGCTGGAATTTGCCTGATGTCCGTCAAACGCAACGAATTTATGAAGCATCTTGAAAAACACGGATGTTTTCTCAGGCGGCATGGCGCAAAGCATGACCTGTATGTTAATCACGACCAAAGCCTTCGTAGCACGGTCCCGCGGCACCCGAGGTTAGACAAATCGCTTTGTGAGACGATTTGCAAACAGTTAGGTATTGAAAAGTTCTAAATGATATGGTTTTGCAGACTTAAAGATACTGTTTAACAAATTTTGCCTTTCGCAGTTGAATAGCCAACCCCCAGCTTCCGAGAAGTGCAACTGACAATGTTATGAGAAACTTGAAAAATGCTGTGAAGGGTAGCTCTAGTAGTAAGTACTGGGCCCAGATCACAAACGGATAATGCAGCAAATAGATCAGGTAAGCATGATCGGAAAGGGAATCCCACGCGGCATTCGGCTTTTTAACTAATGCACGGAACGTTGTAAGGAAAGCAATGCAGCTGAATGTGCAGGATAGCATGTAAATAGAGAAGTAAATCAGGTAGCCTGTAATCTCGGAAAATGTGCCCTGCTTGACGAGATTGGTCAGGAATGGCGGCATAATTGTAAGCAACGTATATACACCTGCGCACAGAGACAGCCATAGCGGCCAGCGACGTACGAGTAGGGAAGAGGTACCGA
Source organism: Dyadobacter endophyticus (assembly GCF_014641595.1). Lineage (GTDB taxonomy): Bacteria > Bacteroidota > Bacteroidia > Cytophagales > Spirosomataceae > Dyadobacter > Dyadobacter endophyticus. The sequence goes on along the minus strand of NZ_BMIA01000003.1, from coordinate 173,278 downwards.
AAAGAGATTCGTTGAAGCGTACTTTACCTAGCCAGGTACCAAGTATGAAATAGCCAAAATATAATGCTGCCCGGCTGATCTGAAAATCGAATGGCCCGAAGCCAGTCCATGTTCCCGGCCCGAGCCAGAATGCGAATGGAACGTACAATGCGAAGGTGAACAGGAACCAGTATAGCAGGGTTTTTACGGGTTTATGAGTTTTTGTGATCGAGCCATCGGATTGAGCAGCGAGCGGTTTGCTCCCCAGGAGTGATTTGTTGGTTAAATAGATGAATGCGAACACCACATTGAACACAAACAGTACCCAGATGAACCAGGGCGGGCCAACGGGCCATTGCTCAACAACGAAGAAATCTGTCACGTAGGCGGGCAGGCTCCCGCTTCCGTGTGCGACCAGGTACGCAGGGTAATGCGCGAGCAGGTTGAGCAAGGTGCCTCCAACCAGAAAAGGAATGAAAAGGCGGTAAAACCGGTCACGAAGGAATGCGGTGACACCCTTGCGTTCAATGCTTTTGACAACGAACAATCCGGCGATCAGGAACATCAGCGACATGAAGAATACGTCGTTGAAGTTTTCGAAAATATCCAGTCCTACCCAGCGACGGGTATCGACAACCGGATGGGTGGAATTGATATAGGCAACCTTATCAAAGCTCGCGAAAGTGGTATAAGCGAGCGACGAATGATGAGCAACCACCAGAACTGTCAGAAATGAACGGAGGTAATCTATCCAGAGAGTTCGACTGGCAGTTTGTAGCATCGGTTATCTTTTGTTGACGAAAGGATGCATAAAGATAGCTTCCGATTGCTTACAGCCGCGGTTTTCTGAAAAGATAAGTGAGCTATCCGGATCTATATGCTGGAATTCAGGGGGCGGCAAGTCTAGAACTGCATCGCGAAGCAAAGGAGCAGCAGGTTGCTGATCGGGTGAATGTGCCGTTTGAGCGAGGTGATGGCTTTGAAAAGCAAGTTGGCGACCGACTGCCGGTTTACCTGCATGAGGTCGGCGATCTGCTCGTTGTCCATTCCTTCAAAGTATTTGAGGAAAACAGCCTCTTTCTGGCGACGGGGCAATTCTTCGATAGCACACCGCACTTTGACCTGATTCTCATTCAGCAGCTCTTTCCGTTCAATTTCAGTTTCAACTGTTTGGTAGTCTGAAAGTTGGTGGGCTTCATCGATGTCAAGAAACGGGTGGGAACCGTTGCTGCGCCGGAATTCCTGCATCAACTGGTTGCGCAGCGCACGCAGGAAATAAATGGTAACGAACTGGATTTGAATATTCTGACGCCTTTCCCAAATGTGGATCATCAAGTCTTGAATGGCGTCCTTGATGAACTCCCGGTCGGAGGTGAAATTGCAGGCGTAGTTGAAAAGAGTGCGGTATTGCTTATCGGCCAATTGGCAAAATGCCAGACTGTCCCCGGCCTGGCTTTGGTGCCAGAGATTCAAAAGAACTTCATTCTCCTCAGCGATGCGTTGTTTCTTGTTCAAATCTTGTCGGGTAGGTTAAACAAATTAACTGTTTAATCGGGATAATCTAAAATATAAGTCCGACTTTATTTTTAGTGAGCGAATTTAATCTTGGATAATTGTATTATTCCAGAATTAAAGTTTGTGAAAAGTGAGGTAAGTGGTTCGTTTTGCCGGATTGGTTACTCTTTGGATTAGGAGGAAAGGAGGAAAGGAGGAAGGGGAGGATGGAGGAAGGGGAGAAAAGACACTGAAAAAGGTTCGAGAGGTAGTACTGAAATGGAAGAAGGAAGAAGAGAGAATTTGAATGCAATTCCATTTTCCCTTTCCTCCTTCCTCCCTCCTAAATTCTAAACGTAAGCAATACAGTCGATTTCAACGAGCGAGTCGCCTGGTACGCCGCCATACACCGCTACGGTGGTGCGGCATGGCGGCTTGCTGCCGAAGCGGCCTTTGTAGGCTTCGTTCATGGCTTTGTAATCGTTCAGGTCGTGGAGGAAAACGGAGCATTTCAGTACTTTTTCCATCGAAGAACCTGCTTTGATCAGCTCTTTTTCCAATTCGTCGAGTACGTGCTTGGTGTGAGCCGTAATGTCGCCCTCGAAGTGGGCACCTTTACCAGCCACGAAAACAAGGTTGTTGAACTTGGTATGGCCCGAGAAAAGAGGTACGTCCTGATACATTTCCACGTCACCCACTTCTTTTTGGGGCGCAGGTGCAGCTACTTCCGCGTGCACTTTAGATACAGCACCAATGCCGGCGATGCCAGCAACGGAAGCAAAGAGTTTCTTAATAAGAGACCTTCTTTCAGATTTCATAACAGGATTGATTAAAGTTATATGTAGAACGAGATGTATTACGAAGTTTTCTTTTTGGCTTTTTTCGCCAGTTTATCATTGGCTGGAAGGGTGATCTTCCAGAGACTGCCACCTGCTTTGTTGCCGCCTTGCTTGCCGCCGTACTCGATGACGTACAGCGTATTGCCGATAAGCAACGCATCGGTAGGGGCGGTAAAGTTGTTGATGATGCTGGTGGTTTTGGTTTTGTAGTTGTCGGCCTTTTTGTCGTAGGTCATTTCCAGGTGAAGCAAGTCCTTACCGTATCTGCGCAATGGGTTCGGGTTTACGACGCCGTTACGCGGGCCGCCGGTGTAGCGGATCACGAAGCCGTCGCCGGTGAATTCCTTGCCTAATGCATTGTGCGTATCGAAGAAGATGCCTAATGGGGACGAATGCGCATTGAAAGTACCCACAGTCACACCAGTAGTATCCCCATCCATTACCGCGCCGGTTTTGCGGTCGCGATACTCGTTGGCATCAGGGCCAAGGTTTTGAACAGAAGGAGAGAATTTCACACCGGCCGGCCGTTTCGGGAAGTCCGGGTCGTTGTGAAAATACTTCATTAGGAATGCGAATGCAAACTTGCTCAGGAACGGATCTTTCTCAGGGTCGGCCTGGAAGTCGGGGAATTGCTGCGGGTTGTCGATTCCGCCCATTACCCAGGGGAAGCCGTAATGGTGTCCCTTGCGTACCCAGAACATGTCTTCGGGATGGTCATAATCGCCGGAGTTGGAAACTGCGAAGAGATTGCCTTTGGCATCGAAGGCCATGTCGTAGGCGTTACGGATACCTTCGGCAAAAATGTAGCCCTCGGCTTTGAGTTTGGCGAGATCCGTTGAAAGTAAGAGATCTTTGGAGTTGATCGGGAAGCGGAAGATGTTCGCTGTGAGTGCATTGTCGCGCGCATTTGGATATTCGCCGCCATTGTCCTGCACCTCGCCGTGGTCGGTGCGTGCGCCTGTGTTTACGTAAATGTATTTGCCGTCCGGGCTGATTTCCAGCGCGTTCCAGCCGTGATCGAACGTCGTTTTGTTCGCCCCGTATTCAACGGTATTGAAAACAACTGTCATTTCAGGCTTGTCGACGCCGGGCGTTCCCACGCCGGGCTTCATTTCATAGCGGACTATCCGGCCTTTATTGCCTTTATTGTTGTTGACGCTCACATTTCCTGCCAGAAAGAGGGTATTGCCATGAAAAGCAGCGCCTTGCAAGCGGGGAATGCCGTGATCTTCGACGGATAGCAGCTTTTTACTCACCGGCTTGCCGTTTTCGACCACGATTTTAACCACATCACCAAAAAACGTAGTATAGTACATTTCTCCGGTAACCGGGTGCTGGATCAGGCGAACCGCTTCCGGTTCCACTTTCATGTACTCTTCGATGGTAATATCGTCGCGAAGTGCTTTGGGGACGGAAGTCGATACTTCCCGTTGCTGTCCGAAAACATGGAACGTCAGGCCCAGTGCGAGTGCCGACGTAAGTCCGGACTTGATGATGCGGCTGTATTGTAACATAATGTTTTAAGAGGTTTAGGTGGCAATCGGATTCCGGCTATTGAACTGAAAAGCCGACTGCCGATTGCCGAAGTATTCTTTTAAAAATCTTATTCGTTTTTGCCCAAATGTCTGATGTACGCTACGAGCTGCCAGCGTTGTTCGGCTGTAAACACATCCTGGAACGGCGGCATATTCCCGCGGCCGTTCGACATTTTCCAAAATAGCGAGCCGTCGCTTTGTGCCTTCACCAGCGTATCGTGGAAATTGGCTGGTTTCTGGCCTAATGCACCGCCTGCGGCACCATCGCCATACCCGCCTTCGCCGTGGCATGAGGAACAATATAATGTAAACAGTTCTTCGCCCTGGGCCAGCGTAAGTGGCTCCTCGTGAAAAGGGCTTTTCAGGGTATCAGCCCAGGCCGGTGCCTTCCATGGCTCCTGATTGTGGTGTGTGGAAGCGTTCTTCTCGGAAGAAAAACCCGCCAGACCGATTCCGGAAAGAATAAAGAAGCCTGCGATTATGATTTTATTTTTCGGCATGAATATACAGAAATGGTAAATTAGTTACACTTGCCATTCTTCCTCCAACCCCTTCAAAGGAAAACTCAATTGCCGGAGAGTAATATCCGCTTAAACGGGGTTGGAAGATGAATGGCGTAATATCTTGCTATTTAATCGCGGCCCGCACTTTGGCTACTTCGTCCGTCGTGACAGGGCTTGCATTGTTTCCGAAGTTGCTCCGGATGTGAGTTAACACCTCCGAAACTTCTTCATCTTTTAAAAAGCTGTGCTGCGGCATGACATTGTTGTAGGCTTGGCCTTTAACTTCGATAGGGCCTTCCAGACCATTCAACAGCACCTTGATCAGCCGCTCTTTGTCGCCGGTAACCCATTCTGCCCCACCCAGTGGTGGAAAGCGTTGCGAGTCGCCCATGCCGTTACGCTGGTGGCAGGCCGTGCAATACACGCTGTAAACCTTGCCGCCTGCGATGGGTTTGTCCTTATCCAGGTTATCGTTTACAAAATCGGGCGTGCGGATGTGTGACATCGTTTTACGCTGCTCCATTTTCGCAAGCGCCGGTTTGGCAAACTTTTTCTTGTTACCCTTGTAGGTGACTTTCCAGATCTTACCTTTTTCGGTTTCGGCGATATAAATAGCGCCGTCGGGCCCCATGGAGATGCCCATCGGACGGTACACTGCGTCGCTCACGTTCACGATCGGGTCGAGGCCCGCGAAACCGTCCGCGAAAATCTCGTATTCACCGGCAACCTGGCCGTTTTTAAAAGGAACAAAACCAATAAAATAGCTCGACTGAGGGTAGGGTGCGCGGTTGGTGGAACCGTGGAATGCGATGAACGAACCGTTTTTGTAATGCTCGGGAAACTGGTTGCCCTGGTAAAAAAGAATATCATTGGGCGCCCAATGGCCGGGAAAGCCAATCAGCGGTTTTTCATATTGATCACACTGGCCTACAATTTTACCATCACCGCCATATTCGGGGTTCAATACCTTTTTGGATTGCATCTGATCCCAATAACAATAGGGCCAGCCGGCGTGCGTGCCTTCTTTAATTCTCAGAAATTCCTCCGAAGGAAGCATGGCGCTTTGCCAGCCGTTGTAAAGTTGCGGCCAAAGGCGCAGGAGATCGTCGCGGCCGTGCTGCACCGCATATAAGTTGTTGTCCTGAAAATTCCAGTCCAATGCGACCACACTGCGCAAACCCGTCGCGAACTTCGTGCCGTCCTTCTGTAACTGGCCGGTCTTGTTCGCGTCGAATTTCCAGATACCGCCGTGATCCTCGAGGATCGGGCATGGGTCCATCCCTTTGGAGCCGGGCGTGCGGTTTTGTTCCTGGCAAGCATTGGAATTGGCACCGAAAGGCACATACATAAAGCCCTTGTCATCGAATGTGAGCGGCTTGGCGATGTGCTCGTGCATACCGTGCGGGTGGTCGTCGGTGAGGATCACCTCTTCCGGGCTGTCGGGCACCAGTTGGCCGGGCGTCAGTTTGTAACGGTAAACCACGAGCTCGGAGCTGAAATACAGGTAACCCTTGTAAATCCGCATGGCCGTTCCGTAAGCCCGTTCTTTCGCGGCACCGCCGAAACGCTTGATGATATCGGCCCGCCCATCTTTATTGGTGTCGCGCAATGCGATTACCGACTCTCCCTTATCGGCAAACCGCGCTTTCACATAAATATCACCATTGTCATTCACCGCAATATGGCGCGCACGACCCGGAAGGCTGTCCACGACAACAGTAGCCTCAAAGCCGTCCGGCAAGAACAGACCACCATTTTTGGTATTGACAACCGGCAACTCCCGGTCGGAGTGCTGCGTAAACCCCAGCCCGAGCAGGACAAGAAGTGAGGCAGACCATTTTAAGCGTTTTTTTAACATAGGTCAATTAAAGAGGGGTTTAAGTATGCGATGATGCATGGTCTATGTTATTTAGTCAAATATATCGGCGACGTAATGCCGTTCAAATCATAAACTATTTTTCCGCCCATGACGGTGAGTTCGCATTCGAGTTTTTCTTTGCCTTCTACCTTATATCCGGTTTTGTCATAAAAACCGAAATTGCCTTTTCGCATCGAGAACACGGCTACGTCGGCGATGGCGCCTTCGGTAATGTGGCCCAGCTGCTCCCGATGGATCACTTTGGCTGGTTCCCAGGTGCTGGCTTTGATCACCGACGGCAGGTCCATCCCCATATTATAGAACTTCGACATAATGCTCAGCATGTCCTTCATCGAGCCGTTCATGCTGCCGGTGTGGAGATCGGTACTAATCGTGTTGGGGTAAAAACCGGCTTTCATAGCCGGGATCGCCTGCGAGTAGTTGAAACTTGCGCCGCCGTAGCCTACGTCGAAAATAATGCCTCTCTTGCGGGCTTCGAGTGCGAACGGTTTTACTTTTTGCGTGGCTTCATCCACGATTGTCTCTCTGATATTGCCTTCGAGCAGCGTGTATGCGTGTGTGTATATGTCGCCCGGGCGAAGGTGTTTCATAAACAGTTCTTCGAGCGGGAGGGGCGGTGTGCTGCCACCGAAATCGACCATCACCGGCATATTTGCCAGCTTTCCTGCTTTCACTGCGTTATCAACCGGTTTCCAATCTTTACCCTGGAAATGCGCCACTTTGAAACCCACCACGTCGTTGCGATTTTTGATCGCGACGCCCGCGGCCAGGTTTGGGTCCATATCGGCCGTATCCTGCTCCCAGTTGCCGCCGCGCATGCCTTGTCCTACGATGTTCAGGAACGAGAGTACGCGGGTTTTGGAATTGAAGATTACATTGTTTTTAAACTCTGAAAACGAATCCCAGCCGGCACCGCCCGCGTCGACGATCGTCGTTACGCCTACGCGGAAGGTGAAGCCGTCGGGTGGTAACGCCACCAAACCATTACTGAGATAATGGTTTGGCTCGGTACCGAAAAACACGTGTCCATGGATATCGATCAATCCGGGTGTTACATACATCCCTTTGGCATCCACTACCTGGCGGGCCTCCTTCGGATCGATATCCTTCGCCACTTTCCTGATCTTCCCTTCGAAAATACCGACATCCATTACCTGGTTGATATTGTTTTTCGGGTCGATCACCGTGCCGCCTTTAATCAGAACGCTGTACGTCTGGGCATGGGAAACTACGCCAAGCAGACATGCCAGAAGAGTGAAAAGGATAGACCTGTGTTGCATTTTACTTCTTGAAAAGGTTGGGTTTAGGAATATTAATGGTACTGTACATATTTAAACAACTGCTTTCGACAGCTCTTCTTTCAATCTGGATGCTACGATTTTCTCCTCGCCCGCTTTAAGCATCCAGGTGGTAATGGTGAGCGAATTGTTTTCGCCGGGCATTACCTCGATCGACGGGTTGCCTTTGCGAAGGCTTTCCTGCAAGGTTTTCACTGGCAGGCTGATCTTCGCCGCGTCCCACGATACTTTCAATGTAGGGGTATGATTGCCCAGTTCGGGGACAGTGACTTCGGTAACGACACCTTTCACGCTTTTTACAGCATTCTCGATGGTTGCCACGCGGTCTTCCCATATTTTCCACTCTTTCTTGTGATCCATCTTCACGAAATTGTCGAGTGCGACGTACATGCCGAGGATCTCTTCCTTATTCACCTTCATACCGCGCCCGATGGTCGATCCGCGCGGAGGCATGCTCAGGCGTGCAGCGTCGATGTACTGCTTTTTGCCCATCAGGATACCTGCGCTTTGTGGCCCGCGCATGGCTTTCCCGCCCGATACGCACACGAGGTCGAAGCCCAGGTCGTTGAAACGCCATAGGTTTTCAACGGGCGGCACATCGGCAGCCATATCGATCATAGTAGGAATGCCATTTTTCTTTGCAATCTCAATCCATTTTTCGTGATTGATCTGCCCTTTATCGGACTGAATGTGCAGGAACCACATCAATGCGGTCTTCTCATTAATCGCCTTCTGCAAATCTTCCACAGTTTCAACCTGGACGATTTTGCAACCGGTGTTCGTCAATGCATGCGAATAGCCGATGTTGTGGCCTTTCTGAATGATCACTTCCGACTTCATACCGGTACCTTCCAAATGCGGTAATGCTTCCACTTTTTTTGGGTCCATACCCGTGAGCACGCCCGCAAGCCCGAGCGTAAGTGCCGAGAAGCACCCGGCAGTCACCACCGCCGATTCGGCGTGGGTAATGGCGGCGATTTTCTCGCCTACTTTCGTCTGGACTTCATCGAGCATCATAAATTCTTTGGCCGCCCCCTGGATCGTAGCCACCACATCGTCCTGCATGAGGGACCCGGTCATCATTGTGTAGGTACCCGCTGCATTAATAAAGGTACGGATGCCGAGTTCTTTGGCGAGGTTACGGACTGGCGCCTTGACGAGCAGGTCGGCAGCTTCTGCGGTACCATTGCCCAAAAATCCGCCCAGGAGGGGAACTGTGGACAGATGCTTGATTAAATCTCTGCGGTTTATCATAATGGTTAAGGACTGAATAGATTGGTTAAAGGCTTTACAGAATGGTTTAGACGGTATGCAGAGCAAGGATGCATTTTATAGGCCTCAATACTCCGTTTGGTAAGATAATTTTTTTAATAATCAGAATTTAAAAAAATATACTTTGGTCAATGCCCGTTTCAATGCCTTTTTATTCCGATTAGTGGATCGTGAAAGTGCCCTCCGGAATTATTTGCCGGAAGGCACTGCTTACTACTCGTCCAACATTAATCTACATCCCACCAGATCGGGGTCGCTGCGCTGTCTTTTCCGCCAAGGTACGCTGCTACGGCTGCCTTGACTGCGTCGCCACCCGAATTGGTCACTACTGACGGATAAGTCAATCTTTTAATGAATGTCCCCGCAGGTAGATCCGGATTTTTAGTTACGGCAACCGGGTACAGCTTCGGATAGCCGGTTCTTCTGAACTCCGACCACGCTTCCGTGCCTTCGGGATACAATGCGATCCACTTTTGGGTGATGATCTTTTCGAGTTTTGTCTCGAAGCTCGCGGCCTCGTCCCACTTTACTGTGATTTTAGTTTGTGCGGCTATGTTGTTATTGGTGTTTTTAGGATCGACGTAGGCTGCCTGCGTTGTTGTGCCAAGCAAATACTCGTCTACACCACCTACGCCATTAGCTTTGAAAGATGCACGCACGCCCTCCTCATAAAACTTCTGTGCTGTGCCACCCATATTCCAGCCACGCAATGCTCCCTCAGCTCTCAGAAAATAGCTTTCTGCCACATCCAACTGCTTCACGGGAGCGCTTGTTGTTACATTCGGTAGTGAGAAAAATTGGTAACGGCTTTTATCGGGCCTTTCTGAGCCAGCACGAATGCCCTTGATCTTTCCGCCCGCCGATGCATCAGTAGCAGGTATGGCATAAATTGCAAGACGTGGGTCGTTGAAACCAGTCAGAAACGTTTCTATCGTCGCGGAGAGGCGTGTGTCCGACCATGCATTGGCCATGGTATAATAGGGATTTTCATTGCCTCCGGTTACAGAAAAGCCGATATCGGTCAACAATCCTCCCGCATCTGTGGCGACTGCGCTCTCGGCTTGTGTCTTGGCGAGTTCCGGTTTGACTTTTGAAATACGGATAGCCAGGCGCAATTTTAATGTGTTAGCCAGTTTGATCCAGTTGGTGTACTCTCCGGAAAGTGAGGATTTGTCCCATTTTGCAAAACGGGTTCTGTCTGCATTGGGATTAGCCGTTTCGGCAGCTTTGAGGGCCGTAATTGCCTTATTCAAATCCGAGAAGAATGCATTGTAAGCTTCTTCTTCTGAGTCGAAAGTGACTTGTGCAGACGTACCGTATTTTGTATACGGATAGGGGCCGAAGGTATCGACCAGTCTGTGAGCGCCTGCCACTTTGACGATCAACGCAATAGCGTATAGATCTGGATACTTCGTTTCATAGCCTTTTTTCCACATTTGCAGCCATTGATCCATAATGTTCGTAGTGGACGTGTTCCACGCAGTATTATTCCACCCATCGACCATGAAGTATGTAGTTGTGTTCTCATTATTTAAGAATGGCGTGGGGGTTTCCAGGTAGCCCGCATAGGACTCGGCTTGCAAATTTTGTTGGGTTTGAACCGCCGTAGTCGTCGCTACAATTCGGTTCATCATCAACGGAAGTAAAATGCCACCTTCGTTGGCGTCCTGAACGAGATCCTGATCAGTAATCAGCTTTTCGTCCTGATTCAGGGTTTGCATATAATCTGTACACGACGATACGGAAAGCAAACATCCGAGGGCCAGTACGCTGAATTTATATTTTTCTATAAAGAGTTTCATGAGAACGATAGTTATTAGAAGGTTGCACGAACGGTTACACCATATGAACGGGTAGCAGGAATGCTGAACCCTTCGATTCCCTGCATAGCGTTTGCGGTGGTAATGCTGACTTCAGGATCGAAGGGCGCGTCCTTATAGAAGAAGAAAAGGTTTCTGCTGATAAATGAAACGCTGATGTCCTTGATCGCTTTCGATACCTTGGGGAATGTATAGCCGATGGCTAGTTCACGCATACGCACATTAGTCGCGCTGAACATATACTCTTCCGCCGCTGCCGCCACGTCGCCCTTACCTGAGATAAAGTTGTAGTAGGTTTCGGCAGGGATCGTTTTGCCATTTACATTTACGCCACCCGCATCACGCGCATCGCCCGATCTTTTGGAAATGCCTTTGAAGTCAAGCCATTGCTCGGTCATAGAAGCAATTTTGCCACCGAACCGGCCGTCTACCAGGAACGAGAGGGTAGCATTTTTGTACTTGAACTGGTTATTAAATCCAAGCAGGAATTTCGGGTTCGCATTGCCCAGGTACTGGTCAGCACCGGTTGAAAGGAGTGGGAGGCCTGTGGTTTCGTTGTACTTGATCTTGCCATTTTCATCGCGCTGATAGGTTTTACCAAAAAGGTCCCCATACGAGCCGTATTTCCGTCCACCAAGATTTGAAATGCCCGGTTTAGTCAGGAAAAGTTGAAGCATCCTGGTGCTGCCGCTGGCTTGTAATACAAACCAGTTCGCGGTCAGTCGGTCACTTAATTCTCTGATTTCGTTAATGTTTCGCGAAAAGTTGACGCCTGGCGTCCAGCTTACGCCGCCGCCAAGGTCAGCTTTATAGCTGATTGTCGACTCAAATCCTTTATTCCGGATAGTCCCACCATTAATCCAGAAATTTGTTGCACCAGATCCCGGTGGGGCTACTATCTGGAACACCTGGTCGTAGGTAGTAGCATTATAGTAAGTAAAGTTTACGCTCAGTTTATCTTTGAAAAACCTCAGTTCTGTTCCGATTTCATAAGAGCGTGTGCGTTCGGGTTTAAGGTTTAGTGTGTCGTTCCCGTTAAAGAAAGGAAGGTTTGTTCGCCCGTTGACATTGTCGTCAACAGAAAGCGTATAGGGCGGCGTCCAATTAGCGACTCCAAATGGTAATGCATTGCCCACCTCAGCATAGGAGCCGCGAATCTTTGCGAAAGAAAGAATATTGCTTGGCTTCAAGTGTTCTGTTAGCACGTATGACAGGCCAACTGACGGGTAGAAAAAGGACTGCTTAACCGTAGACGACCATTCTTTTCGTGCAGTTACGTCCAGAAAGAAAGTTTCCTTATATCCAACCGTAGCTGTACCAAAAAGTGCTTGAGATAGTCTTTTTTGTAAGCTTTCGGTCGCATTGAAATACCCTTTCGAGACTTCACCTACAGTCCCGCTTTGCATTGCGTAAATTGAAAAGTAGTTCGGGAAAGACAGGGTATTGGCCGCGCCATTATTCCCCACATTTAAATCGTAAAATGTATTCTGCGTGTTGCTGAAACCCAGGGTCGCAGAAAGGAACAGGTCTTTACCGAATGTCTTGGTGCCGCTCAGCAAAATGTCGGAATAGAGCTGGTCGGTGTTGGTGAGGTTCTTGCGGTAACCACCGTTGCTTCCCACGAGGGTCGGGTCGGACGATGCATACTGGCGCAGTTCGTAAGTATCTTGCACTTTATCGTAAGTCGTGCGTCCTTGAAGGTTCAGCCAGTCCGTGATCGCCCATTTGGCAGAGAAAGCGTAAATGGTGCGGTTTCGGAACTGGTCGGTCTGGTTGCGTTTGGACAACCAGTAAGGGTTTTGGTTCGAGCTCGCTTCGTTCTTGATGTACGGCCAGTTTTGGACATTCATCAAACGTGCCGGGTCCCATTTTTCGAAGTTGTTACCGCTGTATTTGGAGAAATCATCTCCCGTCGGGAAGAGGTAAAGGCTGAAAATCGGGCTGTAATAAAAACCTGATTGCGGACGATTGTAGACCTTCTGCTCGATGTAGTTGACCGATGCGTCGAGTGATAGTTTGTTGTTGAAGAGCTGTGTGGTACCACGAAGGTTTACATTATGACGATTGTAATCGTTTTCCGGAACAATACCGTTCGCTTTGGTATTCGCATATGACACATAGAATTGACCAATATCGTTACCGTTCGTGATGGAAAGACTGTTTACGAAAGTTTTGCCGGTTTCGAAGAAATCTTTCAGGTGCTTGTCGCTGCCGTTGGTGATTTTTGGCCCCCAGCTGTCATTTACCGTTGTATTGGCCACACCGCCGTAGCCCTGCCCATAAGAAGTTTGTACTTGCGGTAATGCAATTGGGTTTTCAAAATTGGCGGTGGAAGAGAAATTGATCGATGCATGCCCTTTACGGCCCTTTTTGGTGGTGACGAGGATAACCCCATTTGCGGCTTGACTACCATACAATGCTGCCGCAGAAGCCCCTTTCAGGATCGAAATGTTCTCAATATCCTCCGGGTTAAGATTTGAAATCGCGTCGCCCGCGTCACGGGTATCGAACAAAGTGCTTCCCTGGGCTCCGTTGGCACTGTTCATCGGAATCCCGTCGATCACATACAATGGCTGGTTGTTACCTGTGATGGATTTGTTACCGCGGAGCAGCACTTTGGAAGAAGACCCAGGACCACCCGTTCCCTTTGTGATAACTACGCCGGCAGCCTTTCCGGCTAGCGAGTTCACCATATTAGGGTCCTTTACGCGTGTTAGTTCCTCACCGCCGACATTCTGCTGTGCATAAGTCATGCTTTTGGCATCCTTCTCGATACCGAGTGCAGTTACAATTACTTCGCCGAGCTGCTTTATATCGTCGAGCATTACGACGTCGATCACCGAACGGCTACCGACGGTAATTTCTTGGCTGGAATAGCCAATAGAAGAAACTATGAGGACCGAATTGTCATCGCTCACATTGATCGAAAACTTGCCATTTATATCAGTGGTTGTTCCCGTCGTTGTTCCTTTTACCAGAATGTTGGTTCCCGGAATACCCGCTCCTTTGGCGTCCTTCACCGTACCGCTCACTTCTTTTGCAAGCGCCCTGATATTCGGGGCCGGAACAGTCGTTTCGATTACAGTGGTATGGGATACCGGCTTGTCGTTGATTACAATATTATTGTTGATCTGCGTATAACCAAGTCCTGTGCCCGACAATATGGTTTCCAGAACTTCTTTAACCGTTTTGTTTTCCAGGGAAACCGAAATGCGTTTCTTTTTGTCGATTCGCTCAATGCTTGTGACAAATTTGAAATCACTTTTCTTCTCGATAGCCAGAAATGCTTTTTGCAGCGTGGCCTCTCTAAGGTAAAGCGAGATCTTCACTTCTTCGATGCTTTGCACTGAGCCTGGATTCACCGCGAAGGCAGGTCCGATGATTGCGAGGATCATGACCATCAGCACGAATAGCTTCCAATGCCGGTTGGCGACATGGTGTTGTTGTACTGGTAACAATTTGCTCATACGATTGGGTAGAAAAGGTTAAATTAGGAATTGAGGGATTATATAAAACTGCACATAGCTATACTGATCGGTAAATGCATGTTTACACGCAAGGGCCGTCGGCCTGAATTGGAATATGTCTTTTTTGATTTATCTGCAAGCCCCGCCGCGAACGGAAACCTCAGTACCTTCTATCTTATAGCGGAATGAGTTCGAAATGCTTAATAGTTTCAGTACATCCTTTAATGTGGCGCCTTCGTTGAAGTTAGCCATCACACGACAATCATTTAAATTCTTGTCCGTCAGGGTGATGGTCACACCGTAATGTTCTTCAAGCCTGGCGATTACTTCACTATATGTATTATTCCGAAAAACAAGTTGTTCCTTACGCCAAGCGCCAATGTCGAATATGCTGACGATATCTATATACGTTTCATCCTTTTCTGTGTTAATCACCAGTTCTTGTTGCGGAGTAAGCTGCGTGATACGAATAGGGGATCCCTTTTTAATTTCCTTACTGACCTCTACTTTGCCTGTCGCCACGGAGACAGAGGCTGTCTCATCCCCCTTGTAAGCACGAACATCAAACGACGTCCCCAAAACCCGCGTCGAGATCCGGTCGCTCTTGACGATAAATGGCTTTTCAGGATTCGGTACCACTTCGAAAAACGCTTCTCCTTGCAGATAAACCTGTCTTTCGTCACCGTCGAACTCTTTGGGATATTCGAGTTTACTGTTTTTATTGAGCCATACCTGCGTCCCGTCAGGCAGTTCTATACTCACAATGTCCTTCGTGCCGCTGGTGCGGGTTTCCATCACGGCGCCGACGGTGCTTCGCGAATCGTGCTGCCTGCTTACGACCAGATAACCCAGCCCCGTTGCCAGCAAAATACTCGCCGCGGCCATCCAGGAGCCGATTTTGAAAAATCTTGGCCTTTCGGGTGCTTCTTCTTCGGCCGCGTACTCCTGCTCCGCCATTTTTGCGTGCAGCTTCGAAAGCCCGCTTTCCAGGTTGAATGCCGGATCGTTCTCCGGTTCTTTTTCCTGCTTCCAGGCCGCTTCTATCTGCCGGAACAACAGCAGGTTATCATATTCTTCAAGCCACCATTCCATAGCCAGCTTTTCTTCCGGGCTGCATTCGCCAGCTAAATACTTGGCGATAAGGGGCCATGGTGTGTGATCGGACATCAAATTCAGAGCTTTCTAATGTTAGGACAAATAAAAAATAGGGATACCCCCATCCCGTCAGAATATTTTTTAAATCTGATAAGTTTTTTGCAGAAGTTTCAGTTGTTTAATGGCCTTACCCATTTGGTTTTCTACTGTTTTGGCGGAAAGAGAGAGGATTTCGGCGATTTCGTTGTAGGTAAAGCCTTCGAAGCGGTTGAGCTGGAAGATCGCCTTTCTCTTTTGCGGGAGGTAATTGATAAGGTCAGTAATGCGGCTTTCGAACTCGTGGTACATCAGTTCGTCGTCCGGGCCGGGCGTTTCTTCGATCATATCGTCGCTGAGCTCTTCCATGACGTATTTTTCCTGCTTCATGTAGTTAATGCAGGTGTGCCGCGTGGCAGTGAAGAGGTAGGAGCGTACATTCTTTTCGACCGTCAGGCTGTCCCGTTTGTCCCAGATCCTGAAAAAGACATCAGCTACAATCTCCTCGGCGAGGTCCTTACGGTTGTTGAGGTAGGTGGCAAAACGGCATAGCGAGTAATAGTATTTCCGGAAGAGGCAATCCAGCGCCCGGTTATCTCCTTGCTTGATCAGGGAAATAAGAAGCAAATCATCCTGGCCGTTCATCATAAACTGTGGCTAAATTGGGTATCAGGTAATTCCAAAACTTTATTCAATGACCTTGTCGGGGCGTCCGGAGTGATCGGCTATTATTACCTTATTTAGAATCTGTACAAGTCAATTTTTGTGCCAGACATTAAAATAGTAATATTTTCTTTGGTGTATTTTAAATAATAACGAAGAATAGCATTAAGAATTCTAAAATTAAAAAAGTTGATGGAAATAAGCACAAATCGCTGAAAATATTCTTCCATATTGTTTTTTCAGCCATCCGCACCCATTTCCATCAAGGGTATCAGGGGATAATAATCAATTCAGGAACAGCTGTTTCACGCATACGGGTGTGGGGGTGCTGATCTCTTTCCCGGTATAAGTCAATTGGCCGGTAGCGGCGTCGCGTTTGAAGAAGACCGCATTGTCATTGTCACGGTTGGTCACGATGGCAAATTCACCTTTGGCGTCGATCAGGAAGTTGCGCGGATGCTTGCCGTGCGTATCCGCGTGGCCTGCGACGGTCAGCTTCCCGGTTTTGGCGTCTACCGCGTAAATGGCCAGACTTTCGTGGCCGCGGTTGGAAGCGTAGAGGAATTTTCCGTCCGGCGAGAAATGGATGTCGGCGGCGTAGCTTTTACCCGTAAAATCCGACGGCAGCATAGTTACCCGCTCGAACGGCACCAATGCACCGCTTCCTTTCACGATCTTGAAAGAATTGACCACCGAAGCCAGCTCACAGGCAGAATAACCGAAGTTGCCGTTCGGGTGGATCGCGAAATGGCGTGGACCATCACCGGCTTTTACCTCTGCATAGGGAACGGAGCCAGGCGTTAGTTTGCCGGTCTGTGGATCAACGGAGTAAACCATGATTTTGTCGATGCCCAAATCCGAAGCGTAGATGTACTTGCCGTCCGCAGAGGGGATAATGGAGTGCATATGCGGCTTTTGGTCGGGGCGGCCTTTGTCCTGAATAGTGTCCGCCAATGCGCCGATGCTGCCGTCCTGGTTGAGCTTGTACACGGCCAGGTCACCACTTCCGTAGTTCGATAAATAAATGAAACGGCCCTTTGGATCAACACTGACATGGCAGGGGCCACGGCCTTGCGACGGCTGCGAGTTCAATGCGGTGAGTTTGCCGGAAGTCTGGTCGATCGCGTAGGCCGAAACAGTGCTATTGCCCTCATTAGCGGCGTAGAGGTACTTTTTATTGGGGTGAAATTCGAGGAAAGAAGGGCTTGTTTTGCTCGTCAATACCTGCAACTCTTTGAAAGAATAGTCACTGCGGTCGAATTCGTAGACATAAATGCCCTCACCCTTTTGCGTATAGGTACCGAGGTACAGTATTTCCTTTTTGGGTTTCTGTGCAAAAGCTGTCATAGCCGACAATAAAAGGATGAATGAAAGAATGGTTCGTTTCATGATTCGGGAAAAGGTTGAGATAGATTATAATGCCTTTATTCAAACACCAACGTGCCGAACTTATTGAATTCGTGGAAGCTGCCACCGGTTTTTTGCCAGGAATAATAAGCTGTTTCACTGTCGTAGTCGATGCGGTAGAAATTGCCGCGCCATTTGTCGCCGGGCTTGGGGGCTGCATTGGCAATTGGGTTCATTAATGCGAAAGGAATGAAGAATTCCGCTTTCCAGCCTTCTACGGCCGCCATGCTCTTCTTTTGCCCACCTTGCGCGCTGGTTTCGTGCTGTACCCGGTTGCGATCCGTGTAATGCCAGGGTTTCCAGCCTTGTGCACGGCCTTTGATGTTCGGGACAAGGATCGCCAGCTCGTAGTTCAGCGGCGAAACTTCGTATTCGAGGTAAATGGGCACCGAAGTGTCGGGCCAGAGGAATACTTCTACCACATCCTCCTTGAACAGCGCGCCGAAGTCCTCCATAATGGTCGAGGTCAGTTTCTGGTCGGTGCAGTCGAAGAGGAAGTACATCCCCTTGTCGGAGTAGAGGATTTTGACGCGGGTAGGGAGCTGTTTGCCGGGCGCCGGCTGGTTGGGGCCCTTCTGGACGGTGAGGTTGAACCATTGAGCGGCCGACCAGTTGGGTGCGGTGCCTTCGCCGTTAACTTGGAAGTCGGTCGTTTTCCTGACGGTCAGGGAAGAGTCGGGAATAACCTCAGCGGCATGTCCACCGTACATGAGGCCGCATGCGAGCAGTCCCATGAGAACAAATTTTTTCAACATTCATTAAAAAGGGTTAGGATTGGAAAACAGGTTCAGGTGTTGCCAAGTGTGTTCATTTGCAGTCAGATGTGCTGATAATTACCCGGCGATGCAGGTATTCCGGTGCAACAGGCGATGATTTTTTTTCTGGCTGGCAATTTCAAGAGGTTTTTACATTTTACCAAATCATTATTTTTGTAGTGTCAATTATTGATGAAATCTTTCGGCAGGAAAGAAGATATGGTAGCGGAATATTTTAATAATTTAGGTCGTACGTTTTTAACATTGAAAACATTTAACAAAAAACTGTCATGATACGCGAAAGTGGAGAACTGGCCTTTGCTGACATCAGCGAGGCGATTTTAGAACCAGCTGTTTTCCCTGACTACCAAGGGAGCACAAAAAAGACCCGTCCGGTAGCGCAAGATCCTTATGGAGATGATGACGACGAAGATGAGGATTTGGATGAGGAAACCGGCGATGAAAAGGTCATCGACGAGTTTGATGAAGATATAGATGATCGCGAAATAGTTATCGAAGACGGTGACGAACTCCTTAGGAGACTCGACGATTTCGACGATGATGACGACGATTTTTGAGAACCATTTAAGAATTAATACCTGCCTCTGGATCATTTCCAGGGGCGTTTTTATGTGGAACTTATGAGTAATGAAATGCGGGTTGTGACTTATTCACCTAAATTGTTCAATTCCTCACCTTTCCTAATCCATGCGTTCCACCGAATCCAATGTTACACAAAGCATTACGCAGGTAATCGCTGCTTCTTCCTTAGGTACATTAATTGAATGGTATGATTTCTACATTTTCGGCAGCCTGGCGGTCATTATCGGCCAACAGCTCTTCCCGAGCGATGCCGGTGCCTCTGCGCTGATCAACACACTCGCGATCTTTGCTGCGGGTTTCATTGTGCGGCCTTTTGGCGCTTTGGTATTTGGCCGCCTGGGTGACCTTATCGGCCGGAAATATACATTTCTGCTGACCCTCGTGCTGATGGGCGGTTCCACATTCCTGATCGGCCTTATTCCTTCCTATTCCAGCATTGGCTATGCCGCACCCATTCTCGTGCTAATCCTTCGCCTGGTGCAGGGGCTGGCGCTCGGGGGCGAATACGGGGGCGCGGCCACCTATGTAGCCGAGCACGCGCCCGTAGGTAAACGGGGCTTCTTTACCAGCTGGATCCAGACGACCGCTACGCTGGGCTTGTTCCTTTCATTAGGGGTGATTGTCCTGGCTAAAAACATTTTGGGCGCAAAAAACTTTGCCGACTGGGGCTGGCGCATTCCGTTCCTGGTATCGATACTGCTCGTGGTCGTGTCTATTTATATCCGGATGAAGATGCATGAGTCGCCGGTTTTCTCCAAACTGAAAGCCGAAGGGAAAGTCTCCGCTAACCCTTTGAAAGAAAGTTTTCAAAAGAAGGCGAATTTCAAGATGGTGCTTGTAGCATTATTTGGTGCCACAATGGGGCAGGGTGTAGTATGGTACACCGGGCAGTTTTACGCGCAATCTTTTCTCGAAAATACCTGCAAGCTCGACTTCAACGAATCGCGGTACATTCTGCTGTGGGCGATCGTTTTCGCGACGCCGTTTTTTGTGATTTTTGGTTCGTGGAGTGATAAAGTGGGCCGCAAATGGATCATGCTGACCGGTATGGCGCTCGGGGTGATCTGCTACCGGCCGATTTACCAATACTTTCTGGATGCCACGAACGTGAAAGAAATGCAGAAAACCATGCTCCTGAGCGAATCGGAGCCGGTCATCGAGCGCGCGCTGGTACCCAACAAGGCAGACTCCCTGATCACCACCACCGTCACAAAAACCCTCACAAACGGCATGACTTTCAAAGAATCGAAGGTTGAGGTTACCACCGAAGACGTGCTGGCCGAGGTTCCTGGTGTACAAACGGTGATCAAGGACGTGACGCTTTCCACGCAATCGTACATCATGGTGATTGCACTTGTATTCTTCCAGATACTCCTCGTAACGATGGTTTACGGCCCGATCGCCGCATTCCTTGTTGAGCTTTTCCCGACGCAGATCCGCTATACCTCCATGTCGCTGCCTTACCACATCGGGAACGGCGTTTTCGGGGGATTGGTACCGTTCATTGCTACATTAATCGCCTCATTCCAAGGTTCTACGCCGCTTTCGGGGCTTTGGTACCCCATCGGAATAGCAGCATTGTCGTTCGTAATCGGAGCGGTTTACATCGATAACCGCCGCGGTGACAATGTGATGGATTAGCTCTTTTAAAAGGCATTTGACATTTATATAACCAATACAAAATGAGTGGTTTAAAAAAAATACTAGGACTTCTCTGGATCGTACTCGGTCCGGCTATCATTATATTCCTCTTCATGCAGGCAGCCGATAAAATTGCCGCCGCTTCGGAAGGCATCGCCCGAACGAATACGATCCTGCAATGGTCGATCATCATCCTCATTTTCATTCCAATCTGCACCGGGCTGGTGATTTTCGGCTACTACGCCTGGAAAGGTGAGTATGATCATTTGCCGGAGAGTTCGGAAGAGTTGTCATGAGGGGCTAATTTTGAATGAGTGAATGAGTGAATAGTTTCTTTTGTTATTGTTAATATTGAACGTGAGTGGATAGTTACTCACCGGAAACATCCATACATTCAATCATTCATTCACTCATTCATCATGCAAACCGACACCTTCATCCTCTCCGCCGCACGTACGCCTATCGGCAGTTTTGGCGGGGTACTTTCTTCTGTGCATGCCGCAAAGCTCGGTGCGACTGCCATTCAAGGCGCAATTTCTAAATCTGGTATCGATCCCGCTTCGGTAGACGAGGTGCTTATGGGCAATGTTGTTTCCGCTAACCTTGGTCAGGCGCCGGCGCGGCAGGCTGCTATTTATGCAGGACTGCCTGTTTCGGTGATTTGTACGACGGTGAACAAGGTTTGTGCCTCAGGGATGAAGGCAACGGCTTTGGGCGCGCAGGCGATTCAGCTGGGCGACGCGGAAATTGTCGTAGCCGGAGGAATGGAAAATATGTCCCAAATTCCTTATTATTTACCAAAAGCACGTAATGGCTATGCCTACGGCCATGGTGAGATTGTCGACGGGTTGCTAAAAGACGGGCTCACGGATGTTTATGACCAGATCGGTATGGGCGTTTGCGGGGATAAGACAGCCTTGAAATACAACATTTCGCGGGAAGCGCAGGACGAATACGCGATCCGATCCTATCAGCGCTCAGCGGAGGCGACAGTGAATGGCTCGTTCGATAGTGAAATCGTAGCTGTTGAAATCACGTCGGCCAAAGGCGAGATAACCACGGTGCGTGAAGACGAAGAATACAAGCGCGTTAAATTTGAAAAAATACCGACACTGAAACCCGTTTTCTCCAAGGATGGAACAGTTACCGCGGCCAATGCTTCGACGATCAATGACAGCGGTGCTGCGCTGGTGCTGGCTGGCGGCAATGCGGTGAATGCCCGAAAGCTGAAACCCATCGCACGCATTGTCGCCTATGCGGACGCTGAGCAGGAGCCTGCATGGTTTACGACTACCCCTGTGCTGGCAACGGAAAAAGTGTTGAAAAAAGCCGGATTGAAAATTTCAGACATCGACTATTTCGAAGTAAATGAAGCATTTGCGGTAGTCGCATTGGCCTATATTCAGGCGTTGAACCTGGATGTGGAGAAGGTGAATGTTTTCGGTGGCGCGGTGTCGCTCGGGCATCCGCTGGGAGCGTCCGGCGCGCGCATTATCACGACATTGCTATCCGTTTTAGAGAAAAATAATGGCAAATACGGCCTTGCTGCCATTTGCAACGGCGGGGGAGGAGCTTCTGCTATGATTGTCGAAAGGCTGTAACGGTCAGCGGATCAGGACTTTCAGTCGATTGTAAAAGCCGGTGCTTTTGAAAGTGAAGGTTTTGTGCAGAATGTAGTTGCTGATAAAGCTGAACCCCATCCCGATGACATAACAAACCATTTCGGTCACATTCACTTCCTTTTTGGCGAAGGAGAACTTCACTTTATAAACCTCCATGCCCAGGTAATCGACAAGTACTTTCGAAGATCCGATGGTGAACGCCCAGGTAATGAAAAGGGAAACCATGGATACCATGAGGAATTTTACCATTTCGCGGCGCGTCTGGTTGCTCTTGCGCGCGTCGAAAGCGAAAAGTTTGGTGAGGGTGAACCCCCAGAAAAAACCTATGATGTAGGAAGGAACAATGGAATCGCTCCACGAGATATTAAACCAATCCTGAATAAGACTACTGGAAACTAACTGGATCAAAGCACCGGTACCCGCAACAACAAAATAGGCTATGATATCTTTGGGATTGAAGATCTTGTTCTGCTTGATTTGGGTCACTGGTGTGTTAGTTTGATTGGAACGGCGTACCTGATTGAGGCCCCAATATTAGAAAGAAAATGGTCTGGAAACAAAACAGCACCCCCGATTTCGAGTAAATGGACTTTTGAGAAGCAGGGGTCATTTTAAGTCAAGGATGATCGTTATCTTGAATTTATTCCTAAATTCTTTTACTTTAATCCCAATCTCGGCACGGGCCTGAGGCATAACTTTTAACGGAATTATCGGTGAAAAGACTTTCTATCATGGCGGCGATCGCCACTATTGCCGTCGCAACCTTCTCATGCTCCGCAGCATTGCAGCGGCGCTACGACCAACGCCACGGCGTTTCTTCATCGACTTCATCGACCGACCGCTCCTCGCGCGCTCCGGAGGGAACAAGGGATAGTCAAACGGCCGACCCGAATTATCGAAAGGATTACGACCGGGTCGTGGACGGTAATGGTTCGGGAGGAGGTGTTACTACACCCATAAGCGGTAATGCGGGTTATAATCAGCAGCTGTTCAACCAGTATACAGAAATGGACAAGCTTGCGGAAGTGGTTCTGTATGAATTGGATAATCTTGAAAACAAATACAATAACCTGCTCAACGAATACAAAAATGCCAAATCTTCGTCGCGGCAGGTGATGGCCATAGAACTCGACAGGATCAGTGACGACCGGCTGATGCTTTACAAAACTTACACCAACATTTACCGCAATGGCAAATCCGATTGGGCCAATGTGAAACGCGACGTCGATGCTACGCTCCGCGAATACAGGAAGAAAAACTGATTACCAGCCCGCGCCTTTTGTATTGGTTTTAATGCGGCAAACGTAGCCGTCTACCGTCATATATAATGTGGATCCATCATTCCCCCAGGCGCAATTGGAGGTCAGTTCGCCCATTTCGATGCGGCCGAGCAGCTTTCCGGCGGGGCTGATAATGAGCATGCCGCCCGGGCCGGACGACCACAGGTTGCCATCTTTATCAATTTTGAGGCCGTCGGGCAGGCCGGGAACGCCTCTTTTACCCATGGACGTGGCATCGTAAACCAGCTTTCCCTTGCCCGCATTGCCGTTCGCATCGAGCGGGTAAGCCATCCAGATCGACTTCTCGGGGTCGGATTGGGCAACATACAAGGTCTTACCGTCGGGTGAGAACGCGAGGCCGTTCGGGCGGCTGAGGTCGCTCGCCTGCATACTCACCTTGCCGTCTTTATGAATGCGGTACACGCCGAATTGCGGGATTTCGCGGGTGGGGTCTTCGTGTTTTTTGGCAAGGCCGTACGGCGGATCGGTGAAGTAGTAATCGCCGTTGCTGTGCTGCACCACGTCGTTGGGGCTGTTGAAGCGCTTGCCTTCGAAATTATCTGCCAGCGTAACTTTTCCACCAATATTTAAAGGCATGGCCGAAATGCGGCGGTCGCCGTGTTCGCAGGAAACGAGGCGGCCTTTGTTGTCGATAATCAGGCCGTTGCTGCCAGGTTCGTCACTGTAAACGCCGCGGCCGGTATAGCCCGATGGTTCGAGAAATATGGAAAGACCTTCCTTCTCATCCCATTTGTAAACCTTGTTCTTTGGAACGTCTGAAAACAGCAGGTAACCGCCGTCTTTAACCCACACCGGCCCTTCCGACCACTCGAATCCCGAAGCTAACACTTCAATTTTAGCCTCTTTGGACAACAATTTTTCGAATGAGGGATCTTCATAGACGATCTTGCCCATCGTAGGGTAGGACTTTTGCGCCATAGCAGTACAGGTCAGAAGGAGGATCAGACAGGTGGAAACAATACCGGATTTCATAGGGAATGCATTTGCAGTACCGACAACGATTTAGCAATAAAGAACCGGTGCGGTACTTCCCTACTGCTTTTCGCCAGTGCGGGTATTGCCCGCCGGTGCCAGAATGATACTCGAATGTGCGGATAACCGCTTCGTCGTCAGATTCGTCTCATGCAATGGATCAGTCGAGAACAGCACTTGGGTAAACAGCGATTTATCTTCGGGTATTGTTAATTCACTTTCGGTATCTCCGAGATTATGAATGATAACGAGCGACCGGTCGACGTGCGGGCGGAAATAGGCGAGCAGCCGATCGTCCCCCAGGCGCACGGGTTGCAGGTTGGGCGCAAGGATCTGGTTCAGCGCGGGCTCGCTTCTGCGCAGGTGTATGAGTTTTTTGTAATGATTGAAAACAGAATTTAAATCGCCGGTCTGTTCCGAAAGGGGCGCCACTGTTTTCAGGGTTGTAAATTCCGGCGTGATCCAGTTGGTCAATTGCGGATCGTCGGGGTCGGGCGCCCAGAGGAAAGGCTCGCGAATGTAGGGATCTGGCTTTTTCCCCAGCATCCCAATTTCTTCCCCATAGTATAAATAGGGCTGGCCCGGGAGTGTAAGCAGAATACTGGCGGCAAGTTTGATCTTTTCGATATCGCCGCCTACAACGCTCCCTATCCGCTCCTGGTCATGGTTGGTAAGCATAATCGCATTGACAAATAGCGGGTTGTATTTTTGGAACAGATTAAAACTCGCCTGTAATTTGTCGATGATCTCCTCATCGCGCCCGGCCAGGAGCATACGTTGCAATGCAAAGCTGAGATCGAAATGAAAAGTGGCATTCAAGTTGCGGAAATAGGGGGCTACCTCTTCGGTTTCGGCCCATACTTCGGCTACTGTAAATGCACCCGGCTTTACTTCTCCCACGATTTTTGAAAAAAACTCCCAGAAACTAGTGCTCTGCTCCTGATCCCATTCGGGGTAAATATGCCTGGCCGCGTCGAGACGAAACCCATCTACACCCACGTCATTCAACCAGAAACGGATAATTTTAGCGATTTCTTCCCGCAATGCCTCCGAATGATAGTTGAGGTCGGGCATGCCTTTGTAAAAAAGGCCGTAATACTTTTCGTCGTCACCGGGGTTCTTGTGCCATGGGTAGACAACCTGCGAATCGTCGGAGGTTTCCCGTTCAGAAATACCGAGGTGATCGATCTGATCTTCGTTCATCCACCAATAGAAGTGCCGGTAGGGATTGTCCTTGCTTTTGCGCGCTTCCTCGAACCACGGATGCAGTGTGCTGGTGTGGTTCACGATGAGGTCGAGGTAAATGGCGATCCCGCGCTCGTGCGCACCCGCGAGCAGACGCCTGAAGTCGCCCATCGTGCCATATTCGGGATCGATGGCGTAGTAGTCGGTGACGTCGTATTTGTGGTAGCTTGGTGAAGGATGGATTGGCGTGAGCCAGATCGCCTCGATACCCAGATCGGCCAGGTAATCCAGTTTGGAAATAATACCGTTCAGGTCGCCGATGCCGTCGCCATTCGAATCGCAGAAAGAACGGACGAATATCTCATAACAAACTTTCGGGATACTGGCTGACCTGTCTGCAAACATAGCGGGGCATTAATGAAAATGCGGTTTCAATAGCTGGTAAACGACCTGGACCGGCAAGCCCATAATCGTGTAGTACGACCCTTCGATTTTCTCTATCCCGACCATCCCTATCCACTCCTGGATGCCATAGGAGCCAGCTTTGTCGAAGGGTTTGTATTGCTCAATATAGTGGTTGATTTCCCAATCTTCCAAGTTTCGGAAATAAACTTCTGCTATATCGGCCACGGTTTGAATTTCACCATCCGACAACAGGCTCACCGCTGTCACAACCTTGTGGCTTCTGCCTGAAAGTATCCGGATCATCCGGAAGGCATCTTCCTGGTCGGCTGGCTTGCCGAGAATGTGGTGGTCAGCGATCACAACCGTGTCCGCCGTCAATACCAGGGATTCGGGGCTGTGGCCACGGAACTGCTCGGCTTTTTCCCGTGAAATATAACCTGCTACCGCTTCTGCGGGTAACTCTGCGGGGTAGCTTTCATCGGTGGGGAGCACTTCAACGACGAATTCAAAGCCGGCTTCGTGTAGTAATTGTTTTCTTCTGGGGGAGTTGGAGGCGAGGATCAGCGGTTTTTTTAACGGGATCATGTCAGGTGGTTGTCATTGGGGTAGTCAGGTGGTTGTTATTGGTATTCAATTTTTGTCATTGGAAATCAGTTACTTACTTGTATTTCTCTATCCTTTGATAAAATTTTTTAAAATATTTTTTACCTGACTGAACTATTTCTTTGCCAATAGATGTTAATACATTAAATGTATATACATCATTATTGCATTTAACCCGATTGGCTATGTCTATTGAAACTGATATAAAGCAAAAAAAATTTCGAAGCCCCTTCCAAAAGCTGGCATTAAACCTGGTGTATACCACCAAGTGGCTCGAATATAAGCAGCTGGAATCTTTCAAGGAGCACGACATTACGCCACAACAATATAACGTGCTGAGGATTCTGAGGGGACAGCAGGGCAACCCGATCAAGGTGAGCGACATTACGGAGCGCATGCTCGATAAGAGTTCCAACACGTCCCGGCTTGTGGACAAACTGCTGGCGAAGAACCTGGCCAAGCGGACATCCTGTGAAAGCGACCGCCGCGCCGTGGACGTTGTGATTACCGAAGAAGGGCTCGACCTGCTGAAAGTGCTGGACCCGTTTATTGAGGATTGGGAAAACCGTTTCAATATTATTTCCGAAGCGGAAGCCGAGCAGATCAGCGCATTGCTCGACAAGCTGCGGGAAAACGAAAATCAAGCTTAGAACACAATTAACACAAATCCATAATTCACTTTAATTTTTAATCAAAACTACAATGAAATCAATTAAATTTTTTGTCGCATCTCTTGCAGTAGCGTTGTTTGTATCTTCTTCTGTTTCAGCAGACAATGGTAAAAAAGCCACCAGCCTGAAAGTGAATCCTGCTAAAAGCGAACTGACCTGGGTGGGTAAAAAAGTTACCGGCGAGCACACAGGTAAAATCACCTTGAAAGAAGGAACGATCACGTTGGACGGCGCTAAATTGACCGGCGGTAAATTCGTTGCCGACCTGAACAGCATTACTTGTACTGATCTTACCGACAAAGAATACAACGGTAAACTGATCGGACACTTGAAATCCGACGATTTCTTCGGCGTTGAAAAACACCCTACTGCAACTTTCGTAGTGACAAAAGCTACTCCAAAAGCAACCGGTGTTTACGATGTAACCGGCGACCTGACGATCAAAGGCATTACCAAACCGGTAACTTTCCCTGTAACCGTTAAAACTACTGCTACTGGTGCGGAAGCGACTGGTACACTCGTTGTTGACCGTTCGAAATACGACATTAAATACAACTCGAAATCATTTTTCGATAACCTCGGCGACAAAATGATCCACGACGATTTCTCTATCGACGTGAAATTGGTTGCTGCAAAATAATTACCCGCAGGCGGTTGCCTGGTATCAACCGTCGGCATTTGTATGACCTGAATGTTAAAAGAACCTGTCTGTATTGGACAGGTTTTTTTTGTGGTCAGGAATTGAAATCGCGGTATTGGGGGAAATCGTCCATGAAATGGATTTGCCCGTTCACAGCCTGGAAGCAATAGTGTGCCATTCCGTTGGTAACTGCCAGGTATTGAGGTTGTAATGTGAAATTATAACGACTGATCTGCGCGAAAGTGGCGTCTGAAACACTAACGAACGGGGCTTTGCATTCGACCAGCAGGAATGGCAATGCATTGTTGGAAAGTACCATGATGTCGGTACGCTTGGCGAGCGTATTGTATTGTAAGCCAGTCTCTATCGCGAAAAGCGATTTGGGATAGCCATAATGCGTGATGAGCAAATGGATGAAATGCTGGCGCACCCATTCTTCAGGAGTGAGCGTTACGAATTTCCTGCGGATGATGTCGAAAATATGCGGTTTCCCGTTTACCTGCTTAACTTTGTAGGCGAATCCGGGAAGGTTCAATGATTCCATGAACGAAGATAATCAACCCCTGGTGCCTTCACCAACAAACCTGCTAATTTCATGACCACCAAAGAACAGATCGTCGAAAACTGGCTCCCACGCTATACGGGTACGCCTGTGGAGGAGTTTGGAAGTTACATCCTGCTGACCAACTTCGGAAATTATGTGACCATGTTCGCCGAAAAGTTCGGGGTGGAAGTACGGGGACAGGGCCGCGCCATGCAAACCGCGACAGCGAAGGATATTACCATTATCAATTTCGGGATGGGGAGCCCTATGGCTGCTACCGTAATGGACTTATTATCCGCCATTAATCCAAAGGCTGTGTTGTTTTTGGGTAAATGTGGTGGTTTGAAGAAAACACAGGTAGGTGACCTGATCCTCCCGATCGCCGCTATCCGTGGCGAAGGTACGAGCGATGACTACATGCCCTCTGAGATTCCGGCATTACCGTCCTTCCGTTTGCAAAGTACCGTTTCGGCCGCCATTAAAAAGCAGAAGCTCGATTACTGGACCGGCACGGTTTATACCACCAACCGCCGCATCTGGGAGCACGACGACAGCTTCAAGGAATACCTGCGGGAAATCCGCGCGATGGCCATCGACATGGAAACCGCTACTATATTCATTGTAGGTTTCGCAAACTCCATTCCGCACGGCGCATTGCTGCTCGTTTCCGACAATCCACTGGTGCCGGAAGGTGTAAAAACCGAGGAAAGCGACAAAAAAGTGACGTCGAGCTATGTGAAACAGCATCTCGAAATCGGCATTGAAGCATTGACCGAACTTGCCCGCTCCGGGGAATCGGTGAAGCATATGCGTTTCGAGAACTGATAACAGTCATGATCGCTGTGGGAACCTGTGGCGGTAGCTTCGGAGTTGTAAAGTTGGCCGGTAGTGAATCCGGTAGCTAATTTTATGGAACAACAGTCATTATACGAGCGCATTGGCGGCGACGCCGCGCTGCGGCAACTCACCGATAAATTCTACGATCAGGTTTTTGAGCATGAGCTCATTTCCCGGCTTTTCAAAACGGACAAAGACCTGATCAAGGAAAAGCAGCGTCTTTTCCTCACCCAATTCCTCGGTGGCCCGCAACTCTACTCCGATGTGTACGGTCATCCCATGATGCGAGCCCGTCACATGCCCCACACCATCACCGAAGACGACGCCGTGGCCTGGCTGCAATGCATGGCATCCGCCGTGAGCGAATTGCCACTCAGCAAAGAGCTGAAAGATGAGTTGTTTGACCGGTTCCCGCGGACGGCGTTTTTTATGGTGAATTCCTGAAAAAGTTTATTCTACAAACCGTTACCCTTTCGATATTCTGACGTCTAAATGATGTTCCATGCCCCGGAACATTGTATTTTAGTAAACAGATTATCCATGAGGGTTTTCGTGAAACGCACACTGCAAAATTTTTGGGAAAAGCACCCCGATTCGGAAGAGTATCTCCGGAAATGGTATGAGTTGGCGGTTAGGGCCGAATGGAAGTCGCCTGTTGATGTCAAAGAAGTTTTTTGTCATGTGAGTATATTGAAGGATAGTCGCATGGTGTTTAACATCAAAGGCAACAGTTATCGGTTAGTTGCTCGCTTCGAATTTGAGAGGCAGTTTATTTTTATTCGCTTTATCGGAACGCATCAGAAATACGACAAAATCGACGCAAATTTGATTTAATCATGCTTAAACCAATCGAAACAGAAGAGGAATTCGATCAGGCCCTGAAAAGATTTAATGAGGTCTTTGACGCGCCGATCGGTACGCCGGAAGGCGACGAAGCAGGTATGCTTGCTGATCTTATTGAAGCCTACGACAATGAGCATTATCCGATAGAGATACCGAAGCCGGTTGAAGCCGTCAAGGTTGGGG
Source organism: Dyadobacter endophyticus (assembly GCF_014641595.1). GTDB lineage: Bacteria > Bacteroidota > Bacteroidia > Cytophagales > Spirosomataceae > Dyadobacter > Dyadobacter endophyticus. Next base: position 143,186 of record NZ_BMIA01000003.1, on the reverse strand, counting down.
TGGAAAAAGTCTAGGTACCGGCACGTCGGGTCTGTACGCTTATTCGCGAATATCAATGGTTCAGTAATCCCCCCGCGCTTCATGTCGAACAAGAATTCCCTACCTTTGCGGCATGAATTTCAAAGAGCAATTGACACCATACCCCGTCCTGGAAAAAGTTGTCGCGGCTGCGAAGGAGCTGGGTGTGGAGGCATATATAATCGGTGGGTTCGTCAGGGACCTGATACTCAAAAGGAATAGCAAGGATATCGACATTGTTTCCATCGGCAGCGGCATCGAGCTGGCCGAAATGGTGGCCAACAGGCTTGGGCCGGATGTGCATGTGAGTGTTTTTAAGAATTTTGGTACTGCACAAATTCGTCAAGGCGACCTCGAAATTGAGTTTGTAGGCGCCCGGAAGGAGTCCTATCGTTCTGATTCCCGTAAGCCGGCGGTGGAAGACGGCACGTTGGCCGACGACCAGAACCGCCGCGATTTTACCATCAATGCAATGGGTATCAGCCTCAATGCAGGTACTTTTGGCGAGCTGGTCGACCCGTTCGAAGGCATGAGCGATCTTCGTAAAAGGATTATCCGCACCCCGCTCGACCCCGAAATTACTTTTTCCGACGATCCGCTGCGCATGATGCGTGCGATCCGGTTTGCGAGCCAGCTCAACTTCGATATTGAACCTGACACATTCGATGCGATTACTAAAATGAAGGAGCGCATCAGTATTGTGTCGATGGAACGGATTTCCGACGAGTTGAACAAAATCATCCTTTCCAAAACTCCTTCTTACGGTTTTAAACTACTCTATCACGCAGGACTGCTGGCCATTATTTTCCCCGAACTGGTAGAACTGCAGGGTGTTGAGCACATTGAAGGCAAAGGACATAAGGATAATTTTTACCACACTTTGCAGGTGCTGGATAATGTCTGCCAGGTTTCAGATGATCTCTGGCTTCGCTGGGCAGCTATTCTGCACGATATTGCCAAGCCTGCCACCAAGAAGTTCGATAAGCGTAATGGATGGTCGTTCCATAACCACGAGGAGGTTGGTGCGCGGATGGTACCGGTGATTTTCCGCCGGATGAAATTGCCGTTGAACGAGAAAATGCGGTTCGTGAAAAAACTGGTCAGGCTGCATTTGCGCCCGATCGTGCTTTCCAAAGAGGAAATTACCGATTCGGCGATGCGGCGTTTGCTTGTTGAAGCCGGTGAGGATATTGAGGCGCTGATGAACCTGTGCCGGGCAGATATTACCTCCAAAAATCCGGAGAAGGTGAGACGTTTCATCAGTAATTTCAACCTCGTAGAGCAGAAGCTCAAAGACCTGGAAGAGCGCGACAAGCTCCGCAATTTCCAGCCGGTCATTACCGGGGAAATGATCATGGAAGCATTCGGATTGAAGCCTGCACGGGAAGTAGGCATTATCAAGGAAGCGGTGCGCGAAGCGATCCTGGAAGGGATTGTTCCCAACGAATACGGTCCTGCCTTTGAATTCATGATCGGAGAGGGTGAAAAAATGGGTCTTAAGCGTGTGTAAGGCACATTTTTTATAGTAACCACGCCAATGCCAGCGCATATTTAATATTTTTGCGAACTTTTTAATCTCCTCATAGACACTTTTCATGGAAAACGCTCAATTCAAACGTTTTTTCGGTTCGTTGCTCACCATTTTAGGTATTGCGGTATTGCTTTTCGCATGCGTCGCATTTTTATCGGACAAGCCCGTACTGGGCCTTACTGTTACCAAATGGGAATCGATCGTGCCATTCCTGGTGGGAACGGTATTTCTGCTGACGGGCGTTAACCTGGTTAAAGGCTAGGTGCCCCCGGCTAGGAATCCCTGACGAGCGCAGCGCCTACCATGCATTCGAGGCACCGTCTTGGAGTACAATAATTGTTGAACCACTCAATCAATGCCTGCGAGTCCGCCGCGGTTTTCACGCGCATACCCAGCCTCGCCCACTCTCGGGTAATACGATTGTCTTCGGCAGGTATCTCCGAAAGCCAGTAGATGGCTTTATCGAGCAGCTCGGGTTGTCGTCTTTGCCTGGAATAGGCGACAAGTAACGGCACTGCGGCATTGACTATCAGCAAGTGGGCGGCATCCGTACCCAGAACCGGCACTTGCGCTCTCGCTTTTTTTGCAAACAGGTAATGTTCCCGCCAATAGGCCGATTGCACGATCCGGAACAATCCACGTACTTCATCGAAATGGTCAGAAACGACAAACCGGTTCAGAAAACCGCCGGTATTGCATAGTAACCGTGCAAATTGTGCCAGCCGGACCGTAGGAAAACCCGCGGGACGCAACCGGGCATATTTCCATTCGTGTGGTTGCATGATGTCGTCCGCTAACTTATACTTGGCGCTCAGAAACCGGAATTCCTGTTGAAGCTGACGAATATAAATGTCTTCCGAATCCACCGGGATGAGTCCGGAACAGCCAAACAACAATGCTTCGACCTGAATAAGGCGGTCGGTATGCTTGCGGATAATTTTCCAGGGAACAATCCCCGTAAGTCGCTGGAATGGCACATCGTTCAATTTGAACCCAAAATGCCGGCCAAGCCATTGGTAGGCTGTCTGCTCCCAGTCCTGCTGGTTTGTTTCGTTCAAATGCTGAATTTCCAGCGCCTTGCGTTCGAGCCTTTCTAGCAATACCCTATCCAGCATGGAATATTTGCAGATCTGCTCTACGTCACCAAACTGGCGGTTACAGGGAACAGTATCCTTTTCGTCGAGCAGGCAGCGGTACCTTTCCAAGATAGACGCTTTTACCAGCCCGTTCAGCGATAAGGTGGGAACGAATGTGCCATCGCGGCGCATGGCCGGTTGATCATTTTCCCAAACCACATGCAGGATCACACCATCGTAAGCACCGTTTTGCTCGTGGTCATGAAGGCGCCAGTCGGAAGCCTTTACATGGATTTCGACGCTACCCACCCATAGCACGCCGTCGATAGAAACGCGGGCGTCAGAAAAGTCCGGGCCGGCATCGGTATTGCGTTGGCCGGGGCGGAGAATGGACAGCGGCAGATTTTCGTCGGTAGCCAGCTCTTTTTTTTCGAAATACTGGAAGCGCCAGATAAAACTGAGTAAATCTTCATTCATAAACAGCGTAATTAAAATTTTGGCGATTAAGGCGCTTATTTCTTTGCCTAAACCTGATTAGTTTCTGTTCTTTGTACGCTGTTTTTGTTACTTGGTTTCTGTTTGTAGAAGTAAAAAAGTTTTATGCTCCGCCGTCTGCAATTTATTGCGCTCAAAATCTTCCTTGCTTTTTTTGTGATTTCAGTGGTTTGGGTGATTGTTTTGAGGTTTTTACCCGTTTGGGTGACACCTTATATGATTTCTCGGAAGATCGACGCGTTTGTCGAGGACGAGGATACCGAGATCCATCATGACTGGGAGCCGTACGAAAACATTTCAAAAGAAGTTGCGCTGGCGGTGGTAGCGTCCGAAGACCAGAATTTTCCTAACCACTGGGGGTTCGACTTCGACCAGATTTACGATGCCATGACAGAGGATCGCAAGCGGGCGCGTGGCGCGAGTACCATTTCGCAGCAGGTCGCCAAAAATGTATTTCTTTGGCACGGCCGCAGTTACATCCGCAAAGGTCTGGAAGCCTATTTCACCGTGCTGATCGAAGTATTGTGGAGTAAGGAGCGTATTCTGGAAGTGTATCTAAATGTAGCTGAAATGGGGAAAATGACTTTTGGTGTCGAAGCGGCCTCGTTGCGATACTACAATAAGTCGGCGAAACGCCTTACACGCTACGAATCCGCGCGCATTGCCGCGGTGCTGCCGAACCCGATCCGCTTCTCGATTAAAAACCCTTCTGCGTATGTGAACAAGCGTACCAACCAGATCGTCCGCCAAATGCGGTATCTGGGCGGGCAGAAGTATCTGGCTGATTTGTAAATTACCTAACTGCCCCGCGGCTACGGCCGCTCCGCTTCTCTTGACGAACGTGGTGAGCTCTGCTGCCGGCTGGATGGCTGGGTGGCAGGGCGCGATGTTTCCGGACGACTTGGTGTTGGCACTGGCCTGGCGGCAGGTGTCTGCCGCGCCGGACGTTCGATGTTGGGCCTTGTTACTTCCGGACGGGGTGTGGGCGCAGGCCGCGTTACTTCTGGTCGGGGTGTTGGTGTTGGTCTTGAAACATCCGGTCTCTCTGGGCGCGTCGGACGCTCGATATCCGGCCGCGTTACTCCCGGGCTAGGATTGACGGGCCGCGACGTGCCGGGTCTGGTGACATCTGGCCGACCGGTACCTGGCCGTGTAACGTCTGGTCGGCCATTATCTGGACGACCTGTTCCCGGACGGCCGCTATTGCCACTTCCGGGCCTCTCCACAGAAGGTCGCGTGTTGCCGTCACCAACTTCCGGCCTGGTAGTGCCTGGCCGGCCCGTCGACGGGCGGGTGATCATCGGGCGGCCTGTTTTGTCAAAATTGGGGAGCCTTTCCCGCGTGGTAGGGGCTTTCGGGTTTCGTTTTACAAATAACGCGGAGCCCTGCCGTGCAGACGAGGGACGGGAGTAAGTCGCGCGGTAATCGCCTCTTGTGTAGCGCGTACGCACCACTGCTGAGCGTGAGCGGAAGTTGCCGCCGTAATAATGTGTATGCCAAACCGGGTTGCGGTAGCTGGGCCAGCGGCGGAAATGCCCGTTGTAATAGTAATGCCAATGGTAGTGGTAGCCATAGTAATAATGCCAGTAGCGTGGGCGCCAGGAGTGCCAGTACGACGGATAGTAATGCCACCGCCACGGTGACCGCCAGACGACATATCTTGGTACGAAAATAAATTGAACTACCGGCCAGTTTGAAACATAAGTGATATTCTGCTGTACAGCGGGCTGAACCTCCCGGTTTCCGCTATAACCGGGATTTGGCGTTTCAGAGACCGTTCCCGACTGTGAATTGGGTTCGATAATATAATCTTTCCCATATAAATCCTCATCGCCTATGAGCTGTATCCATATTTCACCATCGTCCTTCTTTTCGACGTAAAATGCCGCCACGTCCTGATCTTCCGTTTCGCTGACGGCCACTTTCAGGCTGATCGTGTGAAGGTTGCCGTCTACATTGTCTTCCACACGAATGTAATCGATCTGATTATCGCCGTTCAGGTCGAGGTTGTTGATCTCTGAATCTTCCTCATTCAGCTTTCGCTCGAAGCTTTCCAGCGTTTCCGATTCCTGGAAAAGCTTCAAAACCGCATACAGGTTCAGATTATCACCGGGAAGATCGAGTTTTTCGTCTTCGGCCTGGGCGAAGACCTGGTTGCCTGTCCAGAGCATTAATGCGGTCAGGATGATCAGAAGGAGATTTTTCATAGTCTGTTGTTTGAAAGCAATGTAGTGATTCCTGCCTATTTAACCCAAACCCCGTTCAGCATCACCTTGCTAACGTTCCGGGTAGCCTATATGTTCTTAAAGGATCGCCTTTTATCAGGATCAAATCGGCCTGTTTCCCTTTTTCAATACTCCCTAATCGGTCCTCCATGCTGACGAAACGTTTAGCAAAGGTGATAAATACCGATAAGTTACCGTTTCCCACCTCAGGCTCAACAAATGATTTTGCTCTGGATCAAAGCTCGGAAATTTGATTTCTACTATATCAGTTATTTAACAAGCATACTATGAAAACAAGAAAAATGTGGCTCAGGCTCTTTGCACTGGCCGTCTTACTGGCGCCGCAGTTGGTACGTGCGCAAAATGTGGGGATCAATATTAACGCGGGGCAACTCTCCATTCTGAATGGGCATCAGGGAATTATGGATGTTTACATGTGTAACAATGATCCTGGCGGGCTCTCTACTCCTTCCGACGCGGTCTCCGCGCTCGTCAGTTTCTCGACTAATTTGACGATACTGGGCGTAACGAAGCTGGACGGGACACCTCTGCCGGCTGCTGATTTTGGCATTGTATTTATTGACAACAGCAGCCAGGATAGTCATAATGTAAAAGTCCTTTGTAAAAAGCCACTTGTCGCATTCGACGATTGCGCTGAATTCCGCATTCTGGTGCAGGGAAATGCAGTAGGAACAGGTGCTGTTTCAGGTACCTTGTTGTTTGAGAAATTGCTCCAATCAAATAATCCTAACGATGATAACAGCGCATCCAGCATTCCAGTCATGGTCAATTTGCCGGTTACACTCCGGGATTTTAATGCAGAAAAAGTTGAAAGCAGCGCGGTATTAACCTGGTCTACCAGCGAAGAGACCAACAGCGACCGCTTCGAAGTTCAGCGAAGCACGAAGGGAAAAGAATGGATCCCCATAGAGTCGGTACAATCGGCTGGGGAGAGCACTACCATCCGATCGTATGAAGCCATTGACCGGAACCCTTTGAAAGGCGAAAACCTATATCGTCTGAAAATGATTGACAAGGACAGCAGTACCGCATTCAGCAGCATAAGGAGTGTGAAATTTGATGGTGCATCAGCTTTCGTGTATCCCAATCCGGTAGTAGACTATTTGTATCTGAACGATGATAATTGGGGCACGGTAACACAAGTAACAATTCTTGACAAGACCGGTCGACAGGTATACGTTTCCGCTAAAAAACCTGAATCTAAAATTGATGTAAGATCGCTTGCTTCCGGCATTTACAACGTCAGGATTAAAAATGCCGATGGTTTGGAAAGCAATTATCGCATTGCGGTGGGTAAATAGTTTATGTTTCACGCATTATTCAACAATAATAAAATGAAAGCGATTTTACCTTTACTTTTGAGCATCACGCTTCTCGGCTCGTTAGGTGTACATGCTCAGCAATTCTCGCCTACTACTGGAATGCCTTGTGCTAACTGCCATCCAGCAGGTTACTCGATGGTACATACTCCAAGTATTTCGGACGTATGGAGCCCCTCGGGTAGTCAGGTTGATAAATGGAATATTCAGGGGCCTCGTCTACCAGATCCTCCATCTGACTATTCCAAGGGTTTGCCTTTTGGTGGTGGCCAATATTCATTTGTTACTTTGAAGACATCAGAAGGGGTTTATGACGACAGAGTTTTTTCTAATGTTAGTGGCTTCACGATTGGCCAGACTTATCAGCTTCATTACAGCGTCCTTTCTGCTAGCGTGCATTATGAAGCAGGAAACAACTCGCCCTATGGGGGATCTGGAACAATGGAAATTTTCACTACCGGACCAAATGCAGTAGAGATAGCATCACAAACCACCGACATTGACGCTTTTTCCAGGAATAAATGGATAACAAGAGTAATTACATTTGTGCCAACAAGTTCGGTACTTCAGTTTAAAATGACAGGTACAACGCCAGGGCTGTCGGCAGGATACATCAATTTTTCCATCGATAAATATCCTATTGATTGCATGCTACAAAATGTTCAGGTAGAGATAGGACAAAATACCTTTACCGCATTGTTCCCTACCAATACCTTGAATTTATCGACTGTTAGTATTATAGGTGCAACTCCGTCAGCTGCAGAACTAGTTTGGAAGACAGGGCCGAATTCAACAGATCCAACTTTGACGGCAGAGGAGGCTTCTGCCATTCCAGTAGGCAATCTGGATCCTGCTAATTTAAAGTCATACTACGCCTTTTACTATGCTAAGGATTTCAATTGCTATAACGTGTCGGTGTCGGATGCCGAATTGAAGTTCATGTATACGCCCACACAAGTTCCTTTGAAACCTCAAACCAATGTTTTTCTTTCCTGCCCTGCGGTTACGGCCGATTTGACAGCGTTCGAAGAAAACCCCGTCACACAGGTTCGATGGTTTAATAATAACACGCATTCTGGTCTACCCGTTTTCGATCCCAAAGCAGTCCCGCCGGGCGATTACTATGCATTTTATTATGAATGGCAGACTGGTGCTTACTCTCTAAAACCGGGCCAGGTATCCAACGCTCATGTGCACGTCGAGAGTGCCGTTCCAGCCGGAATACCTGACCTTGGTCCTTTATTAACGATCAATTCATTGATTTTTTCTCAAAACGGCAGTAAGGACTTTGTAGTGAAAATCCAGAATGGTAACGCTGAAAACAGCAATTGTTCAGTCTATTTCAAAGTTTCGAAATTACCGGGTTTTAATATCACGTACAGCACCCAGGCCGGGCAGTCCAATGGCATTAATACCAACAATGATTTTTGGACATTTTCGGAAAACGGCAGTTACATCACCGTGACTTCCAAGACCGGCATTGCGGGAAACGGTTACTCATATATCGGGTTCACGATTACGCGAAATGGCGATACACCGGATGATGCAAAACAAAATCTTTCTGTGACGATCCCTATCGCAGGCGGCGGCGGAGAGACTAACATCGGTAACAACCAAACCATCACCGGATTCATTACCACTAGTAATTAACCCGAATCAACCAGATAGCGTCCGCAGCAATGGTCTTAGTGCGGACGCTGCGCAAATAATCATTCACACATTTAGATCCGTTTTATGAAAGCTATTCTATTTTCATGCCTCCTCCTTCTTTGTTCGCTGCTTTTAAGCGCGCAGCAGTTTTCTCCGACTACCGGTGTGCGATGTGCAAATTGTGTACCGGCCAATTATAATGCGATTGGTACTCCTTTTATATCGGACGTAGATAGACCAGGTCTTAATATAAATTCCCCGAATTATTTATGGGATATTTATATGAGTCTGGTGGACACTCCTCCATCACTCTATTCTCAACAACTACCAATTGGGCAGGGTAAGAATTCTTTTGTTTCGCTCAAGACTTCCGAAGGGGTACAAAATGATAAGCTTTATATAGATGTAAGTGGATTTGATATTAATAAGACCTACGTATTTAGATATAGTGTTTCTGCGATTGGTATGTACGATTATCCTGCGCCGGTTTCCCCCTACGCCGAATCCGCAACTATGGAAATTGGCACTGTTGGACAAAATCCTAATTTCATTATAGCGTCACAAACAACTACCTTTGATGCGAGTAATAAAAAACATTGGACAAAGAGGGTTATCACTTTCAAACCCGCTTCCTCAACGCTTAGGTTCAGACTTTCAGGTAAAACACCTGGCCAAACGCCTGGCTATGTCCATTTCAGTATCGATAAATACCCTTTTGACTGTCAGCTTCTCAATACGCAGGTTGAATTATCCAGATCGCTTATCGAAACCCCTTTCCCAAATGACAAACTGGATTTGTCGACGGTTGGCATTAAAAGCGCTACTACACCCACTGCTGAGCTAGTTTGGAAAGCAGGCCCCAATTCAACAGATCCGACCTTGACACCGCAACAAGCAGCGAGTGTTGCGATATCAAATCAGGATCCAGCGAATGTAAAACCTTATTATGCATTTTATTACGCTAAGGATTTCAACTGTTATAGTGCATCGGTATCGCAGGCGGAACTGAAATTCAATTATGTACCTACGCAAGTCCCACTGACGAAAACATCCATCGCAGTTTCATGTGCAGACCCAAAGGGGAATCTGACCTCGGCATTAGAATATCCTGACGATGATTCGAGGGTAGTGTGGTTTAAAACCAACGACCACCAAGGTGAGGTTGTGTACAACGCTACACAAGTGGATCCCGGAGACTATTATGCTTTTTACTACAGTTTATCGAAGGGAGGTTATTCTTTGCCCGCCAATCAGGTTTCAACTAAACAAGTCACGGTCGGAAATCCAATCATGCCCGGCATTCCCGACCTGGGACCAACTATAAGCATCAATTCACTGTTTTTTTTAGCCAATGGTAGTAAAGACTTTACTGTTAAAATACATAACATCAAGGCTGAAAACAGCAATTGCTCCGTCTACTTTAAAGTTTCGAAATTACCGGGTTTTAATATCACATACAGCACCCAGGCAGGGCAATCCAATGGGGTACCTACCAACAATGATTTTTGGACGTTCGTGGAGTCTGATAGTTATATCACCGTGACATCCAAATACGGAATTACTGCGAGTAATTACTCTGTCGTAGGCTTCAATATCACGCGAAACGCGGGCACGCCGGCTGGTGCAAAACAAAATCTGTCGATTACAATTCCCCAGCCAGGTGGTGGTGGCGAGACCAATGTAAGTAATAACCAAACTATAACGACATTAACGGCTGATTGATGGGCGTTAGCCGTAATGGTTAGGGAGAGATCCCGAAATGATTTAGAATATCAAAAAGGGCGATCGTTTCGAAGGTTCAAACGGTCGCCCTTTTGATTGTTATAAATGAAGTTTTTATCAGCGGCCTTGCCGCAGCTCAATAAGAGCTGCGGATATCATTTTTTCACAATCCCCTTATTCCGCTCTTTCAAAAACCGGTAATTCCGATGATGCGCCAGCGACGGGTCAAGTCTTTCAAATAACCTCCTGTCTTTTAGTGCAAACCAATCAACCTTCAACAAGTACAGGCTGACATATGACCGGGGATGAGCAGTGATAAATTCAGCGGTTGCATCCCAAAGTTTTTCCCGTTCCGCCGCCTGCAGCCCAATCCAATAGCGGACGCTGTCGGGCAGATTTCTTTTCTTAGCGTGAGCCTCCGCGAGTAGGTAACCGTCCAGACGCTTGTCGGAAGGCCGTTGGACGTGGGTCTGGTACTTCTGCCATTCTTCATTGCTCCTGGAATGGCTCACGACCGATTTTGCCAGGTTGCCGGTATCCAGGCGGATTTCCGTGCCTGGGTCAAAGAAGAATGTCAGTGCCCCTTTCTTTTGTGAAACCTGGAATTGGTAGAGGTCCGGAAGCAGATCCGGGTCCATGGTCAAATGCGTTGTGTCGAAGCCGAGTTTGATGGAATGCACTACCGCAGCAAATCCCTTTTCCCTTGTCAGCAAAATGGCGTTTTTATCGTTCCAGGACTTTGGAGCAACGATTTTGATTTTGACGCTTTGCGTTGCAGTAAAAGAAAGGCCGGTTATCGCAATAATCAGGAAACGGAGTATTTGCATTTCGACGAGATAGGCAGATTGGGAACGACTTTACAATTTAATATTAATTTTATCGTAAATGCATTTATGACGTTGGTGGCCGGTTGATGCAAAGAACGCACACACCGCCAGGTGCTTATTTAATCTCCACCTTCACCAACACCGGCTGGTGATCTGATGGATAACGCTGCTCTTTCGAATCAGTTAGTACGCCGTATTTCAGCACATCTACATTTTTGCTTACAAAGATATAATCGATGCGGGTCTTCATTTCTGCGTCGAATTTGAAGCTGTTGAAGGTTCCTTCCGGCCCGTATGGGGCTTGTTTAGTGACATTGTGCGTGTCGTTGAGCAAGCCACTGATCGTTTTCATCTGCTCGGTGTCCGGTGTCGAGTTGAAGTCGCCGGTGAGAATGGCGGTATTGTTTCCTGCGATTTCCTTGATCTTTTTCACCATCAAATGCCCCGACTGTCTGCGGGCTTCCACACCCTGGTGATCGAAATGTACGTTGAAGAAATAGAATTTCTTTTTGGTATTCACATCCTCGAATTGTGCCCATGAGCAAATGCGGTTACAGCATTTTGCATCCCAGCCCAGCCCGGGCTTGTCGGGTGTTTCGCTCAGCCAGAAATCGCCTGATTTGAGCAGTTTGAAACGGGCTTTCTTGTAAAAAATGGCCGAATGCTCGCCGCCTTCTTTCCCATCGTCGCGTCCCTTGCCGTAGTAGGCGAATTCCGGAAGTTCGGCGACGTCTTTCAGCTGGCCCACTAGTGCTTCCTGCACACCGAAAATGTCGAATTCATGGAAACGAACGAGGCCTTTGACATTCTCCTTGCGGTTGGGCCAGGCATTTACGCCGTCGTTGGGGGTGTTGTAGCGGAGGTTGTACGAACCTACATTCATAGTTGCGGTTTTCTGCGCATACGCCACCGTTGCGAGCGAAACGAATGCCAAAAGGTAAAGGGTAATTTTTTTCATTGGGTATAGAGATGATTAATTAACTATAAAACAAAAGACCCCGAAGGGTCTCCTGTTGTGAAGCCAAAAATATACGATTAATGTTAACCCATGATGAAAATTCAAATCTGCAATATTATTACCAGCCGGGCGTCTGCTTGTAGGCACCGTTGCTGCGTGAGATTTCATCGGGATTCATAGGCCAGGCCATATGTTTGGCCGGGTCGAAGCTGCGTGCCGGCCAGATCACCTGCACTTTGTAAGGCGAGGCCGGGTCAGTTTTGTTATCGTGAATGCGACCGTGAAGCGGCATGTTGATCTTGTCGTAATCGCCCCAGCGTTTCAAGTCGGCGAGGCGGTCTGTCCATTCGCAGGCCAACTCTACGCGGCGCTCATGTTTGAGGTCGGCGAGGGTAGGTACCGCGATCGGCGCCAGACCTACGCGGGCGCGGATTTCGTTCAGCGGCGCTGCTGCTTCCGCATTCTTGTTTTGTTTAATCAATGCTTCCGCTTTGAAGAGCAATATTTCAGCGTATCGCATCAGCGGCAGGTTCAGCCGGGTCGACGGGCCGTCGCCGCTCTGATTGATCATCATGTTGCTGCCCGCATTCTCGTTGCTTCCGTAGCTGTAAGGCTCCATGTATTTGCGGATCTGAAAGCCCGAGAGGCTGTTGGTCGAGAAGTAGGAGCGCTCCTTTCCGAAATAAGTGAATTTATCGCCGAATTTCAGGATCGTCACCTCGCGGCGCGGGTCTTTCGCTTCATACTCGTCATAGAGCTCTTCGGTGGGCTGGAAGTAACCCCAGCCATTGAAAATGCCCCAACCTTTGTTTTCCAAAGATACACCCGGAAAGATGGAACCACCCTGAACGCCCGAGTTTACCGACCAGATGTATTCGCTCGTCCAGTTATTGTCGATCGTGAACACTGCCTGGTAATTGGCGGCTGGTGTTCCTTTACCCGTAATGAGCGCACGTGCACCTTCGTTTTTGATCTTATCGGCCAGGTCGGGGATCAATGCCCATTTGGAAGCATCATATTGTGCCCAATAGGCATATACTTTCACCATATAGCCCAATGCAGCAGCCTTGTGCGCGCGTCCCTGGTCGCCTGCGCCGTAGGTCTGGAACAAGGGAAGCAGGTCGGCGGCTTTTTGCAAATCGCTGATAATCTGCGCGTAGTTATCGGTCACGGAAGGAAGCTGCGGTGGTATCCGCTTGCCAAATTCCACATTTTCAGGGCCGTCGAAGGGAACACCGAGGTCTTTATGGCCCCAGGAGTAGGCAAGCCAGAAATGCGAGAACCCGCGGATAAAATAAGCCTCACCCAATGCGCGGTTTTTTACCGCATCCGACACGCCGGTCGCCGTCGGAATGCCCTGGATCACCTGATTGGCCTTATTCAGCATCCAGTACACATCGTTCCAGCAGTTGGCAATGGAGCCTTCCCGGCCGGTGATGTTGAAGTTCTTGATATTGTCGCTTTCCGCACGTACGCGGCCGGTCACGATGTCGTCGCTGGCATTCTGCATCCAGAACAGGTTCCGGCCCCAGGTATTCTCGTAGCCCATTGGCGCGTACATCGCAGCCACGGCCTTGTTCAGGTCCTCATCACTTTTCCAGAAGAACGCGGTGGTGGGGGAGCCGTTGGGTTTCGTATCTACCCAGCTTTCGGTACATGCGGATGCTCCTATGGCCATTACAATGGCAAGACCCGCATTTTTAATGATATGTTTCATGAGTCAAAGTCTTTGTTTGGTCGAATCTGGGTATTAGAATTTGAGCTTCACACCGGCTGAATACACACGTGCTACCGGATACTGACCGCCGTCGAGGCCGGGAGCGGTATAGCGCCCGTCGATGAGCTGACTGCCGATCTCGGGGTCCATGCCGGAGTATTTGGTGAATGTCAGAAGGTTGTCGCCGCTTACGTACACGCGCAGGTTAGGCTTGCCGGGTTTGCTTTTGAATGTATAACCGATGATCAGGTTCTTCAAACGCAGGTAATTACCGTTTTCAAGATACCAGTCCGAATTGGTCGAGAAATTCTTGTTCGGATCGTTCGCCCTGATCTTGGGAATATCGGAGCCGGTATTGGTTTCCGACCATGCGTCGAGGATTTTGTCCCAACGGTTGTAGCCCTGCTCCGCACCGTTCAATGTTGATTGCTTGAATGCATTGAACAACTTAACACCCCCTACACCCTGGAAGAAGATACTGAAATCAAAGTTTTTCCAGTTAGCATTAGCCGTAATACCGTAAGTAACTTTCGGGAATGCATTGCCCATGTACACGCGGTCTGAGTCGTCGATCTTGCCGTCACCGTTTTCATCCACGAATTTAAGATCACCCGCCTTCGCATTAGGCTGAATGCGGTCGCCTTTGGGCCCCACGTATGCCGCAGCGGCTTCGTCGGTTTGGAAAATACCCGCATTTTTGATTAGCCAATAAGAAAAATAAGGTTGACCGACCGTGGAACGGAATGGGACCAGAATGCTTCTCCATGCATCGCCATGCGTCCATACCGAGTTCGGGTTTTCATCGATGTAATCGACACGGTTTTTGAGGGTAGCAAAGTTACCGCCGATCTCGTAGCCCAATTCGCCGATCTGATCGTGCCAGCTGGCCGCAAATTCAAAACCGGTGTTTCTGATCTTGCCCTGGTTGATATAAGGCGCACCATAGCCGTTAGTATTCGTCCATTCGGTGTCTTGCTGCTTGATCAGGTCGTAGGTCAGTTTGTTAAAGTAATCGGCAGTAATGGTCAGTTTTTCTTTCAGCAAGCTAATATCCAAACCGAAATCCGTCTGCTGCGAAGTTTCCCACGACAGCTCGGGGTTAAACCTTGAATTGACGTACAAACCATTGCTGATAGGCGCTCCGTTACCAACCTGGTAGGTGTTATTGGGCGTCAGGTTAGGATAGCCATAATATCTTCCGATGGAGCCGATGTTGCCGATGCGGCCCCAGCTTGCACGGAGTTTGAAAAGATCAACTCCTTTTACATTGAAGAAAGGCTCGGAACTCAGTTTCCAGGCACCTGTGAAACCCGGATAGCCTTTGGCGCGGAAGCCCTCGGCGAGGCGGCCGGCAATGTCGTAGCGATAGCTGGCGGTCACAAAGTAGCGGTCGGCCCAGCTGTACGACAGACGGCCTACATACGAGGCATTGCGGTCTTTCCACTCGTCGTCACCCGGCCGGTTCTGGTCAAAAATGGATGCATTTACAAAGAATTGAGCCCAGTCGGCTTCATTTTCGAAACCTTTTGCGGCAATGTTGAAATTGCGGTTACCATTTTCCTGCGCGGTCATGGAAGCCATTGCGCCTAAGTTGTGACGGCCGAATACGCGGGAGTAGTTGGCCGTATTTTCCCAAATCCAGTGATAGCCACGGTCGGTAGAGTAGGAGAGGGTATTTTGGTTGTTCGGCTTACCCGGCTCTGTTCTTTTTGGCTCGAAACTCTTTCTGAGCGAGCTGTTCTGGCGGTAGCTGAAACGGGTCAGGAAGCTCAATCCGGGAATAATATCGGAATAACCCAGCTCGGTAACCGACTGCATATCGTTGCTTTTGTTGTAGGGCCTGTTGCGAAGCAGTGTACCTACGGGGCTGATCGCATCACCGTGGATACCCAGGTACTGCGAGTCGCGCGGGCCTACACCGCCAAAGGTACCGTCATCATAATAAGCTGTGGCCGAGCGTGGCATGTAAATGGCCGAAAGTACCGTTCCGCTGTAACCGCTCGTCGTTTCGGTCCCGCGGTTATCATTGTTATTGTAAAAAAGCTCCTGACGTAGTTTGAGCTTATCCGTGAACTTGTACATCGCATTGAAACGCACCGACAAATTCTGAGCGTAAGTGTTGATCAGCGTGCCCTCGTCGCGCTCGTAGCGGCCCTGCAAAAGCGTCGAAAACTTGTCGGTACCGGCATTGAAACTGATATTATGGCGCTGAATAAGGCCGGTGCGGAAGATTTCGTCGATCCAGTCGGTGCGGGTGACTTGCGCGTAGGGGTTCTTGGTAGCATCCCAGCCGTCGAGCGGGGCAAGGCCGGCATTGGTGTAGGCCAGGTTGGAAACCTTGGCTTCGTCCGCCGCGGTAAGCGACTGCGGCAGTTTCCAGGCTTGTTTCATACCCATAAAACCACTGTATTCGATGCTCGGCTTGCCTTGTGACGCCTGGCGTGTGGTGATGAGGATTACGCCGGCCGAACCGGAGAATGCACCGTAAATAGCTGCCGAAGCCGCATCTTTCAGAACCGTAATGGATTCGATATCAGCCGGGTTGTAAGGTGCATTAGGCACGCCATCTACCACGTAGAGCACGCTTTCACCCCCGCGCGAGCCGGTACCGCGAATGGTAATGTTGGGCGTTTGGTTGGGATGCCCGCCATTGCTGACAGCCGTCACACCAGCCACTTTGCCCTGGATCATGCTGCCGACATTCAATACCGGCCGGTTTTTGATCTGGTCCATATCGGGAACGGTCGCAACAGAGGCAGATAAATCGGCCTTTTTTACTGTACCATAACCAATTACCACCACTTCCTGCAACGATTTGGTATCCGATAAAAGTGTCACTTCCAACTCGGACTGATTTCCAACATTCACTTCCTGCGCGAGGTAGCCTACGAAGCTGAAAACAAGCTGAGCATCGCCATTGGGGATTTCTATTTCAAATGTCCCGTTCGCTTCGGTGGAGGTGCCGTGCTGGGTGCCCTTTACCACCACACTTACGCCCGGCAGCGGCTCCTTTGTGTCTCCGGCAATGACTTTCCCGCGAATTACCCGCTCGATGAGGTCCTCTTCGCCGGATATTTCGAGCAGGCTCGTGTCGTTTATGCCCGAGGTTTTGCTTGGCTTCCGGTTCAGGATAATGTAATCTTTGGAAACCGAATAGCGGATATTCAACGGTGCCAGCAACTGGTCGAGCACGGTGGATAGCCGCTGGTTTTCAGCCGTAACGGTCACTTTCTGGTTTCGTACGAGCGAGGGCACGTACGAGAACCGGACGCCGGTCGACTTTTCGAGGCTTGTGAGCACCTGGCGCAGTTCCTGGCGCTCGGCTTTCAGGGTCACGGAGCGTTGCAGCAGTTCTTGTGCGAGCCCGTTACTGGCGAGCGACAAGCTGCTGAACAGCAGGGTCAGTATGAACGGTATGCATGCAATTTTCATCACAGTCACCAGATACGTTAGTGGTCGACTACTTTTTTTCATAAATTCGAATGGTTTTGATGAATTCTGGACAAAGCCCTCCCGCGCTCCGATTTTGACGGAACTGTCCTTCTGTTGAAATGAACCGGGAGAAATCAGGCCGGTAATGCTGCAATCATTGCCGGCTTTTTAATGAATCTGGGTCAAGATTTTGCCATAGGGAGAAGGGTGGTTTGGGTTGAAAGGAAAACTTGAATTATTCGCAGCCCTGCCCCGTGATAACGACCTGTCCGTCGGTTACCTGGTAGCTTGCTTCGATGGTAGAGCAGATTATTCCTAACTTATCAAAGAATGGCTCGTCGCGCAGCGCAACACTCAGAGAGCAGTTTCCGAGCCGTACGGAGTCGTATAAAATGGGTATTCCGTAGGTTTCCTGCATGAGCCTGAATACTTCCGCAACCGGCTGGTTGTCAAATGTAAAGTCGGGCTTTGCAACGGCGTGCGCGATGGCCACCGGGTTTTCGGTGATGCTGCGTTCCAGAACCGGCCGTTCGGCGGTAAATACCACCTGCTGATTGGGCGTCAGCAGCATAACGGTGCCCGGCATATCGATGCCCGGCACGCCCAACTCATTTCCGGCGAGGTCTTTTGCCTGCATTACCGCCACTTTCCCTGTGCGAACGATCACTTCTACGCGCTCCGAAGAAGATTTAATGGTAAAACTCGTTCCAACTACTCGTGTGACGAGGTCATTGGCATACACAAAGAAAGGATTCGCCTTGTCTTTCCGGACTTCGAAAAATGCTTCTCCCGAGAGAAATACCTCTCTTTTATGATTTTGAACAAAAACCGGTGCATAGCTTACCGACGCATTGGGCATCAGCTGTATTTCACTGCCATCCGGCAGGCTTACCTTCATCGGTTTTTTGCCGCTGTTGGAGATTTCTTTCAACGGGACAGGGGATGCGGAGACGTAGCGTTTATACGTGTAGTCGCTTTTTTGAAATGCGTTATTACCGGAAATCAACCAGCCAAGCCCCACCAGCATAAGCACCGCCGCCGCGGCATACCACCAACGGAGCTGGACAATGCCGGTTTTCCGGGCGGGTATTGTTCTTACGGATTCGTTCAGTATACGGTTCACCTCGTGATCGAGCTCTTCGTGTGTGAGGTCGCTGGGGTGCTTTTCCCAGGTAAGGATCAGTTCGGCTGCCTGGTCCATCAGCAGCGCCTTTTCGGGGAATTCCGAACGGAGTTTGGCCCAAAAAAAGTCATTTCGCGGCTGGCCGTTTTTTACCCACACCCTGAAATCGTCATCAGTCAGGAAATCTTCCAGGTTGTAGTGGTAAAATGGATGCATCGGTTTGAGGTGAATGTGTTCTAATAGTATAATCCTCCGCGACCGTCAGGATCATGGAAGAATGAAGAAAAAATTTAAAAAATTTTGGATTAGTGCCCTCCCGTGAGAAAAATCAGGAGCAGGCTTACGACCAGAAGCCATTTTTCACGGAACATTTTCAGGCTCTCATACAGGAGATTAGCCGTAGCCGGGCGCGAAATGTTGAGGATTTCGGCAATGCGCTCATTGGAAAGGTCCTGGTAAAATTTCAGGTGGATGATTTCCTGCTGCCGGGGCGTAAGCGACTGGATAATATGCTGAATGCGGGATAGCTTTTCCGCGGCGAATTCGGTGAGAATCAGCTCGCTTTCAATGGAGTTGGCCGTTTCGTGGAAATCCTCGGGCGTGTGTTCCAATGCAAGGAATACTTCCGGCCGGGCTTCGAGCCGGTTACTGTTCTTGAATATGCGGTTGCGGAGGCTGGTAAGCAGGTAGGGCTTGATCTGGTCGGTCTTGCCGAGTGACTCCCTGCGTTCCCACAAATGAAGAAAAAGATCGTGGACAAGGTCTTTGAGAATGTCGCGGTCGCTCACAAAACGCCTTCCATAATCGAACAACGGTCGGTAGTAGTTGCGCAAAAGTTGCTCGAAGGCAAGCGGGTCGCCTTCCCTGAACTTCTGCCAAAGTACCGAGTCCTGTTCCACGAAAAATGGGTTACGTCAGGAGCAAATGTACCATTTTTCTTTGTGGGCAAAAATCCGGTTTGAGCAGCGGCAATTATTTAATGTTGGGTTAATATTTTAAATAACCGGAGGTGTAAAAAATACGGCAGCAAACCGGTTGATTTACTGCCGTATGGCTTGGCTATTTGTTCTTCTTAGGAATCAGGAACTTGCCTACGAGCTCGCCGTCATCGCGGATCATTTTCAGGTCCAGCTGCTTACGGGTAGCGTGAAGTTTAATGAGCGTTCGCTTGCCTTCGAGCGGCCCGCCACCGATCACGATCGGCCAGTTATGGTCCGCATCGGGCTCGTGCGTCATGTACCTGTGTGTATGCCCGGAAATTTGCAGGTCAATTTTAGCTTTATTTAAAACCGGCCCGAACAGTGCCCGCCCATGTAGGGTACCATGCCAATCACCCGAGTGGTAGGGTGAAATGTGGATCAAAAGCACGCGGAAATCGGCCTTTTTGAACTCTGGTGATTCGATTTCCCTTTCCAGCCATTTCTTCTGCACCTCGCGGTAGCGGTCAAATGCCGACAGACCGCCGTATTCAACGCTATCGTCGGTCTTGTCCTCGCCCGAATCGAGCACGATGAAATGGACCGGCCCGCGTGTGAAAGAGAAATAATATTTATTGTCAGGATAGGCGTAATACTCCGGGATGTGCCGCGAAAAGCTACCCCGGCATTCATGGTTGCCCTGGGTGAGCAGGAACGGGAATTCCGTCGCGAAAATGTCCACCGACGGTTTAATCAAATGATCCACCATTTGCTGCTCTTCGGTTACCCAGTCGAAACAGTCGCCGTTGAAAACCACGAAATCGTAGTCTTTGGTATTACCGGTGTAGCCGTGGCGGTACAGCAGCTGCGGGATGATCTGCGGGCGGTCGTGAATATCATTGAATACAACCATTTTGAACTCATCCTCATTTTGTCCCCAGGTTTTGAAACCGTATAATGGGCTGGCAATGGTTTCACCAAATTCCACTTTCGAGCCTTTATAACCCAGCACTTCCGTGGACACGATCTTGTATTTGTGCTCAGTGCCCGGCGTAAGGTTCGTCAATGTGATCTTATTGATCCGGTTGTTTGCCTCAATGAGCCCATTGTTGTAGCCGAATTCGCGCTTGCTGGTGTAGGTACCCGCACCGTACTCGACCCAGCTGAAACAGTTTTTATGGGTGATCCACATGATGGTGACCTCATCGGAACCCATATTCTGTAAATAGGGGCCGGCCACGAAATGGTTTTTATCGTCAGCGACGGGCGGCGCATCCGCTGCATTGGCAACCTGCGAACCGGCTAGCGGCAGCAGGCTCAGCGCCCCGATCCGAGACATTTTTTCAAGAA
Organism: Dyadobacter endophyticus; assembly: GCF_014641595.1. Lineage (GTDB taxonomy): Bacteria > Bacteroidota > Bacteroidia > Cytophagales > Spirosomataceae > Dyadobacter > Dyadobacter endophyticus. Next base: position 122,805 of record NZ_BMIA01000003.1, on the reverse strand, counting down.
ACGACCTTCTGTCTGAAAGCATAAAAATTAAGGGTTAGGAATAGTCGGTAAATGCATTACTCCCAATTAGGGTTTTGCGTCAGGTTGGTGTTCAACAGGCGCTCCTGCTTGGGAATCGGGTAAAGGTAATCCCGGTTTTCGATGAATTTCTTGGTAATATGGCCGTTCACGACGATGTTGCCGCCCTTCGCGCCATTTTCCAGCGACACATCGCTGCCCAGTTTCAAAAGCTGCGCGCCTTTAATATCGGGCTTGGTACCTTCGTAGATCACAACGTCAATGGTCCCGCTTTTGTCGAGATCATACTGGCCGGGACCGGGGAAGTACATGCCTTTGTATTGTTTGGTCAAAGCCTGCCCTTCTTTCCAGCGAATAATATCATCCCAGCGGAAGAAATTCTCCATCACCAGTTCAATGCGGCGTTCACGACGGATTTCGAGGATCACACCCAGGTTCTTACCGCTGATCTGCGTGTATTGTGCGGCCTGGTAAGGGTCCGGCTTGGCATTGGCCTGGTCCATGTTGATATTCGGCATGCCTACGCGGTCGCGGGTGAGCTTGGTGGAAATATCGAGATCGGCCTGGGTCAGGTTGCCTTTTTCGGCTTTGGCTTCGGCGTAATTCAGGAGTACTTCGGCGTAGCGGAAAACCGGCATGTCGGTAATGTCCTTCGAGAATGTATCCCATTTGGGTGCCGACACGAATTTGATGAGCTGGTAGCCCGTTACAGTGGCGCCAAACTCCGGTACCAGTTGAGCCGTTTCGCCTATGCGCGTGTACCCCGGCGTGCGGATCGTCTGCGCAAGGCGCGGATCGCGGTTTTGAACTTCATCATAGAACTGCATGGTTTCGTAACCCTTCACATCGGTAAACCGTGAGCCGTCGGCCATCAGATAGCTGTTCACCAATTTCTTTTCCAGGCCCGGGCGGCCATAGGAAGCCGTCATGGTGTAGTAGTTCAGGTTATGGTAAACCTGCAATTCATCGCTGAAATCGCGGGCAAGGATCACCTCGTCGGGGATCGCATTGTCGGATGAGAACAGCTTCATGTAGGCGGTCGCCGGCGTGGCCTTGTAAATAGAATAGCCGCTGTTTTTCATCAGGTCTTCCGAAGCGGAAATACATGCGTCGAGAAACTTGTCGGCATTGGGCAGGTTGTATTCCGGGTGGTATTTGCGGAACGTGCCTTCAAACAAGCCGATACGCGATTTCAATGCCAATGCGGTGAATTTGGTAATGGTGGTCACCTGGCGGCTGGCGTCCAGGTTGGCGATCGCGTAGTCGATATCGGCCATGACGGAGTCCATCACGAGGGTGCGCGGGTCGCGGGCTTTGGTAAGCAACGCCTGGTCTTCAAGCTCGATGGTGGTCGAGTACCACGGCACATCGCCAAAGCGTTTGACCATTCCAAAATAGAAATAGGCGCGGAAGAAACGGGCGAGGCCATTGTATTTGGCTACGGCCTTTTTATCGGGGCATTTGCCGGAATTGGCAAGGAAATAATTGATACTCCGCAAATTACCCCAGCCCCAGCCACCGCCGCTCGTAGGCACCACGCGGGTGCCTTGCAACTCGTCGCGCAAGCTCGTTTTAATCACATTATCTACATCCTCATTGTAGATATCTTCGGCGGACGGCAATGCATTGTAAAAGGAATTGGTATAAAGCAAAAGGTCGTTTTCAGTATTGAAAAACGTCTCCGGCGAGATCGCATCCTGCGGGAGCTGGTCCAGGTCGCAAGCCACCAGGCCGAGTGAAATGGCTATTATGCTAAGTATTTTTTTCATCGGAATTAGAATGTAAGGTTGAGACCGGCTGAAATCGTTTTCGACAATGGATAAGTACGTCCATTGGTTCCGTCGCCGTCGAACTGCTCAGGATCGATGTATTTCGAGCGTAGCGGGGTGTAGGTCAGCAGGTTTTCGCCGCTGATGTAGATCCTCGCCCTCGGAATGCGTACCAGCTTGCTGATGCGCTCCGGAACCGTGTAGCCGATCACGACGTTTTTCAGGCGTAGGTAACCTACGTTTTGAATGTAACGGTCGTTGGTCGAGCGGAGGTCGCCACCGTCGTTAAGGGCCGTGTAGCCGCGCAACACCGGGAAATAGGCATTCGGGTTTTCGGGCGTCCAGATATCGCTTCCGAAATCTTTCGGGATAAATGAGTAGTAGGGACGTGAATAGGGGCCCCAGAACTTATCCGCATTGTTGCCCGGATACCAGTTCCGGCGAAGGATACCCTGTGCCAATGCCGATATATCGAAGCCGTTCCATGAAGCGCCAAGGTTCAAGCCGTAGCGAAAGCGTACGCGGTTGTTGCCCACAATCTTCATATCGCCCGGGTCTGCGAGCGTGTTGGAGCCGTTGTTGATTTTGCCGTCACCATTCAGGTCCACGAAACGCAGGTCACCGGCTTGCAGCTTGCTCCATTCGCCCGGGGCGCTCAGGCGCTGCTTGTTGACGAACGATTGGTCGATCTTGAATGCCTGCGCTTCTTCGTTGCTCTGGAACATTCCGTCAATGGAGTACCCCCACATTTCACCGATCGTCTGGCCTACGTAAGGGCTCGAAAGCACTTTGTTGGGGTTGTCGTATTTGGTGATTTTGGATTTAGAATCCGAAACAATGAAGGATACATTATACGAGAGTGGCTTGCCGGCCAGTTTAACCATATCTGCCCAGGCAATGGACAATTCAAATCCCTTTGTTTGCAAATCACCCGCATTCTGGGTTGGAACCGTCGCGCCGTAAACCGATGGAAGAACCTGTCCGGGGATCAGCATATCCGTGGTTTTACGAATGTAGCCGTCGAATGAAACGTTCAGGCGGTTTTTCAGCAAAGTCGCGTCGATACCGATATTGGAAGTGGTGGCCGATTCCCAGGTCAATCCTGCTGAAATAGGTGCCGGACTGCTCACATATTGTAATTTCTGGCCGTTGGTGATCCAGGTCGATTGCGCCGTAGGCATCATCGGCACATAAGGGTAGAAGCTGGCCGAGCTAGGGTTGTTATTAAAGTTCGGAGGCAGCTGGTTGCCCAGGGTTCCATAAGAAGCGCGGAGTTTCAGGTTATTCACCACATTACGGACCGGTTCGAAGAAGTTTTCTTCGCTCAGGCGCCATCCTGCCGACACCGACGGGAAGAACCCGAAACGCTTGCTCTCGCCGAACCGCGAGGTGCCGTCGTAGCGACCGTTCACTTCGAGCAGGTATTTGCCCTCGTAATCGTAATTGGCGCGGAAGAATGCACCGAAAAGCTCATACTGGTAGGCACCGCCGCCTGAGAGCTGCTCGCCCGTACCGAGGTTCAGGTCGTTGAGGCTTTCCGAAAGCAGATTTTTACGCGAACCGGCCAATACCTGATGCTTACGTGTTTCGTAGTTGATACCCGCTGTCGCACTCACATAGTGTTTGCCGAAAGTATGGTTGTATGCCGAGAACACGTTCACCACATTCTGCGGATCGAACCAGAAAGTTTTCTTTAACTGGTCGGTGTTGTAGTTGGGCACGGTGGTGAGAATGCCCGGCTGGATAGAGTAGGTCGCCACCGCCGAACGGTACCAGTCGTCGGTAATGTAGAACGAATAGGAGTGGTTCGCGGTAAGGTTCCAGTTCTTGGCCAGATTCATCTCTACAGTGTTAATGGTCGTTAGCTCGTGCACTTTCTGCTCGCCGCCTGCTACTCCTTTCAAAAGGTTGGCAAACAAACCGTCACCGATCGAATAGTTGTTTTTCAAGGTGTTGTAGGTAGGCGTGCCATCGGGGTTGCGCGGCGCGTAAATAGGCAACGCGTGCACGGTGATGGCCACGAAGTTGGCATTGGCGCCGCCTTCGAGACCCGGATATTTGTATTTCGAATCGAAATACATGGTATTGTTGCTCACTTTCAGCCAGGGCGTCAGCTGCGCGTTGATCTTGCTGCGCAGGGTATAGGAAGTGAATTTGTCGGTGTTGATCCGCATGATCCCGTCCTTTTCATACACCGAACCGGAGAGGAAATAGTTGATCTTGTCGGTCCCGCCGGAAAGGTTCAGGTTATGCTGGCGCGACGGCTGGCTCATGTTGAATATCGTATTCCACCAGTCGTAGTTACCATAATAGTTGTAAATGTCTTTGCCATTCACATTCTTGGTAACGACCCACGGGCGCGCAGGATTTTCGGTTTTGTCGTAACGACGCGCTTCGATTTCCTTGTAATCCTCCTCCGAATAGCGGGTATAGCTGTTACCGGTCGCGCGGGTAAAGGCCTCATCATTTATTTTTACATAATCATAACCATTGGTCATGAAATCGGTGTTGATGGTCGGTTTCGACCAGCCGAAGTTGTTGCTGTAAGACACGGTAGTCTTGCCGTTTTTCGCGGTTTTGGTGGTAACCAATATCACCCCGAAAGCGCCGCGGGCACCATAAATGGCCGAAGCGGCCGCATCTTTCAATACCGAAACGGACTCGACGTCACCGGGGTTAATGCGGTTGATGTCACCGGGGATACCGTCGATCAGCACGAGCGGCGAGCCACCGTTAACCGACGTCTCCCCACGTACGTTCAAAGAACCTCCCTTGCCCGGCTGGCCTGTGCTGAACGAAATGTTCAGGTTAGGTACCATCCCTTGCAGGATCTGCGACATGTTGTTCAAAGGTCTGTTTTCCAGGTCTTTGGATTGCACCTGAGAAACCGCGCCGGTCAGGTTTACGCGTTTCTGCGTTCCATAACCAACCACAACAAGCTCCGATAACGCCTTATTATCAGCCTGCAAAGTCACATTGATTTCCGTGCGGTTACCCACCACGATTTCCTGCGAAACATAGCCCACAAAGCTGAAAACCAGTGCCGATTCTACATTCGGCACGGTGAGTTCGAACTTTCCGTTGCCATCGGTGGTAGTACCCTGCGAAGTTCCCTTCACAACGATGCTCACACCCGGTAGCCTACCCTGCCCGTCCGACGAGCTGACAGTCCCGCGCACCTGGATTTCGGTGGGCAATACATATTGATGCAATTTTTCTTCCAGTTCGGGGATCACCGATTCTTCCCGGCTGACGCGCGTCTTCGCGAGCACGATCTGGTTATTGATTACTTTATAATTAATTCCTCGGGGCGCCAGCAACTGGTCCAGAATCCTGGAAAGCTTCTGGTTCTTCACATCGATGGTCACGTTTTCCTTCACAGAAACCCGGCTGCTGTACACAAAGCGGGTATTGGCACGGGTCTGGATCTCATTCAGGGCCTGTTTGAGCGAAACATTGCGGAGCGTGAGCGTCATGTCTTTGCTCAGCACTGACTGGGCCGCAGTTTCCTTCGCATAACTGCCGGCTGCGAGCGAGACGGCAAGAATCCATTGAAGCAGTCCAATGCGCATAATTTTTCGCCAGTCGACCGGCTTGTTACGTACTGTTTTTTGCATAATTTTGATTGTCTGATGGTTAGGCACTGTTGGATAAAACATCCTTTTGAAACGGTGGTACGAAGAAAAAGGATGGCACTGGGGCCGGGTAGTGGTGGTACACTTCCGGCCTTTTTTACGGTGGTACGGACGGGTTCATAAGTTTGTGGGCGTATTAGAGGTTAGTCACATGGTTCTCCGTTTATAGTAATGTGATTATCTGAAATGGTGTAGGTTACATCGAGCGAGGTACAGAGGATTTCAAGAATGTTGGGGAAAGTCTGCGACTCGAAGTTGGCCGTGAGGCCGCACTTGGCAAGGCCGGGATTCGTCAGTGAAATCGATACGTTGAAGCGTTTTTCGAGCTGTTCGATCACTTTTTTGAGTGGTGTTTCTTCAAATACAATGGTAACCGGCTCGTAAATCTCTTTTTTGGCCGGCAGCGGCGATGTTTTTGAAATAAGACGTTTTGAATCCAGTTCAAACAATGCCTGCTGCTGTGGTTTCAGGACCACTTCCTGTTTGTCCAGTTTTTTGTCGTATGCGGTCACCTGCACGCTACCCGTCACGACATCCACCTGAAATTTTTTCTGACTTTCGATCGCCTTCACGTTGAAGCTCGTTCCCAGCACCCGAATAATCATATCCCCGCTTTTGATATTGAAGGGGTGCGCCTTGTCTTTTTTGACATCGAAAAAACCTTCTCCTGAAAACTCAACAAACCGCTTGTTGGTGGCAAATGCGGTATGATACATAATGGTGGATTTTGGATGCATGGTCACGACGCTGCCATCCGGAAGCTTGTGCCGGACGACCTGTTTGCCGGTATTTTTGAAAGTGGTTACAGGCAATGCTTTTGACGGATCCGATTTCGCCCCTTTGACAGTAACCTCCGGTAATTGTACAGTTTTAAGGTTTCCGGCAAAGAAAATACCCAAAGCAACGAGTATAGAGGCTGCAATTCCCGCCAGCCAGTGCCAGGGTAACCGGTGTACCGGCCGTTCTTCTACCATATTCAGTTCCCGCCGGATGTTCCCGAATACCTCCTGTCGTATTTCATCCTGTTCGGTATCGGGCAGATGGTCCAGATAGCGCGGCTCTCCCTGCAGCGAAGCATACCATGCTTCGACCATTTCTTTTTCTGCGTCGGTGCATTCACCGGACAGGTATTTTTCGAGTAATGCGGGCGGAATACCGTTTGGCTTCATGGGATCGGGGATGTTATCAACCCAGAAGTCGCGCGCGGGAAAGGTAACCCTTAGTGGTTTTTGAGATTTTTTTTAAAAAGAAGAAAAAAGGACCAGAGCGCAGATCATATGCTCTTTCAAATGTTCTTTGAGAATGCGTAATGCCTTCGTAATGTGCTGTTCGACAGTCTTTTCAGAAATGTTCAGCGCTTCGCCAATTTGTTTGTTGGAAAGACCCCGGCGGCTCATCGTGAAAACTTCGTGGCATTTAGGGGGGAGTAAATGGAGACCTTTCTCGTAGCGGTTTTGCAGATCAGAGGCCAGGGTAGGCTGATCGGCGAAATCGGAAGTTTCGGCATGGTGGATTTCCCACTGGCCGTAATGGTGCTGGCGGGTGTATTCTTTGCGGTAGAAAGATATGATGAGTCGTTTGGCAATCGTAAACAGGAACGACCGGCCGCATTGAACCTGGTTTTGGCGGCGTTGCTGCCAGATATTTACAAAAAGCTCCTGGACAATCTCTTGCGCCGCAAACCGGTCGTTGACCTTCGAGTAAGCGTAATTGAACAGGCTTTTGAAATAGCGGTCATATAGCTCCGCAAAGGCCAGCTCATCGTCCTGCTCACTGATCAACGCAAGGATATTTTCATCGGAACAGGTAGCGTAGAAGTTGTTCATCATGAAGATAGCCTTTTAATAATCTGATATTCTCGCTGAGAAGCGGAACAAAATTCGTACTTAAATTTGTGACTTAACTCTTTAAACAGATTAAGTATTATCACTCTTTTTTTTACTTTCTTAACATAAATTTAACATTTTCCGGGATATGCGTGGGAATGTTTTTTGTAGCTAATTAAATGAATAACTATCCTCAGGCCTCACGGATCCTCGTGGCCATCGACTGCATTATTTTCGGATTTGACGGCAAGGATATCAAGCTGCTGCTGATTAAGAGGAATTTCGAACCCGAAAAAGGTAAATGGTCGCTGATGGGCGGCTTTCTGAACGTCGACGAAGACCTGACCGACGGCGCGGCGCGTATCCTATATAATCTTACCGGTCTCGAAGATATTTACGTGGAACAGCTCGAAACGTTCGGTAAAGCGAATCGTGACCCCGGCGAGCGGACGGTTTCCGTCGTATTTTTTGCATTGATCAAAATCGATGACCATGATTCGGAGGCTGTCAAAAGCCATAATGCCTCCTGGATCACACTCGACGCGCGTCCGAAACTTATTTTCGACCATGAACAAATGGTGTTACGCGCCATCGAACACCTCAAATACAACGCGGCCTTGCACCCGATCGGCTTCGAGCTCTTGCCCGAACGCTTCACGATCCCACAATTGCAGAAGCTTTACGAAGCCATTTACACCATACCGATCGACCGCCGGAATTTCAGTCGCAAGCTTCTTTCCACGGGCCTGCTCATCGATACCGGCCAGAAAAACAACAACAGCGCCACCAAAAAAGCAACGCTTTACAAACTCGACGCTGAGCGGTATAAGACCAAGTTTCATTCGTTCTGGAACTTTATGCCGGATTCGATGAAGAGTAATTGAGGGAGGAAAGGGAGGAAAGGGAGGATGGAGAAATGGGAGGGTGGAGAAATGGGAGGGTGGGGCGAAAATCGCTTAGCGATGTAGCATTGGTAGACCCGCTGGCGTAAATCTCTTGATTTGCACATACTATTCACAGGCTTCCGCGCCTTTTCTCCCTTTCCTCCATCCTCCCTTTCCTCCTTTCCTCCATCTTCCCTTTCCTCCTTTCAATAAAATTTAAATTGTGTCAATAATACACTAAAAACAATTTTATTTATATTTGTTAGCTGATAAGTTAAATAAATGCGTCAAATTGGTCTGAGAACATCCGAAACCGATATTTATGGGAGAGAATTACGTTATTGGTATCGACTTCGGTACCGACTCTGTGAGGGCATTGGTGGTCAATGCGAACACGGGCGAACAGGCTGGGACGGCCGTGCGGGAGTATCCCCGCTGGAAGCAGGGCAAGTATTGCGATGCCAGCGTTTCGCAATTCCGGCAGCATCCGCTGGATTACCTCGATAGCCTGGAAGGCGCTGTTCGCGACGCGTTGGGCCAGGCCTCGCCGGCGGTAAGGCAAAAGGTGCGGGGTATCTCGGTGGATACGACGGGCTCGACGCCCGTTGCGGTAGACAGGAACGGCACGCCGCTTGCATTGCTTCCTGAGTTTGCCGAAAACCCCAACGGCATGTTTATCCTCTGGAAAGACCATACCGCCAATGCGGAAGCGGAGGAAATCAACCGGCTGGCACACAATTATGATATAGATTTTACCAAATATGTAGGCGGCATCTATTCTTCGGAATGGTTTTGGGCTAAAATATTGCGCACGCTGCGCGTAGACGAGGCCGTACGCGAAAACGCATTCTCCTGGGTGGAGCATTGCGACTGGGTTTCCGCCGAGCTTACCGGCATAACCGATCCGCTGCTTCTGAAACGCTCCCGCTGTGCCGCCGGCCACAAGGCGCTCTGGCACCAGGATTTCGACGGACTGCCATCCAATACATTCTTTAAGGAACTCGACCCGCTGCTCGACGGCTTGCGCGACAGGCTTTTCGCCGATACCGAAACTTCGGACCGCCCGATGGGCACTATCTCGAAAGAGTGGGCCGCGAAGTTGGGCATTCCCGCCGACGTGGTGATCGGAGTGGGCGCTTTCGACGCGCACATGGGTGCCGTAGGCGCACTTATCGAACCCTATTCGTTATGCAAGGTGATCGGTACTTCTACCTGCGATATGCTGGTCGCCCCGAATGAGGAAGTCGGGCATTTACTAATCAAAGGTATTTGCGGGCAGGTCGACGGCTCCATCGTGCCTGGGATGCTGGGTATGGAGGCCGGGCAATCGGCTTTCGGAGATATTTATGCCTGGTTTTCCAAACTGATCGTCGAACCGGTGCGTGCCTTGCTGGGGGAGGAAGAGGCATCTGAACTTTCGCAGAGACTGATCCCGCATTTGGCGGAGCAAGCTGCAAAGTTGCCAGTGACTCCGAATGATATAATCGCCATCGATTGGCTGAATGGCCGTCGTACACCCGACGCGAACCATACGCTCAAAGGAGGATTATTGGGCTTAAACCTGGCAAGCGACAGTACCCGCGTTTTCAAAGCGCTGGTAGAGGCTACCGCTTATGGTTCCAAAGCAATCGTGGAGCGCTTCCGGAACGAGGGCGTACCTATTCATCAGGTGATCGCCATCGGAGGCGTGGCGAAGAAATCCGCATTTGTGATGCAAACGCTGGCTGATGTCTTGAATATGCCTATTAAAGTGGCAGCCTCCGAGCAAGCCTGTGCACTGGGGGCGGCAATGTTCGCTTCGGTAGCGGCTGGCGTTCATTCCAACTTGCAGGACGCGCAAGGGGCGATGAGCTCCGGATTCGACGCGGTATATGAGCCGCGGGAGGCGCAGTCGGCGGTTTATCAGCAGCTTTATCAGAGATACCTGGAAGCTGGGGTTTATATCGAAAACGATTTTTTACAAAAAGCACATTTACAATTTTCCTGATGCTTGATTTAAAACAGTTTGAAGTCTGGTTTATCACTGGAAGTCAGCATTTGTATGGCGAGGCGACGCTCCGCCAGGTCGATGAACATTCGCAGATCATTGCCCGGCACCTCGGCCAAACCCCGCAAGTACCTGTGCGGGTAATTTTCAAGCCGGTTGTCAAATCGCCGGAAGAGATTTACAACATCATTCAGGAAGCCAACAGCACCGTCCATTGCATTGGCATCGTGGCCTGGATGCACACTTTTTCCCCCGCTAAAATGTGGATTAGGGGCTTGCAGATATTGCAAAAGCCATTGTTGCATTTGCATACACAATACAACCGCGACATTCCGTGGGCCGAGATCGATATGGATTTCATGAACCTGAACCAATCGGCGCACGGCGACCGAGAATTCGGGTTTATGATGACGCGTATGCGCCTCAACCGCAAGGTGATCGTGGGACATTGGCAGCAGGATCACGTCGCCGAAGGCCTGGGCCAGTGGGCCAGGGTAGCGGCTGCCCGCCACGATCTGAAAGGTGCTAAATTCGTCCGGTTCGGCGATAATATGCGCGAAGTGGCTGTGACCGACGGCGATAAGGTAGCCGCGGAAATGACTTTCGGCTTTTCGGTCAATACTTACGCGGTAGGGGACCTGGTTGCGGTGATCGACCAGGTTTCCGACGCGGATATTACTGCATTGGTCGCTGAATATACCGATACTTACCAGCTAGCTGCCGGTCTTGAAAGCAGTGGCCAGCGCCACCAGGCCTTGCGGGATGCCGCGAAGATCGAGCTGGGTTTGAAATATTTCCTGAAAGACGGAAATTTCAAAGGTTATACCAACACTTTTGAAGACCTGCACGGGATGAAACAGCTGCCGGGCATTGGCTCGCAGCGGATGATGGCGGCGGGTTACGGCTACGCCGGCGAAGGCGATTGGAAAACATCAGCCATCGTACGTGCATTGAAAGTAATGGCCAGCGGTCTGCCGGGCGGCAACTCGTTTATGGAGGATTATACCTACCATTTTAACCCATCCAATAACCTGGTACTCGGGTCGCATATGCTCGAAATTTGCCCCAGCATCGCGAAGGGTAAGCCATCTGTTGAGGTCCATGCGCTAGGGATAGGGGGTAAGGACGATCCTGTACGCCTCGTGTTCGATGCACCAGCCGGACCTGCGGTCAATGTTTCACTCGTGGATATGGGTAATCGTTTCCGCTTGCTTGTGAACGAGGTAGAAGCCACTGAGGTGACTGAGCAATTGCCGAAACTTCCCGTAGCGCGCGTACTTTGGAAGCCGCAACCGGACATGCAGACAGCCTGTGCGGCCTGGATTTATGCCGGTGGTGCGCACCATACCGCTTTCAGCCAGAACCTTACAACCGAGCATATCGAGACTTTTGCGGAAATGGTGGGTGTGGAATTGGTGGTGATTGATAAAAATACTACCCTGCGGCAACTGAAAAACGAGTTGCGTTGGAGCGAAGCTTATTACAGATAACCCGAAAATGTCAAAATATCAATATCTCAAAGAGCAGGTTTACGAAGCCAATATGGAAATCCCGCGGGAGGAACTGGCGATCGTGACCTTTGGCAATGTAAGCGGCGTCGACAGGGCTGCGGGCGTGGTGGCGATCAAGCCGAGTGGCGTTCCCTATCACCGGTTGAAGGTGGAGGACATTGTAATCGTGGACCTGGATAATGTCCTGGTGGAGGGCAATATGCGCCCGTCATCGGATACCAAAACCCATACATTGCTTTATAAAAACTTTTCCTCGATCGGGGGCGTGTGTCATACGCATTCTACGTATGCGGTGGCGTGGGCGCAGGCGATCCGGCCCATTCCTAACCTCGGTACCACCCATGCCGATCACCTGACGGCCTCAATTCCTGTTACGGAAATAATGTCGGATGAAAGAATCCAGCGCGATTACGAGCTCGAAACCGGAAACCAGATACTCGATTTGTTTGGGGAAGGAAAACTGAGTTATGAAGAAGTTGAAATGGTGTTGGTGGCCTGCCACGGCCCCTTTACCTGGGGGAAAGACCCCGCCAAGGCGATTTACAATTCAATCGTGCTCGAAGAGATCGCGAAAATGGCTTACCTCACGTTACAGATCAATCCTGCGGCGGTGGCCATCAAACAGAGCTTGTGCGATAAGCATTATTTCAGAAAGCACGGCAAAGACGCTTATTACGGGCAGGGGTGCTAGCATATGGGCTGCTTAGTTCTTTTTCGAACGGCGGCTGGCAATGTTGCGCATCTGCTGCAATGCTTCCTGGCGGGTCATCGCTTTTTCGTTGGACTTGGCTTCCTCGATGGCGTCCTTGGAAAAACGGCCTTTCAGCAGGTTGAAAATCGTGAAAATCATATTGTTTGTGCTATTCGGGACGGTAACCAATTATCTACCCAAACTTACCAAAGAACGCGCTATAAAAAAAGAGCTGCCGGTGTTCCCATTCACCGGCAGCCTATATTATGAACGTTGAGTATAATAAGTGCTTTTGTTGTTGATCAGGAAAGCGCTTCTTTACGCAATTTCTTTCCGGGGTGAAATTCGTCTTTTATCCAGCGTACAAAATTGTGGGAATTGGTTTTGTAAATCTCCATGGATAAGGGCTTGATACCACTGAACTCAACCTCTTTAACGTACTGTGCGTGCAATTTCAAAATCTCGGCCAGGGTCTTGCTATCAGTTTTCATTAAAACATTGTGTTAAGGTTTACACTGGTTGTACGTGACTTCACAATAAAGATGTACCCGCCCCTTCCTAAAATCTTTTAATATTTAAAAAATCCTATTATTGATTTGAAACATTATAGTGATGTTTCAAAAACAGGTTTCCAGCGCCACATTGTTTGAAACAGTGGTGGCCCGTATTGTTACATAATAGGACAGATTGTGGAGGTATAGTTCGTTTCGTCCGTCAGCTTATCGGCTTGACATTCAACAGATAGGGGTAAATGTTAGTACCGACTTCTTAAAAAAGTGCACAAAGGCCTTTTCAGGTCACACCAGGGTAATTGCAAAGGACAAGTGGATTCTCCGACTGTCCATCTACTTTAATGTACTAAAAAAATTATACTACGGGTGTCTAGATGGCCAGCTTCTTTTTCAGGAAAGGGATTTCGAGCGGCTTGGGGAGCAGATCGATGATGTACTGGCTGGCTTTGGCCTTCTCGATGTCCCGTGTGTCGATGGTCGAGGAGAGCATGAAGATCCTGATCTTCTGCCGAAGCGTTTCAGGTAACTGTCCGAACTCGTCGATGAATTCGAAGCCGTTCATGTCGGGCATCTGAAGGTCGAGAAGGATGATGGTATCAGGGAGGTTTTCGGCCTGGCCGATAAGGTGCTTGAGGGCGTCGCGCGCCGAATTGAAGGTTTTGACTGAACTCGTAATCCCGCTTTTAATTAATAACTTTTCGTAGATGAACAGGTCGAATGCGCTGTCATCTATCAAAAAGAAGTTAAGCAGTGGCTCCATGTCGGGTTATTTGTTAATAGAAGGAATGTTGATTTCAAAAATACTACCCTGGCCGATTTTTGAAGTTACGCTGATTTCACCCCCCAATTTTGCGATCGCTTCGTGTACGATATAAAGTCCTATCCCTGAGCCGCTGTTGGTGGCGCCTGCACGGTAAAACATTTTGAAAATTTTGTCCTGATCCGATTCCCTGATGCCGGTCCCGTTGTCTTCCACGATGATCCGCGCATCGGAATCGGTCGATTTTACCGTCAGGTGAACGAACGGGTTCGGCTTGGATTTGTCCTGAAACTTGATCGCGTTGTTGATCAGGTTATTGAAAATAATGCGCAGCTTCATCACATCCGAATGGAATATGCCGTCCTCCTGGATGTCCGTGGTCATTTTCAGGTTGCCGTATTCGGGCAGGTATTGAATGGTAGCCTGCACCTCGGTAACGAGCTCCTCGAAGCTGATGTCCGTCACGACGGGTACGCCGCGTGCATTTTTGTAATAATCAATGATGTTAATGATGAAGGTATCCAGCTTCTTCACCGATTGCCGGATCAGTTCGAGGTATTCGTTCTGCGATTTGACATCCTCTTCCAGGAGGGCCAGGTTCACGATGCCAAGTACCGACATCAGCGGCGCGCGGAGGTCGTGCGAGGCGCTGTACACAAACTTGTCGAGCTCCTCGTTCGCCTTTTGCAGTTCGATGTTCCGCAGTTTGAGGTCCTCGCGGGTTTTGTAAATATCGTAGGCGTTGGAAATCGCATTTTCGACATAGTTATAATCCCACGGCTTGTCGATGAACCTGAAAACCTCCCCCTTGTTGATCGCGTCGATTGCCGCACCGATATCCGTATGCCCGGTAATGAGGATACGTATGGGTTTCGGGAACTTGGTCCTGATTTTTTCAAAGAATTGTACGCCCGTCATGACCGGCATCCGCTGATCGGCCAGGATAATGCAGAAGTCCTTGTCGTCCAGCATTTGCTCTGCCTCTACCACGGAGGAAGTGATCGTGATATCGTACTGTTTGCGGAACGAAGCCTTGAACGAATGCAGGTTGTGCTCCTCGTCGTCAATGTACAGAATGGTTATAGCTTTTTCGCTCATTGAAAATCAGGGATTGGGCGTGCCTTTCTTTTAACAGGGAGTGTGATCAAAAATTCTGTTCCTTCTCCTACTTCCGTGTTTACTTGAATGTTACCGCTGTGAACTTCGATAATTTTAAATACAATTGAAAGGCCGAGGCCTGTACCATCGCCTACCTGCTTGGTGGTGAAGAACGGTTCGAAAATTTTGGCACGCACCTCCTGGGTCATGCCCGGTCCGTTGTCGCGCATGGAGATCGCTACGGTTTCGGGGTCTTTCAGCCAGGATTTCACCCAGATAGTCGGGGTTTTGCCTTCTTGCTTCTCCTTTTGCAATGCATAAATCGAGTTGGTCAGGATGTTCATAAACACCTGATTGAGCTTGCCTGCGTAGCATTCGATGCTCGGGATATTGCCCAATTCCTTTACGAGCGTGATGGCGTTCCCCATCTGGTAGTTGAGGATGATGAGCGTGGATTCGATCCCCTCATTGACATTGACCAGGTTGAGGTCGGTTTCGTCCACCCGCGAGAATATTTTCAAACCTTTTACGATCTCGACGGTCCGGTGAGCGCCGTCTTCCATGCCTTTCAGCAATGTACCGAGCTCGGTTTTGAGATATTCCAGGTCGAGGTCTGCTTTCAGGCGTTCGATCTCCTTCACTTTGGTCTGAAGTCCTTCAATGGAATCGATCTGCCTGATTCCGTCGTAGGAATCGAGGATTTCCAGGACATCGTCGATATCCCTTCTCAGCGGCCTGATATTTGAGCTTACAAAGTTGATCGGATTGTTGATCTCGTGTGCGATACCCGCGGTAAGCTGACCGAGCGAGGCCATTTTCTCAGAGTCGATCAGCTGTGTTTGAGCATCTTTCAGTTTGGTGACGGTCAGGTTAAGCTCCGTATTGGCAAATTGCAGCTCGGCTGTACGTTCGTTGACGCTTTTTTCGAGGAAGGCGTTCTGTTCGAGAATGATCTTCTCGTTTTCCATCGAAATGCGTAGCGCCTGCGCCTGGGATATTTCCTTCTCCTTTTTGAAAATGTTGATCTTGTCCGCCAATGCAAACGACAGCAGGATTACTTCAATGGCCGTGCCCGCCTGCATCGTGTAATTGGTGAAGCTGTTGTAGGGCAGGATGTTGAGGTTTCGAAGCGAGTAAAGTACGATGCCGATCAGGAACATCGACCACGCCACCAGGAAAAACTTGGCCGGACGGTAGCCTTCCATCGAGAGCATGAGGGCTACAACGAGCGCGAAAAGTGCGGCGGACGGTGCCAGCAGGTCGATGATCCGGTAGCTGACCATATTCAGCCCGATCAGGTTGAAAAGTACCGCTACGCCGTAAGTGACGATAATCGCCGTGATAATACGGTAGTTGGTTGTGGATCGTTCCCGGATGTGCAGGAAGTTCTGAAAGAACAGCAAAGCAAAGCTCCCCGCGAGGGCCGGGAAAAGGATAATCGAGTATTCATTGAAAGCCGGGGTCCCGGGCCAGAGGAATTTGAATGTGTACCCGGTGATCGTTGTTTGGGTAAGTCCGATGAACAGGATATAGAGAACGTAATACAAATAGCTCTTTTCGCGGATCGAGAAATACACGAAAAAATTATAGAGCATCATCACCAGAAGCACACCGATATGGATACCGGATATGATCTCGTTGGTCAATGCGAACTGGAAAAGGCCCATCTCGCTGCGGACGATGAGCGGAACTACGATCTGCTCGCTTCCATGGATTCGCAGGTAGTAGGTTTGGGTCGTTTGTGGCGGAATATCGAGTTTAAAGACAATATTCTGGTGTTTGACATGCCGCTTGTCGAAGGCGTCGTTCCAGGAAATGGTTTCCTTTTTAGCTTTGCCCCGTTCCGTCGAGTATAATGTAACCGATTCGATACGAGGGTAGGCAAGTTCGAGAAACAGGTTGTCCTCGGCGCTGTTATTTCTGATATTGAGCCGCACCCAGAACGCGGAGGCGCTGACCCCGAAGTTGGGTGTGTCCTCAAAGCTGGGCGTGAATTTTCCATGGGCCTTCACCTCGTCGATCGTCAATGCCGCGGAAGTGTCTTCCAGGATTTCCACCTGCTTGCCGATCGTCACATCCGTACCTTTGAACACAACCTCGCCTGCATAAGCGCTATGTAGCAAGCTTATGAGTAACAGGAAGGTTCCAATAATCCCGCGGTAGAACTTTACATCCATTTATTGATATCGTAAATTATCGTTAGGTCCCCGCGACGGCCCGTTTCAACGACGGTTTGCGTAGGGTTTGTTCTCAGGCTGAATATTTTTTCACGTTCATCATCGGTGGCAAACGGTAGGTTAATCAGATCCCTGGCGATCAGCGATGTGGCTATCAAGCCTTCTTTGGGATAATAAAAGGTGCCGTTGTTGCCCAGGTCGGTCAGCACTTCGAACCCGATCCGCTGGCTGATAACCAGGGTGATAGGGGAACAAAGGCCCATCAGGTATTTTATCCCGACCGTCGACGCAATGGCCATTGCCGTTCTGCCGAGGTATACGCTTCCGATTCCATAACCCGCTACCTCCTTCGAATTGAAAAGCCCGCAAAATTCTGCCACGTTATGGTCTCCAATCTTGTCTACATAACTGTAAATGCTTTTATCGATCTTCGCGATCGCATCCTCCATGGGCATTTTCAGATTCGCCGAGCGGACCTGTACTCTCGTGCCGCCATAGATGGATTTACCATCTTCCGATTGCACGATGATTACATAAGTATTCGGGTCCTCCAACCAGTTATGGCTGGCGGAAGTAACCTGTTTCACCCCGTACGCTTCCAGTACCCTGCGATGCCCTTCAACATATCTGAGGCTGGTTTCTACATCATCCGGTGCACGGTATGCTTTAATATGTGCTACCATGTACTGTTATGGGTTTACAATAAAAAGTGTTTCGCTCAACGGCAATCGGTAACTTTTGATCCCGGGCTTTTCTGCCTGCGCTATTTTAAATAAAAACACTTCTGCAACATCGTCTTCGAACGGAACCAGTTCCATGAATTTCTTTCTTAACGTGCGTAATCTGGATGCTTCGAGCCCATCTAGGCCCGCATTTTCCCCTTTTGTAATGCGGGGGAATAAATAAAACGGGGAAATTAATGGATGGATCGCAAATTGCAACTGTTCGGCGCGAAGCCAGAGGCGCTGCATGGCCATTCCGCCGAGAAAAAAGTTCTTATAACTGTACTTCGGCATGGTGATCATTCCCAGCGCCGAGGCCGTACTGACCGATTTGAGCGCTGCGTCGACCAATGCGCCACCTCCTTGAACTCCCTTTAATGTCTGGGAAATTTCACGGTCGCGGATGATCGAGAGGGCGGCTATCTGCGCGTTGTTGAGGCCCAGCGTTCGTACGTCGATGCCATCCCTGGACAGTTCGGCTTCCGTCGGTGTCCACTTCATTTCGCGGTGTACGAAGTCGTAATGGCCTTCCGGGTTCAGCAAGCGCACCCGGTCGCATTCGCCGATAATCTCGCCGATGGCCATTATTTCCTGTTTGGCAGAAAAATAATGAAATGCCGCACCGGCAACGCTTTGAACTGCTTCCTTTAATTGCTGGAAAGCGGCTTCCGGAATGGCGGCGGGATTCGACGGGTTGCGGTTGGTACACCGCTCGTAGATGACACTTACCGCTTCGGGAGCGTAAACAGGTTCGGCACCGTTGCCGTTGCCCTGGAAATCGATCGCGGCGATGAGGGGCGATTCCTCGCCAAGGGGGAAAATTTCAGCATTTACGCCGAGTCCGGCTTCATTGGCTTTTAATAATATGTTCTCGTAGGAAGCTCCGAAGGAAATGTTCGAAGCGATCTGGTCGAAATCACCGAAAGAAAACGACCGGAACCGGTCGTGGAAGAGAAATAGCCTGCCGTGACGATAAAGCCATTTCCAGGGCTGGTCGTTCCCGGTCGAAGGTGCCTGACAGGCAGCATTCACAATATCTGCCAGAATACCTTCCGGAATTG
Organism: Dyadobacter endophyticus; assembly: GCF_014641595.1. GTDB lineage: Bacteria > Bacteroidota > Bacteroidia > Cytophagales > Spirosomataceae > Dyadobacter > Dyadobacter endophyticus. The sequence goes on along the minus strand of NZ_BMIA01000003.1, from coordinate 104,154 downwards.
TCTCAGTTTGTTTTTGCGGTAACGAATCAGCTATACGAACAGCCTCTGAAAGGTCAAAAGGAGCATGCGGATTGTTTCGTAGTGCCCCTTGCGGTTTCTCTGCTTTGTCGGCAACAAGCTCTTCCAAATCAATATAATACCTGCCCGACTCATGAAACTGGTTGAGGAGAATGCGCCGGCAAACGTCAGTTACTACGCCGCCGCCGAGCGTCACGGCACTGGCCAGCTGCGGCCAGGTGCCAATGCTCTGGCCGATTTCGACCAGCGAAACCTTCCCCCTTTTGGACCCGTTGATCGCATTCACGATGCGTAACACAAGCGGTAGCCTGTCTTCTTCGGAAATATGTTCGAATTTATCCAGTGGGAGGCCTTGCAGATAGCCGTGGAAAATAGGCCGTTCGGGCTCATTATCGAATCTTTCGACATCGAGCATCCCGCGGTCGCTCGTTTCCATGACCACCGGGATGCCCAGTTGTGCGGCCCGGATTCGCGCATTTATTTTCAGGGCAATATCGTCGCATTCGTCGACGAGAATATCCAGTTTTCCGCCGTCGAGCAGAAAACCGTCGAGGTTTTCCTTGGTAATACCCTCCGGAAAGCACTCGATATCGAGAAAGGGGTCTATCTCGGCGATCTCTCGCGCCGTCACAATGCATTTGTTGACTCCGATGTTGTGAAGGCCCGTACGTATACGATTGAGGTTACTCAGTTCAATTGTATCAAAATCAGCGAGTTTCAGCTTGCCGCAGGCTCGCTCCGTAGCAATGCTTAGCGCCACCGAATGGCCAACCGACAGGCCGATGATGCCTATCGCCCGTTTGGATAGGTGCTGCTGCTCGGCGGGGGTGATTTTGTATTGGTTGCGGCTGGTCCTGAGCTCAACGAATTCATTTTCATCGACCAAATGAAGGAGTCGTTCCGACCAAGGGTAATACACCCAAATGCCCTCTGTTTCAACGTCTTTGTTGCCGACCCATTCATGGTATTTTTGTTCGGTTTCCGCGCTGGTGAGCCGCTTTTTGGGATGTCGGATTCGGATGAGTTCCTGTTTCTGCGAAGCAAATAAATCCAGGATGGTCTTGCCGCGATATTCTTCAATGAAGGAGAGGAAATTTGCTTTATCTGCGTAGCGCTCTTTGGAGATGAAAACCGGTTTGTAGATATAGTTGATCTCTATGTTATGGTGCATTTTAGAATAATTGTGAAGCCTGTCCTTCAATGGGCCGTGGCCGGATTTAACAAATCACAAAATTGTGCCGATCTTCGTATAAAATTCACCGAACCGGCTATCGCATACGCTGAATCTCGTATATTACGCATTTTTACTCGCTTCAATAATTACACAAATTGCTGAATTTATTTTTGTAAAACTAACCTCCGGTACATTGGGGGGGAAATATTTGGACGTTTGTTCGTAAAATTCTCTTATTAGCAGAAGCTTGCGCAAATGCATCGCGTAAAAAATTTGTCGAATGTGTTGTGGCTGTTGATGCGAATATAGAATTAATATTATAATATTATCAATTAGTTCGGTGGTAGAAGGAGTTCTGTCCCCGCCAAGCACCAAGTATTCAGGATGGAAAAAGGAAAAATAAGCGTACTGTATGTAGATGATGAAATCAACAACCTCAACTCATTCAAGGCCGCTTTCAGAAGAGATTTCAATATTTTAATTGCCACATCAGGACGCGAAGGGCTCGAACTCCTGAAACACAACGTCGTGCACGTGATCATTACCGACCAGCGTATGCCTGAAATGACGGGTGTGGATTTTCTGATCGAAGTTTTAAAGGATTATTCCGACCCCGTTCGGATCCTGCTCACGGGTTACACAGATATTACCGCGGTGATCGACGCCGTGAACAAGGGGCACATCTACTACTATCTCAATAAGCCCTGGGACGAGCAGCAACTGCGCATTATTATTAAAAATGCTTACGAAATATTCCACCTCCGGGAAGAAAATAAGGAGCTGATCGAAAAGCTGATCGATGTGAACGGCCAGCTGGAATTTCTTCTACGGCAAAACTTGCTTTCGTAGGGGCTAGCGCGACGTGTATTTCTTCCTGACAAGGTTTTTGATTCCGGCTGCCGATAGCCGGGAGCCACGGAACATGTAGGTTAAAACAGAGAACGCCGACGAAAACGCAACTGCCAGCAACAGTATTGCCGCGAAAAGGAGATTGCCTATTGCTTTGAGAAAGATGATGATATCCATGACTTTTTATAGTGGGTGACTACCACGCATTTGTAAAAATCGTACCAGAAGCATTGCTGCGTCGTCAGGGACGGTTTGTGCTGGTATCTTTTTTGTGAAAGAACCGTTTTCCCAAATCAGCAAACTAAACGGGTAGTAATCATGAAAAAGATCATAGCCATAGGCGTTATTACCGGGGTCGCCCTGTTCCTGTTCGTGATCTCGTGTGGTAAACGAATGCAGACGGGCAATTCCGAAAAGGAGCAAGCGGACGCCACCAAAAAGAACAAAACCGAGGGGTATTTCTACCATCAGCCGGATCAGGGCACGGGCACTGATTCAAGCGCTATCAAGAAAAATATAAATAATTGACTCATCGGGGCTGCATTAGGTTACATGTATTGCGAAAACAGGTTAATTTCGCGTACAAATAGCCCCGTAAAGAATCAGGAAAGCCGGGCCTCAATGCCCGGCTTTCTTCCGTTACCACGATCTGAAAAGCCGGTTCAAGTATTATTAATCCTACGAATGTGAAGCAACTTTACTGGGCATATGGTCTGGTTATACTGATCGGGATGTTGGTGAGCTGTCGTTACCCGGCTCCGGTTCCAAAACCGATCGATGGCGAAGGTCCCGACACGACGGTGCCTAATAAGCCCGATACCGTGATCATCGACACGATCCCGGCCAAGAATCCCGACTCGTCGCTCGCCAATACCGCCCGGTTTGGCAACAGCAAGATTTTTGACGAGGCCAAACTGAAATCCAGTAAGGGCATTTTTACCAAAGCGGCCGACTACCGAGGCCGTATCACGGATTTGAACTACGAGTTTGTTGCTCCCGGAGATGACACCCTGCGATTCCGTCCTTTTGTACTAATGGTCCACGAAGGGGCATTCCTGTTCGGGGATTTGGGCAACGAAATGGGGAAAGCCCGCGGGCTTGCCCAACGCGGCTATGCGGCGGCGGCGATCAACTACCGGCTGGGGTTCAACGGCGCCAGCGAAACGTATGCCTGCGGAGGAAATAGCCAGGAGGCCGTGCGCGCCGTGTACCGGGCCGTGCAGGATACGTATGCCGCTATCCACTATTTTGTGGACCGTGCCGAGGAATTCGGTATCGATACGCGGCAGATTATGCTGGCTGGCAGCAGTGCGGGGGCCATTACGGTCACTGCATTGGTATATATGAACGAAGCCGATTTTGAAGCGCTCGCGCCGGGTATCACCAAGGCATTGGGCCGCCTCGATCCGAAAGCCGAAGACAGCCCTTTCCGCGTGCGGGCGCTGCTCACACAGATGGGTTACGGGATATTCAACGACGAGTATATCAATGCGTCGAACGCCATGCCGACCGTCTTTTTTCAGCGGATCGGGGATAATGTGCTTCCCTATTATAGAGGTACCTTTCTTTCGTGCCCTACCTACCTACCTATGGAAGGGGCGAAAATGGCTGCGGATCAGTTAAAGAAGTTTAAAACACCATTTGAACTCAATTACGAAAACCTGGAAGGCCATCACCTGAGCTATCCCGAGGAATATGTGATTGGCCGCTACGCCGGTTTCATGAAACGGCTCTGGTCGAGGAACCCGCGACAGATCACGAACGACGCCTACAAAACCGTTGAAGACGTCGGACTCAAATAGCTTAGCGGCTGACGGGCTCTTTTACTGCAACTCTTTCGCGGGCAAGCAACAATTGGCTGAGATAGGAGGTCAGCCGCACTTCGAGGTATTCGTAGGAAAGGCGCGAAACAATGAGCGTCACCGTTACCGATAGGAAAAACATGGCCGTGCCTTCTCCATAAACCGGGAAACCCAGCTTGCGGAACAGAAAGCCCAGGCCCACAACGACAGGCACGTGCAGCAGGTACACGGAGAACGACATATCACCCAGGCGGACCAGCCACGGCGGGAATTTTTGAATGCGTTCCTGATAATGAAATACGAACACGGCAAAAATAGCCACTGAGCCAAGTCCCCATTCAAAGGGGCCGAAGCCACCCAGGAACCCTGAAAGAAATTGCCATATTGCGAGGCAAAGGAGGGTCGGGGCCATCATATTCCAGGATAGAAATGTGCGGATACCGTCGTGCAATGCGCGGTTGTAATAGACCAGGCCGAGGAACACGCCGTATACAAAGTTCCAGATGATCGGGTTGGTCACCATATTTAGGTAGGGAGAGCCCAGGTCGTTCATTTTATCCGCTTTCAATGTAAAAACACCGTAATAGGTTGGGATACCCACCAGCGTAACGGCGATCATCAGGAAGAATGCATACCAGCGCAAGCGCGAGAACAGCATGGAAACCGCTATCAGGAGATAAAAGTAGATCTCGTAGTTGAGGCTCCATCCGACATTCAGCACTGCGTAGCCGTAAAAAGGGGGTGGGGTATTGCCCAGGGGAATAAACAGAAGGCTGCGCAATAGCTCGGAAGGCCATTCGGGATTGGGTGCGAGCCGGCTATGGAGCAGGCAATAGCCCAGGGTAATGACCGTGTAGGCGGGCCAGATGCGGATCAGCCGTTTGGCTATGAAGCGCAGAATGTTCCTTCCCGAGAGCACGGTATTACTGGTGATGAAAACCATAATGAAACCGCTGATCACGAAAAAGAGGCTTACACCGGCCGGGCCCGATCCGAATATAAATTCAAATTCCTTCCTGAAAGCGGCATCTTTGGGCATTACATCTTTTAAATGGTAGATTGTGACGTACAATGCGGCGATGCCCCGCAGTACCTGAATACTATTTAATTTCGATTCACGAATAACGCGGCCCGGGTCTTGCCTTTGTCCCATACCGATGAGAAATGTTGAGTTAATAGTATGTTATTATAAGTGACACAGAAACAGGGAAAACCGTGTCAGAGGAGGGAAAGATAATCAAAAGTGTGTCTTTTCTTGCAATAAGTATATTACTGGATACCTAATGCGGCACAGTTTTTTGCCAAACAAAAAATGGAAAGCTAAACATCGTTTTATGGCACAGGAGCTTATAGCCAGCAAAAAAATAATGATAGAAGCACCTGTGGCGAAGGTGTGGGAAGTGTTGATTGCGCCTAAATATATCCGGCAGTGGGACGATCTGCCCCAGGATTTTGAAGACTATTATCTTGAACACGGCAAGGTGATCGATTGGTCGGGGATGACGCGGCTGACCGTTACCGGATACGAGCCCAACGAGCTGCTTGTTTTCTCGCTTTACGTTTCGAAATGGGAGCAGCCGCCCTCCCAGTATGATATCAGTTACCGTTACCGGCTCACGGAGGAAGAGAGCGGGACCATGCTGGATTTGGAGATAGGCGATTTTTCGGCGTTGCCGGATGGGCGGGACTATTATGCATCCTCGGAGGAGTTTGCGACGACCGCGCTCGAAAAAATCAAAAATTTGTCGGAAAACCGGGTTTAACAGCGGGCGCGATTATCTTTGTAATAACCGCTTCAAAGTTATGGAACCCAATACCAAATTATATTACGACACCAACGAGGTTGCTGAAATGGTGGGATGCGAGCCTTCCGCATTACGCTTCTGGGAGAAGAAATTTCCGCAACTGAACCCCAAACGCGATTCGCGCAACCGCAGGCGTTACACCGAACGCGACATTGAGATCATCCGCAAGATTATGCACCAGCGCGACAAGCAGGGCCGTACCATCAAAGGCACGCGGGAACAGCTGCGCCGTAAGGAAGAAGCACAATTGCTCATCCAGCGCCTGATGCGGGTCAGGAAGTTTTTAACGGATATTCAGGAGGTATTATAAATGAAATACGCTTTTTCAGCCCTACTCGCGCTCGCCTGCGCTTCGCAAACTTTCGGTCAGCGGTTTCAGACTGCACCAATTCGGAAACATATTGAATTTCTGGCATCCGATGACCTTGAAGGGCGGGGGACTGCCAGCCTTGGAGAAGTGCGGGCCGCTAATTATATCGCTTCGGCGTTCAGGCAGATCGGGTTGAAACCTGCGGGAACAAAAGGCTATTTTCAGCCGTTCGGGGTATCTGTCGGAATCGATGGGGAAGCACATGACCTGACGGGCCGGAACGTGGTCGGTTTTTTGGATAATGGCGCACCCAAAACCATCGTGATCGGCGCGCATTACGACCATTTAGGCAAGGGGTTCCAGGGAAGTTCGCTTTCGCCCGACAGCAAGAACAAAATTCATAACGGGGCTGACGATAACGCCTCCGGAACTGCCGGCGTGTTGGAACTGGCGCGTTATTTCGCCGGGAATAATGTGAAGGAAAAGCACAACTACCTGTTTATTACATTTTCAGGGGAAGAGCTGGGCCTTCTGGGTTCTAAGCATTATGTTGAAAAGCCCACGCTTCCGCTGAATACCTTTTCGGCCATGATCAATATGGATATGATCGGGCGGCTGGATGCACAGAAAGGCATTATCGTGTCGGGTTGGGGTACCAGCAAAGTGTGGGGCAAGCTGATCCCGGAGCTGGCCAAACAGCAGAAATTGAAATATACTGTTGATTCATCCGGTGTAGGAGCTTCGGACCATACCTCGTTTTACCTCAAAAACATCCCGGTGGTGCAGTTTTTCACCGGCGGGCACGGCGATTATCACAAAATTTCCGATGATTCCGAAAAGATCAATTACGAAGGCGAAGCCAGCATATTAATGTTAATTTCCGAACTACTCGACGGCCTCGATAAGGAAACCACGGAGCCTGAGTTCCTGACGGCTGGTAACCCGCATTCGGCGACTACCACCAGCAATTTCAAAGTAACCCTCGGCGTAATGCCGGATTACAGCTATACCGGCAAAGGCCTAAAGATCGACGGTGTGTCGAAAGCCCGCCCGGCCGAAAAGGCTGGTATTCTGGCAGGTGATGTTATTACCAAGCTGGGAGGCGAGCCCATCGGGACGATTTACGACTACATGGAAATCCTGGGTAAGCACGAAAAGGGCCAGACCGTCGAAGCGGTATTGCAACGCGGTTCGGAAACGAAGACGGTGAAGGTGACGTTTTGACCGCCGACCGCCGGTCAGCTGTCAAACCAAAGCCCCGCGTTTGCCCAGCTCGATGGCTTCCATTTGGCTGATGAGGCCTTCATGGAGGTTGAAACGAAGCAATGTACGGTACTTGTGGAACCCTTCACGCCCAGCCGCGCCGGGGTTGATGTACAGCATGTTATTCAAAGTCTTATCGCGGATCACCCGGAGAATGTGGGAGTGGCCACAAACGAAAATGTCGGGGGTATTCGATTTCAATGTAGGCATCACCTGTGGATTGTAGCGCGGCGGGGCACCGCCTATATGCGTAATCCACACCCGGAAGCCTTCCACTTCAAAATGCAGATTTTCGTGCGTGATCGCGCGCACCTGCGGGGTATCGATATTCCCAAAAACAATACGGGTTGGCTTAAACGCCTGTAACTGGCTCACGATCTCCGTCGAGCCGATATCGCCTGCATGCCATATTTCGTCGCAGTTGGCAAAATGATCGAAAACGCGTTCATCCAGGTAGCCGTGTGTGTCCGATATTACTCCGATACTTTTCATTTCAACACTAAAACAATAACAACTAAAGGGCAAATATGGTCAATGAAATCCAGCCGCGAATAATTTAACAAAAAATTTATCGGATTAAAGTAACTTATATATACCAAACTAAGTACTTTCACAGTTGTTATTCTTAATAAAAGTTAAATATTTCTCAAATCTTTATAAAACCAGCTTTTAACTATATTTTTAGTTGTAAACTTGATTTGCTTTCCATATAATTGCAAAAATGTAATACCTCAGTTACAAAACCTCTACTCATATAACCACCAAAAACTAGCCTTGAAAAAAATCCTACTTCTGTTATGGTTATGCCTTCCCATGCTCGCTGCGCACGCGCAGACCGGAGGGCGATTTACGTTAAAAGGAACCGTGACGGATACTTCCGGAGCGGTATTGCCCGAAGCGACGATCATGTTGCTGTTACCGAAAGACTCCTCGCTCGTCAACTTCGGAAGGACTAGCAAAGACGGTTCATTCGAAATGAAGAACCTCAAACGCATTACCTACATTTTCAAGGTATCCTACGTGGGTTATGTTCCTTATCAGGAAATAATAGATCCTAAGAATCAGGATGTTGTGGATATTGGCAAGGCTAAAATGAAGGTCTTGCAAAAGGAGTTATATGAGGTGGTCATTAAAACGGCCCGGGCGCCGCTAAGTATCCGGGGCGATACGGTGGAATTCGATGCGAAAGCATTTAAAGTACCACCGGGCTCGTCGGTGGAGGATCTGCTGCGCAAGCTACCGGGCGTGCAGGTGGATGGCGACGGTAACATCCGGGCGCAGGGCGAAGAGATCAAACGTGTAACGGTAGACGGTAAGCGCTTTTTTGGAGACGATCCGAAGATGGCTACAAAGAACCTGCCCGCGGAGGCGATCAATAAAGTCCAGGTTTTTAATGGAAAAACAGAGCAGGCCAAGGCCACGGGGGTTGACGACGGCAAGCGCGAAAAGACCATGAACCTCGAATTGAAAGACAGCCACAAAAAGGGAGGCTTCGGTAAGGCGGTGGCGGGTGTCGGAACGGACTCGCGGCTCGAAGGGAAGGTGAGTTACAACCGTTTCGATGATAAGCAGCAGTTTGCAGTGCTGGGTTTTGGAAATAATACCAACCAGTCGGGCATTGCGCGGAACGATTACCAGGACTTCAAAGGCAGCCAGTCGTTCAATTGGGGCGACGACGGTGATTTCGGTTTTAGCAGCGGGCGTTACTATGGTGGCGACGACATTACGATCCAGCCCAACTGGGGTGGCCAGGGTTCCGAAGGTTTTACCAAAAACTGGGCAGGCGGGGCCAATTACAACTTCGATACCAAGAAGACGAAGCTGAGTACCAGCTATTTTTACAACTCGACCCGCGCGATCACAGACGTACAAACCAGCTCGGAGAACTTCCTGACAGACAATGATTCTTATTTAACCGACGGTAAAAACAAAACGCTCGGATTTACTGGAAACCATCGCCCGGCATTCCGGTTTGAGCATAATATCGATTCGCTTAACACGCTCATTCTGATCAGTAACTCGCGGATCAATGCCGGGGATAATGAGTATTCAAGCGAAACGAGGTCATATCGCAACGAGAATATGCTTACCAACCGGTCGGACGTCAAGAACCTGAGCGATTACAACTCGTTTGCAATGGCCAACCTGCTGCTATACCGTCACAAGTTCAAGAAAAAGGGGCGGAACTTCGCGGCCAGTGTAGGTTACAATATCAATAATTCGGATGAGGACCGCCGCCAGAACTCGGTGAACCTGTTCTTGCAGGATTCTACCAAGAATAGCGTGATCAACCAGTTACAGCAAACCGAGAGTACCCGCGGGAATTTCAAAGGCAGCTTGTCATACGTGGAGCCTTTTGCGAAGAAGTTTTTCTGGGAGACGTTCTATAATTACAGTATGCGGAAAGACAAGGTCGACAGGGATGTGTTCGACGTAGAAGGGACTGTGGACAAAGTGAACCCGTTCCTGACGCGCTATTATACCAATGACTTCACCTTTAACCGGCTTGGAACGAGTGTGCGTTATTCACACAAGGGGTTGAACCTCGCATTGGGGCTCGCGGGCGTGCAATTCGAGCTGAGAGGCAAGTTCGCTCTCGATGAATCACAGACGAACATGACCCGGGTAGACCGGACGTTCAAGAAACTGGTACCGAACGTTTCATTGAATTACAGCCTCAAAAACAACAAGTACCTCTATGCGGAATATGGCCTGAACGTGCGTGAGCCGTCTATTACCGACTTGCAGCCGATCGTGGATAACAGCAATCCGCTTTACATCGTGGAAGGTAATCCGGACCTGATCCCGCAGACGACCCACAATGTGTATGGTGGATTCCAGATGTTCAATCCGGCGAGTTTCACCAACTTGTACATTAACGTCTTCTATAACTACAATGAGGACCAGATCGTGTACAACCGGACGATCAGCCAGGATCTCGTAACGACTACCAAACCCATGAACGTGAGCGGCGGGGACAATTACGGTAGCTACATCGGGTTCGGGTTCCCGCTGAAGAAAACGAAGGCGACATTTGGCGTGAATACGGGTATTAATTTCAGCAATAACCTGACTTATATTAACAACGTCAAAAACGAAACGAAAACGGACGGGTACAACTTCGGTGCGCGGCTGGACCTGACGCCAAGCGAGGTGTTCACGCTTTATACCAGTGCAAACTGGAATATCAGCGATACAAAGTATTCGATCAATACCAATCAGAACCAGAAGATCGTCAACGCGAACTATAATGCGGAGATGAATGTCAAGATGCCCAAAGAAGTCTATTTCAGTGGCCGTCTCAACTACCGGAGTTATAAAAACGACCAGTTTGGCTTTAACCAACAAGTGCCGATCCTGAACCTTTCAGTTTATAAATTGATCCTGAAAAGCAAAAAAGGCGAGATCCGTCTGACAGCCAACGACGTTTTCAAGAGAAACCTGGGTATCAGCCAGAATGCGAACCAGAATTATTACTCGGAACGTCGTGTGGCTACATTGTCGCGGTATTTCATGCTGAGCTTTACCTATAATATGAGAGGTATGACGGCTTCGGTAAAACGTGGTAATGGATTCTTTTAAATACTTATAAACCAGGTCATGAGAACAATCAGAATATTAATATTGATGATGGCAATTTCCTCCGCGCCATTATTCGCACAACAATTGGAAGGGGAGATCACCTACGAAAGGGTATACCACTGGACGAAGATCAATTCCCGTTTGACATTCCTCAGCAATGAAGAAAAAGACCGGATGAAGCAGACCTGGGGTAAGGACGACGAGTACAAACAAAAAATGACCCTGTATTTCAATGAAAAACAGAGCGTTTACACTTATCCGAAAGTGGTTGAGAACGAACACGGCTGGTCATGGTCGGAGAAAGATTACCAGATTTACCGGAACTTCGAGAAGGAGACCAAAACGGATATTATCGGCATGCTGGGCAGGACTTACATCGTTGAGGACTCGCTTAAAGCGCCCAGCTGGAAAGTAATGAACAAGATCAAGGAGGTAGCGGGGCGTATGTGTATGATGGCCGTTACGCAGGATACCATCAAGGACCAGAAGATCACTGCATGGTTTGCGAATGATCTGCCGGTATCGGGCGGACCGGAAATGTACACCGGCTTACCGGGTATGATCCTCGAACTGGATATCAATGACGGCGATATCGTGATCAGTGCCATTGATATTAAAATGAAACCGGTTCCGGCAGAGGATATTAACCTTCCCAAGAAGGTAAAAGGGCGCAAACTGAACAATAAGCAATACGAGGAACTGGTGACGGCGCACATTCGCGACAGTATCAAGGCGCGCAGGAATCCATTCTGGTCAATGCCTTATTAGGTAAAATACTATATTACATTGTGAAAAAGGGAAAATGTCGGTACGACATTGTTCCCTTTTTTTGTACTTTCGCGTTTTGAATGCACCCCGAGTGATGACTTTTTAAGTTTTGGCTCGATTATTGATAGCGATCAGTGTAGTACCAAATGTTTTACTTAACAGTGTTTATCTATTTTTAACAACCCTAAGACGATTATGAAACAAACGCTTTTAGCCGTTGCCATGCTCTTTGTACTGGGCTCATGTGCAAGCAAGAAAAAACTTCTTTCCGCACAGAAGCAAGCCAATGAGATCCAAATCCAACTGGACAAAGCAAGAGCCGACCTGAATGATTGTGATAGCAGAACTGCTGGCTTGAATAATGATTTGAAGGCAAAGAATGACGAACTGACCAGCAAAAATGCAAAATTGAAAGAGCTGGAAGAACAAGTTGACTTCCTTAAAAAGAACAACAACAACCTTCTTGACCGCATGTCGGACCTTTCGGTAATCTCGAAAGAAGGTTCGGAAAGCATCAAGAAATCACTCGCGATGATGGACCAGCAAGGTACCCAGATCCGCGACCTCAACAAGAGCATCCAGCACAAAGATTCTTTGAACATGGCGCTGGTATTGAACCTGAAACGTTCATTGGCTGATGTAAGCGACGAAGATGTTCAGATCGAAGTAAAGAAAGGCGTGGTTTACGTTTCCCTTTCCGACAAGATGTTGTTCAAATCGGGAAGCTCGGTTATCAACACAGCAGCTGAAACCGTACTTTCCAAAGTGGCGAAAATCCTGAACGACTACAAAGAAATCGAAATCCTGATCGAAGGTCACACGGATAATGTACCTATCGCGACGGACAAAGTGGCTGATAACTGGGATCTTTCGGTGTTGCGTGCAACTTCTGTCGCACGTACCCTGCAAAAGAAATACGGTGTTGAGCCGGTTCGTATGATCGCTGGCGGCCGTGGAGAATATCTCCCCAAAGTGGCTAACGATTCAGCGCCGAACCGCAGCCTGAACCGTCGTACGGAGATCATCATTACACCGAAACTCGATCAGTTCTTCAACCTTTACACACCAAATGCCGGTAAATAAGGTTAACTGAGAAATTTTTCAGATGAGGGCCCGTCGGTAACATGACGGGCCCTTTTTCTTTTTATAGCAGGAACAATTTTCATAATATACACCCCTATGACAGGAACTGTACCTACCAGAGAGACCATTGAGGCAGCCCACGGGCTGGTTAAGCCCTACATTCATCACACACCCATTATGACTTCGCAATTCCTGAACAGCGTTTCCGGCGTGGAATTGTATTTCAAATGCGAAAACCTGCAAAAGATAGGAGCATTCAAGGCGAGGGGCGGGCTTAATGCGGTGCTTTCGCTATCGGCCGAGCAGCTCGCGAACGGCGTTATCACGCATTCGTCGGGCAACCATGCCCAAGCGATCGCGTTTTCGGCCGAGAAAGTAGGGGCCAAATGTTACATCGTCATGCCCGAAAATTCGCCGAAAGTGAAGATAGCGGCCGTGGAAGGTTACGGAGCGACCATTACTTTTTGCAAAAACACACCGGAAGACCGGCAGCGGACGGTCGACGAGATCGTCGCACGCACTGGCGCGACTTTTATACACCCATTCAACAATTATGAAGTGATCGCAGGGCAGGCTACTGCTGCGAAAGAACTGATCGAGGACGCAGGTGTGGTGTTTGATGCGATCGTGGCGCCGGTAGGTGGGGGCGGCTTATTAAGCGGAACGGCGTTGTCGGCCAAATACTTTTCTCCGGACACGAAGGTCTACGCAGGCGAGCCCGAGGGGGCGGCAGATGCGGTATTATCATTCAGAAGCGACAGAATCGAAAAAGCTCCTTACATTAATACCATCGCTGATGGCCTGCTGACGCACCTGGGCGACAAGACCTTCGCGATTATCAAATCGGAGGTGGCCGACATTTTTACGGTTTCCGACGAGGAGATCGTCCAGGCGATGCGGTATTTGTGGGAACGCATGAAAATTGTGGTTGAGCCCTCCGGTGCGGTATCTACTGCGGCGGTTTTAAAAAACAGGGCCGTTTTTGAAAGCAAAAAAGTAGGTATCATTATTTCGGGAGGTAATGTCGATTTGGGCCGCTTGCCGTTTTGAAAAAGTTTGAAATGAATAAATTATCGCCTCGGTATGCGTATCCAGGGGTGGTGCCGTTATAGTAGGAAAATTAGGATGCGTGTTTATATTTGAAAATTGTTTACTCTTAAAATTGAAGTATGAAAAAGCTGATTTTTTGCTGTCTGGTAGTTCTGATGGGCGCTTGCAAAGACGACAAGAAAGACCCGGAGCCGGAAGTGGATTATGCAAAGGACATCGTGGGCGTTTATGAAACTACCACAGTGGATGCAGGAGTTACGAGCCATCATAAATGGGATATTACTACCGAGTCAAAAAACCAGCTGAGCATTAATTATACCAAGGACTCGGAGATTGTGTTATCAGGTACAAGGATTCCGATTACACAGCAATACCCGCTGGTGGCGGTGAAGGCAACAGCACAGGATACTTTTGAAATCAACGAGAAAGTGGATGTAACCCAAACAATTGGGGGCGCTTTAAACCAGCGGATCAGCGGCATCGGTACGAGGCTCGTAAACGGTGGCGGCGTGCCTCAGATAAACATCACCATCAAATTTTCAGAATCGAGCAGCGGTGTAAATGACTTTGAGCAATACCTGGAATTCAAGAAGAAATAATCGGATTAGTATCCAGCAAAAAGGCGGATGAGTGATCTCATCCGCCTTTATTTTTTGAGAGGCATTCGATTTGATATTATAGGGATACTTCTTTGCAATGCATTTGAAACTTGTCGAACAAGACAATAACCGGGAATGTAACGCCTATTACAAGGCAGGTTACGACAAAGGCCATTAGCCAGATAATGAAGAGGGATAACTTTGCTATAACGATCATACCGTAAACGATTTTTTTAAAAGATCGCTTTGTTCGGGCAATGGTTGCAAGGCTTCAAGGGTATTTTTCGTGCAGCAAATCACCGCCCACAGATCCCGGTAAAATCACAAAATTTGCAGGTAGTGAGGTCGTCGGTTTTGCGGAACGGAACAGCTGGGTCGAGCATTACATTGAGGATATCGGTCAATATCACTTCCGATTTTTCGATGAACTCTTCCGGCGCCAGCTGCTCGGTCAGTTCCAGCGGGTTGGAGATGAGGTTTTTCGGGTCGCGGAAGGAGTAAAAGCCCGATTTGACGGCGTAGTCGCCAAAATTGTAGGTGTTACCGCGTAAGTTCAGCCCTTTCTCCTCTTTCATGCGGCGGTACATGAGGTACTCATAAATCCATAGCTGGCGCACATAGCCCATTTTCCGGTCGGGATCGAAGCGGATCACTTCTTCACGGGCCACCGGATCGGCGAGTTTTTGTTTGCCAGTCAGCTCCACGCTGCCGGTTTTGTAATCCATCACATATAACGTACCGTCCTCACCAAGTTCGATGCGGTCGATCTTCCCGCCCAGGCGCACGGGAGTGTACGAGCCCTGCAACACGAGCTGAATGCGCGTGTGCAGCGGCTGTTCGGCCGCCAATATCTTCCTGCGTGGTTGTTGCGCCATATGGTGGCGAAGGAAGGTCAGTATCTGCTGCTCGCCGATCTGGTAATAAATGCGGTTTAGCCCCAGGTCTGTGACATAACCTTTGAAGAGCCGGTCAAACTCCTCGCGGAGCACGGTCGTGATCTGTTCTTCGGATGGGTCGTTGTCGAGCAGGAAAAATTCAAGGTCAAGGCGTTCTAGCGAGGCGTGCAGCCAGGTGCCGATTTTGTCCATGCCCAGCTCTTCTTCGACTTCCTCTTTTTCCTTCACACCCGCAATGTGTTTGAGGTAAAACTGCATGGAGCAGCGGATGAACTCGTTGAGGTGCGTCGGGTAAATGCCCTTGCCGTCGAGATAGGCACGGATGGCGGCGATAAGCGCATCGTCTTTATGTACCACTTCTTCCAGCTCCTGTTGTTGCCGGGCTTCAAAAACGACGGTTTTGTTCTCAATCCGGATGAGCGGATTGTATTGGGCCAGCTCATACTCGATCTGCCGTACAAAACGGCTTTTCTCGCCTCCGCCAGGTGCGTCGTTGGTGCTGGTGTAAAGAATATGAACCTCGGATGCGCGTTGCAGCAACCGGTAGAAATGGTAGGACATTACGGCTTCCTGATGCTGGTGGGTAGGCAGCCCCACGGCCTGCGCCGCGTCGAATGGGATCAGCGAGTTCTGCCGCTTTGCCTGCGGTATAATGCCTTCATTGACAGATAATATAATGATCCGTTCGAAGTCCAGCGCGCGGGTTTCGAGCATCCCCATGATTTGCAGGTTGCTGATCGGCTCCCCGCTGAATGGAATGCGCGTCTGGCGGATCAGCTCGAACATAAAGGATTTGAGCGTCCGCAGCGTGATCAGCTCCGCCCGTTCTTCGATCGTCTGTTCGAATTGTTTGAGTAATGTGTAAAAAAGATAGAGGTATTCGGTTTCGAGTGCATTCTTGTAATCCTTGTAAACCTCCCGCAGCAACTCGATGAGCTGGTAAAACGCGCGGATCACCTGCTGGGCATTGTTTTTCTGCCAATGCGTGAAAAGGATCTGAAACAATGGGTGGTTGTCGCCCAATACAACCAATTCCTCCGAGCTAAGGAACACCTGGTTGCCTTCGGTAATTTCCCGGAGCGTTCGCTGTATGATCGTCTGTCCGTCGGCCAGTGGCGTAAGGGCTACGTACTCGTAATGCCTGACAAACGGGTGATTCAGGATTTTATCAATGGATTTGTGCCCGAATTTCGGGATCCGGATCATTTTGCCGCTCTTGCTCCGAAACTCGACCACATTCTGCTGCAATTCGAAAATGCCGTCTACCAAGGTGTAAAGCAGCGAATTCCGCATGGACAGGCCCATTGTGACGTTTAGGTCACGCACGGCTTCGTCGAGGGAGTAGAGCATCGGAAGCAGCAGGTTCTCGTCGGCGAGGACAATGGCGGTAGGGATAGGCGCGTCGTCCGGATCGAAGCGCTTCATGCGCTGATAAAGCTCGCCCGCTACTTTCGTTTGCAGGGTCGCATTGGGCACGCCGTAAATGGTAATGTGTTTTTCAGTTGAAAGCAAATCGTCGCCCGTCCAGTTCCATTCCCCGAATTCCTTGCTCCGCTGGTAGTCGCGAAGGCTCTTGCCGGCTTCCACAACGGTATTTTCCGACATATAATAGCGGTCGGAATCCCACAGGACCTCAGCCTTTTTGGCTTTGATCAATGCTGTGACGATCGTTCGTTCCGAAGTCGTGAACGCATTGAAACCCGCAAAATAAATGCGTTCGTTCTCCGCCCAGCCTTCCACCAGGTTGTTAATGTCTTCGGCCAGCTCCCGATAGGCCATTCCGCGGTAGGCTTTGCCTTTCGCAAGCAACCGCTGCCTGAAAGATTGGTATACCTTGTTGATATTCTCAAAAAGAGAGAAATACTGTTTCGAACCGCCTTCGCCTTGCAGCGATTTGCCCTCCGGCAGGCTCTCCTGCCAGCGCGAGAGCGCGTGTGCCTCCGAGAGGTATTCAAAAAGAAAATCCGTTTTGACGAGGTACTGGTCAATCTTGTCCAGGTCGGCCAGCAGTACCGACGCCCAGCCCATAAAACGGTCGAATTGCACATCCGGGTCGATCTCCCGGAAGGTTTCGTACAGATCGAACAGCAGGTGTACCGGGTCCTCGATTTCAAGGCTGCAAATGCTTTCCACAAAGTCGTCGATCGCCATGATACCAGGGCTCATAAGTGCCTCGGTGGTTTCCCCGGCCAATTCCTGCATCAGAAAAAAGGCTGCCCGCCGCGTCGGTACCACTATTTGCACGTGGTCGAGCGAGGTATGGTTGGCCAGAATGCGTTTGGCGACGAGGTTCAGGAATGATGGCATCGGAAATGCGGGATATGTCAGTGAATGCGGTCGCCGCGTGGTGAGAGCGATTGCATGATCTCGGCTTCGGCGTGCAGGAGTTCTTTCCAGCGCGCCCTTACTTTTTCGACCGGAACGTAAGTTTCGGCCAGTTCAAGAAATGTGCGGTAATGCCCGGCTTCCGAAATCATCAGTTCGCGGTAGAACTTTTGCAGTGATTCATCTTCCAGGTTTTCCGAAAGCAGCTTGAAACGTTCGCAGCTACGCGCTTCGATCAATCCGCAGATCAGCAGCCTGTCCAGGAACATTTTGTTGGTATCGCCTTTGGTAACGAGCTGCATGAGTTGGTTCACGTACTCATCTTTACGCTGCCGGCCCAGCGGGATATTTCTTTTCTTCAATTCCTTCAAAACCCTTTGAAAGTGCCCCCATTCTTCGGCTACGATGGGTGTCAGGGTTTCTACGAGCGATGCTTTTTCAGGATAATGGACGATCAGGGAGATGCAGCTGGAAGCGGCTTTTTGCTCGCAATAGGCGTGGTCTATCAATACATCGCCGATCTGCATGGCAGCAATGTCGGTCCAGCGGGGATCTGTCGGGAGTTCCAGCCCGAGCGTCGTGAGTGATGTTGCCATATTGGTCAAAAAGTTTGTCCTAGTCGAACAGCGGCCAATTGATCCCGAATGAAAATGACCTTGCAAGACCCAGGTAATCGGGCGTCACATAATAACCTTTCGGGAAAAGGCCGAAGTTGCCGCCCTGGTTAAGATAAGACATTTTAAAGAATAACCTTACCCGCTTGATCCGCACATTGGCGAAGCCATCCACGACAACATTCTCATTTAATCTTGTATTGTTCTGTAAATGGAATTGTTGGGTAACGGGCATATAAGCATCAGCTAGGTATGAGGAGCGGTAACGCGCCGCCAGTCCGAGCTGGATGAAAAGCACTTTGGCATACACAAAATCAAAGGTGACTTCTCCGCTCGCGAATACCGTCGGAATGCGCATCACGTCCTTATTATCGTTTAGCGTGAGGTATCCCATCGTGGTGAAATTCCACCGGTTCAAATGAATGCCGGAATTGAAACCAACGCGCAGCAATCTGAAACCTGCATTGAGCTGACGTGGCACCGCGGCTGTGTCATAATAAATATAGTCGTTGATCTGGTGTATCTGCGCTTCGGGTACAAACTCGATCTTTTTCGTTTTCAGGACCAGCGACGCGAAGATCGTCTGGACCTTGGTAGGGTCGAAATTGTTACGCCAGTCGAAATGGTTGTTCAGGTAGCGCTGTACCAGCAGATCGGGGGCTGTTTGAATGCTCTGGAAACCGGCTTTCCCCCAACGCGTATTCAACTCGGCTTTGAGGCGGTATTCGACATTCTTGCCCAGATTCAAATCGGCTTCCGCGGTAAGGTACTGCACCGAATCTTTCAGGTAATAACCCAGCCAGGCGCCTATGATATTGTCGAATTTCAGCCCCGTTCGGTATGTTGCAAAAGGAGCGCCCGTTTCGTTAACCGACTGTGCGCCGCCCCGCATGCTGTAAAAGCGCTGCCGGATGTAGGCCCGGTAATTGAAACCTTCGTAAAACCCCTTAATACCTACTTTATTGTCGAAAAGCTTGTAATAAATGTCCTGGCGGGTCTGGCTGGTATCAAATTTGGTTGCCGGATAAATGCCTTTTTGACGACCACGCGTCAAACTCAGGTCGGTATAATGGTCGATGGTACTCTGGAAATCGGCTTGCTGGAAAACCTGGAATCCGTTGAGGAGCCGGTATTGCTGGTAAACGTGGAAAACGTGGCGGCGCTCCCAAGAGTTGGCATTGTCGCTGATCTTCGCGGCACCGTCGTAGGAATATTTATCTACCACACCCGCTTCGTCGACATTGGGGATCACGCCGCCCTGTTCCGATACCTTCATATTCATGTGCCGGTAATGTGCCAGGATGAGGTATTTTTTGTTTTTGGAAAAAAAGCTGGTATGTGCCAGAAAAGTCCAGTTCCGGCCGAGCAACGCCGCTGAGCCGATGGTATTGGCAAAACCATAGATCTTGTTGGACGTCAGGCGCGTTGCCCGCATTCCGAAATTGAACCGCGAATGGACGTTCTGGGTATAAGCGAACGTTCCGAGCGAGGTTTTTTTCGGGCCCGACATAAAATCCAGCTCGGTATGCTGCGATTTGGTATCGACGTAAGCGACTTCGTCCTGTTTAATCGCATAGGCGTCATAAGACCGGAGGCCGAGCTGTGTTCCGATGTCTTCCCGTGGCTGAAAAAGCAGGTTGCGCGATGCCGTCACGTGGTTGCCCAGGTCCGCGAGCTTGCCCCAGGCCTTGTCCATGGGCATCCAGCGGTGGAAGTTGGTCAGGCCGGTGTCCACCAGGTAGCGTACCGAATCCTTGTTGTAGAGAATATCGTGCTCGTAAAAATGCAGGGTCGTTTGCGGGCCGTAGACGTTCTTGGTGCTATCGTCGAGGATCGACTGTCCTCCGCCCCCCCGTGAACCGCCCCCGCCTCCGCCGCCGCTTGGCATCCTTATGTTGCCCGGAAGCTTCACCTGGCCGCTGGCTGTCGGTATGGTTAGGAGGAAGCTGCATAAAACACACAGGAAGCTATATAAAACAATTCTCATAGAGGGAAACTCGTTCTGCCGTTTTAAAACCGGTTGTCGGTCTGTGATGTGACCCATTGTTTGAAAGCCCCTTCTGCGTCTCCGAAATCCACGGAAACCGGAACGTACGCAAAACGTGCTGCGCAGCCTTTCGAGACAACCAACGGTTTTAATTTGACCATATCCTTTTCAGTCGTGACCACAAAAGTATCGTTTTTTAGGTTCTTAATCAGGTCTTCGACGTCACTTGGCGTGTAATTGTGATGATCCGGAAAAACCTTCTGATCTGTAACGCTGAACCGGGTGGTCAAATATGCGGCGAATGGCTGCGGATTTGCGATTCCGGCTGCTATTTTAACATTCTTTAACTCAATAGGCCCGCCTTCGTAGGACTGCGGGACGTCGTAGCGGGTGGTCGCGAAGAAAACCGGTACAGCAGCGCGGGTATAGCGATGGATATTTTCAATAATATTTTCTTTTTCCAAAACAGTGAGCATTGCCGGGCATTTGGTTACGATCACGGCATCGGCTCGCCCGGCACCATGGCGTCGCTCGCGCAGACGGCCGGCAGGGAAGGGGTAATCCTGATAAAACGGCCTGTTGTAGTCATTCAGCAGGATATTAATGTCGCGGAGAATGGCTCGGTGCTGGAATGCATCGTCGAGCAGGAGTAGTTCGACGTGAGGATGTCTTTCATGGATTTTCAAAGCACCCTCCACGCGTTTTTCGCACACGGCAACAATTGCTCTCTGGCCGAATTTGGTATAAAACTGAAAAGGCTCGTCGCCAATAGTTGTTGCTGAGGCATTACCATCTGCTTCGACAAAGCCGCTCGTCTGCCGCCCATAACCACGGCTGAGGATCGCAGTCGGTATTTGTTTCGAAAGTAAGCGGGTAAGGTATTCTATAACCGGCGTTTTGCCCGTTCCGCCGACGGTGAGGTTGCCTACGACGACTACTTTTTGCGGTACTTTTTCGGAATGGAGGATGCCTTTGTCGAAAAGAAAGTTGCGCACGTCGGTAATGGCACCGTAAATCCACGAGAGGGGCAGGAATGCATTTTTTATCCAGGGCAGCTCTTTCATCCTGGTGCATAATTACGTAAATTTTGTCTAATATTGTGCCCCTTTTAAAATCTGACACCACAAAATCATGCCGTTAAAAATTGTGTATAAGCCACATACGCTTCATTTTCGCAAGGAAGCGGGCACCTCTCGCGGGGTACTTACACAAAAAACTTCCTGGATCATCATCGTAACCGACTCGGAGAAGCCCGGTGTGGCCGGTTACGGCGAATGCGGGCCGTTACAAGGTTTGAGCGTCGACGATGTCCCGGATTTCGAGGCACGGCTGGCGGATGTATGTGGGATTTTCAATGAACTTGATCTGGATGTGTTTCCATTCAACCTGGGTATTATCCTTGAACAACTGATTCCTGAAAACCTGCCTTCTGTTCGCGCCGGCATCGAAATGGCGTTGCTCGATATCATGAATGGCGGTCAGCGGGTCCTTTTCAAAAATGCTTTTTCTAATAATGGGGAAGGCATTCTGATGAACGGGCTGATCTGGATGGGCTCTTACGAAAACATGCTGGCGCAGGTGGAAGAGAAGCTTTCGCTGGGTTTCACTACCCTAAAAATGAAGGTAGGGGCGATCGATTTTGAGCAGGAATGCCGGATCCTCGAAGCCATTCGGCAAAGATTTGATAAAGGCACGATTACTTTGCGCGTCGATGCCAATGGAGCATTTACGGCAGATAATGCAAAGGAAAGGCTTTCCCTACTAAGCGCATTCGACCTGCATTCGATCGAGCAGCCTGTGAAAGCCGGGCAGCACGAGTTGATGGCTGATCTTTGTGCATCCTCTCCTGTACCGGTTGCTTTGGATGAAGAATTGATAGGCATTACCAATTACCGCGACAAGTTTGCCTTGCTCAAAAAACTGGCGCCGCCTTTTATTATTCTCAAACCTACTTTGCTGGGCGGCTTTACGGCCACAAGCGAATGGATCGAGATCGCCAACAGGCTGCATATAGGCTGGTGGATTACCTCCGCATTGGAATCCAACATCGGATTGAACGCCATTGCGCAGTATGCGGCCAAATTTAACAATCCATTGCCGCAGGGACTGGGTACCGGCCAGCTTTACACT
This sequence comes from Dyadobacter endophyticus, assembly GCF_014641595.1. GTDB lineage: Bacteria > Bacteroidota > Bacteroidia > Cytophagales > Spirosomataceae > Dyadobacter > Dyadobacter endophyticus. The sequence continues at coordinate 81,899 of NZ_BMIA01000003.1, read as the reverse complement.
AACAACTTCGATTCGCCGCTGACGGTTGAAAACGGACATTTGTATTACAAGAAGGAAGTTGCCTGGACATTACCAGGCCACGCCCTTGCGGAGCCAGCCTAAGGTTTCCGCTTCCGCCGAACCAGGCTCCGGAATGAAATTATATTCCCAGTTGGCCTGAGGTGGCAAACTCATCAGGATCGATTCCGTCCGGCCATTGGTTTCAAGCCCGAACTTCGTGCCGCGATCCCACACCAGATTGAACTCCACATAGCGTCCCCGGCGCAGGTATTGCCATTGTTTTTGATCTTCGGTAAAAGGCTTATCTGCATATTTCTGCATGAATGCGGTGTAAACAGGGGCGAAATTTTCACCCACTTCTTTTACAAATTCGAAAAGCTGCGTTTTGGAGAGTCCTTGCCCGTTGCCGGGCTCGTCCGGTTTGAGGTAATCGAAGAAAATACCGCCTACTCCCCGTGTTTCGTTGCGGTGCTGGATGAAGAAGTAATCATCGGCCCAGGTTTTGAATTTAGGGTAAAACTCGGCGTGGTGCTTGTCGCAGGCGGCTTTCAAGGTCTGGTGAAATGCACGGGCGTCTTCCTCGACCACGTAATGCGGCGTGAGGTCGATCCCGCCGCCGAACCAGCAGGTGCCATTGTCGAGCTCGAAATAGCGCACGTTCATATGTATAATAGGTACGTGCGGGTTGCGCGGGTGCATCACGATGGACACGCCCGTGGCTGTAAACTGATGGCTTTCGTTTTCGCTCAGGTTCATTTGCGCCCGTAGCCTGGGATGAACCTCGCCTTTAACACTCGAAAAATTCACACCACCCTTTTCGATCACGGCGCCGTTCTGGATTAGTCTCGTGCGGCCGCCGCCGCCGGAATGGTGCTGCCAGAGATCTTCGAGAAATGCGGCGCCGCCGTCGGCAGTTTCGATGGCAGCACAAATGCGGTCTTGTAAATCTTTAAAAAAGGATTCTATATCTTCAACTTTCATATTTGAACGCTTATTCCAATGCCCAAAAGTACGATAATATGTAGTAGGGAGGCATGAAAAAAAGCAGAACGTTAATTCTGCTTTTTTGACTCCAATGGGGTTGATTCCTATTTTTTAATAGTCGCCGGTTTCGTGCCTATCCAGCCTGCACGGGTGATAATGACGCGGTCATTGACCCGTTCTTCGTAGGTTTTGTCAAAGTAGTCGTTGGTCGTCAGTTCCAGCTGGTATTTGTAAATGCGGCCTTTTTTCGCGGCTCCGTACAATTTGCTGTGCCAGTATTCTACAATGTCGGAATACTTATATTTATTCAATTCTGTATTAGGGACTCGTTTGCCGTTGAGCCAGACTCCGAAAACCGTTGGTTTTTTCCAGTTTTCGAATATTTCAGGAGTGGGAGCTTTCTTCACTGGAATTTTCATCCTGAAAACCGAGATGTTTTTCGCCTTAACCTGCTGTTTTTGTGTGTCATTCATCCTTTCGTAGACTGTATATAGCTGGTTTTCGAGTTCGGGAATGATTTCTGTAACAGGATCTGTACGGCCTTTTTTGTTCGTGACATACCGGGTGTTTTTCTCGATTGTTGCAAAGAAATCCTCCATTTCGGCTTCGGAAACAGCTTCATTGCCGGACACGGGTACATTTTCAGCTTTCCTTTCCGATGTCGGTTCCTTTTTCGTTGCGGCTTGCTGTGAATAGGTCTTTTCTGCAACAACAAATGCCAGCACCGGTAGCAGCAATGCAACCAATGCCTTTTTGATAAACTGATTGCGTAGATTAATCTTCGTAGTCATCATGGCTAATCGTTTTTTAGTGACAGGATAATTGAAGGAACTGACAAGTGCGGTCGTGCGGTGGGCGAGGAGGGTATCGAGCAGGAGTAACTGGTATTCTTTCACGCCGGTAGGGCCAGCTAGCACCGCGTCGTCGGCGAGGTATTCATGGTTTAGCCGGATGGCGCGGCGGTAAAGCAGGAACAGCGGGTTGAACCAGCAGAATGCAAGCAGTACTTCCGTAAAGAGGATATCAATCGAATGCGCTTGCTTCGAATGCGCGAGCTCGTGTGCGAGAATTTCTTTTGGAACAGCCTCAAAGTCAAATGCTTTCTGCGAGATGAAAATGAAGTTGAAAAAACTGTAGGTCGGTGTGTCGTCGGGCATCAACACCAGTTTCGCCGTTTCGAAAGGAATTATCCTGCGGCCGGATTTGGACCGTAGAACAGTCAGAATTTGAATGCCGATCCGCAAGAGCAGAACCGTGCTGATTATCCCATAGGCCAGCCAGGGCAGGTAATCGGGGATAACAGGCTTGTCATATCGTGAAACCGGGAGTGGCGCGTTAACCGCTGCGGTATGCACGGTCGGCACGGTGGCTATATTGTCCGGAACCAGCTCTTCGACTACCTGCGAGGGCATATCAATCGTGGCAAGCGGGACGAGCAAAGTGAATACCATCGCCAGCAGCAAATAAAACCGGTTGAACCGCAGCATTTTCTCACGTTCGAGAATGAAATGGTACACCACAAGCAAAAGCCCCGAGCACACGATGGATTTGATGAGATAGCTAACCATTTTGTTTGCGTTTGATTTCTTCGTCGATGATGTTCCGTAATTCTTCCAGCTCACGGGTGCTCATGCTCGTATCGCGCGCGAAGAACGAGCCGAACTGAGCAACGGAGTCGTTGAAGAAGTTTTTGATGATACCATTCACATGCTTCGAGAAGTAGTCCTTCTTTTCCACCAGCGGATAGTATTCGCGTGAATTGCCAAACAGGGTATATGCTACAAACCCCTTGTCCTGCATTCTTTTAAGCAGTGTCGCGACCGTTGTGGTGGCGGGCTTCGGATCAGGAAAGCATTCGATCAGATCTTTCATGAAGACCTTCTCTTTTTGCCAGAGGTATTCCATGAGTTGTTCTTCGGCTTTGGTGAGTGACATGACCGTGGCTCTTTGCTCTACAAAAATATAGTATACTCTACAAATGTAGAATAAAAATTGAAAAATAAAAATATTCGATGCAACGATCCGGCCTATTTTTGTAACTGATAGTTTTGAATGTCAATTAACAATCTTATGATCCGTACACTTTTACTTTTCCTGCTTTCCACCAGTTTTATTTATGCGCAGGAATTGACATCCATTGTGCGCGGGAGTGTGAAGGATGCCGACTCTGGCTTGCCGCTGGCGCAGGCCACGGTGCAGCTCGACGGGAAAGGCGGCATTACCGACGAATCGGGTGCGTTCCGCTTCGAGGGTGTGGAAGTGGGAAGGCATGTGCTGACGGTCTCATATGTAGGCTATCAGACTTTGGTGATATCGGAAATACTGCTCGAATCGGGAAAAGAAAATGTGCAGGAAGTGCGGCTCGGTGCCAGCGGCAGGCAATTGCAGGAAGCGACCGTATCAGGCAGTAGGCCGCCGGCATTCAACAGCGTGCAAGCCATTACAGCCGAGCAAACCCTGCGTTACGCGGCCACTTACCTCGATCCCGCGCGTGTAGCGACCTCCTTTGCGGGTGTTGCCGCCGCCAACGACCAGGCCAACGGGCTCGTCATACGCGGGAACTCGCCCAACAGCATGCAATGGCGGCTCGAAGGCGTGGAAATCGTGAATCCGAACCATTTGTCGAATGCCGGGACATTCAGCGACCGCCCGACGTCTGCTGGTGGAGGCGTGAATATCCTTAGTACCCAATTGCTGGCGACATCATACTTTCTGAACGGCGCTTTCCCCGCACAGTATGGGAATGCGATCTCGGGCGTGATGGACATGCGCCTGAGAAAGGGAAATGATGAGCGGCATGAGTTTACGGCACAGGCAGGGCTAATAGGGCTGGACGTTGCTGCGGAGGGGCCTTTTTCAAAGAAATCGAGGGCGTCGTACCTGGCCAATTACCGCTACTCGTTCACTGGTCTGCTGGGTTCGATGGGTGTCAATTTCGGAGGGGAGGACATTCGTTTTCAGGACCTCTCGTTCAATCTGCATTTCCCGATGAAAAAAGGCGGCAAAATTACTGTTTTCGGGTTGGGTGGAATCAGCAGCAACACTTTCAAAGCAGAGCCAGACTCTACCAAGTGGGAGTTCTACAAGGATTCTCATAATATCATTTATAAGAACAAAATGGGGGCTGCGGGGGTTACGCATGCACTTCCTATTGGTGGCCGCGCTGTATTGAATACTGCGTTTGTCATGTCGGGACTACAAACCTCGCGAGCATTTTATAAAGGTGATACCAATGTTCCTGAATATTCGTATCCTATTGAAGATGATTCGCTTAATAAGGTTAAGATCAATGGTAATATGGTCCTCAACTACCGGTTTACAGGCGGCGGAAAGCTGAAAGTTGGAGGCTATTTTACGTTCCAGTACGACCGCCTGGCACCGCTGTACAATTATGAGGAAATAAAATCGAAGCTCTTTCAGCCGTTTGCCGAATGGACATTGCCGATCGCTCCCGGCGTCGTGGGCGAGCTCGGATTGAACGCTACCATTAGTAAAGTGGACCTCTGGCGTGCCCAAACACATCGTACGCTCGAACCGCGGGCTGCATTGCGCTGGCAGCTGGCCGAAAACCAAAAGTTAAGTTTCTCGTACGGCCTTCACAGCCAGTTGCCGCTTACCCAACTTTATGCCGCGAGTTATTCCACAACCCGCTTTTCGGGAAACCCCAATCTGCGGCCTGCCAAAGCGCATCATTTTGTAGTCAGCTACCAACGCAATTTTCGAAGGAACAACAGCCTGAAAATAGAGGCCTACTGGCAGGAGCATTTCGACGTGCCGGCCAATAGTTCGGGTTTTTCTGCTTTGAACCTCATTGAAACGAGAGTGGGTGAGGGCCTCGGAAGTAATGGTAAGGGACGCAACTACGGCCTGGAAGCTACGTACCAGAAGCTATTGAGCCAGGATTTTTACATGATGGCTTCCGGCTCATTGTATAGTGCCACCTATGTTATGAATGGCGAGCGGGAAAAGGGGCGCTTCGACGGTGGGCATACATTCAGCTTTACGGGAGGAAAAGAGTTTAAATCCGGCTCACGCCTTTGGGGTATCAATACCAAAATACTCTGGCTGGGCGGGTTCCGCGAGACGCCGATTGACCTTGACGCATCGAAAACAAGTCAGCAGACCATGTACCAGTCCGGCGATCCATTCGCGTCGAAATTGAAAGATTATTTCCGTCCGGATCTGCGGATTTACCTCAAAAAGAGCAGGACATCATACAGTACAACGCTCGCGCTCGACTTGCAAAATGTGTCCGGAACAAGAAATGAGGCATTTAGCTACTACGATGCTTATCAGCAGAAGATAGTCAGACAAAAACAGCTGGGACTGATTCCGGTGCTGAGTTACCGGTGGGAGTTTTAGAATTTTGAATGATTGAATGATTGAATGATTGAATGATTGAATATTTTTCTCGGTAAATAGTTCTTTTTCAGGGGCTTGATTTTAGGGGCTCACAAATTTTAAAATTCAGGCGAACTTTCCTGGTTTTTAAAACGTAACCTTATTTGCAATCAAACTTTGGCTTTGTCCGAGACTGCGCTACCAAAATGGGGGTGACTGGAATTGACAGCGGGCTGAGGGCTTGTGTGTAAGCATGTCGGGAGTTGAGAGTACCTCCCGTAAATAATATTCTCAAACAATAACTGGCGAATCTACTTACGCCATGGCTGCTTAATCCGGAGGATTAACCAAATGCCATCATCTCTCCACCTCACGTGCTGCCGGGTGGGTCCAGAGGTGTCGAACCGCAGCGCTGGTTGGTATATTGATGCGTAAAACCAACGAGACCCTAGTATCTAAGGCTTAGACGCGGGTCCGCCGTGCACCTTGTCTGGCTCGAAAATCTAATCACGGATAAGCATGTAGAAGGCGCAGGTTTTCCCTGTTCTGGACCGGGGTTCGACTCCCCGCATCTCCACTATTACAATTAGAATTGAGCCGCAGGCGAGGTCAGAAGCCTCGCCTGATTTGTTAAGACTGGTTTGCGACTCGCAGGTGACAAAACTGTGTGGTCTCAAATTCGACTACATGCAAAAAGTATGTAGTCGAAATGAGGATACTAAATGTATTTCTGTGTCATTGTAGTTTTAGTTAAAACTATTTTGACATCATGATCACCCTTCTTAAAAAAATCATCAAAATGCGGACACTTTTCGTCCTTCGTAAAACAAGTACCAATAAAGCAGGAGTCTGTCCAGTGAATTGCAGGATCACCATCGATGGGATAAAGGCCACTGAGTTTTCGGTGGGTGTTTCGGTCGATCCAAAAAAATGGGACAGTAAGGTGCAGAGAGTGAAAGGGAACTCCACAACTTCCATTGACACGAATCGACACTTAGAAATAGTAAAATCGGAGATCAACGAGATTTATCTTTCGGCCAGGGCCAGGGGTGTGTTTTTGTCAGCTCACGAGGTGAAGGACTTTTACACCGGGAAGGCAAAGATCTCCTGTAATTATTCAGACTTGAACCAGCGATACCGGGCAGAGCTAGAAGGTAGGGGTAGGGCAAAGTCGACATTGAACCGGTACCGCAGGTGTTTCGACTACCTGGGAGAATTTCTGAAAAATGACCTGCCCGTTTCGAGAATCGAGCGCCGACACGTGGCCGGATTCTGGATGTGGTTAAGCCGGAAGGGATTTCACAGTGACTATTGTAATAAGATTGTGCAGGCATGTATCGGAATGTTCAGATATGCAATCCGCGAGGGATTGACTGATTTCAGTCCGTTTGCCGGTACCGCACTGGAATGGACAAAGGAACTGGACACGACGTGCCTTTCAGCGGAAGAGCTCGAAGCAATCAAAACCCACAAATGGAATGACCGGCTCCAAAGGGTAGCAGACTCATTCGTTTTTATGTGTTACACCGGCCTTCACATCTCCGACTATCAAAATGTTATCGAGACGGACCGGTATTTATTTCAAGGGATACAGTTCATGAAGATCAAAAGAGTGAAAACTGGCGTCGAGGCGATCTTTCCGCTATGTAGTGAAGTTGTCGAGTTGATCGATAAATATGGTGGACTAAACAAAATGCCGAAAATTTCCGGCCAAAAGTCGAATGACTACCTGAAACTGATTGCCTCGGGTGTAAACATCGAAAAGAACCTAACCAATAAAATAGCCCGTAAGACATTTACCGACTGGTGTTTGAACGATCTTGGGATTAAGGAGGAAGTTGTCGCCTCCATGCTCGGCCATACAACAACCAGGCAGGTGAGATACTACGGAAAGATAAAGGAGCGCCGGATCTTAGCCGAATGGAAGGATAAAGTAGAATTCGCGTAAGCCCAGAACAGATTTTCACTCCTATGACCGAACGTATACTAACAGAAGAAGATAAAACCAAGATCATTTCGAGCGTCTACTCCAATGTTAAGAAGCTCAAAATTGCTACCTCAATACACGCACTGAAAGAATCAACCGCCGACGAGCTCAGCGAGCGGACCGGTATTAAAGCAAACCTGATCACGATGTATTTGAAGGAAATGGAGCAGGCTGGCATTATGGTCTCCCGCCGCGAATCATATTACATCCATTACTCTCTTACGGATTTCGGCAAAAAAATTGTTACCCTGTTTAATTAATAACAAAATGCAGGAACTAAAAATGGTCGTTCGGTGTACTCTATGCATCGCCCCAGCTGCCGTGTCTTATCGGCATTAGAAATCTAAAAAGTATCTTCAATAGATTTTTGCGAATGGTCCCGCCCGTGTGTTATCGGAAATCTTTTTTTCTGAAATTTCTTGATAACCATGCATATATTAATCACAAAAGACAAAATCGAAATTAAGGGCAGATTCATTAAATGGATCAAACGAGCCTTTGAGAACCTAATTTGGTGGGGACTCTTTATTACCTTCATGCAGTAACCAGTAAAGGCCACTGGCCTTTATTTTTTTTTATTTGAATCAAAAAATATTGATTCAGTTTTATATCTTTGGACTCTACCCACTCTATACTCACACTCTCTCATGGCCAACAGGTTCAAGGAGGCTCAGGCAGACCAGGATTACAAACGTAATCGCACAGCTACAATCTGCGATAACTGCCTTCATCTCGAATTATCCCAAACACCTGGCAAAGACAATCAAAGCCCGACACCACGCTTCAAGTGTGGTATCGGGCATTTCTTTGTGCGGATGACGCACACTTGCAGAGTGTTTGAGGAAAAACCGGTTGAAACGACATGAGCGCTCCGATTGGTAACCGATTCTGGGAGCAGCGCAGCAAACACGGCCGCGACATTCTCTTCGCGTCACCTGAATTGATGTGGGAAGCAGCATGTGAGTATTTCAAATGGTGTGAAGACAATGATTTGAAGGAAGTTGATTTCCGTGGGAAGGATGCTGATGAAGTTGAGCTGCCAAAGGCACGCGTTTTCACAATGCAGGGCCTTTGTCGCCATTTAGATTGTAACACCGACTATTTCAGGCAGTTCAAACACAATCTAAAAGCAGATCAGCAAGGTTTTTCTTGGGTCATTACGCGTATAGAGGAAACGATTTATGAACAGAAATTTACGCTTGCCGCTGCTGGCTTCCTGAACGCCAATATTATCAGCCGCGATCTCGGTCTGGTCGATAAGACTGACAACAATCATAAGGTTAAACTTGGCATGGCTGCCGATGATGTCTACGAATGAGAAAGTTCGGTTCAAAAAGAACTGGTTCAATCCCTTGTACTTCGTCATCCGGGAGCTCTTAAAGGAAGGAATCAGTGAATTTTACATATACGGCGGGAAGAGCAGCTCTAAAACGGTTACCGTCTGCCAGCTAATAGCGGTTGAATGCCTTTTAAGGCTGCAAAATGCCCTGATATTCCGCAAGGAGGGCACGCTGATTAAAACGACCGTGAAGCCCAGTATGAAGCTGGCCATCGATATGGCGAGACTCCAAAACGGGTACAAGCCGATGGACTTCATGTTTCGGTCCGTTAATGGAAATGAAATAGTGTTCCGAGGCCTGGACGATGACGAAAAGGCAAAAGGTATCGAAGGTTACAGCTATGTTTTATTCGACGAGCTCAACCACTTTACTTATGAAGAATACGAGCAACTGATATTATCGTTTCGCGGAGAGGTCGCGAAAGCGTTCTTTGGAACCTGGAATCCGGTCAGTGAAAATAGCTGGGTAAAGAAAGATCTGATCGACAAGGACGAATGGTTTGATACAGATTATCAACTGCCCAGCAAGCACAGTTTCGTCAAAATCAATAAAACGCGGAACCGCGCACTGATCAAGACGATCTACGAGGACAATTACTGGACCGTCGGCAGTCCATGCGGAACATTTGGTTATCGCGACGAGAAAACCCTGGCAAAATACGAAAGGCTGAAACTTTTCGATGACGATCAGTATCAGATCAACGTGCTAGGGAATTGGGGTGTGATCAAGGCGGGAAATCCATATTTGTTACATCTAAAACGCTCTTTGAATGCCCGAAAACTGGAGTTGAACGAGGAAGAAGGTGTAATATTCTCGTTCGACTTCAACGTAAAAAATTCGGTTACGGTCTGGCAGAAATGGACTGACGAAGAAGATCAATGGCAGGTCAGGTGCCTGCGTGAAATACGAATCGGAGGTACGGAAGAAACTGATTTGGAAGCCATCTGCGAGATTTTAGCAAGTGACTACGGCGAATATCAGATCAGTTTCAGCGGTGATTCATCAGGAAATAACAAGAGCGCCCTTACAAAAGGCAACGCAGAAGCATTTAAGCTGGTGTATGGGTATCTGAAAAAGCACGGGTGCGAATTCCTTACTTATAACAAGCTGGTTAGCAATCCACGCAGAAAGAAGTGCCGGTTTGTGATGAACGCGATTACTAAGGAGCTCGGGGCCAACTTCCAGATTGACGAGGATTGTACTGAATTCTGGGCAGATATTATATCCGTTCCGCTAGATGCGGAAGGCGACATGGATAAGAAGTTCTGTGATGATAACGATATAGGGCACTTGCTAGACACTGGCCGCTATTTTGTCTGGGTATACTGCTGGGATGTTTGGCTAGACGTGAAAAAAGGAATTTCGGTACCGAAGGAGTTCGAGGGAGACGATAACAATGCCAAAAACAACGCATACTAAACAATAAACATACATTATGGACAATCAAACATTTGGTCAGAAAGCAGTCGGTTTATCATTTAACCCATCAGGCGACGACGCAGTAGGAAAGGCAAAGCAAATTTTCGCAGATGCCATCGATCAGCTTAATGATCTGAGAAGCACAACAACCAGCGGCGAGGTGATGCGGATGGCTTCCGTTGCCATCACAGAAGCCCAAACAGCTCAAATGTGGGCAGTAAAGGCTCTAACCTGGAAAGATTAACTCCAAGTAGTGTGTATGTGGTGTGACAATAGCCAGTCTATTTGGCTGGCCTATTGTTCTTACTAAAATCCAATGTTTGAAAGTATCCCATGAGAAAAACACCTCTACTTCAAAAAGTACAATAATGTCACAAGCAAGACGAGAACGCCGGGCGCTTGCAAGCCAACAGGCAAAGCCCTTGAAGAAGTTTATCGACCTGTCCATCCAGCAGAAAAGCCTGGAAGAGCAGTTCGCCGAAGTATTCCGTGAATCTGGCCTTGATCCGTATGGCGCGCACAGTGAACAGTTTCAAATGGCACTTAAAACCCATGGTGTGGAATGAGCGATTCAAAAACTAATACCCCGTTTACAGTCCACATGACACCTTCCACGTTACGCCATCTGGCCTGGCAAATTTCGAAGATGCGGTCGGTGAAAGATAGGTTCTACAAAGAAATGAACACAAGGGCGCCGTACCACGACTTTTACAACGACCCGAACCAATGAAGAGGCTCAAAAATAAAGACATCGCCTTCTTTGACAGTACAGTCGGCCACATCTTTCGGCTCGACCTGGCCACTGATCCGCATTCCCGGCATGTTAAAACCATTTTCCAGTATTTCGGATATGAAATGACGGAAGAAAGTTGCTCGGGAGCGCTGGATTTTACTCACAAGTGCACAGAAGGGAATAAATGCCACTTTATGCGCTTCAACGGATTCATTGGTCAGGTAACGTTTTACGGATCGGAAGGTATTATCTGCATCCGGCCAAAGACATGGCAGGGGTTCTTCAATGGAATTAGAAACCACACCCGCAGGCTCATTGCCATGCGTGAAGCTCAATACAAACCAAAAGCAGTATGAACCCACTCGAATCGCTTGTCGGCCTTTCGCCGGTAGATACTGGCTCCGAACGGATGTTCGTCAACCGTCTTCCGAATGTCAGCGCGGAGCTGATCAAGGCAATTGCGGAATCTGATGAGAAGTCTGTCGACGATCCCACCGGCCTGGAAACTGTCTGGCAGGAAGTAAAAGAAGAAGCCTATGATCAGCTCAAATCCTGCCTGCTCTCTGAGTTTGCAAAGCGCGCTAACTTCCGCGAGGTAGTGCAGCAGTCGGAAACGCCTGACATGATCAGCGATCCCGAAGAGCTCAACTTCACAGTCGATACGATGGTGGGCGTGACCGTCACCATGCCGAAGAGCCGGTACCAGCAGCTGTATGTCCGCGCTCTTTACGTTCAGTTTGCATCCGACGCGCCCACTGATTTGACCATTCGCCTTTACGATGGGGACAGAGGAACGCAGATCGGCGCCGACATCACCGCGCCTGTAACTGCCGACTCATTCGAATTCCCGGTCAATGTTACCGTGGATTGTGCAAAGGCTGGTAATCGCTCCATTTTCATCGGCGTGCTCGTTCCTGATGGTGCGACGCTTAAATCAATGGGATGGGCAGCTGATTGCATGTACAGCATCAACGACCTGCACAGCTTTGATCCTGACGAGCCTTCACTACTTGCCGACATGCAGGAAATGGATGATTGCTTTGTCGCGCTGGATTACGAGATCAGGCTGAGCATGGACAAGGTAACCGAGCTTTTCAAAGACAAGCTGCGCCGGTGCTACGGATTACTTTGCGGTGCCGGCATCATTGACCGTGCACTGAAATCCAAGAAAGCGAATCGGTACACACTTGTGAATCGCGAGGCAGAATTTCAGAACCTGGCTGACCTTAAAGAAGATCTGAAAAAGGAAACAGCCGGCGCGTGCCGTCAGATTTACGGACAGCTCGAAATGGAGAAGCTTGCGCTTGTGTCGCGGCCGGATGATCAGCAGGGATACTTTGTCGGCGATTATGTATGATTCAGAAATCCGACAGCCGCGAAGTGTACGAAGTTGCACTATCCTTGCAAAGCCTTGGCAAGATCATCGACGAAGATTTGGAGCGGGAGTTGCTCCGCGCTGGGGCCGATGTGGTGGTCGTGGTTTCTCACCGTATCAAGCGCGCAGGCGAGGATGCGACCGGAAGAGCGCTTAAAACTAAGGCCAAAAAGACCGATGGCGGATATTCGAAAAGGTATGCTGCCCGACGACGCGAAAAAGGCCGTCAGATTGATCGCGTGGACCTTTTTATGGATGGGGACTTGATGCCAGCTTACAATCTAACTGAGCGATCGCCGCGATCTGTCGGCGTTGGCTTCACCAGTGACGAAATGGATGAGCGCGCGGAATGGCTTGAAAACTACTACGGTACCGAGATATTCGTCCCGAGCGAAAAGGAGGAAGATGAGATTATGGATGATGCTATGTCAAGGATTGAAAATCTGATAGAGAAAATTTAAGGGGCGGCTAGGCCCCTTAAATTACACTTCAGCATCGATTATATCCTGTTTCGAAACTTCCACGATAGAAATGAACTCTGGCCGATCAGCGACCGATTCAATCAGCTTGTGATGTTGAAGAAACACGGTATCTGCGAAGTCTGCGATTCTAGGAAACTTTGGTAATTCTATACCATGGGAAATGTACTCGGATCTTTTTGGGTCGTTACTGAAATGAAGTAGAGTGACGATAAAATATCTCATAATGTTTTGATTAAAATGAAACTTCCATCTAACAAAAAATGATCCACCATCACGTCAGTACGATAAACGCCAGTTTGGCATGTCATGTGCCACGGAAATGCGGGGAGAATGTATGGGATTGTCAGATTAACGGTCTCGGCAAACTCGTGTGGAGCAGCCAGGACAAAGGCGTTCGCATTCATGATCAGTCAGACGAATGGATTGTCCGTGATGATAAATTCCATCTTCAAACCTGTCACATCGTTGATCGCGTGCGTAAAACAAGGGCTGATTTCAACATTCCGGTTTACACTGTTGAATGTAGCCTTGTTGGTGTTGGGAAAACGAAAACGGGCGGCCTGCTGGCATTCTCGGTGTTTGAAAGCCTGGAATCCAGCAACATTTACGCATCAGAATTCGACAACAACACGGAACGGGTCCTTACCTCTTATTGGGGGATAAAACGCGAAGATTTCGGACAAAACCCGGAATACAATGCATTCAGAATTGCCTATTCATACACACTGCCAACCCTGGATCGTGATGATCTCATGTTTCTGGAAGGATTGACCGATTTAGACTGACACTATGCACCCACAACTCCAATTCGCCCTCGATTGCGGCTACGTCGAGCCCGTCAAAATCGCCACGGAATCAAATCCGGAAGGCGAGCCGCTGATCATCAACGGGCACAACTACTTCGTTTACACCAATAAAGGCGAAAAGCTCACGCAATCACGGCTTTATGCATTCTCGGACTTCCTGGACGAAAGCAATCGCTTCGTTGCCAAGAAAGAGGACCTGCACGCTGGCATGCAGTTGATCGATGAAGTGCTGACCGAGGCACTAATGGTAGTCAACACCGAGCCGAAAGATTGCTTGGACTTGATCATGCAGGCCAAATACCGCGCTCAGACGATCAAACAGCGGCTGAACATCGGCGCCAGTATAGAACGTATTTGGGAGATATCGGCTATTTGGTTCCTACGTGACGACGACGATCCCGAGATCAACGATCCAATGATCAACCAAAAGAAAGTTGCTGACTTTAAAACCAGGCAAGAGCTTATCGGTTTTTTTCAGAGATGGGCAAAGAACGTATGGAATCCTTTGCCCGTGTCCTTAGACACATCTTTGCTGAATGCTATAAGGGATCTGAATCTGTCGGAAATATTGCAGAACCAGATATTCACTCAATCGCAGAGTGGCGTGTATTCAAAGATAAGCAGCGAACTACGCGACTCCTTGAACTCGCAAACGGAGACATGGGCAAATGTGAACGATACCTTAGAACACCTGCCTACGAGTTCCATAAACTGATGACTTATTACGTCGAGCAGAACAAAAAAGCCAAACAAAAGAATGATCAAATTCGCCAAGGGCCAGGACGCAAACGTGACAGCGATCCGTGGCAGACAAACGAACAAGATGGATAATTGAGGCAACCTCAAATATTCCTGATATCAATAAGCAGTTGGAGCAGCTTATTTCGCTTCAACGAACACAAAACGAACTTACCCAGCAGAACACAACTTCGACTGCGCTGGCCATTCAACGGCAGCGGGAACAGATCGAGCAGCTTTCTTCTGCCCAAACCAAAGCGAATTCTACTTCGTCAGCGGGCGTAAAGCAGCAGACGGACATGATGGGCGCGCTTCGGAAGGAGTACGACCTACTTTCCCGTCAGCTATCCGGACTTGCCCAGCTCGCGGCTGGCGCCTGGGCAGTTGGTCAGCTTAAAACTTACGTTCAGGAGGTAATCAAGGCCAAATCGGCCAATGACGGCTTTGTCGCCTCGATGGAGCAAATGCTCGGCTCCCGCCTGAAAGCGGAAGAACTGAATGCCAAACTGATCAACATCGCTCTGAAATCCCCGTTCAACATTGACCAGCTTCAAGAGGTTACCAAGAAGCTGCAAGGTATGGGCGTTGAAACGGAAAAGCTCATTCCGTACATCAACATGCTCGGCGACATCTCCGCGATCGTTGGGAGTCAGAAGCTACCGCTCATTGCCAAAGCTCTCACCGACGTGCAGAGCAAGCATGTGCTGATGGCGCAGGAAATAAAACAGTTCACCGATAATGGTGTGCCGCTTTACGATCTCCTTGCAAAATCCATGCAGAAGCCGGTCGAAGAGATCCGGAAGCTAGCTACCGTGCACAAGTTAACTTTCGTGGAAGTTGAAAAGGCCCTGATGGATGCAACCCAAAAGGGTGGGCTCTATTACGGCCAGATGGCGGCTCAGTCTAAACAGCTCGCCGGCCAGGTATCCAACCTTGGCGATTTGTACACACAGGCGAAGGCGCGTATCGGCGATTACTTTGAAAATGGTATTCGTAGCGGAATCAAGGCGACCGGCGAGTTCATCACTGCGACGATCGGTAGCGAGAATGCAATCACTCGCACGCTCACCGCATTGAAAGCAGCGCTAGCGGTCTGGATCAGCTACCGTACGGCCGTTCTATCAGTGGATGCGGCCAAAAAGGCGAATAACGTTACGACACTCGCTGGACTTGCCAGTATTGAAGCATCCACTGTTGCTACTGTCGGACTGACAGGAGTTACGGCCAGCCTTTCGGGCGCTCTGAATGGGCTGAAAGTGGCTTTCATGGCTAATCCATTTGGTTTTGTGGCTACGGCCGTTACTTCGCTGATCAGCCTTTTCTACACCTTCAAGGCCGCAACCATCGAGGTTTCGGAAGCTCAAAGCATTGAAGCTGAAAACCTGAGAAAGACCAATACGGAGATTGAGAACGCCATCCAGCGGGTGAAAGGCCTCACTGTCGGTACTGCCGAACGGAAAAAGGCTACGGAAGAGTTGATAGCCAAATATCCCGAACTGTTCAAACACTTGGATGCCGAAGCGTTGGGTAATGCGCAACTTGAAACCGTGTTGAAGCGCGTAAATGCCCAATACCGTGAAAAGATTCAGCTGGCCATCATCGATGCGAAGAATAACACCCTTCTCGAACAGCAGATCGACCTTGAAAAGCAGCGGTATGAAATCGTAAAGAAACTCAGGGAAGAAAACTCTGCAATCTCCCTGAAATTTTCGGACGACAGCCAGTTCATTGCTGAACTGAATCGCCGCCTGCAACTGATCCAGTCAGGTGTTCAAAGTGTAAGTCAGACAGGTGTTTCCCTTGGAGGCGGTAATTTCTCCGATGGTGGTGTGACCCAGCAGATGATCATGAATGCCCGCACGCTGGAAGCTGAAACCAAAAAGGTCCAAGAAAGTATCACCAAGAATCTGAACGAGCAGGCCGGTATTCGGGTCAAAATCGATGCATCCGAGCAAAACCAGAAGATTGTGGAGCTGCGCCGGCAGTTGCGAAACCATGAAATCACCGTCGATGAATTCAATAAAAAGGTCGAAGCCCTTGGGAAAGAATCGGTGTCGAAGCAGGTGAAAGCAGTGGAGGAAGGCGAGGATAAGAAGAAAAAGGCAAAAAAAACCAGCCTTGAACTGTCCCTTGAAAACGACCTGGCCGAGCTGAAATCTATGCAGAAGACCTACGAGGTTAAGATGCAGATCATCAATACCGAGGAAAAGCTGAAAATCGAGCAGGCGAAGCGGGCTATCACCGACAAGGAGGACCAGGAGGCCCGCATTCTTTCCATTGAAAAGGAATCGGCGAATAAGCGTGGCGCCCTCGCCCTGGAATATGCTACCAAGGAACTGGCCAGCTTGAAAAAGTGGCTTGATGATCAGGTTGATCAACATCAGAAGAAGGACGGGAAACTGCGTGCCCTCCGTGAGGTCCAAGAATGGGATATTGAAAAGCACAACAAGAAAATTAAGGAGTTGGACGAACAGCTCGTCGACATCCAGGCCGAGCAGAATGAGAAGCGCATTAAGCTCAATAAGGACATGTACGCTGAAATGGCGGCCAATGAAGGTCATTTCTGGAAAACTCGCGAGGAATTGTATTTGGAGGCATCCATCAGCTTCGGAGAGCTGGAGTTGGCTAATATGCGAGACAGAAAAGCGGCACTTGAACAACTGGCAGATACCTACAAAGACAGCGTCCTCGAACAAGAGAAATACAAGCAAATTCTGGTCGACATAGCCGTTCTAACCGGAAAAATAACAGATGCGGAAAAGGAAAACTTCGATAAACACGATGCCCTGATCAAAGAAAAGCTCGCTCGGGTTAAAGAGTATTTCAATGTCGCTTTGGACGCGGTGGCTCAATTGTCACAGGCTGATTATGAAGCAATGGCCAGCTCATGGGATGCTGCCACCGAAGCGGTCGATAAGTTCTACGATTATGCAATGGAGGCAAACAAAAAGGCCTTCGAGTATCAGTTGGAAAACTCCGAATACTCATTGGAGCAAATGACCGCTATGTGGGAAACCTACGCCGAAAGACAACGGATGACCTTGGAATCAAAGCAGTCCTTCGACACCGCCGCCGCCAACATGAAGAACATCATTGAGAACATGAAGGAGGTGGATGCCAATATGAATAAGTTCACTCAGTTGCTATCCGAGGGCAAGTATTTCGCGGCTGTCATTAATGGAATCACCAATATTTTTCAGGCCAAAAAGCGACTCGCCGAAGATGAGAAGGAAATGCGCCGCCTGGAAATGGAACAGGAGCAAGCCAAATACGATCAGGAAATTGCGAATATTGAAAAGCTGCTCCAAATACAACAAAAAGCGATTCAGGACGCCTACGATGCCAAGGTAGAAGCCATAAACAAAGAAATTGAAGCTACTGAGGCAAAATACGCGGCTCTTAAAGCTCAGGAAGAACAATTTTACTCCGACTCTCAGTTGCGCTTACAGAAAGATGACGTTTACCGGCAAGAGCTTTTGAAGGCCGGTGAAGCTCGCGAGGTTCAGGCCCTTATGGATGCGCGAGACAGGCAGGTGAAGGCTGCTCAGGAACGAGGTGCAACTGCCGAAGAAGTCGCCCGCATCGTTACCGCTTTCGAGCAACTGATTACTGATAAGCACAAGGAATATCAGGACGCTCAGGGCAACGTGACAAAAGAAACATCCCTTGCCAATCAGGAGGTTAAAGCACAGGAAGCGGATGCTGTTTCAGAAATCGAATGGAATCTGCAAGGTGCATTGGATGAGCTGAGAACCAAGCTGTATGATGCGCAGGTTCAAATGCAACAGGCTATGGTGGTAGTTCAGCATAATGCGGCTTTGGCTCAGATCGCCATCGAAGAACAGAAGTGGGAGGCTATGCGAAGATTTGCGATTGCTGAGCTCAAAGCGGCTGCGGCTGTCGCTCTAGGGAAAGGAAATGGGAAAGGGCATGCTATCGCTATGTCTCAGGTTATTGAGCTGGAAAACATGCAAAATCCATTTTCTGGAATAGGAGGGGCGTACCAGATTTATGCTCCGGGCATTCCAGGATCATCCCGTCCTTCCAGCCCTTCAAGGCCTCGCGAAAACGTTCCAGTAGGGGGAGGGACAACGGTAGATGGAGGTGGAGGGGGTGGAACGCCAAACCGTCCTGGTCGCCCACGATTCCACGGTGATCCCTGGGTGACGCGGGACAAATGGGATCCGGACGCCAATTACGGAATTGATGAAATCTACACCCGTATTCACGAAGGTGAGCGCGTAATGCCCACATACCTCAATCAATTCCTTGGGCCAAGAGTCTCCAACCAAGATTTGGTGCACGGATACCTGCAATATGCGAATCTGATGGACCGGCTACCGAGTACAGAAATTCCGAAAATACCGGAAATGGTGCTACCGGACTTCTCAATGTCCGGGCCAGCCTCAATTTCTACTGAGCGGCTGGAAAATGAAATCCGCGAAATGAGAAAGGCTTTCGAAAAGAAATCCCTTGTCAACATCAACGTCGATCAGAACGGAGTAGGAATCTCTGAAATGCGAAACCAGCAGAAGATCAACTATTACAACACATTTTTTAAAGACTAATATGCCCACCCCCTCGAAAAAGTCAGCCAAAAAGGAGCGCAAGGTTAAGACCGTAACGCCCGTTGCCGTATTCGACATCTCTGAACTGGACAAAATCCTGAATTCGCTCGGAATGCTGATCAATATGGAAAACGAGACGCCGCAAACCCGCGTGAACATCAAGGCCAATGCCCGAAAATTACAGGCTGATCTTCGAGGATACCGCAGGCGCGCAACCGAGTATTATAAACTGGCTGACTGATGTTTTACCTGAACGGGACACAAATCGACGAGCCGATAGGCTGGACTGGCGTATACTGGACCAGGGTGCGGCATACAGGATACTTCGGTATCTGGCGGCACCGTACCGCCAAGGTTCTGGGTGTAGGCGAGGTGGGATTTACCGGCGAAGCACGCAGCATCCTGCTTTCGTTGTGGAAGAAGCACCGGATAAATGCCAGCGCGATCTTTGAAGTGGAAGAAGGTGGTGAGATCATCTATCAGGGCGAGGTTGATTTCGCCATCCATTCGGACGATGGCCGATACTTCAAGGTTAGCTTCCGGGATGAAGATACTGAGCTCGAATCGCTGTCTGGCCTTACTGTTTCGATCGAACCGAAAATTGAAATCAGGTTTCCTGAACAAACAATCTCGGACGGGATTGCATATTCGATCGCTGATGGTCTTTCCAGCCCATTCTACGTATCAGGGACGCAGCATTCCATTCCTTTGGCATCTTCGAAAAATGGGGAGGGTAACGGCCTTTCGGTCAGCACACAATCAGTCGTCGAGCCGATTTATCGAAACAGTACCGACCGGAAAGCTGTATTGACTCTTCAAGGCAAGGTAATAGGGATGTGGAGCGGATCCGGCAACGTCAATTTCGTTGCCGAAGTAACCCAGGACGGCGCAGTGAAGGATAGCCGAACGCTAACCATATTGTCGGCTTCCGGATCGCAACAGGACTTTTACATATCAGATCGAATCGAAGTGCCGCAAGGGGCATACCTGCGCGTGACCGTCGTTGGTTCTGCCGGAATGACGGCCTCGTACAGTACAGAGAGCTTTCTGACTATTTACGAAAACTCGAATGCGGAATCATCGCTAATCTGGGGTCTTACCTGGAAGCAGGCCTTTGAGGCTTTGGTTGAGAAGCTCACCAATGGAACCGTTACCGTATCGAGCGATTTTCTGACGAAAGGAAATGGGGCTTCGCGGGTCCTAACCAGTGAGCGCAACCTGCGCGGATACCGATCCCCCTTGCTCGTTTCCTTCAAGTCCCTATTCGACGACTTCAACGCCATTGAAAACCTTGCTTGCTGGAAACGAGACGGGAAGTTATATCTGGAAACCAAGGCCGATATGGTAAAAAAACTACCTCGTTCCAGGGTTTATGACTATGAAAAGCTCGAACATGCTCCATCGCCTTTTTTTCATTCAACCTGTGAAGTAGGGTATGCCAACTGGCAATCTGAAACAGCCGCCGGCCGAGACGAGTTTTGCACAAGTCGCAGCTATATCACAAACCAGCAAAAAATAAAATCCCCGCTTTCTGTTGTGGTCAATTCCTTGTCAGCGGCAGGCAAGGCAATGGAAGTGCTGCGCAGAAATCCCAGCTCCGACAAGGCCGATACCAATCAGGATGAACGATTGTTCGTGATTGAAGCCCAGAGGACAGGCAATGTCTATGTCGCCAAAATCGGGGATGTATCCGGCGTGCTGAATGCTGAAAGCGTGATCAATGCTTCACTTTCACCTCGCCAAATTTTAAAGCGGTGGGCGAATGTGCTCGGCATAAATGGAAAAGCATCTTTTGCGGCCGGTACCGGCAATTACTCGGCGTCTACTTTCGGAGAGGTCGAAAGCTCCGATGTCGACTTGGAATCAGTCCCGCAGGTATTTTCTGACAGGTCAGTGATGATCGAAACTGAAATGACCATGCGGCAGTACTCCCAGATGGGTGAAGTTATTGAATACACCGACCATGATGGCGAAACCAGGGCCGCACTAGTCAACGAAGACACCTACCGATTTTCTTCCGGCAAAGTATCCATTCAAGCAATCCAGTTGACCGATGAATATATATGAGCATGTGATCTGCTTCGACAAAGCAGATGGCAATGACAACACATACTTCCACGCCAAGGCGCTCCATGACTCGCTCGAAGCTCAAATCGGCGACACCTGGCGGTGGTTGGCGCCGAAATCGATGATTCAGGGTATTGATCATCGGTACGCTGCCATTGCTTTGGTCAGCCCTTTGTACAAACCTCAATGCGGCGATCCGTTGGAGGTCAACGCAATTCGGTATCATATCGGCCGCGTGCGAGCGCAAGAGTCAGAAAAATACGTTGATCTAAGCATTTGGGTCAACGCGCTGCCTACGCCCGGAACTTGGAAGCAATTTGCCATCCAACGCGCTAATGGACAGATCGTAATCGGCACATTCAAGGGGCAGCAAACCACCCGAACCGCCTACATGAATGCACTGAAAGAATTTTACGAGTCTCTCCCCTATACCAAGGTGCTTTGTGATGTCGATGGCAGTAAAATGCGAATCCGAATTTGGGAAAAGCAGGGTGTTTTCAAGCTCGCCGATGAAGGCTTGCTCGTCGGCCTGGGCACAACGGACGTCACGAATACCAACAATCCGAGCATTGATAAAATCGACCTGGGAGAATTTACATACCCGGCCAGTGACAGCTATTTGGTAGAAATAGGACCCAGCGTTCTGGAAGGTAATATCTTCAATCTTGATAGCGAAACTTACATCGCCGTGGCGGGCGATACGCCCCAATCTGTCCGTGAAAAACTATTCACGGGAGATCGGTACGTTGTGCTTGAAGATAGTGCGGTAACCGTTTCAGTTGAAGCCGGTACGCGAACGATCTCCAATACCAACAAACTGAACGTACAGGCTGTATTTGATAGCGCATTGAGTGGCGACGATCGCTACCTGATCAAAATCAACGGCGCATTGCAGCCGGGCAACGTAATCCAGGTGTCGGCGACAGGGAAAACGACAAAAAGCTACACCGTTTTGCTCGGAGACGCGCTTTCCGATATCGAAGATTACTTCAACTCAGAAACCGGTGGGTTTTACATTGTAGACGGAGGCGTGATCCCTCAGGTCAGCTTCATTGCTGGAATTCAAACAGTAGACAACACCAATAGCCCGACGATCAAGCTGACCGGCTATCAAAACATTCCGAGCCACTCCGTAAGGCGTTGGAGAATCATTATCGGCCCGGATCTTCGAGCGGGAAATATTTTCCATTTGGATGATTTGGCCTATACGGTATCAGACGGCGATACCGCCCTTGATATCGCTTCGCACTTCGGCTATGATTCTGTCAGCTTCACCGTTGAAACGGAGGTTTCAGCAGCGCCCGACGCATATGCGTTAAAAGGTTATCTGTACCAAGATAGCAATATTGCCGACGTGACTATTTCCGACGGGCCGCGCCTGGCCCGATCTTCTCAATATGTTTTCGAAGCGGAGTTCAATTGTGACATTGATCCGGGAACATACCGGCTTGCTTTGATCGATACTAAGCCAGAAGAAGCTACTCTTTTATCGCTCGGTAATCAAATCATCGTGAAGTCAAAGGCGAAGGGCGAAATTTTCGAAGCAGCTGATCAAGGTGACGTATTCGGATTCGAGTACTACGAAAACGGATTGACACAACGTATGCGTCTGCCCGTATTCATCCAGCCGCCAAGGCATCAATCCGAAGAAGACCGGATTGTGAAATTCATGGGAGGCTATGATCGGACCACCACCAAAATCGAATTTGTAAGCAAACTGGTTACCATCGGCGGTTTGCTTCCATTACATACAACGATCGCGAGCTTTCTGAAACACAGCCATCTGCGAATTGGCGGCAAGCAGTACTATAATTCAGGCGAGTATGCTGAAACCTTGCTCGATCCCAGCACCGGCAGGCGCCAAGCAACCACTGATATCGTCGAGCTATCCAAAGAAAAAAACAACTTTTTAAGGTACAGGTCAAACTATTATCAATCAGGGTCTTACGGAGGATATTGCAAAGTTTTGGCGCATGACTGCGCTGGTCGCTTACAGATATGGCTACGCTCATCTGAAATTGTAAGGCAAATCGAAGACTGGCAGTTGCTTAACACTGCATCTTATCAGCTGATCGCTGAAACTTTTGATAATGTAAACCTTTCAATTTATCGAGATGGAAACCGCTATTTAACCGCATTTCTCCCAAAAGGCCAGCGCGTCCGACTTTCAGGTTTTATCAAGTTTGAAACCGGCAGCAACTGGATAATTCAGACGAGCCTGGCCGACGCCTGCTATTCGATCCCTGAGATCATTTACATCTGCGAAGAATCAAAGACACATACTATAATCTATGACTGCGAAACGATTGAAAAGCCTGCTTTCGGTGAGTTTTCTGACGATTTCGGTTCTGATCTCACAACTTAGTGTTGCGCAGACAGGAACGGCCACTTTTCGGCAAAAAATCAACCAAGATTTACCCAGCAATTCAGCAAAGCAGATAACCGCTTCCAAGATCAGAAGTGTGTTTACAGCGTCGGCTGATGCTATCGATGCGATCTACGGTACAATTTCACTCGCCGACCGGCTCGGCACTTACAATGCTACAACAGGCGTTGCGACCGTTTCGGAAACAGGTGCAACCAGCACTCCCACGACTACCCCGCCTGTTGGTTCAAAAGGCAAATACTACGATGTAGTTGTCGCCGGCACAAACTCGGTTACGGGCGTATCGACAGCATGGGGAGTTGGTGACAAGATCATCAGCGCAGGTACGAAATGGGACAGGATCCCTTTTGCTATCAGCCCTAAAACAATTGGCAAAACCGAGCTGAAAGATGCAGGTGTGACATTTCGGAAGACCGATCTGTTTGTGCCGGGAAAGAACCTATTCAATGTCAATGATGAAGATAACGTCATCGGGAGCTTTATTGATCAGACATCGGGAGCCCTGACTTCGAATGCCAATCAAAATACCAGCCATTTTATTGACATTGATCCGCTTCAAAATATTTCGGTTTCAAGCGGCAATGCATTTGGCTGCCGTGTCATTTGGTACGATTCCAACAAGACATTTATTTCTGGGGCATTGATTGGAACCGTTTGGGCTCAGGCGCCATCAAACGCCGAGTTCATGCGGGTGTCCGTAAATATCACCTCGCTAACGTGGAGCACTTTGCAGGTGGAAAAGGGCACGAATCAAACCAATTTCGAGCCATTCAAAGGTATTTTGAACACATCGAGCGGTTCAAGCCTTGTCTCAAATGCTCTTTCCGAAACATTCCCTCTGTCGGCAAACAACCTACATCTCGTCCCTGGGAAAAACCTTTTCAATCTCGCCAGCGCCGATAATTTTCTTGGAAGATTCATTAATGGGAAGCAGATTGATGCGGTCGCAGGGTACAACGTTACGCATGTCATCCCGGTTATACCTGGACATCAATACACCGTAAGTTACAAGCACAATATTGCATGGTACGATCAGAATAAGGTTTACTTGTCACAATCATTAAGCTCAGATGCGAGTAAAACGCAGACAGCACCCGCAAGTGCCTATTATATGCGTTGCACCGTAGCCCTGGCATCATGGAGCACCTTTCAGGTAGAAGAAGGGAGTTTGCAAACATCATTTGAGGCATACACTCTGAATTATAACTCCGTTGGCAGTGTGCCCGTCAAGATCATCAGATCAAGGCTCGCCGACACGGCCAATGTGGCTTCCTTTGCTGCAACAATTCTGCCGACCTCATTACTGTCGGCGACCAACCTGAATTATGTTATTGGGAAGAACCGTTTTAATCCCAATGATGCAGATGTACTGATCGGTCAGTTTATTCAATACAACAACGGCATCCCATTCGCAAACGCGACGTACAATAGTACAGGGTACATCCCGGTGACGGCCGGGCAATCGTACACGCTCAGCTACAAACATCAAATCGCATGGTATGACGCCAACAAGGTTTATATCAGCGGCAGTAATTTCACGGATGCGAATAAAACGCAGACCGCCCCGGCAGGTGCAGCATATCTGCGCTGCTCGGTATTGGCAACTTCCTGGTCCACTTTTCAGGTAGAATCTGGCAGCTCACAAACCTCCTATGAGGCATATGCGTACTACATTGATAAAGTAGGCATCATTCCGGTGCTTCCTAAGCATGCGAAACTTGCCGACTCTTCGGCTGTGGCGTCCATATCCCACACGGTTGCGCCGACAAGCCAGCTATCAGCCACCAATCTTAATTATACATTTGGCAAGAACCTTGCTAATCCGAATGATCCTGATGTTTTGTTGGGGAGCTTCATTCAGTACAACAATGGTATTCCGGCCGCCAATGCTTCATACAATAGCACTGGATTTATCCCTGTAACCGCGGGGCAGACCTACACATTGAGCTTTAAGCACCAAATCGCTTGGTACAATTCGAGCAAGGTGTACATCAGCGGCAGCAATTCTTCGGACGTTAACAAAAACCAGACGGCGCCAGCGGGAGCTGCGTATCTCAGGGCTACTGTTGCATTGGCATCATGGTCCACTTTTCAGGTCGAATTGGGGTCATCTCAAACCGCATTCGAGTCATTCGCTTACTACATAGATAAGATTGGAACTATCCCCGTAATTCCTAAGAATACGCTCGTTAAAGCTGAATCGATAACCGCTCCTGTCCTGGCTCCTAAAATCTACATTCCAAGACAAAAAGAACTATCGATTTATTTTGAAAACCTTTGCCGGTACTATGAAACGGAAGGCAAGGCTCGGACTGAAATTACCTTGTCGGGGGTGCCAACGACGGAATTAACAGTTCGCGGCAGATCGATCAAATGGAAGCAGCTTGTTGGAAACACCAGTTTGACGGCCATCTCTGGCTCAGTTAAATCGTATGGCAAGGATTACGATCTTTTAAATACGCTAAACTTTACCATTCAGCCAGTTGATCAGAATCTGACCACGGCGAAAAAGGTAATGAACATCGGCGATAGCTTTACGCTGCGGGAAACATTTGTCGATAAGGTGAACAACGGCGCATCAGCAACCGGACTCACCTTCCACGGCATGCGTACGTCGACACAAAGCTCGCCTACTGTCAATCATGAAGGCAGAGGTGGATGGACAATGACGAGCTACCACACGGTAAGCACCACCCTGTTTTCTCCGTTCATGCAGCCGCAGTCACCTTACAAGTATTACGGCAACACCTCCTACTGGATCGCAGCCATTGCAAACCCTACCAATGCTGGCAACACGAATTACGATGCGGGTTATGTCGACGCCGCAATCCGGGCACTTTATGACGGAACGTCCGGCCTGTTATTGGCCCCGGCCACGAATGATGTGATGTATGTGAATTCTGCAAGCGAGTATCGCCGGTGGGATGGATCTGCGTGGGTTGCCGTAACCGGATTGACTTTTACGTTCAACTTTGCAAAATATCGCACGCTGTACAGCTGTCCAACGATCGATATTGCTCACGTGCTTCTCGGAACAAATGATTTTTCTGTAACGGATCCAGCTGGATTTACCTCAATCTACTCCTTGTATAAAACCAGAATGGATGCAATGATCACCAGCTTCAAGGCCGACAATGCCAGCATCAAAGTGGTTATTGGCATTCCGGTCAGTTCGGGTCGTCAAGGAGATTATGGCGTCGTCGAAACCGAGCGCAGGAAAATGGCATATTGGCTCCTTGCCAAGAATTTGATCACCGATTACGGCGGCCGTGAAGCGGAAGGGATTGTTGTGGCAGATTATCATTCAACGGTGGACCGGATATATGGATTTGATCCACAGCCGGTACTTCCCTTTGCTGATTATTCGGGAACACTGCGAGAGCTGAACGATCTGGATTACGTGCATTTGAGCCCCGACGGGTTCAAACAGATGGGAGACATTTACATGGGCGCTATTCAATCACTGCGATAATGGAACTGGCGATCATCACATCTGGATTTGTTGCGGGAAGCTCGTCGGTTTCAATTACTGCCGATGTTGCAGATGGCACTGCCGTGTTGGTTTACGATGATGAGACAAAATCCCTGCTCGGTTCCGACGTAACAACTGATGGAGTTGTAGATGTTACGGTCGCTCCCGAGCTATTCGAAGGGCAGCGGATCATAGCATATCTAACGGCGTTCGGTCAAGATACTTTCGGTGCGGTGATCGTAGTGGATTCCGAAAATGAAACGACTGGGTGGAAAACGCCCGAAACCGTTGACGGGCAACCTTACGAAGAATATCTCGAAGCGGGAGGGGAGCAGCAGCCGGACGTATACGACCCAGCGAACTGCAGAAACATCTCCCGTGACATGGACGCCATCGGCAGGGTAATTAACACTCCGATCACTTTCACGCTCCGGCAGATCGAAAGCCAAGCCGGGAATGTGCAAGTTATTATTGAAGACGTTCAGGGCGCCATCGGTGGCTTTAAAACAAAGTTCGATTCTGATGTGATAGGAACTTCGACCTCCAAAGTGTACAGCGTCAACGGTGCTTACCAGGTCAAGATTTGGGGAATCAATGAGACCGAGGCTGATGCGGTCATTAAGACTTACAATCTGACCATGCCGACTGCCGTGGTGGAATTTGGAACCACCGTTGTCGACTTGACCTATCATGCCGACTATGGAAATGCAACCTCGCCAGGGCTTCGTCCAGTCCGCGTCATAGTTTATTCATCTGTCCCTGTGGAAGTGCAAATCGACGGAGTGCATACCTGGGCCATTGCATCAGGAACCGGCAGTGCGCCGGGAGAGACTGGCCGATACGAAGGTCCGGTACATTTTGTCGACGAAGGAGAATACACCATCCGGTGCAGAAAGCTCAGCGATGGATTGCAGCTGCTGGTAAGGCAAATCAAACTAAACAATTACTTCTCATGAGAGCGAAAGCAAAAAAGGCGGCAAACGTCGCTGACGTGGTTAAGTCTGTGGCGAAGGTCAAAAAGCCCAAAGCAATCATCGAGATCGACAAAACCGGCCCGCTGGTTCATGTCACAGTACCCGAGTTCAATGGCTGGATAAAGCTCTTTGTGAATGACATCCGCAAGGGAGCCTACAAGGTCGTTGACGGCAAAGTCAGCATCCAACTGTCGGGGGCACTCCCGAATGAATATAGAATCCGGGCAGAAGTGCTCACAAAACCAGAACAGTAATCATTTAAACTTAACTGCTCATGCTAGGTTATCTTTTAACATCGGAGGGGGTTGACTTACAGCGCCTTCACAACTATAACAGCGAGGCAGATCAGACGCTCGGCGCGTACATTGCGCTTGGGTTTGTCGATCCATCTGTCGGCCTGCGCATCGGCGGCACTTATGAAGCCGAAACCGTCTCGGGTACAAACATCGTAAGCATCATCAAGGGACTTTGTAAGGAAGACCTCGCTTATTTCTTTGGAAATGCTGACATCATCGGACAAGAAGCGGATCCGGCAGTGACCGCCGAAGCGGAAGTATTTGGAAACGTGGCCGGGCCCCGTTTGACTGATACTTTGATCGGAACGACCGCGTGGCGGCTATATCATGCCTACTCAGCCCGTAATTTCCTGAATATGCTGATGGCCAATCGGGAGTTCGATCTGTTCATGTTCACAAATAACAGCGTTGAAGCTGCCTATTTTGACGAACATGGCGTTTCCTACACCGCAATTTCCAATGCGAAATCGAATAAGGATGCCAAGATTACAGGTGGTTTCACTACCATGTACAAATCGCTTTCCGGCTTCCTGCCCGTCGAATTTGGTGTTTCAATAACTGATCTGAAAAACGACGTGAAGTTCGTAATTGCCGATCCGACCGCAAGCGAAGATGTGACCGTGGCAACGTGCTCGACCGCTGGCCGTAAGAAGTATACGAAACTTCTTGCCGATGCAGGGACGCTCATTTTTGCAGCAAACCCGGCAAATGCATGCCTTGACTGGTATTGTACCCAACAAGACGGTTCGCCACTGCCTCCTGCTGGAAAGGGATCGTTCAACAGCGGTACGGCCACTTTGACCCTTCCCAATACCCTGCAAGCAGGCAAATACGTGTATAAAATCTTCTGCGTAAACGCCACTGGCGTCAAAGGAGAAATATTCGTCGAAGTATTGGTAAACTAACACAGCCGTCGTTTGGAGGTGATTTCGATGACGATTTCATGATCTGAACGATGGCGCGACATCCGAAAATGGCCCTCCTTGAATGCGAGGGCCACTTTTAAACACACACTTTTCAAATGCTGGATTTTCAACGAGACATAGCCCCCTACCTGTTAAAGCATGGGGAAACGAAGCCAGACAAAAAGCTTCTGCACAAGTTCTATCAGGAATCGATAGATCATGCAAAGCTCGTTGAAAGTGTTTTCGGTGACGCTTACCCTGAATTTCTTCAGGTCGACCGTCCGAAAGAAAAAGACAAACCAAGTCACCGGAAATTCCGTGAGGCTATTTATAAGGCCGTGACAAAGCCATTCCGTCGAAGGTTGATTCGTACGCTGTCTGCGATCCGGAACGCCGACGACTTCACCATCGAATTCCCACAAGTGGAATCGACAATTCCATTCAATGAGACATTAAACTTTTACACGACAGAAAACTTCGGCGCCTGGAAGTCGCTTGAACAATGGTTCTGGGAACAGGGTATCCAGCATTTCATTGACGACCCGAACGCGTGCGCGGTCCTGCTGCCAAAGATTCCGGAAAACCCAACCGATTACCGCGAGGTGGTTCCGATCTGGGCGATGTCCGATCAGGTTTGGTACTATGCCGAAGGTGAAAAGGCGGTGATCTGCGCCCAGGCGAAGAGCGACATACTGGTAAATAGCAAAAAGGTAAAGGAAGGCCTGATCCTGTATTTCTTCGACCGAGAAAGCTACTGCATTGCCGAACAAAAATCAGCGAACGGCGGGCGAACGACGTGGGAGATACTCGGTATCGAGGTGGTCCAGGATGAAAGCGGGAAAATCGATTACAATCAGGCATTCCCGCTGCATCACTTCCGGACAATGCCAGTTTTCAAATTAGGTTCGCAGATCCGCAAAACCAGCGAAGACGGAGTGCTCAAGCTTTTCGAAAGCTACGTCGCCGACGCCATCCCGGCGTTAAAGTCGGTTTTGCAACGATCATCCGACATCGATATCGAAGCGCTACTGCATACAGGTTCGCTCGAATGGCAGTATGTGACAAAGAAATGCGGCGTGTGTTCGGGAGAAGGCAAGATTAAGTCTTTCACCACCACCAGAAGTGGAAAGGATAAGGCAACCACGACGAAGTGTACGAAATGTGGCGGCAATGGCTGGGATATCTATGATTCCCATCTTGAAAAGATACTGATCAGCACGCCGGCGGCAGAAGGATTTGACGACACAAAACCGGTAAACCTGCCAACTCCGCCAGCGGGCATGATAGAGCGATCACCGAACGCTATCAAGGAGTTCCGGGAGGAATACCGACGCAACATGATTGAAGCTTATCAGACAGTCGGATTAGGACACATCGCTGACCAAATATTCATGAACACGTCGGGCACGTCAAAGCATTACGACCGTGACGAGGGCGAAAAGATGACGATGGATACCTCAAAGCATTTCGTCAGCAATTTGCTTCAACCCATGTATGCGGCAACTGACGCGATCCGATATGGGCCAATTGGAAAGGCCGGCGAACAGGTCCCGATCATCGTATCGCCGAAGCGGTTTGACATCAGCAGTATCGATATGACCCGCGAAGAGCTGAACGATGCCATGACCAACAACTATTCGGAAGAGTTAAAAGATATGCTTCAACTGCGGTATTTGAATCAAATGGGCGGCAAGGATTCTACCGAATACAAAACGTTTCGAGTGAAAATGCAGCTTGACCCGCACCGCAACAAGACGGATGAAACCAAGTCATTTCTGTTGTCGCAAGCCTACCTGACGATGGACAGAGAATCGGAAGAGTTCAGTCACACAGTTGAGCAACTGCAATTCTCGATCAATTTCGAAACGGCGCTTCGCGATGTGGTTTTGAAGCAAGATAAATTCTTTCAGTTGCCGATTGAAAAGCAATATGAATTGCTGATCCAGGCAAACAAAGCATATTTCTCAGTTCGACCTGCCGGCCAACCGATTGAAATGAGCACGTTGGCTCCGTTGGTCAATGCCAAGGATGTAAATCAGATGCAGGAATAATGGAAGAGCTGGAACTCCTTGAAGTCGCGGAAACCAAACAGGAAAAGTTACTGACCACGTTCCTGGCAAACATCAAGAAAGTAGCACGCGCCTTCATGGATTCGATCATCGACATCATGGACGATCTGGAAATGAAGTCGACGACCAGAATGCAGGACTGGCAGACAGTGACGCGGTACCGGCTGATTCTCCGCACCGTGCTGGCAAATGCAGGTTATGATGTATCCGTCGAAGCGCTGTTGAAGGGAATGACGGAGGTTTCCATTTCAATCGAAAGCTATTACGAGCCGTATGGAATGAGTAAGTATTCTGACTTTTTCCATACCGCTGGCCAGCAGGCCCTGGACCGGGTGAAAACGCAGCTGATCGACGTGATCCCGGAAACCGCATTCATCGAACCGGTTTCGCAGGCACTGGAAAACGCGGTGATGCGCGGGCAAAGCCTGCCCGACATGCGCCGGCAACTGAAAGAAATCGTAGTCGAAAGCGAGCTGCCCGCCAATTACGTGTACAACCAGGCAAAACAAAGCCTGTGGATGTTTCACCGGAACTATTCAGGATCCATCGGCACCGCGCTAGACTTGAAGCACTTCTATTACGATGGCGTTGCGGTGCAGCATAGTCGGGGTTTTTGCCTGAAACGCAAAGGGAAGGTCTTCACCAAAGAGGAAGTGGAAGAATGGGTTAAAGAAGACTGGCAAGGCAAGATTCCCGGCACCACGAAGGAATCAATATTCTGGCTTTGCGGCGGCTACAACTGTATTGATGTGCTCCGGCCGATTACCGAACAGCTTTACAAAAGATTAAAGAATAACAATTAAACCAAACAATCAATTATGAAAAAGTTCATTGCTCTTTTCTTCTCCCTAAGCCTTTTGGTAGGCT
Organism: Dyadobacter endophyticus; assembly: GCF_014641595.1. Taxonomy (GTDB): domain Bacteria; phylum Bacteroidota; class Bacteroidia; order Cytophagales; family Spirosomataceae; genus Dyadobacter; species Dyadobacter endophyticus. The sequence goes on along the minus strand of NZ_BMIA01000003.1, from coordinate 50,090 downwards.
TTGCTGCAAATGCCCAGAACTGGCGCATTTATCGCACCACAGGCACCCAGATCCGTATTGATTCGGCCAATGGAGGTCTGCACAAAATCAGTTCCGATAACGATTTGAAAGTCACTCCTAGTGGCAGCAAGATCGGTTTCACGTTTACCGGATTCGGATTGAAGTTATTGCCATCTCAGGTGCTTCGTGCGGATGGCACAACCTACGGAACCACAGTGAGTGACGTAATCGCCGCTTTCGTCACCAGTGCCGACCTGGTTGCTGATCAGGCAATCATCAATAGCACGACCACCGGTACACTTGCGGCCAGCACTTACAGCTACATCGAGGTCGCGAATGATCATGCCAGTGCGGCCAGCTCCATTGTCGTTGCCGGGCAGACGGTTTCCATACCGGCGGGGAAGAGTTTGATCTTCAAATCGATCCGTAGCCCGAAAACTGGCAGATATAAGCCGATTCCTGCCATCGCCTACACCGCGACTGGATCCAGTCTGCGGATTTACACGATCAAGGAGTAAAGTGCTGTAAATCAGGATACTCATTTAAGTAATCAGTTTTTCAATCAAACAAAACCGAGTTATGACTCCGGAAGAAAAAGCAGAAGCAGCAGCTAAGGCCGCTGCGGAAAAGGAAGCCGCTGATAAAGCCGCTGCCGAGAAGAAAGCGCAGGAAGAAGCAGCAGCTAAGGCCGCTGCGGAAAAGGAAGCCGCTGATAAAGCCGCTGCCGCCGAAGCTAAGAAGTCAGCCAAAAAGAAAACCATTGCCGACCTGAAATCCAGTGACGAAGTGGTTGTCACCTTCAAAAACCCGGTAGCGGTTTCCGAAGATGGCGAGAACTCCATCACCAAAGAGGTCGTCAAGCAGCACGTTAAATACGCTTTCTGGCAAGGGCTCAAAAAAGACGATAAAGGCAATCCGACATATTCAACCCTGAGAGGCGCGAAGCTGTTCGGATACGTCGACGATTCTGGGAAAGTGATAGAATTCTGACACCGATTTTGAATACCAAGTAAACCGCCTGCGGGCATTTCAAACACTATAATCAAGGTTGCGACCTTACACACATGGCAAAATTAGCTGACAATATCACCAAGATTCTGGCTGCGGCCGGGGTCAAATTGACTGACGAGCAAACGGCCGTTTTGGCCGAGTTGCCACAAGACGAAGTATCGGCCACAATTCAAACTCTGTTTGATACTGCGGCGAATCAGGCAACCAGCGAACTTGCGAAGATCGCTGCAAAAGCCTCAAACCTTGACAAATTCGATGATGGACTCGCTGATTGGGCAGACCTTCTCGGTGATGATGTGAAAACCATCGCCAAGGAGAAAGGCACCCAAAAGCTCCAAAAGATCAAAGCGCAGATTGCTGCCAAGATCGAGGAAGCCAAAACCGCTGCGGCGGACGGTAAAAACCCTGATCTGGAAAAGCTCAAAGCCGAAATTGTCACCCTTCAACAGAAAGCGCAAACTCTGGAAGCAGATAAAACCGCCGCAGTTGAACAAGTAAAATCCGAATACGAAGGGAAGCTGTTTGACTTCAATGTGCTTGCGAAGCTACAAGGAAGAAAGGACATCCTGGAACCGTATTCGAACGAGGACGCGCTGAAAATGCTCGTCTTGCCGAAGATCAAGCAATACATTGATAGTAAAGGGCTCAAAATTAACCCCGACAAGTTGGATGTTGTCACAAAGGAGCACGGAACCCCTTACATCAAAGGCGCAAAGGTCGTAACGCTGGACGAAATGTTCGAAGAAGCGCTCTCGGAAAACAAGTTCAGGCAGAACGCCGGGCCGACGCCACCGAAATCACAATTTGAGCGGGAAGGAAACGACCCTCCAAAAGTGACCAAGGCCGATATGCTGCGCCCTGTGCCACGCGAAGTGTAAACCGTAAAAGATTCTAACAATGCCAAATAATGTAAACCTGGGTATTGCGCGGACCGTTCAAGCGGCCCTGATGCATACCACGAACAACGGCTTGAAATTCGGGCGATATGGAGCGCTCCAAGCTATGCTATCTCCTGCTGTTGCGGAAGTAAGAAGCCAGATCAGCCCTTACGGGCCGAAGGATACCACTTCGGTGATCTGGGGAACCGTCCCTGGTCGTGATATTCAAGTTCCCAAAGTGCAGGTGAATACTTACCCTGCCCGTCTGGTAACCGGATATGACGAGAGAACCCGCGATTTGAACGGGGAGGAATTCTCTGATCCGTTGACAGTCGACGTTGCCTATGATTTCTATAAAGAGATCAAAATCAACCGTCAGATCGCTCGCGAGTTCTACGAACCTAAGGCGATTGCCTACATGGAAAACCTGGTTTCCGGCAAAATCAGTGAAATCGGCGAACCTAAGTACCGCGCGCTGGTTGACCGCCTCGCTCTCCAAGTGATGCAGGACTTCGACAGCGGTATCGCGAAGCCTTTCGCACAGTATGTATTGAGCTCCCTGATCGCACGTATCGGGAAAAATGCAGCTGCGCCTGGTGCCGCAACACCGACTGCCGCCGCTCCGCTCGTTGACGTTCCGACGTTCAACGCAGACCGCTCACTGAAAGCTGAGTTCTGGGATTTCATCAATGAAACCAAGATCGCCAACAAGATCAGCGGCAACCTGATCATGATCGGCGGCACTTTGGCGCAGCGCGCAATGCGTCGCGAAGGCATCCTGGCTATCAACGACGCCGGCTACAACTGGGGAACAATGTTTGGTCGCACGCCGGTAGATTTCTACTATGACGAGCTGATCGATGTTGTGTACGGCGCTGGCCAGATCCTTTTGATCGACTCCGGAGCCGCTGCGGTTGAAACGTTCTGTTATGCGGATTTTGCTGAGAAATTCGGTGATCCTACCAACAGCGACGATACCGTTGACGAAAAGGCGCGCATCATGTTCCTGAGCCTGCCCGAGGAAGAATCAATCCTGCAAAACGTGGCGAACTCGTACATCCGCGATGTGGATGTGCGTGTTACCCGTAAGCGCGATGCAAACGATTTCGCGGTGGCTACTGCGACCATCGCCCTTCCTGCTGGTATGTACATCCGTCCAAACGGATGGTTCACCGAGGATACTAACAATATCCTGCACGGCGTTTCCGGCATCTTCGCCGCCAAGCTCATCGCTTCATAATTCCATCGACAGAGGGGGATTCGTCTCCCTCTGTTTTTATACCACACTATGAAAAAGCTTCTTTTTCTGCTGCTGAGCTATATCCAGTTCGCAGCCTTTTCCCAATCGATCGATCAGATCATTGATTCCAAAATCAAAGCTTCGGAGATAAAGCAGAAAGCCTATGCTGACAGCCTGTTTAAGGTAACCGGTCCGAAACCGGATACTGTTAAGCCTACCCCGGATACCCGCAAGAATTGCGCTGAAATTGGAAGAGACCCGAAGATTATCAGCATTTCGGCCATCAAATCAAACAGCCTGAGTTTGGAGTTTGATGCAAACAATGTTTTTGAATTGGAGTTTGATATACTGAATTCCTCCGGTGCTCAGCTCTATCGCGGCACCAAGAAGCCGAGTAGTGCCCGCGTCCAGTTGACCTATCCGGCTCAATCAAACGGGGTTTATACGTTGAAAATACGCGGGTTTTCCTGCAAATCCCCTGATAACATAAAAGCCTTTGAGATAAAGACTGATCAGGGCGGCGGTACAACCGATCCGGGTAGCGGCAATGGTGAGGGGAACAACTCGCCGCCTCCTACGGATAGGAAGTTCACCTATCAGATTATTATGGGGACCACTGGCAGTGGTTTCGATCCAAATGCAACGCATGGAATTAAAGAGGGTGGCTTTAATCCCGACGGTAGTTATTACGAGGGGTGGTTAGACCGGATTGAGGCGGCCAAATTCAGTTGGGGATACGGAATATCAGGAATTGCCCTTTGGGTTCCGTGGGATACCTACGAGCCCACTCCGGGCAATTATCAGGAGGCCGGGTTTAAGCGTGTGATCGAATTTTGCCGCGCTCGTGATCTTTCATTGAGCGTGGTTTTTATGCGCCGCCGAGCGCAGGGTGATGGATTCATCAAGGATAGCGAGATTATTTTAGGCAGCAATGGCACTCCTTACATTGAGGGGGTGCAGGGTTTTGGCTCTGTCTATGCCGGGTATGCGAATGATCGTGTCAATGCCTTGTCAGCCGGGGCGATCAAATCTATCGCCCGGCTCATGGCTACGTATGAGAAATCTTTTTACATCACCCTTGGGGGTGGCGGAGCCGGGGAGCAGGTTAACTACGTATTTCCCGGAAAAGAATACCGAGAGGCCGCTGACTTTTCAGACGACAACCAGAACACGTTTACTACCTGGCAGCGGGCAAGAGGCATAGCTAAAAAAGTCGGCCGACCGCCAATGATCCAGGGCACTTGGAATGACTGGCCGCACCCAGATTGGAACGATAAAGATTCACTGGCGATTGAGTTTGGCCGATTTACAACCTACGGGATAAAAAAGGCCTTTGATAGCTTTGCGGAAGCTGTAAGGAGCGAGACTAATAAGCTGGTTGTCACTTATTTCTATTCTGTTACTTCTAACCAGCAACTTCGCTCCATCGCGAGCCCTAATATCAATTACATAGCTGCCAAAGCGGACGGACTGTATGGAAGTGATGGCGACGGGATAGGCGATCAGAAAGCCAAATTTAAGGTTAACGCCCTTAACCTGGGAACTTTCCCGGGCAAGGTGTCTATGGCTGAGCAGGATGTGGACGACGTTACCACATACAAGGAGAATAATCGCGGCAAGATGCCTCCGTATTGTGTAGGGGGGATTTATTACGATGTTTTTGAAAATACGACCCGATCCCTCTTTTCGAGGGGGCTGATGGCTATGAATTTCGCAATGTCGTGGTGTGTGTCTGAAATAAAAGGTGCTGAACCTGCATTGTACCGCCTGAAACAGGACTTTGTGGGCCACGAATACAAGTGGCCGAATGTCAATGCCTCCAATACCGTAACTGTGAACGTCACGGACAAATACCGGCAGAGCATTGACTTAATGGGGGACATTACCGACCTAGAAAACAAGTTCGTAAAATACACAGACTATAACTTCTTTGGCGGCGTAAGCCCGGAGGTAGGTGATGGAGGCGGCCCGGCACCGCAACCGTCGAAAGATTACTCGCCGGTCAAATCGTACGTCGAAGCGAATCTCGCTAACGCCTACAATTGGAATGCCGTATTTGATTTGAGGTCGCCATCTGGCGAGCTGTACTCATTCGAGAAGGGTGGCAAAACGAAAGATACGCGATTCAAAGTGATGTCGCACTCCAAGTTTGTCACGGGTGTAATTATCTCCTATCTGATAGAAAAGGGCAAGCTGTCGCTCGACACGAAAGTCGGCGATGTAATTCCATCATGGAAGAACGCGGAGGGCTCAGGAATCACGCTCAGCCAGATTATGGGCCACCTTTCCGGGATTCCTGACGACCAGTCTCATGAAGGGATGGATCGACTTGATCAGTACGTAGACTGGCTGGCGAATGTCCCTTTGAAATTCACACCAGGTGCGACGTTCTCGTACTCTTCCGTTTCCTACCAAGTCGCGGCCCGCATGGCTGAAATCGTGACGGGAAAGGCCTGGAAGGATTTGTTTCGGGAAATCCTCGCAGATCCATGCGAAATGGGCGATGCAGAATTCAATCCGAGCGAAGGGCCGATACCTGGTAAGCCATTGAACCCGCTGGCCGGATATGGTCTGCAATGCAGCGTGAACCAATGGATGAACTTCATCGGTATGATACGCGACAAAGGCATGTTCAAGGGTCGGCGCGTGCTCAATGAAAGGGTTTTCGATATCCTAAAAACGCCGACCTCGCGCGGTTGGAGCGATTGGGGAGTGGGGGTGATGATCAAAGATGGTAAGTATGTTAGTGAAGCCGCTAACGGCCCCGGCACCACCATTCTGGAGGGTGAGTACGCGTGGACGATCTTCACGGATTCCAGCTACGATAAAACCTACTGGCAGAATATCGAAGTGCGTAAAATGGTAGATCAGATTTACAAACGGCAATAGGCGAAGCCATGAGAGACGCACACTGGAAAATCATCGCCGGGTTGCTGGTTGTGATCCTGGCCCTTGCCTGCATCCTTTGGTATCGCGGCTTCCGGCAGCCAACACCAAACCCGGAAGCTCCGAGTTTTGCCGACACAATCCGAGAAAACAAACGACGTGCCGACCGGAATGCAGATACAGCAAAAAGTCATCAGCAGCAATATGAAATCAATCATCACAAATACGTTCGCTGGGATTCTCTTCCTTCTGGCCGGGACAGTTTGGGCGCAAGGATCTACCGCGACGCCCAGGCAAAGGACAGTTTACGAAGCCGCACTCCTTGATAGTGCCTACCGATACGAACTTTTGAAACCCACTTTTTTCAGTTTAAAGTCAGCCTATGAATACCGAGGAAAGGAAGTCGAAGACATCCGAAATGCGCTGCGTCTGTCCGAATTGCAAAATGTCGTGCAAAAGGAAAAATACGAAGCCGCCCTCAGGTCCACTGGAACCAAATATTGGAAAGGTTTCCGAGATGGATCCATTTTCGGGGCAATAGTGGGATTCTTAACCGGGCGAAAAGCCCAATAACTGTAAAAACATGAAGTTTTTCGAGCATTTTAACCTTACCTCAATGTTTGCATCTATCGGTTTGACAATAAAAGGAATGATCACAAGTCCCACCTTCCTTTTGCTATCATCATCCACAGTGGGATTTATTCAGGTCTTCAACTACCGAAAAGATTTGACCATTGATCTGGTTGCCGCTACTGGCATCGGCTTTGCTTTGATGACTTTTTTGGGGCTGGTTAAGCACTATAAGTCTGGCGAGGCGAAGGCTGAGATATTTATGCGAAAGACTGTCGAGCAGTTTGTTGTAATGGTTTCGGTCGTCCTTCTCGGATACATCGCTTCAATCATCCTTTCTGTGGTCTTCAAGATCGTAACGTCATCGGTTGATGGCGCCAATCCTGTACCAGGCGTTGCGCTGTATTTCATTTTCGCTGGATACGGAGTGATGTTCACGTACTATTTCATCAAGTCGTGCGATCTGATTGATCAGATACTGCCGAACCTGCTGCCGAAGTGGTTCAGCGCGCCATTCCGGAAGTTCCGACAGACTGGTGATTATAAAGATTTGCTTTCGATGGCCAGGGAGGAAGAAGAAGCCAAAACGACGCAGCCATGAAATCGCAAGCGCAACTGATTGCCAAATTTGGCGATCCATACAATGACCGGCTCGGGTTTGAACGCAAATGGATGGTGCTGTGGATTGTCCCGGCTGACATCCGTGCGGCCATTCCCTGTTTGCCTTCCAGAATTTATTTAAACAGGCTTATCCGGGATGTTCTGGAAAAGACCCTGCGAAAGCTTATTGAACTCGGCCTGCATACGGAAATTGTAAGCTATGACGGCGTTTTCAACATCCGACCGAAGCGCGGCAGCTCTGGAATATCTCTGCATTCTTGGGGGATTGCTGTTGATCTGAATGCGGGCCTGAACCCGTTCCGGGGAAAGGTTACCTGGTCCGCTTCATTTCTGAAAGTATGGAGAGATATTGGATGGATATGTGGTGCTGATTGGTCGGCAGCCTCGAAAGATGGAATGCATTTTCAGTGGGAGAATTATTAAAGGGGCGCGAAGCCCCTTTTTTATGCATGTCCGTTTTCTTCCAGCCATTTTTTCATCAAAAGTAGCCGAAGTATCAGCGGCTCATTCGCCCTCTCATTGCCATCGGCGTCCATTGAATTGAAGTGAAGCTCAACGAACCGTTTTGGATCGTCGACTTTCATTGATTTGTGTATCCACACTGTTTCCGCTGGGAGCTCCCGGCCATCAAACCATTCTTTAAGTTCTTGTGCTGTCATTCGTCGTCATTTACTAGTTCCGCTTTGCACGCGACGGCATATCCGCGCTCCATCACAATTATCCCTTTTCCAGTAATCATTAATCTCCGATAGGGGTAAGTGTTGTTTGACACCAAGACTTCTTCGCCGATATTTGGTATCAAGCCAACCGGCATCCTCAAAGAATGTGTGATGATGGGATTAGTATCATCTTCGGTAATTGTTACAGAAATTTCGATCATAAGGCGTGATTTCTCGTAAAAATAAAACACCTCGCATACAATGCATACGAGGTGTCGAAATTTACACTTCTAAAACATGATTTCTCATGCTTACTTCAATTTCATATGTCTCCTGCCGCCTTCATTGCTTCCAGCAGATTCTGAGCTTCTTCGATTGCCTCTCCTTTCGTCCAGCCCCAGAATGTTCCTCCCAGAATATGACGGTCCGATTCTGAAACCTTCGGAGTGTCTATGGTCGGCATGCCGTCTTCCGGGCCCCATGCATCAAATACTTCCCCGTCCTTGCGCAGGATTATTTCAAATGGCATTTTGCCGAAGCTGACCTGTTCGAGATACTTGTCAACTTTGATGTCCATTGCATCGATCTCACTTCGCTCGCGCAGAACCGGATCGATCGCACCCTGCATGTGGCTGGCCAGAATCTCCGCGTACTCGCGGTTGGTGAAGGCGGCCTGCGGCTGCTGCGTGTCGTTTCCGGCATATACCACCCAAGCATGGTTCGGATATACTACCGGCTCCAATTTCGCCGCGACTTCCTCCCGCCAGGCAGTATATTCAGCGGCCAGTTGCAGCTTCATTGCCTCCATGCTGAATTCCTCGAATTCCTCCTTCTCGTTTTTAACTGTTCCAAATTTCATAGTAGTTGATGAATTATAGTTGTTGAAATCGTTGTTAGCCATTCCACCTGGTTGACAGGTATATGGCATCTCTTATCGCTTCAAGGGAATCTTTGGCCCAAAAAGTGCCAGAATAAATCGCAGGATAGCCTGGGTCACGAGATGGTCTTTGAATTTTAAATATTTCGTACGGATTGTCTTCCGTTGCAGGCTTCCCGTTTTCAAGGGTAACATAAAATGGAATTTTTCTATCAAGTGCTTCATTTCTGTACCTATCAACTTGCACATGGATATCCTTGGTGTCCATAAGTACGGGGGGAATACTACCGATAATGTAGGGTGCGACGTATTTTGCCAACTGCAAATCGTAGAATGCTACCTGCTGTACGGGCACGCTTATTCTGATCTTTTCTTCTTTACATCGCCGGACAAAAAACTCATCCTTCTTGCGTTCGAGCTCTTCTTCATCGATCAATTTTAGGGAGGCATCGTTCTTGGAAATTTCATCCCATTCGGCCTCTATCTCACGAAATTTTCTAACAAAAACCTCAGGCTTAACAAGAAATTTGGTTTCATAAGTCTGAATAACCCAGGCTTTTTCGCTACCCTGAACCTCGTCGGTGCCTAGATCGACTTCGGGAGCTATACGAATGTTTTCCATGTTCTGACCCATGTTTGGTGTTTGATAACCAAAGTTAAAAAATCGTTTTGAAACTTGTATGTCATTTTGATACTTTTGTTATCATTTTTTTGATACAAATTTCATCAACAAGCAATGCGATACGGAAGTTTAAAGGTCGGTGACATGTTATACCTACCCAAAGGGATGACGGTGGGTTGCCATAATGTTCAGGTGAGGGTCCTGGGGCCGCACATGAGCCCTTTTGATGAAAAAGTGGGCGACGGCAGATTTAAGCTCGGAGTCGAATATTGTAGCCGGGAAGATGTATTCATCGAGCGAATGGAGGTCAGAGAGCGGATTATCAACATATTTAAAGAGATGTCTATCCCGCTCGACATCAGTATTCTTGACAGGTTTCTATTCCATCAAATCCGCAATGCTCCATTATACAAACTGATGCTCCCGCACGGTAGCTATGTCATTACCAAAATAATCTTTAAAGAGGGTATGCAATGGGTCTATTGCGAAGAAATGTATAACGATCCACCATCTCAAATTTACTTTTGGCAGGGCCCGTTCTCAGGGATTTGCGAGATTGTTCACAACAATATTCAACCGAAAGGTATAAGGTGATTTACCAGATTTACTACTTTAGACATTCAACAGGTAATCATGGCTTTTACGGCAGACGATTTTGAGATAGATCACTTCGGAGTAATTCTTCATATCAAAGTCCTTGAAATGCAGGAGCGAACTGTTTTCCGGATTATCTTCTCCGATTTCCAGGATGATTTGTTTATCACCAGGGCCACGCTGTCCGACGGAAAGCGTTACTGGATGACGGTACCGGAAGATCCGAAGCGGCAAACCCAAGCCATTGAAATAGGCCGTGAAATTGTTGCTTACTTTAAAGTTCAGAAAAATGTGTAACTACAATAGGCAAAAGGTCCTTAAAACGGAGTATGTGACGTTGAAGGACATTGAGAAGGATATCAAAAAGTACAAGCTCGACCAGGCCAAGCCGATCAACAACGGTTTCGACTATGCCCCAATTTTTGTTATCAAGCCCAACTATTCCAAAAACGACTATGATATCGTGGAAATGGAATGGGGATACCTGCCGAATTATGTTTCTGACCGGGACCGAGCGAAGGAATTCCGGAACGGGTATAAAAAGCCTGATGGAAGTTATCAGCAAGGCATCACGACGCTAAATGCCCGCGGCGAAGAGTTGCTTTCGATCGATCCAAAGACTGGCCGCGAAAAGATGTTCAGGGATGCTGCATTGAATCGCCGGTGCCTTGTGCTATCAACTGGTTTCTTCGACTGGCGCCATGTGTATCGCCGGAATAAGAAGACCGGGGAGCCATTAAAAACAGCAGATAAATACCCGTATTTCGTCAGCCTGAAAGATCAGGAATACTTCTTCATGGCCGGCGTTTGGAATCCCTGGACGGATCGGAAAAGTGGGGAGCACATCGAAACGGTTACCATCGTCACCACGGAGGCAAATAAGCTGATGTCACAGGTTCACAATGCGAAGAACCGAATGCCGACGATTTTGGACAGCAATTTGGCTTGGGAATGGATTACGGGTGATTTATCTGAGCAACGGATCACAGAGATTGCAACCACTCAGTACGATACTGAAAAAATGCAAGCATGCACCATAATGCAGGATTTTCGGACTTCGGAAGAACCAACGATCCCTTTCATATATCCTGAAATGCCGCCGTTGGACCAGACAATCGCGAATGAAACTCCGCCGGCGCAGCTGTCACTTTTTTAAGGTCTAATCAATTTCAACTTGAACTCCATTACCAAGACGAAATTTCCTGGGTACTTGAACGTGGCCCAAGCGGTTCATAGTGAAGATAAATTCGTTTCCATTTTGGACGATATTTCCGGCATTAAAAGTGAAATCTCCCCTGAGATCAAAATAGTCAAGGTGGGCGTGCATGAACTTGATCGCATCTTCCTTGGTATCGCCTGGCTCACCGATGATCGTCTGCTTTGACCCTTCCTTCCAGGTTTTGTACCCTTTAAAGTTTTTATCTATTTCCATGGAACATCGAGTTTAGACAACAAAATAGGAAAAACTTCTTTTAAGTTGCAATTCAACACTGCCAGATAAACCATATGGATTTTTTTATCTTAACATCTGATTCCAAGCTATTTGACTTTGACAAAGCGCAACTCGACGCAATCAACCAGGAAAATATCACCCGACATGGCCTTTTGGTGCATACTGATGTTTCCGACTACGCAGGCGACATGATCACTTTTTTGACCACGATCGAGATCGGTAGAGTGAAGGAGGGGACTGCGGACATCGCAGAACCACAACGGCTGATGACTTTCAAAGGCAAAACAGTCTTCAAGTTGCAGACTCCCGAGCTCCTAACGTTTGGAGTAACTGACCGCGCGGTTTCAGTGATGGAAACGATGATCACTCTGTCGCAAGCTCATGCATACGGAGCATTTAACGTCACCGTGCGAGAAATGGGAATTCTTAGGCTTCCAATGGAAGTAAGCCCGGTTGAGAAATATCTTCTTGATATTACGGCATTCCTCACTGCGCATATTCAATAAAATCACCTTCACCAATAAACACCACAGCCATGCCAGAAGTACCAGAACTCAACATCGTCGGAATTACGCTTCAAAAGCATTTCAAAGGGCAGAAGTTCAAGAGCATCGACGTCCTATGGAAAAAGCGTGTCAAAGCCAGTAACGAAGAATTCAACGAGGCATTCAAGGGCTCCAAACTCGAATATGTCGACAGGAACGGGAAGGAGTTACACCTACATTTCGACAACGGGAATGTGCTGGGTATCCACATGATGCTCACCGGCAAAATGATCCTGCTGCCGACAGAAGAGAACCTGAAAAATCCGATCTTCGAACTTCTATTCGAGAACGGCGCGGGCGTTATGGTCCTGGATGGCATGGGACAGGCAAAACCGATACTGAATCCCGAGGTGCCCAATGTCCCCGATATCCTGAGCGATGATTTCACGTTGGAATACTTTGCAAAATACCTTTCCAAAGCGTCGGGCAAAATCAAGGAAGTGATCCAGAAGCAGGATAAAATCCGGGGTATCGGCAGTGCCTACGCCGACGAAATCCTGTGGTGCGCGAAAATCTCGCCCTATTCTGTTGCCAAGAACATTCCGGCTGACAAGGTGAAAGAATTACACAACGCAATTAAGACTGTGACGGTGGAAGCAACCGAGGAGCTCGCGAAGATCAAAACCTCGGATGACGTTTTTGAAATGGAAAACAAGGATCACCGCTTCGTGCACAATCCAAAAAAGAAAACTTCGCCCGAGGGAGAGGAAATTATTGTCGGTAAGCTGGGCAGCGGGAAAACATATTACACTGAGAGTCAAACATTATACTAGGCCGATAAAAAGGAAAAGGGCTTTCGCCCTTAAATCCTTCTGGTTCCATCGAAAACTATTGGTCCCCGTGGATTTAAAAAATCCGGCCTTTTCGTTGTCCCGCGCAAATGGTAGTCATCCCCACGTCGATCAAACATAAAAGTGTCCCCGGGGTACTTTCCTCCCAAATACTTGTAAACAACCACCCCTTCCGCTTCGAACGTTTTTTCGAATTTCCCCGATTCAATACCCTGGGCGAGGGTTTTCATGAGATTTCCTCGCAGCTGCGAGACATGATTTTCAAACCAGTTTGTCACGTAGACATGTTCAAAAAAGATATCCATTTTATTGTATTTTACACTGGAACTGAGTGAACCAGCCCAATACAACAGATGCCGAAAGTAGAAAAGTTTCCTGTGTGGACAAAAATATCTAAATAGTTACATCATGCGGGTTCGACTTCAATGAAGTTTACATTTACGCTGCAAGTGATTCGGTCCAGGCTTTGACCACATGCGGGACCACGCTATTACCGATGAACTTTTTCTGATCCGACTGGTTTCCGGCCAGCTTGTAGTTTGCAGGGAACCCCTGAATACAAAGCAGCTCCGGCACTTTCAACATTCTCATTTTGATATCGGCAATCCCGTACATCGACATGAAAATCTTAATCCGGATCATCACTTCGGGATCGTCGTCATAAACTGGGATTCCGATTTCAGGATCTATATCGAACTGGATCAGGTACAGCGGCGCTTTGTCCTGGCGAGCGATGATCACCGGGCACGGTTGCATTGTGGATGTAGTGTGCCCGCCATGCGAGGGATTCAAAATGAACGGGTCGCAGCTGATAAGCCGATGTTTGTCATTCGGCATGAGCGTTCCGGCAGGGCTTTCCACGGACGAAACTTGCGACTTCCCAAATTGTCGTTCAATCCACTCGGTTTGAATCTTGGCAATGGTGTCGCGTGTGCCTAAGGTCCTGGCCGGTTCGTCGATTGATCCAAGCTGCCCGCCGCTGCTATAATATTGAGTCAGAAAAGCAGGTGACAGTAAATAGGGGTGCCGTCTGCTGGAAACAAGTGTAGGGGCTGGTTCATCGATCGATTTACCTACATTGTTGAAATTGGTATTGAGGATGAACGGCTGACACTGAATTAATGATTGCCCATCCTTCGTCCTGATGACCGCTGCCGGCTCTTCTACCGAGGTAACTTTACTATCTGGGTCGCCGCTGTAATACTTAGTGAGGAAGGAGGCATTTACCAGGGCCTGGGTTCCGGCCGTTGCAATAGTTCCCGCAGGACCGGTTACCGGAATCACCTTCCCCGCTGGTTTCCCGCTGTAATATTTGGCAATGAATGAAGCATTAACGATGCCAAGTCGATTTTGACAGGCTATTGTCGGACACGGCTCATCAATTGAGGGCGGCACGTGCTTCCCGGCAGAGCTCAGCGAATTGTATTTCAAAATGAATGCATCCTTGCCGCCAGCGACAAACTTAACCAAACCGGCATAGATCCTTTCGAGAGAGGCATCTACCAGCGGCTTCTTTCTACCGAAAATGCTTTGTCCTTCATCATCGAAATCGAGCACATCTTTCACAGCCTTCCATTTCTTCAAATCGCCAAACATCCCGCCCTTTGATGGCTTTTTCGAATGAGTTGGCTTCGGCCAAATTATCGGCATACCTGGTTTTGCGAAAATTCCGAACAGCCTGTTACGGCTGGTATAGGCTCCAAAATCCGCACTGTTCAGCTCTCTCCATTCGTCGCGGTATCCGAAGCTGCAAAGGTGTTGCTTCCAGCGTATCCAGTCTCGCCCGTTTTTCGAAGAAATCGGCTTGCCCTTTTCGTTCATCGGTCCCCAGCTCATAAACTCCACCACGTTTTCAATCTGTACGTAATCCGGATCGAGTGCAACAACGTAGCGGTCCAGATGGTGGGCTAATGTGCGACTGTCAGCGTCGCGCTCCTTGCCACCCTTGGCTTTGCTGAAATTGGTGCATTCCAGGCTTGCCCACAGGATCACTTTTGCTTCCGGATAGAAGGCTCGGTAAATATTGACAATGCGGACCAGTTGGCGCATGTGTTCGGTCATGAACAGGAATCCATTCAGCACGCGACCGTAAAGCAGGGTGATGTCTTCCAAGAAGTGATAAACTTCTGGGTGATTCTCCCAATGAGAGTCAATCGCCAAAGGATCATGGTTAACGCATGCTACTACAAATGCAGCTTTCCTTCCGTTGATCATTGCCATATCGAAACCGAGCGTTGTTCCGCCGGCTCCGCAAAAAAGATCTATTACAATGTATTCAGGATGCATAGGGGTTCGACTCTGTTAAGGTGGTTAAAAGGGCAAATCGTCGTCGTATTAGAGCTTTTCAAAGTCAATGCTCGCCAACGGTATCATCAGTTTACCAAACCTGCCAAGCAGGGTGTAATTGAAAATCATCGTTTTCTTTGTGAAGTCAGCAAAGCCTTGATAGCTCCCAGGGGAATCTTCCTGATGGAATCGCATAAGCGAATGGCAACCAAAATCTTCGTCGGCGTCCACGTTGTACACTCCCGGTCGTCCAGTTATTGCAAATCTGTCGCCGCGAATTATTCGCTCCTCTGTTGTCATGGGTTCGGCTCGTTTAAGGTTCCTTTTCAATTCCTTCAATATCCGCTTTCCCTTCAAGCCAATCGAAGGCAGATTCGTCAGAGAAATCCTGCACAAAAGATCGAGCGAGCTCGGCTGATGGGAAGAGAATTTGATCTTCGAAAAGGTATTCGTTGTCTTCGTCTTCCACGAATGCATTGATATGAACGTACTCTTCCATCAGGTCATTTCTCCACCGACGCAAGCAAACAGTGGCATTGTATTGGCCGATATAAATTGTCTTGAAATTCATAGGGGTTCTAATCGTTTAAGGTTTAAAACTGGTCCGATTTCTCCACTTCATCACTTCGAAGAAAAGCGTGTTTTCAAGCTTGTGGCGTGGTTTGTAACCAGCTCCGATGTGCCAATGATTTGTCATTGGCATGTTGCGCATTCGGAAGAACAACTGCGCGAAATCGAGTGTCATTGGTGGATTTCTCATGGTAGGTAATATTTGAGGTAATGCCCTTTTCCGAGAAGCGACATCACCCGGGTTTCACTTCCGGATAAGTCCGCGGCGAGAATGACCTGCGGATATACATATCGTGCGATCCTGGCTTGCATCCGTCTAGCGCGTCACGAGTCCATGCAACAGGATCCGGCTGGTTGTCCTGCTCTTTGTATTCGACATACAGCTGATGAATCTGTTCGTCTTTGTCGAGCACATCGCTGATGAACAGCATCGCCGACATCAGGTGCCGGAACTGTTTGAAGTTGAGCTTTCTCATGGATTCAATTATTGAAAAACACGATGGGAGTATCCCGGTAGAATATTTTACCATCTGGCGTTGCAACAGGCGCAACCCTGAGGATTTTGACGTGAACGATATTTTCGTTTCTCAGCCTCCTGATCTGCTCGCCAGTTTGGTAGAAATATTGAGAGAAGCATGTGTCGTGTGAAACAGCGATGGTCTTAATTGTTGAAATGTCGCTTTTAATCGTAGGTTTCTTCTTTTGCTTGTCCATAGGGGTAGGAGTGAAAGGGCGGGGGATTGCTCCCCCGGACTGGTGGGTTATTCAAAAACTTCTTCTTGCTGCTGGCGCTCTGCCATTACTTCGGCCAGCGGGCGCATGTTGGCCGGGATTTCCGGCCCCTGATCTTCTTCCGATTTGTGCGGGAACACATCCAAAATCGGAGTGAGGATCATGTCGGTGATCTCATAAGGGATTAGGAAATTGCGCATGTTTTCGTTTACACGGTCCAGGGCCTGCTGAATACCTTCGGCGTTGACCAGCATGTAATTGACGATCTTCTTTTCCTTTCCGCTTTTTTCATCCACGGAGAAGTAAATGACCTTCGCTTTGAACCACTGTTCCCCTTCTTCGTAAGTAAACAGGTCAGCCAGTCGCATGCGGGCAATGCTGTGGACGCTGAAATCGCTCGCGTCAGTTACGATCTGCCCGTATGACTTTGCTTCGGCCTCCGTGAAGGATACCGCATCGAACAAATAGGCTTCATCGATGGTTTGAAGTTTTCCCGCTTCGTCTTCTTTCTGATAGCGGATTTTTGATAAGTACCAGCTCGGCATGATATGAGAGATTTAGATATTGAAAATTGATTTGACAAGCTTTGTCAGCCAGAGCAGGATGAGCCAGGGCGATATTGCTATCACGGCGATGATCGTGGCGAGCATCCATATTCCGGCGTAAAGTATTCTTACGGTAGTGATCATCTGATATCGATAGGTTTGAGTTGAATTTTAAAATACCCGCAGGCGCGGGGCCAGATGCCGAAGCAGTATGTCTGGCGGCACGGTCCTAAACCCTTAACTAAATCATGTTTTCTGCCGAGCCGAATCAATTATCTGCTGGGCCACGGCTTTGGTGTCTGCTGAGAAGTTGGCTTTTGGGCCTACCATCCATTGAAGAAATCCAATGTAGTCTTTGGCTGGTTTGCCTTTGTGCTCTCCGATAGTCAGTACGATTTCACCTTCGTTGTTGTACGTGAACTTGCCGCCCAGGTCAATCACTTTCTTATCGAAATTGGTATACAAGGCGAGATCTTCCAGTGTTTGAGGGAATCCTTCGTCATTCTCGTGCTTTTCGATTTGGGCAAGGAAAACGTCGAGTGTCGCTTCGATATCTGCTTCGGCGCTATGCGCGTTTTCCATTTCACGGCCCAGGTAGATGCGAACAGCGTCGGACAAAGTACGTGGGTGTTTGATCTTGAACAGATTCCCGACATCGATCATCAGGAATTGACTATAATCCCAGAACAGGCCAGCGCGGTGAAATTCGTTGAAGAGTAACGGAATGTCGAACCTGTTGCTGTTAAATCCGGCAATGTCGCATCCTTCGAGAAAAGCGAGCAGGCCTTTTGCAATCTGCTTGAAGGTAGGTTCGTTTGCCACATCTTCATCCTTGATGCCATGCACTTCGGATGCACCGGCCGGAATTGGAATTGTCGGGTTGATCAACCGGCAGGATGTCGCATACTGGCCGGATGATGGATCGAGTTTACAAACTGCGATTTCGACGATCCGGTCTTTTTCCGTGTCTGTGCCGGTCGTTTCAAGGTCGATAAAGGCGATGGGCCGCGTGAACTTCATTTTCATTGGTTATTCGATGATTTGAGGTATCACTTCTCTTCTGCTCCATTCCGGAAGGTTCATGCGGATGATGCCGCTTTCGCCTTCTTCACCGTATGAGTCGAAGCCTGGCCAGCTGTTTCTCGCGATGGCTTCTTTCACATTTCGCAATGCGGTCCGGTACCGGTACTTTCCGTTGGCCAGGTCATCGGCATCATAGTAGAACACGACGGGCAGATATGGCAAAACTGTTTGCAGCATGATGCAGAACACGCCGGTACATTTGCGGCCGGTGACCTGCTGGAATACTTCGCAATACATAGCCTCGGAGAGGTAATACATGTACTTGGCAGCGTCGTACTGCATTTTACCAATGTTGTCGGCGTGCGTGGTTTTGAAGCTGATGATTGCATTGCAGCCGATGTTTTCTTCGATCTGGAACGCATCCGGGCGAATCTTAACCGGCAGACCTGTTTCTTCGTCGGTACCGTAAATGCTCACCTCCGGCACGGATCCTTTTAGCAGTTCGGGAATGATGCCGCCGCCATACCGGTAGTAGTTGCGTTTGATCAGGTCGACGATCTGGTATGATTTCGGATCGACGGACACTTTTCCGGTTCGTTTCTTCAATTGGGTGATGTAGCTGCGCATTCCGTCGATCTTGTCAATGCTCAGGCCTGAGCCAAGCACTTGCATGTAGGCTTCGGCAGGGATTTCCGGATCCTTCTGTGTGGCCAGATCCTCCCAGAACTCCATAAGCTTTTGTACTCCTTCTTTTGTCGCAGCGCTCACGGCCGGTTCCAGAGCTAGCATGTTGAACTTTTCCGGTTCCAGGAAAGCCGTATGGCAAAACGTGCCGAGCTCAAAATGGCTTTTTTCTGGTCGCACCTGCTTTTCCTCAGTTGATATCAGATAATGCAGTGGCGATTTTAAAGCCTCTTTCAATGATCCGGATGAGCACGCCTTTGCATCCAGGTATATCTGCATGTCTTCTTCCAGAACTCGGCCGTTGCGGCTTAGCTGGGGTAGGAGGGGCCGGATGTCCATCACCTTCTTGCGCTTTTTCATGAACGTGAGCACATCTTCAAGCGGAGTGTACTGAGTCGGGTCAGTGATGATCGGGTTTAGCTCGGGCCCTTCCTGGGCGTCGCGGAGCATGGAGAAATCGAAGTTCATAGCCGGTTTGGGTCGGCAGGGCTGTTACACCCTGCCGTTGGTTTTAGTCGATGTTGAGAATTAAAGGCTTGATTGACCAGCTATCGGATTTGAATGCATTGCTGCGGTTCTTTTTCTTCCCGAGATAGGTGATCTTCAACGCGGTGCCGCGCTGTACATTCTGGGCGAGCAGCGCGCCGACGAGACGCTTCGATCCATTGCGAACCGATTTGATTTCCATGCGGCTATCCTGTTCGAGGAAATATGCACATTCAAGATCGATCAACACGGGGCTTTCATCCTGGGTAAGTACCTGCGATACGTCGATGCGGTCAAAGAACACGAATTTGGTTTCTCCCGGATTTTCCGGCGTCCAATAATCGGACATCAGATCGAGCGGCATTTCTACCGCCTTGCTCAGGTCGGGGAGGCTCACTACTGAGCCGGTCAGATCAAACACTTGGCCCAATGGGCGGGTGGCTACTGCCACGTCTTCGGTTTTTGCAATTGTTGTCATTGTATTTGTGATTTAGATAATGGTTGATATTTTAGATCTCGTCCGGGAACGGGAGTGGTAGTTTTCCCGCAACTTGCTTGTGTATCACCCTTGATGTTTCGCTAGCAACCATTTGGTCAATTACAAAGCTGCGATCCGCTTTCACTGCCTCGTTGCACATCCATCGAGCATAAAGCTCGGCGGCTTCTTTCCAATAAGGGTCTCCTTTTTCCCAAAAAATTAAATTCCCAAATGTCTTGTGGCCGTGCTTCTGTGCAACTTTCTTTAAGGCGGCTTCAAATGTTAATAGTTGGCTCATGAGATATTTTTCTTGAGATCGGTTATGATTATACGTCGAGCATCCGGGGCAGACTTTTGATCATCATCAGCACGGCTTCCGTGAATGTCAGGTCGGGGCCAGTAGCCGCAATTGCAACAAGGATCACCGCAGTGGCAGCCATTATGAGGAGCACTCCCATCAGGTGAGATAGATTTCTCAGTAGCTCCATTACTTCCGGTGAAATTCGAACCTGTGGTTTCCATTTAAATTGAACGGGAGATTTTGCAGTCATGACGGTGAAAATGAAGAAGCCTGAAAACATGGTGAGAGCGATGCCGGTCAGTGCTGGCCAGGTCAGTGTATCAATGGCAGATTTTAAGTATTTGCCTGCCATTGATGCCACTGCGAGTGTGATGAATATTGCGGCCTGGCGCATTACTCGGCTTTGTTTAGCGGGTTAATCGCGATTGCTGACTGAATGCTTTGCAACACGATATTCTTTGCAGCGTTGCCCTCCATTGTCTTGAACTCGAACTTTTCAGCTAGGGCGATCAACTGCGAAGTCATATCGTTGAACTTTTCGATATCCGGGCGGCGGGCTAGTTTACGCGTTTCCTTCTCTTTCGCAACGCGTTCAGCTTCCGCTTTGGCTTCGGCCTCCTGTTTTGCTTTCAATTCGGCGGCAATACGAGCTTGTTCAGCGGCTTCAACACGTGCAGCTTCTATTTCGGCCCGACGTTGCTCTTCCGCTGCCTTTTGATCAGCTTCTGCCTGAATGCGTCTGGCTTCGGCTTCCTGTGCTTCCTGCTCACGTTTCAATGCGGCTTCGTGTGCAGCTTTCTCGTCTTCGAGCCTTTTGCGTTCGGCGGCAATTTCTTCCTGTTGACGTTTAATTTCAGCCGCTGCTGCTTCCTGCTCTTTGCGCTGTGCTTCAAGGCGATCAGCTTCTTCCTTTGCCGCCTGTTCAGCTGCGAGTTTTTCTTCAAGAATGATCTGATATTCAGCTTCGAGTGATTCGATTTCTGACTGAAAATCAGAATCAGCCATGGCTTCGATCTCTGACTGATCGATTTTGAACTTTCCGAGGGAATAGGTAACCCCGTTGAAATTCACGCCGGTAACCGACATAATCACCTGCACGCGGTTCTGAATTTTCTCCTTGCGCTTGCGCTCGAATTCCTGTTTGATACGCTCCTTTTCAGCCAAATAATCATCTTCCAGCTGTTGCAGCGGCTCTTCGATTGCAACGAGCTTATCCTTGATGCCGTTGGCAGCCTCGTTGACCTGACGTTGCCATTTTACAGCGTCGTCAACCAGAGCTTTACGCTCTTTCTCAACCTGGACACGGACGGCTTTTACATCTTTCCGTGCTGAAACCACTTTCGCGAAACCTTCCTTATCGGACTGGCCATTGATTGTAAGGCCGGAGTATTCCTTTTGCATCCGGGCGATTTCGGTTTCAACTTTTGTAATCGGGGCCAGTTTTTCGACTTCTGGCGAGTCAAGTAATTCGACTGACATAGCTTTGAGATTTAGATATGAGGAAATGTGGAGTGATCGGGAGTTTCACCCGATCGGGGTTTTATGCTGCTTGCAGATGCTGAACTTCTTCGCAGGTCTTGCGTGCCCGTTCCAGGTCAGCAATGGCAGAGTCAATCATTTTGAAGTCTACGGATTCTGTTTTGCCGGCTGCGTATTCGAGGATTTCCTTTGCTGCTAATACCAGGTCAGGAAATTTGCTGATGTCAAATGTTACTTCCATGATCAGTGAGGGATAAACCCGGTTTCCCGGGAGGTGGTTAACAGGTGAGTGAATCGAATGCGCGACCTTGAATTACTAAGGCATGCTCGTAGTTGTCGGCCTCCCATTTCTGGTAGCTATCGATGATGTCATATTCCTGAGCGAGCAGCGCGTCAAATCTTTCTTTCAGGCTCTCAACTGTGTCGTCAAACCGAACTGCTACCGACATTTTGAAGTCACCGTGCTCTGTCTCAACTGTTACCGTGATCAGGTTTCCGCGGACAATGCTGTCCTTTTCGTAGGGAAGTTCCAGGCATTCGTAAAGATCCTGGGTGAAGTCTGCAAGGCTCAATGCTTGCGAGGTGAAGTTGTTTACCTTTGTCATGATTTTAGATAATGTTTACATCCGGTTCGGCTATGCTGGCCGGGTGTTTTTTGGTTTAGTGCTTTTCGTTTCCGAATTGCTTGATACAAATATACACTAATAGTTGTATATTAGTCAAGCGTTTGTGCAAAAATAAATGCATTATTTATGCACTTTTTAATGTATAAATATGCACTTATTTGATTGTCAATCTCTTACGATAAAAACTATTTTGACATTTTGTAGGATTGTGGTAAGATTACGGTCAGTTACTACTTACTCTTCGATCGGATGTTCAAATTTTTATCTTGCCTTATTGCGCTCTTTCTGATTTACTCGACCTGCGTAGCACAAGTCGAAGAAAAGTCCCCTCCTACGAATTTCGATGAGTTTGTCTCGAAGCACGACGGATTTGTCAAAATCGAAGATTTCGCCCTCACGAGGATGATTTTGCAGCTTTCATATGGTGAAACCCGAATAAGAAAGGTCGCTGCTGGAAAGGAGACGAAGATCTACTACCAAGTTACGAGTGGTCAATATTCCGGCTCTGTGGCCTCGGAAGATTTTGCAGACTTGATAAAGGCATACGATAATCTGAAACAAATGTCTTCGAATGACGTAAAGGAGTCTCACGACTATCTGGAAAACAAGTATGTCGATAAAGGAGGCCTTGAAATCGGGTATGTAGTTGAGAAGAAGCGGCTTACTTGGTTCGTGCGACCTCACAAATTCGGCCCCAGAACACTTTTCTTGAAAGATCCGACTACTATGGAAGAGAGCCTTACTCAGGGCATCGTTGTTCTTCAAAAGCTGCAATAGCAAACGTTGAAAAAATTACCTTACCCTATCAAAATGAAATTTCTACTCTACCCCTTTATTGCCATTCTATTACTTTGCGGGTGCTCCAAAAATGATGTTGATCCGACATTGGCGGGCGCTGTCGATGATAAGGAGCTTGTAGAAATGCTACCAGGCAAATGGACTTACTCTTTACTCGGGAAGGGTAGTAAATACTGGACGGAAACCATATCGTTTAGAAGCGAGGTCAATATTATGAGTTCAGCAACTGCTGTGAACGAATACGAAACAATCTCCGCACCTACGTTCACTACCGCTACGTATAAATTCACCATCAATGGTGGCGTCATGGAGGCTGAATCCGAGTCTGGCGTCGTAAAAAAAACATTTCGCATTGAGAAGTCGGGACGTAATAAAATCATCCTTTACGAGCGACTCGATCGATCAAATCCGAGATCTGAACTTTCGGGTAAAGAATACACCAAAGGGAGGTAGTCGTCACGATAACGCGAATGCCGATATTGGGCTGAAAGAATAATTCGTGGTAAAGACGATAGTCTCATAGATGAAGTTTCTAA
Organism: Dyadobacter endophyticus; assembly: GCF_014641595.1. Taxonomy (GTDB): domain Bacteria; phylum Bacteroidota; class Bacteroidia; order Cytophagales; family Spirosomataceae; genus Dyadobacter; species Dyadobacter endophyticus. Next base: position 26,799 of record NZ_BMIA01000003.1, on the reverse strand, counting down.
CGCATTATATAAGTCTGAGATCAGGCAATTAGAAAGAGACATAAAATTAGTATTGATAATTGAGACATAAAACTTTTAATATAGAAAATGAGAATTGAAGCTATTGCAAAGTTCAAAGCGATTAATCCATTTGTAATTGACGATTTGCCAGACCTTGTTGTTATCACTGGCGAGAATGGGTCCGGAAAGACGCAGCTATTAAATTTGCTATCAACCAATAATAATTTAATAATTTTCGATCCAGAAACACAGAGCCACATTCCCAATAATTTTCGACTTTTCATCAATGGTGTTCAGACTGGGAATATTGTTTCGGTCAGCCCGAACGAGCACAATTTCTCCCTTGGGCGCCCGTATAACATGGTTGATCTCATGAATAAATGGGGGCGATTACCTTACATTTATCTCTCATATTTGAATTGCATTTCATACCTAGGGCACAGTCAATTCAATGAAAAAGAATTAAATATTAGATTTCTTCTGGATACAAAATATGAAAAGGAGCACCCAAGTGCCCCCTATCCATCAAAAATATCTCACGAAGATTATTTGGCTATCAGATCGATCTTCGAAAAAAGAAAGAATCCATATACCCCCGCCACATTGGATGAATGCATAGTTTATTTGGATCAAGGATATACTGGTGTTTTTGAGACAAATTTAACATTCTTGTATTTACAATACCAAATAAGAATAAAACTTGGATTTGATCCAGGCGAAGCGCCTTGGCAAATTTTCAATCGGGCCATGGAGGAGGTCGGTTTTGGATACAGGCTGAAAATTCCAATTCTTACGGATTCGCTAATCAACACTGAAATAGAATTAGTGAATTTGGAAAATGATTTAGCTATCTCACTTGAAAGTCTTTCGTCAGGAGAACGGACTTTAATGACATTGATTCTCGCGATTTATAATTCAAAAAATGATCAGCCATTTCCAGATGCTATTTTATTTGACGAACCTGATGCTTACCTACATCCATCAATGGTACATCAAATGTTAAAGGTTTTTAAGAAGTCATTTATTGAAGATAAGAATGTCAAGGTGATAATAACAACCCATTCTCCATCTACTATTGCCTTGACACCAGAGCCAAGTTTATTCAAAATGTCCCGTAAAACCGGAACATTGTCCAAAGTTACCAAGTCCGATGCGATTAAGTCACTTACGACTGGTCTCATATCGCTGAATGTCTATTACGAGCATTGTAAACAGGTATTTGTGGAAGATAAATTTGACGAAATGTTCTTTAAGATCCTTTTATCAAAACTTTTAAATCATTTAAATTCAGAAATATTGATTCACTTTCTGGCTTCTGGATCCAAGGATATTGTTGAAGTTCAAGCAACATCAAATGAGGGGGCTGATAAATTAGTAATTTCAACGGGAAATGGAAAGCAGAGAGTAGGCGAATTAGTAAGATTATTAAATGATGCTGGCAATAGGATGATATGCGGTGTCGTGGATGGAGACAATTCGGGCATTGCTATAAAGGGCTCTAAAATTGTCAAATGTGGCTTAGGGAGAAGACATTCCCTGGAGAACTACATATTTGATCCGATCGCGTTCATAATTTTTTTAGTTCAGGCTAATCGCCCACTTGCCCAGCAACTTATCTCCCTCCCAGATCTCAACATAGTTGCCTTTTTTGAAATTACCGATGCAGATTTACAAGAGATGTCTAATCGAATAATTTCTATTTTGGAAACAAAAAACATGGAAACGTGCGATGTAGTCATCGAAAATGAGAAAGAATCGGTTCAATGTAAGCTTATAAATGGTAAGGTAATATTACTTCCAAAATGGTTTTTAACTGCTCGGGGGCATGATTTAGAAAATTTGTATGTCAATGCAATCCCTTATTTAAGGAGCGCTGAATTCATTGCAAAAGGAAACCAAAATCGGCGCAAGGAACTTATGATAGATCATCAATTTGTCCTCGCCGAGTTCATGTCGGTGGACTTATTGGAAACTTTTTGGGCTATTGAAAAGCTACCAATCTCATGATTGCCAAATTACCTAAAATGTAAAACTGTATAAATGGCATCCCGGACATCGTCATTCATTCGGTGGGATAACCCGGATTCTTTCTCGACATACCTGCGGCCGGTGTCGGACCAGGCGCCGGCCAGTGTCTTGAATGCCCCCTTTTTCAGTGGCTTGAATTCGGTCACCGTGTACCCGGCCGCTTTCAGTAACTTACAGATCAGCTTGCCAGCTCCGTGATTCTCGCCGACGTTCCGGGCTTTCGCCTGAGCTGCGCGATAGTTACCGCCCCTAAGATTGGCTTTTTTGATCAACCATCCCGCTTCCACGTAAACCGTGGTTTCGGTCGGCGGAAGTTCTGAAAGCTCGGAAAGAACGTTTTCAATGCTGACGGTCTTAGCGATGATCCATTCGCGGTCTTTCGTACTCCAAGCGGCCAAGCCGGATTTGTTCAGGTCGGGATCGATGGCAACCAGGTAGGGGGTTGGGCAGTTTGAGCGGGGGATGAATTTCATTTTGATTGATGGAAAGGACATTGTACAATCGGCTTAACCCATCCGGTTTCCGTTTTCAATTCGAGTAACTTGGATTCAATTAGTTCGTCGCCTTCGGGCAAATCGCACATTCTAACGAACCATCGCTCAGGTGGACATCCCGGACGCTCTGGGTGGTCGCATCCATCCCAATATGCTTCCTGGTATGTACATGTTAGGCAGGTTTTATAATCCGGGTTTTTATAACAGGTAGTTTCGTGCTGAACGATCTTCTTTTGGTCTTCGGAATGTTTGCGTCCACATTTGAACTGGCATCCATAGGCTTTGTATTGTATCGGCATAACTCAGAACATTGGAGGTGAAAAGGGCTTCTTGCATTTCGAGCAGCTGACACAACCGCCGACAACCGGATCGTCTATGTCGTGGTGATGCTGGTATACCAGTTCGTGCCGCGTATCAGCCGGCAGGTGTGCCCACTGACGGTATGTGTGCCAGTGGATCGTCTTCCCCGACGCAGACCAAAGAATTTGATCGCCTTTATCGTCGTGCTGACATTTGTCGGGAATACCGTCGACGAAGGCGTATGATCCGTCAGGCATTTGAAGTATCTCGCTGTGCGTGCTCATCGTCGGCGGGATTTGGCGGTTGACGGATACTCGATCACATTACACATTTCTTTCAAACGGTCCGCGGCGCGTTCCCCGTAAAAGGATTTCAAGGCATCCATGTCCAAATTCGATGTAAAGTGCGTGAAGTGGCGCGGAAGTTCCTTGTGGCGTATCCTGATTATCTCGCCCATCACGTTGCGGATGTTGCCCATGTGATTTCCGAGCGATTCGGAGCCCAAATCATCGAAGAATCTGCCCAAATGCGATTGCCCGAAGTACTTATCGTTGCTCTTGTTTATCGGGCTACTGCAATATTTATCAAACACATCTTCGCCGATTTCCTTCGTGGTGTACTCATCGACTATGTCCTGACAATCGTGCTGAGCAAATGATAGCTTCGGGTTTTCGTTGCAAATTTTCATAAGCTCAGTTTTCCCGCATCCGATAGGCCCGATGAGTAAAAGTCCTTTTGAGAAGGAGAAATCGGGGCGCAGCTTCAAAAAGTCCATATCGCCGGTGAAGTACATGCAAAGTGTGTTCACGACGCCTTTATTCTCTTCGTCGATGGAAAAAGGATCAGGCCAGCTTCTATCCGTCGATCTTGCCTGTCCGATCGTCATTACGGCTTCTCTGAATTTGTACTTGTCCAGCGTAGGGAAAACGGGCCCCTGGTTGACCTTTTTGGCATAGGCGGCATTGTATTCCGCTTGCCCTTTGTCTTGCCGAGCTTTTGCTAATGCGAGTCTAATTGCTACCTCCCTTACCGCAAATTCTTCTTCCTCGGTTAATTCCGGCAAAACGTAATCACTAGAATTCCACGTGCGCAACGTTTCCAGCTCCCGTTCGCTTAGATGGTTCAGCGATGGACGTAGGGCGTAGCGCGCCGCCGCTTCGTTGGTTTGATTTTCCATTGGTTGATTTTGAATTGAATTTTAGATCGTTTTGATGCCACGTGGAGAGGCGCAGCGGTAGGTCCCACGTGCCTTTTGTTCGCGTTAGTTCGCGGTACCATGCAGGTTTTCCAGCTTTAATAGCCGACCAGTGTCGAATGAAGGCTTTGTACATTTCCGGCGTGTAAAGGCCGGGGTGGGTTGCGTCGTATGTCAGGCAGGCTTGTCGAAGAGTTTGACAGGTTGAAACTCCGTTGGAGTCGGTGGTAATTTCGAAAGGCTTCGATTTTTGTTTTTCCCCACACCCCTTTTCTTTCTCTATACTTACCCCTTTAGATATATTATTAATATTATTATTTAATATATATAGGTCACCAAGTGAAGTTTCTTCCGGTGAAGTTTCTTCACTTTCTGGGATATATACAATGCTTTCTGTGTTTTGCCGGTGAAGTTTCTTCACTTCGACCTGATTTGCCGGTGAAGTTTCTTCACTATCATTTGTATAGTGGTGAAGTTTCTTCACCTCGGAAATTCGAGAAAGTGAAGTTTCTTCACCTACCGTATAGTCCTCATGGTGAAGTTTCTTCACTATCGAATGTATAGCCGGTGAAGTTTCTTCACTTTTTGGTGTGATAGGTGAAGTTTCTTCACCGGAAGTTTCTTCACTTGCCGATCCGGAAAAGTCGCGCGCTTCTAGAAGTGCTATCCTCCATTTGTCCGAGCATTTTAGTTTACCTGAGACATTTTGCAGATAACCCAAAGCCTCTATTTTCTTAACCAGATCAATGATTGCGCGCGTTGATAGACCAGTGTTTTCTGAAATGTCATTTCGGGATAGCTGACACAGACCATCCGATCCCGCCTTTTCATTTACGAGATAGCACAGGTAGAATTCGTTCCAGGAAAGTCCCAATAGCATTCGGATATTATTCAGCTCGATCATTGTACTTGACTGAGGGAGAGGTTCGGCTGAGACAATCCCCAGCCGTATTTTAAGAAGAGCATTTCGATATCAATACACGAAGAAAGTTGTATTATGCCGGTTCCAGCGTGTTGCATTCGCCCACTTCGGACACTAATTTTTGCATCTCCTCGATCACTTTTGAGTTAACGGTACGGTGCCCTCGAACCATCTGGTAAATGTGCTCAGTCGGGACACTAATGCCTTGTTTATCAAGATTTTGAGATATTATCTGGGCAAATGAGCACCTCACAGGGAGCTTAGCCCGGAGTTCCTTTATTCTCTTAATGCGGGCCGCATTCAAAAAATTTGAGTCCATATTTTATTGCTTTTTAACTAATGGTTGTATATTAGTCATATAATAGTCACGAATATACAACTTTTATTGTGTATTATCCTACGTAACTACAACTTTTTTTATACATGACAGAGCAAGAAAAGTTTGAAAGGCTTATCGAAGCGCTTGGAGTTACCTCCTATCGACTTGCGAAAGATTTGGAAATCGGAACGGAGAGAATAAATAAGGTAATCCGTGGAGAGACCAAGAACCCCAGTGTTGAGATTTATGCAAAAATCAAGGAAGTGTACCCGAAGGTTAGTTCAGACTGGCTGCTGATGGGAGTCGGAGATATTTTTGCGACAGAAGTCCCAAACGATGATTCTTCCCATAAGGAGGAAATTCAGAAGCTGCAAACTGAGAAAGAGTTTATTCAGGGTTTGTATGAGAAGGCGATGGAAAAGCTGGTACTGCAAAGTGCCGGCTCTTTAAAAAAGTCTGAGGGCGCGATCCTTTGCCCAGATATGACTCGTGTAATTCGTAAGCGCATAACGGCAGATACATTGAAACTGCCACGCGTTCGCAAGACTTCACGGAACATATCGGTTCGCGTCCCTGGAACAATAATTCCTGATATCATGGACCAGGTCCGTGACATTCTGGGATAGTTCCGAAAGGGCTTAATTCTAATATAAAGACCACATAATCGACTACGGTATAGTCAAAATCGGTCAAAGTGAAGCGGAAATGGCGTAGGTGTCGGTACCCGCATCTCCACGAAAAGCAATACCAAAAGCTATCAAAAGTCTGTAAATCGCTGATTTACAGACTTTTTTCGTTTTTCGGCCCTGCCAAAACTTTCAAAAGTTCTCAAAGTTCTGGTGAGCATTTCGGTGAGCAATTTTGAAGTTAATATAGTGCTCACCAAAATTGTCGTAACTATCTGATTTAAAGCCTGTTTGTGTGGTAGACATCTTGATTTTTGCCGACATGAAGTGTTTCTTTAATCTCAAATCATGAATGTTATGTTGACAAAAAGCTTTGGTTTACTCTTTTACTTGAAAAAGAGATCTGGCAAATCAAAAGGAAAATTGCCAGTATACATGCGCATTACGATTGACGGGAGACGCACCGAAATTGCTGTGAAATCGGAGTGCGAACCTGCTCGTTGGAATCCATCGTCGGGACGGGCGTCTGGTAATAAGGAAGAAATCAGGAAATTGAATACATATCTGGACATACTACAAGGCAAGGTTTACGATATCTATCGTGAGCTTGTTTCGAAGGGAGTTGAGGTAACGTCTGAGCAAATAAAGGCCGAACTAAGTGGGGCGAAGCAGGATAAAAGGATGATTATACAATTGTTTCAGGAACACAACGATAGGCTGAGTGCGCTAGTCGGTAGCGAATTTTCACACAACACCCATAAACGATATGTGACATCCATGACTCATACTCGCGAGTTTATTCGCTGGCGATACCAACTTGAGGACATTGAAATCACCCGCCTAGATTTCCAGTTTATCGAAGATTATGAGTTTTGGCTAAAAAGTCAACGAAAATGCAACCACAACACGACCATGAAATACCTAGCCAATTTCAAGAAGATTGTTTTGTCCTGTGTGAAACGAGGGTGGCTGCTTAAAGACCCATTTGAGTCGTTTAAAATGGGTAAGCATGAGGTTGATCGCGAGGTGCTGACGGAGGCAGAGTTAAACAAGGTAGTTGTGAAAAAGATGCCGACCAGTCGTTTGGATCAGGTTCGGGACATTTTTGTGTTGTTGCTACACGGGTCTTTCATATGCGGATGTCCACAAGCTCAAACGAAGAGAAGTAATTGTAGGAACGGACAATAGTCGTTGGATTACTATAAAACGACAGAAAACAGACACCGCCTCGCGCGTTCCCCTTCTGGCACCCGCAGCGGAAATTCTAGATAAATACAAAGATCACTCGCAGTGCACACTAGCTGACCAGCTTTTACCTGTACTGTCAAATCAGAAGATGAATTCATATTTGAAGGAGATAGGAGATCTGTGCCATATTGATAAGAATATAACATTTCACCTCGCTAGACATACTTTCGCTACGACGGTCACCTTGGCAAATGGGGTGTCAATGGAGAGCGTCTCTAAGATGCTTGGACATAGGAACATACGGACAACCCAGCACTACGCAAAAATAATTGACAAAAAGGTCGGCGAAGATATGAAAGCATTGAGCGAGGTGTTGGCGAGAAAATAGGAATTAAATCAAGTTAACATTTGGCAAGCAAACTCGTCATAACAGCAGCTAAATAAGTGTCCCGATTTATGGATGACTACTGAAAGCCGCTCAAAGCTTACGGAATAATGGCGGCTTTTCCATTGTGTCACACAATAAGCTGGGCAGGAATGGATCAGAAGCGACAAGTGAGTGGGCTCATCGAGAAAGGTGGGCTTTCAGCCAGCCAGGTTTTTCTGACACCGGCGCTGAGAATACCGTTCAAAAGGCCCAGGAAAAAACGCTTCCCAAAGCGACTGCTGGCACGATCCTGATCTCGGAACAACTTGCAGGTGTTTTGTCTTTTGCCACCTTGAAGACCAAGGGCTATCAGATGCTTTCGGTGCAGTGGTAAAAGGCCTGCTTGGACGTGGATATTTTAAGCGGTACAGTCAAGAAACATCAAGGCTACGCATCGAAAGTCGCTGCGTAGCTTTCACCTTTGCGGCAAGGCCTTTTGCTCCGCTTTCAAGATTATGGAAAAAGCTTCAATGAGTGCTTCGAGTAGCTCATACTGGAAGACCTCATTGCATTCTCCCGTCGCCTCGCAGATACTCATCTTGCTTAAACCATACTCGACCCAGTCTTCCAGAATCTGATTCCATTCATCCTGGCTGTAAGCATTAAAAAAGCGTCTAATTGCAAGCACAGGTCGTTCAGCTTCCAAGAGCGACAATCTTCTTATCGTCCCTCCGTATTTAGCTGCCAGCTGCTTGATCTCTCGCATATATTGGAAATCGTTCGCAATCTGCTCTTCGCTAAATGGTGGAAAATTGTTGGGCTGCTTATCATCCCCAAGCGCCCCTGTCGTATCAAGGATCAGCCTTCCGGTATCCATCATTTTGGACAACTGCTTATACAGGGAGATAACCGTTGATGGCTCTCCACGGAAAAGGAATGGCCTTTCACCCGTCACCGCCTTCAACCAATGCCACAAATCCACACGCAAGTATTCCAGATCCCCAGGTTGAAAGAACACCAAGATCTCTTGAAGCGCTGCTGCTACTTCGCCGTTATAGTTTTGTGATGGCTGCGATGCATTGATACCTAAATTTTCCATGATCCAAGCTTTTAGAAGCAAAGAGCCAATCAGGTCTGACGTAGCGAACCATGGGCGGTTGTATCCGACTACGCACGGCTTGTATAATACTTCCGGACTTTGGGTTGACCTTCATTGCGATATTTACTTTATTTGTAACCATGAGCACAGCAACAAAACCCGACCATATCGGTCACAAGATCTCACGTATCCGTGAATTACGTGGTCTTAAGCAGGAGTATGTCGCGCACGAACTGAACGTCAGCCAGCAAACCGTATCGAAAATCGAGCAGAGCGAAACGGTGGAAGATCAGATACTGGAGCAGATTGCAGAAATTCTTGGAGTGACCCCAGAAGGAATTAAGAATTTTAGTGAAGAAGCAGTCTTCAATTACTTTAACAATTTCAGCGACAACAGTATAAACCAGGGGCCGATAGGCTCATACAACGTTTGCAATTTTAACCCACTGGACAAGGTGATTGAATTATACGAACGTCTTTTGCAGAGCGAGCGAGAAAAAATAGAACTTCTAAAAAATAAGTAATCGCAAAAAAGCCGCGATCCTGCGGCTTTTTCATTTGGGAGATATTTTGCGATAAAGCGAATACTACGCCGTCTGTACGCGAGGCTTTCTGCCACGCGGTTTTCCGGTGTACTCCGGTTTCGGCGTTTCGCTTTCAATGGTCAGCTCATAGCCTTTGGTAGCCTTGTCAAAATCAAAAGTAGAGATCTTGAAGATCAGTTTTTCACCCTCGAAATTGAGGCCTCCCCTTTTCAATATGACAGCCAACGGAATTACATGGCCCCTGCCACTTTTCTCAAAGGAAAAGGTTTGATCCGAACTTGCAGCCGGAACAATATATAAGGATTTGATTTTTCTTTTTCCATCCTGGGTGCCGATCTTGAAATTTGTAGACTCAGGGTCAATTCCCAGATCTCGTAATGCGACAGCCGGGAAAACTAGCTTGCCGGAACTGGAAATGTAGCCAGCTGGCAGCGGCGCAGCCTTGGCCTGCTGGGTCTTAGGTAGGTTTTCCTCTGGGGAAAAGAACTTAATTGCTTTTAGCTTCATGGTGTTATGGGTTATTTTAGGCTAAAATAAGGCAACGGTTTGGTTTAGCCTATTATTTACAAATGAAGCCCTAAGCCTTTGCGCTTCCTTTTCCTCTTTTTAAGCTCTGGATTCTGGGTAGTTGTAGCATTAAAGCCAATCCGGTTTTCCAGCAGGCCCAGCGAGTAATCCCGGCCGATATCAGAACCCTTTATCTTTATTTTGCTGTGCATATGAAAAAATGCAATGCCCCGCCCCACATAGGTTTTGTATCCATGCCCAAGTAAGTGTTCTTTCAACTCCTGGATCGAAGAGACTTGTGGGATCAAACGGTCAATTAACGATTTAAGCTTCAAATTCGCCTTGTCCGCTAAATGAATCTGCTGGCCCAGCGCGCGGTTGATCCGCATATCATGCGTCGGCACAATGCTCAGCTCGTGTTCCATCCTGCGGCAGAACTTGCCGGTCCGCGCGTAGTTTTTGAAATGGTCGGCGGTGTTCTTTCCGTTATAATTGATGCGGTTGGCGATAATATGAAAGTGCTCATTGGCTGAATCCTCGTGTTTAAAGACAACCATCTGGTTCTGCTCGAAGCCAAACTCCTTGGCAAATTCTCTGCAGATCCGCATGATCTTGTCGTTGCCGGGCTTTTCGCCGGGCGAAAAGCTGAACGACTGATGCCAGACGTATCTGGCCAGCTTCTTGTTTTTAGAGTGGTTGTCTGTGTACTGCCGGGCAAGGTAGTCCAGATCCAGCGTCCCATCAGGAGCGGTTTTAAGGGCAAGGTTCTGAATGTAAACCAGCTCTCCTCTGACGCTTTGCTGCTTACTTTGCTCGCTTGCCGTGGTCTGCTGACCTTTCTGATAATAGCAGTACTCCAAAATTCCTTTGGCGTAGCTGCCCAGTCCTGCTTTTCCGATCATTTGCTGGTTTGCCGGATGAATTCTTTGATGGCATTTTCAATCTCGTAGTGGACAGAGGCGATATCTGCCGCCTCGTTTTTCCAGGCAGGTGCAAGATCCTGGAAGGGGCCTGCGTAGTAGCTTTCATATTTTGAAAGCAGCTCGCGCGCCGACCGGGACATGTCTTGGGCTTCCCCAAGGATTTGTTCTTTGCTTTCCCCGGCTCCGAGGACATGGCCCAGATAATCGGGCAGGGACTGAATCCATGCCTCGATTTCAGTAAGCGTCTTTTGAAAGCTGCGGATCTCGAAGCTTTCAAAAACCCAGCGGGTGATAAGGTCTGCGAGCAGACGTACCCGCTGGCTGCCTTGCTGCCACTGCGCCGAAAGCATCTGATGGTCTTTGGTCTTTAAAATAGCGAGCGATAGAATTCCGGCCAGCTGCTCGAGAATCCGGATTGTTTCGGCAGTGGCCTTTGGCAGCGTTCTTTTCTGGGGTCTTTTAAAAGGGATATCCAGCGCCAAAGTCAGAAAGAACTGACTGGCAGAAAGCCCGCTTTTCTCGATGAGCTGATTGATTTGGTTTTTCTGGTCCGAGCTTACCCAGACCGAAAAGTGCTCCCGTTTGGCAGCGCCCTTTTCCTTGGGCGGTCTGCCTTTCTTGATTTGATTTTTCATTGTGTTTTATTGGTTTAGCTATGAGCCGATAGGCGAATAGCAGGGGTCCAGGGGTTTTCCCATGGCCAGCCCGCCGGGGAGTCGCATTTTGCGACGTACCGGCGATAGCTGGCTGTGGAGGAAACCACCGCTCACGTTCGAAACTGTTCGAAAGCGTTCGCTTCCATTCTAAAAAATTCGGATTTGTTTGAAAGTGTTTGAATTCGTTCGAAAGCGTTTGAAGTTGTTCGCTTTTGTTCGAAATCGTTCGAAAAAACAGTGTGCTTACGCAGAATAGCTATACACTTTTTGGGACTAAGAGTACTTTAACTATACACCTCATTTTCTAAGATCGATTTTACTATACAGCTGTCTTTCACTGGCTGCCTAGCGGTACCAGCACACGTTTGCCCTGGGAATCGTAGACATAGTGTTTACCGATCTGGACTTTCCCCTTTTTGGGTAGAGGCGTCAGTTGTAAGTACAGCATCTTATCATACTCGATAATCTTTCCCTGCTCCATGATCTGCCTGTAAGCCGGTGCATTTTGATACTCGTCCAAAATCCTTTGGTGCTCCGCATACTGCTGTCTATGGCGTATCAATACATAGAACAAGACTGATATGACAATGCCAGCAATTGAATAAGGAGCGCTTACACCCAAACCGTAGAATAGGGCTTGGCCTCGGTCTTGAAACTGCAGGAACCGTTTCCTGCCTTTCAGCTCCATTGCAGCCCGGTCGATGGCTGCAATGGATTTCCCGACCCTGATTTCCAAACTTTGAAAATGCTCCTGGGTTTCTGTCAGAAACAGGGCTGACCAGTCGTCGATCTCGTGTCCATACTTGGCCGCGTACTTGCCCCTGGTCTGGGTGAGGCGATTTGGCTCTGGGCTATTCATCCCACGAAGTAGGGATCAAAGGATTGATATCAGATATGGTTACGATGGGAACCGAGGATTGGGGACGAACCAGGTCTTGTCTTTACTGGATTCTGAATCACACAGACTATCCCTACGACAAAACTGTACTGGAATTGTATGCCGATCTGGATGCGGTTATTAAAGGTCATGGCGATATCCGATTCATATAATGTAGACAGTCCCGCCGCAGCGCTCGCCAGCCTTGCGAAGTGTAGCCAAACGAGCGCTGAATCCGGTCAAAAAATCAGGAGATCTCGCGCGAAATTGTAGACATTTCTTTCATCCTGGATCTAGCGCAGCTCGCTGCGATCGCAATTTTGTAGACAATTTTTTTCACATAATCCATTTCAAATGAAGACACCTCAAATCAAATTTTTTTCGCCCGAAGACAATACGGAGCCGGTTTCGAAGGCGGCAGGGAAAGCCAAGCCTAAGCCATCCGGGTATATTTCAGATAATGGAACGCTTGTTTTCCCTAAGGCTACTCTCGAAGAGATCGGGGTCGAGCCAGAAACAGCCCTTTTCAAAGTCGGAACAGCGGAAGGGAAACGAAAAATAAAATCCCTGTACCTGATCTCTACCGAGGAACAAGAAGGTGCATTTGCATTTGCAAGGATCGGGCGAGGCTCAGGAATTGCGCTCTCTGTTATATTGAAGCGTGGCGGCATCGACTATGAAGCTGCGAAGCATGTTTTCACAGTCACGATATTCAACTACACCGAAGGAGTAGTTGGTTACGAGTTGGCAATAGAAATCGAAGCGCCAAAGGAACTATATACAGGAAAGCCCAGGGGCAGAAAGCGAAAAGTAACCGAAGAAGAAGCTGCCGCTTAGATTGTAACTGACAAGTGTAATAAATAAAGCCCAGCTGGCACAAAAGTTCCATACTGGGCTTTAAGTCAAAGTTCCGATGCCGTGCCTCTTGCTAGGAGATATAGCCGTGTAACGCAAACGTTACTTGCTGGCTATTTCGTCTAGTCTAAGAACGGTATTCCAGATAACATATTTAGCATTCCCTAGCTTAGCTTCCTTGGTTTTGAACCGATAATCTTTTTTTAGCGCAACCTCCATTGCACTAATATCATCAGCAGTAAGGATACTGTTCTCACTGATGATGAAGTCCATCTCCAAAATATTGCCATTTTTTCCAACATAGAACACGCCAAGTGGGCGTTCCGAAGGGATAATCTTACCACGCTTCTTAAAGTCATCTTTTATGATAGATAAAACCTGATTGGCTTCATCTTGATTATAAGTTAGGAAGCTGGAAATACCTAACTTCTTAAGTTCATCCGGGATCTCATTGGAGGTTTTTAGTAACCCATTTTTCTTGTTGGCCACTATGAGTCGGTTATTTGATCGCTTAATGACAAACTCGTTATCACCGGACTTTGCTGTACCTTCGGTAATCCGTTGAGCACTGAGTGGCAAATGAAAAAAGAGCGATGCGAATATTATTAAAGAAAATATTTTCATGGTTTCTTAGAACAGCTTGATTTATCGATAAGATCAAAAAGTGCGCCAGGCGTAAATGTGCTGATAGTTGTCATGCCAGGCTGATTGTATAAAGGATTTGATTGCACAAATTTATCCAACCAAAAGAAATATTGTGATGCCACTACGGAATATGTTGCAGGAACCTTTGTCGCCCCATCCGTAATATCGAGAAGCCATGACATGTATTGGTTATTGTATTGTTCACCGACAGTAAAACTGGACATCCCGCCGCCCGACGCTATTAAACCCATGATGTCTCGAAATAGCTTTGATTCGAATTCAATATTCTGAGAGCCTGTGGAAAGATATTGCGTGGTGCCGCCTGAGTAATACTTATCTTGGTACGCATGGAAAAGTTCTTCCTCTAAGGTGTTTGGGCTAATTTGCGACTCGGTCTGAAATTTTATCGTTTTGTTAACTGGATTATAGGCACCTGGCGTTGTTCCCGCCGGGTCGATTTTCCATTCGATTCTTGTTTCCCTGGACACGAGTCCAACGAATAGTGACTTGCCTAAGCACTTACCCATTAAGTTGTCTAAGATTTCATTTACCGCGACCCTAGCAGATGCTGAAAATACAGACATTTTGCTGATCTCACTAAACCGATCAACCCATGGCGAGGGAGCGCCCCCGGAGCCGGACGTTCCGCTTTTTCCGATAACTGTTAAATATCCACCAGAAGAACCAGTGGCGGATGGTGTTGATGAATAACAATGATTAAATTCACTATACATGTATTGACAAGGTGCATAATAACCTATTAACGGCACATATGCACATGACCAGTATTCAATCTCATAACAAACCAGTATGTTTGTTCTGCTATTTTGGCTATTTTTAACTGCGTACCCCGTTATCTTTCCATTGTCAACGTAAAATGCATCTACAAAATCCCCTAATGCATTTTCTACGATAATTTGGCCTGACCATTCATTTGAAACTTTCGTTGAATCCAAGTGATAATCTGCAAGGTATGTTGCTGTTTCAAATTTGTAATTGCCGCCTTCGTTGGATACCAAGAGCCTGGTTATGGAGCCGTATGAATCCCTGTTTTTACTTCCACCATTCACAAAAATTTCATTTTCCAGGGTAAATGGCACCACAAGTTTTTCGCCATCTGGCGTGCTTATGGAATAAGCGTTCTCCCACATTACCTGCCTTTTAAGAGTTCTTTCTCTCTTATCGTTGAATGTCTGAATTAAGCCAAGTGACATCGTCCTTTGATAACTGTCCTTTACAGCATCAATTTTAAAAGATTTGGAAATAAAACTCCCGTTTTGTTCTAGGGGTACCGGTAAATTAGTACAACTCTGAATTATCACATTCAGTATTCCAAAGAATAGAAATAACGCAAAGATTGTTCGTTTCATAGGCTATGATCATTGAGGGAAAAAATAAGTAATTAAACGTATAATAGTAGAATTTTAAAGATTAAAAATCAAACTGTTAGTTTCTCCATGACGATAATTTCGACGAAATGGGCTTAAAATTAGACGAAATTATTTCAACTAGGTATAGCTAATTGAAGCCAATTCCCAATGAAGTTCCAAACCAGAATAGTTTTCCATTAAGATCAGATTCAGCCCCGATCCTCCAGTTTGGAGCCCAAAATAGCCGCCATACCACCCCGGTGTTAATTGGCTGAATCCGTAACCCCAAATTTGCCATCGCGGGTACAGATATTTGATGGAAGCGGTGTATATCTTGGTTTTGATCTTCTGTCCACCACCTTCGATATGCAATGATAATCCCCCCACCGATCTCCAGTGCCACCCTTTTCTCGGAGCTTATATGATTGACGAAAATTGGGAAAGAGTATGTTGTCGCGCGTGGATCGATTTTTGGTTGCGATATACCAAGGTTGAACCCGAAACCATCATGTCCATTTCTAAGGCGCATATCATAGAGCAGGGAAAGGCCGAAACTGCTCCTGCCTAATGCTTCCACATAGATAGCTTTCGCGCGTTTTGTAGGGCCCGAATTAGCGTGTCTCTGGGGGATGCTGTCAACTTGCGCAAGTAAATCCAATGTTCCTATTACAAATAGGAGCGTGGTTATCATAAATATGATGGACCGCATCGGAGTTCAATTATGGAAGCTGAACATAATAGTACTTGACCGTATCTGCTGCGCCTCCTACCTCTGAAAGATAGGAGGATGCTTCTAGCGTTGTTGGCTTGCCCAGCTGCCGGTAAATTTTGTAAAATCGTTTGATACCACCCTCGTAATTGACCAACACGGTCATCTTTTTTGCATCAGAATCAGTGCCGGGATTTCGGCTCCAAATGTAAGTCGTGTCGAGTTTGCCGTCTTTGAAAATGCGGTCGTAGTCATCTTCCTGGTCATTTCCTGATTCCAAAATTTCAGCGTATCCAATCTGTTCCCCGATTTTTGTTTGGGTTGGGGACACAATCTTTTCCAGTTGCCATTTTCCTGATAAGTAGCTGGAAATCGGTCCTGCAGCATCGAATCCCTTTTGCCTTTCACAGGATATGAATAGCGGGATTACGAGTAAAATTAGCCAAATTACATTTTTCATAAATCTTCAATTAAGGTCTTATTCCTGTAATTACCTTCATGTTTGCATCATAGTTTGCTCCGTCTGGATGATAAGAACCAAATGCATACCAATCATTTAAACGATTCCAGCCCCAGTTCATGTGTAAGTAGCTGAATGACCATTCATTACAAGTTTTCGTTGCGCAATTGAATTCACTGTAATTGTTTTCCCTTAGACCGTCGCACACCCAAATATGGTAATCGTTAAAGCAGGTCAGGCAAGTTGAACCGGAGAAGACAACCGGATGGTTTCCTGTAAGATCAATTTTGATTTTTTCATAGTTGTTGGCGGCATAGGAGGTACCCCCACTTGAATATCCCAGTCCTGTAAATCCATTTGGGATATCGCTGGGCCAAGTCATTGTGTTACAGGTGCCGAGATAATCGTAGTTGGCGCTAGAGTAATACCCGGCCCATTTCATCAAGTTTCCTAAGCTTTGTTGACCAGGTAACATGGATCCACAGTTGCCGCTTGACGTGGCTCTGGGCCTGTCAGGATTTGGGTGATAAAATTCATCAATCTGGGCGATAGCAACCGGGCCACACCCAGCCAAATATCTACCAC
Source organism: Dyadobacter endophyticus (assembly GCF_014641595.1). GTDB lineage: Bacteria > Bacteroidota > Bacteroidia > Cytophagales > Spirosomataceae > Dyadobacter > Dyadobacter endophyticus. The sequence continues at coordinate 10,129 of NZ_BMIA01000003.1, read as the reverse complement.
ACCCATCGCAATCTTTAAATCCAGGCATGAGCATGGATGAAGAAACACCAGATTGTGTCCAGCCTGTATTAAGCAATGGGCCAAAAGTTGTAAACCTGCCCTGGCACTGGAATTGACCATATTGGTACCACTCAATGCAGTTAGTGTCCTGAACTCTACCATTCTTATCCGAAAGATATTTTCTCCACTCCTTATTAACAATATCGTTACTTTTGAAATTTTTCTGTTTAATTTCTTTCAGCTTTTCCTTCGCTGATTGGAGCCAGAGATTTACTCCATTCGGGACATCGTTCAAATCAAACTTACCGTCCTCGGAAAAAGCAATCACAGGCATTGCCCGCAGATCAGCGGAAACTATCGCATACCCCTTTTTCAGGTTGATAACATGAATCAGTGGCTTCTGGTCGGCGGAGTCCAGCACGGTTTGCTGACCTGTAACCTCCATGACTGCTCCAACTCTTGCATTGGGATCCATGTTCCCTTTTCCGTTCGTTAGTGTAAATTGCTGCGCGACTTCAATAGCTTCTTTGGCCGAGACAACAAAATCATCTTTTATTTTGCTGTTTTCATCTGGCTTAGATGATATCTCATCTTTATGACATTGTGTTAACGAAAAAATGGCTGCAAAAAAGAACATCAGCCCTGAAATGGAAGGTCGCAGTGTTTTCATTCTTAATCTGTTTAGTTGAAAGTGAAAAATTGTACTATTGGTCTGTTAGAGTCCTAAGGTTACGGGCTCGAATAAGGTATCAATTGTTTCTGCGAAATGAATCTCCTGTCGATTTAGAAATCAAGTGAGTTAAATGCGATTAATATAACTCTGTGTGATATTGATAGAGTCTTTGATTGATGCATAGAACTGCTACCCGATATACACCATCGGGTTGGGAATTACTTTATGCGGGTGCTTAGAGATGCTTCGGCTAGCGGGAAATTTGTAACCGAATATTTAATACAATTATATTAAGAAAAAATTGACTTCCAATAATATTGTGAAATATTTTTAGCTTGTTATTGCATTTCATTATTGTATTGATAATCAAGTGATTGAGTGATTTTTAGCTCGAATTTGGCAGGCAAGGTTATAATTCAATAGGGCGAACAGCAGCAAAGCATTGTAAAGATCGGCTAGCAGTTGGGTGTCAACGCTGGGAGGTACTGTTGTTTTCGGGAAAATTGTTGGTAGATGTTAATTTCCAAAGTAGATGGGAAAATCCGAACGAAAACATGCCCGTTTTTGCCAAAGTAGGCGAGTTGAAGGAAAGTATATTTTTGAATATCCAGGTCCAGGCGGACCATTTTAAGACCGAGTTGGGGCGGGACTTTTTTAGCTTACTGGATTTCGAGAGAAATATATCTATAAGACGGTTTCTGTGGAATATGTCTATGAGGGAATGAAACAGGTTTACACGCCTGAATTTTGTATCAGGTACACTCCGGATGAAAATCCCAGGATAGTATTGGCCGCGGTCATGCTCCGTGATGAGATTCGAGACAACTGGCAGCTCCGAATCGGTTGATCTTGCCATGCCCTATCCTTTAGGTGCCGGCATACCTGATGGCCATAGTCAGCGTTGTCCCCAACTTCTGTTTTTGCACCTAGTACGGCGGCGGGTCGGTACCAGTTCCCAGTGACCGGTTGCAAAGTTAAACGCTTATCGAAGTTCTTCTGAAGTTCGATTTTACGGTCGTATTTCTGTACTCTTCCCACTTTGTTTGAAGTATTCATTTTTATGCCAAAAACCGTCTAAAGAGAGTTCATTTTAGTGGTACACGAAATCTAATTACAGTATATTGCGATATTAGGGGTTAAACTGTAATTGAAGATGATATTTGGATACATACGGGTTTCGAAGAATGAGCAGAGCCAGGACCTGCAATTTGATGCTCTTCGGAAGGCAGGTTGCGAGAAGATTTTTCATGAGAAGGTGTCGGGTGCATCGAAGGATCGCCCCGAGTATGGCAAGATGGTTTCCGAGCTACGGAAGGGGGATGTCATCGTTGTCTGGAGAATTGACCGCTTAGGCAGGGCCACCTATGAACTCATCAAACTGATGGTCGAGTGGAAGGAGATGGGTGTCGACTTTCGGAGTATTTCTGAGGGAATTGATACGTCCACCAAGATGGGCAGGTTATGGTACATGCTCAGTTCCGTGTTTGCAGAAAACGAGCGAGAGATTCTGATGGAAAGAACTTTGGCAGGAATGGAAGCGGCTCGGGCCAGAGGAAGAGTAGGAGGCAGACCCAAAGGGCTTACTAAAAAATCACAAGAGCTCGCGAGCCTTGCTGCGACGCTTTACCTGAGTAAAAAATATACTATCAATCAAATTTGCAAACAATTACAAATTGGGAGCAAAACAACATTATATAATTATCTAAGACACGAAGGTATCGAAATCGAGGGCTGGACCAAGAATCCTGCTAAAGTGCGCTAGGCGTAACTCGTAGGCAACGGATGTTGAACATAGTTAGGAGGCAGGATTGCAGACCGTTTTATTAATTGAGATTAAGCTTTATTAATGACTGGTCCAGTGGTGCTCTTGTTTGATCTCGAAATTCGAATATCAATACCGAGAATATTTCGGCGGTAGGTTGCCATTTGCAGGCTAGATCCGTAATTGTCAGCAATTTGTTGATTTGTTCTGCCCTCCCTGACTAGTTGAAACAGTCCTGCTTCGGGTATCTGAATTGTAGCACCGAGCCAAATTGCCTCATTTTCATGCTGCGGATCATATTTTCTCAGTTTTTGAGAAAGACAATTTCCAGGATGCTCACAGATGACATGCGCAAGCTCATGCATTATATCGCTTTCTTGACGAGCAATGGAATTCAATTCATTGAAAATTATAATACGATGCTCACCAATGATCGTTGCCATCGCTGAGAATTGCGTATCTCGATTTTCAAGAGTTTTCAGGCTCGTGTCTAAATGAGCACTATTTGGGAATTCGATGGTTAAATGCTGTTCGGCAATTTTCCGTAGCATTTGAATAGAAACAACCTGGATCTGTAATAGATGTGCTACCTGTCGAGCTGGACATGCGTCAGTTGCCTTGAGATTTAGCCTACTTCTAAGATCAAGTGAAATAGATTCAGCTTGTGGCTTAAATCCCTTCCTCAGTGAGTTGGGTTTCATTCGGTAAAACATTTCGCCGGGCAGCGGCATAAGCAACCTCTATCATGGTAATAAGTGCTTCCCGTGTCGAGTGATTTAATAATTTATCTGCTCTTAAATGTACGATAATATCGTCTGTTTTCAAAGCAGATTCCTTAACGGTCTGAGGCTTATCGGTAACATCTACCGCGAAAAATGAGGGGTCAACCTCCAACCAGCGGCATAGCCTCATATAAGTGTCCAAATCTGGGACATTTCCTCGTTCAATCCGTGACAGTGTGGAAGCGCTGACGTTCTCCATTTGCTCAGCAGCTGCTCGCACAGTCAATTTTTTCGCGTCTCGGTGGCGTTGTATGGCCTCGCCTAAGGCCTTTACATTGACTTCATGCTGCATAAGAGTTGGTTAAATGTTACGTGTCTGTCTACTTTTTAAAGTGTCAAATTGGCCAAATATACTAGTTTTTGTCTCACGAAAGATTTTATTTCATGTATTACACATAAAACTGTGTCAGTAATGAAACGATTTCATTCCGGTGTTCGTTCTGTTGATAGCTAGGGGTTCTAGCTATTCATCTAACATTAAACACTACTTAGGATGAAAAACTCATTGGAATTTAATGCTGCATCGGCCGAGATCAGGGACGAGGTAGTCAATGTCGCAGAATTCATTGCGAAGGGCATTGAGATCCCGCTAGGGAAAAAGTACTTGATTACAATTAATGGGGACCCGCACGTATTTGATGACTTGATCATTAGTAGAAGTCAAATTGTACGAAAGGTTGGCCTCGAAAACGAAACGAAGCTGATGGTCTTTCAGATCATTGATGATTCAGATCTGATAGTCATCGATGCAAACGATAAAATAGATTTATCCCAGCCGGGCTTTGAGAAATTTGTCGTTAAAGAAAGCATCGTTTTCAACTATTACGTTGATGACGACACTGAAACGTCTGACAGGAAAACGTTAACAGCTAATCAGATTCTGAAACGTGCAACTTACAAACCGTCTGACTACTATCTGGTTGAGCTTCTTGAAGGAGGGGGGCAGAAGTCATATAAAGACAACCCCGACGAGGAAATTGTACTTACCCACAAGCCAGAGAAAAGATTTATTAGTATCTACCGTGGTGACATGCCAGTTTCGTAAACGATGAAGACAGATTTTGTATCCCAACTGTCCGCACAGGGATATGCGGTGTTGGAACCTGCAGGTAATCAGGTCGTCATAGAATATGTTGTGAATGTTGGCAGAAATGCTGGGAAAAAGGTATGGCTTGGGTTTCAAATTGGAGATGAATTTCCTGCTAATTGTCCGTCTGGGCCTCATTTTAAGGCGATAGATGATGGTTGGGTTAACCCAGGTAATGCTATCCAGAACTATAATGGTTTTGGCCAAGAATGGATCTACTGGAGCCGCCCACATCCAAACTGGACTGCTACCAGTTTGACGGTTAAGGAGTACATGGCTCACATAAGAAACCTGCTTTTGAACGAATGAAACAGGCATATAGCGTGGCAATGAGTGGTGATATTCACCACTCATTAGCCGACCATCTGATTCGCGAGGACGGACAAGAGGATTTGTGTTTTGCTACATATTCACCAAGCAAGGGAACACAAAGATTTTCAGGCCTGATCTCATCAATTATCTTACCAGAGGAAGGGGACAGGTATGTTCATGGGAATGTTTCTTTTACCGCATCTTACTTTCAGCGAGCACTTCAAATCGCAAATAGTCGAGGAGAAGGACTAGTGTTTCTACATTCTCATCCCTTCCCTGGTTGGCAGTCAATGAGTCGGGATGACATCAGAGCGGAATCTAGGTTGAGCGCCGGAGCCATAGCCGCAACTGGTTTACCTTTGCTAGGGCTAACAATCGGTTCTGATGAGACGTGGAGTGCTAGGTTCTGGTCAAAACATCAGTCAAAACGCCGCGCTTATGTGAAAAAGCAATGCGCGTCCGTGCGAGTAGTTGGCGAGCGGCTAAAAGTTTCGCTCTCACCATCAACTGAGCAACGTATACTGAACCACGAGATGCTTCTAAGAACAATTTCTGCATGGGGAGAAAAAGCACAAAAAGAGCTCACAAATCTTACAGTGGGAATTGTTGGACTTGGTAGCGTCGGGAGTATGGTTGCTGAAATCCTCGCAAGGAAAGGTTTTAGAAAAATTGTGCTACTGGACTTTGACAGAGTGGAAGCAAAGAACCTGGATCGTTTAATGAACGTTTTTGCATCTGATATCGGAAGGCTAAAAGTCTCTGCGATCGGAAAGAGACTACGGCGTAGTAGTACTGCTGATTCGATTTCAATTTTTGAAGTACCTTTTAGTGTATGCGAAGAATCTGGGTTTCGTGCCGCCTTGGATTGCGACGTCCTTTTTAGCTGCGTCGATAGACCTTGGCCTAGACAGGTGCTCAATGTTATTGCTTATGCCCACCTGATTCCAGTGATTGACGGCGGCATCAAAGTCTCAACAAACCCGAATAATACAAAGATGAAAGGGGCGGATTGGAAAGTTCAAACTGTTGGCCCAGGCCGTCCATGCTTAGAACAGTGGGGTCAATATACCGTGGCGATGGCAACTCTCGAACGAAATGGCTTGTTGGATGACCCAGACTACATAAATGGTATGGAAGATAGAGCGATAGTTGAAGCGAAGGAAAATGTTTTCGCTTTTAGCTCACACTTAGCGTCGATGGAGGTTCTGCAATTAATAAGCCTTGTAATCGCTCCTTCTGGTATTTCTAACGTAGGACAACAAACGTACCACGTCAAGAATGGCACTATGGATGTCATCAGAGGGAATCCTTTTACTGAGCGTTCGTTCACTCAGATGCAAACGGCGAAGGGAGACAAGACAGATTTTGTCATTTACGGAACTCATAAGATCGCTGCGGAAATGCGAGGACAATAACTCGATCGACATTAAGTTCAAAATAGATGAGTTCGAAATGACCAGGGCAAAATTCGGACAAATACCTGGAACCAAAATGCCTTACATTTCATTATCGTAATATCGTCATTTAATAACAGAATATTGAATGACCGAGTTTGACAGACTTGATAAATTCAACTTCTAAGTCAATAGATTGCTTTGCTACGAGATGGCATTGGTTGTGTCGGGATAGCATGATATGTTAAGACGGCGGGCAGACAATCGAACTAGCGGTACCGTGGGACAGTAGGCGATAACCGCAGCCAGAGACAAAGGATAACCTGAAGAGCTTACAACGGACAGGCAACCGTAAGTATATCTACATTCCAACTACCTGTTGATCTTCGAATTGGTTGGAACGATGCGAAAGGGGGGCGCGACTGGGAAACTGTTGCGACCATACTTTGGCGGGGTGTCCGGGCAATCAACGTCGTGTTGTTTGCCTAGGACTTTCTATACCCCTTCAGCTCTTGGGAAACGCTCAAAGAAACAGTTTCGACTCAGGACAGACAGAATGGAGAATAGAGGAACGCCAACCGGCAGGAAGATTCGACCAACACACAGACAGGAACTCAGCAACAGGATTAGTCTATAGTAGATCAAAAGGTAATAAATAAAAAAATGTCGAATCGTCGCCCTACCGGCATTCGCGCATTACGGGATCTCTGCCTAAAAATCGGCGTCCGTGAATCCGACACCGTCATCTTGCAATTATAATTTGCGTTTTTATACTATTTTCCCATTATCTCCGCCAAATTCCCCAACACTACCTGTAGCCAGTCTAACTTTAATATTTCAAATAAGAAGGTATCATGTAACGAAAATTCGAAGTCATTAGAATCTGTATTAATAAAGCTTTACTAGGAAAACCCTCTTAAAGCATGCATATGGATAATAAAACTGAAGGTTCTTGGTTGATCCACAATACGAATAAGCTACAAAGTGTCACAAATCAGTCAGGTTACGAGAAAACATTTTTAGCGGGCAAAGCTGGTATCCTTCTTTCTGCAATTTCTGCTAATGACAACATTACAATTGATAATGATCGCCTAAATGCGCTTGCGCAAGCTGCAAATATCAATCTGATCTTCGAGCTCCCTAAATTAGTTGAAGTTTTAAAGGAGGGAGAATACATTGACACTGCGTCTAAGGGAATTGCCGTTCTTGGTGTGACCGGCGGCACTGTTTTGAGCCATACATCAGATATTTTTCATTCCCTTGACCCAAAGCCAGTCGAGTTGGCGACATTGGATCTAGCTGAGAATGTTTCGTTAAGCCCTGAGTTTGTGCGCGACTTATCAGGGCGGCTTTCAGATGAATTTAAATTGTCGTCGGCCGAGACAACTCAGCTATTTTCTGATGCAGAAAGCATCGGTTTCGTTGATGTTGAGGATGTAGGCAACAGTAAGTTGCTCTTCAACGGCAACCTATTTCGCCGAAATACTGCTCAGAAAATAAAGAACGTTCTTGATTCTCTTAAACCTTTCGAGCAAACGAAGCTGACTGAAATGACCGAACTGTTGAAGAGAAAGGCATGTATTAGTGTGGACACCGCACAATCAATGTTAGGGGACGCTCTTTTCCAGAAGGTTACAGCCATTGGAATATTTGATATTAATGTAGTCAGTAATTCGACTGAGGATGTCGGATTTATGACGCTGCCATCCGCCTTTTCAAAGTTCAGTAACTCAATGGTAGATGATGCTTTTGACTTAGCTAAAGCGTTCGTAAGTTCAATTACTTATGGTATGACGAAAAGCTCGAATTCCCGTGGACAAATTACCATGGTGGAAGCATTGCTCGCGACTCTTGTAAGAGGTGAACCGGTCGGACCGGTTCCTGCGATTGCGGAAGACTATAAAATTTTGGAGATGAAAGGCGTAGTGAGAGTATCCCCCGGATCAAAGAAGGGCCGGTACGGGCCAATGTTAACTTTATTAAAAAAGGAAGTTGGGGAACTCGCCCTCCAAGCGATTAGACAGGGAGATGTAAGCGAACATTCTCTTACAGCCTTGCCATCTGCCGCAGTCACAAAATTTCAAGGACCGGAACAAAACCGAGAGAAAGTTCGAAAAAAACAGACTAGTTTTAGTCCCAAAGCAACAAATGACATGTTAACAATTCTTCGAACTGGAGGAAAGCTATGACTGAGATACTTAATAAGACACCGCCTAAAGGATACCGGATGGAAGAGACATTGAGGAATTACTTCCTTCGGTCTGGGTATTTCGTTGTTCGTGGAGTGCCGTTTGTGTATGAAGGGTTTGATGTCACAGATATAGATCTCTGGATGTATGGCAGAACATCATCTGTTGCTAGAGAAGTTACAATTGTTGACGCCAAAAATAAGAAGACTCCGCAAGCGATTGAGCGCATATTCTGGGTTCAAGGATTGCGCATAGCAACCAAGGCGTCAAGTGCGATCGTTGCTACCACAGATAGGAGACAGGAAGTTAAAGATTTTGGAAGAGATCTAGGTGTCGTCGTATTAGACGGGAACTTTTTGAATAAACTTGCTACATCGGGAGATCAATTCGATAGGATTTCAGACGAAGATCTATATCGGCAAATTAGTGAATACTCCCTAAGCAAATTAGATGGCGATTGGAAGGGGCGTCTGAATCTTTGTAAAAGTTTATTGGCAAGCCCCCTTTCATTCGACGCATGTAACGAATGGTTGACTCACGCAAAATTTTTTGCTGAACAGGCAATTACTAAGGAAAATCGTCGCGAATTGCCCTTGCGATGTCTTTACTTAATCTGCTCATTTATAGCCGTAGCGATCGATTATAATTTGAAGGAAATCTCTTTCTACGAGCAGTCTGATCGAAGCAAATTGTTGAAGGAAGGATTTACCTATGGTACAAGAGGGAATCTCGGTATAAAGAAAATCATTAATGTTGCTATGGGCCTGATTGAGGAAAACATAAAAGATGGTTCAGCAATTGCTCGCCAACTTAAGAGCAGCGTTGATAGCCAGTTTGAAGCGCTTAATACAATGATATTGGGAGAATATTTCGCAAAAAATGATGTGGCGAGAAGTCTCTTTAATGTAGCGAGGGAGTTCGAGTCGTTAGCAATGAATCGCCTTTTCGTGTCACACAATACGGCTACCGTTGAGCTAAGGAGCATGCTATTTTGTCTGCTAGATTATTGGCAAATTCGGCGTGAGCTATTTGGAGAAAAATCCATGTAATTATTGAGCTCACCGATTTTAAGCTTTTTGAGATCGTAGTTTTTGTTCCCAGCGCCCGTCTAAGAGGGCTTTCAAGTTAACCCTTATAACTGGAGCATGTTTTGGTATAGCTTCTTAAGCGAAATGAACGTTTCGCCAACTATTCCCTTTTTGGTCGGTGCCTACCGTCGGGTACGTCATGAGGACAAATTTTCGATACACGACCTTTTCGATGAATTTTCAGAAACCGCCGTCCCCGAGAATATCGAAATCTCCCTTCGGCTATGCCCTTCACTAAATCATTATGTGATTTCAAGGATTTGGAAGTATGGTAGCCTCCAAAGTAGCCCAATAAAGTTGGCAGGTAACCGGACCATGTCATATGAATCTTCCGCCGAAATACTCGGAAACGACATCAACGCATTAAAGGAATATTTTGGTACGCTATACGGTCAGGTTTTAGAAGCGGGTCATTATTCATATGATGATCGCACGGGGAAATGGCGGGAGTTTAGTCCTGAGGAAATTTTCCATATTACAAGAATAGGTAGACATATTGGATACAAGTAGAACAAAACCGAGAAAATCCGCTTTTGTTCAGATAACGGATTTTATGTTAAAGATGAAAACACAGAACAAGGGGTTCTGTGGCTTTTTGCGAAGTTCTTGCTATAGTGCAAGGAGGCGCGACTTTTCTAACTTTATCACAACACGCTATATTTGGGCTTTCACAGTTTACATACCGATGACGCTATTAAAACAAATTATAATCTTTCTATACGTAACTGTAAGCGCCAATGCTCAGGTGGTGGATACAATGTATCCGGCCTATCAAGTGCATATTTTTTAGCAGCGGCCGCCTGATTACTTTTGGCAAAAACATAACGCATTATGGATCAGTC